>NZ_LOJP01000001.1:3903307-3906590 GCF_001553785.1 Actinoplanes sp. TFC3
GCGGGAACCCCGCCGGGGGGGGGGGGCCAGGGCAAACCCCCCCGCCCGGCGGGGGGGGGGGGGGGGGGGGTCCGCCCCCCCCCCCCGCCAGCAACCTCGGTACGTCCGGAGCGCTTCTCCCGGTACGTCTCAGGCGGACTTGAGCGCGTCGATGATCTCGCGTTCGACCCGGTCGGAGTCCTCGTGCGGCACCTGGCAGGTGCCCGCGGCCAGGTGCCCGCCGCCGCCGTAGCGCAGCATGACCTCGCCGATGTCCACCGGAGAGGTGCGGTCGAGGATCGACTTGCCGCAGGCGAACACCGTGTTCAGCTTCTGCCGGCCCCAGATGATGTGCACGGACACCCGGGCCTGGGGGTACAGCGCGTACACCATGAACCGGTTGCCGGCCATGATCGTCTCTTCCTCGCGCAGATCGACGATCACCACGTCGCCCTCGACCCGGCTCACCCGGCGCAGTTGCTCGACGAACATGGCCGAGCAGTCCTGGAACAGCTCAGCGCGCTCGGCGACGTCCTTGAGAGCCAGGATCTCCTCGACCGAGGCCATCTGCAGGCACGCGTCGATGAGCAGCATCATCAGCTGGTAGTTCGAGATCCGGAACTCGCGGAAGCGGCCGAGCCCGGTGCGGCTGTCCATCAGGAAGTTCAGCAGCGTCCAGCCCTGCGGGTTGAGGATGTCGTCGAGCTGGTAGTCCGCGGAATCCGCTTGGTCCACGGCGCGCATCAGGTCGTCGGGGACCTCGGGGAAACGCTCGGCGCCGCCGAAGTGGTCGTAGATGACCCGGGCTGCCGACGGCGCGTCGGGGTCGATGATGTGGTTGCTGCGGTTGCCCTCGTTACGCAGGGTTTCCGAGTGGTGGTGGTCGTACACTTGATAAGCGCGTGGGTCGTACGGCAGGTTGGTGAGGATGTCACGGTCCGTGATATCGATCACCCCGTCCTGGACGTCCTTGGGATGCACGAACGTGATGTCGTCGATCATGTCGAGCACACGCAGCAGGACGGCACAGACCAGCCCGTCGAAGTCACTGCGCGTAACCAGCCGATACTTCACGCCGTCTCCTCTGCCAGTTGGCCGCTTAAATGACAGTTTGCCACTTTTGCGGCTATGGGCCTGGTCGCATCGGCGTAGTGGTTTGATCCGATCGCAGTGCCCGCTGCGTAGAGTTCACACGCAAGCTCACGTTCGCGGTGGAGGAAACCCAAGACGATGGACAACGTTCCGCAACTGGCGCAGGACCGCAACGCCCCGCCCGCCACCCTGGTGATCTTCGGTGCGTCCGGCGACCTGACCCGCCGCAAGAAGCTGCCGGCCGTGGAGAGCCTGGCCCGGCACAACCGGCTGCCGGCCGAGTTCGCCCTGGTCGGCGTGGCCCGCACGCCGATGCAGGACCACCAGTTCGCCGAGAGCTCGCTGGGCAGCCGCAGCCTCGCCGACAAGTCGCAGCTACAAGGCGGCATCCGGTACGTGTCCGGCGGCTACGACGACCCGGAGACGTACAAGCGGCTTGGCGAGACCCTCGACGAGCTGGACGCCAGCCGCGGCACCGCGGGCAACCGGATCTTCTACCTCTCGACGCCCGCCGAGGCGTTCGAGCCGGTCATCAACGGCTTGGCCGGGGCCGGGCTCAACCACGCCCGCGAGGGCAGCTTCTCGCGCCTGGTCATCGAGAAGCCGTACGGCCACGACCTGGCCAGCGCCCGCGAGCTCGACGGCATCGTGCACGCCGCGTTCGACGAGCCCCAGGTCTTCCGCATCGACCACTACCTGGGCAAGGACACCGTCCAGAACGTGCTGGCGCTGCGCTTCGCCAACGCGATCTTCCAGCCCATCTGGAACCGCTCCTGGGTCGACCACGTGCAGATCACCGTGGCCGAGACGCTGGGCGTGGGCACCCGCGGCGGCTTCTACGAGCACGCCGGGGCCATGCGCGACATCGTGCAGAACCACGTGCTGCAGGTCCTCGCGCTCGCGCTGATGGAGCCGCCGGCCTCGTTCGACGCCGAGGGGCTGCGCAACGAGAAGGTCAAGCTGTTGCAAGCGATCCGGCTGCCCACCGACCGCGACATCGCCGACCTGGCGGTGCGCGGGCAGTACACCCGCGGGGGTACCCGTGAGGACCTGATGGCCGGCTACCGTGAGGAAGTGGGCGTCGACCCGCTGTCGCGCACCGAGACGTACGCGGCCATGCGCCTCAACGTCGACAACTGGCGCTGGGCCGGCGTGCCGTTCTATGTCAGGACCGGAAAGCGGCTCCCGGCCCGGCTCACCGAGGTGGCGCTGCAGTTCCAGCGCCCACCGCACCTGCCGATCCCGACCAACCAGCTCACCGACCTCGAGGCCGACGCGCTGATCCTGCGCATCCAGCCCAACGAGGGCATCAGCCTGCGCTTCGGGGCCAAGGTGCCGGGCCACTCGTTCCGGGTGCGCACCGCCAGCATGGACTTCTCCTACGAGCAGACCTTCCGCGAGGAGAGCCCCGAGGCTTACGAGCGGCTGCTGCTCGACGCGCTGCTGGGCGACCCCACGCTGTTCATCCGCACCGACGAGGTCGAGCAGTGCTGGCGCATCGTCGACCCGATCATCGAGCACTGGGCCAACGACGCCAGCCCCATCCCGACCTATGAGGCGGCGTCCTGGGGCCCCACCGACGCCGACCGCCTCATCGGCCGCAGCGGCCGCAAATGGCGCAACGAGGTGTAGTGCCCTAGGACGACGGCCGCGTCTTGGTGACTGCTTGCAGGGCGCGGCCGGCGTGCTGGTTCATGTCCAGCTCGCTGTGGATCACGTCGATGATGCGCCCGTCGGTGCCGATGGCGAAGGTCAGGCGTTTGGTGCTCAGGGACCCGAGGGGAAGTTTGCGCTTCACTCCGTACGCGGAAGCGACCTTGCTCTCGGGGTCGGAGAGCAACGGATAATCAAAGCCGTGCTTGTCGGCGAAC
The DNA here is from genome assembly GCF_001553785.1 of Actinoplanes sp. TFC3. Classification (GTDB taxonomy): domain Bacteria; phylum Actinomycetota; class Actinomycetes; order Mycobacteriales; family Micromonosporaceae; genus Actinoplanes. The sequence goes on from NZ_LOJP01000001.1 coordinate 3,906,250, forward strand.
TGCTTCTGCTTGCCGATGGTGTCCCGGCTGATCCCGACCCGCTGCACCCCCGCAGCCTGGAACTCCCCGGCGAGGTCCCGGAAGTTGCAGGCCTCGGCGGTGCACCCCGTGCTCAGCGCGGCCGGATAGAAGAACAGGACCACCGGACCGCTGGCCAGCAGGTCGGACAACCGCCGCGGCGTCCCGTCCTGGTCGGGCAGCTCAAAGTCGGGCGCAAGATCGTTACGGCTGAGACTCACGAAGTCAAGATTAGCCCGCATGAGTTCACTCGCTTAGGGTGGAGGGACCATCGCAGTCCGTTCCTGCGAACCGGTAGCCCCCGCAACCCCTTGGCTGAACCC
>NZ_LOJP01000001.1:3906690-3943833 GCF_001553785.1 Actinoplanes sp. TFC3
GCAAGAAAGCGACACCCCCATGCAGGTCTCGGTCGCCCACCACCCGCCCAACACCGCCGTCCTCACGCTACGAGGCTCCCTCGACATCGACACCGCCCCCGCCTTGAAGGCCAACCTCGGCCGCCTGGTCGAACGCCCCACCCCGCACATCGTGGTCGACCTGGCCGACCTCGACTTCTGCGACTCCATGGGCGTGGGCGTCCTGGTCACCGCGCACGGCCGAGCCATGGAAAAGGGCGGCTGGGTCCGCTTGGCCGCGCCGTCGGGCTTCCTGCGCCGGCTGCTCGACACCCTGGGGCTGACCAGCTACCTGTCCCTGCACGAAGACGTCGAAACCGCCCTCAAGGACTGAACGATCCCCCTTCTCGACGACTTCATTCAAGCCAACGCCGACCGCGACCTCGGCGCGTACGGCATCATCGTGCACCGCGCTGGACTGCCCGACGTCGGGCATCGGTTCCGCTGCGATGATCGGGTCAACCTGTACTCGGTGGCGAAGACGTTCCCGGCGGTTGCGCTCGGGATGGCCTGCGCCGAGGGACGGCTCGACCTGGATGAGCGGTTCCTCGCGTACTTCCCGGAGCTTGGGCCGGTGGCCGCCGACGGGTTCGCCGAGGTGACGCTGCGGCACTTGGTCACGATGACGAGCGGGACCAGCCACAAGTGGTTTGCGCACGAGCGGATTGATGCGCCGGATCTGTTGCAGGACATCGTGGCGGCGCCGTTGGTGGCTGAGCCGGGTCAGCGGTTTGCCTACACGGGATCCGGGCCGTACGCGCTCGGGCGGGTGGTCGCGCGGGCGACGGGGGCGGACTTGCGGTCGTACCTCATGCCTCGGCTTTTCCGGCCTTTGGATCTGCACGATCCGGCCTGGCATGCGTGTCCGCTCGGATACCCGTTCGCCGAGAGCGAATTGTATCTGCGCACCGGTGAGCTCGCCCGGTTCGCTCAACTGTTGCTGCAGGACGGCGTTTGGAACGGCCGGAGAATTGTGCCGGCAGGCTGGGTCGAGCGAATGACTGCGGACGCCGTCAGTACGAGCGACAACACCCACGGCAAGCAATTCACCTACGGGTACGGTCTCGGCGTGTGGCTCGACCGCGGTGGGCGCTGCCGGATGGACGGCCACTTTGGACAGTACGCGGTGATCGATCCGTTATTGCGTGCGGCTGTGACGGTTACTGCCCATTCCGAGGGCGACGATCTGCTGCTCGATGCCATCCACGAATTGGTACTGGACCCGATTGCCGGCGCCTGAGGATTTCCGCCCTTCCCGCGGCGGATTCCTGTTCGGTGACGATGCCATGCCCGGGTGTGTCCCTCGGGCTTGCGGGTGGGTTGTGGAGCGAGCCGCCCCGGCGCCGGAGAGTCGGCGGTCGAGGCGGCCCGGGTTCGAGGTCCGGGGTCAGGCCCGGGTGCAGGGGGCGCCGTTGAGGGTGAAGGCCGCGGGGGTGGCGAAGGTGCCGCTGTACGTGCCCTGGAACCCGAACGACTGGCTGCTGCCGGCCGGGATGGTGGCGTTGAAGGCGACGTTTCTGGCTGTTATCGCGCCCGACGATCCGGTGAGGCCGGCGTTCCACGAGCTGGTGATCGCCTGGCCGGACGGCAACGTGAAGCCCAGCGTCCAGCCGTTGACCGCCGACGTGCCGGTGTTCGCCACTGTCACGTTTGCCGTGTAGCCGCCCTGCCACTGGTTGGTGCCGTAGCCAACCTGGCAAGAGGCGGTGGTCGGCGGCGGAGGAGTAGTGGTACCGCCGTTGACCGAGGCGGAGAAGGAGTTCACGGCCAGGCCCGCGCCGCCGATCCAGGGTTCGAAGCCGGCTTGGATGCTCGTGAGGTACCAGGCGCTGGTGATGGCTCCGCGGTTGCGGACGTCGGTGATGAAGTCCAGGACGCTGAAGCTCCAACTGGTGATCGGCGCGCTGGCTACGTACGAGATGACGGCATTTGCTCCGTTGCTGCCCTGCCACACCTGCCAGCTACGTCCGCCTATCGTGGCCGTGCCCACCACCGAGCCGATGGGTTGGATGTTTCCCTGGCGGTTGAACCAGATCATGATTTCCTGCTGGTTCACGCCGTCGGTTTTGGGTTGCGGGTCGAGCCAGATGTCGTAGGCCGCGTCGTAGGTGGCGCCGCTGACGTAGGTGTAGTCGATGCTGCTGGTGGCGCTGCTGATCTTGCTGACTTGCAGGGGCAGGTTCGTGCCGGGCGAGCAGTTCGTGTAGTGGCAGCCATAATAGATGGCCGGGTACGAGACGGGGGCGCCGCTGGTGTTGCCGGTGCCCTGCTGGCTGGCGATGCTGAACCCGGAGCCGGTGACGTTGATGCATTGCTCGGCGCTGGTGCCCCAGCGGTTGTTCATCACCGTGTAGCGCCCGGCCACGGTGGTCGATCCGTACTGATCGCAGATGCGGGTGTCGGCTTGGGCCTGGGCGGGAACGGCCACGGCGGCGAACGAGGCGGCGAGAAGCAGGGCGAGGAAACGTCTCACGGGAAGCTCCAAACGAGAGGATGGGAGCGCTCCCAAGCCACGGTACCGAAAGCTCATCGACAAGTGAAGATGTATTCAAGCGGCGACGGTGTCGAGGGCGGCCACTGCCGCACCTCGCGCGCCGGCCATGTCGAGATCCGGCACCAGCGCGAACGTCGCGGCCTCCTGCTGCTCCCGGCGCAGCTGCGTGTTCTCGCGCACCGTGTTGAGGAACCACTGCCGGAAGTGCGGTGCCGCTTCCACCACTCCCCCGCCCAGGAAGTACGCGTGCGGATCTGTGAAGTTGGCAGCGATCGTGAACAGCTTGCCGATCGCCTTGGCCTGCTGACCGAACACCGCCAGGGCCAGCGGGTCCTCCCTCTCCCCGTAGCCGCGCAGCAGCTTGGCCGCCTCGCCGATCGGCTCCTGGGTGAGCGGGTGGTCCGGGAAACGCTGGAGCCAGTACGGCAGCAGGTTCTTTGCGATGCCGGTCAGCGACGCAATGCTCTCCACGTCGCCCTCGAAACCGCAGTTGCACAACGGCACGGGCTGGTCCTGCTCCAGCACCCCGTGCAGCGGGATCTGCACGTGCCCGAGCTCACCGGCCATCCCGGCTGCCCCGCTGACCACCTTGCCGCCCTCGACCACGCCGCCGCCCAGGCCGGTGCCGACGATGGCGGCCACCGAGGAGGTCAGCGCCGCCTCGGCACCGAAGTGGCGGTGGTGGGCGTACAGCGCGGCCGCGTTGGCGTCGTTGGCATAGATCACCGGCAGGCCGAGGCGCGCCTCCAGGGCGCCGCGGATGTCGAAGCCGTGCCAGGACACCTGCGAGAAGTTCGTCGAGCCCTTGGAGGAGATGACCCCGGCGGCCGTCGCCGGGCCCGGGGTGTCCAGCCCGACCGCGCGCACCAGGCTGAGCGGGGTGCTGGTCAGCTCGAGGATGCCGGTGAACGCCTCGGCGAGGGACTCGACAGCCATCTCGGGGCCGTCCTGCACCCGGCTCGGGTTCTCCACGAGCCGGTCCACCAGGTATTGCCCGGTGCCGTCCAGGACGGTGGCGTTGTTGCAGGTGCCGCCGTTGTCGAGGCCCACCACGACCCAGGACGCGGGGGTTCGTACCGCATCGATGTGATCCACGCAACAGAGCGTACTTCCGAGAGCGCCGCGAAGCGACGGGTGCGAGCGGATTGCAGGTGGTGAGCATTGGGTTGCGCACCCGCTGGAGAAGGCAACAGCGGCCGAACGGCTGGGCATGAAGACGACTCGCCGGGCCGTTCTTGCCGCCTCCACTGCTGCCGCTGTTGCCGTCGCCGTTGACGCTGCCCCGGCCGCCGCTGCCGCTGTCCAGCCGGAGATCGACTTCACCCAGCACCTGATCCGCCGCGCCACATTCGGCCCCACCCCGGCCCTGCTGGCCGAGGTCAAGCAGCTGGGCGCCGAGGGCTGGCTGGACCGCCAGCTCAACCCCGAGGGCCTTGCCGATGCCGATCTGGACGCACTGCTCACGCGCCTGCCACTGGCCAGCGCCGACATCGCCACGGTACGAGCAAAGCTCCCCAAGCACTCCTACGACGCCTTCGGTCAGCTCGGTCGCGCCACGGTGGCCCGAGCGGCCTGGAGCAACCGCCAACTGTTCGAGGTGACCGCCGCGTTCTGGGCCAACCACCTGCACATCTCCGCACCCTCCAGCGGGGTGTGGGACAGCCGCCCGGACTACGACAAGTCGGTGACGCGCCGGCACACGTTCGGCCGGTTCGCCGACATGCTCAAGGCCTCGGCCCGGCACCCGGCGATGCTGACGTACCTGGACAACCGCTCGTCGACCAGGACGCTGCCGAACGAGAACTATGCGCGCGAGCTGATGGAGTTGCACACCGTCGGCATGATCTACAGCGAGGCCGACGTCAAGGCGGCCGCCAAGCTGCTCACCGGGCTCACCGTGACCTCGGCGGGCACGTACACGTACACGGCATCGAAGCACGCGACCGGTGCCGTGCAGATCCTCGGGTTCAGCCACGCGAACGCGACGGCGGCCGGTGGTGAGGACGCGGCGATGGCGCTGCTGGACTACCTGGCCACGCACCCCGCGACCGCCGAGCGGATCGCGACCAAGCTCTGCGTGCGCTTCGTGGCCGATGAGGCGCCTGCTTCGCTGGTGGCTGAGCTGGCCAGGATCTACCTCGCCAACGGTACGGCCATTGCCCCCGTTCTCAAGGTGCTCTTCCTCTCCCCGGAGTTCGCCGCGTCCACCGGCCAGAAGCTGCGCACGCCGTTCGAGGACCTCACCGCCACCCTGCGCGCGCTGGGTCTGGGCCCGGAGAAGTCGGGCACCGCCGCCCTCGACGCGCTGTACAACAACCTGGTCAACGCGGGCAACGCGCCCTTGCGGTGGAGCCCGCCCAACGGCTTCCCCGACGTGGCCGCCGCGTGGGCCTCCCCCTCGGCGTTTCTGATCCGGTGCAACAACCACTTGAACCTCGCGGCCGGTTGGTACCCCAAGCAGCTCACCCGCCCCGCCGACCTGCTCACCTCCCTCGTGCCCGTGCTGCCCCGCACGTACGGCGACCTGGTCGACGCGCTGGCCGTGCGGCTGACAGGTGCCAAACTTCCCGTCGCGCACACCGCCGCCGTGCTCAGTGTCGCGGGCAAGCTGCCGACCAGTTCTTTGACCAGCTCCGACAAGGCGCTCGCGGGGCACGTGCCGTACCTGGTGGCCCTCGTGCTCGACGCGCCGTCCTTCCAGCTGAGGTGAAACCCGTGCAGAACTGCTGCGACGAGAACGCCCGTCTGACCCGGCGTGGCCTGCTCGGCCGGGGCGTCGCCATCGGTGGTGCCGCCGCGCTGACCGGGCTCGTCGGGGAGGGACTGTCGACGCGGCTGGCGTACGCCTCGGGCACCTACACCGGCGACACCGTCGTGGTGCTGTCGCTGCGCGGTGGCTTCGACGGGTTGTCGGCCATCGCACCGATCGGCGACCCCGGCTACTACCAGGCCCGCCCCAGCATCGCGGTGCCGAAGAGCTCGGTCATCGCCGGCAACACCATGTTCGGGCTCAACCCGGCGCTCGCCCCGCTGCTGCCCCTGTGGAACGCCGGCAACCTGGCCGCCGTGCACGCGGTCGGCCAGCCCAACCCGACCCGCTCGCACTTCGCCGCGATGGAGGAGATGGAACGCGCCGCGGCCGGTACGTCGGTGCGCAGCGGCTGGCTCGACCGCATGCTGGGCATGAGCGGCGCCACCGGCCCGCTCGCCGGGGTCTCGGTCGGCAACGCGATGCCCGCACGGCTGCTCGCCGGGCCGTCCACCGACGTGTCGATGACCTCGATCGACGGGTTCACCCTGGCCGGCGAGGCCGCCAAGCGCCCGATGGCCGCCGCGCTGCGCGCCATGTACAGCGACGCCCCTGACCTGCTCGCCGGTCCCGCACTCGCCGCCGGCGCCGCGTTGACCGCCACCACCTCGCTGCGCGCCTCGGCGTACGCCCCGGCCAGCGGTGCCGTCTACCCGAAGACGCCGGCGGGGGCCGCACTGCGCGACGTTGCCCGGCTGATCAAGGCGAACACGGGCCTGGTCGCGGCGGCCGTGGACTCCGGGGACTGGGACATGCACGAGGGCCTGGGCACCGCGGTCAAGGGCCAGCGCATGTACGACAACCTCGCCGAGGTGTCCTCGGCTCTCGCGGCCTTCGCCACCGACCTCGGCCCGGCCGGCATGGCCAACGTGACGGTGGTGACGGTCAGCGAGTTCGGCCGCCGGGTCGCCGAGAACGCCTCGCGCGGCGTCGACCACGGCCACGGCAACGCGATGCTGCTGATGGGCGGCGGCATCAAGGGCGGCACGGTGTACTCGAAGTGGCCCACCCTCGCCCCGGCCGCCCTGGCCGACGGGGACCTGGCCGCGACCACCGACTACCGCTCGGTGATCGGCGAGATCCTGCAGAAACGCTGCGGTTTCGGCGCCCTCGACGAGGTCTTCCCCGGCGTCACCCCGTCCAGTTTCGGGTTGGCCGCTGCTCGCTCCTGAGCTCGTCTTGTGGCAGCATGCGGCGGGTGCTGATTTCTCGCCGCACCGCCCTCGCCACCGGTCTGACCGCCGCCGTCTCGGCGCTGGCCGGCTGCCGCACGCCGTCGACCGACGCCGCCTGGGCCGCGGGCGCCGCCCCGCTGCCGCAGCCGAGCACGAGTCCGGCTCCGCTGGTCAAGCCGGTACCGGTCAGCGGTGTGCGTCCGATCCTCAGCAAGTATCTGAAGCCGACGCCGGACAACCCGGAGCACCCGGGCTACGCAGGAGCGGTCGCGCTGGTCACCCAGGGTGGCAGGACCGTGCTGAACACCGCGGTCGGGCATGCCGTGCGCTACAAGGCCGGTCCGGTCGAGTTGCCGGCCGCGCAGCGGGTCACCATGCGCAGCGACGCGATCTTCGACCTGGCCTCGCTGACCAAGGTCTACACCGCGCTGCTCGTCCTGCAGCTCGTCGACCGGGGCACAGTCGACCTCGAAGCGCCGATCAAGACCTATCTGCCGGACTTCACGGGTACGAACAAAGCAGCCGTCACCGTCGCGCACCTGCTCGCCCACACGTCTGGGTTGCCGGCCGGCGCCAAGGTCACCGGGTTCGCCGACAACACCGCGCGCTGGCGCTCGGTCATGACCACCCCACTGGTGTCCGGCGCTGTTCCCGGGGCCACGTTCCGCTACTCCAGCGTCGGGCTGATGGTGCTCGGGCGCCTGGTCGAGAAGTTGACCGGTGCCACCCTCGACAAGGCGGTGCGCGACAACCTGACCACGCCGCTGGGACTCGAGGACACCGGGTTCAAGCCACTGACCTGGGTGGCCGACAAGAACCGGCTGGTCGCCACGGACGCGCGGACCTCGCGGGGTCTGCTGCGCGGCACAGTGCACGACGACGTGGCCAACATCCTCGGCGGCGTGGCCGGGCACGCGGGCATGTTCGCCAGCGCCCGCGACGTCACCGTGATCGGTCAGCTCATGCTCAACGGCGGCACGTACGGCGGCAAGCGGCTGCTGTCGGCCGAGGTGCTCAAGAAGGCGCTGACCAACGTCAACAAGGGTAAGAAGGCGATCGACCCGGACCGGCCCGGCCGCAGCGCCGACCACGGGCTCGGGGTGGAGCTGAACCAGCCGTGGTTCATGGGCAAGCTGGCCGCACCGGGCAGCTTCGGGCACACGGGGTTCACGGGAACGAGTCTTCTGGTCGTACCGGACAGGCAATTGGTGGTGGCTCTGCTGACGAATCGGGCGCACCCGAACTGGAGCTGGTCCAACCCGGACACTCACCGGGTGGCAGTGCACAACGCGCTCAGCGGCCGCTGATCCGATTGACCTGCTGACGCCAGTGCCGGGCGGCCTGCGGGTCGCCCGCGTCCTCCTCCACCTGGGCCAGCCCCAGCATGGCGGCCATCGCCACGTCGGCGTGACCGGTGGCCAGTGCGCGGTGATACCAGTAGCGGGCGGTGTCCCACTCCTTGTCGACATGGTCGAGGTTGCCCAGCGCTTTCATTGCCGGCGGCGCGCTCTCCGGGTGGTCGGTGTCGACCGTGCGCTGCCACCAGCGGCGAGCTGCCTCGGTGTCGCCCTCGTCCAGCGCCATGCTGCCCAGCAGCAGCATCACCGGGGCCAGCGCCGGGTCACCGGTGTCGGCCAGCGTCTCGCACCAGCGGCGGGTCGCGGCGACCTCACCACGGTCGTACGCACTCAGCGCCACCCGCAACCGGGCCGCGCCGTCCAGGGTGTTGCAGGCGTGTTCCCAGACCGCATCGCAGATCGGTTCGTGGAGCACCACCGCCAGCAGCGGGTGCGCCCGGAAATGCCCGCCGGGCACCGGGTCGACCAGCCGCGGCTGAGCAGTCACCGCCCAGGCCAGCGCACGAGCGAAGTCGGCGCCGGGTAGCTGCCGCTCGTACAGGCGCTTGAGCAGCCCGCGGTGCAGGCGGCCGGGCATGCCGATGCGGGCCCAGTCGCTCACCACGCGCACCAACGTGCGGCGTTGCACCGAGGCATCTTCGAGCAGGTGCTGCACCCGGCTCAGGTCCACGTTGTGGCGGCGGGTGCGCACGGCGATGATGTGGGCGTACCGGGAAAGGGCACTGACGGTGTGCGCCGGCACATGCGTGCCGGTCATCGTCTCGGTATCGGCGGTGACGCAGAGGCGCAGGCCCTCGCGCAGCAGGCGTGGGTCGAGCTGGTCGAGCAGGGCCGGGCTCAGCGCGTCGAGCCACACCACCGCCCGACCGCCGTGTTTGAGGAAGGGGGCCGCTGCGGCGACGATGCGGTGCAGGCTCAGGGCCGGATCGCTGAGCGGTACGAGCAGAGTGTGCTCGCCGAGGTGCCTGCGCACGCCTTCGGCCAGGGCGCGGCTGGCCCCGGTGAGGCGGTGGCCGTGCACGATGGTGATCTGCCGTTCGCCGGTCAGCGCGCGGTCGATCTCGCGGTCATGCTCGCGCGGGGTGTACGGGATGGGCCCGGGATGCACGCCGAACGCAGCGAGGGGCATCCGCCCGATCGGGCCTGGCGCCGGACTCCACAGCGCCCGCGTGTGCCACATCGCCACCACCGTGTCGTCGACGATCACTTGGGGTTACCGATCGGCGCCCGCTGAAGTGACGAGGTTTCATCCTCGCGTCACCCATGTTTCGAGTCGTCGTTCGATTCGGCTCAATGTACCCGCTCGCCGGAAAATGCGAAGGGCGGCGACCGTGCCGGCCGCCGCCCTTCAACCCCTTGTCACCCCTCCCGCCGGGCACGCCGGCGTGAGCCTTTCGTCAGCGCCGCTTCGGTTCAGCACTGCTTCGAATCAGCACTGCTTCAGTTCGGCACTGCTCTCGTTCAGCACTGCTTTGCATCAGCACTGCTTCGGTTCGGCACTGCTTTGCATCGGCGCTGCTTGAGTCAGCGCGAGGCGCCGGCGCGGCGCTTGGTGTAGACGTCGAAGGCCACCGCGGCGAGCAGGACGGCGCCCTTGACGAGCATGACCCGCTCGCTGGGGGAACCGATCAGGCTCATGCCGTTGTTGATGACGCCCATGATCAGACCACCGGTGATCGCGCCGACCACCTTGCCGACACCACCCTGCACCGCGGCGCCGCCGATGAAGGCCGCCGCGATGGCGTCCAGCTCGAAGGAGTCACCGGCGGTCGGGTTGGCCTGGTTGAGCCGGCCCGCGAAGATGATGCCGGCTACCCCGGCCAGCACGCCCATGTTGACGAACAGCCAGAACACCACGCTCTTGACCTTGACGCCGGACAGCGTCGCGGCCTGCAGGTTGCCGCCGACCGCGTAGATCTGACGGCCGAAGACCGCCCGGTTGGTCAGCACCGAGTAGCCGATCACCAGCACGGCGAGCAGCACCAGCACCCAGGGCAGGTTGCGGAACCGGGCGAGCTGGATGACCACGAACATCAGGATCGCCGCGGCCACGACCAGCTTGCCGATGAACATCGCGAGTGGCTCGACCGCCTGGTTGTACTTCACCCGGCCGGCGCGGGCACGCCACTGGGTCCAGACGATTGCGGCGACCGCGAGCACGCCGATCAGGATGCTGAACAGGTCGGCCCCGCCCAGCGCTCCCAGGCCGATGTTGCCGAGGTAGCCGTCGGTGAAGCCGTTGGACAGCGTGCGGACCTCGTCCGGGAACGGGCCGATACCGCGGTTACCCAGGATCATCAGCGTGACCGCGCGGAACAGCAGCATGCCGGCCAGCGTGACGATGAACGCCGGGATGCCGAAGTACGCCACCCAGTAGCCCTGCCATGCCCCGATCAGGCCGCCGAACACCAGCGTGATCAGCAGCGCGAGCGGCCACGGCACGTTGTGGTCAACCATCATGATGGCCGCGAACGCGCCGCTGGCCGCGACGACCGAGCCGACCGACAGGTCGATGTGCCCGGCGATGATGATCAGGATCATGCCGATCGCCAGAACCAGGATGTAGGAGTTCTGCACGACGATGTTGCTGATGTTCTGCGGAGCGAGCAGGTCGCCGCCGGTCAGGATCGTGAACAGCACCACGATCAGCGCGAACGCGATGTAGATGCCGCTCTGGCGCAGGTTCAGGTTGAACCTGCGCGGTGCGTTCCCCGGCTCGGAGGCCGAGGGCGTGCCGAGCGCGAGGTCGGCATTCGTGGGGGCAACGCTGGTCACCGCGGGACCTCCTGTCCGTGGGCAGTCATGAGGGTCATCAGGCCCTCCTGGGTCGCCTCGGCGCGAGCCACCTCACCGGTGATCCGCCCCTCGGCCAGGGTGTAGATGCGATCGCAGAGCCCGAGCAGCTCGGGCAGCTCGCTGGAGATCACCAGCACGCCCTTGCCCTGGTCGGCCAGCCGGTTGATGATCGTGTAGATCTCGTACTTGGCGCCCACGTCGATGCCGCGGGTGGGCTCGTCGAGGATCAGCACCTCAGGATCGGTGAAGATCCACTTCGACAGCACCACCTTCTGCTGGTTACCGCCGGAGAGCTTGCCCACCACACTGCCGACGCTGGGCGCCTTGATGTTCATGGACTTGCGGTAGTCGTCGGCGACCTTGAACTCCTCGTTGTCGTCGACCCAGCCGCCCTTGGCCAGCTTGCGCAACCCCGCCGCGGAGACGTTGCGCTTGATGTCCTCGATCAGGTTCAGCCCGTAGCGCTTGCGGTCCTCGGTGGCGTACGCGATGCCGTGGCGGATCGCATCCTGCACCGACTTGAGCGTGACCTCTTTGCCGTCGCGGTAGATGCGCCCGGAGATGTTGGTGCCGTACGAGCGGCCGAAGACGCTCATCGCGAGTTCGGTACGACCGGCGCCCATCAGCCCGGCCAGCCCGACGATCTCGCCGCGGCGCACCGAGAGGTTGGCCTCGCGCACCACGACCCGGCCGTGCTGGGTGGGGCTGTGCACGGTCCAGTCCTCGATCCGCAGCACCTCTTCGCCCACGTTCGGCTCGTGCGGCGGGAACCGGTGGTCCAGGTCGCGCCCGACCATGCCGGAGATGATCCGGTCCTCGGTCACGTCGCCCCCGGCCAGGTCCAGCGTGGTGATCGTCTTGCCGTCCCGGATGATGGTGACCCGGTCCGAGATCGCCATGACCTCGTTGAGCTTGTGCGAGATGATCACGCAGGTGATGCCCTCGTCGCGCAGGCCGCGCAGCAGCTCGAGCAGGTGCGCCGAGTCCTCGTCGTTGAGCGCCGCGGTGGGCTCGTCGAGGATGAGCAGCTTGACGTCCTTGCTGATCGCCTTGGCGATCTCGACGAGCTGCTGCTTGCCGACGCCGAGGTCGACCACCTGTGTGGTCGGGTTCTCGCGCAGACCCACGCGGCGCAGGAGCTGAGCCGCTGCCGCGTTGGTCTTGTTCCAGTCGATCATCCCGCGGGTGGCCTGCTCGTTGCCGAGGAAGATGTTCTCCGCGATCGACAGGTTCGAGGCGAGCGCCAGCTCCTGGTGGATGATGACGATGCCCCGGTGCTCGCTGTCGCGGATGCCGGCGAACCGGCACGGCTCGCCGTCGAAGAGGATCTCTCCGTCGTACGAGCCGTGCGGGTAAACGCCCGACAGCACCTTCATCAGCGTGGACTTGCCGGCGCCGTTCTCCCCGCAGATCGCAAGGATCTCTCCGCGGCGCACGTCCAGGTTGACATCCTGCAGGGCCTTGACGCCGGGGAACGTCTTGGTGATGCCCTGCATCTGAAGGATGATGTCGGACCCGGTCACTTCAGGTCGGCCTCGGTGTAGTAACCCGAGTCGACGAGCTCCTTCTTGTAGTTGCCCTTGTCGACAACCACCGAGTCCAGCAGCATCGACGGAACGACCTTGACACCGTTGTTGTAGTCGGTGGTGTTGTTGGTCTTCGGAGTCTGGCCCTTGAGCACGGCGTCGGCCATCTCGACGGTGGTCTTGGCCAGCGCGCGGGTGTCCTTGTAGATGGTGCTGTACTGCTCCCCGCGGATGATCGACTTGACCGAGGCGGCCTCGGCGTCCTGGCCGGTCACGGTCGGGTAGGGCTGCGCGGCGGTGCCGTAGCCGTTGCTCTTGAGCGCGGAGAGGATACCGATCGACAGACCGTCGTAGGGCGAGAGCACGCCGTCGACCTTGGCGCCGTCGCGGTAGGTGGAGGTGAGCAGGTTCTCCATCCGGTCCTGGGCGACCTTGGGCTGCCAGCGCAGGGTGGCGGCCTGCTCGAACTTGGTCTGGCCGCTCTTGACGGTCAGGACCTTCTTGTCGATGTAGGGCTGCAGCACGCTCATCGCGCCGTTGAAGAAGAAGGTCGCGTTGTTGTCATCCGGCGACCCGGCGAACAGCTCGATGTTGAACGGGCCCTTGGCGCTGCCCTCGGAGCCGTCGGCGTTGAGCACCTTGAGGCCGGTCAGCAGCGAGGTGGCCTGCTGCACGCCGACCTTGTTGTTGTCGAACGTTGCGTAGTAGTCCACGTTCGGGCTGTTGCGGATCAGGCGGTCGTAGGCGATGACCGGGATGTTGGCGGCCTTGGCGTTCTCCAGCTGGGTGGTGATCGCGGTGCCGTCGATCGAGGCGATGATCAGCAGCTTGGCGCCCTTGGTGATCTGGTTGTCGAGCTGCTGGGTCTGCGTCGGGATCTTGTCCTCGGCGTACTGCAGGTCGACCTTGTAGCCCAGCGCCTCGAGCTGCTTCTTGACGTTGTCGCCGTCGCTGATCCAGCGCTCGGAGGACCGGGTCGGCATGGTGACGCCGATCAGCGCTCCCTTGTTGTCGGCGCCGGAGCCGCTGCCCTGGTCGACGGTCTTCTCGCTGGAACCGCACGCGGCCATCGAGACCGCCAGCGTCATGGCCGTGGCCACTGACGCAAGCCGGGTGAACTTCATCGTTTCTCCTATGGACTCTCGCACAAGTGGGATGACTATCACGCAAGTACGATCAGAAGTGAACAGTTCTGGACAACGTTGTTAGCGGGACGTTACCTAGTCCGTCAGCCGGGGAACTGGCGGTAATACGCCTGGTTCCAGCGCACCCGGTCGGCGAAGTCGTGGGCGGTCGTTGACTCATCGATCACGAGCAATTCGGTGTGCAGCATCGTGGCGAAATCGCGCAGTGCTTCCACCCCCACGGCCTGGGTCAGCACCGTGTGGTGCGGCCCGCCCGCGGTCAGCCAGGCCTCGGCGGACGTGGACAGCGAAGGAGCCGGTTTCCAGACCGCGCGGGCCACCGGCAGCGCGGGCAACGGCTCGTCCGGCGCGGTCACCTCGATGGTATTGGCAACCAGCCGGAAACGGTCCCCGAGGTCGGCCATGCCGATCACCACGCCATCACCGGGCCTGGCGTCGAAGACCAGGCGCACCGGGTCCTCGCGGTTGCCGATGCCCAGCGGGTGGATCTCGCAGGACGGCTTGTCCGCGGTGATCGTCGGGCACACCTCGAGCATGTGCGCGCCCAAAATCTTCTGCTCGCCGGGGCCGAAATGGTACGTGTAGTCCTCCATGAACGAGGTGCCGCGCCCGGTGCCCGTACCCATGGCCTTGACGGCAGCCAGCAGAGCCGAGGTCTTCCAGTCGCCCTCGCCGCCGAAGCCGTAGCCGTCGGCCATCAACCGCTGCACGGCCAGGCCGGGTAGCTGGCGCAGGCCCCCAAGGTCCTCGAAGTTACTGGTGAACGCGCCGAACCCGCCGTCGGTGAGGAATTGGCGCAACCCGGCCTCGATGCGCGCGGCATAGCGCAGCGAGTCGTGCCGCTCGCCGCCGTGGGCCAACCCGGGGTCCAGGGTGTACGCGTCGGCGTACTGCTCGACCAGATCGTCGATCGCCTTGTCCTCGACCGCCTCGACCACCTCGACCAGGTCGTTCACGCCGTAGGTGTTCACCGAGACGCCGAACTTGAGCTCGGCCTCGACCTTGTCACCCTCGGTGACCGCCACGCCACGCATGTTGTCGCCGAAGCGGGCGAGCTTGAGCCCGCGCAGGTGGTTCGCGCCGGCCGCGGCCCGCGCCCAGCCCTCGATGCGGGCGATCAGGTCCGGGTCGCAGGCGTGCCCGGCCACGGTCTTGCGGGCCACGCCGAGGCGGGTCTGGATGTAGCCGAACTCCCGGTCGCCGTGCGCGGCCTGGTTGAGGTTCATGAAGTCCATGTCGATGGACGACCACGGCAGCGCCCGGTTGAGCTGGGTGTGCAGGTGCAGCAGCGGCTTGCGCAGCGCGTCCAGGCCGGTGATCCACATCTTGGCCGGGGAGAACGTGTGCATCCAGGCGATCACGCCGATGACCGCCGGATCGGCGTTGGCCTCGATCATGACCTGGCGGATCGACGGACTGTCGGTCAGCACCGGCTTGCCCACGAGGTCGGCGCCGAGCCCGCCGGCGACCAGCATCTGCTGGATCTGGCGGGACTGGTCGGCGACCTGCTCGAGGGTCTCGGGGCCGTAGAGGTGCTGGCTGCCGGTCAGGAACCAGATCTGGGGCTTCACTTGGCGGGCTCCTGTCCGTAGACGTTCTGGTAGCGGGCGTAAAGGCTGTCGATGTGTGCCTGTTCGATCGGCAGCGGCCGGCCTATCTGCCGGGAGATGTGCACGGTCCTGGCGACGTCCTCGCACATGACGGCGGCCTTGACCGCAGCCTTGGCGGACTTCCCGATCGTGAACACGCCGTGGTTGCGCATGAGCACGGCCGGTGACCGGTGCTCGCGCAGCGTCTCGACGATGCCCTGGCCGATCGAGTCGTCGCCGATCAGCGCAAACGGCCCGACCGGGATCTCCCCGCCGAACTCGTCGGCGATCATCGTCAGCACGCACGGGATCGGCTCGGCGCGCGCGGCCCACGCGGTGGCGTACGTGGAATGGGTGTGCACCACCCCGCCCACGTGCGGCAGGTGCTTGTACACGTAGGCATGCGCGGCGGTGTCGCTGGACGGGCTGAGCTCGCCCTCGACCAGGTTGCCCCCGAGGTCGGTGACCACCATGTTGTCCGCGGTGATGTCCTCGTAGCGGACTCCGGAGGGCTTGATGACCAGCAGGTCCTCGCCGGGCACCCGGGCCGAGACGTTGCCCGCGGTCCACACCACGAGTTCGTTGCGCGGCAGCTCGGCGTGCAGCTCGGCGACCTCCTGGCGCTTCTGCTTGATCAGCGCGGCGATGCTCACGCGCTCACCACCCGGCGCTGGATCGCCTTGAGCTTGCGCATGACCTTGTTCTCGCCGCGGCCGAAGTAGTCGTGCAACCGGGTGTACTCCTCGAACAGCTCGTCGTAGACCGCGCCGGCCTCGGGGTCGGGCTGGTAGACGGCCTCCTGCTTGCTGCCCATCACCGCGGCAGCGGCCCGCACATCCGGGTACGCCCCGGCCGCGGCGGCAGCGTGGATGGCCGAGCCGAGCGCGGGGCCCTGGTCCGAGCCGATCAGCGACAGCGGGCGCTTGAGCACGTCGGCGTAGATCTGCATGACCAGCGGGTTCTTCTGCAACCCACCGGCGACGACGAACTCGCGCACAGCCACGCCGGCGTTCTCGAACGTCTCGACGATGGTGCGGGTGCCGTACGCGGTGGCCTCGATGACCGCGCGGTAGACGTCCTCGGGTCTGGTCGCCAGCGTCTCGCCGACCACCAGGCCGGACAGCTCGTGGTCGACCAGCACCGAGCGGTTGCCGCTGTGCCAGTCGAGCACCAGCAGGCCGTGCTGACCAGGCTTCTGCTTCGCGGCCAGTTCAGTCAACTTCTCGTGGGTCCAGGTCGGCGGCACGTAGTGGGCGAAGATGTCCCCGACACCGCTCTGCCCGGCCTCGTACCCGTAGGAACCGGCCACGATGCCGCCGTCGACCACGCCGCACATGCCCGGCACGACCTTGACGTCGTTGTCATTCATCACGTGACAGGTCGACGTGCCCATGATGGCCACCATCTGACCCGCTTCGAGCGCCTGCGCGGCGGCCGAGGTGACGTGCGCGTCGACGTTGCCGACCGCGACCGTGATGCCCTGAGGCAGCCCGGTCCACTCGGCGGCCTGCGCGCTCAGCGTGCCGGCCGCCTCGCCGAGCTGCCCGATCGGCTGGTCCAGCTTGTCGGCGACGAAGCTCGCGAACGCCGGGTTGAGCTCGCCGAGAAACTCCCGCGAGGGGTAGTGACCGTCCTGGCGGATGCCCTTGTACCCGGCGGTGCAGGCGTTGCGCACGTAGCTGCCGGTGAGCTGCCAGACGATCCAGTCGGCGGCCTCGACCCAGCGGTCCATGGCCGCGTACACCTCGGGGTCCTCCTCCAGGACCTGCAGGCCCTTGGCGAACTCCCACTCCGAGGAGATGAACCCGCCGTAGCGCGGCAGCCACGACTCGCCGCGCTTGGCGGCGAGCTGGTTGATGCGGTCGGCGTGCTGCTGGGCGGCGTGGTGGCGCCACAGTTTGACGTACGCGTGCGGGCGGTCGGCGAACTGCGGCACCTCGTTGAGCGGGGTGCCGTCCGCGGTGGCCGGGACCATCGTGCACGCCGTGAAGTCGGTGCCGATGCCGATGACCTCGGACGCGTCGATACCGGCGGCTCGTACGGCGGCGGGCACCGCGGTCCTGAGCACCTCGACGTAGTCGGCGGGCACCTGCAGGGCCCAGCCGGGGCCGAGCCGGGTGCCGCCCGGCAGGGCCTCGGTGAGCACGGCGTGCGGGTATTCGTGAACAGCGGAACCGAGTTCGGCGCCGTCGCAGACGCGGACAACAACAGCGCGTCCGCTCAGGGTGCCGTAGTCGACGCCGATCACATAGGACCCGGACGGTGCGACGGACATGGTGACGTACCTCCGCGAAGGGGGGATCCGGCGTGTCACAGGACACACGCCGGGCGGCGTGGCTCCGAGTGTGAGCGCTAACAATTGGAGTGTCAACCGGTCGGCGGCAACAAACTGGCAATGTCAGCGAAATGCCCGGGTTCTCCGGCTCTCTGCGTGTGGTTCGTTCGTCAGGCGCGCGGTTCGGCGACGCTGGCGCGTTCGACCAGGGTCGGTGCGATGACGACCTGCTCGCCCTCGGTGGCGCTGCCGGAGATCTGCTGCAGCAACAACTCCAGCCCGGCGTGGGCGACCTCGTGGAACGATTGCCGCACGGTGGTCAGCGGCGGGATGTAGTACGCCGCCTCGGGCACGTCGTCGAAGCCGATCACGCTCACGTCGGCAGGCACGCGCAGACCGCGTTCGTTCAGCGCGCGCAGCAACCCGAGCGCCTGGGCATCGTTCGCGGTGAAGATGGCGGTGACCTCGGGCATGCGCGCGAGCATCCGCCCGGCGTCGTAGCCGGAGGACGGGGACCACTGCCCTGCGACCATTGGCGGGATCTCGGCGCCGGCGGCCTGCAACGCGGACCGCCAGCCCTCGATGCGCCCGGCCGCGTCGTACCAATCGGGAGGACCGGAGACATGCCATACCGTACGGTGCCCGGCGCCCAGTAACCGTTGCGTCGCCAAGCGCGCCCCGGCCGCCTGGTCAACGGTGACCAGGGCCTGCGAGCGAGCCGGGTCGCCGTCGATGGTCACCAGCGGGACGTCCTCGGGCATGCCCTCCAGCGCGTCGTCGGCCGAGGCGACCGGCGCGATCACGACCAGCCCGGCGACGCGCTGGTCGAGGTGGCGGTCCACGGCCCCGGCGATGGACTCGCGGTCCAGGCGGTTGACACTGCCGACGCTGACCGCGAACCCGGCTTCGGCGGCGGCTTGCTCGAACGCGGCCAGCAGCGAGGCGGGGCCGTACAGGGTGGTGTTCTGGGCGACGATACCGATCAACTGGGAGCGACCGGTGACCAGGGCGCGGGCGGCGCGGTTGGGGCGGTAGCCAAGTTCGGCGATGGCTGCTCGTACCCGTAAACGGGTCTGCTCCCGGACGTTGGGATGGTCGTTGAGCACGCGCGACACGGTCTGGTGCGACACGCCCGCCAGCTTCGCGACATCGGTCATGGCGGGACTGCGGACCGATCTGACGTCCATAGCCGCACCTCGTCCCCGGTCCCGACCGCACGTCACCGCACGGTCGCCGCATCGTAGCGCCGAACGCCCGGCCGCCGATGGACCGCGTGTGCGTCCCGGCACCCGAACCCTGCGCGTATTGTTAGCGATCACAAGAACGGCGTCAACGCCCGGGCGCACCGGACAGGCGCCGGATAAGTACGCTCAGCAGTGATGGACGAGAGCCCGCTGCCCGAGCCGCCGAGCGGCCATGTCGTGCTGGCCGGGGGGCGCGAGGAGGGCTTCACCTCGCTGCGCCGCCCCGCCCGGCCCCGCGCCGAACGCTACGAGCTGGGCCGGTCGCTGCGCGAGCGCTCGCCCCGCTCCGATCTGGCCAACTGGATGTGCGCATCGGATCGCACCGACCCGATCGAGCAGCTCGTCGAGGCTCATCGGGGACGGCTGGACTGGCTGATCCCGGTGCGGGTGGGGCGGATGGTGGCTTCGCCGTACGCGTTCCTGCGCGGCTCGGCGAACCTCATGGCCGACGACTTCGCGACCTTGGCGCACACGGGAATCACGCCGGTTATCTGCGGCGACGCGCACCTGGGCAACTTCGGGTTCTACGCCTCACCCGAACGCGAGCTCGTGTTCGACCTCAACGACTTCGACGAGGCGCACCCCGGGGCCTGGGAATGGGACCTGCGCCGCCTGGTCACCAGCGTGTATGTGGCAGGCCGGCAAAACGGTTTCCGCGAGACCGACTGCGCCGACGCGGTGCACCACTGCGTGCACGAATACCGGGATCAGATCGGGCACCTGGCCGAGCAGCCGCTGCTGGCCCGCTCGTTCGACACCGTGGACGTCGACGACATGCGCAAGGCGGCAAGCAAGGCAAGCTTCAAGGAAGAAATCGAACGCGCCGCCCGCCGCGCCCGCCGCCGCACCAGCGACCGCGCGCTCCCCCGCTTCACCGAGCAACGCGACGGCACAGCCCGGCTGGTGCAGGAGCCACCCCTGATCACCCGCCCCAGCGAGGAGGAACAGGAACAACTGGCCGAGGCGCTGGACGGCTACCTCAACACGCTGCCCCCGCACTGGGCGCGAATCCTGGCCGGGTACCGGATCGTCGACATTGCGCACAAGGTGGTCGGTGTCGGGTCGGTGGGGCTGCGGGCGTACGTGGCGCTGTGCGAGGGAAGCACGCCCGATGACGTGGTGTTCCTGCAGCTCAAGCAGGCCCGCCGCTCGGTGATCGCCAAACACCAGCACGGCGCCGCGGCTTGGCACCGGCACCAGGGTCAGCGGGTGGTGGAGTACCAGCAGGCGCTGCAGACGGTCAGCGACCCACTGCTGGGGTGGACCACTGTCGGAGATCTGCAGTACTACGTGCGCCAGTTCCGTGACATGAAGGGCGCTATCGTGGTCGAGGACATCAACGCCTCGGCCCTGCAGGACTACGCCGGCATCTGCGGCTACCTGCTCGCCAAGAGCCACGCCCGGACCAGCGGCGCGTCCATGATCGCCGGGTACGTCGGCGGCAGCGACAAACTGGACGAGATGTTGAGCCGGTTCGCCCGCGCGTACGCCGACCAGGTGGAAGCCGACCACCAGCAACTGGTGGAGGCCGTCCGCACGGGAGTGCTGCCGGCGGTCACCGCTTGATGTTCAGTCACCTCTTGGAAAGGCCAGCATGAGCGGCAAGCTTGACCTCACCACACCGGCGGTCATCGAGTTCTGGACCGAGCGCCACCTGACCACCCTGACAACCCTCCGGGCCGACGGCTCCCCGCACGTATCCCCGGTGGGGGCAACAGTGGACGCCGGAACAGCCATCCTCAGGGTGATCTCGTCGAGCACGTCGGCCAAGGTCCGCCACATCCTCAACGGCGACGGCCGCGTAGCAATCTGCCAGGTCGACGGCCCCCGCTGGTGCACCATCGAAGGCAAAGCGGTGATCCGCAACGACCCCGGCGCCGTAGCCGACGCGGAGCAGAGGTACGCAGACCGCTACCGGCAGCCGCGCCCGAACCCGCAGCGCGTTGTCATCGAGGTGGCCATCACGAAGGTTCTCGGGTCGGCGAGCCTGGGGGCGTCCCGGTAGGGGCCGAGTTCGCTCCTCGCCGGCGCGCGGGCATGCGGAACCGGCCGGGGGTACCGCAACTACCCCCGGCCGGTCCCTACGCCCATCGTAGGGAATGCCGTGACCATCCGGCTCGCCCCGGGCGTCACGGTATGTTTCGCTTCCACTACTCGTCCTACCTGACCCGGCTGTCCCCGTCGATGAAATCCGCGGTGTTCGGACCAACCGTCGCCCGTGAAGGGGCCGATCGGACAGCACTATGCGAACCCCCGGCCACCCCGCGCCGCCCTCAGCCCCGCGTGCCCGTTCACATTGCAGTGATCTTTCGGCGCCCGAAATCAACAGGATGCATTGACATCGCTGATCGCCGGGGCTGATGCTGCTGACGTCAGGGGTGCTTCCCCAACGTGCCCGCCTGCGGCATCCCTGTCCGGACGCCCTCCCCCCGCCCTCCACCACCGGCGCGTCAAAATCGGCGGCTGATCCCGTGGGTCGTGATCATGAAGATTTCCCGCCGGTTTGCCGGCCTCGCCGCTCTCCTCGTTGCCGGTTTGCTCGGCACCACCGTCCACATTGTTACCACTGCCGAAAGTGCCGATGCGGCGCAGACCTCGTTGCGTGCCGCCGATCCCAGCGTGTTGCGCGTCGGTGGTACGTACGTCGGTGTTCAGTCCGTGGGCGACAACGGCATCGCCGTACGGCAGGCGTCGTCCCCGGCCGGGCTCGCAACGGCCGCCGCTCGCACCGTCTTCACCGATTCCCAGCGACTCGGCGAGGTCTGGGCGCCGGAGATCCACTATGACGGCGGACGCTACTACATCTATTTCACGATGGGCGCCGGCGCGAACCACCGCATGTACGTGATCAGCTCGGCAACCGCGGACAGTGGTTACGGCGGTGCCACCAAGCTCAACCTGCCCGATGACCGCTGGGCGATCGACGGCACGATGTTCGTGTTCAACGGCCAGCGCTACTTCGTGTGGTCCGGCTGGGCGGGCACCACCAACGTCGAGCAGAACCTGTACATCGCCAAGATGACCAGCCCCACCACCGCGACGGGCAGCCGGGCCGTCATCTCCCAGCCCCGCGAGTCCTGGGAACGAGTCGTCGGGAACCCGTTCATCAACGAGGCTCCCGAGGCCATCAAGGACCCCAACGGCCAACTGCACGTGACGTACTCGGCCAACGGTAGCTGGAGCGAGCAGTACTGCATCGCTGACCTGCGCCTGCGAGCCGGCGGTGACCCCATGTACGTGTGGGACTGGTACAAGTCCAACGGATGCCTGTTCGGCTCGAACCGCAGCACCATGATGGCCGGCTGGGACCCGACCCTGTACGTCAACGGCCCGGGCCACCACTCGTTCGTCCTGCTCAACGGCGACATCAACACCAGCCCGCCGGCCGGCTCGAGCTTCCCGCTGATGTTCCACGCGGTCGCGAAGGGCACGCCGTACGCCTGGTCGAACCGCTACTGGTACACCGGCTCGTTCATGTGGTGGGGCGCCATCACCTACAGCCGCGCGAACGTTCCCGGCTCGACCACGAACACCGGCTACAGCATCAAGTTCTTCGAGTAATCCTTTCCGGACAGCCCGCGCTTGCCCGCGTGGCGCGGGCTGTCCTGCCGATTGCCGGGCCGGCTCTACTGGAAGCTGACCAGCTCCGGCACGTTCTTGAACTTCAGCAGGTCCTCGGCGCTGTAGCGCTTGATGTCCTCGTCGTAGAACAGCTTGTAGCCCAGGTGGAACTGCTGCGGACGACGCAACCGGTCCCAGGTGGCGTTCTTCTCGGATCGGGTGCCGAACCCGTCGACGTGCTGCACCATCGCCAGGCCGGGTCGCTTCTCGATGCTGGCGATGTCCGGCATCATCGACGCGCGGAACTGGTGCAGCACGAACAGCTTCTCGGGCAGGTTGTGCTGCTCGACCAGCCCCGACACGTAGTCCGAAACCCGGTTGACCTCGGATGCCTGCACGGTGCCGATGGTCTTGCCGGGCACCTTGCCCTTGGGCATGCGCCACTCCGGATCGAGCGCCAGGCCGACGTGGGGCTCCAGCAGGAACCGCTCGAGTTGTTTGGCCTGAGGAAGAAAGTCACCCCGGCCCGGCTGCAGGTCGAGGATCACCATGACCTTGTTGCGTTTGGCCTGGTCGACGTACTGCTGGATCTTGTCCATGCCGATCATCTGGCTGTAGTCGCCATCGCGGCCCGGACCCGCCTGGGCCACGCTGGCGATCAACTCGTAGGCGGGCTGGACCTTACGGTCGCCGGCGAAGGGCTTCGCGGCGGCTCGCAGCTTGGGCAGCATCTTGCTCGGATCGCCCTCACCCAGCACTCCCAGCGTGCCGGTCCCCGGAGTGCCGTAGTAGGCCACCACGCGATAGGTGGGGAACACCTTGGTGCCGCCTTGCGGTAGCTGCTGAGCGGCGGCCGGGGGCGTCGGCGCGGGCGCGGGAGGCGCCACGGTTGGTGCGGCGGAAGGGGACGTGGGCGCAGCAGTTGGTTGCGGTTCTTTGTCGGCTCCGCATCCGGCGAGCGCCACGGTGAGCAACAGGGAAAGAAAGCGGCGGATCAGCACAATCGACCTCCTCGGCTGCGAGTCCGGCCACCGTACTGCGGGCGGCCGGGTGGCGTCAGCGCCGACGGCGTCCGCCTGAGCTGCGAGATTCTCCATCAGGGCAGGTCAGAGGCTCGGCATGATGCTCGCCACCACCTCAGGGTCCGGGTTGGACGGCACGGAAATGTCACACCCCAGGGGTAGCGTCCTTGCCCATGAGCACTCCGCAATCCACCGGCACCGTCGAGATCCTCGAAGGAGCTCCGGTCGCGCTGGGCGGCCCGCGTGGCATGGAGGTCGTCCGAACGCTGCCCAACAAGCACCGTCGCATGGTTGGCGCATGGTGCTTTCTGGACGCCTACGGTCCGCACGACGTCACCACCGGCCCCGGCATGCGCGTCGGCCCGCATCCCCACATCGGCTTGCAGACCGTGACCTGGCTGCTGCAGGGCGAGGTGCTGCACCGCGACAGCCTCGGCAGCCTGCAGGACATCCGGCCCGGCCAGCTCACCATCATGACCGCGGGCAGTGGCATCTCCCACTCCGAGGAAACGCCGGCCGAGCACAGCCCCACCTTGCAAGGGGTTCAGCTGTGGGTGG
The DNA here is from genome assembly GCF_001553785.1 of Actinoplanes sp. TFC3. Taxonomy (GTDB): domain Bacteria; phylum Actinomycetota; class Actinomycetes; order Mycobacteriales; family Micromonosporaceae; genus Actinoplanes. The sequence goes on from NZ_LOJP01000001.1 coordinate 3,930,261, forward strand.
CCCTGCCGGAGTCCGACCGGCACATGCCGCCGGCGTTCGCCCACCACGCCGATCTGCCGGTGGTCACCGAGGGCGGCATGACCGCGACCGTCCTGATGGGCACGCTCGCGGGCGCGACGTCGCCGGCCGTTTGCCACACCCCGCTGCTGGGCGCCGAGATCACGCTGGCGGCACAGACAAGGACCACTGTTCCGGTACGTCCGGAGCACGAATACGCAGTCCTCGCCCTCGACGGCACCGCCACGGTGGCAGACACCGAGGTCAAACCGGGTCCGCTGCTCTACCTGGGCACCGGCCGGTCGGCGCTGACACTCACCACTGGCGATCCAGCCAAGCTGTTACTGCTGGGCGGGGAACCGTTTGACGAGAAGGTCGTCATGTGGTGGAACTTCGTCGCCCGAGATCACGAGGAGGTGGCCGCCGCCCGAGCAGCTTGGGAAGCCACAGCCGACGGTGCCGGAGAAGGAGAGTTCGGGGAGGTTGAGGGCTACGACGGCGTCCGCATTCCGGCCCCGCCGATGCCGATCACCAGGCTGGTGCCCAGGGGCCGGGTTCGCTGACCGCTGGGGCGAGGGAGGCGGCTTGGGCTGGAGCGGCTGACCCGGATCCATGCGAGTGTCCCGGATCCATGCGAGGAAAGGTTCGAAAGTAAGGAAAGGTTCAGAACTGGGCGGATCGCATAAAAGCGGCTTGACGGAGGTTGTGGTGCAGCGGATGGTCGGAGGTGCAGGTACCGCGCGGGCTGAAGGAGCGCGCTGTGAGCATGCTCGATGTCGGAAAACTGGCGATCATCTCGGTGACGCCGACGCTGGTCGGCGCGGCCGTCGTCTATGCGCCCAAGGTGTGCGCGACGGTGAGCCGCATCTGGGAGAAGCGATCCGAGAAGAACCATCCGCAGCCTCTCGGCCCGCCGATCGAGCGCCTCGCCGCCGACCTGCGCCGCCTGCTGGCCCTGCACGACGACCTGACCCGCTCGGCCCACCTCGCCATGCGGGCCCACCGCCTCTGGTCAATCGAGGCAGCCATCGCCGTCCGTGCCACAGAAACAGCCCGCGCCCTCGACATTGCCCACCGCGAACCCGAGATCCCCGGCGACCTCACCCGAACCGAACTCGCCATGCTCCTGCACGCCATCGCCGACTCGGGCCTGGTCCTCCCCGCCTCAGTAGGACACTTCACACAAGACGGCCGCCTGTAACCGGCACGCCAAGGAACGCGAGCCTGTCGCGGGTAGCGCGCACGGCGACGTATCAGCGAAGTAGGCGCGCCGGACTGGGGTTGGGCGCGACCGCCCCGGGCGCGATCATGGCGATCGGGACCGGGGCGGTCGTCGGTGCCCGCTGGAGGAGCGGGCGGAAACGGTGGCGGGTGCACCCGCCACCGTTTGAACCCCGGCGGCGCTCAACGGGGGGCGGTCAGCGCGCGCCGGGGGTTCGGGCCGGCCATTGCGGGACCGGCCGGCCCATGTCTTGATGCGGTGGCCCGCAACCTCAAGCCGTCAGCTCACGGACTCAAGCCGCTGCGTCACGGACCCAAGCCTCCGCCGGCCACCTCCTCAACGGTGCCACCCGAAGGGCCATGATCCGCGAACCGGGGACGTGGTGCTCACCACGGTGACGGTGAGTGGTGGGGAAATGCGGCGCTGTGATCGTACGGGAATGGTGGATCTGTGGGTCTTTTAAGCGGGTCTTAATTCGTGGTGTCGGTTACCGGACGGAATTGTGGGAGCGCGATCATGGATGGGGCGTGGGGGACGTCACTCTCCGTTCAGGACGGACGCCTGTACGATCATCGCCGCGCGGGAAATGAACCGCTGGGCGTGCGCGTCCGTACTGTGCGTCGACGGACCATTCCCGGTGGGCCGCGACGCCGGGCGGGACGGGGATGTGCGGCATCCTCGGCTCGGGTGGCGGGGTTGCGCGGGCGGTAGCGCCGTACGCAAATCCGTGGTTAACCTTCCAACTCAGCCGCGCGGAAGGGTGCCCGACGCGCGTGCGGGGGGAACGGGCGCGAGGACGGGGGACACGGATGCGGCAAGGGGCCGGCTCGGCAGTTCCGCGACCATGCGTCCGCATTGCGGTAACGCGTCGCGGCGGGGTCGCCCGATGAGCTACGAGGACGACGAGTACTGGGAATCCGAGTACGACGACAAGAAGCGTCCCGCACGCAACACCGAGGCCACCGCTACGGCCCGTGATCCTTACGCAGACGCCGCCGTCTTCTCCCGCTGGGGACCCGAAGTGCGCCGGCCTGCGGAAACGCGCCGCGCTACCTATGTTGAAGAACAAGACTTCGACAATTCCCCGGCCATTTCCGGTACGTCCGAAGCTCCCGATCCAACTCCCCCGGACGAACTCGCCGAACGGCGTCGCCGCCGGCAAAACGGTCACCCAAGGTCACCTCAACGAGACGAGCAAGTGAAGCAAGCGTTCGATGGCGACCGCCCCAGCTGGCTCGACGACCCGGGCTTCGAGGCGGCCGACCTCGACGCCGAGGTACCCGAAATAGAGTACGGCCGCGACGGCTACTCCATCCGCAGCCTCGACTTCGACGAACTCGAGTACGACGACCGCGAGTTCGACGCCGACGACTGGGAAACCCAGCGCAAGTACACCGCCGTCGAACGAGCCCGCCGCATCGAAACGTCCTCTTTCTGGGACGGCGACCCGACCGACGAGGAACCGGCCCCCCGCCGCGGCCGCAAAAAGCCCCCGGAGTCACCGGCCGCTGCTGGCCGCGCCCGGGTGACGCCGCCGGCCGAGGAGGAAGTGCCGCGGGAGAAGCGACGGTTCTTCAAGCGGGACGAACCGATCGCGCGGCCTCACGGCCCGAGGGCGCAGCCCGAAGGCCCGGCGCAGCGGCCCGAGGGTCCTGCGGCGCGGCCCGGTCGGATCCCTCGACCTGATCAAGCACCTCATCCTGGTCAAGCACCCCGGCCAAACCAAGCACCTCGACCCGATCACGCCCCTCTGCCTCGGCAGACGCCTGGGCATGGTGACGCGCCGGCGGCTCGGTCCGCTCAAACACCGGCTGCGCGGTCCGGGCAAGTGCAGGCTGCACGGCCCGGGCAGGCGCCGGCAGTTCCGGCGGCCTTCGGTGGCGGGACCGATCCTTCGCGGCCGGCTGCTTCGCATGGCGAAACCGCTGGTCGTGCGCAGGTACGCCGCAACGAGCCGCCGCGCGACGAACCCGCAGCGTTCGACAGCAGGCCGGGGACCTTCGATGGCGGTCCGGTCGCTTTCGACGGCGGACCAGCGGTGTTCGACGGTGGGCCGGCGTCCGTCGGGCGTAGCAGGCCGAACGCCTATCAGCACCGAGACGATCGCTTTGCTGGTGAGACCTTCGCTGGTCACACGTCGCTCGAAGACCCCGCGACGTCCGAATTCGGCACTGACAGTCTCTTCGCCAACGACACTGCGGCACCACATGACGACTTCACCTCGTTCGACGACGCGAACGCCTTCAACGACGCCAACGCCTTCCACGACCCGAACGCCTTCCACGACCCGAACGCTTTCCACGGCGCGCCCCCCTTCCAAGCCGCCGGCTCCTTCAGCACCCCGGACTCCGTCAGCCCGGCCGACTCGTTGCAGCACGAGGACCGCCGCCGCACCAACCCCGCCGCGTTCCACCCCGGCGACCAGCGCCACCCCAGCGACCAGCGTCACCTTGGCGATCATCTCCACCCCGCCAGTCAGCGCCATCCCGACCCAGCCGCCTTCCAACCCGACGCGGAAGGCGCAGTCCCGCCGGACATGGCCGGCACCGCAGCCGAAGAGTGGCCGGACGACCACGCGCCGTACCGTCCCCCAGCGGCCAGGCAGCAGACCGCTCCCCCGGCGCCGCCCGAGGCCGAGCCCGACGCCGAGGGTCCCCGGGTCGTCAGCCGTGCCGCCCCGCCGTCCGCTCCCAAGATCATCAGCAAGGCCACGCCGGCGCCGGCGCCCCGCGTCATCAAGACCGAGGCGCCTGCCAAGCCGCGCGTCGTCACGCCGCCTCCGCCCCGGGTCGCCAACCCCGCAGCCCACGATCAAGGGCAACGTCCGGTTTCGGGTACGCCCCAAAGCGCAACTCCTGACTATTCGTCACCACACGCCGGATCCTCGCCGTACTCGACACCGCCTCAAGCCGCCGCCTACGCAGCGACGGACTCCTACTCCGCACCCGAACCTCCTCAGGCCGCCGCCTACCCGGCGACCGACGCCTACGCGGCACTCGAAGGTTTACCGGTCAGTCCGGCCGCAGGCCCAAGCCCCTCGAACCGCGCGGACGCACCGCAGCGCCCGGCACCGGGCCGGGCTGCCGTGCCGCAGGCCGGTTCCGGTGTGCCGCCGATTTCGGCCGGGCAGGTGACGGGTCGTCAGGCCGTACCGATCAATTCCCCGAACGATCAAGCAGCCGGCGCCCCACCCAGGCCGAGGCGGGCACCTCAGCAGGCGCCGATCTCCCCGGCCATGCCGCCGCCCACGCCGCCGACGGTTCCCCCGCCGGTTCGACGCCCGGCGACGGGCGCCGTACCGCAGAACCCGCAAGCGCCCGCGGCGTTCACCCCCTGGAACGACCAGGAGTCCGACGACTGGCAGCGCACCGGCACAGCCGAGCGGCCCATCGCAGGCGGGCCCCGCACGGCAATGATCCTGTCGACCGGCGAACCATCTCCGGTACCGCTGCCGGATCATCGCCCCACCCGAATTGCCCCCACCAGCGGCGCCCCGGGCGACCGTCCGACCAGCGGTGCTGGCCTGCGCACGCCTACGAGCGGCGCTCCAGTCGTGAACCAGCCGGCCGGCGAGGAACGAACGCTACCGATGTCTCGCGCGGGCAGTGTTCAGGTGCCTGGCGGGACGCGGGAGCAGGGGGTTGGGGTTGGCCCTGACGTCCGGCGCGGTGATGCGGTACGGCAGGCGGAAGAGGCGGCCCGGCAGACTGAGGCGGCGCGGCAAGCTCAGGCAGCGCGGCAAGCTGAAGCGGCCCGGCAAGCTGAAGCGGCGCGGCAAGCTGAGGCGGCGCGGCACGCTCAGGTTGCGCGGCACGCTCAGGTTGCGCGGCAGGCCGAGGAGGCGCGGCAGGCCGAGGAGGCTCGTCGCGCTGAAGAAGCACGGCGGGCGGAAGAGGGCCGGCGCGCTGAAGAAGCGCGGCGGGCGGAAGAGGCGCGGCGCTCGGAAGAGGCGCGACGCGCTGAGGAAGTGCGACGCGCTGAAGAAGCGCAGCGGGCTGAGCAAGCTCGTCGGGCTGAAGAGGCACGTCAGAACGCCGAGGATCAGGAAGCTGCGCGGCGGCAGGCTGCGGAGGCAGCTCAGCAGGCGCGGCAGGCTGAGGAGTCGAGCCGGCAGGCGGAGGGGTTGCTGCGTCAGGCGCAGGCCGAACGCGAGGCCGACGCTGCACGCAGGCAGCGAGCCGAACGCCAAGCCGAGGCCGCACGTCACGCCGAAGCCGCCCAGCAAGCTGAGGCCGCTCGGATCGCTCACGCCGCGCAGCAAAAAGCTGAAGCCGAACGCCAGGCCGAAGCCGAACGCCAGGCCGAGGCGGCCCGTCAGGCCGACGCCGCGCGCCAAGCCGAGGCGGCGCGGCAGGTGGCAGAAGCACGGCAAGCGGAGATGGCGCGCCAGGCGGAAGACGCCCGCCTCGCAGAGCAGAAGCAGCGCGCGGACGAACAAAGGCGCGCGGACGAACAGCAGCGCGCCGAAGAGGTACGTCGAGCGGAAGCGGCACGCGAAGCGGACCAGCAGCACGAGGCCGAGCGACAGCACGACGCCAACCAGCGGCAAGAGGAAGCGGCTCGGCAGGCGGCGGCGAATCGGGAGATGCAGCGGAACGGGGCTCTGCCGTCGAGTGCGTTGCCGGTGTCGGTCACGCCGCAGGCCATGCGGCCGGGGCCTAACCCTGCGGCTAATGCGTTGCCGATTGGGCGGTTGATGACTTCGGGGCCGGATGCGCCTCGCAAGTACGCCGACTCGGATCTTGGACCTACCTGGTTCGGGCCTTCGAAGGGCGAAAGTGGCGCAGAGGCGCCGGTCCGGGATGTAGCTGCGGCTGCGCAGGAAAGCACGGCTACGCGCAGCGACGTTGAGGGCGCAGCCGCCGTTCCGGGCGCGCAGGCTCAGGCGACCCCGGTAAGGGAAGAGCAAGCCACCACCCCAGCGCAGACAATCGCCGCCGGGGACCGAGCCACCACCTCGGACCAAGCAACGACCGAGGAACAGGTAACGACCGAGGAACAGGTAACCACTGCGGGGCCGGCAACGACCGGGGAACCACCAGCTACCGCCCCCGAGCAGCAAATTCAGCGAACCCCAATTCCCGGCACGGCGCCCGGCGCACCCCCGGCAGCCGCCGCGGAACCATCACCGGCATCCCTGCGTCAGCAAACCCCGGAGCAGCCAGAGAAAGCAGAAGCCGCCCCGGCCAGTCGCACAAAGGATTTCAGCGATGCCCCGACCCAGGACGTACGTCCGCAAGCACAAGCCGGCGCCCAGGAGTTCGACGAGCACGGCAACATCCTCGACCTGGACATCACCAACCTGATCGCCTCCGCAAAAAGCCCGACCGCAGAGAGCCCGACCGCAAAAAGCCCGACCGCGGAAGGCACGACCGCGAAAAGCCCGGCAACAACAGTTCAGCCCGCCAAAAGCCCAGCCCCTGCGGAAAGCGCAACCCCCGCACCCCGGCCCTCCACCAAGAAGCCCAAAAGCAAACCCCTGAACGAGGAAGACCTCTCAGCGATCCGCTGGCGGTTGGACGGGGCGACGCTCAAGGAGATCGGGGATGATCGGGAGGCGTTGCGGGAGTTGGGTGAGCGCCTTGATGGGCCGTTGGCCGATGAGCTGGACAATGTGGCTCGGGCTGGGTTGTTGAGTGTTCGGGCTGAGGTTTACCGGCTGCTGGATGAGCTGGGGATGGCCGCGGCGGCTAGTCGGTTGGCTTTGGCGAATGCTGAGTCGGCTGGGGATGTTCGGGCTGTTGTTATTGCGCAGGCCGAGTTGGCTCATGTTCTTCGGTTGCGGGGGGATTACCAGGAGGCCGATCGCCTTTTCGAGGAGGCGGCCAGTTCGCGGGCTCCTGACGTACTGCTCAGCGTCGTTCATGAAAATGCCGGGCGCAGTGCCTACGATCAGGGCCGGCTCATGGAGGCCTTGGACCATTTCACCCGGGCCATCCGGCTTGGAATGCCGGAGGATCAGGAACTCGTTCAGCGCATCGATGTGGCTCTGGAAGCCATTTACATCCATGTCCTGCGCGACGGGTGGGGGCCTTATCCCCGCCTGCGCCGGGAGATTCTGGGCCTGGTCAAGGGCGCTGATTCGGAACAAGACGATTGATTTGCGGTACGTGGTCAACGTTCTGCCGGCCCTTGGCTACCGCGATGCGGCTGCGGCCCGAGGTTTTCGCCTCGTAGAGCGCCGCATCGGACGCCGTGATCAGTTCTTCCACGGTGCTCGCATCGGCGGGGAACAGGGCGACGCCAACGCTGAGGCTCGGCGGGCCGCCGGGTGAATCGGTGCTCGCACTGACCACCGCTACCAGCGCCTCGGCGACCTCGATCGCAGCCTGGCGTGCCTGCGGCTCCGTCGCGCTCAGGCGTAGCAGCATCACGAACTCGTCGCCGCCCAGGCGCGCGGCGATCCCCGCTTCCCCGGTGACCGTGTTCATCGCCTTGGCCACCAGCATGAGCGCACGGTCGCCCTCGGCGTGACCGTACGTATCATTGATTGCCTTGAAATGGTCAAGGTCAACGGTGATCAGGGCCAGGCAGTTTCCGGTACGGCGGGACCACTCGCTCGCCTCGGTCAGCGACTCGGTGAGCGACCGCCGGTTCGTCAGGCCGGTCAGCTCATCGGCGTTGGCCTGGCGTTCAAGCACCTCGCGCAGCCGGTCCGCGCGGGTCCGCAGCCCGGCCACGACCACGGCAGTCATCGACATCGCCAGGGTCATCGCCACCCAGTCGGCGAGGGCCTTGCTCGGTGCGAGCAGGGAGAACACCACGCCGGCGTGACCGGCGAACACCAGCGCCAGGGTGACGGCGACGGCTCGGTGGCCCAGGAAGTTGGCGGCGTACAGCACCGGCCACAGGAAGAACAACTGGGCGCCGGAGCTGGAATCGCCGGTGCCGATGTTCAACAGCGTGATCACCGTGCAGGCGATCGCCGGAGCCCCGTACCAGAAAGTGGGCGGCCAGAACGTGGGACGGCGCCAGCAGATCGTGCCGACCACCGCCATGCCGATGGCGGTGACCATCACCGCGACCAGCCCGAATACCCCGATGCCAGGGGTCAGCGCACCGGTGATCGCGGCGTAGGGGGCGCTGGCCAGCGTGAGGTACGCGACGGCACGGGACGCCCCGTGCAGGTCGCGCAGCTCGTGACCGCGCCGACGCCCCTTCAACAACACACCCGTAGATCGGCCTCGTACGCGCCGACGTGAGGATTACGCACGCCGGACCAGGGTGGCTCCCAAGCTGGCCACGCTCACCAGAACCAGGGCGCTGACCTCGCGCAGGCCCAGGGTCTGACCCAGCAGCGCCAGGCCGGCGAGGGCGGCGGCCGCCGGTTCCAGGCTCATCAGGATGCCGAACACGCGGGTGGGGACATGGCGAAGGGCGTTGAGTTCGAGACCGTACGAGATGACGGAAGACAGCAACGCCACTGCCGCAACGCCGGGCAGCAGCAGGGGATGATCGAAGGCCGCGGAGGCACCTGAGGCGCCGAACGGCAGCACCAGCAGCGCGGCTACGGCCAGCGCGACCGCCAGCCCGCCCGTGCCGGGTACGACCGACCCCAGATGCGCGCTGGCCAAGATGTACCCGGCCCAGCACAACCCGGCGGCGAACGCGAGCAGCAGACCACCGATGGGCGCGGTGAAGCCGGAGCCGAGCCCGAGCAGCGCCACTCCCCCGGCCGCGAGCAGCGCCCACAGCAGGTCGGCCAGGCGCCGGGTCTGCGCCAGCGTCAGCAGCAGCGGCCCGAGGAACTCCACGGTGACGCCGACACCCAGCGGCACGGTCTGCAGGGCCAGGTAGAACAGCAGGTTCATGCCGGCCATGGCGAGGCCGAGCAGGGCGGCGGCCCGCCACGCGGCGAGCGACCAGCGGCGTACGTCCGGGCGGAACGCGACGCCGAGGATGAGCGCGGCGAGAGCGAGACGCCAGAGGGTGACTCCCGCGGCGCCGAGGTCGTCGAACAGGTGGCGGGCTACCGCGCTGCCGATCTGCACGGACGCGATGGCCGCGAGGATCATCAGCGGGGCGGGTACCGGTGGACCGCCGGGCGTGCGGGAGAAGCGCGGCATGCGGGCGAAGGGCGAGAAGCGCGGCGTGCGGGAGACAACAACTTCGCGGGACAAAGCAGACTTCCTGGTGAGCGAGACGAGGGAAGGGAAAGCGGGCGGCTATTCGGTGCGGAGGGCTACTACGGGGTCGAGGCGGCCGGCGCGTTGGGCGGGGAGGACGCCGAAAATGATGCCTACCGCGGCGGAGACGCCGAAGGCCAGGGCCAGCGACCACCAGGTGACAGCGGCCGGTACCGGTGAGAGGCGGTCGACAAGCAGGGCCGCGGTGATGCCCAGGGCCATGCCGAGGACGCCGCCCAGGGTGGTGAGCAGCACGGCTTCCAGCAGGAACTGCACGCCGATGTCCCGGGGGCGCGCACCCACCGCCTTTCTCAGGCCTATTTCCCGGGTACGTTCACGCACCGACACCAGCATGATGTTGGAGACGCCCACCCCGCCCACGAGCAGGCTGATGCCCGCGATGGCGGCCAGCACGCCGGTCAGCACGCCCAGGATGTCGCCGAGCACGCCGAGGATCTGCTGCTGGGTGACCGCGCTGAAGTCGGTGTCCGGATGGCGTTCGGTGAGCGTGCCGACGATGTCCGCCCCCAGGGTGTCGATGCGGTCGCGGTCGGGGGCGCGGATGGCCAGTCCGTCGATGCGGTCGGTGCCGAGCAGGCGCTGGGCGGCGGTGACCGGGATGTGCACCTCGCTGTCGCGGTCCACGCCGAGGCTCTGCCCGAGCGGTTCGAAGGTGCCGATGACCCGGAAGCGGACGCCGCCGATGGTGATCTGCCGGCCGATCGGGTCGCGGTCGCCGAACAGCTGGCCGGCGACTCCGGCGCCCAGCACGGCGACGCGGCGGGCGGTGCTGACGTCGGAGCGGGTCAGGTAGGCGCCGCGGTCGAGGCGGCGGACGAACACGGTGGGGGTGGTCTCCAGCACGCCCTGCATGCTGACGAACGCGGTGCGGCTGCCGGCCCGGGCGGTCTCGCCGGAGGCGATGGTGACGGCCACCCGGGAGCGGTCGCCGACCACCCGGCTGACCGCGTCGACGTCATCCAGCGACATCGTGGAGACCGAGGGGGCCGAGCCCGCTTCGAGCCGGCCCGGTACGACGATCAGCAGGTTGGAGCCCAGCCCCTCGACCTGCGACTCGATCTGGCGTTTGGTGCCGGTGCCGATGGCGACCAGCGCGACCACGGCGGCCACCCCGATCACCACGCCGAGCATGGTCAGCAGGCTGCGCAACCGGTTGGCCCGCAGCGCGTCCAGGGCGACGCGCCAAGCCTCGGCGACCCTCATACGATCAGCCCGTCGCGCATCTCGATGCGGCGGTGCGCGCGGGCTGCCACGTCCCGGTCGTGGGTGACCAGCACGATCGCGACGCCGTCGGCGACCAGCGATTCGAGCAGGGTGAGCACCGATTCGCCGGTGGCCGAGTCGAGGTTGCCGGTGGGTTCGTCGGCCAGCAGCACCGACGGGCCGGTGACCAGGGCCCGGGCGATGGCCACGCGCTGCTGCTCGCCGCCCGACATCTGGTTGGGACGATGATCGATGCGGTGAGCGAGACCGACACGCGCCAGCAGCTCGGCGGCGCGTTCGCGGCGTTCGCGGCGGCCGGTGCCCCGGTAGACCAGCGGCAGGGCGACATTGTCGCGGGCGGTGGTGCGTGGCAGCAGGTGGAAGCTCTGGAAGACGAAGCCGATGACCTCGTTGCGCAGCCGGGCCATCTCGGGCGGCGACAGCGTGGACACGTCGCGTCCGCCGATCAGCAGGGTGCCGGCGGTGGGCCGGTCGAGCCCGCCGAGCAGGTGCATCAGCGTGGACTTGCCCGAGCCGGAGGTGCCCACGATGGCCAGGTAGTCCCCGGCGGCCACGCTCAGTGACACCCCGCGCAGGGCCGGCACGGTGACGCCGTCGAGCTCGTAGGTGCGCGAGATGTCGTCGGCGACGATGGCGGCGGTCACCGCAGGTCTTGCCCGGCGGTGACCTGATCGGTACCGGACACCACGATCCGGTCGCCGGCGGTCAGCCCGGTAGCCACCTGGACGACGTCCTCGCCCTGCACGCCCAGCGTGACCGGCACCTGCGCGGCCTTGCCGTCCCGCACGGTCCAGACGGTGTCACGCCCGCCCGAGGAGATCACCGCCCCGGCCGGAACCGTCACCGCGTTGTCGGCCTCCCGCACGTGCAACCGCACGATGGCGCTCATTCCCGGTCGCGGCGCCGGTCCCTTCTCCGAGATCAGATCAAGCTGCACCCGGTACGAAACCCCGCCGCGAGCCGAGGTCGTCGGCAACAGATCGATCGCCCGTACGGTGGCCCGGTATGACGCGCCCCCGGCCGCGTCCAGCTCGACGGTGCCCGTGGTGCCGGGCTTGACCAGCAGCACGTCGGTCTCGTCCACCTCCGCGGTGACACCGAGGCGGCTGGTGTCGACGATGGTCAGGATCGGGGTGCCCGCGCCGACCGCCCCGCCCTCGGGGATCGCGGGGTCCACCCCGGGCAGTGGACCGGCCGGGGCCGCCGCTGCCGCCGCCGGACCGGCGTTGCTGAGCACCTCGGCGATCGAGGACGAACCAGCCGGCGCGGTGCCGCCGAGCTGGACCACCCCCGACACCGGGGCACGCAGGGTGAGCGCGTCGACTGCCGCGGCGGCCAGGTCGTATGCCTGCTGGGCCTGCACCCGCTGGGCCGCGGACAGCGCCGAGACGGCCTGGCCCACGCCGGCCACGCCGCGTTCCAGCGATGCCACCGCAGCGTCCGCCGCGTCCGCCGCCGCCCGGTATTGCCGCTGGGCCGCGGCGAGCTGGGCGAGCAGCGCCTTCTTGACCACCGGGTCGGTGATCTTGTCAGCGGCCTCGCGCGCATCGTCGAAGGACCTGTCCGCCTCGGCATCGGTGCGGGTGCGCGCCGAGCTGAACCCGCCCGTGGCGACCGGCGTGCGGGAGGCGTCGAGCGCGGCTGCCGCCGCGTCAAGGCGCTGCTGGGCGGCCGGGGAGTCGATGATCGCGACGACCTGGCCCTTGCGGACGCTCATGCCGGGCTCGGCGCGCAGCGATTCCAGGGTGCCGCCGGCCGGGGCGGTGACGGTCGCGGCGGCCCGGGCGGTGACCGCGCCGGATGCCTCGACGACCTCGGCGACGTCACCGCGCGCGGCGGCACCCACGGTGATGCCGGATGGCTCGTCGTCGCAGGACGCGGCGGTGAGCGACGGGAGGAGCGCGCAGGCCGTCAGCAGGACAAGCGTGCGCCGGGGGGTTCGGGACACGAGCGCCACTGTATGCCGGGGGTCGGACAGAAAATTCGGCCGAACGGATCCTCAAGTGATCGGTTTCGGACGATGGGCGCTGATACAGCGGCGCTGTCAATGGTCCGCGCGGCCGCTGGCGGGTAGGTGACGGCGCCCCGCACGATGAGCATGCGAGCGTGAACCGCGACCCTTTCCCATCCGTACTACCGCTGGGTAGCCGCCGAAGGAAGGCCGACATGCCGATGCACGCCGACGAACTGACCGTGGTGCACCACGACGACACCGTCAGCCGCTTCACCGACGTCACGTACATGCTGAGCCGCGAGGGGCTGCGCGTGGTCACCGCGGGCGGCGAGATCCGGGCGTTCGCCGGGCACGACGTGCTGACCATCCACACCCGCCTGGCCCACGAGCCGCTGGCGGCATGACAACGGCCCGCCGGAGAACCGGCGGGCCGCTGCTGACGTGCCCGATCAGGTACCCGGGCGGCGTCCGAACACCTTCACGGTCGAGCCGATCTTGCCGATGCTGTAGTACGCCTTGGCATCCGACGCCAGCATGTTGACGCAGCCGTGCGAGCCCCGCCACGCGTCGTGCAGGTACGTGGTCGTCTGGTGGAAGCCGATGCCACCCACGAAGCGCTGCCAGTACGGCATCCACACCTTGTAGGGGTTCGACCATTCCTTCTTGGTGCGCTTGTTGATCTTGTACGTGCCGGCCGGCGTCCGGTAGCCCTTCATGCCGCTACGGATCACCGTCGGCTTCTGGTAGACCTTGCCGTTCTTCATCACGAACGTGGTCTGATGCGTCAGGTCCACACAGAACGTGAGCCCCGACCGCTTGGCCTTGCAGGCCGACGTCTTGGTGCCGGCCAGCCGCTTTGCCACGTTGTACGTCGTCGGCCCGGCCAGCCCCGCGGCCGGCTTGATGCCGTACCGGCTCTGGAACTTCTTGATCGCCGAGCAGTCAGCGGCCGACTGCTTGCCGTCGACCTTGACGGTGCCGAACCCGCCGAGCTGCTTGAGGTAGGTCTCGACCTGCTTCTGATACTTG
>NZ_LOJP01000001.1:3943933-3949571 GCF_001553785.1 Actinoplanes sp. TFC3
CCGTTTCGCGGTGCGCAACCGCTACCTGGACCTGCTCCGGGCCGCCGCCATCGTCCGGGTCGTGGTCTACCACCTGTTCGGCTGGCCGTGGCTGTCGATCCTGCTGCCCGCGATGGGCATCATGTTCGCCCTGGCCGGTTCGCTGACCGCCAATTCTCTCGACAAGCGTCCCGCGCGCCAGGTCGTCACGTCCCGGATGCGCCGCCTGCTGCCGCCGTTGTGGCTGCTGGGGCTGCTGGCCGTGCCGGTCATGCTGGCCACGGGCTGGGCCAGCCAGGACGATGGCGACCACCCGTGGAGCTGGAAACTGGCCCTGTGGATCCTGCCGATCGGTGACCCGCCGGGCAGCCAGGCCGGCATCGACGCGTGGGAGCCGCTCTGGTACATCCGTGCCTACCTGTGGTTCGTGCTGCTGTCGCCGCTGCTGTACCTGGTCTACAAGAAGGTGGGCTGGTTCGCGGTGGTCGCGCCGGTCGCGCTGATGGCGGTGCTGGACAAGACCGGCTTCGAGCTGCCGTTCGGGCGCGCGGATGCGGCGATGTGGGACTTCGTGACGTACGGGTCCTGCTGGATCGCCGGGTTCGCCCACCACGACGGGCGGTTGCACCGGCTGCACCCGCGGGTGGCCTGGCTGGGCGCCATCGGGCTGGGCCTGGTCGCGCTGTACTGGCTGCACGGGCATCCCGGCGAGGGCGGGTTCGACCTGAACGACGTACCGGAATCGCAGGCCCTGTGGTCGCTGGCGTTCGTGCTGGTGGCGCTGCGCTGGGAGCCGGACATGACGTGGCTGTCGTACCTGCGGCCGGTGGACCGTGCGGTGACACTGCTGAACAGCCGGGCGGTGACCATCTATCTGTGGCACAACATCGCGATCGCGGCTATCTGGCCGGTGCTCACGGTGCTGACGCTCGATGATCTGGGCGCAGGCATGGAGGGGCCGGTGGAGCTGGGGATGACGGTGGCGCTGACGGGGGTGGCGGTGCTGGCGTTCGGGTGGGTCGAGGATCTGGCGGCGCGGCGGCGGGCGCGGTTGTGGCCTGCGAGTGCGGAGTCGGCGGCTCAAGCTCGGGCGAGCGCGCAGGCCGGAACAGGCGGTCACGCCGCCGAGGCTGCTGCGCTCACAGAGCCGGTTCAGGCGGATGGCCCCGAGGTCACGCTGGTCTTCCGGACTGTTGAGCCGGAGGTGCGGCATCCGGCCTCGCGGCGGGATGTTTCGGATGTGACGCCCGGGCAGCGGCGGTCGGCGCAGGAAAACTACGAGGAGCCGATGGTGTCCTGGTTCAGCGACGGTGACCGGCGGTAGCAACCGCAGTTCGGGGGCAGCTCGGGAACGCCGCCGACCAGCGTCCCTCAGCCCCGGGAAGTGAACCGTTTTCGGGTGATGCGGTGGAATAGCCCGCTAGCCTGAGCGAATGGGGCAGCCCGGACAAACGGTGCCACCGGCAGTGACGACTGCCGGTGTGCAGTCGCTGGTGTTCCGGGCCGGGTCGCTGCTGTGCGCTCTGCGCCTGGACGAGGTCATCGAGACCATGCGCCCGCTGGCGACGCATCCACTGGCCGGTACCCCCGCGTATGTCAGTGGGATCTGCATCATGCGCGGCGTGCCCACACTGGTCGTCGATGTGGCCCGGCTGCTCGGCGGCGGCCAGGCCCAGATTGCCCGGTTTATCGCCGTGCGTTCCGATCAGGGGCCGATGGCGTTCGCTACCGGGGAGATCTCCGGCGTGCTCCCGGTCGATGCCGACGCCGCCGCGCGCCACGAGGCGTTGCTCGGTGACGCCCAGGCGCGTCTGATTGCCGCCGTCGGCACCATCGACACCGAGCCCGTCCTGTTGTTGCGCAGCATGCGCCTGGTGCCCGACGAGGTGTGGGCCGCTGCCGCGAACCTGGCGGGTACGTCGTGATCCACGAGTCCGACGTCGCCCAGTTCCGGTCGCTGCTGTCCGCCAGGCTGGGCTGGGTGTTCGACGACAACGACGTCGCCCAGCTCGGCACGGTGCTGCGCCGGCGCAGCGAGACCACCGGCATGGACCGGTCCTCGTATCTGGCCCGGCTGACCCGCGTTGACTGGGAGGACGAGCTCAGCGAGCTGGCCCGCGAGCTCACGATCAACGAGACGTACTTCTTCCGCCACGGCGAGCAGTTCCGGGCCCTCGGGCAAACCGTCCTGCCGGACCGGATCCGGGAGCGGGCCAACCAGCGGGTGCTGCGGATGCTGTCGGTCGGGTGTTCCTCCGGTGAGGAGGCGTACACGCTGGCCATCATGGCCCGCGAGGTGCAGCCGGACCCGGGCTGGATCGTCTCGGTGCTGGGGCTGGATGCCAGCCCGGCGATGATCGAGCGGGCCCTCATCGCGCGGTACTCGTCCTGGTCGCTGCGCGAGACCCCGGACGCGATCCGGCAGCGCTGGTTCCACCCCCGCGACAGCCTGTACGAACTCGAGCCCGCCATCCGCGAACTGGTGCAGTTCCGTCAGCACAACGTCGCGGCCGAGGAGCGCGTGCTGTGGCGCGCCGATCAGTACGACGTGGTGTTCTGCCGCAACCTGTTGATGTATCTGACCAGCGACGTGCAGGCCACGCTGATCCGGCGGATGACCCGTTCGCTGGTCCCGGGCGGCTACCTGTTCCTCGGGCACACCGACTCGCTGGGCAGCCGCCCCGAGGGCCTGGAACCGGTGCACAGCCACCGCACGTTCTACTACCGCCGGGCCACCGCCACCGTCGCCCCGGCGCCGCGGATGTCGCAGGTGCCGCCGCCCGCACCGGCGAGCCCGCCCCGCATCCCGCTGACCGCGCCCCGGCCCACAGCGGCGGCGTACGAGCGTGCCCTCACCCTGCTGCGCGACGAACGCTTCACCGATGCGCTCGGCGTCCTCGAGCACGTCGCGTCCACCCAGCAGGAGATGCTGCTGCTCGGCGTGCTGCTGACCCAGGCCGGCCGGTTCAGCGACGCCGAGACGATCGGCCGGCGGCTGCTGGACACCGACGGGTTGTACGCCGACGCGCACCACCAGCTGGCCGTCTGCCTGGAGGGTGGCGGGTCGACCGACGGCGCCATCTCGCACTACCGGCTGGCCGCGTACCTGGACCCGGAGTTCGCCATGCCGCGGCTGCGGCTCGGGTTGCTGGCGCGCCGCCGCGGGGAGAACCGGGTGGCCGGCATCGAGCTGGACCGGGCTCTGGAGCTGCTGCGTCAGGAGCGGGAGGAGCGCATCGTGCTGTTCGGCGGTGGCTTCGGCCGGATCGCGCTGACCACCCTGTGCCGTGCCGAGCTGGATGCCTGCGGGGTGCGGCGATGAGCCCGGCCAGCGTGGTGACGGCCCGGCTGCAGGGGCTGCGCGCCGACTTCGACCGCTCGTTCGCCGAACCGGCACGCCGCCACGACGCCGAGTACGCCGAGTTGCTGGCCGTGCACGCCGGCGGCCGCCCGTACGCGTTGCGGCTGTCGCAGGCCTCGGGGGTGCACTCGGACCGGCCCGTCACTCCCCTGCCGGGCCCGCAGCAGGCCCTGCTCGGCGTGGCCGGGTTCAGCGGGGCGATCGTGCCCGTCTACGACCTGGCCGCGCTGCTCGGGCATCCGATTCCGGAGCGCCCGCGCTGGCTGGTGCTGACCGCCGGGTCTCCCCCGCTGGCGCTGGCCTTCCACGAACTCGACGGCCACGTCCGCGTGGACGAGGCGGTCATCGTCGGCGAGGCGGACGGCCACGACAGCCGCGACGTGCTGCGCGGCATGGTGCCGCTGCCCGGCGGCACCCGCCCGATCATCGACCTGCCCGCGGCGCGGGCTGTGGTGCACCAGCTGACCGGCCACCACCTTGCGGAGGAGCACTGATGGCGAGAAGGACGTACGGCAAGAAGCTCTGGCTCGGCTTCGGCGTCACCGTGGCGCTCACCCTGCTCATGGGGGCGTCCTCGGTGTTCGCGCTGAGCCTGGTGGTCAACGCCAAGGACGATGCCATCAACCTCGCGGTGGACGACCTGGTGTACAGCGAGCACCTGACCACCAAGATGGAGACCCGCATCGGCGACTGGCGGCTCTTCCTGCTCAACGGTTCGCAGGACGCGCTCACCGAGAGCGAGAAGGACCGGACGGAGTTCCTCAGCACCGTGCAGAAGCTGCGCACCACGCTGGACGATCCGACCGCGTTGACCCTGCTGGATCAGGTGTCGGCGGCCGAGGCCAAGCATGCCGCCGAACTGGACCGGGTGGCCGAACGCCGCCAGGCCCTGACGAACCTGACCGACATCAACGACCTCAACGCCTCAGCGGTCGGGCCGCTGCGCGAGGCGATGCGCGAGGCGATCACCGCCCTGATCAGCCGGGTACGCCTCGACGTGGAGACCGCCCGCAAGGACGCCTCCGACCGGGCCACCGAGGCGATGGTGCTGATCATCGCGCTGGCCCTGCTGGCCACGGCGTTCGCGTTCGTGGTGGCCTGGCGGCTCGGGCGCGACCTGCGCCGCGATGTCGGCGCGGCGGTCGGGCACATCCAGAGCTCGTCGGCGCAGCTCGAAGCGGCCGCCGCGCAGCAGGCCGGCGGGGGCCGCGACCAAGCCAGTGCGATGAACGAGATCACCACGACGATCAGCGAGCTGCTGATCACCTCGCGCCAGATCGCCGACAGCGCCCAGCGGGTGTCGAAGATCGCCGAGGACACCGCTGACGCCGCACTGACCGGTGACGCCACCATCGACCAGACCCGGGCGTCGATCGCCGCGATCCGCAACCAGGTGGACCAGATCGTGCAGCACATGCTGGCGCTGGGTGAGAAGTCGCAGCAGATCGGCGGCGTGGTGGACCTGGTGTCGGAGCTGGCCGAGCAGACGAACATCCTGGCCATCAACGCGACCATCGAGGCCAGCGGGGCCGGCGAGTGGGGCCGGCGCTTCGCCGTGGTGGCCGAGGAGATCCGCAAGCTCGCCGACCGTACCGCCGGATCGGCCAAGGAGATCAGGGCCCTCATCGAAGACGTCCGAGGGGCTGTCAACACCACGGTCATGGCCACCGAGATCGGTGCCAAGAGCGTGGACGCCGGGGCCCGGCAGTTCGACGACGCGACCAACTCGTTCCGGCGCATCGCCCAGCTGGTGGCCACCACCAACGAGGCGACCCGGGAGATCGAGCTGTCCACCGCGCAGCAGTCCACCGCGGTGGAGCAGGTGAACGTCGCCGCGTCGGACACCGCCCGGGTCACCCGCGAGACCGAGGCGAGCGCGGTGCAGACCAAGCAGACCGCCGCGCATCTGAGCAACCTCTCCGGTGACCTGCTCGAGCTGGTGGGCACCGGCCGGCGATGAGCCAGGATCCGCTGCGGTACTTCCGCGTCGAGGCGCGCGAGCTGGTCGACCAGATCAGCGCGGGCGTGCTCGACCTCGACCAGCAACCCGGTACCGAGCCGGTGGCCCGGTTGCTGCGGTTCGCGCACACCCTCAAGGGCGCTGCGCGGGTGGTCCGTCAGCAGGAGATCGCGGACCGGGCCCACGCGTTCGAGGAGGTGCTGGTCCCGCATCGCGCGGACGGGGGCGCGCTGCCCGCCGACGAGATGCGCGAGCTGCTGCGCCTCAACGACGAGATCGAGGGGTATGTCGCCGCGCTCGAACCCACGCCGGAACCGGCCCCAGCCCCGGCACCGGCC
>NZ_LOJP01000001.1:3949671-3978719 GCF_001553785.1 Actinoplanes sp. TFC3
CCCGCCAACACGACATCCTCACCACCTTCACCCAAAGCCTCACCCACCTACGCGCCCAACACCCCATCTTCCGCCGCCGACGCTTCTTCACCGGCGAACCCGTGGGCGGTTCGAAGACGCCCGACATCGCCTGGCTGCACCGCGACGGCGAACCCATGACGCCCGAGCACTGGACCGGCGGCATCCGGACCATGGGCGTCTTCCTCAACGGCCATGGCATCCCGGAGCTGGACGCGCTGGGTGAGCAGATCACTGACGACTCGTTCCTGCTGTTGTTCAACGCGGCACCCGAGGAGATCGAGTTCGTGCTCCCCGACGAGCAGTACGGGCAGATGTGGGAGGTCGCCGCGGACACCGCCGATCCCCTGCTGGCCGCCAGCGCGAGCGTCAAGGCCGGGACCAGCATTTCCCTGACCGCGCACAGCTTGCTCGTGCTGCGCTGCCGCTACTGACCCGGTGGCCGATCCACCCCGGCCGGGAGCAGCTACGGTGGGCGGGTGAGAAGCGCAGCACCGACCGGCGGATGCACGGTGACCATCTGCCGGGAGTGCGTTGCGGTGGGACGACGACGACCGGATCCGGCGGTGCAATTCCGCCGGCTCCGGGCCGCCTTGAGCCCGGACCATGCCGTACGAACCAGCCTGTGCCTCGACGCCTGCACGCAGGCCAACGTCATGGTGGTGCAGCCGGCTCCCGCCGCCCGGCGCGCCGGGGCCCGGCCGGTGTGGCTCGGCCTGCTCGTGCACGACGAGATGCTCGACGACCTCGCTGCCTGGGTGCGCGCCGGCGGACCCGGCGTCGAGCCGCTGCCCGGCCTGCTGTCGCTGTCCGAGGTACCGCCGGCTCAGCGGGGTCGCTGAGCCGGCTGAGGGTCAGTCGTCGCCTTCCTTCGCCAGCACCGCAAAGGCGGCATCGAGCCGGCGCAGGATGGCGGCACCGGGTCCGGCAGCGAGCCACTGCCGTAGCTGCTCCGGGGTCATTGCCGGAGCTAGATGATCTCCCTGCAGCACGTCGGGCGACCCGGACATGGCCGCAGCAAGCTGCTCCGCGTTGCCCACGGCCTGCACCATTGTCTGCGCCTCGAAGAGCCGAGCGATGGAGACCACCATAGCGAGCTTCTTGGCGCCGGAGCTCACCATCGCTCTGTCACTGCGGATCTGGGACAGCGGCAGCGACTCCAGGGAGGTGAGCGGCACGGTGCCCGTACCGAAATCGGTGACTCCGAGAGCAAAACCCGAGGCGACGAGCCGGTGCAGCTGGCGTCCGACTGCCTCGTCGCCGAGCTGTTCGCACTCCGGAACGACCAGCATGACCTGCCCGCTCGACAGGCCCGCTCCGGCTGTGGCGCTCGCCAGGATGTCGACCGCTGTGTCATCGGCCAGCAGCCGCCCGGGCAACTCGATACTCATCCGCATCGGCTCCGCGGCGGCTACGGCTGCGAAGCCCGCGCCGGCGGCCTTGACCACGTGGGACCAGATGGCGGGGAACTGGTCCGTACGGTCGGCCAGCTCGAGCAGACCTGCGTGCTGCAACGTTCCAAGCGTCGGGTGCTCCCACGCGGCGACGGCGTCCACTCCGGCGCATAATCCGGTGCTGCGGTCCACGTACGGCCGGAAAGCCACCTTGATCTCTTGACGCTCCACCGCGTATCGCAGGTGCTGTTCCTCGGTTCGCAGGCGAGCGATGTCGCCGTGCTTGTCCGGGTCGAAGACCTCTACCCGGTTCTTGCCACGGGCCTTGGCGGAGTACATGGCGATGTCGGCACACCTGGTCAGGTCTCCCGCGGTCAGGTGCGCGGCGGACACGGCCACTCCGACGCTGGCACCGATGACGACCGAGGCCATCGACAATTGGTGTGGTGCTTTCACGCGCCGGCAGATCTCGGCGGCAACAACTTCTGCCGGCGCCGCACCGGACAGGTTTGTCAGCAGGACGGCGAACTCGTCACCACCGAAACGAGCGGGCAGGGCGTCCGGCCCGCCCGCTTCTTGCAGGATGCGGGCCACCCGGACCAGGGTCTCGTCGCCGGCCGCATGCCCCTGGGTGTCGTTGACCTGTTTGAAGTCATCAAGGTCGATGTTGAGGAGGGCAACTGTGCCCGGGGGCGAGGTGTCGATCGCCTCGGTCAGCCGCCGGAAGAACAAGGCGCGGTTCGGCAATCCGGTCAGCGCGTCGTGATACGCCTGGTGCTGCAGCTCGTCGGCGGACATCCGGAGGTTCTCGGCGAGGAGCACCTGGTGGGCCATGGCGCGGAAGGTGTCCACGACGTGGTCGTGCATCCGCTGCGACCCGCCCAGCAGCCGGTAGCGGCCCGGGGTGAGCTCCTCGACCGTCCACTCCTTGACCGCCGGAGCCAGCGGCCCCAGCAGGCTACGCGGATCGCTGAGCACCTCCAGGGGCAGAACGTCACCGACGGCAGGCTGAGACAGTCCAGCGGCGCCGAAGACAGTGAGATGACCGTTCTCGGTTCGTACGAACAGTGCCACGACGCCCGGTGAGAGCTCGACGAGTTCGTCCGCGGCCTGCAACCCGAGAGCCCGGACCTGATCGAGGCTCGAGGCACCGAGCATCATGTTGCCGATCCTCGCCAGCACGGCCTCCCGGGCGCCGGCCAGGTCCTGGCGGCACATCGCGGCGTAGACCGCGCGCATCACCACGCAGACCAGGACAAGCTGCGGCAGGATCGCCAGCACCCCCGAACTCTGCCACTGCAGCAGCCGACCGGTGGACACCGGCGTGACAGCAACAGCAAGCGGCAGGCTCACCATGCCTACCGTGATCCGCAGCAGCCAGCCGCGCTGTGTGCCGTACAGCGACTGTACGGCCAGCACCACAAGGATCAGTCCGACAGTGTCCAGCGGATCGACGAGTCCGGCGCTGGCTGTTACCAGCAGTGGCGCTTCCAGCCAGAGCCCGATTATCGACGGCTGGCGGCGCAGGTAGGTGAAACCGATCAGGCCGCAGAACGACAAGAGCGCGAGCAGTGATGCCGCACTCCAAGCAGAGGGGGGATCCGCAGCGATCACATGCATCATCTGCAGGAACAAGCTGCCGCAAGCGGCCAGGGAGGCCCCTACCCTGATCCGGTCCAGGGCCGACTCCGGGCGCAGCCGTTGGAAAAGTCCCACGGTAATCGCTTCGGCCCCGGCTGACCGGAGCTGAGCCGAAGATGCACGGCTGATTTCGCCGACCTCCTCAGCAGCGTCCTCCAGCCGTCGATGAAGCAGGAGGAGCAGGCCAGCTGCCGCCGGCAATGCATCAAGACCGAGAGAGCGTGCCCGATGACCGTGTCCGCTGCGCTGAAGCCCTGGTCAGCCGGAGCCGATGTCGAACGCCTGCTCAACCTGGTACGCCAGCATCTCGGCATGGAAGTCGCGTGGATCTCGACCTTCACCGACGGGCAGCAACTGGTCCATGCCACGAGCGGCGACGCTGCCGCCATCGGCGTGAGCCGGGGGTCAGGCGTGGACCTGGAGGGTTCCTTCTGCACCAGGGTCATGAGCGGGAGCCTGCCGGCCATAGTCACCGACGCACGGCGTCACCCGATAGCCCGCGACCTGCCGTTGACCCGGCAGTTGGAGATCGGGTCCTACATCGGCGTGCCGTGGCAGGGCAGGCACGGCCGCACTGCCGGCATGCTCTGCTGTGTCAGCCGGTATCCGCGACCGCAGCTCGATGGGTTGTTGACGCTGCAGTTCATCAAGTTTGTTGCCGAGCTCGTCAGCGACCACATGGATCATCCGCTGATGGAGCAACACCGCGCCGAGGAGCGACTAGCCCACCAGGTCCGCCAGGTGCTGCAAACCAGAGCCGTCAGCATGGCCTTCCAACCGGTGATCCGGCTGTCCGACTCCGCCGTCGTTGCCTACGAGGCGCTCGCCCGTTTCGACCCCACCGACTTCGCATCCCCGGACAAGGCCTTCGCCGCCGCATCGCAGAGCGGTCTCGGTATCGACCTTGAGCACCTGGCGGTGCAGCGGGCGTTCGAACAACTGCCGCGGGTACCCCAGGGCTGCTGGCTGGGGGTCAACCTCTCCGCCGAAGCGCTGCTGTGTCCCAGGGTGCAGCAGACCATCAGGCAGGTCGCGGACCAGCGAATCGGGGTGGAACTCACCGAACACACCCAGGTCACCGATTACCCGCAGCTCAGCCGAGCGATCCGGCGGCTGCGAGAGGCGGGTGTCCAGTTCAGCATCGACGACGCGGGCGCGGGCTTCGCCAGCTTCAACCACATCCTGCAACTCCAGCCGGATGTCATCAAGCTGGACATCTCCCTGGTGCGTGACGTCGACTCCGATCAGGTACGAGCGGCGCTTGCCCGTTCCCTGGTCTCCTTCGCCGCCGACATCGGGGCGGCCTTGATCGCCGAGGGAATCGAAACGCGTGACGAGTACGACCGCCTCCTCGATCTTGGCGTCCGATACGGGCAGGGCTTCTTCCTCGCCCGGCCGGCCGGACTGCCGCCGTCGTCCGGGTCCCGGCCGTAGCGCAAGACTGTCGCGAGGACCGGACCTGTCGAACCGGGGGGCATATCGAAGCTGGCTCATCCACCCGCGCCGCAACGCTGCTGGAAAATTACTCATACCATGGCGGCGACGAACCGATGGGAGACGGTGTGGACATGTTGCGTCGCGCCAAAACCGCTGAGGCCGCCAGTGCGGTGCCTCCTTGGCGGCTGACGCGCACGCTTGCCGCCGCCCTCGGCCTGCTCATCGTGGCAGCGATCTGGTTCACTGTCGGGCTGCTGCACCCGACCCCGCCGGTTTTGGGCTGGCTGCCGTTGCTGGTGACAGTGCCGCTGGCGGGGGTCACGTCGTGGCAGGCCGCGAAGAACGGCCGGGCTTTCTGGCGGTACATCTCCGTCGGTATCGTGCTCGTCGGCTTGGGCGCAGCGGCGAACGCCTACGACTACTTCAGCGGCACCGAGCAGGGCCAGCGCATCAGCGGCATGACCGCGACGGTGTACACCTCGGGTCTGGTGGTGATGCTGCTGGGACTGCTGCTGATTCCCGGGGCTCGGCGCACGCGGATCGAGTGGGCTCGTTTCGGTCTGGACATAGCGACGGTTATCGTCACTGTGCTGGCCTTCTCCTGGCATGTCTTCTACCCCCGCTGGGAGAGCTGGCTGGGCGGCACCGTGACCGGGTCGGCGGCCGGGCTCACCGTGGTCGCCGCCGGCTTCATTTGTGTCTTCGCGTTCATCAAGGTCGCTTTCACCGGGACCGGCCCGATCGACCGGCGGGCTCTGCATCTGCTTGCCCTGACCGGAGCGCTTGGTGCCGGCGGCGGCGCGCTTGCCCCGCCGCTGGCCTCCCGCCCCTACCTGAATTCGGGCCATGTTCTGCTGCCGGGCACCTGCCTGCTGGTGTGCCTCGCGGCTGACCGGCAACGGCGAGCGACTCGCGCCGGGGATGTGCTGCCACGTCCGGCGCCACGCCGGTTGAGCCTCATGCCGTACGCCGCGGTGCTGGCCACCGGTGCCCTGCTGATGTTCAGCGCGGCCACGCACGACGCTGACCTGGTCGTGACCGCCGCTGCTTCGGTGACCGTCACTCTGCTGGTCGCAGCGCGGCAGTTGATCGCCCTGCGAGACAACGCGTTGCTGCTCGACAACCTGGATGCGCGCGGGCGTGAACTGGCCCATCAGGCTACGCACGATGCGCTGACCGGCTTGCCGAACAGAACCGTGCTGATCCGTGAGATCGCTGACGCGCTCGCGCAGCAGCCCTTTCCCGCGTTCAGCGTCGCGCTGGTCGACCTCGACGACTTCAAGGAGATCAACGACGACCTCGGTCACGCCGTCGGCGATGCCCTGCTCATCGCCGTCGCTGAACGCATCACCGCGCAGCTGCCCGCCGGCGGTACGGCCGTCCGGCTCGGCGGGGACGAGTATGCCCTGCTGCTTCGCGGTGACAGCACCTCGACGCTGACCGCGGTGGCCACGCACCTGCGTCGTCCGGTCCGTGCCGACGGTCATGAGCTGGTTGTCGAGGCCAGCATCGGGTTGGCTCAGGCCCGCCCGGGCGACACCGCCCAGGAGCTTCTGCGCCGAGCCGACGTAGCGATGTACGAGGCCAAGGGCCGCGGCAAGGGCCGTCAAGTTGTCCACGACATGGCCATGGACCAGCGCACCGCCGAGCAGGCCCGGCTCTCGGCCGAGCTGCGCGCCGCCTTGGACACCGGGCAGCTGCATCTGCTCTACCAGCCGATCGTGGAGATGCCTCACGGCGAGCTGTACGGAGTGGAGGCGCTGGTGCGCTGGGCCCATCCGGAGCGCGGGCCGATCGGCCCAGCCCTGTTCATCCCGGCCGCCGAACGCACCGGCCTCATCGTGCCGCTGGGCATGTGGATCCTGGAGGAGGCGTGCCGGCAGGCGGTGCGCTGGCGCGATGAGCTGGGTGACGCCGCTCCTCGTACGGTGACTGTCAATGTGTCCGCTCGGCAGCTACGGGAAGCGGGTTTCGCCGACGAAGTAGCCACTGTGCTGCGTCGCACCGGCTTGCCTGCGCAAGTGCTGACCGTTGAGGTGACCGAGACGACGGTCTTCGATGGCGGGACCGCACTTGAGGAGTTGCGTGCCGTTGCCGCGCTCGGCGTCACCATCGCGCTCGACGACTTCGGTACCGGCCACTCGTCGCTCGGTCTGCTTCGCAGCTGCCCGGCCGACATCCTCAAGATCGACAAGTCGTTCGTCGACGATGTCACCGATGGCGGCCAGCAGGCGGTCGTGGTGGCCGCGCTGATCCGCATCTGTGACGGCATGCGGCTGCGTGCTGTTGCCGAGGGTGTCGAGACCGCGGAGCAGGCGGCGGAGTTGCACCGGCTCGGCTACCGGTTCGCCCAGGGCTATCACTTCGGCCGGCCCATGTCCGCTGCGGCGATTGCCACCTACCGCCCCCTCAGCGTCGAGCGGCCCTTTGCGGCTTGACCTGGCGTCCGGGCGACGGTCGGCGGCAATCCCCCGGCCCGGGTGGGTAAGCTGATCTGCTCGGCTCATCCACCGGCGAATCCCTCATTTCCGCTTGGGGGCCGTCGATTGTCAAAAATGTGGGCCAACGGCGAAGGGGAGTCTCGATGAGGATCCCCTTTCGCCGTATCGACCCGGTCCTGGCCGGGCTGATTGTCTTCAGCCTGGCGCTGCTTCCGGTGTTCCTCATCGGTCCGGGGGGCGCCGTCACGTCGTGGGCCGTACAGACCTGCTTCGACGTGGTCAACATGGTCTGCGCAGGGCGTCTCGCGCGGATGACGACCGAGGACCGCCTGGCCCGCCGGTTCTGGCGTGCGGTGCTCATCGCCACTGCGCTGAGCGGCATCGGTGACGGGTTCCAGACCGGCCTGGCGGTGCTGCACCTCTCCGATCACCGGCCCAGCGCGATTCAGACGGCCTTCGTGGTACTCGGGATGGTCGTCGTCGTGGTGGCGATGCTGCTGCACCCCTTCGGTGGTGCCGGACGGCAACGTCTGAGGCTGTGGCTGGACGCGGCGACGGTCGTCACCGCGGTTGCGGTCTGCCTCTGGTACTTCAATCTCGCCGACGCGCTGGCCGGCGAACCGCAGACCGAGCTCATCGGCTCGGTCGTCACGTGGGTTGTCATGCTGCTGGTCACCGTTGGCCTGCTCAAGCTCGTGCTGAGCGGCAACACCACGTTCGCGCGCGGTCCGGGCATCGTGGCCAGCGTGGGAGTTGCCGGCACAGCGCTCGCTGCCTCAACCGTGACGCTGCTGACCGGCACCAATGACCCCGGCGTCATCTACGTGGCTCAGCTGATGCCGTGCGCCCTCATCCCCATGGGTCTGCGCTACCAGGCGCTGCGCATGCGCCGTACCAGCGCACCGGTGCCCACGTCGGGGCGGCGTTCGAGCCGCCTGCCCTACCTGGCCGTCGCAGCCGTTCAGATCCTGCTGATCGTGGCTCTCCTGGATCGTGGCAGCGAGGCCAAGCTCTGGGGCGCCGCCGCGGGCACCGCGGTCATCACCGCGCTGGTGCTGAGCCGCCAGATCGCTGCTTTTACCGACAACGAGAGGTTGTTCGCCCAGATCGACCAGAGCATGAACGAGGTGCAGCGTCAGCGTGAATGGTTCCGCTCGCTGGTGCAGCACTCCTCGGACATCACGCTCGTGGTGGGCGAGGACGGCGCCATCCGCTTCGCTACACCGGCAGTGCAGCGAGTGCTGGGCATTCAGGCCGAGCAGCTCGACGGGGCGACCCTGAGTGCCCGCCTGCACCCCGACGACCGGCAGACGCTTCGTGAGCTGATGCAACGGCTCGCCTCGCAGCCCGGCACCGAGGCCGGCACCCAGGCCAGGATGCAGCACACCGACGGCTCCTACCGCTGGCTGCAGATCGTTGCGGTCGACCTCACGGACAATCTCAGTGTGAATGGTGTCGTCTTCAACGCCAGAGACGTCACCGAGGCCCGGGAGCTGCATGATGAGCTGCGCTATCAAGCCACTCACGACACGCTCACCGGCCTCGCCAACCGCAACCTGCTCCAGCAGCAGCTCAGCTCGCAGGCCGCTGCGAATCCGGTCAGCATCCTGCTGATCGACCTCGACGACTTCAAGCCGATCAACGACCGGCACGGCCATCATGCCGGCGACCGGGTGCTCACCGCGGTAGCACAAAGACTCACCAGCCTCGCCGGTGCCGCGGGGCTGGCGGTGCGCCTGGGCGGTGACGAGTTCGCCGTCCTGCTGCCGCAGGCCGGCCCCACCGACGCGCAGAAGCATGCTGAGCAGGTCACCCAGGTGCTCAGTGAGCCGATCCGGCTGGCGGGCGGTCAGGTTGTCATGGTCGGGGCGAGCGTCGGCGTGGCGAGCGGTCCCGCCCACGACGCCGAAGCGCTGTTCAAGGACGCCGACGCCGCCATGTACCGGGTGAAGTCGCAGCGCAAGGCGACACACAGTGCCACGGTCCTGGAGCCAACCCCCTGAGCCGTACGGGGCGGCGCGCTCAGAGACGCTGGGTGGCGTAGGAGACGTCGTGCAGTTGTGGAAGCCGCAGCACGACGGTGGTGCCGACCGGCTTGTTGTCGCGAAGAATGATCACGCCGCCGTGCAGCTGCATGATGGTACGGGCCACGCTCAGGCCAAGGCCGCTGCCTTCCGTACCCTGATGGCGGACGTTGCTCCCACGGTAGAAGCGGTCGAAAACCCGGTCGCGTTCCTGTGCCGGTGTGCCGATGCCCTCGTCGGTGATGCACAGTTCCGCAATGCCTTCACCGGTGGTCAGGACAATCAGGACGGTGCCACCGGCGCGGCTGTAGATGATCGCGTTGGCCAGGAGATTGCCGACGACCTGGCCCAGCCGCTGCTCGTCACCGTCAACGAGCACCGGTTCGGTCACGGTGATCGCCAGACGGATCCCCCGGTCGGCAGCGCCGTGCCGGGCATCCGCGACGACGCGCCGGACGAGAGCACCGAGATCCACGGTGTCCACCGTCAGGGGCAGGTGGCCGGAGTCGAGCCCGGCCAGGTCGAGCAAGGTCGCCACGATGTGGTGAAGCTCCCCGGCATTGCGCTCGATGGCCCCGATCATCAGCTGCCAGTCGTCGGATTGATCAACGCCCTCCTCGGCGAGCAGGCCGGCATGAGCAGCGATGGAAGCCAGCGGCGTGCGCAGTTCGTGGCCCACCAGCGAGATGAAGTCGTCCTGCATCCGCGCGAGCTGGCGGGCCAGGCTCTCGCCGCGGCGCAGCGCCGCGAACGCACCGAGCTGGGCCGCAACGCCGTCGAGCAGCACGGTGAGCAGGTCCTCATGGTGCTCTACGACGCCGGCATAGCAGGTAAGAACGCCCAGGATTTCCCCGCCGTCCTGCAGGGGCACCGCCAGCACGGTCTTGATGCCGTGGCGCAGACAGATCTCGGCGCGCATCCGCTCGAACGGTTCTCCGCGTGCCGCGGTCTCCTCGACCTCCGGGATCCAGACCGAGCTGCCGTTCTGCCACACCCGTCCGGTCGCGCCGAGACCCTTGACCGGAACGTGGTCGAACAACTGGTCCGGGTTACCTCCCTCGGCATGCCAGTGTCCCGCCGAGCGCAGCTCGCCGGCCTCGTTGACGATGAACAGCTCGGCGGCGGACCATCCGAGTGTCGTACCCACCGAGCGCAGCACCGGGCCTGCGGCCTCGGCCATCGACACCGCGGTCCGCAGGATCTTCTCCACGCTCGCATGACATTCCCGGAAGTGCTCGACCCGGCGTACTGCGGTGATCTCATGCGTGACGGCAACCGCGCCGCGCCGCCGGCCGTCGGCCGCGAGGATCGGGCGAGCGGTGATGGAGAAGACCCGTTTCTGCCGGTCCCGCAGGTTGATGTGGACGGTCACACCGTCGATGTCCTCACCGGCACAGGCGCGCATCAGTGGCATGTCCGCCAGCGGTAGGAGGCGCTCGTCCTCATCGAAAAGGACGCCCTCCAGCTGGCCGATGTACTCCGTGAGTGCCCGGGAGTCATCAGGCAGTTCGTGTACCTCACGCAGCGCACGGTTCATCAGGATGATGCGGCCGGCCGCGTCGCAGGCAACGACACCAACGGAGAGACTGTCGAGCAGGGCCTTGAGGAAGCTGGCGCTGCGTTCCGCATCCTCCTCAGCCGCCAGCTGTTTGGTTGAGTCGGCTATGAAGACGCACGCCAGCGGGCCGGCGCTGCCATGGACCACGGTCATGCTCGCCTCGACCGGGATACGCCTTCCGTCGCGATGGCGCAGGCTGACAAGACGTACGGGGTGCCCTCCGGGCGCCCCGGTGAACAGGTGGGCGATCAGTCCGTCCCCCGGTTCGTTGTCGTAGCCGGGATGCACAACGGAGTCGAAGGACCGGCCACCGGCTTCGGACTTGTGGTACCCCAGCAGGTCGTGCGCAGCCTTGTTGAAGGCGACGATCGTCCCCCGGGTGTCCATCGCGATGAGGGGCTGCTGGACGCTGTCGAGCAAAGCGTTGCTGTCGAGTCCCGCGATGACGGCGGGAGGCGGCGGTGACTGGCCGGGCGGCCGTAACATCTGTTCGATCTCGGTCAGCACCTCGGTGTCCCGCTCGGTCCACTCCCGGGGCTTCGTGTCCAGGACAGTCACCGAGCCCAGCGGCCGGCCGTTTCCGTCCCGCAGGGGAACACTGAGAAAGGCAGTGATGTCGTACGCGCGGACCAGCAGGTGCTCACACAGTTGGACATCGTCGCTGGAGCGCAGATCCGCCACGCTGATCGGCCGGTTTGCCGACACCACGAACTTGCACAGCGAATAGTCCAGGGTCAGGTCCTGCTGCTCTGGCAGCTCCGGAGGCAACCCGAACCTGCCGAGGAGTTGCTCGGCATCGCGCCCGAGCAACGTGATCATCGCCATGGGAGCGTCCAGCAAACGGGCCGCCAGACGCGTCAGCCCGTCCATGGGCAGGGGCAGGGCCGGAAGCAGGTGACGCGCCGCCTCAACGGCTTCGAGCCGGTCCGCGCGAGCAAGTACTTCGGGGTCGACGCTCACGATGGCGGGCATGTCTCTCCACATCACCTCGTCACACCTGCGACAAGACGCGCTGTCGCACCTCATTACTACCGCTTCGAAGCTGCTGTTTCTGCCAATCCGTCAAAACGCTCGAAGGACTGTTCTCACGTCGTGATGCACCCGGTGGAAGAGAAGGTGTGCCCGTGCGGACCGTGCCCGGCCAGCTCGGTCATGACCGAGACCAGGACGTCGTTGAGCGTCGGCTTGAGCACCAGGGAGCAAGCTCCGCTCTCCGGCACGCGTACATCGCCTGGTTGCAGTTGGCCCGTGAGGATGGCGATGGGGGTCTCGGACAACTCCTTGTGAGCCCGGATGAGCCGGATCAGCTCCCAGCCATCCATGCGGGGCATGCCCAGGTCGGTCAGCACCACGTCGGGCCGATGCTCGACGGCCAGATCGTAGGCCGCCGCGCCATCGGCACCGTGCAGCACAGTGAACCCGGCGCGTTTGAAAACACGCGTCAGGACCATCGCTATGTCGTCGACGTCCTCGGCGAGAAGGAGCGTGGCCATGATCTTCTCCTACGCGGGTCGCAGCTACGGCTGGCTCTGGCGGGTGGTCGGCGTACCTGAAGCCCCGGCACCACTGGCATGCAGCCGCCGCCTCACGATCTCCCCAGCAAAGGTAACAAAAGGGACGGCATTCGAGGGCTCGGCCGAGAACTACGAAGCCGCCTCCTCCCGGGCAGGACGCCTTACCGCCCGAATTTCGGTGAAATCGACGGTGCCATCGACGCAATACGGGCTTATCGGGTAGCGTGCAGGCATGGATCGCCGGAGCGGGGATTATTGCGCACCTGATCATGAGTTGCTGTTCGAAGCGGTCGCCGGCAACGAACAGCAGCTCCACGAGATCCGGCCTCTGCTCTTCGACGCCGTGGTCAAGAAGACTCCACGCAGTATGTTCATCGTCGGCGGAGCCGCGGACCGGGTATCCACCGTCGTGGACTGCCTCGGTACAGATGCCTTCACACAGATGGCCGCGCCAGTCCTCCTGCAGCTTCACTACACCGAGTACGACTTCATCATGCGCTTGGCCGTTGAGCATGTACCGGCCGTCTTCGGCATCGCGACCTGGCGGCCCAGGGAGTCCTCGGTACGGCTGGCGCGCTCTCTGGCGTCAACCGTGGATGTCGTCGTTACGGCGTCGACTGGCAACCTCATCACCCGGTTCTGCGACAGCCCGGCCGGCCGCGACCGCCGCCTGCGGGCGGCCGATGGCAAACGGCGCGGACACTCCCGCAGCGCCATCGGCGCTCAGTCTGCGGCTCGCGCAGCGATCGGTCCGCACGTCTCGGCTTGAAGCATCAGAAATTTTCGCTCGATCTCTTCCGCCGGCACTGGCCGCGAGAACAGAAACCCTTGGCCGATCCGGTACCCCATGCCACGCAGTGCCGCAGCCTGGTCGACCGTCTCGATGCCCTCCGCCACCGCGGTGAGATGCATCGTTTCGGCTATCTGACTGACGGCGCGGGCGACCGCTTCTTGCCGGTCGACGGACACGACACTCTCCACGAATGATCGGTCCAGCTTGATAGCGGTAATGGGACAGGTCAGCAGCAGGCTCAAGGACGAAGCCGCCGTTCCGAAGTCGTCCAGAGCCAGGCGGATCCCCAGCCGCCGCAGGCCGTGCAGCGTCTGCAGGGCGATGTCGTTGTCAACGACAGCCGTCTCGGTGATCTCGATACCGAGCCGGTCAGCCGGCAGTCCGGTGTCGTGCAGGACGGCCGTCACCTCGGCGATGAACCCGGGATCCCGCAATTGCCGGCCCGTCACGTTGACCGTCAGCAGCAGGTCATGCGCCGGGTGCCGGACCCGCCACGCCGCCGCTTGAGCGCAAGCCGTATGCAACACCGAGCGGCCCAGCTCCACGATCAATCCACTGTCCTCGGCCACCGCGATGAAGTCGCCCGGCGGGATCACCGCGCCAGCTTCGGACTGCCAGCGAGCCAGGGCTTCCACCGCGACCAGACCGCCGTCGTCCAGCCGGACGATGGGCTGATAGACGACGAAGATGCGCCCGTCCGCAATCGCCTGAGCGAGCCGGACGGTCAGGTCGGAGCGTTGCTGAAGTTTGGCCCGCAGGTCCGGCGTGTAGGCCACCTGCGTCCCACGGCCGCGCGCTTTGGCGGCGTACATGGCGATGTCTGCCGCGCTGATGAGGGATTCGACGTCATCGTCCGGACCGGCGCTGGCGATACCCACGCTGGCCCCGACTGTGGCGTCGTGACCGGGCCGGACGTACTCGGTGACACTGGCGATGATGCGCTCAGCAGTGGCCTGGGAACGTTGCGCGGAGGCACGGCGCAGGAGCACGGCGAACTCGTCCCCACCAAGACGGGCAACGACGTCGTCGGCGCGTACGGCTCGGCGCAGACATTCGGCGACACCGACGAGCAGAGCGTCTCCGGCCGCGTGGCCCATGGTGTCGTTCACCATCTTGAAGTTGTCGAGATCGATGAGCAGCAAGGTGATCTCGCTGCCCTCGGCCAGCGCCCGGGCGACCTGATCGGTGAAGCTGGTGCGGTTCGCCAAGTCGGTGAGCCCGTCGAGCGACGCCTGCCGGCTGAGGAGCTTCTCCTGCTCGCGCATCTGATTGATGAGCCTGGCGTTGTCCTGGAACGCGAGAAGCTGGCGTGCGACGACCAGCGCGGTGACCGCAACGGTCCCAGCGGCAGCGCCGTACAGCCGCGCATCGCTGTCCGCCGGCAGGACCGCGGCCAAGGTGATGAAGGTGACCAGAACAGCGCCGTATGGAAGCAAGCTGTAGGCGCGCCGCCGATGCACACCGAAGGGCTTGAGGTCAGTGCGCAGCAGGAGGTACTGGAGGCGGGGTCCGCTGGCGATAAGCGGCGACGTCAGGAACTGCACCACCAGCACGGTCACGGCTGCACCGTTGGTGGCGGCGGAAGGCAGAAAGGCCGTCGCGCTGGCAAGGAGTACGGAGATCACCATGGGTGTCGCTGCGATCCGGTGCAACGGCGCATTACCCGACAGGGCTATGCGGACCGCTGCGAAGGTCGCCACCACCGTCATCACGGCCACGACGGCTCTGCCGGCAAATTCTGAACTCCCCGCTTGCACCGGGGCCACCGCGAAACACCACGACACAGCCGCTCCACCGGCCAGAACGGTTGCCGCGTCCAACCACAACGCCAGCTTCGCCCGAGCGCTGCGGCTCGCGTCCGGATGCATCAGCATGGTGACGGTCACCACCAACTGCCCCGCCAGCAGGCACCCGGACTGCACCACCCCGCCCGCGGTGGAGGCCGTGGCCGGCGCGGCGAACGACAGCGCGCTCTGGGTGACATCGCCGATGACGAACAGCGATGCCGACCCGGCCAGAACGCCCCAGAACCGGCGGGTAGCGCCGCTGGCCTGCAGATGCACCCGCCAGGAGAACCAGGCCAGAAGCATATCGAGGGGAATCTGGGCCACCCAGAAGATCTCAACTTGCCGGGCCGCTGGACGGAGCAGCACGAAGAGCAGAACGATCAGCAGTGACCACAGCACAATGCCCTGGAGCACGCGGTCGCGGCGAAGCACACGCCAGCGGAACCGATGGCTCTCGTCCTGGCCCTGCCTGTCCAACCGCCGATCCTCCCCTGGCGCTCTGAAACCTCACCCTTCCAATCGGCATCAGGGGACGGAGGATTAGCCCATCACCGCGCCTGAGGCACGGTGTCCGGCAGGCTCCTCGTATCGGGTGGAGCGACCGGCAGACGGATGGTGAAAGCCGTGACCGCTTCATCGGGTTCGCTGACGAAGATCTGACCGCCGTGCCGTTCCGCCACGGCGCGCGCCAGGGTGAGGCCCAGGCCGGTGCCGGGAACACCGAGGTGCAGGGCTTCGCCGGTACGGAAGAAGAGGTCGAAGACGCGATCGCGTTCGTTGGCTGGAATGCGTACACCGGTGTTCGTGACCGACAGCACCGCGGTGTGGTCGTCGGCGTGCGCGGTGATGCCGACCACGGCATCATCGGCCGACCAGGTCAACGCATTGGCAAGAAGCTCGTCGACAACGTGCCGCAGCCGGTCGGGATCGCCGTTGATGATCAGCTCATCGGCGGTGTTGACAACGATGCCGCCGTGTCTGCAGTCGCTGTGGGCCGCGACGGCCTCGCGCAGCACGTCGGCCAGATTCATGCGCCGGGGCTGCAAGGCGATGTGCCCGGAGCGCATTCCCGCGACGTCGAGCAGCTTGGCAACGATGGCGTGCAACTTGGTGGTGTTGCGCTGCACGACCTGCAGCATCGCGGTGCGCTCGGCTGCGGTCAGGCCCGTCTCGGCCAGCATGATGTCGGTGTACGACTGGATGCTGGTCAAGGGGGTGCGCAGCTCGTGACCCACCAGGGCGATGTACTCGTCACGGGTTTGATCCAGTTCTGCGGCGTACCGTTCAGCGCGGCGGCGTTCCAGAAACTCACCGATGTGCGCGGCAATACCGGTCATCACGGCCGTGCGTACGTCGTCCGGGGTTTCCTTGATGGCGCTGTAGCAGACCAGCACGCCGAGGGTTGCGGCTCCGCTGGGAACGGGCACAGCCAGCGCGCCACGCAGATCGCCCCAGTCGCCGGCCTGCTGTCCAGCATCGGCATCATGGACGAGATCGGCGGCCCACTGCGCATTCGAGCTCTGCCACGCCGCGCCGGGCAGACCCTCCCCCTCCGGGAGCTGATCCGGGAGCTCGCAGGGGATCTGATGGCCTCGTGCCGCCCAGCACGTATCCCGGCGCAGCACCTGCCCGATCGGGTCCACCGTCCAGAACTCGGTGGCGCTCCATCCCAGCGCCTCACCGATGACCTCGACCGCCTCGGCCATCAGCGAGTCCGCCGGACCGGGCTGGGAGAGCAGTTCGGAGACGCGGATCTCGCATTCCTTGAGCCGGGCCGCCCGCACTTCGGTAGTGATGTCGTGCAAGGCGACCACGGCAGCCACCGAACCGTTGTCGCTGACCGGCCGAGCATGGATCCGGAAGGCGCGGGTGCCCTGCCCGGCGGGCTTGATGACCAACTCGGCACCGCGCACGTGCGCTCCGCGCGCCGCTCGCATGAGAATTGACTCACCGGGACCGAACCGGCGGCCTTGACCGTCGAACACCTCCAGGTGCTGCGACCACTGGCCCACCGGCACACCGTCGAGCAAGCTGCCGAACAACTGCCGCGCCGCCTCATTGGCCAGCACCGGATGCCCTTGAGCATCACAGCCGACCACGATTGTGTCCAGCATGTCGAGTACGGCGCCCCACACCCGATCGTCGTCGTCCATCGCCACCACTTGCCCCAGAAAAGACATTTTATGCAAATGTTATTAAACGGTCAGTCATCAAGGCGTAGCGCGAACCTGTCGGCCTGCCGAGGAAGCGAGGAACCGGTACCCGGCGAGGTGTTCGTCCTCCGGCGCACTGATGACCATGCCGGCCTCGGTGACGAGCTCGCCCCGGTCAGACATGGAAGGTCGACGCCATTTCGGCCTGCCGCTCCAGCACCGTGGTCATGCTCGCCTGTACGGCATCCAGCTGGGCAATGATGCGGCTGGTGGTGTGGATACCCTCGGCCACCGCCCGGCTCGATCCCTGAATGCCGGCGATGTGTTCGGTGACCTTGTGGGTCGCTTCGGCGGTTTCGCGAGCCAACTCCTTGACTTCTCCGGCGACAACAGCGAAGCCCTTGCCGACTTCCCCGGCGCGCGCGGCCTCAATGGTGGCGTTCAAGGCAAGCAGGTTGGTCTGCTCGGCGATGGAGGAAATGATTTTGAGAACGTCGCCGATGGCAGCCGAAGCCTGCCCGAGGGCGTTCACCTCAGCGGTCATGCCGCCCGCCGCTCCGGCAGCTTGTTCGGCGACGGTCCCGGCTTCGGTGGCCGCCGTACGAAGTTGTTGCACGGTATCAAGCAGCGCACGGGCCTTGGCGGCGTCCTCCTCGACGCGGCGCAGCACCGCCAGCCGCTGCGACACCAGCAACTGGACGTTGCGCAACGCTGCGGCGCGCGACTCGGAAAGTTCAATGGCTTCGGTGGTGAAGAAGTCCATCGTGCCGAGCACCTGGCCGCCGTCGACGATCGGGAAGCACACCCCCGAGCGAACTCCGGCGCGTTGCGCCGCTGGAGCACGCACGCAGTCGGTCAACTGGGCCAAGTCGCGTACGAACACGAGATCCCGGCTCTTCCAGGCCCGGCCGGACAAGCCGACACCTTCGGCGAACGACGCCGCGAGCGTCACCTTGCGGAACTCTTCACCCGCGGAGCCGGACTCCTGGGCAAAGCGCAGTACCTTGTCGGCGGGATCCAGCGCCCAATATGACCCATAGGCCCACCCGAACGCGCTGCGCACCCGTTCCAAGGCGACCTCGATGGCGCTTTTCTCATCGGCGGCCGCACCGACTTCGGCCACGACGGTGGTCACGGCAGCGCGGTCGTCGAGGGTCTCCCGCAGTTCATTGGCCGCCAGCGCCTGCTGCCCGGCCAGGACCGCAATCCGGGTGATGGCCGCCCACTTTTCCCCTGCGAAGGCCGGCAGCGGCTGACGGCCGAAGAACTCGAGAACACCCGTCACGACCCCGTCGACCAGGACCGGTACCGTGGCGCCTTCCACCATCCCGGCCTTCTGCGCAGCCTGCCAGCGCAGACAGCCGACGCCGGCGTTGGGATTCTGGCTGACCATCAACGCGCGGCGGTCCCGGACGGCCGCGGCGACCATCCCGCCGTCGGAGGGAACCGTCGGACCGTTGACAGCCTCCGCGCTCAGCACGTCGGTGAGGTCACCGGTCTGGAAGGTCAGCGCGTACGAGCCGTCGCTGGTCCGCGACCACAACGCGCCATGAGCAAGTCCCAGCACGTCGACGAGCGTGGTGGTGATCCGTACCCGGACCTCCTGCACCGAGCTGACTCCCTCGGTGAAGGCATCCACCACCCGCTCGAGCGCTTCCACGTCCCGCGGAATGGAGGCCGGTTGCTGCGCGGATGCTTGGCGTCGGGGCCAGCCCATACCCGATCGGTCCTTCCCTCGACGAGCCGGCGCAAGTATTCCGGCTGTCAGTTCTATCGGCGGCTGAGGTAGATCTTTGAGACAAGTACGCCAAATCGTAACGGCGGGCCTGCTCGAGTTGCTCGAAAAATTCGGCTGGATCAATTGCCTCAGCGCCGTGTGAGACAGCCGGTGGCGGGTACGCGGCCTCCGACCTCACTGGCGGGAGAAGTGCTCAGCTCTCACCTTCCCGCCCCGTTCGTGAGGCAGAGGCGATGCTGCTCATCAACGGAGCTGGGCGGCATCGCCTCCGGACGTTCCTGCCTCATCGCGCTACCGGGCGATGACCTCGACGTCGCTGCGAGCCGTGCTCGGGCCGACCGGCCAGCCGCACCATCCGCCTTTACCACCCGCAAATCTTCTCTCGAAGAATCAGCGGCGGGCCCTGGGCCGCGCCCGCCGCTGATCGCGGGTCACTTCGCGATGCGGCTGAGGTCAGCGATCGCCTGGGCTGCCTTGATGTATTTGTTGCTCGCCAGATCGCCGATGGTCTTGATGTTGAATGCCTTCTTCAACGCTTCGCCGTCCGCCTCGCTCACGCCTGCGAGCGCAGAAACCGGAGAACCGGCAAGCTCAGCCAACGAAGTCGATTCGTAGGCCTTGTCGAGGACGGCATCAAGGTCTACCGAGATCGCCATACCTGAGTCCCTTTCTCACGGAATGCCGCCGGCAACTGCCGGCGACGGCAGCGACATTGCCGGTGCTCTCCCCGGCGAAACGAAGTACCTCCGCAAGGGTGAATTCATCGCCCGCCAGGGTGGGGGTAGCGGCTGATCAGGTCCACGATCTGGGTGGCGGCTGCGGTGAGGTGGCGGACATCCTCGTCGGTGAACCCGCGAATGTCGGGAGCCATGACGCAGTGACTGCCAAGCGTGTACCCGGAGGGCAGCACGAGGGGCACCCCGGCGTACGCCCGGACCAGCCCGGCAGCGACCGCAGGGTGGGCGGTCCACTCCGGGTCACGGGCCAGGTCCTCGCAGAGGTACGGCGCCTTGTCCAGGACGACCTGGCAGCAGAAGGTCAGCTCGTTGGGCGAGCCGCCCAGCGGGGACAGGGAGTCCGCTTCTCCCGCGTTGGTGGCCAGGGTAGCGGTGGCGGTGTCCAGGACGGCCTGAGCCGCGCTGAACGGCATGTTGAGTCGTTCAGCGCTGCGCCGGCAGATCTGCTGCAGCTCTGCAGCGAGTTCCGGGTCGAACAGGTCGTACGCCGCCATCGCGGTGAGCCGGTCGAGGCCGGCGAGTTCTTCGAGATTGTTCAACATGGGCGTCTCTCCGCGAGGATGCTTACTTGGCTTCGGCGATGACAGTGGCGGCGGCCCGTAGGTACTCGTAACTCTTGAGCCGGATGACCAGGCTGCGCCCGCACAGCGCGAGGACCGGATCGGCGCCGAGCATGGCCTCGGTGAGCCGCTCGATGGCCGCCGGGTCGGTCTCGTGGCCGCTGAGACCGGCTCGGTTGAGCAGGCCCGGCCACACGTCGCGGGCCCGGTGACCGTACAGCTTCTCCACCGCCGCCTTTGCTTCGGCCAGATCCGGGCGGCTCATGTGGTACGCGTCGTTGGTCATCGGTCCTCACGGCGTAGAAGCGGGTGAAGTGCCACCAGGGCACCGGGGGTCAGTAATGGAACCGTCCGACGAGGGTGTTCAGCCGGACGGCGAGCTCACTGAGGTCGTCAGCGGCGTCCTTGCTCGACCGGGCCGCGTCCGAGGTCGCCTCGGTGACCTGCGAGACGGCGGCAAAGCTGGCCTGCACCTCGCCGCTGCCCTGGGCGGCGTCGTTGATGGACCGGGTCATCTCGTTGGTGGTCGCGGATTGCTGCTCGACCGCCGAGGCGATGGTCGTGGAGTAGTCGCTGATCTGAGCGATGACTGCCTCGATCCGGACGATGGCCGCGCTGGCACCGTCGCTGCGCTGCTGGATCGCACCGATCTTGGCGGTGATGTCCTCGGTGGCCCGGGCGGTCTCCTGGGCCAGGTCCTTGACCTCCGAGGCGACCACAGCGAATCCCTTGCCGGCGTCCCCGGCCCGGGCTGCCTCGATCGTCGCATTCAGGGCCAGCAGGTTGGTCTGCTCGGCAATGGAGGTGATCAGCTTGACCACGTCGCCGACCTCGACGCTTGCCTGCCCCAGCTCGGCGATCTGGGAGCTGGTGGCCTGCGCGATCTCCATCGACTCGTTGGCCACATGGGCTGCCGCCGACGAGGTGGAGGCGATCTCGCGGATGGAAGCGGTCATCTGCTCCGCACCGGCCGCGACGGTCTGGACGTTGCTGGTGATCTGCTCGGCCGCCGCGGCGGCCGAGCCGGCCTTGCCCGAGGCTTCGCCGGCCCCGGTCGTCAGCTCGTCGCTGACCTTCGCCAGCTGCAGAGCCGCGGCGGACAGCGCCGTCGAAGTGCCGACCAGCTCGCGGATGGTGTGCGCCACCGAGTCGACCGCCCGGTCCAAGTCGCGTCCCATCATGCCCAGTTCGTCGCGCGAGTCCAGGTTCGCCGATCGGGTCAGGTCACAGGCGGCCAGGCCTTCCACCGCATGCGAAACCTTGCGCAGGCCCGCCCGGATGGATCGGGCGATCCAGGTGGCGAACACCAACGCCACCACCACACCGGCCAGGAGAATGATGATGATCTGGTTCCGGGCGTGGCGGGCCCCGGTTGCGGCAGCGCGCTGGCGCAGCTGGGCATCGGCCGCTTGTTGCTGCCCGAGCTGGGTGGCGATGTCGCCCGCCTTGGTCGCTGCGGGCAGGGTGACCTCGTCGCGGGCCTTCTCCACCCCGGCCAGGTCGCCGCGCTTGGCGGCGGGCAGCAAGTCGCTGTCGCGCAGCTTCTGGAACTCGGCCCAGGTGGTGCCGAGCTGGTCGGCCAGGGCGGGGTCCACCGCGTTGGCCCGGAACCGGCGAAGGTCCTCGGTGAACGCGGCGTCGTTGTCCTTGATCGCCTGCTGATACTTGGCGAACGAGGCCTCGGTCCGGGAGATCGCATAGTTCAGCATGTTGCGCCGGGTCTGGTCCATGTCGAGCCGGACCGCATCGATCTGCTGCACCGGCACCACACCACGAGCGTAGATGTCGTCGGCCTCGCGGTTCATCGCCTGCATCCGGCCGATCGCCAGGCCGCCGACGACGAGGGCGACGACGGCCATCAGCAGCACCGCAGCGGCGATCTTGGTCAGAATTCCCCGGTTGGCGACCATCCGGGCGAGCCGCGGCCGGTCCCGGCCGGAAACCGGTGCGCCGGCCCCGGATACCGCGTCCTGCATGCCCAGTTCTCCTGTACGAGTGAGGAAAGTGCGTCTCTCTCGATCTTCGGCCGGGTCTGGGATTCCCTTAGTCCGGGGCCGCCAGCCGTTTTGAACCTCCCAACAGCCGAGCGGTACCGCAGCGGGGCACCTCCCCGGCGAGCTGGATCACCGCACCGCGATCAAATGACTGCCCGCAATTCCACGTTCTCTTACCCTCCCGCAAAAACATTCACGTTTCTCTATCTTGACAAGTTATTCAGCCAGGTGAACCATGGCCCGAATCGGCAGTCAGCCTGCGCCCGGGAGCCGTCGCGGTGACGG
This sequence comes from Actinoplanes sp. TFC3, assembly GCF_001553785.1. Lineage (GTDB taxonomy): Bacteria > Actinomycetota > Actinomycetes > Mycobacteriales > Micromonosporaceae > Actinoplanes. Next base: position 3,971,746 of record NZ_LOJP01000001.1, read on the forward strand.
CTACCCGCTCGCGAACACGGCTTCGGCAGCGGATCCTCCACGCCCTCCGCCGGTAAATCGGTTGCAAAATCGACATCGCGTCATATGAATACTTCTTCCCTCTTTTAGCCGTTTTTTCATGCGAGGTCCGGGCATCGACGGGCTGACGAAGTCCATCGATGGAAGGAACTGACATGCGTACAGGCATGATCGCCAGGCTCACCCTGGCCGGCACGCTGGCCCTGACCACGGTCGTCGCCGTTGGCAGCCCCGCCGCCGCCGCACCTGCCCCGGCCCCCGCTGCCGCCGCTCAGGACTCCGCAGCGGGAACGCTGGCGTCGACCGTCAGCGGCACCTTCGCCGACGGAGGCACGGTCGCCGGAACCTTCACCCCGACCGAGTTCGCCGTGCAGAACGACGAGCTGGTTGCTGTCGGCACGCTGCACAGCGTTCTCACCGATGCTGCCGGGAACACAGTCGGCACCACTGACACCGCCGTCACCCTGCCGGTCCAGGTTCCGATCGGCCAGTCCACCAACGCCGCCCCCATCATCACCTGCCCCGTCCTGCACCTGGTGCTCGGCCCGCTGGACCTGAACCTGCTCGGTCTGGCCGTCCACCTCAACACCGTGGTGCTCGACATCACCGCCATTCCCGGAGCGGGCAACCTGCTCGGCAACCTGCTGTGCGCCGTGGCCGGGCTGCTCGACGGCGGCCTGACCCTGCCGCTCGGTACGCTGGCCGCTCTGCTGAACGCGATTCTTGCGGCATTGGGCCTCTGAACACCTCAGTAACGGCTGACGCCGGGCCGGCCTGTCGCAACAAGGCCGGCCCGGCCGCTACCGCCGGTGCGTCACGGCGGGCGTTCGCGGCTGCGGTTGGTTAGCATTGCCACCGATCAACCCGCCGACGACGAGGACCGCGATGACCGACGATGACGTTGCCCTCGACAAGGCCCTCGACCCGCTGGTCCTGGCGCTGGACATCGGTTCCACCGCGACCCGGGGCGGCGTGCACGACGCGTCCGGACGGCGGGTGCACGGGCTGCAGCACAAGGTGCCGCATGCCTTCACGGTCGCCCCCGACGGCACCTCGATCATCGACCCCGACCAGGTGACCGCGGAGGTCGAGCAGATTCTCGAAGCGGTGACCAGCGACCCGCGGCTGGGCACCCGCATCGCCGGCGTGGCCATGGACACCTTCGCGGCCTCGCTGATCGCGGTCGACCCGGCCGGGCACCCGCTTACCCCGTGCCTGACCTACGCCGACTCACGCAGCGCCGACGCGGTGACCGCGCTGCGCCAGGAGCTCGACGAGCACGCGGTGCAGCAGCGCACCGGCACCCGCTTGCACACCAGCTATCACGCCCCGCGCCTGCGCTGGCTCGCGGCGACCCAGCCGCGCATCGTGGCCGGGGCTGCCGCCTGGTGGTCGCTGGGTGAGTACATCTGGGCCCGGCTGATCGGCGAGCCGCTCGCCGGGACATCCACGGTGGCGTGGACCGGCCTGCTCGACCGGCGAACCGGCAACCTCGACGCCGAACTGCTCGGCGTCGCGGGCCTCGGCTCCGGGCACCTCACCCCGCCGCGGGACACCAGCGAACCGGCAACCCCGGCGGCCCCGGCCCGCTGGCGCGCCCTGGCCCGGGCCGTCTGGTTCCCGGTCATCACCGATGGCTACGCCAGCAACGTCGGCTCCGGGGCGATCGATGCCACCGTGCTCACCGCGGCCACTGCCACCAGCGGTGCCCTGCGGGTGCTGCTCGACGGCCCGGCCGACCCGCTGCCGTCCGGGCTGTGGAACTACCGGGTGGAGGCGGGACGCACGCTGCTCGGCGGGGCGATAAACGATGTGGGGCGCGCCGTCAGCTGGGCGCAGAGCACCTTGCAGCTCAGCCCGGAGCTGTCGCCGGTGCTGAGCGCGGCGCCGAGCGAGGCCACCCCGCTGGTGCTGCCGTACCTCACCGGCGAACGCGCGCCCGGCTGGGCCGGTGCGGCGCGGGCCGTCTTCGGTGGGGTGTCGGCGGCTACGGACGCCGACGCGTTGTTCCGCGGGATCATCGAGGGCGTGGCGATGACGTACGCCCGCGTGGCCGGCGAGCTGCAGCCGGCCGCCCCGCAGATCGTGGAGGTCGCGGCGGCGGGCCGGGTGAGCAACGATCAACCCGAGTGGCTGCAGGTACTCGCCGACGTTCTCGCCCGCCCGGTCACCCATGTGACCCGGCGGCGGGCCACCCAGCGCGGCACGGCGCTGATCGCGCTGGAGGTGCTAGCACCGGACATGGCCCGCGCGCCCCGCACGACCGGAGCCACCTACGAGCCCCGCCCCGCGTATGCCGAGTACTACGCGGGGCGGCGCACGCGGTTCGCCGAGGTGTACGACGCCCTCGTGCGGGGCTGAGCAGCCCGGGTCAGCCGGTCACGGTCCCGGTCACCGGGGCCAGGCCGGTGCTCTCGTCGAAGTGCAGCTCGACCACCTCGGCAGGCTCGTTCAGCGCGTCGGTGATGGTCGGCACGGTGAGCTCGGCGCTGGTTTGACCGGCGGGGATGTCGGCGTACACGGTCAGCCAGGTCTGCGACAGCGGCAGCGACGGCTCGGGGTCCTGCCCGGCGTACTCCTCGAACCAGTGCGGATCCACGTCGGTGCTGGACAGCTCGGTGCCGGTGACCGGTGCCGCCGGGGAGGCCCACAGGGAGATGGTGGTCTCCGCGGGCGCCGACAGCTTGACCTGCCAGCGCAGCACGCCGCCCTCGGCCACCCGGTCCGCGAGGGGCGTGATCGTGACAGCCGGGGCCGGGTCGTCGTTGCGGACGTCGATGCCGCCCACGTAATCGCCGATGACCAGCCCGCGTTCGGCCTTGGCGGTCAGCATCTTGCCCTCGTCCTGGCCGTACAGGGTGTCGCCGGTGACCTTGACAGGCACCCGGATCGACCGGTCGCCGGGGCGCACGCTCGCCACCCAGGACGTGGTCTCCCAGGTGGTCATGTCGGTCAGGAACAGCCGCACCTTGCCGCCGCCACGCCCGGTCACCTTCACCGGGATGACGTGGGTACGGGTGCCGGAGTTGCCCTCGTCGACCGCGAGCTTGCCGATGTCGATGCGCGGCAGTGCCGCCTCGCGCGGGTCGGGCGTGCCGGCGCTCCAGCCCCAGGCGTCGATCAGCCAGGCCCGGCCGGTGGCGGTGCGCGGGGTGAGCTGCAGCTGGGCCAGCTTGCCGGAGAAGCGGCCGAGCGGCACCCGCACCTCCCGCGCCCAGTACGAGGTGGTGCTCGCACTGCCGGGTAGCCCGTCGACCTGGACCTCACCCAGCGCGCTGCGCCGTCCGCGGTCGTCGATCACCGTCACGCCGAAGCGGGTGCCGGTGGTGTTGGGCGGCACCATGAGCCGCAACGCCAGATCCCGGGAACCGCTCAGCGACACCGGGCGCGCCGGCTTGAGGGTGAGCGGCCGGCCGGCGACCGGCCAGGTGAGCTCGGCGGCGTACCGGCCGGGCTCGGGCACGATGCCGCCGAACGCCACGAAGTGGGCCGAACTGGTGGCCTGGTCCTGCTGGGCCAGGCAGGCCTGGGCGGGCTGGACCGCGATCTGGGCGCAGATCCGGGCGCCGCCGGTGGCCTTGACGGACGGGTCCGGGAGCACGGCCGGGATGCGCCGGGCGCCCAGGGCATGGCTGAGGACCCGGACCGGACCGGCGGACGCGGCGCGCACGCCGGTGCCGTCGAGCAGTGGACGTACCCGATCGTCGCGGGCCACGAACAGCCGCGCGGCAGCGGCGGCATAAACCGCGCCCACGGTCTGCTCCTGCCGGGCCGTGAGCCGCGTGGGCGTGCCGGGCGAGCACACCGGGTCGGTCGCCTCGCTCTGGAAGTCATCCCACGCCGGCGCCACCGCCTGCCCCGGGGTCCACTCGGTGTTGAAGAAGTTGTGGTTCGCGCCCACCACGTACAGCGAGCTGTGCAGCGCCTTGCCCCGGCTCACGCCGCGCGTCTCGTCGATGAACATCTGGCCCTGCAGGTCCGAGACGTCACCGTCGCAGCCCGGCAGGATCGTCGCCGACGGCACGTCCGGGACCGGATCGTGACCGAAGATGGTCGGGCCGACCAGCAGCAGGCCGCGGATCGTCCAGCGCACCTTGCCGTGGTAGCCGTCCTGCGCGGCCGGTGGCGGGGTGAGCGTGTCCATGGCGGCGCGGCTCACGCCCTCACCACCTCGCGAGTGGCCCATCAGCAGCACCTGGGACAGATCGGCGCGGGGTGCGCTGCGCACGATCGCCGGGGCCGTCGACCGGGCCTCGCCGGACCAGGCCGCCCACTCCGCCAGGTGCTGGCGGACCAGCGACGAGCGGGCCTGCGCGCCGCCGTCCTCGACCGCCCAGTCCTGGCCGTTGATGCCGTTCGCCGCGATGGAAACCGTGACGTAGCCCTGTGCGGCAAGCAGCTCCTGGGCCTGCAGATAGCCCCGGTAACTGGGAATCGGCTTGGTGCCGGCCGGGCACGGCCAGTCCTGCGGGCCGCCGTCCTCGGTGCCGTCGTAGCAGATCGAGTGCCGGCCGTGCAGGAACAACGCGAGCGGCCGTTTGCCGGATGCGTTCGCCGGGGCCACCACGACGGCCTGCATCTCGACCTTCTGCGCGAAGTCCGGCAGTTGCACGCCGGCCAGGGAGTATTCGCCGCGGATCGTCCGGTAGGGACCCTTGATGCCCGGGTCCACGGGGTTCGCCGCCTGCGGGGCCAGGTTCGGGACCGCCGCGGTGGTCTGCCGGCGGGCCGCGGGCGCCGCTGCGTCGAGACGTTTGCCGCCCGCCCGGACCTGCAGGGAATCCAGCCCGCGAGAATCAACATCCAGCTTGTACGTCCGCTGGTCGCGCTGGGGCTCGGGCCGGCCCAGCAGCTTGTCGCCGTCCCAGAACTCGACGGCGGCATCGCCCATCGGGATCGGCTTGTCCGAGCGCCAGGTGAGCTGGCCGCCCTCGACGGACCACCCGCTGGGCAGTGCGGTGGAGGCCGGCGGCGGCGGTTGGGCCGCCGCCGGTCCACCTGATCCGGCGATCAGGGCCGCGACGATCGCGACCGAGGTAAGGGTTCTGCGCATACGCCTACATCTAGCCGATGCGCGCAACCACGTTGATCAATTTTTCAGCACCGTCAGTCCAGAACCGGGGCCGGTCCGTTGTCGACGATCTTGAAGGTGGAGACCAGCGGCGCGTCGCCCAGCTCCTCCAGGATCAGCCCGGAGTTCGCGAAGTACTGCAGGTACGCCGAGCCGTTGCTGATCGCGTACGTCGTGGTGCCGGCCTTCTTGACGGCCTTGACGGTGAACCGCTGGGCGCTGCTGCGGGTGTCACAGGCCGCCTTGCGCACGGTCAGCGATGCGGTGGTGTGCGGGTTGTGGACCTTCCAGCACGAGGGCTCGCCACCGGTCGCGGTGTCCGGCGTCGCGGTGCGGATCAGGTACTTGTCCCCGCCGAGCGGCGCCAGCACGAACAGCGTGTGCCCCTCGTCGCCGTCCACCTCGCCGAGCCGGCCGTTGTCCAGCAGCGACAGCGCACCTTCGAACGCCTCGGCCCGCACGATGGCGACCTGGCGCTTGCCCTGCAACACCGGGTTGGGAGCGGGCGCCGCCGCGGGCTTCGCACCGGCCGGCGGCGCGGTGGCGGCGCTGGCCTGGGACATCCCCAGTGCCGCGATCATCGTGCCGGTCGACGCCACCAGCGCGGCTCCGGCCATCAGCTTCCTGCTCATCGGGGGATCCTTCCTTCGTCAGGTGCCGGGCCCGAGCAGGCCCGGCTCGATCCGGTGTCGGCACCGGTTCGACACCCCGGACACGTCCGGGGTCACCTTCTGATTTCAGGAACCAGGAACTTTTTCGCCTACGGGTTCAGATAAGGGTCCTTGGCCATCTTCTGGTACGCCGTGAGCGCCGAAGCTGATGAGTTGATCTGCCAGTGACGTTCCTTGTCGACGTCGAACCAGACGATCGCCTTGATCAGCGGGTAGGTGGTCTTCAGCGTCGGGACGACCTCGGTGATCCAGCTCGCCTTGCTGCCCCCGGCCTCGTCCGAGGCCATCTCGGCGATGATGATCGGCTTACCCTTCGCGGCGAGCTGGGGGTACAGCCGGCTGAAGACGCTGCGGAAGCTCTGCCATTCGAAGTCGGGGTCCGAAGTCCCCCAGTTGTAGCCGTCGATGCCGGTCCAGTCGACGTACTGGTCGCCGGGGTAGTACTTCATCGCCGCCGGGGAGTCCCCGGAGTCCTCGTTGTTCGGGCACCAGGCCCACACCACGTTTGTCGCGCCGCGGGCGGTGAAGATGTCATGGATGTGGCGCCACGCGGCGATGTACTTGGCGGGGTCGTGTCCACCCCAGCCCTCGTCGCCGTTCATCTCCGCGGCGAAGTCGACGAAGAACTTCTTGCCGAGCGCCTTGGCGTCATCGGCGCGCTTCTTCAACATCGTGTCGTACCGGCCGTTGGTGATGTCGGTGAAGTTGATGTTGTTCGGCTCGACGTTGATCAGGGGCACCCGGCCGTCGGCGAAGTCCGAGGTGTTCACCGGTGACTTGACCCAGTCGTCCTTGAAGTCGTAGTAGGTCAGGTGCACTGCCGGCTTGCGTCCGATGCGCTGGTCGGTCTTCGTGACCGTGCCGTTGCCGTAGTAGTGGCCCAGCAGCGCGCCCTGGGCGGGAACCAGGGCAACGCTGCTCACGGCGGTGGGGGCCGCCGGGCCGGAGGTCTTGGGTGTGGGGATCGCCCGGCCGGAGGCGCTGGGTGCGGTGGTTGCGGCAAAGGAGTCGGCCTGGGTGGCCGCCACCGCAGCCCCGGCGACCACGAGCAGGCCCACCGCGACGCTTCGGACCAAGCGTGGGGATCGGGTGGGCTTTCGTTCGGGTTGGGTGTTCATGGCACCAGCGTGACAAGACGACCATGAGCGGAGAATGAAGTCAGCGGGCGGTGACGCAGGGCAATACCAGCTCGACCAGGGCTCCGGGCCCGCCGG
>NZ_LOJP01000001.1:3978819-3993190 GCF_001553785.1 Actinoplanes sp. TFC3
TGCTGGCCGGGGCGGCCGGGGAGGCTTGCTTCGCGCAGATTGCCTATCTGGGGGTGCGGGCGGAGGCGGCTTTCGGCGATTTGCTGGGGGCGGCTGCTTCAGCGCTGGCTGAGCAGGGAGCGCGGGAGATCGTCGCCGATGCCGATGCGCATCGGGTGGGGGTGGTGTCTGAGCTGGAACGGGCCGGGTTCCGGCGGGTCCCGTCCCGGGGGCCGTTCCTGCCCGCCGGCACTGCCCGTTCTTAGCGGCCTCTGATGACACCGGCGAGGACCGTCGCCACCACCTTGTGGACGGCGGCCTCGCCGGGTCGGGTGCCGGTGCGGTCGGCCGAGATCAGATGACCGCTTCCGATCAGAGTGAGGGCGAGCGTGTTCACATCCGCCTCGACCCTGATGCGGCCCCGATCCTGCTCCGCGGCAAGGTAACCGGCCACCATGCCGGTCGCCTCGATCAGCATCGGCACCCCGACCGGCGTCGTCTCCCGCAACCGCGCCCGCAACTCGTCCCGGGCGATGACCAGCGCCACGATGGCCGCGGCAACCGAGGTGAACAAGTCCGTCAGCACCCGCGTCAGAGTGTCGACAATGTCGCCATCACCCGCCGTCTCGCGCAGGGCCGCCTCCTGCAAGCGGATCGCGGCGGTGCGGTCGAGGACAAGTTCGGCCAGGAACGCGTCGAAGTCAGTGAAGTATCTGTGCAGCACACCCTTGGCAACGCCCGCCTCGGTGGTGACCGCACGGCTGGTCAACGCGTAAGGACCATCCCGCAGAAGAACACGCTCAGCCGCGGCGAACAGTTGCTCGCGGACGTCACGGAGGGCTACACCGGTCGGCACTTCGCTTCTTCTCCGTCTTCGACGTGGTGGGTACGTCGCCTAGTCTCGCTCGGCGCCACCCAGTCTGTCTCAGTGGACGGCCCACGCGTTCGTGGCGTCCCGGTCGGCTTCGTGGGCGCCTTGTCTTAATGGGCGCTTGCCCATTAGCGTGGGCACATGCCCATTAAGCCGCCGCACCACCATCGGGACGCCGCTGAATCGTTCGGCTTGGAGGCCGAGCGGTACGACCGGAGCCGCCCCCGGTATCCCGCCGCCATGATGGAGCGCATTGCTGACGCCGGTCCTCGCGTGCTTGATGTGGGCACCGGGACCGGCATCGCGGCCCGGCAGTTGCAGGCCGCGGGGTGCACTGTGCTGGGGGTCGAGCCGGATGAGCGGATGGCTGCAGTGGCTCGCGGGCACGGGGTGCAGACCGAGATTGCCACGTTCGAAACGTGGGACGCCGCCGGCCGTACGTTCGACTCTGTCACCGCCGGGCAGGCCTGGCACTGGGTGGATCCCTTGGCCGGAGCAGCAAAGGCAGCGCAGGTGTTGCCGCCCGGCGGACGACTCGTTCTGTTCTGGTACGTCGCCGAGCCCGCGCCTGAGGTAGCTGCCGCGTTCGGCGAGGTGTACGCCCGCGAAGCGCCGGACCTGCCCTCGATTCCGTCCGGCAAGCCGGCGCTCGACGTGTACTACTCGGTCATGGTCGGCACGACAACCGACGGAATTGCGCGGGCCGGCGCGTTCAGCGAGCCGGAGCAGTGGCGCTATGACTGGCAGCAGGTCTACACGCGCGACGCTTGGCTCGATCAGGTGCCCACGGCCGGCACGCACACCCGGTTGCCCCGCCCGGTTCTGGATCGGATTCTGGGCGGGCTCGGCGCTGCGATCGATGAGGTCGGCGGCTCGTTCACCGTCAACTACGCCGCGGTGGCTGTGACAGCTCTGCGACGTTAACGGGCGTGCGGGTGCAGCGGTGACGAGTCGCCAATCAGCCAGCGGTGGCCGTACGGATCGAAACCGCCTTGCCGGTGCTTTCCCCACGGCGCGTCATGGTCTCGCACCGGGTCGTCACAGGTGGCGCCGGATTGCGCTGCGCGCTGCAGGAGGGCATCCGGATCGTCCACGAAGACCTCGACGCGGGTGGTCGTGCCGCCGAGCGCGCCGGGCGTGTCCCAGTTGTTGTATTCCGGCTCGGCGAGGAAGAAGGGCGCGCCTTGCAGTTCGAGGCCGATGACCGAGCCCAGGTTCCAGAGTTCGGTGGCGCCGAGGGCCTGTTGGTACCAGCCGGACGCGGCTGCGGCGTCCGGCACGGCGAGCATGAGCGAGACAGCAGTCATGGTTCCAGTCCTGCACCTCAGGGGGTGCTCAGTTCTGGGTGGTGGCTCGGAGGTGGGCCAGGACCAGGGGGTCGATGTGGCCGGGGACGATGCGCATTTCGAGGTTCTCGATGCCGGCCCAGGACGCGAGGGCTTCGTCGAGGTCGCCGGTAACCGCGAGCCTTGTTCGAACCTCATCAGCGGTCTCGCCTTCGAGGGTGATCAGCGTGGTGGGATCGGGGCGCTCGAAGTACAGGCTGTGCATCTCGAGGAGCCGGGCGAGTTCGGTCACCGGCGCCGGATGGTCGTCCACACGCAGGTCGGCAAGAACGTCGCTGGTCCCGCCGTACCCCATGCCCTTGGAAACCACCAGCAGAGCGCAACTCTGCCGCCCTCGCCGGTCGCCTCCGGCCTCGTCCCCGGCCCGCAGCGCCGCCAGCAGCCGATCGGCCAACCGGCCCTCCGATCCGAGCCAGGCCGCGTGCATCTGCTCGACCACCTGCGGCCCGGCCAGCATGTTGCCCTGGATCGCGAAACCGTCCCCGGCCACCCCACCGGCCCAGTCATGACAAGCACCCCCGGTAAAGGTCGCGCCGGGCCCACCCGGCCCGACCACCCCGACCTGCCGATGATCGACCGGCCCGGCGTCCCCGGCGATGAGCGCGGCCACCGTCTCCGGAGCGGCAACGCCCGTGGCGAGCAGAGCCAGCGCTTGCGGACGGTACGCGAGGTTGGCGTACGACTGCGTGGCTACGGCACCGACGTCGGCCAGGGCTGCGGGTACGGCGGCCCCGACACCGAGAAACTTGCTGGCCACGGCTACGCCGAGCGACTGGCCGTCCGCCGAACGCGCCACGATCGAGAACGTCATGGGTGGACGGTAGCTGAGGTGCCTGGGGCATTTTGCGGCTGGGCGCTCGGGCTTGTTCGCTCGCGGCCCGGCAACGTCACCGAACAGATCAACGGCAAGCAGTGGCGGGCGTACGAATGGCTGACCTCCGGTCCACCTCTGGCCGCCCCGGTTGCGGCCGTAGTCACGCGTGAGGTGGGCGCTCTTCTCGCCACGATCCACGCCTTGGGCGTACCGGCGAATCGGTTGTGTCCGTGGAGTTCCTTGCGGCTGCCGGCAACGGGTTGGCCGGAACTCAGCGAGGCTGCTGCCGGCAAGGGGGCCGGATGGGCGCCGGAGCTGGCCGCGGCGGTGCCCACGCTGACCGGGCTTGCTGCGCTGAGCGATGCCCCGGTGCCGGCCGAGCCGGTGCTGTGCCACAACAACTTGACCCCAGGCAACGTCCGGGTGGGCGCCGGCGGATGCCTGGTCGTCACCGGGTGGGAGCACGCCTCCGGGCTCCCACCCGTCTGGGAGCTGTGCGCGGCCCTGGTCAACTGGACGGTGGAGCCGGGCGGTGACGTCAACGGCCCGGCGGTACGAGCCCTGCTCGACGGTTATGGCGAACCACCGCAGCTGACCTTGGGGTCGTTCCGGGGCACCGCGACGGCGCTGCAGAACTACGTGGCCGGCCAGGTCGAAGTGGCCCTGGGCAGCACCGACGACTACGCCGACCGTTCCGTGCACCACCTGCTCACGCACCTGCCGACGCTGGCAACCTACGAGCAGATCCTGCAGCACGCCCGTGCCTGAGCTGCGGCTCGGCTGCGACCGGCGATGGCCATGCCGGGTCACGGTTGCAGCCGGGCCGCGGTTCGCTTCGGTGCCGGCGCTGGGCATGTGCATCACGACCTGAGGTAGGCGAGGACCGCCCGCACGCGGCGGTGGTCATCGACGTCGGGTGGCAGGTCGAGCTTGGCGAGCATGCTGCCGATGTGCTTGGCCACCGCCGCTTCGGTCACCACCAGCGTGCGGGCTATCGCCGTGTTGGAGCGTCCCTCGGCCATCAGCGCCAGCACCTCCCGCTCGCGTGGGGTGAGGCGCTTCAGGGGATCCCGGCGGCGGCCCAGCAACTGCCGGACCACCTCCTCATCAATCACCGTGCCCCCTGCCGCCACCCGTTGCATGGCGTCGACAAATTGCTCGACCTCTCCGATGCGGTCCTTGAGCAGGTAACCGACGCTCTTCGAAGGGCCCGAGTCGAGCAGCTCCGAGGCGTAGGTCTGCTCGACGTACTGGCTGAGCACCAGCACGGGCAGCGACGGATCGGCTTTCCGCAGCGCAATGGCGGCTTGCAGGCCTTCGTCGCTGAAGGCCGGCGGCATCCGTACGTCGGTGACCACCACGTCGGGCTTCTCGGCCCGGACCGCAGCGATCAGCGCTTCGGCGTCCCCGACCGCCGCCACGACCTCATGGCCGAAGCGCCGCAGCATCCCGGCGATTCCCTCACGAACGATGAGCCCGTCCTCGGCGATCACGACGCGCATGGGATCTCCACGTGCACCAGCGTCGGACCTCCGGGAGGGCTGGACAGCGACACCGAGCCGGCGACCGCCGCCACCCGGTCGGCCAGTCCCACCAGCCCGCTGCCGCGTGACGGGTCCGCCCCGCCGCGCCCGTCATCGCGTATGTCCAGCATCAGCCACTCGTCTCGGAAAGACGCCGTGATCGAGGCACGCGATGCCGCGCTGTGCTTGGCCACATTCGCCAGCGACTCGACCACCACGAAGTACGCCGCCACCTCGATGTGCGTGGGCAAGCGACGGTCGAGTTCCACCTGAAGGTCCACCGGCACGGGGGCATGCCCAGCCACGTTTCCGATCGCCGCCGCGAGCCCGCGGTCGGTGAGCACCTTGGGATGCACGCCCCGGATCAGCTCGCGCAGCTCCGCCAGCGCATCCTTCACCAGCCCCTGCGCGGTTGCGAGCGACTCCGCGGCGGCCGAGCCGGGCGGCACCTCCAGGCGAGTCAGCCCCAGATGCATGCTCAACGCCACAAGCCGCTGCTGCGCTCCGTCGTGCAGGTCGCGTTCGATGCGCCGGCGTTCCACCTCGACCGCGTCGACGAGCCGGGCGCGGGAGCGGGTCACCTCCACCAGTTTGGCGTCCACGTCGTCGCTGCGGGGGGCCAGGATCGCGCGCGCCATCGCAGCCCGCGCGCCCGCCCACGCCGTCACCGGGTAAGCGGCGATGATCAACGCCAGCGGCGCCAGGAGCGTCAACGGCACCGTGAACAGCGGCGACCTCTCGCCGGCGAGGTAGATCGGGGCGAACAAGAAGGTCGACGGCACGAACAGCGAGACCGTGACCACCGCGGCATCCATCCAGCACAGCACCATCGCCGAGGCCATGGTGTAGCTGAGTTCGCGCCACGTGGCCTGCTCACGGAGGCGGAACCTGAGCCACGCGCGCAATCCCGGGCGGGGCGGCGGGCGGTGCGGGGGTGGCAGTGAATCAAAGTCGATCAAGCGCATCCGGACACGCTCGAGGCGGCCGACCGCCACGCCGGACAGCAGCGCCGCGATGTAACAGGCAAGCCCGACGACCACCACGGACAGCACCGAACCCGCGCCCAGCAGCGCCAGCCCGCCGATGATCGTGGTGATCCCCATCAGGGTGCCCCCGGCCAGATATGCCAGCGAGCGCCACGGCCAGGACGACCGGAGAAACCGGGTCGGGCGCATGGTGAGCGCTTCGAGAGCGTTGCGAGCTGACATGAAAGGCGACGCTACAGCCGGATCGGGTGCTTGACGGTAGTGCTGGGTATACATTGCATTCTCGTGCCCGCACCAATGTGGCGGGCGCCGACGGACGCCAAGCTCGACGGCATGACCATCACGAGCATGAAGACGGCTGTGGAGCTGCGTGCCGTCTCCAAGATTTACGGCACGGGTGCAGGCGCCGTGACCGCCCTCGACGCGGTGGACGTGGCCATCGCGCCGGCCAGCTTCACCGCGATCATGGGGCCGTCCGGTTCCGGCAAGTCCACGTTGCTGCATTGCGCCGCCGGCCTGGACCGGGCGACCAGCGGCGACGTGGTGATCGACGGTGTGCCGATCGGCGGGCTGTCCGAGCGATCGCTGACCCGGCTGCGCCGGGAGCGCGTCGGCTTCGTGTTCCAGGCTTTCAATCTGATCCCGGCGCTGACCGCCGAGCAAAACGTGGTGCTGCCGCAACGGCTGGCCCGGCGCAAGCCGCAGCCGGGCGCGGTGCGCGCGATGCTGGCCGAGGTGGGTCTCGCGGACCGGGCCACACACCGCCCGAGCGAGCTCTCCGGCGGCCAGCAGCAGCGGGTGGCGATCGCGCGGGCGCTGGTGTCACGCCCGGCCGTGTTGTTCGCCGACGAGCCGACGGGCGCACTGGACACTTCCGCATCACGCGACGTGCTGCGGTTGCTGCGGCTGGCGGTGGACCGGCACGCCCAGACCGTGGTCATGGTGACGCATGATCCGTACGCCGCCGCGCACGCCGACCGCGTCATCCTGCTCAAGGACGGGCGGATCGCCGATCACCTGTCCGGCCCGGCCGACGCAGCCGAGATCGCGGTGCGCATGACCCGGTTGGAGCAGCGATGAGTCTGGCCTGGACCATGGTGCGGCACCGGTTCGCCGCGTTCGCCGGCACGTTCGTCGCGATCGCGCTCGGAGTGGCGCTGATCGCCGGCGCGGGCACACTGTTCGCCTCGTCGCAGCCTCAGGTATCGGAGCGCTACGAACACTCCCCCGTGCTGGTGCACTCGCCGAGCGTCGGCAAGGGCAGCGACGGCTACGACGACTACCGCGCGTGGACGCCGTCCGAGGCGCGGGCTTTGGCCGTACGGCTGGAACAAGTGCCCGGTGTCCGAGCCGCTGTGCCTGATCCGTCCTTCTACATCCAACGGGTGATCAACGGGCGCGCCACGGGTGATGCGGAGGCCGCGAAGGCGCAGGGGCACGCGTGGTCGTCGGTGGCGCTCGGGGGCTACCGGACGATCATGGGCGCCGCGCCCGAAAAGGCCGGGGAGGTGGCGCTGCGCGGGGTTGCGCCGGGCAGTCGGGTAGAGGTGCTGACCGCACGGGGGCCGGAAACCTGGACGGTGACGGCAACGGTCGACGCGCCCGGTTTCTTCGTCGCGGACGATGAGGCGCAGGCGCGTGCCGGCGGCGTGCGGGTGATCGGGTTGACCGGGAACCCGCAGGCCGCGGTGGTTCGGTCGGTGGCCGGGGCGGACGGATTGGTCTTCGCCGGCGGGGAGCGCACCAAGCTGGAGGAGGAGTCGGTCTCCCGCATCCGCTGGCTGGGGGCGCAGCTGATCATTGCGATGGTGGTGCTGGGCGTGTTCGTGGCGGTGTTCGTGGTCGCGTCGACGTGTGCGCTCGGTGCGGCGCAGCGGCGCCGGGAGATCGGGCTGCTGCGCGCGATCGGGGCGACGCCAGGTCAGGTCGTGCGGCTGATGTACGCCGAGACGGTGGTTGTGGCGGTGCTCGGTGGAGCGGTGGGCGTACCGCTGGGGGCTCTGGTGGCTCCGCTGCTTGCTCCGCCGCTGGTCGATGCGGGTCTGGAACCTGCGGGATTCGCCGTGACAGCGCAGCCTCTCGTGCTGACGGCGGCGTTCCTGACCGGCATGCTGGTGGCGCTGGCCGGAGTGTGGACGGCGGCGCACCGGTCGAGCCGGGTGCCGGCGCTGGACGCGTTGCGCGATGCCGCGGTGGAGCGCCGGGCGATGACGGTGCCGCGCTGGATCATCGGGCTGCTGACCGCTGCGGGCGGGGCGGCTCTCACGATCGCGCTGCCGTCGATTCCGGCCATGCAGCAGACCACCGCCGCCTTGGGGGCCGCGATGCTGCTGCTCGTCGCGGCGGCTCTGCTCGCGCCGGTGGTGATCGTGCCGCTGGTGCGGGTGGTGACCTGGCCGTGGCGGCGCGCAGCGACCGGGATGCTGGTCCGGGAAGGCACGCTGACCGGGGTACGGCGGGTGGCGTCGACTGCTGCGCCGGTGCTGCTGACCGTGGGTTTTGCGACGCTGCTGACCGGCACGATCGCCACCATCGAGCAGGCGACCCGCATTGACGAGACGGCGAAGATCCCGGCGGCCATGATCGCCGCGCCGGACGGTACGCCGGGGTTGTCCGAGGCTGCCGTGACCCGTCAGCCCGGCGATGCACCGCTGGTCAGTGACGTGCTGCTGACCGTCGGCGGCAAGACGCTGTCGTACCAAGCCACCGGCAAGCAAGGGCTGCGGGGTGTCGAGCTGTCGAAGGACCTGACCGGCCGGCCCGCGCAGGTGGAGGTCGGGTTTGCCGACGGGAGCACGGTGCGGCTGCCAGTGACCGGTACGCACGACGGGCCAGCCGAGCTGGTGGACCTGCCTCGCGGCGTGCTGCGCCAGCACAATCCGGACGCGCTGACCGAGTCCGTGCTGCTCGACGGGCCGGCCGTGGCCGCGGCGGGGATGAAGGTGCTGACCGTGCGGCAGTACGTCGACGCGCGCATCGGCGTCGAGGGCCGGATCATCGACTTGTTCCTGATCGTGCTGATCACGCTGACGGTGGGCTACACCGGGCTGGCGGTGGCGAACACGCTGCTCATGGCCACCGCGGGGCGGCGCGCGGAGTTCCGGGCGCTGCGGCTGGCCGGAGGGGGCACCGGCGACGTGCTGCGGGTGACCACGGGGGAGGCGCTGCTGTCGGTGGCGGTCGGCACGGTGCTGGGCGGCGGGGTGGCTACGGCTGCGCTGGCCGGCATGAAACGCGCTACCGAGCACGAGCTGAAACAGGTCGTCGACCTGGTGGTGCCGTGGGGGCAGACGCTGACGGTGGTACTCGCCTGCGCGGTGATCGCCGTGGTCGCGGCGGGAGCGCCGGTGCTGCGCCGGCAGCAGGCGACATAGGCCGAGGAGGCAGCGGGCACCGGGGCGAAACCTGACCGAAACGAGGGTTTGGGAATGAGGAAGGGCATGCTGGGATGAGACCGTCGTCACAACAACTCTCGGAGGACTCCGGCATGCTCAACCTCTCCGTTTTCCTGGAGGACAGCGCCCGCGCCTACCCGGAGCGCGCCGCGGTCGTGCTGGGTCCGCAGCGGTTGTCGTACGCGCAGGTGAACGCGGCTGCCAACCAGGTGGCTGACCTGCTGGTCGATCGGGGGATCCAGCCCGGGGACAAGGTGGCGCTGTCGTGCCCGAACCTGCCGTACTTCCCGATCGTGTACTACGGCATCCTCAAGGCCGGGGCGGTGGTCGTACCGCTGAACGTGCTGCTCAAGGGGCGCGAGATCGCGTACCACCTGGACGACTCGGACGCCAAGGCGTACTTCTGCTTCGAGGGCACCGCCGAGCTGCCGATGGGTGCGGAGGGGCACACCGGATTCGAGCAGACGCCGGGGTGTGAGCACTTCTTCGTAATCACCGCGGACCCGGCGGCGCCGACGCCGATCGAGGGGGCTGAGACGTTCGGGCAGGCGCTGGCGGGGCGTTCGCCGGTGTTCGAGACGGTGCTGGCCGATGAGGGTGACGCGGCGGTCATCCTTTACACCAGCGGCACCACCGGTCAGGCCAAGGGCGCCGAGCTCAGCCACTCCAACCTGGTGATGAACGCGCTGACCTGCAACCGGCTGTTCCTGACGGCCCCGGCCAAGGACACCCATCTACTGGTGCTGCCGCTGTTCCACTCGTTCGGGTCGACGGTCAACATGAACGCCGGCTTCTCCACCGCCGCGACGCTGGTGCTGATGCCGCGCTTCGATGCGGCCGGGGCGGTCAGGCTGCTCGAGACCGAGAACGTCACCTTCTTCGCCGGTGTGCCAACCATGTGGTGGGGGTTGCTCAACGCGCTGGGTGAGGGCGTGGACGTGCAGCGCATCGCGGCGAACATGCGGGTGGCGGTGTCCGGGGGTTCGTCCCTGCCGGTTGAGATCATCCGGGAGGTGCACGAGCGGCTCGGGTTGAGCATCCTCGAGGGGTACGGGCTGTCCGAGACCTCGCCGGTTGCCACGTTCAGCCCGATGTCCGCCGAGCCGCGGCCGGGCTCGATCGGCGTACCCATCTGGGGCGTCGAGGTGAAGCTCATCGACGAGTCCTGGAACACCGTCGAGGGATCCGACGAGATCGGCGAGATCGCGATCCGCGGGCACAACATCATGCGGGGCTACTACAACCGGCCCGAGGCGACTGCTGAGGTCATGAACAACGGGTGGTTCCGCAGCGGCGATCTGGGGCGGCGGGACAAGGACGGCTGGTACTACATCGTCGACCGGGCCAAGGACATGATCATCCGGGGTGGGTTCAACGTCTACCCGCGCGAGATCGAGGAAATTCTGATGACCCACGAGGCGGTCTCGCTGGCGGCGGTGATCGGGGTGCCGCATCCCAGCCACGGCGAGGAGATCAAGGCGTACGTCATCCTCAAGGACGACGCCGCCATCACCGAGGAGGAGCTCGTCGCGTGGGGCAAGGAGCAGATGGCCGGGTACAAGTACCCGCGAATGATCACGATTGTGGACAGTTTACCGATGACGGCGACCGGCAAGCTGCTCAAGCGGGCCCTGACGTAGGCCGGAGCCGAGGTTTGATCATTTGCTTCGATACGGCACAGTGTCCGGTGTGAGCGCGCCACCACGCACGGCAGCGGCAGGTCCAGCCCCGGGGAACCGGCCTCTGCTCTCCCCACCGCCGTCACCCGTCCGGCTGCCCGCCGCGCTCGCGCCGGTTGCGCCCGCACCGAGTCAGTCGAGGAGCCGCCGGCCTGGCCCGTTGCGGCGGCTGGGCGGGCTGCGGCACACCTCGCCCGGGCGGCTGCG
Organism: Actinoplanes sp. TFC3; assembly: GCF_001553785.1. Lineage (GTDB taxonomy): Bacteria > Actinomycetota > Actinomycetes > Mycobacteriales > Micromonosporaceae > Actinoplanes. Next base: position 3,989,620 of record NZ_LOJP01000001.1, read on the forward strand.
GCTCATCCGGGCCGCCCTGGTCGTGCTCACCCTGCTCACCGGGTTGTTCGCCGGGGTCACCGCGGCGAACAGCCGGGCCGGCACCGACGACCTGCGCGACCGCGCCCAGCCGCTGCTGGTCGACGCCGAGACCGTGCTGTCCGCGCTGGCCGACGCGGACACCACGGCCGCGCAGGCGTTCCTGGCCGGCGGGCTGGAGCCGGCCGGGCTGACCCAGCTCTACGAGCAGGACCTCACCCGCGCCTCGGTGGCGTTGACGGCTGCCGCCCGGCGCACCCCCGAGAACGGCGTTGCCGGTGACGCGGTGCGGCAACTGGCCGAGGGCATTCAGCAGTACGCGTCGCTGGTTGCCAGTGCGCGGGCCAACAACCGTCAGGGATTGCCGGTCGGGGCGTCGTACCTGTCCACCGCGTCGCAGCTCAACCGCCTCAAGCTGCAGCCCTTGGCCAAGACGCTGTTGAGCGCCGCACAGGCCGAGGTCGACAGCGGCTACTCGGCGGCCCGCAGCACCGGGTGGACGAGCGTGCTCATGCTTCTGCTGATCGCATTGACCGTCGCGTTCGTGGCGGCCCAGATCTACCTGAGCCGGGCGACGCGGCGCACGTTCAACCTTCCGCTGCTCGCCGCCACCGTGGTGACGCTCGCGCTCGGGCTGACCGTGCTCGCCATCGTGACCGCGCAGCGCAGCCACCTGAACACCGCCGACGAGGCTGGCTCGAAGCCCGTCACCCTGCTCGCCCAGGCCCGCACGCTGGCCCTGAACGAGCGCAGCTTCGAGTCGCTCACCCTGGTGGCCCGCGCCGGGGAGGACGCCAACGAGGACGACTTCAAGCGCGCCGCCCAGCAGCTCAACACCCAGTTCGGGGTGCTGTCCCGGGCATTGCGGGGAACCGACGCGGCCGGGCCGGTGAGGTCCGCAGCGCAGCAGCATCAGACGTATTTGAGCAACCATGACAAGGTGCGGGCAGCCGACAAGAACGGTGACTACGCCGGGGCGGTCCGGCTCGCGGTGGCCTCGGGAACGACCGCCAACTTCACGGCGCTCACCGACAACCTTGCGACCGCGCTGGAGGATCGCAAGGACGTCTTCGCCCACGAGAGCAGCGTGGCGGGCCGGGGGCTGGGCGCGCTGACCGTGCTGGGTCCGCTGCTCGCGCTGGCTGTCTGCGCCCTGGCCGTCGTCGGCCTGCGGGCCCGCTTGGAGGAGTACCGCTGATGCGTGCCCGTCCCCCCGCCACCGGCCGTCCCCAGCCCGCTGCATCGCCGGCCGAAGCGCCACTGCCCCGCAGCCACCTCAAGCCCGCCCCAAAACCAGCCAAGCCGCTGGCACGCAGCCTCGCGGCCGCCGGCATCGCCCTTGTCGCGCTGCTCGCGGGCTGCTCGGCCGATGCCGAAGGCCCCTCCGACCTCGCCCGCCCCTCCACGCCGGCGCCCGGCTCCACCACCGCGCCGGAAACGCCCGTGGACACCTCCTGCAACCCGCGGGCCAGTCTGCGCCCGACTGGCTCGCTACCCGCACCGGGGAAGATGCCGGCCGGTTCGTTCATGCGCAAAATTCAGGAACAGGGTTACCTCAACCTCGGCACCAGCCAGGACACGTTGCTGTTCAGCTCGCGCAACGCGTTCACCGGGTCGATCGAGGGCTTCGACGTGGACATGGGGCGCCAGGTTGCCGAGGCGATCTTCGGAAACCCGGACAAGATCAAGATCACGGTTATTCCGTACGCGGAGCGGTCCGAGGCTGTTGCCAAGGGCTCGGTGGATCTGGTGGCGGACACGATGACTGCTACGTGCGAGCGGTGGAAGGACACCAGCTTCTCGACCGTGTACTACGACGCCGGGCAGAAGGTTCTGGTCTCCAAAACCTCGCCGGCCAAGAGCATCGACGACCTGGGCGGGCAGAAGGTGTGCGCGGCGACCGGGTCCACGTCGTTGGAGAACATCGCGCAGGCCGCGTCAGAGCCGAAGGCCGAGGCCCGCCCGACGTTCGGTGAGTGCCTGGTGGCCTTCCAGCGCAACGAGGTTGCCGCGATCAGCACCGACGACACCATCCTCGCCGGGCTGGCCGCGCAGGACCCCTACGCCAAGGTCATCGGGCCCGCCATGTCCAAGGAGCCGTACGCGATGGCCATCTCCGAGGACCACCCCGACTTCACCCGCTTCGTCAACGCCGTGCTGGAGCGCAACCGGGCCAACGGCACCTGGCGGAAAACCTACGACCGCTGGCTCGGCGACTTCGGCAAGGCCCCGCAGCCCCCGGCGGCGGAGTACCGATGACGTTCCCCGAGCTGCTGATCCGCGCGGACAACGAACTCTCCCGGCTCGAGGCGGCCGCCACCACGATCGCGGCGAACCTGGTCGACCTGGACGACAACAGCGCCCGCAAGGACCTCGACCGCGGGCCGTTGACCGGGCGCACCGCCACCTCGTGGCAGGACGCCACCGCGGCGCTGACCCAGCTGTGGGACGGCTACCGGATGCTCACCGCGTTGATCACCTCGGCCCGGGCCGTCCGCGGGCAGCGGCGTTTCAGCGACACCGAACGCTCGGCCTACATCGACCAGGTGCTCGGGCGGTCCATCACGTTGTCCACCACCACGGTGCCACTTGCGCGCCGAGGGCTGCTGGGCGCCGGTCAGGTCACCACCACCTGCTCCCCCGCCGAGTTGCTGTCGGCGATGGAGGCCGCGTTCACCACCGCGGTGTCCACGGCTACCTGGGCCGGTGAGCGCTGGGGCAAGCTGCTACCCGAGACCGCCGACACCGCCGCCCGGCTGGCCCACCTGCGCACGCTGACCTCCTCCCCCCTGCTCGACGACGCCGACCGGCGGCTGACCGGCTTCACCGCCCAACTCGCCACCGACCCGCTGGGCTGCGACGACTCCGTGCTCGATGCGATCCGGGCGCTGCTGGACCGCGCCGACGCCGAGCGAACCTCGGTTGACGAATTCCGCGACGCCCTGGGCCAGCGCCTGAGCGACGCGCACGCCCTGGCCACCAAGCTTGCCGCCGCCGCGCACACCGCCGCGGCGGCCGAGGAAGCCGCTACCGGGCGGTTCTCCGACGGGGACATCGTGCGCGTCGGGGGCGGGGATCTGCGCGTCGAGCTGGCGGCCATCAACGCGCTGGCTACGGCCGGGCATTGGGCGCTGATCAGTCCGCGGCTGGCCGCGTGGACCCGGCAGGCGCGCGAGCGGCTGGCCCGGCTCAACGACGCGGCGACCCGCAATGCCGGGCTGCTGTCGGCGCGCAACGAGCTGCGGGGGCGCTTCGACGCCTACCGGGCCAAGGCGAACAGCCGAGGGCTGGCCGAGCATGACAAGCTGGTGCCGCTGGCCGGCCGGGCCCGCTCGGCGCTGACCACCGCGCCCTGCGACCTGGATGCCGCCCGCGCCGCGGTTGCCGCGTATCAGGAGGCGGTGGCTACGCTGACCAGCAGCACGACGGGGGGCCCGAGATGAAGTGTCAGCGCAACTGTTCCGGCACGATCGTCGACGGCTATTGCGACACCTGCGGCATGGCGCCGTCCAAGAATCCCGCGCCCCGGCCCGCCCCCGCCCCGGTGGTGGAG
>NZ_LOJP01000001.1:3993290-4000255 GCF_001553785.1 Actinoplanes sp. TFC3
GTCCAAGAATCCCGCGCCCCGGCCCGCCCCCGCCCCGGTGGTGGAGACCCCGGCGGTCACTGCCGGTTCACGGCCCCGGCGTCCGGCGGCTCAAGGCGGTTTTAATTCCGCGATTCCCCGTACGGTCACAGCCCCCTCCTCGCGTACCGGCGCGCTGAGCACCCGCACCGGCGGTTCCAGCCGCACCGGCAGCTCGCGCAGCATGAGCCGGCGGCGCTTCGGCGGCGGGCTGGTCGACGTGACCCCGCTGGAGCCGCGCGACCCGTCGACCGCGGTGATGGCCGTGGCCGAGGTGCCCGAGGACAAGCGGTACTGCGCCAAGTGCGGCAACCCGGTGGGCCGGTCACGGGGCGAGCGCCCCGGACGTACCTCCGGATTCTGCCCTTCCTGTGGCGAGGCGTTCGACATGACGCCCAAGCTCACCAAGGGTGATCTGGTCGGCGGTCAGTACGAAGTGGTCGGCGCCCTCGCGCACGGCGGCCTGGGCTGGATCCACCTGGCGATCGACAAGAACGTCTCCGACCGGTGGGTGGTGCTCAAGGGCATCCTCAACTCCGGCGACGAGGACGCGCTGGCCGCCGCCGTGGCCGAGCGCCGCTTCCTGGCCGAGGTCGAGCACCCGGGCATCGTCAAGATCTACAACTTTGTCGAGCATGGCGGCGCCGGGTACATCGTCATGGAGTACGTCGGCGGCGACTCGCTCAAGGACATCCTCAAGCAGCGCCGGGCCCGCGCCGGGGCCACCGATCCGCTGCCGGTGGACCAGGCCATCGCGTACGTGCTGGAGGTGATGCCCGCGTTCGGCTACCTGCACGACCGCGGGCTGATCTTCTGCGACTTCAAGCCGGACAACGTCATCCAGACCGGCGACCAGGTCAAGCTCATCGATCTCGGTGGCGTGGTGCACATCGACGACCACGACGCCGCGCTCTACGGCACGCTGGGTTACCAGGCACCGGAAATGGCGGTGGCCGGCCCGTCGGTGCAGAGCGACCTGTTCACCATCGGGCGCACGCTGGCCGTGCTCACCACCGACTTCCGCGGCTACCAGAGCACCTACAAGGACAAGCTGCCCCCGCGCGAGGACTTCGAGGTCTACCAGCAGCACGAGTCGTTCTACCGGCTGCTGCTGCGCGCGACCCAGCCCGACCCGGCCGACCGTTTCGTCGACGCCGCCGAGATGACCGAGCAGCTGCTGGGCGTGCTGCGCGAGGTGCTCGCGGTCGCCGGTGAGCCGCGCCCGGCGCCGTCGCGGCTGTTCACCGCGGAGCTGCGCCTCGGCGACTCGGCCCAGGACGAGCCGCAATGGCGCTACCTGCCGACCCCGCTGGTGGACCTGAGCGACCCGGCGGCGGCGTTCCTGGCCTCGGTGACGGTGGTGGATCCGCGGCAGGTACTCACGCTGCTCGGCAAGGCCCCCGAGCACACCATCGAGGTGCAGTTGCGGGCGCTGCGGGCCTACATCGACATCGGCGCGGACGCCCACGGGCATGCCAGCAAGCTGCTCAACACCATCGTGGCCGCGCACGGGCAGGACTGGCGGATCGCCTGGTACGACGGGCTGCTCGGGGTGGCCGTGGGTGACTACGGGCAGGCCCGTGACCGCTTCGACGCCGTGTACTCGGCGCTGCCCGGGGAGCTGGCGCCCAAGCTGGCCCTCGGGTTGAGTCTGGAGCTGGCCGGGCGTCACGGCGAGGCGGTGCCGTATTACGACGTGGTGAGTCGCACCGACCCGGCGTACACGACGGCGGCCGCCGGGCTGGCCCGCTGCCGGCTGGAGATCGGCGACCGCGACGGCGCGGTGGAGGCGTACAACCGGGTGCCGGGCACCTCGGCGGCGTACCGCAGCTCGCAGGTCGGGGCGGTGCGGGCGCTGGTACGCGCCGAGGCCCAGCGCCCGGCCGACGTGGACGCCCTGGCCGCCGCGGCCTCGCTGATCGACCGCCTCGAGATTGAGGCCGCCCAGGTCGCGGCGCTGCGGGCCGAGCTGCTGCAGCGGGCGCTGTCGGCGATCGGCACCGGGCTGGCCGTGCCCCAGGCGGTGCTGGGCAACCCCGGCAAGGGCACCGCGCCGGAACGTGACGTGCGCTTCGCTCTCGAGGGCGCCTACCGGGAGATGGCCCGCGCCGCAACCGGCTCCGAGAAGGTCCGCCTGGTCGACCTGGCCAACTCCGTACGCCCGAGGACGCGCACATGAGTGACTGCCCGAACTGCCCCGACGAACGGGCGGCCGGCGCCGCGTTCTGCGAGAACTGCGGCAAGGCCCTGGCTACCGGCGAAACCCTGGACGTGGGCGCTGACTGTGCCTCGTGCGGGTCACCCGGCTCGGTCGGCGATGACGGCTACTGCCAGAATTGCGGCATGCTCGCCGGGCGCCCCCGCGATCACGTCGAAGCCGATGCCGGACCGGTGGCCGCCGCGGTGACCGACCGTGGGCTGCGCCACCACCGTAACGAGGACGCGATGTGGCTGGCCGTGCGCGGCGCCGATGTCGACGTGGTGGTCTGCGATGGTGTGTCGTCCTCGGCCGACCCCGATGTCGCCTCCGAAAGCGCGGCCGAGGCAGCCGGTAAGGCGCTGGCCCTGGATGCCGGTGTGGCCGACGCGATCCGCGAAGCTGCCGAGGCGGTCGCCGCGCTGGCCACCACCGGTGACCCGCGGCGCCTGGCGTCCAGCCCGGCCTGCACGATCGTGGCCGCCCGGGTGCGCGACGGCGAGGCCGAGTACGGCTGGGTCGGTGACAGCCGGGCGTACTGGGTGGCGCTGGAGACCGGGCACGCCGAGCCGCTGACCGAGGACGACTCCTGGGCCTCACACGCCATTGCGATGGGCGCCGACCCGCAGGCCGCCTGGAACGACCCGCGGGCGCACGCGATCACCGCATGGCTGGGGGCCGACGCCGGCCCGGTGCAGCCGCGCACCGCCACGTTGCGCCCGGACACCGCGGGAGTGCTCGTGCTCTGTTCCGACGGGCTGTGGAACTACCGCACCGAGCCGGCCGCGTTCGCGGAAACGGTGCTTGCCTGCGTACGGGAAAATGCTGATCTGGTCTCTGCTGCCCGCGCCTTGGTGGCGTTTGCGGTGGAGGCGGGCGGCGCGGACAACATCACCGTCGCCCTCGTCCCCCTCACCCCCTAGGAGAGCCCATGGCTTACAGTGCCGAGGCATTTCAGAACGAGTTCCTGGCCCTGGGCGCCACCGAGGTCAACGCGATCGTCACCGTCACCTCGTCCGGCGCGGAGGGCGGACGGCGCACCGGCGGCGCGAGCGAGATCATCATCGTGGACTGTTCCGGTTCGATGCAGGCCGAGGGCCGGATGGCCGCCGCCCGTCAGGCCGCCAAGGCCGCCGTGGGCTGCATCGACGACGGCGTGCACTTCGCGATCGTGGCCGGGGTGAGCACCGCCCAGCAGCTCTACCCGGCGCCGGGCCAGCTGGCCGTGTCCACCCCCGAGACCCGCGCGCAGGCGACCAGCGCGATCGACCGGCTGCAGGCCAACGGCGGCACCGCGATCGGCGCGTGGCTCAAGCTCGCCCACCAGCTGCTCGCCCAGCGCCCCGGCGACATCGCGCACGCCATCCTGCTCACCGACGGCGAGAACGGCGAGTACAAGGGCTACCTGGAGAGCGTGCTGCAGGAGATCGGCGGCTCGTTCACCTGCGACTGCCGCGGCGTGGGCACCAACTGGACGGTCTCGGAGCTGCGCAAGGTTGCCAACGCGATGCTCGGCACCGTCGACATCGTGGCGCGCCCGGAGGATTTGGCCGCCTCGTTCACCCAGATGATGACCACAGCCATGGGCAAGACCAACGGCGACGTGCAACTCAAGGTGTGGACCCCGGTCAACGCCACGGTCCGCTTCGTCAAGCAGGTGGAACCCCAGGTCGCCGATCTGACCGGCAAGCGAACCGAGGACGGCCCGCGCACCGGGCGCTACCCGCTGGGCGCCTGGGGGGCCGAGAGCCGCGACTATCACATCTGCGTGGACGTGCCGCCGGGCGCGGCGGGCGACGAGATGCTCGCCGCCCGGGTGTCGGTCGTGGAGGGCGAGAACGTGCTGACCCAGTCGCTGGTACGCGCGGTGTGGACCGACGACGCGGCGCTGTCCACCCGGATCAACCGCCAGGTCGCGCACTACACCGGGCAGGCCGAGCTGGCCGACGCGATCCAGGCGGGCATCGAGGCACGCAAGGCCGGCGACGACCGCACGGCAACGCTCAAGTTCGGCCGGGCCGCCCAGCTCGCCCACGAGAGCGGCAACACCGCCACCGAGGAGCTGCTGGCCACGGTGGTGGAGATCGATGACGCGGCGACCGGCACGGTACGGCTCAAGCGTAAGGTCGAGGCGGCCGACGAGATGGCCCTGGACACCCGCTCGACCAAGACGGTCCGGGTGGGTCGGTCGCAGTGACGACGTACGCCTGCCCCAAGGGCCACGAGTCGACGACCGACGACTTCTGCGACACCTGCGGAGCCAAGATCGGCGCGGCCGCCCCGGTCGCGCCTGAATCGGCAGCGGTAGCAGCAACGGCGGCGGTCAAGGAGACCTGCCCGCACTGCGGCACCCCGCGGGCGGGTTCCGGGCGGTTCTGCGAGGACTGCGGGTTCGACCACCAGACGGGCAAGGTGCCGGTGCTCGCCCCGCCGGCCCCGGTCGCCGCGTCGTGGACGGCCACGGTGGCGGCCGACCGGGAGTACTTCGAGGCCAACGGGATCGAGGGCGTGGACTTCCCGGACACCCCGGTGTCACGCACGCTCACCGTGCAACCGCCGCAGGTGCGCATCGGCCGGGGCAGCACCTCGGCCGGCACCGCGCCGGAGATCGACCTGCGCGACGACGACCCCGGGGTGTCGCACAACCACGCGCTGCTCACGCTCAGCGTGGACGGGATCTGGCTGCTGTCCGACTTGGGCTCCACCAACGGCACCTACCTCAACGACGAGCAGAAGCCGCTGAGCGCCGGGCAGAGCCGCAACCTGGCCGGCGGCGACCGCATCCACGTGGGCGCCTGGACCACGATCACGTTGCAGCGAACCTGAACCATATCGGCTCGCCGCGGCCGGGCGGCGCGCTACTTTCCCGAAGGTGAAGGACGAGCGGATCGGGACAGTGCACCGCACCCAGGTGATCGAGCTGCTCAACCGGGCGCTGGCCGAGGGCACCCTGGCCGAGCCGGACTACGACACCCGGGTGGTGGCGGTCAGCACGGCCACGTACGCCTCCGATCTGCTCGGCCAGGTCCAGGATCTGCCGCCGCGGTTGCAATGGGATCCCCGCAACGCCGCGCCGCCCACCCCGCCGGACGCGGGCGCCGGGCGCACCGCGCTGATCCTGGGGATCCTGTCCGTGCCGTTCTCGTTCTGCTTGATCGGCGGCGTGCTCGGGATCGTGGCCATCGTGCTGAGCTTTCGCACCAACGGCGCCCACACCGTCGGCCCGGCGCTGATCGGGCGCGTGCTGGGCATCATCAGCGTGGTGCTGACGGCCGGCGCGATCATCGCCCTGACCACCAACTAGCGTCCTGCCCCGCAGAGTCGAGGATGCCTCGGTGGGTTTCTTCCAGACGAACAGCTTGGGGTGGCTGTTCCAGTCGTTGATCCAGGCGCGCACGCCGGTCGCGAGGGCTTGGATGCCTTGTGGACACCGCAGCGGCCGCCGGCAGCAGCTCCAGGTGCAGAGGGTTCGTGGTTTGCGTGTGTCAGCCCAGCGCCGCCGACCCCGGCTCGACCGTCGAGCCTGCCCCTCCTGCTGCGAACCGGTCGTCCCCGTTGATCAGCACCCTCCCCGCCACCTGCGCGTCGGAATCGCTGAGCCCGAAGGACAACCCGGACGCATTCGCCGCCTGCTCGCCGATGACCCCGGCCTGCTCCCGTACGGCGGCGGTCATCACCACCGCGAGCGACACCGGCAGCACCGCGGCCGCCGCGATCACCGACCGCAAGTCACGGCCACAGCGCCGCGTGCGCCTCATGCCACAGGGCCGCACTGCGGGCGAACAGGTGCGTGCCCGCCCGCGGTCCTCGGATGCCGTCGGCTCCCCCGCACACCCCGCCCGCCTCGGTCACGATCAGCGAGGTAGCCGCGAAGTCCCACACCTGACCGCGGGTCTGCAACGCGAGGTCGAGTTCGCCGCTGGCCACCAGCAGCCCGGCGTGCGTTTCCCAGCCGGCCTGGGAAGCCCGGGCCACCAGCGGCGCGGCGATCAGCTTGTCGGATTCCAGGTAGTTCGGGGGCGCCGGGATGATGCCGAGTGTGGCGTCGGCCAACGCGCCGGGGCGGGCATCGGCGACCGAGAGGCGGCGCTCCTGCGTACCGTCGAGGTTGGCTTGAAAGGCCCCGCCGCCGCGCGTCGCCCACCACAGCGTGCCCTGCGCCGGGACCGCGGCCACTCCCGCCACGATCTCGCCGTCATCCTCCAGCGCGACCAGCACCAGCCACCGGTCGTCGCCGGACACGAACTGCGCGGTGCCGTCGATCGGGTCGATGATCCAGCGGCGCCGGCCGGTTCCCTCGGCGCCGCCCTCCTCGCCGAGGATGGCGTCGTCCGGGCGTTCGCGGTGCAGGACCTCGCGGATCGCTTCCTCGGATTCGCGGTCGGCCGCGGTGACCACGCTGCCGTCCGGTTTGCGCTCGTGGGGCAGCCCGCTCAGGTCGTCGAAGTGTCGCAGCGCGACGGCCGCCCCGGCGAGGGCGGCCGTGCGGGCAAGTTCCAGATCGTCAGACACGCCTGTCATCCTGCCGCAACGGGCTGCCGGTCAGGCGTGCGCCGTCGGTCCGGTCCCGTGACAAGGACCACCCGCCGAGCCTCCCAGGTGACAAGCGCCACGGCGGCCAGGGCGAACACCGTGTGGCTGACCGGCGTCATGACCGCTCCCCCGCCGGCCACCGGTTCGGTGCAGAAACTGTGCCACGCGTACGTCCCCAGCGCCCCCGCTGCCACCGCCAGCCGGTGCGGCCCGTCCC
>NZ_LOJP01000001.1:4000355-4181636 GCF_001553785.1 Actinoplanes sp. TFC3
CACCCGCCCAGCCCGGCTTCGGCCAGGGCCACCGACGCCCGCCGCAGATCCTCCGCGCCGACCGGCGCCAGCAGCGGCCGGTGCGGGATGCGCCCCAGCAGCAGAACATCGGCGACGGACATGTCGGCGTCATCGGGAGTGTGCTGTGACACCACCGCCATCCGGCGGGCGAGCGTGCGCCGCGGCAGAGCGGTGCGGTCCACGCCGTCAAGGGTCACCCGGCCAGCATCCGGAGCAGTGAGACCGGCCAGCACGCGCAACAGGGTCGACTTGCCGGAGCCGTTGGGACCCAGCAAGCCGACAGTGCTGCCCGCCGGCGCGTCGAGCGACACCCCCGCCAGCAGGACCGCATCGCGCACCCGCCGCTCCAGCTCCGACGCTTGCAGTTTCACGACGCTTCCCCGGAACGGCGCAGCAGGATGGCAAATGCCGGCACGCCCAGCAAGGCCGTGACTACCCCGACCGGCAACTCCTGCGGCGCGAACACCGTCCGTGCCGCGGTATCAGCCCAGATCAGCAGCACCGCACCGGCGAGAGCGGACACTGGCAGCAACCTCCGGTGCCGGGAGCCGGCCATACGGCGCGCTGCATGCGGAACAGTCAGGCCGACAAACCCGATCGCACCGCTGGCCGCTACGAGCACAGCGGCCAGCATCGCGGTCACGGCGAACAGCAGCGCCCGCACGCGTGCCGGGGAAAAGCCCAGCGTCTGCGCCATGTCCGCCCCGAACGCGAACGCGTCCAGGGCCGGCGCGGCCGCCCAGCACACCAGCACGGCAACACCTCCGAGACCCACGGCCAAGGCCACCGCTGGCCAGGACGCCGCGGTCAGCGAGCCCAGCAGCCAGAACAACACACCGCGGGTGCCGTCGGGGCTTGCCTGCCCGACCACAATCAAACTGGTCACCGCGGAGAACAGCTGAGCCGTGGCCACACCGGCCAGTAGGATCCGGCTCGGCTCGCTCCACCGGCGTCCAGCCAGCAGCACCGCGGCGACGAAGGCCGTGGCACCACCGGCGAACGCCCCCATCGACAACGCCGCCGCACCGGTCCCCAGCCCCAGCACGAGCACACACACCGCACCGGTTGAGGCGCCGGCAGAAATACCCAACAGGTACGGGTCGGCGAGCGCGTTACGTGTCAAGGCCTGCAGCACAGCCCCGCACACCGCCAGACCCGCACCGACCAATCCGGCCAGCAGCACCCGCGGTGTGCGCAGGTCCCAGACGATGCTGTCCTGCAGCGGCGGCAGCGGACGTACCGGCAGCCCGCAGTGCGCGGCCAGGCTTCGCACCACCTCGCCGACCGACAGGTCCGCCACACCGATGGTGATCGACACGGCGATGCTGAGCAGCAGAGCGGCTCCGGCGAGCAGGAGCGCGCCCCTCCCTTCCCGGGTCACCGCCGGGCGAATACGACGTAGTCGTCGAGGTATTGCCACACCGTACCCACCTCGGCGAATCCGGCTGTGTGCAAGGCAGCGAGGTGAAACTCCAAGGACGCAAGCGGCTGCGGCGGCCGGTTGGCAAAGCGCTGATTCCGTACGGGTGCCAGCGCGGCCAGTTCCGGCTCTCGGATGGCTTTGGCGTACCAGGCGGCGTAGTCAAGCGCTCCGGCGGCGAATCCCTCGCGCTGGGTGGTCTCGTCATGGCGGCCAGCTAGGTCGCGCAGCGTTGGCGAGCTGTCGTCGAAACGCAGGTGGTCGGCGTTGAGCAGCACACCTCCGGGCGGCAGCAGCGCCGCGGCCGCCTGATAGACGGCGAGCAACTGCGCTGGGGACAGCCAGTGCAACGCGGTCGAGCTGAGCACGGCGCCCGGGCGGGCGTCCAACGTGGCGGGCCAGTCCGGGGTCGCCAGGTCAGCATCCACGACCCGGGCCCGGGTGCCATGTTCTGTCAGGACTGCGGTGGCGATCTGCAGCAGGATCGGGTCGTAGTCCACCGCAGTGACCTCGGCGTGCGGGAATGCCTGCAGGACGCGCCGGGGAATTGCGCCGGGCCCGCAAGCCAGGTCGAGAACGTTGACCTTCCCGCCGGGAAAGTGCAGCCGCAGGACGTCGAGCATCACGGCGAAGCGGTTCTCCCGGTGGGCGACGTACGCCGACTGCTGCTCGTCCCAGTCCTGCAGCAACCGGGTCGCGGCGGCGGTGGTCAGCGGGTTCACCGGCCCAGCTCCGCCAGGCCCGCGCTGACCTGCTCGACGGCTGAGACGCTGCGCACCGACGGGTCCATCGAGGACCCGGACACGGTGATGAACCGCCCGGCCTGCACCGCTTCCAGCTTCGCGGTGACCGGGTTGGAGCGCAGGAAGTCAACCTTCGACCGGGCGCTGTCACCATCACCGCCGCGGGTGAGGTCGGCCAGCACGATGACATCCGGGTTTCTCTGTGCGATCTGTTCCCAGTTACCCGCGGGCCACGTCTGCTTGGCATCGCCGTACGCGTTACGCACGCCCAGCTTCTCGCTGATCGCAGCGGGCACACCGCCCTGACCGGCGATATACGGCGTACTAGTGCCTGAGTAGTACCACAGCAGCGAGGTGCCCCGGTGACTTCGCGCCGTGTCGACCGCGGAGGTCAGCCGCGCTTGCTGGCCGGTCACCAGCTCTTCCCCGCGCCCGGGTACGCCGAACAGCGTGGCGATCTGCCTGATCTCAGCGAAGATGCCGTCGAAGGTGACGGCCTTCTCCCCGGTGGCCGGATCCTCGCAGGCGAAGCGTGACAGGTACGCCGGCACGCCGAGTTTGGCCAGGTCCTTGCGCGGGCCGGCGGCGTCACGGGCGTAGGCCGAGGTGAAGGTCGAGTAGATGAAGTCTGGCTGTGCCGCGAGGACCTTCTCGCGAGCGGGATAGAGCTTCGCAAGCACCGGGACGCTGTCGTAAGCGCTGCGCAGCTCGGGCAGTACCGGATCGGTCTGGTAGCTGGTGCCCGCCATCCGGCCGGCCAAGCCGAGGCTGAGCAGGATCTCGGTGGCGTTCTGTTCCATGGTGATTGCGTGCATCGGCGGCGCGGTGACCGACAGCGTGCTGCCGCAATTTGTGATCGTCGCAGTGGCTGCGGAGGAGGCAGGCGCGGCAGCGGGTTCGACCCCGTCGCTACCGCACCCCGCGACCAACCCCGTCACCGCCATTATGGAAATGCTGATCATCCCGCGTCAAGCGGGCGTAATCCCCTTGTGATGCTGCGAACTGCTTGTGAAGCTGCGAAATGGCGGTACACCCCGGCAGCGACCCGGGCCACCGGACATCCCGGCGCCCCCGCAGCGGTGGGTCAGTGGCGCGGTTCGGTGGCGCCGAGCCCGGCGACCATTGCGGCGAGCACGGTGGTGATGGGCACGGAGGCCACCAGCCCTGCCGTCCCGACAGCCGAGCGCAGGATTTCCTGGGCGAGGAACTCGCTGGTGAGCATCTCGGTGAGCGGTTGCGGGCTGACGGCGACCAGCAGCAGCAAGGGCAGCGATGTGCCGGCGTAGGCGAGCACGATGGTGTTGACCGCCGAGCCGACGTGCGCACGCCCGATCCGGATTGCCGAGCGGTACAGCTCTCGACGACTGCGCGGGCGGGCGGCGGCGAGTTCGGCCACGGTGACGGCCTGGGTGACGGTGACGTCATCGAGCACGCCGAGTGCGCCGATGACGATGCCGGCGAGCAGCAAGCCGCGCATGTCGATGGTGTCACGAGTCGTGGACAGATAGGCGGTGTCATCGCTGGCAATGCCGCTCAGGTGCATGGCGGTGGTGAAAAGCGCCCCCAGCACTCCGGTGATGACCAAGCTGACCAGCGTGCCGGCCACAGCGACGGAAGTGTGCACGTTGACGCCGTGGGTCAGATACAACGCGCCGAGCATGATGGCCGCGGACCCCACCACGGCGATGAGAAGTGGTGATCTACCGTCCAGAATGGCGGGGATCACGAAGTACAGCAGCACGGCGAAGCTCAGCACCAGTCCCCCGAGCGCGGCAAGCCCGTGCCCGCGGCCGAAGGCGAGTACCACTGCCAGGGTCAGGGCGATGAGCCACATCATCGGATGCGAGCGCTGAAAGTCGCGGTAGGAGTACGTGAACCGGCCGGTGGCGGCATCGGTGACAGCATCCAGCTCGATCCTGTCGCCCACGTGCACCGCGAGCCCACGGTCTTGCGGAAGGGCGATGGCAACCGCCGTACCGCGTTGTGCACTGCCGGTGAGCCTCACCACGGCTTGACCACACCGCCGCGGACGGCCCTGCGCGGGCGTACCTGGATCCACCGCCGGGCACGGCTTTTCACTGACGGAGATCACCTCGGCCGGCACCCGCGCACTGGTGGAGCCGGGTGCGACCACATTCTTGGCTGCCGGGGCCGGCCAGAGCAGGATCAAAGCGAGCACCGTAAGGGCGGCGAGTGGAATCAGCACAGCGGTGACCAGCCGCCGGGTATGCCGCGACGCCGCCGGAGCCGCGCCGTGCGCGTGGACATGAGCCTGCGCTGCTACCGCGTGCTTGCCGCGCCTGCCGGGCCCCATGCAGGGCAGCGTAGTCACCACGCCGGAACGCAACTCAGCGCATCCGCCCGAGTCGCGTTCCAGCGCACACCAGCGAACCCGTTGATTACCAGGATCCCTTACGCACACCCGGCAGTTGCCCGTCGTGGGCCAGCTCGCGGAAGCGGATACGCGAGAGCCCGAATCGGCTGAGCACCCCACGGGGGCGGCCGTCGATCTGGTCGCGGTTGCGGCGCCGGGCCGGGCTGCCATCGCGGGGCAGGGCAGCCAAACGCCGGACCGCGTACACCCGGTTGCCGGATGTGGTGGCGGGCGCGGCGATCAGGCGCTTCAGCTCGGCTCTCCGCTCGAAGTGCCGCTCCGACAGTACGGCCCGGCGCTTCTCACGCTCGATCAAGGCTCGGCGAGTCATCAGCGTTCCTCCCGGAAGTCGACGTGCCGGCGCAACACCGGATCGTACTTGCGCAAGACGAGGCGGTCGGGGTCGTTACGGCGGTTCTTACGGGTTACGTACGTGTATCCGGTACCGCCGGTGCTGCGCAGCTTGATGACGGGGCGAACGTCGGTGGTGCGGGCCATCAGAGCTGCACCCCACGGGCTCGAAGACGTGCCACGACGGCCTCGATGCCGTCCCTGTCGATGATCCTGATGCCGGTGGTGCTGACGTTCAACCGCACGTAGCGGCCCTGGGAGGGCAGCCAGTAGCGCCGGCGCTGCGCGTTGGGATTCCAGCGCCGGCGGGTGCGGCGATGCGAATGAGAGACGCTGTTGCCGAAGCCGGGTTTCTTACCGGTGACATCACACGAGGACGACATGCGGCTCACTTTACAATGAAAACCGTTTCCAACAAGATAGGGGTCATGTCTGCAACCGAGATCCGTACCCGCGTCACTGTGCTCGCGGGCTTCTCCGCGGCGGCCACCGAAGCGGTTGCCCGCGCACTGCTGTCCACCGACCCCCGGCTGATCCTGGTCAGCCACGACCTGGCGAACGTTCATGAGGGTGTGGTGCGCCGGACCGTACGCTCGGCCGACACCGTCCTGGAGAGCGGGCACACCGAACTTGTCCATGGATGCATCTCATGCACTTTGCGTGAGGATGTGCTGCCGGCGCTGGTCCGGTGGAGCCGGCAACGGCCCGGCAGCGACATCCTGCTGGCGCTGCCTCCCGCCATCGAGCCCGAGGCGGTGGCCGCCGCGTGTGCCGCATCCGCCGTGGACGGCCGGGCCGTCAGTGACTCAATCCGGCTGGACTCCATCGTCACCGTTGTTGAGGCCACCGGCTTCCTGGACGAGCTCGCCAGCACCGACGATCTGCGGGACCGCGGTCTGCACGCGGCCGACAACGACGATCGCGCAGTCGCCGACGTGCTCAGCCGTCAGGTGGAGTTCGCCGATACCCTGGTCGTCTGGGGCAGCCCGGACCTGGACAGCTACGACAACGCGAGGCTCGCCGCCTTACTGCACCGGCTCGGGCCGTGGGCGGTTCACGCGCGCATCGGTGACAGTCCCACGGTGGATTGCACCACCCTGGCCGCACAGATCCTGCGATCGGGGCGGCACGATCCCGCTGTCCCGGGCATGCCAGGACGCACTCTCGAAGGCTTCCCCATCGGTGTTCACGACCCTGACGGAGACCACGGCGTCAATGCTTTGCTGTTTCGCAGCCGCCGCCCGTTCCACCCGCAACGCCTGTACGACGCGCTGGACGAGCTCACCAGCAAGGCGCTTCGCGGACGCGGTCAGCTGTGGATAGCCAGCCAGAGTGACACGGCCATCGCGTGGGAATCGGCGGGCGGTGGTCTCGCCCTGAGATCGCTTGGCGCCTGGCTTGCGGCCCTGCCATCATCTCGCTGGGACGAGGCGAGCGACATGCGACGCCTGGCCGCCGACGCGGATTGGGACCTCTACTACGGCGACCGGCGCACCGTACTGTCGTTTGTCGGGCTCGGTCCGGATGCGGCGGCAACAACCAGCCTTTTGGACAGTTGCCTGCTCACCGATGCTGAAATCGCCGCAGGACAGGACGCATGGCACACGCTGCCCGACCCGTTCGCCGGAGCCTTCACCCCAGCCGGCGAGCACGACACGCCGCCGGTCACCGAGCAGGTCGCCTCTTGACCGCTCAGGATCCCGAAGCACTGGGGATGGAACTGCCGTTCCTGCCGGCGTCAGCGACCCGGACAAGATGTGGTGAGCACGTGCCCGTGGGACACGCAACAGGTCGGCGGCGCCGGGGCCGTGGTCGAGGCGGCAATGCCGGGCCCCACTGAGAACTACCTGGACCCCTGGCTGCAACAGGCATCGCCACGCCAGGCATCGCGGCCTTCTTTGACAGCGACCGCGGCGATGAGCAGAGCGACGACGGGGTCGGCCCAACTCCGGCCGAACAGACGGTTGAGGCGAGGCCGAGGAGCAGGACAGCGGACAGGTACGTGCAGAGCAAGGTCAGCTTGGAGTCCGCGACGGCAGCGACCAGCAGCCGGACCCGGCGGTGAGGACGGCGCGGCGCGGCGGGGCAGGGCCGGCGGGTTCTGCGGGTCACGCCGAGCAGGTCCGCCGGTTCGGCCGGGTAGCCAGGGGCCTCGCGCAGGGCCAGCAGCAGGCAGGCGCGGGTGGCATCGGACAGCGCATGGCCGAAGCGGGCCAGGACCTGACCATCAGTCACTGTCTCCGTGCCGCCGATAATACAGTTTTCGCTGTATTCATTCGCGGGTGTACCGAGCGGCCGGGACCTGCAGTGCATCCATGGTTCGGGTTGGGTCTTGACATCTGGCCGGTTGGCCCTGGAGTCTAATTCCACTAGTTGACTATGGGATTGGTTGTTGTCGTGATCTTCCGGATCGATCGCCGGACCGGGACTGCCGTCTACGTGCAGCTGGTCCAGCAGGTACGCCAGGCAGTCCGGATGGGCCGCCTGGCACCGGGTGATCAATTACCTACGGCTCGCGAAGTCGCCGAATATGCCGGCATCAACCCCAATACCGTTCTCCGGGCGTACCGGGAGCTGGAGGTGGCAGGGCTCGTGGAACCACGGCAGGGGTCTGGCACATTCGTGCGCGAACACCTGACGCCGCTTCCCGACAACGTCGGGGAACTGCGGCATGAACTGGCCGCGTGGGCAACCCGCGCTACTGCCGCAGGTCTCGATGTCTCGGACATGCAGGCGCTGCTTGCCGAGGTGGCAGCTGTCACCACACCGACGCCTGAGGGCCTGCGCCATGACAACTGACCAGGCGACGCCGGCGTTGGATGTTGCCGGCCTTACTCACACCGCCGGTTCGCGCCGCGTGCTCGACGACTGCTCCTTCGCAGTGCCTGCCGGGTCGGTCACCGCGCTGGTCGGCCGTAACGGCGCCGGCAAAAGCACACTGCTGCGCACCGCGGTCGGGCTGCTACGTCCGGACAGAGGCGCGGTGCGCGTCTTCGGAAAGCCAGCCGGGGACGAGGCACTGCCGCGGATCGGGTATGTCGGGCAGCAGTCACCGCTGTACCCGATGCTGACGGTGGCTCAGACACTCACGCTCGGCGGCCGGCTCAACGCTCACTGGGATGCCGGGTACGCGCGCAGGCTCACCGGCGACGCCGGTCTGCTACCCACCACCCGGGTGGGCTCCCTCACTGCTGGACGTCGCAGCCGTCTGGCACTGGTGATGGCCCTGGCCAAACGGCCCGATCTCCTGGTGCTCGACGAGCCGCTGGCCCCCCTGGACCCGGTCGCTCGCGCGGAAGTCACCGGGGCACTGATGGCCGGCGTCGCCGAACGCGGCACGACCGTCATGCTGTCCTCCCATGTGGTGGCCGATATCGACGGCATCTGCGACCACGTGGTGGTGCTGGCGGAGGGACGGGTACGCCTAGCCGCCGAGGTGGAGCAGGCGCTGACCAGTCATCTGGTGGCAGTGGGCGCCAGCAGAGCACTCACGGATCTCGACGGTGGGAAGGTCATCGAGGTACGCGCCGCGGGTAGCGAGGCCACCGCCCTCATCCGATCCGTCGAACCCGTCGCGGCAACCGGTCTGGCCTGGCATCGGCCGACCTTGGAGGAACTGATCCTCGGCTACTTGCGGACCCCTGCCACGCAACCTGAGCGAAAGGTCACCGCCGCATGAACTGGCTTGCCCTGCGACTGCTTCGTCCGTACCTGGTCGTTGCCACAGTTCTGAGCGTGGCGTCGGCTGCTTTCATCATCACCGGCGCTCACCTCATTCAGCAGCAGGCAGATGCGCACGGCATTTCCGTCGCGGCATACGCGCCCGATCGGACCGGGCTCTGCGAGCACCTCGTCAGCTGCCTGCCTCTGGGCCCGGCGACGAACGTGGCCCAGGCCATCGACCTCGTCGCCGCTTTCCTGCCGTTGTTGATCGGTCTGATTCTGGGCGTGCCGCTGTTCGCCCGCGAACGCGAGGAGTCAACCGACGCCTTCGCCCTTACCCAATCGGTACCCCGCCTGCGGTGGCTGTTCACCAAAATCGGCTGGGCGCTGGCAGCGGGTGCCGTCTGCACCGCCGTGGCCGGCGCCACCTTCCGCTTGAGTGCTGCGCGGTACACCCTGCTGCTGGACGACGACGGCTATGCCCTGCTGGGCGAACTGCACAAAAGTAACGTCGGCTTCATGATGATGACCACGGTGTTCATCACTGCGCTGGCCGGCACCGTCGGGCTGGCCAGCGGCCGCACGCTGCGTACCCTTGTGGTGTCCGTTGCCGCGTGGCCCGTGGCGCTCATCGTCGCGCAGCTCGGCGGTTTGGCGCTGGGGTTCCTGGTCTACCTGCTGACGTCGTGGTCCGATGCGCTTTCCCTGCGGTTCGGCACGCAGACCGAGGACGAGACCGCGACCTTCGCAGCACTCGCTCTCGCTGCCGGCACCGCCGCCGCCGTGCTCATCGGACGACGTCTGGTCACCCGGACACTGCGCTGAGCCTGATCGCCAGGCCAGGCTCAAACCAGATGTCTGGGCACGCCCGCTGCCACCTCAGCTGCGGGCAGCGTGAACCAGACCGCCGTGCCCTGGCTGACCTTGAGGTCCAGCCAGATCCGCCCGCCATGGTGTTCGACAACCTCCTTGACGATGGCAAGCCCGACGCTCTTCGCCGGATAGCCCGGTCTCACCGTCTCGACGTGCCGGGGCGTTGCCTCACCTCAGGGTAGGTCAGCGGGCCGGGCGAGGTGGTAGCCCTGCCCGTAGGTGACTCCGAGTTCGCTCAACCGGGTGTGTTCGGCGGCGGTTTCGATGCCTTCGGCGATCAGGCTGGCGCCGATCCGGGCGGCGAAGCCGTTCAGCGACTCGGCGAGAGCGGTCTTCACCGGGTCGGTGTCGATGTCCCGGACCAGGCTGATGTCCAGTTTGATTAAGTCCGGTTGCAGCTGCAGGATGTGGTGCAAGCTGGCGTATCCGGCCCCGGCGTCGTCGACGCTGAGCCGGATCCCGGCCTGCCGCAGCGGGTCGAGCGCGTCGCTGAGCAGACCATAGTTGTCGACCTGCGTGTGCTCGGTGATCTCGACGGTCACCTGGTCGCCGGCGTGCGCGAGGAGGGTGTCGCGAACCTGCGGGTCGAGCAGGGCCTCCGCGGACAAGTTCACTGCGAGCCAGCTCCGATCGGGCAGGTCGGGCAGACGGCGCAGGGCGTGGCGGACGGCGGCTAGCTCGAGCGCAGTGCCGAGACCACTCTGGGTGGCAGCGGCGAAGGCTTTGTCCGGCCCGGTGAACGTTCGCGGATCGAAGCGTGCGAGAGCTTCGAAACCGATCACGCGCCGGCTGTCCAGTTCAACGACTGGCTGGAACACCATGCGGATGGCATCGGTGTCCAGAACGCGCTGTACCGTGCGGCGAGCCGCTGCGGCGCTTTGGCGCTGCCGGGACACCGGGCTGCTCATGTGGTTGCTGATCAGGTCGGCGATCAACGCCAGATAGTTCACGGTCCGGGCGTTCAATGTGGGGTCGGGATGCCGGCTGACGCAGCACAGCATGCCCGCGACCATCCCGTCCGGGCCGTGCCAGGGCACACCCGCATACGAGCCGATGCGTAGCTGCTGAGTGACCGGCAGGTCGCGGGTGACGGGGTGCCGCCGGGTGTCGGTGATGATGTTGGGCAGGGTGCCGGCCAGGACCCGGGTACAGATCGCGCCGTGCAGGTCGGAGCCATCCCCGACGGACACGTTCATCGCGTCGAGTTCCCCGGTCGCTGCGTGGAACACCTGCTGACCGGCGGTGAACGCCGACACCCAGGTCACCTCGACTCCCAGGTGCTGGCGGGCCAAGGTCAGCAGGCGATCGACTTCCCGCAGGTCGGCCTCGTCCGGCTGCCACGCCGCAGTAGCCAAGCCGGTGCTTGAGGGTGCTGTGTGCACGATTAATCTCCCTGCCCGACTCGGGTACCTGCTCGCTGAAGGGCGATAATGGCGTCAACCCGCAGGTCTTCATCTTCGGCAGAAATGCGTCGATCCTGAGGGGCTCTGGCTCCGATCAGCGTCGACGCAGGCCCGCTGCTGCGGAGAACGGCCCCGCTCAGCGGCTGGCCACACAGGCGATGGGCAGAAGGGGCAGCACTTGCCCGGCGAGCGGCCGGATCCTGACCCTGCGGAGGCGCTGCCGTTGCAGTGCCGTCTGCCTTCAGTGCCGGAACGGCTCACGATGGCATCGGTTCCGCCGAACAGGTTGATGATGCTGACCTGGATCCGGACCGGCCGGACAGCCGCCGCGAGCGTGCTCGCGTGCGCTGTCCTGCTCGTTGTGCAGCAGGCCTGGTACTTCGGCGGATGGGGCGGTGCCGAGGTCACCACGCTGGTGACGGACGCCTCGTACGTCCCGCAAGCGGTTGTTTTCGCCGTGCTGGCCGCCAGGGTGGCACTGTCGAAGCGGCAGGAAGCCAGGACCCGGCGCGCCTGGCAGGTGATCACCGTTGCGTTCATCTGCCAGCTCGCAGCGCACTGCTCCTGGTTCGTGCAGAGCCAGATCCTGCACACCACCGGCTATCCGTCGACCGCCGACTACTGCTTCCTGCTTTTCTCCCCGTTCATGTTCGCCGGGCTGCTGATGCTGCCCGGTCAGTACCGGCGTCGACGGGACCGGCAGAAGCTGGTGCTGGACGCACTGATCGTGGGCGCCGGCGGATTTATCGCCATCTGGTATCTCCTGCTCGGCCCGATCCTTAACGCGCCGGGCATTTCGCCGTGGGAGCGTTCGTTTACGGCCGCGCTGCCGATCGGCGACTTGTTGCTCGTTCTGGCTGTGTCGACTGCCATACAGCGGCGTCATCAGCCGGAGGCGCCGGCCCCGGTCCGGCTGCTCACCGCATCGATCGCGCTGACCGTGATCGCCGATGTGTCGTACAGCTGGATTCAATTGCACGGTGGTTTTACCGGCGGCTCCTGGCCGGACCTGTTGTGGCTGGCCGGCTGCTTCCTGCTGGTGCTGGCGGCCGACCAGCAGTACCGCCAGCTTCGGTACCCGGCGCAGAGACGGGGAAACCGCAACGCGGTCGTGCTTCTCCCCTATGCGGCCAGCGTCGCCGCCTACCTCCTGCTCGCCGAGCAGTCGTCGCACCTTCCGCTCGACCCGTACGGCGGCATGATCCTGGGAGCCGCGGTGCTCACCCTGCTGGTGATGGCCCGCCAGATGCACGCTCTGCGCGACAACCGGGAGATGGCGGTCACCGATGGCCTGACCGGCCTGGCCAACCGCACCTTGATCACCGAACGCCTGAAACAGCTCGCCGGTCAGCCGGTCCGGCCCGGCAGGTACACCGTGATCATGCTCATCGACCTCGACCGGTTCAAGCCCATCAACGACACGTTCGGCCACGAAGCAGGCGACGCCGTCCTGATCGCCGCGGCCGATGCCATGCGCGCTGTGATCCGCGGCGGCGACCTGGCCGGCCGTCTCGGTGGCGACGAGTTCACCGTCCTCCTGCAAGGCCTGCCGTCCCGGGATACCGCGGGCGTGGTCGCCACTCGTCTGCTGGAGGCGCTGCGCGCCCCCGTTGTCTTTGGTGATCATGTACTCCTGGTCGAGGCGAGCATCGGCGTGGTGGTCCGCGAAGATCCTTACCTCTCCGGCGAGACCCTGCTACAGCAGGCCGATACCGCCCTGTACGCGGCTAAACGCGCTGGGCGTGGCCGCTTCGAGTACTACTCCGACGTGCTGGACAGCAAGGCGCGCGAGGCGGAGTTGCGCCGGGCCGTCGCCAACGATGAGATGGTGGTGCACTTCCAGCCCGCAGTCGCGCTGGCAACCGGTGAGTTGCAGGCGGTTGAGGCCCTGGTCCGCTGGAATCATCCCGATCGCGGCCTGCTGGGGCCCGGCGCGTTCATCGATCTGGCTGAGGAGACCGGCGCGGTCGTGCCGCTGGGCGCATGGGTGCTGCGTGCGGCCTGCCGTGAGGCGTCCCGCTGGCGGGCCGACGCCCCCGGCGCCGACGCCCTGCAGCTGTCGGTGAACCTGTCACCCAAGCAAGTAGCTCAGGCCGACCTGGTGCAGACTGTCGAGACCGTCCTGGCCGATACCGGGTTCCCGCCCGACCGGCTCACCCTCGAGATAACCGAGAGCGTCATCCTGCAACCTGACCCGCTCATCGTCGGCCGTTTGCAGGCTCTGCGGGACCTGGGCATCCAGCTTGCGGTGGACGACTTCGGAACGGGCTATTCGGCCTTGAGCTACCTGCGCAGCCTTCCGGTGACAACGTTGAAGATCGACCGCTCTTTCGTAACCGGTATCGCCGATGACGCGCAGGCTCGCTCGGTGTGCGAGGCGGTGGTTCACCTCGGCAGGGCCTTCAAAATGACAGTGGTGGCCGAGGGCATCGAGACAGCCGCCCAAGCCGCTGCCCTGATCGACATGGGTTGCGCGGCGGGCCAGGGTTTCTATTTTTACCGCCCGCTCCCCCTTCCCGAGGCCACATCCCTGGTCCGCCACCAGTTCTCAACCGTGGGCTGACAACGGCTGCCAGGCGTAGACTTCATCCCCACAACTGCTGTCCAGGCGAGTTGGGGAACGGCGATGCAGTACGCGGTCAATCTGCCGGTGATCGGTGAGTACGCCGATCCTCACGTGCTGATGAACCTGGCTCAGGACGCTGAACGAGCAGGCTGGGACGCCGTGTTCGTGTGGGACTCCCTGGTCTTCGACGTGCGAACCCGTCCTGCGGTCACCGATCCGTGGATCGCTTTGGCGGCAATCGCGGCAACGACCGTACGCATCAGGATCGGCACCATGATCGCCCAGCTTGCCCGGCGCCGGCCGTGGAAAGTCGCTCGTGAGGTCGTAGCCCTCGACCACCTGTCGGCAGGCCGGATGATCCTGGGAGTCGGTCTCGGCTTTTCCGGTGCGGCCGAGTTCGAGCAGTTCGGTGAGGACGGCGACGCACGAGTCCGAGCTGACAAACTGGATGAGTGCCTGACAATTGTGCGCGGGCTGTGCACTGGTGAGCCCTTCGCCTTCACCGGCGACTACTACAGCATGCGGGAGACAACCTTCCTGCCACGACCGGCGCAAGATCAAATTCCGGTGTGGGTAGCCGGCTACTGGCCGAACAAGCGACCGTTCCGCCGAGCCGCGCGCTGGGACGGCGCTGCGCCGACCGAGGTGGACATCAATGCCGACGGCTTCGCCATCATTCCTTCGTCCCCCCAGTCCGTAGGTAAGATTATCGACTACATCGGCCGGCACCGCACCAGCACCGGGCCGTATGACGTCATCATCAGCCGTCCACTGCCGGGTGAATCCAGTCAGCGCACAGAATTGATTTCCGCCTACGAATCGGTTGGCGTGACCTGGCTTCTGCGAGACATGTTGCCGTGGCAGATTCCATTGCCGGAGGCCATCCGCATCGTCCGCGCCGGACCGCTCGGTCAGGGGTGACGCCGCCTCTCGACATCTCTGACAACCGGTGCGTCAGTCGCTGTTGAGTCTGCTGATCTCCTCGCGCAAGGTCTGGGCGAGCTGCGACAGGCCGTTGTGCTCCCCCGGCACACCATTTGCGGCGGCAGCCACTCCGGCTACCTGCCGTTCCATCTGCGCCATAACGGTAGCGATGGTGCGGATGGCGCTCACCGTGCTGCTGGCTGACTGCTGCGTGGCGGCCACCTGGGCGGCGATGTCGTCGGAGGATTTGTTCACTTCGTCGGCCAGCGCCTTCACCTCATTGGCCACCACGGCGAAGCCACGGCCGGCCTCACCCGCTCGCGCCGCCTCGATGGTGGCGTTCAACGCCAGCAACCTGGTTTGCGCGGCGATGTGCTTGATCAATACCACCGCCTTCTGAATCTCGGTCGACGACTCTTCCAGCGTCTGCACCGTGTGCACCGCTCCATCGGCGTATCCGACTGCCTGTTCAGCGGAGGCGGCCAGCGTGTCCGACGAACTGGCGAGGTCGGTGGACGCGGCGGACACCTGTTCGGCGACCTCTTGCACCCGGCCGGCCAGAGCAACCCGCTCCTGATTGCCCTGCCGTACCGCATCGGCATTGTCCTGCATGTGCTCGCGAGCGACGTTGATGCCCTGAGCCGCCTCCCGGTAGGCGCCGTGCAGGCCACGAGTCAGGACCTGCCGGTGGAACTCGCCCCGGCTGGCCGCGTCGAGAGATGCCGCCGACTCGCGCACAAAGGCATCGTTGACGTCGACGAAGTCGTTGATCGCATCACGCAGCTGACGAACCGCGGGGGGTCCGTCCAGCAGCGGTACCCGCACCTCCAGATCGCCGGTTTGCAGCTTATGCAACACCGCCACCACTTGCGCCACGGCGTGCTGGTAGGCGGCCAGCTCTGCTGCCTGCGAATCGGCCTGAGCCCGGCGTCCGCTGCCTCGGCTGCTCATGACGCTCCTGAGGTGGTAGTCGCCAGGAACCACACGAACTGGTCGTAGCTTTGCCCGCGATCGCTGAGCCGCTGCTGCAGCAGAGCGGTGGACGCCTCGATCGCCTCGGCGGGGCGGCTGTGCCGCGCTTCCTCGGCGGTCAGCTCCGCGTACAGCCGTTCGATCTGGAGAATTGCCGCCCGGTCCGCGGTCCGGCGGTTGGAGTGATAGCCCACGATCTCGCCGTTACGGTCGAATGATGGGGTGACGTGTGCCAGCACCCAGTAGTGCGCACCGTCCCCGGCCAAGTTGATCACGTACGCGAACAGCTCCTTGCCGGCGTTGATCCGGTCCCACAGAAGCTGGAAGATCGCGCGCGGCATGGCGGGATGCCGGATCAGATTGTGCGGCTTGCCGATCACCTCCTCCTCAGCGAAGGCGGAAATTTCCAAGAACAGCGGATTGACGTATCGGATGATGCCCTTGCGGTCCGTCTTCGACACGATGAGACGTCCATCGTCAAAGGTGCGTTCCACCCCGCTAGGCTGCACCGCCGCGGACCTCATGAGTACTCCCATCCAGTAGCGACGAATCCCCTTTACCTCATCGGCGCCCGCACCGGCCGAAGTAAGCGTTTGGACAAGATCGCCGCTGCACCCTTTCCTACGGTGGCGCAGTCGCTGACCGGATCCTTGGATGCAGCAATTGAGAACAACAGCCAGGATTGAGGTGGTCTCCACGTGGTAGTAGACGTGGACTCCGGTGATCTCCTTACCAGAGAAGCTGCTGAGCACAACCTGCTCTGCGCTATGAGAGGGAACGAATGAGGGCGGCGGCGTTCTACACTTCCGGGGGACCGGAGGTGCTCCAGGTTGTCGAGGTTGACACCCCCGAGGCCGGGCCGGGTGAGGTCCGGGTTCGCGTCCAGGTGGCCGGCGTCCAGCCGTACGATTCGGCGGTCCGGTCCGGGTGGACTCCCCCCGGCCAAAATTTGCATGTTCCGCAGATCGTCGGCAACGACTTTGCCGGGGTTGTCGACCAGGTGGGCGCGGGGATCACCTCCGTCCATACGGGCGACGAAGTGATCGGTTGGGCGATGCTCGCCAGCTGCGCCGAGTACGTTGTCGTTCCCGCCGCGCACCTGGTCGCCAAGCCAGCCGGGATGCCCTGGCCTCAGGCCGGCACCCTCTCCGCGTCGGCGCAGACAGCGCACACCGCCCTGGAGGATCTCAAAGTCGGTGCGGGCGACACCCTGCTGGTTCACGCGGCCGCCGGCGGCGTAGGGACGATCGCGGTGCAACTGGCTCAGGTCGCCGGTGCAACCGTGATCGGTACGGCCAGCCCGGCCAACCAGGAATACGTCCGTTCCCTCGGGGCGACGCCCACCACCTATGGCGACGGGCTGACCGGGCGCATCCTGGCCCTGGCGCCCCGGGGCATCGACGTGGCCCTGGACGCGGCCGGCGGCGAGGCCCTGGACATCTCGCTCGATCTGGTCGCCAACCGCGAGCGCATCGGTGCGCTGGTCGACCTCGACCGGGCGGAGGAGCTTGGCGTGCTGCCCGTACGCAGCCGCCGGTCGGCCGAGCGTCTGCAGGCCATCGTCGACACCTACCGTGCGGGCAAGCTGACCCTCACCGTTTCCGAGATCTACCCGCTGGAGCAGATCGGCGAGGCCCATCACCGGGTCGACACCGGCCACTCACGCGGCAAGATCGCCGTGCGCGTGCAAGCCGCGCCGACCGCCGGACGGTAAGGCGCGGCTTCACGCTCCGCGAGCTCAACTCCAGGACGCCGAGGACCAGTCATCGCTGGACCAGCTGCGGCCGGACCACGACCCACCGCTCCAGGAGCGGCCCGACCACGAACGACCGGCCCAGGAGGTGTCGCTCCAACTGCTCGCGCCGCTCCACGGCTTGCTGTCGGCCCAGGCCGCCGCCTCCCACGTCTTGGCGGCGAACGAGGTGCCGGTCCAGCCGTCCCCCGCTACCCGGTAACCCATCCACAGGCCCCCGGACCAGGACGTGCCGGCCGCCGAGCTCTTCGCCCAGTTGATCGTGGGTAGCGCTCCCCAGACGGAACGCTGGCCTGCGAGCGGCGCGTTGTCGTACATCACCCGGCTGGAACCGCGGGCGCTGTCCAGGGTGCCGGCCCCGGTGGACCGGTTGAAAGTCTGCGCGGAGACGGCGGTGCCGCTGCGGGCCAGCGCATTGCTGACGTTCAGCTCCTTGAGACCGAGCTGCGCAGCCGTACCCGTCGGCAGATAGGTGGCGCTCTTCACCACCCAGTCCTTGATCTGGTCCGGGGTCGCCGACGGCTTGGCTTGCACCAGCAGGGCGACTGCCGCGGAGGCG
Organism: Actinoplanes sp. TFC3; assembly: GCF_001553785.1. Lineage (GTDB taxonomy): Bacteria > Actinomycetota > Actinomycetes > Mycobacteriales > Micromonosporaceae > Actinoplanes. The sequence continues at coordinate 4,017,978 of NZ_LOJP01000001.1, forward strand.
ACGGCAGCGGCCTGCGAGGTTCCGCTGCCCTTGAAGAGAGTGTCACCGACTCGTGCGCCCGGGTAGGTGATGTCCACGTTGGAACCGTTGTCGCGCAACGACACCACCGAGGTTCCCGGCGTCAGCACGTTGATCTGCTTGCCGCTGCTGGGCAGGTTGGTGAACGCGGTGAGGGTGTCGTCGGTGGTGGCCACGGTGCCGTTGGTGGCGCTGGCACCAACGGTGAGGATCCACTCGTCGGAGGCCGGATTCGCCAGATTCCCCGCGGCGTTGCCGTCGTTGCCGGCCGCGGCCACCACGACAATTCCGGCCTGCCAGGCCTTCTCCACGGCGAACCCGAGCGAGTCGTTGTACTCCTGCGGCGTGCCACCCGAGCCGTACGACAAATTCAGCACCCGGATCGGGTTGAGCGGGTCGTCGTTGCGGTGTTTGACCACCCAGTCGACGGCCGCGATGACCTGCGAGACGTCCACCGTGCCGTTGGCCGTGCCGACCTTGATCGAGGTCAGCTTCGCGTCCGGGGCGAGGCCCTTGGTGCCCGTGGCAGTGTCGTTGCCGACGATGATGCCGGCCATGTGGGTGCCGTGGCCGTACGTGTCGAGGTACCGCAGACCGGCCGCCTGCGACTCGAACGACAGGTCAGGCCCGTTGACGATGCGCGACGCGGGCAGGCCCGGCACCGGTGCCACGCCGGTGTCGATCAAGGCGACGCCGACGCCCTTACCGGTCAGCGCCGCGGCAGCGCCGGTGTCCGCCCCGATGATCGAGCGCACCTGCGCCAGGGTGGTGGCGGGCGTGGCCGTGGTGGTGGAGCCCAGCCAGCTCGCCCAATGCGTGCTCGGACCCGCAGCGTGGGCCGCGGCGGGCACCGGAAGTGCGGCCAGGACGCTCGCGACCGTCAGCAGCCCCGCACGTTTCTTCCTGTGTGCCACAGCGTCTCCGTTCTTCTCATTCCTGCGAATGGTCAGAGGCATCGGCATGCACCAGCAAAACCTGAGGTGAACGAGCGGCGCTCATCTCCATCGCCGGCGATGATGCGCTGCCCAAGATGACCAACCTGGTGAACAGCGGCTGGTGGCTCTGCCCCGGATGGCGCTTCTGAGCCCGGCCGGCCGCCGGCCCATTTGCCATCCGGGCCAACCTCATTCATATTGATGAGGGTCAATTAGCGAGGAGTGCTCGATGCCGAGACTGCGCCGCATCACCGCCGCGATCCTTACCGCCACGCTGATCCTGCTCGGCGCTCCCCGGCCCGCCGCGGCGCTGGACAACGGCCTCGAACGCGTCCCGGTCATGGGCTGGAACAGCTGGAACCGCTACGCCTGCAACGTCGACGAGGCGCTGATCCGCCGGCAGGCCGACGCCATGGTCAGCAGCGGCATGCGCGACCTCGGCTACCAGTACATCAACGTGGACGACTGCTGGCAGAGCAGCCGGGACGCCGCGGGCGCCATCGTGGCCGACCCGGCGCGCTTCCCCAGCGGCATGAAGGCGTTAGGCGACTACATCCATGCCCGGGGACTCAAGTTCGGCATCTACTCCGACCGCGGGACCCAGACCTGCGCGGGCCGCCCCGGGTCGCAGGGGCATGAAGTTCAGGACGCGCGGTCGTACGCGGCGTGGGGCGTCGACCTGCTCAAGTACGACAACTGCAACGCCACCCTGGACCAGCAGTCGCAGTACGAGACGATGCGCGACGCCCTGGCCGCCTCGGGCCGGCAGATCGTCTACAGCATCTGCGCGTGGGAGTTCAAGCCGTGGGGTCCCAAGACCGGCAATCAGGCCCGCAGCACCGGTGACATCGGCGATGACTACACGCGCAACCCGGACACCGGTGGCCTGGTGCCCGTCGACGAGATCATCGACACCAACAACGCCTACGCGATGTATGCCCACCCCGGCTTCTTCAACGACCCGGACATGCTGCAGGTCGGCAACTACGGCACCGGCAGCATCAACGGCCGCGGCATGACCGACACCGAGTACCAGACGCACTTCAGCATGTGGGCTTTGATGGCCGCGCCGCTGATCACCGGCAACGACCTGACCTCCATGAACGCGGCGACCCGGGCGATCCTGACCAACCCCGAGGTCATTGCGGTCGACCAGGACCCGCTGGGGGCGCAGGGCCGTCGCGTCCGAGACCTCGGGGACCGCGAGATCTGGTCGAAAAAGGTCCAAGGCTCAGGGGTACGGGTGGCAGCGCTGTGGAACCGGGGCGCAGCGGCAGCGTCGATCCGTGTGGACTGGCGCGACCTCGGACTCGGGCCCGGCTCGGCGAGCGTGCGAGACCTGCACGCCCGCGCTGACCGGGGCAGTTTCGCCGACGGCTACAGCGTGACCGTACCGTCCCATGGCGTTGCCCTGCTGCGAGTGGTGGGCACGGAGACCCCGGACGCCATACGTATCACCAAAACCGACAGCCGCGCCGTGAGCAACCTGCAGGTACGCACCGAGTTCCTGGTCAACGACGAGTGGCACGACGACTTCGAGGAAACCGGAACCCTCGACCACTCGACCACCCTCAACCTCAACGGCAACGGCGCCACCTGGAACGGCTCCCGCTGGACCGGCAACCTGCTGACCACCGCCGCCAGCACCACCGGTCCCGCCGTGGTGACCATCAACCGCACCGACCCCCGCACCATCTACGGCATCCGGGTGCACGCCACCTTTACCGTCGGCGGCGAACCGCACTACGACTTCGAAGAACTGAACCTGCTTTCCGGTACGGCCAACCTCCAGCTGAACGCCAACGGCGGAACCTGGAACGGCACCCAATGGGTCGGCGACTTCCTCCGCGTCGAACAGGCAGCCAGCGCCTGAGGGTCGCCGGCACTCCGCTCGACCATGTCAACCGGTGAAGCGGTCCGCCTGCGTCACTGCCTCCGGTAGCTCAAGCGAAGGTCCATGGATACGTGGCGGCCCTGCCGCACGGCTGCGCGGCAGGGCCTCCGGTCGTACCTGGTGCTGATCAGTAGCGGACGACGATGGTGACCCGGCGGTTCAGGTTCTGCTTCTTCTGGTTGACCGGGTCGACGCCGCCGGCTCCGACCACGCGGATCGGCGTCCGCACGCGCAGGGTCAGCAGATAGGCACGCACGGCTTTGGCCCGGCGCAGAGCGAGCGCCCTGTTCGCCGCACGAGCGGCCTTGGACTGCTTACCGGTCTGGGTGTAGCCGGTGATGGTGATCCCCTTGGCGCCGCGCATCGAACTGACCGCGCTGCGCAGGCTCCGCTTGGCGGTCAGGCTCAGACGTGCCGACAGGTACGGGAACAGGAACGAGCGCACCGGTACGGCCTGGGCCGGCTTGGTGCCACTCCCGGTCTGCGCCGCACAGGTGTCGTTCATCAAAATCCAGTTGGCGTCCTGCACCGTGCCTCCGTCGGGCGCGGTGCCGGTGAGCACCAGGCGGTGCAGCCCGCCCAGCACACATGCCTTGCGAGGCATTCGGATGGTCGCCCGGAACCCGCCCATCGAGTTGGTCTGGCCGCTGGCGATCACCACGGGGGTGGAGTACATGGTCAGCACATACTTCGACGACGACTTGAGCCCGCCACCGGTGAGCGTGGCCTGCGTGCCGGCCAAGGTTTCGCCACTCTTGAGGGCCAGGTCGAGGTTGATCCGAACCGGGTTGGCCGGCGCCGGCGCCGGGGTCGGCGGCTCCGGCGTCGGGTCCGGGGTGGGCGCGGCCGGCGTTACGGTAGCCGCCTCACTGGCCGCACCAGCCCCAATGACGTTGACCGCCCGCACCTTCACCTGGTACGTCCGGCCCCCGGTAAGGCCGGTGAGCGTCATGACATGGGTGCCGGTCGGCGACACCGTGGCTGGCTGCGCCGTCCACGTCGCCCCGCCGTCGGTCGACACCTGGTAGGCGGTGATCACGCTGCCGCCATCACTGACCGGCGCCCGGAACGCGATGGTGGCGCCCGCACTCGTAGCGCTCGCAGTCACCTCGATCGGTGCGGTGGGCACGGTGGCCACCGGCTGCGGCACGTCGGGTACGCCCAGCGGTGTCACCGCGCTGGCAAGGCTGGCGTCACCGGCGCCGTTAGCGTTACGGGCGCGCACCTTGAGCTGGTACGTGATGCCGTTCGTCAGTCCGGTCACGTTCGCCAGGTGGACACCGTTGGGGTTGGTGGTAGCCGGCAGGGCCGTCCACGTCTCGCCACCGTTGATCGACACCTCGTACGCCGTGATCGGGCTGCCGCCATCGTCGAGCGGCGCAAGGAACTGCACCTTCGCGGCGTGGTCGGCCGCGGTCGTCAGCAGGGCGATCGGAGGCCCCGGCACGGCGGCTCTCGGGGTGACGGTGGCCGTCTCACTTGCCGCACCGGCGCCGGCAATGTTGCGAGCGCGCACCTTGACCTGGTAGGTCGTTCCGTTCGCCAGGCTTGTCAGCGAGCCTTTGAGGTAGTCGTCCTCGTCGGGGGTGACGCTCAACGGGTTCCAGGTGTCGCCACCGTTCGTCGACACCTCGTACGTCGTGATCGCGGCACCGCCGTCGTCATCGGGTGGCAGGAAGTAGACGGTCCCCTGCATGTCGCCCGGCATGATGCCCAGGTCAAGCGGAGCGCTGGGCACGGTGGCCTGCGGCGTTACCGTGGCCACGGAAGTGCTCTGGCTTCCGGCACCCACCGCGTTCACGGCTCGCACGACAATGTCATAGGAAGTGCCGTTGACCAGGTCGAGCACCTGAGCCTGCAACGTACCGGCGGGCCCGGTGCTCGTTGGCGCCGGCGCCCAGCTCTCACCGTTGTCGAACGACACCTCGTACCCCGTGATCGGGGCACCGCCGTCGCTTCCCGGCGCGGTGAACGTGACCACCGCACTCGCGTTTCCCGCTTGACCAGAGACACCGGTCGGCGCACCCGGCCAGTCGGCCACCACGAGGGCCGGTTCAGCGCCGGCGGCCAGATTCTCCAGCAGACCGGTGGTCGTGACATCCCCGGCGCTGATCGGATAAGAGCCGGGCGTGGACGCGGTCACCGCCACCTCGACGGTGCACGAGGGCGTACCGCTGGGTAGCGCAGCGTTGGACAGAGTAACGGCATGACCGCCGGTCGGTGCGTTCAGCGATCCGGCGCAGGAGTTCGACGCAGGGAACGTGTCGATCGTCAAACCGGTCGGCAGCGTCGCCGAGAAACCGAGCCCGGTGGCGGCCACGTCGGAGTTGGGCTGCGACAGCCTGAAGGTGAGGGTGGTGACCATCCCACTCTTGATACCCGCGGGTCCGAACGATGCGGACAGAGCCGGCGTGGGCGCCGCGAAGATGACATTGTTGACCATCGTCTGGCTGCCCGCGGCGGACCCGAGGTCGTAGCTGATGCCGACACCGTTGTCTGTTGCCGGGTTGGGGTCGATGATGTCCGGGTAATCGGTTCCGTTTCTCGGGTAGTCCTCGAGATGGGAGTACAGAGCCGAGTAGTAGCCCGACCACGCCGGTCCGGAGACACGCTGCAAGGCTTCCACGACACCGGAACCAGTGACCCCGGCGGTGGACGGCGAGGCGTTGTAGTAACCCGGTCCCTGGTCGGAGCCGCCGAGGTAGGTGTCCATGTACTGGTAGGCGCGCACGGTGGCGGTGTTGCCACTGGGCACGGTCACCCGTACCGACTCGGTGAAGTAGTCATTGGGATACACATAGCTGATCGTCAGGTCGACGAAGTAGTTCCGCTGCTTGTAACGGGCGACCATCCGGCTGGTGATGGTGCCGCTGCCGGACGTCGACCCCCCGTAGGCCGTGATGGTCCGGAAACGACGCGGATTGACCCACTCCACGTCGCCGTTCCCGTCATCGAAGCTCAGCGCAAAAGCGTTGCCGAGGTTGGCGTTCGGCGCTGTCGGCAGGGTGGACGGCTCGAAGAGCTGACCGGTGCCGTTGCGAAAAACCTGTAGCTTGCCGGACCCGTACGCGATCCGCAGGCCCTTGCCGGCGGCATCGCCACCCGTGGAGTTGATCGTCACCACTTGCGTCGCAACCGGATCGGCGCTCGCCGCCGTCGACGGTACGAGCCCGACACTGCTGACGCCCACCAGGACGGCTGTTGCCGCGGCTCCTGAAACGCTTCGAGCCTTCAATATCATGACGCCCCCGTTTGAAGCACTGTTGCGACCAACGTATGGTCAACGGGTTGCAGGACCGCGAAATCGGTCGAATTGCACCAGCACAGCCGGCGGGAGCCGGTGACCCTCAGCGCCGGAATTTGTCGGAGACCAGGCGCAGCTGCTGGGAAAGGTGCGCCAGTTCCACAGCAGCGGACTCGGTTTGCGTCGCGGCTTCGTGGGTGAGGGTGGTGGTGCCCGTCAGACGGTTGATGGAGTCGGTGACCGACGTGGCGGATCGTTCGGCTACGTCGGCGTTGGTGCCGATCTGCCGGGAGGCGTCGATCTGGGTGTCAAGCGCGCGGGAGATCGACCGCTGCAACTCGTCGATGCGGTCGATGACCTGGCTGATCCGGCTGATGGCCTCGAAAGCCCCTGCGGTGTCCGCCTGCATCGCACTGACCTTGGTGGTGATGTCACCGGTTGCCGCCGCGGTCTCGCGGGACAGGTCTTTCACCTCGCCCGCGACCACCGCGAAACCTTTGCCTTGCTCACCCGCACGAGCCGCCTCGATGGTCGCGTTGAGGGCGAGCAGGTTGGTCTGCTCGGCAATCGCGGTGATGATGCTGACGACCGCGGAGACCTCGTCACTGGAGGTACGCAGCCGTTCGATCCGCTGGTTGGTGCTGGCGGCGAGATCAACGGCTTCGCGGGCCACGCTGTCGGCCTCGCTGACCGCTGAGGTGATGTCCGCGATGGAGGTCGTGAGCCCGTGGGCAGACGCGGTCGTTTGCCCGATGCTCTGCGTGACCTGACGGATGTCGCGGCTGGCCTCGCTGGCTTCGGACGAGGCCGCGCCCGCACCTTCGGACAGGTGCCGGCTGGTCGCGGTGAGCTGCTCAGAGGCAGCAGCCACCGATGTCGCGTTGCTGGCGATGTCGGTCAATGCTGTGGTCAGGGACGTGACGATGGTGTGCAGGCTGTGGCTCAGCTGGGCCAATTCGTCGCTACCGCCGAGTTGAGCCTTGGCGCTCAAGTCATAGTCGGCAATCGCCCGTGCCGTGGTCAGGCAATGCTCGACCCGGCGGGCGATACGCCGGGCCAGCAGCAGCGCCGCACCGCCCAGCACCACAGCGGCAAGCAGCCCGGTCACCAAGGTGAACGCCTTGGCCCGGCGGGCGGCCGTGGCGGCATCCTCGTAGGTACGGCGGACACGCTCGGTGATGGCCGTCTTCAGCTCACCGATCGCCTTCGCCGCCTTCAAGTCGACGGCGTCGTAGGCCGGCCGGGCGGCAAGGGCACCGGTGCGGCCGGGATCGGAGGCCACCCGGCTGGCCAGCGTGATGATGCGTTGCCCGGAGGCGATCAGCTCATCCAGGACCGGCAGCACTGCATCGGCACGGGCACGCAACTGCGGCACGGTACGCGCGACCTCGTCGACGCCGGCGCGGGCATCGGCCACGTTCTGCCCCAGCCGGTCGAGCACTTGCTGGCGCTCTGTGGCGTCATTGGTGACAAGGGAGGCGAGAACGTTGCCCCGGAACAAGGCGCGCGCAATGTCCACGCCCTGAACCGCTTGCAGGGCCGTGGCCGCGTCACGAGCAGTCAGCTGCTGGCCCGCCAGGACAGAAGTACCGCTGTAGCCGATGGCGCCCGCCACGATGACCAGGACAAAGCCCGCCGCCGCGAGAGCTGCAATCTGGCGCCGGATAGTCAACGTCACGATGCCCCCTTGCCCAGCAGCGTATTGACTTTTTTCCCCGCACGTGGGCGTTCGGCTCAGCGCAGCCCTGAAGCCGCCGATAGGGCACACATGAGGCAACGCGCTCTGTCCTTGTTGATCATGGGCATCATCCTTGGCGGCAGCACCGCGGGATGCGCAGGCGCAAGTGCGGACACGAGAAAGCCGGTTGACCGCCTGGCCGAGGCACGCGTCGCACTGGCTGGATCGACAACCCAAGCCGGCGTTCTGGTAGCCGGCACCGATCCCACGTTCGAGCCGATGACCTTCAAGCAGGGCGCTGCCTATACCGGGCTCGATGTCGAGTTGACCGAGGCCATTGCGGCGAAACTCGGGCTGCGCGTCATCTGGCGGACCGTATCGTTCGGGGATCTGCTGGATCAGGTGCAGAACCACACGATCGACATGTCCATCTCCTCGATGTTCGACCGTGCGGAACGCCAGCAGAAGGCCGACTTCGTCAATTACCTCAACGCCGGCACCTCCATCGTTGTGGCCAAGGGCATCGGCGACATCGGCGGGATGAGCGGACTGTGCGGACGGCGGGTGGCGGTCCAGCCCGACACGGTCTATGTCGACATGGTCTCGGCTCAAGCGAGCAAATGCCCGGGAAAGCCACTTTCGCTCGTACGCTCGGACACCCCGTCGGCCGCGGTGGCGAACAAGACGGCCGATGCGGCGCTCAACGACTTTCCCATCGCTGCCCTCGACGTCCAGAAAAACCAGGGCATCGAACTGTCCGGACCCCAGATCGAGGCGATCCCGTACGGCATCGGCGTGGCCAAGGACCGCAAGGCGCTGACCTCAGCAGTGCAGACCGCGCTCTACGCCGTCATCAACGACGGCACCTACGATGCGCTGCTGACCAAGTGGAAGGTCACCGAGGGCGCCTTGCGCACCGGCGCCATCAACGGCGGCGCTTAGCGCATGGTGTGGGCACCCACACCCGGCGAGCCCCGGCCACTGCTGGCGGCGGACCTCCGGCACTGGCGTCACACCAGGCCGGCCAGGATGCCGGCCATGGTTCCCGGCTGCGAGAGGAACGGGTGGTGGCCTGCCTGCACCTGCACTACCTTGCCGGCCCGGCGGGAAAACTCGCGTTGGGCCGCGGCCGGCGTTCCCCGGTCGTCGGCGCACACCACGTAGGTTGTGGGCCGGTCATGCCATGCCACCTGGTGGACCGGCTGCTGGGTGACGGCGATCGTCTGCCGAACCAAGCGGGTCGCGCCCTCGCGGGTCAGCTCCGGTGAGCAATCCTGCATGAAGGTCTCGGCGAACAACTCCGGTACCGCGCCGAACGTCCCGCCTTCGGGGTCGAAGTCGAGAAACGGCGGGGGCTCGGGCGCGCCGAACGTCGACAGCGACTCGCCGGGCTCCGGCAGGTAGCTCGACACGAACATCATGTGGTGCACCGACGCCACGCCTACCGCAGCCTCCGACGCGACAATCCCGCCGTAACTGTGCCCCACGAGCACCGTTGGCTCATCACTTCCGGCGAGCTCTGACCGTACCGCTGCGATGTCTTCGGTGAGCCCGGGACCGTGCGCCCCGGCAGCTTGATCTCCCTCACCGCAGCTCGGCAGCGCCGGCGCGACGCTGCCGATCCCGTGCTTGAGCAGCGCCTCGGCGGTCCGATGCCACCACCATTGCCCGTCCCGCACGCACGCCCCATGCACGAACACCACCCGCATCCCGGCCTCCTCCATAGGTGAATACAACGTTAGACGTACCGCCAGTTACGTGAAAAAGTGGGCCAATGGGCCGGCCCAGACAACCCGAGATCCGTGACCGCATCCTCGACGCCTGCGTCGACCACGCGCTCACCCACGGCCTGCCCGACCGCCTCGAGCCATTCGGGAAAGCCTCGGGCAGCTCGACCCGCATGCTGATCTACCACTTCGGCACCCGCGACGCCCTGCTCCGCGAAACCCTGCGCCGCGCACGGCAGCGCCAGCGCGAGTTCTACGGCAACCTGCTCGCCCCGCGGCCCGGCGAGCCCTATCTGAGCACCCTGCGGCACACCTGGCAGGCGATGACCGGTCCGGAAGGCCGCCCCTACTTGGCCATGTTCAGCAAGCTGCGCGAGGACGCCGAACAGCAATTGTGGCCAGGCTTCCGCCGCGAGGCGACCACCGACTGGCTGCAACCCCTCGAAGACGGCATGCGCAGCGTCGGCCGCCCCGAACTGGCCACCCTCGTTTTGGCAGTCATCCGCGGTCTCATCATGGACATCGACGCCACCGGCGACGTAGCACGCGCCGACCGCGCCTTCGAGGACTTCCTGGCGGGTCTCACCCTCATGGTGCCGCGACAGCAGCGGTAAAGGCTTGACCCTGACGCAGCGTCAACCCGCCATGCTGGCGCCCATGAGCACCCCACCGGCTTTATCAATAAGCACCCGAGGACTGGAGAAGTCCTTCAAGGATCTGAAGGTGCTGCAAGGCGTCGACATCGACGTCCACCGCGGGAGTATCTTCGCCCTGCTCGGCTCGAACGGCGCCGGCAAGACGACCCTGGTCAAAATCCTCTGCACTCTGCTCAAGGCCGACGCCGGCACCGCGCAGGTCAACGGCTTCGACGTGGCGACGCAGGCCGCCGACGTGCGCCAGTCGATCAGCCTCACCGGCCAGTTCGCGGCGGTGGACGAAATCCTGAGCGGCCGGGAGAACCTCATCATGGTCGCCCGGCTGCGACACCTGAAGGGCCCCGGCACCATCGCGGACGACCTGCTGCAGCGCTTCTCTCTGACCGAGGCAGGCTCGCGCCGGGTTGCCACGTACTCCGGGGGCATGCGCCGGCGGCTTGACATCGCGATGAGCCTGATCGGGGACCCGCCGGTCATCTTCCTGGACGAGCCGACCACCGGCCTGGATCCGCAGGCGCGCCTCGAGGTCTGGCGGGCTGTCAAAGAGCTGGCCGCGGGCGGTACGACAGTGCTGCTCACCACCCAGTACCTCGATGAGGCAGAGCACCTCGCCGACCGCATCGCGATCCTGCGCGAGGGCCGGATCATCGTCAACGGCACCCTTGACGAGCTGAAACGGCTCCTGCCCCCGGCCAAGGTCGAGTACGTCGAGAAGCAGCCCACCCTCGAGGACGTTTTCCTGACCCTGGTCGCCACGAGCACGGACGGACAACCACGATGACCAAGCATTTCCTCGGCGACACCGCCGTTCTGCTGGGCCGATCGCTGCGCCACATCGCCCGCAGCCCCGACACCATCATCACCACAGTGGTGACCCCGATCGCCATGCTGCTGCTCTTCGTCTACGTCCTCGGCGGCGCGATCCAGACCGGGACCGGCTCGTACGTGAACTACCTGCTGCCCGGCATCCTGCTCATCACGGTTGCCTCGGGCATCTCCTACACCGCCTACCGGCTGTTCCTGGACCTGCAGGGTGGCATCTTCGAGCGCTTCCAGTCGATGCCCATCGCTCGGGCCGCCGTGCTGTGGGCGCACGTACTGACCTCGCTGGTGGCCAACCTGATCTCGCTGGTCGTGGTCCTGCTGGTCGCCCTGGCGATGGGTTTCCGCTCGGGCATGGGCGTGCTGGGCTGGCTCGCGGTGACGGGCATTCTCACCTTGTTCATTCTGGCGCTGACCTGGCTTGCTGTGATTCCCGGGCTCACTGCCAGTTCGGTGGACGGCGCGAGCGCTTTCGCGTACCCGCTGATCTTCTTGCCGTTCGTCAGTTCGGCCTTTGTGCCGACCGCCTCCATGCCGGGCCCGGTCCGTGCGTTCGCCGAGAACCAGCCGGTGACCTCCATCGTCAACACCCTGCGGGCCCTTTTCACCGAGCAGCCGGTGGGCTCCGGCATCTGGACCGCTCTCGCCTGGTGCATTGGCCTTCTTGTCGTGGCCTGCGCGCTCGCCGGTCTCACCTATCGCCGCCGCGTCGGCTGAGCCAGGATCAGAGGATGCTGACGATCGGGCAACTGGCTGCTTACGCCGGCGTCACGGTGCGGGCGGTGCGGCACTACCACCAGATCGGCCTGCTGCCGGAGCCGGACCGGGATGCCTCAGGATATCGACGGTACGGCGCCCCGGCCGTGGTGTCGCTCATCAAGATCCGCACCCTGACCGACGCCGGCGTACCGCTGTCGCAGGTTGCCCGGATGCTCGAGGCTGATCCGCCGGCCTTCGCTGAAGCTGTGCAGCGGATCGACTCGGACCTGCGTGACGCGATCGACCGGCTGCAGGCCAGCCGTGCGCAGGTCGCGAAGCTGACCGCCGGGGACAGTCTGGTGCTGCCGGCGCCGGTGGTCGCGTACCTCGACCGGCTCCGCGAGATCGGAACTTCCGAGCGGATGATGGAGGGCGAGCGGGACGGGTGGATCCTGGTCGCAGCGCGCTGGCCCGACAAGGTCATCGAATGGATGCCGAGCAAGATCGCACAGCTCGACGACCCGCGGATCGTCCGGCTCTACCAGGTGCTCTCGCAGCTCATGGAAAACGGCGAGATGAACAACACCCTCGCGGCGGAGGCCGTCGACATCATGGTCGAGTTCGCCGAGGAGGCGGAAGCGGCGGGCGAGCCGATCCCCGGCGACGACACATCATTTGCCCTGCTCGACGATCTTGCCGACGCCTCCGACAAGCGAGCCGAGTTGCTCCGCGACATGATGCGCGAACGCGGCTGGGACGGCTGGACCCGGATGCAGCGGGTACCGCGGTGAGGACAGCAGGTTGAACGCTCACGGGTGACGCGGTCGAACGGAGACGGCCGGCTTCCCCGGGAGATCACGCGGGTGAACGCGGATCGTCAACCGTGGGTAGCCGGCCGCCACCAAGCCCGGCGGCCGGCGAACCGGGGCGCCAGGCCGTCGGGGTTACAGCGGGCGGATGTTCGCCGCCTGCAGGCCCTTGGCGCCCTGCTCGACGTCGAACTCGACCCGCTGGTTCTCCTCAAGAGTGCGGAAGCCCGACGTCGCGATCGCCGAGAAGTGCGCGAACACGTCGGCGCCGCCGTCATCCTGGGTGATGAAGCCGAAGCCCTTGTCGCCGTTGAACCACTTGACGGTTCCGGTGGCCATGTTTTCTCCTGTCGACTCGTGAGCTGACGCGGTGTGCGCCAGCTCGCGTCGCCGCGCTGATCACCGTGTACTGACGAAACAAAAAACGCCTGAACGGGGCTGAGACCCATCAGGCGTCGAGAAACGTCCAAGGAAATCAAAACTGCAACGCCACCAACTTAGCACGCCCGGCGGGCGGGCTTCAGCCGGGCAGTTCTCCGCAGAGATTGTCGGCCACGGCGGCCGGGTTGCTGGTGGCACTGCCCCACGCCGCAGCGTTGTCCTTGAACTTCTCGTAGAGGTCACCGCCCGGTGCCACCTCGACGAGGCCGGCGCCCTGATCGGCCCAGACCGGGTAGTCGCCATGGCGGTACTCCAGGTCCGTGTACGACGACAGGACGTCCTTGAGCCCGCCCTCGTCGTTGAACATGGCGTGGCTGGCAAAGCCCACGAAGATGCGGGGGAACGCCAACCCGGTTCCCGCCGTGACGCGGTCGGCGTCCAAGCTCTGCACCTCCTCCCAGGCCCGGACGTGGAACGTCTTGTGGGAGCTCAGGTACAAGGTGTTCCGGCTCCAGGTGTCCCCCTCGCGCATCCATTTCACGATGACGCGCTCGAAATCATGCCGGTGCCCGGACGGCTGGAAGGCATCCAAAGCCTGATAAATGGTGTACGACACCCGCACGTCGTTGTTACCGGCGTCGTCACACATCTTGGCGGTGTAGTAGGTGGGGAACGGGGCGCCGTGCGGGGCGCACCCGCTGTCGCTGTCGGGCCAGTTGTGCGGCTCCACCCCGGCGGCGGGAGTTCCATCGGCGTCAAAGGCCGCCTGCGGCCAGCAGGGATCGTTGTTGTTGGCGCGCGGGAAGTTCCATTGAGGTGCCGACGAGCGCACCATCTCGTCCAGCGACAACCCACTTGCCGGGGTGGCCTGCTCACTAGCTGATGCCTGGGACATGCCGGATACGAGCGCGCCCATGAGCAGAGCAACGGACAAGGACGCAATCACAGTGGTACGAACAGGGCGCTGCACGCTGGACCTTCCATGAACTCTCAGTGATCGACGTGAGTGCATCTCCTACCCTGACCGCCCCCGGTCCAATCGTGGCTGAAGCAGCGCGCAGCAGAATTGGTTTGGATGCGAGAAACCCGCCGGCCCTCACCGCCCGCTGCACCGGTGCAGCACACACCGCAGGGCACGGCTTGCAGATGGGCGTTCATGCGCACGACGAGGGCCAGTTGGTGTACCCGGCGCCCTGGCCACCACCCGGGCGGGGCACCTGGCCGAGACCCGCCCGGGCGCATACGAGCGGCTGCGCGCCGTGGCCATTGCCGAACCGGTGGAGGGTTGGCTCAGCTCTTGTCCTCCAGCTCCGAACGGACCGAGTCGGTAAGGTCGTTCCACGAGTCGACAAACTTCTGAATGCCCTCGTCCTCGATGGTGGTGAACACCTCGTCGAAGTCAACGCCGGCGTCGGCTACGGCCTGCAGGACCGCGGCTGCGCCCTCATAGCTCTGCTGGATGGGCTTGCCGGGGCTGCCGTGGCTGGCGTAAGCCTTCAAGGTCTTTTCCGGCATGGTGTTGACTGTGCCCGGCGCGATGAGGCCGCTGACGTAGAGAGTGTCCGGCAGGCCGGGATTTTTCACCCCGGTCGAGGCCCACAACGGGCGCTGTGGTTGAGCACCCTGCGCCTGCAGCAAGTGCCACCTCTCGGACGAGAAGACTTCTTCGTACGCCTGATAGGCCAGTTGCGCGTTCGCCAGTGCGGCCTTGCCCTTGAGCGATGGGTCAGCACCGGCCTTGTCCAGGCGCTTGTCGACTTCGGTGTCGACGCGGGAGACAAAGAACGATGCCACCGACTCAATTCCGTCGAGTGAGCCACCGCCTCGTACCCGCTGCTCCAAGCCGGACAGGTAGGCGTCCATGACCGCCCGGTACCGCTCCACGCTGAAGATCAGCGTGACGTTGACGCTGATGCCCTGGCTGATCGACGTGGTGATCGCGGCCAGGCCTTCCTGAGTGGCCGGGATCTTGATGAACAGGTTGGGACGGTCCACCAGCCACCACAAATGCGCAGCCTCCGCTGCGGTCGCATCGGTGTCCCGCGCCACCTGCGGGGACACCTCGAGCGACACCCGGCCGTCGCGGCCGGTGCGCTGCGCCACCGGGGCGAGGAGATCGCAGGCGTCGCGGACGTCGGCCGCGGTGATGGTCCGCAGCGCTTCCTCGACGCTCACCTTGCGTACGGCCATCGCGTGCACTTGATCGTCGTAGGAGTCCGAACCGCTGACTGCGGCCGCGAAAATGGTCGGGTTCGTGGTGACCCCAACAACCGAGTACTCATCCACCAGGGACTCAAGGTTGCCGCTGTGGATACGGTCACGGGACAGGTCGTCCAGCCAGACGGCCACCCCAGCCTTCGACAATTCGGCCAGCTTCTCGTTCTGCGTCATGACTATGCCTTCCGGGTACGGGATGCGATCCGTCGGTTCAGCGGTCGCCGGTGGGTGACTGCAGAACGCCCACACTGTCCGGGCCGGTGGGCGCGACCACCGGCGCAGCAGCGGCCGCGAGGCTCTCGCGAGCCGCGGCCACAACGGCGTCGGAGGTCAGGCCGAACTGCTCGTACAGCACGCTGTAAGCGGCACTGGCGCCGTAGTGGTCGAGTCCGACGATGCGGCCCGCGTCGCCAACGAACTCGCGCCAGCCCATCGACACTCCAGCTTCGACGCTGACCCGGGCGCGCACCGTGGGCGGCAATACTTGCTCCCGGTAGCTGCGATCCTGCGCGGCGAACCACTCCCAGCACGGCAGCGACACCACCCGGGTGCAGATTCCGTCAGCCTCCAGAATCTCGCGGGCGGCGACCGCGATCTGCACCTCCGAGCCGGTCCCCAGCAGGATCAGCTGGGGGTCACCGGAGGCCTCGGCCAGCACATATCCACCTCGGGCCACCCCCTCGGCCGAGGCGAACCGGGTGCGGTCGAAGACGGGCAGGTTCTGTCGCGACAGCGCAAGCCCGGCCGGGCGGTCGTTGTGCTCGAGGATGGTACGCCACGCTACTGCGGTTTCATTGGCGTCGGCCGGGCGCACGAAGTCCAGGCCGGGGATGGCTCGCAGCGCGGCGTAGTGCTCAACGGGCTGGTGGGTGGGGCCGTCCTCCCCCAAACCGATGGAGTCGTGTGTCCATACGTACGTGACCGGTAGCTGCATGAGAGCGGCCAGCCGGACGGCGCCGCGCATGTAGTCGGAGAAGGTGAGGAACGTCCCGCCGTAGACACGGGTACCGCCGTGCTGCGCGATGCCGTTCATGATCGCGCCCATGGCGTGCTCACGGACCCCGAAGTGCAAGGTGCGCCCGTACGGTCCGCCGCTCCACATCTTGGTCTGCCGGTCGTCGGGCAGGAAAGACGCCTCGCCCTTGACGGCGGTGTTGTTACTTTCCGCCAGGTCCGCCGATCCGCCCCACAATTCCGGCAGCACTGGGTAGAGAGCGGCCAGAACCTCGCCGGAGGCCTTACGGGTGGCCACCCCCTTGGCATCGGCGTCCCAGACGGGCAGCGTGTCGGCCCAGCCTTTGGGCAGGGTACGGGTGGACATGCGCTCGAGCAGCGCAGCGCCGTGCGGATTGCCGGCCTGCCATGCGTGGAAGTGCTGCTGCCATCGTGCATGCGCCTGCTTGCCTCGTTCGGCAACCCGGCGGGCGTGCTCAAGCACCTCCGCAGCTACCTCGAAGTCGTTGTCCGGGTCAAAGCCGAGCACCTGTTTGGTAGCGCGGACCTCGTCCGCGCCGAGCGCCGAGCCGTGCGCGGCCCCGGTGTTCTGCTTGTTCGGCGAGGGCCAGCCGATGATCGTGTGCAGCACGATGATCGATGGACGGCCGGACTCCGCCTTGGCTGCGGCCATCGCCCGGTCGATCGCGGCCAGGTCCTCACCGTCGCCGACATGCTGCACGTGCCAGCCGTAGGCCTCGTAGCGCTTGCCGACGTCCTCGGTGAACGCGATCTGCGTGTCGTCCTCGATCGAGATCCGATTCGCGTCGTACATCAGGATCAGATTGCCGAGTTCCTGCGTGCCGGCCAGAGACGAGGCCTCACCGCTCACTCCCTCCTCCAGATCCCCGTCGGAGGCCAGCACCCACACGGTGTGGTCGAACACGCTTTCGCCCTCAAGCGCGCCGGAGTCCAGCATGCCCCGCTCACGGCGGGCGGCCATCGCCATACCCACGGCGTTGCCGACGCCTTGGCCCAGCGGGCCGGTCGTCGTCTCCACTCCCGGGGTGTGGTTGACCTCGGGATGCCCAGGGGTCAGGGACCCCCAGGTGCGCAGCGCTTGCAGGTCCGCGAGCTCCAGGCCATAACCGCACAGGAAAAGCTGGATGTAGAGAGTCAGACTCGAGTGGCCCATCGACAGGACAAAACGGTCACGGCCGGTCCAGTGCGGGTCGGCCGGATCATGGGTCAGCCACTTCTGAAACAGCAGATAGGCGGTGGGTGCCAGGCTCATCGCCGTGCCGGGGTGCCCGTTGCCGGCTTTCTGCACGGCGTCCATTGCCAGCACGCGTACGGTGTCGATCGCCCGGCGGTCGATGTCACCCATCCCGTCCGGGAGGGTCGGGTGCGGCTGAGATGGGTTGCCGGTCGGGGTGTTGCTGGTGGCCTCTGCCGGGGCCTCAGGACGGGTGCTGCGGGTAGCGGTGGTGAAGTCCGTGTCATTGGCGGTCATGGGTAGCGTGCTCCCTCGATGTGGGCGGTCAACGCTCTAGCCGCGCGATGGGCGATGCTTACCAGCCCCGCCTACCCCTCACCCTGGTTTGCACACCTGCACACCGAATGCCAATCTCCCCGGCACGGTCAGATGAAGCGGCAGCTACGTCAGCCGCGTTCCCACACGGCGACGGCGTCCCCGTCGGGTTGCGGCACCCAGCCCAGCGCTTCGGGCCGGGCCGGAGTGCCAGTGAACGTCAAAGTGAGCGAGGCGGTGCCAGTTTCGAACCGTACCGGCTTGGTCTGCTCGGCTTGGTTCTCCCAGCCCTCGGCGTCGTACAGGGTGAACATCGCCGGGTCCACAATGATCGGCCGGATGGCCGTGACCTTGAGAACGGCCGTGGCGGAGTGGGCTGACCACTTGGTCGAGGCGAGCGTCATGGTGGCTACCGGGGCGCCCTTGCGCGTGACGGTGACAACCCGGTCATTCTGGGCAAACGCGAGTGACGCGTCGCTGTCCTTGATGGCCGGAGTGGCCTGCTTGACCACGGCCGCAGCCGACGTGGGGGCTGCCGCGGCCGGCGCCGGCTGCTGACTCGCGGCGGCGACCCCGATGGAGTTGAGCGACGCGGCAGCCGCAAAGCCAGTGACGATGATCGCTACGACGAGGGGCTTTCTCATAGCCCATACCTTATCCGCCCCCGCCGGTTCCGCCGCCTCTGGCCAAGGGGCAGGGCGGCCGGTAACCTTCGCCGGGCTCCCACCCCCTCGGAAGGCCGGTCTTTGCGCGCGTTGTTCGTGGTTGCTGCCGCTGTCCTGCTCGGTTTTGTTCTCAGCCCGATGATGCGCACCGACGCGGCGACGTGCACACCCCGGCCGGCGGCGTCGGTGTGGGACGGGTGGAGCAAGGAGCAGGTGAGCAATGCCCGGCTCATCGTCACCATCGGCAAGGACCGGCGGGTGCCGGTCGAGGGGCAGGTGATCGCGGTCGCCACGGCTCTGCAGGAGTCACGGCTGCGTAATCTACCCGGCGGGGACCGCGACTCGGTCGGGTTGTTCCAGCAGCGCACGAGTCAGGGGTGGGGTACGCCGCGGCAGCTGAGCGACCCGGCGTACCAGACCCGCAAGTTCTACGACAAGCTGCTCAAGATCGACGGCTGGCAGAAGATGCGGCTCACCGATGCTGCTCAGGCCGTGCAGGTGTCGGCGTACCCGAAGGCGTACGCCAGGCATGCCGGGGCCGCCGCCGGGCTGGTCGGCGCGCTGAACGGTGCGGGTTCCTGCTCGCACTGACGTGCCGCCGGCCGCGTACCAGGCTTCCTCACGTCAGGGCAGCTCGTAGTCGAACCAGATGCGGTGGGTGCCCTCCTGGTCGACCGTCAGGCCTCCCGCGCCCCGGATGCCGGCCAGGTCGCCGGTGCCGCTTGCGGGGACGATCGCCAGGAACTCAGCCTGGCGATCGTCTCCTGTGGTGGTGGCCGAGTGCACGAAGTTGAAGGTGCCCGCGCGGCCGGCGATGCTGCCCTCGAAAGACTCCATCGCGACGTACGTGCCAGTGCCGCTCGCCGGATCGAAGGCGGCCGTGAACAGCGTCTCGGAACGGCCGTCAACCTCGCCGGTGAACGTCTTGCGCATCGTGGCGACACCCACCGGCAGGCCGGTCTTGATCTCGGGGGCCGGCACGGGGGCTGCGGTGAAGTCCGCTACGGCGAAGGTTCCAGTTGCTCGCATACCTACGCACGGTACGGCGTTTAGCTGACAACCTCTGTCAGCATCGTCCACGGCGTTTCGCGTCCTGGAGACGCAGCATGGCCAGGAAGCCGGCGAAATCCGGAGCCAGCGGCACGACCCCCCAGTCCACGCTCCAGAAGACGACCGACGGGTGATCGCCGTCGGCACGGTAGTCGAAACAGAAGAAGTCGCCACCCACATCAGCGGCGAACGGGACGATCCCCTCCTCCAGCACATCCTGCAAAGGGAACATGGCCGCGCCGATGTTGCTGACGAACGGCGCATCCTCGAAATGCAGCAGATGACCGACCGCGGTGGCGAAACCGTTGGGCAAGTCGATCCCGGCCGGAACCGGAACGGCGCCCTGATGAACCTGCGCGACGGCCAGAAACTCCGGGGGCAGGTCGACACCTAGTTCGTCCTGCGCCTGCCGCACTGCCACATCCGACGCCGGCCGCGGATCGTCAATCGCCCCGTCCACCCATTTCACCATCGCGTTGCCCTTCCGTTGTCGTCCCGCAGAGGCTCCTCCACGTAAGCGCCAGGTTCGCGGCCGCGGCCCGTCATTTCGCCGGGCTGCCGTGAGGGTGACACGGGGATGGCGTTGGCGATGAGGACGGCGGCGATGGCGGCGGCGGTGGGAAAGGAGTCGCTGTTGAGGACCTGGGTACGAGCCGAGGCGCCGTCGAGGAGCAACGCCAACTGTTCTCCGAGTTGTTCGGGGTCGGTGGCCCCGGCTTCGCGGGCGGTCTCGGTGAGCCGCGCAGCGATTGCCGTCTTGTAGTCGCGTGCATATCGGGACGCGGGGTGTTCTGGATCGTGGAGTTCGACGGCCGCCCCGATGTACGGGCACATCGGCATGGACGCGGGTACGTCGAAGGCAGCCAGGAGCCGTTCGCTGGGCGAGAGGTCGGTGCGGTCGAACACCGCGGCCATGACGTCGGGGTCGAATCTGCGCAGGTATTCGGTGACGAGTTCGTCCTTGTTGGCGAAGTGCTGGTAGGCCGTGCGCTTGGATACCTGGGCCGTGGTGCAGAGCTGGTCCATGCCAGTGCGGTTGATGCCCTGATCACGAAACAGCTGCCGGCTCGCGCTGAGAATGCGCTCGCGTGCGCCCCGGCCGCGGCGCTGACCCTGGGGGCCCTTCTCCAACTCCGTCATGCCTTCAGCATAACGGTGCGGTACGGATCGGTGTACATAGCTTGCGATCGGACCGCCCTGATGGCTAACCTGTAGAAACAGATCGGTTTACATAAGAGCCGGCTGTACCAACCACCCTTCAACCCAGCGGAGTAATCGTGGGAAAGCTCGATGGCAAGGTCGCGGTGATCACCGGCGGATCCACCGGCATGGCGCTGGCCGGCGCCGACCTGTTCGTCAAGCACGGAGCGCACGTCTTCATCCAGGCCCGGCGCAAGGAGATCCTCGACGAGGCCGCCGAGCGGATCGGCCGCAACGTCACCGCCGTCCAGGGTGACGCGTCCGACTTGGCCGACCTGGACCGCTTGTACGACACAGTCAAGCGGGAGAAGGGCTCGATCGACATCCTGTGGGCCAGCGCCGGGATGGGCGAGCCTGCCGTACTCGGCGAGATCACGGAGGAGCAGTTCGAGCGAACTTTCTCGCTCAACGTGCGCGGCACCTTGTTCACCGTGCAGAAGGCGCTGCCACTGATCAACGACAACAGCTCGATCATCATGACAGGTTCCAACGCCTCCCTCGGCGCGTTTCCCGGCTGGAGCCTCTACGCGGGCAGCAAGGCCGTACAGCAGTCCTGGGCCCGCGTCTGGCTCAACGAACTGCGCGATCGCAACATCCGGGTCAACGTCCTTACTCCCGGCCAGGTCGCCACCGCCAAGCAGGAGGAGTTGTTCGACGAGGCGACCAAGGCTGCGTTCGAGTCCCTCATTCCCCGCGGCAGGATGGGCAGCCCCGACGAGATCGCCGCCATCGCCCTGTTCCTCGCGTCCGCCGACTCCAGCTATGTCAACGGCCTGGAACTGGTTGCCGCCGGCGGGGTCACCGCCATCTGAACAACCGCACCCCAGGATGGGAGACATGGCCCGTACCCATCAGCACGCTCGCCGGGGCGGGTGGCAACCTCATCGAGGTCATGGGACGCGATGAGTCCAAGGCCGCCGCCCTGGCCGGGTCTCCGGGCGGCGGCGGAACAACGAGGTCATCATCGACACCCTGGTGATGGCCGTTTCGCCGGTTGATCACGCTGCTGGCGTTCGCTACGAGGTAGCAGACAACAGGTGCTGATAGAGGTTTCCGTAGCTTGCCGCCATCACGGCAGGAGTGAACCGGCGTACGGCCTCAGCTCGACATTCCTGCTCAGAAATCGAATCCGCCGCGTGCACGAGTCCGCCCAGCTCGTTCTCGTCAGTAGTGAGCAATCCGGTGCGGGCATGCTCGATCAGCTCGGGCAGGCAGCCACGGGCGATGCCGACCACAGGTGTACCCAGCGCGAGCGACTCCACCACAGCGGTGCCGCCCGGCTCATTCCAGCGCAGTGGAAACAGCGTAGCCCGGGCCCCGGCGACCAGATCATCGCGCTCCTGACCAGCGACCGTGCCGACCCAGCGGACCCGGTCACCATCGACGTGCGGAGCGACGTGCTCGCGCCAGAAACGGACGTCAGGATTCTGCGGATCCGCGGCGGCCAAGGTCTGCGGGGTATGGAAGGGGCCCACCGGTCCGGCCAGTACCAGGTTGAAGCCGTGCAGGTGAGCCAGGCGAGCGGCGAGGTCTTGGCCTTTGCCTGCGTTGATGCGGCCCAGCACCACCGTGTAGTCACCCTTGGGATGCTTGTCACGTTTGTCGGCATCCACGGCGAGCGGAGTGGCCAGGTGCACGTGCCCTACAGCATGTTTGTTCAGCGCTTCCGGGGCGTGGGTGAGCTGGTCCGCGGATACCCCGTTGACCCTGACCCGGTCGCCGCCGTCGAAGCTGCCGTACAACTCCGGGTGCTTGCCGAGATCCCAGTGCAAGGTGTGCAGACCGGGCGGCGCGTCGGGTCCCATGCCGGCGAGCATGCTGAGCCCGGCGGCTTCGACGTGGTCATGGATGAGGTCGATATCGCCTGCGGCGGCCCGGCGCATCACGGCGGCCTGATGCGCGGGCACAATTCCGCATACCTGGTTGTACGGTCGCTGCAGCAACTCGAACCGCCCAGTGGCGAACGCATGCACCTGCTCGTCAACCGGGAGAGCACTTTCCGCGACCGTTGCCAGGACCACCTGCACACCCAGCTTGCGCAGTTCGGGAACCAGCGTCGCCACGATGTTCTCGATACCGCCGTAGCCGTGCGGCGGGACCGGTAACCAGGGCCCGGCGTTCATCAGCACCTTCACGGCAGGGCCGCCGAGAAGTGAAAAGCCATTTCGGCTAGCGGCGGTCGCTCAGTGATGCCAATCTCGCTGGTTACGATCTCGCGGTTCAGGCGGGGAATCCCGCCGCCACCACTGCGCCGGAACTGAGTCATCACCGTAGATGTAGGGAGTGGTTCCGTTGTCCGGCCGTCGCGGTACAGCCGGCTCCACACCGTCGCCATGATCTGCGCCGACATCCGGCCCAGCGCCTCGGTGTCCTGGTGACGATGGTGGCGTACACCGAGATCAACCTGCGCCAGCGCATCCAGGCCGACAAGATTGAGCAGATCGATGAGCATCGCAATTTCAACGCCGTAACCGGAGACGAAAGGGACCTGCTCCAGCACCGTACGACGGCCCGCATACTCCCCACCGAGGGGCTGAACCAGTCCGGCAAGCTGCGGCCAGAAGAGGTTGATCAGCGGGCGGGCGGCGAGTTCGGTCACCCGGCCGCCGCCGTCGGGCTCGACGCCGGAGGCCCGGCTGAGCGGCCGGTGGTAGAAGCCCTTGACGAAGTCAATCGTCGCGTCGGTCAGCAGCGGACCGAGCAACCCGGTTACGAAGTGGGCGGAGAAGTCTTTGAGATCGCCGTCGATGAAGACGACCAGGTCACCGGTGCACGCCGCAAGCCCGGCCCACAGCGCGTCGCCCTTGCCTTCCATGCGCGGCAGGCCGCGCGTCATCTCATCCTGGCCCACCACCGTGGCCCCGGCGGCACGGGCGATCGAGGCGGTGTCATCGGTCGAGCGCGAGTCGACCACCACGATTTCGTCAACCAGGGCCGCTTCATCGATGAGACAGCGGCCGATGGTGCTGACGATGGCCCCAATGGTGGCCTGTTCGTTGCGTGCCGGTATGACCACGCTGATCCGCATGTCGCCCTTGGCGCCGACCAGATCGTGGACGTCCCATTCAGCGGAATCGCGAGTCCGGCTGGAAGCCCACGCCTCCAGGACCGGCGCAACGGTATGCGTGGTGGTGTGCGTCATACGACCCCCGATATCGATCTAGGCAACGCAGAAAGATGCCCCGATGAGGGGGCGCCAATCTTTCGTTCTGGTTAAATATTTGCCTGCGTGCAAACTGTTTGAGCCGGGCGTTCTCCGAGCAGTGCAGACCCGACACCAACAAAGGAGACGCCAATGCCGGGGACACGGGTCGGGTTGATCGGAGCGGGAGGGGTAGCACAGCGACATGCGCGGGTACTGGCAAGCCTGCCCGACGTGCAGATCGCGGGAGTGACTGACGTCGCAGCAGACGCTGCGACCGCGCTTGCCGAGACCTACAGTGCACGGGTTGTGCCGGATGTCGACGCACTGCTCAACGAGAAGCTGGACGCCGTGTACGTCTGCGTGCCGCCGTTCGCCCACGGGCCTGCCGAACGCTCCGTGATCGCAGCCGGACTGCCGTTGTTCGTAGAGAAACCCATTTCCCTCGACCTCGCCACCGCCCATGAAATCTCCCGCTCCATTACCGACAGTGGCGTCCTAACCGCCGTCGGTCACCACTGGCGCTATCTGGCAGTCGTCGAGCAGGCACGCGACGTGCTGGCCGACCGCCCGGTGCGGTTGGTGACCGGTAGCTGGCTGGACAAGGTTCCACCGGTGCCCTGGTGGCCGCACCGCGAGCAGTCAGGTGGACCGATTGTGGAACAGGCGGCCCACGTACTGGACCTGATCCGCCACGTCGTCGGCGAGGTGGCCGAGGTGACAGCGGTCGGCAACGGCACTCCCCCAGTCGCCGGAGCCACCATCGACGGGGCGACAGCGGCGGCGCTGCGCTTCGTCAACGGCGCGGTCGGCACGCTGACCGCGACGTGCGTACTGGGCTGGAAGGAACGGGCAGGCCTGGACATTTACGCCGACGGGCTCGCCCTGAGCATCAGCGAGACCGGTCTGACAATCCGCGACGCCGACGGTACGCGCACCATGGACAACGACCCGGACATCGCCCGGGTTGCCGTCGACCGAGCCTTCGTCGCAGCCGTGCGGGGCGAGAACGACGATATCCGCGTCCCCTACGCGGAGGCGCTCCGTACCCACGCCTTGGCCCTGGCAGTCGCCGAAGCCGCGGCAACCGGCCGGCCTGTTGCCCCCAAGAGTGTGCTGTCCCGTCATGGCTGACCGGAATCTGATCGTGAGTGCCCCGGGCCGCCTCGAGATCGTTGACGAGGAGGTGGCGCCGGGCCCGTTCCGGGTCCGTACGCTGTTCAGCGGGGTGTCGGCAGGCACCGAGCTGAGCTTCGTCAAGAACACCAACCCCGCCCTGCACCACGGATTCGACCCCGAACTTGCTCTGTTCGGCGGTCCCGGCGACGACGCCTACCCGGTGACCCGGCTGGGCTATATGGAAGTCGGGATCGTCACCCACAGCAGCACGGCCGCCGCCCCAACCGGCACAACGGTCGCCATGACCTACGGCCACCGCACCGGCTGGACCGGCGACCCGCTGCGCGACCGGATCGTGGTGCTGCCGGCCGACCTCGACCCGATGCTCGGCATCTACGCCGCCCACATGGGCCCCATCTGCGCGAACGGCCTCCTGCACGCCGCCGCCGACCGGCACGGTCCGGGCATATCCAACCTCGGCGACGGGGTACGCGGCCTGCGGGTTGCCGTCACCGGCGCGGGGGTTGTCGGGCTGCTCACCGCCTTGTTCGCCCGCGCCCACGGTGCCGCCTCCGTGGTCGTCCTGGACCCGTCGCCGCAACGGCGAGCAGTCGCCGAGGCCCTGGGGTTGGAAACGCTCGACACCTCCGGCTCCGACCCTGCCGTAACGCTCAAGACGCGGTGGCGGCACTGGCCAGGTGACCGTGGCGCCGATGTTGTCTTCCAATGCCGGGGCCAGGCGTCGGCATTGCAGCTCGCCCTTCGATTGCTGCGCCCGCAAGGCACTGTCGTCGATTTGGCCTTCTATCAGGGCGGCGCCGACGAACTGCGCCTCGGCGAGGAATTCCACCACAACGGCCTGCGCCTGATCTGCGCCCAGATCGGGCGGGTACCACGCGGACTCGCCGGGATCTGGGACAGAGAACGCCTTTCAACGGCCACGGTGGAGTTGCTGCGCCACGACGGCGAGCTCATCCGCCAGCACCTCATCACTGCGGTGGTGCCCTTCGAGGAAGGCCCTGCCCTGCTTCATGACCTGGCCGCCCGGCGCCGCCAAGAGGTGCAGTCGATCCTGTCTTTCGACCATGTCTAGTGCGAAGCAGACGTGAGAGCTGCCAGCGAATGTGATCGATGGCTCAGTGGCCGAGGGTAATCCCGACTGACTGCACCGCATACCACCCAGGAGCACAAGTGACCGATGACCAGCAGCGGCTCGACGAGGAGGAGGCGGAACAGGTCGAGGCCGTACGGCCCCCCGACCTGAACCAGGACTCGAATCGTTCCGCGACCCGTCTCGAACTCTTCTTCGACCTGGCCTTCGTGCTGTTCGTGGCGCGCTGCGCGGACCTGCTCGCGAAGGACGAAACGTGGCACGGCGCGCTGCTCTTCTGCGCCGTGCTGACCATCGGCTGGTGGGCTTGGGCCAGCACCACTCTCTACGCCAACCGCTTCGACACCGACGACGCGATCTTCCGCCTGCTCACCCTGGCCGCCATGGCCGGCGTGGTGACGATGGCCGCCAGCGTCGACAAGATCGACGGGCCCGACGGGCGCTGGTTCGCCATCGGCTACGTGATCATCCGGCTGGCGCTGATCACCGGTTACGTGCGGGCCTGGCGGCACGTGCCGGACGCCCGCGCAACCGCCCGGCTGTATCTGATCGGACACTCGCTCGGTGCGGCCATCTGGCTCGTCTCGCTGGCCGTCGCCGAACCGGCCCGCTACTGGCTGTGGGGTGCGGGTGTACTTGTCGACCTGGTGTGGCCCACCGCGGCCGCCCGGCTCAAGAACGCCATCCCGCTGCACCTGGAACACCTCCCGGAACGCTTCGGCCTGTTCGTCATCCTGGTACTCGGTGAATCCGTCACGGCGGTCGTGACCGGCTTGCACGACGGCGAGTGGAAGCCAGCAGTGGTCGCCACCGCTACAGAAGCCTTCATGATCGCCGCAGCACTGTGGTGGATCTACTTCGACCTCTCCGGTGGTGCCGCCAAGCGGCGCCTGGCGGTAGAAGACGACAAGGTCACCAAGCACGGCGTCCACGATTTCTACGTCTACATCCACCTGCCCCTGGCGGTCTCGCTGGCGGCCGTGGCCGTCGGCCTGGAACACGCTGTCCTGCACGGCGCTGACGATCATCTGACCGCCGGGACGCGGTGGGTGCTGGGCATCGCCACCGCCGGCTACCTGCTCAGCGCCGCGATCATGCAGGCCCACCTGGGCAATCGGATCCGCGGGGCAGTGCTGTGGCCGGGTGCCGGCGCGCCGCTGGCCCTGCTGATCGCCCTGCTCGATCTGCCTCCCGTGCTGACTGTGGGTCTGCTCGCCGCGCTGACCGTCGTCGGTGTCATCGCCGGCTTCCTGCTGCACCGCTCCGGTGAAGTACGCACCGCCAAGGTCTGAGCAGGCAGCCATCCCCGCGATCGCCAGCTGACGCGTCGTTACACCCTCGGACGAGGCGACCGGCGGTGCGGTGCGGGCCCTCGACGGGTGAAAGTCAACCTGGCGCTTCCACCGGATCGCAGACTGCTTGACTCGACTTGGTCACTACGGCATGGGCAAGCCTTACTCGGGGCACTAGACCCGCTATGAGCACACTGCAGCAGGCCCCGCCGCCCGACGCCGAGGTCGTATGCAGTTGGGTCCTTGCCAGTACCGTCGAACTCAAAGGCCTGCGCCGCTCGTTGAACCTGGCGCTGAGGAATGCCGACACCGCTGCCGGCGATCACCTGGGTGACGTTCCGGAACGGATGGTGCTGGTCGCAACGGAACTGGCCACCAATGCCATCCGGCACGGGCTGGCGCCCACCGAGATCCGGCTGCTACGGACTGGCGAGTTGTACGTGCTCGATGTAGCGGACCACGATGTGGACACCATTCCTGAACCCTCTGAGGCCCAGCCCCAGGATTCGGGTGGGCGCGGGCTTGCCCTGGCCCGCTCCTTCGCGCTGGACGTCGGCTGGTACTGCACCACCACCACCAAACACGTATGGGCCAGCTTCACCCCAGATGCGTGACAACGCTCAGATACGTCAGCGTGGGGTAAGACCGTCGCTGCCTTCCCAGGGGCACGTACCGGCCGAGTTGGAGTCGTACCCCCGCTATGCAGCCGTCCGGAAGACTGTCTGTCCGGACCGAGGAAAGGACTGATGCCGTGGTACGGCCACGAGCGTTGAACATTCTGGTTGTCGATGACGACGACGCTGATGTTCTGATGATTGAGGAGGCGCTGAGCGGTTCCGAAGGCGCCATAAACATGCACAGGGTCGCTGACGGCCGGCAGGCACTGGACTACCTGCATGACCCCGGCGTGTCCCAACGTCCCGACTTGATTCTCCTCGACTTGAACATGCCGCGCATGGGAGGCCTGGCGGCGCTGGCCGAGATCAAGGACGACCCGGAGCTGGTAGCGATCCCGGTGGTGGTGCTGACGACCTCGGAGGCATCCCCGGACGTTCAAGCCAGTTATCAGCGGCACGCCAGTGCCTTCGTGACCAAACCGATGGGTCTCGAGGAATTCGAGGAAGCAGTGCAAAAAATCAGCAGGTTCTACAGCGAGACCGCTGTCTTGCCGTGAGCCGCAACGGGCGGGCCTTCAGACTGCTCCACCGCAAGAAGACGTTGACCCGTGAGGGCTGGCTGACCGCGTGATCCCGCGGAACCACGCGGTCGAAGGTTTCCACAATCGGTCGGCGCCCCGCCCGCTCGTGCGCCACGAGGCGCTCACCCGGTGGCGTTCTGTAACCGGGCGCCGACGTCCGAGGCGGGGTCCGGTTGCGGCGCGCTCGCTCGAACGCGTGGTTACCGGCGAGGAAAGAAGCACGCAGAGTAGACCCAGGCAGGCATGCTTGGATTGGTGGCCATGGCCCACCTTCTGCAGCGCCGCGCCGGTCACCCCGGGTCGCGTATCCTGAGCGTCGCCACCTACCGCCCACGGACCGAGGTGGGCAACGAGCCGATCGCCGCCTTGATCGACTCGAGCGACGAGTGGATCCGCCGCCGCTGCGGCATCGAGTCCCGCCGGCACGCCGCACCCGACGAGGACCTCGTCACGATGGCCGCGACGGCCGCTTCCAAAGCCCTTGCCGACGCCGGCATCGACCCCCGCGACGTCTCGGCCATCCTGGTGGCGACGATGTCCCACCGCGGCCGCGCGGCAACCGTAGCACCCATGGTGGCCGATGCGCTGGGCACCTCGGCGGCCGCTGCGATGGACCTGGGAGCGGCATGCGCCGGCTTCCCGTACGCCCTTGCCACCGCCGACGCGCTCGTCCGCAGCGGCGCAGCCGGCTACGTGGTCCTCGTCGGCGCCGAGCGTATGACCGACATCATCGACAAGCATGACCGAGGCACGGCGTTCCTCTTCGGCGACGGCGCGGGAGCGGTGGTCATCGGTCCAGCGCAGACGTGTGGCATCGGTCCGGTGGTGTGGGGCTCCGACGGCTCCGGCAGCAAGCTGCTGCGCTACGACGAATCGGGCATCCTGCGCATGGCGGGCCCTGAGGTCTTCCGCTGGGCGACCGCCATCATTCCCGACCTTGCCATGCGTGCCCTGGACGCTGCAGGCATCTCCGCGGCCGACCTTGCAGCTTTCATCCCCCACCAAGCCAACCTGCGCATCACGTCAGTTGCGGCCAAGGCAATCGGGCTGGGTCCGCACGTCCAGGTGGCCACCGACATCACCACCAACGGCAACACCGGCGCGGCCTCCATCCCCCAAGCAATGGCAGCCCTGCCCGGCACGACGGGTCCCGCACTGCTTGTGGGCTTCGGCGCCGGCCTCTCGTACGCCGCTCAAGTCGTCACCCTGCCCTGACCCGCCCAGGTGTCGCGCCATCTGGCAACGCCGACGGCGCCCAGCGCGGCGGGAAGACCGGGGCCGAACGTGAAGATCAGCACGTCGATCTACACCTGCGATGAACACCATCACCACCACGACCGCGCCGCCGGCGTACCGGAATAGAAATCGCCTCTGGCCCCGGCGATCAGACTGTTGGGCAGCCACGCGCCCAGCAGCAGCGGACGGACCTTCTGGAAGCAAAGCAGTGCATGGTCGGCTCGCCGGGTAACGGCTGTTCCGGCCCGGACGCTTCGCCGGCCCCGGGCCGGAAGAGGCTGACCTAGCGGTTTTACTGCGTCCTGGCATATTGACGTGCCGCAACACGGGCGTAACAATTCCGAGAGAGCGCTCTCTCCGAGGTTCTGCGCTGCTCCCCCGCCCGGCCGCGCGTTCGTCCCCCTCGTGCGTAGCCGGCCAAACCCGACTAGGTAGGCACATGACATCCCCAGCTTTGACACGTCCACCTCAGCCGGTTCGCAGACGCCGCGGACTGGTAGTCGCGCTGAGTGCGGTACTCACCGCGACGCTTGGTGTCGCCGTCGCCGCGGTGACCACCGACGCCAGCGCAGCCGAAATCCCGCTGTCGCAAGGCAAGCCGGCTACCGCCTCGTCCTCGGAAAGCGGCGCCTTCTCCGCGGCCGCAGCCGTGGACGGCAACGCCGGCACCCGCTGGTCCAGCGCGTTCGCCGACCCTCAATGGTTGCAGGTCGACTTGGGCAGCACTCAGCAGATCAGCCAGGTCGTGCTGAACTGGGAGGCCGCGTACGCCTCAGCCTTCACCATCCAGACCTCGCAGAACGGCGCCACTTGGACCAACATCACGCCGAGCACCGCGGGTAAGCTGGGCGTACAGACCTTGAACGTCACCGGCAGCGGCCGGTACGTGCGGATGAACGGCACCACGCGGGCAACTCCGTATGGCTACTCGCTCTGGGAGTTCCAAGTTTTCGGCGGCGGCGCAGGCCCGACGCCCACCAGTCCGACCCCCTCCGGCCCGAGTCTGCCGACCTCCGACACCCCGGACTTCGGCCCCAACGTACGCATCTTCGACCCGGGCACGTCGGCGGCAACCATTCAGGGTGCGGTGGATCAGGCGTTCAATGCGCAGCTGCGCAGCCCGACCGCGCAGTTCGGCACGCAGCGTCACGTGTTCCTGTTCAAGCCCGGCACGTATGGGCGGGTGTGGGCAAACGTCGGTTTCTACACCACGGTGGCCGGCCTCGGTCTCAACCCCGACGACGTGACGATCAACGGTGCGGTCAACGTCGATTCCGGCTGGAACTACGGCGATGAGAAGAACGCCACGCAGAACTTCTGGCGCAGCATGGAGAACCTTTCGATCGTGCCGGAAGGTGGCACGAACCGGTGGGCCGTCTCCCAGGCCGCCCCGATGCGCCGGGTGCACATCAAGGGCAACCTGACCCTGGCACCTTCCAACCAGGACAACGGGCAGGGCTACTCCAGCGGCGGGTACCTAGCCGACTCGGTAGTCGATGGCACCGTCTCTTCCGGCTCGCAGCAGCAGTGGTACACCCGCGACAGCCGGATCGGCCGCTGGGAGGGCGGCGTCTGGAACATGGTTTTCTCCGGCGTTCAAGGCGCACCGGCCAACGCGTTCCCCAACCCGCCGCACACCACCCTGGCAAGCACACCGGTCACCCGGGAGAAGCCCTACCTCTACATCGACAGCGCCGGTAAGTACCGCGTCTTCGTGCCCGCCCTGCAGCGCAGCTCTGCCGGGGCTCACTGGCCGAACGGCAGCGGCAGCTCGATCCCGATGCGAGAGTTCTACGTCGCCAAGCCCGGTGACAGCGCCGCCCGGATCAATTCCGCCCTCGCCCAGGGCCTCAACCTGTTCTTCACCCCCGGTACCTACTCACTCAACGAAACCATCAGGGTTACCCGCGCCAACACCGTGGTGACCGGCATCGGCTTCCCGACCCTGATCCCTACCGGCGGGGTCGAGGCGCTGAACATCGCCGACGTGGACGGAGTCAAGGTCAGCGGCTTGACCTTCGACGCCGGCTCGGTCAACAGCCCGACACTGATGAGCGTCGGACGGGCCGGTACGCACACCGACCACGCCGCAAACCCGATCAGCCTGCAAGACGTCTTCTTCCGCATCGGCAGCAGCGTCCAGGGCAAGGCCACCACCACCCTCGCCGTACACAGCGACGACACGATCATCGACCACATCTGGGCCTGGCGGGCCGACCACGGCGGCGCACCCACCGGCTGGACGGTGAACACCGGCGACACCGGCCTGCTCGTCAACGGCGACGACGTGCTCGCCACCGGCTTGTTCGTCGAGCACTACCAGAAGTATGAAGTGATCTGGAACGGCAACCGCGGTAAGACAATCTTCTTCCAGAACGAGAAGCCGTACGACGTACCCAACCAGGCGGCCTGGATCGGACCGCGTGGCAACGGCTACGCCGCGTACAAGGTGGCCGACAACGTGACCGACCACGAACTCTGGGGCGGCGGTTCCTACTGCTTCTTCAACGCCAACCCCAGCGTCCGGGTGGACCGCGCGTTTGAGGTACCCAACCGCGCCGGCGTCAAGCTGCACAGCGTTCTCACCGTCTCGCTCGGCGACGTCGGCACCATTGCCAACGTCGTCAACGACACCGGCGGCGCCGTCCCTAACCCGGCTGGCAACACCACCCCCCGCAATGTGGTGTCCTACCCCTAGCGGTAGCGCCCATGAGCGTTGTTGACGCGTCAAGTCTGTCTGAGATGTAAGTAGACCTCCGGTCATGGTGAAAGGCGCTGAGCCTGCACCATGACCGGAGGTCTTTCAGCCCACCGTGAAGCCCGTCCAGCCGCTTGTTCATCACACCTGTTCAGAGGACGCGGCTGCTTCCGGCGGATCACGCGACGCGGTGATGCCGGTCACAGGCGGGTCAGATCTTTGGTGCGCCGGCCGCAGGATGTCATCGATGACCGGCTCGAACTCACCGGCCTGCGACGGCCGCGGACGGCGTGTGCGCGGCGCGGAGGGCGACGGTTGACCTCATACTTGCCGGCGAGCGCCCGCCTCCCCACTGCCGGTCGGCGGTCAGCGCAGGCTGGCCGGCAGCGCCCGCAATCCCGCCAGCACCCTCAGCGGACCTCGGACGGTGTCACCCTCCTGCCCCGCGCGGACGCTGAACCCGCCAGCGCCGACGCGGCACTGCTGCCGCTGGCCGCGTTCGCTCCGACCTCCGCGAGCCCGTCCCCGAGGCGACGAGGCGACGGAGCGATCCCTGCACTATGGCTGTGACGGACCGAAGTGACGCTGCCCCATCTCGAGAAAAGCAAATAACGTCTCTTTGCAGTCCTCGGCGTCCATCATCACGGCGACCGCCGTGCCCGAGGCCGGCCAGGCGAACGAGAAGCAGCTGTAGCCGGTGTTCTGCCCGGTGTGCCCATAGCGCCCGGGGCCGATCTCGGTACCCAGACCGAATCCGCCGGGCACTTGAGGTGTCAGCATCTGTGTGGCCAGATCCGCTGGCAGCAAAGGAGATGTACCAGCAGCGGCACGCCCGATTTCCTGCTCCAGCCGGACCAGGTCTGCGGGGGTGCTCCACAGCCCGGCGCCGGCCATCTCCGGCTGCGTACGCCAGCCACCGGGTATGGGGCTGCCACCGCAATGGCCACGCGCGACGCGCTCACGATGTTCATATGGGAAGCGCTGGTCGTAGCTGCTGTTGGTCATGCCCACCGGTTTCAGCACGACATCTGCCATCAACTCCTCGAACGTGGCTCCAGTCACGTCGATCAAGAGCTGCTGCAGTACGGCGTAGTGACTGCCCGAGTAGCGAAACGTGGTGCCGGGCGCCAGCTCGCGCCGGACCGCAGGCGATGTGGCCGGTGGTTCACCGGTCAGAATCTGCAGCAGCGTCGGTACCCTCTCCTGCCCGGCATACCCAGGAAACCAGTTCTCGGTCAGTCCTGCCGTGTGAGCCAGTAACTGGCGCACGGTCACTGTGCCGGCTCCTGGCAGGTGCCAGGAGGAAAGGTAGGAGTTGACGTCAGAGTCAAGGTCGATCGTTGCGTCGGCGACCAGCCGTAGCGTGCCGAACGCGGCGACGTGCTTGCTGATCGAGCATGCCGGGAACAGCGCGTCGCGACCGGCGGT
Organism: Actinoplanes sp. TFC3; assembly: GCF_001553785.1. Lineage (GTDB taxonomy): Bacteria > Actinomycetota > Actinomycetes > Mycobacteriales > Micromonosporaceae > Actinoplanes. The sequence continues at coordinate 4,051,661 of NZ_LOJP01000001.1, forward strand.
CCACAGCTCGCCGTCGGGGCCGCTGACCGCGACACTGACGTCGAGAGTTTGCTCAGCGTCCGCGACCACGTCATGCCAGTCCTCCTGGAAACCCATGACCAGGAGTATGCCGGGTCCGGAGCCGAGATGATGTCCGCGCAAAGGCTTGAACAGCGCACTCGATGCGTTACAAGCGTCCTGGATTTTGTCCAGGTGCCGGATCCAGTGGCGATCGACGGGCAACTGCTCGTGGAAGTGAGCGCGGCAGGGGTCAACTTCGCCGATACCAGTCGCCTTGCCGGGTCGTATCGACCGGTGCCCGAGCTGCCGTTCATTCCGGGCACCGAAGTCGTCGGTCGAGCGGGCTGACGGTCGTCGCGTGCTCGCACCGATCTTCGGCGGTGGTGGCTTTGCTGAGCGGGCGGTGGTGAAGGACGCCGACGCCGTGGCGTTACCGGACGGGGTGGGCGACGCCGAGGCTCGCGCTTCTCCTCCAGGGACTGACCGCCTGGCACGCGGGGCCCTCTCGGACCGCAATGCCGCCGTGATGGGCTGCTGGCTACCTCCGGCTCTTGCCGTTCCCGGCGTCTGTGCCGAGCCCTTGGCCGAAATGTTCAAGCTCACCGCGGCCGGCGCGCTGAAGCCGATGGTCCATGCGGCATATCCCCTGGAGGATGCCCGCCGCGCTTTCGAGGACCTCGTAGCCCGCAGAACCACCGGCAAGGTCACCCTGCGTCCCTGAGCTTCGAGCCCATCCATCCGGCCGCGGTTTATGCCGAAACGCATTGCCGGCCGACTCCGGTGTTACACGGGGCTCTGGGCGCGGCAACTTCGCGCCGCCCCAGAGCCGTGATCGGGTGAATCTCCACTGACGCCGCCGGGGAAGGTCATCCGCGACTGCAGCAGCACGGACTCCCGGTGCCGCCACACCTTGACCAAAACTCAGTCAACGGGTGACTTTCTCATCCGAACCGGCGAACTTCCTGGGGCCAGCCGCATGCCTCCGCCATCTTGCCGGCCCATACCCTGGCCGTGTCCTCATCGGGTACGTCCACGATGGTCAGCCCGCCCAGGAACTCCTTGGACTCGACATAGGGTCCATCACTGAAGATCACTGCGCCGCTCGTCGCGTCGGCGCTGAAGACCGGGCCCTGCTCATCAAGGCCCCCAGCGAAGACGTACGCCCCGGCGGCCTTGATCTCGTCGACGGCCGCCCTGGCGAGGGGACCTCGCTCGCGGAACCAATCCTCTGAGTGCTCGCCCACCCACTGCTGGTTGAAGTAGATAAGGTATTGGGGCATTGGTCGCTCCATCTGTTCTCCGGACCCAGTGTCCAGCTCCACCCAGGCTACGAACGGCATCCTGCGGATCCGACACGTCCCCAGCTTAAAATCTGCGGGATCCTGACTGGACGTTCGCCCCCTCATCGACGCGAGCGTGTGTGGCACACCGAGACACCTCTACGGAGCGTGACGCAACGGCAGAGCCGGCTCAGCCATCAGCGGCAGAAGTGTGCCCTTACGTCTGAGCGGGCGACAAATGGCTTCGATAGCCCGGAGCCGTGGATGCAGTTCAGGCCCAAGCCCGTCAGGCTACCGAGGCCGTCAGTGCGGCCTTGGCCGCCAGCCGGAAACTCCTGATCATCGGATTCGGGTCGCCCTTGCGGCTGACCACCACGACCCGACTGGGGGGAGCGCCTTCGATCGGGACGGTGACCAGATCGGGACGTAGTGAGCTGCGCAGATCCCCGACTGGTAGCACGGCGATCGCTCGACCGCTCGCGACCAGTTCGAGTTTGTCCTCGTAGCTCTCCAGCTGTGGCACACCGGCGCCGAGGAGCTGGTAGGAGGTCCAGTCCGCGGTCTCGAAAGCGCAGGGTGCTGCCCTCTCCCCGGCCAGTTCCTCCGAGGTCACCGACGCGCGGTCAGCCAAGGGATGATCGCGCGGGACCACGAGCATCCGGGGTTCCTCGTACAGCGGGGTGGTGAGCACCTTGTCGGCGGCGAGTGGCAGCGGGGCTCGCCCGAGCAAGGCGTCAACGCGGTTGCCGGACAGCGCTTCCACGTCCCGGCAGCTCAGGTGCCGGGTGGAGATCTCGGCGTGCGGGTGGCGGCGGCGCAGTTCTCGGACCGCGGCAGTGATCACGAGGTCTTCGACGTAGCCGATGGTGATCCGTTCGGTCCCGGCATGGTCGCGCACAGCCAGTTCGGCCTGCCGGGCGGCCTGCAACAAGGCTTGGGCCCGAGGGAGGAAGGCCTGGCCGGCCGGAGTGAGCCGGGTGCCCTGGGGCACGCGGTCCAGCAGCCGAGCGCCGAGTTGTTTCTCGAGTCTTTGAATCTGGCGGCTCAGCGCCGGCTGGGCGACGTGCAAGTCAGCGGCGGCCCGGCCGAAGTGCTGGTGCACCGCAACCACGGTGAAATATCGCACCAGGCGCAGTTCCAAATCCTGCCCGAGATCGTTCATCCAGCCAAGCGTACGCGTCATGTCTTTTCGGAATGATTGGGTTGCCGAACCGGTCTTGGACGGCCAGGACGTTCCGGCCTTGACTGAGGAGCAACGTTCCCCGAGAAAGCACAGGCGAGATGAAGGCGATCCAGTTCCACGAGGCCGGTGGGCCGGAAGTTCTGCAGTACGACGAGGTGCCCCTGCCCGAGATCGGACCGGGCGAGGTCCTCGTCCAGGTGTACGCGGCGGGCGTCAACCCGCCGGACTGGTACCTGCGGGAGGGCCTGAAGGTCATGCCAGCCGAGATGAGGCCGGCGCTGGAGTTCCCGTTGACTCCCGGAACGGACATGTCGGGCGTGGTCCGAGCGGTGGCTTCGGACGTGGCGGAGTTCTCCGTCGGTGACGAGGTCTTCGGCATGCTGCGGTTCCCCGGCTTCGACGGCCGGACATACGCCGAGTATGTGGCCGCGCCGGCGGCGGACCTGGCCCGCAAGCCGGCCGGTATCGACCACGTGCAGGCGGCGGGGGCTCCGATGGCCGTGCTCACGGCTTGGCAGTTGCTGATTGATCTCGGCCACGACGTGGCGTCTCCGTTCACCGGTCGGGTGCATCAGCCGGTGCCGATCGCACCGGGGATGACCGTGCTGGTCAATGGGGCCGCGGGCGGAGTGGGGCACTTCGCGGTGCAACTGGCGAAGTTGAAGGGAGCACGCGTGGTAGCGGTGGCCTCGGGCCGCCACGAACAGTTCCTGCGCAAGCTCGGCGCCGATGAGTTCATCGACTACACCCGGACGCGGGCCGCGGACGTGGTCAGCGGGATCGACCTGGTGATCGACACGGTCGGTGGCCCGGACAGCTCATACTTTCTGACCGTGCTCAGGCGCGGCGGCACCATGCTTCCGGTGTTCTTCGCCCAGTACGACCCGGAAGAGACAGCGCGTCTGGGCATCTCGGTCTCCGACATCCAGGTGCGTTCCAGCGGCCCACAGCTCGCCGAGATAGGGCGCCTGTTCGACGAGGGCAAGCTCCAGGTGGGGGTGGACAGCACATATCCACTGTCCGAGGCCGGCAACGCACACACGCGCGCCGCGCAGGGCCACATCCAGGGCAAGATCGTGCTGACGGTGGTCTCGTGACAGCCGAACTGCAGCACGCAGTGGCGAACTACGCTCACGCCCTGGACGAGCTGAACGTGTCCGCGCTGGAAGCGATCCTGCCCCAGGACACCACCTGGACCTTCACGGTGCCCGGACAGGGAGTGCTCGGCCCTGTCGCCGGACGCATGTCTACACCTGCGTTGGATTCATGATTCCCACGGCCGGAACATGCCGGCTGGTGCGGGCGTTGCACCTGCACACCGTTGCGCAGGGCGTGGAGACCGCTGAGCTCACGCTGCTGGGGTACAACCACGGACGGGGCTTCTATTACGCTCGGCCGTTGACCGCGGACGCGTTCGAGAAGTGGATGGCCCAGCAGTCAGCCGTTACTCCTCTGTGACCTGCATTCTCCGAACCACTTGCCACGTGGCCGCATCGCACTCAATGACAAGCAACAACTGCGAAAGGCCACTCATGAAGCACGCCACCCTGCTGCCCGTTCTCGCCGCCACGGTTCTCCTATCGGCCGCCTGCCAGCCAGCCGTGTCCCATGCCGACGGTCAAGCCGCCCCCGTGACGGCCTCGCCTGTCCCGTCGGCGTCGCCCACGCCGTCGTCGCCACCGTCGTCCACCCGGACCATCGAGCCGTCGACCCGGACGACGGAGCCGTCGAAGCAGCCCACCAAACCGGCGTCCAGCAAGCCGGGCACCGCGGCACCGGCCGCCAAGACGCTGGGCCCCAACGGCCTTGGACCGCTCAAGCTGGGCATGACCTCGAAGCAGGCCACCGCCACCGGCATGATCACCAAGTGGGAGGGCACCGAGGAAGCCAAATGCAGCCTCTACTCCTCGCTCAAAGGCTACCCGGATGCTCGGGTGGCGGCGGGCAGCACGCAAGGGGTTCAGGTCATCGACGGGCGCCCCGGCCTTCGGACACCCGAAGGCATCGGGATCGGCAGTTCGGAAAGCGCCGTACGCGATGCCTATTCGGGATGGAAGGTTGCCGCGGCTGACGACCCGGTCGGCGACCACCGGGGCTTCGTGAAGGTGCCCGGCAACGCCGACGCGTATTACCGCATGATGATCAAAAACAAGAAGGTCTCTGAGTTGGCGCTGGAGTCGGCGGATCAGAGCTGCTACGAGTGAACGGCCCGCAGGGTCTTCGGGCAGGTCACCGGTGCCGGCCTGCTGATCTGCACGTAAAGCCGACGTCCACCACCAGGCTGTAGAAGACGGAGGCGCCGGCGCAGTCCGTGTGCCGCGTGATCCGGTCCGGTCGGCCGTCACCGCGGTCGTCCGGTCGGGTTGCCGGGTGCAACGGGGATGCGCGGGCAGCGCCGACGCCTCAATCGCCAGCTAGGCAATTCCAGCGGATACACCGGGGCTTGTGGGCGTACTCGATGGGTCAGGTCTGTGAATCGGACCGGGCCACCAGTCCCGGTTTGCTGCGCAAGCGCAGGGCCGGGCCAACGAGACCGCCTCAGCACTATCCACTGTTGACTGTCACGGTACGTCCGACGTTCCGGATGACCATTGCGTACCGGTCGCACGCTCGGACCTCGTGCCGGGCAGCCCCCTTACTTCAAGGCCCGGACAACCGCGAACCTGGACGCCGTCCGGGATGCGATCCGCCGCTGGGGAGACCCGGTACCGAGCAGTTTCAGTCGTTTCACATCAAAGGCCGGACCATGGGAGCGAGAATCGAAACATCTTTCAGTCCCGACCTGGTTGGCCGGGTGATCAAAATCGCCCACGCGGGTCTTATGCGAGGCAGACACGGTCGCGGCCGGTGCGTTTGGCGGTGTAGAGCGCGGCGTCGGCTCGGGCGATCAGTTCGTCGGAGGTTTCGTGATAGTCCCACGTTGCGATGCCGGCCGAGAAGGTTTGGTCCTCGGGGGTGACGGGCTGCAGTCTGTGTAAGGCGTAAGTCGCCTGCTGCAGGTCGGCCCCAGGTAGCAGGACGATGAATTCTTCGCCGCCGTAACGGGCCAGGACGTCGGATCGTCGTAGCGTGGCATGCCAAGCCGAAGCAGCGGCCTTGAGGAGGCGGTCGCCGCTGGGGTGGCCGTACTGGTCGTTGTAGGCCTTGAAGTGGTCGAGGTCGAGCATGCCGACGCTGATCGGAATGCCGTCGCGTCGGGCTTGTTCGAGGTAGCGGGGTAGTTCGTCGATGGAGGCGCGGCGGTTGGGCAGGCCGGTCAGGGCGTCTTGGCGGGAGAGCTCGCGTACCTGCGCCGAGGTTCGTTCGGCTTGCCGCAGCAACTGCATCATTCGCGTCATGACCAGCGAGTACATCAGCGCTGAGCCGATCGCGATGGAGCTGCCGTGAGTCACCTGCGAGTGCAGCGCTTCGCCGAGTAGGACCGCCGGTGCGATGAGTACGGCGGTGCTGAGCAGAACCAGTTGCGGTCTGGTCAGCCGGGCAGTCGCGGCCGCCCCCGGGCCGTCGTCGCGGATGCTGGGTTGCCATGAGGCCAGCGCCAGCAGGGTGAGCCCGATCAGGTAGCAACTGAGAATGATGTGGTCGGTCAGCCACATGCCGGACCATTGCTCATTGAGCTGCTGCACGGCTACCCACGCGGCGTCGCCGATGAGGTAGGAGACGAAGGCAGCCGCAATCCAGCGTGGTGCTGAGCCGCCGCGCGGGCCGTTCGTGCGTACCAGGAAAAGCGTCAGGGCCAGCAGGAGCATGTCCGCCAGCGGGTACGCGATGGTGGTGATGCGATCGGCCAGCGAGTCACCTGGCGCGTGCAGCGCCGGCTCCAGCTCGTAGATCCACGCCAGCAGGCCTATGCCGGCCGTGACCGTCAGCGCGTCGATCGACGCGGCCCAGTCCGCGCGACGCCCCAACTGTTTCATCATGATGCCGAGGGCGAGCGCGCAGAGGGGGTAGAAAGACAGGTACAGATAGTCCGAGACGTCCGGCCCGGCCAGTTCCCCGAAACCGTAGCGCAGGGCGATGCCGCCCGAGGAAGACAGCGCAACAGCCGCCGCGAACAGCCACCATGGCACCTGCTCACGACGGCTCGGGCCGCGACGGCGCAACGCGACCGGGATTGCCAGCGCAGCGAGGTAGCACACACCGTTCTGCAGCCAGAACTGCCATGCTTCATCGGGTACGGAGTAGTAAGCGATCATCATGATCGCTACCGCGGCGCCGAAGCCCCATCTACTGCGCATATCCAGGCCCACCATGACGACTTGCCGGAGCTTCAGGCGCGGACCAGCTGAGGTGCAGCACTGATTCGCACCACACGACCCCTCGAACGCGAACGCTGAATCAGACTATGCCGGTCAGCGGCCACATGTTCAGGAAACTGCGACCAAGGTGGCTCCCCCGCCAATGACATCTGGCCCGGCTGGTGGGCAGGTCGCTTGCTGACCAGGAAGATCGGCGCCGGCGATCCGGGGTGAGACCTGACCCGTCGTGACACCGGTCAGCCGGTGATCCACGGCAGGTTCATTTTGCGGAAGACGATCGAGCGGTGCGAAGTCTCGTTCGCGTCGACATCCTCGTTGACCTCCACGAGCGCGCCGACCGACAGGTCAGCGGTCTTGGCCATGCTGGAGTAGCCACCCTCGGCCACGTTGCCGGCGCCTAGCTGAGGCCATGCCGGCAGCGGCGCGTCGCTCAGCGGGCGGCTCACCGGCCACGTGACCGCCTCATCGGTGCTGACCCGGATCGTCATGGCCCGGCGATTCGTCGTGCTGGCCGAGTTGAGGAACATGATCCGTGGTGTGGTGTCGAGGTTGTAGCGCAGGACCGAAGCCTGCGCATGCGGGTCCGGCAGGTGCGGATCGGGGGTGTAGGCGGTGAATCCGCCCTCGACGGTGCCGCGCGCTATCCAGCGGTTCTTCGCCGTCTCCCACTTCGCTTTGACCGCGGTGTCGTTGCGCATCAGCCGGCCGTCGGTCAACTCCAGGACGGAACTTTCCCCAGTGACCTCTTGCCCGCGTGCCATGGGGGCGCTGTGAAAAGTTGTGCCACCGTCGTCGCTGTAGATGGTGCGGTTGGTGGCCGGAATCACCAGCCGGCCCGACGAGGTCTCGATGCCCGCCCCCGGCCCGACCGCATCCCAGGCCCACTCCGAGCCGTCGGCGTGCTTCTTGGGGGTGACAGCGGCTGTCAGGTCGACCGGGCCGTGCCAGGTTCGCCCATCCTCTTGCTTGCTGCTGGTGAAAAGTTTGACCCGGCGCTCGCCCCACGCACTGATCCGGGTGGTGCCGTCTGCTCCGTTCTGGCTCAGACCGGCGGGGTTCCACGACAGGAAGAGCAAAATTGTGCCGCTGGTGCGCTCCACCACGGCGGTCGGATTGCCCCAGGTGCCCTGTCCGGTTCCGACGACCTCGGCCAGGGCGGACCAGCTTGCGCCGTCGTCGGTCGAGCGTTTGACCATCAGATTGATGTTGCCGTAGTCCCGGTTGGACTCCGCGCGGCCCTCGGCAAAGGCGAGCAGGGTGTCCTTGGTGGTGCGCAGCAGCGAAGGAATGCGAAATGAGTGGTAGCGGGTGCCGTTGAGGGTCTCACCATCCCCGTCGAACAGCAGGGTTTCGCTGTGTTTCTGCCCCGCAGCCAACGCCGGTGAGCCCGCCGACATCAACGCGGTTACGAGCATGAGCACCACGGCGAGGGTGCGCGTACTGTTCCTGTGCGATCCCGCGGACGGCCGGAGCTGCATCAGAAGACACCGAGCCCGGTGCGATCGAGGACTTCCTGCACAGGCTGATAGTAGGAGCGCCGTTCACTGACTGCGGTGGTGCAGGACTGGTCGGCGCCAACGGATCCGGAAGTGATGCCGAGCGCCACCGAACCATGGAACAGGGGGCCGCCGCTGTCGCCGAACTCGGCGCACAGTGACGTCTTGATCAGTCCGGTGACCGTACCCTCCGAGTAGTTGACCGTGGTGCTGGTCAGCAGGACCGCGCCGACGAGGTCGGTGCTGGTGGTTCCGGTACGGGCGACCGACTCACCGGCAATCGGGTAGCGGGAGCTGGTGATCTGCTGCTCGGCACCGTTGACCCACACCGTGCCGTACGCGGAGACGTCGTTGTTGGCGTAGGTGACCACGGCGTAGTCCTTGCCGGGGAAGGTGCTCTGCTTGTTCGTGCCCAGGTAGGTGCCGTTGGCCGCCTTGTACCAGGTGCTGACCTTGTTGCCGCAGTGCCCGGCGGTGATGAAGGACTTGGCGCCGGCGGTGTTACGTACATTGAAACCGATCGAGCAGGTAAGGGTTTCGGCTTTGTTCTGGATCCCTTGGCCGCCGGAGGTGAACCCGGCGGTCAGGGTGAGCTTGCCGGGGACCCTGCCGACTCGTACGGCCGCGCCAAGGCGGTCGGTGACAGCCGTCAGTCGCTGCAGATTCGCGCCGGTCACGGTGCTGTCCATCTCGACGCTCACCTGGTTGGTGCTCGGGTCGATGCCCCATGACGTGCCGGGAACGCGGGCGGAGTCGTCCAGCACGGTGGTGGCCGATCGCAGTTCGCTCAGGTTGCGTTCGACGACTTGGGCGACCCCGCCTGCATCGCGTACCGCCTGGGCGTCGGCAGCGTTGGTCACGGTGACGACGGTACGGCCGGTGGCATCGACATAGACACCGCCGGTACGGGAGTCGCCCAGCTGCGTGGCGAAGGCGCTCGCAGCCGCGGCGGGCATGGAAGCAACCGTGGCGGCTTCAGCCGCTCGTACCGGAGTAGTCGCTGCCAGCGCGGTCAGCGCAAGCGCTCCGGCTGCCGCGAGCATTGTCTTCGGCATGTCTGCCTTCCTTTCTCGGTGTGGCCGAAAGTAGGCAGGGCGCGCACATTTGTTGTCCGTGCTGGCATGTACGGCCGATGTACGGCCTGTGGATAGCTTTCCGCCGATGCCACAGGGCGTCTTGTCGTACCGGGAAGGAAAGCGACGAATGCGTACCATCACCAATCGCCGGATCCGCACGGCCGCCATCGCAGGGGCCCTCGCGGCCACGGCGGCCATCATGTCAGCTCCCGCCCCCGCCTTGGCCAGCAGCGTCCCCACCAGCGCGGCGGTGGCGGGGCAGGCAGCCGCTGCCGACGACCCGGTCAGTCCCGGCGGCGGCGAGGGCGCTGAGGAGGTCCTCACCGTGGCCGAGGACGCCGAACTGACCGCGGCCGGGTACGGCAAACCCATCAAGCGTGACAGCGTCATGACCCGCGCGAAGGACTGGTACGACCGCAACGTGCCCTATGGTTCCGCCGACGCGTGGGACGTCAACCATGGCAAGCGTTACCGTACGGACTGCTCGGGGTTCGTCTCGATGGCCTGGAAGCTCAAGACCAGCAAGACCACGTGGACGCTGGATGACGTATCGCACGTCATCAACTGGAACGACCTGCTGCGAGGCGACGCCGTGGTCCACGAGCACGACCACGCGGTGCTGTTCGACAAGTGGGTGAACGCGGACACCAAGGCGGACTTCTGGGTCTATGAGGAGAGCCGGCCGGGTCACGACATGCAGCACCGCAAGATGAATGTGGCGGATACCCGGCGCGCGGGCTTCGACCCGTACCGCTACGACTCGATCCGCAAGTAGCCATCCCCGGCACCGAACGTGACCCCGGCCGGCCTCGTGCCGGGGTCACGTTGCGCCCGGCACCTACGGCCGGTACACCCACTCCTCACAGCCCCACACGTTGCTGTCCGGGCCGATGTAGGTGTGGAACATCAGCTTGGTAACACCAGGATGGTTGACGGGATTGCTGTAGGTGATCCCGCCTCCGCCGTTGCTCTGGTCATCGACATCGGTGTACTTGAGGTTCTTGGTGCTGCCGTCGCTGAAGAACAGCCGCACGAACGACTCCGCCTTGATCGGCTTCATGCTCGAGTTCATTGCGAAGTTCGTTTCCACGCCGCCGCCGGAGGACCAGGACACCAGAGCGTTCAGGTACCCGTACTCGGTCCAGTTGTGCAAGCTCTTGTCGCAGGAAAATTTCTGCGTCCAGGCGGCGGCAGGGCCGGCGCCGGCCAGCAGGGCACCGGCGGTCAGCGCGACGGACAGTACGGCGGAACAGGTGATTCTGCGCATGAATGTAACCCTTCTTGCCCAGGCGTATCGAACAACGCGAAGGTAAGCGCCTGCCGTACATGCCTCGTATATGTGCGGGACTGGTCCGTGTTCTCCATGATTTACTGGCCGGCGTGTATGGCACTCGGGATGTGTTCGCGACGTGGCAGCGGGGCTGGGGCAGGGCGCGCGGGGTCGAGCCGGGCGTTGAGGTGCCCGGCGGGCTGCGGGTGCATTGCCGGTTGGATTCGCGCGAGATCGAGTTTTTCGCGTTCGATGACCGGGCCGAGTCGTTGGCCGGGCTCGCCGCGGCGGCGCTCCGGGAGGAGGGCGTCACCTGGTTGACCGTGGCAACCACAGAGCCGCAGGCGGCGGTAGGCGCGCTGAAGGCGGCTGGGCTGACCATGTTGCAGCAATCCGAGCAGTTGATGAGCGTCGACCTGCGTGAGCATCCCCTCAGCCCGGTGCCCGCCGGGTACCGAACCGAGACCACGGTCGACGACGGCGTCGTCTTCGTCCAGGTGTTCGCCGACGATGGCTCGGACGCCGCTCGGGGCTATGCGGGAGTCGTCGGCGGGTACGCCTCGGCCGACAAGATCCTCACTTGGCCGGGTCATCGGCGCCGGGGACTGGGCAGTGTGGTCATGGGAAGTCTGGCCAACGCGGCGATCGAGCTCGGCGCGCAGACCGGGCTGCTCATCGGCGGCGTCCAGGGCCAGCAGTTGTACCGGACACTCGGCTGGTGTACCGAAGCGACAGTTCTGATCGCCGCACCGCCCGGCACCGTCTACCCGGAGTAGGCGCGCTTATTTCGGGTTCCGGGCGCCGAGGGACTCGTAAGGTGACCCGGACACTCGCAGGTTTGGCCGGGAGCAATGTCCACGCTGGCGTCTGCGGTCTATCTTCTAGGCGATGTCTTCTTCAGATCATGACGTGGTCCGGATCTATGCGTTCGGGGAGATAGTCGTCACCGCCGGGGGTGCTGCGATCACCGCCGGGCCGCCCAAGCAGCGCGCCCTGCTTGCGCTGTTGCTGTGCCGCCCGGATGTTGAGATACCGTCCGGCGAGTTGATTGAAGCACTGTGGAGTTTTCAGGCTCCCCATTCCGCGCGCAACAATCTGCGCACCTACGTTCACGGGCTGCGTCGTATCCTCGGCGAACAGATCATCAGTGGCAGCGGCCGGCCCGGCTATCGGCTGCACACCGACCGGGTGTGGACCGACATCAAACACTTCGCGGCCCTGTGCACGCAGGCCGAAATGGCACTGGAGCGCGCCGAGCCTGAGGCCGCCCGGCCAGCGTTGGCCGATGCGGTGGCGCTGCGCCGCGGTGCGGCCTTTGGCGACGTGGGGTCCCTGGAGGCGGTCGAAGATGAGGCCGCCCGGCTGGAGGAACGCTGGCTGCTCGCTGTTGAGCGGCGCGTCGAACTGGACCTGCATCGTGGTGGCGCAGCGGAGCTTGTCGGCGAGCTGACCGCGCTGGTCCGCCAGCATCCGTATCGAGAACGCTTCGTGGCCCTGCTCATGCTGGCGCTCTACCGGGCGGGCCGGCAGAGCGACGCGCTGGCCGCCTATCGGCAAACCGCCGCCGCCCTGGCCGAGGAGCTCGGTGTGGAGCCCGGTGCTGAGCTGGCCGGGCTGCACCAAGCGGTGCTTCGGCAGGATCCCGCGCTGCAGCGCCCGGCTGGGGTGCCGGTCGGGGCCGAGTCCGCGGTGGTCGCCCGGCCAGCCGAACTCCCGCCTGCCTCGGGGCATTTCACCGGTCGGACCCGCGAAACCGCGGCACTTGACACCGCTCTGGCAGATGCCCAGGACTCGGGACGGCTACCGGTGCTGGCAGTAGTCGGTCCGGCCGGGGTCGGTAAGACGACGCTGGTTGTGGAATGGGCACGGCGCGCTGTGGCCGATTTCCCCGACGGGCAGATCTTCGTTGATTTGCGTGGTTTCAGCGCAGAGCCAGTCACCGCACCCGCCGAGGCGCTGCGCCGGTTGCTCTGGTCTCTGGGTGTCGAAGCGGACCGGGTGCCGCCGGCCATCGACGAGGCTGCGGCTCTGCTGCGTTCACTGCTGGCGAGCAAACGGCTGTTGATGGTCCTGGACAACGTCGCCTCCGCCGAACAGGTGGTGCCATTGCTGCCGGGCGGAAGCGGTAACGCAGTCGTGGTGACCAGCCGTAACCGGCTGGCCGGGCTGATCGCCCGGCACGGCGCCCGGCAGGTGCCACTCGCTGCACTGATGGAGGACGAGGCGCTTGAGCTCATCGTGCGCATCGTCGGTCCGGCCCGCGTGCGCCGCGAAGCCGCAGCCGCCCGGACCCTGGCCCGGCGTTGCGGGTGGCTGCCCCTGGCATTGTGCATCGCCGCTGCCGACGTAGCCGAAGACCCGGCTCAGAGCATCACCGGCTACCTGACCGAGCACCAGGCCGGCGCCCGCGCGCGGGGCAATACCGAACGTGCGGTGCTTGCCGCGTTCGATCTCTCCCTGCGCGGACTCACCGCTGGTCAACAGCGGTTGCTCAGGCTCCTCAGCCTCGTACCCGGGCCGGGTTTCACCACCAGCGCCGCCGCCGCACTCGCCGGCGTCCCGCCAGAGGCTGTCGAGCCGGATCTGCTGCGCCTGGTCAACGCGCATTTCGTGGTGCGCCGGGGCATCAACCGCTTCGCTTTCCACGACCTGATCCGGGAGTACGCGCGGACCAAGCCGGGCGCACCGGACCAGACGGCGGCTTTGCACCGCCTCTACGAGCACTACCGTGACCTGACCGAGGCTGCGGACCGGATTCTGCAACCGGGTGCCCTGCGTCTGCCGGGCTGGGCTGGCGTGGATCACTTCGGCGGGGATGCAGCCGCCGCTCAGACCTGGTTCGCCGCGGAGTTGCCCAACCTCATCGCCGCCTGCGGCGTGAGTCGCGAGCCCGGCATCGCCAGCCTGGTGACCCGGCTGGCCGATGCGGTGGGCAGGTATCTGTGGACTCGGGTCGACCTGGACACCTGGGCGGTGGTGGCCGCCGCCGGTGCCCAAGCGGCTGAGTCGGCAGACGACCTGAAGGGCCAGACGGCGGCGCAGATCGCCCTGGCGCGTATCGCCGACGGCAGGTGCGATTTCACCGCCGGGATCGCCCGGTACGCCGAAGCAGCGCGCCTCGCCCGCCGCGCGCATTGGCCCGAGGCTGAACAGCTTGCTCTCAGCTCCACCGCAGCCTTGCACGGTCAACTGGGCGGTCTCACCGCCGCGGTGCAGCAACTGGAGGCTGCCCTGGTCATCAGCCGGCACCTGGGTGACCGGCTGAACGAAGGCCGTACCCTGCAGCTTCTCGGTGCCTATCGCGCGGAACAGGGTGAGCTCAAGCTGGCCGGAGATCTGTTCCGCCAGGCGCTGACCGTCATCGAGAAGCAGGGTTCGCGGATCGGGCAGGCGATCATCTTGACCAACTCGGCTGGGCTCAGCCTGCTGTGCGGCAAGTTCAGCGCGGCCACCCGGCAAGCAGCAGAGGCCTTGAGCATCGCGGACGAGGTCGGTCATGTCTCCTGCCTGATCGGTGCGCTGGTCAACCTGTCCGCAGCCTGGCGCGGACTTGGTGCGGCCGGCACGGCGCTGCCCCACATTCAGCGAGCACTGGCCATCCCCGCCGGACTTGACGCCCGTGACCTCGGCTTTGTGCTGCACGAAGCCGCCGAGGTGCACGACGTCCTGGGCGAGCACGACCGCGCGATCGAATACCACCGCAGCGCGTACCAGCTGACCGCGACCGCACAGACCCGTTCATTGACACTGACCCACGCGATCGCTCTTGCGCTGGCCGAGCATCGATGGACTGTGTCCGGCCAGGCCGGCGCCCCCGCGCCGGGCACCCCGGATCTGACGTCGTTGCTCGCCGAGACCCGTCGCTACGGCTACCGCGGCTTGGAGGGCGCGGCGCTGGCCGCGCTAGCGGAAGTCAACAATGACCAGGGTCGCGTCGCCGAAGCAGCCAGCCAGGCCGCGCTCGCCCTGCGCCTGCAGAACGAGTCAGGCCGCTACACCGATCCCGAGACGCTGACTGCGATTGTCGCGGCAGGTGGCCACTGAGCGCGGCTGAGGTGACCTTCGGGCCCTCCTGCCCGCTGCCGGTGCTGCCGGACACGCATGAAGCTACCGGCACAGCGCATAGACCACGCATACACGGCCGGTACGTGGTGATTGCCCACCGCGAACCCACCCGGCCGGTGCACCCGGGTCAGGACATCGGCGTCGCGGTGACAACCACGTTGTCGCGGTAGTGGCGGGTCCGCTGGTCGAACGGGCCGCCGCAGGTGATCAGCGTGAGCCGGACGTCACCGTCGCGGGCGAAGTACTTCTGCAGCGGGATCGCCGTCTTGCGGTACCGCTGCCGGGCCACCACCTGGAACGTACGAGAAATGCCGCCGGTACTGGTGAGTTCGACCTGGTCGCCGGCCTCGAGGGAGCCAAGCCGGAAGAACGCTCCTTCGCCTTCCTCAGCACTGTCCACATGACCTGCGATGACGATGGAACCCGCGGCGGCCGACGTACCGGGCCCGAACTTGTACCAGCCGACGCGGTCCACGCTCGGGGGTACAGCAAAGTCGCCGGTCTGCTCGTCGATGCCCACGGCATCAACAGCGGCGGTCAGCTTCAGCGCCGGAATGGCCAGCCGGGTGGGTGAGTCGGGTGCGGTCGCCGCGGGCCTGCCGTGCTGGATCGGTACGGGACCGGCGGTGGACGGCGCGGGTGCCGGCGCCACCGGGGACGCGGTCGCCGCCGGCGCACCGAAGTCAGCGGCAGGCTTGGAACGGCACGCCGCCACGCCGGCGGAGGTGGTGAGCAGCGCGCCGAGAAGCAGAAGAAGCAGGGCACGCCCCGGCGAGCGCCGGGACGTGCCACGAAGTCCGCTCATCGACGGGCGGCCACGAGCCGCGAAAGCCCCAGCAGGCCCAGCAGGACACCGGCGATGCCCACGCCGTACCAGGCCGGCGCCGGTCCGCGGTCGGCTTGACCGCCGTTTCCACTGGGCACGCCACCGGGCGCCGAGTGCAGCCCGCTGATCGACTGCGTCACCAGGTCGAGAGTCTTGTCGTCGGCCGAGCCCACGGCGTACACGATCGTCGCCGTTCCTTCCTTCAGGTTCAGGTCGGCGGGCCCGAGCACCCGGGTGCTTGTGCCGGCCAGCACCACGTCGGCGGACACCGTGCCCGCATCGATGTCGGCCTTGGCCTGTTCGGGATTGCTCAGACCCTCGAACACCGGCTTGCCACCGGCGCGCACGTCGACCTCCGGGGCCGCCGCGGTGTGCCGTACGACCAGCCGCGCCTGGCCCGCAGCCAGCTTGGCGGTGTCGTTGACGAACGGGGTCAGCACCGGCTTGCCGTCCACGCTGAGGTGGGCAACCAAGCTGATGTTCGCGCCACCGGGAACCTTGGCGTCATCGACGGTCAGCAACGCGTCGCCGATCGCGTCGCCCGGCTTGGTGAGCGCGATGTCGTACTCGCCGGCGGGCAGGCTCAGCGGTCCGGCGACCTTTCCGGGCTGAAAACCGGGAATGGTCTTCTTGCCGTTGACGTAGACGTCCACCGGCTGGCCCGGTATGCCGTGCACAACGGACACCTGGGCATTGGCCTTTGCGGCGGCGGCGGGGCTGGATGCGAACGCTCCGGCGGTGCCGAAAGCGATCAGGGCCACCGCACCGACCGCGGCCGTGCGGCGCAGACTCATGACGAGCATCAGGACTCCCTCTGACAACGTATTGATCCGATGTCCTGGTCTTCGACGCGGCGGTGGGAGGTGGATGCGAACCCGGATGTGATAAATCTGCTGCATCCAGGAAGCGGTCGCGGACCGAAACAGGCACGGGAACGATGACGCCGAGGGGAGGATGATGAGCTCCGACGACGAGCTCGCCGAGCGCTTGCGCGACGGCGACGAGAAGGCGTTGCGAACAGCGTACGAACGGCACGGCGCTGCGGTGCTCCACCTGGCTCATCGGCTGCTGGGCAACCAAGCCGACGCCGAGGACGTCACCCAGCTGACGTTCGTGGCGGCTTGGTCCGGGCGGGATTCGTTCGACCCGCAGCGCGGCACAATGCTGGCCTGGCTGCTCGGCATAGCCCGGCGCAAGACGATCGACCGGATTCGTTCGATGGCCCGCGACAACCGGGTGACCGAGACCGTACGGGCCCAGGTGGCGCCGCCGGAGGAGCCGGAACGCCCCGAGCAGATCGTCGACCGGCTCGTGGTCGCCGATGAGCTGAGCCGGTTGCCTGCGGAGCAGCGGCGCACGCTGGAGTTGGCGTTCTTCGACGATCTGACCCATCCGCAGATCGCGGCCGTCACCGGCATGCCGCTCGGTACGGTGAAAAGCCATATCCGCCGGGGACTGGCGAACTTGCGACGTCGTTGGGAGGTGGACGGTGCAGCATCTCGACCCCGATCGATTGGTACTTCTCGCGCTCTCTGAGCAGACCGCGGAGTCCGACGAGACCGGCCACCTGCAGCGGTGCGAGCCTTGCCGCGATGAACTCGACACGCTGCGCACCGTTGCCGGCCTCGGCGCCGAGAGCCAGGGGCTGAGCAACCTTCCCGCGCCGCCGGAGCATCTCTGGCAGCGCATCGAGGCAGGCATCGCTGCACCCGTCACCCCGGTCGCCGACGTCACGCCACGGCCGGAGCGCAACAGCCGGCCGCGGCGCCCCTGGCTCGCGCCGGTGCTCGCTGCCGCTGCTGCGGCGGTCCTCGCGGTGGTGGGCACGGTCACGGTGGACCGCTACCTCCGGCGCCCTCCGGCCGAAACCGTAGCCGCGCGGGCAACGCTGTCGCCGCTACCCACCGTGCCGGCAGCCGCCGGCGGCACGGTACAGGTGCTGTCCGACGGTCAGCTGCGCATCGACATCCGGAACCTGCCGCTGACCACCGGCTTCCACGAGGTCTGGCTGATCGACCCGGACGATCCGGCGAAGATGGTGGCGATCGGTAACCTGCCCGAGAAGCCAGACGCGGTGCTGCCGGTGCCGGTGGGCGTCGACATGAACCGCTACCGCTTGGTCGACGTCAGCGACGAACCGCACGACGGCGACGCGACGCACTCCGGCCGGAGCCTGCTGCGCGGCACCTTGACCTACTAGGCAGCCCGGCGCCGCCAGGTCCAGGTTCACTGTGGAACGCATCCGGGCGACCGCGGGGATCCGGCCGCCGGGGAGCCTGGCCCGAGCGCACCGGCTGGTCAGCCGGACGTGCTGGTCGGCTGCGGTGTCCCCGGGATCCGCGTGGTCTCGCTGTCTGCTTCCCGTTCGCGGTGCCGCTCGAATCCGCCGCCACGGCTCTTGGCCCGGTACATCGCGAGGTCGGCGTCGCGCAGGACCGCTGCCGGGTCAACGCCGGGGACTCCCCCGGCGGCCCCGAAGCTGGCCCTGACAACACGGTGGTGCCCGTCGAGGTCGGCGGGCTGGGCCAGGGTGGCGTGCAGGCGCACGATGATGTCATCGACGGCCTCGCCGGTGAGGTCGTGGAACAGGATGACGAACTCGTCACCGCCGAGGCGAGCCACGGTGTCCTGGCTGCGGACCCCGCACCGCAAGGTGTCCGCGACGTACCGCAGCAAGCTGTCCCCCGCTGCATGCCCCTGGGTGTCGTTGACGCTTTTGAAGCCGTCGAGATCGATGACCGCCACCGTGAAGCCGCCGTTCGACGGACCGTGCTGGGCGGCGGCGGTCAGCCGTTGCTCGAACAACGACCGGTTGGCCAGCCCGGTGAGCGCGTCATGCGTCGCGTCGTGCTGCAGGCGTTGCTGAGCCTCGTCGAGACGGGTGAGCAGCGTTTCGTTCTGGTGGAAGGTCAGGATCTGCCGTCCGATCACCAGCACGGTCAGGCTGACGCCGGCCACGGCGATCAGCATGCGGTCGCCCGTGTCCTGCTGCATGGTGAGAAGCATCAGCGTGTCGGTCGCCGCGACCGCGGTGTAGGGCAGCAGGCTGAACCGGCGGCGCGGCCGGGTGGCCCGTTCCTCGGTGCCGGACTCGGACAGCAGGTCACGGCGTGCGGCCCCCGCGATGAGCAACACGGCTACCGGCACGATCAGCAGGCTGGGGTCGATGTACGCCGGTGGCACGAGCACGACCACCAGGGCCGTGCCGAGCCCACCGACGCCCAGCGCAGCGCCGAGCATGCGCAGTGCGTACGGATCGAGCACGCTGGTGCCGGCCAGCGCGACCTTCGCGATGATCAGCAGACAGATCAGGCCGGCGATCATCAGCGCGATGCTGGCCACCACCGTCACCGGGTTGCGGCCCGGCGCGGCCAGGATCGCAGTTCCGGCAAAGTGCCACAGGAAGGTCGCCGCGGCCACGGTGACCGTGCCGAGGTCCAGCCACAGAGCCGCTCGCTGAACCCGGTTGTGCGTCCCGGCCGGAAGCAGAACCAGCGCCCACATCATCAAAGCGACACCGGCGGCGTGCAGGCCGGCGGAGGTTACGCTCATCCGAGCCGTCATCGACAGGTCGGGTTCCACCGAGTCGATGATCCGGGCGATCATCGAGATCGCGAACACGGCAAGGGCCACGGCCACGCGCCGCCAGAAGATGCCCGCGATCGTACGTCCGCCGCGAGCCTTCGCGGCCTGCCAGCACACGAGCACCGCGCAGAGAACAGCCGCCGGCGTCAGCAGCCACCCCAGCAGAATCGGCTCGACCGGTTGCACCATGACCATCAAGAACCACGCCACGGCCGCAGTGCAGGCCGCCGTACACCAGCGCATGACTCGCGGCGCCGCAAGCGGGCCGTGGTGGGCTGGCTGAATCATGACGACGTGCTCCCCGCAACGGTGTCTTCCGTGCCGCTTGCTGTGCCGCGACAGTCACCTCTTCGGCAGGTCAGCGGGCTAATTGAGGTCGACGTCGACCTTGATTCGCCCATCGCCGCAGGCCCGCCCACCAACCGGGGCCCTCTCAGGGCTTGGACCCTGCCCCGGGCTGCCGATCTGCATACCGAAGAGGTGGGAGAAACCCGCACGACGTCCGCGCTTGCGCCGAACGACGCCGAGCCGAAGGAAGAACCACCAAAGGAACCCGGCGCTGCCTCATGCGCTACCTCGCCCGCCAGCTCCTCCGGACCCTCGAAAGGCTCCATGCCGAGCCCGATACTTGCTCGCAGGCCACTTGAAGACCCAGCGGAGTCTGCCGGTCCCCCGTCGGCTGGTGCGGAGGACCGCGGGCATGGGCGGTAGCTGCCGTGCGCGAGCCGGCGCGCTGCGCAACCGTGATGGCCGGCAGCCCGTACCTCGTGCGTTGCGGGATGAGAGCCGGGCGTTCCGGCCGGGGTACCGGGATTTCGCTCTGATCTCCCGATCATCAATACGCGGACGGCTCCGTCCGGCGGTCTGGTGTTTCGTTCGCGGAATTGAACACCGATCGACAAAACATTGATCAAGCGAATTACTCTGGTAGGCTCGCAATACGACCGGCAATGTGGTCGACCGGCTCAGCGAATTGCTCATGCGAGCACCATTCGACACCTTGACGAGCACGTCGAGCAGGACGGTCCGATGTCGTGGTGGACTCGGCCGGGACCGTGCGCGACGTCCCGCTGGCGCGGATGAGTGACGAGCAGTGGCATGCGGTGCTGGACACCAATCTCACCGGCTCGTACACGGTGTGCCGGGCCGTGGTCGCGATCTCATACGGCCCCCGCGCCACCTACGTCACTGGGCAGGTGCTACAGGTGGGCGGCGGGATGACCGGTTGACGTCCGGTTACCGTTCTCCGACGGGGGCTTTGGGCGGTGAGAGCGTCGTCCGCAGCGGCCAGCCGATGAACCAGACGATCATGATGATGGTGGCCTGCACGGTGTAGCCGAAGACCGCGGGGCTGTCCAGGCTTTCGCCGGAGACCAGTCCCAGCACGGCGGTCCCCACGCAGGTGATGGCCCACGCGACGAGGCACCGCAGCCAGGCCCGCCACTCGTAGCTGACCTTTGCCCGGCCGTACCGGGGTGGTCTGGGCGGCGGCGGCCCGCCGGCGAACCGGTGCGCGAACCGGACGTCGGCCCAGCGCACCAGATCCGGTCCGAACGCGACGCTGAAGCCCAGGTAGACCGCGGCCAGTCCGTGCACGGCGGCGAGCTGCGCGCCGCTGAGCAGATCGGCGATCGACGCGGCGATCAGCACGAGGTCGGTCACCGGGACGCACACCAGCAGGACGGCGCCGAGTCGTTTGCGGCGCAGGATGTAGCGGGCGAACAGGCCGGCCGCGAGGATGGCCCAGAAACCGACCTCGCAGGCGATGATCACGGCGACGATCACCGGGCTGCTACCTCCGCGAGCGGGGCGGCCTTGACGCCGGGCCGGTCACCGACGGCGTGGGCGCCCCCCGTCGACGTGCAGGATCTCACCGGTGGTGGCCGGCAGCCAGCCCGGCAGCAGGGTCACGCAGCTTTTGGCCACCGGAACGAAGTCGGCGGGGTCCCAGCCCAGCGGGGATTGCTCGTGCCAGGCTTGCGCCTGCCGGGTGAAGCCTTCCCGCCTGCTCTCGCCGATGCCGAACGCGGCCATCGTGCGCAGCGGGCCGGCCGCCACCAGGTTCACCCGGATGCCGGCGGCCCCGAGATACGGCGCCAGGTAGCGCGAGCACGCCGCGGACAGCACGACGGCGAGCTGGACGTGCTCGGGCAGCGGATGGGACCAGTGCCGGAACAAGCTGGCCGAGCCGCCCGCGTGCGCGAGGCAGATCAGGTCGATGCTGGTCGGCGTCGAGCGGGCACGCGTACGTATCCATCGGGACACGTTTCCTCCTTGTCAGCGGGTCAGCGGTCGTTGCCGGGCTGCTCCCCGGTGATGGTGCGGTCCATTTCCTGCACGAGCAGGGCGGCCTGTACGCGGGAGCGCAGACTGAGCTTGGACAGCACCTTCGAGACATGGGTCTTGACGGTGGTCTCACCGATGAACAATTGCGCGGCGATCTGCGCGTTCGACAGTCCCTCACCCAGGCAGACGAGGACGTCGCGTTCCCGCTCGGTCAGCTCGTCAAGCCCGGTCGCCGGCTTGGCCAGCGGCATCGGGTCGGCGCTCGACGCGAACGCCGAGATGAGCTTGCGGGTGATCTCGGGGGCCAGCACGCCGTCGCCGGCCGAGACCACCCGGACCGCTTCGGTCAGGGGGCCGGCCTCGACCGACTTGAGCAGAAAGCCCGCCGCGCCGGCCCGCAGCGCGCCGTACACGTACTCGTCGAGATCGAAGGTGGTCAGAACCAGCACCTCGCAGAGCCTCTCGGAGGTGAGGACCCGGGTTGCCGCAATGCCGTTCATGCCCGGCATCCGTACGTCCATCAGCACCACGTCCGGATGCAGCGCCCGGGCCTGGGCGATGGCCTCGGTGCCATCCGCGGCCTCGCCGACGACCTCGATGTCCTTGGCGTTGTTGAGAATCAGCGCGATACCCGCCCGCACCGAGCCGTGGTCGTCGGCGACCAGCACTTTGATGGTCACGCCTGGCTCCCGGTGGTCGGCAGGATCGCGCGGACCTGCCAGCTCGAGCCGTCCGGACCGGCCGAGAAGCTGCCGCCCACCACGGCCGCGCGTTCGCGCATGTTGAGCAGGCCTCGGTGCGACACGCCGGGATGCGCGACCGTGGCCGACGTTCCGGCCAGGTCGTTGGCCACCCGCACGATCAGGACGTCGAGCTGCTGCCGGATGTCGACCAGGGCTTTGGTCTGCGGAGCGTGTTTGGCCACGTTGGTCAGCGCCTCCTGGGTGATGCGGTATGCGGTCAGGTCGACCGCGGCGGGAAGGGGAACATCGTCGTCGAGCTGGCATTCGACCTCGACCTCGATCCCGCTGGCCCGCGCCGACTCCACCAGTTTGGGCAGGTCGGACAGGCGGGTCGGGGCCATCGTCTCGTCCGAGGCGGTGCCGTCGGCGCGCAGCAGCCGCACCATGGCGCCCATCTCCTCCAGCGCTTGGACGCTGTTGAGGCGTACGGCGGCCAGTACCCGGCGGGCGGTGCCCGGGTCGTCGTCCATGGCCAGCACCGCCTCCGATTGGATCGCGATCGCCGACAGGTGCCCGGCGATGATGTCGTGCAAGTCCCGGGCCATCCGGGCGCGTTCCGCAACGATCGCGGCGGACCGGTCGAGCCGGGCGATCTGGGCCAGCTGGGCGGCGTTGGCCCGCTCCACTTCGGCGATGTCGCGGTGCTGGCGAACGTTGGCCGCCCACCAGATCGGGATGACGATGAACGGCAGTGCGGTCACCGCGGCGATCAGCGGCACCCGCCAGTCGCGCTGCAGCACGAACGCCAGGGTGATCAGGGCCAGCAGGCCCACCGCGGCGATCGGCGCCATCTGCCGGTGCAGCCTGCGCGGCCCGTAGAGCGTGGCTGTGTAGAGCAGATCGGCGAAGACCAGCAGCACCGGGATGGTCGGGCCATGGAAGCAGTCGACCGCGAGGATCACTCCGCCGAGGCTCAGCGCGGCGGCCGGGGCCAGGCGCCGGAAGAACTCGACGATGCAGATCGCGATGAACAGCGCCACCCGTAACCACATCGGAGCGAGGTCGGCCGTGCCCGTCACGTACAGCGGATAGAGATCGGCCAGGTAGAGCAGGCCACCGGTGACCACGGAGGCTCCGACGATGAGCGCCTCTTGGCTCAGCAGCGGCCATCGCGACAGTTTCAGCATCACATCGAGCATGTCAAATACATAAACGTCAGAATATCACGTACGGGAAAAAGGCGCGTCCTACTAAATGAGGAGACGATTCTCATTCCCCTTATGGATGGCAATGCGGCCCGGCTCGGCCAGAATGGACGCAGTGCCGGTGACCCGAAAGAGGTTATTCGATGAGCCCGGAAAAGCAAGGCACCAATAAATGGGCACCGTGGTGGGTTTACCTGATCGTCATCCTCGGATGCAACTACGTGAAGCAGTACCTGGTGCGGGACCTGCCGGTTGCGGTCAACGCGCTGATCACCGTCGTGCTGGCCGGAGCGCTGTTCCTCGTTATCACGGCGATCTACCGCGGCCTGAAGGGCGCTGACCGCCAGCGTCACTGACCAGCCGGCTCCGGTTCCCCCGTACGAAGCAGGCGTCCATAGGGCGCCTGCTTCTTGCCGTGCCGGGACCGACCCAGGACATCGCCGGCCCGAACAACAGCAGCAGCAGGTAGGCCAGGGCGGCTTCGGTCAGGCTGCCTCGCCGTTGTCGCCACGGCAGTCGGCCAAGGACAGGAAGACGTCGTCAGGCGGGGCCGGTGCAGCGACACGTCGGTGACCGCGACGCCTGGCACGTCCAGGCGGTTGAGCACCTCCACCAGCACCTTGGTGCCGCAGACGACCAGGACGTGGGCACGCCGCAGCTGGGGGTCGACCACCGGCTCGCTCGCGCCCAGCTCGGCCAGCGTCGACGTGCCGTACCAGCCCGGCGTGTTCCGCAACAACTGGTTCTATCGACAGCTCTTCGCACGCCACCACCGCGGCTTGGTCTGATTCCAGGGCGTCGCTATCGGCGGCGTCCTGCTGCCGGCACCGCCGGGCAAGGCCAGGGCGTAGCAGTGGTGCGCAGGGGAACCAGCGTTCCGGCTGAGGCTGCCGAGCTGCACCGGGGAACCCTCAGGTTTGCTGCGCACCGGCCGATGTGAGCTGGAGTCAACACGTGGAGGCAGGGTGGATACGCGGCGTCGACGGGTCGCTGGAGCCGGCCTCCTGCGCGATCCTGTATTGCTCGGTCTGCTCGTGGTGACCCTGCTCAGCTTTGCGCTGTTCTTGCTCTTCGACGGCGACAAAACCCGGCAGACGCAGTTCTTCTGGCTCGGTCAGGTGCCGCTGGACGCCGCGCTCAGCATCGGTGCCTGGCGGCTGCGCTTTCTCACCGCTGCCGAATACCGCCGGTTCTACACCAGCATCTCCTTCGCCGGGGCTTCCTTCGCCATCGGCGACAGCTTCCAGTGCCTGCACAACTTCCTGGTCCCGTCCGCCGCCTCAACCGACGGCGGCCAGGTGCAGTCGGTGTTCTTCGCGATCGGCATGTCCAGCAACGTGCTCGCCTGCATGCTGTTCCCCCAAGGCCTGCACTCGGCCCGGGAGAAGCTGGTCTTCTGGCTCGACGCGGCCACCGTACTGGTGGGTGGCGGTGTGATGGCGTGGTGCTTCGCCGTGAACCCGGTGGATCAGCACGTCAACCGGGTGACCGCGAGCCTGACCGCGGCGCTGGTCATCGTGGGTGCGTTCTCGGCCACCAAGGTGTCCCTGATCCCCCGCCCTCCAATGACCCGCAGCGCGGCGTGGCCGATGGTCTGCGCGCCGGTCGTGCAAGGTGTCGCCGCGTTCCTGCCCGGCTCGTTCCAGCACCCCGACCGCTTCTACGTGTTCATGGTCCTGCTGCTGCCCTCGCTGCTGATCGCCGCCGGGCCCCGCATCCAGGAGCTCACCGTACGTACCCAAGACGATCGGGAAACATCCAAGCGCAAACCGTACAGCCTTTTGCCGTACGGGATGATCGCCCTAATTTTCGTCGTGTTCTTCATGGTTCTGCCCTCCGACGTGTCGACCCGCCTGTGGGGTGCAACCGTGGGGGTCGTGCTGCTCACGAGCCTGGTGGCGATCCGGCAGCTGATCGCGTTTCAGGACAACGTCAAGCTGGTCGGCCGGCTGGACGTGACGCTCGGGCACCTCACCGAGCGTGAGACGCAACTGCGCAGGCAGGCCAGCACCGATCAGCTCACCGGACTGGCCAACCGGGCCCGCTTCACCGAGGAGCTGAGCCAGGCCCTCGCCGGGCACGCAAGCACCGTTGTCCTGCTGGTCGACCTCGACGACTTCAAGACGGTGAACGACACCATGGGCCACGCGGCCGGTGACGGGCTGCTGACCACCATCGGCGACCGCTTGCGGGCAGCGGTCCGTGAGGGCGATCTGGTGGCCCGCCTGGGCGGCGACGAGTTCACCATCCTGCTGCGCGGCGCGACCCGCGAGGCCGCCGACCGGATCGCCGCCGACATCCAGCGCCGCCTGGCCGAGAACGTCGACCTGCAAGGCCTCATCGTTTCCCCGCGGGCCAGCATCGGCTTGGCCTGCGCCGGCCCCGGCGACGAGCCGGACACCCTGATCAGCAACGCCGACATTGCCATGTACGAGGCGAAACGGCGCGGCAAGGGTACGAGCGTGCACTACACCAGCGAGATGGGCGCTCGGATCAGCGCCGAGGCTGAGATGATCCGCGAGCTCGCGGCGGCCATCGAGGCCGGGCAGTTCCGGCTCGTCTACCAGCCGATCGTGCGGCTCAGCGACCTGAGCACCACCGGGGTGGAGGCGCTGATCCGCTGGGAGCACCCGGTCCGCGGCACGGTGTCACCGGTCGAGTTCATCCCGGCGGCCGAGCGCTCCGGGCTCATCGTGGCCATCGGGCGGTGGGCCCTGCGCGAGGCGTGCCGGCAAGCCGCTCGCTGGCATGCTGAGTTTCCCGCTGCGGCGCACCTGGTCGTCGGCGTCAACGTGGCCGGCCGTCAGCTGCGTACCGAGGGCTTCGTCGAGGAGGTGGCGGACGTGCTGTCCAGCACCGGGCTGCCACCGGCGTGCCTCACCGTCGAGGTGACCGAGACGGCTGTGCTCGATGACGAGGAATCGGCGGACGCCATGCTGCGCCTGCGGGCGCTGGGCGTGCGGCTGGCGCTCGACGACTTCGGCACCGCCGCTTCTTCGCTGGGGCTACTGCTCACCACCCCGGTCACCACGCTCAAGCTGGACCGCTCCTTCGTCGAGTCGATCACCACGGTCAGCCGACAGGCGGCGGTCGCTACCGCGGTCAGCCAGATGGCCAGCGCCCTCGGCTTTTCCTCGGTTGCCGAGGGCATCGAAACCGACGAGCAGCGCTTGCTCCTGCAGGGCCTCGGCTATCAGTACGGGCAGGGCTACATCTTCGCCCGGCCGTTGCGCCCCGAGCAGGTGGCTGAACGTCTGTCGCTTGAAGCAACGGCACCGGCGCGGGCGCAGCAGGATCTTCTCGTCGCTGACTGACGGCAGCTGGTCAATTCCTCACGTCCGGGGCGTCGGTGCCGATGCGTGTAGGTGTGCAGGCCTTCGACAGTCACGAGGCGGATTACTGGACTCGCCAGATCCGGATCGGTGCTGCCATCGCGGGCTTCATCACCATCTTGGGCGCTGTGCGGATCGCGCTGGACTGGGATCGCGAGCTGCGGTGGTTCGGGATCGTCTTCGCGGTGGCCGCGGTTTTCCAGGGGGCCTGCTACTTCCTGCCGTGGCGGCGGTACGTTCAGAACGCCACGGTGCGCCGCTGGCTGGTGCTGTGGTGGATTGCCGAACTGCCGGTGCTGCTGGTGTTCGGCCTCAAAGACCCGGCCGGCACCGACGCCTACCTTCCCGGCGCCGTCCTGGTCATGATCACCCTTGCGGCGTTGTACACGCCCCAGACGGTGATCAAGACCGGCGCCGGGATGCTGGCCTCGTACGTTGTGGTGCTGGTGGCCTCGGGTCGTGACCTCAATCCCGTCTCGCTCGCCACGCTGGTCGGGATGGTAGGCGGCGTGGTGGGACTCAACGCGGTCAACGCCTACAACCGCCGCCGGATCGACGGGCGGCGCCGGTCCGTCGAGCATCGCACCGAAATGCTGCTGGAGGCGTCCTCGGATGCGGTGCTGTCGCTGGGCGTCGACGGGTCGGTCTGGTACGCGAGCCCCTCGGTACGCACCATGCTGGGCCACGATCCCCCGTCGACCAGGGCCGACCTCACGCGCCTGGTCCACCGGGAGGATCTGCCGCGCGTGAGCGCCTGGCTGAGCGAGATCTTCGGTGCGGGTCTGGGCTCCACGGCGCGTATGGAGACCCGGTTGCGGCGAGGCGACGGCACCTGGATCTACTTGGACGTCATCGGCGTCAACCGGGTGGCCGACCCCGATGTGCAGGCGGTCGTCATCAGCCTGCGCGACATCGGCACCCGCCGGGCACTGGAGGAGCAGCTGGGCCGGCAGGCCTTCACCGACTCGCTGACCGGGCTGCCGAACCGGGCGTTGTTCCGCGACCGGCTGGAGCAGGCGGTGAACGGCAGTGTGGACGTACCCGTCACTGTCCTGCTCATTGATCTTGATGATTTCAAGCTGGTGAACGACAACCTCGGGCACAGCGCCGGCGATGACCTGCTGACCGAGATCTCGGGGCGGCTGCTGGCCCAGATGCGCCCGAGCGACCTGCTGGCCCGCCTCGGTGGTGACGAGTTCGCCATCCTGATCGAGGACATGACCACCGCGGAGGCCGAACACCTGGCCGGGCGCCTGCTCAGCGAAGCGCGCCGCCCGACCCGGCTGGCCAGCCGGGACATCACGAGCACGCTGAGCATCGGCATCGCCACCAGCCTCGGCGCCGGCGACGTACGGGCCGAGCAACTGCTGCGCAACGCCGACCTGGCGATGTACGCGGCAAAACGGGACGGCCGGGATGCCTGCGCCGTCTTCGACCCCGGCATGCACCACACGGTGCTGCAGGAGGCCCAGCAGCGCGCCGACATGGAACGCGCCCTCGCCGAGGAGCAGTTCCGCGTTTTGTACCAACCTGTGGTGGACATGCAGACCCAGCGGCTGATCGGCGCCGAAGCCCTGGTCCGCTGGCAACACCCCCGCGACGGTCTGATCGGGCCGTACCAGTTCATCGGCAACGCCGAGAGCAGCGGGCTGATCGTGCCGCTGGGACGCTGGGTGCTGCGCGCCGCGTGCCAGCAACTGGCGTCGTGGCAGCGGGACAATCCCCAGGCAGGGCACCTTCGCATGAACGTGAACCTGTCGGCCCGCCAGTTCCAGCACGCCAATCTGGTGGACGATGTCGCCGCGGCTGTCGCCCAGGCCGGCATCGCACCCGGCGCCCTCACCCTGGAGATCACCGAGTCGATGCTGATGCAGGACATCGACGACGCCATCGCCACCCTCGAGGCCCTGCGCAAGGTGGGCGTGCAGCTCGCCATCGACGACTTCGGCACCGGCTATTCATCGCTGAACTACCTGAGGAAGCTACCGGTCGACACCATCAAAATCGACAAGTCGTTCGTCGACCAGGTGCACACGAACGCGGGCGACGTGACGCTGGTCAGCGCCATCGTCGGGCTGTGTCAGGCGCTGCAGCTGCAAACCGTGGCGGAAGGCATCGAGACCGACGAGCAGTGGAAGACGCTGCGCGGCATCGGCTGCGACCACGGCCAGGGGTACCTGTTCGGCGCCCCGGCCGAGGCAGCTGAGGTGATTCGCCTGCTCGACGAGCACGCCCTGCGGTGAGATGACCGTCCGTGGCAGTGCGTTCCCGACGCTCGCGAGCCTTGGCACCCCCTCGGCGATGGGACCACTGCGCCTGAGGTGCCGCTAGATCATACGGCTTCGAACCCGCCACACCACCACACCGATCAGCACCGCGGCGGTGGTCAAGAACAGGGCCGCCTCGATGAGCTGGAACGTCCAGAACCGATCGGCTGGGTGGTAGACCGTGAACTGCTGGATGCCTCGTGCGTGCAGGAACTGGTTGAGGTTGGTGCCGGCCTCGTTTGCGGCATCCTCCAGCTCGTAATAGTCGGTTGCGCTCAGCCTGCGCCCGGTGACGTCCGCATAGCCGTGTTCGATCATCCAGTCAGCGAGGGTGGGCGCGGCTTGGTGCCCTGCCTGGCCATTCGAGCCGTCGACGGGGATGGGCGCCATGGTGGTGAGCGGGGTGGCGTACACGGGACGGGCCAGCAACGCCACCGGCATCCGGGCGGCGAGGAACGCCCCGAACGCGACACCGAGCGCGGGCAGGCTGCGCCGCAGAACTGCTGCACGCCGGAGAGCGTACCGGTCCTGCGGTCGAGCGGGATGCCCAGCTTCGCCAGCCGGCGCTCGGCGAGCTTCTGATCGAACCGCCGGTTGCAGGCCCGGCCGAAGTGGAGCATCTCGGCCACGGTGAAACGCTTGTACAGAGGGTGGTCCTGGGCCAGGAACCCGACCCGGGACAGAGTCTGCGGGGTGCTGGCGGTGACATCGTGGCCGAGGACCTCCACCGTGCCGGTGCTGGGC
This sequence comes from Actinoplanes sp. TFC3, assembly GCF_001553785.1. GTDB lineage: Bacteria > Actinomycetota > Actinomycetes > Mycobacteriales > Micromonosporaceae > Actinoplanes. The sequence goes on from NZ_LOJP01000001.1 coordinate 4,081,218, forward strand.
GCCAGCAACCCGACGACCAGGCGCAGCACGTGGTCTTACCCGCGCCGTTCGGCCCGACCAGAGCAGTCACGCCGCCTGCCGGCAGGGCCAAAGTGCAGTCTTGCAGCGCCCAGCCCTTGCGGTACCGCTTGCCCAACCCGTCAGTGCGCAGCGCGAACTCGGCCGCTGTCACGCCACTTCCTCGTTCCTTGTCTGCTGGTGAACGGAGGTGAAGAGCGCGTTGACCGCCTGCTCGTCGAGGCCGGCCGCGTAGGCGCGGCGCAGCCAGGTGGTCAGGCCGCGGCGCAGCGACGTGTACGTCGAGGCCGGCATCACAGCTGACTGCTGTTCGTTGACGAAGGTGCCCTGGCCGGGTCTGCCGGTGGCCAGGTTTTCCTGCTCCATCTGCCGGTACGCCTTGGCGACAGTGTTCGGATTGATCGCCAAGTCCTCGACCACCTCGCGGATGAGCGGGAGGCGGTCACCGGGTCGAAGAAACCCCAGCAGCACCGCCTGGCGCACTTGCTGGACGAGTTGCAGGGGGCCTGCCATGGCGAAGTTCGTGACGATCGGGTACGGCGACCAGGCGGCCACGACCGCACGCCCTGCGCCATCGCGCATGGCGTAGTCGAGCTGTGGCCCCTGCACGAGTCACCGTGAGCGCCGACCACAACCATGAACTCATCGGCGCAGTCCCACGAGCGCGCTCGGCGGAAGATCCGTGCGCGTGACCTCATTGGTTGGGTCTGGTGGTGCCAGCCCGTGGCGGCCCGTGGCCGTTACTGTGCGACGCCGGCGAGCAGCCAGCGCGCGACGGGAATCTCCAGCAGCACCCGCGGGCCCTCGTGTTCGATCGGAACAGTGATGTCCCAGTCGTACTTGGTCTTGAATCGTCCGATGACGTCCGGCGAGAAATCGTACGGGCGAAGCGTCACCCGGCCTTCCGCCACAATGGGCGCGCCTCCGCCCTCCAGCGCTACGGATACCCGCGGGTCAGACAGCACGTTGCGTATTTTCCGGTTCTTCTCTGCGCTGCATATCCACAAGGTCGAATCGTGGAACACGAACCACACCGGGGTTTGGTGAGGGCTTCCGTCCTGCCTCAGCGTGCACAACCATGCAAGCGGTTCCCGGTCAAGTCGGTCGAGAACACTCTGATCAAGTCGGCTGGACATGGTGTGCATCCTCTCACCGACGTCCTGAGCAGCGGGTCAACCATGATGGGCCGACACCACTGCTGAACTCTGAAGAGAGCTACCGGAACCTGCCGGGAGATCGGCTATCCGCTCAGCAGCATCATCGACCCGAACGGTGGGCACATGAGCCGCCGACAGAAGCGGGGGTTACGGTGAATCATGAGCAATCCGAGGATGAGGCTGTAAATGATCAATGTTCAGGAGTTCGCGCGGCGGCTGAGCACTTTCACAGCTGAGGCGATCACCAGCGACGACGTCGTTGACCTAGCCACCGCCGCTGATGTGCGCATCAGCGCTGACCTCGACATCGATGCCGCCCTGGCGCAGCGCTTGCTCGACCAGATCTCGCCTGCGCTGCCGGTCACCGGAACGCAGATCGCGGCGTCGCAATGGCCGCCACCCATGCCGTCCCGGCCGGCGGCGCCTCCGGTGTCGTTCTCCAGCCCCGGTGCCGTCAACGGCCCGGCTGATCAGCGGTTGCGACCCCGCCGCTCTGGGCCCGCGGGTAGCGGTCGGCGACCTGGCTCTCGACGAACCGACAGATAGAACCTCTGACCCATTCCAGAGTTCCACCGCTGGGATGTCCGCATAGGCGGCCGCCACTTCCCGAACCCGCCGACAACAAGCTTAGAACTTCGATGCAGACCGCGTCTTGATGACACAGAGAGGGGCCATGTCCGTGGTCAGCCGCTGGCCTCGGCGTGACCCTGCGTAGGGCGCGGATCGCGGCAAAAGAGGATGCCGGTTGCGATGATGAATCGACGGTCACGCGTCGCTGAGGGAACTGAACTGGATTCCAGCCAGCCGCCAGCCTTCCGACAATTCGACCCAGGTCTGACTGACGCGAACGGTCAACGTCATCTCCTGCCCGCGCCAGGTCGAGTAACTACGCTGAACGCACCGTATGATCGCCGCGTGACCGTAGAAGCACACCTCTACGTTGCTGCTCTCCAGACTCGTGTAGGCGAATTCAGTAAACTTGCCGAGCCATTGAGCCTTGTCGAGTACAAAGCCCTGTTCTCCGATCGACCGGAAGTCATCAGTCAACAACCCGTCCAGCGACTCGGTGTCGCCTTGCGACTCGGCCTTATCGAAAGCGCGCTGTAGGTGGAGCATGTCGACGGTCATGACCGGATCTTGCCCGACCAGGAGGCCGTGCGAAAGCCTGATCCTGCGAACCGCTCGGCGCGCTCATGCCGATGACGACACGTCCGCTCATCGGCACGAGCGTGTGCCGGGCTGGCCTCCGGACGTGTGTCACACCGCGTCACGGCTCGCTGCCGGCCACCGCGCGCGGTCGGCGCCATGAGAGTTAACTCGTGAACCCCTGCTGTTGAACTGTGAGCCACCGGTGGATCGCGGCGAAATCGCCGTCGGTGAGACCGACGAGTGGGTCGACGCGATGCAGTAAAGCCGGCCCCTGGTGATGGGTCCGGACCCATCGCCGGTCGGTGTCGGTGATCTCGTCGTCGAGCCAAATGAACGGGCGGTCCCCGGCTTGCTGCGCGAGGGGCTTCGTCTTCCAATGCAGGCCGCCCTCGAAGCTTTCGTCCTCTGGGAAGTCGACGACAGGAAGCTCCGGCAGTCCGAGTCGAGGCGCGACGACTTCGTTCGCGTCGGCCATCCAGGTCGTGGCCCATACCAACTGGCATCCCAACGCCAGCAATCTGCGTCCATCCGCTGGATCGAGGCGCTCTACCAGAGGGTTACCCGAAGCCTTCGCAGCCACCGTGGCGGTCCCCACGATGGGCCCATGCCCAGGGAACCGCGCACGGAAGGGGATCAACGGGCCATCGACGTCCAGGTAGAGCAGCGGGCGGTCGTCACGGATGGTCATCCACGGGAACATAGCCCGTCAGACTGCAACGCTATCGAGTGCCCGGACGGCGGCAGATCCGCGCACGTGACCATGCCTGGAATTTAGGCAGACAGCACGCTGTGTGCGGTCCTACCCGTCCGTGGGTCGGCCTAGAGAAATTCGCTCGTCATCCTCAGCGACAAGCTCCGGGCTAGACAGCTCGCTGCGGCTCGACTTCGGGCGGCCTTGCCCACTCGCTCAATCGCTTTTCGACGAATCTACAGTTACGTGTCGACGAAATCGGAGGTAGACCTCACGGTAGGCGTTACGAATCTGAACGGTGTTGATCTCTTCACGTTCTCGCCTTCCGCTGGTAACCCCCCTTAAGTCGAGGTGGACGGCGCCGGCTATGTCCTGCCGCGGTCACACCGGCAAGTACAGAGCGGTGAGCCGGGGCAGGCGGCGGCGCATCTCGGCGTCGTCGTCGAAGTCGAATTCCTCGCCGGCTGGGTCGGCGAATGCTTCCTGATCGGGGTCCTCGCCGGCCTCGTCGAAGATGTTGTCGTAGGCGTGCTCGTCGCCAGTGAGTTGCTCCATGGCCTCGCCTGCCACGGACAGTATCGGCTCGGCGAACACCGCCTCGTCATCGTCTTCGGCGGCAGCCCGGCGGATCACCGGGTGGTCGGCGAGCGCGTCCGGCGAGGCGAGCACGCGCCGGTACCATGCCGGGCCCAGCGCTATGACGCCGGCCCGAAAGTCCATGAAACTGTCGTCGGAGCAGCCGTCCCCGATGAGGTATGCCGCGGCCCAGACATCCCACCGATACAAGGCGTCGTGCAGTCGATTTAGTCGACGGCCGAAACCCATGACCAGGTCCGCCGGTCCGGCTGCCAGACGGTGGACCAATGCCCCGGCGAGCGCTTCGCCGTTGTCGCGGTTGTCGCCGAGCCCTGCGCGTGTTTCCTCGACGATGGTCCAGAACTCATTCTCGTCCACGACGGCATTGTGCACGATCACGAGCAGCCGGACGCCACGACTACGGTGAACCTGAACCGCTCCGCAGGACGGTGACAGTAAGTGGCGAGCGGATCGCGGCAGGTCAGTATGTCGTTCGGTCAGGGAGCAGCGGTCGCATGAACGTCCGTTCGTAGCGAAGAACGCAACCCGACTCGTCCCGGATGCGGTCTGCGGCGATGAACTCCGGGTCGTCGCCGAACCGGGAACGTTAGCGTTCGTACGCTGCCAAGCTTTCGAAGCTGAAAAGCGCCTCAGCTCGATCGCTCGCCCCTTCGGCTGGCAAAAAATAACCATGATGTATCCCACCGTGCTCGGTCACCAGCCGCATCCACTCGCGAGCGAACCGCTCGAACGCCTCGATCTGAGCCGGGTCGATGGTGTAGTGCACGACGCAGGTGATCACGCGTCGATCCTATGGGTCGCCAGCCGCAGTAGCACGCTCGCTCGGCGGCAGATCAGGGCGCAGGACGTCGTATCTGAACCAGGGCCGGCACCGCCTTCAGCGGTGGCTTTCCTGCGGACGGAGTGCGGCCAGCAGGCTGTCGAGTTGGCCCCACGCCCGCGCGCTGGCGAGGTGGTCGATGTAGTCTCGCGATTCGATGATCAGCCCATCACGGATGCGCATCACGAAGACGCATGGAACGCTAAACGCCTCGCCTGTCTCGTTGACCCGCCCTTGGTAGGCGAACTCGGCGACGATCACTTCCGGATCGGCCGTTTCATGGATGGTGATGTCTACCGGCTTACGGTTCAGCGTCCGGGCGACCGGAGGTGGCGCGGTGAAGTGCTCGTGCAATTCATCGCGGCTGCGTAGCGGCGGTGGGTCGAGTGGGTGAAATGGATGCGTCACGTACGTTTGTTCGGCATACAAGTCGGCCAAGTCCTCGTACGGACCGTCGCAGACGCCGTTCACCAGTCGAAGGAAAACTTCGCGTGGGCTGCTCATGCCGGGATTCCTTTGGGTTGGTGGTTTCACTCTGGCGCGCCCAGGGCTACATCCAGGGGACGGCTCCCATCGACGGCACCCTACCGGCCTCGGCCTTCATCTGACTGCCCCAGGCGCTGTCGTGGAGCGGCTCGAGCGCCCTACTTCCGGCATGTCTGCGTACAGCGGATCGTTCCCGGCGATGGAGCAGACGTTGCGGGTAATGGGATGGGTCAGTGACCGGGACGAGTCCCGCCGGCCCGGATGATGCTGGGCTGGCGGGGCCTCGGGGTCAGGTGCCGGAGGCCATGGAGGCGGCGAGGATGTAGTTGGGGTGCCGGTCAAGGTTCTTACGGGCCCGGTCGTAGCGCATCGTGGTCTTCGGGTCGGCGTGCCGGGCGGCGATCTGTACGTCACGGAGGCTGACACCCGCGTCCAGCATGGTGGTGACGAACGTGTGACGCAGCAGGTGCGGGTGCATTCGGGGCATTCGGATCCCGGCCGTTGCGGACAGCAGCCGGAGCCGGCGGGCCGCGGCGTGCCGGTCCATCCGCCGACCAAGCGTATTGCGCAAGATCGGTCCGTGCTCGCGGCCTTCAATGGCGTACTCGATCGCACGAGCGACCGCGGGAGGCAGCGGAACAAGCACCGTCTTGTCGCCCCTGCCGCGAACCTTCAAGACACGATGACCGTGCTCCTCGCCAAGGTCGACGATGTTCGCACCGCAGGCCTCGAAGACCCGCAGCCCAAGCAGGCCGAGCAGCGCGATCAACGCGAAGTCGTTGCGGTTGGCCGACAGCCGTGCGGTAGGAGCGAACTTCCTGCAACCAGCGCACATACCGTTCGATCCCAGCCCGTCCCAGGCACAGCGGATCAAGATTTTGACCTGAGCACCAGGTCAGGAACACCTTGAGGTCGGAGCCGGTATGGATACGGGACTCACCGCGGTACCGGCCAAGGTACGCGGCCACCGCCGCACGCAGCATGCGCTCGTCGGCGGCGACCGCAGGACGATCCGGAACAGAAGAAGTAGTCATAACCTACGGTGCGTCACCGTCGGCAAGACCACCAACGCCTTCAACGCGGCAGATGAATGCACGATTAGCTTGATCAAAGCCAATTCCCAGGACCTTTCTCGGATTTACGGACGTGTCGGGCACTCGAGCTTCACCCAACTCAGTCAGGATCGGAAACGGCGGATAATCGCCTGAGCGGTCGGCGAGCCCGCTGGGAGCACGGCCAGAACCTGCTCTACAAGCTTTGGATCTGCCAGTTCTCTGCAGAGTGACCCGGCATCGTCTGCGCTCATGGCCATTAACACCTCTATTGCCCTAGTTGGCTTATTCTCCAACATTGCTGCGAACCATCGAGAGCCCGCGTCCGGTACCACGGAAGCAAGTACTCCTGCGCTGACGCTCACTTCCATTCTCATTAATAAATTTGCTACAAACTGCGACTTCTTCGGAGAAGATGGCAGCAGCTCCAAGATCAGCCCTGGGACAAACGCGCTTAACAGCTCACTTGCATCCTCCTGTCTCATCTCTGAGAAGATGGCACGAAGTTCAGGAAATTCCATGCGCATGATGCGCACGACGGCGCAGCGGCGATTCATCCTAGACAAAGCTTCGGCAGCCGCCTCAGGCGCTTGAGCCCTCAACGCATTTATGGTCATCCCGGGCAAGAGTGGTTCTACTCGTTTCAAAAATCCTCTAGGTGTGTTGATCAGCAATGGGCTCCAGAGTCCTGCAGGCAACTCCAGGATGCACTGAGCAGCTGCTTCAGATTCAAGTGAACCAACGGCTGAGGCGGCGGTGTTCACCGGCATCAGCAAAAGCGCTTCAGCCGCTACCGACGGTTCGGCCATCGAGATGAAGACCGCTGCTATGTCGCGATCGCCAAGTCGCTCCACGGCGAGCCTTCGATCCATTAAGGACAACAAGCGTACGGCCGGGATGGGATCCATAGCGACGACGACCGCAGCAGCTCGGAGCGGCTCGATCAGACTGAGGCATTCTGCCGCTAAGTCCGGTGGAATCAGTTCCAAGGCGTGCGCGGCCGAGGCCGGCTGCTCGCGAGTCAGACGGGCAGCCAACCGTGGTGCGTCCATCTGGGTCAGCCACCGTGCCTCATTGGCTGACGACTCGGAGTTAGGGCGTCCCCGCTGATACCGCTCTGCACGCTCCCGGGCGCGCGTCCACTCAACCAGTTGTTCTCCAGTCTGATGGCACGCCACGGCGATGAGGTGGACGGTCTCACTTCGAGGTATGACACTGCCGCGCTCTGCGTTCCAGACAGTCGTCTTCGGGAGGCCGCACGCCTGGGCAAAAGCCGAGAGGGAGAGCCGAGGGTGTGCCGAGAGGCGCAGCCCGCGCAGCTGAAGGGCCAGGTCAGCCGCTGTTTTGATCGACTCGGGTCGTGGCGCATTGGGAAAACTGCCGTTGCCGCTCATGGCTTCGATGATGCGTCTGGCATTCCATAGCGTTCCATCTCAGTCCATGATCTGATAGTAGGTCGCTTTCGCGGAGGCGTTTGTTCGTCAGTTCCATTTCTACAGCGCGCAGATTCAGTTGTGTGCTCTCATCCCTACAGGACAAACGAGGGAGGGAAAATGCGAGGACTCAGGAGAATGCGAAAGTTGAAGCTTGCTGTCATTATCCAGAGCGCCTTACTTATCGGATTCGTCGGTGGCGTTATGTCGTGGTCCGCAAATCACACTATGCCAGATGCGATGATGACAGGAGCGAGCACATTTGCCGCCGCCGTAGCAATCCTCCTTGCCTTCCACCGATTTCTCGTTGGCGGGCCGGGGAAGGATTAGGTCCATTGCGACACGATCGCGCGTGTTACGGCGAGTCGGACTGCGACAACGCCACGCATCCGGCCCGTCAAAGGGTTGCGCTCTCATCGGCAGATCCGGACGCTGATGAATGGCGGGCACAGTTGAGGCGGGAACTGGCGACTTGGTTGGCCGTGCGCCAATTCCCGAGCAGCCAATCAGTTCACTGGATGGTCGCCTGCTCGAGGGTTGCGCGGATCGATTGCACCGAGGCGAGCGCCAGCGGATACGATTCCGCGGCATCTTCCCACAGCTCGCGCCACTCGGAATCTTTCTGGACGATTCGGTCGAGTGCTTGTACCGCGATCGCAGGGACGTCGTCGTCTATTGCGACGCTGCCGCCCTCGATCAGGAAATCGGGCGCGTAGGGACTGTCGATTGCCGTCCCACCCGGGAGTTGTGAGGCGACGATGGCCGCAGCGGCGATAGCGTCCACCGCTTCGCCGCTGTCGAGATACTCGTTTCCGTGCTCGGCAACCCGGCTCAGCGCATCCCGGATCAGCACTGCTCGTTGCTCAGGGGCGGCATCGTTCAGGCCCCCGCACCAGTCGGCAGCGGTGTCGTTGTCGAACGGGCCGACGTCCCAGGTGCCCATGCTGCTCCCTCCAGCTCCTTGGTTGACTCCAAACTCGCCGACAGCCTAACGATCAACAAGTAAAGAGGTTCTCCGGCCCGCTATCACCGCGACGGCTGGCTACAGCAAAACCCGTTTGTCAAACCGGAACTGCTGGCGCGCACGACCGCGAAGTACCCGTACTGGCCGACCCGGTTCAGCTGTGCGCTCGAGAGCGACGCGTTGTACTTTCGTCAGTTCTGCTAAGCCTTGGCCGTTTCTCTGCCAATGTGATGGAGGGCCGCTCCGGCCACTTCAGGGTCATCCTCGCCGTGATGGCCGTTCTTGGAGGTCATCTTGCGGTGGTTCACCAACCTGTCGGTACGCGTGAAAATCTATGCGACGGTTGTTGTCGCCGTCGTGGCTGCTGTGGTCGTGGGGGCGGTTGGGATTCAGAAGCTGTCGGAGACGGCCGACGCCGCCGAGTACCTCTACAGCCAGAATCTGGTACCGGTGGCACAGTTGGGCCAGGTGCAGAACGCCGTTCAGCAATCCTCGGTGGCGCTGATGGACATGGCCCTCAGCACCGTCCCCGCCGAGACCTCCGCCTACCGCACCGCTATCACCGAGGGTGACGCTTTGGCCGACAAGGTCTTCGCCCAGTACACGGCGACTGACATGACCGGTCGTGAGAAAGCTGTGCAGCAATTCCGGACCTCACTCGCCCAATTCCGGGACATCCGCACCAAGCGGCTGCTGCCTGCGGCCGAGTCCGGTGACACCCGGGCGTTCGAGACAGCTCGTGAAGGCGGCGGCCGGCAAGCGCTGACCGCCACCCTGAGTGCGTTGAACGAGTTGGTCAGCATCGAGACAGCCGTGGCACAGGACAAACGTGCCGCTACCGCGGCTGCGTACCGCTCCGCCCGGTTGCAGGTGATTTTCGTAGTACTCGCCGGGATCCTGCTGTCGTTTCTCCTTGCCTACATCGTGATCCGCGGAATCATGACGACGTTGAGGGCAGTTGGACGGGTCTCCCGGGCCCTGGCGCAGAGCGACCTGACCATCAGTACCGGAGTGTCCGGTCGCGACGAGCTAGGCCTGATGGCATCCGAGCTCGACGCCGCGGTGGTGGGTCTGCGCAGCACGGTGTCAGGCATGGAAAGATCGGCAACATCGTTGGCGCACGCCTCAGAGGAGATGTCCGGGGTCGCCTCTCAGATCGCCGCGTCGGCTGAGGAGACCACAGCCCAGGCGCATACCGTGTCCAGTGCGGCGGAGGAGATCTCACGCAGTGTGGAGGCCGTCTCGGCGGGCAGCGAACAGATGGGCGCAGCGATCCGGGAGATCTCCGAGAATGCGACCGAGGCGGCCCGGGTGGCGTCCGAGGCCGTCATGGTCACCGCGGCGACCTCCACGACGATGGGCAAGCTCGGCGAGTCCTCCGCTGAGATCGGTGACGTCATCAAGGTCATCACCTCGATTGCCGAGCAGACCAACCTGCTTGCCCTGAATGCCACCATCGAGGCGGCCCGCGCTGGTGAAATGGGCAAGGGCTTCGCCGTGGTCGCCTCTGAGGTCAAGGACCTGGCGCAGGAGACGGCCCGGGCGACCGCGGACATCTCTCAGCGGGTTCAGGCAATCCAGGCCGACACGACCGGGGCAGTCACGGCGATCGAGGAGATCACCCAGGTCATCGCCAGGATCAGCGACTACCAGACCACCATCGCTTCCGCCGTCGAGGAGCAAACAGCGACAACCCAGGAGATGAACCGCAGCGTTTCGGAGGCCGCAACCGGCGTCAACGAGGTCGCCGTCAACATCACCGGTGTCGCCGACGCCGCCCAGCTCACCAGCCAGGGCATCACCGAAACTCAGCAAACGTCCACCGAACTTGCTCGGATGTCCGGCGAACTCAGCGCCATGGTGGCTGGTTTCCGCACCTGAACCGCCGACGACGATGCCGTTGGTATGCACGCTCGTCGTGGCAAATCAGAACGTCGGATGACAATCGCACTCCTTTTCAGGCTGCGCAGGCGTGTGCGCCGCGTCTAGCATCCCGGCGTGACCTTCACCGTCGAACGAGCCGCACTTGTCATCGTGGATCTGATGCCGAGACTGGTGAACCTGGATCTCGGCCCGCACCGCGGCGCAGATGTGGTGGGCCGGGCGGTACTGCTGGCAAACGCCTGGCGGCGGGTCGGTGCGCCGGTCGTGTTGGTGCGGGTGGAACGTCCTGGCGTCACATCGCAACCGCCGGGTAGCGATTTCGTTCCGGAAATCCAGCCACAGAAAGGCGATATCGTCGTCGTCAAACGCACCATCGGGGCCTTCTACGGAACGGACCTGTCCGTTCGACTGGAGGAACGAGGTGTCGACACCGTGGTCATGACCGGTCTGGCCACGACCATGGGCGTCGAATCTACGGCCCGCGCGGCCGCTGACCACGGCTTCGACGTGCTGTTCGTAGCCGACGCCATGAGCGGCATGACAACCGCCGAACATAACCACGCCCTTTCCGTGGTTTTTCCGCGCTTCGGCCCAGTGGTCGAGACCGGAGAAATACTGGCTCGGCTCTGACCCGCGGGTTCCTTGTTTCCTGCACCGAGTTTCGTCTCTTATACGGCACGACGCCGGCATCCGCTTCTCGGCTAGATCCGCGCACCGGTGGAGACTCGCGAATCACCGCCGGCATCTTGGTGGGACATCTGAAACTGCTGCGCCTCCGCGCGGCGCGTTCTTCGTCAGCGCGAATGGGACGTCGCCTGGCTTGTGGCGGCGTGGAAAGTTGATTGCTCACCGCTGCGGCCCGTGTGAAGATCCGTCTGACGGGTCGCAAGCTCAACTGGAAGAGCATCCGACTGAGTAGTGTGTCCGCTTTCCGCTTCCATGCGGTCATGGGCAGCGCTTCCTTCTCCTTGTTGGATCGGAAGGTTCGGGGTTCGAATCCCCGGCGACCCACGTAGCCGTCAGCGGTGGCGGCACCTGCCGGCGTCGACTGTGTCGAGGCTCCTCGCCAGGTGAACGGAGGAAGTGGATGCTCGAGAAGCTGATCATTCAGAAGACGCTGCGTGTGCCGGCGAGCACCGGCGCGGCCGGTGACGGGGCTGCGGTAGCCCGGCAGCTTGATGCGGCGCTGCTGGAGGTCGGGTTCTCGGCGTCGCGCGCGGTTCTGCAGCACATCGGTGCGCTGGCTCCGGATGCGGCGATGGACCTTGCTGCGATTGTGGTGTCGGCGGTACGGGAGTTGGTCGGCGATCACGTTCAGCACAACGCTTATTTCATTGGCTTCCCCCACGATGTGCCGGACACCGTCGAGTTCTGGACACAGCGCCTGCGCGAGGCGGTGTTCACCGGCGGCGGCACGGCCAGCGACGAGCAGCTGCGCGACGCGGTTGTCGCCGGTGGGGTGAATCTGCTCGATCTGCCGGGCTACGGCACGTATCAGCACACCTACGCCGAGTTGCTGGCCGCCCACGACGATCTGATCGGCGCGTCCGGTGACCGGGTGAGCCTGCTGCACCTGGGCGACCCGGTCGATGTGGAGGCGCAGCGGCTCTATCTGAGCCTGGCCGCAAGCTCCACTCCGCTTGGTGAGGCGGATCTGGCGATTCTCAGCGAACTCGCGATTGCTTGCATGGACGGCATGCAGCCGGGTGAGATCCCGGTGCGGGAGAACCGTGCCGTGCTCAACGGGGTCCGGCTGGTGCTGGGCCGGCCGCTGATTGCGGTGGACAGCACAACCGACGTGCTGCGCCTGGCCTGCCACGTCTCCGGTGGAGATGTCGCGCTGGTGACCCCTGCGCGGCTGCGTACCTTTGCACGCCGGGAACGTCGCATTCTGCTGGCCGCTTTGGACCAAGTCGTCGCGGCGAGTCCGGACAAGCTGGGTGACGTCATGCGGTACGCGGAGCAGTGGAAGCGGCTCGGCGAGAGGCTGCACCCGCACGAGTACGACCAGTGGCCACATGCTCAGCAGGTGTTCGCCGTCGCTCGTGGGGAGCAGCGCATCCGTAACCTTGCCAGCCGGGCGGAGACGGCGATGCGCGCTGGGGGCGCGGCTCAGGCTGCGTCGGTGCTGTCGGCGGCGCCGGGGCTGCTGCTGCGGTCCGCGGACCGGCTGCTGCGTTCAGCGTCGGCTGCTGAGCGGGCCGAGGTGGTGGAGGCGGTCATCGGTGCGCTCGGCTCGGCGTCGGGCCGGGTGCTCTGTTCGCTGCGCGAGCATGTCGGCAATCGGCTGGCGCCGGTCTCAGCCCGGATGTACGCGAGCCGTTCGCGCAGCTCATGGGTGGGACCGGACCACCGGCCGCCGCTGCCGGCGGAGCTGGTCGCCGAGCTGTCGGCACGGCTGGACGCTGAGATAGCCGCACGGCTGCCGTCGCTGCAGCATCCGCTGCTGGTGGATCCCGCGGTGCTTGACGTTGCGCTGCCGCTGTCCGGCAAGGCCGCCGAGGGCGGTTTCGCGGTGCTGCCCCGCGGCTCGCGGGCGTCGGTGAGTGGTGAGCTGCTGCGGTTCTTCACCTACTGGCGTCAGCGCGCCCAGCGTACGGATTACGACCTGTCGGTTCTGCTGCTTGACGAGCAGTTTCACACCGCGGGTCAGGTGTCCTGGACCAACTACCACCACGACGGTGTGGTGCATTCCGGCGACATCACCGACGCCACCGACGGCGCCACCGAGTTCATCGACGTTCCCCTCACCACCGAAGGCCACTATGTGGTCCCGCAGGTTCTCGTCTTCGCGGGCGAGTCCTTTGGCGACGTCGCGGAGTCGATGTTCGGCTACCAGACCCGCACGCTCGACCAGCGCGGCGCTCCGTTCGACGCCCGTACCGTGCGGGCGCGTTCGCAGCTGCGCGGGCAGGGCCGTATCGCCCTACCCGTCGTGTTCGCCAAGGGTGAGCACGGCTGGCAGGCTGTGTGGCTGCACCTTTACCTGCCCGGACAGCCGGCGTTCAACCGGGTGGAGGGCACAACCTTCAATACCGCTGACCGGGTACGAGCACTCGTGGAACGGCGCTACCTGACGATCTCCTACCTCATCGAGCGGTGGCGCCCCCGGGCCGAGGTGGCAATGTTCGACGGTCAGCTCCCGGACGGTCCCGTCAGCTTCATCGGCCTGCAAGCACCCGACAACCTGCCGGCCGGGTCGCAGGCGTATACCCTGAACCGGCTCAGTGAGCTGATCCCTGAGTGACCGGCTACAGCCGAGGCCATGCGGGCGCTTCCTTCTACCCGTTCAATTCGGGACCTCCGCGCAAGCGGAGATCTGGCAGCTAGCACCCGCGCTCTCCTCGGCTGTAGCCGGCGCTCATCCCGTGAAATTGGGAAGAGCCAGCAGGTAGGTCATGACCACGGCAGCAACGACCGGCATTGATCGCCGCCGGTTTGTCCGGTCGACGTCGATGTGGACCAAGGCTCCCGCGTCCTGCTGACTCCGGGCCGGGTGATCCGCCGGGCGCAGGAGCAGCTCTGGAAACAATCCGCGCATCGCCGTCGAACCGGGTGGCGCCACCGCCCTCGCCGCCGCTGTCCTGCACACCCGCGACTTGACCGGTGAACGCATCACCGACTCTCAGTCGCCTGGCCGCCGGGTTCTCACCTGTTCCCGTCCGCCCTCCGCACACCGCAGCACCCACATCGCGCCTGGCTTCTCTACTCGGTGCAGGCTCGGCGGCTTTAGTGTGGTGGCGGTGCCTGTCCGAGAAGAGGAGCCTTATGCCGACGGCTGCGCAGTGGTCAGCAATCACCGAAAATTCTGCTGCAATCCGAGCGAACTCTCGCCAGCTCATCGACCGGGCAGCGAGCCTGCAGGAAAGGGCTCAACAGATCGCCGACGAGAAACGCGCCAAGGCCCTGATGGGGAGGAACACTCTCCCGGCTTGGGAGATCCGTCCACACCGGCCGTGAGCAGGCATCGGACAGTACTTGTCGCGACCGCCGCCGGTCCAACCCCGGCTCGTCGATCGTGTCGAGGACCCGCCACGCCGTTGCGTCCGAGGCCACCGGCCCGAACAGATCTGGTTGCTGGCGCAGCACGCCCGGGTCAGTGATCGTTTCTCCGCCGTCGGCCAGCAACACCGCCAGATCGATGGCGACCCGGCCCGGCTCATGCACCGAACAACGTTGCCGGTCCAGCCCCAAAGCCTAAACGAAACTCCTGGTCAGACCAGTCTTATCGGCGAGATCGGTGAGCAGTCGCGTGCCGGCATGACCGACCACGCCCTGAGCACCACCGGTGACGACAACGTTCGGGCGCGTACCGGTACTCTGCACCGTGAGAGTGCCTTCCGTGACGGACGATTTCGACCCTAGACAAGTCAGATCATCGCAGCTCAGAAGGCACTTTCGCGGTCCCGGCCGCCGTCACCGACCGCCCTTACCTAAGAGGGGTTTGGTCTCCGGCCGTCCTCAACAAGCGAAACTCCCGCCGGCGCAGCACCCTGAGCACCAGCGCCGCCGGATTACCGAACGCTCGCAACCCCACGGCCGGGTCACAGGACTCAATGCTGACGATCCGGTACTCACGCCCGCCGACCATCACCGTCGCCTCCCCCGCCGCCGTGACATTGCGATACCAGGCGACTTGCGGGCCGTAGGTCAACTCGGCCACGAAGTCCCGCCCGAGCCGGGCCAGCATGAGCGGGGTCTCATAGGTCCGGCCGGTGCGCCGCCCGACATGCCGGATGAGCGAGAACGGACCGCGCCCGGCCTTGGCGGCGCGCAGGGTGGCGCGGTTGAGCGTGTTCTTGAGCAGCCAGAGGTAACCACTTCTGAGTCTGCTGCCGGCCACGCCGACCTCCTCCGGTGAGCTTCCGGCGTACAGAATAACTCAGCACTTGATGAATTTAATGATCTGGTTTTTCTCGCCTGGCAAAGGGCGGCGACCGCGCCCTCAAGCCCCCGGGAGAGCAACCGATCAACAGGACATGACCCGCAGAGTTCCCGCCGCGATCGGTGCCATGGTGACCAGCCTCGCCGCTTTTATGGGTATCGCCGGACCGGTTCATGCAGCCGCCAAACCTGGCATCCGGGTAACGTCCACCATTGGCGTCGCGTATGACTGCGACCGGATGGTGCGTTTCGAGATCTACTTCCCGAGTTCGTACGGTGAGGCGCCGGTACAGCTCAAAGGCCTTGATCGGACACTGCAGGGCCGCGCTTCCGAGCCGGGCGTCGCCAAGCTTGCATGGTGTGGAAATGACCCCGCCTACTACGGGATCGTCACTCTGGAAGTCATCGCGTTCTCCCCGTACGGCGCCGCCCTCAGCAATTGGGTGAAGGTCAACGTCGGCGGCACCGCGCCCGCACTGAAATTGACCGTCAAGGTCAAGGGCCGGACCATCAGCGGGACTTTCGTGGACCCGCTGGCCTACGCCAACGGCCACAACAAGATTGTCTTTTATCGGGGTACGAAATCCGCGTACACCATGACGACCAATGAGCAGAACACCTTCTCCAAGAGCGTCAAGCCCGGGACGTACACGATCAAGGCCACCTCGTTGTGGTCGCCAGATCTGCCCAAGACCGCCGAGGTCACCGTGCGCTGAGCAGGGGTGCTGGGCGCTGCCCTCGGAGCGTGGCACGATCGGCTGGCACGCTTGATCGTACGACGGGGAGCACGGGCTTTGGATCTGCTAGAGGCCAGGAAGCTGGCAACCGACCTGATGGCCCAGCACCGGCTCACCGGGTGGCGGCTCGCCTTCGACAACGCCAAAACCCGCGCCGGAGTATGCCGCTTCCGCGAAAAGGAAATCGGCCTGTCGCGCCACCTGATCGCCCTGTACGGATCCGAGCAGGTAACCGAAACCGTCCTGCACGAAATCGCCCACGCCCTGGCCGGCCCCCGGCACGGCCACGACCGCGTATGGCGCACCATCGCCCAGCGCATCGGCTGTTCCGGGCAGCGCTGCATGCCCCAAGACGCGCCCAAGGTCGATGGCTCCTGGGTAGGAACATGCCCCGCGGGCCACCGCACCACAGCCCACCGCCGCCCCATCCGCGTCAAGTCCTGCCGGCAGTGCTCGAACGGGTTCGACGCCGCCGCCATCTACACCTGGACGCACCTGGGTGATCCGGCGCCGATGGATCCCCGGTACACCGCTGAGCTGGCTCGCATCTTCACCGCACCCGAACCGGCCCGCGTCCCGGTACAGGTCGGCGAGCGGGTCCGGGTGGTCGGAGCCGGCAAGTACGCGAACCTGCCCGGAACCGTAGTCAAACGAGGCCGCACCCGCTACCAGATCCAGACCCGGGCCGGTCTGCTGAGCGTCTCCTTCGCCGCCGTCCAGCCCCTGGCATGAGCGCTTTCTTGCAGTTCACCGGCGCCTTACGGCACGCCGGGGCACCCCCGTACGACCACCCGCAGCGACCGTGTAAAGTTCTCTCCTGTGCAGCCCGGTAGGGCGCCGAGCGGCAGCAGCCGGTCGGCCTACCACGCTGTAGTGCAGGTCCGGGTGGCGGAATGGCAGACGCGCTAGCTTGAGGTGCTAGTGCCCTTTATCGGGCGTGGGGGTTCAAGTCCCCCTCCGGACACATATATTTGTCAATAATAAATGGCCGCTGACCAGCGATTGTTGGTCGACGGCCGTAATCGTTTCCGGAACCTGGGCCGCCGTGGGAACACCGCCTCTTGAGGAGCCCTTCCGGTTGCGATCGAGGTCGCCGTGGCAGCTGGGAGACAGCGATGGCGTCCATCGAGAATCGAAGGACCAAGAACAAGATCACTCGGTACAGGGTTAAGTGGCGTACCGGCGGGACCGGTGAGGGCGCGCAGGACGGCGCCACTTTCGACGCACATTCTGACGCGAAGCGCTTCAAGGCTCTCGTGGAGGCTCACGGTCACCAGTGGCCGCCGGCCGAAGTATTGCTCGCTCAAGGCTTCGCTCACCTGGCGCTGGGCACTATCGTCATGCTGGCTGCTCCTGTCGAAAACGACATCCCGGTGACTGCGACGTTCGAGTCGTTCGCTATCGAGTACGTCGAGCGGCTAAGGCGTGTTTTATAACCACTCGCCGATGATGGTGATGGTCAGGACTGCTTGGAAGCGGACGGCCAACTTGTCGTAGCGGGTGGCGACGCCGCGGCCCGCCCCCGGTTGGGGTGCAAAAATGGTGCCCCGCGTCCGCCCCCAGCCCCCCCCCTCCCCCCCCCACCCGGTGCGGCCCGCCCCGCCCGGCCCGCCGCGACCACACCAGCACACTGCTCCCGGCTGCGGCGAACGCGACCAGCATGGCCGGCACCCCGAGCCCGTCGGGCAGCCACTTCGTCGCCATGAACAGCGCCCCGGCCCCCAGCGCCACCGCCAGCACAATCCACGGGCTGGGCGCGTGTCCCTCCCGAACCAGGCGCGGGGGAAGTTTGACGGCAGCGAGCACCAGCAGCGCCAAGATCACCGCCACGGTGATGAGCTGCGAAGCGGACGCCAGGTAGTGGCCGTCGCTGTACGACGACATGGTCGTCCCGAACGCCCCGAGCCCGAACAACAGTCCAGAAACGATCAGCCCCGGCGTGCGCAGCCATGGCTCTGTGCGCCGGCTGGTGGCCTCTTCGACAAGCGCGATCGGCACGCTGATGCTCCACACGGTGTGCAGCGCGAGCACGTACAGCGTCCACGGCAACGCGATGCCCAGCGCCGGCACGAACCCGTGCTCCAGCAGGTGCGCGTGGAAATAGTCCGGGTTGAACAGCGACTGCGTGGTCACGCCCTCCTCGAATATCCCGAACGCCAGCGCCAGCAGCACAATGGAGGGCCACCCCTTGCCGGTACGGCGGGCAACTTCGCGGATGATCAGCGCGCCACCGCCGTACATGGGGGCGAGCAGCACCAGGAACGGCAACGTCGACAACGTGAAGTCGCCGAGCAGGAACTCCGCAACCAGTGGTGAGAGCAGGAACAGGGCAAGAGCGGGAGCTATCCGTCGCATGTGTTCATCGTGCGGCCCGGCGCGCCCGAACCCTTCCGCCGTCCGTCACGAGCCACGCCTGACAGATGTCACGGCCGGCAGCAGCGCTCACGCCGACGTGGTGCCGTCGGCCTGCGGCAGGTCGGCACCGACCGGAGCCGGGGCGCGGCACCGCAGGGTGTCGTGCACGTTTTCTGCACCGCGATCGGTCCAGGATGCACCGGCGAACGCTGCGGTGGGCTTGGTGGTCACGGCAGTCTCCTCGCAAGGGGTACGAGAAAGGCTCCCCCACCCTCCCCCGAGCTGCGCAAACGTTCATGAGCAGGGATCCTCGTTACGTCCCGGGTAATCGACGCGCGCGCCGGCACCGGGCCAGCATGGTCGCCATGAGCGCATACGCCCTGGCCCACCTGCGAACCCCAGCCGCCCACGAGGATGTTTTCCGCTACATGGAACTCATCCAGGCAACCATGGACCCGTACGCCGGCCGCTTCCTCGTGCACGGCGCCCAGGTCGAGCAGCTTGAGGGGGCGTGGCCGGGAACCGTGGTGATCATTGAGTTCCCTGACCTCGTCTCGGCCCGCGCCTGGTACACCTCACCGGCGTACCAGCAGATCCTGCCGTTGCGCACCCGCCACATCGACGGCGAGACGATCCTGGTCGACGGCGTAGCTCCCGGCTACGACGCCGCCCGCTCCGCCGCGGCCCGCCGCCTCGCGCTGCCCGCCGATCTCACAACGCCGTCTGGTATGCCAGCACCCCCCGGTTCACCGCGGTGATCGCCTTGCGGGCGGTGTCGCGCACCGGCTGGGAGGCGCCCGAGCCGTCGCGGATCTGGGTCAGCAGGTCCAGCACCTGCCGGGCCCAGCGCACGAAGTCACCGGCCGGCATGTCGGCCTCGTAGTTGTGCCCGCTGGCCAGCACCCGGGCCAGCGGCTCACCCTTGGCCCAGCGGTACATCGGCCAGACGAAGCCGGCGTCGGGTTCGCGGGTCAGCGACAGCCCGTGGCCGGCTTCCTGCGCCTCGATCTCGGCCCACAGCTTCTGACAGGCGTCGACTGCGCCCTGGGTGGAGCCCTTGGGCACCGTGGCTCGCTCGTCACCCTCGCGGCGCGATTCGTAGAGGACCATGGACACCGCAGCGGCCAGTTCCTCGGGGGCGAGGCCTTCCCACACGCCGTTGCGCAGACACTCGGCGACCAGCAGGTCGGCCTCGGTCCAGATCCGGCCCAGGGAGCGGCCGATATCGGTCACCTCGCCGTCGGGGGCCAGGTAGCCGCGCTCGGTGAGCACCGCGCACACCTGGTCGAAGGTGCGCGCCAGCGAGCCGGTGCGCCCGGCCACCTTGTCGCGCAGCGCCTCGGTGTCACGTGACAGCCGGTGTCGGCGCTCGGCCCAGCGGGCGTGTTCCTCGCGGTCGGGGCAGGCGTGGCAGGGGTGCTGGCGCAACTGCACCTTGAGCAGCGCGACCTCGTGGTCGTCGCCGGGGGTGCCCTTGTTGCGCCCGCGGCGGCCGCCGGGCTGGTCGTGGCGGTCGTGGCCGGTGGCGCTGACCGAGGCGGCCAGGTCGCGGCGCATCCCCGGCGAGCGCGGGTTGAAATGCTTGGGCACCCGGATGCGGTCGAGCACCTCCACCGGGCTGGGGAAGTCGCCCGGCCCGACCCGACCGGCCCAGCGGTCCTGGGTCAGCACCAGCGGGCGCGGCTCGCCGAAGCCCCCACCGGGTGGCTCGATCACCACGGCCAGCCCGGCGCGGCGGCCCTGCGGCACCCGGATCACGTCGCCCACGCGCAGCCGTTCCAGCGAGGACACCGCGGCGGCCCGGCGCTGCTGGGTGCCCTGGCGGGCCAGCGCACGCTCACGGTCGGCGATGGCCACCCGGATGCCGAAGTATTCCTCGAAGTCGCCGTGGTGGCAGGCGGCGTCCCCGGCGTAGGTCTGCATGGTGTCGACGTTGCGCTGCACCTGCCGGGCCAGCCCGACCACCGAGCGGTCGGCCTGGAACTGGGCGAACGAGGACTCCAGCAGATCCCGTGACTTCTGCGCGCCCACCGTGCCGACCAGGTTGATGGCCATGTTGTAGGACGGGCGGAAGCTGGAGCGCAGCGGGTAGGTGCGGGTGGAGGCCAGCCCGGCGACGTGGCGCGGGTCGACCTCGGGGCTCCACAGCACCACCGCGTGACCTTCGACGTCGATGCCGCGGCGCCCGGCGCGCCCGGTGAGCTGCGTGTACTCCCCCGGCGTGAGGTCGACGTGAGCCTCGCCGTTGAACTTGACCAGGCGTTCCAGCACCACGCAGCGGGCGGGCATGTTGATGCCCAGGGCCAGGGTCTCGGTGGCGAACACGGCCTTGACCAGGCCGCGCACGAAGCACTCCTCGACGGCCTCCTTGAACGCGGGCAGCATGCCGGCGTGGTGAGCGGCGATGCCGCGTTCGAGCCCGTCGAGCCATTCCCAGTAGCCCAGCACCGACAGGTCCTCACCGGGAATGGCGGCGACCTTGGCCTGGGCGATCGCGCGGATCTCGGCGCGCTCCTCCGGGTCGGTCAAGCGCAGCCCGCCGGCCAGGCATTGCTGCACGGCGGCGTCGCAGCCGGCGCGGCTGAAGATGAACAGGATGGCCGGCAGCAGGTTGGCCCGGTCGAGGCGCTCGACCACCTCGGCGCGCGGCGGCGGCTGCCAGCGCCGGGGCTTGCCGCCGCGGTTGTGCCAGCCGGGCCCGGAAGTGCGGTCGGTGAGCTCAAGCCGGCGCAGCATCTCACCGGTGTAGCGCAGCAGCTCGGGGTGCACGTCGTGCTTGCGGGCGGCGTCGGCGTCGTGGAACAGGTCGAACATCCGCTTGCCGACCAGCATGTGCTGCCACAGCGGGACCGGGCGGTGCTCGCTGACCACGACCTCGGTCTGCCCGCGCACGGTGACCAGCCAGTCGGCGAACTCCTCGTAGTTACTGACCGTAGCCGACAATGAGACCAACGTCACCGAGGCGGGCAGGTGGATGATGACTTCTTCCCACACCGCGCCACGGAACCGGTCGGCCAGGTAGTGCACCTCGTCCATCACCACGTAGGCCAGGCCCTGCAGGGTGGCCGCGCCGGAGTAGAGCATGTTGCGCAGCACCTCGGTGGTCATGACCACCACCGGCGCGTCGCCGTTGATCGCGTTGTCGCCGGTGAGCAGGCCGACATGCTCTGCTCCGTACCGGTCGACGAGGTCGTGGTATTTCTGGTTCGACAGCGCCTTGATCGGGGTGGTGTAGAAACACTTGCGCCGGGTGCCCGAGCCGTCCGCCCGCAGCGCCAGGTGCACCGCGAACTCGCCGACCACGGTCTTGCCCGCCCCGGTGGGCGCGCAGACCAGTACGCCGCTGCCGCGCTCCAGGGACTCGCATGCCTGCCGTTGGAAATCGTCCAAATCGAAGCCGACGTCGAGCATGAAGTCTTCCAGCGCGGGATGCTCGGCCATGCGGGCCGATCGCCTTCTGGACTCCGCGTAGCGTTCGGCGGGGGATGTCATGAACCCAAGGCTAATGCGTGGGTCTGACACAACGAAGGTCATGGCTCGCCGGGCGGTTGCCGACAGATGCGTCCCATCCGCTCGGTATGGTGCACGGCGTGCCGGATGTTGCCGAATCGACCACCGTCCCGTCGCGACGTCAGGTCGACGCCGTGCTCTTCGACTTCCACGGCACGCTCGCCCAGGTGGAGGAGCCGGTCGCCTGGGTGACCGCAGCCGCCGCGGCCTGCGGCACCGAGCTGGACCGGGGGCGCGCGACGATCCTGGCCGACCGGCTGGTCACGGCCGGGCGCGCGGGCGGGCCGTTACCCCGGCGGGTGCCGATCCACCTGGCCGAGCACTGGGCCGACCGCGACTTCTACGAGCACAGCCACCGGGCGGCGTACACCGGGCTGGCCGAGACGGTCAGCACGGACATCGAGGGGCTGGCCGGCGCGCTGTACAGCCGGCTGCTGGGCGCCGAGGGCTGGTTGCCGTACGCCGACACCGAGCCGACCCTGCGCACGCTGCATGATGCGGGGATCAAGGTCGCGGTGGTGAGCAACATCGGCTTCGACATCCGGCCGCACTTCGCCGCGTGGGGGTTGGCCGAGCTGGTGGATGCCTACGCGCTGTCGTACGAGATCGGCCGGGCCAAGCCGGACCCGGCGATCTTCCTGCGGGCCTGCGGCATGCTGGGCGTGGACCCGGAGCGCACGCTGATGGTCGGGGACACCCCGGCCGATGCGGGGGCGGTGCAGGCCGGCTGCGCGGCGCTGGTGCTGCCGGCGGCCGAGCCGGGCCGGCCCAACGGGCTGGGGGCAAGCCTGGCCCTGGCGGGCTGCGGGACTGCTTAGCTGCTCAGAGGTACGTGTCGACCAGCGTGCCCTGGGTGGCGTTGGCGCTGCGGATGGGGGCCTGCTCGTCGGCCTCGGCGACGTGGTCGGCGATCGTGGACTGCGGCTTGTCCGCTTTCTCGGCCTTCTTGGCGGGGGCGGCGGCCAGCGTGTCGGTGGAACCCAGGTAGGCGCTGGCGAGTGAGCTGGAGCTGAGTGAACTGACCGGCATGCTTCCCCCTTGAGAACCGGCGATGAGCGGTGCACTGGGCTGTTCGGCCGGGTTGCGCGGCTGCTGACGCCGCGATCAGAGCAGCAACCGAACCGCACCCGCTTGGCAGCTCACGGTCATCGGCAACGCTCCCATCCGCTCGCCATCGGCGTATCCGATGATGTCTTCGGCCTCGACCGTGACCTCCCGCGCCCGGAAGACCCCGACGCGTGGATCCGTCACGTGCGTCCCCTGCTGCAGCCGGGGCCTGAGCCGCGTCAGCGCCGCGCGCCCCATCTCCCGCGCGATGATCACGTCCAGCAGCCCGTCCCGCACGTCGGCGGCCGGGCAGATCAGCATCCCGCCGCCGTAGCTCTGTCCGTTTCCGATCGCTACCAGCACCCCGTCGAAGCGGTGCTCAACCCCGTCGAGCACCAGGGTGTAGTGCCGCGCCCGCAATCGCGCCAGCTCCAGCGCAATCGCCAGGTCATAGCGCCGGGCCCCGCGCGGCCAGCGCATCTGATTGGCCCGCTCGTTCACCACAGCATCGAAGCCGGCCGCCAGCACCGCCCCGAACCACCGCACCTGACCGCCGGGCAACGTCGTCCGAGCCAGATCAACTGCTTGGTCCCGCCCGTCGCGCACGGCCCGCGAGATAGCCTCCGCAGCAGCAAGCACCCTTCCCGGTACGCCCACAGCCGCCGCGAAGTCGTTACCGGTCCCGGCCGGAACCACCCCCAGAGGCACTCCCGAGTCCGCCACCGCCTGCAACGCGCGATGAACCGTGCCATCGCCGCCCACCGCCACGACGGCGGCAGCACCCTCGGCAACCGCGCGATGGCACGCCTGCTCCGCGTCGTCCCCGCTGTCCGCAGCCAGCAGCCGCACCGGGCGCCCGGCCCTGCGCAGCTCCTCCAGCACGGCCGGCAGCAACCCGCCGTGCCGGCCCCTCCCCGCGCCCGGATTGACCAGCACCGCGACCTCATCACCCACGCCGCGCACGCTACCTGTCACTGCTGGCCCGGCTGAATCAACACCGTGAAAACCGCGCGTGCCCGCCTGCCACCTGTGCTCCGTATCCCCTGACGACAAAGGGCGGGCCGCAGCCCGCCCTTCACCCTCTGGTGGATCAGGTCATGTCATCGAAGCGGCTTTCCAGTGGCAGCGGCTTGGTCACCGGGGCCGGGCCGTCGACCGGGGCCGGGGCGTCGATGCGGTCGGACACGCCGACCGGCACCTGCTCCTCCTCCAGCGGGGAGATCTGGTCGTCGTCAAGGTCGGCGTAGACCTCCTTGCCGCGGCCCTTGCGCTTGTCGTTGAGCATCGCCACGCCGACAGCGATCAGGTAGAGGAACGTCATGCAGGCCGCGAGCAGCGTCATGCCGAACGGGCCGGGGTCGGGGGTCGCGATCGCCGCGAAGGCGAACGAGATGAACACGACGATGCGCCACCAGCCGAGCAGCTTCCTGCCGGTCACCACGCCGGTGAAGTTGAGCATGAGCAGGATCAGCGGGAACTCGAAGGCCGCCCCGAAAATCAAGATCATGTTCATGACGAAGCTGATGTACGACGTCACTTCGAGTTGCGTGGTGTCGTCGAAGACACCGGCTTTCATGATGAACGCGAGGCTGTGACCGACCACCACGTAGGCCAGCACGGCCCCGGCGGTGAACAGCGGCGCCGCGATCGCCACGAAGACGTACGCCCACTTGCGCTCGTGGCGGTGCAGCCCCGGCGCGATGAACGCCCACAGCTGGAACAACCAGACCGGGGCTCCAACGATCAGGCCGACCCACAGGGCGATCTTGAGCTTGAGGATCAGCGTGTCCGCGACGCCCAGCACCAGGAAGCGGCACTTGCCGTCAACGATGGAGCTGGGCAGGTCGCAGTACGGCTCCTGCAGCAGGTCGAAGACCCAGTTGGCCAGGAAGAACCCGACGATCAGGCCGGCCACGATGCCGAGCGCGGCCCAGAAGAGGCGGTTACGCAACTCCCGGACGTGCTCGATCAGCGTCATGGAGCCGTCTGCGGCCTGTTCGAACTTGCTCGGCCCCTGGTGACGGCGCAGTGAAAGGGCCACGATCGGTCAGCGGTCGTTGGTGCGCTGCACGGGGTCCACGAACGGCTGGGCCGGCGGCTGCTGCGGCTGCTGGTAACCCGGCTGCGGCGGCTGGTAGGGCTGGCCCTGCGGCTGCTGGGACGGCTGGCCGGGCTGCTGCTGGTACGGCTGGCCGGGCTGCTGCTGGTACGGCTGGCCGGGTGCTACCTCACCCTGCAGGGGCTGGCGCGAATACGGCGGCTCGGCCTTCTCCGCCACATTGTCGTCGCCGTCCACCAGGCCCTTGGTCTCGGCCTTGATGATGCGCAGCGAGCGGCCCAGCGAGCGAGCGGCGTCCGGCAGCCGCTTGGCGCCGAACAGCAACACGAGCACGACAACGATGACGGCGATGTGCCATGGCTTGAGGGCGCCCATGGGAACTCCAGTCGAATTGGCAGATGAACGAGCGGCGGTGCGGGGTCCATCGTACGTGTGGATCCTGACAACAACCCCGGCCGGACCTCTTTGTTAAGGGGGCCAGCCAAGGAATTTCCGGACAACGCACCGGGACCGGGACGCTACCACGCAGATGAGCTCTTCTGTAAAGAGTGCTTTCCTTTTTCGCCGTGCCCGGCCTTGATGACGGCGACCTGCTGCTGAGCCGTCTCCGCGCGGTGCTGCAACCCCGCGACGGTTTCCTGCAAAGCGGCCACGTCGGCCTGCAGCTTGCCGGCCTGCTCCTGACGCAGCAACAACCGGCGCATCGCCCGGTCCAGCGCGGACAACCGGCCCAGCACCGACAAAACCGACACTACCAGGATGATCAAGGCGACAACCACCACCGCGAGCACGATCCACAACACCATGGCGGAAAGCTTAGGCGCTCACGGCTGGGGCGTCGCGTACTGGTCAAGGGCGGCGTTGGTCTGGTCGCGGATCTGGCCGACCAGGGCGGCCGGGCTGAGCACGGTCACGTCGCCCAGGCCGAGCACCAAGCGCTGCGCCCAGCCCAGGTCGGTGACGCGCATGCCGACCAGCCAGGTGTCGCCGTCGCGGCGGACCTCCTCGCACGGGTAGTACTCGGTGATCCACCGGCTGGCGCGCCCGACGCGCAAAGTGACCAGCGGCAACTCGGTAGAGGGGCGGAAGATGCCGTCGCTGACGTCGTGCGGCACGGCCTTGGCGGGCGGGGCGGCGGGTTCGTCCAGTTCCTCGTACCCGTCGATGCGGGCCACCCGGAACAGCCGCGTGGCCTCCACCCGCCGGCACCAGGCCTCCAGGTAGCCACGGTTGCCCACCATCAGCACCCGCATCGGGTCGATGGTGCGCGAGGTCGTCTCGTCGCGCGCCGCCGTGTAGTACGTGATCTTCATGGCGTGGCGGCGCTCGACGATGCCCCGGATGGCCTCCAGGCGCTCGGTACCTGCGGGCAGCCGAACCGCCACCGGCGCATCCCCCAGATCCCCGGTCGCGTTCTCGATCTTGGCCAGGGCGCGCTCGATCGCATCACGGGAGCCGATGCCGGGGGTCTCGGCCAGCATCCGCAGCGCCACCACCAGCGCGAGCGCCTCGTCGGGGTTGAGCCGCAGCGGCCGGTCGATGCCGGCGTCGTAGGTGATGGTGACGCGGTCGCCGTCCAGCGCCATGTCGATCAGGTCGCCGGGGCCGTATCCGGGCAGCCCGCAGACCCAGAGCAACTCCAGGTCCTCGCGTAACTGCTTCTCGCTGATCCGGAAGTCGGCGGCGGCCTCGGCCACCTCGATCCCGGGGCGGGCCAGCAGGTACGGCACCAGGTTGAGCAGCCGGCCGAGCCGGTCCCCGCCCGCCGGGCGGCCCACCGGGGCCCGCTGCTGCGGCGTCACGCGAGCACCGCCGGCTCGTAGCGTGCGACGACCTCTTTGAGTTGCTGGATCACGGCTTCCCGCAGCTCCGGCGGGTTCTCGGCGCGCACGTCGGCACCGTAGCCGACCAGGCGGGAGGCCAGCCACTCGACGTCGGAGAACGCGATGGTCAGCCGGTCGCCGTCCGGTGCGCTGACGACCTCGCTGGCCCAGCGACGCAACCCGGCGGCGCAACCCGGGCGTACGACCACGGTGGCCCGGCCGTTGCGCGCGATCGGGCCGTTGTAGCGGGCCACGTGGCTGATCAGGTCGGTGTTCTCCGGCGGAGTGAACGCGCCTGACGCCCCGACCGCCTTCACGCCACCGACGATGCGCGAGAGCCGGAAGCAGCGGGTGGCGTCGCGGTCGCGGTCGTGCCCGACGACATACCAGCGGCCCTGCCAGCAGACCACGCCCCAGGGCTGCAGGCGGCGGGTGGACGGCTCGTCGACCTCGGGAACCCGGTAGGAGAAAGTCACCGCGCGGCGCGAGCGGGCGGCGGCGGTCAGCGGGCCGAACGCCGGGTCGACGGTGACCACGGGTTCCACCCCGAGCGTGGCCTGCGGGTCCACCTCGATACCGGCGGCGCGCAGCTTGGCCAGCCCCGACGACGCGGCGGCGGCCAGCCCGGCATGCTGCCAGAGCCGGGCGGCGATGCCCACGGCGGCGGCCTCGTCGGGCTCCAGCGGGATGTCGGGCAGTGCGTACTCGCGGTGGGCGATGCGGTAGCCGTGCTCGGTGTCGAACGCGCTGGCCAGCCCGGTTTCGAGGGGAACGCCCAGCTCACGCAGCTCGGCCTTGTCCCGTTCGAACTTGCGCTGGAACGCGTCGTGGTCGCGGGGGTCCTCGGGATCATGCTCGTAGCCGGGGACGGTCGCGGCGATCTGGGCGGCGGTCAGGAACCGTCGCGTGGAGAGCAGGCAGATGACCAGGTTCACCAGGCGCTCGGTACGGGTGCGCGACACGAGGTGAAACGCTAGCAGCCCGCCGCGGATGTGGCGGTACGCGCAGCCCGCGCACGGTTATCTGTAACCAACAAGGGAATGGTAGCCAGCGTGTCTGAGACTCCCCGCGCCGCTGATACCTCGCAGAACCCACCGGACCTGCCGGCCGTCGGTCTCGCCGGCGCCGGGCCGCTGCCCGCCCCGGCCGAGCCCGGCGCCGGCGGCAAGAAGGGCGAGGAAAACGAAAGCGTCGGTACGGTGGTCATCGCCGGGCTGGCCAACCTCGTCATCGCCGCGGCCAAGCTGGTGGCCGGCATGCTGTCCGGCTCGGCGGCCATGCTCTCGGAGTCGGCGCACTCGCTGGCCGACACGGTCACGGAGGTGTTCCTCTACGTGGCGCTGCGCCGGGGCAAGAAACCGGCCGACGAGAACCACCCGTTCGGTTACGGCAAGGAAAGCTTCGTCTGGGCCTTCATCGCCGCGTTGTTCACCTTCATCGGGGGCGCCGGGTTCTCGATCTACCACGGTGTCACCACGATCATGAACGGCGAGCACAGCGGGCAGTACCTGATCTCGTACATCGTGCTCGGGGTTTCCTTTGTCGCCGAAGGCACGTCCTTTCTCAAGGCCAAGCGGCAGGTCGCCGAGGAGTCGCGGCGCTGGGGCATCACCTCGTTCCGATTCCTGCGGCTGACCTCGGACACCACGGTCAAGGCGGTCTACCTCGAGGACTCCGCGGCACTGGTCGGTCTGATCCTGGCCGCGCTGGGCATCCTGGGTGCGCAGCTCACCGGCAGCGAGTTCTGGGACGGCCTGGCCTCGATCCTGATCGGTGTACTGCTGCTGATCGTCGCGTTCGTCCTGGCCCGCAGCAACGTGTCGCTGCTGGTCGGGCGGGCGGTCCCGAGGGCCATGCACAACCAGATCGCCGACGACCTCAACTCCATCCCGGTGGTCACCGCGGTACCCACCCTGCTGACCATGCAGCTGGGCCCGGGCAACATCCTGGTTGCGGCGAAGGTCGACTTCGACGACAACGTCAGCGGCGCGCAGATCGAGGAAGCCTCCGACGAGGCCGAGCGGCGTCTGCGCCACCGCTACTCCGACATCCAGTACGTCTTCCTCGACCCGACGCGCGGCTCGGCGGGACGCAACCACCGCGACGGCGGGCTCGACATATAGGGTCGCCGCCATGGTGCGCTGGCGGTCAGGAACAGTTCATACGGTACGGCGGGAGTGGCGCGGTGCCCTCGAGCTGGAAGTCCACACGGCGCACGGGCCGCTCAAGGCGCTTGCCTATCCCGAGCTGACCGGCCGTCCCGAGCCGGGCGACCGGGTGCTGCTCAACGTCGGCGCGCAGGTGATGGGGCTGGGCACCGGCGGCTACGCCCTGGTGGTGGCGCTGCCCGACCGCCTGCCCGCCGACCCGGCCGAGGACGGCACCACCCGCGACGCCGGCCACCTGGTCAAGGCCCGCTACACCCCGCTGCAGCCCATCCTGCTCGGCGTGGACGAGGAGGCCTCCCCGCACCGCGAGGTGATGGCGGCCGCGGACAGCCTCGATGACATGCCCGTGGTCCTGGCCGACCTGCACTCGGCGCTGCCGGCCATCCTCGCCGGGGTGCACGCCGACCGGCCCGACGCCAAGGTCGCGTACGTGATGACCGACGGCGGCGCCCTGCCGGCCTGGTTCTCCCGCACGATCGACGCCCTGACCGCTCAGCTGGCCGGCACGATCACCACCGGGCAGGCCTTCGGCGGCGACCTCGAGGCCAGCACCGTGCACACCGGCCTGCTGGCGGCGCGCCACGTGCTGGGCGCCGACCTCGCGATCGTCGCGCAGGGCCCCGGCAACCTCGGCACCGGCACGACCTGGGGCTTCTCCGGGGTGGCGCTGGGCGAGGCGGTGAACGCCACGGTCGCGCTGGGCGGACGCCCGGTCGGGTCGCTGCGCATCTCCGACGCCGACGCCCGCCCCCGCCACCGCGGCGTGTCGCACCACAGCCTCACCGCGTACGGCAAGGTCGCGCTGGTGCCGGCCGACCTGCCCTTCCCCGCCGACCTGCCCACCAGCCTGGCCAAGGAAGTCGACGAGGCGCTCGCCCCGCTGGCCACCCTGCACCGGCTGATCGAGGTGCCCACCGACGGCTTGGACGCGGCGCTGCAGGACAGCCCGGTCAAGCTGTCGACCATGGGCCGCGGGCTGGCCGAGGACCACGCGTACTTCGTGACAGCGGCGGTCGCCGGGCGCCACGCAGCCTCGCTGCTGAGCTAGATCTTTCGCACCAGGGTGACGCCGTCCCGCACCGGGAGCATGACGCACTCGACGCGTTTGTCGGACGAGACCACGGCGTTGAACCCGCGCATCACCGCCGCGTCGGGGCTGGCCGGGCTGGCGTCGAGCACCCGGCCCCCGCGCAGCACGTTGTCCAGCACGATCAGCCCGCCGCTGCGCAACCGCGGGACCAACTCGGCGTAGTAGGCCGGGTAGCCCTGCTTGTCGGCGTCCACAAACGCGAAGTCCACCACCGGCTCAAGTGGCAAGGCCTGCAACGTGGGCAACGCGGGCGCAATCCGCAGCTCGATCCGGTCGTCCAACCCGGCGCGCTTCCAGTAGTCCCGCGCGACCGCGGTGAACTCCTCGGACACATCGCAGCACAGCAGCCGCCCACCCTCGGCGAGCCCCCGCGCGATGCAGATGGCCGAATAGCCGGTGAACGTCCCCACCTCGATGGCATTGCTGGCACCGGTGAGCCGTACAAGCATGGTGAGCAGCGCACCCTCGTCCGCCGAGACCTGCATCCCGGCCCGCTCACCGAAGGTCGCCCGTGTGTGCGCCGCCAACTCCCGCAACACGTCATCCGCCTGAGCCGAGTGCGCGACCAGGTACTCCTCGATCGCCGGATCATTGATGTTCGCCATAACCTCAAGCGTTCCCGATTCCCGGGCGCCGGGGAAGACAACAGTGTGCGGCGCCGCCTACCGGTGCTTGAGTGCGGAGGCGTAGACGCTGAGCAGATAGTGCCGGTCGCGGTCCGGCACGTCGTCGCCACTTCCCGGCACAGCAAACATCGCCCGGACCCCGGCCGGCAGCGTGATGATGCCCGACTGGCCGCCCGGTCCGAGCAACCCTTCCGCCTCGGCCAACGTCATCCCGCACCGCACCGGCCCCAGCTCCCGTACGCGCCAGGTCCACCAGAACATCCACCAGCCTCACGCCGCCACGATCCCACGCCCTGAAGGTTTCCGGGGTGAGCGTGACCGCTTCCGCACCTGGCAGGGGGCGGGCGGCCGTTCGGGAGCCGCCAGGCTCCTGGGCGTCCGGGCCCGGTCCCTGGCGGGAGCGACGTCTCGGACCACGACGGACCCGAGCCAGCCGGATCTTGATTGTGCTCCTGCTCGTGAATCCGGCCCTGCTGCCGGTCGAGAATCCGGCGGTCAGTCGAAGAAGATCAGGTAGAGCCAGCCCAGCAGGATCAGGCCCAGGACCGTGGCCATCACCCAGGTCGGGATCCGGTGGCCGCCCTGGCGGTCGCGGTCGATCTGGGCCCGGATGCGGGCCTTGCGGCGCTCGACGCGGCCCCACATGACGTCTTCGACGGTGCGCTCGGGGCGGTTCTCGGGCGCGTGCTGGCCGGGCTCGGGCGTCGATGTCATAGCCCGACCAGCGTAGCTCTCCCGGGTCACATGCTCGCGATCAGGCGCTCCACGCGTTCGTCATAGGCACGGAACGGGTCTTTGCACAGCACGGTGCGCTGGGCCTGGTCGTTGAGCTTGAGGTGCACCCAGTCGACGGTGAAGTCGCGGCGTTTCTCCTGGGCGTGGCGGATGAACTCGCCACGCAGGCGGGCCCGGGTGGTTTGCGGCGGGGTTTCCTTGGCCTCGAAGATCTCCAGGTCGTTGCTGACGCGGTCGATCTGCTTGCGCTTCTCCATCAGCGCGTAGAGGCCGCGGCCGCGGCGCACGTCGTGGTACGCCAGGTCGAGCTGGGCGATCCTCGGGTGCGACATGGGGATCTCGTGTTTGGCCTGGTAGCGCTCGATCAGCTTGAGCTTGGACACCCAGTCGATCTCGCGGGAGACCGGATCGAGGTCGCCGCTCTCGATGGCGTTGAGCACGCGGCCCCACAGCTCGACCACGCGCTTGGCGGTCTGGTCGCCGCCGCGGCGCTCGACGAACTCGGTGGCCTTGGCCAGGTATTCCTGCTGGATCTCGAGCGCGCTGACCTCTTTGTTGTTAGCCAGGCGGATCTTGCGGCGGCCGGTGGTGTCGTGGCTGACCTCGCGGATCGCCCGGATCGGGTTCTCCAGGGTCAGGTCGCGCATGACCACGCCGGCCTCGATCATGCGCAGCACGATGTCCGCGCTACCGACCTTGAGCAGCGTGGTGACCTCGTTCATGTTGGAGTCGCCGACGATGACGTGCAGGCGCCGGTAGCGCTCGGCGTCGGCGTGCGGTTCGTCGCGGGTGTTGATGATGGGCCGGCTGCGGGTGGTGGCGCTGGAGACGCCCTCCCAGATGTGCTCGGCGCGCTGCGAGAGGCAGAAAACGGCGCCGCGCGGGGTTTGCAGCACCTTGCCGGCGCCGCAGATCAGTTGGCGGGTGACCAGGAACGGGATGAGCACGTCGGCGAGCCGGCCGAACTCACCGTGGCGCGAGACCAGGTAGTTCTCGTGACAGCCGTAGGAGTTGCCGGCCGAGTCGGTGTTGTTCTTGAACAGGTAGATCTCCCCGGCGATGCCCTCGTCGTGCAGCCGCTTCTCGGCGTCGACCAGCAGGCCTTCGAGGATGCGCTCACCGGCGCGGTCATGGGCGACCAGATCGGTGACCGAGTCGCACTCCGGCGTGGCGTACTCGGGGTGGGAACCGACGTCGAGGTAGAGGCGGGCACCGTTGCGGAGGAACACGTTGCTGCTGCGTCCCCAGGACACCACTCGGCGGAACAGGTAGCGGGCCACCTCGTCCGGGGACAGCCGCCGCTGACCCCGATAGGTGCACGTGACGCCGTACTCGGTTTCTAGGCCGAAAATTCGCCGTTCCATGACGAAACATTAGCCTCACCACAGCGGCGAACGGCAGTGACAACGCGCCCTTTTCCCCGTCATCATCTGTCACATCCATTCGCAACACCTGCGCGACCTGCAGATACACTCCCCGGTTGATGGAACTTCTGATCACCGGCGTGGCCGGCTTCATCGGCTCGGCGTTCGTGCGCCTGGCCCTGCAGGATCAACTTCCGGGCCTGGCCGGGGCACGGATCACGGTCCTGGACAAACTGACGTATGCGGGAAACTTCGCCAACCTGGGGCCCGTGTCCGAAAGTGATCGCCTCGACTTCGTCCCCGGCGACGTTGCCGATGCCGCCCTGGTCGACACGCTGATGCGCCGGCACGACCACGTGATCCACTTCGCCGCAGAATCACACGTGGACCGCAGCATCCTCGCGGCCGCCGAGTTCGCTCAGACCAACGTGGTGGGCACCCAGGTCCTGCTGGACGCGGCCCAGCGCCACGGCGTCACCAAGTTCGTGCACGTGTCGACGGACGAGGTCTACGGCTCGATCGCGCAGGGCAAGTGGCGCGAGGACACCCCGATCGCGCCGAACTCCCCGTACGCGGCGACCAAGGCGGGCGCGGACCTGCTGGCGCTGGCCTACCACCGCACCCACGGGTTACCCGTTGTAGTCACCCGCTGCGCGAACAACTACGGTCCGTACCAGCATCCCGAGAAGCTCATCCCCCGCTTCGTGACGAACCTGCTGTCCGGGCGTCCGGTGCCGCTCTACGGCGACGGGGCCCAGGTGCGAGATTGGGTGCACGTCGAAGACCATTGCCGGGGTACGGCGTCAGCGCTGCTCCGTGGCCGGGCCGGCGAGGTTTACCACATCGGCGGCGACAAGGAGCTGACCAACAAGGGGCTGACGGCGCTGCTGCTGCAGGCCTGCGGAGCCGGCTGGGACCGGGTCGAGCACGTGGCGGACCGCAAGGGTCACGATCGGCGGTACGCGCTGGACGACAGGAAGATCCGGGGCGAGCGGGGGTACCGGCCGGAGGTGGAGTTCTCCGCGGGGCTGGCGGCTACGGTGCAGTGGTACCGGGAGAACACCGAGTGGTGGCGGCCGTTGGCGGGCGAGGGTTCGCTTTAGGAGCGCTCCCGCTCCCCGGGGGCGGTGCGCTCAGTGACCTCGGGCGCGTTCTGATGAGGTGCGCTCAGTGACTTTGCGCGCGTTCGGGGGCGCTGCGCTCGACGCAGAACTCATTGCCTTCTGGGTCGCGCATGGTTACCCAGCCGGTGCCGTCGGGGTTGCGATGATCCTCGTACGTGGTGGCGCCCAGCCCGCGCATCCGCTCGACGAACTCATCGCGGGTCCCGGTGGGCGGCTGAATGTCGAGGTGCACGCGGTTCTTGCCGAGCTTGTCGTCCGGAACCGGCACGAACAGGATCCCGGGGGCGTCGCCGGTGGGGGCGTGCAGCAGCGCACCCTCGGCATCGGAATCGGGGTCCAGGCGGTAACCGGTGACCTCGGCCCAGAACCCGGCAAGGACCACCGGGTCATGCGCGTCAACGGTGATGTGGCGTACCGGGTTGAGGCTCACGCGGCCGGAGTTTACGGCCCTACCCTGCCGGGACGCACTGCCTTTTCGATGCGCGCGCCCGCTCGGAGGGCCCACGCTCGATCGCCCGTCGCCGCCGGCCTGTCACGGCCCCCACTCACCAGCGGTTGGCCCGGCCTTTTCAGGCCGGGCCATCTCGCCGAGGCCCTACTTGTCCTCGGGCGCGCCCTCCAGGTCGACCGACGCGGCCGACACGGTGGGCTTGTCCTCGGCCGGGGCCGGGCCGGTGGCGTCGCCGCGTTCGGGTTCGGGTACGTCCTTGCCGCCCCCGAGCAGCGACTCCAGCGCCGCCCCGGAGATGCGGCGGAACGTACGGCCGCGGCGGTTGCGGTCGAGCACCGCCACCTCCAGCTGGCCGGCGCCCAGCTCACGGGTGGAGCCGTTCTCGCCGCCGACGCTGCCCAGGCCCTTGACGGCCAGCGCGAGGGCCGTGGCCAGGTCCGCGGTGACGTCGTGGCGTTCCTTGAGCACCGTGGAGATGGCCTCCGCGGAGCCGCCCATGGCCATGAAGCCGGGTTCGTCCATCACCGAGCCGTCGTAGGTGATGCGGTAGAGCTCGTCGGCCTCCGGGGAAGCACCGACCTGGGCCACGCAGATCTCCACCTCGTACGGCTTCTGGGTTTCGGAGAAGATGGCGCCCAGGGTCTGGGTGTAGGCGTTGGCGAGCGCACGGCCGGTGACGTCGCGGCGGTCGTAGGCGAGGCCGTTGAGGTCGGCCATGCGTACGCCGGCGCGGCGCAGGCTTTCGAACTCGTTGTAGCGGCCGACGGCGGCGAAGCCGATGCGGTCGTACAGTTCGCTGATTTTGCGCAGTGAGGTGAGGTTCTCGGCGACCAGCAGGATGCCGCCCTCATACGTGAGGACGACGGCGGAGCGGCCGCGGGCGATGCCCTTGCGGGCGTACTCCGAGCGGTCGCGCTGGACCTGCTCGGGCGAGGCATAGAACTGCATGGCCACGGGTGGCTACTCCTTACGATGACCGGATCGGGTTGACGGCGGGCGTGCGGGTCAGCCGCCCGGATTCTCCATCCGGCCGGCGACCACAGCCTCGGCCACCGTGGTGACTTCGGTTTCGGTCAGCCGGTGCGTGCCCTCGGCCGTCGCCGTCATCACCACCGGGTAGATCTTGCGGGTCACGTCCGGGCCACCGGTCGCGGTGTCGTCGTCGGCGGCGTCGTACAGCGCCTCCACGGCAAGGCGGATCGCGTCCTGGGTGCTGACGCCGGTGCGGTACTTCTTCTTCAGCGCCGACTTGGCGAACAGCGAACCCGAGCCGATCGCGTCGTACCCGGTCTCCTCGTAGAGCCCGCCGGCCACGTCGAAGCTGAAGATGCGCCCCGCCCGGCTCGCGTTGACCGGCGCCAGGTCGAAGCCGGCGAACAGCGGGATCACGGCGAGGCCCTGCATGGCAGCGCCCAGGTTGCCGCGCACCATCGCGGCGAGCCGGTTGGCCTTACCGTCGAGCGAGAGCATCGCGCCCTCGATCTTCTCGTAATGCTCCAGCTCCACCTGGAACAGCCGCATCAGCTCGATGCCGATGCCGGCGGTGCCGGCGATGCCGATCAGCGAGTACGCGTCGGCGGGGTGCACCTTCTCGATGTCGCGGCTGGCGATGAGGTTGCCCATGGTGGCGCGCCGGTCGCCGGCCATCACGACACCCTCGGCGGTGGCGATGGCCACGATCGTGGTGCCGTGCGGCGCGAGCTCACCGGCCGACAGGCCCGGCGGCAGCGGCCGGCGCCCGGGCAGCAGCTCGGGAGCTGCCTGGGTCAGGAACTGCGTGAAGGAAGACGTCCCCGCGTTGGTGAACACATCTGGAAGACGCCCGGATGGGTCAAAACCGGCTGCCACGTGGTTCCTTTCAGATATGTAATCGCGTTGGCCAGGAACTCCGGGTCGTCCCGGAACTGCCCCAGACCGCCATTGCAGTTGAAGCACAATATCCCGCGCAACCGGTCGGTGCGATGGTCGTGCTCGACATGTCGAGGATCTTCTACGCCACAAATCGGGAATCGGTCAGGGGCTTGCTCGACTCGCAGTCGGGGCAGAGTCGATGCCCGTCCGGGATCGAGCGGAAGGCCGGGCCTCCCGGCCTCCCTTCTCCTTCGGGCGCTTGCATAGCCTGCTTTGAAGCGGAGGTTGAAACGGTCCTGGCAACAGCTACCGCGGCCGCCGGGTCGCTTGCTGCTGGTACAGAACTGTTCCAGCGGCTTCAGCGCACCGCAGACGCGGGAGCACCTCACACCGCTTTCGCCGTCCGGTCCCCGCGCCCTTGAGTCGAAGTCTTTTCTAGGCAGCGCTCAGGAGGTGAATTTCAAAACCGGACATCTTGTCATTCACCTCCTTTTTGCACATAGCCCCTGACAAATTCCTCGGCGTTTTCTTCCAGAACCGAGTCGATTTCGTCGAGGAGGTCGTCGACGTCCTCGGTGATCTCGGCGTGGCGTTCGGCGACCTCGGGGTTGGCCTCCGTAGTGACGTCCTCGATCTCCTCGTCGCGCTTACCCTTGCCGGACTGCGACTGACCGCCGGTGTCTCGCGTTGCCATCCCTGTCCCCCTTCAACACCCAACCGCTTCGGGTTGGGAAAAACCTACCTCGCGGGTACGACGAAAACCGCTGCGCCGTCACGTGTTTCTCTGCGAGCGAACCGAGCCGGACGCCCGCGGAAACAGATCAACGGCTGGTGATCACCTCGAGCAGGTCCTTCGCGGTGTCGCACTTGTCGAACAGCGCGCCGACGTGCTTCTTGGTGCCCCGCTCGGGTTCCATCATCGGGACCCGGACCAGGGATTCACGGCCTACGTCGAAGATGACCGAGTCCCAGCTGGCAGCGACCACTTCGGAGGCATACCGGGCCAGGCACTGGCCGCGGAAGTACGCCCGGGTGTCCTCGGGCGGCTCCACCATCGCGCGGCGGGTCTCCTCGTCGTTGAGGAGTGTCTTCATCGAGCCCCTGGCCACCAGCCGGTGGTAGAGGCCCTTCTCGGGGCGCACGTCGGAGTACTGCAGGTCGACGAGCTGGAGTTTGGGTGAGGACCAGGCAAGGTTCTCGCGTTCCCGGTAGCCCTCGAGCAGGCGCAGCTTGGCCACCCAGTCGAGTTCGTCGGAGCACTTCATGGGGTCGTCGCCGAGGCGGGTGAGCACGCTTTCCCACCGGGCGAGGATGTCTGCGGTCTGCTCGTCGACGTCGTTGCCGTAGCGTTCGTCCACGAAGGCCTTGGCCCGCTCGTAGTAGGCCCATTGCAGGTCCAGGGCGCTCAACCGGCGCCCGTCGCGCAGGCGCATGAGGTGTTTGAGCGAGGGGTCGTGGCTGACCGCCTTGAGTTCGCTGACCGGGTCGGCGATGCCGAGCTCGCCGGTGAAGACCTTCTCCTCGATCATGTTGAGGATCAGGGACGTCGTGCCCACTTTCAGGTACGTCGAGATCTCCGACAGGTTCGCATCGCCGATGATCACGTGCAGGCGGCGATATTTGTCGGCATCGGAGTGTGGTTCGTCGCGGGTGTTGATGATCGGGCGCTTGAGGGTGGTCTCGAGCCCGACCTCGACCTCGAAGAAGTCGGCGCGCGAGGAGATCTGGAAGCCCGAGCCGGAGCCGTCCTGGCCGATGCCCACGCGCCCGGCGCCGCAGACGATCTGCCGGGTGACGAAGAACGGGGTGAGGTGCGCAACGATGTCGGCGAAAGGGGTCTGGCGGCGCATGAGGTAGTTCTCGTGCGAGCCGTAGGAGGCGCCCTTGTTGTCGGTGTTGTTCTTGTAGAGCTGGATGCGGTGGGTGCCGGGGATGGTCGCGGCGCGGCGGGAGGCCTCGGCCATGACGCGCTCGCCGGCTTTGTCCCAGCGCACGATGTCCAGCGGGTTGGTGCATTCGGGGGTGCTGTACTCGGGGTGCGCGTGGTCGACGTAGAGCCGGGCCCCGTTTGTCAGTATCACGTTGGCCAGGCCGAGGTCCTCGTCGGCCAGTGCGTCGGCCGGGTCGTACGCCGCGCCGGAATAGGTGAACCCGCGGGCGTCGCGCAGCGGCGACTCCTCCTCGTAGTCCCACCGGGCGCGTCCGCCCCGGTTGAGCTCGGGCCGGGCGCCGTAGGCGTTGACGACCTGGGATGAGGTGACCATCGGGTTGGCGCCGGGCTGTCCGGGCACGGAGATTCCGTACTCGACCTCGGTGCCCATAATCCGCCGAACGCTCATGCGATCACTCCGCCCGCAGCTGTGTTGCCGTTGCCCATGTATCGAGCCTAGACGCTTTTCCTGCCGGACTCGCGTCGGGACGTGCCCGGCACAACACGCTCAGTAGAGACAGCACGGGCGGAGGGATGCCCCTCCGCCCGCGCCGGGTGGGTCGTTACAGGTACTGACCGGTGTTGCTGGCGGTTTCGATGGAGCGGCCGGCCTCGGCGCCCTTGCCCCCGGAGACCAGCGTGCGGATGTAGACGATCCGCTCGCCCTTCTTGCCGGAGATGCGGGCCCAGTCGTCGGGGTTCGTGGTGTTGGGCAGGTCCTCGTTCTCGCGGAACTCGTCGACGCAGCTGTCGAGCAGGTGCTGCAGGCGCAGCCCCTTCTTGCCGGAGGTGAGAAATTCCTTGATGGCCATCTTCTTGCCGCGGTCGACGATGTTCTGGATCATCGCGCCGGAGTTGAAGTCCTTGAAGTACAGGACCTCCTTGTCACCGTTGGCGTAGGTGACCTCGAGGAAGCGGTTCTCCTCGGTCTCGGTGTACATCCGCAGGACGACGGCCTCGATCATGGCGGCGACCGTGACGTCCTTGTCGTTGCCGTGCTCGGCCAGGTCGTCGTCGCTGAGTGGCAGGCCGCTGAGGATGTACTTGGCGAAGATGTCCTTCGCCGCCTCGGCGTCCGGGCGCTCGATCTTGATCTTCACGTCGAGCCGGCCGGGGCGCAGGATGGCCGGGTCGATCATGTCCTCGCGGTTGGAGGCGCCGATCACGATCACGTTCTCCAGACCCTCGACACCGTCGATCTCGCTGAGCAGCTGAGGGACGATGGTGTTCTCGACGTCGGAGGAGACGCCGGAGCCACGGGTGCGGAAGATCGAGTCCATCTCGTCGAAGAACACGATGACCGGCGTGCCCTCGCCGGCCTTCTCCCGGGCCCGCTGGAAGACCAGGCGGATGTGCCGCTCGGTCTCACCCACGTACTTGTTGAGCAGTTCGGGACCCTTGATGTTGAGGAAGTAGCTGGTGTGCTTCTCCTCGCCGCGGCGCTCGGCGATCTTCTTCGCCAGCGAGTTGGCGACCGCCTTGGCGATCAGGGTCTTGCCACAGCCGGGCGGGCCGTAGAGCAGGATGCCCTTCGGCGGGCGTAGCTGGTGCTCGCGGAACAGGTCGGCGTGCAGGAACGGCAGCTCGACCGCGTCGCGGATCTGCTCGATCTGCGAGTGCAGGCCGCCGATGTCGGTGTAGTCGACGTCGGGGACCTCCTCGAGGACGAGCTCCTCGACCTCGCTCTTCGGGATCCGCTCGTAGGCATAGGCCGAGCGGGGCTCGATCATCAGCGAGTCGCCGGCCCGCAGCGAGGCGACCCGCAGCGACTCGGCCAGGTGGACGATGCGCTCCTCGTCGGAGTGCGAGACGACCAGGGCCCGGTCACCCGGCCCACCGGCCGGGTTGTCGAGCACCTCCTTGAGGAGCACGACCTCACCGACCCGCTCGTAGCCGAACGCGTCGACCACGTTGAGCGCGTCGTTGAGCAGCACCTCTTGCCCGCGCTTGAGCTCCTCGGCCTCGAGGGACGGGCTGACCGCGACCCGCAGTTTGCGGCCCCCGGTGAAGACATCGACGGTGCCGTCCTCGTGGGCGGCCAGGAAGACGCCGTAGCCGCTGGGCGGCTGGGCGAGCCGGTCAATCTCTTCCTTGAGAGTGACGATCTGGGCGCGGGCTTCCTTGAGGGTTGCCACGAGCCGGTCGTTGTTCTCGGTCACTCGGGCCAGCTGCGTCTGCGTTGCCGCGA
This sequence comes from Actinoplanes sp. TFC3, assembly GCF_001553785.1. GTDB lineage: Bacteria > Actinomycetota > Actinomycetes > Mycobacteriales > Micromonosporaceae > Actinoplanes. The sequence goes on from NZ_LOJP01000001.1 coordinate 4,121,411, forward strand.
GCCGTTCCTCGAGCTGACGGACGTGTCGGGGGCTCTCGGTCAATTTCCGCCGAACCAGAGCGAGTTCCTCTTGCAGGAACGCAACCTGGCTGGAGAGATCGTTGGCCTCTTTCTCCCAACGTGCGGCGCGTGAATCCGCCTCGTCGCTACGTGCCACGTCCCACCTCCCCGGGGGCTCGAACGTTCTGAGAACAACACTAGCGGCTGCAAGCCGGATTTCGACCCATGCAACACCCTCGTCACTGAAGCTTGATCGATTGGGGCAGGTGCGTACTCCAGGCTGTCAGGGGGTTCAGGTACCGTCGGACCGGGATTTTCGTGGGAGGTAATGGGGTGTCGGTGCCTACCGGTCAGATACAGCGTGACGAACTCGAGGTCTGGGTCGATCAGGACCTGTGCACCGGCGACGGGCTGTGCGTGCAGTACGCCCCGGAGGTCTTCGAGTTCGACATCGACGGCCTCGCCTACGTCAAGGACAGTGCCGGTGAGCTGCTGCAGAGCCCCGGAGTGCGCACGGATGTGCCGTCGCGGCTACGGCTGGAAGTGCTCGACGCGGCGAAGGAGTGCCCCGGCGATTGCATCCATGTCGTCCGCCGGGCCGACGACGTGGAAGTGGCCGGCCCCGACGTCACCGGGTAACCCGCGAGCCCCCGGCGAAACCGGCATCAACGCCCTCGTGCACCCAGGGGCAAACGTCACAGGGTCGGACGGCCGACCAAAGAAGCGACAACTCGGGAAAATTCCTCCAACCGGGTGATTTGCCCCGGTCCGCCATCGTCGAGCGTCTTACCGAAGCGCAGCGCGTCGTGCCGCAGCGGCGCCCGGCCCTCCTCTTCGGCCATGCCCGGCGGGGGCACCGCGTCATCCACGGAGCTGAGCAACAGGTAGACGTCGATGCTGTCCACCCGGGCGTTGCCGGAGGAGGTGCGGGTGAGCCGCCGCCGGCAGCCCACCTCGGTCACGGTGGACAGCGGCACCACCCGCAGCGACGAGGTCATCGAGCCGACCGGGCCGTCGCCGGGAGCCACGTCCTCGCCGTGCCAGAGCACCAGCCTGCTGCCGTCGCAGATGACGACCTCCTGCCAGACCCCGTTCACCTCGTTGACGAAGCGCTCCAGGGTGAAGCACAGCACCGACGCACCGCGCAGCACGCCGAAGAGGGCATCGAGGGCCACCTCCGGGTCCCGCAGGTAAGCGCGGGCGGCGGAGTCGAGCTCCTCGTACGGCGACCAGTCGGGGAACACCGCCGGCATCTCGTTGCTGCCCCCGAACGGCGGAGAACTCATCGCGCCCACCCGTTCCCTCCCAAGACCGTACGAATCCGCGTCGGAAACTACCGGATGGCCGCGACCGCGTCACGCGCCGGGATCGGCAACTTTCTCCGTCTGCTGCTCTGCCTGGGCGGCGGCCAGCGCGGCCTGCGCGGCGCGGCGCAGCGCGTAGGCCTCGGCGCCCTTGCTCGGCTTGCGCCGCCGCGGCGGCGCGGTCACCCCGGGCGCCAGCTTGCGCGCCGAGACCAGGAACGCGGTGTGCGCGATCATGCGGTGGTCGGGGCGCACCGCCAGGCCCTCGGCGTGCCAGTCGCGCACCAGCGACTCCCAGGCGCGCGGCTCGGTCCAGCCACCCCGCTCGCGCAGCGCCTCCACCAGCTCGGACAGCTGCGGCGTGGTCGCCACGTACCCGATGAAGACCCCGCCGGGCACCAGCGCCTTCTCGACCATGCCGAGCGCCTCCCACGGGGTCAGCATGTCGAGGATGATGCGGTCGAAACCTTCCCCCTCGGCCTGCGCGACATCGCCGATGTGCAGGTGCCAGGCCGGGTGCGGGCCACCGAAGAACGACTCGACGTTCTTGCGGGCAATGGCGGCAAAGTCTTCCCTGATCTCGTACGAGTGCAGCTCGCCCGATCCCCCGACCGCCCGCAGCAGCGAGCAGCTCAACGCGCCCGACCCGACGCCGGCCTCCATGACCTTGGCCCCGGGGAAGATGTCGCCCATGGCCACGATCTGCGCCGCGTCCTTGGGGTAGATCACCTGCGCGCCGCGCGGCATGGACAGCACGTAGTCCGACAGCAGCGGGCGCAGCGCGAGATAGGCCGTGCCGCCGCTGGACACCACGACGCTGCCGTCGGGCAACCCGATCAGCGCGTCGTGCTCCAGCGCGCCGCGGTGGGTGTGGAACGCCTTGCCGGGCTCCAGGACGATGGTGTGCATGCGGTTCTTGGGATCGGTGAGCTGCACCCGGTCGCCCACCCGGAACGGCCCGCGGTGGGCGGGCACGACTTCTGCGGCGACGGTGTTGTCCTGAACGGTCACTGATCCCTCTCTCGGTCTCCCGGTGGCGCTCACCGGGCAGCGGCGCGGCGCGCCAAGCGGCGCGGCTCCAGCAGCTCGGCCAGATCCGCGACGTGCAGCACGCCGACGACATCCTCGCCTGCCGTCACCGCATACTGTGCACCCGGGTGGGCCTGCACGGCCTTGACCACCTGCTCGCCGGTCAGCCCGACGGCCAGCACGGGCACCCGGGTCAGGTCGCGGGCCACCGCGTCGACCGCCACCCAGGGCCGGCGCGCGTCCGGCACCGCAGCGGCGGCGTTGATGTCCACCAGCGCGATCACCCGCCCGCTGGAGTCGGCCACGGCCAGCCCGGCCCGCTCGGTGCCGGCCTGTTGCGCGCGGCGCTGGGCCTCGGCGAGCGAGGTGCCCGACGGCACGGCGATCAGCGGCCGGGCCAGGCGGGCGAGGTCGATCAGCGGGAACCGCCGGGTCATGCGGGCGAGCCGGATCGACTGCCCGGCGCCCTGCCACAGCGTGAACGTGACGAACAGCAGGAAGATCACGCCGAACAGCGTCAGGATGCGCAGCTGGTAGAGCGTGATCACCGCCAGCGCGGTCAGCAGGGCGATGCCGCGCCCGGCCCAGGCCGCGCCCTCGGTGGCGCGGTTGCGATCCTTCAGCAGCGCCCACAGCCCCGCGCGCAGGGCTCGCCCGCCGTCGAGCGGCAACCCGGGCAGCACGTTGAACAACGCCACGATGATGTTGCTCGCGGCCAGCTGGAACGCGATCTCGCCGGCCACGGTGCGTTCCGGCAGCACCAGCGCCGCGCCCGTGGCCGCCGCGCCGAGCACGAACGACACCAGCGGCCCGGCCAGCGAGACCAGCGCGTCGACGCGCGGATTGGGCGCGTCGCGGTCCATCTCCGTCCAGCCGCCGAGCAGCTCCAGAGTGATTCCCCGCACACCGATGTGGTAGCGGCGTGCGACCAGAGCGTGCCCCAGCTCGTGCAGCAGGACAGAGCCGAGCAGGCAGACCACAAAACCCAGGCCCACGGTGTACGACCACGGCGCGCCGATGCCCAGCTCGTGCTCCGCGTAGCCGCCGTAGACGACCGTGACCAGCACCGCCAGCAGGATCATGGACGGGTGGGTGAACACGGGAATGCCCAGCACCCGGCCCACCGGCCGGGAGCCGCGCCGCGCGGGCCGCGTCTGCTGAGCGTCATCCGTCACGACCCCGATGCTACGGACCCACCCTGAGAGCGAAACTTGTCGTACCTGTCCCCTAGCCTGGGCGCCATGACGGTTGATGTCGTTTCGTCCTCCGGGCACTTTTTCGAAGGCACTGCGCGCCCAGCGGGGGACGCCGTGCTGCCGCCGGAGAGCGCCGGTTCGCCGCTGCCCGGGGTGGCCGGGCCCTCGTTGTCGCCGTCACGCGCCTCGGATTTCAAGACCTGTCCGCTGCTGTTCCGCTTCCGCACTGTCGACCGGCTGCCCGAGAAACCGTCGCGCGATCAGGTCCGGGGCACGCTGGTGCACGCGGTGCTGGAGAGCTTGTTCGACCTGCCGGCCTCCGGACGTACCCCCGAAGCGGCCGCCGCCCTCGTCGAACCGCAGTGGCACCGCCTGGTCGAGCAGGAACCAGTCCTGGCCGAGCTTTTCGCCCCCGCCGGGCCCGACGAGGCCGCCCTGCCGGACATGCCCGCTCCCGCCGAGGAGCTGGCCGGCTTTCTGAGCGGCGCCGGGGAGCTGCTCGACGGCTATTTCGCCGTCGAGGACCCGCAGCGCCTGGAGCCGGCCGAACGCGAGAGCCTGGTCTCCACGCTCATCGACGAGCAACTGCTGATCCGCGGCTACATCGACCGCCTCGATGTGTCCCCGGCCGGCGATTTGCGGGTGGTGGACTACAAGACCGGCGGCGCGCCGCGGGAGGCGTTCGAGGGCCGGGCGTTGTTCCAGCTCAAGTTCTATGCGCTGGTGCTGTGGCGCACCCGGGGGGTGGTGCCGCGGGTGCTGCGCCTGCTCTACCTCAAGGACGCCGAGATCCTGGACTACAGCCCGGAGCCGGAGGAACTGGAACGCTTCGAGCGCACCCTGGTGGCGCTGTCCGCGGCCATCGAGCGGGCCAAGCAGGACCGCGACTTCCGCCCCAAACCCAGCCGGCTGTGCGGCTGGTGCAACCACAAGGAGTTCTGCCCCGAGTTCGGCGGCACCCCACCGCCCTACCCGGCTGCCCTGCCGGCCCCCGCCCAGACGCTGCCCCTCGACGACATCACCGCCAGCCGCCTCGAGCCCTGAGCAGCCGCCCGGCGCCCACCATGAGCAGGCCGGCCGCCCTGCCGTGCGGCTGCCCCGGGAGCACTGAGACCGCCGACACCGTGACTCATGTCCTCGGGACAACACCCGATGAGAGATACAGGCCGTGGCGTTCCCTGTACACGGCGTGTTTCTGACGAGGTGTACGAGATGGCAACCCCTGCAACACGCTCCCCCGGACTGATGGGCTGGGTCGGCGACCGCAAGCTGAGCACCAAGGTCATGACGATCGTGGTGACCCTGGCGCTGGTCGGTATCGGAGTGGGTGTCTTCGCCATGGTGCAGATGAGCAGGATCAGCGCCAGCGCTCAGGGCATCTACACCGGCAGTGTGCTGCCGGCCGAGCAGCTCGGCTCGATCTCCTCCGACGTCGGCAGCCTGCGCGTCGCGGTCGTCAACCACGGCATGAGCACCGCCGACGCGACGATGACCAAGTACGAGCAGCAGATCAAGCAGTACGACACCGCGCTGGACAGCGACGTGGCGACGTACCGCAAGAACGCCGCCGACACCGCCTCGCTCGACCAGTTCGTGGCGATCTGGAAGACCTACCGCACGATCCGCGACGAGCAGTTTCTTCCGGCCAGCCGCGCGAGGCGCACCGCAGAGGTGGAGAAGATCCGCGACGAGGGCCTGACCCCGCCGGTGCAGCAGGCCATCGCGCTGCTCGACAAGATGGAAGCCGCCCAGGTCGCCGCGGCGAGGAGCAACGCCGAGCAGGCCGACCAGAGTTACCAGATGTCGCGGTGGATCACCATCGTCGTGCTGGCCGCCGGCATGCTCGCCGCAAGCGCGTTCGCCATCCTGGTCACCCGCGCGATCGTGCGCCGCATCCGGGCACTGTCGGGTGTCGTCGAGGCCATCGCCGGCGGTGACCTGACCCGCGACGCCGGGCTGAACAGCAGCGATGAGATCGGCACCATGGGCGCGCAGCTCGACCGGGCCAGCCGCACCCTGCGCGAGACCATCGCCCAGATCGGTGGCAGCAGCCGTACGCTGGCCGGCTCGGCGCAGCAGATGACCGGGGTCAGCGCGCAGATCGCGGTCAACTCCGAGCAGACCACGTCGCGGGCCGACACGGTGCGCACCGCCGCGCAGGATGTCTCGGCGAACGTGGAGACGGTCGCCGCGGCCAGCGAGCAGATGACCGCCTCCATCCGCGAGATCGCCACCAGCGCCGCCGACGCCGCCGGAGTCGCCCGCGGCGCCGTCGAAGTCGCCCAATCCGCCAACAACACCGTCGCCAAACTCGGCGTCTCCTCCGCCGAAGTCGGCAACATCGTCAAAGTCATCACCTCCATCGCCGAACAAACCAACCTGCTCGCCCTCAACGCCACCATCGAAGCCGCCCGCGCCGGCGAAGCCGGCAAAGGCTTCGCCGTAGTCGCCTCCGAAGTCAAAGACCTCGCCCAGGAAACCGCCAAGGCCACCGAAGAAATCTCCAGCCGCATCCAGGCCATCCAAACCGACACCACCGCCGCCGTCGACGCCATCGGCCAGATCGCCGAGGTCATCGAACGCATCAACGCCTACTCCGACACCATCGCCTCCGCCGTCGAAGAACAAACCGCCACCACCAGCGAGATCGGCCGCAGCGTGTCCGAAGCGGCCGGCGGATCGACCAACATCGCTCAGACCATTGCCGGGGTGTCGGAGGCCGCGCAGAACACCAACGCCGGAGTGGCCGAGTCGCAGCGCACCGCCGGGGAACTGTCGCGGCTGGCCGAGGATCTGCAGACCCTGGTCGCCAAGTTCCGCGTCTGAAGGTTCACCCGTTCGTGGCGCCGGCGCGGGGCGCGGGCGCGGCACCGTCGCGTTCGCTGATCGCCTAGGGTCTGTGCCATGGACGGGGTCCGGACCGTACGGGTGCTGCTGGCCCATGACCAGCCGATGCTGCGCTCAGGGCTGCGCCGGGCGCTGGAGGGCGCCGGGGAGCTGAGCGTGGCCGGGGAGGCCGGGGACGGCGCCGAGGCCGTCGACCTGGCCCGGCGCCTGCTGCCCGATGTGCTGCTCACCGGGCTGCGGCTGCCCAAGATGGACGGCTTGGCGGTGACCCGGGCCCTCGTGTCGGCCCGGTTGCCGGTGCGGGTGCTGATCATGAGCGCTCAGGACACCGACGAGCAGGTGCTCGGGGCCGTGGCGGCCGGAGCGGCGGGTTTTCTCGGCAAGGATGCGGCGCCCGGTGATCTGGTGGCCGCGGTGCGCACCGTGGCGGGCGGCGGTGCGGTGCTGGCCCCGCTGATCCTGGGGCGGCTGCTGGCGCGGGTGGCCGAACTGTTGCCCGCCGCCGGGGCCACGCCCGTGGCGCCGGTACTGGAGTCGCTGACCGACCGGGAGCGCGAGGTGCTCGCCCATGTCGCTCGTGGACATTCCAATGCCGAGATCGCCGCTGCCCTGACCGTCAGCGAGACCACGGTCAAAACCCACGTCGGGCACGTGCTGACCAAGCTGCGGTTGCGCGATCGGGTGCAGGCGGTCGTTTTCGCGTACGAGAAAGGGCTTGTGCTGCCCGGCAAATGACCGCCTCTCCGGGAAAACCCTGACCCCTCGTAGGTGGCGTCCCCCAGGCAAATCTCCGCGCTCTCCTCCGCCCGCAGACGGACGTCGGGCCCTTATCCCCCCGCAAGACTGAGGCGGCCAGCCAGGCAGAGCGCCGGCGGTACCACGAGGGGGATCAGACGTGACAGCGACGAAGGCCGGCGAACCGATCGCGGCGCGCGCCGACGAGGTGTGGAAGGTCTACGGCTCGGGCGAGGCGAAAGTCGTCGCGTTACGCGGGGTCAGCGCCACCTTCCTGCAGGGCTGCTTCACCGCCATCATGGGCCCGTCAGGCAGCGGCAAGTCCACGCTCATGCACTGCCTGGCCGGGCTCGACCGGGTGGACCGGGGCACCGTGCACGTCGGCGGCACCGAGGTCAGCGGGCTGGGCGACAAGGCGCTCACCCGGCTGCGCCGCGACCGGGTCGGCTTCATCTTCCAGCAGTTCAACCTGCTGCCCACGCTGAGCGCGGCCGAGAACATCCGGCTGCCGCTGGACATCGCCGGACGCAAACCCGATCCGCAGTGGTGGGACATCGTCATCGACACCGTCGGGCTGCGCGACCGGCTGTCGCACCGGCCCAGCCAGCTCTCCGGCGGCCAGCAGCAGCGGGTGGCCTGCGCCCGCGCGCTGATCGGGCGTCCCGACGTGATCTTCGCCGACGAGCCGACCGGCAACCTGGACTCGCGCTCGGGTGCCGAGGTGCTGTCGTTCCTGCGGGCCAGCGTGCGCGAACACAACCAGACCATCGTGATGGTCACCCACGACCCGGTGGCGGCCGGCTACGCCGACCGGGTGGTGTTCCTGGCCGACGGCGAGATCGTCGACGAGCTCACCGGCCCCACCCCCGAGTCCGTCCTGGACACGATGAAGCGCCTCGACACGCTCACTGCCCCGGTGCCCTCGCCAACCACCCCGCCGCCCTTCATCGGACTGAAGGCGGCCCTGTGATGCTGCGCGCCACACTGAAAAGTCTCCTGGGCCGCAAACTGCGGCTGATCCTGTCCGGCTTGGCCGTGGTGCTGGGGGTCATGTTCGTCGCCGGCGCGTTCGTGGTCACCGACACGCTGAGCCGCTCCTTCGACAGAGTGTTCGCCGACGCCTACTCGACAACCGACGTCGGGGTCAGCGCCAAGCCCAAGGTCGCGGTCTCCGAGATGGAGGGTGAGCAGGTGGCCACGCCGCTGCCGGCGGCCGTGGTCGATATGATCAAGAGCGTTCCGGGGGTACGGTCAGCCGAGGGGCTCGCCGGAGCCGACGGCGCCCGGGTCATCGGCAGCGACGGCAAGGTGCTCAGCTCCGTCGGGCCACCGCGGATGGGCGTCGCGTGGACCGGTGAGGACGAATTGGTCCAGCTGCGCCAGGGCCGGGGGCCGGCGGCACCCGACGAGATCGCCGTCAACGCCGCGGTGGCCAAGGCCGCCGGGCTCACGGTGGGCGACCGGGTGGGCGTGCTCACGTTGGAGCCCAAGAAGGAGTTCACCCTCGTCGGGGTGTGGGGCTACAGCGGTTCGCGGGACAGCCTGGGCGGCACGCAGGAAGTGGCGTTCACCGAGGCTGTCGCGCAGAAACTGATGCTTGGCCGTACCGGCGTGTTCAGCTCTGTGCGGGTTTCCGCCTCCGATGGTGTGTCCCCTGAGCAGGTGCGCGACCGGATCGCCACCGCGCTCGGTGCGGACTATGAGGTCAAGACCGGCCAGCAGCTCGCCGACGACAACGCCGCGGACCTGCAGCAGGGCCTGAGCTTCTTCAACCAGATCCTGCTCGGCTTCGCCGGGGTCGCGCTGTTCGTGGGTATCTTCCTGATCCTCAACACGTTCTCGATCATCGTGGCGCAGCGCACCCGCGAGCTGGCCCTGATGCGCGCGCTCGGCGCCAACCGCCGCCAGGTGATCACCTCGGTGCTGGTCGAGGCCATCGTGATCGGCCTGCTGGCCTCGGTGCTCGGCCTGGCCGCCGGGGTGGGCGTGGGTGGGCTGCTGGCCACCCTGTTCAGCAAGTTCGCCGGGGGCCTGCAACTGGCCGGGGTGGGTGTGCCCCCCGCGGCCGTGATCAGCTCGTTTGTGGTGGGCATCGTGGTCACTGTGGTCGCCGCCGTGCTGCCGGCGCTGCGGGCCTCGCGCATCCCGCCGATCGCCGCGATGCAGGACGTCGCGATCCCGGACCGTCCGCTGACCGCGATCAGCGTGGCCGGTGGGGCGGTCACCGCCGCCGGGGCCGCAGCGCTGGGCGTCGGGCTGTTCCGCGACGCCGGCGACGCCGGCGACGCCACACTGTGGCTCATTCTCGGCGGTGTGCTGGTCACCTTCGTCGGCGTGGCGCTGCTGACCCCGCTGCTCAGCCGTCCGGTCGTGGCCCTGCTGGGCCGGTTGTTCTCCTGGTCGGTGCCGGGGCGGCTGGGCCGGCTCAACTCCGGGCGCAACCCGCGCCGCACGGCCATCACCGCGGCCGCCCTGATGGTGGGGATCGCCCTGGTCACCGGGGTCACCGTGGTCATGGACTCGGCCAAGAGCAGCCTCACCGCCGAGGTCGGGCGGGTGCTGCACGCCCAGATCATCATCAGCGGCGACCAGAACGGCCCGCGCGCGCCGAGCTACGACCCGGCCGTGGTGGCGTCGGTGAGAAACGTCCCGGGGGTACGGGCGGCTGCCGGCCTGTGGAGCGGCCAGGTGCTCATCGACGGCAAGCGGCAATGGGTCGACGCCACCGACGACCTGGGCGAGCTGTCCGCGGCGTTCGGGTCCACCCGGCTCGCACCGCTGCGCGGGGACCAGATCGCCGTCAGCATCCCGGACGCCGCCGAGCGGGGCTGGAGCGTCGGCTCGACGGTGAGCATCCAGGCCGCCCGCGGTGAGCCGCACCGCTACACGGTCGCGGCGTTGTTCCCGGAGGACAGCGTGCCCGGCTGGCTGCTGATGCCCGCGGCGGCCACCAAGGACTTCGGCGTCACCCAGCCGATGATGGGCTTCGTCCAGCTCGACCCGGCGGTCGCCGTGTCCGCGGTGCTGCCGCAGATCAAGGCGCTGCTGGCCGGCAGTCCCGAAGTGTCGGCCATGGATGCCGGAGGGTTCATCGACCAGCAGGCGGCCACGTTCGACACGGTCATCACCATGATCCAGGTGCTGCTGGCGCTGGCGATCCTCATCGCCGTGCTGGGCGTGGTCAACACCCTGGCGCTGTCGGTGCTGGAACGCACCCGCGAGCTCGGGCTGCTGCGCGCGGTGGGGCTGAGCCGGGCCCAGACCATGCGCATGGTGACAGTGGAAGCGGTGGTCATCTCGGTGTTCGGTGCGCTGCTGGGCGTCAGCGTCGGGGCCGGGCTGGGCTCGGCGGTCACCCGGGCGCTCAAGAGCGACGGCATCACCGAGCTGGTGCTGCCGTGGGGCCGGATGGGGACCTACCTGGTGCTGGCCGCGCTGGTCGGGGTGATCGCCGCGGTGGTGCCGGCGATCCGGGCCGCCCGCCTCAACGTGCTGGGCGCCATCGCCCATGATTGAGGCTCACGCTCAGTCCTGGGCGGTGGCGATGACCTCTTCGCTGAGCAGTTTGCCGAGGTAGGCGGGGTCGACGCCGACGAGGGTGGTGCGGATGTGCACCCCGTCGGTGGGCGGCAGCTCCAGCTCGGCCGGCACGGCCAGTACCGCGGCCCCCGAGGCGGCGGCGCTGGCCATGCCGGTCGGGGAATCCTCGATCGCCACGCAGCCGGCGATCGGCACGCCGAGCAGCTCGGCCGCCGTGCGGTACGGCGCCGGGTCGGGCTTGGGCGCCGACACCTCGTCACCGCAGACAATCACGTCGAAATTCTCCCGGCCCAGCGTCTTGAGAGCCACCTCGACCAGGCGCCGGCCGGTGGAAGTCACCAGCGCGGTGGGCAGGCCCGCGGCGCGGACGGCGTGCAGCAGCTCCATCGCCCCGGGCCGCCACACCAGGCCCCCGGCGAATAGTTCCTCGACGCGGTGTTCGAGCCAGCTCACGTCGGCGGCCTCGTCGCGGTCGGGCTGGCCGAGATCCTCGCGCAGGATGCGCATCGAGGTGGCCATGCTGCCGCCGATCATGGCGATGCGGGCGTGCTCGGACAGCCGCCCACCGGCGTGGCGGGCCAGCTCGCCCAGGGCGATGTCCCAGACCTTCTCGCTGTCGACCAGGGTGCCGTCCATGTCGAAGAGCACCGCGGCCGGTTGTCGTGCGCTCAGGGCGACCCTCCTGCGGACGTACCGGATAATCTCCTCCTGCATTGTCCCAGGCCGGGCCGGTCAGAACGGCCTGATGTGACCGGCCTTACGACAGGTTGCAGGGCTTGAGGGAGTCGCTGTAGCCGTTACTGAACGCCCGCGTGCGCTGCTTGGCGGTGCCGTGCGCGCCCTCGGCGAACCAGGGCTGACCGGGGTCGTCGCCCACCGCTTCCAGACCCGCGGCCAGCTCCTGCAGATCCCCGTCCTCCAGGCGCAGCCGGCCGGCCTTCTCCATGTCACCGATGTACGCCCCGGCCATGCAGTCGGCCTGCAGCTCCTGCTCGATGGTGAACTGGGCCTGCAGGTTGAGCCGGCGTTGGATGGCATGCGCGTATTCGTGGCCCAGCAGATAGAAGATGAACGCGTCGCCGATCTGCCGGAACGCGCCGAACGCCCACTGCGCGTCGTAGGCGATGAAATCCCCGGCCGAGCAGTAGGCCGCGTTGTTCAGGCCCAGCCCCTGCCCGCCGCAGTCGACCTCGCCGTCCTCGTCGTAGGGGATCAGCTCGGCGATGGGCTGGAAATCCAGGCCCGAGCGGTCGAACTCGGTTTTCCAGTACTCCTCGGCGATCGAGCGGGCGTCCCCGACGTCGGACTGGAACTCCGCGACGGTGTCCGTGCCGTCGACGTCGGGATCCAGCGGCGCCGGTGAGGTGCGCGTCTGCTGCTGCGGGCGGGCCGGCTGACCGGCCGGGCCCTGCTGGGGCGCGGCGACGCAGCCGAGGGCGATCAGCGCCGCACCGAGCAGAGCCGGGATGACGAGACGGTTGCGGTGCGGCACCGGCATGCGGGTCCTCCAGGGCTGGCGTGACCGGGTTCCCTCCACGATACGGATGGCCGCACACCCCCGGTTGAAGGTGTGTGGCCCGGCACACGCCGAAGCGGTGGGCGAGTCGCGTCCGGCGGGCGTACGTTTCCCCCATGGAACAGGTCTCACTGGCTGGTCTCGACGTCTCGCGCATCGGGCTGGGCTGCATGGGAATGTCGGCGTTCTACACCGGCAAGGGCAACGACGCGCAATCGGTACGCACGATTGAGCGCGCCCTCGAACTGGGGGTCACGTTCTTCGACACCGCCGAGGTCTACGGCCCGTTCACCAACGAGGAGCTGCTCGGCCGCGCGCTCAGCGGGCGGCGCGACGATGTGGTGATCGCCTCCAAGTTCGGGCTGATGACGCATCGTGACGGCCCCGCGCACCGCCACATCGATGGGCACCCGGACAACCTGGCGGTGGCGGTCGAGGGTTCGCTGCGGCGCCTCGGCGTCGAGCACATCGACCTCTACTACCAGCACCGCATGGATCCCGGCGTGCCCATCGAGGACACCGTGGGCGCGCTGGCCGACCTGGTGCAGGCGGGCAAGATCCGGCACATCGGGCTGTCCGAGGCCGCCCCCGCCACGATCCGCCGTGCGCACGCCGTACACCCGGTCACCGCCGTGCAGTCGGAGTATTCACTGTGGACGCGCGACCCGGAGGCCGAGGTGCTGCCGCTGCTGCGCACCCTGGGCATCGGCTTCGTGCCGTATTCGCCGCTGGGCCGCGGCTTCCTGACCGGCGCGATCACCTCGCCGGAGGACTTCGATGACGACGACTTCCGCAAGGACAACCCGCGTTTCCAGGGTGAGAACTTCACCAAGAACCTGCGCATCGTGGACGAGGTGACGGCGGTGGCGGCCGAGGTTGGCGCGACCACGGCCCAGGTGGCGCTGGCCTGGGTGCTCGCGCAGGGCTGCGACATCGCCGCGATCCCGGGCACCAAGCAGGTCAGCCGGGTCGAGGAGAACGCGGCGGCCGACGCGGTGCGACTCTCTCCCGAGCAGCTGTCCCGGTTGTCGGCGATCCAGCCCCCGTCGGGCGAGCGTTACGCGGACATGACCCCGATCGGGCGCTGAGGCTGGTGGCCGTCGAGGAGGTCACCCCGCGCACGCTCCGCCCGGTGCGCCGCCCCTGGCTGGTGCAGAGCTGGCGCGACCTGGCATTCCTGCACTGGGCAGTGGACCCCGAGGTGGTCGCCCCGTTCCTGCCGCGCGGCACCGGACCGGACACCCTCGACGGTGTCACCTACGCCGGCCTGATCGGCTTCCGAATGGTCGGGCTCGGACCCCTCAGCGGACCGGGCCTGCCCTACCTGGGCACGTTCTGCGAGACCAACGTGCGTCTCTACAGCGTCGACGCCAAGGGCCGGCGAGCCGTGGTGTTCCTGTCACTGGACGCCGAACGGCTGCTGCCGGTGCTCACGGCGCAGGCCCTGCTGCGGCTGCCGTACAAGTGGTCCCGGATGCGCCTGACCCGCGACGGCGACCTGCTGCGCTACACCTGCCGGCGGCGCCCGTCCGGTCCGTCGTCGGATTTTGCGGTACGGGTGGGAGCGCCGCTGAGCGACCCGTCCCCGCTGGAGCACTTCCTCACCGCCCGCTGGGGTCTGCACACCCGCGCATGGGGCCGCACGGTGCACCTTCCCAACGAGCATCCTCAGTGGCCGCTGCACCGCGCCGAGCTGGTGAACCTGGACGACGGGTTGCTGGGCGCGGCGGGGTTGCCGGCGATGAGCGGGCCGCCGGTCAGCGTGCTGTACTCCCCCGGCGTCCCGGTCACCTTCGGCGGCCCCGGCGTGGCGGCGCGCTGACGCCGTCTGCCTACCGGCTCAGAATCTTGTCCAGCTTGGTGAACGAGCTGGTCCAGCCCTCGTTGGCCCCGTCGCGCCACTGCTGCGTGAACGGGCCCTGGGTCAGCACGATGCGGGTGCGGTCGTCCGCTTCGTCGAAGAATTCGATGCGCATCAGCAGCCGGTCGCCGGGCACATCCGCATTGTCGGTGATGTCCTCCTCGCCGGCGATCACCTCGTTCTCCACGAACTCGGTGAAGACGGCGCTGACCGGCATCCGGTGCTCCGGGTCGCTGTCGTTGACCATGGTGAAACGCTGGTGACCGCCCACCCGGTTGTCGACGTCGACCGTCTCGCGGGGCACCGACATGCCGACCGGCGCGAACCACTGGGCCAGTTGGTCGGGATCGGTGAACGCCTGGAACACCACGGGGCGTGGGGCGTCGAAGATGCGGGTGATGACGAGCTTGCTGTCCTCGCTCATGGCTCCTCCTCGGAAGCTTGTTGCTGCATGCGCTGCAGATGCGCGTCGAGCCGGATGAAGTTGTCGTCCCAGAACCGCCGGTAGCGCTCCATCCAGGCGGTGGCTTCCCGCAGCGGCTCGGCCTGCAGGGTGCTCGACCGCCACTGCGCGGACCGGCTGCGGGTGATCAGCCCGGCGTTCTGGAGGACCTTCAGATGCCGCGAGATCGCCGGGAGGCTGATCGAGAACGGCTCGGCCAGCTCGGACACCGTGGCGTCGCCCTCGGCCAGCCGGGCGAGGATGGCCCGGCGGGCGGGGTCGGCCAGGGCGGCGAAAACGAGGCTGAGACGGTCGATGGTCACTGTGTTTAACGACCTCGTTAATTAACGGATCCGTTAAACATAGGAGCCGCTCCCAGCCGGGTCAAGAGGAGGCTCTTCGCGCCGGGTTCTTTCAGCCGGGCTCTTTGCGCGGGGCCACCAGGTGATCGGCGTCAGACGCGTGAGGGGATGCGGCGGTGCAGTTCGGCGAGCAGGGTTTCCGGGCCAGGTGACATCAGCCCCACGTCGAGCAGCAGGGCCGGCCCCGAGGGCCGCCGCAGCATCCGGGGACGCCGGCCCGGTCCGGGCAGCTCCTTGACGGCGTCCATCGTGGCCGGGGTGATGACCAGCTCGGTAAACGGCCCCCAACGCCGCAGGCCGACCGAGGCGACGGCCGACCACTGCAGGTGCACGCCGCGACGGCCGGTGGCGGCGAACTCCAGGCCGAGCACCGAGCTCTTCAGCCAGCCGAAGCGGTTCCAGGCGATCAGCAGGACCAGGCCGGAAACGACTACCGGGACGATGAGCAGGCTCTCGGCAATCGACGCGATGTCCTCGACGTTCGGGTAGATGCCCAGGGCCAGCTGCACCAGCACGTACACACCCCGGCAGAACAGCCAGACCAGCGCGGTCGTCCACAGCATGGTCACGAAGACCTCGGCACGCGGCTGGAAGAACGTGGTGGCGTCCTCGCCGACCTCGAGCGGATGATCCTGCACGGTGCCATTGTGCCCGAATTGTCCGAACGGATCCGGGCGCTTCGGCAAACCGTGCAGGAACCTCTCAGGCGGGCGGCCGCGCGCCGGTCAGTTGCACGGCCGCAGCCGGTCAGTTGTGCGCGGCCGCTGCTGGTCGTGCAACCCCGTCAAGCTGTTCGCCGTCCACGACCTGCTCGACCTCCTCGACCCCGGCCGCCGCGGCGACAGCCTCGGCCTGGGCCTCGCTGGTCACGCCGATTTCGGCCAGCTTGCGGGTGTAGCTGCGCGTCGCCGTGTACAGCTTGTAGATCAGCAGCAGCTCGAACGCCGTCAGCAGGACCGCCGACAGGATCGTGAACAGCGCGATCTGGTTGGTCAGCGGGCCGAGAATGAAGACGAACATCTGGAACTCGATGCCGCTGAACAGGTGGGCCCGGATGCGCTGGCGGACCAGCATGTTGCGGACCTTGACGAACGCGCCGAACTTGCTGCGGAAGTCGCCATAGACGTCCACGACCGGGCGTTCCTCGCCGCGGCTGTCCACGGCGGTGGCGGCCACTCCGGCGCCGAGCGGGTGTTCGGCGTCGGCCTCCTCGACGAACAGCGGGGCGGCGGCACCTTCGCCCTGCGCGGCCTCGAGGCGGCGGCGCATGTCGTTCTTGACCTTGCCCATCTGCAGGGCGTTCAGGTAGCGGAACATGTCGAGGAAGATGATGACCCCGGCCAGCCACAGGTAGTGGATGTTGCCGGTCTTGGCGTATTGGCCGCCCATCAGGGCGATCGCGCAGATCAGCACGCGCAGGCGGTCGAAGACGTAGTCGAGCCAGGCGCCGAAGACCGAGCCGGTGCCCTTGAGCCGGGCGATCTTGCCGTCCATGCAGTCGAGCACGAAGCTCAGGTGGAAGATCAGCGCGCCGACCGCCAGCCACACGTAGTCACCCTGCGCGAAGCAGGCCGCGGACGCGATGCCCAGCAGGAAGGCGCCCATAGTCAGGCCGTTGGGGGTGATCCAGCTGGCCGGGGCAACCAGGCGGACCAGGCGCGACGCGAGCGGATCGACCAGCCAGACGGTCCACCAGGCATCGCGATCCTTGTATGTGCGAGTGCGGATCTCGCCGAGGGTGAACCGTTGAGCCATGCCGACAACTCCACCAGGTGATGAATGCGTGAACAGCGGGATTCGCGGACCTTACCGGAATCCGTCTCGGATCATAGATGCCGTGGCAAGAAACGGGACAGAAGCCTACAGGTACGACACACCGGCGTGATTGATCATGAACAGGAGGAGGACGCCGGTGGTCGCGGCCCCGCCGAGCAGGCCGATCCCCAGCGCCCGGGTCAGCGGCCAGAGCACGTACACGACCCCGCCGAGCAGGGCGATCCCCCCGGTAGCTTCCAGCGCCACCAGCAGCACCTGCGCCCCAACCACGGCCCAGGTCGCCGAACCCGGCCGCAGCGGGAGCGCGAGCACCCCGCCGGCCAGCAGCAATGCCGGAATCACGCTCACCGCCAGCCCGCCGGGCACACCGGGGTAGCGCCGGGGCGGCGAGGACACCTGCAGGACGACGTCGCCGAAGTAGCCGGACGCGGCTTCGAGTTGCAGCACGTACCCCTCGGCATCTGATGCGCGCAGCGCCGGGGGCTGCTCACGCTCCTGCAACCGCAGACCCGCCTGCTGCCAGGACGTGCGGTAGAGCCCGGCAAGATCCCGGAACGCCATCGGTACGTCGCGCAGCAGCAGACTGCGCTCCCGGAAGCGCCGCCCCGCCTCGGTGCGACCCGTACGCCGCCCGCGCGCCATGGGCGTCACCGGCACCTGCGTAGCCGTCAGCGCCTCAGCGAGCCGCTGCTGCAGCAGCCCGTCCAGACGTCCCGGCCCGACCCGGCGCAGCCCGTGCACCGTGAGCACGTTGGCGATGGCCGTCAGGCAAGCCACAACCGGCACCGGCAGCCCGAACGCCACCGGGATCAGAGCGAGAACCGACGTGGGCAGCGTAGCCACGAACGCGATGATCAAGCCACTCGTCTCGACCGCCGGCCGGTGCAGAAAGCCGACAGGGAGCCAGCCTGCGGTGGCAAGCAGGGTGACCACTGCCACATAAGCGACGATGACGCGGGTCCGGCCCATCCCCGCAGTCTGCGCCGCCCCCGGCCACCATGTCCGGCAGAGGCACAGACCAGGCAGAACATTGCGCCGGTACGACCACAGCGCACCGCCACCAACGGGCGACACGGCCCGCCGGCGCCCCCGCGTCTCGTGACAAGATGGCGCCCAACGCGGGAGGGGGCCGGAATGGACGCCGGACACGTTGCGGACGATCTCGACTCGGTACTGCTGGAGGAGAAGCAGATCCGCGAACGGGTCGGCGAGCTGGCGCGCGAGATCGACGCCGGCTACGCGGGCCGTGACCTGGTGCTCGTCGGGGTGCTCGGGGGTGCCGCCACCTTCACCGTCGACCTGGCCCGGGCCCTGACCAGTCCGGTTGAGATCGGCTGGATGGCCATGCGCTCGTACACCACGAGCAAACGCAGCTCGGGCTCGGTACGGCTGCTCAAGGACCTGGACCTGGACATCGAGGGCCGCGACGTCATCATCGTGGAGACGGTGATCGACACCGGCCTGACCATGTCGTGGCTGATCAACAACCTGCAGAACCGAAGGCCGGCGTCGATAGCGGTGTGCGCGCTGCTGCGAAAACCCGACGGCCCGGCGTTCGACCTGCCCGCGTACGTCGGCTTCCCGGTGCCCGCCGGCCTGATCGTGGGTTACGGCCTGGACTACCGCGGCAAATACCGCAACCTGCGCTGCGCCGCTGTCCTGGCCCCGCACGCGGTCCGATGAGAAGCAGGGCGGTGGTCTTCGACTTCTTCGGCACCCTGACCGACCCGTCCGCCGAGTCCGGCCGGCGCGCCTCGTTCACCGCCACCGCGCTGGGCGCCGGTGTTCTCCTGGCAGGAGGGCCGGCGCAAACCCGACATCGAGATGTACGCGGCGGTCGTGGGGCGGCTGGGCGTACCGGAAAAGGACTGCTGGTATGTCGGCGACGGCGGAAGCCGCGAGCTCTGGGAAGCAGACCGCGCCGGCACGCGACCGGTTCTGATCACCAACGCCGGGCACCCGCGGGTGGCCGGCGTGCGCGACAGCCCCGATCAATTCCGGCCCCGAGAAGTCATCGGCGACATCACCGTCCTGCTCGATCTGGTGCTCGACAGTGATCCTGCCCGCAGCCGGCGCTGAACGGTGATCCTGCTCGGAGCCGGCGCTGGGCGGGGATGGGAGGATCGCCTATGCCCGTGACGAACCCCTGGCTCGCCGGAGCCTCCCCGAGCGAACGACTGCCCCGCGAGCGTCTCGAGGAACGCATCCTCAACCTGCTGTCCAGCCAGAACATGTGCGTGCTCGCGACCACCGGGACGGCCGGGGCGCTGGCCACCCCGGTGCGCTACTTCCACCTGGGCTTCGACCTGATGTTCACCGCCGCGCCCGGCACCCCCAAGCTGCGCAACATCGCCGCCGACCCGCGCGTCTCGGTGGGTGTCTTCGCCCCGCTGGTGGGCCAGGCAAGCAGCCGCGGCGCTCAGCTGTTCGGACACGCCCGGGTCTTGTCGCCCGAGGATGCCGCGTTCGAGCATTATTGGCCCGCCGTACGCTGGCAGTCCAATCACGTCGAGCGCTCCAAGGATCTGGCTGACCCGCCGCTCGGCCCGCTCGTGGTGATCCCGGCCGACCGGGTCGTGTACACCGAGCACTGGCTGCGTCGCGACGGCTACGCACCACGGCAGTTCTGGCGGCGCTCTACCGGCGGGTAGGCGGGGGCGAGGGCCTCGTCACGGCGCGGCCACCGGGTGGGATGCGGCGGCGGCACGTAGGCTCTTGGTATCGAGGTACGAAAGGTTGGCACCGTGACAGAGTTCGACGGCCTTCCCCTGCTGCGCTCCCCCGTGGCGATCGCCGCCTTCGAAGGGTGGAACGACGCCGCCGACGCGTCGACGGCCGCGGTGGAGCACCTCGAGCAGGTGTGGCAGGCCCGCGAGATCACCACCATCGACCCGGAGGAGTTCTACGACTTCCAGGTCAGCAGGCCCACCACCACCATGAGCGACGGCGAGACCCGCAAAATCGAGTGGCCCACCACGCGCTTCAGCGTGGCCAGTCCGCCCGGCACCGACCGCGATGTCGTGCTGATCCGCGGCATCGAGCCCAGCATGAAGTGGCGCACGTTCTGCGAGCAGGTCCTCGAGGTCTGCCACAGCCTTGAAGTTGACCGCATCATGCTGCTCGGCGCCCTGCTCGCCGACGTCCCCTACACCCGGCCCCTGCCGATCAGCGGCAGCGCCTCCGAAGAGGGCATCGCCGAGAAGTACAAGGTCGCCCCCACTCGCTACGAGGGCCCCACCGGCATCGTCGGCGTACTGCAGGAAGCCTCCGGGCGCGCCGATCTGGAAGCGCTGTCCTTCTGGGTCCACGTGCCGCACTACGCGAACAACCCGCCCTGCCCCAAGGCCACCCTCGCGCTGCTCAGCCGGCTCGAGGACGTCCTCGACCTGCCGGTCCCCCTGGCCGACCTGGCCGAGGAATCCGACGAGTGGGAAAAGCGCGTACGAGCCGCGGCCGAGCAGGACGCAGAGCTCGGCGAGTACGTGCGCGAGCTGGAAGAACGCGTCGGCGACGAAGGCATCAAGCCGCTGACCGGCGACGAGATCGCCAGCGAGTTCGAAAAGTACCTGCGCCGCCGCGGAGGCGCAGCCGGACCAACCGCCGGTTCCTGGTAACACCCGGTCGCCGGCCCCCTCTACCGGCATGGCGACAGGGTGTGCCGGACCGGTCGGCCCTGTTCTTGTGATTCGGGTGGTCCGGAAACCGGAAGACCCGGCTGTCACGAGACCTGGGCGGTGGGCGGGCCGCGCAGGGAACGCCGGATCGTGCCCACGGTGGCGAACACGACAACCACCAGGCACCAGCCGCCCGCGACCAACGCTGTGGTGGACAACGACTCGGCGTTCGCAGCGTCCGCGCCGGCCGCAGTGTCCAGTAACGACGCGAACGCCATCAACGTCGAGGCCGAAGGGCAGGCACAGCGGGAAAGTGGCCTCACCGGCCACGAATGGATGACGCTCACCAGGACCGCTTCGCCGCCAGCTTGGCCGGGGGCAACCTGCCGATGATGGCGGGCTACCTGAGCGAACCCGGTACCGAGGTCAGCCTCTACATCCTGATGGAGTTCGGCCAGCAGCGGCTTCTCGACGGGCTGGCTGAACTGATGGATCAGCGAGCGGACGGCTGGATTAGCGAGCGGACGGCGAAGCTCAGTGCCAGAAGGTGGCGATGCCGGCGTTGATCAGGGTGAGCGCGATGATGCCGAGGAAGTGGCCGCGGGCGACCGTTTCGCGTTTCTTGCGCCACGGGATGAAGACCATCACGAAGATCATGATGGCGATCACCAGCTTCACCGCCAGCTTGACCGGGCTGGGCTCGGCGTCGCCGCCACCGCGCAGCGGCGCTGCCAGGGCCAGGCCGGTCAGCACCTGGATGATCGAACCCCACAGCATCGCCGGGTTGATCCGCAGCTTGCCCGAAACATACTGCACGACCGCTCCGCCAAGCAGCAGCGCAAAGCCCACGAGGTGTACGTACCGCAGAATCAGCCGGAGAGCTTCCATGGTCGCAGAGCCTACTGATCGCCGCGATGACCGATGATCAGGAGGTGCCCCGTCACCGCGGGATCGTCCTCGGGGACGCGCAGGCGATCCGGTCCCTCCACGATCAACGCCGTCGCCCGTTGCAAGCCGGCCTCGACCGCTCCCGACCGGACTGCCCATCCCGCGCGCCATCGGCGAACTCGGGGTCGGCATACAGATCCTGTGCAACCCCGTCGAACGGGGTCGCCCCACGATCACCCCACCTTCTGGGGTCCCTTCATCCTGAAAGCCGGTCCAGGCCGACCGGCACAACTCGGAGCCCCTGTCACTCGGGCCGCAACTTCCCCGGCGTGTCCAGTTCCGCCCACCACAACCCCTAGGGCATCCTAGGAACCTAGGGCTTCATTACCCGCCCGGAAGGCAGGCACGCAGCATGACGATCAATCCCGGCGCCGCGGAGTTCCCGCACCGGCAGATCTCGGCGCAGCTCAAGGAGCGCATCCGGCGCGGGGACTGGCAGCCCGGCGAGCGGCTGCCCTCGATTCCCGCCATGGCTGAGATGTTCGGGGTTGCCAAGCAGACCGTGCAGCGCGCCGTCGACCAGCTACGGGTCGAGGGCATTTTGATCACCAAGCCCGGATCCGGCACGTACGTCCGCGGCACCCGCCGGCGCCTCAACCGCCTGTCCCGCGGTCGTTACGGGGTGCACCGCGGCTACCACGCCGATCTTGCTGCGCGGTACCGCCAGCAACTCACCGCCGTGGGGCGTGAGCCAGCCCCGCCCGAGGTGGCCGACGCGTTCGGGGTGCGGGACGGCACCGAGATGCTGGTACGCCGGCACATCGTCCGGGCCGACGACGCCACCGTCGAGCTGGGCGCATCCTGGTTCCGGGTTACCGACGCCTCCGGCACCTCCTTGGAACGCCGGGAAGCGTACGGCCGCCCGCTCTACCAGGAAGCGGAGGAAGCGATCGGGCGGCGGTACACGTCCGCCACGGACACGATCAGCGCCCGCCAGCCGAGCCGGGACGAAGCCGAGATTTTGCAGATCCGCCCGGACACCCCGGTGCTGCACCTGCTGCACGTGGCGTTCGACGAGACCCGCAAGCCCATCGAGGTGGCCCAGGCGACCTGGCCGGGCCCGATGACCACGCTGACCGAGGAATACCGCATCCCCGAGCCCACGCCCGACCCCGACCCGGACCCCGGCCTGGCCCTCGCCTAGGGCGCCTCAGCGCCTACAACTTCACCCCGAGCAACCCGTCGACCGCGGCCGCCATCAGGCCCGGCGCCTCGACATCATCCCCCGCTCCAGCCAACGCAGCCTCAACCCAAGCGTCCACCACCGCAAGGGCAGCCGGCGTGTCGAGGTCGTTGCGCAGCGCCTCGCGTACCGCTGCCAGCAGCCCCTCCCCCGAAGGCCCCGAACCGGCCTCCGCGGCCGAGCGCCACCGGGCGAGGCGCTCCTCGCCGTCCTTGAGCACATCGTCGGTCCATTGACGGTCGGTGCGGTAGTGGCCGGTCATCAGGCCCAGGCGCACGGCCATGGGGTCGACGCCGTCGCCGCGCAGGCGGGAGACGAAGACCAGGTTGCCCTTGGACTTGGACATCTTCTCGCCATCGAGGCCGATCATGCCGGCGTGCACGTAGTGGCTGGCGAAGGGGGCTTCGCCGGTGAGGCGTTCGGCGTGGGCGGCGGAGCATTCGTGGTGGGGGTAGAGCAGGTCGTTGCCGCCGCCCTGCACGTCGATGCGGTTGCCGAGCAGGCCCAGGGCGATGGTGGCGCATTCGATGTGCCAGCCGGGGCGCCCGGGACCGAGGTCGCCGCCGTCCCAGGCCGGTTCGCCGTCGCGGGCGCCGCGCCAGAGCAGGGGGTCGAGGGGGTCGCGTTTGCCGGGGCGTTCCGGGTCGCCGCCGCGTTCGGCCGACAGGACCAGCATCTCGTCCCGGGTCAGGTTGGATTCGTAGCCGAACTTCGGTGACGCGGCGATGGAGTAGTAGACGTCGCCGGTGCCGTCGTCGAGGGTGTAGGCGGCCCCATCGGCCAGCAGCTCGCGGACGTGGGCGGCGATCGCCGGGATGGACTCCACCGCTCCTACGTAGTGGGCCGGGGGGATGATCCGCAGCGCTTCCATGTCCTCGCGGAACAGGGCGGTCTCGCGCATGGCCAGCACGATCCAGTCCTCGCCGTCGCGGTTGGCGCGTTCCAGCAGCGGGTCGTCGATGTCGGTGACGTTCTGCACGTAGGTCACCTTCTTGCCCGCATCGTGCCAGAGCCGGTGCACCAGATCGAAGGTGATCATGGTGGCGGCGTGGCCGAGGTGGGTGGCGTCGTACGGCGTGATGCCGCAGACGTACATGGTTGCCGAGGGCCCGGAGGTGGTCGGGACTACCTCACGGCGGGCCGTGTCGTACAGGGCCGGCGAGGTGGTGTCCCCCGGCAGCGTCGGCACCTCGTGCCCGGTCCATGCGTCCATGGTGCGAGCCTATCGAGCCCTGCTGACAGAAACCCCGAGCACGTGAGTAACGCCTCAGACCGGCGGCCAGGGTACGGCCGGCCACTCCTGCGGCGGGTCGGGGAAGCGGCCCCGGCGCAGCAGCCGGCGTACCCGCAATCGGGTGTGCTGCACCTCGGAGATGGTCAGGTGCTCCTCGAGCTTCTCGCCCAGCTCGGCATCGAGGCCGGCGCCCAGGCGTTCGAGCATCTCGGTCGCCTCGCCGGACAGCGGCTTGCCGGTCCAGCCCCACAGCACCGTGCGCAGCTTGTTCTCCACGTGGAAGCTGATGCCGTGGTCGACGCCGTGCACCCGGCCGTCCTCGGCGTAGAGCACGTGCGCGCCCTTGCGATCGGCGTTGTTGAGCACCGCGTCCAGCACGGCGACCCGGGCCAGGCGGGGATCGTCGGCGTGGGCGAGCGCATAGGCGTCGCCGTCCTCGTCGCGGGCGCTGGCCACGGCCAGCCAGCCCTCGGGCACCGCGTAGGCCGGGACAAAGCCGATCAGCGCCTCGGTGTCCTCGGGCTCGTCGATCCACAACTGGCAGGCGCCGGGGCCAAGCGGGCCGTCACGCAGGATCGTGGGCGGGACGATGCCCCAGCCGGTGGCCTGCGAGACCAGGAACGCCGACACCTCCCGCCCGGCCAGCGTGCCGTCGGGGAAATCCCATAGCGGCCGCTCGCCCTGCACCGGCTTGTACACGCAGCGCTGGGTCAGCCCGTCGAGCGTGATCCCGGCCCGCAGCGTGGTGTTGGAGGCGTCGACCAACCGGCCCTCAAGCTCCAGCGTGCCCTTGCCGAGCAGCTCGAGCGCCTCGTCCTCGGCGAGCACGGTCACCGGTGGTAGCCGTTGTGCCGGGGGCAGAGGTGGCCGGCCGGGTCGAGCGGCTGGCCGCACAGCGGGCACGGCGGGCGTCCGGCGTTCACCACGCGGCGGGCCCGGTCGATGAACGCGCGGGTCGCCTCGGGGGTGAGCCGGACCCGGAGCCGGTCGAGGTCGTCGTCGGGCTCGTCGTCGTCGTCCTCGTCGTCGTCACCCAGCGGCGGCTCGTCGTCGTCGCCCAGCTCGACCTCGGGGTCGGCCTCGCCGGCCTCGATCGCTTCGATCACCACTGTGGTGGTGTCGACATCGAACGCCAGCCCGAGCGTGCCGACCCGGAACTCCTCGTCGACCGGCGTGTCGAGCGGCTCGTTGTCCGATACCGTGCCGAGCGGCGAGGTCTCGGGCAGGTCGACGCCGAATCGCCGGCTGGCCTCGGTGAGCAGCTCCTCGAGCTTCTCGGCGAGCAGCGACACCTGGACCTTCTCCAGCGCCACGCTGACCACCCGCCCGCCACCGCGGGCCTGGAGAAAGAATGTCCGGTCGCCCGGCTCGCCCACCGTCCCGGCGACGAACCGCTCCGGCGGCTCGAAAGCATGCACCTGGTGGGTCATAGCAACGACCCTATCCGCCCGCGCGCGGCGGCGCGCAGCGCACCGGGCCGGTTCGCCGAGGGCGCAACGCAAGCATACGCAGCGGTAACACGCTGGTCACAGGGCGTGCTCAGACGCCCCCTCCGGCCCCGCCTCCGACCGCTGCGTCGGACGATCCCTGAGCAGCCGCGGGCACCAGCCCGCTCAGATCGGCGGTGTCGTTGAGCCGCACCAGGAACGGGCGCGTCGGCGTGTAGCGGATCACGCTGACCGAGGCCGGGTCCGCGACGATGCGCTGGAACTCGTCAAGGTGCAGGCCCATCGCGTCGGCCACGATGGCCTTGATCACGTCGCCGTGGCTGCAGGCCAGCCACAGCGCCTCCGGGCCGTGCTCGGCGCTGATGCGGGCGTCCCAGCGCCGGATGGTGGCTACCGCGCGGGCCGACATCGCGGCCATGGCCTCGCCGCCGGGGAACACCACGGCGCTGGGGTGCTGCTGCACCACCGGCCACAGCGGGTCCTTGGCGAGGTCCTTGAGCGGCTTGCCCTCCCACTCGCCGTACCCGCATTCGATCAGCCCGTCGTCGACCTGTGGCTCCATCCCCGGCAGGGCCAGCTCCAGGGTCTGCTTGCAGCGGATCAGCGGGCTGGTCACCACGGCCGTCAGGGGCAGCTCGCGCAGTCGCTCACCGACGCGTTTGGCCTGGTCGCGGCCGGTGTCATCAAGTTCGACGGGTTGGCGTCCGGCGAGGCCGCCGGACGCGTTAGCGGTGGTCCGCCCGTGGCGGAGCAGAAGCACGGTCGTCACGGTTACCCGGCCACCCCGGCTGCCTCGTAGGCCTCGGCGACCGTGCGCAGCGTGGCGATGCCCGACTCGCGGTCGCCGACGTACAACGCCACCGACAGGGTGCCCACACCCGCCGCCGCATATTCGCGGATCCGCTCGACGATGCGCTCCTTGGGCCCGATCAGCGAGGTGCGCTCGATGAACTCCTGCGGGACCGCGGCCGCCGCGTCGCGCACCTTGCGGTCCAAATAGAGGTCCTGGACCTGCTTGGCGGCGTCGGCGTAACCCATCCGCACGGCGATCTGGTTGTAGAAATTCTGCTCGCGGCTGCCCATGCCACCGACATACAACGCGGCGTAGGGGCGGATCAGATCGGCGCAGGCCGCCACATCGGGCCCGATCGCCACCGGAACGGTCGGGCAGACGTCGAAGCCGGTCAGCTCCTTGCCGGCCTTGGCCCGGCCACGCTCGATGTGCCCCAGCAACTCCCCCGCCGCATCCGGCGCGTAGAAAATGGCCAGCCAGCCGTCGGAGATCTCGCCGGCCAGCTCCAGGTTCTTCGGACCAACGGCAGCAAGATAGATGGGTACGGCCGCACGTGGCGGATGAAAACCCAGCCGCAACGCCTTACCGGGTCCGTCGGGCAGCGGCAACCGATAGTGCTCACCCTCGTACTCCACCGGCTTGCGGGCGATCGCCAGCTTGACGATGTCCACGTATTCACGGGTGCGCGCGAGCGGCTTGGCGAACCGGGTGCCGTGCCAGCCCTCGGAGACCTGCGGACCGGAGACGCCCAGCCCGAGCCGGAACCGGCCGCCGGACAGGGTGTCGATGGTCGCCGCGGTCATCGCCGTCATCGCCGGGCTGCGAGCCGGGATCTGCATCACCGCGGCACCCACGTCGATGCGCTCGGTCTGCCCGGCGATCCAGGCGAGCATGCTGGGCGAATCGGAACCGTAGGCCTCCGCCGCCCACACCACGCAGTAGCCGAGCCGGTCGGCTTCCTGCGCCATGGCGAGATGGTCGGCGGGCGTGGTCCACGAGGTCTGGTAGCCGAGACTGAAGCCGAGCCGCACGGGTCCTCCCGTTCCGCGGAGCACCGATGTTCCGCGATACAGACCTTAGCCCGACACGGTGAGTGATCTTCGGTGACTTGGGTCGCGTACCCGACCGATCTGCGGCCTGATCGAGGCGTTGGGAGCGTTCCATGGGTGGCCGGGGCTGCATAAGGTTCAGGCATGCAACAGCGACCGCTCGGCCGGAGCGGGCTGGCGGTCACGCGGCTCGGTCTCGGCACCATGACGTGGGGCCGGGACACCGACCCCGACGACGCGGCCGCGCAGCTCAAGTTGTTCCTGGACGCCGGTGGCACCCTGCTCGACACCGCCGATGTGTACGGCGACGGCGACGCCGAAACGGTGATCGGCTCGCTGCTCGGCCACCTGGTCGCGCGCGATGAGATGATCATCGCCACCAAGGCCGGTCTCGGGCACGCCGGTTACCGCCGCCGCGACAGCTCCCGCGGCCACCTGCTGCGCACGCTGGAGACCTCGCTGCGCCGCCTCGGCACCGACTACATCGATCTCTGGCAGCTGCACGGGTACGACCCGCACACGCCGATGGAGGAAACCCTGGCGGCGCTGGATCATGCGGTGACCAGCGGCAAGGTTCGCTACGCCGGGGTGTCCAACCTCACCGGGTGGCAGACCGCACAGTTTGCCACCTGGCAGCGCGCCTTCCCCACCCGGGCGCCCATCGTGGCCGCCCAGGTCGAGTATTCGCTGCTGGAGCGCGGCATCGAGCGCGAGGTGCTGCCCGCCGCCGCCACGCTGGGGCTCGGGGTGCTGCCCTGGTCGCCGCTGGGCCGCGGGGTGCTGACCGGCAAGTACCGCAACGGCCGCCCGCTGGACAGCCGGGCCGCCACCGACCACCTGGCTCCGTTCGTGCAGCCCTACCTGGAACCGCGCAGCTCCAGCATCGTCGAGGCGGTGGTGACCGCGGCGGCCGGCCTGGGCGTGGAGCCCCTGGAGGTGGCGCTCGCCTGGATCCGCGACCGCCCGTGGGTGACCGCTCCCATCCTGGGCGCGCGCACGGCCGGGCAGTTGCAGGGGGCTCTGCTCAGCGAGGATCTCACCTTGCCGGCTGAGATCGCGCTCGCGCTCGACGACGTCTCAGCGGTGCCGGTGGGTTACCCGGAACGGGAGGGGCTGACCGGCCCGGGGGCTGGTCACTCGCCGGAGCCTGGCGCATATTAGTTCCCATGGACTACGAATACGCGCCGCTGCGGTTGCCGTCGAATGTCGATCGCCTGACCGCTGCGGCGCAGCTGGCCGTCCAGGCCGAGTTCTCCGGCTGGGAACTGGCCCGCGTTCAGCTCTTCCGCGACGGCACCCGCCAGGTGATGTTGCGCCGCAGGGTCCGCGACACCCCCCAGCCCGGCCTCTCCATATGACCAACGCGCCCCCGGCAGCCGCCGGAGGCGCGTTGTCACATGCACCGGCTCAGTGATTGTGACCGGCGTGGTCGTCTTCCTCGTCGGGCAGGAACGGGTGCTCGTCGAGCCGCCCGACCAGCAGATCCTGTTCAGCCGGTGTGAACGGACCCGCGCCGTCCTCGTCGGCGAACGCCTCGAGGTCCAGCGGTTCGTGCACCTCCGAGACGGTCAGCAGGCCGTCCAGCGGTTCGAGTTCGGGCACGTCCAGCGACGACAGCGAGCCGTCGCCGGCCTGCAGCAGCTCCAGCACCGCTTCGCCGACCGATTCCACCGGGCCGGCTTCCTCGTCGGCAGGCACCAGGTTGCGCCGGGCCGCGTCGGCCACCCGCAGCAGGCCCGCCACGCTGGGCACGCGGTAGTCGCGGCGCTGGCGCACGGAGATGATCTGCGGGTACGGGTCCGCGGCGGTGCCGTCGGGGCCGGTGATAACGCCGCCGAAGCGGGCGTCCGCCTCGTCCGGGTCGATTGATTCGACGTCCCACGGCGTCACCTCGCCGAACGCCTCGAGCAGTTGCTCGTCGTAGGCGAACGAGGCGTTGTTCAAGTCGACGTAGGCCTGCCACACGTCGTCGTCGTCGACCCGGCCCTGGGCGGCCTTTACCGCCTCCAGGTGCGCCCGGGCGGCCTCCACAACCCGTTCGAGGGCGGCGTCCAGCTCCGCGTTCTGGTCGCTCATGGTCAGTGAAGTCCTCTCCAAAGGAATAGCTTGAAAAAGTGAAGTCAGCTCGCCTTGAGCAGGCGGTCGAGCACGCGCACGCCGAACTGTAGCCCCTGCACCGGGACGCGTTCGTCGATGCCATGGAACAGGGCCGAGAAGTTCAGATCGGCTGGCAGTTTCAGCGGCGCAAAGCCGAAGCAGCGGATGCCCAGCGTGCTGAACGCCTTGGCGTCCGTGCCGCCGGCCAGCATGTACGGCACCGCGCGAGCGCCCGGGTCCTCGGCGCGCAGGGCGGCTCCCATGGCGTCGACCAGCGCACCGTCGAAGCCGGTCTCCAGCGCCGCCTGCTGCTGGATGTGATCGATCTCGATGTCCGGGCCGATCACGTCGCGCAGCTGCTCCAGGAACAGCTCGGCCTGCCCGGGCAGGGTGCGGCAGTCGATCGTGGCCGAGGCCCGCCCGGGGATGACGTTGTCCTTGTAGCCGGCTTCGAGGCGCGTCGGGTTGGCGGTGTTGTGCACCGTTGCGCCGATGAGGTTGGCGATCGGGCCGAGCTTGGCGATGGCCAGCTCCGGCTCGTCCGGGTCGAGCTCGATGCCCAGCGCCTCGGACACCTGCTCCAGGAACGCGCGCACGGTGGGCGTGATGACGATTGGGAACTTGTGCCGGCCGACCGCAGCAACGGCCTCGGCGAGCGCTGTCACGGCGTTGTCGTCGTGCACGAACGAGCCGTGCCCCGGGCGTCCCTTGGCGTGCAGCCGCAACCAGTCGATGCCCTTCTCCGCCGTCTCGACAAGATACAACCGGAGATCATCGTTGACGGTGTACGAGAACCCGCCGACTTCCCCGATCGCCTCGGTGCACCCTTCGAACAGCCCGGCATGCTCTCGGACAAGATATTGCGAGCCGTACTCCATGCCCGCTTCCTCGTCAGCGGTGAAGGCGAGCACAATGTCGCGCGGGGGCACTACACCCTTGCGCTTCCAGTCACGCACGACGGCGAGCATCATCGCGTCGAAGTCCTTCATGTCGATCGCGCCGCGGCCCCACAGATAGCCGTCCTTCTCCTCACCGGAGAACGGCGGAACGGACCACTCGCTCGCGTCGGCGGGCACCACGTCGAGGTGCCCGTGCACCAGCAGGGCGCCGCGCGAGGGATCGCTGCCGGGGATGCGGGCCACCAGGTTGGCCCGCTTGGGCGCCGACTCGTGCAGCTCGACGTCGATGCCGACGTCGCTGAGCTGGGCCGCAACGTATTCAGCGGCGGCGCGCTCGCCCACGGTGGTGCGCGGGTCACCAGTGTTGCTGGTGTCGATCCGCAGAAGGTCGCGGCAGATGCCGACGACTTCCCCGGCAGCGTCAAGTGGTTCCATCCGCTATTCCTACCAGCTCGATGTCACCAGCGTTTGACAGGCAACCGGGTCCGGGTAACACCGGCGGCGTGACAGTGCCTCTTCCCCCGTTGCCGCCGGTGGGGGGCGAGACCACCGGGCCCAACGTTGCCGACGTGGTCACCCGCCAGCATCGTCAGCTACGCAAACTCTGCGAGCAGTACCTCGCCGACGGCGACCCGAGGACCGCACAGGTGCTGATCGCCTCGATCTCGCGCCACTTGTCCGCCGAAGAGCAATACCTGTATCCCGCGGTACGTTCCCTGGTCCCCGACGGTCCGGAGCTGGTGAGCCGCGAGCTGGACGAGGACCGGGCCCTGCTGGAGGCTTGCCGGTTGCTGGAGAGCACCGACGGCCAGGATCTGGCGGTCCGGCTGCACCGGCACACCGAGGCGGCCGCCGGCGAGTTACTGCCGCTGCTGCAGCGGCTGGCTCCGGTGGAGGATCTGGTCCGGCTCGGCAACCGCTTCGAGCTCGCCGAGGAGGCCGCTCCCACCCGGCCGCACCCCGGCACGCCGGTCACGCCGCCGTGGAACAAAGTGGTCGATCCGGCGGTGGCGATCGTGGACAAGGTCCGCGACGTGGTGACCCGGCGGACGACGTACCCCAAAGATCTGTGACGGACTCAACACGCTCCGCGGCCGTTTGACCGTACGGCTAAGCGGTGTTCTGTCCTTTTGTTTAACCCATTCGTCATATATAGGGGATCTTTGGCCGGCCGAAGGTCTAGCCCTTATCCCGCGAACGTCCTACCGTCACGCTATGAACCTGGAGCTGCGGCATCTCAAGGTGGTCTGTGCCATCGCGGAGACAGGCAGCGTGACGAAGGCGGCATCGTTGCTCGGCCTCGCCCAGCCCGCCCTGACCGCGCAGCTGCAACGCATCGAGCGGACCCTGGGTGGCCCGCTCTTCGAACGCGACCGCCGCGGGGCACGCCCGACCGCCCTTGGCGAGCTCGTGCTGTCCCGTGCCCGGGTGCTGTTGCCGGCGATGAAGGGCCTGCAGGACGAGGCGGCCCGGCTGGCGGGGTCCGGATCCGATGAGGAGATGAGCCGTTACCGCATCGGGGCCATCGGTGGTCCGATCGTGGGCGGGCTCGTGCAGCGGCTGTCCGACGCGCAGCCGGAGGCGCAGATCACGACGTACGCGTCCTACTACAGCGACGAGCTGGCCACCATGACGGCGGCCGGGAAGCTGGACTTCGCCCAGGCCGGGTTCTGCGGTGACGCGGTGCCCTCGGCCGAGCACGGGCTGGTCTGGCAGACCATTGCCATCGACGGTGTGTGCGTGCTCATGCCCGACGATCATCCCCAGGCCAAGGGCACCGAGGTGGACCTCGCCGAGCTCAGCGAGGTGGCGTGGGCCGGCGGGCCGGGCGGCGGGTGCTTCACCGACTGCTTCGCCGCGGCGTGTGCGCGGGCCGGGTTCACCCCCCGGCGCATCCTGGAAACCGATGTGCGCAGCGCCATCGACATGGTCGAGTCGGGCATGGCTGTGATGATCGCGCAACCCAACTTCCGGTCGCCCGCCGGCCTGGCCAACCGGCCGATCAAGGGCGCGCCGCTGCGCTGGAAGCAGATGCTGGGCTGGCATCCGGAGAGCCCGGCGGCACAGGTCGCGCCGCGGCTCATGCAGATGGCCCGGGAGGCCTATCTGGAAACCGCGGCGCGAAATCCGCTCTATGTGCAATGGCTGGCGGACTACCCGCAGCTCGGCGTCGAGCAGCTCGCGGGCGTCTAACCCACCGGGGCCGGCGAGTCGACCGTGAAGGTCAGCCGGTCCTCGGTGACGCCGATGTGGACCGTCCGGCCCGGGGCGAGGTCGGCGGCGAGCAGCATCCGGGAGAGCCGGTTGTCGAGTTCGCGCTGGATCGTACGGCGCAACGGACGGGCACCGTACTCGGGCTGGTAGCCGTGCTCGGCCAGCCAGTCCACCGCCTCGGTGGCCACGTCCAGGGTGATGTCCTGGGCGTGCAGGCGGCGCCGGGTCTCCTCCAGCAGCAGCCCGGTGATCTCGCGCAGCTGAGCCGTCTCGAGCTGGCGGAAGATGATCACCTCGTCGATGCGGTTGATGAACTCGGGACGGAACTGCTCGCGCAGCCGGCGGTCGAGCCGGTCACGCAGGTCCTGGTCCTCTGAGAACCCGCCTTCGGCTGCGCCGAAGCCCAGCGTGCGCTTGGTGCCGCTGATGATCTCCGACCCGATGTTGCTGGTCATGATCAGCACGGTGTTCTTGAAGCTGACCGTGCGGCCCTGGCTGTCGGTGAGCCGCCCGTCGTCGAGCACCTGCAGCAGGATGTTGAACACGTCCGGGTGGGCCTTCTCGATCTCGTCGAGAAGCACCACCGAGTACGGCCGGCGCCGCACCGCCTCGGTGAGCTGGCCGGCCTCGTCGTAGCCGACGTAGCCGGGAGGGGCACCGACGAGCCGGGACACGGTGTGCCGCTCCTGGAACTCGCTCATGTCCAGCCGGATCATCCGGTCCTGCTCACCGAACAGCGCCTCGGCCAGCGAGCGGGCCAGCTCGGTCTTGCCCACCCCGGTCGGGCCGAGGAACAGGAAGCTGCCCACCGGCCGGTCCGGGTCACCGAGACCGGCGCGCGACCGCCGTACCGCCTCGGCCACCGCGGCCACGGCTTCCTCCTGGCCCACCACCCGGTCGTGCAGGTGGCTCTCCAGGCGCAACAGCCGCTCGCGTTCCTGCTCGGTGAGCTGGGCGACCGGGATGCCGGTGGCCCGCGCCACCACCTCGGCGATGTCCTGCGGGGTCACCTGGGGCACGCCGCCGGCTCCCTCGTCGGTCTCCAGCGCCGCCTTGATGGCGTTGATCTCGTCGCGCAGGTGCGACGCCTGCTCGTAGTCCTCGGCCGCCACCGCCTGATCGCGGTCGCGGGTGAGCTGCTCAAGCCGGCGTTCCTGCTCGCGTACGTCCGCGGGCTGGGTCTTGACCCGCAGCCGCACCCGCGCCCCGGCCTGGTCGATCAGGTCGATGGCCTTGTCGGGCAGGAAGCGGTCGGTGATGTAGCGGTCGGACAGCTCCGCCGCGGCATCCAGCGCCTGGTCGGTGATGCGCACCTGGTGATGCGCCTCGTAGTTGTCGCGCAGCCCGCGCAGGATCGCCACGGTGTCCGCCACGCTGGGCTCGCCGACCAGCACCGGCTGGAAACGCCGCGCCAGCGCCGCGTCCTTCTCGATGTAGCGCCGGTACTCGTCGAGTGTGGTGGCTCCCACGACGCGTAGCTGCCCGCGGGCCAGGGCTGGCTTGAGCATGTTGGAGGCGTCCATGCCGCCGCCCTCACCGCCGCCACCGCCCGCGCCGACCAGCGTGTGGATCTCGTCGAGGAACACGATCAGGCCGTCGCCGCTGTCCTGGATCTCGTCGATGACCTTACGCAGCCGCTCCTCGAAGTCGCCGCGGTAGCGGGTGCCGGCCACCAGACCGGCCAGGTCGAGCTGGATGACGCGCTTGCCGGCCAGGGTCTGCGGGACGTCGCCGTCCACGATGCGCTGGGCCAGGCCCTCCACGATCGCGGTCTTGCCGACGCCGGCCTCACCGATCAGCACGGGGTTGTTCTTGGTGCGCCGCGACAGGATCTCGACGGCCTGTTCGATCTCGTCGGCGCGGCCGATGACCGGGTCGATCTCGCCCCGGCGGGCCAGGTCGGTCAGGTCGACGCCGAACTGCTCAAGGGTTGGGGTGTTCGTGGTGCCACCTCCTTGGCCGGCGCCGGTCGGCGGCTCGGTCTGCTGCAGGGTGCGCGGGTCGAGGCGACCGGCAAGCAGCCGCCCGGCCGCGGAGTCGGGGTTGATGCTCAGGCCCATCAGCACGTGCTCGGGTCCCACGTAGGACGCGCCGAGCGCGCGGGAGATCTGCAGGCTGTCGAGCAGGGCGCGCTTGGCCGCCGGGGTCAGCGCGAGGCGTTCCGGCGACGGGCCGCCGCTGCGGTGCGGGGGGCGTTCCAGCTCGGCCAGCAGCGCGGCGGGGTCGGCGCCGGCCCGGCGGACCAGGGCCTGCTGCGGCTCACGCTGCAGCAGCGCCCAGAGCAGGTGGTCGGTGTCGAGGTCGGCGAGCTCGGTGCCGGCCGGGGCCATCTCGGCGGCCCGGCGGGCGGCCACCGACAGCACGGCGCGGGCGTCGGCGCTCATGAAGCGGGTGATGTCGATCCGCTCGGCGGACCGGCGCGCGCCACCCCCGAAGAAGCGGGCGAAAAGGTCATCCCAGTCACCGGGGCCGGTCGGTCCCAGGGGTCCGATGCTCATGGGTCTTCTCTCCTTCAACAATTTTGTTGCCACGTCACACAA
Organism: Actinoplanes sp. TFC3; assembly: GCF_001553785.1. Classification (GTDB taxonomy): domain Bacteria; phylum Actinomycetota; class Actinomycetes; order Mycobacteriales; family Micromonosporaceae; genus Actinoplanes. The sequence continues at coordinate 4,156,038 of NZ_LOJP01000001.1, forward strand.
CACCTCGTGGGATAGCCCCATTCCGATGTGAGACGCTGCTTACATGCCGCCCGACAGCCCCGCCGCCCCAGCATCACCTGACGGCTGCCTGGTGCCCTTGCTGGTCATAGACGCTGCGAACGTGGTCGGGTCCAAGCCCGACGGCTGGTGGCGGGACCGCGCGGGGGCCGCCGAACGGCTGCGCGACAAGCTCGTCCCGCTCAACGTGCAAGGCCTGGCAGATCTTCCGGGGCCCGTCGAGCTCGTTCTGGTCGTGGAGGGCGAGGCCCGCGACATCGCCCCAATCGCAGGGGTACGAATCCAGCGCGCGTCCGGCTCCGGTGACGACGCCATCGTGGACCTGGTGGCCACCGAGGGCGCCGGGCGCCGCGTCGTGGTGGTCACCGCCGACCGGGGCCTGCGCGAACGGGTGACCGCGCTGGGCGCCGAGGTACGCGGCCCGGGCAGCGTGCCTCGCTGAGCCACGGCCCGCGAAAACCCATGCATGAGTGAAACGGGCACTCGGGCACGACCCCCGCATCGCGGACGACTAAACTGGACCGCAGCACAGTCTTGCCAGACAACACCTTTGCCAGACATACCTTTGCCAGAACTGCTTTTGCCAGAACAGCGGGAGGCTGCACGAGTGGCCAGCGTCGCCGAGGTCAAAGCGGCCGTTGACGCCGCCCTGCATCAGGTCACCGAGGGCCAAGCGGCCATCCAGGCGGCCCGCGAGAAGATCGGCGAGGCGCAGCAGAGCCTGGCCGCCGCGCTCGACGGGTCGGCCAACGACGCCGTGGGCGCCGCGCACGCCTCGCTGTCACAGGCCGACCAGCAGCTCGAGGAATGTCTCGGGGCCACGCTGCTGGCGGTCGAGCAGGCCCAGACCTACACGGCGACGCTCTGACACGATGTCGCTGCTGCAGGAACTCGGCGCCCAGCTCCGCGCCACCTCCGAGGAGCTGCCCACCGGCCTGGTCTCGGTCGCCCGCGAGCGCCTCAACAGCGCCGCCGAGCTGCTCAACTGGGTACGCCAGACCTCGGTCGACCCGCTCGGGGTGCCGCAGCTGGGCACCGCCGTCGAGCACGCTGAGCACGCGCTCGCCGCGCTGCGCGTGGCCCAGGACGCCATCGACGCCTACCTGGCGGCGGTCGGGCTGGCCGGTGAGGGCGGCGCTCCCCCGGACACCGACTACAAAGCCGGGCTCAAACCCGAGGAGATCGGCGGGCAGAACGACGCGCCGCCACCTTCGCCGGAGAAGCTCGGCGCCTGGTGGCAGGAGCGGGTCACCCAGCTGACCGGCGAGGCGCCACCCTCACCGGAGCAGGGCACACCCGCCCCGGGAAATCAGGCCGACACCGGTGAACTGCTGCGCCGCGTCGCCGCCGGGGTGCGCTCGGGTGACCGGGCCCGGGTGGGCCGGGATCTGCACGCGGTGAACGCGGCCACCGGCCTGGGCCTGTCCGCGGTCAGCTCCCCGGTGCTGCACCGCCTGGCCGGCGACCTGCTCGGGCACGAGCCGGGCCCGGATGACCTGAAACGGTTGCAGAGCGCGGCCACCGGCCGGGTGAAGTCGCTGCTGCCGGGCACGCCGCCGGAGGTGCTGGACACGTTGCTGGCCCGCATCTGCCGCACGCCGGCGCAGTCCGAGGCCCCTGCGCACCCGGCCGACTCGGCGGTCACCGCGAGCGTGCTGACCGGCGTGCTGCTGGCCCGGCTGGGCCGCGACCCCGACTCGCTCGACCCCCGCGCACCCGAACCGGTGCGCGAGCCCGCCCAGCCAGGTCAGCAGCAACAGAGTGGACGGAGCCGCGGTGCCTGAGTCCGCCGCCCAGCAGGTCGTCGAGGTCCGGGCCGCGCTGTCGCATGCGCTCGGCGCCGCGATGGGCTCGCTGCGGGCCGCCCAGCAGGAACACGAGAACGCGGTCACCCGGCGCGGGCGGGTTGTTGCGGCCGCCCGGGAACGCCGCGCCCGGCTCGCCCACGAACGCGACAAGCGGCTGCACGAGATCGACGAGGAGCACGACCACAACCTCGCCGAGCTGGCCGGCGCCGCGGCCGAGACGGCTGCCCTGGCCGCCCCCGGGTCCGCGGGCCTGCCGTGGTCACAGTGGACACCGACCCCGGCCAGGTCCGGCTCACCCGCCCCGGAGCTGCGCATCGGCGAGCTGCTCCTGCCGTACGAGGGGGAAGTCCCCGCCCTGGTGCCGTTGCTCGACCGCGGGCATGTGGTGGTGCGCGGCGACGGGCGGCTCGGCGACGACGTGGTGGCCGGGCTGCTGCTGCGCGCGCTGGGCAGCACCGAACCGGGCCGGATCCTGCTCACCGGCTACGACCCCGAGCAGCTCGGCGGCGGGCTGGCCGGGTTCGCCCCGCTGGCCCCGGCCGGGGTGCTGCAGTTCGTCGGCCCGGGCGGGCTCGGCGCGCTGCTCGACGAGCTGGTCGACCACGTGCGCCGGATCAACGAGACGGTGCTGGCCGGCGAGCACTCGTCGCTGCGGGAGCTGGCCGGGGCCACCGGACGCCGCCCGGAGCCGTGGCGCATCGCCATCCTGCTCGGCGCGGGCCGCCCCGACGAGTTGTCCAAACACGAACGCAGCCAGCTCGACCGGCTGGTGCGCACCGGCGCGGCGTGCGGCGTGCACCTGATCATCCGGGACCTCCCGGTGCCGCAGACCACCGGCATGGAGATCATCGATGTCGCGGCCGACGACGGGGCCCGGCTCAGCGGCTGCGGCGAGCTGCCGGTGGAGCTGGACCCGGGCCCGCCGCCGGCCGTGGTGACCCGCACCTGCCGGGCGATCGCCGAGCATGTCGCGGCCGGCCCCGCCCCGGTGGCGCTGGACAGCCTGCTGCCCGAGCACGAGTGGCAGGAGACTTCGGCCCGCGCGCTGACCGCCCCGCTGGGTGACAGCCCGCAGGGTGCGCCGGTGCACGTGATGCTGTCGGACTACCCGCCGCACGCGCTGATAGCCGGGCCTTCGGGCACCGGCAAGACCAACCTGATCTACGCCTGGATGGGGGCGCTGGCCGCCCGCTACTCCCCCGAGGAGCTGGCGTTCTACCTGCTCGACTTCAAGGAGGGAGTGTCGTTCGCCCGGTTCGCCCCGGGCCGGCGCGACCCCAGCTGGCTGCCGCACGTGCGCCTGGTCGGGGTGAACGTCAACACCGACCGCGAGTTCGGGCTCGCCCTGCTGCGCTTCCTGGGCACCGAGCTGCGCAGCCGCGCCGACGCCGCCAAACGCCACGAGGTCACCAACCTGGCCGAGCTGCGCGCCGAGGACCCGGACGGCTCGTGGCCGCGGATCGTGGCCGTGGTCGACGAGTTCCAGGTGCTGCTGGCCGGGCGTGACGCGGTGGCCGCAGAGGCGGTCGACCTGCTCGAGGACCTGGCCCGCCGGGGCCGCTCGCAGGGAATTCACCTGGTGCTGGCCAGCCAGGACGTGTCCGGCATCGAGGCGCTGTGGGGCCGGCCCGCGCTGGTCGCCCAGTTCTCGCTGCGCATCGCGCTGCCCCGGGCCCGCCGGGTGCTGGCCGAGCAGAACAGCGCCGCCGACGTGCTGCCCCGCTACCACGCGGTGGTCAACGCCGACTCCGGGGCGTTGGAGGCCAACCGGGTGGTCCGGGTGCCCGACGCCGGCAACCGCGAGCGCTGGAGCGAGCTGCAGCACCGGCTGTGGCGCCGGCGCCCGCAGGAGCTGCCCGCGCCCCGGCTGTTCGACGGCGACGCCATCCCGCGCCTCGGTGACAGCCTCGACTTCCAGCGGCTGAGCCCAGCGCCGACGGTCGCCGCGCCGGTGGTGCTGCTCGGCGAGACGATCGACGTACAGGCCCGGTCGGCGGCGACCGTGCTGCGCCGTGCCCCCGGGCGCAACATCGCGGTGATGGGCACCCGGGTGGACGAGGCGTGTGCCGTGCTGCACACCGCGGCCCGCTCGCTGGCGGCGCAGTTCGAGCCCGGCGCGGCCCAGTTCAAGGTGGGCTGCTTCGACACCGACGCGGGCGCGGCGATCGACGCGCTGCGCGACATCCTGCCCGCCAAGGACACCGGGTTCTTCGACCCCGGCAACGCGGACTTCCTCTTCGAGGACGCGGCCTCCCGGGCAACCGAGGGCACGGCTGCCGACCGGCCGTTGTTTCTGCTGCTGTATGCCGTCGACGCGGCGAGCAACGCCCACCAGGAGCAGCTGCGGCGGATTCTGCGGCAGGGCCCGGAACGCCGGATGCACGTGATCGGGTGGTGGCGGGGTGCCTCGCTGCTGCGCGACACGCTGGGCGGCCCGGCCAGCCGCACCGACGTCATCGGCTCGTGGGTGGCGCTGGACGTGCACGGCAGCGAGCTCTCGCCGTACTATCCGGGCACCGGCTCCCCGGCCTGGTATCCGCGCCCCTGGCGAGCCCTGCACTTCGACCGCTCGGTGCACCGCGGCGCCGAGGTGATCATCCCCTACGGACCCATGTGATGACGATCGGCGACACCGACGGCGTGCTCGAACGCCGCACCCCCGACTACCGCAGCGTAGTGCGCAAGCTGACGCAGCTCGACGACGAGGCGGCGCTGCACCGCGGCGAGGCCCTCGACTGGCACGACACCCGCGCGGCCGAGGCCGACGAGGCGGTCCGGGCGGCCACCCAACGCGTGCGCGACGCCGAGCAGGCCGTCGCCACCGCCCAGCGCCGGCTGGAGGAGGTGGACGCGGACGTGGCCGGGTTGTGGGCGGAGTTCTCCCACAAGGCCGGGCGCCGGGCCGACCGTTTCGGCGGCGCCCCCCAGCCGCAGATCCCCCGCCAGCGCGACCGCGAGCCCGAGGACTACCTGCAGGAAGCGGCGACCCACGCGGCCTGGAACCCGGCGGTCAAACCCCTCAAAGGCGCTTCCATGCTGTACGCGGGCCTGGGCGCGCTCGGCGGCGCGGTGGGCCTGGCAGCCTGGTCGTTGCTGCGCTGGGCGGGCCGGGAGAGCGGCGGCGACCTGGCCACCGGGCTGCCGGTGGTGGCCCTGATCGTGGCGCTGCTCGGCCCGATCCTGGCGGTGGTGACGGCCAAACGGGTCGCGGATCGCAGCGGCACCCCGCTGGACGCCTCCACCGTGGCCACCGTGCTGATCGCCGCGCTGATCACCGCCGGGCTGATCCTCGCCGTGGTCCGCACCAACGCCGCGGGCGGCTGAACCAAGGCCGCCGCGGCGCAGCTCCACGGGCGATGCCAGGGGCGTCTGGTCCTAGCCGGGGGTGAGCGGGTCGCTGGCGAACAGGGCGGCGGCCCGGACGGGCGGCCGGGGCCCGCGTGCGCGACGCGGGCCCCGTAAGCCTCAGGCCGGGACCAGCACGGCCTCGCGCAGCAGCCGCCGGGCCAGGACCAGCCGGTCCGGGTCGTCGTCCAGGCCGGGCAGATCGCCCACCCTTCGCACGGCGCCGGCCAGCGCAAACCGCAGAGCATCGGCACAGTACGCCGGGAAGCGCAGCGTGCGCCTGGTCAGCCGCAGCACCACATGCTCCGCGCCGTCCTCGACCAGTTGCCAGCGCAGGCCGTGCCGCACCGAGACCCGGTCATCGACGGTCACCTGCTCGGCGAACGCGAGCTGGGCCAGGGGCTTGACGGGCTCCGGACGCTGAGCCGGCCAGGCGCGGTTTCGCAGCCGGGAGGCCACCTCCTGCGGGTCGGCCTGCAGCAGCCAGTCGCGCAGCGCCGCCACGGTTTCGCTCAGCTCGGGGGCCACCTGATCCGGATCGGCGACATCCATCCCGTACGGCAAAGTCGCCCGCAACCGCTGGTCCCCCGCAGCCAGGCTGAGCAGCTCCTCGACCAGCGCATAGCGGGTCAGCGCCCGCACCCCGAAGGTGAGGTGCAGCGACCGCTCCCCCTGCGCCTGAGCCGAGTGCAGCCAGCCGCGCGGCAGGTAGAGGGCGTCTCCGGGGGCCAGCACGACGTCCAGCGCCGCCGGGCCCTCGGCCGTGGCCCCTACCTCGTCGGCGCGCCCGCCCCAGGCCTGGCGTTCCAGCGGCTCGCTCAGCACCGGTTCGTGGATGCGCCAGCGTTTGGTGCCTTCGACCTGCAGCACGAACACGTCGTGGGTGTCGTAGTGGGTGGCGAAACCCTTGTTGCCCGCCGGGGTCAGGTACGCGTTGACCTGCAACGGCTGGCGCAGCTCCTCGCCGAGGCGGCGGGCGTAGTCGATCAGCGGCGGCCAGATCCGGTGCAGACCCTGCAGCACCAGGGTGGCGCCCTCGGCGTACAGCTTCATGACCTTGTCGTCGAGGACCTGGTCGGAGACCTCCGCGCCGGCGCCGCCGCTGCCGGTGAAGGCCGACGCGGACAACACCGTGCCCTGGTTGGCCACCCGCAGGAACGGGGTGCGCAGGCCGCGTTCACTGAGCAGGTCGTCGACCGCCTCGCTCGACAACAGGTCGCGGAAGCCATCCGGTCCGGCGAGTTCGTCGGCGCGGGTGAGCAGCGGCTGCCTCCCCCAGTACGCCTCGGCGAACTTCGCCGGGTCGGCCGCGACCGCTCGCGACAGCGCGGAACGGGCCGGAGCCGGACGGCGCTGAGCACCGTCCGGCTGAGGGTTCGTCATGGCCGGGCCGGTCTCAGGACGCGGAGCCGTCGGCACCGCCGTCGTGGCCACCGGGGTTGGCGCCACCATCGGCCGGGCCCTCGCCCGCGGAGCCGTCAGCGCCACCGTCGTGGCCACCGGGGTTGGCGCCACCATCGGCCGGGCCCTCACCTGCGGAGCCGTCGGCACCGCCGTCGTGACCACCCGGGTTCGCGCCACCGTCGGCCGGGCCCTCGCCCGCGGAGCCGTCAGCGCCACCGTCGTGGCCGTTCGGGTTCGCGCCACCGTCGGCCACGCCCTCGCCCGAGGTGCTGCTGCCGCCGGTGATGTCGTCGTCGCTCAGTCGCATGATCATCTCTCCTTCGTCGGTGGTCTGCCTTCCTACCCGTTTCGATCACCGCTAATCGGGAAGACCGCACCCGTGCTGGTGATGGGCACCTCAGGCTGGCAGTACAAGGACTGGCGCGGCGACGGCCGGCTGTATCCCGCGAAGCTGCCACAACGGCTCTGGCTGGAGAAGTTCGCCGAGTCGTTCGCCACCGTTGAGGTCAACAACGCGTTCTACCGGTTACCGGAGCGCACCACGTTCGAGAACTGGCGCAGCCGTACCCCGGCCGGGTTTTGCTTCGCGGTCAAGATGAGCCGGTACCTGACCCACGTCAAGCGGCTGAAGGAGCCGGCCGAGCCGGTGGGCCGCTTCCTCGAACGGGCGACAGCGCTGGGTGACAAGCTCGGCCCGGTGCTGCTGCAGTTGCCGCCGACGCTGAAGGTGGACGTGGACGCCCTCGACGAGACGTTGTCGCTGTTCCCGCGCGAGATCAAGGTGGCTGTCGAGCCGCGGCACGACAGCTGGTGGACCAATGCCGTCCGCGACGTGCTGACCAGCCACAACGCAGCGCTGTCGTGGGCCGACCGCAAGGGTCACCCGGTGACGCCGCTGTGGCGCACGGCGGACTTCGGCTATCTGCGGCTGCACGAGGGCCGGGCGCACCCCTGGCCGCACTACGGGCGGACGGCGCTGGGGACCTGGCTGGATCGGCTTGTGGACGTACCGGCTCATGTGTATTTCAACAATGATCCAGGCGGCGCGGCAGTAACCGACGCGACCACCATGGCCGCGCTGGCTCGCCGTCGCGGTCTCGATGTCACCCCCACCCCGTAGGGTGGTCGGAGTGCTGAACGTCGAGTTGAACGGGCGTGCGCCCGACGTGGCCGAGCTGCACCGGCTGGTCTCGGTGAACTACGGCCACTTCACCAGCCTGCAGGTGCGTGACGGCCGGGCCCGCGGGCTTGCCCTGCACCTGGCCCGGCTGGCGGACGGCGCCGAGGAACTGTCCGGCCACCGCGTCGGCGTCGCCGAAGAACACCGCCTGCTCACGCTGATCCGGCACGCGCTGGGCCCGGTGCGCGACGCCTCCGTACGGGTGACCCTGGTGCCCGGCCCGCAGCCCGACTCGCCGCCGGACGTGCTGGTGTCGATTTCGGACCCCGAGCCGCGGCACCCCGGGCCGCCGCTGCGCCTCCAGAGCGTTCGCTACGCCCGTGACCTTCCCGAGCACAAGCATCGCGGCACGTTCATGCTCAACTACCACCGCCGCGAGGCCCGGCTGGCCGGCTTCGACGACCGGGTCTTCGTCACCGCTGACGGCAGTGTCAGCGAGGGTACGGCCTGGAACGTGGCGCTGTGGGACGGCGAGCAGGTGGTGTGGCCGGCCGCCCCGATGCTGCGCGGCGTGACCATGGTGCTGCTGCAGATCGCCATGTCGATGAACGGCACGCCGTGGACGCTGCGCCCGGTCGACGCGAGCGAGCTGACCACGTTCGCCGGCGCCGCGACGGTCAACTCGACAGGCATCAGCGACGTCGCCAGCATCGACGAGGTGCCGCTGGTGGATCACCGGCTCGCCAAGATCCTTGCCGAGACCTGGAACGAGGTCCCCTGGGACGAGTTGTAGAGGCTGCCCCTGTCTATCCGCCGATGGCTGCGATCGCGGCGGGCACGTTGACATAGTCGCGCAGATGCACGATCAGGCCGTCGCGCACGCTGAGCACCATGATGTGCGGCAGCACGAAGACACCGGTGACCGGGCTGGTGCCGGCGGCTTCCTACTCGACGACGATCGTGCCCGGGTCGGCGGTGTCGTGCACGGCCCGCTCCCGGTAGCGCTCGTAGGTGAGCTGGTTGGCACGCCAGCCTTTGGCGATCCAGGTCATGATCGCGTCGCGGCCCACCAGGCGGGACGGCACACCGGCCGGGGTGAACGGGAATTCCAGGACCGCGCCGGTGGCGTACAAGGCGCCCATGCCGTCGACGGACTGCTCGATCGAGGCGCGGCGGAAGCGCTCCAGCACCTCCCGCGGACCTGCGATGCGGGCGGTGCGGGCGGCGCTGACCTTGCGGTGGCTGATCCGCCAGCCCTCGGGCCGGCGGGTGACGACGTCGTCATAGGTGACGCTCCCCGCCGTCCCATCGCGGTTGATCGCGAGCCCCTTGGATTGCACCCGGGCCTCGCCGTCGCCGGTGGGCACGATGACGATATTGGTGACGTGATGCGCGAGGGGGCCGGCCGGTCGGCCAGCCGTGTGCAGTGCGGCGATCCCGTGGATGGTGCCGCGGCCGAAATCCTCCAGGTCGTAGATCACGTCCGGGGTGAACAACCGGTCGGCGCCCTGCGGATCGGCGGCGTCGGTGAGGTGGCCGTGCAGGTTGATCAGATCGGTGATGGCGTCGCGGTCCGGGTCCGGCAGCGTCATGGGACACCCCTTAAGCTGAAGCATGGTCCGGTTATCCGGACGGTAACGGACTGTGTCCCCGGTTAGCAAGGGTGAGGTGGTTGAGCTGCGCGCGGATGCCCGCCGGAACTATGAGCGGCTGGTCGAGCAGGCCCGCCTGGCGTTCGCCGAGTCCGGGGTGGATGCCTCGCTGGATGACATCGCGCGGCGCGCCGGGGTCGCCAGCGGAACGCTGTACCGGCATTTCCCCACCCGGCTCGACCTGGTCGAGGCGGTGCTGGCCGGGCAGATCGCCGAGCTGGCCGGGCTGGGCCGCGGGCTGCTCACCGCCGACGACGAGTTCGAGGCGCTGGCCACCTGGCTGCGAGCCACCCTGCAGCACGCGCTGACCTACCGCGGGCTGGCCGCGACGGTGCTCAACTCGGCGCTGAATCGTAGCAGCGGGCTGGCCGCGACGTTGCATGCCGAACTGCTGGACGTGGGCGCCGCCCTGCTCGAACGCGCGCGCAAGGCCGGTGTGGTGAATATCGGGGTGCGCACGGATGACGTTTTCAAAATGGTGAGCGCGATCGCGTGGACCACTCAGCAGGACCCTGCTCCGGCCGACCGTTTGCTGACGTTACTAGTCAACGGGCTACGCACTTAACCGAGCAAGTCGATGAGCGTTTGCGCATTGCGCTGGGCGTTGTCGGAGTAACAGTTGTTCAGAAAGACCTGCGTGCGTTGGGTCTGCCCGGCCAGCTCCCGCAGTTTCGGCACCCATGACGCCAATTCCTGCTTCGAGTAGTCGTAGCCGAACTTTTCCTGGATGTTCTTACTGGTCCACTTCTCGCTGTGGCCGTGGAAGCGCACGACCGACAGCTCCGCGGTGGCTTCCACGATTGGCGGGACCGACGATTTGTGGCCCTGCGGCATGTCCACGCAGACCAACGGCAGTTCGTTGTCGCGCAGGAAGGCCAGCGTCTCGGCGGCGTTCTCGCCCTCGAACCACGAGGCGTTGCGGAACTCGAACACCGGGCGCAGCGGCCGGCACCGGGCCACGACCTCGCGCAGGTAGTCCTTGTGGGATCGGCGGATCCCCCACCACGGCGGGAACTGGAACAGCAGCGCGCCGAGCTTGCCCGCTGCGACCAGGGGATCAAGAGCGGACAGAAACCTGGTCCAGATGTCCTCGTACGTCTGCGGCTCAAGATCGTCGGGGTAGATGTTCTTCTTGTCCGTGCCGGGGCGCAGGTCCTTGTAGATCGCCGAGACCTTGGTCGGGTGCCCGGTCAGCAGACTGAACGCCTTGATGTTGAAGGTGAACCCGGCCGGGGTGCGCTCGGCCCACAGCCGCGCGGTCTGCTCGGCCGGCGGGCCGTAGTAGGACGAGTCCACCTCGACCACCGGGAACTGCTTGGCATAGTAGGCGAGCCGCTTCTGCGGATTGTCGGCCGACTCCGGATACCAGCCCGAGGCGATCAGCGTCTTGTCCGTCCACGACGCCGTGCCGACCTGGATCTCACCCATATGTGTGCTCCGATACCAACGGTCCGCCGCCCGTCAGCGTGCGACGGACGGCGGACCGGAAACGCTGGGTCAGCCCGCGCGACGTTCGCGGTTGGTCTTGCAGTGCACGCACGTCGTGGCCGACGGGAACACCTCGAGCCGCTCCACCGGGATGGGGTTCGAGCACCCCTCACAGTTGCCGTAGGTCCCGTCGTCCAGACGCTGCAGGGCAACCTCGGCCTGCGTACGCCGGTCGAGCAGGGTACGCAGCAGCGATGACGCCGCGTCGCGTTCGGCGGTCTTCGATCCACTGTCCGCCTGGTCGTCACCGGCAGCGTCGCCGATCTCGACCAGCCGCAGCCGCTGGTTCTCCGCGACAGCCTCCTCGTATTCGAGGTTCAGGTCGTTGAACCGGGTCTGCAGCAGCGCCCGGAGCTGCTCGACATCCTCGATCGAGCGACTCCTGGCGGTGTCGGCACCTTTACCCGTGATGACCGCGCTGTTGACGAGCATGTGTGCTCCCCCTGCCTTCCCTCTGCCCCTGCCGGTGGCACATCCCCCGCGCCAGCCCCTCGTGTACCACCGTGGAGCCGCGAGATACCCGCCGGCGAAGATCCCAAACGGGATCCCCGCAAAAAAGTAACCGCAGCATAACTGTCAGTGCTCGTTACCGCCACGGACTGGACGAAAAGGCCGCCAAGTCCCAGGTCAAAGGCGTTGATTCACTCATCCCCCGGGCCGGTCGGGCTCGACCAGGGCGGGGCGGCGGGGGTCGTCGAGGCGCACCACGACGTCGGCGAACGCGGCCGGGTCGACTTCGTCGTGGTAGCGCTGCAGCGCGGGTAGCGTCCACTGCTCATCCGGCGCGGTGCGCCGCTGCAGCGCGGCACTCGACAGGTGCAGGTGGACGGTCAGCTCGAAGGGCAGCCCCGCGCCGAGCAGCAACGGGCCATCCATGATCACCACGGCATGGCGTGGCAGCTCGCGGTAGGGCTCGCGGGCCGCCCGGTCGGCGGCGGCGTCCCACAGCCGCGTCACGATGCGCCCGCTGCCGCCGGGCGCGGCCGGGTCGAGCACCTCGCGGCGCAGCCCGGCCTCGTCCAGCCAGCCCTGGTAGTACGAGTCGGGGTTGGTCCGGCCGAACTCCAGCCGCAACGAGGCCGGGCGCAGGAAGTCCGCTGCCGACACCCGGGTCGCCGGGCGCCCCAGCGACCGCAGCGGGTCCACCAGGGCGTCAGCGAGCGCACCGGGGTCACCCGCGGCCGGTCCGTCGACCGCGATCCGCACGCGGCCCTGCGGCCACTGCGCGACCACGCGCTCGGCCAGCTCCCCGGCCAAATTGATGATCGAAACCGGACGCACGCGCACCGGCAAACCCTAGCCCTGCGGGTCCACCACGATCAGGGCGTCGTCGGCGAGGCGGTAGCCCACCCCGTAGACGGTGGTGATCAGCGGCACGTCGTTCATCTTGACCCGCAGGCGGCGCACGTGGACATCGACCGTGCGCTCGCCGGTGTGCTCGTAGCCCCAGACGGCGGTGAGCAGCTGGGTGCGGCTGAACACCCGGCGCGGGTGGTCGGCGAGGAACTGCAGCAGGTCGAACTCCAGCCGGGTCAGCGGCATCAACTCACCGGCCACCAGCACCTGGCGCGAGGCCAGCAGCAGGCGCACCTCGACCCCGGGACGACTGAGCACGGCCGGCAGCTCGGCGGCCAGCGGCTCCTCGACCTCCACCGACCCGTCACCGGCCTCAACGAGCTCACAGACCGCCTCGAGCAGGCGCCGGGCCTGCGGCGGCAGCGACTCCCCGGTGAGGGGGATGTTGAACGTCACGGTCAGCGCCGCGGGCGGCTTGATCGTGGCGACGACGGAACCGGTGGTCACTTGATGTCGTCCGTGACGTCCCGCCAGCGCCGTGACCGGCATGTCTGCTCCCCTTCGAAAGAAATGGAAACGCGGCCACCGTAAACGCGGCTGCCATTTAATCTCGTTAACCGCGATCGATATTTCCGGGGGCGCATCACAACGGTCAAGGCGGCATCCACATAGTGGGAAGACCGTTCCATGAACCGTTTTTTGCCTCCGCAAGAAATGCGATTACCGTCACGTCGCCAATCGGAGGTCACCCGTTTGCGCGGACCCGGAATTGTTACCGTTCGCCGGGGGCGGCAACCGCCATCCGGGCACCGAGGGCCAGCGCACCGTCAGCACCACGGTCTCCTCGGCACCGGCCTGCCAGGAATGGTCGTGACCGGGCCCCCAGACCACGTAGTCACCCGGTTCGCGCAACAACACGGTGCGATCGCGCAACTCGATGTCGAAGCAGCCGCGGATCAGCACCAGCAGCGCCGTACGGGTCTCGTGGGTGGCCCAGGCCGCCCGGCGCTCCCCCGGCGGGTGCACTCCCCATTTCACCTCGACCTCGTCGCTGTGCAGCAGATCGCCCCGCGGCATGAAATGGCCGAGCAGCCAGCCCTGGTTGCGCACACCGTCCGCACCGGCCCGGCCGGCGTAGACCCCGTCGGTCACGTGCTGAACCCCCCCATCCGTGAATGTGGCGCGCAGATTAGCACCGTAGGCTGAGGCGCATGGCCGAGGAATGGGATGCTGAAACCCTGGCGTTCGCGCACCGCATGTTCGACCTGGCCCGCACCGGCGGCGCCGAGGAGCTGGCCGGCCAGCTCACCCACGGGCTGCCCGCCAACCTCACCAACGACAAGGGCGACACGCTGCTGATCCTCGCGGCGTACCACAACCACCCACCCACGGTCGCGGCGCTGCTGGCCCACGGCGCCGACCCGGCCCGGGTCAACGACCGCGGCCAGAGCGCCCTGGCCGCCGCGGTGTTCCGCAAGAACGCCGAGACGGTCAAGCTACTGCTCGGCGCCGGCGCCAAGCCCTCGGACGGCAGCCCGAATGCCACCGAGACCGCGGCCTTCTTCGACCTGCCCGAGATGGCAGCGCTGCTGCGCGGCGAATGAGCCTGCCGGTGGACATGACCCGCGCGGCCGCAGCCCTGCTGGCGGCCCACCCGGCGGCGCGGGCCGAGCTGGACGACCGCAACCGCCGCTGGATCAACTACACCCCGGTTCCCGACCGGCCCGGCGCCGGCTTCGACGAGCTGAGCCCGCCGGCCCGCAAGGCCGCGCACCGGCTGCTCGCCACGGCGCTGAGCGAGGGTGCGTTCGCCCAGGCGATGGCGGTGATCGCCCTGGAGGAGGTGCTCGACCGGCGCGAGGGCGGCCGGCGAGGCCGGCACAGCCAGGACTACCGGGTGATCGTGTTCGGCACGCCCGGCGACGACGCGTGGGCGTGGCGCTTCGAAGGCCACCATCTGTCGGTGAGCATGACGATCGCGCAGGGTCAGGTGTCCCCCGCGCCGGTGTTCCTCGGGGCCAACCCGGCGCGCGTGGACGTGCTCGGGCGTGCGGTGCTGCGGCCGCTGGGCGTGGAAGAGGATCTCGGGCACGAGCTGCTGCGCTCGTTGTCCCCGAGAGCGCGGGAAGCGGCGGTGGTGGCCGGCGTGGCGCCGTACGACATCAGGACCTCAACCCAGCCGCGCAGCCGCCTGATCACGCCCGCCGGGGTTGCCCGCAGCCGGCTGCGGCTGCACGAGCGCTCGCTACTGGACCAACTGCTCACCGTGTATCTGAGCCGGCTGCCCGACGAGCTGGCAGCGGCGCTCGACCCGGCCGGCGGCGAGGTCCACTTCGCCTGGGAGGGGCCGCCGCAGCTGGGCACCGCGCACTACTACCGGCTGCAAGCCGACGACCTGGTGATCGAATTCGACCAGACCACGGCGGACGGCAACCACGCCCACTCCGTGCTGCGCCGCCCGCGCGGCGAGTTCGGCGAGGACATCCTCGCCGACCACCATCGATCTTCCTAGGTTCTCTTTCGTAGGGGTGGCCGGAGCCAGGCGGCGGCTGGGCCCGCCGCAGCCCGGCCATCCCCTGCGAACAGAACCTAGCTGGGGCTGGAGGTCAGGCGGCGGCCCACGGCGGCGATCAGCCGGTCCAGCTCGGAGCCGAACGGGTTGTCGTGCACCAGGTACGTCCACGTGGCACTCGGGCGCACGATGTCCGCGCGGTCCGGCTGCCAGCCGTCGCTCAGGTCGACCTCTTCGAACGTCTCGATGGTGCGGCGCTCGATCTCGGTGAACACCTTCTGGAAGGCCGGCACGGCCGCGCGGTGGAATTCGTCGAGCGGGTCGAGCTTGCCCAGCGCCCGCAGGTGCACGCCCTCGCGGACCTCGGACAGCTCGGCCAGGTGATCGACCCAGAGCCGGTCGAGGTGGTGCAGCGCGATCGAGCGGGCCGCCTCGCTGAGCACGTCCTCGTCGGTCTCCTTGGCCTTCTCCGGCGAGCGTTCGAGCAGCATGATCGCGGCCACCTCGGAGGTGAGCAGGCGTTCGCGGCGCTCGGCCAGGGCGATGCGCTGCTGCTCGATGACCACGCTGTAGCGCCAGGTGTTGCGGTGGATCTCGTGGTTGACGCCCTCGGCGACGCGCTGGGCGTGCTCGACGGCGTACTCGACCTGGTCGTCGTGCACCACGCCGTCCATGTCCATCCGCGGCGAGGACGGCAGGATGTCCCCGGCGTGCCGGGTGACCAGGTCGTCCTCCAGGCTGACGAAGAACACCGAGCCGCCGGGGTCGCCCTGGCGCCCGGCGCGACCGCGCAGCTGGTCGTCGACGCGGCGGCTGTCGTGCCGGCCGCTGCCGATGACGTACAACCCGCCGAGCTCGACAACCTTGTCGCGGTCCTTCTCGTCGCTGCCACCGAGGCGGATGTCGACGCCGCGCCCGGCCATCTGGGTGGAGACGGTGACCGCGCCGAGCGCGCCTGCCTCGGCGATGATGGCGGCTTCTTCGTCGTCGTTCTTGGCGTTGAGCACGTTGCTCGGCACGCCGGCCGCGGCGAGCTGCTTGGCCAGCAGCTCGGAGGCCTTGACGTCGAGGGTGCCGATGAGCACCGGGCGGCCCTTGTCGTGGGCGATCTTGATTTCCTCGACCAGCGCCTCGTCGCGCATGTCGTGCGCGGAGTAGATGCGGTCGGGCTCGTCCTCGCGGATGTTCGGCGCGTTCGAGGGGATGACCGCGACCTCGAGCTTGAAGTACTCGCGCAGCTGCTCACCGACGTGCACCGCGGTCGCGGTCATGCCGCAGACCGTCTTGTACAGCGCGATGTAGGCCTGCACGGTGATCGTGTCGAGAACCTCGCCCTCGGCGGTGGTGTGCAGGCCCTCCTTGGCTTCCACGGCGGCCTGCAGCCCGTCGGGCCAGCGGCGGCGCTGGGCGACCCGGCCGCGCATCTCGTCGATCAGCTCCACCGTGCCGTCGCGCACGATGTAGTCGACGTCGCGGCGCAGCAGGGCCTCGGCGTGCAGGGCCACGTTGACCGCGGACAGCTGCGCAACGTTCTCGTCGGCGTACAGGTCGAGGTCCATCTTCTCCTCGAGGGCCTTGAGACCCTCGTCGGTGAAGGCGACGCTGCGCCCGTCCTCGGCGACCTCGTAGTGCTTGCCGGCGCGCAGCTCGCGGACCAGGTCGGCGGTGTTGTGCACCGGGTCGCTCTCGCCGGTGACGCTGCCGGCCAGCACCATGGGCACGCGGGCCTCGTCGATGAGGATCGAGTCGGCCTCGTCGACGATGCAGGTGGCCAGCTCGCGCTGCACCCGGTCCTCGACGTCGGTGACGAGCTGGTCGCGCAGGTAGTCGAAGCCGCCCTCGCTGACCGAGACGTAGGTGACGTCGGCGGCGTAGGCCTCGCGGCGCTGCTCGGGGGTGGACGCCTCGGTGACCCAGCCGACGCTCAGGCCGAGCAGCGTGTACACCGGCTCCATCCAGGTGGCGTCGCGGCGGGCCAGGTAGTCGTTGACGGTCAGCACGTGCACCGGGCCGTTGCCGAGCCGGACGTGGCCGTATGCCGCCACGGTCGCGGTCAGCGTCTTGCCCTCACCGGTGGCCATCTCGGCGACCTTGCCGGACAGCAGCGCCATCGCACCGAGCAGCTGCACGTCGTACGGCCGCTGCTCCAAAGCCCGCCGGGCGGCCTCGCGCCCGAGCGCGCAGATCTCCTCGAACGTCGTCGCCTCACCGGCAGCGGCCGTCAGCGCCGCGTCGTCCAGCTCCTGCAGCGCGTCCTCGCGCGCCTCGATCGCCGGCAGCTTCTTCTCCAGCGGAGCGAGATCGACCGTCGTGCCCGGTCGCTGCAGGAACTTGCGGAACCGGCTCTTCAGCCGCTGAGACACACCCATGGCGCTGTACGGTACTTCACTTTCCTTGGAGAAGTGGACTAGGACACCAGGAGCTGGTGGGTGGCGAGCTCCCGATAGAGCGGGCTGGTGTCCAGGAGCTGCTGGTGGGTGCCGGTGGCGGCGACCTGACCGGCTTCGAGAACGACGATCAGATCGCTGTCGACCACGGTGGAGAGCCGGTGCGCGACCACAATCACCGTGCGCCTGAGCGAGGCGGTGGCGATCGCGTCGCGCAGGGCTGCCTCGTTGCGGGCGTCAAGGTTGCTGGTGGGCTCGTCGAGCAACAGGATCGGGGTGCCGGCGAGCAGCGTGCGCGCGATGGCCAGCCGCTGGCGTTCACCGCCGGACAGCAGCACACCGCCCTCGCCGACCTGCACGTCCAGCCCGTCGGCGGTGCGGGTGGCCAGCGCGCCCAGGTTCACTTCCTCCAGCGCGTCCAGCAGCGTGGCGTCGTCGGCGTCGGGCGCGGTGAGCAGCAGGTTGTCGCGCAGCGTGCCGGCCAGCACGGGCGCCTCCTGCTCGACGTAGCCCAGCCGCCGGCGCAGCGCGTCGCGCGGAAGGTCCCGCACGTCGGCCCCGCCGACCCGGATCGCCCCGGCGGTGACGTCGTAGAAGCGCTCGATCAGCGCGAGCGTGGTGGACTTGCCGGCCCCCGAGGGCCCGACCAGGGCGACCCGGGATCCGCTGGGCACGGTGAACGTCACGCCGCGCAACACCGGCTCCCCGGTGGGGTAGGCGAACGTCACGGCGTCGAAGACCACGGCGCTGTCGCAGATCTGAGCACCGGCCACGTCGGCTGCCGACTCGGCGGGCAGAGCGAGGATTTCCTGGATCCGCTGCAGCGCGCCGAGCCCGGTCTGCAGCCGGGTGTAGGCGTTCAGCGCCTGCCCCAGCGGCATGATGAGGAAGAACAGAAACAGGATGAAGGCCACCAGGTCGCCGACGCCGATCGCCCCGGCCGCCACCCGCGCTCCGCCCACGCCCAGGACCAGCAGGAACGCGCCCTGGGTGGCGGTCACCGCGGCCGGACCGACCACGGCTTCGAGCCGGGCCACGCGCATACCCGCCTCGTACGCCTGCGTCGCGCTCGACCGCCGAGGTCATCTCGCCCAGCCGCGTCTGAGCCTGCCGCGACAGCGCCCGCACCCGCCGCGAGACAGTGATCGCCACGCCCATGCCCACCGCCAGCCCGGCCACCGCCACGGCGAGCAGCAGAGGGTCCAGCAGCGCCATCGCCACCGTCGCACCGATCACCATGACCACGCCCGAGGCCATCTCGAACAGCCCCGAGGTCACCACCGCGCGCAGCAAAGTGGTGTCGGCTCCGACGCGGGAAAGCAGGTCACCGGTGCGCCGCGCGTCATATTCGACGATCGGCAGGTGCAGCAGATGACGCGCGAGCCGGTGCCGGGTGTTCAGCACGAGCCCTTCCGCGGTGCGCTGCAGCAGGTAGTCGCGCACCCCGCCCAGCGCCGCGCCGGTCAGCAGCAGCGCGACGAGCAACGCCACCGCCGCTGCGGCCGAGCGATGAGCCGGGATCGCATCCAGGACCGTGCGCACGAGCACCGGCTGCACAAGCGCGGCACCGGCCCCCAGAACCGACAGCACCGCGACAACAATCAGCGTGCCGCGGTGCCCCCGCAGATAAGGCAGAAGATCCCTCACTCCGTGCAGCGTAATCAGCGCCTCCGCAGTACCCCCGAAATGCGAGATCACATACCTCCCGATCATTGCCGGGTACGACCACAGCACCGCCACCGCCGCCGCTGCGCCGGACGCCACCGGCGGGCCGGGTTTGCCCGTGCGGCCGGGCGGGCAAGAGGGACAGGCGGCGCGGCAGGTACGCAGCGCCGTTACGGGGAGAAGGGAGGCTGATGACGAGCCAGCTCGTCTGCCGGCCGGAGCGCAGCCTCCCGGTGGGGATCCTGCGGGTCAGCGGCGTCCTGGACGAGTTCACCGGCGCAGCCTTGTCGCAGGCCGTCACGCGCAGCCTCTGCACCCAGCCCGAATCTCTGCTCATCGACGTTTCCGAGCTCACCATCGGCGACCCGGGCGCCCTGCACTTCCTCGGCGAAGTGGTGTGCCACACCTGCGAATGGCCCGCTGTGCCGGTGGTGCTGTGCTCGCCTGGCAAGGCCACCGCCGAGGTTCTGGCTCAGTGGCACCGGTGCCCGCCGGCCGTCAGCGTGGCGGCCAGTTGCGAGAAGGCGCTCGCCGAGATCTGCGAGGAGCCCGAACCGCACCGCATCCGGGTGCGCCTCCGGCCCATTCCCGACGCCTGCCGCCAGGTCCGGCTCCTGGTCACCCAGGCGTGCACCGCGTGGCAGCGCCGTGAGGTGGCCTCGACCGCCGCCCTGGTGGCCACCGAGCTGGTGGCCAACGTGGTCCGCCACGCGCACACCACGATGGAGTTCACCCTCGGGTTGCGCAACGGGCTGGTCTGCCTCACGGTGCGTGACGGAAGCCGGCTGCTACCCCGGCCCAAGGACCCGACGATGGCGCAGGCGGGTGGGCGCGGACTTCACCTCGTACGAGAATTGACGGACGCCTGGGGTGTTCTTCCGGTCTCCGACGGTAAAGTCGTGTGGACTCACCTAGAGGCTGGAGCTGTGTGACTTCTCGCCATCGCGACATCGTTGCTGTCGGCGCCTCGGCCGGCGGCGTCGAAGCGTTGCGAGCAATGGTTGCCGGTCTGCCCGCCGACTATCCCGGCACCGTGCTGGTGGTGCTGCACGTGCCCCGCAATGCACCCAGCGCCCTGCCGGCCATCCTGAGTCGCAGCGGCCCGCTGCCCGCGACCGCCGCCGTCGACGGTGAACCGATCCGCCCGGGGCACATCCATGTCGCGCCCAACGACCAGCATCTGCTGTTCATCGACGGGCGCATCCGGCTGACCCGGGGGCCTGCGGAGAACGGGCACCGACCCGCCGTCGACCCGCTGTTCCGCTCGGTCGCCCGCACGGCTCAGCAGCGCGCCATCGGTGTGGTGCTCTCCGGCAGCCGTGATGACGGCGCGGCCGGCATGCTCAGCATCGCCGCCCGCGGCGGGACGACGGTAGTGCAGGAGCCCGACGACGCGCTGTACCCCTGGATGCCGCGCGCCGCGATGGCTCAGACCTCGATCGACCACATCCTGCCCGCCGCCAAAATCGGTGGGCTGCTAGCCGAAATCACCGCCATGGACCTGCCTGCGCATCCCGCTCCCAACCCCGCCGATTCCCTGCTGGACGCCGAGGTCAGCATCTCTGAACTCGGCCCGCTGACCAGCGACCAGCTCAATGTGCCGCCGGCCGGCTTCGGCTGCCCGAGCTGCGGCGGCAGCCTGTTCGAGATCCAGGAGGACCCGGTCCCCCGCTACCGGTGCCGGGTCGGGCATGCCTGGTCGCCCGAGAGCCTGCTGGACGAGCAGGCCATCGCGCTGGAAGGTGCGTTGTGGATCGCGCTGCGCGCACTGGAGGAGAAATCGGAGCTGAGCCGGCGCATGGCCGGCTCCCGGCCGGGGCTGGGCTCGGCTCGTACCCGCTTCGACCAACTCGCCCGCGAGACCGATGCCGCCGGCGAAACGATCCGCCACCTGATCAGCCATCTCGGTTCCTCTGCGGGATTGCCTCCCGCGACGTCGGCATGACCTCTGTCCCGACGTGCGGTAACGTCTGCGCGTGCATCCCATCGATCCCGAATTCGAGGCGCTGCTCCTCTATCTGAAGGAGTCCCGCGGCTTCGACTTCACCGGCTACAAGCGGTCGAGCCTCATGCGCCGGGTCAACCGCCGGATGAGCCAAGTCGACGCGCAGAGCTATCCGGACTACCTGGACTTTCTTCAGGTCCACCCGGACGAGTTCACCGCGCTGTTCAACACCATCTTGATCAACGTCACCGCGTTCTTCCGCGACACCGACGCGTGGGAATTCGTCAGCAAGGAAGTGCTGCCGGATCTGCTGGCCGGCAAGCCGGAGGACGCGCCGATCCGGGTGTGGTGCGCCGGGTGCGCCTCCGGTGAGGAGGCCTACACCCTGGCCATGGCGCTGGCCGAGGCGATGGGCATCGAGGCGTTCCGCGAACGGGTGAAAATCTACGCCACCGACGTGGACGAGGAGCAGCTCGCCGAGGCGCGTCAGGCGGCGTACGGCGAACGCGAGATGCAGTCCGTGCCGCCCGAGCTGATCGCCAAGTATTTCGAGCCGGCGGGCAACCGCTTCGTCTTCCGCAAGGACCTGCGCCGCTGCGTGATCTTCGGCCGCAACGACCTGGTGCAGGACGCCCCGATCTCGCGGATCGACATGCTGACCTGCCGCAACACGTTGATGTACTTCAACGCCGAGACGCAGGCCAAGATCCTCGCGCGGTTCCACTTCGCGCTGTCCGAGGGCGGCATGCTGTTCTTGGGCAAGGCCGAGATGCTGCTCAGCCACGGCACCCTGTTCACGCCGCTGGACCTCAAGCGCCGGGTGTTCCGCCGGGCGCCCCGGGCGATGCCGCTGGCCGGTGCGGTGTTCACCGAGCCCGCCCCGATCGCAAACAGCTCGGTGCTGGGCCTCGACGAGCTGCGCAACGAGGCGTTCGCGGCCAGCCCGGTGGCCCAGCTCGGGCTCACCTCCGACGGCCTGGTCGCGCTCACCAACCGCCGGCTCGACAAGCTGTTCAGAGTTTCCTCGCGTGACATCGGGCGCCCGTTCCGTGATCTGGAACTCTCCTACCGCCCGGTGGAGCTGCGCCGCTACATCGAGCAGGCCCAGATCGAGCGGCGCACCCTGCGCGTCACCGACGTCGACTTCCACCGCGACGGCGAGCTGGTCAACCTCGAAGTGCAGGTCACGCCGCTGACCGGGCTGGACGGCAGCCTGCTCGGGGTCAACCTGATCTTCCACGACGTGACCGCGGCCAAGCGCCTGCAGGACGACCTGGAGCTGGCCAACCAGCAGCTCGAGGCCGCGTACGAGGAACTGCAGTCCACCAACGAGGAACTCGAGACCACCAACGAGGAACTGCAGTCCACGGTCGAGGAACTCGAGACCACCAACGAGGAACTGCAGTCCACCAACGAGGAACTCGAGACGATGAATGAGGAGCTGCAGTCCACCAACGATGAGCTGCAGAACATCAACGACCAGCTACGGGTGAGCACGGCGCGGCTGGACGAGGCGAACGCCTTCCTTGAGACGGTGCTCACCAGCCTGCGCGCCGGCGTCGCAGTGGTCGATCAGGACCTTCGCGTGCGAATGTGGAACAAGCGGGCCGAGGACCTGTGGGGCCTGCGCTCGCACGAGGTGGTCGGCCAGCACCTGCTCAACCTCGACGTGGGCCTGCCGTTTGAGCAGCTGCGGCCGCTGCTGCGCAACGCGGTCAGCGAACGCGGCGAGAACGGCGAGGTCACCGTCGACGCGATCAACCGGCGCGGCCGTTCGATCGTGGTGCGGGTCGCGTGCGCCCCGCTGCACTCCACCGACCAGGAGCCCGAGCCGGAGGGGGCCATCGTGGTGATGGAGGCGGATGACGTCTGACGGTTTAATGGCGAAGTCGCGGGGTAATCCGCCGCGACGGTAAGGCAGAAGGAGAAGGCAGTGACCCTCGAGTCCTTGGTCCAGGACGACGACGGCCGGTTACTCGTCCAGGTCCGCGGGAATCTGAGCATGCAGGAGGTCAGTGGCCTGCATGTGCGCCTCATGAAGTGCCTCGCCGAGCAACCCGAAGCCCTGTTGATCGACATCTCGGGCATGCGGGTGCTCGATCCGCTCGCCCTGGCGGTGTTTCCCGCGGTGGTCCGTCAGGCCGCACAGTGGCCGGGCATCTCGGTGTTGTTGTGCGGGTCCAGCGATGACACCCGGCACGTGCTGCAGGCGGCGGCGTACCGAAGGGTCCCGGTTCTCAAGAACGTCGAGCAGGCCCGCGAGCGGGTGGCCGACGAGCGGGAGTCGCTGCCCACCCTCACCGACGAGTTGCTGCCGCTCAGCGGGGCCGCTCGCCAGGCCCGCAACGTGGCCACCGACGCGTGCTTGCGCTGGGACCTGCCCGACCTGGTCGCGCCGGCCAGCCTCATCGCCAGCGAACTGGTCAGCAACGTGGTCGACCACGCCCACACGATGATGAACCTGCGCCTCACCCTGACCCGGCGCTACCTGCAGATCTCGGTCCGAGACGGCTCGGCCGAGGAGCCCCTGCTGTCACGCAACGAGTCCCCCGACGCCACCGGCGGACGCGGGCTGATGCTGGTCGACGCCACCGCCCACGCCTGGGGCTGGCTCCCCTGCTCCGGCGGCAAAGTCACCTGGGCCTCGCTGCGGGTTTAACGCCCGTTGCGCTCCAGCGGTTCCTTGAGCCCGGAAACGGCCAGGATCCGCGTCACATACGGCTGAGTGCCGGACAACACGAACTCGGCCCCCGCCACCGCGGCCGCCGTCGCGATTTCGACCAGGACTGAGACCCCGGCCGCATCCACCAGCGGCACCCCGGCCAGATCAACGATCAGTCGTCCCTGCCCCACATTCTCAAGGGCATGCCGCAACGACGACCGCAACCGCTCAGCGGTGTCCCGGTCAACTTCACCCTTCACCCGTACGACCACAACGCCCCCGGTCTCGTCGACCGTGATCCGCATGCCGTGCGCGTCCGAGGTAGCGCCTTCCCAGCGCGGCAGGGCGTCGCTCAGCATCGCCTCGCGCAGCCAGGCAAGCGAGCGGGACAGCAGCCGGGAGACGTGCATCTGCGAGATGCCCAGCTCGATGGCGATCTCCGCTTGGGTGCGGTTGCCGTAGAACCGCATGGCGAGCATCCGCCGCTCCCGCTCGGGCAGCCGGAGCAGCAGGCCGGCCACGGTGACCCGGTCGTCGATCAGTTCGAGGTCGGCATCCTCGCCGCCGAGCAGGTCGCCGAACTCGGCAGCGCCGTCCCCGCCCACCGGGGCGTTGAGGGAGGAGGGGGCGTACCCGGCGCTGGACTCGATGGCCTCGCGCACGGCTGATTCGTCGATGCGCAGGTGAGCGGCGAGTTCCGCGGACGTGGGCGCGCGGAACAGCTCGGTGGTCAGCACAACGGTCGCGTGCCCGACCTCGAGGCTCAGGTCTTGAATACGTCGGGGAACGTGCACCCCCCAGGTCCGGTCCCGGAAGTGCCGCTTGATCTCGCCGGAGATCGTGATGACCGCGTACGCCGTGAAGGAACCCCGCTCCGGGTCGTAGCGGTCAACCGCCTTGACCAGCCCGAGCCGGGCTACCTGTTCGAGGTCCTCGGTGTTCTCACCTCGCCCGCGATACCGGCGCGCCATCCGCCCGGCGAACGGGAGGCATATCCGGACCATGCCGTCACGCAGGGCAGCCCGCTGAACATCGGTGGCGCCGGCAACAGCCGCGGCATACTCGACAGCCGCCGCGTCCAGATCCTCCAGCACACCGGTCTGCGCATCTTCCTGCGACGGCATAAAACTCCCTCTGTCAGCGCGGCCCTGCCCACCAACCGCGAACGGACCGCAGCACCACCAGCCTGCCAGGCCCAACGACGCAGCACACCCGAACAGAACGCCCCCGTCGACCGACGCTAATGCCCACGCGGCCCAAACTCGAAACACTCCAATTTTCGAGGTGGGCATTTGGGTGACTTCGCCGGCCGCTCTGGTTCGGTTACGGACGGCGAGGCAATCCGCTCGGAGTTTCATCGTCACCCTGGTCGACCGGAGGCCACGCCGCCGGCGGTCCGTCTTGCTGCCCGTCCGGCGCACCGCCGCGAGCAGGAAGCCCGGACGGCTCAGCCGTTGATCCGCTCACACCTGACGCAGGTCGACTGAGCTGTCCCGGCTGCGGCACCTCCAACGGCGGCCGCCCAGTCCCCTGGTCCCCGAACGGCTTGTTCGACTGCCCCATCTGCGGCGGCTCCAGCGGCGGGCGAAGTGATCCCGCTGGGTTGCTGAGGCGTGCTTGGTCGCCTGAGTGAGGGGACTGACCGGCGGAGGGCTGGGAGCCTTCGGGAGAGCCGGACGGGCCGGCGAGGCGGAAGGCGTCGCCGAGTGGCGCGGCGGGTGGTTGCGCTGCAGCTTGCGTGAACGGAGATCCACCACCTTGCCCAGCCTGTGGCCCACCCGCCTGAGCGAATGGCGAGCCTTGCGGACCAGTGACTTCTCCCGACGGCGACGTGCTCGGGGCGGGCTTGAAACCGCTGGCCGAAGCGAACTGCGGCTCGCTCAACGGACCGGACTGCAGCCCCTTGTCGTTCGGCCGGCTCCCCGGAAGGCCACTTGGCTGGGGTTGGGCGCCGCGAGCCGCTCCCCCATGGGAGTTGGCCGGCTCCGATCCGCCACCTTGAGCCCCGGCGCCTTGCACACCACTCGGCTGCGGGTCTGCTTCTTGCGAGCCGGTGCCCTGTTCCGTACCGGAAGGTGAACTGAATCCGGCACCTTGCTGCAAGCCTGCCCCTGGACCGGCGCCCTGGGACGACGCCGGGGCGGGTTTCGTGGTGGCTGGGTGGGGTGCTGTGGACGTACCTGGAACCACGTCCTGGTCCTCCAGGATCGGAAGATCTTCGGAGGCCGGGCCGGTGGGATGCAGGGGCTGGTCCGTGGTTTCCGCCGGGCGGGCGGGGCGGGCCGATGGGGTGAAGC
>NZ_LOJP01000001.1:4181736-4232201 GCF_001553785.1 Actinoplanes sp. TFC3
GGGTCGGGGTCGGCCGGGTCGCAGGCGAAGCGGCAGCCGCGCACCACGTCGACCTCGGGCAGCAGGGCGGCCAGGGCTCGTACGACGGTGCTCTTGGCCGTGCCTTTCTCACCTCGCACGAGCACGCCCCCGACGGCCGGGGACACCGCCGTCAGCAGCAGGGCGAGGCGCAGGTCATCGAGGCCGACGACGGCGGAGAACGGGTACGGCGTCACGCAGAAGGTCCTTTCCGCGGGTGTCCACGCCCGCGTGTGGGAGAGGGTGCGAGCGGCCGGAGTCTCCTGACTCCCAGGCCCCGCCGGCGTAGCGCAGCGCCCGGTCACAGTGGCGGGACCGTCCCGGACTTGCACCGGGTTCCTCCGCTACCGCTCGCCGTCACTCTTTCTCACCCGCGCGGGCGCCGTCAACGCGAGCCCCCGTGTCAAGGCTCACGCAGGCCGCGCCCGCGCAGGCAAGAAGATCGCGCAGGCGAAAAGACAGCACGAGCGAAGAGACAGCGAGCGAGGAGATCAAGCGGGCCCGGCCCCGACCGCCTTCTCCGTGCTGGGCAGCGGCGAGGGCGCCAGCGAGTCCAGCTCGGTCAGCACGTCGGTGACCGCCTCAGCCGACTTCTCGATCAGCGGGCGCAGCCGCCGGTACAGCCCGGCGTCGTGCGGGTCGGGCCGGGTGTGGCCGGTGATGTCGATCAGCGCCGCGGCCTCGTCCAGGTCGGGCAGGTCGCCGATGGCGTGCAGCCCGAGCAGGCACGCCCCCAGCCCGGTGCCTTCCGGGGTGTCCGCGATCGCGACCGGCAGGTCCAGCGCCGCCGCGAGCACGCCGACCCAGAGTCCGGAGTTGACAGCGCCGCCGGTTGCCCGTACCTCGGTCATCGCAATGTTCTCAGCCGCGAAGGTGTCACGGACCAGCGCGAGTTGCTGGCACACACCTTCGACCGCCGCCCGGACCAGGTGGGCGCGCCCGTGCTCGCGGCGCAACCCCAGGTAGGCTCCGCGCATGCCGCCACGCCACCAGGGCGCCCGCTCCCCGAGCAGGTATGGCAGGCACAACAACCCGTCGCTTCCCGGCGGGGCTTGCGCCGCTTCCACCAGCAGCGCCGCGTCCCGTACGTCCGCGTCTTCGCCCTCGGCGGCCGGGCGGTCGAAGCCCTCGGCCATGGTCTGCCCGGCCCAGCGCACCACCGAGCCGGCATTGTTGATCGCGCCGCCCAGCGCCCACCGGTTCTCGGTGAGCGCATAGCAGAACAGCCGCCCGGCCTGGTCGGCCACCGGGTGGTCGACGAGCATGCGCAATGCACCGCTGGTGCCCAGCGAGACGGCCGCGACCCCGGCCGGGGTGGCTCCGACGCCCAGGTTGGCCAGGGGTCCGTCGGCCGCGCCGATGATCAGCGGGGTGCCCGGGGGCAACCCGGCTGCCGAGGCCACGTCGGGGTGCAGCTTCAACGCCGTCGTGGTCGGCACCACCTCGGCGAGCTGGTCCGGCCGGACCCCGGCGATGTCCAGCGCCTCGGGGTCCCAGCGCCGCTCGTGGATGTCGTACATGCCGGTGCCCGAGGCAACCGACAGGTCGAGCACGAAGCCCTCCCCCGCCAGCCCGCCGAGCACGACCTCCTTGACGCCGCCCCAGCGCGGGGTGTCGCGCAGCGTCGCCGGGTCCTCGTCGCGCCACCAGGCCAGCTTGGCCAGGGGCGCCATCGGGTGCACCGGGGTGCCGGTCCGGGCCTGCAGCACCCTGGCCCGCCCGGTCTCCGCGATCCGCCGCGACTGCGCCGAGGCACGATTGTCGGCCCAGGTGATCAGCGGGCCGCGCGGGGTTCCGTCGGCGCCGAGCGGGGCCAGCCCGTGCAGGAACGCCGACAGGCTCACCGCCACCACCCGGTCGCCGCGTTCGCGGACCGCCTGGGCCACGGTGACCAGGGCCTCGATCGCCGCGTCGCGCAGCCGGGAGGCGTCCAGCTCGGCGCGGCCCGGGCCGGGCACCGACAGCGGGTAGTGCACGCTGGTGCTGACCCGCACCTCGCCGTCGATGCCGGCGGCCACGCCCTTGGTGGCGGTGGTGCCCGTGTCGATGCCGATGACGACGTCCATGGCGTGCCTCCCCGGAGCTGACGATTGACCCGAACATGCCCGGGAGATGATGGAGTCATGCGGGTGCTGATCGTGACGTCGGGGTCGCTGGGCGATGTCGCGCCTTACACCGGGCTGGGCGCCCGGCTCGCCGAGGCGGGCCACACGGTCACGATCGCCACCCACGAGCAGTTCCGCGACATCGTTGAGCTGCCTTTTCTGCCGCTGCCGGGAGATCTGCGCGAGATCCTGCCGCAGGCGCGGGGACAAGCCGGACCGGAATCGGGTACGGGCCCGCGCGCGTTGTTGCGCTTGCTGAAAATTGCGCGCCCGCTCGTAGCGGAGCTGGGCGACGGGATTGCCGCGGCGGTGCGCGAGAGCCGGGCACAGGTGATGCTGCTGTCCACGGTGGTCGCGCCGCTGGGCTACTCGGTGGCGGAGGCGGCCGGCATCGCGTACGCCGGCGTGTTCCTGCAACCGGTCTTCCCCACCGGCGCGTTCGGGCCGGTGCTGACCGGGGGCCGCGACACCCGCGTGCCGGCGGTCAACCGGTGGATGGGCGAGGTCACCGAGGCCACCGCGCGGCCGCTGTACCGGGGTCCGATCCGCGAGCTGCGCGAGCGGCTGGGGTTGCCGCGCAAAAGCACCAGGCTTCTGGAACGCGAGCAGCGGCACCGGTATCCGACGTTTCACGGCTTCAGCGAGATCGTGGTGCCGCGCCCCCGGGACTGGCCGGCGTCGCACGAGGTGACCGGCTACTGGTGGCCGGCGCGCCCGCAGGCCTGGGAACCACCGGCCGAGGTGACGGGCTTTCTGCGGGCCGGGCCGCCGCCGGTGTTCATCGGGTTCGGCAGCATGGCCCCCGGGCAGGGCGAACGGCTGGCCACTGCGGTGCTTGAGGCGATCCGCCGGGCCGGGGTGCGCGCGATCGTGCAGGCCGGGTGGTCGGGGCTGCACGTCGGGGACCATCCGGACATCCTGGGCGTCGGCCCGCTGCCTCACGATTGGCTTTTTCCCGGTACGTCCGCAGTGGTCCACCACGCCGGCGCGGGGACAACCGGGGCGGCTTTGCGAGCCGGAGTGCCTGCTGTAGCCGTACCTGTATTGGCAGATCAGCCGTTCTGGGCCCGCCGCCTGCACGCCCTCGGGGTGAGCCCGCCGCCGCTGCCCCTGCCGCAGCTCACCGCCGACCGGCTCGCACAGGCCATCGTCACGGCCGTGACGCTGAAGCAGCGTGCTGGTGAGATCGCCCGGCAGTTGGCCGCCGAAGACGGAGCTGCCCGGATCCTCACATGGCTCGAGAACCCGGGCAGCGGAAAGACCGTCAGCGCGTGATGAACCTCAGCGCTGCGAGATCGGCACGAACTGGCGCTCGGCCTCACCGGTGTAGAGCTGGCGCGGGCGGCCGATCTTGGTGGCCGGGTCGGACGCCTGCTCGCTCCACTGCGCGATCCAGCCGGGCAGGCGGCCCAGCGCGAACAGCACGGTGAACATCTTCGTCGGGAACCCCAGCGCCTTGTAGATCAGGCCGGTGTAGAAGTCGACGTTCGGGTAGAGCTTGCGGGAGACGAAGTAGTCGTCCGCGAGCGCGATCTCCTCGAGCTGGAAGGCCAAGTCAAGCAGCGGGTCGGGCTTGTCCATGGTGGACAGCACGTCCTGGGCGGCCTTCTTGACGATGGCGGCGCGCGGGTCATAGTTCTTGTAGACCCGGTGGCCGAAGCCCATCAGCTTGACGCCCTTCTCCTTCGCCTTGACGCGGCGCACGAAGGACTGGACGTCACCACCGTCGGCGCGGATCTGCTCGAGCATCTCGAGCACCGCCGAGTTGGCGCCGCCGTGCAGCGGGCCGGACAGCGCGTTGATGCCCGACGCCACCGAGGAGTAGAGGTTGGCCCCGGCCGAGCCGACCAGCCGCACCGTGGAGGTGGAGCAGTTCTGCTCGTGATCGGCGTGCAGCACGAACAGCATGTCGAGGATTTCGGCGATTTTCGGGTCGACCTCGTAGTTGACCGTCGGCAGGCCGAACGTCATGCGCAGGAAGTTGTGCACGTAGTCCAGCGAGTTGTCCGGGTAGGGCAGCGGGTGCCCGATGGACTTCTTGTACGCGTAAGCCGCGATGGTCGGAAGCTTCGCCATCAGCCGGATGCCGGAGATCTCGACCTGCTCGGGATCGGCCGGGTCGAGTGCGTCCTGGTAGAACGTCGACAGCGCGGTGACCGCCGAGGACAGGACCGCCATCGGGTGGGCGTCGCGCGGGAACCCGGAGAAGAAGGAGCGCATCTCCTCCTGCAGCAGGGTGTGCACCCGGATCTTGTCCGCGAACTCGCCCAGCTGGGCCGGGGTCGGCAGCGCGTCATGGATCAGCAGGTAGGAGACCTCCAGGAAGGAGGCCTTGCCCGCGAGCTGTTCGATCGGAAAGCCCCGGTAGCGCAGGATCCCCGCGTCACCGTCGATATACGTGATCGCCGACGCGCAGGAAGCCGTGTTCACGAAGCCCTGGTCGAGGGTGACGTAACCGGTCTCCTTCAGGAGGGCGCCGATCTCGATACCCCCGGGCCCCTCGACGGCCGGGCGCACCGGCAGGGACAATTGGCCACCGGGGTGGTCGAGCTTGACATCCGTCATTATTTCCCTCACTTCACCGGCAGATGTCGCCAAAAACCTGCTGTTCACCGTAAACCCTCAAGCTGAACGGGTCATCAGCCGCCTCGATCGCTGAGGGATTGATCACGAATAGGTGCGGACCGTCACACCATAGATAATGGTCTGTAGACCGCGTTGTCGCGGTGCGGAGGTGTTGAACCGATGCAGATAGCCGAACCTGCTCCTGTCGTCGTGGCCGTCAACGGAACAGCCGCGGGCCTGGCCGCCACGCGGCTGGGCGCCCGGGAAGCGGTGGCTCGCGGGGTTGCCTTGCGGATCCTGCACGCCTTCGCCTGGCCGGGCACGCGCTACCTCGATGATCCCCCTGATTATGCCGCCGCGCGACACGATGCCGGGCAGATTGTGCAGGAGGCGGTCGCGACGGCGCTGCGCACGGTGCCGGGCGTGCGGGTCGAGGGACGCGTGACCGACGGCCAGCCGGTGCGCGAGCTGGTGCGCCAGAGCCGGTCCGCGCAGCTGCTCGTGCTCGGCGACGACGGGCTGGCGGCCGGTCCGCATCTGCCCCCGGAGGCCGTGCTGGTCCAGGTGGTCGCGCATGCGCGCTGCCCGGTGGCGATCGCGCGCGGGGTGCGCCCGCCGGCCGGTCCGGTGCTGGCGGCGGTGGACGGCTCGCCGTGCTCGCTCATGGCGGTGCGGCTGGCCGCCGCCGAGGCCCGGCGCCGGCAGGTCAAGCTCGAGGTCGCGCACGTGGTGGGCGACGCCGCGGGGGCGCAGGCCGGGCGGCGCCTGCTGGAGCAGACGGTGGGGGCACTGCAGGATTGCATCCCGGTACGTCCGCAGCTGCTCATCGGCGATCCCGCCCTGGTGCTCGTGCGGGCTTCCCGGCGCGCCAGAGTCATGATGGTGGGCCCGCGCGGCACCGACAGCAACACCTTGCTGGGGGCGGTCGCCGCGGAGTTGCTCTGCCGCTGCGCCTGCCCGACCGTCTTTGTTCACGGAAGCTCAGCGTTTGTCCATGGAACCCCTGCCGGGGACGGCCCGGCGGACGGTACGGTGCCATCGGCGGCAGCATTGATCAGCTAACAGGGTGCCAGGGGGCGATACGGGGTGCGAAACACTGCTCCTCCGGTCCTCGGACCGCGGGCCTGGCAGGCGTTCGGAGCGGCCGGCGTCCTGGCGACGGCGCTCTATGTCCTGGACGTGTCGCCGGTTGTCAACGCGCTGTGCTTTCTGGTCGTCGGCGCGGGCACCATCGTCGCCTGCTTCACCGTGCCGCGGCACTACCACGCCGAGCCGCGGTCGGCCTGGCCGTTCATGGCCGCCACCGGGCTGTTCTTCCTGGCCGGGGTGCTGGTCCGCCCGATGGTCATCACCCAGCCGCTGATCGCCGACGCGGTGATCGTCCCAGCGTACGTCTTCCTGGGCATCTTCTTCGCCCTGCTGCTGCGCGCGCGGGGCAGCATCGAGCGGCACGCGGTGCTCGACGGGCTGATCGTGTGCATGGCCGGGGCCCTGGCCAGCGCGCTGCTGCTGGCGATGCCGGGCATGGCGATCTCCGGGCAGCCGGTCGCCGAGTCGGTGCTGTCCGGGCTGTACCCGCTGTTCGACGTGGTGCTGCTCGCGCTGGGGATCAACCTGAGCTTCACCGCGCGCACGTGGCCGGTGAGCCTGCGGTTGCTGGTGGCCTGCATCGGCTTGCTGATCTGCGGGGACCTGGCGTACAGCGTGATCGGGCTGGCCGGGCGCTCGTACGGCTCGCCGCTGCTGGACGCCCCGTTCCTGTTGACGTTCACGCTGCTCGGGGTGGCCGCGCTGCACCCGTCGGTGGTCGAGCTGGGGCATGCCGACCGGCACCCGGTGCAGGCCTGGTCGTGGCGCCGGATGCTGCTGCTCGTGCCCGCCGTCATCACCCCGTTCGTGCTGCTGGTGACCGTGGGCGCCGGCCTGGGCACCCGCCTGGTGATCGGGGCCGGCGGGGTCATCATCGTGGCGTTGCTGCTGCTGCGGGCCGTGTCTGCGGTGCAGGCGCAGGTCGAGGCGCAGCTGCGCTCGGAGCACCAGGCCCGGCATGACCCGTTGACCGGGCTGCCCAACCGGCGCGCGATCACGGCCGAGGTGGAGCGCCTGGTTGCCACCACGAGCGCGGACTGCCCGGAGCGGATCTGGGTGACATTCCTGGACCTCGACGGGTTCAAGTGGGTGAACGACTCGTGGGGGCACGACGCCGGTGACCAACTGGTGATCGCGGTGGGGGCGCGGCTGCGGGCTGCCCTGCCGGCGGGCACGGTGCTGGCCCGGGTGGGTGGCGACGAGTTCGTGGTGGCCCACGTGGGTGAGGAGAGCGGCGCGTTGCGACTCGTGGAGGGGATGCAGGGCTGTTTCGGGTCTGCTCTGCCCGTACGGGAAACAGAGGTTGTCATCAGTGCTTCTCTTGGTCTTGCCCATGCCGCGGGTGGGGGTGATCCGGCGGCCACGGCCGAGGCGCTGCTGCGCGATGCCGACACCGCGATGTACCGGTCGAAGGCCGAGGGTCCGGGACGCGCGACGATCTTCGACACCTCCATGCATGACCGGGTCCGCGAACGCATCGAGCTGGAAGGCGCCCTGCGCACCGCCCTGGCCGAGGGGCAGTTGCACGTCGTCTACCAGCCCATCGTGCATCTCGGCACCGGCCGGCCGGCCGGCGCCGAGGCCCTGGCCCGCTGGACGCATCCGACCCGCGGGCCGATCCCACCGATGACCTTCATCCCGGTCGCCGAGGATTGCGGGTTGATCGGCGCGCTGGGCACCTGGGTGCGCAACGAGGCCCTGCGCCAACTGGCCGAGTGGCGAGCCGGCGGCACTGTCGACGAGTCGTTCTACATGTCGGTGAACGTGTCCCCGCGCCAGCTTGTGGAGCCCGCCCTGCCGCTGATCATCTCGGCGGAGCTGCTGCAGTACGGGCTGCCGTCGTCGGCGGTGGCGCTGGAGATGACCGAGTCGGTGATGGTCGACGGCGGCGGGGTGGCCGCCAAGGTGCTCTTCGAACTACGCGAGCTGGGGTTGCGGCTACTCGTCGACGACTTCGGCACCGGCTTCTCCGCGCTGGGCTATCTGCGCCGCTTCCCGGTCACCGGGGTGAAGGTGGACCGCTCGTTCGTGTCCGGGCTCGGCGATCACGGCGAAGACGAGGAGATCGTACGGGCGGTCGTGGCGATGAGCCGGGCGCTGGGCCTGAGCATCGTCGCCGAGGGGGTGGAAACCCGGGTGCAACGCGACGCGCTGGCCGGCGTGGGCGTCACCCAGGGTCAGGGCTGGCTGTGGGGTCCGGGCGTCGCAGCAGGTGACTTCGTGCTGCACTGGGCCGTGCACCGGCACGTCAGCGGCCCGGCCCCGCTCACAGCCGGTAATTCTTGAGCTGCTCTGAAGCATCGCTGCAGCTCAGCCGCATCATCTTTACCTCTTCGTGATAAAGGTCCCGCCAACCCCTTCCGCACCACCCCGCAAGTCCGGCATCATTCGCTTCCAGATCCTTCATCGCGGGCTCCCTCTGCCGATGACAGGGACGTTCGGACCAGGACCGGGAGGCGACATCTGTGGCGACTTTGATCGGGACCGGAGGCGCGACGATCTGGCTCGTCGCCGTCCTGCTCGTGCTCGTGTCCGGCCTCACCGCGGCGCTGATCTCCGCCGTGCGCTCCAACGCCGCGCCGGCCAGCGCCGAGCGCCGCACCCCGCAGCGCCGCCCCACCGCCTGACCCCTGTCCCCTTACCGGGGTGCCGCCCGGCTGATCCGGCCCGGATGCGGCAGGCTGGGGTCATGCGCTTCGCCACCTGGAACGTGAACTCGGTAAAGGCCCGGCTCCCCCGGCTGCTGGAGTGGCTGGAGCAGACCGCCCCCGACGTGCTGTGCCTGCAGGAAACCAAGGTCGCCGCCGATGGCTTCCCGGCCGACGAGGTCGCTGCGCTCGGGTACGAGACCGCTGCGTACGGCCAGGGTCGCTGGAACGGGGTCGCCCTGCTGTCCAAGGTCGGCCTGCAGGAGGTGCAACGCGGCTTCGACGGCGAGCCCGGCTACCCCGGCCCCGAGGCCCGAGCGATCAGCGCCACCTGCGGCGGGGTCCGCTTCACCTCCATCTACGTGCCCAACGGGCGCACCCCGGACGACCCGCACTACGCGTACAAGCTGCAGTGGTTCGCGGCCTTGCGCGCCGCCCTGGCCGGGCAGAAGGGCCCGGCCGTGCTGACCGGCGACTTCAACGTCGCCCCCACCGATGACGACGTCTGGGACCCGGGCGTGTTCGTCAACTCCACCCACGTCACCCCGCCGGAACGTGACGCCCTGGCCGCGCTGCGTGGCCTGGGTCTCACCGACGTCGTCCCGCGTCCCATGAAAGGCGACCATCCGTTCACCTACTGGGACTACCGTGCCGGCATGTTCCACAAGAACCTGGGCATGCGTATCGACCTGGTGTACGCCACCGCCGATGTGGCTGCCGCGGTCACCGACGCAGTGGTTGACCGGGAGGCCCGTAAGGGCAAAGGTCCCTCGGATCATGCGCCCATCGTCGTGGACGCCTCGCTGTGAACTGTGCGGCGCGGCGCTGAGCCGGGAGGCGCGGACGGTCAGGAGGCGTAGGCTGGTCAGGATCTGTACCGGAAGAAGGGAGGACCGTTGATGAGCCGTTTACCCGTTCAGGCCGGCGTGCGCTCAACCGGCTCTCCCACCCCGGCTCTGCTGCGCGCGGCGCTGGACGCCTCAAGTGAGGCGATCATCCTGTGCGCCGCCGACGGGGACACGATCGTGTTGGTCAACGCGGCGGCAGCCGAGCTGGTCCCGGACCTCGAACCGGGCGCCGGCACCCGCGACTGCGCCTTCACCGCGTTGGCCGAGGCGACCGCTGGAGGCGCCGAGACGTTCTCCGCCGAGCACGGCGAGCGCCACCTCGAGGGCCGGCGCCGCCCGCTCGACGCCGGCCACTACGCCTGGTATCTGCGAGACAGCACCGAAGAGGTACGCCGCGCCGCCCAGTTCCACGCCGAGCGTGCTCGCACCACGTTCCTGGCTGAGGCCGGGCGGCGGCTGTCGGCTTCGCTCAACCAGCGGCGCTGCCTGCGTACCACCGCCGAACTAGCGGTGTCACACCTGGCCGACGCCGCGATGGTCTTCCTGCCCGCACGACGCCGGCAGAGCGAGTGGATCCGCCTGGTTGCCGGCGAAACGCTGGAGGAGGGCATGCTGCGCGAGCGGCTGCTCGGCGAGGTGCCCGGCCTGGAGGAGGCCCTCGCCGGTTTCCCGCCGATCCCCAGCCGCTGGCTCGACCCCTCGCAGGCCCCGGCCTGGCTGCTGCCCGAGGACTTCGGACCGGTCGGCGCCCTGCTGGCGATCCCGCTGCCCGGCAACGCCGAGCCGGCCGGCGCGCTGATCCTGGCCCGCCGGGGACCCGCACCGGCGTTCACCCCCGAGGACGAGATGCTCGCCCGCATCTTCGCCGCGCGGGCCGGCGCCGCCCTCTCCGCCGCCGCGCTCTACCGCGATCAGGTCGACACCACGGCGATCCTGCAGGCCGACCTGCTGCCCCCGGAGCTGCCCCAACCCGACGGGATCGAGCTGATCGGCTCCTACCAGGCCGCCCGCGACGAGCTGCGCATCGGCGGCGACTTCTACGACGTGTTCGAGCCTACCGCTCGCAGCTCCGACACGGTGATCGTGCTGGGTGACGTGTGCGGCAAGGGACCGGAAGCGGCGGTGCTCACCGGCAAGATCCGCCAGACCCTGCGGGCGTTGCGGCTGCTCGAGGACGACCCGGCGGTCATGCTGACCGTGCTCAACCAGGCCCTGCTCGGCGCCACCCGCCAGCACCGCTTCGCCACCCTGGTGATCGGCGCGCTCAGCCGCATCGAACACGGCCGGGTCCGGCTCACCCTGGCCACCGGCGGCCACCCGGTGCCGCTGATCCTGCGCAACGACGGGACGGTGGAAGCCGCGCCGGTCAAGGGCACCCTGATCGGTGTGGTCCCGCAGATCACCGTGCAGCCCGCGACCATCGAGCTGGCCCCCGGCGAGACCTGCCTGTTCTACAGCGACGGGCTCACCGAGGCCCGCGGCGGGCCCAGCGGGCAGGAACAATACGGTGAGACCCGGCTGCGCGACGCCCTGGCCGGGTGCCGGGGCATGCCCGGCGATGCGGCGGTGGAACGCGTCCGCCAGCTCGTGTCGGACTGGGTGCACGGCGGCGTACGCGACGACATCGCCATGCTCGCGGTGCGCGCCCCGGCCCGCACCCGGCTCAGCCTGATGGACACCGGTGCCACGCCGCTGTCCCCGTTTGCCATCGAAGCCCGGCGGGGCGACCGGAGGAACCGTAACCGCTGATGACAGCCACCAGCACGTCCCCCCTGACGGCAACCGGCCCCGAGGCCGGCGACCGGTTCCTGTCCCTGGTCGGCGACGGCGACGAGTACGGGGCTGTCGAGATGGTGAACGCCTTACTGGATGCGGGCGTACCGGCGCAGCGGGTCATGGTTGATCTGATCGCCCCCACCCAAGCCCGCGTCGGGGAACTGTGGGCCACAAACGCCTGGTCGGTGGCCCGGGAACACGCCGCCACAGCCATCAGCGAACGAGCCCTGGCCGCAGTGGCCGCCCGCAACAACACGCGCCCGACCCGCGGCCGTATCACTGTGGCCTGCGCCGACGGTGAATGGCATGCCCTGCCGGGCCGCATCCTAGGCGAGGTACTCCGCCTGGACGGCTGGCGGGTCGACTTCCTGGGCGCCAACGTGCCCGGCCCCCACCTGGTGACCCACCTGCACCAGACCGGCCCGGACGCGGTGGCGCTGAGCTGCATGATTCCCACCCGTCTCCCCCGGGCTCACGCCGCGATCACCGCCTGCCGCTCGGTCGGCGTACCCGTCATTGCCGGCGGCCGAGGCTTCGGCCCCGACGGCCGCTGGGCCCGCAAACTGGGTGCCGACGCCTGGGAACCCCACGCCGACGCGGCGGTGATGCGGCTGGCCGAGAACTGGCCCCCACCCCTGACCGACCCGTACAAAGCCTCCCTCGGTTCTTCGGGGGCGCTCGGGGACGAGGAATACACCTATGTGGTCCGCAACCGCGCCACCCTGGTGCGAACCGGCCTGGACAAACTCCACGCCGCCTACCCCGGCATGGCCGAGTACGACCAACGCCAGACCGACGCCACCGCCGAGGACCTGGGCCACATCGTCGACTTCCTGGCGGCTGCGTTGTACGTCGGTGACCAGGTAATTTTTACCGACTTTGTGAGCTGGACGCAGGCGGTGCTGGAGGCTCGAGGGGTGCCGGCGGTGGCCCTGCAGACGGGGTTGCGGCTGGTCCGGGACCAGCTACGGGACTACCCGGCGGCCAGGGGGTTCTTGGATGCTGGGTTGGCGGCTTAACGGAGGCCGCTTCATGCCCGAGTTTTCCGTTCATCTCGACCATGACACGCTCGCGGCCGAGAACCTGATCGCCGCGGTACCGCCGGCAGTGCCCGGCGCCGTCGATGACGCCAAGGCCGTCCCGGCAACCCACCACGGCGCGCACGACCGCCGCCAAGCGTCCCGCGACCGGGCGAGCCGCGAAAAGGCCGGCCGTGCAACCCGCGGCGGCGGCCGCTCCTACGCGTTCCGCCGCAGCTGATCCCATCCGACCGCGCATCAAGCCGTGGAGCCGCTGGCCAAGCAGTGCAGCCAGCGCAAGCAGCGCAGCGAGCCGGGACCCTTGCCGAGGTCCCGGCCCGCTGCTGTCCCAGCTCCGCCGATGTGGGCCGTTACGGACGGCGGGCCGGGAGCATTACGAGGGCCCGGGCCAGAGCCTCAGCCGAGGCGCGCGTACACGTCGTCGAGCAGGCCGTGGAACATGTCGCTGGTGGTGTTGAAGTTGGGGCCGCCGATGCGCAGGGGCTTGGCGTTGCCGATGGACAGGGTGGCCGGGATGGTGATGTGGCCGCTGTCCTTGCCGTCCACGTACACGGTGAGGAAGCTGCCCGAGCGCTGGCACATGACGTCGTGCCACTTGTTGTCGGCCACGCCGACGGTGGAGCGGACCAGGTAGATGTCCGGCTTGGCCGAGCCTTGGCCGATCACGACGCACTGGGCTTTGGCCTGGTTGGCGCCGATCTGCATCTTCCACTGGCTCTCGGTGTCGTAGACACCCTTCTGCATGACGTTGGAGGAGCCCACGACCTGCGCCTTTGTCACGCGGACGGTGGCGCCCCAGCGGAACAGCCGGGTGCCGGGGTCCAGTTGCGGGTCGTCGGTGCCTTCGAGCAGCGAGCGGGCGCAGGTTGCGGCCTTGGGCGCGCAGGTCGCGGGGAAGGCGGCGTACTTGTCCGCCGTGGTGCCGTTGAAGTGCATGTTGCCGCCGTCGACGCGGCGGACCGAGAGGGCGGAACCGCGGCCGGAGCGGTCGGAGACCTTGCCGCCGCCGACGGTGCCGGTGTCGAAGGTGTAGCGCGCCACGGTGACCGGCGCTGTGGCGGCGGGCTGGGCCGGGGCGGCGCCCGCCGGGGCCGGGGTCAGGGTGACCGCGGCGAGGACTGTGCCGAGCAGAGCGGTGAATCGCATGGGGTGAAAGTACGTTTTGTTGCGTAAGAGAGGCAAACGCGAGTTGTCAGTATTTCGGGCCCGTAGTTTGACCGATTCGGTTGGTTTCGGGGACTGGACGGGCTTTCAGAGCAGTCCGGCCGTTTCCGCGATCAGGCAGACGGCGACGAGGCGCATGCAGTGCCAGTCGGCGGCGAGCCACGCGGTGCCGGTCAGCGGGGCGTGACCGGGCTCGGGGATCGAGCGGCGCATGCGGGCCGCGCCGGCGACGATCGATTTGGCGTACGCGGCCAGACCCTCGGCGCCCATCTCGCGGCCGGCGCTGTGCAGGGCATCCCGCACGGCAGCAGCGTGCTGGTCGACCTGCGCGAGCAGCCCGGCGTCACCCAGCGCGGCAGCCAGGCCGTCCACGCCGACCCGCGCCATCATCTCGTCCAGGTACGCGGTGGCCGGGTCGGCAACGGTGAGGGCGGAAACCGGGGCGAAGGCGCGGAAGTCGTTGGTCATGAGAGGAACTTATGGCCTCGTGACCCCCGTTGGCAGCGGGGTAACCGAACGGCACCCGAGCGCTGCCCGCAGCGCACCTGTCAGCTCACGCGTGAGCCCCATGAGGCGTTTGTGAGCAGCGAGGACGCCTGCTCGGCGGGCAGCGGGCGGGCGAAGTAGAAGCCCTGCGCGCGGTCGCACCCGAGTTCGCGCAGCAGCGCCACCTGCTCGGCCGTTTCGACGCCCTCGGCGATGGTGCCCAGGTTGAGCCCGGCCGCCAGGTCGATGATCGCCTTGACCATGGTGCGCGCCGCCTGGTCGCCCTCACCGGGCACGGGCATGAACGACTTGTCGATTTTGACGAGGTCGATGGGCAGGTCGCGCAGGTACGCCAGCGAGGAGTAGCCGGTGCCGAAGTCGTCGACGGCCACCCGGACCCCGCGAGCCCGCAGCGTCACCAGGTGGCGGATGGCCTGCTCGGTGACCATGCCCGAGGCGACCAGCACGCCCTCGGTGATCTCCAGGATGAGCGAGGCCGGGGACAGGCCGGTGTCGCTGAGCACGGAGAGCACCTGGGCGGCGAAGTCGAGTTCGCGTAGCTGACGCGGCGACACGTTCACCGAGACCACGGCGGCGTGCTGAGCGCGGTGCCACCCGGCGACCACCTCGCAGGCCCGGCGCAGCACCCACGCCCCGATCGGCACGATCAGGCCGCTGTCCTCGGTGGCCGGGATGAACCGGTCCGGCGGCACCATCGCCTCGCCCTGCGGCTGCCAGCGGATCAGGGCCTCCACCCCGGTCATGCGCTCGTCGGCGAGGCGGATCAGCGGCTGGAAGTGCACGATCAGCTCGTCGCGCTCGATGGCCCCGCGCAGGCGCTCCACCGTACGGGCGGCTTCGGTCTTCTTCTCGCTCAGAGAATGCTGGAACTGCGTCATCTGGTCGCGCCCGGCCGCTTTGGCCTCGTGCAACGCCATGTAGGCATCGCGGAGCACGTCCCCGGTCAGCAGGCCGCTGTCGAGCTCGCGCAGCCCGATGCTCACCGTGGCGAACAGCTGGTGCGCCTGCACTTCGAACGGCATCCGCATGGCCGACAGGATGCGCTCGCCCAGCTTGGTGCACGCGGCGGGATCGAGCCCCTCGGCCAGCACTGCGAACTCGTCGCTGTCCAGCCGCGCAAGCATGCTGCCGCCGGGCACGGCCTCGGCCAGCCGCCGGCATGCCACCAGCAGCAGCTCGTCCCCGACGGCGTGTCCGAAGCGGTCGTTGACCTCCTTGAACGCGTCCAGGTCGGCAATGATCAGCGCCCCGGCCCGCTCCCCGGCCAGCGCGGAGGTGAGGCGTTCGTAGAGCAGCTCCCGGTTGGGCAGCCCGGTGAGGCTGTCGTGCTGGGCGCGGTGGCGCAGCTCCTCTCGCAGCTCCGCTTCCATGCTCAGCGAGTTCTGCAGGGCGGTCGCGTGCCGGCGGGTCACCATGTTGAGCTGGCGCATCCGCGCGACCACCAGGGCGGCGGTCAAGGCGGTGGCGCCGACCGGGACGATGATGTCGCCGACGCCGAGCCGGGTGCGCTCGGTCAGCAGGAAGATGCCGGACATGATCGGGGTCGCCACGACCGTACCGATGTAGATCCACGACGTGCCGATGTCGCGCGCCTCGTCGGCGTCCTGGACCGGGGGCGCGCCGGCCATCGACGGGTGCAGAGCCGCCGTGCCGATCAGGGCGCTGGCGAGCATCCAGCACTCGAGGCTCACCAGCGGCGGGCCGTGATCACCCAGCAGCGCGATGAGGAACGCCGTGTCGCCGGTGAGCAACGCGCCCATGCTGACCATGAGCATCAGCCAGGAGAGAGACCTGCCGCCGCCGAGCAGGAGCAGCCGCAACGCCAGGGCGAAGATGACCATGTCGAGCATGGGGAACGCGACGACATGGAATTCCCCGGGGGCCAGCTTGGCTTCCGAGACGTACGGGTCGACCAGCACGGTCCACCACACGACCAGCGCGCCGCTGGTGATGATGCCGGCTTCGACGTACCCCGCGAAGCGCAATTCTTTGCGGCCCTGCACGGGCAGCACCGCGAGCGCCGCGCCCAGCGCCGGATAGATCGTGTAGTAGAGCAGGTCGACCGAGGCCGAGGTGCCGATCACGTGGGTCTGCTGCAGCACCCGCCAGGCCACGTTGCTGACCACGGTGTACCCCGCGGCGAAGGCCAGCATCCGCCAGCCCAGCGCGAACCGGGGCCGGTGCAGCCGGACTCCGAACAGCAGGATCACCACGATCAGCAAGGAGCCGAGCAACTGCACGGCGCCCTGCGGCCCGGCGGGCAGGAACGGGATCGCCGCCATCGCCGCGATGAAGAACACGAGGTGCCACAACCACCATTGCCGGGCTGAGCGCGGCCGTTCGCCCGCTGTGGCTGCCGCAGGATTCTTTCCCACGTCTCTCACGTTCGCATGATCTTGGACAAGTCAATGGCAGAACCGCAGACAACTTCTCAGCCGGGTAGCTGGTCCATCGCTTTGAAGATGCGTTTGTCCGAGACCGGGTATGCCGTTCCCAGTGACTGCGCGAAGAAGTTGATCCGCAGCTCCTCGATCATCCAGCGGATCTCGCGCAGGCCCTCGTCGGCCGGACCGCCCACCGGCAGCTCGGCGCGCAGCTCGCGGTATTCCTGCTCGATCTCGTG
Organism: Actinoplanes sp. TFC3; assembly: GCF_001553785.1. GTDB lineage: Bacteria > Actinomycetota > Actinomycetes > Mycobacteriales > Micromonosporaceae > Actinoplanes. The sequence goes on from NZ_LOJP01000001.1 coordinate 4,198,120, forward strand.
CAGCTGGGCCATCAGCTGACGGTCGCGGGCCAGCGTACTGCCGAGCCGGTCCAGCCGGTACGCGATGCCCTTGAGGTAGCGCGGCAGGTGGTGCAACTGGCGCCAGCCGGTGACGGTGACGAAACCGGGGTAGACCAGCGCCTTGAGCTGGGCGCGGATGTCGGTCAGGGCCGGGAGCAGGGCCGGCTCGCGGGTCGTACTGAGGCGCTGGCCCACCTCGTACGCCGTGGCCAGCACCGCCTGCACCTGGGTGACGACCGCAGCAGTGGCATCCACCAGGTCGGCGCGCACCTCGTCGAGCAGCTTGGCGAACTCCTCACTCGTCCAGGCCGGTCCGCCCGCGTCCTGCACGAGCCGGTCCACGGCGGCGCCGGCGCAATCATCGAGCAGATCGGCGATCGACCGGTACGGGTTGCCGCGCGAAAGTTCGAGTTTGGCGCGATTGTCCAGCCGTCCCTGCAGATAGCGGGCCGCCGGGGGCAACGTGAGCAGCAGCAACCGCCGGGTGCCCGCGCGCATCGCCAAGCGCTGTTCGGCCTCGGTCTCGAAGACCCGTACGGCCACACTGTCCTTCTCGTCGGCCAGCGCCGGATAGACCGCCACCTCGTAGCCGCCGCGCACCTGTTTGACCGAGCGCGGCACCGTACCGAAATCATTTGTGGTGATCCCGCGCCGCTCGATGTCACCGGCCGCCGCGGAGATGGTCGCCTGCACCTTGGGCGCCAGGCTGGCCCGCAGCACGTCCAGGTCGCGGCCCTCGCCGACCACCTCGTTGCGGTCGTTGACCACCCGGAAGTTCATCCGCAGATGCTCCGGCACCTGGCCGGGTCGCCAGGCGTCGCGCGGGACGACCGTACCGGTCAGCCGGCGCAGCTCGGCGCCGACCGCGTCGCTGAGGTCGCCGCGGCGGGCCGCGATGCGCGAAAGTACCGCGTCGGCCCAGTCCGGCACCGGCACGAAGCTGGTGCGCAGGTGCTTGGGCAGGGCCCGGATGAGCCCGACGATGATCTCCTTGCGCAGACCCGGCACGTTCCAGCCGAAGTCGGTCGCGTCGAGCTTGTTGAGCAGCGGCAACGGCACCTGCACGGTGACGCCGTCGGCCTTGGTGCCAGGCTCGAACTGGTAGCTCAACGCCAGCCGTACGCCGTCGGCCAGCCAGGCATCCGGGTAGGCGCCCGGGTCGACCCCGTCGCGGCCGGAGTTGACCAGCATCTCGCGGGTGAAGGTGAGCAGTTGCGGGTCGTCGCGGCGCGCTTTTTTCCACCACGCGTCGAAGTGGCGGGCGGACACCACGTCGGCCGGGATTCGCGCGTCGTACAGCTGGAAAACGGTTTCGTCGTCGACCAGAATGTCGCGGCGGCGGGCCCGGTTCTCGACTTCTTCGATGCGGACGAGCAGTTTCGCATTGTCGGCGTAGAAAGCGTGGTGGGTGTCCCAGTCGCCTTCGACCAGCGCGTGCCGGATGAACAATTCGCGGGAGACGACCGGGTCGACGCGGGCGTAGCCGATTTTTCGCCGGGGCACGATGGGCAACCCGTACAGGGTCACTTTTTCGTACGCCATGACGGCGCCTTGCTTTTTCTCCCAGTGCGGTTCGCTGTAGCTGCGCTTGACCAGGTGCGGCGCCAATTTCTCGGCCCATTCCGGCTCGATGCGCGCGTTCACCCTGCCCCAGAGCCGCGAGGTTTCGACCAGCTCGGCCGACATCACCCAGCGGGGTTGCTTCTTGAACAATGCCGAGCCGGGGAAAATGGCGAACTTGGCTCCCCGGGCGCCGAGGTACTCGCGCTTGTCGGTGTCCTTCAGTCCGATGTGGCTCAGCAGACCGGAGAGCAGCGCGGTGTGCAAGCGCTGGGCCTCCGGCACACTTTCGTCGTCCTCGGACACCGTCAGATCGAGTTGGCGCGTCGCGACCTGACGCAGTTGCGCATACAGATCCTGCCATTCGCGCACGCGCAGATAATTCAAGAACTCACTGCGGCAGAGCCGGCGGAACTGGTTACCGGACAGCTCGCGCTGCTTCTCCCGCAGATAACGCCACAGATTCAGGTACGAGAAGAAGTCCGATTCCTTGTCGGTGAACCGGGCGTGCTTCTCGTCGGCCTGCTGCTGTTTGTCAGCCGGGCGCTCGCGCGGATCCTGGATGGACAACGCGGCCGTGATCACCATGACCTCGGCCACGCATTCCTGCACGCCGCCCTCGACCACCATGCGGGCCAGCCGGGGGTCGACCGGCAATTGCGCGAGCCGCCGTCCCATCGGGGTCAGCTTCTGCTTGTCCAGCGCCCCGAGTTCCTCAAGCAGTTTGATGCCGTCGGTGATGTTGCGCTTGTCCGGCGGGTCGATGAACGGGAACTTGGCCAGGTCGCCGAGCCCGAGGTTGGTCATCTGAAGAATGACCGACGCGAGGTTCGTGCGCAGAATCTCGGGTTCGGTGAATTCCGGGCGCCCCTGGAAATCTTCCTCGGAATACAGGCGAAGGCAAATACCGTCTGAGGTACGTCCGCAGCGGCCCTTGCGCTGGTTGGCGCTGGCCTGGGACACGGCTTCGATGGGCAGCCGCTGCACCTTGAGCCGGCTGCTGTACCGCGAGATCCGGGCGGTGCCGGGATCGATCACGTAGCGGATGCCCGGCACGGTCAACGAGGTCTCGGCGACGTTGGTGGCCAGCACGACCCGGCGCCCGGTGTGCCGCTCGAAGACCTTGTGCTGCTCGGCCGCCGACAGCCGGCCGTACAGCGCAACGATTTCGGTGTTCCGCAGGTCCCGCTTGTTCAGGGCGTCGGCGGTGTCACGGATCTCGCGTTCACCGCTGAGGAACACCAGGATGTCGCCGCTGGACTCGCGCCCCAGCTCGTCGACCGCGGCGGAGATCCCGTCCACCAGGTCGACCGGCTCCTCGCGCTCCTCCTCGGTCTCCTCGATGAGCGGCCGGTAGCGGACCTCGACCGGGTACGTGCGCCCGGACACCTCGATGACCGGGGCGGGGGTGCCGTCGGCGGCGGCGAAATGCTCGGCGAAGCGCTGCGTCTCGATGGTCGCCGACGTGATGATCAGCTTGAGGTCGGGGCGTTGCGGCAGAAGCTGGCGCAGGTAGCCGAGGATGAAGTCGATGTTGAGGCTGCGCTCGTGGGCCTCGTCGATGATCAGCGTGTCGTAGCGGCGCAACTGGCGGTCGTGCTGGATCTCGGCCAGCAGGATGCCGTCGGTCATCACTTTGACCATGGTCTGCTCCGACACCTGGTCGGTGAAGCGGACCTTGTAGCCCACTGTGGCACCCAGGTCGGTGCCCAGTTCCTCGGCGATGCGCTCGGCGACCGTGCGCGCGGCGATGCGCCGGGGCTGGGTGTGCCCGATCTGCGCGTCCACCCCGCGGCCCAGTTCCAGGCAGATCTTGGGTAGCTGGGTGGTCTTGCCCGAGCCGGTCTCGCCCGCCACGATCACGACCTGGTGATCGCGGATCGCCGCGAGGATGTCGTCCTTGCGGGCGCTGACCGGCAGATCGGGGTACGTGATCGCGGGCGCGGCGGCGATCCGCCACGCGCGGCGCGCCGCCGCGCGGTCGACATCGGCGCTTATCTCGGCGAGCACGGCCGAGCGCGCGGCGTCGTCGCGGATCTTGCGGGTGCCCTCCAGGCGGCGGCGCAACCGGCGCTCATCGGCAGGCAGGAGGTCGGACATCTTGCGGCGGAGCTCGGAAAGATCCGAGGAGGGCGTTACAGACATGGCGCGTCAACAATAGGCGGGAGCGGCCCGGCGCGCCCGGTGATTATCGCCGCGCTGCCCCTTGGAACAGGGGGCGGCGGTCAGGCGGGGCCGAGCGCGTCGATCCGGGCCATCTCGTCGGCGCTCAACTCGAAGCCGTCGAGCTGGGCGTTGCGGGCGATGCGCTGCGGGTCGGCGCTCTTGGGGATGACCACGATCTCGTGCTGCAGATGCCAGCGCAGCACCACCCGGGCGGTGTCCACGTCGTGCGCGGCGGCGATCCCGGTCAGCACCTTGTCCTTGAGGTTCGTGGTCTTGAACGGGGAGTAGCCCTCGACGACGATGCCGCGGTCGCGGTGGGCGGCGACGAGTTTGGGGTCGTACAGCGTGGGTCCGAAACGAATTTGATTGACCGCTGGTTTCTCCCCGGTCGCCCGGATCAGCTCGTCGAGCCCGGCGAGGTCGTAATTGCTGACGCCGACCGCCTTGACCTGGCCTTTCCCGCGGGCGGCGAGCAGCTCGCGCCACATCGGCACGGAGGCGTCCCGGCTCGGCGGCCAGTGGATCAGCCACAGGTCGATGGCCTCGAGGCCCAGGGCCTTGCGGCTGGCCTCGAGGGTGGCGCGTTCCTGGCCGGCCCGCTCCGCCTGGATCTTGGTGGTGACGAAGATCTCGTCGCGGGCGAGGCCGCTGTCGGCGATCGCGCGGCCCACCTCGTCCTCGTTGCCGTACATGGTGGCGGTGTCGAGGTGGCGGTATCCGGCGTCGAGCGCTGCCCGTACCGCGTCATAGGCCGCCTGGCCGCGCAGTTGCCACGTGCCGAAGCCGAGCAGCGGCATGCCGGGACCGACACGCTGGGAGGAGATTGTCATGGCTTCCATAAAACTCCGCGATCGCCCGTGTCTCCACCATGAGGTGGGTCTTTATAGCTGCGATACGACTTCACCATGAGCCTACGGAGCAGCTTTGATCGTCGTCGCCGAGGACCACGAGGATATTTTGTTCGTGCTCCGCCGTTCGCTGGAACGAGCCGGTCATCAGGTTGTCACCACCACCGACGGCGAGCAGGCCCTGGCGGCGGTCCGCAAGCATCGCCCGGACATCGTGGTCACCGACGTCGACATGCCCAAGATGACCGGCCTGGACCTGTGCCGGGCGATCCGCGCCGACGAGGGCCTGCGGCACATCCCGGTCGTGCTGGCCAGCGGTTCGATGCTGCCCGGCGACGCGCGCGCGACCGAGGTGGGCGCTAGCGCGACGCTGCTCAAGCCGTTCCTGCCCGCCCAGTTGCTGGCGTGCGTGGCGTCGCTGCTGCCACCGCGGCCGGCGTGATCGTGGCGTTGCGCAGCGCGGTGTCGCGCACGGCGGTGCGTTCGGCAAGCGCCTTGTGCAGGCCGGCACCGGCGAGCGGCAGCGTGAAGTGGAAGCGGGTGCCGCCGCCGGGGTTGTCGCTCACGCCGATGCTGCCGCCGTGGCGTTCCACGATGCGCCGGCAGATCGCCAGGCCCAGGCCGCTGCCGGCGTATCCGGCGGCGGCGGCCGCGCGGTGGAAGGTTTCGAAGATGTCGGGCTTGTCGGCTTCCGGGATGCCGATGCCACGATCGGCGACCTCGATGCGGGTCCAGCCGGGTGCGGCCGCCACCGCTGTGACGTCCACCCGGGGAGTTTCGCCACGGGGTACGTACTTGAGTGCGTTGCCGATCAGATTGTCCAGCACGTGCCGCAGCATCGCCGGGTCGGCTTTGACCTCGGGCAGGCGCCCCAGATAGAAGTCGGGCCGGGCACTGCCGGGCCGCAGGGCCTCGGTGCGGTTCCCGATGACGTCGGCCACCAGGGGCGCCAGCGCGACGGCCTCCAGCTTGAGCGGCGCGTCCCGCGAGGTCGTGTAGGCCAGCAGCGTGTCGATCAGGGCGGCCATCCGGTCCACCGCGTTGGCGATGCGATCCATGGCCGTCCGGGCCTCGAACACCTCCGGGCTTTCCGGGGCCTCGGTCAGTTCGTCGGCTGCGGTCTCGCAGTGCCCGCGGATGACCGCCAGCGGCGCCTTGAGGTCGTGCGCCACCACCCCGGCGAACACCGCCAGGTCGGTCTCGTAGCGGCGCAGCTCGGTGATGTCGTGGAAGACCGCCACCGCGCCGTGCTGGCCCGCGCTGGGATCCAGCGGCCGCCCGTCGACGCTGACCAGGATGCCGTCCAGGCGCTGCTCGTTGCGGATGAGGATCTCCACGCCGTCGGAGGGCTCGCCGCGCAGCGCCCGCACCAGCGGCAGCTCGTCCATCGGGAACGGGGTGCGCCCGTCGGCTCGGAACAGCCCGTAGTGCTGCTGCCAGTCCCCCGGTCCGTCCACGTCGTCGTCGACCCCCAGCAGCCCCTGGGCCGCCGGGTTGTGCAGCAGGAACCGCCCGTTCTCGTCGACCACCCCGACGCCGTCGCCGATGCTGGTCATGACCGCGCGCAGCAGGCCCGCCTGGCGCCGGCTCTCCGCCTCGGCCACGCGCAGCTCCGCGGTGGCGACCAGCACCTGCGAGCGCGCCCGGGAGCGCCCGGTGGCCAGGATCCAGACCAGCAGGGCCAGCATGACGGTCACCACGATGCCGCCGAGCAGCACGGTCGCCGGGGTGCTGGTCCGCGCGCCGGGCAGGCGGTGCGAGTCGGCGCTGGTCACCAGCGTCCACTGCCGGTCGGCGACCTGGATGGTGGACGTGCGGGTCAAGTCGCGCCGCCCCGGTGCGTCGTACGAGGCGATGGGCACCGAACGACCGGCCGTGGTGGCGAACAGCTCACCGTCGAGCGTCCCTTGGCCGGCCTGGTCGAGTACGCCATCGAGAAAGTCGCGGCCGTGCAGGCCCAGCGCGAGCCACCCCTCGAAGCGGTCGGCCATCACCGGCGTGACGAACAGGAACGACAGCTGCTGCTCGGCGGGCGGCAGACCCCGGTCCCGCAGAAGCACATACGCGTCCGACACCGCCTGCTTGCCGGTGTACCGGGACTCGCGCAGGGCCTGCGAACCCTCCGGCGCCGAGGACACATCCAGCCCCGCGGAGATGGGATGACCGTTGTTCAGGGTGCGCTGGAAGATCGAGAAGTAGTGCTCCCCGGCCACAGTGCTCGGCGAGAGGACCAGCCCTGGCGCCCCACGCTTGCGCCAGAAAGCCTGAGCCGGGGCCACGTCGGATCGTGCGGTGGCCACGACAAGGGCCACCGCGGTCGCCCCGGGGAGCCCGGCGGTCTGCAGCGGAGCGGTGGCGGCGGCGAAGTCGTCGGCGTCGAAGCCGGGATTGGTGCCGATGCCGGCGGCCACGGCCTGCATCAGATCGCGGTACCTGCCGGTTTCCGTGGTGACGGCGTTGCGGGCCACGGCCGTGCGCTGGTCCATCACCCGGGCGGCGTCGGCGCGCTGGTCCTCGCGCAGCGCCCCGACCGCGAGCAGCGTGGCGGTGAGCCCGATGACGAGCACGTTGGCGGCGAGCAGCGGACCGACGAAGCGTCCCTGCCACGCGCTCACGCCGTCTTTGCTCCTCACCACCGCGAGCATAAGACGCAAAACGCCCCCGCCGGCCCGGTTCCGCCGACGGGGGCTCAGTTACTTGAGCTGCGCTTGCCTTACTGCCACGTGTCGTACTGGTAGAGGTTCCAGGAGGCCATGATGCCGGTGACTTTGGTGTAGTAGTTCGGGTCGGTGGCGTAGCCGGCCTTCCAGACGTTCCAGATGAACTTGTTGGCGTCCTTGGTGTAGGTGAACGCACCGGCGTAGCGCGGGTTCACGCGCAGGAAGCTGCCGTGGTCGCGGAAGGAGTGGGCCTGGGTGGCGTACGTGCGGAACACCCCGGTGGTGGTGAAGCACTTGCCGGCCTTGGTGCACTCGTCGGTGACGTAGGTGTGGCAGCCGTTGGCCAGCTTGCCGTACGCGCCGTTCTGGCACTTGATACCGAAGTAGTTCTTGTCGACCGCGGCCAGACCGCTGCGGCCCCAGCCCGACTCGAGGATCGCCTGCGCCATCGTGACCGAGGCCGGGACGCCGTACTCACGCCAGCCGCGCTGCGCACCGGGCACCGAGGCCTTGATGAACTGCTCCGGGGTCAGCGTGACCGCCGGGGCCGGGGTGACCGCGCCGGTACAGGCCGACAGCTTGCCCGAGTACATGTAGGCGTGCGAGATGTAGGTGCCGACCGAGGTCTTGTCCCACTGCGTGGTGGTACGGACCGTGCCGGTGACGCTCTGCCCGGTGACCGCGCAGACCAGGTTGATCGTGCGCCCGGTGACCACCGACGCGAGCACGGCCGAGGAGGTCGACGGCGCCGAGCGCAGGTTGACCTTGCCCTCGAAGCTCTTGACCGTACCGACCACGAACTTCTTGGCGGCCGGGGTCGCGGGCTTGGTCACCGGCTTGGACTTGGTCGGCACGGCAACCGGCGAGGCCGCCGCGCACACCGGGATGGCCTTCTTGGCCGTGACGTAGGCATGGGAGACGTAGCGCCCGGTACTGAGCCGGTCCCAGGCGGTGGTGGTGCGCACCGAGCCGCGGACCTTCTGCCCGGTAACCTGACAGGCCACCGTGATCTGCTGGCCGTTACGCAGCGTGGCGACGGCGGCTCCCTGCAACGAGGCCTGGGAGCGTACCTTCAGCGTGCCGGACACCTTGATGGTCGCGGGCACCCCGGTGCTCGCCGCGTTGGCGGCCTGAGGTGCCACGGTCAGCCCGGCGCCGAGCGCGGCGACGAGCAGCGGCCCGGTGAGCAGTCGTCGGGCGGTGTGCAACATTGAGATCCCCTCGATCGCGGCCCAGGCCTGCTTGCCTCGGCTTCGTTCGAAGGTCCGCTCACGGCGTTGCCGGCCGGGAACGCTGGCGGGTGCAGTCCGGTTGCCCGTGGCACCACGCATGAAAACAGGACGGTATGGGCAATGCTGAGCCGCCCGACGCGACGCCGAATGGAGAATCCGCCGATGACGGCCCTGGCCTCCCACCCCCGCGACACGGCCCCCGCCGAGCGCGGCCGCGGGTTCAGTCACGTGTTCGCGCACGCATGCGTCGCCCTGCTCGCGGCGGCCGGGGTGGCTGCGCTGTACTACCTGTGCGTGCGCACCGGCTTGGGCCAGCGCATCGACACCGACGCCATGCGCGGTGCCGACGTCGACCACCCGCGCGCCGTCGAGGTGATGCAGCGCGCTCTCAACGGCACCACCCTGGTCAGCTTGATCGCGGTCTGCGTGGCCGCCGCTGCCATCGGTTTCGTGCGCCGCCGGGCCGACCTGGCCATCGCGGCTGCCGTGCTGGTGCTGGGGGCCAATGCCACGACCCGGGTGCTCAAGACGTACCTGGTGCGCCCCGATCTTGATGGCACCTCGATGCCCAACTCCTTCCCCAGCGGGCACACCACAGCGGCCGCCTCCGTTGCCTTTGCCCTGATCCTGACCCTGCCGTTCGCGGTCCGGGGCACGGTGGCCGTGATCGGCGCGGCCTACACCACGATCATCGCCGTGGCCACCGTCTGGGCCGAATGGCACCGCCCCAGCGACACCATGGCGGCGCTGCTGGTGGTGCTGGCCTGGGGCGCGCTGGCCTCGACGATCGTGCGGCTGGGCCGGGTCCGGATCACCGGCGTGACCGCGCGACCCAACCGCTACGTGATGCTGCTGTTCGCGATCGGCGGCACCCTGAGCCTGGTGGTAGCCGCGGCCGGCCTGGCAGTGATCACCCTGGGTGACCGTCTGTCCCCCGAGCTGACCGGTGGCCGGGTGTCGTTCGCCACCGGCATCGCGGCAGTCACCACCGTCGTCGCTGGAACCTTCGCAATCTGGGTACGTCTGGCAGCAGGCGACCGCCCGTCGCCGCTGCAGTCCTCGTAGTTCCCTTCAGAAGCTTATTGTTCCCCTCAGCAAGCTTCTGGTTCCCCTCAGGAGGCAGTCATGACTACTCCCGACAACATCCCTCCGGGCCCGGCCGGCGTTCCTGCTGTGCCGGGGGCCGGCGCTGTTCCTGGCTCGCCGGTTGGGTCCGATGGGTCGCTCGGCTCGGACGCTGCGCTCGGCTCGGACGCTGCTGTTGCTGCTGACGGCGCCGGCGCTTCGCTCGGCTCGGGCGCTTCGCTGGGCGCGGCGGGCTCGCCAGGCGTTGCCGGCGGCCTTTCCCAGGCCACCGTCACGGTCGGCAGCTATCCCGACTATGCACTCGCCCAGCAGGCTGTCGACTATCTGTCCGACAACAAGTTCCCCGTCGAGCGAACCGCGATCATCGGCACCGACCTGCGCCTGGTCGAGAACGTCCTCGGCCGCCTCACCGTAGCCCGCGCAGCCGGCGCCGGTGCAGCCAGCGGCGCCTGGTTCGGTCTGTTCATCGGCCTGTTCTTCGGCCTGTTCAGCAATTCCAACTGGTTCAACGTCATCTTCCTGGGCCTGCTGATCGGCGCCATCTGGGGCGCAGTCTTCGGCGCCATAGCCCACGCCACGACCGGCGGCCGCCGCGATTTCACCTCCCGAAGCTCCCTGCAAGCCGGCCAGTATGCAGTAATCGCCGAATCCGACGTAGCCGACGAAGCCCGAGCCCTCCTGACCCGCTTGAACTGGCGAGCCAGCGGAGCCGGCTGAGCCAGCCAGATCTCCATACGGGTGGCGTGTTCCCGAGTCCGGGGCGCGCCACCCTGTCGTTTGTCGCTGGATCACACTTACGACACCCGCTCCCCGCCAGAGCTTCCCATCTCCACCCGCACCCTCCTCCTGGCATTGACCCAGAGGTCATCCCGGCGACGTGAAAAGCGCCCGGGAAGCCAGCTCGTCGCGGAGCCCTCCGGCGACCCGGGTGTGTTGCGGTCGCAGACTCAGGTCCGCCAACCCGCGCACGTCTACCTGGTCATCTCCTTGTCCACGGTTCTTGGGGATTGGTGCTCCCTCGCGGGAGCGGGGCCGGAATCAAGCGGTGTCATCGACCGCGGTGCGCGGTATTTTAAGAGTTATGGCGGAGCCGCCGATGTCGCCGGGGAGCGCCGGGCAGGATGCGGAGGCGCGCGGCGTCGAGATCGTGGCGTTGGTGACGTCGGCGGGGGGCTTGGAGGCGGTGTCAGCTGTTCTGCGCGTCCTGCCGCGGGACTTTCCCGCCGCGATCGTCGTGACGCAGCACCTCGGGGGGCAGGGAAGTGCGCTGATCGAGATCCTCGCGCGGCGGATCGTGCTTCCCGTCGGGTGGGCGCGCGAGGGGGGCCGGGTCGAGCCGGGAACGGTGACGGTGTGCCCGCCGCGGTCAGTGCTCGAGGTGCTGCCCGACCGTACGTGTGCGCTGCGCTTGGTCGAGAGCGTAGTTGCCGATCGGCCGCTCGACGCGCTGCTGACGTCGGTCGGCGACAGCTTCGGCGCCGCCTCGCTCGCGGTGGTTCTGACCGGGATGGGACGCGACGGCGCCGCGGGGGTGGCCGCTGTTCGCGCAGCCGGCGGGTGTGTGATCGCGCAGAGCGAGGACAGCGCCGAACAGCCGTCGATGCCCCGCGCGGCGGTCGAGGCCGGGGTCGATCTGGTCCTGCCGTTGCAGCACATCGGTGCGGTCGTGGCCGACTTCGTGGGCGGGACGCCGTTACCGCGGGCGCCCGACGAGGTCGGCGCAATCCGGGCAACGTTCGGTGATGACGGCGAGGTCCCCGCCGCCGCGCAGGAAATCGACTGGTCCCGGCACCCGCTGGGGCCGGTGCGCAAATGGTCACCCGTGCTGCGCAGTGCGATTCGCCTTGCCGCGGCCTACCCCACGCCGTACACGGTCTTCTGGGGGAAGGACCTTTTCCACTTCCACAACGAGGCGGCTGCGCCGACGCACGGCGGCAGGCACCCGATGATCCTGGGACTGCCGGCCCGGGAGGCCTTCCCTGACCTCGGGGATCTGCTCGGCCTGTTGTCGCGAGCCGTGCGCGAGGGGCGGACCCTGCATTTCACCGAGATGCTCGTTCCCCTCGTGAGTGGTGCGAAGGTGCGGGAACGCTGGTTCGATTTCGTGCACGCCCCGATCCGGGATGTGGACGGGACGGTCGGCGGTGTCGCCAGCGTGTGGAGCGAGCGCACCGGGGAGGTCCTGGGACGTCGTCGGCTGCAGGCCCTGAACCGGCTGGCTGCGGCGCCCGCGGCGTCCGGGCGCCAGGAGGCGCTCATCGCGGCGCTGGACGTGATCGACCAAGCCGCCGACATCCCGTTCGCCGCCGCCTACCTCGCCGACGTCGCCGGTACCCGCGCCACGCTCGTCCAGGCCGTCGGGGTCTCGGCCGACAGCGCGGTAGCGCCCCGCGTCGTCGCGCTGGCTCCAAGTGCCCTGTGGCCGCTGCGGCAGGTCCTCGGCGCCAAGGAACAGGTGCTGGTGGAGGACCTTGAGGTGCGCTTGCGGGGTCACCTCGTGGGTCCCGAGCGGCTGCCACCCGAGGCGGCGGTGCTCCACCCGTTACGCGATGAGGCCGAGGACAAGGCCGTCGGCGTCCTCATCCTCGGCATGAGCCCGCGACTGCTGCTCGACGACCGCTACCGCGAGTTCCTGACAGCCGTCGGTGAAACTGTGTCGGGGAAGGTCGCCGAATCGCACGCACGGCACCGCGAACGGCAGCGGCTCGAACGGCTGGCCGAGCTCGACCGGGCCAAGACTGAGTTCTTCTCCAACGTGTCGCACGAGTTCCGTACGCCGTTGACGCTGATGCTGGGGCCGTTGGAGGAGCTGCTGCACGACGACGCGGGCCTGTCCGGCGAGACGAAGGCGGAGTTGGAGATGGTCGCTCGCAACGCGCAGCGGCTGATGCGGCTGGTCGGGACCATGCTCGATTTCTCCCAGATCGAAGCCGGGCGGCTGCGTGCCCGGTTCGCTCTCGTTGACTTGGCGGAGCGGACGCGCGAGATCGCAGCACAGTTCGACAGCGCGGCGTCCCGGGCCGGCCTGACCTTGCGGGTCGAGGTTGAGGAGCTGGCCGACCAGGTGTGGGTCGACGCGGATATGTGGGAGAAGATCGTCTCCAATCTGGTCTCCAATGCGCTCAAGTTCACGTTCGAGGGCGGGGTTGTGGTGACCTTGCGCGGGTTGCCCAAGCACGCCGAGCTCGTCGTCCGCGACTCCGGGGTCGGCATTCCGGCGGAGGATCTCCCGCACGTCTTCAAGCGGTTCCACCGGGCGCGCGGCACTCGTGCGCGCACGCAGGAGGGGGCGGGGATTGGGCTCGCCCTCGTCGACGAGCTCGTGCGCCGCCATCACGGCCGGGTCCGGGTCGCCAGCACCGTGGGCGAGGGGACCGCGTTCACGGTGTGGGTTCCCATGGGCCGGCGGCCGCAGCGGCTGGCGGACGCGCCGCAGAGCCCGGCTCGTTTGAAGGTCGCTGCTGCGATGGCAGATGAGGCCTCGCGGTGGGGTGATGCGCCCGAGGAGGAGCTGTTCGCTGCCGACGGCGCGGTCCGGCACGAGCTCGGTGGGTATGCGCCGGCTGCGCGGATCCTGCTCGTCGACGACAGCCAGGACATGCGGGAATACCTGGCGCGTGTGCTGGCGCCGCACTGGGACGTGGAGACGGCAGCGGACGGAGCACAAGCCCTCGCGCTCGCGCGCTGCGACCCGCCGGATCTCGTCCTCGCCGACGTGATGATGCCGGGCCTGGACGGCTTCGCGCTGTTGCGCGAGCTGCGCGGCGACCCGAAGCTGAGCGCGGTCCCCGTCGTGCTGGTAACCGCGCGGGCCGGCGAGGAGTCGGCGATTGAGGGCCTGCTGGCCGGCGCGGACGACTACATCGTCAAGCCGTTCTCGGCCCGCGCGCTCGTGGCACGCGTGGCCGGCCAGCTCGAGGTGGCACGCGCCCGTCGGCACGCAGCAGAGCTGAACGCGTTCCGGATTGGCCTCTCGGACGCGTTGCGCGCGCTCGACGATCCGCTCGAGATCCAGCGCACCGCGTGCCGGATGCTCGTCAAACAGCTGGGGGCGGATCGTGTCGGGTTCGTGGAGGCCGACCCGGCGAACGCCGAGATGCTCCAGACTGCGGTCCACGCCGGACGCGCCCTGGCACACCTGCCCGGGCGGGGGAAAATCGACGACTGGGGGCCGTTCGTACGGTCCATTCGCGACGGCGAGCGGCTCGTGGCCGCCGACACCCAGACCCACCCGGGTCTCGCCGCAGTGCGGGAGGCGCTCGCCGGCCTCGGGATCGGAGCGCAGCTCTTCTTTCCGCTTCAACGCGACGGCCGTGGCGTGGTCGCGCTTTCCGTCCAGCAGCAGGCGCCGCGGGCGTGGACCGCGGAGGAGGTCGCCCTGGCCGAGGAGGTCGCAGGGCGCACCTGGGCCGAGGTCGAGCAGGCGCGGGTGAGGGCGGAGTTGCGGCAGAGCGAGGCACGTCTCCGGGCCCTCGCAGAGGCGTCGCCGCTCGGCGTTGTGGTCACCGCACAGGACGAGGGATCTCCCCCTGCGCCAACCACGCCTCCCACACGCTCGTCGGCTGCGGCGGGGGCGCCCGCCTGACCGGTCGGCGTGTCACGCACAGTCGTGGTGAGCCACGAAGACCGAGCCACGAAGCCTCCCACAACCGCCAGCCGCAAACCTCAGAAATCAGCGAGCACCCCGCGCATCTTCTCCAGCGCCCGGCTCAGCAGCCGGCTGACGTGCATCTGCGAGATCCCCACCTGCTCGGCGATCTGCGACTGGGTCAGGTTGCCGTAGAAGCGCAGCGTCAGGATCTTCTGCTCACGCTCGTCCAGCAACGCCAGGGCCGGGACCAGAGCCACGCGGGTTTCGGCGAGTTCGAATTCGTAGTCCTCGCCGCCGAGGGTGTCGCCGAGTTCGGTGCTGCCGTCGGCGCTGACCGCCGTGGACAGGCTGGTGGCGTTGTAGGCGCGGGCGCCTTCGAGGCCTTCCAGGACGTCTTCCTCGGTGACGCCGAGGTGGACGGCGATGTCGGCCACCTGCGGGGAGCGGCCGAGGCTGTGGGTGAGGGTGGCGTTGGCCTCGGTGATGGCCAGGCGCAGCTCCTGCAGCCGGCGCGGCACGCGGACCGACCAGGTGCGGTCGCGGAAGTGGCGCTTGATCTCACCGATGATGGTGGGGATGGCGTAGCCGGCGAAGTCGACGCCGCGTTCGGGGTCGAACTTGTCGACGGCTTTGATCAGGCCGACGGTGGCGGTCTGCACCAGGTCGTCGGTGGGTTCGCCGCGGCCGGAGTAGCGGTGAGCGAGATGGCGGGCCAGCGGCAGCCAGGCCTCGATAGCCCGGTCGCGCAGTCTGGCCTTGCGGCGATCTCCCGCGGGTACGGCGGCCAAGTCGGCCAGCGCCGCGGTGGCCTTGTCAGAGGTGCTCAGGGTCATGAGAGGTGGTCCTCCATCAGCGGGCAGAGAGCCGTGCCCACAAGCGGCGACCGTTCACGTACCTCCACGCTAACCGCCCAGCAGCACCCCTGACTAGCCGGAAGACGGCCCTGACTAGCCAAAAGAGGGATCCAGACGCAACGCCAGCCACTCCGTCAACTCCTTGGACGCCAGCGGCCGGGACAACAGGAATCCCTGGACAAGATCACAGCCTTCGGCGGCAAGATACGCGTACGAATCCGCGTCCTCGACACCCTCGGCGACCACCCGCAGGTCCAGGGCGTGACCGAGTTGCACGGCGGAGCGGACCACGGCCTGGTCACGCTGGTCGACGGCCAGCCGGCGCACGAACGACTTGTCGATCTTCACCTCGTGGATCGGGAGTTCGCGCAGGCGCCCGAGCGACGAGTATCCGGTGCCGAAGTCGTCGATCGATAGTTGCACGCCCAGCGCGTGCAGCCGTTCCAGGGTGGCCATGCTGCCCGCGGGGTCGGCCAGGATCGTGCTTTCGGTGATTTCGAGCGTGAGGGCGTACGCGGGATTGCCGGTTTCCTGCAGCAGACGCGCCACCACCTCGGGCAGGTCCGCGTCGAGCAGGCTGTTGGGTGACAGGTTCACCGCGACGTGCAGGTCGTGCCCGGCGGCGGCCCAGTCGGCCCGTTGGCGCAGCGCGGTCTCGAGGATGTGCAGGGTCAACGGGCGGATCAGGCCGCTGTGCTCGGCGAGCGGGATGAACTCGTCGGGCGGAACCGGGCCACGCAGCGGGTGCGGCCAGCGGGCGAGCGCCTCGACGCCGACGACCCGGCCGGTGCGGGGGTCGGCTTTGGGCTGGTAAGCCACCACGAGCGCCCGTTGTTCGAGGGCTTCGCGCAGGTCGGCTACCAGGGCGAGGCGTTGCGGGGTGTGCGCGTCCAGGCCGGTGTCGTACAGCCGGGGGCCGCCGTGCTGCTTGGCGGCGTACATGGCCACGTCGGCGTGGCGGACCAGGGTCTGGGCGTCGGTGCCGTGGCGCGGTGAGACGGCCAAGCCGATGCTGGCCCGCGGGGCGCCGATGTGTGTGGAACGCTCGACCACCGCGGCGATCTCGGCGGCCGCGGACAGCGCCGCATCCAGAGTGCCCGCACCGGGCAGCAGCACCGCGAACTCGTCGCCGCCCAGCCGGGCCACCCGGCCGCGGTCGCCGACGTGCTCGTGCAGCAGCTCGCCGACCTGGCGCAGCAGCCCGTCGCCGGTCTCATGGCCGAGCGCGTCGTTGATCTCCTTGAACCGGACCAGGTCGAGCACCAGCACGCTCAGCTGCGGCGAGCCGGTCAGCGCGGCGTCGACCAACTCGTGGAAGTGCCGGCGGTTGGGCAGCCCGGACAGCGTGTCGTGCGAAGCCAGGTGCTGCTTCTCGGCGGCCTCGCGGCGCAGCCGGTCGACCAGCATGGCCCGGCCCAGCGCGGCGCCGGCGTGGTTGGCCAGAGCTTCGAACAGCCGCAGGCCGGCGGGGGTGAACCGGCCGGCGTCGGCCAGGCTGTCGGTGACCACGAGCGCGCCGGGCACCTCACCGAACTGCACCGGTACGGCCATGGCATCGCCGTACGGACCGGGTGGGCGCAGCACCGGCTCGCCCATCAGCGCCGGATGCAGCCACACGTCCTCCACCGCATCGCCGAGCACCACCTCGACACCACCGGGACCGGCCAGCCGGGTGTGGCGGAAGCGGACGTCACCGTCGCCGGCGGGGACGACCAGCTCGGCCACCCCGGCGCGCAGCGCGTCGCGGGTGCGGTCCAGTACCACGGCCACCAGGTCGTCGATGCCCCGGGCACCGTCGAGCGCACGGGTGAATCCGTACAGTTGCTCGACCTCGGACGTGCCGTTGTTCAGGGCAGCGTACGCGCGATAGCAGAGCACCAGGACGGCCGCGACGATGACGACCAGCGCCAGCGCCCAGCGCGCCTGCATGGCGGCCTGAAAACCGACGAGCGCGACCGTTGTGGTGGCCACCACCATCCACGAGCTGCGCAGCGCCGACGGCAGCCGCCGCCACTCCCCCGGGTCGTCATGCATCGCGATGACCGCGGTGACCAGCACGGCCGCCGTCACGTCGGCCGCGCCCATGGCGAGGTACGCGGCGATCCAGGCGCGCAGGCCGACGAAGCTGTCGGAGGTGCCGAGCGCGCCCGGGGC
The DNA here is from genome assembly GCF_001553785.1 of Actinoplanes sp. TFC3. Lineage (GTDB taxonomy): Bacteria > Actinomycetota > Actinomycetes > Mycobacteriales > Micromonosporaceae > Actinoplanes. Next base: position 4,215,292 of record NZ_LOJP01000001.1, read on the forward strand.
GATGAGGTGGAAGACGAGCACGCCGATGGCGGCCTGCACGGCCAGCAACCCGACGTTGAACGCCAGCTTCATGCCCCGCTGGCCGCGTTGCACGAACATGCCGGCCGCGCCGCTGATCGTGCGGACCACGATGACCAGTACCGGGTGGAAGGCGAGCAACCCGAACACCATCGGCAGCTCGGAGACGTTGACGCCGTGCGCGCCGCGGCGTACCCGCAGGTGCACGACGAAGCCCTCGGTGAAGTAGAACAGCATCGCGAGACCGGCAAGCCACCACACCCCGCCGGGTAATGCGGGCGCGGTGACACCGTCGGCGGCGAAGGACAAGGCCACGACCGCGGAGGTTGCCACCATCCCGCCGGTCAGCAGGGCCACCTTGGTTACTGCCATGGCTCTCCGGTCCAGCCGCCCGCCGGCCAGGCCTCGTCCTTGTCGAGCTTGGTGCCGCCGATGCCCTTGAGGATGCCCGGCAGCTTGTTCGTGCCCCCCTGATCCGGCCACCCGCCATGACGCCCCGGACCGGCAGCGGTCAGCGCAGCGGCGAGGCCTACCGGGAGCATCGGGCCCTCCTTCTCGGTCTGGAGACCGCCCCCATCGGCCGGATCCGGCGAACCTGAAGCGAAATCCACTACGGCGCCCGGAGCCAGACCCGCTATGGCGTGAGCACCACCTTGCCGGCCACGGTCCGCGACTCGGCCAGCCGCATCGCCTCGGCGGCACTGGTCAGCGGCAGTTCGGCGGCCACCGTGGCGCTCACCTGCCCCGCCGCCATCTTCTCAAGCACCGTACTCAGGTCGGTGCTGATCCGGGCGCGGAAGCGATCCTTGCGCCGCAGCCCGCCCCACAGGTTGAAGAAGTACGCGTGCCGCCCGTTGGGCAGCAAGTTCCACGCGTACACGCGAGCGAGCATCTTGAGGATCGGTAGCTGGCTGTTGCCGGTGGCGTCGCGGGTGGAGGCCGAGCCGTACGACACCAGTGTCCCGCCGCGGCGCACCAGTTTCCACGAGTCCACGATCGCCGGGCCGCCGACGTGGTCGAACACCGCGTCCACCCCGTCCGGGGCGAGGGCCCGCACCTGCGCCGGAACGTCCGCGCGATAGTCGACAGGGGTGACGCCGGCCGCGCGCAGGGTGTCGTGATGGCGCTGCGAGGCGGTGCCGATGACCTTCGCCCCGGCCAGCTGGGCCAGCTGCACCAGGATCGAGCCGACACCGCCGTTGGCGCCCAGCACCAGCACGGTTTGCCCGGCACGCACCCGGGCCAGGCGGTGCAGCATCTGCCAGGCGGTGATGCCGTTGACCACCACGGTCTCGGCCTGCACCGCGGACACCCCGTCGGGGACCGGCACCAAGTCGGCGGCGTCCAGCACGGTGTGCGTGCGCCACCCGCCGACCTTGGTCAGCGCGGCGACCCGGCGGCCGGCCAGCGCGGCGTCGGTGCCCGCTCCGGTGGCGGTGACCGTGCCAACCAGGTCGTAGCCGGGCACGAACGGGTACGGCGGCTGGTCGTAGTAGCGACCGCGACGCATCTGCTGCTCAGCGAATGACACCCCGGTTGCCTCCACCCGCACCAGCGCTTGTCCGGCCCCCGGCGCGGGGATGGCGCGGCGACGTACCTGCAGCTCCTCAGGCTCGGCAATCCCGGGCAGAACAATCTCGATCAGCGTCTCCATAGCACCGCTCCTTTGTGTTAGATGCTCTAACGCAAGTATGCAATGCTCTCCCCCACGGGGCAACCCTGCTGTCAGGTGGGACCCGGCTGACGCGATTCGATGGTGCATGTGCTGGGGTAAACAAGTTCGCAACACGGTTCGAGACGGAGTAACTGCATGACCGACCGCACCGGGCGGCACGACGCCGCCATGGGGCAGGACCTCGCAGGCGAGGGCCAGGAGGGCATGCGAAAGGAGACGGAGCATGGCCATCCTCGGCATTGACATCGGTGGTTCCGGGGTCAAGGGAGCACCGGTGGACACGGCGAACGGCGAGTTGCTCGCCGAGCGCTTCCGCGTGCCGACGCCCCAGCCGTCCGACGTGAGCAGCGTGGTGAAGGCGGTCGCCCAGGTGGCCGCCACCTTCGACGGCTACGACCGGGTCGGCGTGACGTTCCCCGGCGTGGTGATCGACGGGGTCACCAAGACCGCTGCGAACGTGGACAAGTCGTGGCTCGACGCGCCCGCGGCCCAACTGTTCACCGAGCGCCTGGGCAAGCCGGTGTCGGTGCTCAACGACGCCGTCGCGGCGGGTGTGGCGGAGATCGCGTTCGGCAACCACGATCAGCGTGGCCTCGTCATGATGCTGACCTTCGGCACCGGCATCGGCAGCGCGCTGTTCCTCGACGGCACCTTGATCCCGAACACCGAGTTCGGCCACGTCGAGCTGGACGGCAAGGACGCCGAGCTGCGCGCCTCCGACCGGGCTCGCGAGGAACACGACCTGAGCTGGGAGAAATGGGCCGGGCGGGTGCAGGACTACCTGCGCCACGTGGAGATGCTGCTGTCGCCGCGGCTGTTCATCATCGGCGGCGGGGTGAGCAAGAAGGCCGAGAAGTGGGTGCCGCTGCTCGACGTGAAGACGCCGATCACGGTGGCCACGCTGCTCAACAACGCGGGCATCATCGGCGCCGCGGTCACCGCCGAGCAGGCCCACGGTCACCCGGGCGCGATCCAGGTCGACGCCGCCGCGCAAGGGAGCTGACCCGTGCCCCGGTCCATTGCCACGAACAAAAAGGTCGACCGCGAGGAACTGCTGGATTTTGTACGTCCACGGCACCACGCGATCCTGATGACCAGCCGCCGCGACGGGCGTCCCCAGTCGTCACCGAACACCTGTGGAGTCGACGGGCAGGGCCGCATCGTCATCTCGACCTACCCCGAGCGGGCCAAGGTGGCCAACATCCGGCGCGACCCGCGGGTCAGCGTCTGCGTGTTGTCGCAGGAGTTCGGCGGCGCATGGGTGCAGGTCGACGGCGTGGCCGAGGTGCTGGACCTGCCCGAGGCCCTCGAGCCGCTGGTCGAGTACTTCCGGGTCATCTCCGGCGAGCATCCGAACTGGGACGAATACCGTCAGGCGATGCGCGAGCAGGGCAAGTCGCTGATCCGCGTGACGATCGAATCCTGGGGGCCGATCGCCACCGGCGGCTTCCCCGCCCGCCTGGCCGACGACGAGTAACGGCTCAGGGCAGCAGGCAAGAGCTCAGGGCAGCAGGTAGAGCAGGTCGTCGCGGTGCAGGCCGGCCACCGGTTCGAGCAGGTCGGGGTGGCGCAGCAGCACCGCGGCGGCACTGTCGCGCGGTTCCGGGGTGGTCAGCCGGCGGAACTCGCCCGGCAGGTCGGTGACGCGGCGGGGGCGGGTGCCCTGCGCCGGCTTGACCGGGGCCACCGCGGCCACCGCGTCGACCGCGCGCGCGGCGAGCAGCGGGTCGGCCAGCAGGCAGGCGGCCCAGCTGACCACAACCTCGTCGACCCAGGTCCGCCAGCCCTCGCCGTCGGCCAGGTCGTCGTCCGGTTCGCTGCCCATGCGCCAGTCGAGCTGGGCCGAACCGCCGGGGCCGGCCATCGCGACCAGCTCGGCGTCGACGGGGGTGGGATAGCGCAACCAGGCGGCCACGCTGATCGCCTGGCGGGCCTGCAACTCGTTGAGGGTGGCGGCGGCCGGGTCGGTGCCGGTGGACGGGTAGGCGCGCACCAGCCAGTGGGTGCTGGCCGCGATGACCGGTGACAGAGCGGTGGACGGACCGGCCATGAGGCTCCCCCGAGCAGACGTGCGCGTTCCCTGCTGGGGCGGCGTCACGCTACCTCTCGGCGGGCGCGGTGCGGGGTTGAGTAGCCTGCCCCGGATGGCAACGCAGGGCAACCGACGGGCAACGGTGTTCGCCCGCATCGCCTCGGGAACGGTCTCGCTGGAACCGGACCCCGGGCGCGCTCAGGGCTGGACGGTGTATGTCGACGGGGTGCCTCAGTCGTACGTCGATCTGGGCGATCCCGGGTATCTGGGCTTCGAGTACGTGCGCCGGATCGCCGCTGTGCTGCGGTTCTCGCGAGCTGCGGACGTACCGCTGAAGGTCTTGCATCTGGGTGGCGGTGGCCTGACGCTTCCCCGGTGGGTCGCCGCGACGCGACCCGGGTCGTCACAGACGGTGATCGAGCTGGACCCGCTGTTGCTGGCGGTGGTGGCGAAGCATTTGCCGTGGCCCGATGACATTGCTGCGCGAGTCGGCGATGCGCGCGAATTCACGGACAATGCCGAGCCGTGCAGTTATGACGCAATCGTTGCTGACGTGTTTCAAGGCGCGGCCATGCCGGCAAGTGTGGCGGGAACGACATTCGCGTCAGCGGCGGCTCGGCTGCTGCGTCCCGGCGGGATGCTGGCGATGAATCTGACCGATGTCCCACCGCTTTCCTACTCGCGCATCCAGGCGGCCACGCTGCGCTCCGCTTTCGGCGACGTTGCCCTGCTCGCGGCACCTGCACTGCTGCGCGGGCGCAAGGCCGGCAATGTGGTTCTCGCGGCCGCCGCGCAAGTAGGTGAGCTACCCGTTGCGAAGATTGCCGCGGCGCTGGCGCGTGACCCCGATCCGGCCAAGGTGTGGCACGGCGCGGACCTGACCGGTTTTCTCGGTGGCGCGAGGGCGCGCCTGGACGGGTGAGCGCCAACGCTCTCCGGTAGGTTGTCAGGCACCGGGTGCTGGGCCGTTTCAGTCGCTCCAATGCGGAGAAAAATGACTGTGGACGGCTGCTGCTTTCTGCCCGTCTTACCCCCGCCTCCTCACTACGGTGGAGATCATGACCGGTCGCTTCCCCATCGAAGACGTGACGCCGTCCGTTTCTTGCGGCCGTTACCCCGCGAAAGCGGTCGTCGGCGAGCTCGTGCCGATCTCAGCGGTGTCCTACCGCGAAGGTCACCACGCGCTCGGCGTGAACGTGGTATGGCAGGGACCCGGGGGTGAGGCCGAGCCGTTCACCCGCCTCGAACCGGGCGAACCCGGCCTGGACCAGTGGCACGGCGTGATCAAGCCGGACCGGGTGGGCCGCTGGACGTTCACCATCGAGGCGTTCGACGACCCGTACCAGACCTGGCGCAACGCGGTCACGAAGAAGATCGCCGCCGGTCAGGGCGTCGAGGACCTGGCCAACGACCTGGCCGAGGGCGCCGACGTGCTGGACCTGGCCGCCAAGGTCGTGCCCAGCGAGCACGAGGAGCACGTGCGCGAGGCCGCCGCGTCGCTGCGCGATGAGAACCGTTCGCTGTTCACCCGCGTCGCCGCCGCACTCGACTTGCAGGAGCTGCTCTGGCAGCACCCGGTGCGCCAACTGGAGACCACCACCCGCTCGTACGCGATCTGGGTCGACCGGCAGCGTGCGCTCTACTCGTCCTGGTACGAGTTCTTCCCGCGCTCCGAGGGCGCCGAGATCGGCCCCGAAGCCACGCCGATCAAGCACGGCACCTTCGCCACCGCCGCGCAGCGCATCCCGGCCGTGGCCGCGATGGGCTTCGACGTGCTCTACCTGCCGCCGATCCACCCCATCGGCCGGATCAACCGCAAGGGCCGCAACAACACCCTCACCCCCCGCCCCTGCGACGTCGGCTCGCCATGGGCCATCGGCGCCGAGGAAGGCGGCCACGACGCCGTCCACCCCGAGCTGGGCACCCTTGAGGACTTCCGGTCGTTCATCCGGACCGCGAACGAGCACGGCCTCGAGATCGCGATGGACCTCGCGCTGCAGGCCGCGCCGGATCACCCGTGGGTCAGGCAGCACCCCGAGTGGTTCACCACCCGCGCCGACGGCACCATCGCCTACGCGGAGAACCCGCCCAAGAAGTACCAGGACATCTACCCGATCAACTGGGACAACGACTACCACGGTCTGCGCGAGGAAGTGCTGCGCATCGTGCTGCACTGGGTCGAGCAGGGCGTGAAGATCTTCCGGGTGGACAACCCGCACACCAAGGCGCTGCACTTCTGGCAGTGGTGCATCGCCAAGGTCAAGGCGGTCGACCCCGAGGTGCTGTTCCTGGCCGAGGCGTTCACCCGCCCGGCGATGATGAACGGCCTGGGTCGCGTCGGGTTCACGCAGTCCTACACGTACTTCACCTGGCGTACCACGGCGTGGGAGATGCGCGAGTACGTCGAGCAGCTCAAGGCCTCGATCGACTGGATGCGCCCGAACTTCTGGCCCAACACCCCCGACATCCTGCACGAGTCGCTGCAGCACGGCGGCCCGCCGATGTTCAAGATCCGCACCGTGCTGGCAAGCATGCTTTCGCCGTCCTGGGGCATGTATGCGGGACTCGAGCTTTTTGAACACGTGGCCCGTCCCGGTGCGGAAGAATACATCGACAACGAGAAGTTCGAGCTCAAGCCGCGCGACTGGGCCGCAGCGGAGCGGACCGGCCGGTCGCTGGCGCCGTACATCTCCCGCCTCAACCGGACCCGGCGGGAGAATCCTGCGCTGCACTGGCTGCGCAACACCGAGTTCCACGAGATCGACAACGGCGAGCTGCTGTGCTGGTCGAAGCGCGATCCGGAGACGGGCAACACCGTCATCGTGATCTGCTCGTTCGACTCGCAGAATGTGCAATGGGGCAACACCACCCTCGACATGCCGCTCCTGGGGATGGACTGGCACGAGCGCTTCGAGGTGGTCGACCAGATCACCGGGGCGACGTACGAGTGGGGTCAGCACAACGCCGTCCGGATCGACCCGTATGTCGAGCCGGCGCACATCTTCGTGGTGCGTCCGCGCAACTAGGGGATGCCCCTGGGCGTGTACGCGATTCAGTTCCTGCGGGGTGGGGTAGGTGAACGTCTGATGGACCTGAACAGCGAACTCGACGCAAGTGTCGAGCACGATCCCGCGGAGGGCAGCCACGTCGAGGACGGCGTGGTCGAGCACCCGAATGTCGATGACTTCGGGCACGCTCGCACGCTGCCGGCCGACCGTACGTGGTTCAAGCGCGCCGTCTTCTACGAAGTGCTGGTGCGCGCGTTCTACGACTCGAGTTCCGATGGCTCCGGCGATCTGCGCGGGCTGATCGAGCGGCTCGACTACCTGCAGTGGCTCGGCGTGGACTGCCTCTGGCTGCCGCCGTTCTACGATTCGCCGCTGCGCGACGGTGGGTACGACATCCGCGACTTCTACCGGGTGCTGCCGGAGTTCGGCACGGTGGACGACTTCGTGGCGCTGCTCGACGCGGCCCACAAGCGCGGTATCCGGGTCATTACCGACCTGGTCATGAACCACACGTCGGACTCGCACTCGTGGTTCCAGGAGTCGCGGCGCGATCCCGATGGCCCGTACGGCGACTACTACGTGTGGAGCGACTCCTCGGAGCTGTATTCCGACGCGCGGGTCATCTTCGTCGACACCGAGGAGTCGAACTGGACGTTCGACCCGGTGCGCCGGCAGTTCTACTGGCACCGGTTCTTCAGCCACCAGCCGGACCTGAACTACGACAACCCGGCCGTGCAAGAGGCGATGATCGACGTCCTGCGCTTCTGGCTGGGCCTGGGCATCGACGGCTTCCGGCTCGACGCGGTGCCGTACCTGTTCGAGCGCGAGGGCACCAACTGCGAGAACCTGCCCGAGACGCACGAGTTCCTCAAGCACTGCCGCAAGGTCATCGACGACGAGTTCCCCGGCCGGGTGCTGCTCGCCGAGGCCAACCAGTGGCCCGCCGACGTGGTCGAGTACTTCGGTGACGCCGACTCCGGCGGCGACGAGTGTCACATGGCGTTCCACTTCCCGCTCATGCCGCGCATCTTCATGGCGGTGCGGCGCGAGTCGCGCTTCCCCATCTCCGAGATCCTGGCCCAGACCCCGGCGATCCCGGACATGGCGCAGTGGGGCATCTTCCTGCGCAACCACGACGAGCTCACGCTTGAGATGGTGACCGACGAAGAGCGCGACTACATGTACTCCGAGTACGCCAAGGACCCGCGGATGAAGGCCAACGTCGGCATCCGCCGCCGGCTGGCCCCGCTGCTGGAGAACGACCGCAACCAGATCGAGCTGTTCACCGCGCTGCTGCTGTCGCTGCCCGGTTCGCCGGTGCTCTACTACGGCGACGAGATCGGCATGGGCGACAACATCTGGCTCGGTGACCGCGACGGGGTACGCACCCCGATGCAGTGGACGCCCGACCGCAACGCGGGCTTCTCCACCGCCCATCCCGGACGGCTCTACCTTCCGGCCAACCAGGACCCGATCTACGGCTACCAGTCCGTGAACGTCGAGGCCCAGCGCGACAGCTCCACCTCGCTGCTCAACTGGACCCGCACGATGCTGGCCGTCCGGCGCCGCCACGACGCGTTCGCCACCGGCACGTTCCGCGAGCTGGGCGGGTCCAACCCGTCGGTGCTCGCGTACCTGCGCGAGGACGGGGACGACGTGGTGCTCTGCGTCAACAACCTCTCGCGCTTCCCCCAGCCCATCGAGCTGAACCTGCAGCACTGGAACGGCTACACCCCGGTCGAACTGACCGGCCACGTGAACTTCCCGCGCATCGGCCAGCTGCCGTACCTGCTGACCCTGCCCGGCCATGGGTTCTACTGGTTCCAGCTCTGCGGGTCCGAGGAGAAGCAATGACGCTGCCGTACGCTGAATGGCTCCCCCAGCAACGCTGGTACGCGGGCAAGAGCCGCACCCTGGAGTCGGCCACGCCCGCCACGTGCACGCAGCTGCGCGACGACCTCGACCTGGTGCTGGTCGACGCGGTCTACACCGATGGCAGCTCCGAGCGCTACCAGATCCTGGTCGCCTGGAACGATGGGCCGATCTCGGAGTACAGCACCGTGGCCACCATCGGCACGGACAACGACCGCACCGGCTACGACGCGCTGTACGACGTCGAGAAGGCCCGGGACCTGCTGCGCCTGCTCGACACCTCGGCCACCGCGGGTGACGTGGTGTTCACCAAGGAACCGGACGTCGAGCTGCCGATCAACACCGCGCCACGGGTGTTCGACTCCGAGCAGAGCAACACCAGCGTGATCTTCGAGCAGGAGGCCATCCTCAAGGTCTTCCGCCGCGTCGACTGCGGGATCAACCCCGACATCGAGCTCAACCGGGCGCTCGGGCGCGCCGGCAACCCGCACGTGGCCCGGCTGCTCGGCTCGTTCGAGATCTCCACCGAGACCGGCCCGTGCCCGCTGGGCATGGTCACCGCGTACGCGGCCAACTCCGCCGAGGGCTGGGCGATGGCCACCGCCAGCGCCCGCGACCTGTTCGCCGACGCCGAACTGCGCGCCGACGAGGTGGGCGGGGACTTCGCCGGCGAGTCCTACCGGCTCGGCGAGGCCGTGGCCTCGGTGCACAAGAGCCTGGCCGAGGAACTGGGCAGCGGCCCGTCGCCGTTCCCGGTCGACGCGGTGGTGGCCCGGCTGACCTCGGCGGCGGCGACCGTGCCGGAGTTGCACGACGCGGTGCCCACCATCGAGCAGCGCTTCCGCAAGCTGACCGGCGAGCAGGTGACCGTCCAGCGGGTGCACGGTGACCTGCACCTGGGTCAGGTGCTGCGCACCCCCGAGGCGTGGCTGCTCATCGACTTCGAAGGCGAGCCCGGCCAGCCCCTGGAGGAGCGCCGGCTGCCGGACTCCCCGCTGCGCGACGTGGCCGGTGTGCTGCGCAGCTACGAGTACGCGGCCTACCAGCTGGTGGTCGACCAGGACGACGACGAGCACCTGTCGGCCCGCGCCCGCGAATGGGTGGACCGCAACCGTGCCGCGTTCTGCGACGGCTATGCGGCCGCGTCCGGCGTCGACCCGCGCGAGCAGGGTGCGTTGCTGGCCGCGTACGAACTGGACAAGGCGGTTTACGAGGCCGCGTACGAAGCCCGGCACCGCCCCGGCTGGCTGCGCATCCCGCTGCGCTCCATCGCGCGGCTGGTCGGCTAGTCAACAGACGCAACCCCGGAGGAACAACCGATGATCGGACAGACCGAGTCCACGCCATCCGCGGCCGGGGACCAGCGCGCACTCACCGCCGTCATCTCCGGTGACACCCACGACCCGCACGGGCTGCTGGGCGCGCACCCGACCGGCAAGGACCGCACCGTCATCCGCACCATGCGCAAGGGTGCCAAGACGGCGGCGGTCGTCGTGGGCGACGAGCGCACCGAGATGGAGCAGGTCCACCCCGACGGCATCTTCGCCGTGGAGCTGCCCGGCACCGTGCTCGACTACCGCGTGGACGTCGACGGCACCGTGTGCGACGACCCGTACCGGCACCTGCCCACGCTGGGCGAGCTGGACCTGCACCTGATCGGTGAGGGCCGGCACGAGAAGCTGTGGACGGTGCTCGGGGCGCACCCGCGCGGCAACGGCGTGGCGTTCGCGGTGTGGGCGCCCGGTGCCCGCGGCGTGCAGATCCTCGGCGACTTCACCGGCTGGGGGCCATTCGACGGCTGGCCCATGCGCTCGCTGGGCAGCAGCGGCGTCTGGGAGCTGTACGTACCCGGCGCGGCGGCCGGCGCCAAGTACAAGTTCAAGATCCTCGGCCGCGACGGCGTGTGGCGGGAGAAGGCCGACCCGCTGGCCCAGCACACCGAGGTGCCGCCGGCCACCGCGTCGGTGGTGTACGAGTCGTCGTACGAGTGGCAGGACGGCGACTGGCTCGCCCAGCGCGCCACCAAGGCCTGGCACCAGGAGCTGATGAGCGCGTACGAGGTGCACCTCGGCTCGTGGCGTCCCGGGCTGTCCTACACCGAGCTTGCCGAACAACTGGTCGGGTACGTCCTCGAAACCGGCTTCACCCACGTCGAGCTGATGCCGGTGATGGAGCACCCGTTCGGCGGCTCCTGGGGCTATCAGGTCACCGGCTACTTCGCCCCCACCTCGCGCTTCGGCTCGCCCGACGAGTTCCGCTACCTGGTCGACAAGCTGCACCAGGCCGGGATCGGCGTGATCCTGGACTGGGTGCCCGCCCACTTCCCCAAGGACGAATGGGCCCTCGCCCGCTTCGACGGCACCCCGCTGTACGAGCACGGCGACTGGCGCCGCGGCGAGCAGCCCGACTGGGGTACGTACGTCTTCGATTTCGGTCGTAAAGAGGTTCGCAACTTCCTGGTCGCCAACGCGCTGTACTGGTGCGAGGAGTTCCACGCCGACGGCCTGCGGGTGGACGCCGTGGCCTCGATGCTCTACCTGGACTACTCGCGCAAGGAAGGCGAGTGGGCACCCAACCAGTACGGCGGCCGCGAGAACCTCGAGGCGATCAGCTTCCTGCAGGAGATGAACGCCACCGTCTACCGCACCAACCCGGGCGTGGTGACCATCGCCGAGGAATCCACCGCGTGGCCCGGCGTCACCCGGCCCACCCACCTCGGCGGGCTCGGCTTCGGCTTCAAGTGGAACATGGGCTGGATGAACGACACCCTCTCCTACATGGAGAAGGAGTCCATCTACCGCCAGTGGCATCACCACCAGATGACCTTCGCCACGGTGTACGCCTGGAGCGAGAACTACATCCTGCCGATCAGTCACGACGAAGTGGTGCACGGCAAGGGCTCGCTGACCGGCAAGATGCCCGGCGACCGCTGGCAGAAGCTGGCCAGCACCCGGGCCCTGCTCGGCTTCATGTGGGCCTTCACCGGCAAGCAACTGCTGTTCATGGGCGCCGAAATGGGCGACGAGCAGGAGTGGAGCGAGTCCCGCGGGCTCAACTGGGACCTGCTGGCCAACGAGCAGGAAGGCGGCGGCCTGCACACCCTGGTCAAGGACCTGAACCGCGTCTACCGCGAAACGCCGGCCATCTGGACCCAGGACACCGAGGCCAGCGGCTTCCGCTGGATCACCTCGGAGGACTCCCAGCACAACGCGTTCTCGTTCCTGCGCTTCGCCCCCAACGGCGACGCCTTCGCCTGCATCGTCAACTTCGCGGCGGTCCCCCACGAGAACTACCGCATCGGGCTGCCCCGGGCCGGGGTCTGGCGGGAGGTCGTCAACACCGACAGCACCATCTATGGCGGCTCGGGCGTGGGCAACCTTGGTGAGGTGCACGCCGAGGACCTGCCGTGGCACGGGTTGAACGCCTCGGCGTCGTTGCGGGTGCCGCCGCTGGGCGCTGTTTGGTTGCGCTACGAGAGCTGATTCAGCTCGCGGGAGGGGCCGGGGTGGTACACGCTCCGGCCTCTCTTCGCTCTATCACGGAGGACGGATGGTCCTCGCCTTCCGGCACCGTGGAATGGATGGTCAACATCGGGGCGCCGCAAGCTTGACGGGAGAATGAGCCGACGCTATGAGCGGCTCAGCCACTCCGCGGCGAGCAGTCCGTACAGCAGGTCGTCCGTCCATTCGTGTTTGATCCAGGTGTGCTCGCGCCGCAACCCTTCACGGGTGAAGCCGACGCGTTCGAGCAGTCGCGCCGACCGTACGTTGCGGGCGTCGCATTCGGCCGACACCTTGTGCAGGCCCTGGATCGTGAACAGGTGGTTGAGTACCGCCCGCACCGCCTCGGTGGCGTAGCCGTGCCCCTGCTGCCCGGGCGCCAGCGTGTACCCGATCTCGGCCTGTTTGAGGTTGTCGGCCAGGTTCACGCCGACGTCGCCGATCAGCGTGCGCGAGGCCGCGTGCTCGACCGCCCACTGGAACCAGCCGGGCATGCCGGGGTCCGCGGCGATCATGGTCTGCACCGAATACCGGGCCTTGTCCAGCGAGTAGGGCGACGACCACGACTGGTAGCGGGCCACGCCGGGATCCGACCGGTACGCCGCCAGCGCCGCCACATCCTCGGTGCGGAAGCGGCGCAGCACCAGGCGGTCGGTCTGCAGGACCACTACTCGTCCTCGACGTCCGCCACGATCACCGTGACATTGTCCGGCGCTCCGGCTTCCAGCGTGCGGGCGATCAGTTCAGCGGCACAAACCTGGCGATCCGGGTACGACCGCAGCGTCGCCGCGATCACCTCGTCCTCCACGTAGTCGCTCAACCCGTCGCTGCACAGCAGGAAACGGTCCCCCGCCTTGACCGGCACCATCCGCCCCGCGGGCCGGAAGGGTCCGCCCTGCACGGCCTGGGTCACCAACGCCCGCTGGGGATGCCGGCGCGCGTCGTCCGGGCTCAGCACGCCCTGATCGACGAGCGCCTGGACGTACGTGTCGTCGCGGGTGATCTGGGTCAGCACGCCGTCACGCACCAGATAGCAGCGCGAGTCCCCCACGTTCAGGGCGGCAGCGCGGTCCCCGGCCAGCATCAGCGACGTCACGGTCGTGCCCATGCCGTCGCGCGCGTCGTCGTCCTTGACCGCGGCCTCGATGCGCTCGTTGGCAGTGCCCAGCGCCGCGATCAGGTCCTGCAGCGGCTCGCCGGTGTCCGGCATGTCATCGACCACGGCCACCGCGGTCACCAGGATCTCGCTGGCCAGCTCGCCGGCGGGCAGCCCGCCCATGCCGTCGGCAACGACCAGCAGCCTGCTGCCCACGAAGACCGCGTCCTCGTTGTTGGAGCGGACCAGTCCCTGGTCGGAGGCGGCAACCGCACGTAGCACCAAGCTCATGTCACCAGCCTGCCAAAGGCCGCGAGCCGTGTCTGTAGTACCTACTACGTAGTCTGGGGGCGTGATGCCGGTGCCGATGGTCGGTCGTGAGGACGCCCTGCAGGAGTTGCGCCACGCCTGGGAGCGGGCGCAGGCCCTCGGCCGGTGTGTGCCAGCGGTGATCACCGGGCTGCCGGGGACCGGGAAGAGCCGGCTCGCCGCGGCCGCAGTGCAGGCCACGGCCCCCGAGGTGACGCTGTCCGGCTCGGCGAGGCTGCATTCTCCGGCTCCTTATGACTGGCTTGCCGCGGTGCTGGCCGGGTGCGGTCCGCGTCCGCAGCTCCCGGTGCCGCCCCAGGCGCTCGCGTGGCTCGCCCAGGATCCCGATGTCCCCCGGGAGCGTTACACGCCGGACGCACTGCTGCGCCTGGCCGTGACCACGGTTCGCGCCCTCGCAGGCGGCCGTCCGAGCGTACTCATGGTGGAGGATCTCCATGCTCTCGACCCCGCCAGCCTGAACCTGATCGCCGAACTCGCCGGGGCCGAGATGCCCGCGCTGCTGCTGGTGACCTCGCGCCCACCCGACGAAGCGGTCAATCCCCAGCTCACCGTGCGCACCCTCGAACGTCTCGCGGGGGTCGCGGGAGCCGCGCGCTGCCACCTCAACGCCCTCACCGCCGCACAGACAGGACAAATACTGCTTCACGTGTACGGACAAAGCGCTCTCGCCGATGCGACCTGGCGTCACACGGGTGGCAATCCGTATCGGCTGACCGAGGTACTCGCGGTCGCCGGTGGGCTCGACGGCCTGGCGCAGGCGGTGCGCGCCCCGGCCGAGTTGACCGCCCGGGAACGCGAGGTGCTCGGCTGCCTCGCCGAGGGCATGCCCAACAAGCAGATCGCCAAAGTACTGGGCATTTCGGTGCGAACGGTGACGGTGCACGTGTCCAATCTGCTGCGTAAAACGGGGGCTTCTTCTCGTACCGAAGCAGCTCTTCAAGCCGTGCAAACGACCTCCCTGGCCCGCCCTGGCGGGTGATCATCTTCGCCTCGGGCGCGGGGCGGCGAGACAAGGGGCGGAGGCCACGGGCAGAATCGGGGCCGTGACGACAGCCATCCATCAGCGCATTGCCCAGGAACTCGGGGTCCGTGAAGGCCAGGTGAGCGCTGCGGTCGAGTTGCTCGACGGCGGGGCGACCGTGCCGTTCATCGCCCGCTACCGCAAGGAGGTCACCGGCACCCTCGACGACCAGCAGCTACGCGTCCTGGAGGAGCGGCTCGGCTACCTGCGGGAGCTGGAGGAGCGCCGCACGGCGGTGCTCGAGAGCATCCGCACCCAGGGCAAACTCGACGAGGCGCTCGAAGCACAGATCATGGCCGCGGAGTCCAAGGCCCGCCTCGAGGACATCTACCTGCCGTTCAAGCCCAAGCGCCGCACCCGCGCGCAGATCGCCCGCGAGGCCGGCCTTGAGCCGCTGGCCGATCTGTTGCTCGGTGACCCGGCGCGCGACCCCCGTACCGAAGCAGCCGCTTTTGCCGACGCCGAGAAGGGTGTCGCCGATGCGGCAGCGGCCCTCGACGGTGCTCGCGCGATCCTCATCGAACGCTTCGCTGAGGACGCCGACCTGATCGGGACCTTGCGGGAACGCATGTGGACCAGGGGCCGGCTGGTCGCCAAGGTCCGCGAGGGCAAGGAATCCGACGGCGCCAAGTTCGCCGACTACTTCGACTTCGCCGAGCCGTACACGAAGTTGCCCTCGCACCGCATCCTCGCCATGTTCCGCGGCGAGAAGGAAGAGGTCCTCGACCTCACGATGGAGCCGACCGCCGACGAAGCGGACGCCCCGTCGTTCGAAGCCGCGATCGCCGGTCGCAACGGCATCACCGACCAGGGCCGCGCGGGTGACCGCTGGCTGGCCGACACCGTACGCTGGGCGTGGCGCACCCGCATTCTGATCCATCTGGGCGCCGACCTGCGGGTCCGGCTGTGGCAGGCCGCCGAGGAGGAAGCCGTGCGGGTGTTCGCGGCCAACCTGCGCGACCTGCTGCTTGCCGCGCCCGCCGGCACGCGCACCACCATGGGTCTGGACCCCGGATTCCGTACGGGGGTCAAGGTTGCCGTCGTCGACTCGACCGGCAAATGCGTGGCCACCTCGACCATCTACCCGCACGTGCCGCAGAACAAGTGGGACGCCTCGATCCACACGCTGGCGCAGCTGGCCCAGCAGCACAACGTGGACCTCATCGCGATCGGCAACGGCACCGCCTCGCGCGAGACCGACAAGCTCGCCGCCGACCTGATCAAGCGGCACCCCGAACTCAACCTCACCAAGGTCATGGTCTCCGAAGCCGGCGCGTCGGTTTACTCGGCCTCCGCGTACGCCTCGCAGGAGCTGCCCGGCATGGACGTGTCCCTGCGCGGCGCGGTGTCCATCGCCCGGCGCCTGCAGGACCCCCTGGCCGAGCTGGTGAAGATCGACCCTCGCTCGATCGGCGTGGGGCAGTACCAGCACGACCTGTCCGAGATCAAACTCTCCAAGTCGCTGGACGCCGTGGTCGAGGACTGTGTGAACGCGGTTGGCGTCGACGTCAACACCGCGTCCGCTCCCCTGCTGACCCGGGTGTCCGGCATCGGCGCGGGCCTGGCGGAGAATATCGTCCTGCACCGCGACGCCAACGGCCCGTTCAAGAGCCGCTCGGCGATCAAGAAGGTGGCCCGCCTCGGCCCCAAGGCGTTCGAGCAGTGTGCCGGCTTCCTGCGCATCCCCGACGGCGATGACCCCTTGGATGCCTCCAGCGTGCACCCCGAGTCGTACCCGGTGGTCAGGACCATCCTGTCCACAGCCGGAACCGACCTCAAAACCGCAATGGGCAACGGCCCGATCCTGCGCGCCCTGCGCCCCGAACAGTTCGTCACCGACGCCGTCGGCCTGCCCACCATCACTGACATCCTCAAAGAGCTCGAGAAGCCAGGCCGCGACCCGCGCCCGGCATTCACCACAGCCACCTTCGCCGAGGGCGTTGAAAAGATCGCCGACCTCCAGCCGGGCATGGTCCTCGAAGGCGTGGTCACGAACGTGGCCGCCTTCGGGGCGTTCGTGGACGTTGGCGTGCACCAGGACGGGCTGGTGCACGTGTCGGCGCTGTCCAACAAGTACGTGAGCGACCCCCGGGAAGTGGTCAAGTCGGGGGACGTGGTGAAGGTCCGGGTTGTCGAGGTGGACGAGGCGCGCAAGCGGATCTCGTTGACCATGCGGCTGACGGATGAGCCTCGGGGTGGGGGTGCTCGTGACGATTCCCGCGG
Source organism: Actinoplanes sp. TFC3 (assembly GCF_001553785.1). Classification (GTDB taxonomy): domain Bacteria; phylum Actinomycetota; class Actinomycetes; order Mycobacteriales; family Micromonosporaceae; genus Actinoplanes. The sequence continues at coordinate 4,232,067 of NZ_LOJP01000001.1, forward strand.
TGGGGGGTCGCAGCGTGGCGGCGGTTCCCAGCGGGGCGGCGGCTCTTCCGGCGGCGGCGGTTCCCAGGGCGGGCGCGATGGGCAGCGCGATAAGCAGCCTCGGCAGCGCGAGGGACAGCCTCGGCAGGGCGGGGG
>NZ_LOJP01000001.1:4232301-4240157 GCF_001553785.1 Actinoplanes sp. TFC3
GTGCGGGATAGCGTTTGGGCCGGCCGGGGTTCGTGGGTGGCTGGGCGGCGGTAACGGCGTGGCTCAGTACGTTCTGACGTGTGGATGCGCCGGCTCGAAAGCAACGGCATGTTCAGCCCAGGGCCAGCAACCCAGCCCCCGGGCAGGAGTCAGGAACGACCAACTGGTTCCCGCCGGGGTTCGGCTTCCTGGCAGGACGCTGACCGGCGCTACCCGAGATCCACCGCAGCCGTTGCACGCCGGCGGGGACGTGGTGCAGGCCGGCCGGTTCGGTGAGGGCCGACCACAACCGTGCCGGGTTGGATCGTAGGATCTGGGGATGGGTGCGCGGCTGGTTCAGATCACCATGAAGGCTCACGACGATGCGACGTTGGGGGCGTTCTGGGCTGAGGTGCTGGGGTGGGAAGTTTCCAGCGAGGGGCCGGGCGTGACCAACCTCGAGCCGGCGAACTTTGGGTATCCCGACCCGGCGGCTGCCTGCGTCGACCTCATCAAGTCGGCGGAGCCGAAGGTGGGCAAGAACCGGGTGCACGTGGACCTTGCCACTACGTCGGCGGGGCATCACGCGGAGCTGGTGGCGAAAGTGCTGGGCCTAGGCGCGAAGCGCGTCGATGTGGGCCAGGGCGACGTCTCGTGGACGGTGCTGGCGGACCCGGAGGGTAACGAGTTCTGCGTGCTGGACTGGCGAGACCCGACGCCGGGGACGGGGCCGATCGCCTCGGTGGCGGTTGACTGCGCCGATCCCGAAGCCATGGCCCGCTTCTACAGCGAGGCGATGGGCTGGACTGTCCACAAGACGAACGATCAGAGCGCGGCGCTGAGGTCGGCGGCGGGTGTGGGGCCGTACCTGCAGTTTCTGCGCACGCCTGACGCGAAGAACGGGTGGAATCGCGTGCATCTCGACTTGCGGCCGTACCCGGAGGATGACCTTGAGGTGGAGGCGGGAAGGCTGCGGAAACTTGGCGCCACCGACATCGATCTCGACGACAGCGACATCCGCTGGAAGGTCCTGGCTGATCCGGAGGGTAACGAGTTCTGCCTGCTGACGCCGGGCTGATGTGCCGTGGCTCAGCGAACCGATCATGCGGTCCATCCGGGGACCTTCGATCCGTTCACGGCCGGGCACCTGCGCGCTCAGTTACCACCTGCACCTCGAACCCGAGCGCGCCGACCCGTCAGCCTTCATCGAGTTCACCTTGCACAACTGGGAAGCTATCGCCACCGAACTCGAATCAAGAGCGACCCAAACCAACAAACCCGGCAGATGCGCCCTCCTCCTGCCGATCCTCTCGGCGCTGCCGCAGCCGCTGGCCCTGCTGGAAGTGGGTGCGTCAGCCGGGCTCAACCTCTATCCCGGGCTGCCGGAGCCTCCGGACGGCACGCTGCACACCGTGCTGGCGCTGGACGGCAAACCGCTGGCCTGGAACCGCGGGCACGGGCAGGCGATGAGCTGGTTCAGCGTTTGACGGGCCAGATCTTGATGTCGGTGAACGCTACCTCGTACGGGCCGGTGGCGTAGGTGTACTGCTCGTTGTAGATGCCCAGGCCCACCTTGCCGCCGCGGATGTCCTTGTCGGTGACGCTGACCGTGCCGACGAGTTCGCCGTCGCGCAGCACTTCCAGGGTGGAGCCGTCGACCGTCACGGTGATGCGGGTCGGGGGGCCGTCCACGCCGATGGGGGTGTCGTCGAGCGGGAACGTCTTGAGGACCTCGATGTCGGCGGATTTGTGGGTGCTCACGTACACGTTGCGCTCGCACACCCGTACCTGATAGCCCTTGAGATCCCGATAGCGCAGATAGATCGCGGCGCAACTGTCGCGGGTGAGCAACCGGACGCCCACCTCGGCCTGCAGGTTGTCGGGCTCGGCGTCGGCAGGCCCCCGGCAGCGGAACACGCCCTTGGTCTCGCGGCGCACCACCAGGGCGTTGCGGAACGAGCAGCTCGCCCGCTCCTGCTTGTCGGCCGACGGATGCCACAGGCGAGGCTGGGTCAGCGCGTCCTGCAGCAGCGGCGGCTCATCCACGCCGTTCTGCCCGATAACTTTCGCAGAGCTACCGGGCCAGGCGGCAGCGATCGCTCCGCCCACACCGGTCACCACGAGCAGCAGCAGGATGATGGCTACCGGCAGCACCCAGGGGCGGCGGGGATGCGGGTCGCGGGTGAACGGCGACGGGGTCGAGCCGGGCACCGGCTGGGTGACGATGGAATCCTCGAGGTAGCCGATCTCGGTGACCGCCTGCGTGACGATCGAGTCCTCGGCGTAGCCCACCAGCTCGGCCGGCGCGGCCACCGCGGTCAGCTGACGCGCGGAGTGGTAGCCGGTGGCGGCCTGGGCTTCCTCGGCGGCCACCCGCAGACCCGGCTGATGGGCCAGCGCCGCGGCTGCCGGGGCACTGCGATGCGGGCCGGTCACCAGCAGATCGAGCAGCTCACGGGCGGTCGGCCGGTCCGCCGGGTCCTTCTCCAGCGCATGCGCGACCAGATCTCTCAACGGCCCGCTCAGTCCGGACAGATCCGGCGGCTGGGTGAGGATCCGGGCGGCGGTGGCCGGTGGGGAGCCTGCCTGGAAAGGGGTACGACCAGAGCCCGCATAAGCCACCACGCTGCCCCACGCGAACACGTCCGCAGCCGGGGTCAGCACCGCCGAGCTGTCCTCGCCGAAGCGCTCCGGAGCCATGTACGCCACCGTGCCGACCAGCTGATCGGTAGCGGTGTGCGCACCGCTGGACTCCATGGCCCGGGCGATGCCGAAGTCGATGACCTTGGGGCTGCCCGGGGCGAGCAGCACGTTGCGGGGCTTGAGGTCGCGGTGGATGATCCCGGCGCCGTGGATGGCGGTCAGCGCGGTGGCCACGCCGATCGCCACGCTGTGCAGGTTGGCCGAGGTCAGCGGGCCGCGTTCGTCGACCACCTCGGCCAGGCTCGGGCCATCGACGTATTCCACGACGAGGTAGGGGTGCTCGTGGCCGGGGTCGGCGTCGAGGACCTCGGCGGTGCAGAACGGCGGCACTTGTCGTACCCGCTCGACCTCGCTGCGGAATCGGCGCCGGAACTCGTCGTCGTGGGCCAGGTCGGCGCGCACCATTTTGACAGCGACCAGCGTCCCGGCCGGGCTGCGCGCGAGGTAGACCGTGCCCATGCCGCCCTCACCGAGGCGACCGAGCAGCTCGTATTCCCCCAGTTTGCGAGGGTCGCGGGGGCGCAGCGGCGTGGTTCGCTCCTCCGCCATCCCGCGCCTCCCCGAAACCCCCGTGACAGAAAGGCACCCTATCGGGCGACGTCATCCGTGCCCATGCCCGCCCGGCACGCCGGCTCAGAGCGAGCGGATGTCCACATTGGCAAAGGTGACCTCGTACGGCGGCTGCTTGTCGATGGCTTCGACGCTCAGACCCAGCTGCACCTGACCTGACGTCGGACCCTGGGCCGGAAGCTTGATCGTGCCGACGTACGTGCCGCCGCGGTAGATCTGCGCGTTGCGGTCGCGGATCACCAGGTGCACCCGCGTCGACTTCTTCAGCGGGATCGCGGGCTTGAGGGCGAGGTGGCCGTACTCCACTTTTCCGCTCGGCATGTCAGCGGCGATCGACACCTCGTTCTGGCACATCCGCAGCACCTGCCCGCCCCGATTGCCGGCCCAGTGGAACCAGATCCCGGCGCAACTGCCCGCACTCTGCAGGCTGGTGGTCACCGCAACACCGAAGTCATCGGTGATCGACTCCTCCGGACCGGCACACTGGTACGTCCCCCGGTCGACCCGCTTGGCCCGCATGACGTCGCGGGTGAAGCAGGTGGCGTTCTCCTCGCGGATCTCGCTGTCGAGCCACTGCCCGGGCTGGTTCAGCGGATCCTGGATGATCACCTCTCCACCGGTCGGCTCCTTGGGCGTAGGCGCGACAGTCTTGGCCGGCTGCGTCTTCTCCGGCGGGGCGGTCGTCGCACGGGCGCTCGGGCTGGGCGCCGCGCTTGCGCTGGGCGCCGCACTGGCAGACAACGACGGAGACGCCGACGATGACGGTACGAGGCTGGGCTCGCCAACGCCGGCCGCCGCACCGCCATCGCGTGACGGGGTGTAGGCCAGCGGCACGTCTTTGGTGTTCGCGTTCGTCCGGGCCAGGATCACCCCGGCGGTGGTGACCCCGGCCAGCACGAGCAGGATCGCGAACATGGCGATCAGGATGTTGCGGGACCTGGGCGGCTGGTCGGTGTAGTCCTGATACGGCATGGGCGCCGGAGGGGGCGCGGCCACCGGCGCGGGTGGCGGGGCCGGGCGATCGCCGAGCAGCATGTCCAGCAGCTCGCGGGCGCTGGGCCGCGCGGCCGGGTCGCGGGACAAGGACAGGGCGACGATGCTGCGCAGCGGTTCGGGCAGGCCATCGAGGTGCGGTGGCTGGGTGAGGATGCGCGCCGCGGTGGCCTGCGGGGAGTCGCCGTGGAAGGGGGTACGGCCGGTGCCCGCGTACGAGACCACGCAGCCCCAGGCGAACACGTCCGCGGCCGCGGTCAGCGGCGTGCCGGGCTCGGAGGAGAAGCGCTCGGGCGCCATGTAGGCGACGGTGCCGACCATCTGATCGGTGCGGGTGTGCTGGCTGGTGGCCTCGAACGCCCGCGCGATCCCGAAGTCGATGACCTTGGGGCTGCCCGGGGCCAGCAGCACGTTGTCCGGCTTGAGGTCACGGTGGATGACCCCGGCGCCGTGGATGCCGGACAACGCGGTGGCCACGCCCACTGCCAGCGACTGCAGGGCGGCGGCGCGCAGGGGACCCCGGTCCTCCACGACCTCGGCCAGGCTGGGGCCGTCGACGTACTCGACCACGAGGTACGGCGGGTTGTGATCCAGGTCGGCGTCGAGGACTTCGGCCGTACAGAATGAGGGCACTTGCCGTGCGCGCTCCACCTCGCTGCGGAAGCGGCCACGAAACTCCGGGTCATACGCCAAGGTCGCGTGCACCAGCTTGATGGCGACATGGCCGCCGTCGCGGTCACGGCCCAGGTACACCACGCCCATGCCGCCGGACCCGAGCCGCCCGGTGAGCTGATACGGCCCGAGCCGTTCGGGATCGTTGCGGTGCAGAGGACTCACGCGGTACGCGGTGTCCACGAGTTCGGCTCCCCAGGGGCTGATCTGTGTACGACCAGATCACTCAACTCGCAGGCCCCCGCGCAGGCAAGAAGAAGTGTTGAACTGTGCCCTTCTGTACTTCCTTGCGTCCGGCCTCGCTGGCCCGCCGGGCCGGCGCTATTTCTTGCCGGCTTCGGTGAGACGCAGTGCCAGCGCGGGGCAGACGTTGACGGCCTTGCGGGCGCCGTTCTCCAGCCATGGCGGCAACGGGGTCTGCGGGAACGCCGGGAACCCGTTCGCGTCCAGCCGGATGATCTCCGGGGCGACCGCCGAGCACAGCCCGTGGCCGTCGCAGCGCGACCAGTCAAGCGCCAGCTTCCGCGCGCCCTGCTGCTGGTGGTACGGCAGCGGGAGAATGCCACGTACCTGCTTGCCGCAGCCCTCGCCGTTGGCGTGCAGCTCCACGTCGCGGGCGAACACCTCCAGCGCCGACAACGCGAAACGCGACGTACCGTCCGGGTGGCTGCACGCGCCACGACCCTTGACCACACCGGCAGCCTGGCGCACGTTCTCCAGCGCGCTGCCGCCCAGCGCGACCAGGGTGACCGCGCGGGCCAGGTCCGGCAGGCCCAGCCGGCATGGGCCGCACTGACCCGCCGACTCACCGGCCAGGTACTGCACGACCTGCGCGACCTCGCCGAGCGGGCAGGTCTGCGAGCCGATCGGGATGAGCATGCCCGCGCCGAGCGTGCCGCCGACCTTGGCGAAGCCCTTGCGGGAGATGGTGACGGTCTTGGCCGCCTCGGCGGTGATCCACTTGCCGTGGTAGCCGCCGACGAGCAGGCCCGCGCCGATGTCGGCGCCGCACATCTCCAGCACCTCCATCAGCGGGGTGCCGGTGGGCGCCTCGACGACCGCGGGTGCGGTGGCCGAGCCGCCGACGGTCAGCATGACCGTGCCTGGCTCCCCCTCGATGCCCACCGAGTTGTACTCCCACGGCCCGAGCCGAGCGGCGATGGCGATCTGCGAGTACGTCTCGGCGTTGGACAGCAGGGTGCGCAGCCCCGCCACGCCGTTGTCGCTGGAGCGCACCTTGCGCCCGGGCGGGATGTGCGCCTCGCCGTTGATGCCGCGCACCAGCGCCCCACCCTCCCCGGAGATGAAGCGGTGCGGCACGGTGACGATGCGGGTGGGCACCGGCATGCGGCGCTCGGCCAGCGCGGCGGCCAGGGAGTCCTGCCCGACGCCGTCGTCGGCGATGCCGATCACGATCTCCTCGGCGTCCAGCGCGGCAGCGGCCAGCGCGGCGCCGTCGAGGATGAGGTGCGGGGCCCGGGTCAGGACCGCCTTGTCCTTCCACGACGGCGGCTCGCCCTCGGTGGCGTTGACGACGATGACCGGCGGCAGATCCTGACGCCGGCACGAGTCGACAACCGCGCGGACCTTGCGGGCGAACGGGAAGCCCGCACCGCCGCGCCCGCGCAGCTCGATGCGGTCGGCCAGCCCGATGAGCTCACCGCTGGACAGGGCCGCGAACCCGCCGTGCACCTCCTGGTGCGCCAGCAGGTCCAACCGGCCGTACTCCTCCATCCCCGCGGTCAGCCGCGGGGTACCAATGCTTGTTACCGGTGGAACCTGACCGCTCACTGAGCTTCCCCTCGCAGCTGCGCCCAGTAGGTGGCGTCGTCTGCTTCCTCAACCGCTGTGGGCCGGGATCCTCGGCGGGCCCCCCGGCCCGTCCCGGTCCGTACGGATTCCTGCTGTGTTGCCCTGCGGGCGCGGCGCTGCGCCATGTCGACAAGCGTCGGCGTCTCGTCGGGTTCCAGGTAGTTCGGGTCGTCCGGCGCCCCGAGGTCGACGAACTCGCTACGGCTGTGCCGTCCCGAGTCGGCGCGGTCCACGTCGGCGCCCCGGTCGCGCCGGGCCCGGGGCACCTCCTCCTCTTCCCCGGCGTAGCGGGCTGCGCGGGACGAGCGTGGCTGCTCGCCGGGGTAGCGGGCGGCGCGGCGACGCGGCGGGGCCTCGTCGTAGCGCGGGTCATCGTAGCGCGGGTCCTCGTCGGCGTAGCGGCGCTGGCGGGGAGCCGGTGCCTCGTCCTCGAAGTCCTCGAACACGGCGCGGCGCGGGCGCGGGGCCGGCACCTCGTCGTCGTCGAACGCGGCGCGGCGCGGGCGTGGTGGCGCGGGCATCGCGTCGGTCTCGGCGGCGTAGGAGGCCTCGGCGAAGCGACGGCCCCGGGGGCGCGGTGCCGGCTCATCGTCGAAGTCGGGCTGGTCGTCGAACTCCGGCTCGGCGTAGCGGCGGGCGCGGGGGGCTTCGTCGTACTCCTCGGCAGCCCGCCGGCCCCGGCCACGCGGCGCGGGCACGTCGTCCTCGTCGTCGTAGCGGCGATCCTCGAGCGCGCGGCGCGAGATCGGTCCGGTGGGCTCGTCGAAATGCTCGGCGGCACGGCGCTGGCGGGGGGCGGGCAGTTCCTCGTCGTACGCGTCCACCGGGCGGCGACGGCCCCGCTGGGCCGGCATGTCGTCCTCGTCCTCGAACTCCCAGCGCTGGGTGGGCACGTCCTCGTAGTCACGGCGGCGGCGGGCCCGCTCGTCCGCGTCACGGCGCGGGCGCCGATCGTCGTCGCGGCGCGGGCGGCGTTCCTCGGCGACCGGTACGGCCATGGGCGCCGGGCTGATCGGCGCGGCGGCCGGGGCGGGGGCGGCGCTGACCGGCTTGACGACGGGCTGCTCGGAGGTGGCAGCGGCCATCGGGGCGGCGGGTGCGGCGGCGGCTGCCGGGCGGGGCGCCGC
>NZ_LOJP01000001.1:4240257-4242668 GCF_001553785.1 Actinoplanes sp. TFC3
GGCTTCCAGGCCTGCACGGCGTTGCCCCGGTCGGAGACCAGCGCGTCGTCGTCGCGGCGGCTGGGGCTCTTGCCGCGGCCGGGCACTGCGGCTCCCATCCGGCCGACCGGCTTCATGGCGCCGGTGTTGCCACCCGCGGTGCCCTGCTGGGAGGCGAAGTCCTTCTTGCGGTTCAGGCTCACGGCGATGCGGACGGCAAGCCCGATGAGCACCATCAGCACGCAGATGACGTAGCTGACGATGACCCAGACGGCGGCGGGACGACCGGCGTTCAGGCCGTGCAGCAGCGCGATCGGCCACATCAGGTACGAGATGCTGTGAATGCCGCGCCACATCCAGGGCCGGCCGCGGCCGATGAACCGGGCCCGCGCGATGCCCGTCCACATGACCAGCACCATGATCCAGCCCGACAGCGTGCCGAAGCCGATGAACAGCGTCTTGCCTGGGTTGAGGAACGGGATGAAGGCGTCGATGAACTGCATCTTGCCCATGGCGTACTTGGTCCACAGGTGGACGCCGAGCGAGGCGACGGCGATGACGCCGGTGGTGCGGTGCGTCGACTGCAGCAGCAGGCGCTGGCGGATCGTCAGGACCAGCCGGTCGGTGGAGACCAGGCCAACCATGATCGTGATCGAGAGCGACACGAGCGTCAGCACGCCCATGTAGAACTCGGAGTAGCTGAAGATGTAGACGTAGGCGACGCGCCCGGCCGGGACCATCATCATCACGGCCCAGATGACCGCCAGGATGCAGACCCCGAGCAACGTGACGGCGAGCTTCGACGGTGGTTGTGGTCCACCGGTGGCACCCATTTCGACGTCCACACGACTGGTGGCTCGTTCTTTCGTCTTCGTCCGGGCCATAGCTCCTCGTTCTCCGCAGCGGTAAGGCGGCGTCGTGGGCGTTCGACGGTCACCGGCACCCGTGGGGGATGCCCCGCGCTCGTTACTGTCGGGCGCCGGCCGGGTCTCTGCCTTTCCTCACGGTGCGTCGTCTCCGGTCCGTTGCCCTCCCCCATCTACGTGCCGGGGGCAGGATCGGATGAACGATCGGGAAGTTCTTTGGGACCAATTTCCGCCAGCCGTCCGCGTGACCTTGGCGACAAGGGTCGTGAGCTGCTAGGACACCCCACCGACCCCCCCGGTGACGTAAAAATAAAGTGCCTCGCGGGGTGTCACCTGCGCCACAGCTGAACCTTTGAGCCCCCAGCCCCGAACTACCTCACGTGCAGGCCAAGCGCACTACAATCTGTAAGGAGTTGATCGCTGTGCGGTACCGCGCCGCTTTGGTAGCGACCGCCCTGGCCGCGGCGGGGGCAACGATGGTCCTACCCGGATCAGCCTCCGCCGCCGAGCCCGGCTTCACCGTACAGATAACCGAGCTCCCCGCCACCTTCGGCGCCGGAGCCGAAAGCCGCACCATGACGGTGGTCGCCTCCACCGACCGGGCCCGCTGCATCAAGGTCCGCTGGTCGCTGCTCCTGCAGGTGGACGGCCCCGACCTGGACGAGGTCACAATAACGCGGGTGGAAGATTCCGGAGATTTCCCGGTACGCCGTCAGAACAACGGCAGCACCGCCCGCATCACCGACGAAGCCCTCGACCCAGGCCAACTGTGCCGCGGCCGCACCGTAACCGCCCGCTACCAGGTCAGCTTTGACGAAGACGCCGACACCGGCCGCATCCTGTTCCAACCCCAGGCTTTCACCGCAAACGGCACCCTCCTGCAGGAAGCCTCCGGCCAGAGCCCCGTGGTGGGCCAGGAGCCGGCGGCCACCGAGTCCCCGTCTCCTGCCCCGTCGGATTCGCCGTCGCCTTCCCCTTCGGACTCTTCGTCGGATTCGTCCTCGGATTCGTCCGACCAGGAGTCCGGGGCCGGGGAAACCTCCAGCCCGGCACCGAACCTCAACGCGATCCCGGCGGCCTCGGAGGGCGGGCCACCCAGCCTTCTGGGCCCTGGGTTGATCGTTGGTGCGCTGCTGGTGTTCATGGGAGTGGCTCTGCTGATGCGGCTGCACCTGCGCCGGCGTAGTTCGGCTGCGCAGTTCGCTGAGCCGCCTACTGGGTTCTATCCGATGCAGTAGAGGATGCTGCCCTTGGGGAGAGCGTTTGGGGTGAGGGTGGGCTCGGTGCTTGGCCAGGCTGACTGCTGGATGTGGCTGCCGCTGGCTGCTGGGCGCGGCTGCCGCTTCGCCTGTGGGCTTTCCGGGCCTGGGGCACACCATTCGGGCCGGCCGCCCCTCATGCTTGCCGCCTTCGGCCGCATGCCCCTTTCGACCGGACGCCCCGCGAGCCCTGGTCGAGGCCGCCCTCAGCCGCCGCCGGCCTTGGTCGAGGCCGCCCTTGATCGGCGTCGTTCCCATCGCCGCCAATGTGATCGCCGCCGGTTTCGTCGAGGCCGCTCTACCCCGC
>NZ_LOJP01000001.1:4242768-4312199 GCF_001553785.1 Actinoplanes sp. TFC3
GGCCCGGATCGACCACAGCGGGGGGGCGGGGCTGGGGCTGGCGATCGCCCGGTCGATCGTGCCGGCACATGACGGGACCATCGCTGCCTCGTCGAGCGGGCACGACGGGTTGCAAGTGCAGGTGTCGTTCCCGGGCGGCTGAGCGTCAGGGGAGTTTGCCCTGCATGGCCGCGGCGATCGTGTCCGGCTGGTACTCGCGCCAGCCGGCGACCTTGCCGTCGCGCGTGGTGAGCACGACGACGAACGGAGCCGTGGCGGTCGCGCCGGTGGCTGTCATTGCGCCGCTGAGTTCGTACTCGATGATGATGGTTCCGGGGTTGCTGGTTTCGTGAATCGCCCGCGTATGGCAGGCGGTGAGACGGAACGGGATCGCGGCGTGACCTGCGGTGATGTAGGCGAGGACCCGGTCGCGGCCGGTGAGGCTGTGGTTCGAGAACGGGGTTTCGAGCGTGATGTCCTCGGTGAGCAGGGCGGCGTCGAACGTGGGGTAGCCCGCAAGCCACCGGCTGCGGATGCGCTCGAAGATGGCGTGCGGGGTCATGGTGCCTCCCTGGACGGCGTAAGCTGAGTGACAACTCGACTTAGGCGACGATAATGAGCCGGGACTCAGGTTGTAAAGGAGGGCTGGCGTGCGGGCGGACGCGCAGCGCAACCGGGCGCGGATCCTGGATGCGGCCGAGCAGGTGTTCGCCGCCGAGGGCGCCGGGGCGTCAACCGAGGAGGTGGCGCGGCTGGCCGGGGTGGCGATCGGGACCGTGTTCCGGCACTTCCCGGCCAAGGACGACCTGCTCACGGCCATCATGAAGCGGCTGCTGGCCCGGCTGATCGAGCAGGCCGGCGCGCTGTCGGGGGCGGACGGGCTGTTCACCTTCTTCACCGAGCTGGTTTCGCAGGCGGCCCAGCAGCGCACGGTGATCACGCTGACCGGCGTGGACCTCGGCGCGGCGATGGGGGCGCTCGACGAGGCGGTCGGCCGGCTGCTGGGTGAGGCGCAGGCTGCTCATGCGGTACGTGCGGAGCTCGGGCTGAGCGAGGTGATGGCGCTGCTCACCAGCTTGTGCGCAGGTGCCCTGCGGGGTGGCTGGGGAAGCGCGCTGCAGCACCGTACGCTGGCAGTCGTTTTCGCCGGTATGAAAGGTACGAGGGGCTGACTCGCATGGCTACGAAGCGCCGCGGCATCGTGCTGCTCGCCGGGGCCCTCGGCACCGCCCTGCTCGGGGCCGGTGTCGTCACGGTCCCGCTGCCCTACGTGGTGCTCGAGCCGGGCCCGACTGTCGACACACTCGGCACCGACCAGGGCCGTCAGATCATCACGGTCACCGGCGCCCCGGTCTCACAGTCCAAGGGTCAACTGCGTCTGACGACCGTTCAGGTACGAACAGAAGTGTCGCTGTCCCGGGCCGTCAGCAACTGGACCGACCCGGACCGCGCCCTCGTGCCCCGCGACGTGGTCTACCCGCCGGGCAAAACCACCCAGCAGGTCGACCAGCAGAACACACAGGACTTCAAGGAGTCCGAAACCAGCGCCGAGAAAATTGCCCGCGAGAAAATCGGCAGACCGTTCGAGGTGTCGTTCGACCTCGATCGCATCGGCGGCCCCAGCGCCGGGCTGATGTTCACCCTCGGCATCATCGACAAGCTCACCCCGGCCGACCTGACCGGTGGCAAAGTCATCGCCGGCACCGGCACCATCGATGACAGCGGCGCAGTCGGAAGCATCGGCGGCATCCCCCAGAAGCTGCTCGGCGCCAAGGCAGCGGGCGCGCAGATCTTCCTGGTGCCGGCGGGCAACTGCGCGGAGGCGGCCCAGAACGCGGTGCCCGGTCTGCCGATGGCCAAGGTCGCGACAGTGGACGACGCGCTGGCCGCCCTGGACACGTTCACCAAGGGCGGCCAGCCGGCGTCCTGCTAGCAGCGTTGCTCAGGCTGCGTGCACCGGGACGACGTCCGGGGCTCCCAGGCGGGCTGCGTCGGCGGTTTCGTCGTCGGGTTGTTCCTGAGATGCTCGTTCGGCTTCTACGCGAAGGCGGTAGTTCTCCACCTCGCGGTGGCGTTGGTCCTGCGACCAGCCCAGGACGTCGCCCATCAGGTCGGCGGCCATCGGGGCTGCGCCCACGCCACGGTCGAAGGTTTCGATCGAGATGCGGGTACGGCGGGTGAGGACGTCCTCCAGATGCCGGGCGCCTTCGTGGCCGGCCGCGTAGGTGATCTCGGCCCGCAGATGATCTTCGGCTCCTTCGAGGGGCTTGCCGAGGTCGGGGTCGTCCTTGACCAGCGCGAGCACCTCGTGCACCAGGGAACCGTAGCGGCCCAGCAGGTGCTCGACGCGGGCCACATGCAGGCCTGACTGCTCGGCCAGAACGCGGCGGCGGTTGAACAGGGCGGTGTAGCCCTCGGCGCCCAGCAGCGGGACGCGTTCGGTGCACGAGCGGGGCACCGAGCGGCCGAGACCGTGCACGGCGGCGTCGATCGCGTCGCGGGCCATCACCCGGTACGTGGTGTACTTGCCGCCGGCCACGACTACCAGGCCGGGGACCGGGCTGCCGACGGTGTGCTCGCGTGACAGCTGCGAGGTGGATTCCGACTCGCCGCTGAGCAAGGGGCGCAGGCCGGCGTACACGCCTTGGACGTCGGTGCGGGTCAGGGGCGTGGCCAGCACGGTGTTGACCTGTTCCAGCAGGTAGTCGATGTCGGTGCTGGACGCGGCGGGGTGGGCCTTGTCCAGACTCCAATCGGTGTCGGTGGTCCCGACGATCCAGTGGCGGCCCCACGGGATGACGAACAGGACACTTGTGGGCGTACGAAGGATCAGTCCGGTGTGTGACTGAATGCGGTCGCGCGGCACCACCAGGTGGATCCCCTTGCTCGCGCGGACGTGGAACTGCCCGCGCTCGCCGACCAGGCCCTGCGTGTCATCGGTCCACACGCCCGTTGCGTTCACCACCTGCTGGGCGCGGATCTCAAAGGTGTGATCGAGTTCCAGGTCGTGCACCCGCACACCGGTGACACGCTCGCCCTCCCGCAGGAAGCCGACCACCTCGGTGCGGTTGGCCACGTGCGCACCGTACGCCGCCGCCGTGCGGGCCAGGAACATGGTGTGCCGGGCGTCGTCGAGCTGCGCGTCGTAGTACTGCAGCGCGCCGACCAGGGCGTCCTTCTTCAACGCCGGGCAGACCCGCAGGGCCTGGCGGCGGGAGAAGTTGCGGTGCCGGGGCAGGCCGCCGTGTGCGGTGGCCATGAGGTCGTAGAGCTGCACGCCGGTGCCGGCGTACAGCCGCTCCCACACCCGGTGTTTGAGCGGGTAGAGGAACGGCACCGGGCGGGCCAGGTGCGGGGCGAGGCGCTGCAGGATCAGCCCGCGTTCCCGCAGGGCCTCGCGGACCAGGGCGAAGTCCAGCATCTCCAGGTAGCGCAGGCCACCGTGAATGAGTTTGCTGGAGCGGCTGGACGTGCCGGAGGCGAAGTCGCGGGCCTCGACCAGGCCGACCGACAGACCGCGGGTGGCGGCGTCGAGGGCGCAGCCCGCGCCCACCACGCCGCCGCCCACGACCAGCACATCGACCTCGTTACCGGCCAGCGCCGAGAGCGCGGCGGCACGACTGGCTGGGGAGAGTTCTGCGTCAGTCAACGTCTACCCAATCGAGAGTGCGCTGGACCGCTTTCTTCCAGCGTCCGAAGCCGTCTTCCCGCTGTTCCCGCGACCATGCCGGTTGCCAGCGCTGCGACTCGTTCCAGTTCTCGCGCAATTCGTCGGTGTTCTTCCAGAACCCGACGGCCAGCCCGGCGGCGTACGCAGCCCCGAGCGCGGTCGTCTCGGCCACCACAGGGCGGCTGACCGCAACGCCGAGCACGTCCGCCTGGATCTGCATGCACAGGTTGTTGACGGTGATGCCACCGTCCACCTTGAGCACGTCGAGGGTCACCCCGGAGTCCTGCGCCATCGCCTCGACCACGTCACGGGTCTGGTAGCAGATCGACTCGAGGGTGGCCCGTGCGATGTGCGCGTCGGTGTTGAAACGCGACAGCCCGACGATGGCCCCGCGCGCATCCGAGCGCCAATAAGGAGCGAACAAACCCGAGAACGCGGGTACGAAGTACACGCCGCCGCTGTCGTCGACCTTCTTGGCCAGCACCTCGCTCTCGTCGGCCGACTTGATGATGTGCAACTGGTCGCGCAGCCACTGCACGGCCGAGCCGGTCACCGCGATCGAGCCTTCCAGGGCGTACACCGGGGCCGCGTCACCGAACTTGTAGCAGACCGTGGTGAGCAGCCCGTTCTCCGAGCGCACCAGCTCGTTACCGGTGTTGAGCAGCATGAAGTTACCGGTGCCGTAGGTGTTCTTGGCCTCGCCAACGTTGAAGCAGACCTGCCCGACGGTGGCCGCCTGCTGGTCGCCGAGGTCACCGGTCAGCGGCACCTCCCCGCCCAGCGGTCCGGGCCAGCGCGCCACCCCGTACGTGTTGGGGTCCGACGACGGCCGGATCTCCGGCAGCATCTGTCGCGGGATGCCGAAGAACCCCAGCAGCTCGTCGTCCCAGTCCAGGGTCTCCAGGTTCATCAACATCGTGCGGCTGGCGTTGGTGACGTCGGTGATGTGGTTGCCGCCGTCGACACCGCCGGTCATGTGCCACAGCAGCCAGCTGTCGGTGTTGCCGAAGATGGCGTCGCCGCGCTCGGCCGCCTCGCGCACCCCGTCGACGTTGTCCAGAATCCACTGGATCTTGCCGCCGGAGAAGTAGGTGGCCGGGGGCAGCCCGGCCTTGCGCCGGATGACATCGCCGCGCCCGTCACGATCCAGGGCCGAGGCAATCCGATCGGTACGGGTGTCCTGCCACACGATCGCGTTGTAGTAGGGGCGCCCGGTCCGGCGGTCCCACACCACGGTGGTCTCCCGCTGGTTCGTGATGCCGAGCGCGGCCAGATCGCTGGCCTGCAGGTTCGCCTTCTGCATGGCGGTCCGGATGACCGCGGTGGTGCGCTCGGTGATCTCGATCGGATTGTGCTCGACCCAGCCCGCCTGCGGCAGGATCTGCTCGTGTTCGAGCTGGTGACGGGCCACCTCGTTGCCGCCGTGATCAAAGATCATGAAGCGGGTGCTGGTGGTGCCCTGGTCCACGGCGCCGACGAAGTCAGCCACGGCGTGCCTCCACAGTCTCGTGCGTGTCCTCAGCCGGGAGCTGACCCGGCTCCTGAGGGCTCTCGTCGGGTAGGAACCGCCCGATGAGCGCCTGGTACAGCCCCGCGCCGAGCAGTCCGCCGAGCACCGGTGCCACGATCGGTATCCAGAAGTACAGGTATCCGGTCTGATCGCGGAACGCCCCGCCGTACCCGGTGAAGTAGCTTGCCAGCCGCGGCCCGAAATCGCGCGCCGGGTTGATCGCGTAGCCGGCATCGGTTCCCCAGGCCATGCCGATCCCCACGATGAGCAGGCCGATGATGAACGGTGCGAGGTTGGCCGCCGGGGGAGTGCCGGCCGCGTCGGTGATGGCCAGGATCAGGAAGAGCAGAATGGCCGTACCGATGATCTGGTCCCGGAAAGCGCCCCACTCGCCCACCGGAAGCGTTCCGTTGCCCGGCAGCGTCGAAAAGACGCCCTGGGTCTTGATCGTCAGGCCGGGGTCGGCCGCGTGCAGAACCTCCGTGTAATTCCACCGTACGATCAGAGCTGCCACGAACGCGCCGAGGAACTGGGCGATCGAGTACGGTGCCACCTTGCGCCACGAGAAGCCCTTGAAGGCCGCGAGCGCGATGGTGACCGCGGGATTGAGGTGGGCGCCGCTGATCCGCCCGGCCACGTACACGCCGAGCATGACGCCCAGGCCCCAGGCCCAGGCAATGCTGTCGTGGTCGCCGATGCCGCCGCCTGCTACCTGCGCGACGACACCGACGCCGAAGAGGATGAGGATCATCGTCCCGGCGAACTCCGCGGCCAGCTCGCCCGCCAGCCCCGGGACCTTGAATCGTGCTGCCATGCACCGAAGCTAGGAACGCCGTGCGCCGGGGGCAATGAACGGCATTCGACATTGTCGAACGCTGGGCTGTTCCCCTGCGTAATCGAGCGGCATAGAGTCCGTAACGTGCCCGGAACGGTGCAGTCGATCGAGCGAGCCGCAGCGATCTTGCGGATGCTCGCGGGTGGACCCGGCAAGCTTTCGCTGGCCGAGATCGCCCGCTCACTGGACCTGGCCAAGCCGACGGTGCACGGCATCCTGCGCACGCTGCAGGGCGTCGGCTTCGTCGAACAGGATCGGGTGTCGGGCCACTACCAGCTCGGCGCGGCCCTGCTGCACCTGGGCACGAGCTACCTGGACATCAACGAGCTGCGGTCGCGTTCCATCAACTGGGCCGACCCCCTGGCGGCCCGCTCGGGCGAGGCGGTCCGGATCGGCACGGTGCTGGAGGGGAGGGTTCTGGTGGTCCATCACGTTTTCCGTCCCGACGACACGTTCCAGACCCTCGACATCGGCACGCTGATGCCGTTGCACGCCACGGCGCTGGGCAAGGTGCTGCTGGCGTACCGGTCGGCGGCTCTGCCCCCGGCCCGTGATCCCTTCACCCACCGCACGCTGACCGGTGAGCGCGACCTCAGCGCCGAGTTGACCCATGTGCGCGACGCCGGCTGGGCCGCTGACATCGAGGAATTCACCGTCGGCGAGGCGGCCATCGCGGCCCCCATCCGCGGCTACGGCGGCCTGGTGGTCGGGGCAATGGGCATCTCCGGGCTGGTCGAGCGCATCTGCGACAGCCGCTACCGCCCGCACGCGCGTCTTGTCGGCATTGTCCGCGATGCCGCCCGCGCGGTGTCCCGTGACCTGGGGGCGACGCGGTGACGCTGGGATCCCGGGACCGTTATGTGATCGCCATCGATCAGGGCACCACCTCGACGCGGTGCATCGTTTTCGACCGCCGGGGCCAGTTGGTGTCGCTGGCCCAGCAGGAGCACAAGCAGTACTACCCCAGGCCCGGCTGGGTCGAGCACGACGCCATGGAGATCTGGCGCAACGTCGAACGCCTCGCCCCGCTGGCGCTGCGCCGGGCCGGGATCACCCTCGACCAGGTCGCGGCGGTCGGGATAGCCAACCAGCGCGAGACGACCGTGGTGTGGGACCGGCGGACCGGCGTGCCGATCGGGCGGGCCCTGGTGTGGCAGGACACCCGCACCGATGCGCTGGTCACGGCGCTGCTGGCCAAGCCCGGGGCCACCGCGGTGCAGGAACGCTCAGCGCTGCCGCTGGCCACGTACTTCTCCGGCCCCCGGCTGCGCTGGATGCTCGATCACACGCCCGGCCTGCAGCAGCGGGCCGAGCGCGGCGAGATCCTGTTCGGCACGATGGAGACCTGGCTGATCTGGAACCTGACCGGTGGTCTGCACGTCACCGACGTCACGAACGCCAGCCGCACCAATCTGCTCGACGTGCACACCCTGGACTGGTCCCCGGAATCGCTGACGTTCTTCGGCATTCCGCGAGCCATGCTGCCCGAGGTCCGGCCGTCGGTATCGGTGTTCGGCACCGCGGCGGCGGCTTTTCCCGGGGTGCAGATCGCCGCGGCGCTCGGTGACCAGCAAGCCGCGCTGTTCGGACAGACCTGTTTCACGCCGGGAGAGGCGAAATGTACGTACGGAACCGGCAGCTTCCTGCTTCTGAACACCGGAACTGATCTCGTACGATCACAAAACGGTCTGCTCAGCACCGTCGCCTATCAGGTGGCCGGATCACCGGCTCAATACGCCCTGGAAGGCTCGATTGCGATCACCGGCTCGCTGGTCCAATGGTTCCGCGACCAATTGGAGTTGATCGCCAGTGCTCCGGAAATAGAAACGCTGGCGCGCACGGTGAAGGACAACGGCGGCTGCTACATAGTGCCGGCCTTCTCCGGGTTGTACGCCCCGCACTGGCGATCCGAGGCGCGCGGGGTGATCGTGGGCCTGACGTCGTACATCACCAAAGGTCACCTGGCCCGTGCAGTGCTGGAAGCCACGGCCTGGCAAACCCGCGAAGTCGTCGACGCCATGAACGAAAGCTCCGGCCTGACCCTCAAGACGCTCAAGGTCGACGGCGGCATGACAGCGGACAACCTGCTCATGCAGTACGTGGCCGACGTCCTCGACGTGCCCGTGGTGCGCCCGCTGGCCTCGGAGACGGTGTCGCTGGGTGCGGCTTACGCGGCCGGTTTGGCGGTGGGGTACTGGCCGGACCTGGAGGATTTACGGCACAACTGGCACCGGGCGGGGCAGTGGTTACCGGCCATGGACGCGGGGCTGAGAGCCGCTGAGTACGGGAACTGGCGGCGTGCGGTGGAGCGAACCTTCGACTGGATCCAACCCGCCGGTTGAGGTCGGCCCCTGCGTGGCTGTTGACCGGGGTCTGGCTATTGACCGGGGTCGTCGGGGTCGAGGTTGCTGGGGTCGATGGCTGAGCCGGCGAAGTCGAGCAGGTCGATCATCAACTTTGCCAGTTCCACGAGCAGGACTGCCGCGCCGGAGAAGGCGCCCGCTGCGGTGAGGATGGCGGTGGGGGTGTTCATGCCGCCGGCGTCGGCGAGCAGGCCCGCTCCGAGGCCGGCGACGAGGGCGGTGATCAGGATGACGGCTAGCCAGAAGCGACGGGGGTGCATCGGTGCTCCCAGGTGGTGGCGCCATCGGCCCCGGATGGGCGGCCGATGGCCGGGCGGACAAGTCCCGGGGCGGGGTGTGCAGCCCGTAACCGGGTAACCACATCTTGTGCCTGGGCCTGCGTAATGTGGACAAGGGATCTTCGTCGTCGCAATAGGCGCGTCAACGCGTTTATGCCGCGGAACAGAGAAAGGCACCCGGCTGCACCCGGATGCCTTGAAAAGACGCTTCCTTCGCTTGTCCGCCCGAAGGCCACCGGAAGCTCTCTCAGCTCGGTCCACAAGGATCGAACTCTGCGAGCAGTACAGCACGCAACACCGCTGTTCGCCACACCTCAATCTGCCACATTGCAGATTGCGTACAAACAAACGGTACTGGCGAATCGCTGCTTGCAGTTTACCGTCGGACGAAGTCACTCAGCCCGGCGCCTCGGGCAAACCGGCATCCAGCGTGGCATCGTTGACGATCGATGCCAAGTCGGGAAAGCTCTCAGCAAACCCCACTGATGGGAGATCCGGCATGCCGCGACTGCGAGGTGGTTCGACCGCCCTGGCCGCCTGCCTGGTGGTAGCGCTCGGCGCGGCGGCTGTTCCCGCTGCCGGCTCGTCGGCTGCGCATGCCGGCGAGCGCCGGGAGTGCGCGACGCCATCCATCGATCGGTGACCCTCGTTCCCTCGACCGGCGGCCGGAGGGTGACCAGGTTCTTCAGCTTCGACCCGGGGCGGTGGACGTGGCTACCGGAGCTGGGCGAACCGGCGCACCCGTTCGGACCGGCGCTCGCCGAAGCCCGCGGCCTGGTCTTCGCCGGCAAGACCGCGAACGAGCTGGACTTCCGGGGGCTGCGCATCGACGGCTACCAGCCCCCTTGCCGGTAGGCGCTCAGACGAAGGCGCTCAGCCCTGTCACCGCCCGGCCCACGATCATCGTGTTGATCTCGCGGGTGCCTTCGTAGGAGTACAGCGCCTCGGCGTCGGCCACGAAGCGCCCGATGTCGTAGTCGAGCACGATTCCGTTACCGGCCAGGATCTCGCGTGCCCAGCCGACCACCTCGCGCATCCGGGTGGTCGTGTACGCCTTGGCCAGCGCCGAATGCTCGTCCTTGAACTCCCCGGCGTCCTGCAACTGCGCCAGCCGCACGCACATGCCCAGCGAACCGGTGACGTTGCCCAGCATTCGTACCAGCAGATCCTGCACCAACTGGAATTTGCCGATCGGACGCCCGAACTGCTCGCGTTCCTTGGCGTATTCGAGGGCGATCTCGTACGCGGCCAGCATCACGCCGACGGCTTCCCAGGCTACGCCGCTGCGCGTGGCCCGCAGCACCTTGGACGTGTCTTTGAAGGAGCGCGCGTTCTGCAGCCGGTCGGCCTCGGGCACCCGGCAGCCGGTGAACGTGATGTCGGCGTTCTGAACCGTACGCAGGGCAATCTTGTTCTCGATCTTCGTGGCCGTGAATCCCGGGGTGTCCTTGGGCACGACGAACCCCTTGACCTGGTCGTCCTGCTCGTCACGGGCCCAGACCACGATCAGGTCGGCGAAGGTGGCGTTGCCGATCCAGCGCTTCTGGCCGTTGAGCACCCAGTGATCGCCGTCGCGCCGGGCCGTGGTGCGCAGACCGGCGGCCACGTCCGAACCGCCGGTGGGCTCGGTCAGGGCGAACGCGCCGATCTTGTCGAACGTGCGCATGCCGGGCAGCCAGCGCTCCTTCTGCTCCTGCGACGCGCAGGTCTGGATGCTGCCCATCGCCAGACCCGAGTGCACACCGTAGAACGTGGCCATCGAGGCGTCGGCGTGCGCCATCTCCAGGGCCAGCCAGCCGGAGAGTAAGGTGGACTGTTC
Organism: Actinoplanes sp. TFC3; assembly: GCF_001553785.1. Lineage (GTDB taxonomy): Bacteria > Actinomycetota > Actinomycetes > Mycobacteriales > Micromonosporaceae > Actinoplanes. Next base: position 4,253,223 of record NZ_LOJP01000001.1, read on the forward strand.
GGTGCCGGCGATCTCCAGCTCGGCGTACCCCTTGATCAGCTGGAACGGGAACTCCGCGCGAGCCCAGTAGTCATTGGCAATGGGTACGACCTGAGTGGCCAGGAACTCGCGGACGCGGGTCACCACCGCGGCCTCGCCGGGGCTCAGCAGGTCCTGAAAGCGGTAGAGGTCACCTGTCAGCATCATGACGAGATACCCGGTGATCGCGTAATTAGACTTTGTTCCCATGCTCACCATGCAGGACGCGCTCGCTCGGCTCACCGCGTACTGGACCGCCCAGGGATGCCTGGTCGTCCAGCCGATGAACACCGAGGTCGGCGCGGGCACCCTCAACCCCGCGACGTTCCTGCGGGTGCTGGGCCCCGAGCCATGGCGCGTGGTGTACGCCGAACCGTCCGTGCGCCCCGACGACTCGCGCTACGGCGAGAACCCGAACCGGCTGCAGACCCACACCCAGCTGCAGGTGATCCTCAAACCCGACCCGGGCAACTCCCAGGAGCTCTACCTGGGCAGCCTGGCCGCGCTGGGCATCGATGTGGCCGCCCACGACGTGCGCTTCGTGGAGGACAACTGGGCCGCGCCGGCGCTCGGGGCGTGGGGGCTGGGCTGGGAGGTCTGGCTCGACGGGCTGGAGATCACCCAGTTCACCTACATGCAACAGGCCGGCGGGCTCAACCTCGACCCGGTGAGCGTGGAGATCACGTACGGCATCGAGCGCATCATCATGGCGCTGCAGGGCGTCACGCACTTCAAGGACATCGAGTACGCCCCGGGCGTCACCTACGGCGAAGTGTTCGGCCAGGCCGAGTACGAGATGTCGCGCTACTACCTCGACGACGCCGACGTGACGGCCAACCGCGGGCTGCTGGAGTTGTACGCGGCCGAGGCGCAGCGCCTGATCGACCTGGGACTGCCGGTGCCCGCGCACACCTACGTGCTCAAATGCTCGCAGGCGTTCAACGTGCTCGACGCGCGCGGTGCCGTCTCCACGGCCGAGCGGGCGGCCGAGTTCGCCCGGATGCGCCGCCTCGCCGGGGACGTGGCCAAGCTGTGGGTCGCCCGCCGCGACGAGGAGGGCCTCTCGCTCGGGCTCAGCGAACCGGTGGACGAAGCGATCGCGGGTGCCACCGGCGAGCAGACCGGCGATCGGGCCCGGAGTCTGGTTCTCGAGATCGGCACCGAGGAGCTGCCGCCGAGCGAGGCGCGCTCCGCCCGTACCCAGGTGCGCAATCTTCTGATCGAGCAGTTGGGCAGGACCAGGCTCGGGCACGGGGACGTGCGGGTGCACGCCACGCCGAGGCGCATCATCGCCGTGGTGAGCGGGGTGGCCGCCCGCGAGCAGGACTACACGCAGACCGTGAAGGGGCCGCGCACCACGGCTCCGGAGCAGGCCAAAGCCGGGTTCGCGCGCTCGCAGGGGGTGCCGGTGGAGTCGCTGGAAACCGCCGAGCTCAATGGCGTACCGCATCTTGTCGTGCACAAGCAGGTCGCTGGCAGCGCGGCACTCGCCGTGCTGGCGCCCGTGCTGGCGAACGTGGTGACCGGTCTGCGCGCGGCCAAGAACATGCGCTGGAACGATCCGAAGCTCGCCTTCACCCGGCCGATCCGCTGGTTGGTGGCGCTCTGGGGTGATGACGTCGTGCCGGTCGCGGTGGGTGCGCTCAGCGCCGGCCGCGCGACCCGGGTGCTGCGCACGGCCGCCGAACCGGTCCTGCGGATCGCCTCGGCGGAGACCTTCATGGAGACCGTTGCGATCAATGGGATCATCGCCGACCCCGACGACCGGCGCGAGCTGATCGTGTCGGGAGCGCAGGAACTGGCGTACGGCGAAGGCACTGTCGACGTGCTCGCCGAGACCGCCCTGATCGACCAGGTGACCTACCTCGTCGAGCAGCCGACCCCGCTGCTGGGCCGCTTCGACGAGCGCTACCTGGACCTGCCGGCCGAGGTGCTGACCACGGTGATGCGCAAACATCAACGATATCTTCCGGTACGCTCGGAGCACGGCGACCTGCTGCCCCTGTTCGTCACCGTCGCCAACGGCCCGGTCGACACCGACGTGGTCCGCGCCGGCAACGAAGCAGTGCTGCGCGCCCGGTACGAGGACGCGGCCTTCTTCTACCGAGCCGATCGTGCCCAGCCTCTCGCAGCCCTGCGCGACCGCCTGCACCGGCTCACCTTCACCGACAAGCTCGGCTCGATGGCCGACCGCGCCGCTCGCATCGACTCGCTCGCCACTCTGCTCGCCGCGTCCGCCGGGGTGTCCGAGGACGACGACGAGATCGTCGGCCGGGCCGGCGAGCTGGTCAAGTTCGACCTGGGCTCGCAGTTGGTCACCGAGATGACCAGCCTGGCCGGCGTGATGGCCCGCGACTACGCCACCAACGCCGGGGAGTCCCCGCTGGTGGCGCAAGCCGTCTACGAGGCGGAGTTGCCGCGCCATGCCGGTGATGTGCTGCCTTTGTCCGTACCCGGTGCGTTGTTGTCCCTGGCCGACCGCCTGGACCTGATCGCCGGCCTGGCCGCCACGGTAGGCCTGCCCACCGGCAGCAGCGACCCCTTCGCCGTGCGCCGGGCCGTCCTCGGCCTGCTCGCCGTGCACCGCGCCCACCCCGGCCTGGCCGCCGTCGACGTCTTCGAAGCCCTGTCCGCCGCGGCCGCCCTGCAACCCGTCGAGGTCGGCCCGGACACCCTGGCCGCCATCCGCGACTTCCTCACCCGCCGCCTCGAACAGGTCCTCACCGAGCAGGGCCACCCCGTCGACCGGGTCCGAGCCGTCCTCCCGCAAGCCGGTCGCCCCTCGGTGGCCGACCGCTTCCTCGCCCAACTGGGCCGCCTCGTCACCGACCCCACCTTCCGCGACCTGGCCGCAGCCATCCAACGCGCCCGGCGCATCGTCCCGGCCGGCACCCCGGCGACCTATGACGCCGTGGTGTTGAAGGAACCGGCCGAGTTGGCGCTGCACGACGCCGTGGTGGCGGTGGGCGCGGCGTGGGACGGGACCGGGGATCTGAGCCGGTTCACCGCTGCGGTGGCGCCGGTTACCGGGCCGGTGAACCAGTTCTTCGAGGGCGTGTTCGTGATGGCCGAGGACCCGGCGGTGCGGGGGGCCCGGCTGGGACTGCTGGCAGCGGTGCGGGACCTGGGGGAGGGGCTGCTGGACTGGCCGCAGCTACGCCTCTGAGGGTTTCCGGCACCGGATTTGTCAATCGGTGCCGGCGCCCGTGCGGCGAGCCAGCCCACTCCGGAAACCCTAACCCGCGCGCCGTACGCCTTGCGGGGGTGCCTCGAAGCCGCCGATCTCCTGTTCGAGTAGTTCGGCCGGCCGCAGCGGGGTGCGGTCCTCGAACATCGGCCCGATGAGCTGCACTCCGACCGGCAGACCCTCGGCGGAGTGGCCCGCGGGGATGGCGGTGGCGGGCAGGCCGGGCATGGTGGGCAGGCGCGCTCAGACGAGCTGATCGAAGTACGATTACTCGACGCCGTCGATGGTGATGCGTCGTTGCATCGGGTCGGGCGTGTGGTCGTGCGGGAACGCGGGCGTCGGCGTAATCGGGCAGACCACGGCGTCGAACTCGGCAAACAGTTGCCGTTCGGTTTGTGGGCGTAGACCCCGCAGAAATGCGCAGGGGTACGCAGCGAGCCGGCATCACAGCGGCCCGGCTGCAAGGCGTCCGACGACTCGACCGGAGGTGACCAGCGGTGACCGCTTCAGTCAACCAGCAGTTGATCGAGGCGGCGCGGGTCGGGGACGAAGCCGCCGTCGCCCAAGCCCTGGCCGGCGGGGCGGAACCGGACTTTGTGCCGGGGCGCTCGTACCGGTCGGCGATGGTGGAAGCGGCTGATGGCGGGTGGGTTCGGGTTGTCTCGCTGCTGGTGGAGGCGGGGGCCCACATCGGACCGGTGGGCCATTTCAAGGTGACGCCGTTGCGTTGCGCCGTGATCAGCGGACATGCGGACGTGGTTCGCTACCTGGTTGAGCGCGGGGCGCTGGAGGGGGAGCCGGCTTCGAGGACCAGCGTGCTGACCGAGTCGTTCTCCCACCTGGCGTTCAGGCCGCATCCGGGGGCGTTGGCGACGCTGCGGGCGCTGCTGCAAGCCGGTGCTACGCCGCATCGGGGCGAGGAGGCGCCGCTGATCAGCGCCATCATGGCGCCGGTCGCCCCGGCGGTGTTGCGGCTCCTGCTGGACAGTGGTGCCGACGCCGGTCAGCGGCGATCCGACGGCACGCCGGCGATTGTGGTGGCTGCGCGGCGCGGGGATCACGCGGCGGTGGACGTACTTCTGCGGGGCGGGGCCGAGGTGGACGCGGCCGACCGGTTGGGGCGTACGGCTTTGATGCACGCGGTCGAACGCAACGAAAGGCCGGTCCTCGCCACGCTCTTAACTGCCGGTGCATCCATCGGTACGGTCAGTGCTGACGGGATGACGGCCCTGCACCTCGCCCGCGGGTGGCAGCGGCAGAACGTCGAGTTCATGCTGGGTGAGCATCAGGCCGGGATGGACGACGTAGCCATTGTTCGTACGGTGGTCCGGATCGCGCCGGCAGCGGTGGGACTGGCCGGGGATCCGCCGATGCTGCGCCGGCTGGCCGACGTCATCGACGTGTGCTTGGACGATCTGGGTGACGAGGAATGGCAGACCCGGACCGGGAGGGACGCCGGGGTGGCCCGCGTGATGGCCGAGCGGCTGCGCGACGGGAGCACCCCGGCGGCACACGCGTCGTGGCACGAGGTGACCGCGACCGCCGAGGAACTCGCTGTCGTCCGCTCGGCCCTGGTCGAACTGGCCTACGGCACGAGCCGCGTGCTGCCGGCCGGCACGAGCAGGCTGCAGCTCAGGGATGCACTGGATGAACTGGACCGCCAACTGGGCCGGTGAGACCGGCGAGGGGGTCGTCGGCGGCCGACACCACCTGGTCGCGGCCGCGGTGCTTAGCCACGTACAGGCGCTGGTCGGCCAGGGCGATCAGCGCATCGCCGGTCCGAGCCTCGACCGGGTACGCGGCCACACCCAGGCTGGCCGTCACCGCTACCGGCGTGCCGGCCTGGGCCACCGCGCGGCGCAGCAGCTCAGCCGTTTGCGCTGCTTCGTGCGCCGGGCCGTCGACGATCGCGACCAGTTCCTCACCGCCGTACCGGGCTACCAGGCCGGAGCTGCCGACCGCGCGCCGCAGGGCCTGGGCGACGCCCACCAGAACAGCGTCGCCGACCTGGTGGCCGTGATGGTCGTTCACCGCCTTGAAGTGGTCCAGGTCGACCAGGACAAGACCGAACGGCTCGCCGGAGCGCAGACGTTCCTGCAGGCGGGCGTCGAAGCGGCCACGGTTGGCCAGGCCGGTGAGGCCGTCGGTGGCGGCGGCGTCGGCCAGGCGGGCGGCGGCGATGGCCCGGCTGATGGCGGCGGCGCTCTGGGCGGCGGCTTGGCGGGCGGTGGCCACCGTGCGGCGCTCGACCCGGCGGGAGACGCGGGCCGAGCGGCGGCGGGGGAGTTCGAAGACCAGCGCGCCGGCGGTGTCGCCGACGGCGAACGGGACGATCACCATGTTGAGCCCGCGGGGCAGGATCTCGGTGAGCCAGCCGTCGGTGGCCGGGTCGCTGCGGTGCAGCAGCACGGCCTCGTCGGGGGTGAGCCGCGGGGGCTGGCCGGCCACGCTGAGGTGCCTCAGCTCGCCGCGGCCCTCGGCGTCGGTGACGGCGGCCAAGCCGTACTCGCCGAGGTGGTCGTCGGTGGTGCCGTCGGTGGCCACCACGACGGCGGCGCGGCGGGCGCCGAACTCGTCGATCGCGAAGCGGGCCAACTGCAGGGCGGCGGCTCCGGGGCCGGTCTCCTCGCCCAGGCGCAGCGCTAGTTCCCGCAGTGCCTTCTCGTCCAGCCGTCGCCGGCGTAGCTCACGTTCGTTCGCGGCGGCCAGGGCGGCGGTCGACAGGACGGCGACCCACAGCCCGGCGAAGGAGATGATGGCGTCGCGGATGGCGTACGGGCGGACGTCGCCGAGCAGCCCGATGGCCCCGGCGTTGAGCACCAGCAGAGCCAGGATCGAGTGCCACAAAGCGATCTTGACGCCGGTCCGGAAGCTGGCGGCCAGCGTGACGGCGATCGCGTGCAACATGATCAGCGTGCCCACCGGTCCGTGCAGGTCACCGAGTTCGAGCCAGCCGGCGGCCAGCACCAGGCCGTCGCCGAGCAGCGTGACCGTCAGCGCGGTGAGCGCGGTCTGCCGGCCGACCCGGGTGAGCACCCATGAGCTCAGGGCGAGCGCCAGCCACACCGCGCTGATCACGCTGATGCGGTGCACGGCTGCGGCCGGTGCTCCGGTGGCGATGGCCAGGGCGGGCAGTGCGGCGAGCATGAACACGCGGAAGATCTGCAGCCACCGGACCCGGTCGGCGACCGGGAGCAGGTCCTGCGCGGCGGGGCGCGTCATTGCTCATCCTCCTCGGGCAACGGGATCCAGACGTAGCGGCTCTGCCACATGGGCGCCTGGGCAAGCTTGGGGTCCTTGCGGTCGGCCCTGCTCTGCAAGGCCAGGAAGGCAACGGCAAGCACGATCAAGGCGATGGGTACGCCCGGATTGCGCGCGGTTTCCGAGGCGAGGTCCAGCGCCGGGCCGAGGACGTTGCGCAACGCCTGCGTCGCTTTCTTGAACGCGTGCTTCACCCCGGCGAGGACGCCCGACGACTCGCCGCCGGTGCCGTCCCGCGGTGCCGTGGCCGCCGCGGGGGCAGGCGTGGTACTGGAGGGCGCGGCGGAGGAAGCCGGCGACGAGGAGGGCGGCGGCGACGAGGAGGGCGGCGAGGTGGCGGGCGATGAGGAAGGCGCCGTCGGAGCAGGTGGTTCCGAGCCGGCAGAGGTAGGCGCCGGTGGGGCCAGCGGGGCCGGCTTGGTGGTGGGCGGGGTCGTGGGGGCGGTGACCATCCGCCACTGGAAGGAGGTGCGCGCGGTAGCGCCCGGCACGGCGGTTGCGGCCAGCGACACGGGGATGCGGAACGTTGCCGTGCCCGGGCCACTGGGAGCCCAACCCGTGGCTACGCCATCCCCGGCGGTGACTGCGAGCGCTTTGAGCGTACCGGTGAAGATTGTTGTCCCGGCGAAGCCGGTGCAGTCACCGAACTGCCCGCCGGAGCCGCGGTCGACACTGACCGTGAGGTCGGGCGCGAGGGAACCGTCGACATTGGTCGCGGCGAGCAGCACCGAACCGGTTGTCGTGCCGGACCAGGTGATGGTGATGCAGCGGGCCGCCGGGGTGCCCGGGGTGAGCTTGACGCCGGTGAACAGCGCGCGGCCGTTGTCGTCGTCGAACAGCGGGACGGTGGTGATGACCGCGGCGCTGCGGTTGAGCGTGACCGCGGGGCCGGCGCTGAGCAGGCCGACCAGCACGAGCCCGGCGGCCACCAGCGCCGCGGTGAACACCTGACGGGCGCGAGTCATGCCGGCCTCACCGCGACGCCGGGACGGGTGGCCACCACGACCAAGCCCAGCAGGGCGAGCGCGGCCACGGCGAGATAACCGGTGTGCGAGGTGACGAACCAGTAGCGGGCCAGACCGGCGCCAGGGATGCGTACGCGGGCCAGCCCGGCGACGGCGGACCTCGGGACCGGCGTGCCGTCCTCGGCGGTGTTCGCATCACCCTTGGTGATCAGGGCGCCGCTGGGGGCGTACCGGATGAAACGATGCACGACCAGGCGACCGGCCGCCGCGGGGTCACGGAAGACGATGATCTGGCCGGGACGCAGCGTGCGCGCGTCGACCGGAACCGCGACCACGACGTCGCCGGGACGCAGCGCGGGAGCCATCGAACCGGACATGACCACATCGCTGCGCAGCCCGGCGGCCAGCGGCGCCAGTGACCACAGCGCGGTGGCCGCGACGAACGCCAGCACGGCGCACGCCGCAACCCGCGCCGCGGCGATCATCCGGTCGAAACGGTTCACTGGCTGCGCGCCTGCCAGCGGAACGCGACGGTCAGCGAGGCACCCTGCGAGGTGTCCGGGATCGCCGAGTCGACGCTGATGGTGAACTTGTAGACGCGTGAGTCGCCGTTGCCCCAGGCCGCCGGTCCGACAGTGGCGGCGTCGGCGTAGGTCTCCGGGAACGAGTCGAGCAGGTCCGAGCGGGCGGCCGGGCGCGTGGTGTCGTACACGACCCCGGTGGCGGTGAAGCCGCCGCAGCCGAAGCCGCCGGCGGTGCCTTCCTCGACCTTGACGTGCAGGTACGACGCCAGCCCGGTGCCGTTCGGGCTTACCTCGACCGGCACGTCGGAGTACAGCCGGACCTGCGAGCCGACCGAGCCGGTGTAGCTGACCCGTACGCAGTTGCTGACGCTGGCCCCCGGGGCGAGGTCGGCGGCGGCGGTCTGCCCGCTGCCCGGCGTACCGGTGGTGAACATGCTGGTGCCGGAGTCGTCGTCGCCGAGCACGACGGTGCCCGCGGACACGGTGTTGCCCGTGTTGTCAGTGGTGCTGGTGAACGTCGCGTACGAAGCCCCCAGCATCATGGCCCCGCTGCCGAGCAACCCCGCCAGCACCGCAGCGGCAACGGGCGCCAAGCGACGGCGGTGCAGCCGGTGACTGGGCATGGGGGACTCCTCTGATCGGGGGACGGTCGACGCACTTGTTCGGCCGCGGCAGGCCCGAGTTGAGGATGAGTGCTCAACCAGGCCCGCCCCGCGCCGATGGGACCTGACGTGAGGGGGAACCAAGCGCGCTGGTACGTGCCCGCTGCCCTGTTCGCGGTCCTGGCCCTGGTTGCCGGGATGCCCGGTGTGGTCCTGGCCGCGTTCACCGCCACGACAAGCTCGCGGGCCGATGTGTCGGCCACCCCGTACTTCTTCCCCGGTTCGGTGTACCGCTGGGGGATCGACGCCGCCCCGGCCACCACGCCGGCCCGCTACGGTGCGGCAAGCGACTGGACCGCGCTGGCGACCGGCGGCCGGCACACCTGCGGCGTACGCTCCGGCGGCTCGCTGTGGTGCTGGGGCCTGAACGACGAGGGCCAGCTCGGCCTCGGCGCCGCAGACGGGCTCGCTCACCAGGCCACCCGGGTCGGCTCGGCCTCCTGGCGGACGGTGGTCACCGGGCGGGAGCACACCTGCGCGCTGCAGACCGACAACTCGCTGTGGTGCTGGGGCAGCAACGACTCCGCCGAGCTGGGCGTCGGCGACACCACCGACCGGGCGGCTCCGGTGCAGATCGGCACGGCCACCAACTGGAGCATGGTCACCGTCGGCACGGTCGACACCTGCGCGATCAACACCTCGGACGAGCTGTGGTGCTGGGGCGGCAACGGCAACGGCCAGCTCGGCCAGGGTGACTACACCTCGCGCATCACCCCGGCGCAGGTGCCCGGCTCGTGGGCGTACGCGGCGTTGACCTGGGGGACCACCTGCGCGACCCGCACCGATGGCACGCTGTGGTGCTGGGGCTGGGGTGGCGAGGGCCAGCTCGGACAGGGCAACACCACCCAGTACAACGCCCCGGTGCAGGTGGGCTCGGCGAACGGCTGGGTGCAGACCGCCACCGGCCCGGCGCACAGCTGCGCGACCCGCACCGATGGCACGCTGTGGTGCTGGGGCCGCAACGGCAACGGTCAGCTCGGGCTCGGCGACACCACCCCGCGGCAGCTACCTGAGCAGGTCGGCACGGCCACGACCTGGACGTCGGTGACCGCTGTCGACGAGAACACGTGCGGTGTGCGTACCGATGGATCACTGTTCTGCTGGGGTTTGAACGGCGACTATGAGCTCGGCACGGGCGATGACACCATGCGTTCGAGCCCTCAGCAGGTCGGCATGGCCATCTGGCTCAGCGTCAGCGTGAGCTACCGCGGCACGTGCGGCATCCAGAGCGACGGCTCGGCCTGGTGCTGGGGCACGGGCAATCCCGGCCAGCTGACCGCCGCGATCACCACGCCGCGGCTCACCGACGCCAACCGCGCATGGTCGGTCATCACCGCCGGTGACAACCACATGTGCGCCATCGGGACGGACGGCACGCTGTGGTGCCTGGGTCTCAACGACAACGGCCAGCTCGGCCTCGCCTCCACCCTCTCCCATCCGGCGATGACCAGGGTGGGCACCGACGGCGACTGGCTGAGCGTCTCCGCCGGCGGCGCGAGCACCTGCGCGGTGCGCACGGATGGGTCGCTGTGGTGCTGGGGTGCCAACGCCTCCGGACAGCTCGGCCTGGGCGACACCGCGGACCGCGCCGCGCCGGTCCAGGTCGCCGGAACGGGATACCGCGCGGTCACGGTCGGCGCGAACCACACCTGCGCGGTACGCCAGAACGACACCCTGCTCTGCTGGGGCGCCAATGACCAGGGCCAACTCGGCCTCGGCGACACCACCGCCCGCACCACACCCGAAGTCGTCGGCCCGGCCTGGCTGTCGGTATCGGCCGGCACCGCTTACACCTGCGCCATCCAGCGCGCCACCGCCTACCTGTCCTGCTGGGGCACCGGCACGGCGACCACCCCTCAACCAACGGACACACCCAACACCTACAAGGCACTGGCCACCGGGTACGACCACACGTGCGCCATCCGTACCAGCGGCTCGCTGTGGTGCTGGGGAGCCAACACCACCGGCCAGCTGGGTGTCGGCGACACCACCTCCCGCACGGCTCCCACCCTGGTCAGCGCCGATCCGTGGCGGCGGGTGGAGGTGGGGTCGCAGCATACGTGTGGTGCTCGGGAGGACGGCTCGCTCTGGTGCTGGGGAGCCGGCGACAACGGTCAGCTCGGCGACGGCGGTGCCGGGTCGCGGGTGACGCCGGGACTAGTAGCGGGGTTGACCAGCCGCAAGGTGGCCTTGGGCGGATATGCAACGTACGCATTGGGATGAGGCTCAGGCTGCGCGGGGCAAATGGTCCGGCAGCGACAGCGTCAGCCGCTCCAGACGTTCCGCGTCGGTTGCATACCGGGCATGCAGCGTCACCTCCGGGAGCTGCCACCGGTCCCAGGGCCCAGCCGCGGCGAGGTGGCGGTCGCGGTAGGGGGCGCCGGTTTGGTCGGGGCGGCCGAGCATGGCCCAGATGCGGGAGCGGTGTGGCATGCTGCCGGCGCCGGCGGGGATGGTGCCCTGGTACGGGGTGAAGCCCTCGGTGCCCGTGAAGTGCAGCGTCACCGTGGTTACCGTGCCGTGGGCGTCGGCGGCTATCTCCACGCCCGCCTGGGGGGCTCGGTAGGAGCGGGACAGCCCTGAGCCGGCTGTTCCGGTGCGGGGGAGCAGACCGTACTCCTGGAAGGCGCGTTGCACGCGGGCTTCGAGCACGGTGCGGCCCAGTAGCTGGGCCAGGTCGGGGCGGCCCACTGCGCGGGGTCTTTCCGGGGGCCGGACGGGGGCGTACAGCGCTTCGTTCGAGCCGAGTTTTGCGCTGTAGCGGTCGGCCGGGCGGGTGGCGTGCCGTTCGCGGAATCCCACGGGTCCACGGTAGGCCCCGGCTGCCAGCTCCCTCAAGACGGGACCGACGCTTCGGGCTTCGTTTGCCTGGAGGTCATGGCGTCTTCGCCGGGCGGTCGGGCTGGTGGCCTGCACTCGGCTGCGGAGATCCGGCGAGCGTCGCCGGGGGGTTTGAGGAGTGGAGAAAACCGTGGCTGATCGCCGACAGGTTCTGCGGCTGAGTGCCCTGGCCGCCGGAGCACCCGCCGTGCTGGGAGCCACCGCGGCACCCGCCCTGGCCGGGGAGAAACACCAGCACCGGCCGCCGTCGCTGGTGATCGGGCACCGCGGTGCCTCCGGCTACCGCCCGGAGCACACGCTGTCCTCATACGAGCTGGCCGCCCGGCTGGGGGCCGACTTCATGGAACCCGACCTGGTGTCCACCAAGGACCACGTGCTGGTCTGCCGCCACGAACCGGAGATCGGCGGCACCACCGACGTCGCCGCGCACCCGGAGTTCGCCGCCCGCAAGCGCACGGTGGTGCTCGACGGGGTGTCCACAACCGGCTGGTTCACCCATGACTTCACGCTCGCCGAGCTCAAAACCCTGCGGGCCAAGGAGCGCATTCCGGCGGTACGTCAGCACAACACGCTCTACGACGGGCGCTTCGAGATCCCGACGTTGCAGGAAGTCCTCGACCTGCGCAAGCGTCTGTCCAAGGAGCTGGACCGCGACATCGGCGTCTACCCGGAGACCAAGCACCCGACGTACTTCCGCGCTCTCAAGCTGGACCTGGAAACCCCGCTCGTGCAGGCGCTGCGCCGCAACGGCCTGGACCGCCGCGACGCCAAGGTGTTCGTCCAGTCCTTCGAGTACACCAACCTGCAGGCCCTGCGCGAGGACTACCGGCTGCGCGCGCCGCTGGTGTTGCTGACCAGCGCGGCGGGAACCCCGTTCAACGACGCGAAGACGTACGCCGAGTACCTCACCCCGGCCGGGCTGCGCCGCATCGCCCGGTTCATCGACGGTATCGGGCCGGACAAGAACCAGGTCATCCCGCGCAACGCCGACGACACCCTGGGCACGCCGACCAGCCTGGTCGCCGACGCGCACGCGGCGAACCTGAAGGTCATGCCGTACACGTTCCGCGCCGAGAACCAGTTCCTGCCGGCCGACTACCGCGTGGGCACCGACCTGGCCGGGTACGGCCGCGCGATCGACGAGCAGGTCACCTTCCTCAAAACCGGGCTGGACGGGCTGTTCACCGACCAGGCCGACATCGGGGTGCTGGCCCGCAGCGTGGCCTACGCCCGCGTCTAGGTTCCCTGGCTGCTCAGCAGGTGGCGGGCGAGTTCGGTTCGTGATCGGACACCGAGGAGCGCGTACACGTTGCGCAGATGGTGGTCGACGGTTCGCGGGCTGAGGAACAGCTGCTGGGCTATCTCGCGGTTCGTCGCACCGTCGGCCACCAGGCGCGCTATCCGGTCCTGCTGGGCGGTCAGCCGACCGGCGATCAGGGGCTGCTCCGGACGTACCGGGGCAGCACCTGAAGCCCGCAACTCGACGCCCGCCTGGACCGCCCACGGGTCGGCGCCCAGGATCGTGAAGGTCTCGGCGGCCCGGCGCAGAGGCTCGCGCGCCGCCCCGGGACGGCGGTGATGACGCAGGTGACGGCCGTAGAGCAGCTGCGTGTGGGCCTGGGCATAGCCGCCGTCCTCGCGTTCGTGCTGGCCCAGCGCCTCACGGAACAGGTCCTCGGCGTCGTCGGGGTCGGCGGCGAGCAGCGCCTGGCAGCGGGCCCGCAGCGCCAGCCAGCACGGTTGCCCGGTGGCGCGGGTCCAGCGTTCGAAGGCGCCCAGCGTGGTGGGATCGCAGCGCCGGGCCGCCTCGATCAGGTGCGGGGTCGCGGCGATCGGCAGCACGGCGTGCGGTGGCGCCGCGGCCATGACCCGGATCAGCCGCTCGGCGCCTCGGCCCGGCCGGCCCTCGACCAGGTCCAGCAGGGACAGCGCCCACGCGATCGGCCCGCCGGTGGTGCCGGCCTGGCGGGCGCGAGCCAGGGTGGTGTCGCGGTCGCCGGCCAGGGCCGCCAGCACGGCGAGCATGCCGAGGTGGGTGCGGACCTGCTGACCGGTCGCGGTGGCCAGGGCGGCTCCCTCGATGGCGGCGGCCGTCGCGTCGGGGTGCCGGCCCAGCGCCAGGCACGCGGTGGCGACGGTTTCGAGCGCCTGCGGGACCAGCGTGGTCTCGCCACGCCGCCGGGCAAGGTGGGCGGCCCGCGATGCGAGAGCGTGTGCGATGTGGTCGTTTCCGGTCAGCACGCCGGCACCCGCGGCTCGCAGGAGCAAGGCCGGATCGGCAAGGTCCAAGGCTTGCTTCTGTACGGTGCGCAGCGCGCGGAAGCCGTCGGCCTGGTGACCTGTGGACAGGGCCACCAGGCCGGACAGGAGCGTTGTGCTGATTCCCTGCGGGGCCCGGGCGAGGACGTGCCGCGCGGCGACGGCGAAGCGTTGCTGGTCCTGGGCGCGCTGGGGGGCTTCGGCGGCGAGCAGCATGGCTTCCAGCGCGTCCGGTGCGCTCAGGTGCCGGGCGGCGTCGAGTAGCAGGCGCGCGGCGTGGTGCAGGGCTGCGGCTGCGGTACCGGCCGGTGCTCGCTGGGCATAAGCGGTCAGTTCGGCGGCCAGCGCGTCGTCGGGTGCCGGGGTCGCGGCGGCGCGGTGCAGGAGGTCTGCGTACCGGGCGGCCAGGAAGGTGTGCGCCGCTTGACGTTGCGCCGCCGACGCCCCGTAATAGATCACGTTCTGCAGGATCGGGGGTACGAACACGGCACCGTCCACGGTGATCCGGATCAGCCCGGCGGCCTCGGCTCCGGCCAGCTCCGGGGTGACGTGGCGGGGGTCGGTGGCGGCCAGCAGCAGGGCTTTGGTCGTACCGGATGACAGGCTCCTGAGCAAAGCTCGGTAGTGGTGGCTTCGGGGACCTGTGCCGGGCAGGGTGACCGGAAGCGGGATATCGCCGCGCAGGTGGGCGGGGGTGAGCGCGGCCAGCAGCTCCGACAGCACGTCCGCGTCCTCACCCGCAAGGTCGTGCAGAGCGCTCGCCACCTCCGGCGGCACATCTTGCACCGGGAGTGCAGTCATGTCGACAAGTGTCGATGGTTGCGGCGCTCAGGAGAAGGCCGGTGATTTCACCGATGTGTCATTTCCCCCAGCGCGCCCAGGCTGCGAGGAACCCGAACCGCAGGAGGTTCCATGCGCAGGATGTTCGCAACTCTCGCCGCCGCCGTGGCCGCCACCCTCGCCGCGCTCGCCGCCGCCCCGGGGCCGCTCCCGCCGCCGCAGCCCCCGGCACCCCGGTCGTGTTCGTGCACGGCTACACCGGCAGCGCCGCCAACTGGACCGCCGCCATCGCCCTGTTCCGCGCCGGCGGCTACCCCAGCAACCAGTTGTACGCCTACGAGTACAACTCCTACGGCAACAACGTGCAGAACGCCCAGGGCCTGGCCACCTATGTGAGCCAGGTTCGCAGCCGCACCGGCGCCGCCAAGGTCGACATCGTCAACCACTCGATGGGCGGCCTGGTCACCCAGTGGTACGTCAAGCAGCTCGGCGGCACCCAGTACGTGGCCCACGTGGCCTCGCTGGCCGGCGCCAACCACGGGACCACCTCCGCGGGCGCCTGCCTGATCTACACCACCTGCCAGCAGATGTACCCGGGCTCGTCGTTCATCCGCACCCTGAGCACCGGCGACGAAACCCCAGGCCCCACCGTGTACCGAACCTGGTACTCACCCTGCGACGGCGTCATCATCCCGTACACCAGCACCACCATCAGCGGCGCCACAAACACCTACGTGCCCTGCGAGAACCACATCACCTACCTGACCGACACGTCCATCCTCACGCAGGTACGCAGCTTCCTGTCATGACCGCGAGTTGATGATCTCGCGCGGCCGTGTCGACTTCATCATTTTGAGCGACGCACGTATTGGGGTGTCGACCTGCCGTTGCCGCCGTTGCGGACGATCAGGATTCGGTCGGCGTTCTGGCTCAGCTCCAGCGCCAGGATCCGTCTTCCCACGTGTTGTACCAGGCGCTTCACGATGTCGCCCGGCGCGCC
This sequence comes from Actinoplanes sp. TFC3, assembly GCF_001553785.1. Taxonomy (GTDB): domain Bacteria; phylum Actinomycetota; class Actinomycetes; order Mycobacteriales; family Micromonosporaceae; genus Actinoplanes. The sequence goes on from NZ_LOJP01000001.1 coordinate 4,268,720, forward strand.
AACGTCAGAGTGATGCCTGATGGGCGCTTGATCGAAAGAGGGCCCGCCTCGCAATGACGCGAGGCAGGCCCTCTCTTTTCGGCTGCCTGTTACTTGGGTGCCTCAGCGGTGTACAGCGCTGCGACATCGGCGTCCGACAAGGTGCGGTTGTAGGCGTGCACCTGGTCGATGTTGCCGGACCAGTAGTCGGTCGGGTTGCCCGCGTACTTGGCGCGGCCCAGGGTCAGCGGGCCGGTGCTGATCACGTCCGGGCCGGCCTTGGCGGCGGCGACCCGCTTGCCGTCAACGTACAGCCGGATCTCGCCGCTGGCGTGGTCGCGGACGCCGACCAACTGGTACCAGCGGTTCAGCTCGGGCGTGATCGCCAGCTTGGCCCGGTTCTCGCCGGGGGTGCTGAAGGCGAAGGAGCCCTGACCGTACTGCAGGTAGAACGGGTTGGCGGTGGCACGGCCGTCCTGGCTGACCGCCGAGGCGTAGTTGCCGGGCAGCTTGTCCAGGGTGACCCACGCCGAGACCGTGTAGTCCTTGGTGGTGTCGAGCACCGGCGCCTTGGTGGCGGCCGAGTCGCCGTCACCGTCGAACTTGAGCGCCGAACCCGACACGCCGGCTGTCCACGCGGTGTCCCCGGCGAGCTTGAGATGCGAGCGGGTGCCACTGGAATCGTTGGCGGTGGTGCCCTTGCCCTCGTCCAGCTTCCAGTCGCCCTTGCCCGGGAACGTGGCGTCGTCGCCGGCTTGCGCGCCGGCTTCGATGACCGCTTCGTTGATCTTGCGGACCTTGTTGGCCTTGACCTTGATCTCGCGGCGGTCGTAGGTCCACAGGCCGTTGAGCTCGGTCTCCACGTCGGTGATCTGGGTGTAGACCGAGCCGGACAGCTCGGCACCTGCGCCCTCGAGGTAGAACCGCTCGGTGTTGTCGACGTACTTCGCGGTCAGCGCGTCGGTGTCGGCGACCCCGCTGTAGATGACCGCCGGCGGGCCGGGGTACATGTGCCCGGGAGTGCGCAGCGTGAAGCCGCCGTGCTCGCCGTCCATGGCGATGCGGGTGGCGTCGGGGTACGCCGGGTCGGTGTTGTTGTAGTCGTGGTGGTCGATCACATCGCCCTTGCCGGAGTCACCCTTGGAGGCGCAGCAGTTCACACCGCTGTGGGCGTTGACGATGCGTGACGGGTCGGCCGCCTTGACCTGCTCGGTGATGCGGCCGGTCTCCTCGCGGTTCCACTCGCCCCAGCCCTCGTTGAACACGATCCAGCCGATGATCGACGGGAAGCTGTGCAGTTGCTTCATCATCTCGCGGCCCTGGCTGAGGAACGCCTGCTGACCGGCCGTGCTGCTGATGTCGGCGGAGACGAAGTCCTGCCAGACCAGCAGGCCCAGCTCGTCGGCGTGGCGGTACCAGCGGGCCGGCTCGACCTTGATGTGCTTGCGGACCGCGTTGAAGCCGAGCTTCTTGGTCTGCTCCAGGTCGAAGCGCAGCGCCTCGTCGCTGGGCTGGGTGTACAGACCGTCGGGCCAGAAGCCCTGGTCGAGCGTGGCGAGCGAGAAGATCGGCTTGCCGTTGAGGGTGAGCTTCGGGAAACCACCCACATTTTGTACGGCCACAGAGCGCATACCGAAGTAACCGCGAACGGAGTCGCTACCCAGCTTGACGTCGAGGTCGTACAGGTACGGGTCGTCCGGGCTCCACAGGTGCGGGTTGGCGATCTTGATCCGCAGGTCGGTGTTCGCCGCCCCGCTGACCGTGCCCACGCTCTTGCCGGCCTTGTCCAGCGCGGTGATGCTGACCTGCTCAGTGGCGGCCGAGGCGATGTTGACCACCACCGAGCCGGTGGCCAGGTCCGGGGTGGAGACGATCTGGTCGACCGAGGCCGCGGCCACCGGCTCCAGCCACACGGTCTGCCAGATGCCGGAGGAGGGTTCGTACACGATGCCGCCCGGGTTGAGCGACTGCTTGCCCTTGGGCTGGTCCGGCCCGGTCACGTCGGTGACGCCGACGATGATCTCCTGCTGGCCGCCCACGGTCAGGGCGTCGGTGATGTCGGCGGTGAAGGCGTTGTAGCCACCGGTGTGCTCGGTGACCAGCTTGCCGTTGACCCACACCGAGGCCTGGTAGTCCACGGCGCCGAAGTTGAGCTTGACGCGCTTGCCGTTCCAGCCGGCCGGCACGGTGACGAGCTTGCGGTAGAACATGTGGTCCTCGCGCCGCTCGATGCCCGACAGCTGCGACTCCACCGGGTAGGGCACGGTGATCTGCTCACCGAGCTTCTTGCCGAACACCGGCTGCTCGCCCGCCTCGGCCCCGGCGAACTCCCACGGGCCGTTGAGGTTGACCCAGTCCTTGCGGATCAGCTGCGGCCGCGGGTACTCCGGCAGCGGGTGCTGCTTGTCCACCTTGTCGCCGAACGGCGTGGTCAGGCGGTGCGTGGAATTGTTGGTGGCCGAGCGGATCACCTGCGGGACGCTCTGGCCGCCCACGATCAGGCCACCGGTGCCGTCGTAGTTGACCCGTACCTTCTGGTTCTTCTGCACGGTCGCGTCGAGGGTGAGCTCGACCTTGTTCGGGTTGCGCTTGTCGATCTTCGCCTTCTTGATCGGGAAGGGCGTGGTGTCGACCTCCACCGTGGTCTTCGCGGCGAACTGGCCCAGCGCGGTGACCTCGGCGTCGAAGGTGGCGATCAGCGTCTCGCCGTCGGCCTGCACGGTGAAGTCGGCCGGGAACACCTGGAAGCCGTCCGGCGGGGTGAACGCCGACTCGGGCACGATCTGCTTGGCCAGGCCGGCGCCGGCCCAGCGCAGGAACAGGTTGGCGCCACCGACATCCTGGAACATCTCGATGCGTACGGTGTGCGCCTCACCGGCCACGAGGTGCACCGGCTGCGAGGTCTGCTCGACGTCCCAGTCCGGGACCCAGTGGTCGATGACCGGCTTCTCGTCGAGCAGGAAGCGGAACCCGTTGTCGCCGATCATCGAGAACGTGTAGTCCCCGGTGGCCGGGGCCGTGAGCTTGCCGGTCCAGCGGGCGGTGGTGTGCTCGGTGCGCCCGGTCAGCGACTCGAACGTGCCGGCCAGCCCGGCCAGGTCGATGTTCGGGTCGAGCACGATGCCGCCGAGCTGGGCGAAGTCGCGGGCCCCGGGGGCGGACATCCGGTAGTACTCGCCCTTGAGGCCGTGCACGGTGGCGGCGGCTTCGGGGGCGCGGGCCTGGGCGGCGCCGGCGGGCGCCGCGAGAACGGACAGAGCAAGCAGGACGGCCAGGAGTATTGGACGGACGGGAGGTCGCCGCATCAAGTGTTTCCTTCCGATCAACAGCGCGTTGCGACCACAGTCATGCATGACCATTCATGATGTCAACAGATTGAAACAGGCTCGGACATTTTCGCTAGCCCGCCAGGGTTCCGGTATGCCGTCGCAGGGACTCATTCCTATCCGGATGCCCGCGCTACGGCCGCGATGCGGACAAAGTGGAGTTCGTTGCCGATCGATGTCCTCGATGGCGGAGGCGTCCGATAAAGATCAGCGCTGCGGCACCCGCCCAGCGGCCCGCTGCGCTCGGCTGGCTACCGTGATCATGTGGTCGCTGCGCTTGAGTTGTATCTGGACACCGACGCGAACCGGAGGTTGCGCACGCTGTGGCGCACCCTGGAGGCGGACGGCATCCCGACAATGGCCTCGCTCAACCAGCGGCACCGCCCGCACGTCTCCCTCGCCGCGTCGCGCACGCTCGCCCCGGACGTGGTGGCTCAAGCGTTGCAGGGTGTGCCGGTGGGGCGCGGGCTGAGCCTGGACATGGACTTCGCCGGCCAGTTCGTCGGGCGCGTGCTCTGGCTCGGCGTCGTGCCCACCGGCGAACTGCTCGACCACCATCGCGAGGTGCACGACCGGTTGACGGCCGGGGGAGTGGACGTGTGGGAGCAGTACCGCCCCGGCCGCTGGGTGCCGCACTGCACCGTGTCGCTGCGGGTGCCCAACCCGCTCATGGCCCCGGCGGTCCGGCGCTGCCTGGAGATCCTGCCGCTGCGCGCCCACGTGACGGGAGCCCGCCGTCACCGATCACGCCAACGACATCGCCCACCCCTTGGGCTGATCACCCGGGCGGTCTGCTCTTGATCGCCTTTCACGTCGGTGACAGCAGCTCTCATCTCACCCAGTGGTCCGGGTCTGGGGTGGACGTGGGCGTGCATTTTCTCGATCCCTCAGCCGTTCGGGCGGATCTGGCGGCCGCCGGGTTCACGATGCCGGCCGAACTGATCCGCAGGCCCCTCGACCCGGCCGGGTACCCGGGACGGCGCGCCTGCCTGCTGGCCGCAACACCGCAGGCCGGGGCGGTGAGCCGGCCACTAAAAGTAGCTTGATGATCTCGGAGCGTCACCGGGGTGCGGGGAACGTGCGGGCGGTGTGAGGATGCGTGACGGGACGGATTACCGTTCCAGCGACCGGGTAATCGCGGGCCAAGATCGCTTCGAGAGGGAGAATGGCATGAAGGTGTGTGTCGTCGGAACCGGGTACGTGGGTTTGACCACCGGTGTCTGCCTGGCGTTCCTCGGTCACGACGTCACCTGCGTCGACCTCGACCAGGCCAAGGTTGACCTGCTCAGCTCGGGCAAGTCGCCGATCTACGAGCCGCACATGGACGCGCTGCTCGCCGACGCCGCTGACAAGCTCAGCTTCACCACCGACTACGGCAGCGCGGTGCCCGGCGCCGAGGTCGTGTTCATTGCCGTGCAGACGCCGTCGCTGCCCGACGGCAACCCCGACCTGAAGTACCTGCGCTCGGCTGCGGAGAGCGTGGGCCGGCACATCGGCGGCGACTTCACCGTGGTCGTCAACAAGTCGACAGTTCCCATCGGCAGCAGCAACTGGGTCGACTCGATCCTGCGCGAGTCTTTCGAGCGCACCCACGAGCGGCGCAGCGACGGCGAGTTCTCGGTCGCCTCGAACCCGGAGTTCCTGCGCCAGGGCGCGGCAATCCAGGACACGCTGTACCCCGACCGGGTCGTGGTCGGCTCGGACAACCCGCGCAGCCTCGACGTGCTCAACCGGCTCTACCGCACGCTGCTCAACCAGACGTTCACCCCGCCGACCTACCTGCCGCGCCCGGCCGAACTCGGCGCGGTGCCGATGGTCTCCACCGACCTGGCCTCGGCCGAGCTGATCAAGTATGCGGCCAACGCGTTCCTGGCCCTCAAGATCAGCTTCGCCAACGAGATCGGCCAGCTCGCCGGGCGGGTCGGCGCCGACATCCGCCAGGTCACCCGGGGCATCGGGCTGGATACCCGGATCGGGCCGCGCTTCCTGCAGCCCGGCATCGGCTGGGGTGGCTCGTGCTTCGGCAAGGACACCGCGGCGCTGATCGCCACGGCTGCCGACTACCACCACGAGATGCCGATCGTCACCGCCGCCCGCTCGGTCAACCAGCTTCAGCGGCGCCTGGTGGTGGACCGGCTGCTGGAGGAGCTGCGCATCGTCAAGGGCCGCAAGATCGGCCTGCTCGGCCTGGCGTTCAAGCCGGACACCGATGACATGCGCGACGCGCCGGCGTTGGACATCGCCCGCATGCTCATCGACCGGGGAGCCCGGATCAGCCTGCACGACCCGGTGGCCGCCGAGCGGTTCCGCCGTGAGCAGCCCGACCTGGCGCCGTACCTGGCCGACGACGTCGAGGCGGTGTTCGACGACAGCGACGCTGTGGTGCTGGTCACCGAATGGTCGCAGTACCTCGACCTGGACTGGGCGAAGCTGTCCACGCTGATGCGCACGCCGGTGATCCTGGACGGCCGGCACTGCCTGGACCCCGAGCGCCTGGTCAAGATGGGCTACCGCTACCTGTCGGTCGCCCGCTCACGGTAGTAATCCGCGCCACAGCCGGACGAGGTGCGCGTCAACGGGGGCATCCCAGGCTCCCGCGGGGCGCACCGCACCGCCGGTGTGGAAGGCGCGCACGCCGACGTCCAGCAGGGGAGCGAGGTGCTGCTGGCGCAGGCTGCCGCCGACGAGTACGGGCGGGGTGCGGGTGGCCTCGCTGAGCAGCGTGCCCAGCCCGGCCTCGACGCCGTGCGGGCTGCCCGCGGTCAGCACGCCGTCGAGCCCGGGTAGCTCGGCTATGGCATCCCAGGCGGCCAGCCGGTCGCCGGCGTGGTCGAAGGCGCGGTGGAAGGTCCAGCGGCAGCCGTCGATGGCTGCCAGCACGGTCTCGACCGCTGCGATGTCGACCTTGCCGTCGGCGTCCAGGAAACCCAGCACGAACTCGTCGGCCCCGGCTGCGCGCAGCTCGCGGGCGCAGCGGGTCAGGGTGGCGGCGTCGCTGAGGGCGTACCCGTCATCGGCTCTGAGCATGACGCGCACCGGGAGTTCAACGGCGGCCCGGACCGCCGCGTAGGTCTCGACGGGTGGTGTGAGGCCTTGTGCGCGCATGTCCGCCACCAGTTCGATCCGGTCGGCGCCGCCGTCACGGGCGGCGCGGGCGTCGAGGGCGTTCAGCGCGATGACTTCCAAGATCGAGTGGGGCACCGCCGCATCGTCGCACATGAGCCTGAACAAACGCCGGACCGCACAGGAGCGAATCGGTGGGAGATTACCCGAATCGGTGAACTTGCATGTTCAATTGTGTTGATCCATCGACAACTTTCGCTCGTAATCTTGACGTTACCTGAGCAACGTTGTTGAAATGTGTGAGCTCCCTGGGCGGCGTCTGCCGCGCTCGAGCCGTCCAGCATGGACGGCGTCCGAGTGCCGTGCGCGCTACCCGGGTCACCCCCGAGGAAAGGGACCTCGCGCATGATCAGAGTTCGAGCCGGTCGCAGGCATCTGGCTGCGGCGGCCGCCTTCTCGCTGATAGCCGCCGGTGTGTCCACACCCGCGCAGGCCGCCCCGGCCTGGCACAAGGGCATCCCGCCGATCGCGACGCCCTGGACGGACCAGGTCGGACCGGCCAACGCCCTGCCGGAATACCCGCGCCCGCAACTGGTTCGCAGCAAGTGGCAGAACCTCAACGGCGTGTGGGAGTTCGCGAAAGCCGACGTCAACCAGGCGGTGCCGGCCGGGCAGTCGCTGGGCGAACGCGTGCTGGTGCCGTACCCCATCGAATCTGCTCTGTCCGGGATCCAGCGCCATGAGGACCGGATGTGGTACCGCCGCACCTTCACCGTGCCCTCAAGCTGGAAGGTCGGCTCCGGCCAGCGCCTGCAACTGCACTTCGGCGCGGTCGACTACGACGCCAAGGTCTACCTCAACGGCACCCAGGTGGCCACCCACCGCGGCGGCTACGACGGCTTCGACGTCGACGTCACCGACGCGCTCAAGGGCACCGGCCCGCAGGAACTCATCGTCTGGGCCGAGGACCTCACCGACGCCACCGGCCAGCCGATCGGTAAGCAGCGCCGCCAGAGCGACCGCGGCATCTTCTACCAGGGCAGCTCGGGCATCTGGCGCACGGTGTGGATGGAACCGGTCGCGGCCGCCGCTATCACCGAGCTCAAGCAGACCCCGGACGTGCCCGGCAAGGCGCTCAAGCTCACCGCTGACGTCTCGGGCGGATCCGGCCTGACGGTCAAGGCCGTGGCCACGAGCAAGGGCAAAGTGGTCGGCGAGGTCACCGGAGCCGCCGGCGCGCAGCTCACCCTGCCGATCAAGAAGCCGAAGCTGTGGAGCCCCGACGACCCCTTCCTGTACGACCTCGAGGTCACCCTGCTGGAGGGCACCAAGACCGTCGACTCGGTCACGTCCTACTTCGGCATGCGCTCGATCGGCACCAAGAAGGGCGCCGACGGCAAGCTGCGGATCGCGCTCAACGACAAGATCCTGTTCAACATGGCCACCCTCGATCAGGGTTTCTGGCCCGACGGGCTGAACACCGCGCCCACCGACGAGGGCCTGAAGTTCGACCTCGAGCAGCACAAGGACATGGGCTTCAACGCGGTGCGCAAGCACATCAAGGTCGAGCCGGACCGCTGGTACTACTGGGCCGACAAGCTGGGCCTGATGGTGTGGCAGGACATGCCGGCCAGCAACACCGGGCCGATCCCCGAGGCATGGCGCGGACAGTTCGAGTCCGAGCTGCACGAGATGGTCCGCGAGCACCAGAGCTGGACCTCGATCATCGCCTGGGTGCCGTTCAACGAGGGCTGGGGCGAATGGGACCGCGCGGCCACCGGGCGCATCGCCGACGAGGTGAAGGCCCAGGACCCAAGCCGGCTGGTCAACGCGCACAGCGGCGTGAACTGCTGCAACTCCCACGGTGACTCCGGGCACGGCGACGTCATCGACCACCACCAGTACCTCGGCCCGGCCAGCCCGTCGCCGGACGCGAACCGGGTGGCCATCGACGGCGAGCACGGCGGCTTCGGCCTCAAGATCTCCAACCACATGTGGTTCGGCGACGGCCAGGCGTACGAGATGGAGCCGGACTCCGAGACGCTGACCGCGAAGTACGTGGCCAACCAGAAGGCGGTCATCACCTCGGCCCAGCAGTGCGGCATCAGCGCGGCGATCTACACCCAGATCACCGATGTCGAGGGCGAGCTCAACGGCTTCTGGACCTATGACCGCCAGGTCGCCAAGATGGATCTCAAGCAGGTCAAGAAGGTCAACAAGGAGATCATCAAGAAGGCCGACGGCAGCGCGAGCAACGTACCGCAGCCCCCGGCCGGCACGCCCGGTCTCGAGGGAGTCGCGGCGTACCCGTTCAACGGCAGCACCGAGGACACGGCTGGTAACCACGACGCTACGCTGGTCGGCAACCCCTCGTACGGCGAGGGCAAGAACGGCCAGGCCCTGGTACTCGACGGCTCGACCCAGTACGCCGACACCGGCGCGCCGGTGCTCAACACGGCCTCGGACTACTCCGCCTCGGCGTGGGTCAAGCTCGACAAGGCAGACGGCGCGTTCCAGACCGTGGTCAGCCAGGACGGGGCCAGCAACAGTGACTTCTTCCTGCAGTACTCCGGGGCTGACCAGCGCTTCGCGATGAGCTTCGCCGGGGTGCGCGCGCTGGCCCCGGCCAAGCCCGTGGTGGGCCAGTGGTACCACCTCACCGGCGTGCGTGACTCGGTGAAGGGCGAGCTGCGCCTGTACGTCGACGGCGAGCTGGCCGGTTCGGCGGGCGCCTGCCTGCCCCAGAGCGGTCCGACGGGCAACACCGTGATTGGTCGCGGCAAGTACGGCGGCAACCCGGTCGACTACCTGGACGGCGCCGTCGACCAGGTGCACCTGTACGACCGGGCGCTGTCCGCGACCGAGATCAAGGACCTGTACACCTCGGGTCGCTGAGTCACGGCACGATCGTCAGGCCGGGTCGTTCTCACGAGGGAGCGGCCCGGCCGTCGTTCCGACCGGCTTGTTACCGCGAACAACGTTCGGCGGCTATTTGTTGCGGGGAATTTACCGCAGGTCGATGATGTGGCTGCAAGCACCGGTGATCGTCTGGAGGCGCCCATGTTGACAGCGCTCGACCGCAGCCGCTCGGTGGCCCCGCCCGGCTTCAGCCGCTGGCTGATCCCGCCGGCCGCGCTCTCGGTGCACCTGTGCATCGGCCAGGTGTACGCCACCAGCGTGTACAAGAACTCCTTCGTCGCCCACTTCGACTCCTCGGCCACCGCTGTCGGCGTCATCTTCAGCATCGCGATCGTGATGCTGGGCCTGTCCGCCGCGGTCGGCGGCACCTGGGTCGAGCGCAACGGCCCTCGCAAGGCCATGTTCGTCTCCGCCTGCTTCTGGGCGGCCGGCTTCCTGATCGGCGCGCTCGGCATCAGCACCAAGCAGCTCTGGCTGGTCTACCTCGGCTACGGCGTGGTCGGCGGCATCGGGCTGGGCATCGGCTACATCTCCCCGGTCTCCACGCTGATCAAATGGTTCCCGGACCGCCCCGGGCTGGCCACCGGCCTGGCGATCATGGGCTTCGGCGGCGGCGCGCTGATCGCCAGCCCGCTGTCACGCCAACTGCTCTCGGCGTACGACTCGGGCTACGACCCCGACGTGGCGACCTCAACAGCCTCCGGCGGCGCGCTCGTGGCGCTGTTCCTGACGCTGGGCATCGGCTACTTCGTCATCATGATGTTCGGCGTGGCCAACATGCGGGTGCCCGCCGACGACTGGCGGCCCGCCGGCTTCGACCCCGCGTCGATCAAGAGCAAGCCGCTGGTCACCACGGCCAGCGTGTCCGCGGCGAACGCGATCAAGACCCGTACCTTCTGGCTGCTCTGGATCGTGCTGTTCTGCAACGTCACCGCGGGCATCGGCATCCTGGAGCAGGCCAGCCCCATGATCCAGGACTTCTTCCGCGGCGGCGACGGCAAGTCCGAGGTCGCGGTGGCCACGGCAGCCGGGTTCGTCGGCGTGCTGTCGCTGTTCAACATGGCCGGCCGTTTCGCCTGGTCGACCGCCTCCGACGCGATCGGGCGCAAGCGTATCTACATGGTGTACCTGGGCGTCGGCATGATCCTGTACGCCCTGCTCGCCTCGATCGGCGACTCCGTGGTGGCCCTGTTCGTGCTGCTGGCCGGCATCATCCTGTCGTTCTACGGCGGCGGGTTCGCCACCGCCCCGGCGTACCTGCGCGACATGTTCGGCACCTTCCAGGTCGGCGCGATCCACGGCCGGCTGCTCACCGCCTGGTCGGCGGCGGGCGTGGCCGGACCGCTGATCGTCAACGGCTTCCTCGACGCGCAGGGCAAGCCGGGCACGCTGACCGCCTCGGCGTACCAGCCGGCGCTGTTCACCATGGTCGGCGTGCTGGCGGTCGGCTTCATCGCCAACCTGCTGGTGCAGCCGGTGCCCGAGCGCTACCACGAGAAGACCACCGGCAAGCCCAAGGAGGCAGTGGCATGAGTGACACCTCTTCGACATCGCCCGCATCCGTGCGCCTGATCGTGTCGTGGGCGCTGGTCACGGTGCTGCTGGGCTACGGCGTCATCGAAACCGGCATCACCGCCGCCAAGCTGTTCTGACGAACGCTGTGTGGACAGCCCCTGCCTCGGCGGGGGCTGTCGGTCTCACGGTGAGGGTATGGAGCTGAACGCCTGCGCCGCGCAGCAGCCGTCGCGGCGCACCTCGGCGAGCGGCGACCTGAGCGCGAAATGCCCTTGAGCGACTTTTACCCTTTTTCTGCCGGAAGCAGGTTGATCATGTTTCGCTGACGCCATGCGGATCTTGGTTCGGGCCCTGGTGATGGCGGCACTGCTGCTCACGGCCACTCCCGCGCACGCCGACGACTCGCCGTTCGACGTGAACCGGGTCCGGGCTGCGGAGTCCGGGCCGCAGCAGGGGCTCACCGCGGTCGGCGACGGGCACGCCTGCGCGCTGGTCAACTATCAGGATCTGTGGTGCTGGGGAACCAATGACCAAGGCCAAATCGGCAACGGTACGACCACAGCCGCGCCGGCCCCGGTGCGCATCACCGGCCGCCTCGGTCAGGCCGCCCAGCTGCTCGGCGTCGACGCAGGCCGGGCACATACCTGCGCCCTGAGCACCGGGGCGGGTGGGCTGGCCGTCTTCTGCTGGGGGGCCAACGAAGACGGCCAGCTCGGCGACGGCAGCTTCGAGCGGCGCACCCGGCCCGAACTGGTCAGCACCGATGCGGTGCAGGTGGTCACCGGGCGTGACCACACCTGCGTGCTGACCGTCGAGCTGACCGTGAGCTGCTGGGGCGCCAACGACGACGGCCAGCTCGGCTCGCCCACCCCCGGCACCAGCGACGCCAACCCGCAGCCGGTGCCCGGGCTCAGCGACGTGCTCGACGTGGCCGTCGGCGACGACCGCACCTGCGCGGTGAAGGAGAACGGCGAGGTGTGGTGCTGGGGGGCCGGGGAGTTCGAGCCGCGCAAGCTGCCGGGCGGGCCGTTCAGCGAGGTCACCGCGGGGCGGCGCCATGTTTGTGCGCTGGGGCCGTACGGTGCTGCGTACTGCTGGGGCAGCAACGCGCGCGGGCAGCTCGGCGTGGGGACCGGGGATCAGGAGAAGCCGCGGCGGCTGGGGGCGCGGGCGTACTCGGTGATCCGGGCCGGTGGTGACTCGACGTGCGCGCTGACCGCGGCCGGACAGGCGTACTGCTGGGGTGCCAACGAGCACGGCCAGCTCGGCATCGGTGACAAGGCGGACCGGGCCACCCCGGCGCTCGTGGACCGGCGCCGGTTGCACAGCTCGTCGCTGGCCCGCCTGGTGCTCGGCCCGGCCGGGGCTCGCCTCGGTGACCTGTCCCTGGGAGGCACCCGCGCCTGCGCCGTCGACCTCACCGAGACGTTCTACTGCACCCGCGATGACCTGTTCAGCGCCGTCCGCCTGGCCCCGGGCAACCCCAGGCAGGTCAAGGCCACCGCCCGCCGAGGAGCCCTGCGCGTCACCTGGCACCCGCCGCGCAACCCCGGTGCCGACCCCGCCGTGCGCTACGCCGCCATCGCGTTCACCGGCACCGACCTCGACGCCGGGCGCACCTGCTACGCCGCAACCAAGCACACCTGCATGATCACCGGCCTGACCGCCAACCGCCGCTACACCGTCCTGGTAGCCGCAATCAGCCGCGCCGGCATCAGCTACAGCGCGCCCGCCGCCGGCACCCCCGCTGTCACTGCCGCGGCCGCCGCCGGTGGCCAGGGTGCCGGGCTTCCCATCACCGGCCCCGGCTCCGCCGCTGCGCTGGCAGTTGTGCTGCTCATCATGGGGTCGGCTGTGCGTTCGGCCGCTTCGCTAGGCTGCCGGAATGGCAACAGTCGGCTTGCGGGACGTGGTGGACGAGGACCTCGACGCGATCTTCGACCAGATGCGTGACCCGGTCGCCGTCCACATGACCGCCTTCACCGCTGAGGATCCCGACGACCGGGCCGAGTTCGACGCGCACCTGCACCGCCTGCGCACCTCCCCGGACATCACCCTGCTGGCCATCACCGTCAACGGCGTGCTGGCCGGAACGATCGCCAGCTTCCCCGTGGGCGCCGACATCGAGATCACGTACTGGCTGGACCGCGCCTACTGGGGACAGGGAATCGCCACTGCCGCCGTACGGGCGTTCCTGACCACGATTCCGGTGCGGCCGGTCATCGCTCGGGCCGCCAGCGACAACGCCGGTTCGCTCGCGGTTCTGCGCAAAACGGGGTTCACCAAGACCGGGACCGAGATCGCGTACGCCAACCAGCGCGGCAAGGAGATCGAGGAAACCGTCCTCCGCCTGGACACCCCATGCTGATCACGGTGCCGTACCACCAGGACGAACAGATCGCTCTGCCTGTTGAGGGGGATGTTTCAGTAGCGCCCGCTCCCGCCTCGTTTTCGGCCCTTTCCCCGACATCTTCTTCGGCTTCTCCGCCGGCCGGTTCACTGTGGCCGAGGGTTGCCGCCGTTGGTGCCGCGGTGGCTGCCCAGATCGCGTGCACCCAACTGCCGGTGACCGTGGTGTCCGGCGACTGCCTGATCGGCCCGGCAGTCCTGGCCGGAGCCCAGCGAACCGGAGCCGACCCGGCCCTGGTCTGGTTCGACGCCCATGGCGACGTCCACACCCTGGCAACGTCAACGTCCGGCTACCCCGGCGGCCTGGCCCTGCGCCTGGCCATGGGTGCCAACCCTGAGCTGCTGGCCACCCCGCTGGCGCTGCGCCCCGTACCCCCGCATCGCGTCACCCTGGTAGGAGCCCGCGACCTGGACCCCGCCGAAGCCGCCTACCTGGCCGAGTCCCCGGTGAAACAGGTAGCCGTTGCCGCTGTCCAGGCACCGGCAGGGCCCTTCATCGTCCACGTAGATGTGGATGTGGCCGACCCGGGCGAGGTGGCCGGGCTGCGCTACCCGGCTCCGGGCGGGGTGGCCACGTCGGAAGTGGTTGCCGCGGTTCGGCGGTTGACTGGTACCGGGCGGGTTGTGGCTCTGAGTGTTGCTTGCACGTGGAAGGGCGGGGTTGCTTCGCCTGCTGTGTCGTCCGCTGCTCTGCCTGGCGCTGCTCTGCCGGGCCGGGATGAGTTTGTGGCCGCGCTGGTGGCCGCTGGGCCGCGCTGAATTGTGCGCCGCCGGCTCTGGGTGGCCGTCGCTTTGATGGATGCCGGCTCTGGCTGTTGTTGGCTTGGCTGTTCTTGGCTTGGGTGGATGCGGCTTGGGTGGATGCGGCTTTGATGGATGCGGCTTTGATAGATGCCGGTGCCTCCACCCGTAGGTGAAGGCACCGGCATCCGGCCCCTCGGTAAAGACACAGCGCACGGCAAGAGACCCACACCGCCACCCCGGCAGCGCCGCCTCCGGTAGCGCGCGACCAACCATAGGGCTACCGTCCGCGACGGACCCTTAACAAAACCTCAAGACTTTCACAGGTTTGTCATAGGTAAATGTGGAGGAAGATCGACAGCAATCGCTATGTGGGGGTTGCGCGTCCGCTCACAGACACAGCGGAACGGTCCTGAGCAGGGCCAAAGCGAAGTGGACCCCAGCTGACCGCGTCGATCAGAAGTGTCGGCCGGAGTGGCGGGGCGGCTGGAGTGGCGGGGCGGCCAGAGGGGGTCGGTTCTGCTGCGCAGCCTCCGGCCTTGGATGCTGTGGCGGGGCTCAGGGGGGCAGTCTTGCGGTGGGCTGTTCAGCCCGTCAAGCGCTGTCAGTAGCCGTTCAACCGATCAAGTGCCGCAGCACGGCGGGGCAGCCGATCAGGTGCTACCGCAGACGGCCTGCCGGTTATCGGCAGCCGAACATGAACCACTACAAGCGGCCCAGCGCAACCCACCGTTGCATGCGGCTGTGCGGACCGAGCGCCGCCGCGAACCGCTCAGCCGACCAAGTACTGCCTCAGAGCTCAGCCTGGCATGCATCAGGCAAGCGACCAAACCCCTCAAGCACCACCGCAAGCAGCCCGGCCCTTGAGCAGCGCTGCCGACGCTTACTCCGGGCGGCCCAGCCCAGCTCAAGCCCGCTGCGGGCGGCCCAGCCCCCAAGCCCGCTTCGGGCGGCCCAGCCTCTCAAACGCTCTTTGGGCGGCCCAGCCGATCACGCACTGCTTCTGGGAAGCGGCTCACCCTCGCAGAGGCAATTTCGTCAGCGGCTTTGCCGAAGCAGGCACCGAACCCGTGCTCGGCATCGCTGCTCATGCGGCACTGCCGTGGTGATGAGCCGACCGTCGAAGCTGGAAGCCGACCGTCGAAGCTGGCAGCCGAGCGCAGCGTCAAGGATGCCTTGAACAGATCCGTAAGTACTCGCGGCCGGCGCCTTCCCTGGTGCGGGCTGTCTGAGCCGCGGTCGTTGCGGTAGCGCCCACGGCGACGCAGTACGGCCGCATGGGGACGAGGCGAACACGTCGCCAAGGGAGGTCAACCTCCCGCGCGACAGCCGCCAGGCCCGCTACCTTCTGACGGATATCGCAGCGCGCTGGTGATTGCGGTCGACCTAGCCAACCATTTCGGAGCGAAACACCAGGCAGCTTGAAGGCCGCACCAGCGCCTCGCCGCGATCAGGGCCATTCGATAAAGACCGCGACCGCGGCAATCACGACCAGTAGCACATGACAAGACGTCAACGGCACACGACGAAGGTTAGTGGCACACGACGAGGAACTGGCCGACTCCGCAGCATGACGCCACTATGGAAATACTGATGGCGGCTGTTGCACGCAGGGTTGTGTCGATGGGGCTGCGGCGGGTGTACGGCAAGAATTGCTCGACGATGACGGCTGCGATCCAAGCTAATGCCAGCAGCGGTAGATACAGGTCCCAAGCCTCGTTGTTGAAGGCGCTCGCGTTGCCGCTGCCGCCGTAGTTGGGGCAATCCGTCACCGAAGTCACCGGATCCAGCGCCACCACGAGGCCCACCAGAAGCAGGCCACCAATGCAGAACGACCACAAACCTCGAAGCGGCGACGCACGCGGGCGATCTTGGTCCACCCCGCCACAGTACGAAGCCAGCGCCAGCGCTCCTCCGGCCAAACGCACAACCCGGTGCAAGCAAGCCGTCGGCTAAGTGGTCCGAGCCGTAAATCCTTCGGGGGTTATGCGGCCAGGGCGAGTGCGGCAGGCTGGTGATCGCAGCCGGCGGGTTGCTGGAGGTTGCGCTCCTTCTGTTCGTGTCGCTCGATCCGGGCCATCAGGTCCTCGAGGTCGGCCGGGGTGAACTTCCATCGGAACGGCCGGGCGGCCTGGTTGTAGCGCTGCTCGAAGGCGGTGAGCCGGTCCTCGACCTGGTCAAGGCTGGTGAAGTCGTTCGGTGTGAGGACTTTGCGCTGGACGATCGAGAAGTAGATCTCGATCTGATTCAGCCAGGAGGCATGGGTCGGGGTGTGGACCATGACCGCGTTCGGAATCGTGCCGTGAGGCGGTCGGCCGCGGCCCGACCACGATGTGACGAGCCGTTGTCGACCACCCAGAACACCCGCTTCGCCGACGCGTAGGGTTCTTGGGTCATGACCTGTTCGACCGGGGTCATGAACGGCAGCCGACGTCGTTCGGCGGCGGTCAGAGCGATCGGGCGTGCGTGCGGGGCGGGCACCGGCCAGCTTCCATCGAAGACGATCTTGCTGAGGACCGTCGGGAATGCCGTGCAGGCGTGCCGCGAGCGGGCAGGACACGCCGGAGGCGGCAGGATGTGGTCCTATGCCGGTCATTCCCGCTTCCACCAAGACGTCCCTGCCGCAGCGGCTACGGGCCCGCGCCAAGACGAACTGGCCGCAGCTGGCCGGAGTCGATGTCCGCTATCGCGGCCAGCTCGCCTACGTCGCCGTCGAGTTGACCAGCGGACAACAGCAGCCGGTGATGCGGCTGCGTTACAGCGGATCCGCCCATCGCTGGCACCTCGCCACCTACCGGGCCAGCAACAACAGCTACGAAGACCAGCACTGGTTCAGCGGCACCACCGAAGAAGCCCTCGACTTCGTCTGCGACGTCCTCATCAGCCCCGTCACCGACTGGCCGCAGCCCAACCGCGAGCCGTCAACCCCCGGCGGACTTACGAACTGAAGCACTAAGCCCACTAACCCGGCGCCCGCACGCCGCCAGCCCAGCCCACCAGCCCGCTGCCCGCACGCCGCCGGCCAAGCCCACCAGCCCGCTGACCGCACGCCGTTGGCCAAACCTCACGAGTCCGGTGCCGGCACGCCAACGACCAAGCCGCCGCCAGTCAGGTCCACCGCCAGCGCTCCGCCCCCCAGGTCCACAAGCGTTGCGCCAGCACGCCGTCGGTCAGGCGCATGAGTTCGCTGGTTCGCGGAACCTTAAGGGTCTGAACTTGTTGCGCTGGGGGATTCGTTCGGGGTCGAGCCATGCCGGGGGCAAGAACTCAGGGTGGCGGTCGGCGGATAGGCGGACTTCCCAGCCGCTTTTCTCGTCGTGGATGACGTTGTGGTGGTGGCGGCAGAGCAGAACCAGGTTGTCCAGCTCGGTGAGGCCGCCCAGGGCCCAGAACAGAATGTGATGCGCGTCTGTCCACCTCGGCGGGCGATCGCAGCCGGGGAAGGCGCAGCCGCCGTCCCGGGCGACCAAAGCGCGGCGCAGGGGGCCGGGAGCGGTGCGGGAGAGGCGTCCGACGTCGAGAACCTCGCTCTTGCTGCCAAGGATGACGGGGACTATGCGGGCGTCACAGGCCAGGCGGCGTACGGCTCCGGCTGACAGGCGTTCGCCACTGTCGAGGGTGCCAATTCCCAGTGAGCCGATGCCAAGGGAGCCGGCGCTCAGCGAGCCCGCGCCCAGCGAGCCGGAGCCCAGCGAGCCGGAGCCCAGGGACGCAGCGCCCAGCGAACCAGCGCTCAGCGAGCCCGCGCCCAGCGAGCCGGAGCCCAACGAGCCCGCTCCCCGGGACGCAGCGCCCAGCGAACCGGCGCCCAGCGTTCCGGAGCCCAAGCCCCGGGACGCGGCGCTCAGCGAACCGGCGCCAAGGAAGGCGGCGCCCAGGGAAGAGGTCAGCAGGTCATAAGACACTGTGACCGCCAGTTGGGGCGGCTCTCCGCCGTGGATGGGTAGGTCGCCGGCTCGCATGGTTCGGTCGCATACCTCTACCAGGGCGTCGGCTCGGCGTTGTTCGGCTGTGCGGTCGTCGCCGGGGTGGGGCTTGCTCAGGCTTTGGAGGGCGGTGCTGACTACTTCGGCGTCTTCCTTGGACAGGGCACCGCGTACGCGCACCAATCCCTCGACGGGCATCGACAAGGAGAGGCCTCGCCTGGCCCGTGACCGTTCTTCTTCGCGTTGCAGTGCCAGTTCGTCGGCGCGGTCGGCTAGTTCGGGCGCTACGTGGTCGAGGATGCGGGCGCCCAGACGGCGTAGTTGGTGGGCCGGGAAGCCGGCTGCCATGCCGATCAGGGTGCGCTCGGCGTCGTCGGCTATCCGAGCTGTGGACGTACCCTCGTATTCAATTCCTTTGAGGGTTTCGGGGATCTGGTCGACCGCAGCGGCGATCACGTCGGCTTGGCGGACGTCCACGTGACCGTGCAGCAGGGCCTTCTCCACCGCGGGCCAGTGGGACAGCCGTTCGGATCGCTTGGCCAGCGTCCGCGCGGGACAGGGGTCGATCTGCAGGCGGGAACGAAGCCAGCTGGTGGTGGTGCGGTGCCCGTGCGCGGCGGGAATGCCCAGGGCGGCGATCTGGCGGGTCAGTCGCATGGTCAGGAGTGCCTGGACTTGCTCGCAGCGATGAATCTCCTCCAGGCAGGAGATCAGCTCGTCATCGCGCAGCGACCACAGTGGAGCCTCGGCCGCCTTGGCGAAGTCCTCCTGTATCTGCTGCAGCATCGCGAACATGGGGCCACATTGGCACAGACGTTCGACAGGTCGCAAATCCGGGATGCGCCCCCAACCAATCGAGGCGCATCCCGGAATTGGTCAGTCGTTCAGCGTGCAGGCGGCGAACTTCTCCAGACCCTCGGGCTTGGCGGCGTGCCGGCCGATCGCCGTCTCGATGCGGTTCAGGGTGGCGACCCGCTTGTCCTCCAGCGGCCCGAGGATGGCATTGTTGATGAAGTTCGGCCCGCCCTCGTTGGCGCTGGTCGACAGGCGCTTGTTGGCCTCGTCGATCTGCGTCTGCAACAGCGTGAGGTTGCGCGCCACTTCGTCCTGCGCCTGCACCGGGATCGACGGCAGCCCCGCGATGTCCGGGCAGTTGACGGTCAAGACGCCAGCGGCCGGCGCTTCCGATCCAGGAGCAGGAGCGGAGGTAGCCGGAGCAGCAGGAGCGGCTGGAGCGGCGTCGCCCAGGGCGCAAGTGGCCAGGGTGTCGACGTCGAGGACCGGCTTGGCGGCGTTGCGCCCGATCGCAGTGGCCATCCGGTTAATGGTGGCGACACGCTTGTCCTTCAGCGGCCCGAGGATGGCGTTGTTGACGAAGTTCGGCCCACCCTCGTTGGCGCTGGTGGACAGGCGCTTGTTGGCCTCGGCGATCTGAGTGTCGAGCAGGGCCAGGTTCCGCTCGATCTCGGCCTGGGCCTGCGCCGGGATCGTACCGAGCCGATCGGCCACTTCGGGACAGCTGATGGCCGATGCACCGGCGGCGGCCTCGGGAGCGGCAGGGCCAACCGCGGTGGGCTCGGGCGCCGCTACGCCACCGCCGCCGGAGTTCAGTGAGCAGGTCGCGAGCGCGTTCTCGTCCAGCTTGGGCGCGGTAGCGTGCCGGCCGATCGAGATGACCATGCGGTCGATGGTGGACACCCGCTTGTCCTTCAGCGGGCCGAGCACCGAGTTCTGGGCGCTGAAACCGCTCTTGCCGGAGCTGGCGCTCAGCCGCTTGTTGGCCTCGCCGATCTGGGTGTTGAGCAGGGCCAGGTTCCGCTCGATCTCAGCTTGCGACTGCGCCGGGACGGGGCCCAGGGCACCGGCCACGGAAGGGCAGTTCACCGTCGGCACGGAGCTTTCGGCGGCCGAGGCGACTCCGAGGCCGACGCCGACCAGAGCCACGGCGACCGCGCCGACACCGGCGATCTGCCAGCGACGCGCGGAACTACGGGTGATGTGCATGTTCGCCAAAGCCTTCCTGTCAAAGGACCTCGGCGAGCAATACGGGAGCGCTTCCAGCAACGGATCAGCGCCAGGGTGAGCTTAAAAGAACCTTAAAGAACGTCAACCTGAAGTTGACGACAACGAAATCGTCAACCTATGGTTGACGAATGACGACACACGTACGCCTCGACGACTTGATCGAGGACATCAGGAGGAGCAACGACGACGCGCTCGGCCAGCTCGAAGGCGCGGTGCTGGCCGCCGACCACCTCGGCGAGCTGGCCGACCACCTCATCGGGCACTTCGTGGACCAGGCCCGGCGGTCCGGTGCTTCGTGGACGGACATCGGGCGCAGCATGGGCGTCTCGAAACAGGCCGCACAGAAGCGGTTCGTACCCAAGAATGAGTCCGGTGCCCAGATTTTCGCCCGGTTCACGCCGGGTGCCCGCGCGGTGATCGTGCAGGCGCAGGAGGAGGCGCGCATCGCGCGGAACACCGAGATCAAGACGGTGCATCTCCTGCTCGCGCTGGTCAAGGATCCCGGCGAGTCCGGTTCGCGGATCATCGTGGCACAGGGCGTGACGCTCGATGCGGTACGGGACGCCGCGAGCGCCACGTTGCCGGAGGCGGTCGAGGGGTCGCCGATGACCGTGCCGTTCGACGGGGACGCGAAGAAGGCGATCGAGTTGACCGGCCGGGAGGCGCTGCGCCAGGGCGACGAGCAGATCGGCACCCAGCACATCCTGCTCGCGCTGCTGGAGCAGGAGGACGGCGACGGGATCCTGACCCGGCTCGGGGTGACCAAGGCCTCCGCCGAAAGGGCGGCGGAGGCCATCAGCCAAGACCGCTAAACCCGGGACAGCGCCCGATCGCTCACCACGCACTGCATGCCGAACTGGTGGGCCCGGCGGATCGCGAAGTCCGTCAGGCCCGGCGTGTCGGCGTAGTCGAGGGCGTACAGGTCGAGTTGCAGGCGCAAGAGTTGCTCGGCGATCTGGGCGTGGAATTCCAGCACGTCGGGCGGCCACGGGGCGTAGCCGTCGTCGGTCCAGCGAGCCGAGAAGGACTCGAACACCACGCCGTCGACCAGCTCGGCCAGCCGGGGCAGCATCCCGAAGCCGCGGTTGGCCAGCATGTACGCCGGTTTCGCCTCGGCCCGGATCGCCGCGACCAGGGTCAGCAGGTGCGGCACGTCCTCGGGGAACGTCAGCTCCACGTTCAACGTGTCCAGGAACAGCCCGTCGAACCCGGCCGCCATGGCATCGCGGGCCTGCCCGACCACGTGCTCGACCCACTGCGGGTGGCCGACGTGCACGAAGTGGCCGCCCCAGTCGGGGTTCTTCTCCGCGCGTTGCCACACCGCCGGCGGACCCTGGTCCTCCGACAACGTCAAGTAGCCCAGCGTCTGCACACCGCGCTCCTTGAGGAACTTCAACTCCTCGCTGGAGTAGAAGTCCGGCTGCAACACCACCCGCGGGTACCCGGCCAGCTCGGTCAGCCTGCCGTTGCCGTAGTAGAAACAGATGGGAGAGCCGGTCATGACGGCCTCCCGTGCTCGGCGTACCAGGCGAACGTCGACGCCACGCCCTCTTCCAGCGACACCTTGGGCTCATAGCCGGTCAGCGATCGCAGCTTGCTCAGATCCGGGCAGCGCCGGTGCACCGAACCGGGCGGCGCCGCAGTTGCCGACACCACGGGAGACGCACCGGCCGCCCGCAGCACCAGCGCGGCCAGGTCACCGATGTTGGTCTCCTCGCGGTCGTTGCCGATGTGCACGATCTGCCCGGCCGCCTCGGGCGTGCCCATCAGCCGCACCATCGCCTCCACGGCGTCATCCACGTGGCAGAATGCCCGGAACTGATCAGCCCCGGGCACCAGGAACGGATCCTCCCCGGCCTGCGCGCGCAGCGACATCTCCGGGATCACGTGGTCGGCGCCCATCCGCGGGCCGTACACGTTGTGGAACCGCCCGACCACAGCGTCGAAGCCCTTGGCCCGCGCGGTGTGCAAGAACGCGGCTTCGCCGAGAAGCTTGCTGACCGCGTACGCGAACCGTGGTGCCGTGATGTCGGAAATCATTGCGGGTACGTCCTCGGCGGTGGGTACCCCGGCCACGCCGGCGTCCACTCCCCCGGCATACACCTCACTGGTGGAGGCGAAGAAGACCCGTTCGCCGGGCGCCACCCAGTCGAGCAGGTGCATGGCGGCGAGCGTGTTGACCCGTACCACTCGCGCCGGGTCCTTCTCCACGTTGCGCACGCCGACGACGGCCGCGAGCAGGTAGATCTGGTCCCAGCCGTGCGACAGACCGGCGTAGGAAGCCGGGTCGGTCAGATCCGCGGAGATGATCTTCACCGAGGACGAGGAGAGGTCGGCGTCCTGGCGGCCCCGGGAGAAGTCGTCGACGACAGTGACCTCGTAGCCGTCGTTCACCAGGCGGCGGGCCAGGTGCAGGCCGATGAAGCCGGCCCCGCCGAGCAGGAGCGCCCTCATGCCTCAACCCCCTGAGCAACAGGTACGTAGCCGAGACCCGCGTAGCGAATGCCGAGCGACGTGACGGCGGCGGCGTCGAGGATGCGCCAGGAGTCGAAGATGAGCGCCGGGCGGGTGCCGCCGAGCAGCTCGGTCACCTCGATCGAGCGGTAGTCCGGGTGGTCGTTGATGACCAGGATCGCGTCGGCGTCGGTGAACGCCTTGTCCAGGCTGACCGGGTCGCCGCCGTACTGGCGGATGACGTCGCCGGAGACCATCGGGTCGTGGCCGGTGACGGTGATGCCCGCGGCGGAGAAGATCGGCATCATGTCGGCGATGGGGGTGCCGCGCATGTCATCGGTGGGGGGCCAGCCCTTGTACGCCCAGCCGAGCACCGCCAGCCGCAGCCCGCGCGTCTCCTCGAACTGCGAGCTCAGCAGCCGTACCACTGTCTCGGCCACATGCTTGGGCAGGAACTCGTTGAGCGAGCGCGCCCGGCCCACCAGGAACGGCTCGTACGATCCGGCGCTGTCCAGCATGATGTACGGATCCTTGGACAGGCAGCCACCGCCCACGTAGCCCGGCTTGGCCAGGTCGGGGCGCGGATAGTCCACGTTCGCCGCGCGGATGACCTCGAGCGGGTCGAGCCCGTGCTGCTCGGCGATCAGCGCCAGCTCGTTGCCGAAGGAGTAGATCAGGTCGGTGTGGCAGTTGTTGCTCAGCTTCACCATCTCGGCGGCTTCCAGGCTGGACACCTCGACCACGGTGTGCGCGAGCCCGCTGAAGAACTCGACAGCGGTGCGCAACGAGACGTCGTCCAGCCCGCCGATCACCTGGGGCAGCTCGACCAGCTCGCGCAGCGCCTGACCCTGGATCGTGCGTTCGGGGGCCATCACCAGCTTGACATCGTCGCCCCACGCGGCTTGCAGCTCGGGCAGCACAACCTTGCGGCTGGTGCCGATCGGTACGGTGCTGCGGACCACGACCAGCGTGCCGGGCCGGCAGGTGGCTGCGACGCTGCGTGCGGCCGCCGCGAGGTTGGCCAGGTTGGGCCGGCGGGTGCTCTCGTCGACCGGCGTGGACACGCTGATGACCGCGACGTCGACGGTGTCGCGCGGCAGCTCCGCGGCGACGAACACGCTGGTGCCCACCTTGTCCGCGAAGATCTGCTCGACGCCTGGTTCGAAGATGTGCGACCGGCCCTGCGAAAGGGTGCCGATCACGGTGGGCGACACGTCCGCGCCGTGCACGACGAACCCCTTGCCGGCCAGCGCCGCGGTCAGGGTGAGCCCGACGTAGCCGAGCCCGACGACCCCGACTGTCATAGGCATGTCTGTTTCCTCCAGGTGGTGGGTGGACCCGCTCAGGGACACGGCGGGCTTGGTCGGTCCAGGCCGAGCACGGTGACGGTGCCGGCGAAGCGTTCCTTGCGGTACGAACTGCAGGCTGCCCGTACGTCCGCAGCTCGGCTGGCATAGTCGACGCTGAGCACGAACTTGCCGGCATCGCGCAGCGCCCGCGTCTCGCTGAGGTTCTCCGTGCAGTAGTCCTCGGTGCAGCGCTCGTCGGTGGCCTGGAAGAACAATTCCTCCATGCCGATCCCGTCGATCGCTGTGGTGTAGCCGTTCTGGTGGCGCAGCTCCGGTGAGTTCTGAGGAACGATCAGGAAACCGGGTGCGCGCTTCTTGGCGTACCGGCTGATTCTGACGATCAGCTCGGCCATGTCCTTGGCGAGAGCGTCCCGGTCGCGGCCCTGCACCGCTTGCAGAGCTATTTCCTCGTAGGCCAGAGGCGTGTCGAGGTACACGCCGTCGTAGCCTGCCGCTGTCGCCCGGTCGACGCGGGGTTGCACGACGCGCTGCCACCACCGTTCGTCGTAGTAGCGCACGAAATACTCGCCGGGCCAGTCCTTCCATTCGTTGGCGATCAGGTCGGCCGCATCGCGCCGCAGGTCCGGGTATTCCGGCCGGAAATCCTCGATGCTGCCGATCTCGAAGTACGCCAGCACCCGCTTTCCAGTGGCCCTCACCGCCGCGATCTCCGAGCGGGTGAAGTAGTCCTCGTGGGCATCTCGTGCCAGGTCGATGACCACCAGCTGATAGGGCCCCGCCGCCAACTGATCGAGTTTGCCGCCGGCGTAGTCCTGCAATTGGTAGGCCCAGGAATGCAAGGCCCCCGACGGTCGGGGCAAAGGCGAAGGTATGGGCGACGGTGAATGCGTGCACGCCGCCAGCAGCACCAGCACAAGTGCCGATGCTGTGGCCAGGCGCGGCATTCTCATCCGGCCGCCCAGATGTTCTTGATGGACGTGCTCAGGTCGTGCGCGGGCGTCCATCCCAATTCGGCGGCGGCGCGCCGGATGTCAGCCTGAATCCAATTGACTGCCGCCGACCGTTGCGGACCGCTCCCTTCCTCACGAACGGTTCCGGTCCAGCCCGCTCTTTCCACAAGCAAATGCACGGCTTCGCGTACGGTCACAGCCCGCCCGCTTCCCGCGTTGTAGATGCGGCTCGGCAACCGGGGTGCCACCACCGCGGCCCGGATCAGCGAGGCGACATCCTGCACATCGACGAAATCGCGGTACGCGCCCAGCGGACCGAGGGTGATCTCGCAAGCGCCCGACAACTGGGCCGCCCGTATCCGATCCGCGGCCCGGCCCAGCACGTTCTCGCCCGGTTGCCCCGCACCGATCGGGTTGAACACGCGCAACGAGACAGCGTCGGCGCGCCCGGTGGCCCCGGCCAGCGCGAACAGCCGGGTGCCGGCGAGGTGGCTGATCCCGTACGCGCCAACGGGTTCGGTGCGGTCGCCCTCGGCCACGGCCCGGCCCTGCTCGACGACGCCGTACTCCCCCGCCGACCCGAGCCGCACCAACCGCGCCCCCGGCACCGCGGCTTCGACGGCCTCCACCAACTTGGCCGCCACCGCCGTGTTGGCCCGCACCAGGTCCTCGTACGACCCGCCGAGCGCCCCTACGCAGCACACCACCGCATCCGGCGCCTCGGCCCGCAGCAACGCGGTCAGCCCAGCCGTGTCCCCGGCGATGAGGTCGAACCGGTCCCGCCCGGGACAGACAAGTTCCCCCTCCGGAGCCAGCGCCGCCTTCACATGCGACCCAATGAACCCCGACGACCCGAAAAGCAGAATTTTCATACCGGCTCCTCCAGGCGCTCGCGCAGGATCTTGGGCCGGATCGTTTCGAAGGTGCGGTTGGCCTCGTCGTAGTCCTCGGGGCGGCCGATGTCGAGCCAGAAGCCGTCGAACGGGAACGAGCCGGGGTTGTCGCCGCGCGCCAGCAGGTCGAGCACGAGCTGGTCGAAACCGAAGGCCAGGCCCGGGGGGTACGGATTGAGCGTGCGCCGCGACATCCCGTACACGCCCATGCTGACCTGGTAGTGCAGACTGGGCTTCTCCCGGAAGCCCACGATCTGCGACTTCTCGATGTCGAGCACCCCGAACTCCACGCGGTGGGTGCGCTCGGCGATGGCCACGGTGAGCCCGTTGCCGGCCATCTGGTGGTGCTGCAGCAGCTCGGCGTAGTCCAGGTCGGTCAGGATGTCGCCGTTCATCACCAGGAACTGGTCCGGCAGCGACTCCTTGAGCGCGAACAGCGGCCCGACCGTGGACAGCGGCCGGTCCTCCTCGATGTAGTCGACCTCGAGGCCCCAGCGGCTGCCGTCGCCGACGAACGCCTTGATCAGCGGGCCGAGATGGTTGATCGCCAGGGTGACCGACATGAAGCCGCTGCTCGCCAGCTGCTCCAGAACGATTTCCAGGATGGCGTGCTTGTCGCCGATGGGCATGAGCGGCTTCGGGAGCGTGGTGGTGTACGGCCGCAGCCGCACCCCCTTGCCGCCGGCCAGGATCACCGCGTGCATAGCAGATCTTCCTCCCCGAGTCGTGATCTACCGGTAGTGGCGGACCTGGCCCACGATGGGAGCCAGGCCGAGCAGAAACAGGCCCTGCAGCGCGACAACGCTGCCGAGGTAGAGCGCCGTGTCGGTCAGCGGTGCCCCCGTCTGGCCCAGTAGCGGTGCGGCGCCGAGAGCGGCACCGGCTCCGACATGGATGGCCAGCGCGGCCAGCATCGACCAGCACAGCCAGGCGAAGCGTTCGAAGCCGGCGAGCAGGAACGCCGAGTAGTAGGCGGCGGCCAGCGCGACGTGCGCTCCGATCATCACCGCGCCCGGGGCGGTGAGCCAGCCGCCTGTGTGCAGCACGGCCACCAGGATGATCCCGAGCAGCGCCGGGAAACCGAGGCAGAACAGCGTTTCCCGGCCGATCAGCCAGCGGATGGAGCGCTGGAACTCTTCGGGCCGGTGGCTGCGCCGGGTCAAGGCAACGGCGGCGGCGCGGAAACCCTCGGCCCGCCATTCCACGAAGCCCATCGCCGCGATCAGAGGCGCGGCCGAGATGGCCACGTCGAGGCGGTTCAACAGGTACGGGGCTTCGGCGTGCAGCAGCAGGGCCGCCGAGCAGGCGCCGTACAGGGTGACGCCGGTCAGGCCACGTCGTTGCGCGCGCAGCACGGGCCGGCCGGGCAGTTCGGTTTTCGCACCGCGGTTGCGGGTGAGCAGCAGGGCCGCGGTGCAGGCGGCGGCGACCCCGCCGATCGCGGTGCCGATCGCGACCGGGCGCGCCGCGGTGCCGTACCAGAGGTAGGCAGCCCCGCCGATGACGGCCGGCAGCATCGTCGCAACCTGCAGTCCCTCGCGGCGGTAGAAGACCAGGACCGTGCCGGCCAGTTGATAGCCGAGCTGGCCGACGGCGAGCACGACCAGCCCCCAGCCGCCGCCGAACGTGAGCACCACGATCAGCCCGGCCAGGGCACCGGCCAGGGGCGCAGCCAGCGTCGACCACAACAGCAAGCGCGCCGACGCCCGCGGCCGGTACGCCCCGAGCAGCTTGTACGCGCCGAAGGACACGGTGCCCGCGTACATCCAGCCGACCGCGCTGGCAAACGTCAGCGCCAGCACCACGTTGCGCTGCCCGAGCACCCCGAGCACCGCCGGGAACACGGCCGCAGGCAATGCGTACAGCGGTCCGTGCGCCAGAACTCGCAGGCTGTAGCGCCAGTCGCGCACGGGTTCCTGCGGTTCGGCCAGCGCCTCGGCGGGCGGGCCCATCCGCTTGTACACCTCGACGGCGAGCGCGAACACGTCGGCGAAGCCGTACTCGACGCGGGCGATGCGGTCGGTGAACCCGTCGGCCTCCAGCGCGGCGGCCACCTGCAGAGCATCGACCGCGCGGGTCAGTGACGGGCGGATCCGGTCGACCAGCTCGTCGAGCGGGTCGGTGGAAACCCTGGGCAGCACCACGGTGTGGGTCTGCGGGCCGTCCGCGGGTGCAGGTGGCGGTGGCGGTGGTGCCGTGCCGTCCGGGCGCGCGGGACCGGCCGGGGCGCGACGGCGTCCCTGCTTCGGGATGGGCAGCCGCTCGGTGCGCTCGCCGACCTCGATCCGGATGGTCCGGCCCCCCACATCGAGGGTGCCGGGCTCCAGGCGCACGGTCTGCTCGCCGACGTTGATGCGGCGGGTCTCATCGGGGTCGGCGAGGTCGATGCGCTGGGTTTCGTTGGGGTCGGTGACCTCGGTCATCGGGGCCCCCGGAACAGGGTGCTGGGCGCGGGCACGCGGCCCTGGGCGGGCTCGCGCAGGTGCCGCGGCGCCTCGGGCGCATCCAGCGGCGTGGCCAGGCCCTCGTACACGTTGCGGTACATCTCCAGCGACTGCTTGAGCGTGAAGTGCTCAAGCACGCGCTGGCGGGCGGCGTACCCCAGGTTGAACCGCAAGTCGTTGTCCCTCAACAGCTTGATGCACGCCTCGGCCACCGCGGCGTGGTCGCGCGGGGCCACCACGATGCCGGTCTCGCCGACCGCCTCCGCCACCCCGCCGACGTTGGTGCACACCGTCGGGCGCCCGCACGCCATCGCCTCCACGACCGTGTACGGAAAGCCTTCGGAGATGCTGGTGAGCGCCACGATGCTGCCGGCGTGGTAGGCGTCGACAGCGTTGCCGATGCGGCCCTCCAGCACGGCCGCGCCGTCGAGCCCGAGTTCCTTGATCAACCGCTCGCAGGATTCGTGGTAGATCCGGTTGACTGCGGGCGTACCCCCGAAGATGCGCAAGCGGGCCGCCGGGATCTGCTTGCGCACCAGAGCGAAAGCCCGGATCAGCGTGTGCAGGTCCTTCAGCGGGTCGATGCGGCCCATGAACGAGATCGTCGGCACCTCGGGCTCCGAGGATGCCTGCGGGAACTCGGCCGGCTCGACGCCGTTGTACATGGTCCACATGCGTTCCGGGTCGGCGCCGTTGTGCAACTGCCAGCGCCGGTTGTACGCCGAGTGCGGGGCCAGCACGTCGGTGATCAGGTAAGCCGCGCCGGCCAGCGAGCGGAAGAAGCTCAGCGCCAGCACCCGCACCGCGTGCGACGCGTCGTCATGCAGGTAGGAGATGTAGCGTTCGCGCAGGTAGATGCCGTGCTCGCTCATCACCAGCGGGGTGCCGTTGCGCCACTTGGCGGCCATCCCGACCAGCGTTGACAGCCCGTTCATGGAGGAGTGCACGATGTCGGCCTCGACCACCGGGGCGCTCAGCGGGCGCAGCATGTGCTCGATCAGCCAGGCCGCCTGGATGGCATCGGCCACGGTCGGCGCCGGGGCGGTCTGCTCGACGCGCAGGTCCCGCCACGCGTCGAGCATCATGCCCAGTGCCTGATTGGAGACCAGCGCGGCGCTCAGGTCACCACCGTCGGCGGCGTACTCGTACAGCCCGCGCAGGGCGAGCAGGAACAGGCTGCGGCTGACCGCACCCTGGTCCGAGGCGGTGGTCTCGAGCGGGGTGACCAGCGCGCGCAGGAACACCTCGTACGACTCGGTGAACGCTGCGCCCGGCCGGTCCCCCGCGCCGAGGCGTCCCGGGCGCGCCCCCCACAGCGGGATGGAGTGCACCTGGTCCAGGTTGGCGGGCGGGGCGAAGACGGGTTTCTCCTTGCCGTCCACGGTGAGCGCGACGACTTCCCAGCGGTAATCCGGGATGCCGCGGATGAGCTGTTCGCACCAAATGCTCACCCCGCCCATCGCGTAGGGGTACGTCCCCTCCGACACCAGTGCGATCCGCACGTGAAACCCGCCTCCCCCGTCCACGGTGACTCAGAGCCGCGGAGCCGCGGAGAGAGTCACTGCCGTGTTCGCTGTCAGGGCCACCGGACCCGAGACGTCGCTGCCGTACGCCGTGGCCGCCGCGCTCTGCACCCCGCTGAGCTGGATGGTGCCGGTCAGCGGCGAGGTCACCGTGACGGTGCCGGTCGAGCGGTCGTAGACCGGATCGGCCCCGGCGGCGCGCTGCGCGAAGTGCGCGTTGCGCAGCGAGGTGTAGGCCCCCAGCGCCGACCAGTCGAGGTTGACCAGCGGCGTGGCGTACAGCGAGTCGTACTTGGTGACGACGTTCTCCACCCAGTCGCCGACCAGGCTCTTACCGGCGTTGTAGTCACGCACGTTGGCGATGTGGAACGTGTGCGTGTTGACCGAGCCGGCCGCCACGTGCTGCAGGCCGATACCCGCCTCGTAGTCCAGGATCTGGGCGTACGTACGGTTGGTCGGCCAGTACGGGAACTTGCCGTCCGGGCCGTAGAAGGAGTTGTAGAAAGCGGTTTCCTCATCCGGCGTGGTGGTGTGGTACGCGATGTTTGTCGGCCAGTCCGGGACCACCTGCAGGCTCGGCTCCAGCGGGTGCACGATGCTGGTGTTGAAGTTCGCCGGCACGTGGCTGGCGAAGGACATGTTGCCGTGCAGGTACTTCACACCCAGGTTCTTGGCGGCCTGCAGCAGGTTCGGGTTCGAGCCCTGCAACCCGTGATCGACCGGCACACCCGTGTCGTCGTCGGGGTCATCGGTGTACACGCCCAGACCCGAGTATTCCGGGGTCTTCAGCACATCGTTGGGCACGCTGAGACCGGCGGAGTTCGCAGCGGCCCGGTTGTCGTTGATCTCGGCGTAGGTGGTGGCGTACGTGGTCGAGTTGAGCTCGTAGTGGTTGAGCGTGTGGTTGATCCACCGGAAGTGCGTGGCCAGGCACTTGCTCGTCGCGGTCAGCTGGGTGGCGTCGCCGTTCGGGCTGCACTGGTTGCCGGCGAACGGGTCGATGTCGGCGCCGTTGAACGCGAGGTTGTAGGTGAACGAACTCGCCTGCGGGTGCGTGGTGCGCAGCGCGGTCTGGTGGTTGTCCAGGTTCACCATGTCGTGCGCGGAGACCTGGAAGCCGGGGTCGTACTCAACGTGGCCGTCGGCGTAGTAGTGGTCGGAGGTGTTGAACCAGTCGTCGATGTCGACGTTGAGGAAGTGGCGCTGCTCGCCGAGGAACATGCCCTTGGTGGCCCACCGCACGACGCCGTAGACGAGCAGATCGGACTGCAACAGGTACTGGTTGAGGGTGAAGGTCAGGGCCAGCCGCTCCCGGCCGTCGGTGCTGGTGGTACGAACCCCGAGCACGTTGGTGCCGTCGGTGAGCGTGGACTGGGCGTTGCAGCCGGGCTTGATGGCGGTCTTGTAGACGTAGGACTGCACCACCGGGATGGTGGCGCCGGCCTTGAGGTAGTCGAAGACGCCGGCTCCGGCCGCGGTGAAGTTCACGTTCAGCGGGGTGTCGCCGACGGAGGTCTCGCTGTTGGAGGTCAGGCAGTAGTCCTCGGGCCAGGTGCCGTAGCTGGTGTAGAGCGCGGCTTGGCGGACGCCGAAGTTGCGCTCGTACGCCCAGAGGATGTTCCACTCGCCGCTGTCGAGGCCGTTGAGGAACGCGCCGCCGGAGGAGTAGACGAGCATGCTGTTGGTCAGCAGGATCGCGTTGTACTTGCCGACACCGTCGCCGCGTACCAGCGTGTTCGTGGTCAGCGCGGTGTCGGCGCTGTAGAGCACGTCGTAGGAGGCACCGAGCCGGTCGAGCGTGGTCTTGTACGTGGGCACGCCGAAGTCGCTGGTATCGGTGGCGATGACCAGCGCGCGCAGGCCGACCTGGTCGTTGAGACCGGCCGCCGCGGCCTTCGCGGGCGCTTTCGGCGTGGCTGTCCTGGGCGCAGTCAGAGCCACCTTGCCGGTGCGCTTGGGCAGCGCGGCGGGCGGCGTCACCTTGGGCGGTGCGACCTGGCCGTAGCCGGGCACCTGCGGCGCGGGGGTGCGCAACGGCGGCTTGGCGCCCGCCGCGGCCGGCGAGGCGACCACGAGGGCGCTCGCGCACAACGCGGCGATGAGGGTGCGCAACCCTCGGCGATGGACGGGACGGGCAGGAGCCATCAGGCGACCTCCACGACAGAGTCGGTGCGACGATGGGGCGGGAGACAATGGGCTGCAGTGCTTGCGAGCCGACGGCGAGTCTAAGAGAAATTTAAGGTTCTCCGAGCCCGCAAACGGCTGTCTCCAGAATGACTATTGATGCAGTTGCGCGGCACTGTCCACAGTGATAGCCGCGTGGCGCGACCGGCGCCCGCGGTTGGTTTGCCTGCCTCGCGCATCGGGCTGACTAGCGCATTTCCCGGGATCCGCTTAATGCGCTGTTAATAAACCGCTCGCCTACTCACAGCCATCGGAGATCACCGCTGCGTTACTGTCGACCGTCGCGGATGTCCACATCGGTCCGCCTTGAGGCGAACCGACGGTATCGTCTGGTTCTCCGGGTGCCGTCAAAACGGTCCAGAGTAGAGCGCGGCGCGCCGGTAATCGGCGCGCCGCGATCTTGATTCGGTTATTACGTTGTTGTCTTACCTTTAGACGCGGTGCCACTTCTGGTTGGCGAAACCGTTGCACGTCCAGATATTCAGCGGCGCACCATTCGCACCGTTCCAGCCGCCGATGTCAAGACACTTGTTCGAGCCAATGTTCACGATGTCGCCGGCCCCCGAGATCGCCCACTTCTGGGCCCCGGTTCCATTGCAGGTGTAGAGCTGCACCCAGCCCCCGTCTGCGGTGGAGGCATCGGCCACGTCTACACATTTCCCGCCGATCCGGATGCTGCCGTCGGCGGCGAAGGTGAACTTCTGCATCGGCCCGTTCCAGCAGTCCCACATGGTCAGCCGGATCCGGTCGGAGTACTGCCCGTTGGGTACGTCGACGCACTTGCCGTTCCAGTCGCTGACGATCTCCTTGGCCGTACCCGGGTCGGGCGTGGTGGGCGGGTTCGTCGGCGGCGTGGTGGGCGGCGGGGTGGCGCCGTTGCCGTGGAACGTCACCGTGAAGCCGCTGCACTCCTTGCAGTTGTACATGACCTGGTTGCCGGGCTCGGTATCGTGTTTGGACCAGCTGTACGCCCGCGGGCACGCCGCCTTGATCGCCTGGCTGTAGTCGGTGACCGCGTCCCGGTTCGGGTTGGTGCACAACAGCGGCTGGCCCTGGGCGTCGCGGGTCAAATAGGCCTGCGGGCACGCGTTCAGCAGCGGCTTGGCGCAGCCGGCCTCGGCACAGTACTGCGATCCCGGCGCCGGCGGTGGCGACCCGCTGGGCGTGATGGTGATCGGCAGCGACACCGCGTTGACGTAGCTCACGTTGTACCAGGGCGCACCCCACGGGTCCGAGGGGTCGAAGTTGAACTCGGCCAGGCTCGCGTTCTGCTCGAAGTTGATCGCGCAGTGGTCAGCGGCGTTGCCGCAGTCACCGACCTGGCAGTGGAACGTGCTGCCCGAGTTGCCGGCGCACCGCTGACGGGCGAAGAACTTGCCCCGCCAGTGGTTCGGGTACGAGTTCTCCGGGATGACGATCGTCGCCGACTGACCGGGGTCCAGGATCGGCAGCCGGGAGAAGTTCACCGACTCGTCGTAGTTGACAGTGCTGCCGACCCAGATCTTCTCGGTGCTGGCATTGACGAACGTGACGGTGTGCTCGGCGGCCGCGTGGGCCGCGGGGCTGCCGGCAATCAGGCCCGCGGCAATCGTCGCGAGCAAGGCGAACACGGACAACAAGGTGCGTTTGCTGTTCACAGACATTGATGTTAAGCGATGTTTGACCCGGTGAGAACGGGGAGCGCACAGCAAGAGGCCGTGCGGGCAAACGCCCTGCACGGCCTCTCCTCGGATGGTTGCGGTCAGCTCACTCGGGCGGGTCGGCCAGCGGCCAGCCGCCGGCGGCCAGGTGCGCCGAGACGCGCACCACGTCCTCGGGGCTGGCGGTCTGCAGTACCGACGCGTTGACCATCGCCTCGATGTCCTCGCTGGTGATCGGGTCGCTGCCGTCGGACTGGGCCGCCAGGTCGACGGCGATCTTGCGTACCTCGTCCTCGGAGAGCTTGCGCCGCAGCACGCCAAGCAGGACGACGTAGTCCTGGCGCGGCACGCCGGTCGGGTACCCCGCCCGCAGCCACTCCACCGCCCGGGTCATGAAGTTGGATCGGGTCTCACTCATGACGCCTCACTTGTCGACGATCGTCGGGAACACGTGCTCGAAGCTCAGCGCCTTGCCGAAGCCGCTGGCCACGATGAACGTGATACCGAGGACCACGCCGAGCAGCACCACCGCGAACAGCACCCAGGCGAGCACCTTGCCGGCCGGGTTGGCCGCCGGACCAGCGCCCGCGCCGTGCACCTCGGCATCGCCACCGGCCCCCCAGGCCAGCGAGCGGATGCCCAGCGCGAACAGCGCCGGCAGGCCGGCTCCGAGGATGACCCCGGCCAGCAGCACCTTCCACGCGCCCTCGAGGGCGAAACCTACGTTGTGCATTGTCGTCCGCCTCTCAGTTCGCCACGCCGGCCGGGACACGCTCGTCGGTGCGCGCCTCGTCCCACTCGTCGTTGACGTTGTTGTGGTCGATCGGGGTGCGCCGCGAGCGCAGGTACATGTAGCCCGCAGCGGCCAGCAGGATGACGAACACCGCCAGCGACCCGGCCAGGCCCCCGCCGAGCAGGTCGCCGATCCACCACATGAGCCCACCGACGATCGCGGCGGCGGGCAGCGTGATCAGCCACGCGAGGATCATGCGCCCGGCCACGCGCCAGCGGACCTGAGCGCCGGGCTTGCCGACGCCGGAGCCGAGGATCGAGCCGGTGGCCACGTGCGTGGTCGACAGCGCGAAGCCCAGGTGGCTGGAGGCCAGGATGACCGCGGCCGAGGCGGACTCGGCGGCCATGCCCTGCGGCGGGGCGATCTCGACCAGGCCCTTGCCGAGCGTGCGGGTGACCCGCCAGCCGCCGAGGTAGGTGCCGAGCGCGATGGCCAGGGCACACGCGGCCTTGACCCAGAACGGGATGTTCTTCGTGTCGCTCCAGTCACCGGCGGCGATCAGCGCGAGCGTGATGACACCCATCGTCTTCTGCGCGTCGTTGGTGCCGTGGGCCAGCGAGACCAGCGAGGCGCTGCCGATCTGGCCCCACCGGAACCCGTTGTCGGTGAAGCGCTTGGCGACCCCGAGGGTGATCCGGTAGATGATCCAGGTGCCCAGCGCGGCGACCACGCCGGCGATGATCGGCGACATGAGCGCGGGCAGGATGACCTTGCCGATGACGCCGTCGAGCTTGCTGCCGTCACCGTTCCAGTTCACCCCGGCCCAGCCGAGCCCGGCGATGGAGGCCCCGATCAGGCCGCCGAACAGGGCGTGCGAGGAGCTGGAGGGCAGGCCGAGCAGCCAGGTCAGCAGGTTCCAGACGATGCCGCCGACCAGGCCGGCCAGCACGATCAGCAGCAGCGCCTTGCCGCCGTCGGCCAGCAGCTCCGGCTTGGGGGCGCCGCTCTTGTCCTGGATCTTGACCACTGCGTTGGAAACCGTGAGCGCAACCTCGACGGACAGGAACGCGCCGACGAGGTTGAGAATGCCGGAAAGGGCAACGGCGACCTTCGGCGTGAGGGCCTTTGTCGCGATGGACGTGGCCATCGCGTTGGCGGTGTCGTGGAATCCGTTCGTGAAGTCGAACCCGAGGGCGGTCACGACCACGAGGGCGAGGATGACGGAAGTTTCTGTCACATGCAGATGGTTGCTCCCCGGGTCAGCAGCCGAAAAGGCCCGGAGAGCATCCATTCCACATTTCGTGCCCGCGTTGACTGCCGGCCGCGGCGATGTCACCCAATGGCCATGTTTACGGCGCCGGCCACGGTTACCGCACTGCGCGGATGGCCTCGGCCAAGATCGCGAGCCCCTCGCGGGCTTCGTCCTCGGTCAGCGTCAGCGGCGGGCCCATGCGCACGACGTTGCCGTACAACCCGCCCTTGCCGACGAGCAGGCCGCGGCGGCGGCACTCATCGGTCACCCGCAGCGTAACCACCGGGTCGGGTTCCGTGGTGCCCGGCCGGCAGAACTCACAGGCGATCATCAGCCCCCGCCCGCGCACCTCGGCCAGCGCCGGCGTCTCGGCTGCCAGCTCCCGCAGGCCCGAGAGCAGGATGTCGCCGGTGCGCTTCGCGTTGGCCTGCAAGTCATGATCCAGCACGTAGTCGAGCACCGCGTTGCCGGCCGCGGTGGCCAGCGGATTGCCGCCGAAGGTGGAGAAGCTGATCTGCGGCACCGCGTTGATCAGCTCGGCACGCCCCACCACCCCGCCGAGCGCGAACCCGTTACCGATGCCCTTGGCAAAAGTGATCAGATCCGGGCGGACCTCTTGAGCCTGATAACCCCAGAAATGCTCGCCGGTACGGCCCCAGCCCGTTTGAACCTCATCGGCGATGAACAGGATCCCGTGGTTGTCGAGCTCCTTCTGCAGCGCCCCAAGCAGCCCGTCCGGCGCCCGCACGAAGCCCCCGACCCCCTGCACCGGCTCGGCGATCAGCGCCGCAACGTCGCCCGCCGTGGTGGTGGCAAGCACCTCGCGGAGATCCTCGACAGCCGCGTCGATATGGTCGGCATCGGACAAGCCCTTCAACCGCCCCCGCAGCCGGTCCCCGGAGTGCAGCCAGCTCACCTGCACCGGGCTGAGACCACTGGCCGACCAGCTGCGATGCCCAGTCACCGCCATCGCTGCGAACGTACGGCCGTGATAGCTGTTCCGAATTGCCAGAATTTGACTGGATCGCCGATGGTTGGTGGCGAACATGAGCGCAGCCTCGTTGGCCTCGGTGCCGGAGTTGGCGAAGAACACCCGTGCGTCAGCGA
This sequence comes from Actinoplanes sp. TFC3, assembly GCF_001553785.1. Taxonomy (GTDB): domain Bacteria; phylum Actinomycetota; class Actinomycetes; order Mycobacteriales; family Micromonosporaceae; genus Actinoplanes. The sequence goes on from NZ_LOJP01000001.1 coordinate 4,305,113, forward strand.
TCCCGGAAACCCGCGCGATCTTCTCGGCCAGCTCGACCTGGTTACGAATCAAGTAGAGCGTGGAGCTGTGCACGATCCCGGTGGCCAGCTGGCGCTCCACGGCTTCGCGCACCTCGGCGACGTCATAGCCGAGCATATTGGTGAGCACCCCGCCGAAGAAGTCGAGATAGCTCTTGCCGCTGTTGTCGGTGACGCGGCGCCCCGACCCGGAAACCAGCTCGATGGCCTCGGCACCGTAGTACGTGGTCACCCAGGAGGGCAGAACGGCTTGGTGGCGCGCGAGCAGGTCATCGGTCATGGCAGCCTCCACGGTCGGCAAACTCGTCCCAGTCTCATCGCTGAGCCCGGCCGCGGCCAGCCCTTCAGCTGTCACCAAGGGCGCGCCAGTAGGCCGCTCACAGAGGTACGAGCCGAGCCGCCAGTGCCACCGCGTTCAAATCCCCCTCACGCAGCCGGGCAGCCGCTTCCGGCTCCCCCAGGCTCACCAGCCGATCCGCCGCAGTGCCGATCAGCCCGGCATTGCCGCTGAGCATCTTGCGGGCCAAATTCGCCTGGGTAGGGCTCAGCTCCGCGTACGCGCACCGGTCCAGCGCAGCGATCGTCGCCTCGTCCAGTGTTCCCGCGAGCGCTCGCTCGGTGACTACGCGCAACAACCAGGATGGCCACCAGCTGTAGCGGCCGATCAGGTGCCCTGACCGTACGGCTTCGGCTGGGGTTTGACCGCCTTCCAGTAGTCGCAGCGTGAGCGGGATGTCGAAGCGTTCCAACCGCAGGGCCGTGACGAACAGCCGTTGCAGGCGGGCCGCACCGACCAGCGGAGCCGCAGCCGCAGCCGCCGCGCCGTAGTTGCCGCGCAGGGCGACCAGGATGATTGCCGCCTCGTCGGTGGAGATCGCCCCGTCGGCGATGCGGGTCAGGGTGCGGGTCAGGCGCTCGGTGGCCTCGGCGGCTTGGGCTGCTCGTTCCTGGCTGGCCGGGCGTTCGAGGTGGCGGATCACGGTGTCCGTTGAGATCTTGACCTCGCGGCGCAGCAGGGGGGCCTGGATCTTGGGCAGGATCAGGTCGGCGATGCCTTCGAGCACGTAGGCAGCGTCGAAGCGCTCGGACGCCTCGAGAAAACCTGTCCACCATGACTCGTCGTGCGCCTCCACACCGTTGTCATCGGCTGGCGGGGCGCAAAGTTGAGGCCGGGCCCCAGGGGGAGCCCGGCCTCAGAAACTTACGGTGCGGTGGGGGTGAGGACGACCTGGGCGGTGCCGGTCTGGGCCGGGGTGCCGGTGTCGGTGTACTCGGCCACGAACACCGCTCGCAGGTTGTCCGCGCCGGCGTGGCCCGGGTCCAGGAACGTGGTGATGGATCCGGTGCAGCCGCTGGCCGTGGACAGCGGATGGCCGTGCTGGTCGTGACCCAGGATGTAGGTCACCGTGACCCGGGAGCAGTCGACCGGCTGGTCGTCGGCCACCTGCACCTGGAAGGTCACCGTGTCACCGAACTGGAACGGCTGGTCCGCGGTCGGCGTGACAAAGGTGACCTGCGGGGCTGCCGTGCCCACCGGGAGGATGATCTCGGCGGAGGCCCAGCGGCCGGTCGGGTCGGTCACCTTGAGAACCGGGCGGTAGTTGCCGTTTTCGGTGTACGTGTACACGGCGTTCGGCTGACGGGAGTCGACGATGCCGTCGTTGTTGAAATCCCACGCGTAGCGCAGGCTGTCGCCGTCCGGGTCGGTGGTGCCGTTACTGGTGAACGTGACAGTCAGCGGGGCTTCCCCGCTGGTCCGGCTGGCCTGGATCTGTACGATCGGCGAGCGGTTGCCCCGCACGTAGTCGATGCGCGCGAGCTGCGCCTCGGGGTTCTCGCTGAAGTAGCCGTCACCGTACTCCAGCACGTACAGCGAGCCGTCGGGGCCGAACTCCAGGTCCATCGGGTTGTCGAACACCACCGAGGGCAGCACCGGCTCGATGGTTGTCACCTGGTTGTCCGGGCCCAGCGTCAGCGCCTTGACGTAGTCGCGGGTCCATTCGGCGAGCAGCGGCTTGCCGTCGAAGTACTCGGGCCACTTGGTTGCCGACTCGGAATCGGGATCGTACTGGTAGGCCGGGCCGCCCATGGGACCGATGCCGCCGGTTCCCAGTTCGGGGAATTCGGCGCTGGGGCCGTACCCGTAGATGATTTCGGCCTTTTCGACGGCCGGCAGGTTGCGCAATCCGGTGTTGTGCGGTGAGTCGTTGACCGGGGCCGCGCAATTGAAGGGCTCGCCCGAGGTTCCGGTGGCGAAATCGTAGTCGACATAGGGCTGGTCCGGAGCCACGCAATAGGGCCAGCCGTAATTGGCGGGTTTGTCGATGGCAGCCCAGCGTCCCTGCCCGGCCGGGCCCCTTTCCGGGTTCGGCGTATTCGCATCCGGAGAGTAATCGCCGACGTAGACGACGCCGTCCGGTGACACAGTGAAGCGGAACGGGTTGCGCAGGCCCATCGCGTAGATCTCGGGCCGGGTGTACGCCTGACCCTTCTTGAACAGGTTGCCCTTCGGAATGGTGTAGCTGCCGTTCCCGCCGACCTTGATGCGCAGGATCTTGCCGCGCAGGTCGTTGGTGTTGCCGGCGCTGCGCTGGGCGTCGAACACCGGGTTGCGGTTGGCCCGCTCGTCGATGGGCGTGTAGCCGTCGGATTGGAACGGGTTGCTGTCGTCGCCGGTCGACAGGTACAGGTTGCCGGCCGCATCGAAGTCGATTTTGCCGCCGACGTGGCAGCACATGCCGCGGTCGGTGGGCACGTCGAGGATCTTCTGCTCGGTGCTCAGCGCCAGCGCGTTGCCGTTGAGCTTGAACCGCGACAGCCGCATGACTCCCTTGAACGGCGCGAAGTCGGCAGCCGTGCCCTCCTCCGGCGCATCGCCTTCGTTGACTGTGGGTGTCGACGGGTCGTCACGCGGCGTGTTCAGCACGGGCGAGTAGTAGACGTACACCCATTTGTTGCTCGTGAAGTTGTTGTCGATGGCGATTCCTTGCACGCCTTCTTCGTCGTGCTGATACACCGGAATCGTGGCGGCGAGGATGTTGCGGCCGCTCTTCGGGTCGTTGAGTCGCACCTCACCCTTGCGGGCGGTGTGCAGCACGCGCTTGTCGGGCAGCACGGCCAGGGCAATCGGTTCGCCCGGGAAATCGTTGAGCGTCACCTTCTGGAAATCCGAATCCGGCGGGGGCGCGGCTGCGGGAGTCGCGGCCACCGGGGACGGCGCCATCAAAGCGGTCGCAACAAGCGCGAATACGGGTACGCCGGTGAGCAGACGTTTCATCAACTCTCCTCTAGAACCGCAGGGTGTCGAGGTAACGGAAGCCGACCTGCGCGGTGATCAACGCGTCGGCCGGGGTGCGCGGCGGGGAACCGGCGTCATCGCGCTCCACGATGTACTCCACGAGTCCGGCCTCGCGCGAGTGCTCGAAGATGCGCGCGAAGTCGATGAACCCGTCGCCCGGGTCGGCGAAGCTGCCCGAGGGCGCCAGATCCTTGACGTGCACCTGGCGGATCCGCCCCCGGTTGCGCCCGATGAGGTCGACCGGGTCCTGCGCCCCGCGGTACGCCCAGAACAGGTCGACCTCCAGGTGCACCAGCCCGGGATCGGTCTCGCGGGTCAGCACGTCGTAGCCGGTGAGCTTGCCACCGTCCTGGCGGGCGAACTCGTTGTGGTGGTTGTGATAGCCGAAGCTCAGTCCGTGCTTGCGGGCCAGCGCACCGGCCTTGTTGAGGTCGCGGGCGAACGCCTTCCACACTGAACTGTCGCGGATGGGCGCGCCGGACGAGGTCGTCCCGAAGTACGGGTGGACGATGTACTTGTTGCCCACGATCCCGGCGTCGGCGAGCGCGGCCTCCCAGGTCGCGGCGTTCCACGGTTGCGGGATGCCGACGTGCCCGGACGTGGCACGCAGCCCGGCGCGGTCGAGGGCGGCACGGAACTGGGTGGCCGTACGGCCGACAAAGCCGGCATGCTCGACCCGGCGGTAGCCGATGCGCGCGAGCTCGGCGAGGCTTGCGTCGAGGTTGATGCCGAGCTGGTCGCGCAGGGTGTACAGCTGCACGCTGATCTGGTCGCGGGGCACGCGGTGCGCCCTGGCGTGCTCGGGCTTCGTACCCGGGTGGGCTTCGGCGGCGCCGGCCAGCAGCGCCGGAGCGGCGGTGCCGGCGGCGGCTGCGCCGAGGAGGGTTCTGCGGCTGACGGTGGACTCGTTCTGCATCGCTGGCACTGCCTTCCGATCCGGCACCGGCCCGAAGGGGACCGGGCACGCATGACATCGAAGGTGTTCGCTAGCCGATGTTAATCACAAGTTTCGCCGCGGTGGCGAAAACAATCTTCGATAAATACAAAAGTTGTGGCGTCCCGGTGCATAAGTCGGACATCGCCCTTCAGCCTCGCCATGATCCGCACGGCGGCGGCCAAGGCCGAGCGGCTTCAGGCTGACACGGGCGAGGCCAGCAGCGCCGTCAGCGCCTCGGCGGGCATCGGGCGCGCCAGGTGAAAGCCCTGCCCGAGGGTGTAGCCGAGCCCGAACAGCACCTGGGCCTGCGCCTCGTTCTCGATGCCCTCGGCCACCGCGTCCAGCCCCAGCGCACCGGCCATCTGGATGACCGCGCGGGCCACCGCCTGCCGGGCGTCGCAGGCGGCCGGGACGTCATCGATTTCGATACCGTCCACGAACGACTTGTCCAGCTTGACGATCGCCGCGGGGAACGCGCGCAGCAGGCTCAGCGACGATTCGCCGGTGCCGAAGTCGTCGAGCGCCAGCTTGATACCGTGCTCGTCCAGGTCGTGCAACGCCCGCGACACCTGGTTGCCGCGCAGCACCGCGGACTCGGTCAGCTCCAGCACCAGCCGCTCCGCCGGGAACTGGTACTGCGCCATCACGCTGAGCACGTCGGCCACGAACCCGGGATCATGTAGCTGGCGCGCCGACACGTTGACGCCGATCTTCTGCAGCGCCTCCGGACCGAACCGGGCCAGCCACTGCGAACCCTGCCGGCACGCCTCGGCCAGCACGAAGCGCCCCAGCTCGACAATCAACCCGGTCCGCTCGGCCGCCGGGATGAACTCGGCCGGCGGGACCATCCCGCGCACCGGGTGCCGCCAGCGCACCAGCGCCTCCAGCCCGATCAGGCGCCGGCTGTGCAGGTCCAGCACCGGCTGGTAGTAAAGCTCGAACTCGCCGTTGTCCAGGCCGCGGCGCAGATCCCCGCCGAGCTGGATGTGCGCCAGCACCGGTTCGGCCATCTCCGGCAGGTAACGCACGAACGCCGCCTTGCCACGCTGCTTGGCCGCGTACATGGCGATATCGGCCTCGCGCAGCACGCTGTCCAGCGTCGCACCGGGCCCTGCCGTGGCGATGCCGATGCTGGCCTGCACGAGCAGCCGGTGCTCACTGATGGGTGCCTGCAGGGCGTCAAGGACACGCTGCGCGACAGTCTCACCCACCGTCGTGCCACCGGCCAGGAGCAGAGCAAATTCATCCCCGCCGATCCGTACGGGCACAGCGTCGTCGCCGGCCTGCTCCCGCAGCATCTGAGCCAACGAGACAAGCAGGTGGTCGCCCACGTCATGGCCCAGCGAATCGTTAACGGTCTTGAAGTCATCCAGGTCGATCAGCAGCACGGTGGCACCCCGCCCGGCGTTCAGCGCCTCATGCAGCAGCAGCCGGAACCGGGCCCGGTTGGCGAGCCCGGTCAGCCCGTCATGGGCCGCCTCGTGCTGCAGCCGCTCCTCGGTGGCGCGCACGTCGGCGAGCAGCCGCTTGTTGTCCCGGATAGCGAGCACCTGCCGCACCGTCACCAGAGCGCTGACCACCACCGCAGAGGCGATCGCGACCCGTCCGGGCCACTGCAGACCGCCAACAGCCACAGCGATCAAAGGCAGATCAACGGCGGCGATTGCGACGTACGGCAAAAGCACTGCCGACTGGCGCGACCGACGCCCGGCGCTGCCCCATTGCGCCCGCACCGCAAGGACCAGCAGCACCGGCGCCAGCGGCAGGACCACCGACTGCGACGGCACCCCGCCGGCGTCACCGTACGTGGCGGCGAGCACCGCAACCCCCGCCGCGATCAGCCCGATCGCGGCCACCAGGCGCATCGCGGTGCGGTCAACCGGCCCGTCGCCCAGGTACGACACCTTGGTCATGCAGATCAGCGACATCACGAAAGCGAAGCCCACCAGCGTGACGGTCTGCACCGGCCACGGCTCACTGGACGTGAGCATGGGCGCCAGCCCGAAATGCCACAGCAAGGTCGCGCAGCCGAGAAAAGCAATCGCCCGGTCCAGGTGCATCCGCCGCCGCGCGTGCGGCCCTGACGGGTGCACCGGCACGCCCGCAATGGCCCAGAGAATCGCGATGAAACCCAGGCCGAGACACACCGCAGCAGCCATCGGCATGTCCGGCGGCCGGTCGCCAACGGAGTGACGGAACGCGTTGATGGCCATCAACAGATAACTGACGGTCATAATGAAGGCGCTGCCGGCAAGCTTCGCCCAGAACCGCCGAGCGACAACCTCCCCGCGCACTTCCCGATACAGTTGCACAATCGCCGCGACGGCCACCACGCCACCCAGGGGAACGGCCACGTACGCCACCGCCACCGGCCCAGCACCGGTCATCACCCAGGCCGCGTACCAGAGCCAACTGGCCACGGCGAGACCACAAGCGGTCCACACGTACCGTAGGGGCACCCGGCGATCATCGGCCACGTCTGACGAATCGGCGACCGGGGGCACAGCCTGAGAAAAACCACCCCCACGCACCCGCCCAGCGAGATCCCGCAACTCCACGAGCCCAACCTGCCTGGCTGAGGCCGTGAGATCCATCGGCGGAATGGGTTTCTCCTACGGTTCGGGGGCTGCTGTCTGATACTCCTGTGACTGCTGAGTGGTTGAGCTGCGGTGGCTCGGGCTTGTGGGTAGCTCGCTTGTGGGTAGCTCGCTTGCGGGTGGCTCGCTTGGTCGGCAGGTCGGGGCTCGTGGGAACCTGCTTAAGCTTTCCTTCTGCTGATCCGCGACGGCCCTTTGGCGGATCAGCGGATCAGCGGGTGCGCTGGGCCGCCGGGG
>NZ_LOJP01000001.1:4312299-4349269 GCF_001553785.1 Actinoplanes sp. TFC3
GGTACACGCGGGGGCGAGGGGGGTGCGAAAGGAGGTGCTGAAAAGCGTGCGAGTGGCGGCTGAACGGCAAAGGGTCCCCGGAGACGGACTCCGGGGACCCAAGGGCCGTCCAGTGGTGCTAGGTGGTGCTGATTACTTGGTGAGCAGCGAGAGCTTGGGGTCGTTCGCGTACGCCTCGGCTGCGTTGTCCTTGGTCACGGCGACCGGCGGGAGCAGGTAGGTCGGGACGACCTTGGTGCCGTTGTTGTAGGACTTGGTGTCGTTGATCTGCGGGTCAGAGCCGGCCTGGAGGGACTTGACCATGTTGATGGTCTCCTTCACCAGGTTGCGGGTGTCCTTGTTGATCGTCATGTACTGCTCGCCCTTCATGATCGACTTGACCGACTCCGCCTCGGAGTCCTGGCCAGTGACGACCGGTACGGGCTTGCCGGCGCTCTTGATCGACTGGATGATCGCGCGGGCCAGGGTGTCGTTCGGCGACAGCACGCCGTCAAGGGTCTTGCTGCCGTAGGTCGAGGTCAGCAGCTGGTCCATGCGGGCCTGCGCACCCTCGGCCTTCCAGCCTTGGATGGCGGTCTGCTTGACGTCCTTCTGACCCGAGCCGACGACAACGTTGCCCTTGTCGATCTCCGGCTTGAGCACGTCCATGGCGCCGTTGAAGAACACACCGGCGTTGTTGTCGTCGGGCGAGCCCGAGAACAGCTCGATGGTGTACGGGCCGGTCGGCTTCTTCTTCTTCATGCCGTCCAGCAGGGCCTGACCCTGAAGCTGGCCGACCTTGAAGTTGTCGAACGCGACGTAGTAGTCGAGGTCGGCGGTGTTGAGGATGAGGCGGTCGTACGCGATGACCTTGGCACCGGCGGCGTGGGCCGCGGCGACCTGGCTCGACAGCTGCGCGGCGTCGGTCGCGCCGATGACGATGACCTTGGCACCCTTGGTCGTCATCGCGGTGATCTGGGCCTGCTGGTCGGCAACCGTGGTCGACGCGCCGGCGTACTGCACGTCGCTCTGGAAGCCGGCCTCCTTGAGACCGCTGGTGAACAGGTCACCGGCGAGAACCCAGTTCTCCGAGGTCTTGGCGGGCAGGGCCACACCGATCAGGGAGTTGGCCGCGAAGCCCTTGGCGTCGCTGCCGCCGCCACTGCTGCTGCTGTCGCCGTCCCGGCCGGAACCACAAGCCGTCAATGCCAGCATCGCGATGGCGCCGACCGCCACCGACTTGCCGAAGAAGTTACGCATGCGGGGGTTAACCCTTCTTCTGAGTTTGATGTTGCAGGGTGAGAGGGGTGGTGGCAGCCGGACTCAGCCGGCCACCGTCGTCTTGGCGGGCGGAGCGCTCGCGTCCGACGGGGTTGCCGGAACCGAAGGTTCGTCCCGGCGGAACGGGCGCATCAGGCTTCCGATGATCGAGAAGCGCCCCTGGCTCTTGTTGTAGACGTCCAGCGCCACCGCGAGCAGCAGCACCAGGCCCTTGATGATCTGCACGCGGTCGGTGCCGACACCGAGCAGTTGCAGACCGTTGTTCAGCACGGCCATGACCAGACCACCGACGATGGAGCCGGAGATCGTGCCGATGCCGCCGGCGACCGCGGCACCACCGATGAACACGGCGGCGATCGCGTCGAGCTCCCAGTTGAGACCGTCCTGGGGGCCGGAGGCGCCGGCTCGCGCCACGTAGATCATGCCGGCCAGCGAGGCCAGGATCGACATGTTCATCATGACGAAGAAGTTGACCCGCTTGAGCTTCACACCGGACAGCTCGGCGGCGCGCGAGTTGCCACCCACCGCGTAGATGTGCCGGCCGCCCGCGGTGTTGCGGGTGTAGAAGGCATACGCGATGACCAGAACGACCATGATGAGACCGGAGATCGGGAAGCTGGTGCCGACCCGGCCGCCGGCGAAGCGCAGCGTCACGAAGATCAGCACGGCGATCATGATGGCCAGGCGCACGATCGAGACCCACAGCGGCGCCGGGTCGGCGTTCATCTCCCGGCGGGTCCGGCGGGCCTGCAGCTCACGCCAGATCACCGCCGCGATCGCGGCGAGGCCCAGCAGCAGCGTCAGGTTGTTGTAACCGGTGTCCGGCCCGACCTCGGGCAGGTAACCGCCACCGATCTTCTGGAAGCCGGCGGGCACCGGGAGGGTCTGCGCGTTGCCGACGAACTGGTTGGCACCGCGGAACAGCAGCATGCCGGCCAGCGTCACGATGAACGCGGGAACCCCGACGTAGGCGACCCAGAAGCCCTGCCAGACGCCGATGGCCGCGCCGATCGCGAGGCCGAACAGGATGGCCACCGGCCACGGGAACGACCACTCGGCCATCGACTTGGCAACCAGGATGCCGGTGAACGCGGCGACCGAGCCGACCGACAGGTCGATGTGCCCGGCCACGATCACCATCAGCATGCCGACGGCCAGGATCAGGATGTAGGAGTTCTGCTGCAGCAGCGCCATCAGGTTGTCGGAGCGCAGCGTCAGGCCATCCCCGAAGCCCACCCCGGCGCGGTTGGCCGTGAGGATCTGGAACAGCAGGACGATCGCCACCAGGGTGAAGATCATCCCGAACTGGCGGGCGTTGGAGGTCTGGCCTCCGAACAGGTTCTTCTGGAGTTCCTTGAATCGGCTCATCGGATCTGCATCTTCTTCGTCGAGGTCATCTGCTTCATGAGGGTTTCCGGGTTCGCCTGCTCGCGGGAGAGCTCGCCGGTGATCTGGCCTTCGAACACGGTGTAGATGCGGTCGCAGAGCCCGATCAGCTCGGGCAGCTCCGAGGAGATGACGATGACGCCTTTGCCCTGCTCGGCGAGCCGCTGGATGATGCCGTAGATCTCATACTTCGCGCCCACGTCGATGCCGCGGGTGGGCTCGTCGAGGATCAGCAGGTCAGGGTCGGTGAACATCCACTTCGCCAGGACGACCTTCTGCTGGTTGCCGCCGGAGAGCTTGGAGACGCCCTCGTGCACGGTCGGCGCCTTGGTGCGCAGTTCCTTGCGGTAGCTCTCGGCTGCCTGGTATTCCTCGGCCTCGTCCAGCACGCCGTGGTGCGTGATCTTCGAGAGCTTGGCGGCGACCGTCGACGTCTTGATGTCGTCGAGCAGGTTGAGCCCGATCGCCTTGCGGTCCTCGCTGACGTAGGCCAGGCCGTGGTGGATGGCGTCGGCGACCGACTTGAGCTTGATCTCCTTGCCGTCCTTGAAGATCTGGCCCGACTCGAAGGCGCCGTAGGAGCGGCCGAAGACACTCATCGCGAGCTCGGTGCGCCCGGCGCCCATGAGACCGGCGAAGCCGACGATCTCGCCGCGGCGCACGGTGAAGCTCTCGTTCTTGCAGACCTGACGCTCGGCGGAGATGGGGTGGCGCACGTTCCAGTTGCGCACCTCGAAGAAGACCTCGCCGATATTGGGTGTGTGATCCGGGAAGCGACTGCTGAGCTCGCGACCGACCATGCCGCGCACGATGCGGTCCTCGTCGACACCGTCGCCCTTGACGTCGAGGGTCTCGACCGTCTTGCCGTCGCGCAGGATCGTGATGGAGTCGGAGATCGCCTCGATCTCGTTGAGCTTGTGCGAGATCATGATCGAGGTGATGCCGCGCTCGCGGAAGCCGCGCAGCAGGTCGAGCAGGTGCTGCGAGTCGGCCTCGTTCAGCGCCGCGGTGGGCTCGTCGAGGATGAGCAGCTTGACGTCCTTGGCGAACGCCTTGGCGATCTCCACGAGCTGCTGCTTGCCCACGCCGATGTCCTTGATCAGCGTGTCGGGGTCCTCGGTGAGGCCGACCCGGGCCATCAGGTCGAGGGCCTGGCGCTGAGCGGCGGTCCAGTCGATCGCGCCCCGCTTGCGGGGCTCGTTGCCGAGGAAGATGTTCTCGGTGATCGACATGTCGGGGATGAGCGCGAGCTCCTGGTGGATGATCACGATGCCGGCGCGCTCGCTCTGCCGGATGTCGGAATACCGGACGACCTCGCCCTGGTAAATGATGTCACCGGCGTAGGTGCCGTAGGGGTAGACGCCGCTGAGCACCTTCATCAGCGTCGACTTGCCCGCGCCGTTCTCGCCGCAGATAGCGTGGATCTCGCCGGCCTTGACCACGAGGTTCACGTCGGAAAGCGCCTTGACGCCGGGGAACTCCTTGGTGATGGAACGCATCTCCAGGAGGATGGGGGCGTTGGTCATCGCACGCACCACCTCACGAGCGTCATGGGTGCCTCCGGAGGGATCGGATTCTTTTGTTGCCAGCGGCAACCTATTCCGATCAGAAGATGATTCGCAAGTTTCGAGATCACCATTGAAGTAACAATCCGGTAATGAAGAACCGGGACGCGCTGGGACGTCCCGGACCTTCTCGCAACTTGACCGGTTCAGGCGTTGACCGGCACTTCCTCACGCCGCGTCACGTCGAGATGGCGCCGAAGGGTCTCACCTTCGATGTCCACGTTCGGTAGCACCCGGTCCAGCCACCGCGGCAGCCACCACGCGCCACGCCCGAGCAGCGACACCACGGCCGGCACGATGGTCATCCGCACGACGAACGCGTCGATCGCGATGCCCAGCGCGAGCGCGAAGCCCATGCTCTTGATGATCGGGTCGTCGATCAGCGCGAACCCGGCGAACACGCTGATCATGATCAGGGCGGCTGCGGTGACCACCCGCGCGCCGTGGCCCATGCCGCTGATGGTGGCCTCCTGCGGGCTTGCGCCGTGCACGAAGTCCTCGCGCATCCGCGAGACGAGGAAGACCTCGTAGTCCATGGCCAGGCCGAACAGGATGCCGATGAGCAGGATCGGCAGGAAGCTGACCAGCGGGCCGGGGGTGTCGAGGCCGAACACGCCAGCCAGGTGGCCCTCCTGGAAGATCCCCACGGTGACGCCGAAGGTGGCGCCCACGGTGAGCAGGAAGCCGAGCGCGGCCTTGAGCGGCACCAGGATCGAGCGGAACACCAGCATCAGCAGCAGCACCGACAGCCCGACGACCAGCACGAGGTAGACCGGCATGGCGTCGGACAGCTTCTCGCTCACGTCGATGCCGACCGCGGTCTGCCCGGTCACCGCCACGTCGGCGCCGGTGAGCGCGTGCGTCTTGTCCCGCACGTCGTGCACCAGCGTCTCGGTGCTCGCAGTGGTCGGCCCGTCCTTGGGGATGATGGCCAGCAGCGCGGTCCGCTTGTCGCGGCTGAAGTTGGGGGCGGTGACGGCCAGCAGGTTGGGCGTGCCCTGCAGCACCTGCACGGCCTGCTGCGCGGTGGCGGCGGTCTGCTGCGCGGAGTCGCTGGAGACCACCAGCGCGAGCCGGCCGTTGAAGCCGGGCCCGAAGCCCTCGCTGATCAGGTCGGCGGCCTCGCGGGCGGGGGTGCCCTCGGCTCCGGCGCTGGCGTCGGGCAGCGCGAGGCGCATGTCGGCGGCGGGCAGCGCCAGCGCGCCCAGGCCCAGGATGCCGACGAGGATCACCGGTACGCGCAGGCGGGTGACGATGCGCGCCCAGCGGAACCCGAAGCCCTCGGTCGCAGCGGCGCGGTTGGTGCGCAGCTTGCGCGGCAGCACCTTGTCGCCGGCGAAGCCGAGGAACGCCGGCAGCAGGGTGATGGCCACGAGAACGGCGACCGCCACGGTGCCCGCGGCGGCCAGGCCCATGATGCTCAGGAACGGGATGCCGACCACCGAGAGCGCGGCGAGCGCGATGATGACGGTCAGGCCGGCGAACACCACGGCGGATCCGGCGGTGCCCACGGCGCGCGCTGCGGCCTCCTCGGGTTCGACCTCTTCGAGCAGGTGCTGGCGGTGCCGCGAGGTGATGAACAGCGAGTAGTCGATGCCGACCGCGAGGCCGAGCATCAACGCCAGCACCGGGGTTACGCTGGTCATCTCGAACAGGCTGCTCAGCGCGAACAGCCCGGCCATGCCCGCCCCGACGCCGATGAGCGCGTTGAGCATGGTCATCCCGGCGGCGACCAGCGAGCCGAAGGTCACCATGAGCACGACCAGCGCGATCACCACACCGATCGCCTCGGTGCCGCCGACCTCGGGGGCGGCGTTGAGGACCTCGCCACCGTGTTCCACGGTGAGTCCGGCCGACTCGGCGGCGGCGCCGCTGTGTTCGTACGCGGAACGCTGATCTTCGGTGATCTCATCGGCGCGAGCGGCGAACTGCACCTGGACCAGCGCATAGCGGGCGTCCGGCGAGAGCGCCTTGGCGGTGAACGGGTCGACGGCACCGACCACACCGGGCAGCGACGACGCCTGCTTGACCAGAGCCTGCACGGCGGTGGTGAGCGCCGGATCGGTCAGCGGCTTGCCTTGCGGGGCCCGCACGACGATGGTGCCGGTCGCGCCGCTGGCCTCGGGGAACTCGTGCTGCAGGGCATCGATCGCGCGCTGCGACTCGGTGCCGGGCATGGTGAAGTCGCTGGAGCTGGTGCCCTTGAACGCCAGTGCGGCGCCGCCGAGAGCGGCCAGCAGCACGAGCCACAGGACCACCACCGTGCGGCGATGGCGGAACGAGGCCCGGCCCAGCCGGTAGAGCAGGGTTGCCATGTCAGATCCTCAATGCATCGGGGGGATGAGTGCTCGCCGGGCGACCCCGGCCAGCGCGGGACGCAGCTCGGCAGCATCACGGTCGTCGTCCATGACCGCGCCGGCGATCCCGCCGAGCAACACCGCCGCGGCGATGGCGTCGCCCGCGTCGGTGGAGCGCCCGGCGAAGGCCGCGCAGAGCCGGTCGGTCAGCGGGCGGACCGCGCTGAACGCCGGTTCTTGCAGGAATTGCGGGATGACGTCGTAGATCAGCGCCACCTCGCGCCGGTAGCGCAGCACGAGGTCGACGAACCCGTCGATCGCGGCGGGCTGCGCCGCCGTGTCGTCGAGGGCGTCGAGGCCGGTGACCAGGTCGGCGAGGGCGTGCGCGGCCGGGGCGACCAGGGCGTGCAGGATCGCGTCCTTGGCCGGGAAGTGATAGAGCAGCGCCGCTTTGGAACAGCCAACCTCGGCCGCGATGTCCTGCAGCGAGGTGCCCTTGTAGCCGCTGTGGCTGAACAGCGCGGCGGCGACGCGCAGAATCTCGTCACGGGTACTGACGCGCATGGCCATGATTGTGCCTGACCGATCGGTCAGATGCTGGCCGATCGGTCAGCACGTGACCCGCATTACATCCTCAGTCGTTGAGCTTGCGCAGGATCCGCGTGAGTTCGGCGCGGTCGGCGGCGTCCAGGACACCGAAGAAACGCTCGGTTTCGGCCTGCCGGGCGGCCTTGATCCGATCCCCCGCCGCGTGCCCAGCCGCGGTCAGCGACACCAGGGTGGCCCGCCGGTCAGCCGGGTCCGGCCCGCGTTCCACCAGCCCGCGATCCTGCAGGTCATCGACGACCTCGGTGGCCGAGCGGGCGGCGATGCGCAGGTGCTCGGCGAGCACGCCCGGACGCAGCGAACCCTCGCGGGCCAGCACCTTGATCGCGCGCGCCTGCGAGGGCGTGACCTGCCCCGGCTCCAGGGCCTCGCGGCCGAGGTGGCGCAGCCGGCGGGCCACGGTCCAGAAGAGCTCGGGAAGCGTGCTGTCGTCCACGGGAATACCGTACCGCCACTTGCTGCTGTTCCCTCATGTTGAGGTAACCTCAGCATCAACGAGATCCCCAGCGGAAGTACGAAGTCCCCCCAGCGGAAGAAGGCTCCATTTGGACACCCCCAAGAAAACCCGTTCTGTCACCGCCGCCGAGAAGAAGCAGGCCAAGGACGTCTCCCTGCGCCGCATCGGACGGCTGTTCACCGCCCACCGCCTGCAGCTCAGCGTCGTCGTGGCGATCATCGTGGCTTCCTCGATCATCTCCATGGCCTCGCCGTTCCTGCTACGCGAGGTCATCGACCACGCCCTGCCGCAGCAGAACCTCACGCTGCTGGTCTGGCTGGTCGCCGGCATGGTCGCGGTCGCCGCGGTCACCTCGGCGCTCGGCGTGATCCAAACCTGGATCTCCACCACCGTTGGCCAGCAGGTCATGCACCGGCTGCGCACCGGCGTCTTCACCCATCTGCACCGTCAGTCGATCGCGTTCTTCACCCGCACCCGCACCGGCGAGGTCCAGTCGCGCATCACCAACGACATCGGCGGCATGCAGTCGGTGGTCACCTCGACCGCTACCTCGATCGCCTCGAACCTGACCACCGCCGTGGCCACCGCGGTCGCCATGGCCGCCCTGAGCTGGCAGTTGTCGCTGGTGTCGCTGGTCGTACTGCCGCCGGCGATCTACCTGTCGCGCCGGGTCGCGCGGATGCGCCGCGAGATCACCGCGCAGCGCCAGCGGGAGCTGGCCGACCTCAACGTCACCGTCGAGGAAGGGCTGTCGGTCAGTGGCATTCAATTGAGCAAGACGATGGGTACGGGCGCAGCCCTCGTTTCCCGCTTCACCGCCTCGTCCCAGCGTCTCATCGACCTGGAGCTGCGCTCGGAGCTCGCCGGGCGCTGGCGGATGGCCTCGATGAGCATCATCTTCGCCGCGATCCCCGCCGTCATCTACCTCAGTGCCGGGCTGCCGTTCACCGCCGCGCACCTGAGCATCGGCACGCTGGTCGCCTTCACCTCGCTGCAGGCCGGGCTGTTCCGCCCACTGATGGGCCTGCTCGGCGTCGGCGTGTCGCTGACCAGCTCGCTGGCCCTGTTCGCGCGCATCTTCGAATACCTCGACCTGCCCGTGGACGTGGACGAACCCGCGCACCCGGCCATCGTCGACCCGGCCGCAATCATGGGTCACCTGCGCTTCGAGGACGTCACCTTCGCCTACCCGGGCAGCGAGACCGCCGCGATCGCCGGGGTGAGCCTGGACGTCCCGGCCGGCACGTCGCTGGCCCTGGTCGGCGAGACCGGCTCGGGCAAGAGCACCCTGGCCGCGCTGGTCGCCCGGCTCTACGACCCCGGCGCCGGGCGCGTCACCATCGACGGCATCGACGTGCGCGACCTGCGCCTGGCCGACCTGGCTGCCATCGTCGGCGTGGTCAGCCAGGAGACGTACCTGCTGCACACCACGGTGCGCGAGAACCTGCGCTACGCCAAGCCGGACGCCACCGACGAACAGATCGAGCAGGCCGCCCGCGCCGCGCACATCCACGACCTGATCGCCGGGCTGCCCGAGGGCTACGACACCGTGGTCGGCTCGCGCGGGCATCGCTTCTCCGGCGGCGAGAAGCAGCGCATCGCTATCGCCCGCACGCTGCTGCGCAACCCGCGCATCCTGGTGCTCGACGAGGCGACCAGCGCGCTGGACAACGAGACCGAGCGGGCCGTGCAGCGCGCCTTCGACGAGCTGGCCCGGGGCCGCACCACGGTCACCATCGCGCACCGGTTGTCGACCGTACGCGACGCTGGGCAGATCGCCCTGGTGGATCACGGCCGCATCCTCGAGTCCGGCACCCACGACGCCCTGGTCGCCAACGGTGGACGCTACGCCGCGCTCGCTGCTTGAGCAGGCGATCACAGCTCATCCATAAGAACCGCTCAGCGCGGTCACAACGCCCGGGCGGAGCATGGTGAGCATGACGATGGTGACCTCGACCGCTCCCGGCAGCCCACCCGGCTGCGCGGAGCGGCCCGCCCGCATCCTGGTGGTGGACGACGAGACGTCGCTGGCCGAGCTGCTCACCCTCACCTTGAGCTATGAGGGCTGGGAGGTGCGCAACGCCCCCGACGGCACGACCGCGCTGGCCACGGCCGCCGTGTTCACCCCGGACGCGGTGCTGCTGGACATGATGCTGCCCGACATGGAAGGCACCGAGGTGCTGCGCCGGCTGCGCGCCGAGTGGCCCGGGTTGCCGGTGGTGTTCCTGACCGCCCGCGACTCCGCCGAGGACCGCGCGGCCGGGCTGCTGGCCGGCGCCGACGCGTACGTGACCAAGCCCTTCGGCCTCGACGACATCGTCACCCGGCTGCGGGTCGTGCTGGGCGCGACGGAACCGGCCGCGCTGATCACCGCGGGAGACCTCGAACTGTCGGTGCGGGACCGCAGCGTACGCCGCGGGGGCGTGATGGTTGCGCTCTCCGGCCCCGAGTTCGAGGTGCTGCACCGGCTGATGGCCGAGCCCGGCGCCACTGTCAGCGCCGCGGACCTGGGTGCCCACCTTCCCGGTGGACACCCCGGCGTGCTCGTCCTGTGCCTCACCTCACTGCGCCGCAAACTCGGCGTCGAGATCAGCTCCGCACCGGAGGGTTACCGGCTAGCGACGCGATGACACGGCGGTGGTCCGCTCGGCTTCCGCCGGCGCCGCCTCGGGCAACGCCCCGTCGGCCGCGGCCTTGGCAGCCTCGGCGGCCTCCAGCGCGCGGCGACGCTCGAACGGGTCACCGTATTCGCGGATCGCCATCCGGGCGTACGACTGCTGGAAGGTGGCCACCCGCTCGGAGCGGCCCCGGCCCAGGAAGCTGACGAACCAGTGCACCACAGCGGTGAACCTGTTCTTGAAGCCGACCAGGTAGAGCAGATGCACCGCCAGCCACATCAGCCAGCCGATGAAGCCGGACAGGTGCACCTTGCCGACGCTGGCCACCGCGTGCAACCGCGACACCGTGGCCATGCTGCCCTTGTCGAAGTACTCGAACTTCTGGCCGGTTTCCTTGTTCTTGAGCCGGCGCTTGATCTGATCCGCTGCGTGCTTGCCGCTCTGAATCGCGACCTGGGCCACCCCGGGCAGCCGGTCCAGGGCCATCATGTCGCCGACCGCGAAGATCTCCGGGTGCCCCGGCAGCGTGCAGTCCGGCTCGACCATGATGCGCCCGGCCCGGTCGGTCTGCGCCCCGGCGGCGGCCGCGAGCTTGCGGGCCAGCGGCGGTGCGGCCACCCCGGCGGCCCACATCTTGGTCATCGACTCGATGCGCTCGTGCCCGCGCTTGGTCTCCACCTCGATGCCGGTGGCGTCCACGTCGACAACCTTGGTCTCCAGCTCCACCTCGACGCCCAGCAGGTGCAGCTGGCGCAGCGCGTGGGTGGACAAGCGGTCACCGAAGGTCTTGAGCACCGCGTCGACCGCGTCGATCAGGATGACCCGGGCCTTGCGGGTGTCGATGTGCTTGAACTGCCCGACCAGGTTGCGGTGGGCCAGCTCGGCGATCTGCCCGGCCATCTCCACGCCGGTCGGGCCGGCGCCGACGACCACGAAGGTCATCCAGCGTTCCTGCTCCGCCGGGTCGCTCTGCAGGTCGGCGATCTCGAACGCGCCGAAGATGCGCGCCCGCAGCTCGAGGGCGTCGTCGATGCTCTTCATGCCCGGCGCGTGATCGGCGAACTGGTCGTTACCGAAATACGACTGGGAGGCGCCCGCGCCCACGATCAAGGTGTCGTAATCCACCTCGTACGAGATGGAAGGTGCTTCGACCTTGACCTTCTTGGCTTCGACATCGACGTCGGTGACCCAGCCGAGCTTGACGTCGACGTTGTCCTGGCGGCGCAGGATCTCACGGATCGGCGGCGCGATCTCGCCCTCGCTCAGGATGCCGGTGGCGACCTGGTAGAGCAGGGGCTGGAACAGGTGGTACGCCGTGCCGTTGATCAGGGTGATGTCGACGTCGGCGTTCTTGAGCGCCTTTGTCGCGAAAAGCCCGCCGAAGCCGGCCCCGACGACCACCACCCGGTGGCGGTGAGCAGTGCGTTCAGCCATTTCCGGGCCTCCGGTCCTCAGCTTGTGCTGTTCGTACGGTATCAACGGATCAATGGAAACTCAGTTCGTGTTGTTCCCTGGACGCCACCATGTACTCACCCGCTTCCAGGCCGGGTACCTGGCAGCTTTCCCGGACGCAACGATCATATGGGCCGTAACGTCGGCCAATCACGCGAACACCAAGCGCAACCCGGTGCCGTTCCACCGCCGCGAAGCCGCAATTGAGCAGCTCAGCGTGCTGAGCGGGTTGCGCTCGCTGGTCGTGCCGATCTTCGACACCGCCCCCACGGACCGCTTCGCCGAGGTCACGCTGAAAAACGTGACAGTTGCCACGGGCATCACGCTGACCCCGCAGAACACGGTAGTGGCGTGCTCTACGCCACAGGTGGCCGCGCTGTACCAGAAGCTGGGATTTCGCATCGCCGGCGTCGAGGCTGAGCAGTCACCCGAGCCGGAACGACCCTGGGACGTCCTGCTGCGTCTGGCCGCCGGCGACGAGAGCTGGCGGGAGCTGGCCCATCCGGCCACCATCGACGTGTTCGACCGCTACCAGCTCACCGAGGCGGTCCGCACTGTCGTCAACGACCCGGTGGTAGGAGACGAGGGTGGTCTGACGCCGACACGCGACTACCGGACGTACGCCGAAGCATTTGCCGACGCCGCCGAGCGCAAGTGGAACCTCGTGCGTGCCCACGTGCGGCCCGGCCGGATCGTCGACATCGGGTGCGGTGCCGCAGCGGTGCTGGAGAAGGCGGACAATGAGCCGTCCCTGCGCGAAAGCGACCTGATCGGCGTCGAAATCGCCCGTCACCTCTACGACGAGTGCGTGCACAAGAAGGCCCAGGGCATCTTCCGCAACGCCAACGTGTACTTCTACCGCCGCAACGTGCTCGGCGGCGCGATCTTCCCACCGCGTTCTGTCGACACCACGCTGACCTTCGCGCTGACCCATGAGATCTGGTCCTATGGCGAACAGTGGTCGTCGCTGCGGGCGTTCGCGCAGGCCATCTACGACCACACCACGCCCGGCGGCGTCTGGATCAACAGCGACGTCTGCGGCCCCGACGGCAAGGACCGCCGCGTGCACCTCACGCTGAGTGCAGAAGACGGTCAAAATCCGGATACGGTACGCCCACAGCTCGCCGATCTGCCCACGACCGAGGTCGCCGAGTACGTCACCGGCTTGTCCCGCCGAGCCCGCCTCGACCAGTTCGCCGCCGACTACCGCTTCCCCGTGCCCTACTCAAGGGTCGGCGACACCACGGTAGAAATGGCGCTGGGCGATGCGATGGACTACCTGACCCGCAAGGATTACCCGGACAACTGGCTCTCGGAGACCCAGGAACAGTTCTGCGGCCTCGAATTCGCCGACTGGAAATCCCTGCTCACCGACATCGGCTTCGAAATCGACCCGGCCTCCCGCACAACCCGCAACGACTGGATCGTGCAGAACCGGCTGGGACCGGTGGCGTCGCTGTCGACGGTGTCGGGGGAAGCGGTGGAGTGGCCGGTGACGCACGTGTTCTTGGTGGCCCGGCGACCCCTGAACACCTGAGCGCGCGGTTACGAAGGCGCGTCATCGGCATGGGCCCGTACGCCACGGATCACCGCGTTGCAACGGCTTGCGGACGCTCTCGAATCACGTCAGGTGCCCGGCCGCGGCGTTCTCGCGCGCCCGCACCATCCCGGCGCCCCTCACCTCGAGCTCCACCCGCACCGGCAGGTGATCCGAGCCCACCCCCGCGGCAACCCCAGCGTTTCGAGCCATCACTCCCGGTCCGGCCAGGACGTGGTCGATCTGGGCGATCGGACGGTACGCCGGCCACGTACGCCCCCGCACCACCGGACGGTAGGGCCCGGCCAGGTACACGGTCGGCCGGCACATGTTCAGGTCACCGGCGATCACCGTGGGCACGGTGCTGTCCAGGGCTGCCAGCAGCCGGCCCAACTGGGCGGGACCGTGCGCGAGCCGGTGCGTCAGGTGAACGTCGACCACCCGCAGCAGCCCGCCGTCCTGCCCCACCGGAAGGTCCGCGATCAATGCCCGGCGGGCACCCACCACATCACCGCGCGCCGCCCCGAGCGACATCGCACTCAGCCCCCGCCACGGCACCCGGCTCATGATCGCCAGCCCCCACGCGCCGGTTTCGGTACCCGGCGCATTGCCGGCCACCCCGAGCTCGGCCAGGGAGCGGCCGGTGATCACGTTGATCTCCGCGTACGCCTGGTAGCCGCAGTCCGTGGCGGCCTGCCGGGCCAGGCTGCGCTCGCCGTCGGGACGCCAGTTCTCCTGTACGACGACGATGTCGGTGTCCAGGGCGGCGATCGCGGGCGTGACGGGGTACGGCAGGCCGTTGTGGTCCAGGCCGCAGTGCAGGTTCAGGCTGGCCAGGGTCAGGCTCACGGGGGTCGCCTCCGTCCGGGATCGCGGTTAGCTGATCTATCGGAAGCGTGCCGGGGGGACCTTTGGAAATCCCGGGTAACAGGAGTGTTGTCGCTGTGCTTCGGATGGCGTGGATCTGGTCTGGCGCGCTGGACGGGTGGTCGCGCTTTGGGTGCCACGTTTCAGACGCAGCCACAGCCGGCGGGGCACGCGTTCTCCATCCCGGGCACCGAGTCGTCGCAGGCGCTCGACGTGATCAGCGACAAGATGGGCGGCGGCGGGAACACCGCCAGCGCCAAGGTCGTGTTCACCGTTCCCGTCGGCACCAAGCTGACCGACGCCGGCCCCAAGGCGGCGGTGGAGAAGGCCGTCGCCGCACTGAAGGGTGCGCCGCAGGTGGCAGCGGTCGCCGATCCGTACGAGGCAAGAACCGTCTCGCCGGACGCCCGGACCGCCTATGCGACAGTGACCTACGCGGTGAGCGCGCCGGACCTGACCGAGCAGGCGAAAGAAGCCCTGATCACGACGGGGGAAACCGCCGGGGCCGGCGGCGTCGAGGCCGAGTTCGGCGGTGACGCCACCCAGGCGGGCTCGGAGGCCGGCGCTACCGAAGGCATCGGCGTGATCGTTGCCGCGGTGGTGCTGCTGGTGACCTTCGGCGCGCTCGTGGCCGCCGGGTTGCCGCTGCTCACGGCCATGATCGGCGTGGGGGTCGGGATGGCCGGCATCCAGATCGCCACCGGCTTCTTCGACCTTTCGTCCTCCACCTCGGCGCTGGCCACGATGCTGGGTCTGGCCGTGGGCATCGACTACGCGCTGTTCATCGTGTCGCGCTACCGCCACGAGCTGACCGAGGGCCGCGACGGGGAGGAAGCCGCCGCCCGCGCGGTGGGCACGGCCGGTTCCGCTGTGGTGTTCGCCGGGTTGACGGTCATCATCGCGCTCGCCGCGCTGGCGGTGGTCGGCATCCCGTTCCTGGCGGCGATGGGCTTCGCCGCTGCGGGAACGGTGGCTGTGGCCGTACTCATCAATCTTTCGCTGTTGCCCGCTCTGCTCGGCTTTGCCGGACGCAAGATCCTGCCCAAGACGCAGCGCCACGCCCCCGGCAAGCATGAACGCGTCGCGCAAACGCCGTTCGGTGAGCGCTGGGCACGCTGGGTTCTCAAGTACCGCGTGCTCGCGCTGATCGTGGCGGTCGCGGCGATCGGGGTCGTGGCAATCCCGGCCACGGACCTGCACCTGGCGCTGCCGGATGACAGCACGGCGGCCGAGGATTCCACCCAGCGCAAGGCGTACGACCAGCTCTCCGCGGGCTTCGGCGCCGGCTTCATCCTGGCCGACGACTCGATCATCAAGTCGCTGGGCTTCGCGCTGGCGTTCGGCGTGGCGGTGGACGCGTTCATCGTGCGGATGACCATCGTGCCGGCCGTGCTGTCGCTGGTCGGCCGGGCGGCGTGGTGGCTGCCCCGCTGGCTCGGCAAACTGCTGCCCAACGTCGACGTCGAAGGCGAGCAGCTCACCAAGAACCTCGGCACCGGACCGGCCGAGGACCGCGAGTTGCAGCACGTCTAGCACCACTGGTTGCCAGCCATCGTTCGCTCTACGGGACGACGGCTGGCAACTGTCAGCGCTGCACGAACACCGCCACCGTCCGTCCCGCAACCGTGAACGTCCCGCTGCCCTTGGCGAAGGTGGCGTTCAACCCGCGCTGCTCGGGATGCAGCCCCACCGCAGCCCCGCGCAGCGACGCCACCGTCTGCGTCACCGTTGACGGCGTCGCGTTGAACACCACGGTCACCGACGTCCAGCGCCGGTCGACACCGCGGCCGTCCAGCTTCATCGTGATCACACCCGGTGTCTCCTGCGCGCCGGACACCGGGAACGACAAGCGCTTCTGCACCTGCGCGGCGCTACCCAGGTTGAACACCGGGGACGAGGCCCGGATGCGCAGGAGCTGCTGATATCCCGCGTCGGCCAGGGTGATCGCGTCGCAGCCGGGTTTGAGCGCCGGATCCGCGAGCAGAGGCTTCGCGTACGGCCACTTGCTCTGATTGTCCGCCGCCGCAGGCAGTCCCCGGCCGAAGCCGTTGCCCCGGGTGCAGTCCCATTCGATGCGGTTGAACCAGTCGCCGGAGTTGAACGAGTTGCGATCCAGCGACTTCGAGCGCAGCCGCTGCGAGCCGAGCGTCACGAACCCGGAACCCTGACCGAGCGCGGTGGTGGCCAGCGCGACAACCTGCTGACGGGCCCGGTCGGTGGCGGACGTGGACGGGGGCAGCTTGTAGGCCAGGGCGTCGTACAGGATCTCGTTGTCGTGGGCATCCACATACGTCACCGCCTCACGCGGTGCCGCGGTGTAGCCGGCCGGGGCGCCGTTGTAGTCGATCTGCGCACCGGTGTGCCGCCTGCCATCGGAGGCGGTGAACGTGTACCCGGCCAGGTTGCCGGTCAGGCCCACCTTGATCAGGTCGTGGTAGTGCAGCAGGCGGGCCTTCTGCTCGGCCGGGGTGCCGTTGACCGGGTCGCCGTTGGGGTCGCTCAGCAGCCCGGAGGCGAAACCCTGCACGCGCGGGTTCTGGTCGAACGGTCCGCCACCGCGCACGGCATCGCGGAGCCGATCGTTGAAGGTGCCGACGCCGGTGCCGGCCATAGTTGCCTGCGTGGCCTGCTCGAAACGCGCGTTGCCGGCCACCTCACCGAAATCCCAGCCCTCGCCGTACAGGATGATGCTTCTGCCGTCGATGCCGTCCTTGGCCAGGGTGAGACGATCGAGCGCCGACCGTACCGCCAGAATGTTGGCCTTGGGGTGATGACCCATCAGATCGAAGCGGAAACCGTCAATCTTGTACGCCCGCGCCCACGTGACGATCGAATCGACGACCAGCTTGCCCATCATCGCGTTCTCCGGCGCGGTGTTGGCGCAGCACGTGGAATTGGCGACCGTGCCGTCCTCGAGCAGCCGCTGGTAGTAGCCCGGCACGATCTGGTCGAGCACCGAATGGTCGTCGGTGCCCGCGGCGGCGGTGTGGTTGTAGACCACGTCGAGCACCACCCGCAGACCGGCCTTGTTGATCCCGGCCACCATCTCCCGGAACTCCCTGGTCCGCGCGGCGCCCTGCGGATCGGTGGCATACCCGCCCTCGGGCGTCGTGTAGTGCAGCGGGTCATAACCCCAGTTGTAGCCATCGACATCGGCGACCGCGGCGATGCACTTCTGCTGCTCCTCGGAATCCGGGGGCAGGGCCGCCAGATCGCACGGCGGCTGCCTCTGATCGGCGCGGCGTTCCGGCGTGGAAGCAAAATCAAAGACAGGCAGAAGATGGGCGTACGTACTGCCGGCCTTTGCAAGCGCAGCAAGGTGTTTCAGGCCGGGGCTCGCGGCGTCGGTGAACGCCTTGTAGGTGCCGTCAGCGGAGAAGTCACGTACCGACAGCTCCGTGATCTGCACGTCCCGCGCCGCGGGCTTGCGCAGGCCCGCCCAGCCCGCCGGCGTCAGCGCCGCATCGCTCAGATCGGCTATCTGACTGTGCGTGGAGTCCGCCGACAACGCCACCGAGTACGGATCCGTGACGCTCGCCGTGACAACCTTGCCCACCACGGGCTGCCACGCCGTCACGCGATAGCGGTAGTACTTGTTCTTCCACGCACCCGGCCCGCTGACCGACCACACACCCGTCGCCGCATCCCGGCTCATCGCCACGTCACGCGAACGCGCCGACGGCGAATCAAACAGCTCCAGCGTCACCTCGTGCGCGGTCGGCGCCCACACCGTCAAGCTCGGCTTACCCTGCCGGAACACCGGACCCAGCTTCGCCCCGGTAGCCGCGGCGTACACGTCATCGAGCGCCCCGGCCAGTTGCACCCCGGTCGCGGACAACAGCTTGCCCGTCGCATCGCGCTCGGTCACCGCCACCTGACCTCTGAGAATCCCCCGGATGTCGGTGCTGGGTTCTGTTTCGCAGAAGTGGTCGGAGCGCGGCGGAGTCCAGGCGACGGCTGGGCCCGCCGCAGCCCGGCCATCCCCTGCGAAACAGAACCCAGGCAGCTTGAAAACGTTGTACTGCCACAGATGCGGATACTTGCGCCGCTGCGCCTCCGACAAACCGTTGCGCTGCGCGGACAATCGCACCCTGTGCGCGGGCGCCGCCGGATCCAAACCACCCTCCGGCGCCCAGATCAAGTCATAGAGACGCCCGTCAGTGCCCGCCCCCGTCGGCTCCAGTGTGCTGCCCGACCCCGTCTTCCACGCAATCGCCGACCGGTCCAGCCACACCGCCGCCGACCTCGACAGGTCCACCGTGCCACCCTCAGAAGCCTTCACCACAGCAGGAACCAGGCGATCCGGTACGCCCGCAAGTAACCAGATCTCGCGAACGCCGGACGACACCTCAAGCCGCTGGTCGGTCGGCAGATCCTTGGTGTCACCGTTGTGCAGGATGTAGTTCAGCCCCGTCGCACCGGGCGCCAACGGCACCCGGAACGTCACCCCGAACGCGTCAGTTCCGGTCGGCTGCAACGGCGCCGACCAGTCCGTCGGCGTGGCCGCGCCCTCCCACACATGCAGACCCCAACCGCCGTAATCCCCGCCGGCCCGGCGGTAATGAATGACAGCGGTGTTCTCATCCTGCGGGGCATCGGGCCGGGTTGTTCCTGTTGCCGGGTCACCCTGCTTCACCCACACCTCGGGCGTGGCCGACGGATCAAGGAAACGGTCAGCCGCCACGTCCTTCACCCCGTCCTTGTCCACGACGATGAACCCGACGCTCCTCGCACCGGGCTTGAGCTTCACCCAAGCGAACCGACCGTACGCGTCCTCGCCGGCGAACGGCTGGCCCTGTGGATAAGTCGTGACCGCTGAGTCGTCGACGTCGCCGAAGGCGTACAGACCCCAGTTGTCGTAGTCGCCGGCCGGGCGTTGATAGTGGACGATGGCGTAATCCGTCCCGGCCACCGGCGCGGGGCTCCCCGCTTGAATTCTCGTTGTGGAGTGGGCGGTGCGGCCAGTGGTGTCGCGCACACTGGCGACGTAGGTGACCTCGGTGCCGCCGGCCAGTCCGGTGAGATCGTGGTACACGGTGGTGCCGGTGCCCAGGCCCTGCCAGGGTCCCCCGGCGACGCGCGCCTGCCAGGTCACCGTGGCCAGCGGGTCGCCGGTGGTGCTTGCGGTCAGCTCGGTGCGGGTGGGCACCACAGCATTCCGGGCCGGTGACGTGATGGTGACAGTGGGAGCCGCGGCGCTGCGGGCGATCAGCGAGCCAGCCCGGTAGGCCAGCGACGACAGCGCGGGCACGGTGATGCGCAGTTTGCCGTCGGCGCCGGTAAGGGCGGCGCCTGCCCCGCCGTAGATGCCCTGCCAGGCCGAGCCGGGGGTCCAGGTGTCCACGGTGACGGTTTGCGCGGTGGTCGCGTTGTTGACCGCGATCACGTATTCGCGGCGCTCGGCCGGGTTGATGCGGGAGGCGGCGAACACGCCGGGGCCGTCGGCGGCGTACCGGGTGATCTGCTGGCCGTCGCGCAGCGCTGGGTGGGCTTTGCGCAGCCCGCCGAGCGTGGCGATGGTGCGGTAGAGCGGATGCCTGGTTTCGTAGTTGGCCTGCGCGTGGGTGCGTTCGGTGCCGATCAGGTCGTCGTCGAGGTAGTCCTTGGTGCGGCTGGCGAACATGTCCTGCCGGGCGTCCTTGTCGCCGCCGGGGCCGGTGAAGCCCTGCTCGTCGCCGGAGTAGATGACCGGTTGGCCGCGGGTGAGGAACATCAGTTCGTGGGCGAGCTGGTCGCGGCGCAGGTAGGTGGCGGGGTCGGCGGTGCCGGTTTCGATGAACGAGCCGATGCGGCCCATGTCGTGGTTGCCGAGGAAGGTGGGCAGCCGGTTGGCGCTGGTGGTCGCGGTGGTGTAGAGCCCGTCCTTGGCGTACAGGCCGGCAAGGGCCCGGGCAGAGCCGCCGTCGGCGGTGTAGGACCTGGCTGCGGCTTGGAAGGAGAAGTCGAGGGTTGCGGGCAGGCCGCCGCTGCGGACGTACCGGGAGGAGACTTCTTGATCTGCGCTGTAGACCTCGCCGAAGGTGAAGAAGCCGGGTTTTCCGGCGCGGCGGGCGGCCTCGGCGATGCCCTGGGTGAAGCGGGGCCAGAAGTCCAGGCCGGCATGTTTGACCGTGTCGATGCGGTAGCCGTCGATGCCGGTACGAGCAATCCAGTCGGCGTAGATCTTGGTCATGCCGCGGACCACCTCGGGGCGTTCGGTCCACAGGTCGTCCAGGCCGGCGAAGTCGCCGTACTCGCTGTTCTCGCCGGTGAAGGTCGAGTCGCCGCGGTTGTGGTACATCAGCGTGTCGTTGAGCCAGGACGGCACCTTCAGGTTTTGATCCTGAGGATCAACGACGGGGGTGTACGGGAAGGAGCGCGCGTTCACCGCCGGGAACCCGCGCGTGCCGTCGGCGTAGTTGCGGTCCTCGAAGGCCCGGCCCTGGACGTCGGTGTAGGGCTTGGCCGTCTTGGTGACGTAGGTGCTGCTGTTCCCGGCGTAGTGGATGACGTCGGCGGTGTGGTTGACGATGATGTCGAGGTAGATCTTCATCCCGCGCCGGTGGGCCTGCCCGACCAGGCGTTGCAGGTCGGCGTTGCTGCCGAAGTGCGGGTCGACCTGGGTGAAGTCGGTGATCCAGTAGCCGTGGTAGCCCGCCGATGATCCCTGCACCGCTTTGTTCTTGAAGACGGGGGCGAGCCAGATGGCGGTGGTGCCCAGGCCCTGGATGTAGTCGAGGCGGTCGATGACGCCCTGCAGGTCACCGCCGTGGTAGAACCCCTTGTCGGCCGGGTCGTAGCCCGTGGACAGCCGGTCGCCGTGGTTGTTCGCTGGGTCGCCGGTGTTGTTGGCCGGGTTGCCGTCGGCGAAACGGTCGGGCAGCGCGAAGTAGAACTGCTCGTTGTCCGGGGCCTTCTGCGGGGTGGCCGGTGGTGAAGACGCGGCGGCGGGCGCCTCGGCGAGGGGGACCCCGGACAAGCCGAGAGCCAGGACAAGGGCCAGGAGGACGCGCGGGGTCTTCACATCGACGGACGTTAACGTCCGGCGCACTGTCCATGCAAGACTTTGCAACCTCTGACAATTCGTTGCAGCGCCTCACCGCGCAAACACCGCCGCCGTCGGCGGCCCGGGTGGCAGGATTCAACCCATGAGTGAATACGACGTCATCGTGCTCGGCGCCGGACCGGTGGGCGAGAACGTGGCCGACCGGGCGGTCAAGGGCGGGCTGACCGCGGTGCTGATCGAGCACGAACTGGTCGGCGGCGAGTGCTCGTACTGGGCGTGCATGCCGTCCAAGGCGCTGCTGCGCCCGGCCCAGGCCTTGCGGGCCGCCCAGCGCGTGGGTGGGGCCGCGCAGGCGGTTACCGGCAAGCTCGACGTGCAGGCGGTGCTCGCGCGGCGCGACTCCTTCACCAGCAACTGGAAGGACGACGGTCAGGTCGGCTGGGTCGAGAGCGCCGGGATCGCGCTGCTCCGCGGGCACGGCCGGCTGTCCGGGGCCAGGCAGGTCACCGTCACCGCCAAGGACGGCTCGCAGACCGTGGTGAACGCCCGGCACGCCGTGGTGATCGCCACCGGCTCGGACGCGCTGATTCCCGACATCCCGGGGCTGCGCGACGCCGACCCGTGGACCAGCCGCGAGGCCACCAGCGCCAAGGACATCCCGGACACCCTCGCGGTGATCGGCGGCGGCGTGGTCGGCGTGGAGATGGCCACCGCGTACGCGAGCTTCGGCACCACCGTCACCTTGATCGCCCGTGGCGGGCTGCTGGCCGGCTCCGAGCCGTTCGCCGGGGAGAAGGTCGCCGAGGCGCTGTACGAGCAGGGCGTCACCGTGTTGCTCAACACCGCGACCTCCCGGGTCACCCGCGACGGCGACGAGGTGAGCATCGAGCTCGGCGACGCTCGCACGGTCACCGCGCAGGAGGTGCTGGTGGCCACCGGTCGCACGCCGCGCTCGGGCGACATCGGCCTGGACAGCGTGGGCCTCAAGCCCGGCGAGTGGCTGCACGTCGACGACACCATGCTGGTCGACGGCTTCGACTGGCTGTACGCCGCCGGCGACATCAACCATCGGGCGTTGCTGACCCACCAGGGCAAGTACCAGGCCCGCGCGTGCGGTGACGTGATCGCCGCCCGCGCGGCCGGCAAGCCGGTGTCCGACGCGCCGTGGGGCACCCATGTGGCCACCGCCGACCACCGGGGCGTCCCGCAGGTCGTGTTCAGCGACCCCGAGGTGGCCTCGGTCGGGCTGACCGCCGACGCCGCCTCAAAGGCCGGCTACGACATCCGCGTGGTCGACTACGAGTTGGGCAGCGTCGCCGGGGCCGGCGTCTACCAGGACGGCTACCAGGGCAGCGCCCGGATGGTCGTCGACGAGAAGCGCAAGGTCGTGCTCGGCGTCACCTTCGTCGGCCCGGACGTGGACTCGCTGCTGCAGGCGGCCACGGTTGCCGTGGTCGGCGAAGTGCCCCTCGACCGGCTGTGGCACGCCGTGCCCGCCTACCCGACGATCAGCGAGATCTGGCTGCGGCTGCTGGAGGCGTACGGACGACCCTAAGCTCCTTGTTCGGCCTCGACCTGCTGGTTCCATTCGCGCTTGCTGGACTGCCAGCCGTCCTCGTTCATGCCCCGGCGCCAGTAGCCGGAGACCGACAGCTGCGCCATGGGGATCTGCTTCTCGACCCGCAGCAGCCGGCGCATGTCCTTGACGAAGTTCGCCTCGCCGTGCACGAACGCGTTCATCGTGCCGTCCGGCCACGCGAACGCGCGCACGGCCTCGGCGAGCAGCTCCCCCGCGGGCCGCTCGCCGCGGTGCAACCAGGTCAGGTCGAGCTCGGCTGCGGTCTCCAGCTTCTGCTCCTCAGCCGGGCCGGCGACCTCGATGAACGCGTGCACCCGGGCACCGGCGGGCAGGCCTTCCAGGGTGGCGGCGATCGCGGGCAGAGCGCTCTCGTCGCCGGCCAGCAGATGCCAGCCGGCCGCGGGGTCCGGGGTGTACGCGCCGCCGGGGCCCATGAACCGGACCGGGTCGCCGACCTTGGCGCCGGCGGCCCACGGTCCGGCGATGCCCTCGTCGCCGTGCACCACGAAGTCGAGCCACATCTCCGGCACCTCGGGCACCCACCGCCGTACCGTGTAGGTGCGCGTCACTGGCCACTGCTCGCGCGGCAGCGTCTCGCGGATCGCCGCCACGTCGAAGGGTTCGGGGTAGTCGACGCCGGGCGGCGGGAACAGCACCTTGACGTAGTGGTCGGTGAACTGCCCGGCCTCAACCTCGGCCAGCCCCTCCCCGCCCACGACGATGCGCACCATGTGCGGGGTGAGCTGCTCGATGCGGGTGACAACGCCGGTCTTCGCGGTGCGCACCGGCCTGTTCGGGTTCGACATTTTGATAAGGCTACCCTTACCCGCGGGTGAGACCGAAGGCCGACAGCACAAACCCATGAGGCCGGCGACGTCGCGGATCGTGTCGAACTGCCACGGCACCTGGCCGGGGTATTTGGGTGTCAGGGCGAGCGGGGCGTGCGGTAGCATTGCGGTCCGCGAGGCGCTGACGGGGACGAGTACCGACGAACGCAGCCACGAGCGAGCCGGGGACGGTGTGAGCCCGGCGGCGTGCCCGTCGCGAAGATCACCCCCCGAGCCGAGCGAGCCCGCAAATGAGGGGGCCACGGACGTCTCGTGGTCAAGGAGGGTGGTACCGCGGGGTTCTTCACGAGCCTCGTCCCTCCGTTGGTGAGCACACCCGACGGAGGAAGGACCGATGTACAAACCCGTTCCCGCGCAGGTCGACCTGGGCGCCCTCGACCACGAGGTGCTGCACTTCTGGCACGCCAACAGCGTGTTCAACCGCAGCCTCGAGCAAACCCAGGGCCGCCCCGACTGGATCTTCTACGAGGGCCCGCCGACGGCAAACGGCATGCCCGGCACGCACCACATCGAGAGCCGCGTCTTCAAGGACGTGTTCCCGCGCTACAAGACCATGAAGGGCTTCCACGTCGCCCGCAAGGCCGGCTGGGACTGCCACGGCCTGCCCGTGGAGCTGGCCGTGGAGAAGGAACTCGGGTTCACCGGAAAGCAGGACATCGAGGCGTACGGCATCGCCGCGTTCAACGCCAAGTGCCGCGAATCGGTGACCCGGCACACCGACGCCTTCGCCGCGTTGACCGAGCGTATGGGCTACTGGGTCGACATGGACGACGCCTACCGCACCATGGACCCCGGGTACATCGAGAGCGTGTGGTGGTCGCTGCAGCGCATCTTCGACAAGGGCCTGCTGGTCGAGGATTTCCGCGTCGCGCCGTGGTGCCCCCGCGACCAGACCGCGCTGTCCGATCACGAGCTGGCGCAGGGCTACGAGAACGACATCGACCCCTCGGTGTACGTGCGCTTCCCGCTGACCAGCGGCCCGCTCGCCGGTCAGGCGTCACTGGTGGTGTGGACGACCACGCCGTGGACGCTGGTGTCCAACACGGCGGTCGCGGTGAACCCCGACTTCACCTACGTGGTGGCCACCGACGGCACCGAGAAGCTGGTGGTCGCCGGCGACCTGGTCGAGCAGGCGCTGGGCGAGGGCTGGAGTGCGACCGGTCAGACGTTCACCGGCAAGGAGATGGAGCGCTGGACGTACCAGCGGCCCTTCGATCTGGTCGAGATCCCCGGCGCGCACTTCGTGATCCTGGCGGCCTATGTCACCGCCGACAGCGGCACCGGGCTGGTCCACCAGTCGCCGGCGTTCGGCGCTGATGACCTCGCGAGCTGCCGCGCCTACGGGCTGCCGATGGTCAACCCGGTGCGCCCCGACGGCACCTTCGAAGCCGGCCTGCCGCTGGTCGGCGGGCAGTTCTTCAAGGCCGCGGACCCGGCGCTGGTCACCGACCTGCAGGCGCGCGGGCTGCTGTTCCGGGAGCTGCAGTACGAGCACAGCTACCCGCACTGCTGGCGCTGCCACACCCCGCTGATCTATTACGCGCAGCCGTCCTGGTATGTGCGCACCACCGAGATCCGCGATCAGTTGCTCGCCGAGAACGAGAAGACAAACTGGCAGCCCGAGACCATCAAGCACGGCCGGTACGGCGACTGGCTGACCAACAACGTCGACTGGGCGCTGTCCCGCTCGCGTTACTGGGGCACCCCGCTGCCCATCTGGCGCTGCCCCGAAGGCCACCTGACCTGCATCGGCTCCCTGGCTGAGCTGTCGTCGCTGGCCGACCGCGATCTCTGCACGCTCGACCCGCACCGCCCGTTCATCGACGAGGTGACCTTTGCCTGCGGTGAGTGCGGGGAAACGGCCACGCGTGTGCCCGACGTCATCGACGCCTGGTACGACTCGGGTTCGATGCCGTTCGCCCAGTTCGGCTACCCGTACAAGAACAAGGAGCTGTTCGAGCGCAGCTACCCGGCGCAGTTCATCTCCGAGGCCATCGACCAGACGCGCGGCTGGTTCTACACGCTGATGGCGATCGGGACGCTGGTGTTCGACAAGTCGGCGTACGAGAACGTGGTCTGCCTCGGGCACATCATGGCCGAGGACGGCCGCAAGATGAGCAAGCACCTGGGCAACATCCTGGAGCCGCTGCCGCTGCTGGAACGCCACGGTGCCGACGCGGTGCGCTGGTTCATGGCCGCGGTCGGCTCGCCGTGGGCGCAGCGCCGGGTGGGGCACAACACCTTGCAGGAGGTGGTGCGCAAGACCCTGCTGACATATTGGAACACCGTGGCGTTCCAGGCGCTCTATGGTCGTACCGCGGGATGGTCTCCCTCGGACGCGGACCCGGCGCCTGCCGATCGGCCTGTGCTCGACCGCTGGGTTCTCTCCGAACTCAACACGTTGGTGCGCAATGTGGACACGGCGATGGCCGCGTTCGACACCCACGAGACCGGAAAGCTGCTGGCGGCGTTCGTCGACGACCTGTCGAACTGGTACGTGCGCCGCAGCCGCCGCCGGTTCTGGCGCGGCGACAAGGCGGCGCTGGCCACCCTGCACGAGGCGCTGCGCACGGTGACGCTGCTGATGGCCCCGATCACCCCGTTCATCACCGAGCGGGTGTGGCAGGACCTGATCGCCCCGGTGGACGGCACGGCCGCGCGGTCGGTGCACCTGGCCTCGTACCCGGTCGCCGGCGATTCGCTGATCGACCCGTCCCTGGGTGAGCAGATGGCTCTGGTGCGGCGCCTGGTCGAACTGGGCCGCACCGCCCGCGCCGAGTCAAGCGTGAAGACCCGTCAGCCGCTGGCCCGGGCGTTGGCGTCGGCGCAGGGCTTCGACTCGCTCAGCCCCGAACTGCTGGCCGAGATCGCCTCGGAGCTCAACGTCGGGGTGGTGCTCAACGTGGCGTCGGCCGGTGGCTCGCTCGTGGACACCACAGCCAAGGCCAACTTCCGGCCGCTCGGCAAGCGTTTCGGCAAGGGCGTACAGGACGTGGCCAAGGCAGTCGCGGCCGCGGACGCCACTGCACTGAAAGAAGCCCTGCTCACCGGTACGGCCACAGTCCGCGTCAACGACGAGGACATCACGTTGTCGCCCGACGAGGTCATCATCACCGAAACACCCCGCGAAGGCTGGGCCGTAGCCTCCGAACAGGGCGCCACCCTGGCCCTCGACCTGCACCTGACGCCGGAGCTGAAACGAGCCGGCCTGGCCCGCGACGCCATCCGCCTCATCCAGGAAGCCCGCAAATCCAGCGGCCTGGAAGTCTCGGACCGCATCGCGCTCCGCTGGAGGGCCACAACCGCGGAGACCGCGGCCGCCCTGCAGGAACACCGCGACCTGGTAGCCGACGAGGTCCTGGCCACCGACTACGCCGAAGGCGAGCCGCAGTGGGGCACGCCGTTCACCGAGGAAGCGATCGGGTTGACCTTCTGGCTCAAGAAGGCCTGACGACAACCGCTGATCCCTGCGACGTCATACCAGCGTCGCGGGGATCAGCTCGTCTCCGATCACCGCTCGCAGGGCTCCCAGCCGGTAAACTGCTGTCACCTACCAAGGCTGCTGGGAGGTCGTTCATGTGTCTCCGGGCCTTTCACCACGTCGCCCAGGACGTCGCATCGGGGCGGCTGGCTCGTGAGGCTGTGCCCAGCGAGGTAGTCAGCTTCGCAACCAGCAACCTCGCCGTGCTCAGGCAGATCTTCCCGGCCTGCAAGCTCGGCCCGCGGGCCTGACGGTGCGGGCGTGGTGGCGTGACGCCGTGGTCTACCAGATCTATCCGCGCTCGTTTGCCGACTCCGATGGCGACGGTGTGGGTGATCTGGCCGGGATCACCGCGCGGCTCGGATATGTGGCCGGGCTGGGTGCCGCGGCTGTCTGGCTGACGCCGTTCCAGCGCTCACCCCAGGCCGATCATGGGTACGACGTGAGCGACTACTGCGACGTCGACCCCCTGTTCGGGGACTTGGCCGCCTTCGACGCGCTGGTCACGCGCGCCCATCAGCTGGGGCTCAAGGTCATCGTCGACGTCGTGCCGAACCACTGCTCGGTCGAGCATCCGCTGTTCCAGCAAGCGCTGCGCGCCGAGCCGGGCAGCGCCGCCCGTGCACGGTTCCACTTCGCCGACGGTCACGGGGACGCACCGCCCAACAACTGGCCCAGCGTGTTCGGCGGCCCGGCGTGGACCCGCGTCGATGACGGACAGTGGTATCTGCACCTGTACGCACCGCAGCAG
The DNA here is from genome assembly GCF_001553785.1 of Actinoplanes sp. TFC3. Classification (GTDB taxonomy): domain Bacteria; phylum Actinomycetota; class Actinomycetes; order Mycobacteriales; family Micromonosporaceae; genus Actinoplanes. The sequence goes on from NZ_LOJP01000001.1 coordinate 4,339,989, forward strand.
CCCGACTGGAACTGGCGCAACCCGGCCACCGGTGACTTCTTCGCCGGCGTGCTGCGCTTCTGGTTCGACCGCGGCGTCGACGGCCTGCGCATCGACGTGGCGCACGGGCTGTTCAAGGCCGCCGGGCTGCCCGACCTGGCCGACCCCGCCGCGGTGCCCCCCATGCGGCTGCGCGGCAATCCCCTGGCCTGCGATCAGGACGAGGTCCACGACGTGTACCGGCGCTGGCGCACGATCGCCGGCTCCTACGACCCGCCCCGCGCGCTGATCGGTGAGGTCAACCTCGACCCGGAAAGATCAGCCCGCTATGTACGCCCGGACGAGCTGCACCAGTCGTTCGCCTTCGCGCTGGTCACCGCCCCCTGGAACGCCGCCCGCTGGGCCGGGACCGGCGCCCGGCTGCTCGCCTCGGCCGGGGGCGCGCCGGTCACCTGGGTGGTCGAGAACCACGATGTCGTGCGCACCCCCACCCGCTACGGCACCCCGGCGCGGGCTCGGGCGGCGTTGCTCGCGATCCTGACGTTGCCGGGGGCGGCGTACCTCTACCAGGGTCAGGAGCTGGGGTTGCCGGAGGCGCCGGTGCCGCCCGGGGATCGCCAGGATCCGGCGTGGGCACGCTCGGGCATCAGCCGCGACGGGTGCCGGGTACCGATGCCGTGGACCCGCGATCCGGCCGGGACCTACGGGTTCTCCCCCGCCGATGCGGGCGCGCCGTGGCTGCCGGTTCCGCCCGGATGGGGCGACTATGCGGGGCCACCGGCTGCGTTCCTCGCCGACGCGATGCACCATCGCGGGCGGCTGCTGGCGGCGGGCACGCTGAGTGCGGACGACCCGGTTGAGTGGTCGGCCGGTCCGGACGGGACCCTTCTGGCCGTACGAGCACAGCAATGTGTTCTCGTCATGGCCATGGGTGATCGCGATGTCCGGGTACCCGCCGGGACCATCCTCGCGGCCAGCGGGCCGGTGAGCCAGACCCGGACGATCCCGCCGGACACGGCCGTGTGGCTCTCCTTGCAGTGACAGGTGCGCCTCGGTCACCTTTGTCGGGTTCTCAACGTCACGGTGTGGCGGGGCTGACGGGCGGGTACCCGTTCCCCATGTTCCTGCTTTTCGGTCTTCGCTCCAAGGACCACATGGTCGCCACCCGCACGATGGTCTGTGAGGTGTGCGGCTGGAATGTGCCGCAGGCGGTGCTGAAACGCACGACCAAGTTCACGTTGTTCTTCATCCCGCTGTTCCCGGTACGCCCGAGCCGCACCTTCCTGCAATGCCAGCACTGCTCGGCCTTCCGCCCAGCCGACGCCCACGCCGCAGCGCTGCGCTGAACGCCCTCAGCAACCGGTTGCTGGTTCACCTTAGGATCCGGGTATGCCACGGGGACTGGTTGCTGTCGTTGCGCTTGCGGGGCTGCTGGCCGGGTGTGCCCACACTTCCCCCGCCAGTGGCCACAAGGATGTGCTCGGGTTCGTCAAGCACTCCGGGGCCGTCGAGTGGCCGGCCGCCGATGACTACATTCCGGACGGCGACGGGCTGCGGATACTGGTGCCCGAGGGTTCCTGTACCCGCGGCATCGGTACGTACCGCAACGGGTACCGGGATGTCACGGCCAACTGGACCGGGCCGGACACCTGCGACTCGCTCAAGTTGAATCCGTCCCCGGCAAACGGGGCGCGCACCACCGGTGACGGCCCGCCCGATGCGGTGGGCGGGTGGCGGGGTGGCGGGGTCGCGGCCGAAGCCGTCGTGGTGGGCGAGGACGGGTCGCTGCTGACGGCCGGGGACACCGGCTTGGCGCGGTACCGCAAGGGAAACCGCGAAGAGCTGGCCCGAACCGACCTGTCAACCACCGGCCTGGAGGGGCAGGGCTCCCGCTCGCTCGTACGGGGAATGGCCGTCACCGGCAGCGGCCGGATCCTCGTGAACGCCGACCTGAGCACGGAGGCCAAACCCGCGCCCGTCCTGCTCGCATCCGACGATCACGGCAAAAGCTTGCGGCGGATGCCCCTTCCAGCGTTCGAGGGCGGGGCCGGACGGCAGACCATCAGCGTCATCGCCACCGCCGGGGACGAGGTGGTCGCGATGGGGGTCTCGCGGCGCCAGGCCGTGGTCTGGCGGTCGGGTAACGGCGGGGACACCTGGACGGTCTCGGCGGTCGGCGAACTGCCGGACAACACGATGATCACCCGCCTGGTGCGCAGCGGCGGGCGGTGGGTGGCGCTCGGTGGATACCGGACGACAAAGGATTACACGTACGTTCTCAGCAGCGTCAACGGTCACGTCTGGCAGCCCGGCCCGGCGGACGGGCTCGGCGTGGGCCGCGTCCAGGATGTCACCGTGGACTCGACCGGGGACCTGGTGATGGTGGGCCTCAGCTACGGTTCCCGGCCCGGGGGCGAGATCAACAACTGCGGGGTGGTCTGGGTGGGCGACGGCGAACGGGCATGGCAGCGCGGCGACCTCGGCTGCGGTGACGCGGCCCCGCAGGCGGTGACCACGCTGGCCGACGGGCGCGTGCTCCTCGCCGGCAACCGGGATCTGTGGCTGCGCGCGGGAGTGCAGTGATGCACCGGCGTGACCTTTTCAAGCTGACTGCGGCCGTACCGTTTGACGCCCTGCCTTTGACTGCGCCTTCGCCTCTGACGACGCCCAGCTGACGAACTGACGGCGCGCCGCCACCGCGCAGGAGTTGAACACCCGGATGGCGGCGAACGACCGGTAGCGGCTCAGCCCAGGATGGCTTGCAGGTACGGGTTGCTGAACACGCCGTTGGGGTCGTGCTGGCGCACCAGGGCCACGAAGTCGGCGAAGTGCTCGTATTGGGCGCGCACGGTGGACGGGTCGGTGGTGAAGACCTTGCCCCAGTGCGGGCGCGGGTCGAACGGGGCGAGCGCCTCCTCGAGCCGGGCCACCGCGGGCAGCACCGCGTCGGCGTCGGCGACCCAGGTGAAGTGCAGGGCGAACGTATCGCGCTGGTAGTTGGGGCTGAGCCACAGGTCGTCGGCGGCGATGGTGCGCAGCTCGCAGATCTGCAGGACCGGGGAGATGTGCCCGCCGATCGCGGCAACGGCGTCGATGGCCTCCAACGCCCGCTCACGGGGCAGGTGATACTCCGACTGCAGCTCCTGGCCGCTGCTCGGAGTGAATTCCATGCGGAAATGGGGCAGCCGGGTGTGCCAGGCGCCGGGCTCGCCGGACTGGTCGGTGCTGTTGTGCGCGGGCATGCCCGGCACCGGGTGACGCGGGCCGTCGGCGCGGTGGGCGCCGTGGAAGTCGTCGGAGGTCAGCTCGGTGCGGCGCTTGAGCCATGCCATGGTGATGTCCCGGCTGGTCCAGTTGGTGAACAAGCTGACGCTGTAGCCGGCGCCGAGGATCGCGTCCAGGTCGGTGTCGAGCGAGGCGCGCGGCAGGTCGTCGTACACGTACTGGCGCAGTTCGAAGGCCGGGACGACGTCCAGGGTCAGCGAGGTGACCACGCCGAGCGCGCCCAGGCCGACCACCGCGCCGCAGAAGTTGTCGCCGTCGCCGTCGCGGCGCAACGTGACCAGCTTGCCGTCGCCGCCGATGAACTCGATCGCCGAGACCGCCGTGGCCAGGTTGCCGTTGTGCTGCCCGGAGCCGTGGGTGGCGGTGGCGATCGCCCCGGCCACCGAGATGTGCGGCAGCGAGGCCATGTTGTGCAGGGCCAGGCCCTCGGCGTCGAGGCGCCCGGCCAGCTCGCCGTAGCGCATACCACCGTCGATGCGCACCGAGTTGTGGTACGGGCCGACCTCGAACACCCGCGGCAGAGCGGCCAGCGAGACCAGGTCGCCGGTGGTATCGGCCATCCGGTTGAAAGAATGCCCGCTGCCGAGCACCTTGACCGGCCCACCGCCGGCCACCAGTTCCTGGACCTGCTCGACCGTCTCCGGCCGGTGCAGCCGCCGGGCCCCGAACACAATGTTGCCGGCCCAGTTCGTCACCCGTTCGTTGTCGCTCATCCGCCCAGCACATCACGGAAGGATGCCGATCGTCACTCAGGTGAGGGGCACAAAATTTACCCGGCCGGGTAGATCATCCAGGCCCGCAGGTCACCCTGCGGGTCGAACAGATAGCCGCCGTCGCCGCGGTCCTGCTCGTCGCCGGTCGGGTTGTCGAAGACCGGGGCGTCCAGGCCCCAGAAGAAGTCGGTGGCGGTGGTGGTCCCGGCGAACACGTGCACGGTGATAATGGCGCCCGGGTGCACCATGGTGCGCGGCGGGAAGGTGTAGCGGCGCAGCCCCGAGTCGCGGACCCACCAGCCGGCCAGCGAGATCGGGTACGCCGCGCCGTTGGTGAGGTGCACCAGTTCCTGCTTCCAGTCGACGGTCACCGAGATCGGCTCGGACTGGTAGGGCCCGCTGCCGCACGCATCGGTGTCGAACAGGTTCAGCCCGGCGTGGGCCGCGCTCCGGGTGCCCGCCCGGTAAGCGGAGTTCCAGGCCCATTCACCGGCGAAGGGCTGCCACAGCGCGAACCCCTGCCGTACGAGCTCAAGCCCCGCATCGCGCCACACTCCCCCGATCCGTAGCTGCACCGCGCGCAACGGCCGGTTCAAACTCGAACTGCTCGCATCCTGCGCGGTCAGCCGCACCACCCCACCGCCGGCGCGCACCAACTGCTCCAGCCGGGCGGTGGCTTCGAGGGCATGGCAGTCGCCGCGCCGCTTGGCCACGATCGAGGAGTGCACGCTGAGTTCCATGGCCTGCGCATCGATCAGCCGGATCGAGCGCGGCTCACTGGTGCCGTCCCCGGCGAGGTCGACCATGAGGGTGTCGCCGTCGCTGACCCGCACCACCTTGCCGGTCCACACCTGGCACCGGGTGACACCGCCGGGCAGGCAGGCGGAGGTGGCCGCCGAGGCGGGCGCGGGCAGGGCCGCGACCAGGGCAATCACGGCGGTGGCAAGGCAGGAGAGTCGGCGCAGCACGGTCATAGCATCGACGGGGTACGCCCCCACTCAAGTGCCAGCCGGTTGCCACCCGGGCGCCGGCGGGCAGCGGCGATCAGGTGGCGAACCAGCCGCAGTCGGGGCACAGGTCGAAGGCGGCGTAGCGGCGCACGCGGGGCTGGTTGCAGTGGGGGCAGCGCGGTGGGCGCTCGCCGGCGGCGCCGGGGCGATTGAGGTGCAGGACGGCGAAGTCGATGACGCGGCGGGGCAGGCCGTCGCCGGGGTCCACCGACAGCGCGCCCGCCGCGAAGCCGGCCGGTGAGCGCAGGATCAGCCAGGGGCGCACGTGCTGGGACGGGGGCTCGGTGAGCAGCGGGGCGACCTGGTCCGGGTCGACCTGGTCGATGCCGGTGACCTGGGCGGCTTGTGGTCGTACCCCTTGAGTTCCCAGATCTTCTCGCCAATGTTTGCGCGCGGCGGGCGGGCCGGGCAGGTGGGCTCGCAGCACCAGGCACAACGGGGCCGTGTCGGTGCCGAGCATGCCGATCTTCGCCTCGGCCTCGCGGGTGTCGTTGAGGCCGGAGAGCTTGGCCGGTCCGGGTTCGAGGTTGTGCACCTCGCGGGTGAATTCCCAGAGGGCGTCGCGGACGGCGGGCAGGACCACTTCGTCGCAGCGGGACCCACGCCAGCGCTCGGTAGCTGCGGGGCGGCGCGACGGGACGAAGACGGGCCCGTACGACATAGTCGCATGGTGTCATCACCATCACAGTCGATGATCATCGGGTCGCATGGTTGAGTCGGGATCATGACTGATACCGGGGTGGGGCTGCGGTCCGAGCGCGGGCCGGTGCTGGCTGCCGTCATGCTGGCCACCGCGCTGGTCGCCATCGATGCCACGATCATCGCGACGGCGGTGCCGTCCATCGTGGCCGACATCGGGGGCTTCGCCGAGTTCCCGTGGCTGTTCTCGACCTACCTGCTCGCGCAAGCTGTGTCCGTACCGGTATTCGGCAAACTCTCTGATCTGTTCGGCCGCAAGCCGGTCGTCCTGGCCGGCATCGCGCTGTTCCTGGCCGGTTCCATCGGGGGCGGGCTGGCCGGCGGGATCGGGATGCTGATCGCCTTCCGCGCGGTGCAGGGTCTGGGCGCGGGCGCCATCCAGCCGACCACCATCACCATGGTCGGCGACCTGTACTCGGTGCAGGAACGCGCCAAGGTGCAGGGCTACATCGCCACCGTCTGGGGCACGGCGTCGGTGGTCGGGCCCACCCTGGGCGGGGTGTTCAGCGAGTGGGTGTCGTGGCGCTGGATCTTCTTCGTCAACATCCCGCTGTGCGTGATCGCGGCCCTGGTGATCGTGCGCAGCTTCGACGAACGCGTCGCCCGCGCTCGCCCGAGCATCGACTACCGCGGCACCGTCCTGCTCACCATGGGTCTCACGCTGATCCTGCTGGGCCTGCTGGAGGGCGGGCAGAGCTGGGCGTGGACGTCGGTGCCGGGACTCGCCGTGCTGGGCGCGGGCGTCGTGCTGCTGATCGCTTTCGGGCTGCTGGAGCGCGTGGTCAAGGAGCCGGTGCTGCCGCTGTGGGTGTTTCGCCGGCGGCTGCTGATGTCCAGCGGCCTCACGAGCTTCGGCATCGGCGCCGTGCTGCTCGGCCTTACTTCCTACATTCCCACGTACGCCCAGACTGCGCTCGGTGCCGGCCCGCTCGTGGCCGGCTTCACGCTGGCAACGCTGCTGCTCGGATGGCCGCTGGCCGCCGCGCAGTCCGGCAAGCTCTACCTCAAACTGGGTTTCCGGGGCTGCGCATTGATCGGTGCGACCATCGTGCTGGCCGGCTGCCTGCTGCTGCTCCTGCTCGGCCGCCATTCCAGCGTGTGGGAGGTCGGCGCGTACTGCCTGGTGATCGGGGTGGGGATGGGCTTGACCGGCCCGCCCACGATCGTGGCCGCGCAGGCCAGCGTGGGCTGGGAGGAACGCGGCGTGGTGACCGCCAGCAACGTGTTCCTGCGCTCGCTGGGCAGCGCGGTGGGTGTAGCGGTCTTCGGCGCCATCGCCAACGCCACGATCCGCGGTGCCGCCTCCGACCCGGAGCGGATGACCACGGCCGTCCACCACATCGTCGTGGGCCTGATCCTGACCTCGGTTGTGATGGTCGCGATGGTGCTGCTCATGCCCCGCAACGACATCCCGGAGGACGTGTGAGCGTGACGTGGTCAGCCGGGGTGAGGGGCGGGATTGACCTCGGGTGCGGCCGCGGGCAGCCCTGGTGCGGACGGTTTCGACGGAGTCGGTGAGCAGGCGGCGCAGGACGGGTCCGGCGGCGGGATCGCGGAGGCTGCCGAGGTGCCAGCCGGCCGAGGCCGGCTCATGCCGAGCGGCGCAGGACCAGGCTGGTCGACAACACCACCTCAGCCGGGGCCGGCTCCACGCCGTCGATCTTGGACAGCAGCAGCCGTACCATCTCCTGCCCCATCTGCTCGATGGGCTGGTTCACGCTGGTCAGCGGCGGGTCCGTGTGCCGGGCGATCACCGAGTCGTCAAAGCCGATCACCGCCACGTCCTCGGGAACCCGCCGCCCCCGCTCGCGCAGCACGCGCATCGCCCCGGCGGCCATCGCGTCGGAGGCGGCGAACACCGCGTCCAGCGCCGGATCCTCGTCGAGCAGGCGCGTCATGGCCGCCGCTCCGCTCTCCTCGCTGAAGTCGCCGTGCGCCACCGTGCCCGGCCCGGCCACGTCCTGGTAGCCGGCCAGGCGGGCCAGACCTGCGGCAAGGTCGAGGGCGCCGGTGATGGTGGCGATGCGCTGGCGGCCTTGATTCCTCAGGCACGTCACCGCGTCGCGCGCACCGCCGCGGTTGTCGGCGTCGACGTAGCAGCACGAGCTCACCCCGGTGGGACGGCCGGCCCGGACGGTGGCTACGCCGCGGTGTTCCAGTTGGGTGGGTAGCTGGTCGTCGCCGTGCAGGGACAGCAGCAGCGCGCCGTCCACGTGCTGGCGGGTGAGGTAGCCCTCGAGGCGTTGGCGCTCGTGCGGGGCCTGGGCGATCATCAGCACCATCTGCAGGCCGCGCTCGACCAGGCCGGTGGAGATGCTCTGCACGATGCGGCCGAAGAAGGGCTCGGCGAAGAAGCGCTCACCGGATTCGAAGACCACCAGGGCGATCGAGTCCGTGCGCTGGGTGACCAGGGTGCGGGCCGCGCGGTTGGGCACGTAGCCGAGCTCGGCGATCGCGGACTCCACGGCGGCGCGGGCCTGCGGGCTGACCTGGGCCGAGCCGTTGATGACGCGGGAGACCGTGCCGCGTCCGACGCCGGCTAGCTCGGCGACCTGGTCCAACGTCGGGGGCCGGTGTCCGGATGCCCTGGACCTTGCCGTAACCGCCGCCATGGGTGCAAACGTACCCCTTGCGGGTGACGGCGTACGCTGCGCCCGTGCTGCGAGCATCTCTGGTGTCCCGCTGGGGTGAGGATCCGTGGTCGCGCGGGTCGTGGAGCCTGATCGGGCGCGGCGGCACCCCCGCGGACCGGGTGAGGCTGGGCGCGCCGGTGGGTGGGCGGCTGCGACTCGCCGGGGAGGCCACGCACTCCACCCGGGCGGGAATGACGCACGGGGCGTACGAGAAGGGCCGCGAAGCCGCGCACTGGGCCGCGGATCTCGGGCATCGCCGGGTCGCGGTGGTGGGCGCCGGGATGGCAGGGCTGGCCGCGGCCCGGCATCTGACCCGGCTCGGGGTGTCCACGCAGGTGTTCGAGGCGCGCGAGCAGGCCGGTGGCCGGGCGATGGGCGTGGACCTGGACGGTGCCACGTTCGACCTGGGCGCGAACTGGCTGCAGCAGTACCCGGAGAACGTGCTTGCCCGCCTGGCCGAGCGGCTGGGTCTGCGTACGGTACCGACCGGCTTTGCTGATCCCCTGGTTCTGGGCGGTTGTCCCGTGCCGGCGGGGCTGGCGGTGGAGGCGCAGCGCCGGTTGGCCGCGGCGCCGGCGGACGCCTCGATCGGCGAGGTGCTCGACGAGTGGCTGCGAGACCCGGCGCCGTGGACGTCTGCTCAGGTGCGGCGCTTCGCCGAGGCCGAGATCGTCATGGACGCCGGGGCGCCGCTGGACAGGCTCAGCGCCCGGCACGGCTTCGAGCCGGGGGTGGGTGAGGGCGACAGGTGGATCGCGGGCAGCTATCGGCTGCTGGTCGAGCAGCTGGCCCGCGGGTTGAGCATGCACTTTGCGCGGCCGGTGCCCCGGGTGGCGGTGCAGGAGCACGGCGTGCGGGTGCTGGACGAGCGTTTCGACGCGGCGATTGTGACCGTACCGGTGGGGGTGTTGCAGGCGGGGGGGCTGGAGGTCGACCCCCCCCCGCTGCCGCAGGGGCACCGC
>NZ_LOJP01000001.1:4349369-4357683 GCF_001553785.1 Actinoplanes sp. TFC3
GGCTGGTGATGGCCGACTCGCGCGACGACCCGGGGGTGCAGGTGGCCGATCTGCTCGCCGGGGTGGCCCGCCGATCCCCACACTGTTTCGGTGAGTGACGATGTCAGCCCGGATGGTCATGGCGGGGGTGGGTAGCCGGGCGGCATGGATGTCACCCTGGCCGCGCTCCTCGGTTTGATCGTGCTGGCGCTGCTGTTCGACTTCACCAACGGGTTCCACGACTCGGCCAACGCGATCGCCACCGTGGTGGCCACCCATGTGCTGCGTCCCCGGGTGGCCGTGGCCTGGGCGGCGCTGTTCAACTTCGCCGCGCTGCTGATCGTCGGCACCGCGGTCGCCAACACCGTCGGGCAGACCGTCAAGATGCAGTACTTCAGCCTGCCAGTGGTGTTCGCCGCCCTGCTCGGCGCGGTCTGCTGGAACTATCTCTCCTGGTGGAAGGCGCTGCCCACCTCGTCGTCGCATGCCCTGGTCGGCGCGCTGGTCGGCGCCGGCCTGGCCCGCGGCGGCCCGGACGCCATCCACGGGGCCAGCGTCCAGCGGACCGCGCTGTTCATCGTGCTCAGCCCGATCGCCGGGCTGCTGCTCGGCGCGCTGGTGATGGGCCTGCTGCGCCTGCTGCTGCGCCGCGCCGACGCCCAGCGCACCGAACGCGGCTTCCGGTTCGCCCAGCTCGGCTCGTCGGCCGCGGTGGCGCTGGCCCACGGCGGCAACAACGCCCAGAAGACGATGGGGGTCATCGCCGCCCTGCTCGTAGCCACCGGGCACCTCGACGGCACCGGCGGCGCGCTGCCCATCCCGCTGTGGGTGGAGCTGGCCGCGTACGCCGCTATCGCACTGGGCACTGTGTCCGGCGGCTGGCGCATCGTGCGGACCATGGGCACCCGCATCACCCAGCTGCGCCCGATGAGCGGGTTCGCCGCCGAGACCGCCACCGCCGCGGCCCTGTTCGCCTCCACCGCGCTGGGCGCCCCGGTGTCCACCACGCACACCGTGGCCGGCGCGATCACCGGAGCCGGCACCGCCACCCGCGCGGGCACCGTCCACTGGTCGATCTTCGGCCGGGTAGCCGTGGCATGGGTGATCACCATGCCGGTGGCGGCGCTGACCGCGGCGCTGGCGTACTGGGGTTCCACGCTGCCACCCGAGCCGTACAACATCATCCTGATGGCGCTGGTGCTGATCGTGCTGGCCGGGCTGCTCGTGCTCGCCCTCAAACGCGCCCCCTCGGCCGAGGACCTCGAGGACGAACTCGAGCAGGATCACGAGGTGCCGCTGCGGGCGGGTTCGGGCAGCCTCAGCGGTACGGCCCGGGTCCCGCTGACCAGCACCCGCCCCGATCCCGTCCGCACCGAGGCGGTGGCCCAGGAAATGGACGGCCGGTCCTGACCCCGGTGCGCCTCAGCTGATCCGGAACGCCTGCGTGGGCATCCCGGAAAGGAAGATGTCCTCGATGCCGAGCAACGCCGGAATGGCTGCCTCACCGAGATCCAGCGGGTGGAACGGCAACGGATAATCGTCGCCCGCGGGGTGGTCGCCGGCCCAGAACGGCACCTCGAAAGCCAGTGGGTCGCCGATCTCCTCGTAGACGCCGGAATCCGCGGCGACGCCCAGGGATCGCACCAGGGTGCCGTTCTCCCACACGGCGAAGGTCAGCGCGTCGGAAACCGAGTGCATGCAGTGCAGCACCATTCGGCGGCCGGCCGCGGCGGCGATCAGATGATCGGGCATCTCCGAGGGGAGCAGATCCAGGAAGGGCAGCGAACAGAACAGTGCGGCCCGCGGCAGGGGCACGGCGTAAATGAGGTCGTCGGCGGCGGGATAAACGGCGTCGGCCAGCGGGGCCTGACCGGCGGCGTGAATGACTTCGCCGGGGCGCAAGGTGTGGACGTACCGCTGGATCTGGTCCTGCTCAATGCCGTCGATCGCCAGCATCGCTGTCTTTGCGCCCATGGTGATGGATGATAGACAGCTGTGCTCGCTCATCCGGGAATTGTGCTCACAGATCACGTCGTCGCGGCGCCGCTGGACCATGCGGACCCCGGCGGCGAAACCATCGACATTTTCGCCCGCGAGGTGGTGGCCGCCGACCGGGTGCGCGACGACCTGCCGTGGCTGCTGTTTCTGCAAGGCGGTCCGGGTGGGCCGGGGCCACGACCGCACGGTCAAGATGCGTGGTTGCGGCGCGCTCTTCGTACCCATCGAGTGCTTCTGCTCGATCAACGCGGAACCGGGCGCAGCACGCCGCTGACAGCGCAGACCGTGCAAGGGCTCACGGACGAGCAAATCGCTTATCGGGTACGAACAATGCGCACCGACAGCATTGTGCGCGACGCCGAAATCCTGCGGGAGCGTGTTGCCGGCGACCGTAAGTGGGACACGCTCGGGCAGAGCTACGGCGGTTTCATCACCCTGTCCTACCTCTCCATCGCCCCGCACGCCTTGGGCACCTGTTACATCACCGGTGGCCTGCCCGGACTGCACGCCACCGCCGACGACGTCTACGCGCGAACCTATCCCCGGGTGGCAGCCCGCAACGCCGCCTACTACCGCGCCTATCCCGAGGACATCGCCATCGTGCGCGCCCTGGCCGACCGGCTCACCGCCGAGGACATCCGGCTGCCCGACGGTGACCGGCTCACCGCCCAGCGGCTGCGGCTGCTCGGCTTCAACTTCGGCATGAGCACCAGCTTCGCCAAGGTGCACTGGCTGCTCGAAGAAGCCGAGCTCACCGACCGCTTCCGGTACGCGATGATGATCGAGACCGGCTTCGTCGACCAGGCCCTGTTCGCGTTGCAGGAGTACTGCTATGGCGCGCCGGGCGCGGCCACGCGCTGGGCGGCCCACCGGGCGCTGGCCCAGCACCCGGCGTTCGCTGCCGACGCAGATCCGCTGCTGTTCACCGGCGAGATGGTCTACCCGTGGATGTTCCAGGAGATCGCCGCTCTGCGCCCGTTCGCCGGGGCCGCGGACCTGCTCGCCACCACCGAGGACTGGCCGGCGCTGGTCGACCACGCACGCCTGGCCGCCAACGACGTGCCGGTGGTGGCGGCGATCTACCACGACGACATGTACGTCGACGCCGGGCTGCAGTTGCAGACGGCCGCCGAGGTCGGCAACGTGCGCACCTGGGTCACCAACGAGTACGAGCACGACGGCCTGCGGGTCAACGGCGACCACGTGCTCGGTCACCTGATGGACCTGGCCGCCGGGCTGGCCTGAGCTGGTACTGGCCTGACCCAGGTACGACGAAACCCCACGCGGCACCGGGCCGCGTGGGGTCTCGCCGGTCCCTCCCCAGGAACCGGTTCAGGGTCAGCTGAAGTGCGCTGCGATCCAGTCGGCGACCGACGTGGTGGTGGCGAACACGGCACCGTCGTGGTTGGCGCCGCTGACCGTGACGAACTGCTCGGGGGCGCCGTAGGTGTGCAGTTCGTCGACGAGCGGGCCGGCGGTGATGTCGTACGGGACGGCCTCGTCGTCGGTGCCCTGCACGATCAGGATCGGCGCGCTCGGGGCGGAGGTGGCCGGGTTGCCGTACTGGGCCAGTTTGTCCAGCACGATCTGCGGCACGACCCCGTTGGGCACCAGCTCGGCCGGGGTCAGCGGGGCGTACGCGTCCAGGATCTTGTACAGGCACTCGGAGGCGAGGACCGGGGCCTTCGCGCGGGCCGGGGCGGCGAGGTAGGTGTTCGGGTTGAACGTGGGCTCGATGGCGTTGATGCCGTACAGGGCCATCACCAGGTAGCCCTGCCCGGGGGTGCCGGGGATCTGCGGGGCGATCAGGTTGAGGTTGGACACCGGGGCGATGGCCGCGCTGCCCTTGAGCACGAGCGCGCCGTCGTACGAGGGGGCGATCTGGTTGGCGAACAACGCGCCCTGCCCGCCTTGGGAGTGCCCGTCGACGGCGTACTGGGTGCTCAGCGCGCTGTCCAGGTTGCGGGCGGCCTTGGCGCTGTCGATGATCGCCCGGGCCTCGCTGAGCCCGACCAGGTACGGGTGGTTGCCCGCGGTGCCCAGCCCGGCGTAGTCCGGGGCGGTGACCGTCCACCCGCGGCGCAGCAGCTCAAGGACGGCGGCGCGGGCCTCGGGCCAGAACACGTCTCCGTTGACCGAGGGCGCGCACTTGTCGGCCAGCCCGGTGGTGCCGTGCGCCCAGACGACGGTGCGGTTCTGCTTGTTCGTCTTCGGCGTGAACACCAGCCCGGAGGTGGTGAGCAGGGTGCCGTTGGGGGCGCTGGACACGTACTGGATCTTCTTGGCGGTGGCGATCGAGGTGTATTCCGGTGGGACGGCGACGCTGGCCGAGGTGATCACGGTGCCGGCGACCGGCAGGGCCGAGGCGGGTGTGGTGCCGGTGAGCACCACACCGGCGACGGCGAGCAGAGCAGCCTGGGCGGTGGCAACCAGGCGGAAGGCAAGGCGCATGGGAGGAAAACCTTTCCGGGCGTTATGGGGCCTTTGAATGGTATTGACGGACGATATCGGGACAGCGCGCAGCACCGCCGGGCATCGGCGTTGATGCGGAGACGGGTGGTGCTCTGCCGGCGGATCCGGCCGGGGCGGGGGCCGGCCGGATCCGCGGCGAGCCGAGCCAGACCCGTGCGGGGGCCGGGCTCGGGGTGAGCCGGCTCGGGCGGGAGCCAGGCTCGGGTGGAGCCGGACCCGTGCGGGGGTCGGGCTCTGCAGGACAAGGCGTGAGGTCAGGCCAGGTGGTCAGCCACCCGGCGCAGGGCGGTGATGGTCTCGCGGTCGCGCTCGGGGTCGTCCTCGGTGGGCCAGGCGCTGCACTTGACGATGACCACGTCGGCCGCGGGATCGACGAAGAGGTATTGCCCGTGCACGCCGAGCCCGGTGAAGGCGTAGAAGCAGCTCTCGCCCAGCGTCCACCACTGGTTGGCGTAGCCGTAGTGGTCGTAGCCGCTGGGCCCGAGCGCGCCGACCGCCAGGTGTGGCAGGTCGGTGCCGCTGCTGCGGCGCACCCAGTCGCGCGGCACGATCTGTTCGCCGGCGAAGCGGCCGTCGTGGGCCATCAGCAGCCCGAGGCGGGCCAGGTCGCGTGCGGTGGCGTTGAACGCGCCGGCGCCGACAGCGGTGCGCGGATGCGAGCGGGTCAGCCCGTAGTAGGCGTCGCGTTCGGCGCCGATCCGGCTCCACAGCCGCGAGGAAGCGTAACTGGCCAGGGTCTGACCGGTGGCCGCTTCCAGCACCCAGCTCAGGATCTGCGCGTCGAACGTGGAGTAGTTGAAGCGCTCGCCGATCGGGGCCGTGCGCGGGGCCGACCGGATGATCGCGGGCACGTCACCGCCGCTGATCACCGCGCGTTCGAAGGCCCGGATGAAGGCGTTGTCGGCGATCCAGCTCTCCAGCTCGCCCACGCCGCTGCTCATGTCGAGCAGATCGGCCAGCGTCACGTCCGCATAGGCCGTACCGGTGAAATCGGGCCGGTAGTCGGTGATCAGATCCTTGACGCTGCCGATCGCGCCCTCGGCCAGCGCGATGCCGAACAGCATCGAGGTGACGGACTTGGACAACGAGAACAATTGCATCCGGGTACGAGGCCCGGCGAACGCCCCGGGATAGCTCTCGTGCACGATGCGGCCATGGTGCAGCACCACGAACGCCGTGGTGAACGTGCGCCGGTGCAGATCGCCCAGGCTGTAGTCGTGCTCGTCGAAGCGGTAGGTCACATTGAGCGGCACCCCGGCCACCGACAGCGGCAGGAACTCGGTCCCGCAGGCCACCCGCTCGGTCGGGATCAGCCAGTTCATGTGCGTGAAGGTCCACTCGTTGAGCGGGCGGCGCATGATCACGTCGCTCTGGCGCTCCCAGAACCCGGGGCGCTGCTCGGCAAGGACGGTGGCCGGCTCAGTGGTGCTGGTCATGCGGGTCCTCGCTCTGTTCAAGAGTGCGATCGGCGGGGCGCACCCGGTTCGAGGTGGTACGGAACTGTTCACGCAAGGTCAGACCGCTTGGTTCAGCGACCGGCTCGAGGTAGCTGTTGAGGATGCCGAGTACGGCCATGCCGACCAGGTTGTCGCCGCGCTCGTCGTCGACGATGCCGGCGCCCGGATCGCCGAGGTGGTGCAGGGCGAAGCCCTCCATGACCGCGGCCAGCATGTAGGCGAGCTGGTCCAGGGTGACGCCGGGGCGCAACTGGAACCCGCGCGAGGCGAACGTGGACTCGTAGATCTTCTTCCACGGCCCGAGCGCGCCGCTGTACTGGTTGGCGATCGCGTCGTGGATGCCGTCGTTGCGATCGGCGGTGGCCACCATGATCAGCTGGAGCCGGAACAGCGGCATCCGGCAGATCGCGGCGAGCTCGGCGTAGGTGGCGCGGTCGATGGCGTCGACGAAGCTCTCCTCGTCGTCCAGCCAGCCGCGCGTCTCCACCTCGGCGTCGTACTGCGGGTCGTAGTTCATCGCGTGGAACAGGAACGTGAGCAAGTCGTTGAGGTAGTCGTCGTGGCTCGCCCAGGTCGCGCGGTAGGGCCCGTCGCCCTTCTGGCGCAGGAACGGTGGTTCGAGGCGTTCCATCTCGCCGGCCAGCGCGCGTTCGGTGAGGAAGCGCAGCCCGGACCAGTACTGCTTGCGGCCGGCCTCGGTGACGGCCCCCGCACCGCACGCGCCGAGGTTCTGCTCGACGAGGTTGGCCCCGGCTTTGAGGTAGGAGGCCACCTTCGGCGAGTTGACCAGCGCGGCGCGCGTGGCCTCCCGGACACCCTTCACGCGGGTGACGATGCCCGAGAAGTCCTGGTTATAGGGATAGGGCAGATCCGCCTTACCGACCGTCATGAACCGATTCTTTGTCTGTTTCCCGGCCGGGACAAGTGCGCGGGTGCGTAGTACTCGGAGGCTAGTGCACGCATATTTTCGATACCCGTAAATATTACATTCGGTAGGGACATGATTACTCTAAGAAAACGTCGCTTCGATTGGGTATAACTACCGCGTGCACAGTGAAGCTCTAGTGGGTCTGCTCGGCGAACTCCCCGGCACTGAAGTATCGGTGCGCGCCGGCATGGTGACCGTCCACATCCCCGCCATCGGTGACTCGGTGCGCCTCGCGATCCGCGACGTACTGGGCTTCGAGCAGATCATCGTGCCCACCGGCGCGCCAGGCCTGGAAATCGGCGTCCGCCGAGGTCACGAGGAGCTTCCGCTGATCATCACGGTCGACGACGTGGTGTTCATGCCGGCCTACGCGCACGACATGCTGCTGCCCGGGGCCGACGTGCGGGTGCCGGCGATGCCCGACCTGATCGCCTACTCGGAGATGCACCGCGACGTGCGGGCGCTGGGCCGCGCGGTCGACGAGCTGGGCGCCGAGTTCGACGACGACATGCTGGCCGCGACGCTGCTGGCCCACCGGTGCTTCCTGGCCGGGGCGCTGCGCGTGGGGCTGTGGCCGGTGCGGGTGGCCGCCTGGTGGGAATACGAGAACGCCCGGGTCGGCCGCCGGCTGCCACTGGGACCGTTTCGCGCCGAACCGGACTGGGACCATTTGATGGCCGATGTGCAAGAGGCCCGCAAGCACAGCAATCAGCCGGTGAAGCAGGATTAGCTCCCGTCCACTGTGGGTAGCTGATGGGGCGTAGCAATACAGCATCGGTCCACACGGAGGAGAAAGAGCAATGGCGCAGGTCACCACTAC
Source organism: Actinoplanes sp. TFC3 (assembly GCF_001553785.1). Lineage (GTDB taxonomy): Bacteria > Actinomycetota > Actinomycetes > Mycobacteriales > Micromonosporaceae > Actinoplanes. The sequence goes on from NZ_LOJP01000001.1 coordinate 4,357,024, forward strand.
TCGGCCCACTCGTTCCGGCGTTACCGCAGCCCGGGTGTGCACCATTATCGGATTTGTTTTCGCGGCTCTCGCGCTGCTGTTCTTCCCGCCCATTTTCGGGCTGGCCGCCGTTGTGCTCGGCGTGGTCGGCGGCTCGCTCGGCGACCGCCCGCTCGGCTGGTACGCCGCCGCCGCCGGTGTTGCCGGTGCGGTCATCGGCATGGTGTTGTCCGCGCTCATCCTGAGCGCCTGAGCCCCGCCCCTGCCAAAGGGCCGCGCTGCCAATCCCCCCGGTGGCGCGGCCCTTTGGCGTGCTATCGCGCAGCGGACCGGAGGATCGCTTCCGTACGGGCGGCCACCTCGGCGTCCGAGCCGTCCCACACCTCGTCCAGCCAGGGCCCGGCGAACAACCCCACCAACGCCGGCACCCCGTCGGTCGCGGTGGCATCGAGCCACTCGCAGATGTCGCCGTCCCCAGGCCCGTGCACCCGGTAGTAGCCGGAGCTGCTCACCGGCCAGAAGTGCTCGTCGAAGCGCAGCACCACCTTCTCGACGCGGCCCATCCGTAGCCGGGCCAGGGCGTCGCGGTGCCCCTGCGGCAGCGGCGGGGCGGACTTCAGCGCCCCCCCCCCCCACACCCCCACCGGTACGGGCACAATCGCCCCCCCGGAAAGCCCCCCC
>NZ_LOJP01000001.1:4357783-4393855 GCF_001553785.1 Actinoplanes sp. TFC3
CCCCCCCGCCCGGCCCCCCCCCCCCGCCATGACCATCCGGGCTGACATCGTCACTCACCGAAACAGTGTGGGGATCGGCGGGCCACCCCGGCGAGCAGATCGGCCACCTGCACCCGCGGGTCGTCGCGCGAGTCGGCCATCACCAGCCCGGCCAGCGGCGAACGGCCCGCCGGATCGGCCAGCGCCTGCTGCAGCCGGCTCAACCGGTCGGCGGTCAGCGCGCTTTGTTCATCGTGGACCACCAGCACCTGGCGCCGGGTGTCGCCGCTCCACGAGCGCACGGTGGCGGCCAGCGCGGGAAGCAGCGGTTCCAGCGGCGGGGGGATGGACCGGTCATCGTGGCCGAGCCGGGTGGCCAGGTCGCGGGCCCGCTCGGCGGTCAGCTCGCTCAGCACGGTGTCGCCGAGCCCGTGCCGCAGCAGCGCGTCGCGGGCGCGCAGAAATGCGGCGACGACAACGTCGATGGGTGGGCGGCGCTTGGTCCGGACCAGGTCCATGAACGCTGCCAGGAAGGCCTCCCAGTCACCTCCGGCGGTTTCGCGCGCCCGGTAGAGGGTGGCAGCGGCGGTGTGGTCATCGTCGAGCAGGCGCGCGTAGGTGAACTCGCCCACCGCCAGGTCGACAATCCGGTCGGCCAGGAACATCTGCTTGCCGACCCGGTGGACGAGGGCCCGGCCGGGCAGCGCGGCCAGCAGCTCCCGCAGGGCCTCGGCGGCATCGGGGCGGCGCAGGAACGCGCCGGACTTGAGCTCGTGGGGCGAGAGGCGCAGCGCCGCGATCAGCGACTCGGCCTCGCTGACGCTCAGGTCGACGCTGGCGTGGGTGATGACGGGCAGGCCCGGGTCGAGCAGGTTGGTGCCCGAGAACCCCGACTCGTCGCAGGCGATCTCCACCACGGCACCGGCAAGCGCCGGCGGTGGCGGCAAACCACCCTGCAACGGTGTCCGCACACCGCAGACCCTACTGGGCCGCGGCGCGACTGAGGTCCTGCAGCGTTTGCGGGGACAGGGCTGCTCCGGCGTACGCGGAAGCGAAGTTGCCGATCTTACGGGTGTGCACGGGGATGGTCGTGGTGCTGGCACACTCGGCGACGATGGCGCTCAGGCTGGGGACCTGGATGGCAGCCAGCTCGGTGATCAGGTCGCGGCGGGCCGCGCGCAGGGTGTCGAGGCGGGCCATCGTGTCACGCAACTGGGCGGCCATCGTGGCGGCGGCACACCGCTGGCGGTCCTCGATGCCAGCCACCAGCGAGGCCAGCGGGGGCAGGGTGCCCAGGATCCGGTCGACGATCTCGGTGTTGCGGGCTTTGAGCTGCTCGATCAGCTCGTCGCAGTCGGTGGCGCCGGTGGCGTAGCGCTCCACCACCCGCTGGTAGGCGCTGCGCTGCGGCTCGGGCAGCGGCCACGGATAGTCGCGCAGGTAGTGGGCGAGCGTCCGCATGGTCCGGTCGGTGTGCAGCAGCTCGGGGCGCTGGTCGAAGGCCCGGCGCCCGGCCGCGCGCACCACATCCGACGGCAGCGCGTGGCGCAGGTTGGTGGTGAACTTGCGGGTCGCACCGGCGGCCAGGGCGGCTCGGGCGCGTTCGTAGGCCCGGCGCACCGGCTCGGCCATCAGCTCGGGCGCCGGCATGGTCTCCAGCCGGGCGGACAGCCGTTCGGCCAGCGCCTCATCGGCGTGGATGCGCTGCTCGATGGCGACCAGCCGCGCCGCGACCCGGCGGAACCCGGCCAGCCCGGGTGCGCGGGACAGCCGGGCCAGGGCGACGCCGGCCAGGCGGACGACACCGTCCAGGTCCACCCCGGTGAGCGGGATGATCTCCACCTGCTCCCCCGGCAGCGCGTCGATGACCAGCAGGCATGGCAGGTCGGCGGCCACCCCGAACGCGCGGGCCGTGGCGCCGGCGCCGTCGGTGCGCAGGGTGAGCTCGTCGCCGGCGGCCAGCGTGCCCAGCTTGCCCCGGGTGAGCAGGTGCCTGACGGTTCCGTGTTCCTGGACCTCGGGCAGCGGCAACTCGGGCCGTCCGGGGTGGGCGGCTGGGGAGCCGGGCACGCCGACCGCCACGCGAAACGTGCTGGTGAACACCGCGAAGGCCACATCGGAACCGGTCATCGCGTCGAGCCGGACCGCGTTGTGGCGCAGCCAGTGCATGGCTGCGGCGTCGAACTCGGTGGCCATCAGCAGCAGGTAGCCGCCGTACGGACGGTCGAAGACCTCCTCGGGCGAGCCGCGCAGGTGCCGGACCACGTCCATGGCCCGGTGATCGACATCGATCGGCAGACGAGCATTCATGCGACCTCCGGACCCCGCGCGCCCCAAGATCACGCGGATGTCGGCGTCCATCGATGGTATGCACGCCTGCCGCCACCCCGCGGCCGGCTGACGGATAGGCGACAGTGGGCTGGTCTCAGAGCCCGGACCACTTCTGGTTCGAGCCGCCCGTGCACGTCCAGATCTGCAGCTTCGCGCCGTTGGCGGTGCCGCTCACGTCCAGGCACTTGCCGCTGGCGACATTCTTGAGATCACGACCCGAGGTGTACGTCCACTGCTGGTTCGCGCCGCCGAAACAGTCCCACATCTGCACCGGGGTGCCGTCGGCAGTGCCGTTGTCCTTGACGTCCAGGCACTTGCCACCCACACCGGTGATCTTCACCCCGGAACCAGCCGGGGGCGGAGTCGTCGCGCCACCGCCGGGCCAGGTGAAGGTGGCCATCGAGCCGGCCGGCAACTGGTAACCGAACTTCTGCCCGCCGAACGACACCTGGAAGTTCTGGGTGCCGCCGGTGTTGACCGCGACCAGGGCGATCGTGCCGTCCGGGTTGCGGAACGCCACGTTCTCGATGCCACCCTGGGCCACCGCTGTCGAGTCGATGCGGACCGCGCCGGGTTTGACGAACTTGCTGAGGTGCCCGAGCACGTAGTACTCCGCGTTGTACGTCACCGACCCCCCGTTCACCGTCACCACCCCGGTGCAGTTGGTGCAGCTGCCGATCACCGGGCCGTGCTGGGCGTTCAGAGCCAGGTTCCAGGTCGTCACCGTGCGGGCCCAGTTGCGGGTGGCCCCGACGGCGAGGTTGCGCCCCTGCCACCACAGGCTGTCGCCGAACGTCTTGGCGGTGTCGGGCGACTCGGTGCCGGAGCATTCGGTGAAGAACACGTCCTTGGCCGGCTGGGCGTTGTGCACGGTGCTCTGCGCACCGGGTTCACCGACATAGCAGTGCCAGGCCGAGCCGGCCACGTTGGCGAGTGCTGTGGCATTGACGGTCCGGGCGTAGGCGGTGTCGTCCCAGTTGTGGTCGTACCCCAAAATCCTGGTAGTGAGGTTTGCCGCCTTCAGTTTGGGCGCGAGGGTGTTGATGATGCTGGATTGCTGCGTGGCGGACATCAGCATGCCCGGATAACCCGGCGGGGAGAATTCCGGCTCGTTCTGCACGCTCAGATAGCTGATCGGTATGCCCGCCGCTTGGTACGCCTGCACGAAGGCGACCAGGTAATCGGTGTACTCGCCGATGCTGGCGTCCTTGAGCGAGCCGCCGATCAGCGCCGCCGGGCTCTTCATCCGGGCCGGCGCACTCCACGGGGTGGCCATGAAAGTCACCTGCGGGTTCAGCGTTTTCGCCTGGCTCAGCAACGGCAGGATGTAGTCCTTGTCGTGCGCTATGGAGAAACCGTTGCCATCGTCATAGGTGTAGAAAGAACGTGAGTAATCGCTCGCCGCGATCGGTTGGCGGACAAAGCTGAGACCGATTCCCGAGGCCGGGTCGAACAGTTTGCTCATGACCGCGTTGCGCTGCGGGGAATTGAAGACGTTGTACGCGGCGGAATCGGTGAACGAGGCACCGAAGCCCACCATGGACTGATACGTCTTCGCGGCATCGACGGTAATGGTGGTGCCCGAGCCTGCGGTGCCGAACGCCACGCTCGCCTGCGGGGTCAGCAAATTGGCGCGGTCCGGCGTGGTGAGCCATACGTTGGCGCTGGTCGCGGCCGAGGACGGCAGCACGGTAGCGGTGACGTAACCGGCGACGCCGGCGAGCAGAGCCGCTGCGACGCCCGCGGGGAAGAAGCGCCGTTTTCTGGTGGTGGACAAGGGGGGTCCTTCCGGTGGGGATACTTTCAGGACAATGGCACGAAGCGATAGGCAAATCCATGGATTGCGGCGCATCGGCGAAGTTTCAACCGTTTCATTAAGCGAACCTTAGGGGCTGGTTACTGGCCGTGCCCGCGGCTGCACTACTCTGCCTCGCGTGTATCCACCGCAGCAGGACTATTCCGCCCAGCAGAGCGGCGGCGCGATTGCCGTCACGACCAAATACTTCTGGGCCGCGTTCCTTCTCGGGCTGTTCAAGCCGGAGATCAGCATCAACGGCCACGTGGCGGCCAAGGCCTGGGGCCGCTCGGTCATCCCGGTGCCGGCCGGGCAGCATCACCTGCACGTGCACGTGCCCTACCTGCTGCCCTCGCGCATCGGCGTGGCCGACATCGGCATCACCGTGCAGCCCGGGCAGACCGTCGAGGTGGAGTACCGCGCTCCCACTATCGCGTTCCTGAACGGTGCCATCGGCGCGCCGCCGCAGAAATACCCCGGCATGGCCGTCACCTGGGTGCTGCTGGCGCTGTCGGCCTTCCTGCTGCTGTGCGTGTGCGGCGGGATCATCGTCTCGGCGCTGTCGAGCGGTTCCACCTCGCCGTAAACGTTGGTAGCATCCCGCCGTTCCAAGGTCTTCTGCGGATGAAGGATCGTGTGAGAGCCATGTTCAACGGGACCTCCCCCGACAGCAAAACCTCGGAGCACGCGATGGTGCAGCCCCAGAACCTGCAGCAGGCCCAGCAGGCCCAGAACCTGCAGCAGGCCCAGAACCTGCAGCAGATGCAGGGCGCGCCGGGGGTGCCGCCCGCCCAGGCGCTGCAGGTGCTGACCATGGCCCAGCGCACGGCCGAGGACCACCTGGCCCGGGCCCAGCAGCAGGCCGACAAGATCCGCACCGACGCGCTGGCCGCGGCCGAGGAGATCGGCCGCGAGGCCCAGCAGCACGCGCATACCGTGCGCCGCGAGGCCGAACAGGTGCTGGCCGAGGCCCGCGCGCAGGCGGAGAAGATCGCCCGGGACGCCAAGCAACGCGCCGAGGAGTCCCAGCGCAGCGCGGCCAAGGTGGTGCTGGAGGCGCGCGGCGAGGCCGGACGGATCACCGCCGACGCGCAGGCCACCGCCGACCAGCTTCGCCTGGCCGCGCAGCAACGCCATGACGACATGGTGGGCAGCCTCGGCGCGCGCCGCGAGGCCCTGCAGCAGCAGATCGAATCCCTCGAGGTCTTCGACCGGGAGTACCGCGGCCGGCTGACCTCGTTCATGCAGGGCCAGCTACGCGCCCTGTGGGTGGACCAGCCGCAGGTCACCGGCGACCTCGAACCCGCCGAGGCGTCCTTCACCCCGGCGCTGCACCAGCCCACCGGCCAGCTCCCGCAGGTCATCCCGGCGCAGCGCGGCACCGAGCCGGTCGAGGAGCGCGCCGCCGAGGACGGCAAGGGTGGTGCTCACGCCGCCCGCGACGAATAGACGAGCCACCGCCCACAAAGGTCAGCGCCACGCGCGTCTCGGCAAGGTCCTGCGGCGGCGCGTGGAACGGGTCCCGGTCGAGCACCACCAGATCGGTCACGTACCCGGCCCGCAAGGCGCCGCTGTCGTCGCGGTGATTCACCAGGGCCGAGCCCCGGGTGTACGCCCGGGGCGCCTCGGCCAGCCCCAGTCGCTGATCCGGCAGGAACGGCGGCGCCCCCGAGCCCGGCAGCCCCCGGTTGACCGCCACGTGCACGGCTCGCATCGGATTCGGCGTGCTCACCGGCCAGTCGCTGCCCGCCGCCAGCCGCGCCCCTGCCGATGCGCGAGATGCGGCCGGGTGTCGAGCGGCCCGTTCGCGGCCCGGGCGGCGGCCACGGCATTCAGCGCCTCGCGCACCTCCCGATCCCCCAAAGCATGAAAATGCGCCGGAAAGCCGAGCCCGTCCACCGCTGTCACATACCGGGCCAGCGCCGCGGGCCGATGAACGACAGCCCGCTGTTGCCGGTCGGATGCCCGCACGCATCCCGGTAGGAAGCGGTCATTGCCGCCGGGTAGTTCTCCGCCACCCCGTCCCAGCCGCCCGGCCGTGAACCGTTCCCGCTGCTCCACCAGCGCCAGGACCTGGCTGTCATCAAGTTACCGGTTCAGCACAGCGCCCCCGTCGATGCGCCCATCGGGCGGGTCCGGCGTGCGCGCGTCGATGCCCGCCAGGTCGAGCGCCCGCGAATTGACCCAGGCCGCATGGTGGTCGCGGTTCATCAGAAACACCGGCCGGTCCGGGCACACCCGATCCAGCACCGCATCGGCCCCGAACATCGGCCCTCCGGTGAACAGAACGTCCATGCCGCCCGTCCTGCCCGGCTGTCATGGGCTTTTCGTTGCCCGCGCGGCCTTGCGTGCTGTGATCAGCCAGTATCGCGTGGGGCCGTCGCGGTGCCGGCCGAGGGTGGGCAGGGGGATCGTGCCCACGGTGAAGCCGGCCGCGGTCAGGTCGTCCCGGACGGCGCGGAAGGTCATGGTGCGGTAGTACATGACGAACGGCGGGCGCCACACGGCGTTGCGGACCCGCATGACGACGTCGAAGCCGAGCGCCGCCCAGTGCAGCGGCGAGGTGACCGGCGGCGGCGAGCCGAGCGGGAAGGCGAAGAGCCCGCCCGGCCGCAGCGCCCGGAGCACACCGTCGAACAGCGCCGGGCGTTCCGCCGGGAGAAAATGCCCGAGCGCCCCGAAGCTGACCGCGAGGTCAAACCCGTTGGCAAAAGGGAGGGTACGAACGTCGGCGCGCACCAACGTGGCGTCCGGATGGGCGCGGTGGGCCTGGCCGAGCATGCCCGTGCTGAAATCGACACCGGTGACCGGGCCGCGCTCGGCTTCGCCTCCGGGCGGCTGGCGGCACAGGGACTCCAGCACCGCCAGGCCCGCGCCGGTGCCGCAGCACACGTCCAGCCCGGTGCCGAACGGGCCGAGCCGGGACAACGCCTCGGTTGTCGCGTCGAGGATGCTGTCCGGGGTGCGAAAAGGGGTGTAGTCGAACTTGGGGGCCAGCAGGTCGTACCCGTGCTCAACGGAGGACAACACCTGGATGCCCAGTTCGCGCAGAGTCGGGCCGGGTCGCGAGCTCACCAGCCGAGCGTACCGGGACCACCCTTGAACGGCCCGGTGATGTCCGCCGTGATCCAGCCGCCGTAGAAATCGCCCTCCTGCGCCCGCACCAGCTCATCGCCGACCCGGCACGCGTCCACCCGGCTGGGATAAAAGGCAACAGCACCAACGATTTCCAGGTACGCCGGTACGGGATGCTCGTACGACCAGCCCGCCTGCGCCACCCGGGTGTCCCCCACCACGACATCCCAGTAGCTGGCGGTGCCCTTGAACTCGCAGTACGAACTACCCGCCCCTGGTTGCAGTACGCCGTCGACAATGTCCGCGCGCGGCACGTAGTAGACCGGCGGATGCGAGGTCTCCAATACCCGCCAGCACCCGATGCTGTCGGCGATCACCATCCCCGAATGCTCCACCGTGACCCGGGCTTGCGACCGCTCCACCCGAGGTGGCCGCGGGTAGTCCCACACCGATTCCATGCCCCCAGCCTGCCAGCAACTCCGCCGTCCGGCCGGTCAGCGGCGATGATCGGCTGTTGCCATGTGCGCCGGGGCTCTGTGAAGGCGCGGGATTAAGGTTGGAGGGTGATCATCGAAGCGCAGTTGCGGGCCGAGTTGGGCGTGGAGCCGGCCAAGGCGACGCTGCTGCAGTTCTCGTCGGCGTTCTGTGCGCCCTGCCGGGCCATGCGGCGGGTGAGTGCCGAGGTCGCGGCGATGGTTCCGGGGGTACGCCACGTCGAGGTCGATGCGGAGAGCCACTTGACTGCCATGCGAGCCTTGGAGGTGGCCGGCACGCCTGCGCTGCTGCTCGTGAACCGCGACGGGGTGGTGGTTCGGCGGGCTGTGACCGTACCGTCGAAACCGCAGTTGATTGTGGCTCTGAGTGACCTCCTCACGGGGTGACGCCTCATTGACAGGGTTGGTTGGATAAGCACTGTGGACTTTCCGGTGGAGGCGCTGGGGGCGGCGGTGGCGGCGCGGGCTGAGGTCTGGGATTCGCTGGGGCTGGATTGGCAGGTACGTCCGGTGGCGGCGAATTACGGCAAGGCGATTGTCGTCAGTGAGTTCGAGTCGGCGACCTGGGTGGGTGATCTGATGATCTGGGTCAGCGGCGAGGCCGAGCTGGACACCATCCGCGTCGCTGACGATCACATGGTCAACAAGCACTATGACCTGGCCGGCTTGGCCGACCTCGACGCGTTGCTCGACGAACTGCACGCCCTGGTGGCCGACGGCCGGATCCCGCACGCGGCCGTGTCATCCCCGCCGTCCGGGCGCCCGCTTTAGAGTCTGTTGCGCCGCCGGGCCAGCATCAGCACCAGCCCACCGGCCAGCACGCTGAGCAACCCCACCATTCCCGCCGAACTCCCCGTGATGGGAAGTCCCGACCCGGCGCCACCCGGCTGAGCTGCCGCATGCGATCCGGTGACCGGCGACAGCACGGCAAACTCGGCATCCGGCCCGGCCTGGGCATTGCCGCGCACCGAGACCGTGAGCGGCACAGTCGGCGGGATCAGCCAACTCCCGAACTTGTCCAGCCCGATGTTGCGCTGCATGGCATTGGCCACGTTCGCCTGTACCCGCAGTTTGTGAGCCGTCGTGCGCGCCGCGCCCCGCTTGGCGGTCACCCGGAACGTCACCTCACGCTGGCGGGGCAGGTAGCACAGCAGCCCCCGCGGAGCCGACTTGATGCACGTGGTGTCGTGGGGCTTGGTCAAAATGAAGGCGTCCGCCGAGGAGCCGAAGTCGGCCCGCAAGAAGATGCCGTCGGCAGGGGCGCCGCCATCAAGCCGCAAAGTGACCGGTACGTCGATGGTCTCGCCGGTTCGTACGCGCAACCCGCTCGGCGCTGACGGCCGCACGACGACGTCACGGGCGGTGAGTTCGGTGCCGCCCATGGCCCTCACCTCACCGGCGGCGAGAACGTCCTGACCCGCCATGGCCTTGATGGTGGCACTCGCCTGCTCGTGATAGCGCCAGCCCAATGACGGGATGGTTGCCCACTCGACATCAAGGCCGACCGAGGACCCGGCCGCGAGGTCGCCGATGACGCAGGTGGTGCCGTCCTCGTCGTGCTCGCACTCGTGGCCGTCGCGCCTGAGGTGGGCAACGATGCCGGTTTCCAGTGTCATGTCGAGGCGTACGAGCAGGTCGCGGGCGGGGGCCGTACCGGTGTTGGTGACCCGGATCCGGTCCACGGCCCGGCCGTCGATGGCGTAGCCGACGTGGGAGGTGCTCAGACCGGACAAAGCCAGCGAGGGAGCGGCTGCGGCTGAGTCCGTCGGCGCGGCCGCGGGGGTCGCGGGGGCTGATGCCAACAGGCCAACCAGAGCAGCTAATGGGACAAACATGCCTGAAAGCTACAGTATTGGGTCGTCCGGGCCCGCAGAATCGCGGCGGTATTGTCGCTGGTGTCCCGGTCGCAGCCCCGATCTGGGCCGGGACCAGCGGTACAAGCAGAACGGCGGAGGGCGGGGGTCTTGCAGCAAGCGGGACTATTGAGGAGCTGTCCATGAACGTGGCGCTGGCCGCCCCGCATCCGGGCGCCGTCCAGGCCGGACGGGCGGTCGTCGACGCGGGGGGCAACGCCATCGACGCCGCCCTGGCCGCCGCGGCTGCGCTGACCGTGGTCTACCCGCATCAGTGCTCGATCGGCGGAGACCTCATAGCGATCGTGCGGCCGGGCGGCGGCGAACCCCGGGCGGTGCTGTCCATCGGTGCGGCCGCGCAGGGGATTGACGTGGCGGCGGTCCGCGCGGCCGGGGAGTTGATGCCGACGACCGGGCCGCTGAGCGTCACCGTTCCTGGTGTGGTGGCGGGCTGGGCGGCCGTCGCCGGGCTCGGCGCGCGGTTGAGCTGGCCGGTCCGGCTGGCCCCGGCCATCGACTTGGCCCTGGGTGGCGTTCCGGTCAGCCCCGGCCTGGCCCGGGCCCTGCGCAGCGAAGCCGAGGCCGTCGCCGCCGATCCTGGGCTGCGCGGGTTGTTCGACGGTCTGGCCGAGGGTGACCCGCTGCTGCAGCCTGCGCTCGGCGACTCCCTGATCGCCCTGTCGCGCGACTGGCTTTCCTTCTACACCGGACAGCTCGGGCAGCGCCTCGCCGACGGGCTGCACCGGACGGGCAGCCCGCTGACCGCCGCCGACTTCGCTGCGCATCAGGCCGAGATCACCGACCCGATCACCACCCGGGCCCACGGCGCGGAGTGGTATGCCGCTCCCCCGCCCAGCCAGGGCGCCACCTTCCTGGCCATCCTCGGGAGCGCGGACCTGCTCCCGACCGCCCGCCGGGCTCAGCTGGCCCGCGATGCGCTGCTGGGTGACCCGCATACCGGGCCGATCGACCTGGACGGGTTGCTGCTGCGCGGCGAGCGGGCGGTCGCCCCGGTCGCGCCGGGTCCGCGGCCCACGGGTGACACGGTTGCTGTCACCGCTGTTGACGAGCAGGGCACCGCGGTGACGCTGATCCAGAGCGTGTTCCACAGCTTCGGCTCGGGGCTGCTCGACCCGGAGACCGGCGTCGTGCTGCACAACCGCGGGTCGATGTTCCGGCTCGACGACACGCACCCGGGCCGGCTCACCCCGGGAGGCCGGCCGCCGCACACGCTGTGCCCCACGCTCGCGATCACCGACGACACCGTGCTCGCGCTGGGCTGCCAGGGCGGGCGCTCGCAGCCGTGGATCCTCGCCCAGGTTGCCGCGCAGGCGCTGACCGGCGCCGATCCGGGGGCCGTGGTGGCACGACCGCGCTGGGCTGTCGACGCCGGCGATGGAGCTCGGGACGTACCAGTGCTGGTTCTCGAACCTGGCCTGCCGCACGAGCTGGCGGCGGCCGCACCCGGTCTCGGCCTCGGGGTGCGCGCGATGCCGGGACCGCACGACGGCGCTGGGCATGTGCAGATCGCCCGGTTGTCGCAGGGCACCCTGGCCGCCGGCAGCGACCCGCGTGCCGACGGCCTGGCGGCGGTGCTGTGATGAGCCCTCTGGAAGCGCTCGCCCTGCTCGGCGCCGGCATCGCGGCGGGCGGCATCAACGCCATCGCCGGGGGCGGCTCGCTGATCTCGTTCCCGGTGCTGGTCGGCATCGGGCTGCCCAGCGTGGCGGCCAACGTGAGCAACGCGCTGTCGGTCGCCCCCGGGTACGGCGCCAGCGTGCTCGGCAGCCGCCCCGACCTGGCCGGGCAGGGACGCCGCATCGCGCGCATCGTGCCCACAGTGGTGCTCGGTGCGCTCGGCGGCTGCGCGTTGCTGCTGCTCACACCGCGTGCCGTGTTCGACTACGTGGTGCCGTTCCTGGTGCTGGGCGCCACCGCGATGCTGGCGTTCCAGAACAAGCTGCGCGGGCTCGCCGGGCATCCCAAGGACCACTCGCCGCGCCGGGCCGCCCTGCTGCTGCACCTGGCGGTGTTGCTGTGCGGGCTGTACGGCGGCTACTTCAACGCCGCACTCGGGGTGCTGCTGATCGCCGCCTTGGCGCTGGTCCTCGACGAGCCGCTGCGCCGGGTGAGCGCGCTGAAGAACGTGCTGTCAGCGGTCGTCGGCGTGACCACCGTGCTGATCTACAGCCTGTTCGGCCCGGTGAACTGGGCGGCCGTCGCCGTGCTGGCCCCGGCCACCATCATCGGCGGCTTCGCCGGGGCGCGCCTGGCCCGGCGCCTGCCCGCACCCGTGCTGCGCTACCTCATCATCGCGTTCGGCACGGTGGTCGGGATCGTGCTGCTCGTGCGGGTGTTCACGGATTGAGTCGTTCGGCCGGCAAAATCTCCAGCACGGTGCTGACGATCCGGTTGAGCCGGCGACTGTCGGCCAGCGCGCCGGTCACCCCGCCGACCGGGTCGGCGACCGAGTGCGGGGCCCGGTCCAGGGTGCCGGTGAACGCGCCCCCGAAGACGTTTTTAATCACCTCGACGATGACGTCCTGGGCCAGCTCGCCGCGGGCCACCCGCTCGTCGATGACCTCTACCGCCTCGGCGGCCAGGCGCAGCAGCTCGGCGTCGATGCGCCGGTCCGGGTCGCCCAGTTCCAGCGGTACGGCGATCTCGCCGGTGGCGTCGCCGAGCGGGGCCGCGGCCACCGGGGCCTGCTTGGCGCCGAGCGGGCGTTCCACGTACGACTCGTACCAGGCCGGGCGCCGGCGCAGCACCGAAAGCACCGTCTCGATGTCGCGGGCCACCGCGGCAGGATCACTGACCGTCCACTCGCCGGTGCGCTGCGCCCGGTGCTGGGCCCACGCCTCCAGCGGCCACACCTCGGTGCCGGCGGTGGCGCTGACGCCCACCCAGACCAGGATCTCGGTGGCCAGCGTGGTCAGCCAGGGATCGTCGTGCAACGCCTGGATCACCCACTGCGGCAGCCGGGGCCGTTGCAGGGCCCCGCGTTGCCCGCGCAACCGGCGGTGATGGTCGACAGTGGCCGCGGTCAGCCGCCCGGCGATCCACGCCTCCAGATGCTGCACCGGGTGCCGGGCATGGCTCAGCAGATCCTCGACGACCGCCTCGACGTCCTCGTGAAAGCGGTCCAGGCACTCATCGGCCAGCCGCTCCACACCGGCCGCGCAACCAGCATGACCGCGGGCCAGTTCGAACCGGCGGGTCACCCGGGAGAACACAATGGGCCAGACCACGTCGTACGCCGCCGCGCGCAGTTCCTGCCGTTCGGCGCTGCTCGCCTGGGCGGCCACCGCGGCTAGCCGGCCCTCGCGGGTGAGTTCGCGCAGCCGGTGCGCCGGGTACTCCGTGGGACGCGACGGCTGGGCGGACTCCGACCGGTACAGCCCGCCCTGCGAGCGGTTCGGGGTGGCGCTGCGTTCCAGGCGCCGGGTCGTCGTTCGCGATACGCCCACCGGGCGGCTCCTTTCCTCGTGTGACCGACAGCTTGACCGAGAATGCCCAGCCACAGCGAGAGCCCCTGACGGAATGGGCCGAAGTGGAGACGGGGATCAACCTGATCGGTGACGCGCCACGTCGATCGACCGAATACTTTCCGGATCCAATGTGCGAGCGCGTTGCCGTCACCGGGTGCGCGATGGTTGGCTGGCAGGGCCGCGTGACAGGAGTGCCGATGACGAGCGAGGTCCCGTTCCCCGCCGCCGGGTGGGCGCCCGCCACGTTCCTGGGCAGCCTGAGCCCGGCCGCCGCGGCCGAGCTGGTGGCTTTGGCGGTGCGCAAACGCTTCGGCGCCGGGCAGATCATCCTGCGCGAGGGGGCAGCCGCCGGTCATGTGGTGCTCCTCCTCAGCGGTTTCACCAAGGTCGCCACCGCGGTGGAGGGCTTCGAGACGCTGCTGGGCATCCGGCTGCCCGGCGAGGTGGTCGGCGAAACCGGCGCGCTGACCGGCGAGCCACGCATGGCCACCGTCACCGCGTGCGGGCCGGTCACCGCCGGGCTGGTCGGCCGCGCGGCGTTCCAGGACTTCCTGCGCCGCCGGCCCGAAACGGCCACGCTGGTCACCGCCGCCGTGGCACGCCGGCTGCGCCGCTCCGACCGGCGGCTCGCCGAGTTCGCAGTGTTCCCCGCGCACATCCGGCTGGCCCGGTTGCTGTCGGAGATCGCCGAGGTGTGCGCGGTGCCACATCCGGACGGGTCGTTGGAACTGGCCGTACCGCTGAGCCAGCCGGAACTCGCCGCGATGATCGGCATCGCCCAGGCCACCGTGCAGAAGGCCGTGGGTGAACTGCGCGATCGGGGGCTGGTGCGCACCGGATACCGCCGGGTGCGGGTGCTCGATCCGCTGGGCCTGCGCCGCCTGGGTGACGGCGAAACCCGGACCGGGGAGCACGAAAGCCGCTGATGCCCTACTTGTAGCAGGTTTCGCGGCGCGGCCCGGCGCACCATCGGTTCCTACGACGCTTCGAGGAGGGGTCATGGGGCTCGACCGCACCCGCAGGCTGCAAGAGGTTGCCGCGCTCGCCCGGCAACAGGGGCTGACCGTGCTCGCCGAGACCACCGCGGTGCTGGTGGTGGGGCTGCCCGCACCGGAGACCGCTGTGGACCTCGGCGTGCTCAGCCCCCGCGAGCGGGAGATCGCCATGCTGGCCGGGCAGGCGCTGACCAACACGCAGATCGCCCGGCGGGTGGGCCGCTCGCCGCACACCGTCAACTACCACCTGCGGCAGATCTTCCAGAAGCTGGGGATCGCCTCGCGGGTGGAGCTGGCTGCGCTGCTCGACCGCGATCCAGGAAGTCATCCGCCGAGATCGTGACGGCGCAGCGGCGGGCGGCGTAGTCCAGGGCCGCGAGGTGCTCCGCGGGCGAGAAGTCGGTGACCGCATCGGAGATCAAGAACGGTTTGATGTCGTACGAGAAAGCGTCAACACACGTCGCCAGAACCCCGATGTTCGCGTAAACCCCGCATACCGCCACCTGATCGCACCCCATGTCCCGCAACAGATCCGCTAATCCGGTACAGAAGAAGGCGCTGTACCGGTACTTGGTCACCACCCGATCGCCGGGTCGCGGCGTCAGCGGCTCGACCACCGCCCGCTGCCCCGGATCGGTGCTCATCCCCGGCCCCCACAGTTCGTGCAGCAACCCCCGTTCGGCGCGGGTCATGCCACCCGGCTGCACGCTGTAGACAACCGGCATCCCCGACGCTCGCAGCCGCGCGATGGTGGCGATCACCTCCTGCGGTTCCCCCGATGGCAGCAGGTCGACGAAGTAGCGCTGCATGTCATGGATCAGCAGCGCGCAGCGGGCCGGATCGGGCTGCCAGTCGAACACCGGCGAGCTCACAGCGCAGCACCCCCGTCGACGTACAGGTTCTGCAACGTGATGTGCCGCGCCCGATCCGAGGCGAGGAACGCCACGGCCGCCGCGATGTCCGCCGGGTCAGCGATCCGGCCGAGCGGGATGCCGCCCCGGTACTGCCCGGGATCCCCAGCCACCGTGGTGCCGGTGCCGTCCGAGCCGTTCCACAAGGCGCGCAGCATCGCCGTGTCGGTGGACCCCGGCGAGACCACGTTGCAGCGCACCCCGGCCGGCGCGAGTTCGAGCCCGAGGCACCGGGTGAACTGAACGGCCGCCGCCTTCGACGCCGCGTACGCCGCCATCCCCACCCGCGGCACCCCGGCAGCGTTCGACGCCACGGTGACGATGCATCCCCGGCCCCGCGCGGCCATCCGGCGCCCCACCTCGCGGCTCACCCGGAACACCCCGGCCGCGTTGACGTCGAACACGGCCAGCCAGTCGGCCTCGCTGAACTCAGCCACCGGCCCGGCCCGCAGCACGCCGGCCACGTTGACCAGCACGTCGATCGGCCCGGCAAGCCGCTCGGCCTCGGCCACCGCCCACCCGACCATGGCCTCATCGCGGACGTCCAGGGCCAGCGCCAACTCGCCGGTGGGTTTCTCGATGTCGGTGGCTGTTACTTCATGGCCGTCGGCGGTCAAGGCGGCGACGACGGCCGCGCCGATGCCGCGCGCGGCGCCGGTAACCAGGGCGCTCATCGGCCGGCCCGGCTCAGCACCCGGTCGCGGGCGCGCTGCTCGGGACCGTCGGGCAGGTGGTACTCGGTGGCCCCGGCCCGCGCCGACGCGGCGATGCGCTCCACGACCGGCCGCCGGACCGCCTCGTACGCCGCGAAGTCGTCGAGGTGCTCGGCCAGCACTGCCGCGTCCAGGATGGCCTGCGCCGCGCCCTGCGCCACGAACGGCAGCATGGGGTGGGCCGCGTCGCCGATCAGCGCCACCCGCCCGCGATGCCAGGCCGGCAGCGGCGGACGATCGAACAACCCGTGGTGATCGAAGCGGGCGGCCAGGGCGATCATCCCGCGGACAACCGGATGCCAGTCCCGGTACGCCGCCAGCACTTCCCCCGGTGTCACCTCGCGCATCCGGCACGGGGGCGCGGCCGCGGGCACGGTCAGCACCAGGTTGACGCTGCGCCCGCCGTCTATCGGGTACGCCACACAATGCCGGCCCGGCCCGAGCCACACCACGACCTCCGGCGGGGCGTCCACGCGGGGGATGACGGTGCGGTAGACGGCGTGACCGGAGTAGGTGAGGGTGGCGGTGGCGAGCTGTTGTCGTACCGTTGAATGCAGTCCATCTGCTCCTATCACGGCCTCGGCGTTCAGGGTGGTGCCGTCGTCGAGGCGGACCAGCACGCCGTTCTCGTGCTCGCAGGTGCCACGGCAGCGCCGGCCGGTGAGAATCGTGGCGCCCGACGTGCGGGCGGCGGTGAGCAGGGTGCGGCAGAGGGTGGCCCGGCGCACGGTCCGGTGGTCCGGCAGCGGCGTCCGGCTGATCAGCGTGTTGTCCGTCCAGCGGCGCAGCTCACGGGCCGCGGGGTGAGCCTCGTCGGGGATCTGCACTCCGAGGCGGTCGAGGACGAGCGCAGCGGCCGCCGGGAGCTGGATGCCACCGCCGTCGGGGACACTGCCGCGCTCGACAACCGTGCAGGCGATGCGTCGGCGGGACAGTGCGACGGCCAGGCTCAGGCCGCCGATCCCGCCACCAACAATGATGATCACGACTGTCCCTCCTCAGTAGTACGACAGGGCCTTGTCCCAGTTCTCCCCCGGCCCGAACAGCCCGCGCGGCTTGAGCACGTCGGGTGCGGCGGTCAGAAGCTGCGGGGGTACGAGCGGCCTGGTCTGCACCTCGGCGTCGATGCCGAGGCCGGTACGTAGCGCGGTGCGCAAGTCGTGGGCGGCGGCCCGCTCGTGCGGTGGGTCCGGGGCGATCTGCACCCGCAACCGTGTTCCCTCCATGCGGGCTCGCCAGAAGAGCACGCCGTACTCGGCCGGTAAGCGGAAGACGTGCTCCTCGAGGTCGAGCTGGGTGATCTCGGCGCCGGATACGTGGACGGTGAAGTGGCTGCGGCCGAGCACCCGGACCGTCGGGAGGGGCCAGCCGCAGGGGCAGGGGTCGTACGAGATCTCCACCTCGTCCTCGATGGCGTAGCGCAACAGCGGCATCGCCTCGCGGAACAACGGCGTGACCACCAGTTGCCCGCGCCCGGCCGGTGCGACCACCCCGGTGGCCGGATCGTGCACCTCGAAGATTGCCCGGTCGGCCCACAGGTGCAGCCGGGCGTGCGGGCATTCCCCGGCGAGGCTGCCGGTTTCGGTGGCGCCGTACTCCTGCACCACCGGCACGTTCCAGATCTCGCAAATGCGGGCACGCCGGGCCGGGCTCATCGGTTCCCCGCCCACGAACAGCGCCCGCAGCGCCGGGAAGTCACGCCCCGGCCGTAGACCGGCGAGCCGCGCCGCAGCCGCCCACAGCAGCGTGTCGGTCGGCAACGACCAGGTCAGGCTGACGTCAAGATCGTGCAAGAGCCGGACCACCTTGGCGTACGTCACCGCGAGCGTCCGATTATCGGCCGGCACCACGGTAGCCCCGCAGAACCGGCCAGCCGCCTGCGCCAAGTGCCCGGTGATCATCAACGCGTACGGGGTGCGGACGAGCAGAGTGTCGGTCGCATGGATGCCGACATGCTTACGCGCGAACCGTTCGGTGAGGTCGGCCCAGTCGCGCTCGGTGTAGTAGGAGGCCGTGGGGGTGCCGCTGCTGCCGCTGGACTCGTGGTAGGTGGCGAGGTGGGTGCGGTCGACGGCGAGCATGCCGAAGGGGTACGCGGCTCGCAGGTCCTGCTTGGTGGTCAAGGGGTAGGTGGCGAGTTCGGCTCGGGAGGTGGGGACGGCAGCTCTGGCGTTGTGGGCGTAGAAGGGCGATCGGGCTGCGGCGGCCAGCAGGTCGCGCAGCGATGCATCCTGCAACGCCGTCAGCTCCTCGACGCTGCGCCCACCGCCAAGCCGAGGCGGCCCCACCCTCGGTGACGCATCACGCAGCTGGGCATCGGTGCCGGTCATCGGGACTCCTCACGAAGGCGGGTGGGGCTGTGCCGGACCCAAGCGCAGAACGCGGCCGGCGTTCCCAGCCAGCACGGCATGCCGGTCGCGCGGGCTCAGATCCAGCGCAGCGATCTTGGCCAATTCGACGCCCGGGTCCTGCAGTGGCGCTTCGGTGCCGAACAGCACCCGCGACACCCCGAGCCGGTCAACAGCGGCCCGAGCCGTCACCGTCAGGCAGCACGACAGCTCCGCCATCACATTGGGCACCGGCGACACCTCGGTCAGCCCCAGGAAGTCCAGCCCGGTATGTCCGCAATGGCCCCACACAAAGGTCAGTGACGGATGCGCCCCGGCCAGCCGCGCCAAGTCCCTGGCCTGAGCGCCGGCACGTCCCACGGTCACGACATAGACGAAGTGCCGTACCTCGGCCGCCACCAGCAGCAGATCCGCCACCCGGGGGTCGTCGAGCCGGAACCCGTGCACGGCCGGGGACAGTTCCAACCCGCAGAACTCACGAGCATCCGAGGTGTACGACCGCAGATCGCGAACCGGATCGGCGAAGTACACCGGTAACAGCCTTCCGGCGGAGCGGGCGCAGTGGTCGTACACATCGTCGTTTGCGGCTTTGACCTCGGCGCGTCCGCCCTCGGTGAGGTGCACCGACAGCCGGTCGAGGCCGATGAGGCCGCCCGCCGACACCGCGGCCCGGTCGATCCCCGCGGCGTCCATGCCGGACAACAGCCCGGGATGCAGGCGGGCGTGAAAGTCGATGATCATTGCTCGCGGCACCGTTCGTCGATCGGGTAGCCGACGTGGCGTTCGCGGCCGGGCAGGTAGCCGAGCAGCTCGTCGCCGGGGCGCAGCTCGGTGGAGTTGAGCACGGCCCCGCCGGGACCCAGCACCCGCACATGCCAGTCGTCCTGCACGATCAGGGTGGCCCGCTCGCCGGTCGCGGTGACCGCCTCGACCGCCAGCAGCGGCCGCGTCTCGATCTTGACCCGGCCCACTGTCACCCGGCGCGTCCGCCCGTCCGCCGCCACGGCCAGCACCGTGGCCCCGGCGGTCAGCTCGCTCAGATACCGGGTGTGCTCCTGGTCGGCGAGCGTGTACGACATGAGCGCCCCGGCGTTGACCCGGAACGGGCGCGTCGGCATGTACGGCAGCGGATGGGTCTCACTGACACACAGCAGCAGCGCCCTCGATCGCGACCCGACCAGAATGCCCTCATCGCGGTCGAGGTACGTACACGTGTCCACGCACGCCCGCTCCCCCGTCCCAGCATGCCGCACCCCGGTCACCATGAACGTCACCAGCGCGAGATCCGGCGACTGCTCGCGCACCACCGCCGCCAGCCGGGTCGCCTCCCCCGGGGCACAGGGCGCGAGCAGCACCCCGTGCGGCCCGTGTTCGAGCACGCTGAGGTGCACCGCCGCCTCCTCCACCGTGTCCACAGCGGTGATGACGGTGCCGGGTGAGCCGTCGGCGGCGGCGAGCACGATCTCCATCGGGATGTTGGTGGGCTCGGGGAAGCGCAGCAGCGTGACGGCATCGCGGCGCACGCTGGCACACGCGGCGTCCAGGCTCGCCGGATCCGTCACTTCCAGCCAGCGGCCCGGCGCGGCCGGGTTCCCGTTGCCCGGCTCGAGCACCAGGTCCACGCCGGTGAGGTCGTCGGGCACTGTCCCGTCCGCGGGTACGAGCACCCGGTTCACCGTCGGCGGCAGGTCACGCAGCACGGCCGGGTCGTCGGCCACGATCGCGTCGAAGCGCTGGTGCAGGGCCTCCTCGCAGGCCGCCCGGGTCCAGTCGCCGGTCGCGCGGACATCGAGCCAGCACTGCCGGGCTGTCAGGGTGGCGGTCACGACGCGACCAGCGCCCGGTCGTGGGTGATCGCGGACAGCTCGCGGACCATCGCGCCCGGGTCGGGGGCGGTGAACACCAGCCGGCCGGCTGCGACGCCACCGGCCCCGGCCCGTACGGCGGTGGCGAGCGCGGACAGCGACCCAGCGGCACCTCCGGCGGCCAGCACCGGCACCGGGCACCCGGCGATGATCCGGGTGATCTCGTGTTCGGCGGCGGGCAGAGCGGTTTTGACCAGGTCGGCGCCCAGCTCGACGGCGACGGCCAGTGCGTGCGCGCACCGCTCGGGCCGGTCGGCGTACATCATGGCCAGCAGCGGCACACCCCAGCGGTCGCACGCCCCGGCGACCGCCGCGAGATGGCCGAGCTGCCGGTCCTCGGTGCTTGAGCCGAGGTTGACGTGCACGCTGACCGCGTCGGCGCCCAGGCGCAGCGCCTCCTCAACGGTGGCCACCGGGACCTTGGCCTCGGGGTCGGGGGCCAGTCGCGTGCTGGCGTTGAGGTGCAGCACGAGGGCGAGGTCGCGGAACCTGGTGGGGTTGACACGGCGCAGCGTGCCTTTGTGCAGGATCACCGCGTCGGCGCCGTGCCCGGCGACGGTGGCCACGAGCTGATCGATGTCACCGGGCCAGGACGGGCCGGCGAAGACGGGATGGTCGAGCGGCACGGTCAGCAGACCGGGGCCGCCACGGCGGTAGAGCCGGCGCGTTCGCAGCGCCCGGCCGGTGCAGGTTTCGCTCATGACCCCGACGTTAATGACGCGGTCATCGGTGAACCACTACCTCTATGAGTAGGTGACGCACGGCCGCACACCGGCAATTCTGGGGTAATGAGTTTCCCGGCATTCGCTTTGTTGCACCGGCCCGGTACGCACCCGGACACAGTGGAGTTTCTGCGGTGTGAGGTAACAACGGAAAGCGCTGAGGGTGAGGTGCTGCTGGTCATTCCCGGGGGCGCCGAAGCGCCGGTTACGCTCGCGGTGGTCGAGCGCAGCACGATGTCCGTCGCGGAGGCGCTGCGTACGTATTCGGGGGACCTGCCGGAATTGACCGTCGACGGGTTCGACATCCCTGACGAGCAATACATGGCCCTGGTCCGGCGCGTTGTCGAGGAGGACATTGCCGGGGGCGCGGGGTCGAATTTCGTTGTGCGGAGAACGTTTCTGGCGTCGTACCGGAAATGGTCCTTGCCGCATGCTGAGGCCCTTTTCTCCCGCCTCTTGCGCATCGAGAGCGGTGCCTACTGGACCTTTGTGGTGCAGTGGAACGGGCGGACGCTGGCCGGGGCGACGCCGGAATGTCATGTGCGGATGCGCGACGGGCGGGCGTCGATGAACCCGATCAGCGGCACCTATCGCTATCCGCCGCACGGGCCGTCGGAGCACGGTTTGCGCGCCTTTCTGGCCGACACCAAGGAGCGCGGCGAACTGCTGATGGTGCTGGACGAGGAATTGAAGATGATGGCGCGGGTCTGTCCGGGTGGCGCCCGGGTGCGCGGGCCGTGGCTGCGGCGGATGTCGCGGCTGGCCCACACCGAGTACGAGATCGAGGGGCCCACGGCGCTGCCGCCGGCCGAGGTGCTGCGCCGGACCATGCCCGTGCCGACCGTGACCGGCAGTCCGATCGCCAGCGCCCGGCGGGTCATCGCCGCCCGGGAGCCCACCGATCGGGCCTGCTACGGCGGGGTGCTGGCGCTGGTGTCCTCCGCGCACGACATGGATTCGGCGCTGCTCATCCGCACCGCGGACATCGACACGCACGGCCGGGTGCAGGTCGCGGTGGGTGCCACGCTGGTCCGGGATTCCGACCCGCGCGCGGAGGCAGCGGAGACGCACGCCAAGGCGGCGGCCGTTCTCACAGCACTGCGAAATCCTGCACCGGTACGGCAGAGGCTCGCCGATCGCAACGCCGGCCTGTCCACCTTCTGGCTCGGCGAGCACTGCGGCCCGGCCACGCCCACCGGCGCCGAGCTGGTGATCGTCGACGCGGAGGACGACTTCACCGCGATGCTCGCCCGGATGGCCGAGTCGCTGGGCCACGCCGTCCACGTCATCCCCTGGCACGACTACCAGCCGGACTCCGCGACGCCCGTGCTGCTCGGTCCGGGGCCGGGGGATCCGCGGAACCTCGATGATCAGCGGATCAGGCGGCTGCGGGCCATCGCCGGGCAGCTGCTGGCCGCGCGTACCCCGCTGCTCGGGGTGTGCCTGGGTCACCAGGTGCTGGCCGCCGAGCTGGGGCTCACCGTCACCCGTTTGGGTGAACCGGCGCAGGGGGTTCGCCGCACGATCATGCTGGACGGGCGGCCCGAACGGGTTGGGTTCTATCACTCGTACACCGCGCTCAGCGGCTATGACCATGTGGACAGTCCCGTGGTCGCCGGACGGGTCCAGGTGATCCGGGATCCCACTTCCGGGCAGGTGCATGCATTGAACGGACCAGGCATTCGATCCGTGCAGTTCCACATGGAGTCAGTGTTGACCGAGCGGGGCCCGGCCCTGCTGCACGCGATGCTCACCGGCGCGCTCGCGCGTTATGTGGACAAGGTGCAGCCAACAGTCCAGTGATAGAAAGTTCACCTATGAGCACGTTCGGCCGGACCGGGGAGCTGGCCGCGCTGCGCCGGGCGCTGACCGACACCGCGGCGGGCGCCGGCGGATGCGTGGTGCTCAGCGGCGCGCCCGGCGTCGGCAAGTCGCACCTGGTGCGCGTAGCGATCGAGATGGCCTCGGAGTTTGGCATCGCCGTGGCCGCCCGGGAAGCGTTCAAGCTGGACGTGGCCGCGCCGCTGGTCACGCTGGCCGGGGCGTTGCGGGCCTGCAAGTCCGCAACCTCGCTGTTCGACTGGTTGTTCGACGGCTCGCGGCGCGAGGAGCAGTACCACACGATCGACCGGCTGCGAGCGGCGCTGGAGGACTTCGCCGCCGACCGGCCCCTGCTGATCGTGGTGGACGATGCCCAGTGGACCGACGAGCTGAGCGCGCTGGCCGTCCGGGAACTCGTCCCCGCCCTGGCCAGTTCCCCCGTGCGCTGGCTGTTCGCCGGGCGCCCCGAGACCACCGACACGCCGGGCCTGCAGATGCTCACCTGGCTGGGCCGGGGACGGGCCGAACCGATCACGGTGGGCGTGCTCGATGAGCCGGCGATCGCCCAGCTCAGCGCGGCAGTGGTCGGAGCCGAGGTGGACAACACGGTGCTCGCGCTGGCCGGCGGCTGCGGCGGCAACCCGCTGCGCGTCGGTCAGCTGATGCGGGCGTTGCGCGCGTCCGGGCAGATCGTGTTCAACCACGGCACGGCCAGCGTGATCGGCGGGGAGCTGCCGTCAAGCTTCGTGGACACCGTTGCCGACGTGCTGGCCAGCCTGTCCGAGGACACCCAGCGCCTGCTGCGGGCCTGCTCGGTGTTCGGCCGCCCGTTCGGCATCGAGGCGGCCGCGCGGCTGACCGCCCGGGAGCCGGCCGAGGTGTACGGGCAGGTGGAGGAGGCGCTGACCGACCTGCTGACCGATGACGGCGGCGGGCTGACCTTCGCCCATGACCTGGTCCGGCAGGCGATCTACAACACGCTGCCCCGGCTCATGCGCGAGCAACTGCACCGCGACGCCGCCGCGATCGCCCGCGCCGAGGGCCGCCCGGCAATGGAAGTGGCAGAGCATCTACGAGCAAGCGGGAGTACGGGCACAGCTGCCGCGGTCGCCATGCTGCGCGCCGCCGCCCGCGATGTCGCAGCCGCGGCGCCGGCTACCGCCGCCGACCTGATGACCCAGGCCCTGCAGGTGCTCGGCGAGCACGGCCCGGATCGCACCGCGGTAATAGCCGAGGCGGTCGGGGTGCTGGCCGCCGCGGGCCGGGTGAGCCAGGCCCGCAACCTGGGCGAGCAAGCCCTCGACGCCGGGTTGAGCGCGGAACACGAAGCCGGGCTGCTGCTCGGGCTGGCCGAGGCGTGCAAACACTCCGGGCAGAACGCCAGCGCCGTCGAGTACGCCACCCGCGGCCTGTGCCACAACGCGATCACCGACGCGCTGCGGGCCCGGCTGCATGCCATCCGCGCCCACGCAAGGTTCTACGTGGACGACCTGACCGGTGCCGATGAGTCCGGCGCCGCGGCCGAGCGGCTCGGCACCGCCGGTGACGAGCACGCCGCTGCGGTGTTCGGCGGCACCGCGCGCAGCCTGGTGGCGCTGGCCGAGGGGCGCATGGCCGACGCGTTGTCGCACGCCTCGGTAGCCGTGCGGATCGCCGAGCACCGGGGCGGGCGGGCCCGCCAGCAGCACCCCGGGATCTGGCTGGGCAACGCGCTGACCGCATTTGATCGCTTCGACGAGGCCGAGGAGGCGATCCGGCGCGGGCGGCGCGAGTCCGAACGGCTCGGCACGGCGTGGGCGAACCCGCTGTGGCACTACTACTACGCCAACCTGCTGGGCGCGCGCGGCCGCCTCGACGACGCGGTGGCCGAGGCCGAGGCCGGGGTCACCACGGCCGAACAGGTGACCTCGGCGTACCAGTTGGCCGTGCCCTTGCTCGGCACCCTGGCCCGGCTCGCGGTGCTGCGCGGAGATCTCGACGCGGCGCAAGCGCATCTGGATCGCATGCACGAGCTGATGCGCACCGGCATCACGGCCCCACCCGAGGACGTCATCTGGCCGGAGTGCCTGCTGCTGCACGCCGGCGGGGCGAGCGACGTGGCGTTCTCCGTGGCCTCGGGCTTCTACGAGTCGCTGGCCACGCGACCGGCATTGATCATCTTGGACCCGTCCGCTCCCGGTCTGCTGACCCGGATCGCGCTCACGGCTGGTGACCGTGAGCGGGCCGCGCGGGTGGCGTCGGCGGCGCGCACGCTGGCCACCCGCAACCCCCAGTCGCAGTCGGCGGCCGGCGCTGCGGCGCACGCCGAGGGCCTGCTGCACGACGATCCGGCCCGGCTGGCGGACGCGGCCGAGCACTTCGGGCGTACCCCTCGCGCTCTTGCTCTCGCGGCCGCGCTGCAGGACGCAGGCGCCAACCCACAACCCCCTCGTCCCACCGGTACGCCCGCAGCTGCGCCGATCCTGGCCGGTCTCTCCCCCGCCGAGCTGAAGGTTGCGCTGCTGGTCGCCGAGGGGCTGACCAACATCCAGGTCGCCGAGAAGCTGTTCCTGTCGCGGCACACCGTGGACAGCCACCTGCGGCACATCTTCACCAAGCTGGCCATCAAACGCCGGGTGGAACTGGCCAAAGTCGTGGCGGCTAATCGCGCAGGTACGTGATGTGCACGCGACTGCCCGGGACAACCATGGCGGCATGACCCCGCCGAACACCCCCGTCCTGGTCGTCGGAGCCGGCGTGACCGGTTGCGTGCTGGCCCTCGAACTCGCCCATCACGGCGTGCCCAGCATCGTGGTCGAACGCGCCGCCCGTGCCCCCCGGCATCGCGAGCTCACGCTGGTCAGCGGGCGCAGCATGGAACTCCTGCGCCGGCTCGGGCTGACCTCGGCGCTGCGCCGGCACGGCTTCGACCCCGATTGGCCGCCCGAAATCGTGTGGGCGCGCGGGATCGGTCAGCCACCGGTGCTCGTGTCGCGGTCGCCGTCGGTGAATGAGGTGCTGCGGACGTACGAGAAGAACACCGACGGCAGTGACCCGATCGAGGCGTACCTTTTGCTGCCCAGCTCGGATCTCACCTCCCGGCTGCGGGTCGCGGCGCGCGACCACCCGCTGATCGATTTACGCCAGGGCTGGACGTTCACGGATCTGCGGGCTGACGCCGATGCGGTGGTCGCAGTGCTGGTCGATGCGGCGAGCGGCGAGCGGCACATGGTGCAGGCGACCTATCTGGCCGGATGCGACGGCGCGCACAGCACGGTCCGGCGCTGCCTCGCGGTGACCATGGAACAGCTGGCCCCGCCGGTGCCGCACTGCACTGTTTACTTCCGAAGCGACGAGCTGGCGGGTCCACCGCCCGGTCCGGCCACGATCATCACCGCCGGCCTGACCCTGACCTGGCGGCACGACGAGCACGTGTGGATCGGCCAGCTACCCATGTCGGCCGGGGAAGCCACGATGGCCGACCCGACGGCGTTGCTGCGCGGACGGCTGGGCTCCGAGCCGGCCGAGATCCTCGGCGTGGCCCAGTCCGAGGAGGCGCTGCGGGTGGCCACGGCCTATCACCGGGGTCCGGTCTACCTCGCCGGGGAGGCCGCGCACCACCTCGCCCCGCCCGGCGGCCCGGTGGACACCTGTATCGGTGACGCCGTCGACTTGGGCTGGAAGCTTGCCGCGGCGGTGCACGGCTGGGGTGGGCCGGACCTGCTGGCCAGCTACGAGCACGAACGCCGCCAGCGGGCGCTGATCGACCGGGAGATGGCCGCGCGGGCGCTGGAAACGCGGCGGCGCTTCGGCCGGCTGGCTGTCGCGGGCGCGTCGCCGGAGGTGCTGGCCGGGGTGCTGGATCAGGAGGCGCCGCAGGTGGACCTGGCCGGTGCTTTCCCGGGGGCGCGGGCACCGGCCGTACGGATGGCTGACGGGGGCGAGCTGTTCGACAAGCTGGGCCCCCAGTTCACGCTGGTCGACCAGACCGAGGCAGGCGAGGGCGAGGAGCTGGTCGCCACGGCCGAGGCCCAAGGGCTGCCGATCAAGCATCTGCCGGTACGTGACCCGCTGGTCCGCGACCGGTGGGCCGCCGATCTGGTGCTGATCCGCCCCGACCAGCACATCGCCTGGCACTCCGGCGGCTCCCCGGCCGGCTGGAAGCACCTGCTGGACGCGATGACCGCCACGGTGCACCGGCCGGACCACGTGAACACGTGATGTGGGATCACGCATCGGCAAGCGACGCTCGATGCGGCAGAAGTCGAGCTTCACCGGCAGAGGGCGATGTCACGATGATCACTGAGGACCTCCGGCACACCGTCACGGGTGACTGGCACGCCCGGCTGGCGGGCAACAGGTCCCCGCGCCGCAACCACTGGCACACCAAGACCATCTACTTCCGGGCCGCAACGGAGCTTCTCAACCGCCCGAACGCCCCGCTGACCTGGAAGAACATTGTCGCGGCGGCGCGCCCGCACGGCTGCCGGTCCACGTTCTACGAGGTGGCCGGGTCGCACGCGCGGCACCGCATGGTCGACGACCTGATCGCCGACGGCCGCCCCGACTCCATTCAGCTGGCGCTGCGCTACCTGCGCACCGACCCGGTCGAGCAGCTGATCGACGAGACCAAGGTGTGGTCGTACTGGCCGCACCGCCAGCATCTGCTCACCCGGGTACTCACCGCGGAATTCTCCCCGGCCGAAGCCGCCGCCGCGCTCACCGAGTCGGTGGCCGCCTGGGGGCGGCGCAACGTGACCCTCGCCGCCGCCGTCGGGCACACCCCGCCGGCCTGCGCGGTGGAGGACCTCACCGTGCTGCACCAGGGCCGGCTCGCCGCCGTACGGGCCGCCGCCCAGCTCACCGACGCTCTGCGGCACGCCACCGGGGCGCGCTGACCGGCCGCCTCAGCACAGGCAGGCCGCGACGCGCGCGGGCGGGCCCGGTGCCCCGGATGCGGTGGCGGCCGCCCCGGGCACCGGGCCCGACTCGCGCCTCCCCCCTGTCGCGCTTTCCGGCTCGACGGGCTGGTGGGGGGCGGGCCACACTGTGCTGCGTGGATCTGCCGACCGCGACCACCGCGCGGTTCCTGCTGCTGGCCGGCACCGCCACCGCTGCCACCACCAGCGCCTATGCCTTCCTGGCGGGCCAGCCTTCCGGCGACCTCCTGGCGCGCTGCACGCGGATAGCCACCGACGACGCCGGGGCCGCCGACCCGGGTAGCTGGACGAGCACGTACGACCGCTGCACCGCCGCCACCGAACGCGACCGCGGCCTGGTCATCCTGGCCGGCCTCGCCGTGCTGGTCCTGGTGACCGCGCTGGTGACCTGGCTGCGCCCCCGCTGGCAGCAGCACCGCGCCCGGCTGACCCCGCTGCGAGCCGCCGACGACCCCGAGCTGGCCGCCGCGCTGGGCGACCTGGTGACCCGGGCCGGGCTGACCCGCTCCCCCACGTTCATGGGCGGCCCGTACGGCACCGCAACGGGCGCCCACGCCTACGGCCGCGCACCGGACTACCGGGTGATGCTCGGCCCCGACGTCATCGCCCGCTACTACGCCGACCGCCCGGTGTTCCGGGCCACGGTCCTGCGCGAACTGGCCCACATCCACCATCGCGACGTGCTGACCGCCGACGCCACCACCGCCCTCTGGCGCGCCTACCTGCTGGTCGCCGTGCTGCCGTACGCCATCGCCCTGACCCGCACCGAGCCGCCCCACCTGGCCGGGGCGATCTGGCGCCTCGTCGTGCTCACCGGCCTGGTCCACCTCACCGCCCGATCCGTGCTGCGCCTGCGCGAACTGCACGCCGACGCCCAGGCCCGCGCCTGGGAAGGCCCCGGCAGCGCGCTGTCCCGGCTCGTCGCCCAGGCCGGATCCCCGCGGCACCGCCCGCTGGCCCCCTCACCGCACCGCCGCGCCGCCATCATCGGCAACCCCGCCCTGGTCCACTCGCCCCCGCGCTGGGTGCCCGCCGCCGTAGCCTTCACCGCCGGCCTGGCCGCCAGCGCCGCATACCGCGACGCCGCGCGGGTCCTGTTGGTCCTGATCCCCGGCATCGAACCGCTGACCCTGCGCTGGGTGAGTGCGGTGCTGGTTGCCGCGCTGGTGGCCGCCACTGTCGGCGCCGACATCCTGCTGCGCGTACGCCATCATGTCCCCACCATGGCTGCCACCACCGGCCTGGCCCTGTCCGCAGGCCTGATCGCCGGCCCGATCGTCGCCGCCCCCGGCCACCCCGTCACCGTCGCCGGTCTGCTCCTGGCCCTCGGCGCCGCGGCGTGGACGAGCTGGGTCGCCCTCGACGCCGAGCTGCACCGATCCTGGCTACCCGGCCTGCTGGTCGCCACCTTCGCCCTCGGCGCAGCCCTGGCCGCCCAGCACCTGACCGCCGACCTCGATCCCGTCGCGCGCGCCGGTTACACCGTGCTGTCCTCGGTGGCCCCCACCTCGCCGGCCTGGCTGTACGCGCTCGTCGAGCACCCGGTCGTCCTGCTGATCACCCAGCGCCCCGAGATCCTGCTTGCCGCCGTCCTGCTCACGCTTCGCCTGTTGCCGCTACGGCTGCTGGGTCCGATCCTCGCGGGAATTTGCGGATGCGTGGCCGGTTTCGTGGTGCACGTTGTTTCCTCGTACTGGGCGCTGCTGCTGGTGTTCGCTGCCGCAGCCGTCGCCGGTGCCTTCGCCGCTGCCCGGGTCCGCGCCGGTGCCGCCTGGGCCGGCTTCACCGCCGGCCTGTGCACCGGCGGCATCGGCTCGGCCACCTTGATCGGCTCCGCCGGTGTCACCCGCCCAGCCGTCTGCGGCGCCATCATCGGCCTCGGCGCCGGCCTGCTGGTCCGCGCCGCCCAGCTTCTCCGGCACCGCCCGGACCTCGTGCGCCACCGCGCCCCCGCCACCACCGCCCGGGTCGCCAGCACCGCCACCATCGCGCTGTCCGTCCTGGTCACCGGTCTGATCGCTCGCCCGCGCCCACCGGCGATCTTCGCCAGCGCGGCCCCCGCGGTGACCACCGCCTGCACCCGGTTCCGCTCCCTCACCGAATCCCTCGGCACGGTCCCGGCCAGCCGCGCCTACGCCCAACTTCTCGATCTCACCGACGCGGCCGCGGCAACGGACGACGCCACCGTGCGTACCGCTGTGGACGACCTGCGGCGGGCGTTGAGCGCCTCCGACGCCGACCTGTGGACAGACGCCATCCTGCGCCTCGACGCGACCTGCACCGCAGCGGGAAGGTGACCCGAGGTCGGATACGGCTCCCCGTCGGTTGCCACCGAGGTCCTCGTCGCGCTGGGCCTCCGCGTCGCCGTCACTGCCGCACCCGGTGAGCAGCAGCACCACCGCTTTACTCGGCCGCCCCTTCGTTGCGGTGATGAGGCGTTCCGAGCGCCCGCACGAAGAACTCCGCAGCCTGCGGCACGACCTCAACAAAGTACGACGGCTCGAACACTTCCATTTCCAGCAGCGCCGGCCCCTCGGCGGTCAGGGCGATGTCGACGCGGGCGTACAGGGGTGCTTCGCCGAAGATGTCCGTGACTGCCGCTACTGCCCGGTGGCCGAGGTCGATCTCGGTTGTCGTGGGTTCGGCCCGGCTGATGTCCTCGGTGTACTCGCCGCCGGAGTAGCCACCGCCGAGCGCCAGGATCGGGCCCTTGTGGATGGCGTAGGCGTACGAGCCGCCGAAGAAGAACAGCCCGTTCTCGCCGTTGGTCACCACGGATGCGACGGCGGGTTGCACCATGACCGTCTTGCCGCCGGCGACGATGCGCTCGGCCAGGGCCAGCGCGGCGGGGTCGCCGGGTTCGAACAAGCCGGTGTCGCGCGCACCGGCGGAAACCGACGGCTTCACCACGACGCGGCCGGACAATCCGGAAAGGGCGGCGCCGGCTTCGGTTGTGGTTTCGCAGAATTCATACGGTACGCAGGGCACGCCGCGATCGCTCAGTTCGTCGAGATAGCGCTTGTCGATGTTCCACCGGATCAGTTCGGGCGCGTTGAGCACCGTGGTCACGCCGGACACCCGGTCGAGCCACGCCATGAACTCGCCATGGCGTTCGGGGTAGTCCCACGGCGAGCGCATGACGATCAGCCGGTAATCCGCCCAGTCAACAGCGGGGTCGTTCCACACCGGCGCGTTCGCGGTGAATCCGGCTTCGGCGAGCGCGTGCAGCAACCCGGGCAGGTCATGGTCGGCGGCCGCCAGATGCGGCACCCCCGTGGTCACCAAGCCGACGTCGTAGCTCATCGGGCCGGCACCGCAGCGGCGTCGATCACCAGCAGGTCCAGGTAAGGGGTCACCTCAGGAGACTAATCAGCGGCGCCAGCTCCAGGTCTCCGGGCTCACGCACGTCCACCCAGCGCAGTTCCTCGATCTCGGCGAGCGCCTCGACCGGCCCGGCCAGCGGCGCGGTGTAGACGTCGCAGTCCACGTCAAAGCCCGCCTCGTTGGCCGCCGGTGCGGTGAACCGGCCGAGATGGCCGAGCTGCTCGGGGGTGACGACGAGCCCGAGCTCTTCGTTCAACTCCCGCACGAGCGCGTCGTCCGGCGCCTCACCGGCTTCGAGCTTGCCGCCGGGCTGCATGAACGCGGTGGTGCCGCGCTTGCGGACCAGCAGCCACCGGCTCCGGTCATCGCGGACGACGGCGGCAACGATGCGAAGTGTGGGCATTTGAGCAAGGGTAGGGCCCGCCCCGCTCGGGTGAGCGGGACGGGCCCTGTGTGGGAGAGGGTCAGCTCTTACAGCGCCGGGTAGGCGTTGGCCATCAGCTCGCGGAACTGGGCCGAGAACCAGGCGCCGGAGATCGGCGCGCCGGGCAGGGCACCGCTGAGGCTGTTGCCGTTGCGGGCGTTACCGGTGTACGTCGGGTCGCACATCCGGTCGAAGCCTTTGCCCTCGTCGTTGGGGATGAGCGTGCTCGAGCCGTCCGACTCGCCCGGGGGCTTGACCCAGACGTAGGCGTCGATGCCGGCGGCCGGAGCAGCCTGGGGACGCTCGCCGAGGCCCGCACCGCTCTGGTTGCACCAGTTGCCGGCGTGGATGCGCCGATCGATGCGGGACTGGTTGACATAGGTGTTCACGTCGGTCGAGGTGCTGGCCGCGGTGGGCCGGTTGGCACCGCCCCAGCCGTTGCGCGAGGTGTCGATCAGCATGCCGATGTTGGCGTTGAAGCCGATCGAGACGAGCTGGTTGCGGAACGCCTGGGCGAAGGTCAGCTCATCGGTGTACTGGTTCCAGTCGACCCACTTGGACTGGCGCACGGACTGGCCGTTCACGGTCGTGGTGGGCTGCACGAACGGCTCACGCAGGGCGGAGTAGTTCGCGGTGTTGGTGATGAAGCCGGTCACGTTGTTGACGCTGCCCGAGGCCTGGGCAGCCTGCAACATGATCTGCGCGCTGGGCGCGAAGTTGCTGTCCCAGCCGATCCAGCCGTGGTGCGCGGCGTCCACGTAGTTGTAGACGTTGCCGATCGCGCCGAGCTTGTTCAGGGCGTACCCGATGCCCTGCACGTATCCGCCGTTGGCCTTCATGGTGTCGCACATCGCGGTGCCGCCGGCCTGGCCCGAGGTGTTGGTGACCAGGTTGGGCAGCGAGTCGATCTCCACGATGTTGATGATGCGCAGGCTGGCGTACTTGGGGTCGGCCTGGATCGCCGCGATCGGGTCGATGTACTCGCTCTTGTAACGCGGCAGGTCGTTCGGGCCCAGCTCGCCGTTGGAGGCCAGCGCCGCGCAGTCACGTCCGGGCAGGTTGTAGATGACGAACTGGATGTAACCGGCGCGCTGAGCCAGGGCCGCATCAAGATGATCCCGTACGCCCATGGCGCCGTTCGAGCTGCTGTCCGAGGTGCCCTCGATCGCGGCGATCCGGTCGATCCACACCGCCGTCGGGTTGTTCGACACCCGGCTGCCGCCCGGCTCGGCGTTGGCCTTGGCCTGCCACTCGGGGTTGCGGTAGCCCTGCACCCCGGCGTACGGGTTGTCGGCCTTGCTGCCGGCCGGGGGCGGCGGGGTGGAGCTGCCCGGCGGCTGCGAGGGTGTTCCGGTGGGCGAGCTGGTGGGGCCGCCCGGTCCGGCGCTGCCGGTGCAGACGGTGCCGTTGAGCGAGAACGAGGCCGGGGTGGCGTTGGTGCCGCTGTAGTCGGCGTTGAAGCCGAAGCTGGCCGAGGCGTTGGTCCCCAGCGAGTTGGCGTAGCTGGGGCTGGCCGCGTTCACGTGGGCGCCGCTCTGGCTGACCGTGGCGTTCCAGCCCTGGGTGACCCGCTGGTTGCCGGCGAAGTCCCATTCCACGCGCCAGCCGTTGGTGATCGGGTCGCCGAGGTTGGTCACCGAGACGTTGCCGGTGAACCCGGTGCTCCACTGGTTGACGGTGTAGGTGACCCGGCAGCCGGCAGCGGCGCTGGCCTGGTCGGCGACCACCACGCCGAGACCGGTCGCGAGCACCGCGGCGGCGCCGACGGTCAGCGCGCGGGTGAGGGTGCGCCGCGGCGAGGCGGAGGGAGGGGAAGTCATCGCAGATAGCTCCTAGCGAGAGGCGGGACGGCGGGACGGCGATGAGGACGAGGTGACTGGGGAGCCGGTAGGGACATTTACTGGCGTCGAACTCTGTGCTGAGCGTGACTCTGACATGGGAGCGCTCCCAACGCAATAGGCACGCAATGCTTCAGAAACTTTTCAGAAATAGGTGATCATGCTGTACGTCCAACTGGCTGCGCAAACGGGCTGGGCGCCTGGTGCCGACCCGTGCCGTGGAATCCGAATTCGGTGCCGGCTCCGGCGCCGAGGGTGCCGTTGCAGACCGCGTTCGAGAAGCCGGACGGCGTTCCAGGTGCTCGTCACCGCCGGCCCCGGCGAAACCGCCAGCGACACCGGACACCATCCCGATCCACAGCGGTTTTCGCACGGGAACGCCTTCCATCGGTTGCCGGAGGCCCTCCCACGATGGATCGACAGCAGTCTTTCTGATCCGGGCGGACCGACCTGTCAACGTGCAGCTCGCGCGAGAGTTCGATCCCGTCCCTTGACATGTACGTACTCAGGACGCATTGTCTGGGAGCGCTCCCAATTTGACCCTCATCAATGGGAGGACCCTTGCCGACCCACCGCCTGGCAGCTCTCGCCGCTGCCCTCACCCTCGGCGCCGCGACCGCCCTCGGCGTCCCCGTGCTGCAGCAGGTCCGGCCCGCTGCGGCCGCCCCCGCCGACGCCTACTCCTGGAAGAACGTCCGGATCGACGGCGGCGGCTTCGTGCCGGGGCTGGTCTTCAGCCGGGCCGAGCAGAACCTGATCTACGCGCGCACCGACATCGGTGGCGCCTACCGCTGGAACCAGGCCGGGCAGAACTGGGTGCCGCTGCTCGACTGGGTGGGCCGCGACAAATGGGGCTACAACGGCGTGCTGAGCATCGCCGCCGACCCGCTCGACGCCAACCGGGTGTACGCGGCCGTCGGCATGTACACCAACAGCTGGGACCCCAGCAACGGTGCGATTGTGCGCTCGTCGGATCGCGGGGCCACCTGGCAGACCACCGCGCTGCCGTTCAAGAACGGCGGCAACATGCCGGGGCGCGGCATGGGCGAGCGGCTGGCGGTCGACCCGGCCAACAACCGCAATGTCTACTTCGCCGCCGAGGGCGGCAACGGGCTGTGGCGCAGCACCGATTACGGCGCTACGTGGGCCAAGGTGACCGCGTTCCCCAACGCCGGCACCTACGTGCAGGACCCGAACGACGCCAACGGCTACCTGAACCAGAACCAGGGCTTGAGCTGGGTGACGTTCGGCGACAACACGGTGTACGTGGGTGTGGCCGACAAGCAGAACCCGGTCTACCGCAGCACCAACGGCGGCACCACCTGGGAACGGATCCCCGGTCAGCCCACCGGATACCTGGCACACAAGGGCGTGGTGCAGGGCAAGTACCTGTTCCTCGCCACCAGCGACACCGGCGGGCCGTACGACGGCGGCGCCGGGCAGGTCCAGCGCCTCGACACCACCACCGGCACGTGGACCGACATCAGCCCGGCCCCGGCGTCCGGCTCGCCGTACTACGGCTATTCGGGCCTGACCGTGGACCGCCGGCACCCCGGCACGCTGATGGTGGCCACGCAGAGCTCGTGGTGGCCGGATGCCATCTTCTTCCGCAGCACCGACTACGGCGCCACGTGGACCCGGATCTGGGACTTCACCAGCTATCCGAGCGTGTCACGGCGCTACACCATGGACATCGCCCAGGATCCGTGGCTGGACTTCAACACCAACCCGCAGCCGCCGGAGACCACCCCGAAGCTGGGCTGGATGAACGAGTCGGTGGAGATCGACCCGTTCGACTCCAACCGCCTGCTCTACGGCACCGGCGCCACCGTGTACGGCACCACGCAGCTCACCAACTGGGACAGCAACACCACGTTCACGATCAAGCCGATGGCCAAGGGCATCGAGGAGACCGCCGTCCTGGATCTGGCCAGCCCGCCGTCAGGCGCCCCGCTGGTCAGCGCGCTCGGCGACATCGGCGGCTTCTATCACGCCGATCTGAGCGCAGTGCCGCCGAACTTCCACGACACCCCGAGCCTGGGCAGCAACACCAGCCTCGACTTCGCCGAAGCCAACCCGCTGGTCTTCGCCCGCGTCGGCAACGCCGAGGCAGCCCCGCACATCGGGATCTCCAGCGACGGCGGCAAGAGCTGGTACCAGGGTCAGGAACCCTCCGGCGTCACCGGCGGCGGCACCATCGCGGTCGGCGCGGACGCCACCGCCTTCGTCTGGTCCCCCGCCGGCACCGGCGTGCACTACTCCACCACCCGGGGCAGTTCCTGGACCGCCTCCACCGGCATCCCGGCCGGCGCGAAAGTCGAATCGGACCGCAACGACCCAAAGATCTTCTACGGGTACGCCGCCAGTTCGCTGTACGTCAGCCGCGACGGTGGCGCCACGTTCACGACCGCTGCCGCGCCCACCGACACGCAGCACATGACGGCGGTTCCGGGCCGCACCGGCGATGTCTGGCTGGCCGGTGCGGGCGGGCTCTACCACTCCACCACCGCAGGGTCGGCCTTCACGAGGATCAGCACAGTCACCTCGGCAATCAACGTGGCATCCGGCAAGGCGGCACCGGGCGCGAGCTACCCGGCCGTGTTCCTGGTCGGCGTGGTCGACGGCGTGGACGGCGTGTTCCGCTCCGACGACGCGGGCGCCTCCTGGGTGCGGATCAACGACGCGCAGCACCAGTACGGCAACTCCGGTGACGCCCTCGCTGGTGACCCCCGCGTCTACGGCCGCGTCTATCTGGGCACCAACGGCCGCGGCATCCTGTACGCCGACCGCACCGGCGGCACCACACCCCCGCCCGGCAGCCCCTCGCCCAGCCAGCCCACACCCAGCCAGCCCACACCCAGTCAGCCCACACCCAGTCAGCCGACTCCGAGTCGCCCCACGCCCAGCAATCCGCCGCCTGCCACCGGATGCACGGCCGCGTACCGGATCACCGGGCAGTGGCAGGGCGGCTATCAGGCCGAGGTGATCGTCACGAACGGCTCGGCGGCGAGCACCTCGTGGAGCACCGGCTGGACCCTCGCCCCGGGCCAGAGCGTGTCCTCGGTCTGGAACGGCACGCTCAGCCAGTCCGGCACCGCCGTCACCGTCAAGAACGCGTCCTACAACGGCACCGTCGCCGCCGGCGCCACCGCAACCTTCGGCCTCACCGGCACCGGC
>NZ_LOJP01000001.1:4393955-4410474 GCF_001553785.1 Actinoplanes sp. TFC3
GCCACCGCCCCCGCCACCGTGTCCTGCACCCCGAGCTGAGGAGACACCGCATGAGACGCCTCTTCCTGTACGCCACAGCGGCCGTGCTCGCGGCCACCACCGGGATCGTGATCGCCGCGCAAAGCCCCGCGGCGGCCCACGGCGCGATGATGGCGCCGGGCAGCCGTACGTACCTCTGCTGGAAAGACGGACTGAGCTCGACCGGCGCGATCCAGCCCAAGAACCCCGCCTGCGCGGCCGCCGTGGCCCAGAGCGGCGTGACCCCGCTGTACAACTGGTTCGCCGTGCTGCGCTCCGACGGCGGCGGGCGCACGGCCGGCTTCATCCCCGACGGTCAGCCGTGCAGCGGCGGCACCGGCGGCCCGTACGACTTCACCGGCTTCAACCTGGCCCGCACCGACTGGCCGGTCACCCACCTGACCTCCGGAGCGAGCATGCGCTTCGACTACAACAACTGGGCGAAGCACCCCGGTACCTTCCGGCTGTACATCACCAAGGACTCGTGGAGCCCGGCCCGCCCGCTGGCGTGGAGCGACCTGGAGTCCACCCCGTTCTCCTCGGTGACCAACCCGGAGTCGATCGGCGGGCCGGGCACCGCCGACGGCCGCTACACGTGGACGGCAGATCTGCCCTCGGGCAAGAGCGGCCGGCACCTGATCTACTCGGTGTGGCAGCGCTCGGACAGCCAGGAGACGTTCTACGGCTGCTCCGACGTGACCTTCGACGGCGGCAACGGCGAAGTCACCGGCATGGGAAACGGTTCCAGCACGCCGCCGCCGTCCACCCCGTCAACCCCGCCCTCCAGCCCGTCGACGCCGCCGCCGGGAACAACCGGTTGCACGGTCGCGTACACGACGGACAGCTCGTGGCCGGGTGGCTTCCAGAGTTCGTTCAAGGTCACCGCGACCTCGGCGCTGAACGGCTGGATGGTGCACTTCGTCTGGCCCGGTGGGCAGAGCGTCACCCAGTCGTGGGGCGGCAAGTTCACCGCCATGGACACCTCGGCGATGATCGAACCCGAAACCTGGAACCGGACGGTGCCCTCGGGCGGCTCGGCCACCATCGGGTTCCTCGGCACCGGCTCGGCCCCGGCCAGCCTGCCCGGCCTG
This sequence comes from Actinoplanes sp. TFC3, assembly GCF_001553785.1. Taxonomy (GTDB): domain Bacteria; phylum Actinomycetota; class Actinomycetes; order Mycobacteriales; family Micromonosporaceae; genus Actinoplanes. The sequence goes on from NZ_LOJP01000001.1 coordinate 4,395,065, forward strand.
TCGTGCTACCCGGCATGAGGCCGATCCGGGTAGCCGCGAACAACACGGCAACCGTGGCCGGTGAGGTGGACGCGTTCGTCGGCGCCGCGGCCACGGCCGGCAAGATTCCGGTCCTGGTCGTCTGCACCTACTGAGCCAGGTCGGGCAGCGCCGCAGCGATGACTGCGGCGCTGCTCTGGCCGTACGCCATCAGCAGTTGCTCCTGAACCGGTCTTCCGGTCGCGGAGGCGCAGCCGAGCTGAGCGGCGCGCTCAAGGCCGAGCCCGTGCAGGACCCGGCCAGCATGCCCGCGCGGAACGCCTCGGTATCGAGCCCGTCGATCGCCGCGACGGTGAGCGGACCGAACCCGGCGACGCTGAGGTGCACAGCCTCGTCGCCGTCCGGCGGTGACAGCGGTCGGCCCGGGGACCATCACGACCACTCGTAACACCGTCACTTATCCACATAACGCAGATGGCCGGCGGTTAGTCAACGGCTCCCGGGTGGACAGGCCCGGCCGGGGGCCCTACATTGAGGACACGCCGTTGCGAGTTCTTCCCCCGTGGAATTCGCAGCGGCGTTCTTATTGCGCTCACGGGCCGGCGCTCTTACGGACCGGCCTTCTTGCGGACCGGCGCTCTCACGGCCCGGCCGGTGGGGGCACGGTCAGTGCGATCACGAGCGAGGACAGCCAGGTCGGATCGCTGAGCTTGTCGCCGTACAGCTCCCGCAGCCGGGACATGCGGTAGCGCACGGTCTGCGGATGGATGAACAGCTCCGCGGCCACTTCCTCGCGCCGGCCCTGGTGCAGCAGCCAGCTCCGCAGCGTTTCGACAAGCTTCGCGGCTGCCGAGTCACTGCCACCGGCCAGCGGCGCGAGGACCTTCGCCCGCAGGTCGGCCAGGGCTTGCGAGTCGGCGGTGAGCACCAGCGCGGCCAGGTGGTCCTCGGTGTCGACCACCCGGCCGGTGGTGGACAGCCCCGGGATCTGCAGGGTGCGCACCGCCCGGTCGAACGACGCGCGGGCCTGCAACCACGGCCGGGCCGGGCCGACGACGGCGCTGTGCCCGCGCAGCATGCCGGTCACGGCCGCCCGGGAACTGCCGTCGACGTCGGGGACGAGCAGCACCGAGAAGTCCTGCACCATCGGGCCGGCGTCGCTGAGCTGCAACGTGCGCCCGTCCAGCAGGCCCACAGCGGTGCGGGCGGCGTGCTCGGGCACCAGCACCGCGGTCAGTGTCTCCGGCGGCGGCCAGTCGGCGCGCTCGGCGGCGGCGACAATGATGTGCTCGGCCTCGCCGGCGAGCAGCGCGCGGGCCAGGTCCTCGAGGTGGCGCAGCCGGGCGCGGCCCGAGGAGGCCCGCTCGTCGGCGTGCCCGGCAACACTGGCCGCGGACAGCTCGTCGATGTAGGCGAACACCAGTTCGGCGAAGTGCGCGATGATCGCGGCGGGCTGCCCGGTTCCGACACTGATCTTAGCCAATTCGCGCCAGGCGACCCGGGCTCCGACGCGGTAGGCGCCGAGCAGGGCGTCCAGGCTGCGCCCGCTGCGAGCCTCGCCGCGGCCCAGGGCATACGCCGCCTCCAGCGCGGGGGCCAGGGGGGACTGGGGGTCGGGACCGTAGGCGCGGGAGACGAGCGAGAGGAAGGTGCCGAGCGCGGCTCGTACCGCCCGCTCGATCTTCACCCCCAGTTCGCCGGCAAAGGGCTCGGAATAGGCGGGCACTTCCTGCATGATGGCATCGATGGTCTGCAGCGCGACCTCCGAAAGACCCTCACGAAGCGGGGCAACCACCTCCGGGGACAGCCGGAAGGACCGGACATCGGGGAGGGCATCGGTCATCGCACTTACTCCGGTTTGAGCACCGCATCTTGTGCCGGACGAACAAAGACCGCGGTTCGTTTCACTTCGATAGGTCAGGACTCTACCCCGCGCCGCGGTCACTCTTGTTATGTGGCTGTTATACGAACTCTCGGGTCCGGCGCCTGGCGCGTCGTCGAGCTGATCACGACGCCCGTCGTCCCGGCCGACTACCTGGATGCGATCGCGCCGCTGCGCAACGCCAAGGTGCTGCGCGCCCGCGTCGAAGCCGTGCGCCCGGAGACCGCGAACAGCGCCACGCTGGTGCTGCGGCCCGGACGCGGATGGGTGCCGCACGAGCCCGGCCAGTACGCGCGCGTCGGTGTGGACGTTGCCGGGGTCCGGCTGTGGCGCTCGTACTCGATCACCAGCACCCCGGCCCGCCGTGACGGGCGCATCACGATCACCGTGAACGCCGTACCCGGCGGCGTGGTGAGCACCCACCTGGTCCGCCGGGCGCGCCGCGGCATGCTGCTGCACCTGGACGTGCCCACCGGCGAGTTCCTGCTACCTGCGACCCGGCCCGCCAAGGCGTTGTTCGTCACCGCGGGCAGCGGCATCACCCCGGTCATGGGCATGCTGCGCAGCGCCCTGCACGAACTGCGTGACGTGGTGGTGGTGCACTCGGCCGGCACCCACGAGGCGGTGGTGTTCGGCGCCGAGCTGCGCACCCTGGCCGCCGAGGGCCGGATCCGCCTGATCGAGCGGCACACCCGCACCGACGGCCGGATCAAGCCCGCCGACCTCGACGAGCTCGTCCCCGACCTGTTCGAGCGGCAGGTCTGGGCCTGCGGGCCCAACGAGATGCTCGACGACCTCGAGGCCCACTGGGCCGACGCCGAGGCCGGGCACCTGCTGGTCACCGAGCGCTTCCGCCCCGCGCTGATCAGCGGCGAAGGCGGCGGCACCGTCACGTTCACCAAGTCCGGCACCGTGGTCGAGACCGACGGCTCGGTGCCGCTGCTCGACTCCGGTGAACAAGCCGGGGTGCTGATGCCCTCGGGCTGCCGGATGGGCATCTGCTTCAGCTGTGTGCTGCCGCTGCGCGAAGGCGCGGTGCGCGACCTGCGCGACGGTTCGCTGACCGTCGCCGAGCCGGGCGACAGCATCCCCGTACAAACCTGCATCTCGGCCGCGGCCGGCCCCTGCCAGATCGAAAACTGAGGACCTGAATGACCACGATCCAGCACAAGAAGAGCAACCCGATCGCGCACCTCACGCCCGAGGACATCGAAGCGATCGGGGTCGAACTCGACGCCATCCGCGACGAGGTCATGGGCAGCCGCGGGGCCAAGGACGCCGCCTACATCCGGCGCGTCATCAAGGTGCAGCGCGGGCTGGAGCTCAGCAGCCGCGCGGTGCTGCTCTTCTCGCTGTTCCCGCCGGCGTGGCTGGTGGGCACGGCCGGGCTGTCGGTCGCCAAGATCCTGGAAAACATGGAGGTCGGGCACAACATCCTGCACGGGCAGTGGGACTGGATGCGTGACCCGAAGATCCACTCGACCAAGTGGGAGTGGGACCACGCCTCCCCGGCCGAGCAGTGGAAGCACTCGCACAACGAGCTGCACCACACATACACGAATGTGGTCGGCAAGGACAACGACCTCGGCTACGGCATCATGCGCGTGGACGAGGAACAGCGCTGGAGCCCGGCGCACCTCGGTCAGCCGCTGTACAACTTCATCAACGCGTGCCTGTTCGAGTACGGCATCGCCGCGTACGACCTCGAGCTGGGCAAGAACCTGGCGACGCCCGAGCGCCGCAAGGACCCCAAGTTCCGCGCCGCCCTCAAGGCCACCCGTCGCAAGATCGGCAAGCAGATGCTCAAGGACTACGTGGTGCACCCCGCGCTGTCCGGGCCGTCGTTCCTGCACACCATCGCGGCAAACGCCACGGCCAACCTGGTCCGCAACCTGTGGAGCCACTCGGTCATCATGTGCGGGCACTTCCCGAACGGCGTGGAGACCTTCGAGAAGACCTCCATCGAGGGCGAGACGCGCGGCGAATGGTACCTGCGCCAGATGCTCGGCTCGGCCAACATCAGCGGCACCAAGCTCATGCACATCATGACGGGCAACCTGTCGCACCAGATCGAGCACCACCTGTTCCCGGACATGCCGAGCAACCGCTACGCCCAGATCAGCCCCAAGATCAAGGACCTCTTCCAGCGGTACGGCCTCAAGTACACAACCGGCCCGCTGCCCAAGCAGGTAGCCTCGGCATGGTGGAAGGTGCTGCGCCTGTCCCTGCCGAACAAGCCGGTCGTCGCGCCCCGGGCTGTCGCCGCCGAGCGGCCCGCCCCGGTGTCGGACCCGGCTGCGCGCTGGCGCCGGCTACCCGCCGCGGCCGCTGCTGCTGCGGCCCCCGCGCCGGTGGAGGCGCTGTAGTCCTGGAACGGCTTGTAAGGTAGTTCACGGGTGTGCCGGGAAGTCTGGTCGGCGATCTCTTCGCCGATCCACTTTCCGGAGGTGATTCGTGACCACCCCGTTGCGACGCCTGTTCGGCCTGGGCACCTGGCCCGAAGCCCGCCGCATCGCGGAGGTGCTGCGGGCCGAGACCACTGGCGGCCTGCTGCTGCTCGGCGCCGCCGTCATCGCGCTGATCTGGGCCAACACCCCATGGTCGGCGGCCTACCAGGCGCTGTCGTCGTTCGAGGCAGGCCCGCTGAGCCTGGCACAGTGGGCGGCCGATGGGCTGCTCGCCATCTTCTTCTTCGTCGCCGGCCTCGAGCTCAAGCGCGAGTTCGTCGCCGGTGACCTGCGCGATGCCCGCCGTGCTGTGCTGCCGGTCGCCGCAGCGGCCGGTGGCATGGCAGCCCCGGCGCTCATCTTCACCGCGATCGCGGCCGGCTCCGGCGGGGAGGCGCTCACCGGGTGGGCGATCCCCACCGCCACCGACATCGCTTTCGCGCTCGCCGTCCTCAGCATCATCGGCACCCACCTGCCCAGCGGGCTGCGCACGTTCCTGCTCGCCCTCGCCGTGGTGGACGACCTGCTGGCCATCACCATCATCGCCGTCTTCTACACCACGGCGCTGCACCTGCTCTGGCTCGCACTTGCGCTCGTTCCCATCGCCGTCTTCGGCGTGCTGGTGCAACGCGGCGTCACCCGGTGGTGGCTGCTGCTGCCCCTGGCCGTGGCCGCGTGGGCGTCCATGCACGAGTCCGGCGTCCACGCGACCGTTGCCGGTGTGCTGCTCGCCTTCACCGTTCCGGCTCGCTCCACCGAGCGCTTCGAGCACCGGCTGCGCCCGCTTTCGGCCGGTGTGGCCGTACCGGTGTTCGCCTTCTTCGCGGCCGGGGTGTCGCTGGCCGAGGTCGGCGGCCTCGGCGCGGCGCTGACGAGCACGGTCGCGGTGGCGGTCATCGCCGCTCTGGTGCTGGGCAAGGCGCTGGGCATCACCGCGACGACGTGGCTGGTGCAGCGGTTCACCCGGGCCCGGCTGGCCGAGGGGTTGAGCTGGTGGGATGTGCTCGGCCTGGGGCTGCTGGGCGGGATCGGGTTCACAGTGTCGCTGCTGATCGGCGAGCTGGCGTTCGGGGCGGGCTCGCTGCACGACGGCGAGGCGAAGGTCGGGGTGCTGACGGGCTCGCTGGTGGCGGCGCTGCTCGGTACGGCGCTGCTGAAGGTACGCGATCGCCACTATCGCCGGCTGCACGAGCAGGAGCAGCTCGATGAGAACGACGACGGCATCCCCGACATCTACCAGCGCTGAACGCGGCCCAGGCAGCCCTGCAGCGGACGGCGGTGGTCCGCCTTCAAGCCGTGGGCAGGATCGACTCCGGAGCAGCGCAGCCGGGAATACTTCCACTCACTGACCGTGCCGCCCGGCTCCTGGGCGGTGCTGCGGCTGGACGGGCGCGCCTCCGGATCTGCGTGGTGCGCTGAAGCGGGCCACGCTGTCCCCCTCTGTGCCGTGGACCCATCATGCAGCGTGATTCATGATCAACTCGGTGTCGGGCACTGTCAGGTTTGGGGTAGAGCGCTTAATCCGTCATCGGGATGGCCACGGAGGATGGAAAAGAAGAGAATTCTGTCCGATCGACTGTTCCCTACCGGCTGCCTTGCTGAGCTCGTCCCTTTTGAGTCCGGCGCGAGCCGGGCAACAGCGTGCGGGTACGTTGATCGGATGCGGTATGCGGCAGTGGGTGACAGCTTCAGCGAAGGTCTCGGCGACGAGCTGCCCGACGGTTCCCAGCGCGGCTGGGCCGATCTGGTGGCCGCCGGGCTGCCCGGCGACGACGTGCGGTATGCGAACTTCGCGGTCCGGGGCCGGCTGCTGCGCCCCATCGTGGAGGAACAACTCGAGGCGGCGCTCACGCTGTCGCCGGCGCCGACCCTGATCTCGCTCAACGGCGGTGGCAACGACATGATGCGCCCGGGCACCGACACGGCCGCGCTGCTGACGTTGATCGACCGAGCCGTTCAGCGCGTCGTGGATGCCGGCATCCGCCTGGTCGTCGTGGCCGGCCCCAACCCGTCGCAACGGCTGCCGTTCGGTGGCTCGATCGACCGCAAGGGCGAGATCATCACCAGCGCGACCGCCGATCTAGCCGCTCGCCACGGCGTGGAGTTCGTCGACGTCTTCCACGACGAGGAGATCCGCCGGCCGCCCTACTGGTCCGCCGACCGGCTGCACCTCAACGCGGCCGGCCACCAGCGCGCCGCGGGCCTGGTGCTCAGCGGACTGGGCTATGCGCAGGCCGCACACATGGTCGACCCGGGCCCGGCCGAGCCCCGGCGGTTGCGTGACGAGGCACGGTACTACCGCGAACACGTGCTGCCCTGGGTCCAGCGGCGGCTGCAAGGCAAGTCGTCCGGCGACAACCGCTCGGGCAAGTACGTGACGTGGACGCCGATCAAGGCCTGAGGCGCGGTCAGTCGCGGGCCAGTTTGGAGTGGTGCCGGCTGTAGGTGGCGTACACGATCATGCCGAGCACGAACCAGACCGCGAAACGCAGCCAGGTCACCGGCGCCAGGAACGTGATGAGCCAGATCGAGAAGATGATGCCGAGCACAGGCACCACCGGCATGAGCGGCAACCGGAACGCGCGCGGAATGCCGGGCCGCCGGTAGCGCAGCACGATGACAGCCAGGCACACCACCACGAACGCGAGCAGAATGCCGATGTTGGTCAGCTCGGCGGCCTCACGGATCGGCAGGAACCCGGCGATGACCGCGGATGCCACCCCCGAGATCCAGGTGACCCGGCTGGGTACCCGGCGAGTAGGGTGCAGCTTGGCGAACCATTGCGGCAGCAGGCCATCCCGGCTCATCGAGTACCAGACGCGGGTCACGCCGAGCATGAACGTGAACATGACCGTGAGAATGCCGATGATCGCACCGACCGCAATGACGTCAGCCAGCCCGGACAGCCCCACCGCGGCGAATGCTGACGAGAAGCCGCTCTCCGGGTCGATGTCGCGGTAGTTCTGCATGCCGGTGAGCACCAGGGTGGCAAGCACGTACAGCACCATGGAGATGGCGAGCGAGTAGATGATCGCCCGGGGCAGGTGCCGGCGCGCGTCCTTGGACTCCTCGGCGGCCGTGCTCATCGCGTCATAGCCGAAAACCGCGAAGAAGACGGTGGCGGCTCCGGTGATTGCGCCGCTGACGCCGTACGGGAAGAAGGGCTTGTAGTTCTGGGTGCGGATGTGGAAGACACCCACCCCGACAACGAGCAGAACAACCAGAACCTTGATGACCACGACAGCGGTTTCGGTCCGGGCCGCGGCGCGAATGCCGAGATTCAACAGGTACGCGATCAGCAGGCACAACAGCACAGCGAACAAGTCGACGACGTGTCCGTCCCCGGTCCCCGGCGCCCCCAGCATCCACGCGGGCAGGTTGACCCCCAACTCCCCCATCAGGAACGAGAAATAGCCGGAGATCCCGATCGCGACCACCGCAACAATGGCGATGTACTCCAGAAGAAGGTCCCAACCGATGAACCACCCGACTATCTCGCCGAGCACGGCATAGCCGTACGTGTAGGCCGACCCCGCCTTCGGAATCATGCCGGCAAACTCCGCATAGGACAGCGCAGCCGCCGCGCTGGCCACCCCGGCAATCAGAAAGGAAACAAGCACTGCGGGCCCGGCGGTCGCATTGGCCACCGCCCCCGCCAGCGCAAAAATCCCCGCCCCGATGATGCCGCCAACCCCGATCGCCGTGAGCTGCCACAGCCCCAGGGTCCGGCTCAGATCGGTCTCGCGCTCGTCGGTGATGTCCTCGATGGGCTTACGCCGGAAGATCCCCGACCCACGCCCGAACCGCTCCGGTGTCGTCATGATTCCGGCCTACCACGCCCATCCAAGATCGTAAATGCCTAGCGACGATCCGCCCGCGAATTGATCGACGACGGCTTCGCGAAAGGCCGGACGCGGAACACCTCGGCCGGGCGGCCGGGTGGGTTCATCCGATCATGCAAACCATCGCGGCGCTCATGCCCAAACGGCATATGCCCGGCCTTTTCGCTCTATCTTGGCCCGGTGACGTTCTATTACCTCGTGGTTGTTGATGTCGAGGGGTTTGGCCGGCGACCGGTACCCATGCAGGCGTCGCTGCGCACGGCGATGTACGAGGTGGTGCGAAACGCCTTCCATGATTGCCATCTGCCGTGGGACGACGTGGAGAAGCTGGACCGCGGCGACGGCATCGTGATGCTGGTGCCGCCCGCTACCGACCCGATTACGCTCGCCGGTCCGCTGATCCGAGCGCTGCATGACTGCTTGCGGGAAAAGGCCAGCTTCTTCTCCGCCGAGCATCAGATGCGCCTGCGCGTCGCGCTGCACCAAGGCACCTGTCATCAGGACACGAACGGCTGGGTCGGCGAACCCATCAATACCGTCTCCCGGCTGGTCGACGCGGCTCCCCTGCGGGCAGCGCTGACCGCGGCAGACGCAGCCACCATGGCCGTCATCGCCTCCGACGACATCTATCGAGGAGTGATCCGGCAGGGCTACCGGCAAATTGACAAAACAAGGTTCGCCCCGGTGGACATCGACATCAAAGAAGTCCACGAGCGCGCCTGGATCCTGGTTCCGGGCTATCGGCAGCCGCCCGGGATCGAGCCGGGGTCGCCGCAGGGCTCAGGGTCCTCCGACCGCGCGTCGGCAGCGCCACCCGCCCACGTACGGCAGAACAAGCCGGCCGGCATTCACTTTCACGGCCCGGTAACCTTCGGCGGCGGGCAGATCATCGGAGACAAAATCGTGCACGGGGATGAAACTCACGGTGGCACGGCCCTGCGCTGACGCTTTCAGCCAGCACCTGCCGGCCTGTCCGGGGTCAGGATCCAGGCCGGCTCGGTGGGGTCAGCGCCGGGCAGCGGAAGGAACGCGTCGCGGTCGATCTGGCGGTAGCCCTGCCGGATCACCGCACGATAGAAGTCGTCGGAGACGGCGAAGGCCAAAAGGTTGTCATCGCTGCCGGACAGCCGGGCCCGCGTCCCGGCATGAGCGGCAAGGCGGTTCGCGGCCTCGATCGGCTCGCCGCTCACGCCGTACTCGTCGAAGTCCGCCAGCCCCAGCGCGACGGCCACCCGCAGGCGGAGCCGGTGAGGGTGCTGATACCGCTGCGCGCATTCGCGGAGGCAGCGTTCGAGCGCCCCGGCGAACGTCCCGCCGAGATGCACCCCGGCCGTGGACGCGGGCAGCATGACGACAGTCCCCTCGCCATGATCCTCGCGTCGGACGGCCGCCCAGTCCAGCCCGCCGTCGCGGAACGCATTCTCAAGCACCCGGTGCATCTCCCGGCGTAACAGCTGCCGCTCCGGATTCCTGCGCCCCGGGGATTCGGCGATGGCGACCGCAACGGCGTACACCAGCACGGGGGTGTGGTCCGGCGTCAGAACAGGCTCGATGCGCGGTGCGGGAACGACGATCTGGGAGCTGGGCCCCGCTTGCGCACCGGACGCCAGCCGGACGGCGAGAGACCTTTCCGCCGGGACTACAGCGAACGTGGCGACGGGAAAGCGCACCGACAAGCCGGTTTCGCCGAGGTGCACGGTGACCCCGGAACCCAGCCGGCCGCGGCGCAACCAACCGGCGAGATCGGCGAACGAGGGCGGTCCGGCCGGTGCCGTCACCAGGTACGAGACGATCTCAGCTACCAAGACGTCGCAGGCAATCCGCGTCTCTCCGGCGTAGCCCGGGTCCTCGTCGAACTCGGTGCTCAGCTGGGCCAGGGTGCGAGTGGCTGCCGGCTCACGCAATGCCGTACGACCTGGGGTGTGCCGCTCGATCGTCGCGGTGCCGATGACCGGGCGAACCAGGCGAGGCAAGCCCTGCCGGTCCAGCACACCGGCCACCGGAATCACCGAACGATCCAGCGCGTACACGTCGAACAACGCAGCGACGGCAGCCCCGTCACCGAGCCGGTCGGCCTGCTCCAGGGTCGCTATGAGCCGCGCCCATCCGTACGCTGCTTCGGCACGGGGGCGGCACCATTCGGGAACATGGCTGTTGCGCAGGTCCACCGCCCGCCGGCCGAGCTGGGTGGCCAATCCTTCGCGCGCAGCGTGCAAGGAAGCGCCATCACCATCGAGGAACGCGACGACAGCGTTCGAGCCGTTCTCGTACAGGCTGGCTTGTAGTCCTTCGGCCATCGCAAACCTGTCACGCGCCAACCTCAGCCCGGCCGCGCAGTCCTCCCGCTGTCCACTCATCGCTTGCCGCACCAGGTCCATGCCTTGTTCGAAGGCGGCGTCCGGAAGATCTTGCAGAGTGGTGAGCGCAGCACGCAGAGGATCGGCAATCGCCGGGTCAAGTCCCCACAGATCGAGCGCGACTCCGATGAGGCGTGGCAGGCGTTCGGCATAGTCCGGATCAAGCTCGCCCACCGCAGCAGGAGTAAGCACGGCGAGCGCACCGAATGGACTGCCCGCACCCGCCACCGCAAGACGCACCGCTCCTTCCGCGAAGGTCGCCGCGATCATGGGATGAGAGACGAGCGCTGCCGCGTGTCCTGCCAGGAAGGATTCGACAAGGCGGCGCCCGTACGTCCGCACGATGGCCGGCACCGTCAGCAACTCGTCGCTCGCGTCGAGCACCGCCAGCATGCTGTCCTGGCGGGACAACCCAGTGAGAACAGCGGTCGCAAGCCGTTCGGCCACCGGACCGCTCTCGGTCACGTCCCGGGCCAAGGACCGGCACACCAGCGGGGCAAGCGGCCCCTCCGCTGCGGCGTCGAGTTCCTCGATGGCCAGGCCCTCCATCAGCTGGGTGAGCAGCGGTGGACGCTCCGGAGCGCGCAGGAGCCGCCAGTCGAGGCTGTCGGGGATCAGCATCGGATCACCACAGCGGGCGGCCCGGCCCGGGAGCGGTGATCAGGGTGGAATCGCTCAGCACCCGGCGTACCAGGAACTCGTCCACGGTGGTGACCAGAATTTGCAGGTCAGGCGTTTCCCGGCAGAGTTGTTCGAGCGCACTCAGCAGTGCCGCGGCATCCTCGTCCTGCACCTCCTCCGAGCGCGGGCTGTCGATCAGCAGCAGACCCGGATGCGTGGCCACGCCATGCCGGTGTCCCCTGCGCAACAGGGCCACGACGACGGCGATGCGCAGCCGCAACCGCTCCCCCGGTGACTGATTCTTGAACCATTCGCGGGGTCCACCGGTCTTGAACACCTGCAGCCGTCCGGCCCGATCGGCCTCGACCCGTTCGAGGTTGCGGAAGCCGAATCCCCGGGCCAGCGCGGCGATGTCCGCATTGAGTTCGGCGAACAATCCGTCGCCGGCTGCGGCCTGGTCGGCGGTCAACAGCTCGATGGCGGCATCCAGCACCATCCGTACGGCATCGATGCGCGGTTCCTCCGTGGCCGGCACCGACATCCAGGCCGCAGCCTCACCCTCCAGCCGGGTCAGCCGATCCTGCAGTTCCTGGCGCTGGCGTGCGGTCTCCCCAGCCTGATCAGCGCCAAGCTCCTGCTCTGCCACGGCCAGCTCGGCACCGCACTCAGCGGCCACCGCAGCCATCTCTCGGCGATGCTGCTCAGCCCGCTTCTCCGCCCGAGTGCTGGTCGTCAACCGCCACTTGGCCTCTTGGGTCGCTGCAGCCGGCCCCTGTGCGTGATAGTCGGGCTCGGTCGGCTCGGTACACACCGCACAGATGGCTCGGGCGCGTTCGGCAGCACGACGCTCCGGTCCGATCGGCGCCTCGCAACGCGGGCAAGCTTGCGGATCGAGCGCGTGAAACAGCAGCCGCGCAGCCCGATGCTCCTGAAGGTCGATGAGCAGCTTCTCATCCTGCAACCGCTGCCAGCGCAACAGCTCGTGAGCCTCGGTTGCCTGGCGCAGGGCCTCCCCTGCTTGGATGACCGCAGCCGTACGGTCGGTCACCGCAGCGATGAGAGTCCCGGTGGCTGGTGGAACGTGGGCGGCTGCCAGTTCCGCCCGAGTGGCCTCCAGCTTGAGTTCCGTGGTGACCCGTTGCGCATCGAGCAGCCGGCGCAACCGTTCGGCGTCTGATTCGACGGCCTTCGCGGCTTCCTCCATCTGGTCTCGCGTTGTCCGCATCCGGGTGAGCAGGGCTGCGCCGGGGAGGTCCAGGAAGACCTGCAGGAGCCGGCCGGCGAGCCCACCGGTGACCGCGTCGCCCAGCAATGCCGCATCACCGCCGGGTGGCAGGTAGAGGACGCCGAAATAGGCCTTCCACCCGTACGTTGCCCGCCCGTCCGCCGAGCGGCGTGACGACGATTCCAGCTCCTCCAGGTGCAGCAGTTCCATCATGAGCGTCTCGACCCGGGTCGCGAACTGCTTCGGATCGCTGGACCGCAGAATCTCGACGATGCGCCCGGACGGATCGGCGGCGGTCGCCTCCGCCAGCAGCTCGGCGTCCGTGGTGGACAACACCCGGCCCTCGACGAGCTCACCGTCGCGCAGCGTGAGCCGGAAACCGAGCGGGCGACCGGCGATCACCACATCGCAGTCCAGGCGGCTGAGCCAGCGTTTGACCACGCCTTGCAAGGTGTCCCGCGGTGAGCCACGCAGACACCAGGTGATCAGCTCCAGCACGCTGGTCTTGCCCCGGAGGTTGTCCGCGGCGAGCACGGTCAGTCCCGGGCCGAACCGGAAGGTCCGGTCGAACGGCCCGAGCGGTTCGACGGACCGCAGACCCGCCAGGCGCAGACGTCGAAGCTGCATCGGCCGCGGCAAGGCGCCGGACACTGTTGGGGCGAACCCGAGTTCTCTGAACACTTTCTCCACCGCGGGTACCGCAAGCCCGGTTCGCACCGCGACTCTGGTGGCGAGATCCTCGCGGGTCATCAGGCGTTCACCTGGCTCAGCCGATCGGCGTACCCGCGCAGCCGGGCGTGTACCCGCGGGGCAATGGACTCGATGTGCTCGCCGATCACGGTGTTGCGGTATTCGTCCTGCTCGTACTGGCGGGACTTGAGCTGCGTTCCGCCGTAGCCGTCGGCCAGGCGGGCGACGAGCTGGGTGCGTTCCACGAAGTACCTGAACTCGGGGGCGTCGTGCAGGATGCGGTTGGCGGTGCTGAGCCCGGAGCGCGTCAGGTAGTAGTCGTGCCGCGTGATGCGATCGGCGGTGCCGCGCTTACGGCGGATCACGAGGTTCGCGCTGCGCAGGACGGCGAGCGCTTCATCCAGCGGTTCGTAGGCGCCGAACAGGAAGCGCAGCATCGGGTAGCGGCGCACATCGGGTTCGTCGGACTGCATGATGGCGGTGGCTTGGCGGTAGCAGTCGAGGTCGCCGGTGCGATCGTACTCGTTGAGCAGTTCGTCGGCGAGGAAGTCGGGGTTGCGCACCCAGAAATCAAGCTTCTGCAGGCGAACTTGGGTCTCGAGGACGGCAACAGCTTCGGACAGGGCGGCGTCGCCCGGCGGCGCGTCGCGCAGCTCCGTGGCGGCCGCGGCGACAATGAGCAGAATCCGAACAGCATCCTGCCCCCGGCTGGTTTCGCGTTGTGGGTCGGTCCCGATCGTGGACACGCGCCGCATTCTAAGAAAGAAAGTCGCCGGTACGCCATACCCACTACACAATCGAGCGGCGCGTTATCAGAAATAGCTGTTACCGGGTAACAATATTCCGGCTGTCTTTTGTGCACAAGCGGCAGCATCGGACACCGGAATGGACCTTGTACCGTTTCCAGCCCGGTGGAGAAAATCGACGGACCCATGACGCGAGGGGCATATTGGCGTGGCACAGGCGTGGACGGATCTGCCGCTGGATCGACCGGTGCACCTCGAAGGACCCAGCGCGACCACACTCACCCTGGCCACCGAGGTGCTGGGTGCCGGGTCTCCCGCCGTGGTCACCTTCACCGCCGGCGTTCAGGACCGTCCAGCCCCGATCATCGACGCCCTGCTGACCAGCCTTGACCAGATGGCTCGGGAGTTGTTCCCGGCCTGGCTGCCCGACGCGCGGCCGCTCGAAGGTTTGGCCGGGGCGGGCGCCGCTGCCGTACGGCTGATGGCGCTCGACACCGCACAGCGCGAGGGTTACTACGGCCCCTTCCTGGTGGACCTCGCCGCGCGGGCGCTGAGCGGGAGTCCCACCCTGTCGAGCAGACTCAGCGCCCCGGTCCGCGCTGCCGGGCTGGCCAGGACCATAGCGTCCAGCTTCGCCCGGCAGCGTGCGGCGTTGCTGGTGATCGTGCCTGAGGGCCTGTCCGCCGAGGCCGAGCAGGCCCTTGTCGGCGCCAGCCGGTTCCTGACCGACTCCGGCTTCGGCTTGTGGCTCACCGGGGCGCCCCTGCTCTGGGACGACAGCGTCGAGAGCATCCCCTTCGGTCTGCCGGTTCCCGACGTCCTGATCGACCCCAGCGTCTCGCTCGATGCGGCTCCGGATCCGGTCACGTATCCACCTCTTGCCGGGCGGCCGCATCCGGCCAGCCACACCGAGCAGATGCTGGAGGCGGCGCTACGGTGCACCGACTGGGCGACCGGTCGTGAGTGGAACCAGCTGCACCAGGTACACCCACTGACCAGCCCGATCCGGGTCGACTTGCTGTGGCGCCACGAACGCTGCGTGGTCGAAATCGATGGCGAGGAACACCGCCAGCTCGAGCGCTTCGCCGCCGATCGCCAGCGCGACGTATGCCTGCAACTCGCCGGATTTGCCGTACTGCGGTTCACGAACAACCAAGTGATCCGCCATTGCGACCTCGTTCTGTCACAGATTCGACAATTCCTTGACGGCCGACGCGCCGGACGCCAAGAAAGGGCTGTTCATGTCTGACCTCTCACTCCCCCTGGCCACCCGGGCCCTACTGCTGATCTTGATGGCAGACAATACCGAGCTGTCGAACAAGCAGATCGAGGAACGCTATGCGGCCGGTCTCAAGCTCACCGGCAAACAGAGATTGAAACTGATCGAAGAAAAGTTGATCGAGTGCCGTAAAGAGGGCAACGCCTATCACTTCACGCTTGCCGAGGATGGTTGGGCCTGGTGCCGCAGGGAGCTGCGAGCCGGGGTACCAACCGGCTCGGGAAGCGCCGGGCAGGCGTTCTACGCCGTTCTGCGGGCGCTGGACGGCTACTTGGAGGCCGACTCGCTCAGCCTGTACAACGTCTTCGGCTCCTCCTCTACGCCGGCTTCCTCCTCGTCCCC
>NZ_LOJP01000001.1:4410574-4414372 GCF_001553785.1 Actinoplanes sp. TFC3
CCAAAGGAATCCAAGCTTCCGAAGAAGCCAGAAATAAAACAATTGGCACTGGCTTATCAAGCACCCTGTTGAGTTCTCAAAGAACAACCACACACCGATCACCCGAAACCACAGTTCCGCGCCCCGGGGCACTCGTTCAACATTACCCGCTCCGATTCCCCACCGCAAATCACGGGGCAAACCGAAACACATTCCCCACAACCCATCACCGGCCCAGCCGATACGAACACGACTGACCCGCTAAGCAAAGATCTTGGGGATTGGCAGGCCGTCCGCTTCCGCGTCCGTTTCCCTGCCGGCTCGCAAAACATTACCCCCTCGATCCCGGGGCGCCAAATCGGGGGGCTCACTGTCCGCGATGACGGCGACCATGGCCGCTCGGGTCGGTACGTCCAGCTTGGCGGAGATGCGGCGCAGGTGGGTCGGCACCGGCAACGGGCTGACGTCGAGCTTGCCCGCGATGGCGGTGTTGGTCAGCCCCATGGCCACCCTGTGCGCCACCTCGCGTTCCCCGTGGTCAGCCGGCACATTGGTCGCGCCCCCTGCCGGTCCCGCGGGTGAGCCGGCAACGCACGCCGTCCACCTCCAGATCCAGCAGCACCTCTCCGGTGGCGGTCACCGCCCGTGTCTGACCCGGCGGCACCGCGCCCTTCTTCGACTGGCTGCGCTTCGCGCCGGGCAGCAACGAGCTAGGTGAGCAGTTGGCGTTCGAGCAGGCCGTGGAGGGTGCGCAGACGTTGCAGCTCACCGAGTCGCGCTCGCAAGTACTGTCAGCACGCGGAGAATTCGCGGCGGGTGCCGGACGTGAACCGGCAGCCGAAGGCGGGATCGGCGACTGCACGCTGGTCGAGGATCGCGTCACCGCCGGGCCGGTGCCCGCCGCGAACCCAGCGAACCAGGTCGTCGAAGCCGCGCCGCAGTTCGGGCTGGGTGAAGTCGCAATGCCCGGTGGCGCGGATGGCCCGGGAGACCAGCAGCTTCGAGCGGCCGTGCTGAGCGGTGCGGCGGGCGTACACCTGCTCCATGGACAACGGCACGAACAGGTCGCCGATGCCGTGCAGAGAGAGCACCGGGATTCCCGGGGTGCCGTTGACCCTGGGGATGTCGACGGTGGTGGAGCGGACCCGCAGCACATCGCGGTTGAGCTGCCGCTCGGCCGGGGTGAGGCGGCGGCGGTCGGTGCTGCGGTAGACGGTGCCCAGATTGCCGGCTGTGCCGTTGTTCAGGCCCGGGTAGAGGCCGAACAGGAACGGCAGGTCGCTGAGCGGGGGCAGCGAGCGAGCGGCGTTCCAGTATGCGAACGCCCCGTGGAAGCCGGGACGCTCGCCCCCGCTGCGCCGCTCGACCACGTCGGACCAGGTCGGATAGTCCAGGTTTGCGGTTATCCGGGCTACTTTCGCACGCCAGCGCTCGGGAGTAGCGGGAAATTCGATGGGTACGCCGGCCAGGGCGGCCGCGCTGACGCTGGCATCGAGGAAGTAGTCGTACAGCTTCTTGTCCCCAGCACGCCACAGGTGGGCATGGCGCCGGCGAAGGTGCGGGGGTAGACCTCGATGGCCACGGCGGTGATGTGCCCGCCCATCGACTCGCCGGTCAGGTAGGTGTCACGCGCCCGGCGGCCGGTGACCTGGCTGAACAGGGCGATCAGGGAGTGCGAGTCGCGGACGCCTTGCCTGACGTCGTACCCGTTGGTGCGGTAACTCGAGGCCGCCCACGCGAAACCCCGGGCGAGCAGATGCTCCCGCAGCGGCGGATTGCTGACCAAGACGGTGGTGCCGGTGCCGCGGTAGCCGTGCGCCCACACCACAAGCTCGCCGTTCCATTTCGCCGGAATTTCCATCCGGTACGCCGCCCCGTCGCGAATACCGGTGCGTACCCGCGAGCCGTGCAACGGCGTGAACGGGGTCCCGTCGGCATCGCAGTCCGGGTCGGCGACGAGGTAGCCGGGCTGGGTGGTGCTGGGAATCGGGGCGTCGCAGGTTTGTGGCGCGGCCGCGGCGGGCACCGGTGTCAGCATCAGCGCGGCGATCACGGATTTCCAGATCATTGCCATTGCGCTACCTCCCGGTAACAGCGAACGACCGGGTGCCGAGGGTGTCAAGCGGTACAAGGGTTTTCCCTGATTCGTTTATGGCTGTCGATGCCTAGCGTCCATCTCACGTACCGGCGATGACCTTCGCTTCGCCGGACGGTGAGCGCCCGGTGAACCTGGGCGAGAGGAGTGCCCGCGTGAAATCCCGCATCCCGCTGTTCGCCGCGCTGGCGGCCGGCACTGCGGCCGCGTCGGCCCTGGTGGCCGTCGCCGGTCCCGCGACGGCCCAGCCGACATCACCGGCAACCGCCCAGGCCAAGGCCGCTGACTCGGCCCGGACGCTGGTCGCTTCCCGTCCCGCCTACCTGCACGCGAGCGCCGACGACGGCTTCGTCCAGCAGCGCGTCATCTCCTCGGCCGGTCTGCAGTACGTGCCGTACCAGCGCACCTACAAGGGACTGCCCGTCGAGGGCGGCGACTTCGTGGTGATGACCGACGCGTCCGGGGCCACCAAGTACACCTCGGTTGCGCAGTCCACCCCGATCAACGGCCTGAACGTGACGCCGGCGATCACCCGGGATGCCGCGACGGCAACCGCCCGCGGGCAGCTCACCAAGGTGACGGCCGACGAGGGCACCTCCCTGATCGTGGTGGCCAACGAGGGCGTCTCCCCCAAGCTCGCCTGGCAGACCACGGTCATCGGCACCGGTGCCGAGGGACCGAGCCGGCTCACCGTCGCCGTCGATGCACAGACGGGCAAGGTTCTCAAGACCACCCAGCACGTCACCGACGTCACCGGTACGGGCACCGGCTGGATCAACGGCTCGGTCAGCCTGAACACAACGCAGTCCGGGTCCACGTACACGCTGCAGGACCCGGTGCAGACCACGCTGCGCTGCCAGGACGCCTCGACCAACACGACGTTCTCCGGCCCGGACAACGTGTGGGGCAACGGCACCGGCACGAACAAGGAAACCGGCTGCGTCGACGCCTTCTACGTGGCGCAGAAGCAGACCGCGATGCTCTCGGCCTGGCTGGGCCGCAACGGTCAGAACGGTAACGGCGGGGCCTGGCCGATCCGGGTGGGCCTGAACGACCAGAACGCCTACTACGACGGCACCCAGGTGCAGATCGGCAAGAACACCGCCGGTCAGTGGATCTCCTCGGCCGACGTGGTCGGTCACGAGCTGGGTCACGGTATCGACGACAACACCCCGGGCGGCATCTCCGGTGGCGGCACCCAGGAGTTCGTCGCCGACACCTTCGGCGCGGCCACCGAGTGGTACGCCAACAACCCCAACGACGCCCCCGACTACCAGGTCGGCGAGGAAGTCAACCTCGTCGGCAGCGGCCCGATCCGCTACATGTACAACCCGTCGCTGGCCGGGGACTCCAACTGCTACTCCAGCAGCACCCCCGGCTCCGAGGTGCACGCCGCCGCCGGTCCCGGCAACCACTGGTTCTACCTGCTCGCCCAGGGCTCCAGCGGCAACGGCCAGCCCGCCAGCTCCACGTGCAACGGCACCACGGTCACCGGCGTCGGCATCCAGACCGCCATCAAGATCATGTACAACGCGATGCTGCTCAAGACCTCCAGCTCGTCGTACGTGAAGTACCGCACCTGGACGCTGACCGCGGCCAAGTCGCTGTTCCCGAACGACAACTGCGCCACTTTCAACACCGTCAAGGCCGCCTGGACCGCCGTCAGCGTACCGGCCCAGACCGCCGACCCGACCTGCACCGGCGGCACCACCCCGCCGCCCACC
>NZ_LOJP01000001.1:4414472-4426646 GCF_001553785.1 Actinoplanes sp. TFC3
GGCTGGGGGTGCCTGGGCGGCTTCTCCGGGGGTGGCGATCGGGCCTGCCCTGCACCTGCTTCGCATCCCGCCTGATTTTTCGGAGATGTCCGGTCAGGGGGATGAAGCGGCGACGGGAACAGAGCGACAGCGCCTCGACAATGCGCTGTCAACTATCCGAACCGAACTACAGCAACTCCACAACGACATCTTCACGGCCCACCTAGCGCTCCTCGACGACGCTGACCTCCTCGCCGACGTGCACGAACGCATCGCCAACGGCAGCTCTGCTCCCCCGGCCTGGGCAGCCGCCACCGCCCGGGTCGCCGCGGAGTTCGACGCGCTGACCGACCCGTACCTTCGCGAGCGGGCCACCGACGTGCGCGCCGTAAGCGATCAAGTCCTACGGGCGTTGCTCGGCCTGCCTGCGGCCCTCGTCGCCGGAACCGGCGTGCTGATCGCGGAGGACCTGACCCCGGCCGAGGCCGCCGCGCTCGACCCTGACCGGATCGCCGGGGTTGTGCTCACAGCCGGGAGCCCTACCTCACACGCCGTGATTCTGCTACGCAGTAAGGGGATTCCGGCAGTGGCAGGCACCGGGCTGTCGGTTGCGGGCGGCACGGTGGCGGCGCTCGATGGCAGCACCGGCGAGGTGGCCGTGGCGCCCGGCGAGGGTCCGCTGCGATCGTTCCGGGCCAGGGCACAAGCCGAGCAAAAGAGCCGGCAAAAGGCATTTTCCCGTACGTCCTCGGCTGCCATAACCCGCGACGGCCGGACGATCGCCGTGGGGGCGAACATCGGCTCGGTCGAGGATGCTCGGACGGCGGCCGCGCAGGGGGCCGACCTCGCCGGGCTGGTGCGAACCGAGTTCCTGTTCCTCGGGCGGGAATTGGCGCCCAGCCTCGAGGAGCAGGTTGCCGTGTACCGGCAGATCGCCGAAGCCCTGCAGGGCCGGCGGATCACCTTGCGGACCCTCGATGTCGGCGGGGACAAGCCTTTGCCGTACGCACCCGCGCCCCCCGAGGCCAACCCGTTCCTCGGTCTGCGCGGTATCCGGCACTCGCTCACCTATCCGTCGCTGTTCACCACGCAGCTACGCGCGATCCTCGAAGTGGCCCGTACGACACCGGTCAGCGTCATGTTCCCGATGGTGACCACGGTGGCCGAGTTCCTGCACGCGCGCCGGTTGCTGGACGATCTCGGGGAGGCACCGCCCGACCTGCATGTCGGCATGATGATGGAGGTCCCGGCAGCGGCGTTGAAGGCGGCGGAGTTCCGGCCGTACCTCGATTTCTTCAGCATTGGCACCAACGATCTGACGCAGTATGCTCTCGCGGCTGAGCGCGGCAATCCCACGCTCAGCCCGCTGACCGACGGGCTGGACCCGGGTGTGCTGCGGCTGATCGAGGCGGTGTGCGCCGGCGCGAGCGACGACGTGACAGTGGCGGTGTGCGGGGAACTCGCGGCGGACGACACCGCGATCCCGTTGCTGCTCGAACGCGGCGTGACGGAACTGAGCGTGGCGCCGCCGCTGGTACCGCGCGTCAAGGAAGGCGTGCGCGCGGCGATCGTGGGTATCCCGGCCGGGAGCCGACCTGAGGAGGACACAATGTCGATCAGCCCCGAGGACCGCGAGGAACTGCGCACCGAGGCCAAGGAACGCATGGAGGACATGCCGGGCGAGACGGCGCTGGGCAACGCCGACCCGGCCGCGGGTGGCATCGGCGACCCGAAGACGTACGAGGGCAACGAGGGTGGCACGACGGCCCAAGACCAAGAGTGATGACCGTCCGGCCCGGGAGTTACGAACCGTAACCCCGGGCCCCGTCCCGCTCCGGGCGACGCAGCGTGATGGCAAGCTCAGCGGCGGAAGCGGTGGCGGGGGCGGCGTTGAGCAGCCCGCGGATCCCCTCGCGTACATCGTCAGTCATCTCGATATTGCCAGGCAGTGGGCGCCGGGGCGTGCGGCGAGGAGCCACGTGCGGACCACTGCGCTGTCGTGAGCGTGTCGCCGTGGCGGTTGAGGACCTTGGTGGTCAAGGTGTGGTGCAGGGCGGGGTCAGGGTCGGCGCACGCGTCGGTCAGTACGGTGACCCGAAAGTCCAGGTCGGAGGCCTGCAACGCGGTGGACAGCACGATGCCGCTGGTGGCGACGCCCGCGAGAACGAGGTGGCCGATACCCCGGGCATCCAGGAGCTGCCGCAAGTCGTTGCCCGCAAAGGCGCTGACCCGATTCTTCCGTACGACCACCTCACCCTCACCCGGCGCCACATCGGGGTGGATCGCGGCACCGGGGTCGTCAGGCGTGTACCGGCCCGGCGGCAGAGAACCGAAGATCCTGTTGCGCGGGTGGGCATCGGCATGGCCGGGCCGGAACCCGAGCACGACGTGGATGACGGGAACGCCGGCACCCCGGGCGGCTTGCAGGGCCGTGGCAGCAGCCGGCAGGAACGCCGCCGGTACGCGAGCAAGGTGGTGATGCTGGAGATCCAGGGCCAGCAGGGCGGTACGGAACCCGGGCTCAGCCGGCACCGGGCGATGCGGGTGGCTTGTCACTTCGCACACCTTTCCATGCCGCGGTGCTCACAGGTGGCCGGCCTCCACCAGCGTCAGCAAGGCCGTGCGCAACACGTCCTGGCCCTGCTGCGTCAAGGCGCCGGCGTCGGACGGCGAGGTCAGCAGGGCGGCTCGCCGGCGCAGACAGCGGACCATACACAGATAGCGATCGTGGAGCCGGGCCGGACAGGCTGTTGTGCGCCCGGATGCTGCAGCAGTACGACATTGACGTCACCGTGTACGGCGCCGACGCCGCAGCCAGTTCCCGGGACGCCGGCGGGTCACTCGACCTGCACGCACGCGCGCAGGCCATCGCCGTTCTTGCTATCCGAGCCACCGCAAGCCGGCAATTTCCTCATCGGGGAGGGGCAGCGGCCGGCCCCCGGGCCGATCTTGTGCGCCCCGGCCGATCACGTCGAGGCCGGCCGGGGTGACCAGGCTGCGCTCGAAGGTGAGCACCACCAGTTCGCGATCGTCGCTGAGGTGCACGACGCGCCAGCGGCTGGCCAGCACCTTGAGCAGCCCCCGGCCGCGCCACGTGAACAGCCCGGACCCGGCGTCGAAGCGGTCCACGCCCTCGATGCGTTTGCGCGCCCCGGAGCGGGTCCGGTAGCTGACCGTGTCGCGCAGCGCGAGACCCTCGCCGGGCAGCGGCTCGTAGGTGAAGGCCGGCTCGAGGCGGCGGCCGGACAGCCACATGGGGAAGGTGGTGGCCAGCACCCGCCACTGCCCCGGCAAGGTTTTCCGCAAGATCTCAGCGTCGCGCATCGATTGCTTCTATGTCACCGCCGGGGCGTGGGTCAAGTGGGCAGTGCCCCGGGGATTCACCGGCAGCCCTCGGTCGCCACAGTGTCGTGACCTCCCCGTGACCAGGTGAACTTTGGACCGCACCGCTCGACGCGGCCTGCGTGCACCCTTAACCTGACGTTTCGACAAACGTCTCGGTAACGGAAGGCACCGTTATGTCTGGTCCGGCTGTGCTGGGCGCTGCCGTCGAGGTCAGCACCAATCCCGACGGCACCCTCGTCATCCGGCCGCACGGCACGCTCGGGGCTGCCGAGGCCATCGAGCTACGCCGTGTGCTGGTGCGCGCCATCCGCCGCGACCGGCCGCTGCGGCTGGTGCTGGAGCTGGCCGACCTCGACGACGCGCTGGACTCCATCAACCTGGGCACGCTCGCGGCCGCGTGCTCGCTCGGCGACGACTATCAGGTGGCGGTGTTCCTCGACCGTCCATCGGCGGTGCTGGCCGACAACTTGACAGCGGCCGGGGTGCCCGCCCACCGCCTGCGCACCATCGCCGGATAGCCGCAGGTCAGCGCGCTGGAATCCAGCAGGATCGCGGTTGCGGTCAAAGCGATGCCCGGTCAAGCAGCTGAGCCAAATGCACAGCAGGCCGCTCCCGCAGATCCGCAACCTGCGTCCGGCAGGAGAACCCGTCAGCCAGCACCACAGCACCGGGCGCCGCGTCCAAAGCCGGCAGCAGATTCTGCGCAGCCACGGCCACCGACACCTCGTAGTGCCCCCGCTCAACGCCGAAGTTTCCAGCCAGTCCACAGCACCCGGCCAGCCGCTGAACCTGAGCACCGCTGGCAGCAAGCAGATCCGCGTCGGCCTTCCAGCCCAGGACCGCATGGTGGTGGCAGTGAGGCTGAGCAACCACCTCTACATCGGACAGGTCCGGCGGGGTCCAGCCGGGGGTTTGGGCCAGCAGCTCGGCGAGCGTACGCACGGAGCCGGCTACCCGCTGGGCGTCTGCGTTGCCGGGGAGAAGCTCGTGTACATCTGAGCGCAACACCGCAGTGCAGGAGGGCTCGATGCCGACGATGGGGATGCCGGCTTGGGCGGCGGGGGCCAGCGCTGTGACCGTACGGGTGAGGATGGATCTGGCTTTGTCCACCTGGCCGGTGGTGATCCAGGTCAGACCGCAGCAGACGGAGCCGGAGGGTAGTCGGGGTTCGTAGCCGGCGGCGCGCAGGACACGGACGGTGGATTCGGCCACCTCTGGGGAGAAGGCGTCGGAGAACGAGTCGGCGAAGAGGATGACGGGCTTGCGGTCGGTGGTGAGGGGTTTGAAGGTGCGGCGGAAGGGGCGGCGGGCGAAGGCGGGCACGGAACGGCGTTTGTCGACACCGGCCAGCCACAGGGCGATCGGGCCGAGGCCGGGCAGCCGGATGGCCAGGTTGGCAAGGCGCGGCGCCCATCCGGCAAGGCGAGCCCAGAAAGGCAGTTTGCCGAGGGTGTAGTGCGAGCGCGGGCGAAGCTTTCCCCGGTACGTCTGGTGCAGCACCTCGGACTTGTAGGTTGCCATGTCGATGCCGGTCGGGCAGTCGGAGGCGCAACCCTTGCAGGACAAGCACAAATCCATCGCGTCGTGAACCGACGGGTGCGACCAGGCCAGCTCGCCGCGGACGACCTCCTGCAGTACCCGGGCCCGGCCGCGGGTGGAGTCCTTTTCCTCAAGGGTGGCCAGGTAGGACGGGCACATCACGCCACCGGCGGCGGAGTTGTCGGCGCGGCACTTGCCGACACCGGTGCAGCGGTGCACGGCTTGGCCGAGGTCGCCGGCGTCG
The DNA here is from genome assembly GCF_001553785.1 of Actinoplanes sp. TFC3. GTDB lineage: Bacteria > Actinomycetota > Actinomycetes > Mycobacteriales > Micromonosporaceae > Actinoplanes. The sequence continues at coordinate 4,419,580 of NZ_LOJP01000001.1, forward strand.
TGGGGGTAGGCCATGGCGAGTTGTTTCAGCGGGAAGCGACCGGCCGGGCGCACGTCGGCGTCGATGGGGTCGGGGTCGACCAGCACGCCGGGGTTGAGCAGGTTGCCGGGGTCGAACGCGTGCTTGATGCCCTTGAACAGGGCGATCGCGTCCGGGGAGTACATGTGCGGCAGCAGCTCCGAGCGGGCCCGGCCGTCCCCGTGCTCGCCGGACAGCGAACCACCGAACTCGCCGACCAGGCGCGCGGCGTCGGTGAGGAAGTCACGCATGATCTTCGTGCCGCCGGGCTGGTCCAGCGGCAGGTCGAGGCGCACGTGCATGCAGCCGTCACCGAAGTGGCCGAACGGTGCGGAGGTCATGTCGTACGAGGCCACGAGTTCGTCGAAGCGGGCCAGGTAGGCGCCCAGCTTCTCGGGCGGCACGGCGGCGTCCTCCCAGCCGGGCCACGCGGGACGATCCGAGGGAGCCCGCCCGGCCAAACCGGCGCCGTCCTCGCGGATGCGCCACAACCGGGCCTGCGTGGCGGGATCGGTGACCACCAGCGCGTCGTCGGCGATGCCGTCCGCGGCGAGCTTGCGGGCCCGGGCGTCGACCTCACCGGCGTCGTCACCGGCCAGCTCGACGAACAACCAGGCACCACCGCGCGGCAGCGGCGGCACGGCATCGGGGCCGCGGCGGGCGCGCAGCACGTCGAGCAGACGCGAGTCGAGGCCCTCGCAGGAGGTCGGTCCGTGCGCGACCACGGCCGGGGAAGCCTCGCCGGCGGCGACGATGTCGCGGAAGCCGAGCACCACGACCACGCGGACCGGGGCGTCGACGACCAGTTTGACGGTGGCCTTGGTGATGACGGCGAGGGTGCCCTCGGAGCCGACCAGCGCGCGGGTCAGGTCGAAGCGTTCGGGGATCAGGTGCTGCACCGCATATCCGGAGACCTGCCTGCCGAACCGGTCGAACTCGGTGCGGGCGGTGGCCAGGTGCCGGCCGATGACCGAGCGGACGTTGTCGATGACAGGGCCGCCGCTGTCGCCGTTGGGGCCGGTGGTGAGCTTGTCACCGGTGGCGGTCAGCAGTTCCAGGGCGGCGACATTGTCGGAGGTGCGGCCGTACGCCAGCGAGCGCGAACCGCACGCATTGTTGCCGATCATCCCGCCGATCGTGCAGCGCGGGTGGGTGGAGGGGTCCGGCCCGAACCGCACGCCGTGCGGGGTGACAGCTTTCTGCAGGACGGCGTGTACGGTGCCCGGCTCGACAGTTGCGGTGCGCGCCTCGGGGTCGATGTTCAGGACCCGGTTGAGGTGGCGGGAGAAGTCGAGCACGATGCCGCGCCCGACGGCGTTGCCGGCCACCGAGGTGCCCGCGCCGCGCGAGGTCAGCGGCACGCCGGTCTCGCGGGCGACGTCGAGCGCGGCAGCCACCTCGTCGGTGTGCCGGGGGCGCACCACGGCCAGCGGGGGAATCCGGTACAGCGAGGCGTCGGAGGCGTACATGCCGAGGGTGCCGGCGTCGTTGCGCACCTCGAGGCCGGCCTTCTCAAGCGCATCCACCAGCTCAGTCATGGGTAACATGTTACTCGTGCCCGTTCTCGTTCTTTCCCCTGAGGCCCCCTCGCTGGCCGACGCGGTGGCCCAGTCGGTGCGCGACGGGGTGGCCGCCGGCGAGCTCGTGCCCGGCACCACGTACTCGGTCTACCAGCTCGCCGAGTTGCTCGGCGTGTCCCGCAGCCCGGTGCGTGAGGGCTTGCTGCGCCTGGCCGAGGCGGGGCTGGTCGAGATCCGGCGCAACCGGGGGTTCCGGGTCCTGCCGCCCCGCGCGCACGACATCGAGGAAATCTTCGGGATCCGCCTCGCCCTGGAACCACCGGCGGCCCGGCTGGCCGCCGAGCACGGCACCGACGAGCAGCACACCGCCATCCGCGCAGCCCTGAACACCATGGCAACGGCCACTGACAGCCCGTCGTTCTGGATGGCCGACCACGCCGTCCACGATCTGCTGTTGCACGCCGCCGGAAAACCCCGCACCGCCGCAATCGTTGAGGGGTTGCGCAGCACGACCGCGTTGCTCGGCCCGCCCACCACGGCCAGCGGGCGCACCCTGGCCGAGATTCACGCCGAGCACGTGCCGGTGGTGACGGCGGTGCTGGCCCGCGACGGAGCTGCCGCCGAGGCCGCCATGCGCACGCACTTGCAAGCCACGGCGGAGTTACTGGTGGCCACTTTGCAACGACCCCTTGCGCCGGGCACCGAGACTGGATGACATGCCGACGCCCCACAGCCGCACCCGGACCGCGCTCATCTGGTTCGCTGTCGCGGCTGCCGTCGTACCGCTGCTGTGGCTTTTCCTTTCCTCTGCGGGCCTTGCGGCCGACCCGCGCGGTGACGTCGAGCACACCATCAATGCCGTCACGCTTGTCGCGTTCGGCTGGTCGGTCATCGCCGCGATCCTGTTGCGGCCGCCGGTGGCTGCGCTCGCGGCGGTGACCGGTGCGGCTGCCCTGCTGGGTGGGACCACTGGCCTACTGCTGACCTCGGACGCCGGATCGGGGTTCGCCATCGAGGCGTGGGGCAGGGCCGTGCGGGGCGTCGCGTTCGTGCTGCCGGGGATGTCGATCGGGTACGCCGTCACAGCCGTCGCGCGCCGGTTGCCCGCTAACGCCGACCGGCAGCCGACCGGAAGGGTCATCTCGGCCGCCACGGTGCTTCTGCTCGGCACCGACGCCCTCGGCTGGATGGTTGCGCCGGGTCACCACTTGATCACGGATCCCGTGCTGGATTGGCTTGCTGCGGACGTACAACCGGGGCTGTTCGTGCTTTGTGCTCTGACGGCCGTTCCCGCGCTCGTGGCGCTCGTTGCTTCCCTGCCGCTGTCGCCTCCCGGTAAGCCGCAGGTGTTCTCGCCGGAGAGCTGAGGGCGCGCTATGGTGGCTACGCCTTCAACAGCGATGGCTTGACCATCAAGCTGCCCTCGTTCGGGAGTTCCCCATAAGCCTGCCTTCGCCGGCATCAATGCGGCCGTTGCTCGTCGATGTGAACCATCACAGCGAGACCGCCCGCACCCGGATGACCGTCTCCGGCGAAGTCGACAGCGTGACCGCGGACCAGCTCGAGAAGGCGTTCCTCGACGCCGTGCGCCACCACCAACCGTCCCACGTCGAGGTGAACATCGAAGGCGTGACCTACCTTGACTCGACCGGCATCCGCGCGCTGGTGCTGTGCCAGGCCGGCGCGCGGGCGGCCGGCTGCCGCCTCATCCTGGTCAAGACGCCGCCGGCGGTGTACCGGGTGCTGGAGACAACCTCGCTGCTCGACCACTTCGGGGTTCACGAAGCGGGCTGAGCCCTTCGCTCTCCTGGACCGCGGTCCGCTGGGCGCTGCCGGCCATGCGTATGGCTACGTGCATCCAAGCCGGGGCGGCCAACTCGACGGACATGCTCACCTCCTGACAGCAAGTGGCTTGCCGCACCAAAGAAACCGCGCCTCCGGCAACGAGCGGGTTGCTCAGCGCGCCGAGCAGAACTCTTGCAGGGCCGCGGCGTCGGCTGGGTCGATCCATTCGTAGGTGCCGCGCAGGTGGTCGGCGCGCTGGTCGACCGTGCTGATGGCGGCTGTCATGCCGCCCCAGGGCATGCTGATGTGCAGCAGGGTTCGCTGGATGCCGGTCGGCAGGTGGGGGCTGCCGTCGGGGGTGGCGCGCAGCAGCAGGCCGCTGGTTGAAACATCCTCGACGTGGCCGGTCAAGGCGATCAGGCGGCGGCCCGGGGCGGCGTCGAGCTGGGCCGTGCCGGTCGCCGCATAGGTTCCGGAGCGCCGGGCCGCGCCGCGTCGCTGGACCACGCCGGCCGGTGGGGTGTCGCCGGTGATGGTGAGCATGCCGTCGCGCAGCTCCGCTTCGACCCAGGTGACGCCGGCGCTGCTGACCAGCTCGAGGATGCCGTACCGCCGGGTGCCGGGGCCGTCGAGGCTGAGCACCGGCATCGGCGGAAGCTCGGGCACGAAGTCCGCGCGGACCTCGGCCAGCGAGATCAGTGCCGTCGCTTCCTCGCCGAGACAGCGCAGCGTCAGAGTGCTTCCGGCCGGCACCGTGACCATCGAATTCCCCGCTCACCGCATCAGACTTCCCTGACGACGATCTCACGGCATCAACCCCGGAAATGCGCGTTCAACCCCATTTTCCGGTACGCCCGCAGCGCCCCGGTCGTGCTGTCGACCCGGAAGTTCGTGTCGTTGTGCGTGTCGGTGTCGAACCAGACGAGCGCACCGATCCCGGGGGTCCTGCGGACGTACCCGCAAAGGTCGTCGATCCAATCCGCCTTTGACGTGCCCCCGAAATCGATGCCCGCGGTTTCGGTGATGATGATTGGCTTGCTGGAGCCATAGGCGTTGACGACCGGATTGAACAGCGTGGCGGGCGATTCCTTGTAGAAGTCGTAGCCGGAAACCCCGACCCAGTCCACGTAATCGTCACCGGGGTAATAGCGCTGCAGGGCGTTCCACGACTCGTTCGGGCTGGAATTCCAATTCGGGCTCCACACCCACGCCACGTTGTCCGCGCCTTCCTCGGCAAAGATGCGGTGAATACGGCGCCACGCGGACACGTACTTGCCGGGATCCTTGCCGTTGCCGGCGCCGCCCCAGGCGAACCAGTCGCCGTTCATCTCCCACGCCCAGCGCAGCAGCAGCGGCTTTCCCTGCGCGGCCAGGTTGCGAGCCGCGGCGGCGATCAGCTTGTCCGAACCGCCGCCATTGACCTTCGACCAGGCGACGCCGTGCCAGGAAATCATCAGCGTGCTGCCGGACCCGATCCCGGAACGCGTGCGCGGCATGGCCTCGTCCCAGGCCCAGAATTGATGCACGATGCGCTGGTCGCGGCCCAGTTGCCCGCGGCGCATCCGCAGGCTTTCGGGGAGCGATTTGCCGCTCAGGCTCAGGTACGCGCCCAGCATGACGGCATTCTCGGCCGGCGGAACCGGGCCGCCTCGGGTGGTGTCCCGCGCCGCCGGCGCCTCGCTGGTGGCGGCCGGTTTGCCGGGAGTGTGCGAGGTCGTCGCCGTGGCCGCCGGAGCGATACTGGTGACCGGCGACGCTGATGGTGCGGGTGTCGCCGAGCGCGCCGGCGGGACCGGGACGACGCCGGTGGCAGCCGTGGTGGCCGTGGCGGTCGGCGGGGGGGACGGGCGGGAACAGGCCGCCGGCAAGGCGGCCAGCGTGGCCACCGCGAGCAGGTTCCGTCGCGACATCCGGGGCATGCACCGGCTCCTTCTCCTAGCTGGTCGAAGCCGCACGCTACCCCCTTGAGCTGGGCAAACCCAAGCTTGGGGCGGGTTGAGGACCGCTTGATGCCCGGGCGTCCGGTACCGCCCTCGCATGGGGCCGCATGGCGCCGCTCAAGGGGCCGCGCGGCGTTGCCTCGGGGCCGCGTGGCGTTGCCTCGGGGTCGCGCCGGCGTTGGTTCGAGGGGCATCATGACAATCACGTGACATCGCGGGCGCTCAGGTTTGTGGCCACGGGAGGTCCGGGCACCCAGCGGCCATGGAAATCTCCGGCATCATCACCGCGGTCATCATCGGCCTGGTCATCGGCGCGCTCGGCCGCCTGGTCGTGCCCGGCAAGCAGAACATCCCCATCTGGCTGACGATCCTGATCGGCATCGTGGCCGCCCTCATCGGCACGTTCATCGCCGCCGGGCTCGGCGTCGCTGACACCGGTGGCATCGACTGGATCGAGTTGCTCATCCAGGTCGTGCTCGCCGCGGTCGGCGTGAGCCTCGTGGCCGGGCTGCGCGGGCGCCGCTGAGCCGGCTGGGCGGCGGGGGCGCCGGCGTCACTTGGGTGATCACCGCTCTCCCGCCGTACCCGGAGATGTACGGACGGTAACAGACGCCCAGGCCCATGCATCGACGTCGTTTTATTCGCCACTGGCAGGGTATGATGCTCAGCATCTGCCCTGGAGATGGACGCTGCACCGGCGCGTTTGCCTACTGTGGGTAGTCGCGCCGAGGCGGAGGACGCCGGAGCCGTAACGACCTTGGGGAGGTCGCGGTGCGTGTGCTTGCGGGGCGCTATCGGCTGGGTGACGCCGTCGGCCGGGGCGGCAGTGCGATTGTGCACCGCGGCTTCGACCGCACGCTCAAACGCCACGTTGCGATCAAGCTCTTCTTTCCCTACGGTCCCGCCTCCGACGAGCCCTCGGCCGAGGTGCTCCGCGAGGCCCGCACCGCCGCCGGGCTCAACCACCCGAACGTGGCTCGCATCTACGACTACGGCGAGGTCACCGACGACGGCGAGCGCACGCCATACCTGATCATGGAGCTCCTCGAAGGCGAGACGCTGGCCGACCGGCTCACCGGCGTGGGTGTGATCGAGTGGCGCCGCGCCGCGGAGATCTGCGCCGACATCGCCTCCGCCCTGGCCGCCGCGCACGAGCAGGACCTGGTCCACCGCGACGTCAAGCCGCGCAACGTCATGCTGACCCCCAGCGGCGTCAAGGTCCTCGACTTCGGCATCGCCGCGGCGGCGGGCCAGAACAGCTTCGACACCCAGGGCCGGCTCTGGGGCACCCCGGCGCACCTCGCCCCGGAACAGCTACGAGGAGAGCCAACCTTCCAAGCAGCCGACGTGTACGCACTCGGCCTCGTGCTGTTCGAATGCCTCACCGGCAAACGAGCCTGGCCGGGCCAGAGCGTCGGCGAAATCCTCGCCTCCCGCCACGGCCGCCAGGCCCCGCACCTGCCCCGCATCGCCGGCCTGCCCCGCGAGGTCGCGCGGATCTACGAGGCCAGCACCGCCGAGGACCCCGCCAAGCGCCCGACCGCGCAGGCCGTAGCCGAGGTGCTGCGCACGGCCGCCACCACGGCCCCAGAGCTCCGGCCGGCGTTCCGGATCTCCATCCCGGCCCCGGTCCAGGGCCGCTCCCGCCGCCGCGCCCTGGTCACCGGCGCGGTAGCCGTGATGACCGCGGTGCTGAGCATCATGGGCCTCCAACTGGCAAACGGCGCGTCCACCCCCGGAGGCCACAAGGCCGAAGCCGCCGCCGACAACCCCCAACCCGCTGCCCCCGTGTCAACCTCTGCAT
>NZ_LOJP01000001.1:4426746-4448563 GCF_001553785.1 Actinoplanes sp. TFC3
CCCCCGGAGGCCACAAGGCCGAAGCCGCCGCCGACAACCACCAACCCGCTGCCCCCGTGTCAACCTCTGCATCCCCGTCACCGACCGCAACGGCCACCCCGACCGCCCAGGCCACCGAGGTCGTCCCGGTAACCGTGCACCGGACCGGCGGATCGAAGAGCAAGCCGCGACACACCGCTACGGCCAAGCCCTCACCCAGCCCCTCGGAATCGCCGGAGCCTTCGGATTCGCCGACCCCGCCGAGCGACCCGCCGGCCAGCTCGTCCACCCCGGACGACCCGGCGCCGCCGGCAACCAGCGCGACGCCGGATGAACCGCCCGCCGAGCCGGAGCCGGACCCTACTGACACTTCGGACACGCCCAGCACTACTACGACGGCGCCTGATCCCGAGACGGGGACTGAGCGGCTCAGCTGAGGCTTCTGGCTGGCGCCTATTGTGGGCTGGGCGCGGCTGCGCGCTGTTGCTCTTACGGGGGACCTTCGTTGCCGCGATAGTGGCTCTTCGGACTTGTACGGTCACTCGGTGTTGTGATGCCGATGGGAACCGGTGCGATTCTTCAGATCGCGGAGGCCGGTAACCGGGTTCTCTGGTTCGTCATTTTTCAATGACACGATTCGGTGCGGCAACGGATTACCGGCGTCCTTTTCGAGGACGTTGCTGTGTTGATCGCTCATTTCGTTGATCAGGATGCTCTTTCGATCACTTGCCCTAGCGATCGCTTGCTCTGATGATCAGTCACCTGCCGGTGACCCACTCTGTCGATCTCGTCGCCCGAAGGAGTCGCGATGCCACTTGTGAAGCCGCACGAACGTGGGGGAAAACCGGTCAGAGGCTATTACCGGCTCAACTCGATCTGGAACTTCTGGTTCGGATTCATTTTGTTGATTTTGTTCCTGTCGGTGGTCCGGGGGCGCTGAGGGCTCGGGCCGCGAGGTCTGGGTCCGCGCCGGCGAGAGAAAGGCTTGAGCCGCGCGCGCCACCGCACCACACCAAATCAATGCCTCGCGGTGTGCCACCACCCCTCAGTGGCACACCGCGAGGACGTACCATCAGGGCCGGCCCAGCGCCCGATACTCCCACCCAGCCGACCGCCACTTTGCCGGGTCAAGGGCGTGCCGGCCGTCCACGATTTTGTTCTGGGCGGTCACTGCGGTCATGGCGGCTGGTTCGAGTTCGCGGAACTCGGTCCATTCTGTTAGCAGGACCACCACGTCCGCGTTGTGGGCCGCGTCGATGGCGTTGTCGCCGTAGCTCAGTTCTGGGTGGACCCGGCGGGCGTTTTCCATGGCGGCGGGGTCGAAGACGACCACGTCGGCGCCCATGCGGGACAGGGTGGCGGCTACGTCCAGGGCTGGGGCGTCGCGGATGTCGTCGGAGTTGGGCTTGAAGGCCGCACCCAGCGCCGCGATCCGCTTCCCCTGAACATCTCCGTCACACAGTTCGACGACCAGGTCGACCGTCCGCGCACGGCGGCGGCGGTTGATGCCGTCGATCTCGCGGAGGAAGCCCACGGCCTGACCAACCCCCAGCTCCTCCGCGCGGTGAGCGAAGGCGCGGATGTCCTTGGGCAGGCAGCCACCACCAAAACCCAAGCCAGGGCGAAGGAATTTACCGCCAATGCGTTCGTCGTACGCCAGAGCCTCGGCAAGGTCGTGCACGTCAGCACCGGTGGCCTCGCAAACCTCAGCCATGGCGTTGATGTACGAGATTTTCGTTGCCAGGAAGGAGTTTGCGGCAACCTTCACCAGCTCGGCGGTCTGCAGATCGGTCACCTTGACCGGCACGCCTTGGGCCAGCACCGGGGCGAACGCGGCGCGCAGCATCTGCTCCGCCCACTCGGAGGTCACGCCGAACACCATGCGGTCCGGCTTCATCGTGTCGTCGACGGCGAAGCCCTCGCGCAGGAACTCGGGGTTCCAGGCCAGCTCCACCTTTTCCCCGGCGGGAGCCAGCTCGTGGATCAGGGCGGCAAGGCGGGCTGCTGTGCCGACGGGAACCGTGGATTTGCCGGCCACCAGGGCACGACGGCGAAGGTGGGGGGCCAGCGATTCTACGGCGCTGTCGACGTACCGCAGGTCTGCGGCTTCCGATCCTTGTTGCTGCGGTGTTCCGACGCAGAGGAAATGGACGTCGCCGAATTCTCCGGCTTCCGCAAAGTCCGTGGTGAAGCGCAGGCGGCCCGATTCCAGGGCCTTGGTGAGCAGTTCGGGCAGGCCGGGCTCGAAGAAGGGGACTTCGCCGTCGTTGAGCTTTTGCACCTTTTTCGGGTCGACGTCGACGCCGATGACGTCGTAGCCCATGACGGCCATGCAGATTGCGTGGGTGGCGCCGAGATAGCCGGTGCCGATGACGCTCAGACGGGGACGAGTGATCATTGCGAGCTCCTCGTGCTATTTGCTGCAGGGGACGTTGGCCAGGCCGCTGTCCGCGCTGGAAGCCTTGTTGTCGCAGGTGAGGCGGTTGTCCTCGACCGGGGCGAAATGGAAGCCGAAACCGGGGCCGTCGACAGTTGCGGTGTTGGCCGTGAACGTGTTCGCTTTGCCCCAGCCGTCGGCTACCGAATGGGTCTGGAAACCGTCCTGGGTGCTGTGTACACCGGTGTTGCCGCTGATGGTCCAGTTGTTGCCCTTGATGTCGACCCAGGAGTCGGCCCCGGTGAGCGCGGCGCCGTCGAACGTGTTGCCCGACACCGTTCCTCCGGTCGTACCCTCCTTGACATCAATGGCTTCGGCAGTGGTGGCCGAAATGGTGTTGCCGCGCACGGTGTTGCGGTCGCTGGCGTCGGGCTGGCCGCCGGAGATATCGCTCCAGTTGGATTGCGCCGACCCGATGTAGACGCCCTCGCCGAATTTGTCGCGGCGCTTTCCGGTTTCGCGGATGACGTTGTTCTCCACGATGTTGCCGGTGCTGAACTTGCGCAGATGAATGGCTTCGTCGCCGATCTGCTCGACGGTCAGGCCGCTGATGACGGCGTTGTGCACCCCATCGCCCATCACGCCTTTCTGGGCGTTGCGGACGGTGAACCCGGACACGCGCCAGTGGTCGGCGCCGTCGAGGTGCAGGCCGTACCCCTTCTTGACGTTCCCGGCGTCCAGGACGGCACCCGCTCCCCCGCACAGCGAGATCGGCTGCTCGGCGGTGCCCTTGGTGGCGGCCACGAAGGTGCCCTGGTAGGTGCCGTCCTGCAGGTGAATGCTGGCGCCGGGGGCGGCCTGGGTGAGCGCGGCGGTCAGCGTGGCCGCATCGGTCACGGTGACCGTGGCGGCCGGGCAGTCCACCGGGACCGGCGCGGGAGCCGGAGCCGACGCCGGAGCCGAGGCCGGATCCGAGGCCGGGGTGCTGACCGGCCCGGTGGGCTGGGGGGAGGTCAGCGGGGGGTCCGGGTTGCCGACCGGGCCGGTGGCGCCGACCGGCCCGTTGGCGCCCGGCGCGGGGCCGTTGTCACGGGTCACGGTGATGATCAGCGCGATCAGGGCCACCACGAGTGCGGCCCCACCGAGCCAGACGCCCAGGCCGCCGGGCAGCGCCGGGAGCGGACGCCGCCTCACCGGATCACCTCAGCCCCGGCCCGAGCCGAAGCATCGGCCGCGCCGCGAGAATCGGCCGCACCGCGAGAATCGGCCGCGCCGCGAGAGTCAGGGCCGCCGCGAGGGTCAGGACCGCCGGGGCCGCCGCGCAGGGGCAGCTGGGGGCCGCCTTGCATCGGTACGCGAGCGGAGCGTCGTACGGCCGGGGTGTGCAACGACATGGTGTTGGCGTACGGCTGGCCCAGGCCGCGGCGGCGCCGGCGCACGCCCAGGATGGCCGAGACGATGATGAGCAGCAGGATGGCCACCCAGAGCAGCGTCATCGGGCTGGCGTAGTGGCGGAACTTGATCCAGAACGAGCTGGTGTCGTGCCAGGCGGTGATCTGGTTGCGTTCCAGCTTGATCTTGCCGCTCTGCCGGGAGGTGTCCAGCGCGCTCGGGCCGACGCCGGAGACCACGTTGAACGAGATCTTCGAGCCACCGGTCTCCCCCACCAGCGAGACGCCGTGGTTGGTGGCGTCGACGATGGTGTTGCCGCGCACCTCGGCGACCGAGCGGTTGACGTAGATGGCGTTGTCGGTGGAGTTGACCATGTTGCCGGTGATGACGGCCTTGGTCACCCCGTCGCGTACCGCAATGCCCTGCCGGTTCTGGCTGTTGAGGGTGTTGCCGCTGATCGTGACGGTGTCCGTGCCCTGGCGGGCCACGATGCCCATGTCGCCGCCGGTGACCGTGTTGTTCTGCACCGTGATGTTGAGCCCGCCGATGACCTCGATGCCGTAGTGCACGTTGTCCTCGGCGATGCTGTTCTCGATGGTGTTGGAGCCGTAGCTGCCGATCAGCTCACCGGACGCGGACGGGCCCACGGCCAGCGGCAGTCCGTTGAGCGTGAAGCCGTTGCGGGCGTTGTCCTTGGCCACGCTGTTGCTGATGCGCACCTGCTGGGCGGCGCGGGAGAGCACGAAGCCGTCGCCGCCGTTGTCCTGCGAGGTCAGCCGGTTGACGTCGATGCCGGTGGCGAAGCGGTGCAGCACCACGCCGTCCTCGAGGCTCTTGGCCACGGTGGTGTCGGAGATCGTGACGCCGTTGGAGCCGGAGATGAACATGCCGTACGCGTTGCCGCTGATCGTGGTGTGGTCGATCGAGCCGGAGACGTACGACAGACCGGGCACCCCGAAGCGGGTGTCGGGTACGGCCAGCTTGCCGCTGGGCTGGGCGAACACGTTACCGGCGCTGGGGGTGGCTTCCTCGGCGTCCTCCGCGGCCTTCGCTTCTTCGCGTTCGGTCTTGGAGAGCTGGCTCGGACCGTCGACGTCGCCGGTGTTGGGCCGGTCGGTGCCGGTCAGCCCGATGCCCCCGGTGCGCCCGCTCCAGAAGCCGAGGTCGGAGATCTGGGCGTACGCGGCACTGAACTGCCCGCCGATGGCCCGGATGTAGGCGCGCCCGTCGTCGACCCGGGTGTCCGGCAGCGACGTGCGGTTGTCCCAGCTGGTGATCTTCGTGGGAGCTTGGGCCGTACCGGTGATCTGCAGGTCGCCACCGAAGGAGACGATCGAGACAAAACCGCTGGTTGTGCTGGCCATGCGCACCGTCAGGCCGCCGGCGTTCGCCAGTTTCAGTTTGGCGCCGGAGTTGAGGTACAGGTTCTCGGTGAGCAGGTAGCTGCCGTCGCCCTGGCGCACGAACGTCTGCGGGGCAAGCTTGAGCAGGTCGGCGACCGTGTACGGCTGGCGACGGCGGGTCAGCACCAGGGTGTACCCGTCGCCGGTGTCCAGCCGGAACGGGTTGGCCGAGTACTTGCCCTTCATCGCGGCGACGGCGGCGACGGCACGGACCTTGTCTAGGCGGCTGTCCTCGGCGGCAACCAGCCCGGCTTGTTGCGCGGCGGCCTCGGTGGACAGCGGCTCGGTGTCGTCGGCGGCGGCCGGGGAGCTCAGCGGCAGCAGGGTGGTCAGGCCGAGCAGGATCCCGGCCGCGGCGGCGACGCGATTATGGGCGATCATGCGCGCATTCCTTGGGGGGCGGAGAGCGGGTGGTGGTTGACCCCCGGGGCGTCCAGGGTGGCGGCGCTCTGGCCCTCGCCGCCGATGCTGTCCGACGTGCGGGTGAGCCAGCCCTGCTTGTTCATGGTGACGAACGCGTAGAGCTTGATGGGCAGCGCGATCAGGATGACGACCAGGGCGATCAGCGGGAGCAGCAGGATCTCCTGGGGGTGGCGGCGCAGGTGCGAGTAGCCGCGGATGCCGCGGCCGAGCAGCAGCCAGATCAAGGTGAGCACGAGCGAGTGCACGCTCAGTTCCAGGCGGCTGAAGATGAGGTAGCCCAGCGCCATACCCATGGTGATGGGGGTCAGCAGGATCTGCAGCACGGTGATCTTGGTGACCAGCGGCTGGCGCCACAGCCAGCCCTTCCACAGCGCGGTCAGATAGCAGCGGTACGAGTTGCGGCTCCAGCGGATGCGCTGCTTGGCGAAGGCACGCAAGGACGACGGGAACATCGACAGGGCCCGCGCCGAGCTTTGGTGCACGGTCTTGTAGCCCTGCGCGAGCACCAGCCAGGTCAGGCGGCCGTCGTCGCCGGCCACGCAGCGCCGGCCGAGGAAGAACTCGTCCTCCAGGTGCGGGAGCACGGGCAGGATCGCCGAGCGGCGGTACGCGGCGGTGCGCCCGGACAGGCAGGCGACAGCTCCGGCGCGGCCCATGGCGGGCACATAGTCGTAGTAGCGCAGGTTGACCAGCCAGTCGGCGATGCGCCGCCAGACGCTGGTGGTGCGCTGGTAGACGTTCTGCTGGGTGCCCACGCCGCCGACCTTGGGGTCGATGAACGGCATCTGCACGTTTGCCAGCAGGTCCGGTTCCCAGCGGGTGTCGGAGTCGGCCAGCACGATGATCTCGCTGGTGGCGGCGCGGATGCCCACGCCCAGCGCGGAGCGCTTGCCGCGGTGCTCGAACGGGATGACGGTCAGCCGCGGGTCGCGCACGGCGGCCAGCCGGCTGCGCACCTCGGAGTCGCCGACGTCCGGGACGATGATGACCTCGGCCGGGTTCTGGCTCAGCCAGCTCTGCAGGCACTCCAGCAGGATTTCCGGGTCCTCGCGGTAGGCGGGCACGACCACGGACACCGAGGTGTGGAAGTTGTTGGTCACGGGCCGGGCGAAACGCGAGAGCACCGCCCGGTAGAGCCAGAGCAGCCAGACAAAGATGCCGGCCAGGCCGAGCGGCATGATGTCACGCCACGAGGTCTCGCCCGCCGTCTCGACGATCCAGGACCAGATCACGTCGAAGAAGTGAGACACGATGGAGGACTCCTCAGAGCCATTGCGCAGCACGGATGGGGTGTTTGCGGGGAAGATCGTGGCACTGGGCCGTGAGGGGGTCGCTCCGCCGACCGGGTGCCTTGATCAACCGGATGACGGAGTGTTTCATCCGTCCCGCCAGTCACACCAGTCACATCGGTCATGCGTTCTGGTCCGGCTTGCAGCGGCTCGGGGGCGAACGGCTTGACCGGGGTCGCACCGATTCCGGCGCCATCGACCGTTGACCGGGGATCGAACCCGGTCGAGAGCCGCGTATGCGGGCATAAGCCAGCGGTCGCGGCGATAACACTCCGGAAACAAAGGGCTGGCGGAGCCACAGTGTGTCGTGAAAGTGATTCATGCCACTGCAGGATGGGATCAACCAGAGCGTATCCGGAGCAGAGGTGCGGATCACCGCGATGGTTCCTTGGATCCGGCCAGGCGACGCCGATGCTTACCGCTGATGATCGACGACCATGAAGCAGAGTATTGGGCCCGGCAGATTCGTGTCGGCGCGCTGATTGCTGCGGTCGTCACGCTCAGCGGCGCGGCGCGGGTCGCGCTGGACTGGTCGGCGGTGGATCAGCGGTGGCTGGTCCCGCTGCTCGTGGTCACGCTGACTCAAGCCGCCGCGGCGTTGCTGCCCTGGCCGCGATGGGTGCGCTGGGGTCGTACCCGCAAATTCCTGGTTTTGTGGTGGGTTGCCGAACTGCCGGTGCTGTATCTGTTCGCGCGCCACGACAGCGAAGGCATGATGCTGTACCTGCCGGGGGCCACGCTCATCGTGGTGCTGGCCGCCGCGCTGTTCTCGCCGTGGGTCGTGGTGGTGCTCGGCGGGCTGTCGATCTCCGGTTTCCTGGCGCTGCTGCCCTATCAGGGGCACATCGAGGCGGTCGCGGTGATCGGCATGGTGTCCATCATGGGCGGCGTGGTCGTGGTCAACGGCATCATCGCCTACAACCGCGACAAGCTCGACGCCCGCCGGCGCGCGGCCGAACGCCGCATCGAGGCCCTGCTGGAACACTCCTCCGACCTGGTGCTGGCGCTGGCCGAGCCGGGCCAGATCCAGTACGCCAGCCCCTCGGTGGCCGCGGTGCTGGGCTGCGACAGCGCCGAGGTGACCGGCGACGTGATCAACTCGATGCTGCACCCGGACGACCTGGGCGAGGTGCTCTCCTGGATGCAGGAGCTGCGCGCGGGTGCCACCGGGGAGTCCATCCGCCGGGAGCTGCGGGTACGCCAGAACGACGGCTCGTACCTGTACTTCGACGCGGTCGCCACCAACCGGCTGCGCGACCCCGACCTCGGGGCGATCATCGTGAGCCTGCGCGACATCAGCGTGCGCCAGGCCCTGGAGGAACAGCTGAGCCGGCAGGCCTTCGCCGATCCGCTGACCGGGCTGGCCAACCGGGCCCGCTTCGCCGAGCGGCTCGCCGCGGCGGTCACCACCAGCGATGAGCGCCCGGCCACGGTGCTGCTGATCGACTTGGACGGCTTCAAGACCGTCAACGACGAACTCGGCCACAACGCCGGCGACCAGCTGCTCACCGAGGTAGCCGGGCGCCTGCACCGCTGGACCCGCGCCGGGGACACCCCGGCGCGGCTGGGCGGTGACGAGTTCGCCGTCATCCTGCAGGACACCACCCCCGCCGAGGCCGCCGCGCTCACCGACCGGCTGCTGGAGCACCTGCGCCGCCCGGTGCGTCTGCACAACCGTGAGTTCCCGCTGACCGCCAGCATCGGCATGGCCGGTGCCGGTCCCGGCGCCCCGGTCTCCGCCGAGCACCTGCTGCGCAACGCCGACCTGGCCATGTACGCAGCCAAGCGCGACGGCGGCGACCGCTGCTCGCTGTTCGACCCGGCCATGTACACCACGTTGCTGCAGGAGGCGCAGCAGCGCGCCGACATGGCCCAGGCGCTGGTCGATGAGCAGTTCGTCGTGTTCTACCAGCCGGTCGTGGACCTGGACACCGGCGCTCTGACCGGCTTCGAGGCGCTGGTGCGCTGGCGGCACCCGCGACTGGGCCTGCTGGCTCCGGGCAACTTCATCCACCACGCCGAGGCCAGCGGTCACATCGTGCCGCTGGGCCGCTGGGTGCTGCGCGAGGCGTGTGAGCAACTGGCCCGGTGGCAGCGGGGCTTCCCGGCCGCGCGGGACTTGAAGATGAACGTCAACCTGTCGGGCCGGCAGTTCCAGGACGCCGCGCTGGTCGCCGACGTCACCGCCGCCATCGCCGACGCGGGTATCGAGGCCTCGGCGCTGACGCTGGAGATCACCGAGTCGATGCTGATGGACTCGATCGACACCGCCGCCGACATCCTGGGCGCGCTGCGCCGCCTCGGGGTGTGCCTGGCCATCGACGACTTCGGCACCGGCTACTCGTCACTGGCCTACCTGCAGCGTCTGCCCGTGGACATCGTGAAGATCGACCGCTCCTTCGTGGAGAACGTGGACACCGACCCGGACAACGTGGCGCTGGTCGAGGCCGTGCTGAACCTGGCGCGTGCGCTGCGCCTGCAGACCGTGGCCGAGGGCATCGAGTCCGTGGCGCAGCAGACGACCTTGCAGGTGATGGGTGTGCGATCCGGGCAGGGCTATCTGTTCGGCAAGCCCAGGGATGCGGTCGAGATCAGCCGGCTGCTCGATACAGACTGTGCGTCCGAGCCGTCAGTGCCGGTCGGCGTTGCCCTTCCCGCTCGACCGTAACCGCCAGGCTCAGCGAGACGAACCCGCCGGGCACCGCCACCGCCTCGGCGATCGCGGCGCCCGCCCGGATCCGCGACCCGGCCGGCACCGGCGTGACGAACCGTAGCTGTTCGAGGCCGCCGTTGACGGCCAGACCGGTGCCGTGCACGGCGAACAGCTCGGCCAGCAGCGGGGTGAGCAGCCCGGCCAGCAGGTAACCATGGGCGATGGTGGTGCCCCACGGCCCGGCCGCGGCCCGGTCCACGTCGACGTGGATCCACTGGTCGTCGCCGGTCAGCTCGGCGAACGTGTCGATGTCGCGCTGGCTGATCGTGCGCCAGCCGCTGACCCCGAGGTGCTGCCCGGCCGCCTGCAGCAGGCTGCCGGGCTCCGCGAACACCTTCACCGGCGGCGGGCGCCGGGTTTGCGGACCGCGCACGTCAGCCGGGCGGTGCACACCCGCCGCCCGGCGTCATCGGTGAGCACGATCTCGTACGTCGCTGCGGCCGCGCCCTCGTGCACCGGGGTGGAGACCCCGGTGACGAAGCCCGAGCGGACCGCCCGGTGGTGGGTGCAGGACAACTCCTGACCCACCGCGGTGCCCCCGGGTCCGGCCAGCACGTAGGCCGACAGCGAGCCCAGCGTCTCGGCCAGGGCGGCGCTGGCCCCGCCGTGCAGCAGGCCGATTGGCTGGCGGTTGCCCGCGACCGGCATCCGCCCGGCCACCCGCTGCGGACCGTACTCCAGGATCTCGATGCCCAGCCGGGCGATCAGCTGTTCCTGCTCGTAGCCGGGCAGCACGCTGAGCAGGTCGCCGGGTGGGGTCTGCACATCGGTCATCGTCAGCTCGCCTTCAGCCGGCACAGCGCGTCGCCGGCCCGGTCGGTGTCGAGCCGGGGATCGTCGTTGAGGATGAAGCGCTCCAGCTCGGCCAGATTGGCCGACGGTTCGATGCCGAGCTCCGCGACGAGCCGGGCACGCAGCCCCCGGAACACCGCAAGCGCCTCGGAACGGCGCTGGCAGCGGTAGAGCGCCAGCATCAGGTGACCGTGCAGCGCCTCGTGCAGCGGGTGCAGCAGGGTCAGCTCGACCAGCTCGCTGACCAGCGAATGGTGCTCGCCGAGGCGCAGATCGGCGATGATGCGGTGCTCGGTGGTGCACAACCGGTTCTCCTCCAGCCGGTTGACCTGGGCCTGCAGCAACGGCCCGGCCTGCACGTTGACCAGTGCCTGACCGCGCCACACGGCGAGGGCATCGCTGAGCAACTCTGCGCCGCGGCGGGCGTCACCGGCCCGCATGGCCATCCGGCCCTGCAGATCCAGCGTGGTGTAGCGGCGGTAGTCCACCCCGAACGCCGAGGTGGACAGGCAGTAGCCGCCATCCTCGGTGATCAGCACGCCGTCGGTGACCGCGGCGACCGGCAGGTCCAGCGCCACCGACAGGCTACGGCGCAACTGGCCCACATAGGTCTGCAGCGTGGTCATGGCCGTGCGGGGCTGAAGCTCGGCCCACAACTCGCGCATCAGCGAGGCGGTCGGCACCACCTGATCGGCGTGCAGCGCGAGCAGGGCCAGCACTTTTCGCGGTTTCGGTGCGATCGCGATCGGTGCCGCCTGCGCGCAGGACAGAATCATGGTGCCTAAGATCTGGAGTTCGACGTCGTCCATTACTCCCCCGAGTGATCATTGAATGGTGCGTCGTACACCGCGCATTCCATCCTACGCATTTGAAATCACCAGATGTCAATGTAATGACACCTTCGGGGCGCGGTGACGTTTGGCACACGATCAATTTATCGCCGGTGATGCTACCGCTTGGATTCAGCATATTACGAGCTTATTAAAAATGCGGAGCGCACCTCGGCCCGGACGTGATATTCACGGCCGGGCCGTCTGGGGAAAGGGCGTTTTACTGGTAGCTCACCGATTGCGGGCGCAACACGTAGACAACCCGCTCCGCGGCGTCGGCGGGCGGGCCTTCCAGCGTCATGCCGTAGCGCTTGGCCAGGCTCAGAAAAAACGCGCCGTCGGTGTCGGGATCGATGCGCTCGACCTCGCCGCGCACCTCCAGATAGCGATAGGGCTGCTCCGGGTCGTTCACCGAGATGGCCACGCGCCGCTCGGCCTGCACATTGCGATATTTCTGCCGCGTGGTGGTGTTGGTGAAGTAGATGAATTCGCCGTCGTAGCTGTACCACATGGGATTGACCTGGGGCTGGCCGTCCGGGCGGGTGGTGGCCAGGTGGCCGTACAGCGGACGCTCGAGAAGATCGGCGTGACTGCCCGGGATCGTGTTCATCGTCAGTTTCTTCCCCTAGCTGCTGGCTTGGCGAGGTGCACGGCAGAACCCGTCCACGATAGCTCAGTGGGCTGTCATGTATCAGCCCACGATGGTGGACCCCCGGCCGCCACGGGGTCGCGGCGGGGCGCCGCCGGGCGGATCAGGTGGCGCAGCCGGTCGGCGATCCGCTGGGCGCGGGCGAGGGGGACGCAGGCGTCGATGTGGCCGTCCGGTCGTACCAGAAGGATCCGGGAACGCCGGGCACGCTCGGAGCCGGAACCCCGCGGCAGCTCACCGCTCAGCACGTTGGTGGCGGCTCGCAGCACCCGGATGTCGACCAGCTCGCCGTAGGTCTCGCGCACCGTGCGCAGCAGCCGGGCGGTGGCGACGTCGGCCTGCCCGGGGATGGCCAGCAGCACGGTGTAGCGCAGGTCGTCGAGGGCGGCGCGCAACGGCAACCGGCGGTGCCGGCGCTCATCCCACACCGCGCGGTCGGGCACGAGTCCCCCGGGGCGAGCGGCCCCGAACGCGACGCTGCCCGGCATCGCGGTGCCATAGACCGTACGCAGGCCGGCGAGCCACGGCACGTACGCCCGGTGGAACAGCCGCAGCGCGGAGGCCAGGCGCAGCGCCGCGTCGCGGGCGCGTACCTGAAAACCGCGGCGCAGCAACCAGATCCGGGTCTGGATCTCGGCTTGCCGGATCACCGCGCGGGCCACCTGCCCGCGCTCCTCGGCGTAGGTGTCGAGCAGCCGTGGATCGGCGTGCCCGGCGGCCACCAGGGCGAGCTTCCACCCGAGGTTGTGCGCGTCGCCAACCCCGGTGTTGAGGCCCTGACCGCCGGCCGGGCTGTGGATGTGCGCGGCGTCGCCCACCAGGAACACCCGGCCGGCGCGGACCTGGCCGGCGTGCCGGGCGTGCACCGAGAAAACGCTGATCCAGTGCGGGTTGCGCAGCTGCAGGCCACCCGGGCCGCGTTCGTCGACGAGCTGCTGCACCAGCTCCAGCCCGACATCCTCGCGACGCAGGCCGGGCGGGCCGGAGGTGAACACCCGCCAGCGCCCGTCGGGCAGTCCACACGTGACCAGAATGCCCTTGGTGGAACAGAAGTAGTGGGTCACGTCGGGCTGCAGCGTGGTGTCCAGGTCGATGTCGGCGACCACGAAGCCGAGTTCATGGGTGGCGCCATCGAAGGGCACGCCGAGTTCTGTTCGTACCCGGCTGCCGGCGCCATCGGCTCCGACCACGTAGGCGTAGCGCCGCTCGGCAACCTCCCCTTCGCGGGCAAGCCGGACGGTCACCCCGCCGGAGTCCCGGGTCAAGGCCTGCAGTTCGGTGCCCCAGTGCACGATGCCACCGAACCGGGTGACGGCTTCGCGCAGCAGGTGCTCCACAGCGGGCTGCGGGAAGGCCAGGGGGCGCAGCTGATCGCCGGTGAACCCGATCTCGCCGACGGGCCGGCCCGCCGAGTAGTACCGCAAGGCGGCCTGCGGCAGGGCCCATTCCTCGACCGATGCGGAGAACCCCAACCGCCGCAACAATTCCACGGTACGAGGCCAGATCGCGAGGGCCTTGGACAGTCCGCTCGGCGCGTCCGCCCGGTCGACGAGGTCAACCTCGACGCCCCGGCGCAGCAGCTCGGCCGCCAGGCACAACCCGGCCGGGCCGGCGCCGACGACGAGGACTTTGCCGTCTGCGGGTGGGGGGAACATGGTCATCCTCCTGCGAGCGATGGGCGGAAGGGGGCCCGGTGCCGGACGGGGGGGACCGGCACCGGGCAGGTTCTCATCCGGCGACGGGCTGCGACGCCACGGTTTCGGCCGGCTCGGCCGCCGGGGGCTGCTGGGCGGCGGCCCGGCTGCGCAGCATCAGGAACACGACCACACCGGTGATCGCGGTGATCGCGGCGACCAGCCAGAGCATGGTGCTCAGCGCCGAGGCGTAGCCGTCGGCCAGGAAGCCGTGGAAGGCCACCCGGTCCGCGGCGGGCACCAACTGCTCGGGCGTGCTCAGATCACCGCTGGCCACCTTGTTGCCGACCTCGGCCACGTCGCCCGAGCCCAGCCCGGTGAAGCGCCCGACGCCCTCGCCGATGCGGTTCTGCGCCAGGCTGACCAGCACCGCACCGATGACGGCGACGGCGAGGGCCTCCCCGGCCAGGCGCATGGTGTTGAACATGCCGGCGGCCATGCCCGCGCGCTGCGGCTCGACCGAGGTGATCGCCACGGCGTCGACCAGGCCGGCCGAGATGCCCATGCCGATGCCGACCAGCAGCAGCGGACCGGCCACCTGCAGGGTGCCGCTGTGGCTGTCGATGGTGCTCAGCCAGGCACAGCCGGCCCCGACGACGAGCAGGCTGCCGGCCAGCACGGCCCGGTTGGACAGCCCGCGCGCGACTAGCTTGCCGACCAGCAGCGGCACCACCAGCACCGGCAGGGTCAGCAGCATCATGGTCACCCCGGCCACGGCGTTGGACAGCCCGCTGACGCCGGTGAAGAACGAGGGCAGGAAGACCAGCAGGCAGACGAAGCCGAACGACAGCGCGACCGGGACCAGGCAGATGGCCAGGAAGCGGCGCTGCAGGAACAGGCTGATGTCGAACATGGGGTGCTGGGTGCGCCGCTCGACCAACGCGAACACGACCATCAGCGCCGCCGCGCCGATCAGCAGGGCCAGCACCGAACCGCTGGCCCAGCCCCACTGCGGGCCCTCGACGACGCCGAGCATCAGCAGGAACAGGCTGAGGGTGAACAGCAGCGTGCCGCTCCAGTCGACCTTGGCACCGGCGGCACCGCGGGAGGCGGGCATGAACCGCACGGCCAGCAGCACGGCGGCCGCGACCACGGCGTGCGAGATGAACACCGCGCGCCAGCCGAACGCGCCGACCAGCAGGCCCGAGGTCGAGGGGCCCAGGGCCAGGCCACCGCCGGCGGCCGCCCCGAGCAACCCGAACGCGCGGGTCAGGGCGGCACCTTCGAAGGTGGTGGCCAGGATGGCGCTGCCCGCGGTCATCACCGCTGCGGCCCCGAGCCCGGCCAGCGCCCGCAGGATGTCGAGCAGCAGGATGTCGGTGGTGGCGGCGCTGGCCAGCGAGGCCGCGGCGAACACGGCGGTGCCGAGCACGAACATGCGCCGCCGCCCGACGATGTCGGCAAGCGAGCCGAAGGCCAGCATGAAGCAGGCGAAGGCCAGGTTGTAGCCGTTCACCACCCATTGCAGGGGCACCAGGCCGGCGTGCAGGTCAGTGGCGATCGACGGCAGGGCCACCGAGGCCCCGGT
Organism: Actinoplanes sp. TFC3; assembly: GCF_001553785.1. Lineage (GTDB taxonomy): Bacteria > Actinomycetota > Actinomycetes > Mycobacteriales > Micromonosporaceae > Actinoplanes. Next base: position 4,441,816 of record NZ_LOJP01000001.1, read on the forward strand.
CAGCGAGGCCGGCAACACCAGCACCGCGACGCACACGGCGGCCAGGGTTATTCCGGGACGGACCGGTGTCCGGCCCGCGACTGCGGCTGTCATTCGGTGACTCCTCGTTCGCGCTTCTACGTACGCTTCTTTGTATCAGGGTTCGAATACACGGTAAAGCTCTGCGCTCCTCAGCGGAGCCCGCCGTGCACGTCGAGCACGGCCCCGTTGACGTACGAGCTCTCGGCGGAGGCGAGGAACACCGCGGCGGCGGCCAGCTCCTAGGGATCGCCGAGCCGGCCCTGCACCAGCCGCTTGCGGTAGCGTTCCCAGAGCGCCGGGTTCGCGGCCACCTGCTTGCCCATGCCCTCGTCGAAGTAGCCGGGGGCCAGGCAGTTGACGGTCACGCCGGATGGTCCCAGCTCCACCGACGCGGTGCGGGTGAACGTTTCGACGGCGGCTTTGCTGGCTCCGTACGCCGCGGCTCCGGCGGTCGGGCGGGTGGCCACACACGACGACATCGTGATGATCCGGCCCTGTCCCCCGGCGCTCAGGTGTGGCGCGAACGCCCGGGTGGTCAGGAACACCCCGGTGAGGTTGGTGGCCACGGTGTCCTGCCAGTCGGTCAGCGACAGCGCGCCGATCTTGCCGTCGCGGCTCACCCCCGCGTTGCAGACCAGCACGTCGGCGCCGCCCAGGACGGCCAGGGTGGCCTGGGTCAGCTCGGCGACCGACTGCTCGTCGGTGACGTCGGCGCTGTGATAATGCACCCGGCCCGGGTGGATGTCGTCGAGTTCCTTGATGTCGTAGGGGTTGCGGGCCGCACACATGACCCTGGCCCCCTCGTGCAGGAAGCGCTCGGTCAGCGCGCGGCCGAGCCCACGGGTGCCGCCGGTCACCACGATGCGTTTGCCAGCGAGTCGCACGGGCGTACTCCTCTCAGTACCAGGTCAGCAGGGTGACGGCGGCGTTCATGCCACCGCCGACGGAACCGAGCAGGATCCGGTCACCGCGCCGGAACGGCCGGCGGCGGTGCGCCGCGTCGAGGGTGACCGCGACCGAGGCAGCGGCGGTGTTGCCGTACTCGGGGGCGGTCAGCTCGAGTTTGTCGCGCGGGGCGCCGACCGAATCCGCGAAGGCGCGCAGCAACTGCGGGTTCGCCTGGTGGAAGACCAGCCGGTCGAGTTCGCCCACGCTGATCCCGGCGTCGCCGAGCACCCGGGCGGTGAGCTTCTCCAGTTGTTCGAGGGCGTAGTCACGTACGGCCCGGCCCTCCATGCGGAACAGCGCGGCACCCTCGGCGATCGACGCGGCGGTCAGCGGGGCCGCCGTGCCGCCACCGTGCACCTTGACCAGGTCGTGCAGCTCGCCGTTGGTGATCAGCTGCACCGGGCCGAAACCGTAGCCCTCGGGCACCTCGCCCAGCAGCAGCGCCCCGGCGCCGTCGCCGAACAGGCTCACGGTCTTGCGGTCGCTGCGGTCCATGATGGTGGAGAAACGGTCCGCGCCGACCACCAGCAGCTGTCCCCCGGCACCCAGCGGGGTCGCGGCGAGCGCCCCGGCGATGGTGACCGCGTAGAGAAAGCCGCTGCAGACCGCGTTGATGTCGAAGGCGGGCACCTCGCTCAGCCCGAGCTTGTGCTGCACGATCGCCGCGGTGGCCGGCTGCGGTACGTCGGGGGTCGCGGTGGCCACGATCAGGGCACGCAGCCGTTCGCGGGCCGCGGGGTCGCTGCTGAGTGCCCGACGTGCGGCGTGCACGGCGAGATCCGAGGTGGCCTCGTGGGCGGCGGCGTAGCGGCGTTCGTGCACGCCGGTACGCTCGGCGATCCACTGTTGCGTGGCGCCGGTCCACGCGCTGATGTCCGCGTTGGTGATGACGGTGTCCGGGACGTACGAGCCCAGAGCGATCACGCCAAGTGCCATGCCGGGATCTCCTTGCTAGACAAGACGAGGGTTCACAGGCCCAGGCCGAGCCCGCCGCTGACCGGCAGGACCGCCCCGGTGATGAAGCCGGCATCGTCGCCGGTCAGGAAGCGCACCGCCGCGGCGATCTCCTCGGGCCGTCCGGGCCGGCGCAGCGGGGTCTGCTCAAGAAACTGCTCGCGGCGCCGGGCCGGGAGCACCGCGGTCATGCCGGTTTCCACGAAGCCCGGGGCCACGACGTTCACCGTCACGCCCCGCGATCCGACTTCCCAGGCCAGGGAGCGGGCGAGTCCGATGAGCCCGGCCTTGGCGGCGCAGTAGTTGGTCTGCCCCGGCGAGCCGGTCAGCGCCACCGCGGAGGAGATGAACACCAGCCGTCCCCAGCGGGCCTGGACCATGGGCATCAGCGAGCGCTGCGCCACCATGGCAGTGGCCGACAGGTTCGTGGCCACCACCGCGTGAAAGTCCGCGGCCGGCATCCGGGCCAGCAGGGCGTCGCGGGTGATGCCGGCGTTGGCCACCACGGCCTCCACCTCGCCGCGGGCGGCCTCGACCTCGACGAACGCGGCTTCGACCTGCTCGGGCACGGTGACATCGCAGCGCACCGCGAACAAACCTTCGGGTGGTTCCCCGCTGCGGTAGGTGACGGCGACCTTGTGCCCGGCCGCGTCCAGCTCCCGCGCGATCGCCAGGCCGATCCCCCGGTTGCCGCCGGTGACCAGGACGCGGCGGCTCACGGTGCGGTCACGACGACGGCGGCGTTCTGCCCGCCGAAGCCGAAGGAGTTCGACAGCGCGGCGCGCAGGGTGGCCGGGCGGGCATCCTTGGCCACCACGTCCAGCTCGATCTCGGGATCCAGGCTGGACAGGTTCGCGGTCGGCGGGATGCTGCCGTGGTGCACGGCGAGGACAGTGTAAGCCGCTTCCACCGCGCCGGCCGCGCCGATCAGGTGCCCGATGACACCCTTGGTCGAGGTGACCGCCGGGTGGTCGCCGAGCACCCGGCGGATGACCCGGGCCTCGGTCACATCGTTCATCGCGGTGGCCGTGCCGTGCGCGTTGACGTGGCCGATGTCGCCGGGTTCGACCCCGGCGTCGGCGAGCGCAGCGCGGATGGCCCGCTCGGCGCCGTCGCCCTCGGGGTGCGGTGAGGACGGGTGGTGCCCGTCGGCGGAGGCGCCGTAGCCGCTGACGTGGGCGTACACCCGGGCCTGGCGGGCCTGTGCGTCGGCGGCTCGTTCCAGGATCAGCATGCCGGCGCCCTCACCGGCCACGAACCCGTCGCGGTCGGCGTCGAAGGGCCGGGAGGCGGTTTCCGGGCTGTCGCGCCGGGTGGACAGCGCGCCCATGCGGTGCAGGCTGGCCATGGTCGTGCGGGTGATGGTCGACTCCGAGCCACCGGCGATCACCACGTCGCACATGCCCGCGGCGAGCAGGTGCCGGGCGGTGCCGATGGCGCTGGTGCCCGCGGCGCAGGCGGTCGACACGACCAGGTTCGGGCCCAGCGCGTGCTGGTCGATGGCAAGGTAGCCCGCTGTCATGTTGACCGGCGCCATCACCATCAGCAGCGGCGAGATCATGTCCGGGCCGTCCTCGGCCAGCCGGGCCTGCTCGCGCTCGTAGGTGGCCGAGCCGCCGAACGAGCTGCCCACCACCACGCCCACCCGGGCGCCATCCCAGGTCGCCGGGTCCAGCCCGGCATCGGCGACGGCCTCGCGGGCGGCCACGATGGCCAGGTGCGCGACCCGGTCGAGGCGCCATGCGTTGCGCCGCCCGAGCAGGGCCCCGGCGTCGAAACCGGGGACCCGGCAACTGAAGTCCACCCCGAGCCCGGTGAGGTTGTCGTCCGGCGACGCGGTCGAGCGCCCCGAGCTGATCCGCTCCCAGTTCGCCGCAACCCCGATCCCGGCCGGGGTGACCAGGCCCAGGCCGGTGACGGCGACGTCGGTGCGTGCCGGGCTGCTCACGCCGGGCGCGCCTTGGCGTCGATGACGGCGACGACCTCGCCGAGCCGGCGTTCGGGCGACAGTTCCATCTCATCAACCACGACGCCGAAGGACTTCTGGATCGACACGCTGAGCTCGATGAGGGCCAGCGAGTCCAGGTCGAGGTCCTCGAAGGTGGTGTCGGGGCGCAGCTCGGCGCTGGGGATGCCCATCTTCTCGCTGAGGATGGCGAACAACGATTCCTGTACGGCGATCACGATGCTGTCTCCTTGCTGGTTGGGGTGGATGGCCGGCTGGTTGGGGTGGATGGCCGGCTGGTTGGGGTGGATGGCCGGCGCACGACCATGGCGGTCCAGGTGAAGCCGCCGCCGCCGTTGAGCACGAGGGCGTACTGCCCGGGGGCGAGCAGGTCGGTGGTGGCCAGGTCGGCGAGCGAGGCGTTGAGGTCGCCGGCGCCCAGGTGCCCGGTCGAGCGTCCGAGGTCGAGCTGCTCGGCGCCGGTCAGCTCGGCCAGCGGCGGGATGTAGGCCTCCTGCATGGCGCGGGCACCGAGGCGCGGCAGCACGGCGTAGCGCAGGCGCTCGTCGTCCCCGGCCAGGCCGGCGTCGCGCAGGGCCTGGCGTACGGCCGTCCGGATGGCGTCGGCGGCGGTCTTGACGAAGCGTTCCCCGCCGAAGGCCGCGATGAAGTCCCGCTTGGGCCGGCGCACGTTGATCGGGCCGTGGCCCAGCGGCGCGGCCTCGAACGTGTCGTTGCCGCGGTGCATGATCTCCAGGTCGGCGGCGACCGTACTGGCGGTGGCGTGCAGCTCCAGCTCGGCCGGGCGCTCGGCGAGGCGGTGCACCAGCACGGCGGTGGCCCCGTCACCGGCGGCCATCCCGTAGTCGCCGCGCCAGCGATCCCAGCTGGGCAGCAGGAACCGGTCGGCGGTGGTGACCAGCCCGGGTCCGGCGTCCGGGTCGCCCTGCAGCCGGCTGACGATCAGGTCGATGCCTGCCGCACCGCCGTTGCACTGCTGCAGCAGCCCGATCGGGATGGCGCGGCGCGCATCGAGGCGATCGGCGATGAAGTGCGGCGCAGACCAGGCGTCGTGACCCTGGTGGTGGACGCTGGCGTGCAGGACCAGGCTGAGCGTCTCGGCCGGGCAGCCGGCGCGGTCGAGCACGGCGCGGGCGGCGCTGACCGCCATCTCCGGTGGCGCCTCGGTGGTGGCCACCGGCACCCCGGCGTAACCGAGGTCGCGTGCCGAGCGGCTGTCGAGTTCACCGCCGGCGAGGGCTTGCCCGGTGCTCTGCCAGCCCGGCGGATACCAGCTGCCGGCGCTGAGGCCGATGGGTTCGCGCAGCTTCATCGCCGGCCTGCCCGGGCGTCGGCAAGGACGGGGTCGAGCAGCGCGGCGGCCTGGGCGGCGTCGGTGAAGTGCACCGCCTGCCAGCCCTGGGCGCGGGCGCCGTCGCAGTTCTTGAGCAGGTCGTCGACGAGCACGCACTCGTGCGGGGCGACCCCGGCTCGCTCGGCGGCGAGGGCGAAGATCGCCGGTTCGGGTTTGCGTGTGCCGACCTGGAAGGACATCACCAGGTCGTCGAAGACATCCGGCTGCGGGATCATCTTGCGCCACTGCTTGTCCCATGCGGGGACCATGTTCGACAGCATGCCGACGAAGACGCCCCGGGAGCGGGCGGCCCGCAGCCACTGCACCCAGGCGGCGTTCGCGGGGCGCCCGGCGAACCACCGGCTGCCGAAGTCGGACAGGTCGGCGTGCACGCCGGTGGCGGCCAGCTCGGCCTCGACCTGGCGGGCCCATTCCTGCTCGGTGACCAGCGGGGTGTCCAGCGGTGCCATGGCGTCGGTGCCGTAGTGCGCGCCGACGGCGGCCATGGCCGCGGTGAGCTGGGCCGGTTCGAGCCCGGCGCCGGCGCAGAAGACTCGCAGGGTTTCGCCCGTGGGTGGGGTGAGCACGCCGCCGAAGTCGGTCCACACGGCCTTGATCGGGGTGGTCAGGCTCATCGCAGCGTCACCTCGGCCTGGCACGCCACCAGTCCGGCCTGGCGGAACTCGACGCTGATCGAGGCGTCCGAACCGGTCGCCGCCTCCACCGCGGTGGGCTCGTCGAGCTCGACGATGCGGGTGAACCCGGCACGCAGCCCGCGGACCGCTCCCCCACCGGCGGCGTAGACCGCTGCCTGCTGGGCGGCTTCCATGAGCGCCATCGCCGGCACGTGGTCCAGCGGGTGGTCGTACAGGCAGGCGTGATCGACGGGTACGTCCAAGGTGGCCCGGGCACCGCCGGCCTCGCGGGTGGCGCCGGTCAGCAGAACGTTCTCCGGCAGGCGCCGGCCCACCTGGGCGGCGGGAACCAGGGTGCCGGCCCGGGTGGCGGGGAGGGTGCCGGACAGCGGGGCTGTGGTCGTACGGCGAAGATTGCGCATGTCGGTGTAAAGGTTTGTGGCCAGATAGCTCGCATCGATGCGGGCCGTGCCCACCGGCTCGCCGCCCGCCGTGACCTCAAGGTCGAGCCGCAGCGCGCTGAGCACGCCCTTGCGCCGGCGCATCCCCGAGGTGCGCACGTGCAGCACCAGCTCGGTTTCGGTGCTGGCATTGAACTCCAGCCGCCAGCCGCCCACCAGGAACGCGGTCTGCGCGGGGACGTCGAAGTAGCGGTGCACGACCACGGTGCAGGCCTGCCGGCACGCCTCCAGCAACGCCATCGGGCCGGGCGCAGGCTCCGGGCGGTCGGAGTAGAACCAGTGGGTGCGCGGCAGGACGGCGGCCACCGCGAACGCGTCCTCGGCGAGGCGGGCCGAGTCGGTCACGAAGACCTCGCCGATGGCGTGGCGGTGCGCGAGGGCGCGAGGAACCTGCTGGTCGAAGGTGAGGGCCGGGGTCGTGGTGGGGGGT
>NZ_LOJP01000001.1:4448663-4512899 GCF_001553785.1 Actinoplanes sp. TFC3
CTGGCCTGGGTGGTCGCGCTCGCGGTGTGGCGGTTCGGTCGCATCGAGCAGCGCTGGGCGGCGACCCGGGCCCCCGCCGCAAACGACTAACTCGCGTCGTTCGGGGTGCCGGCCCCTACCCCCGGGTGCTCGGCGCTCTCGGCGAGGAGTTTCTTGCGCTGCCGGGCCGGGAGCCGGTCGACGTAGAGCAGCCCGTCCAGGTGATCGGTCTCGTGCTGCAGGCAGCGGGCGAGCAGCCCGGTGCCGTCGATGCGGACCGGGCGGCCGGTCACGTCGACGCCGGTGACGTATGCGGTGGCCGGTCGCGGCACGCTCGCGTGCGGGCCGGGCACCGACAGGCAGCCCTCGGTGTCGTCGTCCAGCTCACGGTTCTCCGGCAGGTGCAGGACCGGGTTGACGACGTGCGCGACCACATGGGTGCCGGTGGCGTCGGGGCAGTCGACCACGAACAACCGGGCGTCGACGCCGATCTGATTCGCGGCCAGGCCGACGCCACGGGCGGCGGCCATGCTGGCGAACATGTCCGCCACAAGCTGCGCGAGGTCGTCGTCGAAAACGGTCACCTCGGCGCAGCGGCGATGCAGCACCGGGTTGCCGTAGCGGGTGATCGGTCGTGGGGTACCGGAACGGGTCTGCACAGTCACCCATAATATGTAGTTGCAAAGTTATGGCGATAAGGGGTGGCGGATGCAGACGGCGGAGATCAGACGGCGCTTCCTGGCGCACTTCGCGAACACCGGGCACACCGTGGTGCCGTCCGCACCGCTGCCCGCGATCGCGGATCCGAACCTGCTGTTCATCAACGCCGGCATGGTGCAGTTCGTGCCGTACTTCCTCGGTCAGCGCACCCCGCCCTACGCGACGGCGACCTCGGTGCAGAAGTGCATCCGCACCCCGGACATCGACGAGGTCGGCAAGACCTCCCGGCACGGCACGTTTTTCCAGATGAACGGCAACTTCTCCTTCGGCGACTACTTCAAGGAAGGCGCCATACCTCTGGCCTGGGAGCTGTCCACCAAGCCGATCAGCGACGGCGGATTCGGGCTCGCCCCCGAGCGGATCTGGGCGACGGTCTACTTGGACGACGACGAGGCGTACGAGCTGTGGCTCAAGACCGGCGTGCCGGCCGAGCGAATAGTGCGGCGCGGGAAGAAGGACAACTTCTGGTCGATGGGCATCCCCGGCCCGGCCGGTCCGTGCTCCGAGCTGTACTACGACCGCGGCACTGCCTACGGCGCCGACGGTGGCCCGGAGGTCGACGAGGATCGTTTCCTGGAGTTCTGGAATCTGGTCTTCATGCAGTACGAGATCGCCGACGTGGCCTCCAAGGAGGAGTTCCGGATCGTCGGTGAGCTGCCGAGCAAGAACATCGACACCGGCATGGGCCTGGAACGGATGGCGTCGATCCTGCAGGGCGTCGACAACCTGTACGAGATCGACGAGGTCCGCCCCATCCTGGCCATGGCCGCCGACCTGACCGGCAAGCAATACGGCGTGCACTCCGGGCACGCCGCCTCCGAAAGCCACCCCGACGACGTACGGCTGCGGGTGATCGCCGACCACGTACGCACCGCGCTGATGTTGATCGGGGACGGCGTCACCCCGGGCAACGAGGGCCGCGGCTACGTGCTGCGCCGGATCATGCGCCGCGCCATCCGGGCCATGCGACTGCTCGGCTGGCACGGCCGCGCCTTGCCGGAGCTGCTGCCGGTCGCCCGCGACTGCATGGCCCCGTCGTATCCCGAGCTGGCGAGCGAGTTCGACCGGATCTCCACCATCGCGTACGCGGAGGAGGAGACGTTCCTGTCGACGCTGCGGGCCGGCACCACCATCCTGGACACCGCCATCGCCGAAACCAAGGGCGCCGGCCGTACGGTGCTACCCGGCGACAAGGCGTTCCAGTTGCACGACACGTACGGCCTCCCGATCGACCTGACCCTGGAGATCGCCGCCGAGCAAGGCCTGCAGGTCGACGCCGACGGGTTCCGGGCACTGATGGCCGAGCAACGGGCCCGGGCCAAGGCCGACGGGAAGGCACGCAAGACCGGCCACGCCGACCTGTCCGCGTACCGGGCGGTGCTGGACGCGCACGGCCCGACCGACTGGGTGGCCTACGAAACCCTGGAGACCGACTCCCGGGTCGTCGCGATCTGGGCCGGCGGCGCGGCGGTCGGCAGCGCCCGGGCCGGTGACATCGTCTCGGTCGCGCTGGATCGCAGCCCGTTCTACGCCGAGAGCGGCGGCCAGGACTCCGACGCCGGCATGCTCACCGCAGCGAACCTGCACGCCGAGATCATCGACGTGCAACGCCCGGTCAAAGGACTGATCGCGCACACCGTCCGCATCCTCGACGGCACTCTCGCGACCGGCGACAGCGTGCACGCCGCCGTGGACCCGGAATGGCGCACCGGCGCCCGCCAAGCCCATTCCGGGACGCATGTCGTGCTCGCGGCGCTGCGGCAGGTCCTCGGGCCGACCGCGCTGCAGTCCGGCTCGTACAACCGGCCCGGCTATCTGCGGTTGGACTTCGCCTGGCGCGGTGGCCTGTCAGAGACGACCCGCAGCGAGGTCGAGGAGGTCGCCAACCTGGCCATCCGCCGTGACCTGCCGGTCGGTGTGCGTTACCTGCCACTCGAGCAGGCCCGGCACGAAGGCGCCATCGCCCTGTTCGGGGAGACCTACGACGAGACGGTACGGGTGGTCGAGATCGGGGGTGACTGGTCGCGGGAGCTGTGCGGCGGCACCCACGTCGACCGGTCCGCGCAGATCGGATCCCTCGCGATCACCAGCGAGGCATCGGTCGGGGCCGGGCAGCGCCGGGTCGAGGCGGTCACCGGCATCGAGGCGTTCCGGTATCTGGCCCGCGAACGCGACCTGGTCGGCCGGCTCGCCGCCCAGCTCAAGGCCCGCCCGGAGGAACTACCCGACCGAATTACCGCCCTGCTGGCCCGGATGAAGCAGGTCGAACGCGAGGCCAGCGATCTGCGCGACCGGATCCTCGACCTCGACGTCGACGAGTACGCCGCTAACGCGGTCGACCTCGGCGGTATCGCCTACGTCGGGGTCACTACGGCTGGTGACGGGCGGCGGCTGGCCGAGAAGATCGCCGGCCGGCTCGGGAACCGCCCCGGCGTCATCGGGGTTGTGGCCGGGGCTAGCGCGGTCGTGGCCACCACGCCCTCCGCCGTGGAACGTGGCCTGTCTGCTGCAGATCTGATCAAGCTGCTGCTGGCTGGGCGGGGCGGCGGGAACGCCGCGTTCGCGCAGGGCAAGGCGACCGGTGACCCGGCGCAAGTGCTGGCCCGGTTGCGTGAATTGACCGCCGCGGCATGACGGCGGACCCGGCGATTCTGCTGACCGGGATGCAACATGCTCTCGGGATCGTCGCGGCCCGTCGCCGCGGCGATCTCGCCGGCGCGCAGGCGCTCACCGGCGCGGTCCGCGACGACGCGGACCGCGCCCACGCGTTCCTGCTGCTCACCGAACTCGCCCTGGCCATCGTCAGCGATCACACCGGCCGCGACGTGCAGACCGTCACCGGTGAGCTGTCCCTGCGCATTGCCGCCCTGTCCGCCGGGCAGGCCTGACATGCCTTTGGTGCTGGGGATCGAGACGTCCTGTGACGAGACAGGTGTCGGGCTCGTGCGCGACGGGGTGTTGCTCGGCGATGCGCTCGCGTCCAGCATGGACGAGCATGCCCGCTTCGGCGGCGTCGTCCCGGAGATCGCCGCCCGCGCCCACCTCGAAGCGCTGCAGCCGATGGTGCGGCACGCTCTGGACAACGCCGGCGTCGCCCTCGCTGAGGTGGAGGCCGTCGCGGTCACCGCCGGGCCCGGTCTGGCCTCGGCCGTGCAGGTCGGGCTGGCCGCCGGGAAGGCGTACGCGCTGAGCCTGGGTGTCCCGCTCTACGGCGTGCACCATCTCGCGGGGCACGCCGCCGTCGACACCCTCGAACACGGGCCCCTGCCCGACCGGTGTATCGCCTTGATCGTCTCCGGCGGGCACACGTCACTGCTGCTGCTCGGCGACCTCGCCCGCGACCCGATCGTGCATCTCGGCGACACCGTCGACGACGCCGCCGGGGAAGCCTTCGACAAGGTCGCCCGGCTGCTCGGCCTGCCCTATCCCGGCGGGCCGGCCATCGATCGGGCCGCCCGCGACGGCAACCCCGACGCGATCGCGTTCCCGCGTCCGCTGCCCGGCACGTACACGTTCTCCTTCTCCGGCCTGAAAACCGCGGTGGCCCGCTGGGTCGAACGCCACCACGGTCCGGTCCCGGTCGCCGACGTCGCCGCGTCGTTCCAGGAAGCCGTCGCCGACACCCTGTCCCGCAAAGCCGTCGGCGCCTGCCGCGAACACCACGCCGGCACGCTGCTGATGGTCGGCGGGGTCGCCGCGAACAGCCGCGTCCGCGCGCTGACCGCCCGGCGCTGCGCGCAGGCCGGGATCGAACTGCGCGTGCCCACACCCCGGCTGTGCACCGACAACGGCGCCATGATCGCCGCCGTCGGAGACCTCATCGCCCGCGCCGGGCTACCACCCAGCCCACTCGACCTGGCCATGCAACCCACCCTGACCCTCACCCAAGCCCTCGTACGCCCCTCAAGGAGCACCCCATGACCACCGACGTCCACACCCACGGCCCCGACGAGCCGCCGCACACCCACCCGCATCCCGACGTCGACCCGCACCAGCCGCTGACCTCAGGCGGCCGGGCCCTGCGAGTCGGCATCGGCGGACCCGTCGGCTCGGGCAAGACCGCCCTGGTCGCCGCGCTTTGCCGCACCCTCGCCGACGATCTGCGCCTGGCGGTGGTGACCAACGACATCTACACCACCGAGGACGCCGACTTCCTGCTGCGCAACGGTGTCCTGCCCGCCGAACGGGTCCGGGCCGTGGAGACCGGCTGCTGCCCGCACACCGCCATCCGCGACGACATCTCCGCCAACCTCGATGCCACCGAGGAACTCGAAGACAGCCTCGGCCCGCTCGACCTGATCCTCATCGAAAGCGGCGGCGACAACCTCACCGCCACCTTCAGCAAGGGCCTCATCGATCTGCAGATCTTCGTCGTCGACGTGGCCGGCGGCGACAAAGTCCCCCGCAAGGGCGGCCCCGGCGTCACCACCGCCGACCTGCTGTCATCAACAAGACCGACCTCGCCCCGCACGTCGGCGCCGACCTGACGGTCATGGACCGCGACGCCCGCGCCCGCCGCGGCGACCTACCCACCATCTTCCAGTCCCTGGCCGAGGACACCGGCGCCACCGCCGTCGCCGATTGGATCCGCAGCCATCTGCGGCGCTTTCCGCGCTGAGCGTCATGAGCGACGACATGTTGCTCGTCGCGGCCTGCCGCGATGCCGAGGCCGCCTGCGAGCTGTACCGGCAGCAACAGTTGAGCCGAGCCGGGTATCCCGGCATCCGCCGGGAAGTCATCGTCCAGCTGCACCACCTGGCCGAGCGGGACACCACGATCGGTGCCCTCGCCACGACCCTGCACGTCACCGAACAGGACATCGCTCAGCGCGCTGGAGCCTTGGAAGCACGCGGCTACCTGCGCCGGATCGGCCCTCAGGGCGACATCCGGCACCGCGTCATGCAACTGACCGCGGCCGGGCGTGCCGCCGGCCAGCTCGATCGGCGCCTCGATGCTGAACTGCAGCAACTCCTCACCGAACGGTTCGGCGATGCACAGATGACCGCCGCGCGCCTCGTCCTGACCGCACTGGCCGCCGAACCCACCAACACTGATGGGCAAGGTAGCCCTTACTAGACCTCCACCCCGCTTCATGTTGCAAGATATTGGCAACAGCCACAATCCGGCAGATGGAAGGATGGTCATGGCCATCTACACGCTTCCCGACATGCCCTACGACTACGGCGCACTCGAGCCGGCGATGTCCGGGCAGATCCTCGAGCTGCACCACAGCAAGCACCACGCCGCGTACGTCAAGGGCAGCAACGACACCCTCGACCAGCTCGCCGAGGCCCGCGACAAGGGCGACTACCACGCCCTGGTCGGCCTGGAGAAGACGCTCGCGTTCAACCTGTCCGGGCACGTGCTGCACTCGATCTTCTGGAACAACCTGCGGCCCGGCAGCAGCGCCGACCGGCCCGAGGGCGACCTCGCCGCGGCCATCGACGAGCACCTCGGCTCGTTCGACGCGTTCTCCGCGCAGCTGTCCACCGCCACCAAGGGCGTTCAGGGTTCGGGTTGGGGCATCCTCGCCTGGGAGCCGCTGTCGCAGCGCCTGATCGTCGAGCAGGTCTACGACCACCACGGCAACGTCGGGCAGGGCTCCACGCCGATCCTGGTCTTCGACGCCTGGGAGCACGCCTACTACCTGCAGTACAAGAACGTCCGCCCCGACTACGTCGACCGCCTGTGGAACTTGGTCAACTGGGCCGACGTCACCAAGCGCTTCGACGCCGCCCGGGCCGCAGGCAACCCGATCATCGTCGCACCCTGACGATGGACGCCGCCGACGCGTTCGCCGGCGCGCAACGTGCCGCCGGGGTCATCGCGGCCAAACACCGCGGTGACCTCGCCGGCGCGCAGCAACTGCTGGCCGCCTTCCCCGACGAGCAGGCCCGCGCCCGCGCGTTCGAGCTGCTGGCCCAGCTTGTCTTGAGTATTCTGCGCGCCCAGACCGACCAGAGCATGGACGAGCTGGTGCAGGAACTGAGCCTGCACATCGCCGCCGCCGCGCTCAGCCCACCGCCGGCGTGAACTCCGCCGTATAGAGCACCAACGGCCGTCCGTCGACCTCATAGGTGAACTGGCGTTTCCAGCCTTCGGCCTCGTAGAACCGGACCGCATCGGCTCGCGGATGGGCGGCCAGCCAACCTCGAGGAGCGCCCGCACCGAACCGCCGCAGCAGGCTGCGAGCCAGCCCCCGGCGCCGGTGAGCCGGCGTCACCGTCAGCTCCGCCACCACCACGGCCGGAGCAACCAGCAATCTCGCCACCTCGGCCGGGGCCGCAGCCCGCACCGCCAAATCGAAGGCGTTCGACGACGGCAGCACGGCCGGAGCGGGCCACCCGTAGACCGCACCGGCAACGACGCCGCCAATAGACGCCACCAAACCGTACGCGCCGGGGTATGCGGCCTGCCGGGCCAGACGCGCCGGGTAGCCGTCGAGCTCGTCGAGTGACTCGTTCCAGGGCGGCCCAGCGAAACACTGCCGGTAGATCGGGTGCAGCCGCTCCTGAAGCCCGAGCAGTTGCTCGCCGTTCACCGCAGCGATGTCGAAAATCAACGCCCACCTCCCCCTGGCTTGTTGCCATAATTTTGCAAGTACGAGAATATGGCGGAAGAGAAGCGATGGCTTGCGTGGCCGTGACCCAAAGCTTCCGCAGCAGCGCCCCGGCACCGCGATGATCCACGCCGCCGGGGCGCTCGCCTTTCCTTCTCCCGACGCCAACCGCGCATGCACCCGTCCGCGGCGACCGCTCGGCTTGCGCACCGTCCGGCAGAGGCGAAGCTCATGATGACGCGGCCGTGCGCCCCCGGTTAGGGTGAGGCCGCCGTGGTGCTCGGGAAGCCGGTGGGAAACCGGCGCGGCCCTCGCCACTGTGAACGGGACAGCCGTCGGCCCTCGTCGCTTCGCGAGGTCACTGGGCACTACGCCTGGGAAGGCCGGCCGCCGGCGCACCACCCGTCAGCCAGGAGACCGGCCACGGCACCAGATCGACTCCGTCCACGAGGTGCTGGAAGGTGGTCCCGCTCATGCGGTTCCCTGTGTCCTGGCGCGTTGCCGCGCCGATAACTGTCCTGCTCATGCTGGTCGCCGGCTGCGGCGCCGACGAAGACCGCCTGTCCGCCACAGCGTCGGCGTCCGCCGCCGGGCCGGTTGCGCTGACCAACTGCGGCACACCGGTCACCATCGCCGCGCCACCGGCCAAGGCGGTGACGATGAACCAGTCGGCCACCGAGATCATGCTCGCGCTCGGCCTGCAGGACCAGATGATCGGCACGGCCTACCTCGACGACCAGGTCCTGCCCGACTACGCCGACGCGTACGCCAAGGTGCCGGTGCTGGCCAAGGAATACCCGTCCAAGGAGAAGCTGCTCGAAACCGAGCCCGACTTCGTGTACGCCTCCTTCAACAGCGCCTTCAGCGACGAGGGTGTCGGCGACCGCAGCGAGTGGCAGAAACTCGGCATCGGCACCTACATCTCCCCCGCCGGCTGTCCCAAGGAGACCCGCCCGGCCAAGCTGGCCATGACCGACGTGTTCGGCGAGATCCGTGAGATCGCCGCCGTCTTCGGCGTACCGGACCGGGCCGAGAAGCTGATCGCCGACCAGCAGGCCCGCATTACCCGGGCCAAGGCCGGCGCGAAGAACACCAAGGTGTTGTGGTGGGACGGCGGCAACGACGCCCCCAGCGTCGGCGCCTGCTGCGGCGACCCAGCCATGATCATGAACGAGGCCGGGGCCACCAATGTCTTCGCCGACCTCGACGGCAGCTGGGCCGACTCCAGCTGGGAAGCCGTCACTGACCGCAACCCCGACACGATCATCCTCGTCGACGCGAGCTGGGACCCGGCTGCGGCCAAGAAGGCGTTCCTGGCCAAGCACGCCACGCTCAAGGACCTGCCCGCGGTGAAGAACCAGAAGTACGTGGTTATCCCGTTCTCGTCCACTTCGGCCGGGGTGCGCAACGTGCTCGCCGTCGAAGCACTCGCCAAGGCCGTCAGCTGACCACGCTCACCAGCCGGCCGTCCGCCGTGGCCACCTCGCCGCGGCGCACGGCCGGCATCATCACCGCCGCGGTTGTCCTGGCCGCCGGGCTGCTGCTGTCGATCGGCGTGGCGGTCACCATCGGACCGGCCGACCTGTCCCTGCGGACTGTCTGGTCCGTCATCGCCGGTCACCTCGGCCTCGCCGACTCGGACGTGCCGCTGCTGCGCGACCACATCGTCTGGCAACTGCGCCTGCCCCGGGTGCTGGGCGCCGCCGTCGTCGGGGCCGGGCTGGCCGCCGCGGGCGCGGTCATGCAGACCGTCACCCGCAACCCCCTCGCGGACCCGTACCTGCTCGGCGTCTCCTCCGGAGCGTCGCTGGGCGCGGTCGCCGTCATCGTCCTCGGCCTGGGCAGCGGCGTCGCCGCCCTCAGCGGCGGCGCGTTCGCCGGCGCCCTGGCTGCGTTCGGTCTCGTGCTGGCCATCTCCGGCCGGGCCGTACTGCGCCCGACCCGAGTCGTGCTGGCCGGGATCGCGATCGGGCAGCTCTGCGCGGCCCTGACCTCCTTCGTGATCATCTGGGTGGCCGACCCGCACGCCACCCAGTCGATCACCTTCTGGCTCTCCGGCTCCCTGGCCCGGGCCGACTGGACCGCCCTGGCCTGGGCCACCCTGGTCCTCGTCGTCGCCCTGGCCGTCATCCTGTGGCATGCCCGCGCGCTCAACGCCTTCGCGTTCGGTGAGGAAGCCGCGGCTACTCTCGGCATCGATGTCGCCCGGGTCCGATGGCTGCTGTTGGTCACCACCGCCCTGCTGACCGCGGTGATCGTCGCTGTCAGCGGCGCGATCGGGTTCGTCGGCCTGATCCTGCCCCACGCCGTCCGCATCTTCACCGGACCCGACCACCGCCGCCTGCTTCCCCTGGCCGTCCTGGCCGGCGCCATCTTCATGATCTGGGTCGACACCGCCGCCCGCGCCGTCTTCGAGCCCCGCGAACTACCCGCCGGGGTCCTGACCGCCCTGATCGGCGTACCCGCCTTCATCCTGCTCCTGCGCCGCCGGGAGGTCCGCGGCTGATGCTGAAGGTCACCGACATCTCCTGGTCCGTCCCCGCCGCCCGCATCCTCGACCACATCACCTGCACCGTGCCCCGCGGCAGCCTGGTCGGCCTGCTCGGTCCGAATGGCTCCGGCAAAACCACCCTGCTGCGCGTGGCCGCCGGACTCATCCGCCCCGCCGAGGGATCCGTGACCATCGGCGGCGACAACCTCGCCGCCCTGTCCCGGCCCGTCATTGCCCGCCGCATGGCGCTACTCGCCCAGCACGCCGAAACCGACCTCGACCTCACCGCCCTCGACATCGTGCTGCTCGGCGGCACCCCGCACCGCCGATCCCGCTGGTCCGACAACGCCGCCGACATTGACGTGGCCACCGACGCCCTGGCCCGCGTCGACCTCGAAGGCTTCGCCGCTCGCAAATGGCAGACCCTGTCCGGCGGCGAACGTCAACGCGTGCAGCTCGCCCGCGCGCTGGCCCAGGAGCCGGAACTGCTGCTGCTCGATGAGCCGACCAACCACCTCGACATCGGCCACCAACTTCAACTGCTTTCCCTCGTACGCCGCTCCGGCCTGACCACCCTGGCCGCCCTGCACGACCTCAACCTGGCCGCCATGTTCTGCGACCACATCGCCGTCCTGCACCACGGCCGCATCGTCGCCACCGGCCCGCCCTTCGACGTCTTCACCCCGGCCCTGCTGGCCGACGTCTACGGCGTCCAGGCAAAAGTCACCGTCCACGACGGCCGTCCCGTCATCACCTACCGGCCACCGTCATGACGATCCTGCTGGTCTCCCGCTCGGTGACCCACCACGGCGGCCAGGACGCGATCCACCGCTTGGCCGCCGCCACCGCCGAGGCCACCGGACTACCGGTACGGGCGTGCTTCCTCGACGGTGCCGAGCCGTCCCTGCACGCCGCACTCGACGCCCTTCCCGAGGATGACGAGGCGCTGCTCGTGGCCGTCCATCTGCCACCCGACCGCTACCTCGACACCTGGGTCCGGCGCGCTGTCGCCCACTGGCGCACCACCCGGGACCGGCCGCTGCGCATCACCACCACGGCACCGCTGGCCGCCCAGCTCGCCCTGGTCACCGCGGTCACCGAGGCAATCGCGGGCGAATACACCGAGCTCTCCGGCAACCCTGGCCCGTTCCGCAGCCCCGCCTGGAACCAGATCACCCGCCATCGAAAGCACGTCCTGGTCTGCCGCGGTCCCCGCTGTACTGCCTACGGCGCCAACGACGTCGCCGTCACTCTCAGCGAGCGCCTGGCCCACCACAAGCTCGGCGACGACGACATCTTGGTCACCAACACCGGCTGCCTGTTCCCCTGCAACCTCGGCCCGCTCGTCGTTGTCCACCCCGACGACACCTGGTACGAACACGTCGACACCGCTTTGGCAACGCGCATCGCCGACGAACATCTCCGCAGCGACCAACCGGTCGACGACAAGCGCACACGCGAGCACTGACCTGGTTAGGAAGTGGCCATCCTGCCCGGACGGATGGGTAGACAGAAACCTCGCGTTGGCGGCCCTCTGTGCAGAGAGCATCACCTAAAGCGTCCTAGGAATGAACGCAGTAAAGGGATCCATCATTCGGAAAGCGACCCCTTTACTCACCCGGTATAAAATAAATGGCACTGACCAGAAATTCCTCCCGCGGGAAGCGATGGGCCCTTAAAGTCGAGCGCAACCACTCCCCTGACCCCCACACTGCCAGTGTGACGGCGGCGGCGGGGACGCAAGGCAGAGACGGCACCATGTGCCTCGCGTAAGAGTACGCGAGGAACACGTGCCGCCGTGCTGCCGAGCTCGTCCTCATATCAGACGGGTGTAGTTCTTCCTCGCTTCCTCACGAACCGCCGCACAGAATTGCGCGTCGGTCGATGCCGCGTCTCCGGCCGCGGCGTACTCCTCGTAAACCAGACGGCAGGCGCGGATGCCGGTGAGCAGATCCTCGAGCAAGTCCACCGCGGGCCGTCGCGGGTCCAGCGGGGTCAGCCGTACTGGCGTCGCCTCGTCGTCGGCATCGTCGTTGTCGTCTCCGGTGTCATGCGCGACGAGGAAGGCACCAAGGTCAGCCAGAACCCCCTCACCCACATCCATCGCCCCGCGGACCATTTCCACTACTACGCGGTAGGAGGTGTTACTGAAGTCGAACAGGTCCAGGACTTCGCTCGGCGTCTCGACCGGTAACGCCTCGATGTCATCGGCGGCGTACAACACTTGGTTAGCCGGCATGCCGGACATTTCGGCGACGACATCGGCGGCCGCCTTGAGCCAATGCGCCGCCGCCACCGACGCCGCCGTCGGGTCGACGTCGAGGAACAGCCGCTCGCGATCCAACGGATCCAGCGCCAGAATGCCATCGGCGGCGGCGACCTGGATCGGGCTCACATCGGTGCGGCTCAACACCACCGCCTGCTGGGCTCGACCACCCAAGTCACCGCGTTCGGCGGAATCGACCGCTTCAATCTCCGCGGCGACGTCCGCGCTGACCGCCTCGAGCAACTGCGCGTCGTCGACGGCGCGGACTGCCCGGCCGACGCGATGAGACCATTCTTCGACGGGGTCGTAGCTCTCGATCATGGCGCCGTCTTCGCCGGGCAGGTTCGGCTCCTTGATGAAGCCGATCAGCTGCGAGAAAGCCTCCCGGCTCTGCTCGCGCCGCCAGCCCTCACCGTTGCCGTCACGGTCGTCGGTCGCGAGGCTGGGATGGGTGTAGCAGCGCCACAGCGCTTCGGACAAAGACGTGAGAGCTGCGGCGAGCCGTAACCGGTCCTCCACCGCGGCCGTGGTGGGCAAACTGCCCACCACCGCCGCACGCTGCCCTCGTCCCGTCGGCCAGATGCGCAGCAGCGTTCCGGTGTCCTCGTCGACGGCGTAATTGGTCACGATGGTCTCCTTCTCAAGTAGACGCGAGTCATGTCGCCTTGCCGATCTCGAACCACGGTGCCGCTTCGATCCTCGCGCGCCCCGCGTACCGCAGCCGAGCTGGTACCTCGAACGGGGACATCAGCCGTCACCACCTGCGGCCCGTGCTCGCGCCTTCGCCCAACGCTCCGCCAGTTGCAGCATGTACGCGCGCCGCGCGTGCTGTGCCATCGTCTTCCGAACCTCCGGCTCCAGCACACCAAGCGGATCAACCTGCTTCTCGAACCGGGCCAGGAACGACGCCGTCGCCGACGCCGTCCGCCCTTGCCGATCTGCCGTGTTCGCCCACGAGGCGTGCGCGGCTATCCGCGCCCGCCTCGATCGCTGCTACGCGGTCAACGCCATGAGTTGTCTCCCCCCGTTCAGACCCGTTCGCCGATTCGCAGCCGCGCGTGGGTCGCTTGGGCTCGCTCGGCTGCTGCTGACGCGCCGTAGCGGCGGGGCATGTCGTCCGAGGACCAACCCAGCACCAGCATCAGATCGCCGGTGTCACCGCCGGCGAGTTTCCACTCGTGGGCGAAGTTGTGCCGCCAGCGATGCGCATGGACGTTGTCCACCCCGGCCAGAACTCCGCGCCGTCGGAGCATGAGCTTGATGCCGTTGCTCGACAGCGGCACCGCACCTCGAGCCGGCAGCCACATCGCTGTAGACGAGGCTGCCTTGCGGCGGCTGCGCGCGCGTAGGAACTTGGTCAGAGCATGGCCGGTCTTCGGGCCGAACCGTACGCGGCGGTCCTTCATGCCCTTGCCGTGGAACAACAGCGAGTCGCTGTTGAGGTCCACATCGTCCAGCTGCAGACCAGCGACTTCCGACAACCGGGCACCAGTGTTGTAGAACAGCCGGATGATGGCCTCGTCGCGCAGCGACAGGTAGTCCTTGCCCTTGCAGGTGGCCAGGATCTTAGCGGTGTCGTCGTCGCCCAAGATCGGAATCAGCGTCTGGGCGGTCTTCGGCTGCCGGACCCGATCCAGCGGCGAACGCTCCAAGTCCTCTTCCTCGGTCAACCACCGAAAGAACTGCTGCAACCCCTTGTGCTTGTTCAACGCCGTCGACGCCGAGCGGGTCCGCACCATCCAAGCTTGGAACTCCTCGATGTGCCCCCGCTCCACCTCGGGCGGATCTTCCGCCGCGTCCTGGGCACCCAGCTGCTCGGCGTTCTCGACGAGGAACCGGCTCAGCTGGGCGCCGGCCAGGAGATAGCTGTAGCGGGTGGTTTCGGGATAGTTCCCCGAGCGCAGCATCCGGTCCCAATCGCGCAGGTAGTCGAACCAGGCGGGCGGTAGATCGTGGCAGACCTTCTGCAGATCGAGCACATCCACCTCGCAGACGCTTCGTCGGGCGGGCACCGTGCATCCCTTGACTACGTACAAGGGCACGTATCGCACCGCGAGCCCGTACGTGCGGCGCTCGTTCGATCATCCGAGCTGCGGCGCGACGGGCGAAAGCTGTCTGCGGCTGTCCTTCCTTGTCTCCTCCCCCACCACTCCCCCGGGCCGGTCCCGGCTGCGGCGCTGACCCTACTTGCCGCCGCAGCCGGTGAGCCGATCAGATCCGCTCGCCGATGCCCATCTGCACCTGCAGCTCCTGCGCCCGCTCCGCCGCCGCACTCGCGCCGTAGCGGCGCGGCATGTCCTCCGACGCCCAACCGAGCAGCAGCATCAGGTCGCCGGTGTTCCCGCCGCCCTTGTGCCATTCGTGGGCGAAGTTGTGCCGCCACCGATGCGCGTGCGTATTCGTCACGCCAGCAGCAGCACCACGGCGCTTGAGCATCAACTTGATCCCGTTCGGCGACAACGGCTTCGCGCCCTTCTCAGCCATCCACAGCTGCGGCACGTCGGCGGCACCTTTCCGCTTCGCCCGCGCCCGCAGATAACGGGCGATCGCCCGCGACGTCTTCGGGCCGAACCGCACCCGACGGTCCTTCGCGCCTTTGCCGTGCAGGTGGACCGACTCGGTGTTCATGTCCAGATCGGTCAGTAGCAGATTGCCGATCTCCGACAGGCGGGCGCCGGTGTTGTAGTAGAGCCGGATCAGCGCCTCGTCGCGCAGCGACATGAAGGTCTTGCCCTTGGTGCCGTCGAGCAGTTTCTTTGTGTCGTCGTCACCCATGATCGGCATGAGTTTCTGCGGGGTCTGCGGCTGCTTTACCCGCTCCATCGGTGACCGGTCGATCTCCTCTTCCTCGAGGAGGTACTTGAAGAACTGCTGCAACGACTTGTGCTTGTTCAAAGCCGTCGACGGTGAACGCGTCTCGATCATCCACGCCTGGAACGATTCGATGTGCGCCTTGGTCACCACGGTCGGGTCCTGCGCGGCATCGTCAGCGTCTGTATCCGGCGATTCCTCGGCCAAATACTTCGCCAACTGGGCGGCGGCCAGAAGGTAGTTGTAGCGCGTCGTCTCCGGGTGATTGCCGGCCCGTAGGGCGCGGTCCCAGTCACGCCGGAAGCCGGCCCAGTCGCCCTTCTCCAGGCCTTCGCACAGTCGGTCGAGCTTCAGTAGGGGCATCTCTCGTCACCTGCCGAGTCAAGGGGTCTACAAGCGGCGTGCTCGATCCCGGTGACGTCGTCAGACACGAAAAAGGGGCTTCCACAAGTCTGTGACCTGCGGAAACCCCTACGCTGTCGGGCTGACAGGATTTGAACCTGCGACCCCTTGACCCCCAGTCGCATTACAATTCGATTAAGCAGTATCAGCACATGCTTTTATATACGCAGAGGCGGACAGAACGGCACGGCCATGCCGCCCGATTTCAGCCAATCCTGGAGGAGTTGATCAATGCCGTGACCAGGCGCGTGACCACGGCCAATCAAGTGCGGTGACTGTCATCCGACGCGCGCACCATTCCGAGAGTCAGCTGACATAATCCCTGCTCCCGCATACTTGGCATATTAGGGCTCAGCTCGGTGGAGTACGGGAGCGAAGATGCCACGGCTGATGGTGTCATCAGATCTCTTGCCGCGCCGAGGCGAGATCCAGCCTTCGATCAGTTGACGAATGTTCCGATATCCTGCCGGGGCGGTTAGCTGGCTCCATACGCCACCGAGCCCCCTCACCGATGAGTCGATAGCAGCGGGCCCCACTGAAAACCAGGTGATGGTCGCCGTCCTGCTCCCATAAGGCAGGACCCGTGTGGGTAGCGAGCTGAGTCCACGTCTGATCGTTGCAAGTCACGAATCCGTGGCTCGGGAGGGGCCATCGTCTCATCGAGTCGGCCAATAGTCGGTCGGCGGTGACGCCGGCCAGCGGATTTACGGCGAATTCCAGGTCGGCCTCTGCCATGTAATGCTCGAAGTAACGCCAGGCCTCGCCAAGTGCGCCCGTACCGTCGAGGCGCATACCAAGCTCCATGCCGCCGGTCAGGCCCATCGTGGTCATGAAGTTGGCAGAGAAGAGGGAACCGATGCGGCAATCCGCGAGGCATCCTTTGGCGTGCGTAAGCGTGTCGGCGTAGATTTCCGCTCCGGCCGCCTGGAATGCGGCTGCCTCGGCTCGTGACGATTCAACGTGGTTGCGGCCACGCAGCAGCATTCGCACCCGCACACCTCGTTCGATGGCGCGGCACACAGGCTCGTAGAGGATCTCGGGTCGGGCGGGTGCCTTCGGCATGTCGAAGGTCATATTGCCGATACTGAAAGTGCCCAGGATCACTTCATGCTCGGCCTGGTCGATCGTCTGTCGGATATCGTCGAGAATGCGATACTGGTCCTGCCAGGTCCACAGCAGGCGGCCGGATTCGGGGCCCTCGTCCAGGGCGTCGTCTGCCGGGCTGCGATCGTTTACGGAGTGGTACGACGGTGCTGGCGGCATGTCCCAGGGACTTTGCCGCCACAGGCGCCGGAAGACCCAGGCCAGCACGGCGACCTCGTCGATTCCATCCAGCACCACGCCGTTCTCGCCGACGCAGGTGAATGAGCGAGTGACCAGATTGGCGCTGGAGACCAGTGCACGAGCATCGTCCACGACGGCGAACTTCGCGTGGAGCCCCGGGTAGCCGCGGACGTAGATACCTCTGGTCGTCAACCGGTGGAAGTTGCGGAACTCGGTCTGGGTGTCGACGTCCATGGTGTCAGATGCGTCGTTGATAGCCTTGCTCAGCCCGCGGTCGTCGAGCGCCGAGACGACATAGACGCCGCCTTGAAGCCGGTCGGCCGCCCGTTCGAGGGCCTGTCGGACCTGCTCGTCACCGAGGAAAAGGGTGGCAACGAACACTCGCCGGGTCGCCGAGTCGATCAGGCGCACCAGTTCCTCGCGGATGTTCGACCCTCCACCGTCGTAGGTGAGACAGTGCCGCACGCCGTCCTGCGATTCGGTATCGCGGGGGATGAAGGGGCTACGGGTGGGCGGTCCGTCCTGGCGCCTGAGGAAGAAGGCGCCTTCCACAGTCCGCTTTCCCAGGTCGATGACCTGGCCCAGGTTGCCTGCCGGAAACTCATTCACCGGGGAAGTCCTCCTTTCGGCGCAGGGCGTAGACGTGCTGGTAGTGCTGTCCGGTCCACAGCGCGCTACGTACGTCGGCCACGGTCAGATCGTCCGGCGGCAGGCCGTACCGTTCCCTACTGGCCGCCGTGATGGCTGCCAGGTGCCCGGAATCGATGTTGGCGACCGATCTGGCCGACACTTCGCCCACGGCATGCTGGAGCGCGAAGATTCGTGAAGCATGCTCGTCGCCCGGAACGAACTCGACATCGACGTAGACGACGTCACGTTCACCGTGGATCAGCAAACCACCGGGGTGGCCCAGCCGGATCCTGCCCGCAGCGGCCGAAGCGGCTGCCTCCTGGCCCAGCTCGTAGCGCCAACTCCCGCCCGTTCTCGTCGCCACCACGGGTCCCCATGCGTCGGCTGCCGAGTCCGCTTGCTGAGCGAGGTCCTTCCATCGGCTGGCCAGCTGGTTCGCGAACGGGATCTGCAGGTTGAGGCGTTTCGAGGGACCTATCTCGATTTTCAGGTAGGCGCGGGACGTGCCGTCGGCGCTGACCCGCACATATCCGCTGCAGCGGAACTGCTTACACACGTCGGCAATCAGTGTCTCGGTAGCTACCGGACTCACGATGTCCTTCGAAAGCCCGCGGATTGCTCGTCTAGCAATTCGCTCGGTGATGAGATTGTGTTGACTGGTCAGACCGATGCCACGAGGGACGTCGACGAAGCCGGCCGATTTCGCATTGTGCAGGCGCGGTGCCCGCTGACCCTCATTAGGGGAAAGTGCCACGATCTCGTCAGTGTCCGCGAGGTACAGCAGCGTGACTTGAGTCTGGCGCAGTCTCACCGCGGCGGCCTGGTCCAGTGCGGGCTGGGCGTAGCCCGTCGCGACCGCGCCGTATCCGTCGGCCTGAAGCAGGCCAAGGCTCCCGAGTCTGCTGATGATGCCGTCCACGGCTTCGGCTGGAATGCCGGTGATCTCCTCGATGTCGGCAGCGTGGACGGGATCCAGGGCTATCGCCGCCTCGAGGATCAGCCGGTCGATTGCGGTCAAATCCTCCTCGAACCTGCTGATCATCGGCACATCCGGCCAAACGTCAAGGCCAATGAGCGATTCTTGCACGACGACGGTCGCCTTGGTGTCGGTCTGCCGTGCGGCCTGGAACTCGAAGCGGACCGTCATAACCGGCGAACTCGCATGAAGTCGTCGTCCTGGTCGACGAGCCGGAAGAGGTTCTCGTAAAAGATCCGCGCAGGACCGGGTTCTGCGCCGGCGGAGGGAGCACCAAGCGCGCTGAGGGTAGGACCATGGCCGACGAACACAAGGGCGCGACGCGCCCGGGTAAAGGCGACGTTGAGGCGCCGGATGTCTTGCAGCCACTGGCCATACCCTGGGCCGATTCGCCTGGTGTGCGCCCTGGTGAAACTGATGATGACGAGGTCACTCTGCTGGCCCTGAATACGGTCGATCACATCGATGACCTCCCACTGCAGATGTGGCAGGTCCAGGCCGCGTAGCCGACGCGACAGTTGTTGTGCCTGAGCCCGGTAGAACGCCAGAACGCTGACAGTGACGGGCTTGGAGCCACTTCGCCCGAGATCTTCGTTGTAGAGGCGGCAGACGCGTTCTACGAAGTACTGCTCTCGTTCGTTGACGAAGCCGTGATCCTGCGGCGTGTCACCAGAGTCCCGGAAGTAGCTGGTGTCGACGAATGTCACCGGTCTCGTCAGCGTCTCGGCGAGCACCAACGGAGTCAGCCCGATAGCAGCGAGATCGGCGGGAGGCGGTGTACGGTATCGCCCTCTATAGACAGGTTCGGCAACGATCCGGGCCAATGGCTCAATCATGCGCCGCTGCCAGACGAGTTCTTGCCGCAGCCCGGCGGGAACCTGGGGCGCCACCCGCTGGAACAGGCTTTGCACGAGGTGGCGCAGCATGGCCGTGAGCACCTGCCGGTCCGGATCGTTTCGGTTGCCGGATGACTGGACGCGACGGTACGCCGAGTCGAAAGGGTCCCGGAAGCTCGCGGCCCACAGACCGCTGGAACTCAACTCCTCCGCAACTGCCAGCACACTTTCAGCACGGAACTTGTGGAGCTCCTCGTCCTCGGCCCAGACCTGTGCCAGGTATAGCACGGATGCTTCGAGGCTCTCACCGGCGCCGCGGTGGAAGCGGTGCAGGGCGGTCAGCGCGTGCAGGAAATGCTCGTCGCGCTGGTCGACGTGCGGGGGCAATTGGTGTTCGTCACCTACGAGAATCCATCGTCGCGCCCGTGTGGCGCCGATCAGGAACTCGCTCTCGGTCACCCGGCTCGCCTCATCGACGATAAGGGTGTCGTAGTCGGCGTACCGAACGACCTTGCTGCCTCGCCCGACGATCCCTTTGGTGGTGGCACACACGAGGTTCGCGGCCCGAACCAGCGACTCTCGGATGTCGCCCACGAGCAGGTCGTCGGACTGGCCGCTGGTCAACTCGCACCATCGTTGGTGCAGTGCCGGAAGCCGTCGTAGCACGTGCAGGCGGCGCTCGAGTTGCTCAATGTTCCGGCTATGGTCCGCCGGGTTCTCGGACTGCCCGGCAAGGATCTGGCTGATCTTCGCGACTCGTTCGGCTGCGGCATCGTAGCGGCTTTGAGCTTCGGTGAAATCCTGCTCAGCGGCGTCAACCGAGCTTGCGGTGCGATCTCTGCCCAGCTCCAGTTCCCGCCGACACCAGGCCTGGTCTTCCAGGGCGGACCGCTGTTCCTGCCGTGCCGCAATGAGGTCCGCCACAGCCTGTGACAACTGCCCGGCGATCTGAGCGACCGATCTCAGCGCGGTCAGCTTGCCATGGTCCGCGCCTGCTGGCGGCCTCCCTGCGAGGAGATCCGGAACCGTTCCGGCCAGGAACGCAGCGACTCTCCGCCTCTCGTTCATGTCAGTAACCTCTGTCATAGCAGGCTGAGCGTCGCCGACGGCCTCCGCGAGCCGGATCCACCGCAAGGTGCTCTGCCGCACAGCCGCATCCATCTGCTGCCGAGCGTTGCCGGCACGTTCTAGTTGTGCTGTCCAGGGAGGTTGGTCGAGATTGTGTGACGACACGATCTGACGATCAAGGTCTGATGTCGTGAACGGGTGAAGGCCTCCGGCTGTGGAGTGGAGCTGTCGAGGAACCACTTCCGCTAGCAGGAGGCCTTCATGTCCCACGCTAATGCCGCGTTGACCCCGCGTGCCCGATTGCGGCTGGCGCGTCTGGTCGTGGAACAGGGCTGGTCACCCGCACGAGCGGCGGAACGCTACGACGTGTCCTGGCGGACCGCGAAACGCTGGGCGGACCGCTACCGCGAGCAGGGTGCTGAGGGCATGCAGGACCGCTCGTCACGGCCGCACCACAGCCCGGCCCGCACGCCACGTCCCACGGTGCGCAAGATCGTGCATCTACGGTGGAAACAGCGACTCGGCCCGGTCCAGATCGGGGGCCGTCTCGGCATGCCGGCGTCCACTGTTCATGCGGTGCTGACCCGCTGCCGACTCAACCGGCTCTCCCACATAGACCGCGTTACCGGCGAACCGATCCGCCGTTACGAACACGACCGGCCCGGCGCGATGCTGCACGTGGACGTCACCAAATACGGCAACATCCCCGACGGCGGCGGCTGGCGCTACCTCGGCCCCCTCCAAGGCCGCCGCAACCGGGAAGCGACCGCCCGACGCACCGGAGCCCGCAGCAAGATCTACACACCTCAGGTGGGTACCGCGTTCGTGCACACCGTCATCGACGACCACTCCCGCGTCGCCTACGCCGAAATCCACACCGATGAGAAAGCCGCCACCGCGATCGGCGTACTACGCAACGCCGTCGCTTGGTTCGCCCAGCGCGGCGTCACCGTCGAACGCGTGTTGTCGGACAACGGATCGGCATATAAGTCCTACGCCTGGCGCGACGCCTGCACCGAACTCGGTATCCGGCCGAAAAAGACCCGGCCCTACCGGCCCCAGACCAACGGCAAGGTCGAACGCTTCCACCGCACCCTCAACGACGGCTGGGCCTACGCCCGCTTCTACAACAGCGAACAGGCCCGCAGGAAAGCCCTACCCGCCTTCCTGCACCATTACAACCACCACCGGCCCCACACCGCCACCGGCGGCCTACCACCCATCACCCGATTGACCAACGTCCCCGGACAGCACATCTAGTGCGGCCACGACATCGTTGGTGCGGGAGGCCTCGACAGCAACCAAGTGACCTTCGACCCTGCGCTGCCAATCTATAGCTGAGCGTGACCGGTTTCGCCAGTAGGCGACCGCTGACTCTGCCTCGTCCGCCCTGCGGCGGGCGGCAGTGACGCGACCGACATTCATTGCCGTCAGCATCCGCCCGAGCTGGTTCTGATGGGAGACCGCGTTGTCCAAGTCCAGCTGCGCCCGCCGCAACTCCGTCAGGGCGCCCTCCAGCCGCGCCATCACAGCGCGGTTGTCCAGGTCGGCCCGTGTTACGGCATTTTTCGCCTCTGCCACATCGTGGTTCAGTTGCCCTGTTGTCCTGTTGAGTTCGGTGTTCGCGGCGTCGAGAGCGCTCGCGGCGGTCGCGGCTACCCGCATCGCCGCCTGCCAGCTCCGCGCGAGCGGGGGCAGCGGCTCGAGTATCGGACGAGCCGTCGCGATCAAGGCATCGTGGATGCGGACGGCTCGGCTCAGCGTGCTGGCGGCAGCATCGACGCGAGCTGTCGCCGACTCCGTCGCCCCATTCAGGGTGGCAAACTCCTGATCGGCCCTGACTCGGCTGAGTTCGAGGCGTTCGGCGGCCGCCGCGAGCGCGACCCGCGTGTGGGCCAAGGCAGTCGCCTGACGGCGTTTGTCCGCGATGGCGGAGATCGCTCGCCGGGCGTCCTGGATGCGCACCTCAACCTGAGCCAAGCTTTCGGCCCACTGTGGGTCGCGGGCGCCCTTCTCGGGTCGGACGACGAGGCCCGTGAGACCAGCTCCGACATTGGGCTCGAGGTAGTCACGGACAGACTCGTGCACCCGGTCGTCGTCCCAGGTGATGCGTAGCGGCCGGACGCCGGGCTTGTGCCCGATCCTGCCCAGAACCTCGTCGACAGCGACATGAGTCGGCGCCAGAAGCAGCACCCGCTCGCCCCGTGCCGTCAACTGTCTGACGATCTCACAGATGACCTCGGTCTTGCCTGTTCCCGGCGGACCCTGCACCAGAAACGCGTGCGGGGTCGAGACCGCACCGGCGACAGCTCGCCGCTGCTCATCGTTCAGAGGCACGCTGCTGTCGCTGTCGTCGCAGAAGAACCGCTGGGGCAACGCGATTGACTCATGGGCAGTCAGGCTCTGGGGCTGGCACATCAGGCGGGCCAGATCGTCCCAAGAACCCTCCACCTCGCCATTGAGAAAGCTTTTGAGCGCCAGTGCGTTCTGGCGCATCCCGAACGGTTTGACGAGATTGACGATCACTTCGGTCCCGCGCTTGGGCGACCAGTGACCGGTTTGCCGGACCGCGAGTCGCCCGGCGCGGACTCGTTGGACGCTGGTGTTCACCGTGACGCCGCTTGGGGCGGTGATCGTCACCCGTCGGCGGTCGAAGTCGGCCAGGTCCGTGGCGGGCTTGACATCGACGACCACCGTGCCCGCTCCGTCGATGCCCTCCTCAACGGAGAGAACGATGCCCGAGACGGTTTGCTCGGCGGCTTCCGGACGCTGCTCAACGATCTCCAAGAGCCGCTTCAGTCGGCCGTACTCCAGGTGGACCGCGCGTTTGAGCTGTTCGGAAGCGGGCGCTCCGACGCGGCCCTCGTGAATCTGACGCCACTGTTCCAGCTGCCTGAGCAGGTCCTCCATGTCGAAGGCCAGCTCGCGATAGTTCGGCTCAAAGGAGACGACGGCCGGCACGATGCGGTCATACCGGCGAGGCATCGAGGACGTCACCTCGATGGCCGTCACCTCGGCCAGCCAGGCTCCCGCCGACTGACCTTTACGACGCCGAACCCGGGCCTCGAATCGGGAGCCGCCGAGCCGATAGGTTTGAGGACCCTGTTGTCCCGATGAACGGTATCGGACGATCCAGATTCCGCCGACCATGTCGTCTCGCACTTGGTCCAGCGTGGTGCCATCCGGTAAGGCAAACTTCTGTTGCGTGGACAGCAGGATCTCCGCGATCCGCATGGGCGGCGGGTGACCGGTGTTCGGTTGACCAGGCTCGAGTAGGGGCGGTGCCATCAAATCTCGCTGACGAACCGTAGCGTCTCGATACGCTCGGTGATGTTCTGGTCTGGTGCGTGGATTTGCCAAAAGCACCGCATCAAGGCACGGGCCCGTCCGCTGAGCTGAACACTCTGATCCATTGACACCGATGCGGTGCCATGGGCGAGAACCGACCGGTTACGGGTGTCGACGACACCACGCATGCTGTTGATAGCGGACAGCGTCGTCCAACCGATCCGCTTCAACACCGCGTCGTCCTTGAGATACAGCAGGAGCATCGCGTCCATCAGTGCGATCTTGCGTGGCAGGGTGTGCGTCGGTTCCCCATACACCTCGGTGGTCAACACGGCATACCGGGCCGCCAAGTCGTCCACGTCACCCAGCTTGGCGTAGTCGGGCTCGACCGGGTCGAGCCCGAACTCACTGGAAAGCCGTTCCTCGAACGCCTTCTCGATGCTTCGGTAGTAGAGAAGCGCGGCGAAGTCATGACGGCCCTGGGCCCGATAGTGTTCGCCCAGAAGGAAGAAGTTGAGCAGCATCGTCGGCCCGTCCCGGCCCGCGAGCGCCTCCGCGAACTCCAGTTGGTTCGTAATCCTTCGCGCGACGGGGACAGCGAGCGCCATCCGGTTCTCACGCAAGTGATCCCGAACGCGAACAATCAGATCCGGCAAACCGTCGACGTCGAGGTTGCACCAGGCCTCGTACAGGGCGGCGAAGTCGCGGAGGAACCGCACCCGGGTCGGCTCGGCGATCGAATCGCTCAGCTTCTCGAACAGCGCATGCGCGCCGGAATACACGCCGCTGCCGAACATGGCCATCGCGGCGGTCAGGTCCTTGTCCCCGAACAGTGCCGTCGGATTCGGTAGCACACACAGCCGTTCGCTGCCGGGAAGGGCCTGGCGGATCTCGGGGTCAAAGGTGCTGTCGATGTAGCACATCGGAAGGTCCAACTGGGAAGCGGCCAGCGCCGCACCAGCGCTCATCGCCTTCTTCCCACCGGTGATGTCGATGATCACCCGTGGCGGCCGCCCAGCAGCCAGCAGGGAGCGGACCTCTTTCAGCACGATGTCATAAATGCTGGTCGGATCGACGGGATCGCAGGTTACATGCCGGATCTCGGAAAACTTAATCTTGCCAGCGAGCTTTTCCCAGATCGCGTCGATCGTCTTCTTGGTGCCCTCCGACGTGATGATCAAGATCCTCGCCGGCCGGGTCAGCGCGAAGGCGAGGAGCGTCGTCTCCGGGGAGAACCCAGAAAGGCTGATCAGCAGATCGACTGCTGGCCGCTCGACGTCCGTGGAGTTGGCTCGTGCGACTTCGACTGCTTCATCGTAGATCTCGGCCAGCCGGAAGGACTGGGCCTGCTCGGCCGCCGTGCCCTCGCCATACTCCTCCTCGCCGCGGAAGATCCGCCGCATGCGAGAGTGCTTCTCATCCAAGCTCCCCATAGGAAAGACATTCTATCGACGGCGCGGTATTTGTGCGCGCCGCATCTCCCGGCGCCCCTCCCTACCCCCCATGCATGGCTGGATGATCTGAGCTGACGCAAGCCGACTCACCCCCTGTGGGCCAGGGTGAGTTGAGGCCAGCGGTTCATAGCAAGTCCGCCGGACAGGGCGAGTTCAGGATCGAGAGCGTCGACTGCTGCTGCTGACATGGTCGTGGCCCAGGATGGGGTCATGAGTCGTAAGAAGGGGCGCGTTCGGGCGGTCCGCCGGCCCGCCCGAACTTCACGCCGGGGCAGAAGCTGGACCTGCTGACCCGCTACGAGCAGGCCGTGGGGGCCGGCGAGAGCGGGGCGTTCTTGCGGCGGGAGGGCTTGTACTCGTCGTTGATGACCGAGTGGCGCCGGGCTCGTGACGCCGGGCTGTTGCTGGGCAAACCCACTGGCGAGACCGTCGGGCGGCCCAGCGCGGAGCAGGCCGAGATCGCCCGACTGCGACGCGAACTGCAGCTGGTGCACGCGAAGCTGGCGCGCACGGAGATCGCGTTGACGATCATGGGAAAATCGCGAGAGCTCTTGGAGGGCATCTCCGGGAGCGAGCCGGACGATCCGGACGTGTTCGGGCCCGGCAAGCCCTGATGGCCTGCCTTCATGAGCTGACCAGCGTGAAGATCACGACACGGCAGGCGAAACGGCTGAACGGGATCGCCCGGTCCAGCGCCGATCGCGACCGGCGACGCCCGACACCAGCCCGTCCGGCGCGACGCCCACCGGCGAACGCGTTGTCGGGCCTCGAGCGTAAGCACGTTCTGCACGTGTTGAACGGCGCGGAGTTCGTCGAGGCGGCGCCGACGCAGGTCCACGCGGCGCTGCTGAAACAGGGGCGTCTACGAGGGCTCGATCGCCACCATGTACCGGCTGCTGCGCGAGCACGAGCAGGTCCGCGAACGTCGCTGGCAGGCCCGGCAACCCGGACACGCCTCGAACTGGTCGCCGACGCCCCAGGGTAGGTCTATAGCTCTGACATCACAAACTCGCCGGACCGGTCAAGGGCGGCTACTTCGAAGCGTACGTCATGATCGACATCCACTCCCGGTACATCGTCGGCGGACCGGTGCACGCCCGCGAATCAGGCCCGCTCGCCGAGAACATGATGCGCGAGGTGTTCGGCGCCAACGGCGTCTCAAACATGGTCCAAGCCGACCAGGTCGCCTCGATGGCTTCGAAATCGGTCGCTGACCTGCTCAAAGACCTTCAGGTCACCCGCTCGCACTCCCGGCCGAAAATCTCAAACGACAACCCGTACTCCGCGGCCTGGTTCAAGACGCTGAAGTACGCGCCGGTCTTCCCGGACCGCTTCGCGTCCCTCGCTGACGCCCGGCCTTCATGGCTGAGTTCGTAACCTGGTACAACCATGCTCACCGGCACTCCGAGATCGGCCTGCACACCCCCGCCGACGTCCACCACGGCCGCCACCACCTGGTCCGCGCCGGACGAGAGGAGACCCTCGCCGCGGACCCGGAACGGTTCGGCACCGGCCGGCCACTACCCACGCTCCTTGAGTTGCCCGAGGTCCACCATCTGAGGTCACCGGTATTGTCGCGCAGAATGACGTTCCCACCGGGATGGACGACTGAAGAGGACTCTTCGCGCTGCTCCCCCAGCCGGTCGGTAGGCCGCCGGGTCAGATTGACCGGTGGCTCCGCACCGGTCGGCCCCCCGATCAGGCAAAGCGGCATAAAGGTCAGCCCCCGGAAGTCGCTGCCACCGGGAGTGCAGAAACCGACAGTCCGCAAAGACACCTATCTTGATCTTCTTACTCCTAGTAGCGTCGTCAGTGCTCTGAGTGTTTGACCTGAGATCAGGAGCTGGCGTGACTGATTCCGGAAGCCGAGTAGAACTCAACGGCACACAGCGCGCCGTTCTCTTCGCTCTCCTGACCGGCCCTGGCGAACAAACCAACCGGGAACTCCGCCAGCGCGTGGGGCTCGGCCTGACCGGGCGGGACCGCCTCGGCCTGAAGAACGCCGGCCTCATCGAGAGTGAGATGGTTGGCAACGCATACGTTCACACTCTCTCGCCGGACGGAGCAGATCACTGTTTGGCGGCTCTTGATCCTGGCGCAGGTCCAGCGGAGCGTGTCCTCTTTGCGCTAATCGCCGACCTGAGTGAACACCTGAACAGCACCGACTATGTGCTGGCCAAGGCGGTCCGCACCATCCTGCATGGAGGATCGATCCAGTACGACCTCGAAACTCACATCGGGACTGCCTACAGTCAAGCCGCCGATGGGCGAAGTGAATCCTTCGTACGGTTGACCGAACTTCGTCCGCTACTCCCACGAGGCCTCGACCGCGGCGCCGTCGATGAGGCTCTCCGGCAGATGTACCGGGACCACAAGATCAATCTGGTACCGATCGCCGACAACGCCTCGATCACTGCCGACGATCGTGCGGCGGCTCTTGACATAGGCGGCGAGGAGAAGCATCGGATCTCCATGCAGCGCTCATGACGATGGAACTCGCCGCGCTCAAGGCGCTGAGATTTGATCATGTCGTCACTGAGGATGACGTCTGGAACAACGACCTCAGTTGTCACGTGGACGGATTACATCCCGGCGTTGAGGCCGCCGTCCAAGAGAATCTAGACGCGTTACGGGCGGACGGACACCACAGCTCGACCGGCATGGTCGTCGAGGGAGAGCTCGGCGTCGGCAAGACCCAGACGCTGAAGTGGACGCAGATCCAGACGCAACGCCGTGGCGGCTACTTCTTCCTTCTCTACGCCATCGAACGAGGGGTCCCATTCCACACTCAGCTACTCCGCTCCCTCCGGCTGGATCTGGAAGAAACCCGGTCCGGACAGCGGGCGCAAGCCTCCCGCTTTGTTGACGATCTCGCGAAGCGACTCAAGGTCGCACCTCTCACCGACGTCGGCAACGGCTCACGGAGCCTGCCGCGGGTCGCGGTCGAAGCAATCGTGTCCGCGCTTCCGGAGCATGACACCCGGCTCGGCAGCGAGTACCAGGACACCCTGCGCGCACTGATCCTTCTCGCGTCCCCGGCACCGAACGACCGCAAGGTCGGAAGTGTCTATCTCCAGGGTGGCCAGATCAATGAGACGGCTCGCCGGCGCTGGGGATTCCAGACACCGGTCAAGTCTCCCAGCGTTCTGATCTCCGAGATCACCCGGCTACTTGCCCTGTCGGGACCGGTGGTCGTCGCCGTAGATCAGATCGATGCTCTGGTCAAGACGATGTCCTCATCGCCTCAAGCCGCGAATGTCCGAGAGCAGGTCATAGACCTCGGACATGGGCTGATGGACCTGCACAGCCGATCACGCCGAACGCTGATCATCGTCTCGTGCCTACCCGACTCTTGGGAAGCCCTGGTCGGCACTATGGTCAACTCGTTCGCCGACAGGTTCTGGCGAACGCAGCAGCTCCGGAACATCCCGGATCCCGAGATCGCCGAGCGTCTCGTCGCCCAGCGGTTCGCCATCGACTACAGACGCATCGGCTTCCATCCCGACTACGGAACCTGGCCGGTGCACCCGAGCGCGTTCCGGACATCAACGGACTACACCGCGCGGCGGCTCATCGACCGGATCCGGCACCACGTCAAGGGATGCCTGAACACCGGGATCCCCTCCGAGCTGTTCGACTTCGCCGGAGAGCGGCGTGGTGGGCAGTCACCGAGCGCACTTCAAACCGAGTTCGAAAAGCTCGCTGCCGCAGCCGACGTGGAGACAATCCTCGGAACGCGGTCCGAGGACAGAGTTATGCCGCTGCTATTGGGCGCCGCCCTCGATGCTTGGATCCGCGAACACCCCACCAGAGCCGACCGCTTCGTCCGGCTCGAGGTCAAACC
Organism: Actinoplanes sp. TFC3; assembly: GCF_001553785.1. Lineage (GTDB taxonomy): Bacteria > Actinomycetota > Actinomycetes > Mycobacteriales > Micromonosporaceae > Actinoplanes. The sequence goes on from NZ_LOJP01000001.1 coordinate 4,477,272, forward strand.
GGAACGCCCAGCCGCACTGCACGCGCTACTCACGTCAAAGTCCAACGCGTCGGCGTGGCACTTTCGCGTAGTTACGTCGGTAAGCCCGCAGCCCACGACAGTTCGCATCAAGGCGGCCATGGACGGCTTCGCCGGCTCGGCTGACAGCCGACTGTATCTTATTAAAGCAAAGCCATGGCCGACCGGATCCCCTGTCGCCTCCGCACGGCGAGCATTACGAGACGCCGGCGGGATCGAAGTGGACCTTGACGACGCGGACGTGCGGACTTTCGAGGCCCTCCGTCAGCTCATGAACCGTAGGCCGGATGGCCTCGAAGAATGGCTGCGGTCACATCAGCCCGCGGGCAAGACCAAACTCTTGAGGCAAATCCTCACAGACGTGTGAGGTTCAACGTCTCCTCCGCGACATTCACGCCTCTGGTCTGATATCCGCAGCTGGTGATGGCTCGGCCCATGGCATTGGTACGGGATTGCCAGTAGCCGTTGGAGCGTCGGGCCACCGGCCGCAATTCCGCGCCGAGAATCGTCTCGATCTCAGAAAAGACCAGTTGAATCACGGGTTCGTTCCTGGACTCAAGGTATTTGATCAGTGGCTGGAGATCCTGCTCATCCTGCAGGATGTCAACGACCTCGTCCGGGATGCGGAATCCACTGGTGCGAACGTCATCCGGATAGAGCGCCTCCAGAATGGATTTGACGCCGACCGGCACCGAACCCTCATCCTGCAACTCAAGTGTTATCCGGGTCGTCGGCCTGGTAAAACCCCTCAGCATCCGGCTGCTGTCGTAACCGCATATTTCGTACACCGCCGCGCGATCGATGGTGCCGCCCAGCCAGGCCGCCTCCTCGATGACCGCGGCCTGTGGAAGCCCTTCGTGACGAAGCCGGGAGAGAAGTTCGTTGACCCCATCCGGCGACCACAGATTTTCCCCCTTGAACGCCACCCGCTCCGCATCCTGTGCAGAGTCCGGGCTGACCAGGACGCTCAGCGCCGTTTTGGAACGTTTGAGCAGGTCAGGCGCTCTCAGAAGGTAGAGCCGGCGGCCTCCACTGTGCTTTCGGAACTCCTCCACCATCTCGAGCCGGGGACCGAGGACAGAGCTGCCTTTCCGCCACCACCAGTCTTCCTTCTGGTCGTTGGTGACGATGAGTAGGTCTTTACCCAGGTCTGCTGCATGGAGGACCGCCTGCCAGTAGACGAGGTAGTCTCCGGCAGCCCCCTCGGCCTGCAGGTCGGCCTTCTCTGCGTCAAGATAGCCCGGCGGCTGCTTCGCCGAGACTCGACGCTTGCCCTCGTCCACCATCGCCGACCAATCACTCTCGTCCGGCTTTGGCAGGACTTTGCCTTTCAAGAGAGTGCCTAGCCTCGTGAGCACGGTGTCCTGGTCGCTGGGCGTGTCCGGGGAAATGCGGTCCGGGATCACCTGGATCGCCCTCGTCTCGATCGAATCGAGGGCCTCCTTGAGATCCTCACGGAGATGCACCAGCAGTGGTTCATCCATGGCAACCTGCTGAGCCCAGCGACCGAGGGCACCATCGGCATTGGACCGGCTCTTCTCCAGCGCATCGCGCAGCTCTTTCAGGGCCACGCCGGGATTGCTGATGACCGACAGCCTGTTGCGATGGAACTCGACCAAAGACTGGTGCGGGACGACAAGACGGTCGCCGAGAGCCTCCAAAACGCTCAGGACGTCCGTTACCGTCTGCGCGTTGTACCGATAGAGACTCAGCATCACATTGGCATCGAGGGCCACCATAGCGGTCGCCAATGCACGGTCGATGTCCTCACCACTGGGTAGGTAGTAGCCCTCGAAACCATCGAACAATCCAGGCACCCGGACCTCCAAACGGCCAGACCGTACCCAATAGGTAACAGCTTCGGCAATCCTGAACAAGGCTTCCGGCGAATGCACGACAAAGACCGAACAGGCCTCGCCGATTCCCCTCAGGCCGATCCGAGGGCGTCGGTCACCGCTCGGACCAGGTTCTCGAAGCGCTGAGTACGTCGATCGCTGCGAGCCGCAGACGTGTTCGCGGTACCGCGATCTGCCGGTGGCGCCACCGCGCCCCGGCCACAATCGGTGCGGGAGTCGAGTCCGACCTCACTTACCCGGCGTTCAGCACCAGGCCGGAGTCGGTGCGCAACCCTCCACGCGCTGCACCGCGACGTGCTCCGAGTGAGAATTGCTCAGCGTCGGAACCCACGCCGTCCGTCTCGTCGTGTCGCGTTCAGGAACGGTCGAAACCATGCCGCCGGGCGGTAGTCACCCATCCCGGAACCGCGGTTCGCCTCGGCCTCAGGGTCCTCGATACCGTCGAGCTGCTCGTCGAACAGCTGCAGAATGTCGTCGTCCTGCAGCACCAGATCAAAGAGCAGATCCCAGTCGTAGTCATCGGTATGCTCCGGCAGGCCGGCCAGCATGACCGGTGAAGCACCCCAGCCGTCCTGCGCCGCGCTCTGAGCGGAGCGCAGCATGAGGTGCATCGCCATCTCCTCGCCCGGACACGTCGGCGACGGCACCCGTCCCGACGCCAAGTCCTCCGCCAGGTCGTCGAACGCCCGCGCGGCCTGCCGCCGCCACACGGCGTCCTGGCTCCAGGTGATGCGCGGGTAGTCACCGAACAGCGCCCAGCCGTCGTCCTCCACGACGGGGTCGTCACCGTGCTGCTGAACGTCGTCGTAGGCGAAGTCAGCGTCGATCTGCGCGACTGACCACAGCATCGCCGCCGTCCGCGGCGTCAGCTGCACACCGGAGCACGCCTCGCAGTCGTCGCCGCCGCACTGACAGGCAGCGAACAGCACGGCAAAGTCAGGGCTCGGCTTCCGCTCGTTGACGCCGTCGCCGTTGACGACTTCGTGTGTCGAGCCGACGACCATCACGCCCGCGCCGGCTTCGACAATCGCGTCTTCATTGGTGAGCCAGCTCAGAGCCGCCGCCATGTCGCCGCGGACGTCGGCGCTTTCCGCCGCCCGGATCTCCTCAACGCTGTGGTCGGCATCGGCCACGAACTCAGCGACGGCGACACGGCGCAAAGCCTCGGCCTCCAGGGCCTGGGCGTCCGTGACTTCCACCGTCACCTTGGCATTAATCGTCAACCGCCGCACCTGTCGGTCCATCCGCGCAGCATAAAGCCACCCCAACCTCGGCATTCCTGACTGTCACCCAACGAGTAGTCAGTGACCTGCGATGAGGAGGTCGGCGATGTGGTTGGTGGCTTGTAGCCGACGTGTGGCGCTGACCCGGGTGTAATAGCGCATCAGGGTGGCCGGGTCGTGACCCAGCCGTTCCGCAACCTCATGAATGCCGAACCCGGCGTCGAGCAGATTCGACGCGATCAGATGCCGGATCTGGTGCGGACCGAGCGGCCGGACACCCGCCGCGACAGCGATCTGGTTGAACCGGCCGGTGACGTTGTCCGGCCGTAGATGCCGGCCCGTACGGCCGGTGAACACGTACCGCGACGCCCGGCCCGACGCCGCTCCCCCGGTCAAACCCGTGAGGGTGTCGTCGTCCAAGATCAGCGTGCGAAAACCGTTCGGCGACTTTGGCGGCTTCACCCGCACACGGCTACCCGGGTCCTCGACAACGATCTGCCGGCGCACCTTCAATGCGCCCTGGTCCAGCTCCAAATCGCCGTACCTCAAACCGCACAGCTCACCACGCCGTAGACCCGCGACCATCAGCAGCCGCCACATCGGGTACAACCGTTCACCCCGAACGTGATCGCTGAACCGCTGCGCTTCCGCGAGCGTCCAGACCGGCCGCTCATCGTCGCTCTCCCGCGGCTTGTGAGCACCCAGATCTCGGCCGACCTGCTCCCGGAACGCCTTGTCCAGAATCAAATGCAAGGTCCGCAACGTGCTGCGCGAGTAGCCGACAGCCTCCAACTCCCGGTAGGCGCGCTCAACCATCCGAGCGCTGAGCCGCGACGCCCGCACACCACCCACGTACGGGAAGATCAAACCGAACAACCACAGGTAGCCGTACACCGTGTTGGGCTCGAGCTCCTGCTGACGGGCAAGCACCCACCCCTGGCAGATCTCCCGCACCGGATCACTCAAACGCGGCTGCCGATGCAGCGCGTCACGCTGCCGGCATAGCCGCTCGTACTCGGCCAGCGCCGCCTTCTCGTGGACGAAGCCGGTCCGCCGCGCCTGCCGCCTGATCCCGCTGTCATCACGTCCCAGCTCCAGCCGGAACCCGAACAGCCCTGTCACCTGATCCTGCACGATCGCCTCAGGCATCACCATGACCCACACCTCGATCCGCCACGTGACTCCCCCGCGACGAGAAGAGCCTTCACCTCCCCATGAAGGAAGGCAGCACCCCGCATTGGCAACAGGTCCAGCAGCGCATGTCCCTCGACCGGGGCACCAGCACCGACCGAACGAGCGAAGATCACCGTACGGGCGTTCGTGTAACACAGGTGTCACGATCATCCATCATGGACAGCGGTGCCAAACGCCAGGCGACCTGATTCGGTCATGTCAGCAGTCAGCGAACTTTGGCAGGTTTCACCTGGTCAGCGGCATGCAGGAGGATCAACGCCTCGCACCCAGCGCCGTCGTTGATCAAGTCGTAGCCTGCGAACGTAGGACCGAGAGAACAACCCGTACGACCGTACGGGTAAAATCAAGTGTCACGCGACGCGCCGAAGATTTAGGCCAGTAAATGAAAAAGGCCAGCTGAGCTGGCCTTTCACAAAGTCGGGCTGACAGGATTTGAACCTGCGACCCCTTGACCCCCAGGCCGTTAGAGTAGACGTTTCCGCACGTCAAACGCGATGCGGACCGTTTCCCCGCATGTCAAGTGTGCGGCTCCGGGCATGAGTATGCACAGCGTGTGGTCCCCAAACGGTCCCCCATGTTCTCCGTCCGTATCTCAGCACGGGATGCAGCGCGGGGGCACCCGGATGGACGTTTGAGTTACGATCGCGTGCCTCGCTCGCACCTCGGCCGTCAGTGGTGGAATCCTTGCCGAGCATCCCCCAGTCCCAGACGACGACAGCGAACCCGCCCGCCCCCGCCCCTAAATCCCGCGGGCAGACACATCTCGGATCTTCCTCTGGATATGACGATCTGAACTTGCGTAACTGGTCACCCCGACTGCCACCTGCAAGGTGATCAAACTTCGAGATGCCCGGACGCAAGGACGGCTGTGCGGGGCTCACAGCTGGACACGGCCGCGTTTGGGACCGCGTCAGGTGTCGTGCCCCTGTCGTAGGGTCTGCCCGTGACGCTCGCCGACATCACCGCTCCAGCCGTACACAGCGCAATCGCCGAGTTCGACCGTCTCGGCCGAGACGAGTTTCTCCGGATGACGGGCTTCGCTCGCTCGCGCCTCTACTACCTAGAGCACGGCGGGCGACTTTACGACTCCAAGGCTGTCGTGGGCCACGCACATCAGATAAGCACAGGCAGCGCACTCGCGGCAGGCAACTTCAGCGGAGGCGAGAGGACAGTCCTCCCCCGCCTTGAAGCGCTTGGGTTCACCGTTCGCTACATACCTCGTCAAGACTGGACCCGCGACGAGATCATCCTCGCCTCGGCACTGATCGAGCCGAACGGGTGGCGCCCCCTTGACCGTATCCACCCAGAAGTCATCGAGCTATCTAAGCTGCTTCAAGGTCGCTCCCTCTACCTGCTTGACCAGCGCGGCCCCGACTTCCGAACACCGTCCAGCGTTCATCGCAAGATGGCTGACATCGCTACCTCGCACCCGGAGTACACAGGCCGCGCCACCAACGGGAACCGTATCGATCGCCAGGTTCTCCTCGACTTCCTCGACCAGCCGGCAGAGATGCACGCTCGAGCCAGAGCGATACGAGCCGCACTCTGGGCCGAGGATCCCGGAGAACCGCTTCCCGATGCCGACGTAGATGACCCCACTGCCAACGAGGGCGGTGTCCTACTTCGTCAGCACCTTCGCCGCGAGCGAGACCCGAGGATGCGGAAGGCCAAGATTGCGCAGATTAAGAGGGCAGGTCTCGCCGTAGCGTGCGAGGTCTGCGACTTCGACTTCAGCAAGACCTACGGACCCCACGGTGCTGACTACATAGAGTGCCACCACCGTACGCCACTGCACGTCAGCGGGCCGACGAAAACCAGACTGCAAGATCTAGCGCTACTGTGCTCCAACTGTCATCGCATGATCCACCGCGCCAAGTCATGGCTCACCGTTGACGAACTCCACGGCATCGTTGCGGCCCGGAGGTAAGGGAGAAAGTTATGGCGGAGGATGCACTTCAAGAGTCGATACGCGCACACTGGCGCTCCCGTGAGACTTTTTCTTCCGGAGGAGGACCGAACTCACGGCGAAGCCCCTTCGAAAATTTGCTTATAAACATGCTGGTCGAACATGGCGTGCACCGTGAAGCGATACATCTAGGCATGTCTTTCAAGCTTCCCGGCGGCTACCAGCCGACCACGCGAAAGTGGGATTTGCTTGTCATTGAGGACGAGCTTCCGGTTGCCGCTATTGAGATTTGGTGCATGAGCGGCGGCGCAATTGGCAAAAATTTACGCAGTCGCCAGGATGACATTCTGGCCGCCGTAGCCGATGTTAATCGAGCATACCGCTCCTCCCAGGCGCAAGCCGTAAAACCGCTTCTCGGAATGTTCCTAGTCATGGAAGACACCATCGACACAGCACGGCCGTACCGCCGGACGATCGCTGGTGAAATCGAGGAAGCCCCGTCTATTCAAGACCGAATGCAGGAATTCCTGAGGAGGATCGCGCAAGACGGTCTCTATGACGCCATTTGCTTCGTTACAACAAGCGCTCCGCCAAACTTCACCGTTAAGGAGCCAGCTCAAGCTTTAGGCTTCGCTCGATTTTCTCGCACCGTGGCCGACCGAATCGAAAGAATCCGAAGTGCGGATGAGGATGCAGTCGCCCTAGGTAGGATGCTCGCGGAGCGCGAAGACATCGATGACCTTTTATCAGGCATCACTTCAACCCCGCGCGGACTTTCGGCAGCCGAAGCCTCACTTATTCAGCGGCGACGTCACTTAGTCGCCGAACTGCAACGGCTTGCGCTCGACCCAGCGAGCAATGAGACGACAATGCAGGCTGCCATCGGCAAGAATTACTGGCTTTTCGGCGGCCAGTACATCGGCATGGCTGACCGTAGCATCGTCGCCCACGACCAATACGACATTCCTCTAATTAGCGCCGACAATAGCTTGCACATCGTCGAGCTTAAAGGGCCGGAGAGTAAACTCGTCAAAGACCATCGCGGTAGCCTCATCGTCGCGAACCAGGTCCATGAGGCCGCAAGCCAGTGCCTGAATTACCTGCAGGCACTCGACGAGACCGGCGCTAGCCTGCAGGCGCAACGCCTCAGGGACGGCCGGCCTGCCTACGACTTGGGGCGCAGCCGAGCAACTGTAATAATTGGCCATCCCGAACGTGCAGCAACAACAAAAGTGAGCCGCATACGAATTGAACAGGCGATCCGAGCCTACAACGCCCACCTGTCACGCATTCAGGTGCTTACCTACGCTGACCTGCTGGACGGCGCGGAACGCGCGTTGCGCTTTGAAGAGGATGGCACAACCTAGTTGGACGAGCGCCTGAGAGCCATGCTCGACTGAGACCGCAGGAGGACCAATGATCTTGAGAATGACAGTAGAGCTTCCGCTTGTGGTCTACCTGCCTAAGATTGGCAGAGAGTGGCGGCCAATAGAACTGGAGCATCGAGGCGTCGCGGTAATTATTTATCCTCCGCACAAATCGAGACTAGAGCCGAGATCTCTCTACGGCGAGGAGGCGCTGCCCTTATCGCGGCAGCCCTTTCAACTTATCGCGGCCGATCCACAACCCGAGGATTACCACGCCAGATACCGAGAAGGCCCGGTAATTGCTACAGACGCTCTCGTGGTCGAACTGCGCCGGGACCAATTCGAGACCGATAAGGGATTAGAAAACATAGAGTTAGCATTCGAAGCGCTAAATGTATGGCTCGAAAATTTGAGGCTAGTGACTCATGCCAATGAACTTCTTCCGCTTGCTCATACGCGGTCTGGCCGATGGCTAGCTGAATATCTTGATGACAATGGCTCCCCGGCTTTCCCAGACCGTCCCCCAGGCTTCGGTGCACCGCATGACTTGAAAGCCATGAACATAACCCCAGAGGTATGGGAACGCCTAAGAAATCGAGGGAAGGTTGATCCGGGAGCCGCAGCCGCCGCCAACCTACTGATGGATGCTCGCAGAATTTCGAGCCACATCGGCGCTTCAATTGTCCTCGCCTACACCGCGGTAGAAACTAGAATCGAATCAGCGCTTGATGCTTTAGCCAAGCTTCACAGTATAGATGATGATCTGTGGGAATGGATTAATGGACGAAGCGACTTTCGGGCCCGCCCCTCCACCGAGGAAAGGTGGGATACTCTACTTAAGGCGATTGGTGGAACTAGCCTCAAGTCAACCGAGCGCCTTTGGGTTGCCTTCAAGGAGCTTAGGCGAGCGCGTAACTCATTTGCGCACTCAGGCGTTCCAGTGATTGGCAACACCGTAGTAGGTCATGAAAAGGCTTTTGAACTTATAAGCCTCGCAGCGGAGATTGTAGGCTGGATTGAGGATCAGCTCCCGACAAAGAACCGCAAACCTTTGATCGAACCTATTGAGGGTTTTGTTCACACATTTACGCTTTAAGGTTTGGTACGTCAGTTTCGTCGATGGCATCGATTTAGCAGTTGGCTCGGTGACCGGGGCGACCACATACCTCGTGGCGTCTGGTGGGCAGAAGCCGACGATGGCGGAGGCTGACGACTAGAGACTTAGGGCGGCAGGACGGCAAGGCGGCGGTTGGCCGGTTGGCTCGCCAGCCTGCAACCGCAGCACCGATCACCGGGCACTTACACACGCGACTAGAGTGCGCGCGCCATGCCCTGAAATTCGGTAAAGTCCATCCCGTGACCGACCAGACGCAGCTCCAGAGCACCGTCGACAGCGACGTTGAAGATCCGGAACAGAGCTTCCAGGACGAAGCATCCGAGGTTGTCGACTCAGAATCAGAAACCGTTGAAACAAACCCTATTAGGGCAGAGGATTCTTTACGGTACTTTGGCGCCGACTTCGACGTGGACGGTCTTGTAAAACGCCTAGAAAACGGCACCTTCCTGATCCCTACGTTCGACCCTCTAATCGCCGACGACATCGCCGATTTCGAAGGCTTCCAGCGCGGTTTGGTCTGGAAGAAAAAGCAAATGGATCGGTTCATTGAATCTATTCTTCTCGGCTACCCAGTGCCAGGCATCTTTTTAGTAGAGCTAACAGACCGCCGTTACCTAGTCCTGGATGGCCAGCAGCGAATGACCACGCTTCACGCGTTTAAGAATGGCCAATACCGGTCCACGCAAGGGTTGAGCAAGTTTTCTCTCCGATATGTCGGTGACGAATTCAAGGGCCACACGTATGAAAATCTTGATCCTAAATCCAAGAGAGTGTTTGACAATACTTTCATTCAGGCCACGATTATCGTACCAAAAGGCGCGGAAGGCAAGCGCGGCGTTTACTCGCTTTTCGAGAGAATCAACAGCGGCGGAACCAATCTAAAACCCCAGCAAATTCGTGTCGCACTATATGCCGGCGCTACCGTAAATTTTGTAAGGAAACTCAATCGCGATTCTAATTGGCGTGAGATCTTTGGCCCTCACAATAGAGACCTGAAGGATCACGAACTAATCTTGCGAGCTATTGCCCTCCTTCCGGTGGCTAGAGGCAACAAAGTTTTTAGGCCGCCGATGGCTCGATACCTTAATGACTTTTTGGAAGTCCACCAAGGACAGCTACCTCCCGATTCAGCGGGAATTTCGGAGCGTTTCGCACGCGCCACCTTGTTGTTAAACGAATCTCGTGGACGCGATGCTCTTCGAATCCGCGGAACACAAGTCAATGCGGCTCACACCGACGCAGTTCTGGTCGGTTTGATGACTGCCCTTGCGAACGATACTGACTTGAGCGGCAATGCGGTCGGCGACGCACTATCACGACTGATTAAAGATCCGGATTATCAGTCCGCAATTGCCGAAAGTACATCACATAGCGACCAAGTTAGTCTCCGCATTAAGCTTGCGACCCAAGCATTCCAAGGAAACTCCGTTGCCGACTAGCAGAACCCTTGCAAGGCAGACGGTGCTGCGGATGAAGTCGGACCTCGACGACACGTATAGACGGTATCAGGAAGCCCTTCACGACCTAGATCCTGCATTGCAAGAGGATCTTCACAGATATATTTGCATTCGCTTTTCGGGGTATCTTGAGAGGCTGCTCTACGAAGCGGTCCACGGCTACTTAGGTGATTCGCGGGACGAGGCCGTGCGAAACTTCGGTGCATCTTTCTTCAAAAAGGCCCCTAACTTAAACCCAGAGGCCTTGGGAAGTCTTGTCGGCAGGTTCGGCCAGACTTGGTCTGCCGAGATAAAGGACTTTCTAGATATTGAGCCACGACGAAACTCTCTCGGCAGAATGATTGATATCCGCAACAAGACTGCCCACGGTGAAGATTACGGCGGGTCGCGATTGAATGTAGCAACATACAAGGATCTAGTTGATGACCTACATTCGTGGATAACTGAAAGGCTTCTGAGCTAGCAACCGCTTACAAGGCTGATTGGTTTGTAGACGCGACTGCATCGTTGCCGCGAATCCGACCGTCGCCAACACGAGCGTTCCCGGACTGCGCTGCCCCCGCTCAAGGTCGTTCCTGGCCCCGAGGTGCTCACAACTTCAGCAAGCAGCTGTAAGCACCTCGGGGCCAGGGGATGGTACCGAGCACCGCCGTCAGCCCGCGCGCAGCCGCGCGGCTCGCTCGATCGGAGAGAATGAGTTGGTGACGACGACAGCGCAACCTGACCCCGAGGCCGAATGGTGGACGACGAAGGACGTAGCTGCGTACCTCGGCATCGAGCCGGGCGCCGTCAGCTCCTACCGGAAGCGGGGCCAGATGCCCGCGCCAGATCAAACCATCGGCAGCCGTACGCACCTGTGGAAGCCGAGCCGGATTACGGCATGGCAGGAGTCCCGGGCTCGTCCAGGTGTCGGCGGCCGGCCGCGCGGCGGCGACAAGCCAGCGCGGGCGGATCACGAGGAGATCGAGACGCCTGAGCCGGATGACGACAGCCGGTGGATCGTGCACGGCCGCCGGGCTCTCTACGAGAGCGAATGGATCAAGCTTTACAAGACCGATGTTGAGCTGCCCGACGGTCAGCGCTTCGAACATCACACCGTCTGGATGCCTGCGGCGGCGATGACGGCTCTGCTGAACGATGACCTCACGCACGTGCTCTTGATGTGGCGGCACCGGTTCGTTCCAGACGTGTGGAACTGGGAGTTGCCCGGCGGCTTGGTCGACGAAGGTGAGGAGCCAGCCCAGACGGCGGCTCGGGAAATCGAAGAGGAGACGGGCTACCGCCCTCGCAGCATCGAGCATTTGGTGACGTTTGAGCCGATGATCGGCATGGTCAGCAACCCGCATCATGTGTTCATCGGCCGAGGGGCAGAGCGGATCAGCGAGCCCACCGAGAAGACCGAGATGCAGCGCATGGAGTGGGTGCCTTTAACCCAAGTCCCGAAGCTCATCACGCAGGGACAGGTGAGCAACTCCGGCAGCCTGGTCGCCCTGCTGCACGTCCTTGCACTCAGCGGCCCGACTGCCCCTCGCCGCTCATGACCAGTTGGGCAATGCGCCGACGCTGACGCGCCGATGAAGCCCGCGCCGCTAGGGCCTCGGCTGCGCGGGCTTCGGTTCGGGCTTCATCGTGCTGGCCACGCACGGAGTAGGCCAACGCTAGATCACAGCGAAGCCCTGCTGCGGCCCGCGTAAAAGTTGGATCAAGGTGTTCCACGGATTCGGTCAGCTCCTGTATGGCCTCCGTCTTGCCGAGGCGGGCGAGGCAGTGCCCGCGCCAGCGTGCGAGATGCACATCGTTGAGGAACAGAAACGGCAGGCCATCATCCTGCGTTGGCAGAGCACGACCGGCCTCATCAAGCGCATCCTGTGCAGGCCCGGCTGCACCGCATGCCGCAAGCGCCTCAGCCTCGGCAGCCCAGAGCCACGATCGGAGCGTCGCGGGAACACGGCCGTCGGCCTCCGTCCGGGCGTGCCGGACCAACGCCACGGCGTCCGAGGCGCGGCCCGAGTCGAGCAGCGCGTATGCCTGTTGTGCGGTTACGTGGGCGATGATCGAACGGTCGCCGCTCTCTCGCGCCGCAGACTTGGCGGTCTCATGGTGACTCCACGCCTTATGCGAGTCGCCAATATCGAGGGCCTGCCAACCAGCCAATGCAGACGCCTCAGCCAGGGCCGCTGCCAGGGTGGCACGATGCGTGCCCGGCAGCGCGTATCGCCAAAGGTCTGTCATTTGATCAACGTGCGCCTCTGTTTGTTGCAGAGTTCTCGCCGCTCCTAGCTGCCGGTCGAGCGCGCGAAACGAGTCCGTTTGTGTCTCCAGCAGCGCAATGAGGGACGCATCGAGAGTCGCAGCGGCACTCAGCCGGTCCACGAGATCCGTACCGTCCGCCGTCGGCGCAGCGGTGGCTGTTCCTGGCCGGCCTATGGCGAACGGCACGCCGAACACCTCGGCGAAGAGGTCGGCATACTCCGGCGACAGACCGCGTCGCCCGTGGACCCACTCACGGATCATCCGCTTCAAGCTGGTGTCATCCGGCAAGAGTCCGCGGTTCGTGCGCCGTGCGGCGGCTCGCAGTTCGAGCATGAGGCGAGCACGGTTCTTCCATCCTCGCTGGTCACACAAACGCGGCAAGTCGGTTGCGTCCATCATCGACGACCCCCGGTGATCGGTACCTCACGATGCGTTCGAGGCAATCATGGCAGCTCGGCGCTCAGGGGGATGAGTCCCCCTGAGTCCCTGGCGTCCTCTGACCAAAGCAGCTACCGGCAGACAAAGCTTGGTGCAACGCAGCGCTACCCCACAAGCGAGAACTTCGATTGAGCAGAAGCTCATATTGCCAAGTACTAACTTAGTTAGTACTGTAACGCCTACAACTCCACAGCGGCGGTGTTGACCGAACCGCGAACGACGAACCGGTCAGGCGCCCTACCTCCCGCTGGGAAGCGGGGAACGGCCAAGAAGGCGCCAGCAGTAAGCGACAGGTCTAGGCCCCGCTCAGTGGCCAGAAAAGCACTGGCTGTCCCGTATCCGCCGTCATCGGCGGTGGACATGCGATGAGGCGACCGGCGTACATCCCGCGATGCACTGCGGATGGTGGGCGACGGCGTGAGCGCGTGACGGCGGACAAGTAGACCTAGCTCGACTCGAACGGCCTGCCCGAAGGCCGAGTTTGACGCGTTCCGGGTGGGCCGGCCGCCGTGATGGCGGTCGGTCCACCGGGCGTTCTTCGCACCACATCCCCTAGTTCTCCGATCAAGCCAGGAGGCGTGGTTGCCGTGGCTGCTATCGCTTCGATGATTCGCATCACCGCACGTCAGAGCGCCGTCTGGCGCATGTGTGGCGGCTGCACGGCCCTCGGGCCGCTCGCGCCGGACGAGACCAAGTGCGCGGACTGCCGGGCCGAGCCGCAGCGCCCTCGGCGCCACCGGCTGCCGCGGGCCGCCTGACCGGAAGGACTTCCCGACTCATGTCGATCGACTTCGAGACCGAGACCGGCGGCCCGTCGCCGAGTGACCTGGCTGCGATCGAGGCCGAGTGGCCCCGGATCGAGGCCGACCTCGCCGAGCTGGACGCCGAGATCGAGGCCCTGTACGCCGCGGACCGAGGCCCGGACGAGCTGGACTGGCGGCGCAAGGGCCGCAGCGAGGCCCGGCTCACCCGCACCGCCTCCCGTCCGACACGACCGGGTACCGGGCTGCGGCCCGCGGCCTGATGTCGCGGATCCGCGCCGCGTTCTGGGATCCCGATGGCACCCAGCACGGCATACCCACGTTCTGGTGGAAAGGCGCCCCGGCCGGCTACGCCACTCGCCGTCAACTGCGCAAACAGGGTCTCTGCCCGGGTGGCCATGAGCCTGCCGCGCAGATCCTGTGGGCCGGCGTCGGCGGCACACGCGTGGCGTACCTGTACCGGCTCGACCTGGCCCGCCCGAAGCGCACCGCGACCCCGGCCGTCCGTACGGCCCTGGACGCGTCGATACGCGCCCGCCGGACTTGCTCGACCTGCCGCCACGTGCGGCCTTACTGCATCCCGCGCTCGCTCGGCGAGTGCCTGACCTGCCACGACGGAGGCAACTCATGATCGAGAACGCTGGCCCGGCCGACCTGATCGAGCGGTGCCTGGCCAACTTCACCACCGGTATCCACATCGCCGACAACCTCACCCTCAACCACGAGGCCGAGCGCCTCGAATCCCTGCCGACCTCGGCCGCGGTCACCCGAATGCGGGCGATCGTCGCGGCTGAGCAGGACATCCGTCGCCCCGAGCTTGGCGCGACGCGTCGAAGCGCGCCGGCACGACACGACGCGTCGCCTAGGCCGGCGAACACGACGCCTGACCTCGGTAGGGCTGCCGCGTGAGCGCCGCGACCCTTGCTCCGCCGGTAGAGCACGTTGACGTCGACCCGGTCCACGCCGCGGCGCTGGCTGAGTTGACCTCGATCGCCGACCAGGTCCGCTACGCCTGCGAGAACTTGAGCGAGGCGAACACCGACACGGTGCGGCGCTGGCTGGCCGGATACGGCATCGAGACCAAACGTCCGTACGTATCGACTCTGCTCAGCGGCCACCGGCGCCGCCGCGGCCTCGACGACATCACCGAGACCGACCCCACCGGGCCGGCCGATCCCGAGGCCGTCGAGACGCCCGAGCCCGACCCGGCGCCGCGTCTCGACAACGACCCCGAGGGCGTCTCGACGGCCGCCGAGCCCGTCGAGACGCCGCCCCCGGCCGCGGAGATGGAGTCCGCCCTCCTGGTGGCCGATCCGAAGCTCGTGGCCGAGCCCGTCTCGACGGCCGAGCCGCCGCCCGTGGCCCCCGTCGAGACGCCCGCCGAACCGGGCTCGGAACCCGCACCGACCATCCCCACCCGGCCGATCCGCACCGGCGCCGCCGTGGCGCTGGCGCTGAGCGGCGGCCTGGCCGGCGGCGTGGCCCTTGCCGCATCCCGCGGCCTGCTCTACCCGTTCGCCTGGCCTTGGCCGATCGCCCTGGCCGCGGTAGTCGCCGCGCTGGTGACGGTCGGTGTGCTGGTCTGGTCGGCCGCTTCGGTGGTGGCCGCGCTGGTCGCCGGGCGTACCGGGCGTGATCTGGCGCTCGACGTTGCGTCGTGGACGGTGGCCGGGGTTGCCGGCTACCTGGCCGCGTACGGGCAGGTCAAGTTCGCCGAGTGGGCCGGTGTCACCGACGCCACCAAGTACCTGGTCCCGGGCATCCTGGAGCCGTCCGTGGTGGTTCTGCTGCTGCTGGCCAACCGCCGGGTGCGTCGCCGCCGGGCCGGGCTGCCGGCCAAGCCGGTCGGCAAGATTCTCGCCCTGGCCGCTGTGCTCGGCGGGTTCGCCGTCTACACCAACGTCGTGCACGCGGGCGGCCGGACCGGGCTGGTGTTCGGCGCTGCGACTGTGGTCGGCCTGATCCTCTGGTGGGTCAAGCTCCAGGACGACGCGGCGCCCGACGACTGGGACGACCAGCCTCGCTCGGCGCGGCTGTCGCGGCGCACGTCGCGGTACCGGCTGCTGCGCTGGCTGATCCTGCCCGGCCAGACCCGCCGGGCCTGGCTGATCAGCCTCGATCATTCCATCGCGGACGCCGAGGTCGGCCTCGACCTGGCCCGCCGCTGGCGCCGCGCCTACGACGAGTCCCGCCGGATCAAGCACAGCCGCCGGGACGCCCGCCGCGCAGCGACGGCCTCGATCGACGAGTACCTGCACTGATGGCCAGCGATGACGCCCACCGCCGGGTCTGGCAACTGCGGAACCTAGCGGTCGTCGAGACCCTGATCCGTAATCACGATCTGCCCACTATGGGGTGGACCGTCGGCGCATACGGGGTCACCGGCGGGCCGCACTACGCGGCCAACGACGCCGAACGCCGCGCCGCGATCGAGCGCTGGGCTGACGTGCTCGGGGCCACGTGGTTGGCGCCGCACGTCGACGCGGGCGTGACCACGCTGCGGGCCAGCACGAAGGACTTCCAGGGCGTGGCGATCATGCTGCGCGCGGTGCTCTTCAACAGCGATTCCGCAGACCAGTAGCGCCGTACGACGGCGACCGTGGGGACCGACCCGGGCAACCAGGTCGGTCCTGCGCGGTGACCGCCAGAACGGCGGCACGGGCGGCCCCCTCCGCCTGGACAGCTATCAGGGGCCACCCGCCACTCCTGCACAAGGAGCGACCACATCATGGCATCCAACGCCACCTCGAACCCCTCCGGCAGCACGCAGAACGCCGCAGGCCGCGTCATCGCCGACGGCCGCCCGGTCCACGACACCCACCGCGGGCACCTGATGCCCGCCGGCCACGACGCGGCCAGCGCGCCCCAGCACGGCGCGGCCCGCAGCGGCCAGGCCGGACACCAGCGCCGTGGCTAGGTCCGCCGCCGCGCCCGCGCACCCGGCAGACCCGACAACAGCGCGGCTGTTGGCCACGGTCGATTCCGAGTCGCGGCCCTACACCGATCCCCGCGCCGGCTACGACCGTGCCCGCGACGCCCAGCAGGCGCGCACCGCGGGCGCGTTCCGTCGCGGTCGCCGCTGACCGCCACCGTGCGGAACCCGTTGTCCCGTAACGGGTTCCGCGCGGTGGCTGCCAGCCCTGACAGTCGCACCCCGAGCACCCGAAGGAGGCCACCCATCGTGGCCGGAGACACCACCATCACCGTCGTCGGGAACCTCACCGACGACCCCGAACTGCGCTTCACCCCGTCCGGCGCCGCCGTCGCGAAGTTCCGGGTCGCGTCGACCCCGCGCTACCTCGACAAGACGTCGGGGGAGTGGAAGGACGGCGACCCGCTGTTCCTGCCCTGCAACATCTGGCGCGATGCCGCCGAGAACGTCGATGAGTCACTCAAGCGCGGCATGCGGGTCATCGTGACCGGCCGGCTGCGGCAGCGCTCCTACGAGACCAGGGAGGGCGAGAAGCGCACCGTCTACGAGCTGGAGGTCGACGAGATCGGCCCCTCGCTGCGGTACGCCACCGCCACGGTCAAGAAGATCACCCGCACCGCTGAGCCCGGGGCCGCGCCGAACCGGCCGGCGGCGCCGCGGGGCGGCTCCATGGAGGACCCGTGGTCCGTGCCCGCCAAGGCGACCGCATCCGTTGGCACCGTGGCGGACGACGAACCCCCGTTCTAGATCCACCGGCCTCGGGCCGGTCGTCACGCCTGCGGCCGGCCTCGCCCGAGCACCTGTCCGAACCCCGTTGATCGGAGACACCGCTCGTGAGCAAGCGCCACCAACTCACCGCCGCGCAGTGGCGGATCATCAGCTACCTCTACCACCCCGACCAGCTCGCCCGGCGCACAGCGCCGAGCCTAGCTGTGGTCATCGACAAGCAGGCCGTGGACCGCGGCGACGTCGTCGAGGTCGTCGAGCGCGGCCTCGTGCAGGCCCGCGTTGGCGGCGAGGAGTGCGCCCACGCGCTGCTCAAGAAGCTGCCCGACCGGGCGATCCGCCTGCGGCTGAGCAAATCCGGGACCTACCACGCCGGCACCGACCCGCAGCACGCCGTCATGAGCGCGCTGCGCAGCACGACACCGGGCCAGTTCACGCTCTGGGACCTGATGTACCGCCTGGAGCACGTCCCGCACTGCCCGAAGCCGGCCCCCGGGATGATCCCGCCGCGGATCACCTTCGGCGAGCTGGCCGAGATGGCCGAGCGGTTCCTGTTCGACACGTTCCTAGTCGACGACGACATCCCGGTCACCATCCGCGAGGTGCAGACCATCCCCGGCCTGGCCTACGCCAAGCAGACCAAGACCGGCGCCTCGTACGTCGCCTACCTGTGATCCGACCGTCCGGAAAGGACACCTGACTGTGCGACCGGCCACCCACTGGCGCGTCCTTGACCGCCTGTACCTGTACAAGCTGCACACCGTCCGCCCGTACCTGACGGCCGTCTCCAAGGAGCAGGACGTCTGGTACGACCAGTTCATCGACCTGGAGAACTCCGGGCTGATCGACGCGCAGATCGGCGACCGTGACGTCGAGCTGAGCAAGGTCATCAAGTTCGGTCACGGACGCGTGAGCCAGGCCATCCTCAAGAAGATCCGGGTCCACCTGACCGCCCGTGGCCTGAGCGTCGTGCTCGACGACCCGGGCAACCAGATCCGCTACACCCTCAGCCAGCACGGCAAATCGCTCGGCCTCGACCGGCTGTTCGTCGACAACGACATCGTGTTCGACGACATCGTCCGGACCCAGCGCCTCGGGCACATCACGGTCACGTTCCTCGACGACCCGGAGGAGATCGAGCTGGGGTCCAGCTACCGGCTCGCCGCGTCGCTGTTCGCGGCCGGGCTGACCGCCCGGGGCCGCGAGTACCTGCCCCGCTGAGCCCTCGTGCCGGTGGCCCGGGCCGTGACCGTGGCCGGGCCACCGGCACGAGGCGCGACGCCTCACCCCTGCTCCCGCGTCTGGAGATCGCTGCATGTCCGCACAGACCGAGGTGACGTCGTCGGAACTCGGCGCCGCCATCGCCCATGTCCGTACCGAGCTGTCCCGGGCCGACGCCAAGGCCGGAACCCTGCTCGCCCTCGCCGGCACGGCGCTGACCGTGCTGCTGGCGCTGCTGGCCCGCACCTCCCTGCCGGGCCTCGCGGTCACCGCGGGCTGGCTGACCGCCGCGGTGGTCGCCACGGCGGTGGCTCATCTCGCCCTGGCAATCCGCCCGAGCCTGACCGGCGACCACGGCCTCGTCCGCTACGCCCGCCGCGGCGCCGCCGCGGTGCGCGAGGAACTCGACGCCGTCGACCGTGGCCACTGGGACGCCGTCTGCCGGCAGAAGGACCGCGACCACGAGACCCTGATCGCCCTGTCCCGCTCGGCCGTCACCAAGTACCGGCGGATCCGCACCGCCGTCGATCTGATGCTCGCCGGCCTGGCCGGCATCACCCTGACCGCGGCCCTGGCCGCCCTGCTCTGACCGAAAGGACTGCCTGATGCCGCGTTTGTTCCCCGACCTTGAGATCAAGGACGACGCCGACCTGCTCGACCTGCTCGAAGGCATCCGCAACGTCGGGATCGCCGGGCACGACGAGATCGACGAGCTGGCCGGCCTGATCCGCGCGAAGCTCGAACGCTACGGGCGGCGTAACGGCCTGTCCCGGATGCGCGCGAAGTTCTGGGGCCGGCAGGTCGCCCGGCCGCTGGTCCGCGCCGCGGACGAGATGCTGACGGTGGCTGCGTACGCCCGGGTCTGCCGCAACCGGTTCGAGGCGTTCCTGATCGCCCTCGACGACGAGCAGCCCGGCGCTACGGACTTCAACATCCGGGGCCGTAAGCCCGGGAAGGCCGCCTGATGGCCCGCCAGACCCGCTCCCGAGGCGGGATGGACGCCGCCCGAGGCGCCTCCTACGAGGTCCGCGGCAATCCGCTGCCCTACGTCATCCCGCCGGCCGCCGCGATCGGCAATCTCATCCTCGCCGGTGTCCTGTCGCGGATGTGGGGCGCCTACGCCAACCCCACCGTATGGGAGGCCGCCTGGCGCGCCGGGCTGATCGTGCTGTGCTCCGCGCTGATCGTCTGGTGCACCTGGGGCGTCGGCCGCGCCCGCAAGATCGAGCTACGGGTCGCATCGATGATGATGTCGGCCTGTTCGTGCGGCGGGCTGTTCGTGCTCACCTTCCGGCCGTGGTCGTTCGACGCCGTGATGGTCTACCTGATCGTCATGGTCACCACGTCGCTGCTGCTCGCAGTGACCAAGCTGCTGCGCGGCGACGGCACCGACGCCCGCGCCAACGTGTTCGGCGAACTCGGCGACCGAGTGCGCGAGTTGCAGGACATCGGCAAGACCGGCAAGCCGAAGATGATCGACGGCCGGATCGTCACCCACACCGAGATGGTCCACGGCGGCAACTTCGGCGATCTCCAGAAAAAGGAGGTCCGCACCGCCATCGCCTCCGCCCTCGACGTGCCGGTCGGCGGGGTGCGGATGGTCGCCAACCGCGACACCCCGCGGGTCGGGCGGATGGAGGTCGCCCCGGTGGACATGCTGGAGAACCCTCCGGTTTGGCCGGGCCTGTCCGCCCCGGGCGGGTCGATCGCCGAGCCGATCCGGTTCGCGGTCTACCAGACCGGCTCGATCGTGCCGCTGATCCTGCCGGGCGACCCGAAGGCCGAGCGCAACGCGATCGGCGTGATGGTCCTGCTCGGTGCGTCCGGGTCCGGCAAGACCGCGTTGCAGCTCGAACTGGCCTGCGAGGCCCGTTCACGGGTCGATGCCGAGGTCGTCTACATCGACGGCCGCAAGGGCCTGCAACTGCCGAAGGCGTTTCGCGACGCCATGCACGTCATGATCCACGACCAGGCCGAAGGCGAGCGCTACCTCGACGCCATGATCGCCGAGGTCGCTCGCCGGGCCGCGCAGATCGGCGGCCACGGCCACGACCAGTGGATCGCCGGATGCTTGAAGTGCCCGAAGTTCCGGGTCGTGATCGTGGACGAAGCGTCCAAGTTCATCGAGAGCGAGGACACCATGGTCGAGCTGGCCGAGTCGGTCCGCTCCGTCGGGATCTACGTGCTGCTCGGCCAGCAGCGCGCTACAGGTGACCGGCTGCCCACCTCGGTGCGCTCCACCATCGGCGGCGTGATCGTCATGGGCGTAGCCAACGTCGGCGAGGCTGCCCGGGTGCTGTCCGAGGAGACCATCGAGGCCGGCGCCGACCCGTCGTGGAAGAACCGCAAGCCCGGTGCGCTGTACGCCGAGCTGCCCGGCACCGACCCCGAGGACTGGTCGCTTCCCGGCCGTACCTTCAAGATCGACCGGGACGAGCTGGTCGCCGAGCTGATCGCCTACCTCGCGGCAATCGGCGAGGCACCGGACGGCACCACCGTTGCCACCCCGGCGCCGGCCGCCGTACGGCAGCCCGCGGCGGCCTCCACCGGTGAGGTCACGCCGGGCGAGGACGAGCGCGACGACCCCGACGCCGACAAGGACGCCGAGTGCGCGCCCCCGGCGCGTGACCCGGACTGCCCGCCAGACGAGGGCGGCGACCCGTACGAGCCGATCACCATCCCGAGCCGGACCCGGATCCCGCTGGATCTGGAACCGGAGGGCGGCCGGCAATACAGCCCGTCCGAGGTCCGAGCGATGGTCCGGCGAATGATCCTGTCCGCCGCCGAGCAGGGGCACCGCACCTGCCGGCACTCGCAGTTCGCCCCGCTGGTCGGGGTCGTCGGCGAGACCGGGCTCAAGCCGCCCACCCTGAGCAAGATCCTCAAGGAGTTCTGCCAGGGACCGGACCCGCTACTCTCGCGCACCGGCGACAAGGGCGTCTACGACATCCTCGTCCCCGGTCCGGCCCCCGAGCCCGCGCTGGCCGGGGCCGTCGCGTGACCGCCCTGACCGGGCTCGGCGCCCGGGTCCGGCAGGCCGCCGCCTGGCGACCCGCGCTGCACACCTCGCGGGTCGTGGCGATCCGGTGCCCGTACTGCCGCGTACACCGCAAGCCGCGCCACTTCCGGCCCGGTGGCCGCGGCTGCCGGCGCTGCGTCGGCGGCTGACCGCAACCCTCCACACGCGCCCGCACCCGTCACGATGTGTCACGGGCGCGGGCGCGTACTTCACGCACTTCACGGACTTCACGCGCTTTACGCGGACGCCCGTCAGGTGCGTCTATGCGTGCGCGTGCGCGCGCACAAGCCTCCGTGAAGTCCGTGAAGTGAAATCCGTGAAATCCCCGGACCCTCCACAGAAAGTGACCTCACGCCATGTCATGGTTCCGACTCGCCCGCCGCGGCGCGGCCTACGAATTCGGTCGCCGCCTATGGCGCTGGTTCGCCGCCTTCGAAATCATCCGCTGGTTCGCCGCCCGAGTCTTGCCCATCCTGCTCATCCTCGCCGCCGTCGCCGTGGCGGCCTGGTTCGCCGTCCGTACCGCCGCCTGGTGGCTGCCCCGGCTGACCCTGCTCGCCGTCCTCGCCGTCGTCCTGACCGGCGCCGCGTGGCTGGCCCGCCGCTACCGCTGGGAGCTACGCGCCAGCCTGCCCCGCACCGCCGTCGCGGCCGGCGTCCTGGCCCTGGCCGGGGTCCTCGGCACGCTCGTCTACTGGCTGCGCTGAGCGGAGGCAAGTCATGGAGCAGGCCCTCATCGCTGACCTTCAAGCCGCCGGGTGGCGCATGGTGCCCCTGGCCGTGCACGACGCGCTGTGCCGGATCCGGGTGGCCACCCTCCAAGAGGGCGGCCCGTTCCCGGGACTCCTGCACTGCGCGTTCTGCGGCTTCTTCTACGCCCGGCCGCGCTGCGGTGACCGCGTCCCGGCCGGGGTGGAGGCGGCATCGTGACCCGCCACATCGGTCCGGGCAGGCCCCGTGCGCTGGATCTGTACTGCTGCCAGGGCGGCGCCTCGGCCGGGCTGGCTGCGGCCGGGTACGACGTCACCGGCGTCGACAAGGACCCGCAACCGCGCTACCCGTTCCGGTTCGTGCAGGCCGACGCCCTGGCCTACCTGCGGCAGCTCATCACCACCGGCGAGATTCACGAGTACGTGCTGGTCACGGCGTCGCCGCCGTGCCAGCGCCGGACCAAGTGCCAGAAAATCCGCGGCCGGGAACACCCGGCACTGATCGCTCCCACCCGGGCGCTGTTGCAGGCCACCGGGCTGCCGTACGTGATCGAGAACGTGCCGCCCGAGGGCGAGGACGACGACCCGCTGATCAACCCGGTCGAGCTGTGCGGCGCCATGTTCCCCGGCCTGCACACCTACCGGCACCGGCACTTCGAGAGCAACCTGCCGCTCGCCGTTCCGGTCCACCCGGTCCATGAGAAGCCCACCGTCAAGATGGGCCGCCCGGTCGAGCCGGGCCAGTGGTACCACGCGGTCGGCAACTTCTCCGGCGTCGGCTACATCCGCGACGACCTGGGCGTGCCATGGATGAATCGCGACGGGCTACGCGAGTGCATCCCGCCCGTCTTCGCCGAGTACATCGGCCGGCAGCTCTGGGACCGGGTGACCCGCTACTCGGGCCGGGCGGCGCTGCGGACGGCGGCATGATGGCCGGGGCCGAGGTGCTGGCCCTATTCGAGCTGCCCGAGCCCGAGCCGGAGCGCCCGCCGGAAGACGCGATCGTCGCCGAGCTACGCGATCCTGGCCCGGTCAACGACGCCGTGGCCGGGCCGATGGGCTGGCTGGTCGGCCTGCTCGCCCCGACAGTTCCCCCGGCGTGCGTGCGGTGCGGCGCCGAACACGTATATCGGACACCGGCCAGGTTCGTGCTGACCTGTCCTGCCTGCTTCCTGGACGAGGTAGCAGCGTGAACACCGTCTACCACCGCGAGGTTCATAGAAAGATGTCACACCCACGCGCCACAGTGGAGGGCCAGTGGGCAGACGGTAGCGGGGGTAGATATGTCACGGGTCGTCACCGCAGAAGAGGTGGTACAGCACTTCGTACGGTCGCGCGAATTTCGCCATCGCCTTGACTGGTGGATGGACGACCCACATCGCACCGCCGTGGTAACAGCCGTCATGGCGCATAAAAGCCGCGTCGTCACCACCGCCACGCTAGACGACATGAATCAGGTGTGCAGAACCACGAAACATGCTCTTGGTCAACTGAAGAAGTCAGAGACCAAGAAAGTCACTTACATACAGGACTGGACTACGGCCTTCGCCGGCGCGCACGTCTTTCACTTCATAACGGAGCACGACGGAGCTGTGCCGACATGGCAGCGATTCCGCAAGCAGTGCGCTGCTGAGCCCTTCCGTCACATGCTCTGGGAACCTGCCCAGCAAGCGATCGACAGCTGCATCAAGGAAACCGGCATCAGTAAGGAACGAGCCCGCGACGCAATGCAATGGCGCATCGGGAATATGTCCTACTCGTTCCTCCGGGAGCAATGGGCTCACGCCTACCTACGGCATCGTGGTGTTGAGATCCTCCAGCACCCGTTGGCCGATGCCCTGTTCGGCGTCGACGGCTGGGTCGATAACACAGTCATTAGCTTCTTCATCGGCAATCGAACTTTCCGGTCAGCCAGTGGCGGACGGAAGAACCCCGCGGCGACTTATTTAGGCGCGGCTCAGCCGGCGTTCTCCTACATCAACATTGAGCTACCGGCGGCGCGCAAGTTCGGAGTCGTCATGCTGCCGACCGCGGAGCAACTGGATCGGTACGTCAAGCGGATCTAGCCGATTAGGACGGGATGGCGGCGGGGCCTGCTTAAACCGGCCCCGCCGCCATGCGTGCGGTGCGGCACCGAGCACATCTAACGGGCGCCGGCCGGTTCGTGCTGGCTTGCTCCACCTACTTCCTCAGCGAGGTGACAGCATGAGGTCCACCTATCAGCGCGAGGTGTGCGGGCGGCCGG
Source organism: Actinoplanes sp. TFC3 (assembly GCF_001553785.1). GTDB lineage: Bacteria > Actinomycetota > Actinomycetes > Mycobacteriales > Micromonosporaceae > Actinoplanes. The sequence continues at coordinate 4,501,715 of NZ_LOJP01000001.1, forward strand.
TGCGGGTTGTGGCCGATCCGGACCCGGACGAGTTCGCCCGGTTCGCCGCCTCGGAGACGTTGTTCGGTCTAGATGTGGAGACCACGCCGATCGACGAGGGCGGCCCGAGGTTTTTCGGCCCATCCTTCGGGGTGCGGCTCGTGCAGGTCGCCACCGCCGATGAGGCGATGGTGCTGCGGGCCGCTGACCCGGCACAGCGGCGGATGATCGAGGGTCTGCTCGGCGATCCGCGGTGCCGGTTCGTCTCGCACACGAACTTCGACGTCCTCGCCGTGTGGGCCGCCTTCGGTATCGCGCTCGGCCTCCGCGCGATCGACTCCCACGTGCTGGCCTGTTTGCTCGAACCGGGCGTGACCGCCGATCACGGGCTCAAGTCGCTGACCGAGCGGCACCTCGACGACGGCCTCAAACGCGCCGAAGACGACCTGTACGCCCTGTTCCGCGCGCTCGCCCCGGTCGGGCAGCGCGTCGGCGGCCGGCCGACGCTCTACGGCTGGTCGCACGTCCCGATCGACGCCGAACCGTACGTCGTCTACGCCGGCCTCGACGCGATCTACGTGCGGCGCATGCTCGACGTGCTACTCGGGCAGCTCGGCGACCTCGGGTATCTACCCGCGGTCGAGCTGTGGCTGGCCGCGCAGACCACGGCGTTGCAGATCCGCGGGATCCGGCTCGATCTCGACTACACCCACGCGCTGCGCGAGGAGTTCGAGCAGGCCAACTCAGCGGCCCGCGCCGAGCTTGAGGCGCTGATGGGGTGCAAGGCGACCAGCCCGAAACGCCTGGACTGGCTCACCGAACGGGGCGTGGAGTTCCGGCACTTCACCGACGCCGGCCGGCCGTCGCTGTCCAGCAAAGACGCCCTACCGGACCTGCTCGCCCGCTACCCGGGCGGGGACGTCGGCCGGATGCTCACGCTGACTACGCGGATGGCCGAGACGGGGAACTTCGCCACGAACCTGGCCCGGTTCCCCGGCTTCGCCGACGCCGCCGGCCGGGTGCACCCGGACTACCGCACCCTCGCGGCGCACACCGGTCGCATGTCGGTGAAGTGGCCAGCCATGCAGACGTTCAAGAAGGACGACCCGCGGCTACGGGGCTGTTTCGTGGCCGAGCCGGGCATGGTGCTGGTTGGCTGCGACTTCAAGGCCGTCGAAGTCCGCGTCGCCGCCGCGCTGGCCAACGAGCCCCGGCTGATCGAGGTCATCCGAGCCGGGACCGACATCCACGACAACACCGCCCGGCTGATGTTCGGCCCCGGGTGGACGAAAGCCCAGCGCACGCTCGGCAAGCGGGCCACGTTCGGCACGATCTACGGCGGCGGCGCCCCGGGCCTGGCCAAACAGACCGGAGTGTCCGTCGAGACGGCCCGCGACGTCGTGCAGCGGTTCAAGCGGGCCTACCCACGCATCACCGCTTTCGGCGCGGCGATGGCCGAGCGTGACCCGGTGCGCAACGCCGCCCGGCGGCGAATCCCGGCCGACCCGGCGCGCACGTACGCGAACAGCAACTACGCGATCCAGTCGACCGCCCGGGACCTGCTCGTCGAGTCGCTGTACCGGCTGTGTGCGCTCGACGGGTGGCATCCGTACCTGTGGGCGATCATCCACGACGAGATCGTCCTGCAAGTGCCCGCCGAGCTGGCCGAGGATGCCCGGCGCGCGCTGCTCGCGGCGATGACGACCTCTTTCCGCGGCGTGCCAATCGAGGCTGACCCCGAGATCATCGGCCCGCGCTGGGGCGGACAGGTCGCCGACGTTGTTCCTCTTCCGACCAGCAGCAACCGGCTTGCGGCTGCCGCCTGATCAACCCGGCAATCGATCTCTGAAAGGTCTGGTTCATGAGCCACGCAAACGACGAGAAGACGATCGAGCAGATGACCGCCGAGATCCGCGCGGTCAACATCGAGAAGGGCTGGCGGGCGGCCGACGGCGGCCTCGGGCTCGGCAACAACACCTTCGGCGACTACCTCGCGCTGCTGCACAGCGAGCTGTCCGAGGCGCTGGAGGCGTACCGCGACCACCGGCTCGCCGACGCCACCGGTAAGCGCAAGGAGATCTGGACGCACGCGACAATGTGCGAGGCGCCAATCTTCCAGGGCTACCGGCCGGCCAAGCCCGAGGGGGTCGGGAGCGAGTTCGCTGACGTACTGATCCGGCTGTTCGACACCTGCGACGTCATCGACGTCCGGCCGTTCGAGCCTGACCTGGCCCTGGCCGACGTCGCACCGGTCAAAGTCCGGCACCTGCACTCATTCGGCGACTGGATCGCCTGGCTACACCGGCTGGTCGCGAACCTCGGCGAGATCGGACTGGGTCCGGACCCCGCCGACGCCGCGTATCTGCTGCGTGCCCTGGTCACGGCCGCGGAGCACTTCGGCATCGACCTGACCGCCGAGTACGAACGCAAGATCGCCTACAACCGGACCCGGCCCTATCAGCACGGCGGCCGTACCCTGGCCGACCGCTGAGCCCGTGACCGCCGACGAACTGCGCAGCGAGCTGGCCGAGATCCTGCCCAAGTCGCAGCACAGAAAGATCGACGCCATTGTCGCCCTGATCGAACCTGAGCCCTGGTCGATTCAGGCCGTGGACGTGGCCATGTCTTACGTCGGGATCGAGACCGTCGAGGCATACGGGCTGGTCATCAAGCTCGACGCGAACGGCGACGCCGCAAGCGTCGAGTTCCCCTACGGCGCCGACATCGCCGCCTGATCACCGCACACCGGTGGCGTCGCATCGAGCTGCATGCGACGCCACCGGACCGTGTCCACACGTGCGAGAAGGACGGCGTTCCGCCGCCTGAAACCCTTTCTCAGAACCGGAAGGACCCGTGCCGTGACCGACGCCGGCCCGCTGCTGTCCGCCGCGCTCGCCCTCGCCGACGAGGGCCTGCCCGTCTTCCTGCTCGGCCGCACCAAACGCCCCGTAGCCAACTGCCCGACCTGCCCCACCGACGACCCCGGCCACGACCGGGCCACATGCGGGCACCTGACCTGCCACGGCTTCTACGCCGCCACCGCCGACCCCGACCGGATCCGTGCCATGCACGAGATCGTGCGCGGCGGGCTGCTGGCAATCCGCACCGGCGCCGCATCCGGTCTGGCAGTGATCGACATCGACCCACGCAACGGCGGCGCGCTGGTGCCCGAGCTGATGCCGCCGACCCGCTGCGTGGCCACCGGTGACGGCGGCTGGCACCTGTACTACCGCTACCCGGGCGGCCCGCTGGCCAAGAACCTCGACCACCGCGGACACCCGGGCGTCGACGTCAAGGCCGACGGCGGGTACGTCGTCGCCCCGCCCTCGATCCACCCGAGCACCCGACGCCCGTATCGGCTGGTCGGGGACCGGGCGGCGATTGAGATGAGCCCGCCGCTGATCGCCGCGTGCCGGCCTCCCGAGGCGCCGCCGGCCGTGAGCCGCCCGGCCACCCTGACCCCGGTCACCAGCGGCGGGCTCATCTCAGACCCCGCCGCCCTACTTGCCGCACATCTGCGTGCCGTTAACCGTGCTCCGACCGGCCGCCGCCGGGTCACCCTCTACGGCGCCGCCCGCGGGGTGGCCCGCATGGTCGCCGCTGGCGCGATCAGCGAGGCCGACGCGTACGCCGCGCTCTACGCCGCCGGCCAGCGCGCCGAACAGTCCCACTACAACATCACCACCGCGATCACCGGCGGATTCCGCGCCGAGGCGGTACCGATCGAAGGGGTAGCCGCATGACCGAACCCGACCCGACCACCGACGGAGCGGCCGTCCTCGACCGTGTCCACCAGACCATCACCAAATACGTGATCATGCCCAACCCTGAGACCATCGACGCCGCGGTTCTATGGATCGCTGCCACCCACGTCCAGGACTCGTGGACCCACGCGCCCCGCCTCGTGATCAAGGCACCCGAAAAGCGCTGCGGGAAGTCCCGGTTCCTCGACGTCGTGGGCGGCACTTGCCACCAGCCGTTGATGACCGTCAACGCCTCCACCGCGGCGATCTTCCGCTCGATCACCGAGACCAACCCGCCCACAATCCTGCTGGACGAGGCTGACACGATCTTCGGCGGCAAGCAGGCCGAGGCCAACGAGGACCTTCGCGGCCTGCTCAACGCCGGTCACCAGCGCGGCCGGCCGACGATCCGGTGGAACCACCAGAGCCGCGAGCTGGAGAGGATCCCCACCTTCGCGATGGCAGCCCTGGCCGGGATCGGCTCCATGCCCGACACCATCGAAGACCGCGCCGTGATCGTGAAGATGCGCCGCCGGACCGCCTCTGAGAAGGTCGCCCCGTTCCGCTCCAAGCGCGACGGCCCGGCCTTGCGACAACTCGCCTCCGACCTCGCTTCCTGGCTGCGGCCGAACCTGACCGAGCTGGAGAACGCCGAGCCCGAGATGCCGCTCGAAGACCGGGCCGCCGACACGTGGGAGCCGCTGATCGCGGTCGCCGATCTGGCCGGCGGGAACTGGCCCGAACGCGCCCGCCGCGCCGCTCAGGCCCTCACCGCCGCCCGCGAGGGCGACGCCGAATATTCCGACCGGCTCCGACTGCTGATCGACTGCCGCAACGTGTTCGCCAGCTTCGACGCGATGCCCTCCACCGTGCTGCTGGCCCGGCTGAAGGAGCTGCCCGAGTCACCGTGGGCCGACTACAACAGCGGCGCCGGACTGACCCCGATGAAACTCGGCGTGCTGCTCAAGGAGTACGACATCGCCTCGGAGAACGTCACCTTCGAGCCGCCCACCGGCAGGGTCAAAGGCTTCCACCGGACCGTTTTCGAGGACGCCTGGCGGCGCTACTGCCCGCCCGACGAGAAGCCCGCCCCCGAGCCCTACAAGCCGTACAAGCCGTACGCGGACCCGCAAAACCCCAGCTCAGACAATGTACGGCTTTTCCAGACGCGTACGGCTTAAGCCGTACACCGGCCGCCGCCAGCCCGGCGCGTACGGCTTAGCCGTACGGGATCTCCACAAGCCGTACGCAGGCTGAGCTGCGAAAACGGAGATCGCGTACGGCTTGTACGGCTTGACCCCTCCACCAGCACCCCGGCAAGCCGTACGCGCCACAAGCCGTACGCGATCTCCGTAGGGCCACGTTTCCGCAGTTCATCGGCACTATTCAGGCTGCCCGTCCGGACGGCTAAGCCGTACCGGGCGGCGCGCGTACGGCTTAGCCGTACGCGGCCCCTGCAAGCCGTACGCAGGCTGAGCTGCGAAAACGGAGATCGCGTACGGCTTGTACGGCTTGACCCCTCTACCAGCACCCGTGCAAGCCGTACGGGCAGGCCGACAACCGGCCCGCTGAGAGACGCACTGCCGCATCGACGTATCCAACCACCCAGAGCAAGGCCAGATCTTGGCTGTACGGCGCTGACAGCGGGCCCATCCAGATGCCCGCTAAGACGGCCTCACTGCCCCACCCGACCGAGATACCCCATGCGCAGAACGGGCGCGAGGGCCGTTCTGCGCGGCCCAGACCGCTCTCCACGGAGGCACCTACCTATGCGACTCAGACTGCTGGACGGTGTCGAGGCGACTGCCCCGACCGATACTGAACTGATCACTACGGAAGAGTTGGCGAAGATGCTCCGAGTCGACCCGTCGAGCATCCGACGGTGGCGCACTGCTCGACCGGTCCAAGGACCGCCGTTCATTCAACTGTCCGAGCGCGCGATCATGTACTCGATCGAGGACGTGCGCGCGTGGCTGGCTAGCCGTCGAGTCACCCCGGAGGCAGCGTGACCAGCACAGCGCAGCACCTACCCCTCAGCGTTTCAGTCAAGTCTGATGTGGAGTACCGCAACGGGCGGCCCAAGCCCTACAAGGCTCGCGTGCGCTGGACCGACCCCGCGACCGGCAACCGGCAATCCAAGTCGCACTCGACGGAGACACCCGAACAGGCTCAAGAGTGGATCGAGGGCATGATCCGCGCGGCCAACGGCGGGATCAACCCGGCCGCGGCCACGCAGCGACTCGCCGAATACGGCACGGACGTGATGCCGCTAGCCATCCGCGGGTTGGAGCGCAAGACCCTCGATCCGTACATGGCCGGCTGGCGGCTACGAGTCGTGCCGACCCTCGGCCACATCCCCACAGCAATGATCACCAACGGCGTGGTGGACCGGGCCGTCTACTCGTGGATCGAGGACGAGTGCAGCCGCTCCACGGTCAAGAACACCCTTGCCATCCTGGTCAGAGTGCTTGAACAGGCCGTGCGGGACGGCGTCGTAGATCGCAACGTCGCGCGGGTGAAGGGCTGGCAACGCGAGTATCAGCAGGCCGAAGACGAGTTGGATGACCCTCGCTCGCTTGCCCTGCCGAGCTGGGAGGCGCTGACCACCCTCGCGTACGCGCTCACCGCTCGATCGCACGGCCAGTTCACCGGGTGGGGGCACATCGTCACCTTCTCAGCGTGCACCGCGGCCCGGATCGGTGAGGTCTCCGGCGTCCAGGCCAGCGACATCGACCGAGCAACGTGGACGTGGACTGTGAGGAGGCAGACCACACCTGGACCGGGAGGGCTGATCGACAAGGGCACCAAGGGTAAGCGCGCCCGGAAGGTGCCGATCATCGAAGAGATCCGACCGATGGTGATCGAGCGGCTCGACTCGGCGACCGGCCCGTCCGCCCGACTGTTCACCGGCCCGCGGGGCGGCCGGATCAGTACCGCTGTGCTGCGAGACGCCACTCACTGGGATGAGGTGGTCACTGAGCTGGGTTACGAGCACCTGCGACGCCACGACCTGCGGCACACCGGTCTGACTTGGCTGGCCGATGCCGGCGTTCACGTGCACGTCCTGCGGAAGATCGCCGGGCACGGTTCGCTGACCACCACTCAGCGGTACCTGCATCCGGATCAGCGCTCGATCAGCGAGGCCGGCGACGCGCTCAGCGCCCACTTGCGTGCCCCGCGCTCTCCCGAGGTCCCCCGGCTACGCACTGTCTGACCAGGGCGAACGAGAGTCAAGGCGTCCGCGATGTGTCGCCTGGTCCCTAAACGGTCCCCAAAGCCACACAAGCAAGTAGGAATTTGAGGATCAAGGAAGATACAGAGAAGGCCGTTTACCAGGGACAACACTCTGGTAAACGGCCTTCTTGATCGTCGGGCTGACAGGATTTGAACCTGCGACCCCTTGACCCCCAGTCAAGTGCGCTACCAAGCTGCGCTACAGCCCGATGCCACGCTCCGGTTCCCCAGTGCGCGGCAACACCACAACCTTACCTCAGTCCCTCAACCCGTTTGCACCGGGACACCCCATCAAGAAGGCGTCAGCCGTGAGCCTTCCCCCGCCCGCCCGGTCCCAGCTTCTTGCGGGGCCGGACAGACACCTCGACCGGCGATCCCTCGAATCCGAACTCCTCGCGGAGCTTGCGCTCCACGAACCGCTGGTACCCGGCATCGAACGGCCCCGTGGTGAACAGCACGAAACGAGGCGGCGCCACCCCGGCCTGAGTAGCGAAAAGCACCCGAGGGGCCCGCCCGCCTCGAACCGGGTGCGGCGTGGCCTGGGTCAACGCGGTCAGCCACTGGTTCAGAGCGCCCGTGGGGATGCGCTTTTCCCAGCTGGCCAGGGCGCGCCGGATAGCCGGTGCCAGTTTGTCGACGGCCCGGCCGGTTTTGGCGGAGATGTTGACCCGGATGGCCCACGGGATTCGCTTGAGTTCCCGGTCGATTTCTTTGTCCAGGTAGAAGCGCCGGTCCTCGTCGACCAGGTCCCACTTGTTGAAGGCGATCACCAGCGCCCGGCCAGCCTCGACAACCGAGGTCAATACCCGCTGGTCCTGTTCGCTGATGACTTCGCCGGCGTCGAGGAGGACCACGCCGACCTCGGCGGCCTCGACCGCTCCGGCGGTGCGCAGCGATGCGTAGTACTCGGTGCCGGAGGCTTGGTTGACTCGTTTGCGCAGGCCGGCGGTGTCGACGAATTGGAAGACTTCGCCGCCCATCTCGACCAGGCTGTCGACGGGGTCGACGGTGGTGCCGGCTACCGAGTCGACGACGGCGCGTTCTTCGCGGGCGAGGCGGTTGAGCAGCGAGGACTTGCCGACGTTGGGGCGCCCGACCAGGGCTACGCGGCGGGGGCCGCGTGGGGTGCCTTCGATGATCGGCGGGGCGGGCGGCATGGCGGCGAGGATGGCATCGAGCAGGTCGCCGGAGCCGCGGCCGTGCAGGGCTGAGATGGGGAAGGGCTCGCCGAGGCCGAGGGACCACAGGGAGGTGGTTTCCATCTCGATGTTCTGGTTGTCGGCCTTGTTACCCACGAGGATGACCGGCTTGGAGCTGCGGCGCAGCATCCGGACGGCCTTCTCATCGATATCCGTGGGGCCGACCATGGCGTCGACCACGAAGACGACGACGTCGGCGGTTTGCACGGCGATCTCGGCTTGGGCGGCGATGGCGGCGGCGCGGTCGCGGGCGTCGGGTTCCCAGCCGCCGGTGTCGACCACGGTGAAGCGGCGGCCGTTCCATTGGGCGTCGTAGGGGACGCGGTCGCGGGTTACCCCGGGCTTGTCCTCCACGACAGCTTGGCGGCGGCCGATGATGCGGTTCACCAGCGTTGACTTGCCGACGTTGGGGCGGCCCACCACGGCGACGATGGGCTGGGGGCCCGCCGGTTCGCCGTCGTCGCCGGCCAGGCCGTCGGTGAAGGTTACGTCGTCGAACTCCGAGAGGTCGACGGGGAAGTCAGTCACTTACTCACCTTGCTGTTCAACAGTTTCACCAGCTCGGCGACGACCTCGTCGATGCCCATGCCGGTGGTGTCCAGTTCGACGGCGTCGGAGGCCTGGCGCAGCGGGTCGGCCGCGCGCGAGGAGTCGAGCTTGTCGCGGCGGGCCAGGTCGGCCTCGGTGGCCTGCACCTCCGTGGCGTCTTCGGCGCTGCGGCGCTGGGCGCGGGCGGCGGCGGAGGCGGTCAGGTAGACCTTCAGGTCGGCGTCGGGAGCGACGACGGAGGCGATGTCGCGGCCTTCGACGACGATGCGGGGGGCGCCGGCGATGATGTCCTGCTGGAATTGTACGAGCTGGGCGCGTACCTGCGGGACGGCGGCCACGGCGGACACGGCGGCGGTGACTTCGGGGCCTCGGATGGCCGCGTCGATGTCCACGCCGTTGGCTTCGAAGTGTGGCGCCGCTGGGTTCGTACCGATGGAAAGGTCTGTTTCTTGGGCGATCTTGATGATGGCGTCGGGGTCGGACAGGTCAACGCCGGACTCCAGGACGGCCCAGGTGATCGCCCGGTACATGGCGCCGGTGTCCAGGTAGATGCCGTCGAGCAGGGTGGCAAGCCGGCGGGAAACGGTGGACTTGCCCGATCCCGAGGGACCGTCGACGGCCACTACACACCGCTCGGGCCGCGAAACTTCCTCCACCGTTGCCTCCTATGTCTGCGGGACTGACCTTCCTATTGTGCCCCGCGCCGCAGATCGGGTTACGGCCGCCATCGCCTGGCGCACCGTGATTCCAGTCCCACTCTGCGTGATCAACGCACTGCCCGGGTCAGTCCTCGTCGTCGACAAGTTCGTCGTCCCCGAAGACCTGGTCACTGTCGCCGACGGCCTTGAACAGCGCCGCGATCTCGGCGTTCGACAGATGCCGGAACCCACCGGGGCGCATGTCACCGAGCCGGATCGGACCGACCGCCGTGCGGATCAGCCGCGTCACCGGGTGACCGACCTCGTCCATCATCCGGCGCACGATGTGCTTGCGACCCTCGTGCAGCACGATCTCCACCTGCGCGGTCTTGCCAAGCGCGTCGACCAGCTTGAACGCGTCGACCTTGGCCGGGCCGTCCTCCAGCTCGATACCGCCGAGCAGGCGACGCCCCACCGTGCGCGGCAGCGGACCGAGCACCTCGGCGAGGTAGGTCTTGGAGATGCCGTACGACGGGTGCATCAGCTTGTGAGCCAGCGCACCATCGTTGGTCAGCAGCAGCAGGCCCTCACTGTCGGCGTCGAGCCGGCCGACGTGGAAGATGCGCTGTTCGAACGTACCGAGAAAGTCGGCCAGTTCGTTGCGGCCTTTCTCGTCCTCCATGCTGGAGACGACCCCGCGGGGTTTGTTCATCGCCAGATACACCATTTTGGTGTTCGTGATCACACGCTGGCCGTCGACCAGGATCTCTGCTTTGGCGGGATCCACCTTGTCGCCGAGCTTGGCCACACGGCCGTTGACGGTCACACGCCTGCGAAAGATCAGGTCTTCGCAGGCGCGCCGGGATCCGACTCCGGCAGTCGCGAGGACTTTCTGCAACCGCACGGAGTTGTCCGGATCAGCCTGAGGCATCGAGCACTTCTTCCACGTCGTCGGGCAGGAACGGGGCCAGCGGCGGCAACTGGTTCACCGAGTTGAGGCCGAGCTTCTCGAGGAACAGCGCCGTGGTCCGATACAGGAATGCCCCGGTCTCGCCCTCGGTGCCGCATTCCTCGATGAGGCCGCGCGTGACAAGGGTACGCATCACCCCGTCACAGTTCACACCGCGGATGGCCGAGATCCTCGAACGCGTCACCGGCTGCTTGTAGGCGACCACTGCCAGGGTCTCCAAAGCGGCCTGAGTCAACCGCACCGACTGCCCATCCAGAACAAACCGTTCCACGTACGGCGCAAACTCCGGCCGCGTGTACAACCGCCACCCACCAGCAGCCCGCCGCAGGTCAATGCCACTGCCCGCCGCCGTGTAGCGAGCCGACAAATCCTCCAGGGCCCGCGCCACCCGCTCGGTGGAAACCTCCAGGATCTGCGCGAGCTGCATCTCGGCGACAGGTTCATCAACCACCAGAAGGATGGATTCCAGCGCCGCGCGTAACTCCTGCTCGTCGAGGGGCTTGAGGTCAACCTCTTCATCGGTACGGGGTAAAGCGTCGCCGATCATCGCACCGGTGCCCTTGCGCCGGGCTTGCGCGGGGACGGCCGACACGGGAATGTCCTCGGTGGCCGGGTCGGCGGGAGTCTTGCGGCGGCGTGCCGGTTTGCCGGAGGGCGCAGGCTGGCTTGCCAGATCACCGTCGTGGGTGGCGGGCGCTGCGGCGGCATCGGGATCGGCCGCGACTGCGCCGACGTGGGATGCGAAATCTGCGGCACCTGCAGCGAGTCCGGCGGCGCGGGCGTCGGTGTCGGTGGGGGCGCCGGGGTGGGCGGCCGGGTCTTCCCCGGCGTCGTCGGCGGGGTCGTCGTCGGCGAGCGGTGGGACTTCTTCGG
>NZ_LOJP01000001.1:4512999-4580236 GCF_001553785.1 Actinoplanes sp. TFC3
GGCAGGGAAGGGGGCGTCCACCAGGGGTGCGTTGCCGATTTCGTTGCCGGCTGCTTCTTCGATGGCGCCGGGGAGCGGGAGTTCGGGGCCGCTGCCGATGTCGGTGGGGTCGGGGGTTTCTTCGCCGGGGATTTCTTGCGGCGCGTCGACGGTGGCGGGGCCTTCGCTCTCGCCGGGCAGGGGCGGGAGTCCCGGCGGTGCGCTGGTGCCGCCTTCGGCCGGGTTCGCGCCTTCGAAGGCCGGGTCGAAGTCGTCGTCATCCTCGGACAGACCGGATTCCGACACCTGATCGCCGTCACCCCGGGCCACCGGCTCGGAGGCTGCCTGGCTGGTGGCATCGACCGGCGCCGAGGAGTCCGGCAACTCCGGTTCGCCGGGGTCGTCCAGGTCGTCTACTTCGCTGGCGCGGTGAGCGGCCGCGTACTCCGGGTCTGGTCTGCGGGCGGTGCGTTCCCACGGCGGGACCCACGAGGCTGCCTGGGCGGCCAGGGATTCGGGGCGCTCGTCGCTCATCGCTCGTCCTCTTCGTCGTCGTGCTCGTCGATCTCTTCCAGCGTCTCGATACCCACGTCCGGCCCGAGGAAAGCAGCGGCGTCCGGGTCGGAGAAAGGCTCAAGGGAAGCGGAGCCCGGGTCGCCGGGGAGGTCGCTGGCGGCGGTGTCCGGTTCGGGCGGCGTTCCTTCGTAGTCGTCGATGTCCAGCTCGCCGCCGACCTTTTCGCCGCCGATCCAGCGGATGGTCAGTTCGTCCAGGGCCACCGGCTGGTCGAAGTCGACCAGGCCTTCGCGGTACAGCTCCAGCAGGGCCAGGAACCGCGCCACCACCTCGAGGGTGTTCTCGCAGTCGGCGACCAGCAGGCTGAACGTGGCCGTCCCGGCTCGGCGGAGGCGGTCGCGGATCAGCGTGGCGTGTTCGCGGACGCTGACGCGTACCTGGTGGATATGTGCGATTGAGACCTGGGGCGGGCCTGGTTTGGGGGTGAATTGTTTGATCGCCAGTTTGAGCAGGCGCTCGGGGCCGATGCCCAGGACGAGTTCGGGCAGGGCTTCGGCGTAGCGGGCTTCCAGGGTGACCAGGCGGGGCCAGCGGCGGGCGCCGAGGCCTTCAAGGTCGGCGATGTGCGAGGCCGCTTCCTTGTAGGCCTTGTACTGCAGAAGCCGGGCGAACAGCAGGTCGCGGGCTTCGAGCAGGGCCAGGTCCTCTTCGTCCTCGACCTCGGCAGCGGGCAGCAGCCGGTCGGCCTTGAGGTCGAGCAGGGTGGCCGCGACCAGCAGAAACTCGCTGGCCTCGCCCAGGTCCCAGTCGTCGCCCATGGCGCGGATGTAGGCGATGAAGTCGTCGGTGACCTGGTGCAGCGCCACCTCGGTGACGTCGAGTTTGTGTTTGCCGATCAGCTGCAGCAGCAGGTCGAAGGGGCCTTCGAAGTTTGACAGGCGCACCTTGAACTTGCCGTCGTCGACCTCATCCACGGGTACGTCCGGGGTGACAGCGGGTGGGGTGTCAGCAGAAGGCACGTGCTGACCGTAGACCACGGGTTCGACAAGTTGTTCCTGGCTCATCAACTCGTCCCCGTCCGCTGAAGATGCTGATCATCAAGGTCAACGGGCGAATGTGACAACCGGTAACTGTGGCCGTACGGAAAATAAGGGCCGGACCCCCGAAGGCCCGGCCCTGGCACGCGATGAAGCGTCAGCCGGCGGACTGCGTGGCGTCCTTGAGCACGTGCGCGGCGGCGGTGAATTCGATCATCTGCTCCTGGGTGAGGCCGATACCGTTCCAGAACTGGACCTGCAGGTAGCGGCCGTCGGGCTGCTCGACCGAGATCGTGCTGGCGACATCACCGGTGTCCTTGCTCAGCGACAGCACGCCGTCGTGGTCACCGACCTTGATCTTCGTGCCTTGCGGCGCTTCGGTGGCGTCCTTGGAGTTCAGCGCCACCCCGATCTTGCCGACGAAGCTGTACGGGTCGCCCATGGAGTTGGCCTCGGCCGACGACGCGGGGCGGGGCCGGGAGCTGGGATCGGTGCTGGGGCCGGCGCTGGAGTCGAGGCGCGTGGAGCCGGGCAGCGGGTGGCGCGGCGCGAGCAGCAGCAGGCTGTCGTCGTTGGTCTGCACGAACCAGCCGGTCGGGATCTTGTCGATCGAGAAACCCTTACCCGGCTTGCCGGAGTACGGCACCAGGTGGGTCTCCGGGGCGAGAGACGGCGCGACGGCGGAGGCAGGAGCGGCGGCGGCAACCTCGGTGCTGCGGCCATGCGTAGCCGGGGAACCACCGGCGGTGAAGACGAAGCCGGCGGCCACGGCAACGGCGGTGAGCACACCTCCGCCGGCGGCCTGCAGGGTGCGGCGGCGGCGCAGGGCCTTGCGGCCGCGGCTGAGGTCGTCGGAGATCTGGTCGGCGGTGGGAGCCATGGCGGGTCCGGCAATCTCCTCGAGGTGGCGGCGCAGGTCGTTCATGGGGTTACTCCTTGGGCAAGAAAGGGCTTCGGCTCGAGGACGGTGCGCAGCCGGTCGAGAGCGCGGGCGGTCTGGCTCTTGACGGTGCCCTGCGAGCAGCCGAGCGCGTCCGCGGTCTCGGCGATGTCCAGGTCGTACAGGTAGCGGAACACCACGGCGGCGCGCATACGCGGGCCGAGCTTCTGCAGCGCGGCCCGCAGGTCGTCTCCGAGGTGTTCGCTGCCGGGGTCCGCGGCGGTGCGGTCGGGTAGTTCGGCTACCGGCCGCTCGCGGCGCCACCACAACCGGCGGCGTTCGTCGATCAGGGCGTTGACCAGGGTGCGCCGCACGTACGCGTCCGGATTGTCGGCTCTTCTCACCGACGACCAGGACACGTACAGCTTGGTCAGGGTCGACTGCACCAGGTCTTCCGCAAGGTGCGCGTCGCCCGCTGTCAGCAGCGTCGCGGTGCGCACCAACTCGGCACGACGGGCGAGCACGAACTGATGGAACTGCTCATCTCGCTCGGATCGGCCCGAGCCTTCGTCTCGTCTCACCTCCCCCCGACGAATGCGATCGCGGGAAGGTTGCATGCCGTGGCTCACGATTGCGGCCAGATCCACACGTCGAGGTTCTTCTGCCCCGGCCCGAGCAGTTCCTGCAGCAAGGTGCGGACGTTCGCATTACCCGGTTCGTCCCGTAACACCAGCACTCCGGCGCGATACCGGGTGATGTCACCGCGGACGTCGGTCTTCTGTTTGTCGCTGACGGTGGGCACCTTGTTGTCCTTGATGGTCTTGTCGACCAGTTTGGTCAGGGTGCTCCATTCCGCACCGGACAGTCCGTGGCCGTCCTTGCCGGGGCCGAGGAAATAGCCCTCCGGAATCGCAAAGTCCTGTGTCCACGCCGCCCAGCCCAGCGTTTCGCGTCCGCTCCACCGGTTCGGCACCGGCAACGGCATCAGCGATTGCCCGTCGCCGACATACGGCCGCCACGCCCCGGACGTGATGAACAACGGCGGCCGCGGATCCTCAACCGCCGGCAACGGTTTCGGAATCAACGGCACGAGAGCCGCGATCACCAGCAGGCCCGCGGTCACGGACGCGGCTTTTACCAGCAGATTTCTTCTATCCGGTACGGCCGCAGCGGCGTCGAAGATCAGCGCCACCATCAGCGCGAACACCCCGGCCACGGCAAACGTCAGCCGGCTCGGCGTGAGCAGCCCGAGCACCGGCAGATCATCGGGAATCCAATGCCACGGCCCGGGAATCGCGGTGTACTCCCCCATCCAGCGCACCTTGGGCCCCATCGCCATGACAGCAAAGACCACACCGACAACCAACGCGACGCGTACGACCACAGAGCGCCACATCAACGTCAGGAACCCGAGCACCACCACCGTGGTCAACGGCCACCCGAACCAGCTGTTCTGCTCCGGGTGACCCATCGTTTTCTCCACGCCCGGGTCACCGAAAACGGTGTCGCGTGCGAAGTAGAAATAGGTGCCCAGGTCCTCGCCCCACGAGTGATAGAGCGGCAGAGCCTCGAACGTCTGCGGACCCTTGAACTGAAACCACACCGGGTACGCCACCAGCGCCCCAGCCACCACCACGCTCACCGCCGAGGCCAGCACGAACGGCTTCACCCGGTGCAGAGCAGCTCGCGGGCTCAACGCCGCATAAGCGAGCACCCCGATCACGCAGGCGCCCGCGGTGACCACCAGCATTTCCTCGTTGACGAACACCTGATAGGTGATCAGCAATCCCAGAATGATGCCGTCGCGCAGCCATTTCCCGGTGACCCCGAGCCGGAACACCAGAACCACAAGAAACGGCAACGCGAAGTTACTGGCGAAGTTGGGCTGGCCGTTCGCGTGGTGCACCACTCCCGGCGCGAACCCGGCGAACGCCCCGCCCAGAAACGCCGCACCCCGCGAACGGACCACCCATTTCCGCAGCACCCAGTACGCCGAGAACGCCGTACCGGCCAACGCGAGAACCATCCACACCAGGTACGTCACCCGCGCGCCGACCAGCATGGTCACCGGCGCCAGCGGCAGCGTCACCCCGAGCACCGAGGTGTTGGCCATCATGTTCACCCCGGCCGGATAGTTCTGCCGCGTCGAGAACAGCGGGTTCTCCCAGTGCCGGATCGAGTACGCACCGTGATTGAGCAGCCACTGGAACCAGGTGTTGTCGTTGGCGAGGTGCCCGGAGACCCGCTCGTTGGGGTGCCCCAGCCAGTTCGCCATGACCAGCAGACCCAGCCCGATGAAGACCAGCGCGACCGCGACGTGCCAGGGCCAGCGCCGCGGCTTCGTCTCCGGCGCGGTGCCGGCGGCGTCCACCTGTTCCCCGGTCGCGTCGCTGGTCAGCGTCGGCTGAGCGGTCACAGTCGGTGGCCTGCCTTTCCGGATCCGGGGGCGATGAGCGTCCATGATTTTGGCGCACCCGCACCCGTGTCAACCTCAGCCGCTTCAGCCGCGCGACCGGTGTCAGACAGATGAGCAGGCCCGGACGTGGCGGCGTCCGGGTCTGCCTTCCTTGAGACGTCATGGACGCCGCCGCGGTTGCACCAATCGCCCGGGAAACTGCAAAACGATCGCCCCGGTAGGTTGTGGACATGACCGACGTGCGGCTGGAGCCGATGACCGAGGGTGAGTACCAGCCGTGGCGCGCCGACGCCGAGGCGCACTACGCGCAGAGTGTCGCCGCCTCGGGCCAGTCGGCGCAGGAGGCGGCCCGCAGCGCCGCCGACACCTTCACCCGGCTGCTGCCCGACGAGTTCGCCACCGCCGGCAACCATTTCTGGTACGCCTACGACGGTGACCGGCGGGTCGGCTTTCTCTGGATCACCGTGACCCGCGGCACCGCGTTCGTGTACGACATCGCCGTCGAACCCGACGTCCGCCGCCGGGGCTACGGGCGCGCCATCATGCTGGCCGCCGAACGCTGGTGCCACGACACCGCGCTGACCCGGATCGGCCTGCACGTCTTCGCCCACAACACCGGTGCCCGCGCCCTCTACGAACAACTCGGGTTCGCCGAGACCGGCCGCACCATGGCCAAGGAGCTGTAGGCGCGCGACCCGGCGTTCAGGCGCCGTGCGCGAACAGCGCCAGCCGTACCCGGTTGGGGCTGCCGGTCTTGGCCATCAGGCTGGTCACGTGCGACTTCACCGTGGTCACGCCGATGTGCAGGCGGTCGGCGATCTCGGTGTTGCTCAGGCCCTCCCCCACGAGCTGCAGCACATCGCGTTCGCGGGCGGTCAGCCCGGTCACCACCCGCGGCGCTCCCGCGCGGGCGTGGACGGCCCGGTTGACCAGCCGGCTCAGCACGGCCTGGCTGAACGGGCTGTCCCCTGCCGCCGCGCGCCGGATACCGTCGAGCAGGTCCTCGGGTGAGGCGTCCTTGAGCAGGAAGCCGCAGGCCCCCGCAGTTAGCGCCGGGTACAGGTGTTCGTCGTCGCCGAAGGTGGTGAGGACCAGGACGCGGGCGGCGGGGCGGGCGGCGAGGATGCGGCCGGTGGCGGTGATGCCGTCGAGGCCGGGCATGCGCAGGTCCATGACGATGAGGTCGGGAGTGAGGCGTTCGGCCAGGGTCACGGCGTCGCGGCCGTTGCCGGCTTCGCCGACGACTTCCATG
The DNA here is from genome assembly GCF_001553785.1 of Actinoplanes sp. TFC3. GTDB lineage: Bacteria > Actinomycetota > Actinomycetes > Mycobacteriales > Micromonosporaceae > Actinoplanes. Next base: position 4,519,080 of record NZ_LOJP01000001.1, read on the forward strand.
TCGCTCTGGGCGTCGCACAACATCTTCAGCCCGGCCCGGATCAACGGCTGATCATCCACCAGCAACACCCGGATCACGCGACCACCCGCATTCCGCACCCGCGAGACGCCGGCGCCGGCGCCGGGACAGACTGGATCATGCGGTCACCCGCGGGAGCAGGGTGCGAACCCGCCAGCCGCCGCCGTCGGGCCCGGCTTCAAGGTGACCACCCAGCAGTGACACCCGTTCGCGCATGCCGGTCAGCCCGTGCCCGCCGCCCGGAGGCACCGACGGCGCCGATCCGCGCCCGTCGTCCACCACTTCCCAGGTGACATCGCCGTCGGTGACGGCCACGGTCAGCCGTACCCGGGTCGCCGCGCCCGCGTGTTTGGCCACGTTCGTCAACGCCTCGTGGGTCAGGCGCAGCACCGCCAGTCCGCGTACCGCATCCAGGCTGCCCACCGATTCGTCGATGTCGGCGTCCACGATCAGCCCGGCGCCGCGGGCCCGTTCCACCGCACCGTCGAGGGCGGCGGGCAGCGCGGACGGTTCGATCGCGGTGAGCGAGGCGTCACCCTGGTCGGCGGCGGGGTCGCGCAGCACCGCGACCACGTTGCGCAGTTCCTCCAGGGCGGTGGTGCCGGTGGCGTGCACGTCGTCGAACACCTCACGGACCCGCGGGTCCACATCGGGTAGAACGTGGCGGGCCACGCCGACGCGCAGCACCATCGAGGCCACGTGGTGGGCGACCACGTCGTGCAGTTCGCGGGCGATGGCACCGCGTTCGGTGGCGCGGGCGGCCCGGGCTTCCATCTCGCGCCGGTTCGCGGCTTCGGTGGCGCGCAGCTCGGCCTGCTGGCTGAGCTGGGTGTTGAAGCGAATGACCGTGCCGAGCAGAAGGGGTACGCCAACCGCGAGCACCAGCCCGTACAGCCGGGCCGGGAGGGTGGTGATCGGTTCACCCACGGTGCGGCTGAGGTAGATGGCGCTGAGCAGGCCGGCTCCCCACCAGCGCAGGGTGGGCGGACCCCAGATGGTGATTTCGAGCAGTGCCCACGCGGCGCCGACCTGGTTGATGGTCGGGTCGTCGAGCAGCACGAGCGCGGCGATCAGCAGCCCGGCCTGCACGCCGAGGTTGAGCAGGGGCCGTTTGTGCAGCAGCAGCGCGGCGATGAAGGCGACCACCGCGAGCGCCCATTGCGCGCCGCTGACGGCGCGGTGGTCGTGCGAGGAGAACACCAGGTAGCCGATGCCGCTGAGGTTGAGCAGCAAGGTCCGCGCGAGCGCACCCCGCTTCTCGAACAACCGCCCCAGCCAGTCCACGCCCGTCACCTTATGCCGCGCCCTTCTCTTCCGTACGAGAAGACACCAGACGAGAAGACACCAGCAGATAGGCGAGGTAGCCCAGCGGTCCCAGGAGAATGGTCAGCAGCAGCACCGGGGCCATGACCAGCGCCGGGATCCCCCGCCGGCGGCTGTCCAGATATGCCCACCGTCCCACGAACAGGTCGAACGCGATCATGTGTGCCCACCCGGCCGTGGCGCCGTCGGCCGAGCCGAGCAGGTCGCGGACCCCGCCCAGGGTGGGTGAGGTGACCGCGGGCAGCACGTCGGTCAGCGACCCGGCCACCACGATCAGGTAGATCAGCACGGGTGGCACCGCGATCCACGGTGCGGCGATGATGCGGCGGGTCCAGGACCAGTGCGGCAGCACGATCATCAGCGCCCAGAACGGCGCGGCCACCGCAAACACCAAGCTGAACAGCACCCCGGTCATGCGAGCTGAGCCTTCCGGTCGCGGCGGCCGGAGGCAAGCACCGCGGCGCCGGCGCCGGCGGTGGCGGTCAGTACCGCGGCAAAGGCGGTCAGTGTCAGCGCGTCCGGGGCCACCACGGATTGCCCGCGCAGGGCCTGCCAGGTGAGCAGCACGGTGACCGCGGCGTACGCGGCGCCGGCCACCAGCAGCAGCCGCACCTGGGTCCGCTCGCCCAGCCGTGCGGCAAAGCGCAGCAGCAGCAACGCCAGCAGCGGCAACGCCTGCAACGCGTGCAGCCCGATGAAGTGCCCGACGCGCAGGTCACCGCCGACGGTGCTCCACCCCAGCACCGGCAGGCCGGGGCCGCCGTCGCGCACGCCGACGCTGTGTGCTCCCGCCACGCCGTCGACGCCGGGCGCCGCCGTGGGCAGGGTCATCGGTACCGCTGCCGCCATACCCAGCAGTGACAGACCCAGCCCCAGCCGTACGCCCACCGCAGCGACCCGATCGGCGAGGCGCGCCCGCAGCACCACCACAGCGACCACCACCTGGGCCGCGAACAGCACCATGACCGACGCGCCCATCGCTGACCACAGCGCCGAGTTGAACGCGCTGGTGGTGTTGAAGTGGCTGGTCTGCCCGCGGGCGGCCTGCAGCACGATGATCAGCATTTCGATGACGCTGGTTGCCACGATGACCAGGGTGGCCCGCTCGGCGAGGCGGCTGCGCTGGGGCAGCAGGCTCAGCATCCAGGCCAGCGTCGCGGCGTAGAGCACGAACGAGGTGGAGAACTTGAACGGCTTGAGCCACACCGGCGCGCCGGTGACGATGCGGTCGTCGAGGACCAGACCGGCCAGGGTGACGACGGTGAGCAGGGCCATGGCGGCGGTGAAGCCCAGCAGCGGACGGTTCCAGGTGGTGCTGCGCGGCGGCGTGGCAACCGGTGGCGCGGTGACGGTTGTGGTCATGGCGCTGATGTTTCCGCGGCGGACGGGCCGGTTCTCCCGCCTGGCAGCCGTAGTTGCGGCCGCAGGTGGGAGGCCGGTCTCCTCCCCAGGGAGGAGGACCTAACGGTGTTCGCGGACCCTGCCGACCGGCCAGCCCCACGAACGCGGCGATGTCCTCGTCGGCGGTCGAGGGCGCGCAGACCCATTCCTCGAGGTTGCGGCTCAGCAACGGTGGGAGCCCGGGCGCCCCGGTTTCCGGTGACGGAAGCTCGGCATACAGCCCGTCCGCGTGGTAGGCGCCCTGCAGCCGGGATTCGCTCGGCCCGCTCACGTTTTGGTGGCCCGCTGCCGCACGTGCCGTTTCTGTTTCAGACGCGGCGGGCCAGATGGGCGATGATGGTGGCGTCGATGGCGATCTCGGCGGGCAGGACCCGCAGCAATTCCGCGAAAAGCCGCGATCGCGGTACGTCCTCGAGTTGCCGATACGCCGACACGGTCGACAGATGTCCGATGTAGTCCCGGCTGCTCAGGCTCAGCCGCCGCTCAATGATGCCTTGGCGGATGTCGGTGAACAGCGCCGATCGCTGCAACTCGGTGCCCGGCCATTGCAGATGCGGGCCCGGCGGCGTCCCGTCCGGCGACGGAATGTCATCGGATGCCAGAAAGGGTGCCCGGACCGCGCGGAGGAAAGTGTCCACGGCCGGGTCGGCCACGGTCACCGGGATCGGTGGCGGTGACCGTGATGCCGCGCGCGGCGAACAAGCGGGTCGCCTTGCCGGTGCCGGCCCCGATCTCCAGCGCCGTCGCGATCGGCCGGCCCGCGTAGGCCGCCACCAGGTCGGCCACCGCCGCGGGATAGCCGGGCCGGAACCGCTCGTAGTCCGCCGCCACCGCTCCGAAACTCGTTGCTCGATCGGGCATGGCGAGCATTATCCGGCCTGGGTGAGCATCTCGATGAGGCTGCCGGGCGCCTTCTCTCCGAAGCAGATGTCAAAGACCTGCGCGGCGTCGATGCCCTCGGTCACGGTGCGGGCGAACAGCGCCTGCTCGTAGTCGCCGAGCGCCGTCTCGACATCCCCGGGGTGCGCGAGCAGGGCGGCGGCCAGCTCGGCGCCGTCGAACATGGCCAGGTTGGCGCCCTCACCGTTGGGCGGCGACAGGTGCGCGGCGTCGCCGAGCAGCGTCACGCCGGGCACCCGCGGCCACCGGTGCTCGATGGGCAGGGCGTGCAGCGGGCGCAGCACCGGCGGGGCTTCACCGTCGGTGGTCAGCGCGGTGAGCTGCGGCGCCCAGCCATCGAACTCCGCGGCGATCCTCGCGCGGGCCATGGCGGCGTCGGTGAAGTCGATGGCGGCGAACCAGTCCTGCGGCTTGCTCAACGCCACGTAGGTGTGCAGCACGCCGCCGGCTTCGCGGTGCGCCTGGATGGCCTTGCCGGGCACGGTGGCGATCAGCGCGCCGGCCCCTACCGCAGCGGCGGCGCCCGGGTGGCGCTGGTCGGCGTCGTACAGGTACGTCTCGACGAACGAGGTGCCGAGGTAGTGCGGTGTCGCCGCCGACAGCAGGGGGCGGACCCGCGACCAGGCGCCGTCCGCGCCGACCAGCAGCCCGGCGCGGGCGGTGGAGCCGTCGGCGAAGTCCAGCTCGTGCCGGCCGGCGCCGAGCGCGCGGATGGCGGTGACTTTGTGGCCCCAGCGGACCGTACCGGCGGGCAGCGAGTCGATCAGCATCCGGCGCAGGTCGCCGCGCAGCACCTCGGGGCGAGCGCCGGTGCCGTCGTCGGGTTCGTCGAGCAGGACGGTGGCGTCGGGGGCGAGGATGCGGGTGGCCTCGGCACCCGCGTGGATCAGCGTGTGGAACTGCTCGATCAGGCCGGCTTGGCGCAGCGCGGCCTGCCCGTTGTGCTCGTGGATGTCGAGCTGACCGCCCTGGGTGCGGGCGTCGGCGGAGGCGTCGGCTTCGTAGACGGTGGCCGCGATGCCGTGGACGTACAGGATGCGCGCCAGCGTCAGCCCACCCAGGCCCGCGCCGATGATCGTGACGGGAGTCGTCATGGTTCTGCCCCTTCCCGGACATATCTCTGGAACGTTGTTCCAGTACCCAGCATGGAACGCTGTTCCAGATATGTCAAGATGGGGCATGGCCGCCCGGACCGACGCCCTGTCACGTGAGCGCATCGTCAGCGCCGCCATCGCCATGCTCGACGACACCGGCGAAACCGGCCTGACCTTCCGCGCGCTCGCCGCGCGCCTGACCACCGGCCCCGGCGCCCTCTACTGGCACGTGGCCAACAAGGGCGAACTGCTCGCCGCCGCCACCGACGCCGTGCTCGCCGGCGCGCTGGCCGCCGACGCCACCGAGCAGACCCCGCAGCACGCCATCCGCACCGCAGCGGTGGGCGTGTTCGACGCCATCACCGCGCACCCCTGGGTCGGCGCCCAACTGTCCGGTCTGGCCTCCCCGTCCGCGGTACGCGAGGTCTTCGAACGCCTCGGCCGGCAGGTGCAAGCCCTCGGCGTCCCGCCCAGCGCCCTGTTCCACGCCGCGTCCGCGCTGCTCAACTACGTCCTCGGCGTCGCCGCGCAACACGCCGCGAACGCCCGCGCCGTCGAGCCGGGCACCACCCGCCCGGCCATCCTCGAGGCCGAATCCGCCGCCTGGACCGGACTCGACCCGGCCGCCTACCCGTTTCTGCACACCGTGGCCGGCGAGCTGCGCGAACACGACGACCGCGAGCAGTTCCTGGCCGGCATCGACCTGATCCTGACCGGCATCACCGCGCAGAACGGACCATGCGCGTCCTGATCGCCCGCCCCGGTGTTCATCGGGTTCGGTGGCCGTACCGATGCTGGTGGATCAGCCGTTCCGGGCCGCACGCCTGAACGACCTCGGGGTGGCACCACCAGCCCTGCCGATGGCCGAGCTGACCCCGAGAACCTGGCCGCGGCGCTGCGAACCTGCCTCGACGATCCGTCCTGTCGCGAGCGCGCCACCGCCCCGGCGCGCCGGATCCGCCACGAGGACGGACCCGGCGCGGTGCTCTCGCAGATTACCGCACGGCGAACGTGAAGTCGTTGGAGACGACCCCGCTCAGCCGGCGCGGCGAGGTGAGGCTGCCCTCGGCGATGCGCCGGCGCACCTGCGAACGCGACACCTGCAACCCCACCGCCAGCAAGGTGGTCACCGGCAATGGGATGCGCTGGCGGAAGCGAACCGTCACCACCGCGGCATCAGCCAACACTTGAACGCCCCACGCCCCCTGCCAGTCGAGGGTGACGTTGTTGCGCCGCTGCAATCCCGGTTCAGCCAGCAGCTGCACCGCCAGCTCGGGATCGTTGGCGTGGAAGCGTTCCAGCAGCGGCACCGCGATGCTGCGGACCGGAACGCGTTCCAGGACGCTCAGTTTGGTGGTCTCCCCGCATCCGGCGCACAACGCCAGCAGCCAGACGTCGAGGAGTTTGTGGTTGGCGTTGACCCGGAACTTGCCGTGCGGGCGGTACCGCGTCGAGCGGCAACCTGCGCACCGGCGGCGGATCAACGGAAGGCCGGTGGAACACACCAGCCAGTGGGCATTATCAAGGGTGGTCACTGTGGACACCGATCTGCTGCGACAGTCCGTGCGGAGACCACGCTCCGCGGGAGAAGTCCGCGCACGCCGAAGAAGCGAGGGGCGCGCCGTGTGTCACCGCGGCGCGCCGCCCCCGCTTGAGGAGTGCGGAACATCAGTGCTCAAGATGAGCGGGACCTGCCCCGAGGGCACGCGGCAGCCGCGGTTCACGACCGCTGGCGTGCCTCCCCGGCGCAGTTACTGTCTCAGCTGGTGTACAACGGCCCTGTCCTCGATCGGCGTCAGATCACGGCTGCGAAGCTAACAGCCCGCCGCCGCACCGGACATCGATATAGGTCGCGGACCTGGTCCGCAGCGCCACGCGCTTCTATGGCCGGTCACAGGCTCCCCGGTGACAATGCCGGCCGGTCAATGATCGCCATCGGCGCTCTCCTGCGGTGACGGGAGTTGCGCGGCCCGCGACTGCAGGTAGCGCTGCTCGGGCCGGCTGAGCGTGAGCCGCGCCGCCAACCGGTACTGCTCGCGCGCCGCGACCCGCTCGCCGGCCAGGTCCAGCAGGTGAGCCCGCACCGCGGCGGTGCGGTGATGGCGGGCCAGCAGCGAATCCTGTGCGGCCTGCTCAAGGGCGGCGAGCCCGGCGTGCGGGCCGTCTACCATGGCCAGCGCCACGATCCGGTTCAGGGTGACCATCGGACTCGGGTCCAACGCGTACAGCAGGCCGTACAGGGTGGAGATCTGTGGCCAATCGGTGTCCTCGGCGCGCGCCGCCTCGTCGTGCACCGCCGCGATCGCGGCCTGCAGCTGCAACGCCCCGATCGGCGCCTGCTGCAGGGTGCGGGTGATCAGCGCAACGCCTTCGGCGATCGCGTCCGCGTCCCAGCGGCGCCGGTCCTGCTCGGCCAGCGGGACTAGGCTGCCGTCCGCAGTGGTACGCGCGGGGCGGCGCGCGTCGGTGAGCAGCATCAACGCGAGCAGCCCGGCCACCTCACCGTCGCCGGGCAGCAGCCGGTGCAGCTGGCGGGTCAGCCGGATCGCCTCGCGGGTCAGCTCCACCCGGTGCAACGCGTCGCCGGAGCTGGCCGTGTACCCCTCGTTGAAGATCAGGTAGAGCACGTGGCGGGCCGCGGTGAGCCGTTCGCCGAGCTCGTCCGGCGCGGGCAGTTCGAAGCGGGTGCCGGTGGCGCGGATGCGCTGCTTCGCCCGGCTGATCCGCTGGCCCACGGTGGCCTCCGGCAGCAGCAAGGCTCGGGCGATCTCGGCGGTGCTGAGCCCGCCGACCGCCCGCAGGGTGAGGGTGACCTGCGCCGGCACGCTCAGCGCGGGATGGCAGCAGAGCAGCAGCAGCGTCAGCTCATCGTCGCCGCGGACCTGCGGCGCGGGCTCATGCTGCACCGCTTCCTCACGGCGCCGGCGGGCCGTCTCGCTGCGCAGCACCTCCACCCGCCGCCGTCCCGCGACGGTGATCAGCCAGTTGCGCGGGTGCTCGGGCACGCCGGTGCGCGGCCACTGGGCGGCGGCCGCTAGCAGCGCCTCCTGCACGGCGTCCTCGCAGGCCTCGAAGTCGCCGTAGCGGCGCACCACCGCGACCAGAACCTGCGGCGCGCACGCGCGCAGCAGCTCCGGCATCGAGGTCACTCCTCCCACGTGCTCATGTCCAGCACCGGGCGCACCTCGACCCGGGTGTACGCGGCGTCCGGCGCCTTCGCGGCCCAGGCGACCGCCTCCTTCAGGTCGGCCACGTCGATCAGGTAGAAGCCGGCCAGGTGCTCCTTGACCTCGGCGTACGGGCCGTCGGAGGTGATCGTGCGGCCCTCGCGGACGCTGACCTGGGTGGCCAGGGCCGGGTCGCCGAGGCCCTCGCTGGCCACCAGCACCCCGGCCTGGCTCATCTCGCCGGACAGCCGCAGATGTCCGCGGCCGAAGTCGATGCGCTGCTGCTCGCTGAGCGTCTCCCACACCGCGAGGGACTGCGGGTTCGACTGGATCAGGATCAGGTATTTCATGGTTTCTCCTTCGCTTGTTGCTCACTGTGTCGAAGCCAACCCGGCGGCTTCGACATGCTGGGTGAGAGAAAGGCAGGTCCGGTCATGAATGAGATCCGGAATATTGTCGAACGCAAGGCCGCGCTGCTGGAGACCGGTGACACCACCGCGATCATGGCGTACTACGCGCCCAGCTACGTCGAATACTCCCTCGCCCCGCCGTTGCGCCAGCCCGGCAACGGCGGCGACCCGGCTCCGCTGGAGAAGTGGATGGCCACCTTCGAGGCGCCGCCGCGCCGCGAGGTCACCCGGCTGGAGATCACCCAGGACGGCGACGTGGCCTTCGCGACCAGCCTCGACTGCCTGTCCGCGGTGCCGCGCGGCGCGGCCGAGGGCTTCCGGCTGTGCCGGGTGACGCTGGGGTTGCGCCGCATCGACGGGCGCTGGCTGGTGGCCCACGAGCACGAGTCGGTGCCGTTCGAGATGGACGGCTCGCTGCGCGCCTCGGTCGGGCTGACCCCGCCCGGTGAGGATCAGGAGCGGAAGGTACGGCGGTAGGTGTCGGGCGGCACGCCCACCGTGCGCTGAAAATGGCGGCGCAGCGTGGTGGCCGTGCCCATGCCGCACGCCGCGGCGATGGTGTCGATGCTGTCGCCCGTGGTTTCCAGCAGTTCCTGCGCACGGCGGATCCGCTGGGTGAGCAGCCACTGCAGCGGGGTGGTGCCGGTGACCGCGGTGAAGTGGCGGGTCAGGTGGCGTGAACTCAGGCTGGCCCGGCGGGCGAGGTTCTCCACGGTGAGCGGCTGGTCCAGCCGTTGCAGGATCCAGGGCAGCAGCTCGCCCAGGCGGTGACCGTCGTCGGCCGGCACCGGGGTGGTGACGTACTGGGCCTGCCCGCCGGCGCGGTGCGGCGGCACGACCAGCCGGCGGGCGACGAGGTTGGCGATCGCCGAGCCGTGGTCGCGGCGCACCAGATGCAGGCACAAGTCCAGCGCCGCGGCCTTTCCCGCCGAGGTGAGCACCGTGGCGTTGTCGACGTAGAGCACGTCCGGGTCGACCTGCACGCGCGGGTGGCGGGCGGCGAGCTGCCCGGTGTGGGCCCAGTGGGTGGTGGCGCGCAGCCCGTCGAGCAGTCCGGCGGCGGCGAGCACGAACGCGCCGGTGCACAGCGACACGACCCGCGCCCCGCCATGGTGGGCTGCGCGCACCGCCTCGACCAGGTCGGCGGGGACGTCGTCGATGTCGGCCAGGGCGGGCACGATCACGGTGCCGGCGTGCGCGAGCCGGTCCAGCCCCTGGTCGGGGTCCAGCCGGAAACGCCCCACCTGTACGGCCCGGGTGCCGCAGATCGCCATGTCGTACCAGGGCACCTGGACGGCGTCCGGGGCGCTGCCGAAGACCTCGCAGGCCAGGGCCAGCTCGAAGGCCAGCATCCCGTCGGTGGCAGCGATGGCCACGGTACGCACGGAGGCACCCATGTCGGAAAGTGTATGGGTCTTGTCGTTTCCGCCACTGGCCCGCCGCCGACCGGATCGGCCAGGGTTGATCGTGTCCAACAGCAGAGAGGTGGCGGCGATGCCGGACAGCAGCGTGGCGGTGTACGGGGCCTACGGGCACACCGGAAGGTTCGTGGTCGCGGAGTTGCTCGCCCGGGGCTACGCACCGCTGCTGGCCGGGCGCGACCGGGACAAGCTGCTCAGCCTGGCGCATCACCACCCCGGCCTGGAGACACGGACCGCGGCGGTCGAGGACCCGGCCGCCCTGGACCGGGTCCTACGCGACACCGCCGCGGTGATCAACTGCGCGGGCCCGTTCGCCACGACCGCCGCTCCGCTGATCGAGGCGGCTCTGCGCGCCGGGCTGCCCTATGTCGACGTGGCGGCCGAGATCGAGGCGAATCACGACACCTTCACCGCCTTCGCACAGCCGGCCCTGGCGGCGGGCACTCTCGTGGTCCCGGCGATGGCGTTCTACGGCGGCCTCGGCGACCTGCTGGTCACCGCCGCGCTGGGCGACAGCACGGCGGCGGATGCGGCGCACATCGCCTACGGCTTGAGCAGCTGGCATCCCACGCCCGGCACCCTGGCCGCCGGGGCGGTGTCGGCGCAGCGGCGCGGGGGCCGCCGGGTCCGCTACACCGGCGGGCGGCTGCAGATGCACGACGAGACGCTGCCGACCGTACGGTGGCCCTTTCCCCCGCCGAGCGGCGACCAGGACGTCCTCGCGGGTTTCACCATGGCCGACGTCGTCACCGTGCCCAGTCACCTGACCATCCCGGAGGTGTGCACCTATATGACGGTTTCCGCAGCGGCCGGCCTCGCCGCCCCGCACACCCCGGCACCGGCCGCCGTCGACGAGCACGGCCGATCCGCGCAAACCTTCGTTGTCGACGCCCGCGTGCACGTCGGCCGTGAGCAGAGCCGCATGGCCGTTTCCGGTCAGGACATCTACGCCGTCAGCGCTCCCCTGGCCGTGGAGGCCGTCGATCGCATCCTGACCGGGCGCACCAAGACGGTGGGCGTCGCCTCCGCGGGCGCCGCCTTCGACGCCCCCTCTTTCCTGCGCGCCCTGTCCCCGCATCTGAAACCCATCGATGCTCGCGGCGGCGTCAGGTGATGACCACCAGCACCCCGTGCCCCTGCTCGGCCGCCGTGCGGTAGAAGCGCCGCAGCGCCTCGAAATGCGGCCACAGGTAGCTGTCGAACTCCTCCATCCCCCCGTCCCACACGTTCGGGTAGACGCCCGCCGCGGTCATCGCGGCCGGGTCGAACCGGCTGCGCAGCGCCTCGATGTCCCACGCGTCCAGCCCGGCGGCGATCGTCCGCACCGTGGCGGGCTCGACCAGGCGGGCCGGGCCGTAGCCGCCGTCCGCGCCGATCGGCTGGCCGCCGAGGACCGCTTCGCCGGCCCCGGAGGTGGTGTCCCACTCGCTGCCGGTCAGCAGGAAGTGGATGCCGTGCCAGGCCTTGTCGAGGTCCAGCTCGGGTTCGGGCAGGTTGTCCAGGTCGGCGTCGTCCGCGAGGTCACCGAAGAGCAGGTCGTCGGCGATTTTCGGGTCGTCGATCAGGTCCTGCTGTTCGTCGGCGGTCAGGCGGCGCCCGATGAAGGTCATCCCCATGGCGGCGCTCGCCTACGCGAACGTGAGATCGGCGGTGGTGACGGTGCCCGCCGTGCGCCCCGGGGCGCTCTGGTGACCCCAGTACAGGTTGGTGTGTGCGATGACCAGATCTGGGGCGGGCGCACCGTACGAACTCAAGTCCTCGGTCGTATGCGCATCCGACACCAGCGTCGCATCGTAGCCGCGCGCGAACGCACCGTGCAGCGTGGACCGGATGCACGCGTCAATCTGCGCCCCCGACACGACCAGGCTGCCGACACCCCGCTCGGCCAGCACGGCCTCCAGGTCGGTGTCCTCGAACGAGTCGCCGTACCGCTTGTGCACGACCACCTCACCGTCGGCGCGTGCCAGCTCCGGCACGTACTCCCACTGCTGACTGCCGTGCACCAGTCCATCATCGCTGTGCTGCACCCAGATGACCGGCACCCCGGCGTCGCGCGCCTTGGCGACCGCGGCGGCGATGTTGCCCACCACAGCGTCGCGCTGGTGCGCCTGCGCTACGACACCGTTCTGCACATCGATCACAAGCAAGGCCGTGTTGGGCCGGTCGTCGAGCGTTGTCATCCGTGCCTCCCGTAACTCCGGATCTTCAAGCACCGATGACCCTAGACCCCGGGTGCGACAAAAAGCACCGATAATCCGGCTATGGAGAACAAGTTCCGGATCGGCCGCGGGCTTATCCCCACAGGCGGACGAACAGCACCCCGAGCACGTCCAGGATCACCAGCAGGATCGGCCGGCTGAGCGGGAAGAAGCAGCAGATCAGCAGGATCAGCACGCCGAGGTTCTTGTCCTCGAACCACAGCCGCATCCACTGCATGCCCGCGCCCGGTTTGCGCATCGCCGACCACAGCACCCCGAAGCCGTCGAGCGGTGGGATGGGGATCAGCGCGAGCAGCCCGAAGGTCAGCAGGCCCACACCCAGCGACAGCAGGATCTGATCGCCGTACGGCAGGCTGATGCCGTGCAGCAGGTCCGACGGGTTCAGGTAGGCCAGGATGTTCGAGGTCGTGGTCAGCGCGTAGGCCAGGAAGAACAGCTGCCCCGTCAGGATGCACACGACCGGCCCAGCCAGGAACACCGCGGCGGCCCGGCCGCGGCCGCGCCAGCGGGGGATCTCGTCAACCGAGATGGTTTTGCCCCAGCCCTGCCCGCCGATGGCGGCGGCCACCGCGCCGAACGGGTCGATGTCCTCACGCAGGCGCGGGCTGACCGATTCCCTTCGATCAACCAATCCGAGGGTACGGGCACTGAGCCGGATGGCCACCGCACGCAGCACGAGTCCGAGCAGGAACGCGGCCACCAGCGCGGCGAACGCGACCGGCTCGCCGAGGGCGAACAGCAACGCCTAGCCTCGTTCAGCCTTGGCAGCGATCACTTCGCGGGCCAACTGGCGGTAGTTGCGGGCACCGGAGGACGCCGGGTCGAGCGAGGTGATCGGCGCGCCGGCCACCGTGGACTCCGGGAACTTGACCGTCTTGGTGATGACCGTCTGGTAGACCTTGTCGCCGAACGCCTCGACCACGCGCTGCAGGACCTGCCGGCAGTGGGTGGTGCGGCTGTCGTACATGGTCGCCAGGATGCCTTCGAGTTCGAGGTCGAAGTTGAGCCGCTCGCGGACCTTGTCGATGGTGTCGAGCAGCAGTGCCACGCCACGCAGGCTGAAGAACTCGCATTCCAGCGGGATGAGCACGCCGTGCGCGATGGTCAGCGCGTTGATGGCGAGCAGGCCCAGCGACGGCTGGCAGTCGATGAGGATGAAGTCGTATTCCTTGCGCACCGTGCGCAGCACCCGTGCCAGGGCCATCTCCCGGGCGACCTCGTTGACCAGCTGAATCTCGGCCGCGGACAGGTCGATGTTGGCCGGCAGCAGGTGCAGCCCGGCCACGTCGGTCTTGATGATGACGTCCTCGGCGGTGACGTCGTCCTGCATGAGCAGGTTGTAGACGCTCAGGTCGAGGTTGTGCGGGTTGACGCCCAGGCCCACCGAACAGGCGCCCTGCGGGTCGAAGTCGACGAGCAGCACCTTGCGGCCGTATTCGGCGAGCGCCGCACCCAGGTTGATGGTGGTGGTGGTCTTGCCCACGCCACCTTTCTGGTTGGCCAGCGCGATGATGCGCGCGGGGCCGTGCCGGTCGGTAGGCATGGGCTCGGGGATGGGCCGGCGCATGGTGTACGCGCTCGGGTCCGCCGGTCCCAGGTCAGCACCCAGATCCAGGGAGGTCTGCTGGTCCCTCAGGGCCGAGGTCCACGCCTCCGCGCGCTCGTCGTGTCCCGCCATGTCCTCGAAGCCCCCTCTCGACCCGCAGCCGGAGCCGATGCCCGACTGTACGCCACCGTGACCGCCCTTCCGGGGTCACCCGTTCGGCGTGTCGTGCACTCGTGCCCACCGGTTAACGAGCGCGCGGGTGTGCGGTGGCGTATACCTCTCGCAGCCGGTCCACAGTCACCAGCGTGTAGACCTGTGTGGTCGTGACCGAGGCGTGCCCCAGCAGCTCCTGCACCACGCGCACGTCGGCGCCGCCGTCGAGCAGGTGCGTGGCGTAGGAGTGGCGCAGGGTGTGCGGCGACACGGCGTGCGGACCGTCCACCGGCAGGCCCGCCGCCTGCGCCGCGCGGTGCAGGATCGTCCAGGCGCTCTGCCGCGACAACACTCCCCCGCGCGCGTTCAGGAACACCGCCGGCGTCCCCCTGCCCTTGATGATCAGAACCGGACGGGCCCTGACCAGGTACGCATCCAGCGCCGCCCGCGCGTAGGAGCCCAGCGGCACCAGCCGGGTCCGGCCGCCCTTGCCGTGCAGGGTCACCAGGGACGGCTCGAGATCGTCGACGGCCAGCCCTACCGCCTCGGAGATCCGCGCGCCCGTGCCGTACAGGAACTCCAGCAGTGCTCTGTCTCTGAGCGCGAGCGGCTCATCGCCGGTGACCGTGGCCAGCAGCCGCGACACCTGATCCACGTCCAGGGCCTTGGGCAGGCGTTTCGGCGGGGCGGGCGGCTTGACCTCGCGGCTGACGTCGTCGGGGGCGAGCCCCTCACGCGCGGCGAAACGGTGCCATCCTCGTACCGCGGAAACCGCCCTTGCCGCCGAGGCCGCCGCCAGATCCTCGCGCAGCCGCAGCAGATGCCTGGTCACATCGGCGGCCGTGACCGCGGCAAGCTGGGTGACGCCCGCCGCGGTCAGCGACTGCACATACCGATCCAGATCCCGGCGGTACGAACTCAGCGTGTTCTTGGACAGCCCGCGCTCGACCGTGAGGTGATCGAGATAGGTCTGCACCGCCCGTTGCAGATCCGGTGTGCTCAGTTCAGCACCTCGGCCAGCGGCACCGCCCGCATGCCGTGCGCCTCGGCGACCGGCCCGTAGGTGACCTGACCGGCGTGGGTGTTCAAGCCCAGGGCCAGCGCCGGGTCGGCCTTGATCGCCTCGCGCCAGCCGAGGTTGGCCAGCTCCAGGGCATACGGCAGGGTCACGTTGGTCAGCGCGTACGTGCTGGTGTGCGGCACCGCGCCGGGCATGTTGGCCACGCAGTAGAACATCGACCGGTGCACCGGGTAGACCGGGTCGGCGTGCGTGGTGGGCCGCGAGTCCTCGAAACAGCCCCCCTGGTCGATGGCGATGTCGACGAGCACGCTGCCCGGCTTCATCCGCGACACCAGCTCGTTGGAGATCAGGTTCGGGGCCTTCGCGCCGGGCACCAGCACCGCACCGATCACCAGGTCGGCGTCGATCACGGCCTTCTCGATCTCGTACGCGTTGGACGCGATGGTCTGCAGGTGCCCCCGGTAGTCGGCGTCGGCGGCGCGCAGCCGGGCGATGTTCTTGTCCAGCACCAGCACCTCGGCCTGCATGCCCAGCGCGATCGCTGCCGCGTTCATGCCCGACACCCCGGCGCCGATCACCACGACTTTCGCCTGGTAGACCCCGGGGACGCCGCCCATGAGTACGCCGCGGCCACCGCCGGAGCGCATCAGGTGGTACGCCCCGACCTGCGGCGCCAGCCGCCCGGCGACCTCGGACATCGGCGCCAGCAGCGGCAGCGAGCGGTCCGGCAACTCCACGGTCTCGTAGGCGATGCCGGTGACCTTGCGGTCCAGCAGCGCGTCGGTGCACTCCTTGGACGCCGCGAGGTGCAGATAGGTGAAGAGCACCTGGCCCTCGCGCATCCGGGAGTATTCCTCGGCGACGGGCTCCTTGACCTTGAGCACGAGCTCGGCTGCGCCCCACACCTCATCGGCGCCGGCCGCGATGGTGGCGCCAGCGGCCGCGTAATCCTCGTCGCTGATCGAGGACCCGGCACCGGCGCCGGCTTGCACGTACACGTCATGACCGGCGCGGGTGAACTCGTAGACCCCGGCGGGCGTGATCGCCACCCGGAACTCGTTGTTCTTGACTTCGCTCGGAATGCCGACCTGCACAGCCGACACCGTCCTTTCCAGGGAGAGACGTCGATGGCTCCTACCCGATGTGGGGCTGCCCCGCACACTACCGTCCCACTGCTTGGACGGCACAGGTCCTTGATCACCGCGCCTACGATGAGCCGGTGAGTTACCACCAGCCCGCGTTGAACACCCGCGTGACCGGCCGGCGCGTCGTCGCCACGATCATCGACGGCGTCGTGCTCAGTCTGCTGCTCGGTGCGGTCGGCAAAATTTTCCACATCGACGTGCCCACCGACGGCAGCGCCTTGACCGAGCTGTCCTTCGACGGCAGCCTGGTGACCGCCGTCATCGTGCTGCTCTACTACATCGTTCTCGAAGGCTTCTTCGGCCGCACGGCCGGCAAGTTGGCGACCGGCATCCGGGTGATCGGCGAGGACGGCGGCCGTCCGGGGTTCGTCTCCGGCCTGGTGCGCACCCTGCTGCGCCTCATCGACGGATTTTTCGGCTACCTGCTGGCGCTGATCATCGTGGTGAACTCGGACCGCCGGCGCCGCCTGGGCGACATGGCTGCCAAGACCCTGGTCGTACGCGCCTAAGCCGGCGGGTTCGGGTCGCCTTCGAGCCAGGTGTTTTTCAGCGACCTCAAGCGCGCCATCCCCGGCATCAGCGACCGGATCCTCAACGAACGCCTCGTCGAACTGGCCGACCTCAAGCTGGTCACCCGCACGGTGCTCGACGGCCGCCCGATACGGGTACGTTACGAGCTCACCGACCACGGCGCCGCGCTGCGACCGGCGCTGACCGAGCTGGCGCGCTGGGCCGAGGACCACCTGACGGTTGGCGGTCAGGACCCTGACGGTTAGCGTTCTCACCATGGACGCACCGAGGCTGACCGGCACGCTGGACCTGATGCGCTGGGTCGGCTGGGCGCAGCGCAAGGCCGGCGAGGATTGGGTACGCGAACGCGAACTGAGCTTCGAGCAGGCGTTCGCCCTGGGTTATCTGGTGCAGAACCCCGGTGCCATCCAGCGCGACCTCGCCGACGTCACCCGCACCAGCGCAGCCAGCGTCTCCAGCTTGCTTCAGGGCCTCGACCGCCGTGGCCTGGTCGAACGCCGCATCGAGCCGGGCAACGAGCGCAGCAAACGCGTCTTCGCCACCCCGGCGGGCGCCGAGCTCATCGCCGGTTTCGAGGCCGCCATAGCCGCCACCGACGAGAAGCTGCTCACGCCACTCACCGAGGACGAGCGCGCGACCTTGCACGCGCTGCTGCAGAAGATGACCGCTTCGCTCCCGCAGCCCACCCGGTCGTAACCCCGCCACCGCTTCGATCCGCTATGGGCCAACCTGCGGGTGCCGCTGCCGCCGGTCTCGTCATCGGGCTCTGAGCACGCGAGTCAGCCGGCCACTTCCCAGGCGGCCGCGATCAGGTTCATGATCTCGTCGACCGCGGCCTGCGGGTCGGCGGAATCGCGGGCCAGTGGAAACACTCCCAAGACGAAGCGAGCCAGCGCCTGATCCGCCGGACTCACCGCGGGCCGGCCCCGATCGGCCGCGACGGCTACGGCCAGGGCGTCGGCGTGCCGCAGCCACATCTTGGATTCGTACTCCTGCAGATCGGGTGAACTGGCCACCAACCGCCAGAACGGCGTGGCGTTGGAAACGATGAAGTCGCGCACGATCGCGTGCAGTTCCTCGCGCAGCGCCTCTGGAGCCGTCGTGCCCGCATCACGGTCGGTTACCGCGCGGACCACCCGATCCTGAAACCCCTGATCCCGGTCGAAGACCAATGCCTCCTTCGACGCGAAGTGCGCGAACACCGTGGTCACCGCCACGTCGGCGGCCTGCGCCACCTCACGGATGCCCACCGCGTCATAGCCACGCTCCAGAAAGAGGCCCAGCGCCGTGTTGGCGATGGCCTGCCGCGTCGCCGCCTTCTTGCGTTCCCGGCGCCCCACCTGCTCAGCACTCACCCCCGCATCCTACCCGTTGCAAAACCCTAACCGTTAGCGTTACCGTGTGTGCATGGCACCGACCTCCCTTCGCGCCGCCTGGCTGGCCCTGACCGGCCTGTCCGCGGTCTTCCTCGTCGAGATGCTCGACAACTCGATCCTCAACGTTGCCCTGCCCTCCATCGGCCGCGACCTGCACGCCTCCACCGTCGCGCTGCAGTGGGCCACCGGCGCGTACGCCGTCGTCTTCGGCGGCCTGATGCTCGCGTTCGGCGCCATCGCCGACCGCTTCGGCCGCCGCCGGATCATGCTCATCGGCCTGGTCCTGCTGGGCCTGGCAAGCCTCGCCACCGCCTTCGTCGAGACCGCCGGGCAACTCATCGCCGTACGAGCAGTCATGGGCATCGCCGCCGCCATGACCGCCCCCGGCTCCATGGCGCTGGCCTTCCGCCTGTTCGACGACGACACCCTGCGCGTACGCGCCACCACCCTGATCTCCACCGTCGGCCTGCTCGGACTCGCCATCGGCCCCACCACCGGTGGCTTCGTCCTCGCCATCGCCCCCTGGCAGGTCCTGCTGCTGGTCAACGTCCCGATCGCCGCGCTCGCCTTCCTCGGCATCCGCGCCGGCATAACCCGCGACGACCCGGCCGGCCTGCACCGCGACCCTCTCGACCTCCCCGGCGCCCTGCTCGGGACCGCCGCGATCGTGCTGGCGCTGGTTGCCCCGACCCTGTTCGTCAACGAAGGCACCGCTTCCTGGGCGCCCTGGACCGTCACCATCGCCGCGCTGGCCAGCGCTGTCGCATTCGTGCTACGGGAACGAGCGGCCCGCCACCCGCTGCTCGACCTCGCGCTCGTCGCCCGCCCGCTGGTTTCCGCGGGCCTGGCCTACAAGTCGGCCGCCGGGCTGGCCACCGCGGGCCTCGGCTACCTGGTAACCCTGCAACTGCAGCTCGACTGGGGCTGGACCCCCGGCCAGGCCGCGCTCGGCATGCTCCCCCAGGTCATCGTGCTGGTGGCCGGCGGCGTCTTCGTCCGCCCGTTCATGGAATGGGCCGGCCTGGAGCGGGCCGCATGGCTGAGTGCTTCCGCGGTAGTGGCCGGGCTGGCTGTTTACGGGCTGCTGGGGCGCTTCGGGTACGTGTGGGTGGCGCTCGCCATGGCGCTGGTGGCGGCCGGGCTGCGCGTCGTCGGGGTGGTGGCCGGGGTCAACGTGCTGCGCGGGCTGCCGGAGAACCGGACCACGATCGGGGCGGCGCTGGTTGATACGGCTAGCGAGGTGACCTCGGGGGCAGGGATCGCGGTGACAGGCACGATTCTGGCGGCAATGGTTGCTGGGTCGATCGCGGCGCCTTCGTGGAGTGCGGGGCAGGCGGCGCAGTTCGAGCAGGCGATTACGGTGGCGGGGGTGGTACTGACGGTGGTGGCGGCGGTGCTGGTGGGATGGGCGATGTTGCGCAGCCGCCGCGCAAGTCAGAGCCTCGCAAGCCCGTCCGATCAGGCTTCCACCGAGGCCGTCATCGTTTAGCGCTTATCAGCAAAATGCTGCCAGTGGTGTATCGAGCCGGTGCTGATCAGATCATTGAAGCCTTCCTGTCGTAGCCGGTGAGCGCTACAGCCCGGGATCGGCTCCACAGGATTGTCGCCACCCCCGGATCGTCCTCGCTGGTTGCTTTGTCGAATCCTTCGCTGGCCATGGCGTAGTAGCCGGGAGCGATCTCGAACAGCATCCTCACAACCCGCTGCGGGGTATAGCAGATCTGCGATGTGCTGCCATGCCCCGGAGAGAATTAAATTCCATGTATTTTCATGCCGCGGGATAGCGAGCGGGCGTCCACGTGGCTTATACGGCATGAAGCCGGTCCGCGACCATGAAGGATTTCTGCAGCGCCCCGCAGCGCTGGTCTGGTTGGGTAATTGCCCTCATACGATTGCGCTCAATCTGATCGGCAAGCCCAACCAGACCTTGCACCATTTATGCACGCATTCGCGGCCGAACGGACAACTAGGGGGGAACGTCCATTCGGGGATAAAGTATCCTTTAAGATGATTGAGCGAAGCGGCTCTAAAGGCATGCCACGTCAGAGGATGATAGTATTCTGTGGTCGCCTCAACAGGTGCTGCGGAGCACCCGAGACCCAAGGGTCGAACCGACGGGCGGAAGAGGCGGTGCAGGTGACAGCCGCACGCGAGGTGCGCGATCGGCACCCTGAATAAGACCCCGTCGGATCCGCCGAATACGGCGATTCCTCGTCTTGCCGTTTGGTATTCCCATCAGCACCGGGACTGTCGGCCACGAGGCTGCCGCGTCGCCACAGCAACTGCCGGTCCGATCTCCTATTACGGGAGTTGTCGTTCCGGTGAGCGATTGCCTATAGCTAATTCGAGCACGAACTGGGTCGACAACGTTTGCGGACGTAAGCCGAGGCCAACCTTTAGTTAGGTGCACTAGATGCAGACGTGAGATTCGGTTGACGACATGCTTGAATGCGACCAACTCGTTAATGCGCGTAGACCGTTCAGCGACTGAAACCGACGGCGCTCCGCACAACCCACCGCCCCGGACTGGCCCTCGCGAGGCGGTCAGCCGCCGTAGATCACGATTCAACAGTTGAGTATCATACCTGCGCTCAGATCCACACCACCTCTTCCTGCAAGTTCAATCGATGATAAATCTCCTGTCAGCCGCGCTTCCACCCCTCCGCTCGACTGAGTTTGAAAATGGCGCGGCGGCAGCCGTGCAGGCAACCGCCGCTCATAATTGACTGTTACATCTCACTCAGATATAGCCAGAAAGGCATCACTTCCACCACTGGGACCGCAACGCCTTGACACTACGCACGAGTCAAGCTCCGTTAATGAACTTAACTTCACTAATGAAGTCGCTATGTCCCCAACTTTTAATCAACCCATTAATTCGTTTAAGTGGATCTGGCCCGAAATCGACTTCCGAAAGTCCCGTGTATCGCAGGTCGACGATGACGCCTCCGCCGTGAACCTGAGTAAACTTTTTTGCCGTTTTGCTTAGAATGGCTTTAACGTTACGCGAATTCGGCGTATATACGTCCCATCGAACGCCATTTACGATTAAGTCGCTGGTCCCGCCATCTGCCTTCGTTCCAACTGGAGGTCGGAGTGTTACCTGGTTTCCCTGATCCGCAAGATATTGCGCAGCCTCACGTTCAGAAGCGGATGGATTCTTCGCGGTAACGGTGAGCTTCCCGCCCTGGGGGGCACAAGCGACGTCGGCTAGATCGGCAGGCTTAGGCCCCGGACTATTCTTGGCTACCCATGCTTTGGCCTTTGCGACTCGGACAGCTATAGCCCGCTTGATGACCGGGCTGATAAGCCGTCCGGCTCCAGCGCCGACGACTCCCCATCCGAAATCGTTGGCGGCATCACCCCACCCGTAGCTGTCGCCGTTGAGCGTGGCTTGGGTGTAACCACCGACCACCCCGGCGGCACCGCCGGCGAAAAATTCAACGGCCGCGCCCTCAACACCGTAGGCAGCTGCGGCTTCGCCAGCCAGGCCGAAGGTGGCTCCCATGACGCCGCCGACTACGGCGCCGGTGGCGATCTTTTTGCCGCAGTTTCTCCAATGGTCCATCCCGCAGCTGACGAGCCCGACGCCACCGCCAATTGCTGCGCCGATGAGCGCGGTGCAGATAATCGCGCATTGGCCGCTGGGGTCGTTCAGGACGGTGGGCCGGTTGTAGCCGTAGTGGTAGGTGTCGGCGAACGCGGTACCCGGTCCAGCGCTGGCGGGGTCGGGGGTGGTGAAGCGGCCGCTGGCCGGGTTGTAGTCGCGTGCTCGCAGGTCGTAAAGGCCGGAAACCTGGTCCTGGTACTGGCCGTGGAAACCAACCGGATACTTCGTGTCGCCGGTCAAAGGCTTGCCGAAGGGGTCGAAGGTGACGCTTGCGCTCAGCGTGTTGCCGGCGGTGATGTCGGTGACGCTGCCCTGGAAGTCGCTGAGCAGCCAGGTTGGTGTGGTGCCGGTGGTGTCGGCTTCCGGTGCGCCGAGGTCGCTGAGCGGGTCGCTTATCCACTGGTGGGTGGTGGTGCCGGCGCCATTGGTCTCTGTGGTAAGAGAGGGCAGGCTTCCGAGGGTGTTCCAGGTCCAGGCGGCATCGGTAGCGCCGTTGACGGCGCGGGCGGTGCGGTTGCCGGATTCGTCGTAGGTGTAGGTGAGGGTGCGCCCGTCGGTAAGGGTGGCGCTGTAAAGGTTGGCGTCAAGGCCGTATTTGTAGGTGCGGGTGCCTTCGGGCCCGGTCTCTTTCGCGAGGGCGCCGTTGGCGTCGTAGGTGTAGCTGGTGGTTTTGCCAGCGGTGGTTTCGCCGATGGGGCGGTCGTCTTTGTCGTACGTGGAGGTGGTGACGGCCGTGCCGGTGGTGGTTTTGCTGCGGTTGCCGTTGGCGTCGTACTCGTAAAGGGTCTGCGCGTCGCCGTTGCCGCAGGTGGTGCCGTTGGCAGGTAGGCACATGCCGGTGATCTGCCCGGCGTTGTCGTAGGTGTAGGTGGCGGTGGTCGTGGTGGCGCCCCGCTGGGTGGCGACCGTGGTGGGGTTGCCGGTGTTGCTGTAGCTGATGGTCTGGGCCATCAGCTTGCTGCCCGCGGCGGCAGTGTGGGTCAGGGTGGTGAGTTGCCCCGCCTTGTCGTAGCCGCGGGTGGTGGTGGGTCCGCCGGAGCGGCTGGTGCTGGTCAGCTGCCCTGCGGGGTCGTAGCTGTAGCTGATGTCGCGGCTGGTGGAGCCACTGGTCGATGTCGTTTTGGTCAGCCGTGAGTCGTCGCCGTACGTGTAGCTCTGGGTGCGGCCGTCCGGCAGGCTGGTCTTGGCGAGCCGTCCTACGTTGTCCCAGGTGTAGGCGAAGGCTTTGTTGTTGCGGCTGATGCCGGTGACACGGCCGGCCGGATCGTGGGTGTAGGCGGCGGTGGTGGTGCCGTTGCTGACCCGATCGGGTTGCCCGGTCGCGGTGTAGGAGTAGGTGATGTCGGGCGTGGTGTCGCTGTAGTCGACCTTGGTGGTCCGGCCGAGGGTGTCGTAGCTGTAGGCGATGCTGCCCGCAGGCAAGGTGACTGTCTGGGGTTTGCCGTCGGGTGTGTAGGTGTAGCTGGTGACGCGGCCTTCCGGCGTGGTGGCGTTCTTGACCCGGCCGGCGTTGTCGTAGGTGTAGTTGTAGGCGTTGCCGAGCGGGGTGGTGACGGTCTTCAGTTGCCCGGCTTTGTCGTAGGCGTATTGGGTGACCGCACCGGTGGCGGTGGTGACCTTGTTGACGTGCCCGGACGAGTCGTGTCCGTAGCTGGTGGCCTGGTTGGCCGGGTCCTGAACCTTGGTGACCTGGTTCGCGGCGTCGTAGAACGTCTTGACGGTGCGCCCGAGCTGGTCGGTCACGCCGGTGACATTCCCGGCCGGGTCGTAGGCCGTGGCGGTGCTGTTGCCGTTCGGGTCGATCATGCTCGTGGGGTTGCCGTCGGCGTCGTAGCCGTACGTCGTGGTCGCCCCGCCGCCGGTGGTGGTCTTGGTGAGCTGCCCGGCCGCGTCGTAGGTGTAGCTGGCGGTGATGCCACCGCTGTTGGTGGTTTTCTGCCGGCCCAGTGCGTCGTAGCTGGTGGTGGAGGCGACACCGGTGGGGTCGGTGGTGATCACCGGTCGACCGGCGACGTCGTAGGTGGAGCGAGTGACGGCACCACCCGGGTTGGTGACGGCGACCGCGTTGCCGCGGGTGTCGTAGGTCGTCGTCGTGGCCAGGTACCGGTCAGGATGTTGCGGGTCGACAACGCGGACACTGGTCTGCCGACCGGCCGCGTCATAGTCGTAGAGCGCCGTGTTACGGCGTACGGTCTCGGCACTCGCGCCGGTGACGTTACCGGCCGGACCCGTCTCGGTGACCAGTTGCCCGAGTTCGTCGTACGTGGACGTGGTCTTGGCGCCGTCCGGGCCGACGGTGGTGGTTTCGCGTCCGGCGGCGTCGTAGATGTGGGTGGTGACGTGGTTGTACGGGTCCGTCTCGGTGAGGACGTTGCCGTTCGCGTCGTAGGTGTAGGTGGTGACGCCGCCGCTCGGGTTGGTCGATGACAGCAGGTTGCCGAGCGCGTCGTAGGTGTTGGTGGTGGTGTGCCCGAGCCCGTCGGTGGCGGTCAGGATGCGGTCGAAGGCGTCGTAGGTCCAGACGCTGGTGTACTTGTCGTGGGTGGCCTGATCCGCTCCCGCGACGTTGCCACGCGGGTCGGTCTCGGTGAGCTTGTTGTGGGCACCGTCGTAGGTATAGGTCGTGACGGAGCCACCGGGGCTGGTCAGCGTGACCAGGTCGCCGTGACTGTTGTATTCGTAGCGGGTGATGCGCCCGAGCTGATCGGTGCTGGTCTTGATCTGTCCCAGGTCGGTGTACGTCTGGGTTTCGGTGCTGCCGTCGGGGTAGGTGGTGGTGCTCAGTTGCCCCTTGGCGTCGTAGGCGTAGCGAGTGGTGTTGCCCAGCTGATCGGTGTGGCTGGTGACCCGGTTGCCGTCGTAGGTCCAGCTTTGCGACGGCGGGTTGGCATCGTCGATGCCGGCCGGGTCGGTCTGCTTGGTCAGGTTGCCGCGGGCGTCGTACTCCATGCGGCTGAGCTGCTGCCCGGGGCTGTTCGCGGCGATGACTTGGTTGTTCGCGTCGTAGTAGACGTCGCTGGAGCGCCCGTCCGCATCAATCTGCGAGACCAGGACGTTGCCCTGATAGACGTCTTGTGACGACTTGCCGGTGGGATCGGTGATGGTCGCGGTTTTCATTCGCCGAGTCCCAAGCGAATTTCCACACTGCGCCGGTGGCGTCGGTCTGGCTGACGACCCGCTTGCTGGTGGGGTCGTAGGTGGTGCGGGCCAGGGTGTTGCCGAGCGGGTCGGTGATCCCGTTCAGCATGCCGGTCGCGTTGTCGTAGCTGTAGGTGGTGGTCTTGGCGTCGATGCCGGTGACCGAGGTCAGTCGGGACTGCCCTGCGGTGCTGGTGTAGCCGTAGCTGACCGAACGCCCATCGGAGCCGGCGACCTTGGTGATGCGATCCCCGGACCAGGTCAGCGTGAGGGTTTGACCGAGAGTGTCGGTCAGTGTGGTCAGATGCGCGCCGCTGTAGGTGGCGGTGACGCCGTGACCGAACTGGTCAACGTCGGTGAGCAGCTTGCCGTCGCTGTCGAAGCTCATCCGGTCGCCGGCCAGGTTGGTCAGCGCCCAGCCGCCGCCGCTGCGATCACTCAAGCGGGCGGTGACGCCCGGGTCGGCCGCGGTCCAGCTGCCGTCGCTGTTGTGCCGGTACTGGGTGATGCCGCCGGTGGTGTCGCGGGCCAGGACGGTGCCGTCGCTCTGCTTGGCGATGGAGGCGTTGAACGCGAACGTCCAGCCCGGACCGAACGCGCCGACGGCAGGGTCAAGGCTGTTATAGGTACGGCCGAAGGTGAGCGGAGTGCCGGGGCCAGCGATGGAGGTGTCGGTGAACTGCTCCATCAGCGCGCCGGTGGCGGTATTGACCGGGTCGGCGGCGAGCCGGGTGTTGACCATGCCGCGGCCGTCCCAGCAGGAGCAGCCCCAGGTACGTCGCAGCGGCTGCGGGTGCGGGCCGCCGTAGCCGGACAGACTTACCGACTTCAGGAACAGCGATCGGCCGCTGTTCTTCCCGGCGTCATTGACGCCGTGTCCGCCGGTGAAGTCGCCGGTTTCATTGCCGGCCCAGTCGACAATGGGGCTGCCGTTCTGGTCGAGATGGTGGAAATCGCCGTTGGCGTCGCTGCCGAAGCGGAAGATGGTGTGCCGCTCAGTGCCGTACGGACCGTAGTCGGTGTACGCGGTGGTGTCGTTGGTCAGCTGCTTGCGCAGATGGTTGTCGAAGAAGACGTTGTTCGGGCCGGATGAGCCGGACCACTTGACGGCCTTCTTCCCGGCCGCCCACCAGATCGGGTACCAGTCGGAATCGTCGGGTGCCGATCCGCCCTCGTCGCCGCAGTTGGTCGAACAGTTCGCCGAGCGGTGCGCGTACGGCACCGAGACTTCGTTGAGCTCGAACAGGTTGTTGCGCTCATACCCGCCGTGCAGGTTCAGGTCGGAGTCGAAGCTGTTGCCGATCGCGACATTGCCGGCGGAGGACCACTGGAACGTGAAGTGCCGCAAGTTGCGGGTTGTGTTGCCGGCGTAGACAGAGTCCCAGACGCGCGAGCCGCGGAAGTAGCCGTTGCCGCCCTTGCCCTTGTTCCATGACCCGTCGAGGTTGTTGTCGACGATGGACAGGTTCGAGGCGACCTCGGTGACGATCGGGTGCGAGCCGGTCATCTCGGTGCGCACACCCTTGACCCACGAGTTCGCGGCCCACTTGAACACGATGCCGTTCATCGCGCCGGCCGGGTCCATGTTGCCGTAGTTGTTCTTCGCCTCGTTCTTGTCCAGGTCCGGCTCAGCCTGAGTGAATGACAGGTTCTCGATACCGACGCCGACGACCGCATCAACCAGCGGGGCCACCTTCGAGGGGAACACTTCCCCGTTGATCGGTGCAGAGCCGTCGGACGTCGAGTCCAGCGGCAAGTCGTACTCGAGCGGCTTGTCCAGCGTGATCGTCGCGTTCAG
The DNA here is from genome assembly GCF_001553785.1 of Actinoplanes sp. TFC3. Taxonomy (GTDB): domain Bacteria; phylum Actinomycetota; class Actinomycetes; order Mycobacteriales; family Micromonosporaceae; genus Actinoplanes. Next base: position 4,545,351 of record NZ_LOJP01000001.1, read on the forward strand.
CGGATCCCCGGAGGTGACCATGAAAACCTGCTGACGCATGTGCAGGTTTTCCAGGTCGTAGTCGGTCGGCGTCGCCTTCATCGAGTCATAGAACTTTTGCGAGTTCGCGGCCATCACGTTGACCAGGCCGCCGACCTTGAGGTTGTCGAACGACGAGGTCGCAGCCAGGTAGACCGTCTTATCACCCTTGTGCGCCGCGTACTTGGCATCGCCCGGCATGCCCCGCAGGGTCAGTCCGTTGGTCCAGTGGTCGTTGACCGTGCCCTCGAACAAGTCCTTGCGATTCGCCGGTGCCGAGGCATACGCCTCGGCGTACTTCGTCGCCACCGCACGGCTTTGTACCCGGAACAGGCCCTGGCCCGGCCATAGCCAGCCACCGGTCGCCTCGCCGGCGGTCATCGCATCTTCGTCCCAGCGAGACCCGTCCTTGGTGATCTTGTCGTAGCGGGTGTTCGCATCCGGCGCGTACACCAGGTGCGTACCGCTTGCCGGGTCCGAGCCGACGCCCCGCAGGATGAGGTAATCGGCGTCCAGGTGGAGTTCGTGACTGACGTTCAGCGTGCCGGCCGGCAGTAGGATCCGGCTTTCTTTGGTGTAATCGCCCGTCGGCGAGCACTGCGCCTTGACTTGGTCGACCGCAGCTTGCAAGCCGCTGGTGTCGTCCGCCCCGTCGTTCGGCTTCACCCCGAACTTCGTACGCAGATCATCGGCACTGATCCGGCACGCCGCCTCTGAGCGGACATTGGCATCGGTCGGCAGGATCGTGCCGCCACCGAAGCCCGCCTTCGACCAGTCGTACAAGCCGGACACCGGCACCCGGCGGTTATCAGCAGTCACCCACAGGCTTTTGAGCGCCGGGCCGGGCTCCTCATACACCTGCTTCGGCGGCGTCCACCCCTGCGGCACAACGGTGAAATCCGACACTACCCAATCAATGTCTGTCCACCGCGCCTTCAGCTTGTGCGCACCATCGGTCGTGGACACCGACCACGTGTACGGCGCCGCCGCACTCTTCCCCACATAGTGGTCATCCAGCAGCCACGTCACCGCCCCGGTGATCGCGTCTGCCTTCTGCAGCGTCGCCATGAACGGCGAGTTGACCGTCGCTCCATCCAAGGCCCGCTCATCGACCGACAGATACGGCTGCGTCCCGGCTTCCGGGCCTAACGCCGCCGGGGAAGACCATGCGGGCGCCTGCAGCCCGGACATCACGATCACAAACACCAGCACACCGGCCAGCAAAGAAATTAATCGCCGTGCCCAATGGGTCTTGGAGAGAGTCAAATTCGGTCCAACAGTCACGGCGAACCTCGCCCCCGTACACGCAAGGGCACCTGCAAGCCCCCGCTCAGCATGAGAAGGTATAGCCGATCATCAATCTGAGAGAAAGCTGAATATGGCGGCTGCGGAAATCCATGAAATCCTACCAATAAGGAAAATATACACATAGGACATCATGGAAAACAGTACAAAAATACCCAACTCAATGTGACGATTTTCTCACTCTAAGTTTGCCATCCGATGCCTTGAAGTCGGGCCTTTCGATCAGCGACACAGCCTCTAAGTCCCCGCCAACCCCGCCCCGATCCGGAGGCCTCCCGCAGTTCGGCCGCGCATTCGCGATGACTGGACTGGTTCGCACGGCCCTACCGGCAACACTTGCCAGATGCTCCCCGGCCTCAGTCCCGTAACGCCTGCAAGCCAAGGCCGGAAATGCGGGAGACTGCTGCCGCGATCAGCGCCCAGCCTGAGGCATGGAAAAGAACGGCATCCTCAACGAGGTCACGTTCGTTGGGCCCGCAGCCGCAGCCGCCCGAATCGCTCGACTCCGCAAGCGGCTGGGCGCAGTTGCCCGAACCCCGAAGACCCGAGCAGAGATGACCAAAGCCGACCGACCCTGAGCCGACTCGTCCGCCGCCGGTCGGGGCCCGAAAACAAGAATGGCAGAGGAGAAACATCTCCCTGCCACTTCTAACGTATATCGCATGGGGGGACTTGCCGCAAGCCCCCCGTGATGGCACAAACTCTCCCCTGCAATCGCTTAGTCTCGGGGGGATTCATGATTGATGTCATTGTTGCCGGCGGGGGTCCGACCGGGATGATGCTGGCCGCGGAATTGCGGCTGCACGGGGTTCGGGTTGTTGTTCTGGAGAAGGATGCTGAGCCGCCGGCCTTCGTCCGGGCCATGGGATTGCACGCGCGCAGTATCGAAGTTATGGATCAGCGGGGGCTGCTCGATCGCTTTGTGGCGCTGGGGCAGAAGCATCCGCTCGGTGGATTCTTCGCGGCCATTCCCAAGCCCATGCCGGAGCGGCTCGACACCACGCACCCGTACGCGCTGGGCATTCCGCAGACCGTTATCGATCGGTTGCTGGCCGAGCACGCCGCCGAGCTGGGCGCTGAGATCCGCCGGGGCAGCGCGTTGACCGCCCTCAAGCAGGACGGTGACGCGGTGACCGTCCAGCTGGCCGACGGCTCCGCGTTGGAGGCCCGCTACCTGGTGGGTTGCGATGGCGGGCGCAGCATGGTGCGCAAGCTGCTCGGGGTTGGGTTTCCGGGTGAGGCCTCCACGATGGACACCTTACTTGGTGAAATGGAATTGGCCGCTGATCCGGAGACTGTCACAGCGGTGACTGAGGAGGTCCGTAAGACGCAGAAGCGGTACGGCGCCGGGCCTATCGGCGAGGGCGTGTACCGGGTTGTCGTACCGGCGGAAGGGGTGGCCGAGGACCGGGCGGCGCCGACGTTCGAGGAGTTCAAGCAGGCGCTGCGAGCCACCGGGGGCACCGATTTCGGGGCGCATTCGCCGCGGTGGTTGTCGCGGTTCGGCAATGCCACGCGCCAGGCCGAGCGGTATCGGGTGGGCCGGGTGTTCCTGGCCGGGGACGCTGCGCACATTCATCCGCCGGTTGGTGGGCAGGGCCTCAATCTTGGTGTGCAGGATGCGGTCAACCTGGGCTGGAAGCTGGCCGCGCAGATCAACGGGTGGGCGCCGGGCGAGTTGCTGGACAGCTACGAGATCGAGCGGCATCCGGTGGGCGCCGGGGTGCTCGATTTCTCCCGCGCGCAGATGGAGTTGATGTCGACCGAACCGGGACCGCAGGCGGTGCGCCGGCTGATTTCGGAACTGATGGAGTTCGACAACGTCAGCCGCTATCTGACCGAGCGGATCATGGCCATTCATATCCGGTACGACCTCGGCGCGGGTCACGCCTTGGTGGGTCGCCGGCTTCGGGACGTACCGTTGAAGCGGGGCCGGCTTTATGAATTGCTGCACGGAGGCCGGGGACTGTTGCTGGATCAGACCGGGCGGCTGTCGGTGGCGGGTTGGGCGGACCGCGTCGACCACGTGGTGGAGGTGAGCGAGGAATTGGACGTGCCCGCGGTGCTGCTGCGACCGGATGGGCATGTCGCGTGGGCCGGTGAGGATCAGGCGGAATTGCTCACGGTTCTGCCGCGGTGGTTCGGAAACGAAAGAGGCAGCGCAGCCTGATAAACAGCGAGAACCCGTTGACAGTGGCACCGCGGCCACCGGTCAACGGGTTCTCGCCGGCAAGAATCAGTTCACGAAGTCCTGGGTCACCCAGATACGGCCGTCGGAGCCGCGGGTCACGGCCAGGCCGATCCGCTTGAAGCCGCTGCTGAGCAGGTTCTTCTTGTGACCGTCGTTCGGCGCGACCTCGGCCAGCATGAGGTCGGTCAGCCCGTTGGCGTTCGAGATGATCGACGCGTCGTTGTTGGCCGCGTTGCCCTGCCCGATGTTCTCGCCGGCCGAACTCCACGACACACCCGCTGCGCTGAAGCGATCGCCCAGGTCAGCCTCGCCGGGGCAGCGGTGCGACAGACCGCAGCCAGCCACCATCAGCCCGTTGTGCGCGGCGGAGGCGTTCGAGAGCTTCGCATCCAACGTGTACGGCTGCAGCCCGTTGCTGACCCGCGCGGCGTTGATGTGCGCGAGCACCTGGTCCAGCACGGCGTTGCCCGACGGCGGCGTGGTCACCGGCGGCGTGGTCGGAGCCGTGGTGGCCGGCGGGGGCGGCGCCGTGGTCGGACGCGTGGCCGGCGGGGTGGTCGCCGTCGGCTGCGTGGCCGGCGGCTTGGTCGGCGTGGTGGCCGGCGGCGTCGTCGTGGGGGCGGCCGTGGTCGGCGCGGTGGTCGGCTTGGTCGGCTTCGCGGTGGTGGGCTTGGGCCAGGGCCGGTGGCCGCGGTGGTCGGCGAAGCTGGTCGCCGGGCCGAGCGACGGGGTGACGTGCTTGACCGCCTGCGGCCGGTGCGGGCGGAAGTGGTTGGTCTGCGCGGAAGCCACGCCCACCCCGGCGCCGAGAACGCCGAGCGTGCAGGTAGCGAGGATGATGATCCGGTTCCGCTTGGAGCTCGGCTTGCGGTGACGCGTGGGCACAGGTGGTCCTGTCGATCAGCGGGCGGTGGGGCCCGCGTGGCCGCCCCGGAGCGGAGACGGACGCCGATTTCCGGCGCGCGTCGACTATGCAGGTTCGGCCGCGTGGACTTCCAATCTCTAAAGAACAATTAAAGGTCGACTAAGACGGGCTTCCCTTTTGCACCCCCACATGCTTGGTCCTCAATATGTGGCGTGCCCACCCACGACGACGTGAGGGTTGCCGGTTCTCACGTCGGCTGCTGATACGCGCTGTCGCCAAGGCGTCACCTCGCACACCCTGCCCCGCCGCGCGTCCCATACTGCTTTCTCTGCGCGCTATCAAGGGGTGACTCACATGTCCGAAGTAGAACCGCGCAAACCCACCCGGCTGCTGGCCGACATCTTCGTCGCCGTCACCGAGTACGTCGATCGCCGCGTCGGCTGGGATCGGCTGCCGACCGTGCTCGGGCTGGCCGAGCTGATCGGCCTGCGTACCCGGTTGCGCGAGAGAAATCTGCACGACACCACGCACCTGCCCGCGGTGAACCTGCCCCCGGTCGAGGCGCCTGCCGAGCACCACCGGATCAACCGTTCCAGCGACGGCACCTACAACGATCTGGCCAACCCGCGGATGGGCATGGCCGGCTCCCGGTTCGGGCGCAACGTGCCGCTCGACGACGTGGTGCGTCCGGCGCAGGCCGGCGTGCTGACGCCCAACCCGCGCGAGATCAGCCGGGCGCTGCTGACCCGCACCGAGTTCATTCCCGCCAACTCGGTGAACTCGCTGGTCGGCGCGTGGCTGCAGTTCATGATCCGGGACTGGTTCAGCCATGGCACCAGCCCGGCCGAAGACCCGTGGGTGGTCCCGCTGACCGAGGACGATCCGTGGCCGCAAAAGCCCATGACCATCATGCGTACGCCCACAGATCCCACCCGCGCCCCCGGCCCGGACACCGAGTTGCCGCCGACCACCATCAACGTCAACTCCCACTGGTGGGACGCGTCGCAGATCTACGGCACCAGCCCGGCCGGCCAGCAGGCCCTGCGCACCGGCACCGCCGGCAAGCTCAACCTCGACCTGCCCCCCGAATCCGACACCACACCCGGCTTCTGGCTCGGCCTGGCCCTGATGCAAAGGCTGTTCGCCGCCGAGCACAACGCCATCTGCGACATGCTGCACCGCCGCTACCCCGCCTGGACCGACGAGGAACTGTTCCAGCGCGCCCGGCTCATCACCGCCGCCCTGATCGCCAAAATCCACACGGTCGAATGGACCCCGGCGGTCATCAGCAACCCGACCACCGTCGCCGGCATGCGCGCCAACTGGTTCGGCCTGGCCGGCGAGCGCGTGCACAAACTGTTCGGCCGGGTCTCGTCCAGCGAGGTCGTCAGCGGCATTCCCGGCAGCAAAACCGATCACTTCGGCGTCCCGTACGCGCTCACCGAGGAGTTCGTCGCCGTCTACCGCATGCACCCGCTGATCCGCGACGACTGGCACCTGCGCGCGGCCGCCAACAACCAGAGCCTGCGCGAGGCCTCGTTCCGCGATCTGGCCGGCCCGTCCGGCACCAAGCTGCTCAGCGAGATCAGGACCGAGGATCTGCTGTACAGCTTCGGTACGCTCCCGCCCGGCCTGGTCACCTTGCACAACTTCCCCAAGTTCCTGCAGGAGTACGAACGCCCCGACGGCAACCTGCAAGACCTGGCCGCCACCGACCTGCTGCGTTCGCGCGAGCTGGGGGTGCCGCGCTACAACGAGTTCCGCCGGCAGCTTCATCTGGAACCGGCCGCCACGTTTGAGGACCTGACGGACAACAAGGAATGGGCCGAGCAGATCCGCCAGGCCTACGACGGTGACATCGAGAAGGTCGACGTCACCGTGGGCATGTTCGCCGAACGGCTACCGGCCGGGTTTGCTTTCAGCGACACCGCGTTCCGCATCTTCATCCTGATGGCCTCCCGCCGCCTCAACAGCGACCGCTTCTTCACCGACTACTACCAGCCGGAGATCTACACCAGCGAAGGCCTGAAGTGGATCGACGACAACACGATGGTGTCGGTCCTGCTGCGCCACCACCCGGAACTGCGGCCGGCCATGGCCAAGGTGACAAACGCCTTCCAGCCGTGGCGAAGCACCGGTGCCCACGGCTGAGCGACCGCATCGTCCCTGATGGGCTGCCGGGCGCTCAGGGCGTTGGCGCACCTCTGTACGTACCGAATGACCAGAGGTTTCCTTCGGGGTCCTTGGCGGCGAAGTCGTGGGAGCCGTAGTCCGTGTGGTGCGGTGGTTTGAGGATTTCGGCTCCGGCTTTGACCGCTCGGTCGTGCAGGGCTGCGATGTCGTCGGCCACCACGTAGCAGCCGAAGGAGCCCGGGCGCAGCGCCCACGCGTCGTCCGGCCCGCGGCTGGCCGAGCCGAGCATGATGCCGCCGCCCAGGGGCCAGTTGAGCTGGGCGTGGTCGACTCGGTCGCCGGTGGCGTACACGGCGGTTTCGGTGAAGCCGAAGGCGTCGACCAGGAAGCGGATCAGAGCGTGGGCGTCATTGGCGCGCAGCGTGGGCCACACCTGCGGTGGCGGGGTGTTCGGATCAGTCATACCGCTCATCGTGCGCCGTCAGGGCGGGGCTGTATTGGACAAAACCGAACTCCTCGGCGAGCCACTGCGACGGCGTGCACCCCGCCAGGGATCGGAATTCGCGGACCAGGTGGGACTGGTCGGCGAAGTGGAAATCCGCGGCGATGCCGGCCGGCCGGGACGGGGAACTCAGGGCGCGGCGGGCCCGGTCGAAGCGGGCCACCCGGGCAGCCTGTTTGGGGCGCAACCCGACCTCGGCGCGGAACCGGTCGGTCAGGTAGCGCCCGCTCCAGCCGATCTCGCCGGCCACGGTCGCCACCGGCACATCCCCGCGCAGCAGCCGCCGGCACGCGTGGGTGATCTGCGGCCCGGCCGGTTCGTGCAGGCGCCGGGACAGCACCTCGTCGAGCATCGCGAACCGCTGCGGCCAGTCCGGCGCCGTGGCCAGTCGGTCGCGGACCTCGGCGACCGTGGCCTCCCCGAGCACGTCGGCGGCCGGTACGTCCAGGGCGTGCAGTTCGGCGGCGGGCAGACCGAACAGGGCGCGGCAGCCGAGCGCGCGGATCGCGACCTGCACGCCGGCTTGGTGGCCGTCGTGGGTGATCAGCGCGGGGCGCAGGTGCAGGCCGCCGAGCAGCGCCGGGTAGCTGCCGGGCTGCTGGCGCGGGTCGGGGTGCCCGGCCACGGTCAGCGGCTGGTCGAGGGTGAAGATCAGCGTGAGGTACGGCGAGGGCAGCCCCGATGCGTGGCCGGGGCGACGCCGGCCTGGTGGTAGCCGGAGTAGAACGCCACGTACGGGCGCAGCCGCGCGGCGGGGCTGCTCTGCACGTACTCGTTGACGACCACGTTTTCATAGTCACACCTGCGCGGAGTTCTTCGGTACCGGTGGGAGCCGGCCAATAGGAAAAGCGTGTTCCGCCACGTCCCCGGCCCGCGCCTGGCGCTGGCCGGCGCCCTCGTGGTGGTGCTGGCGGCTGCCCTGTTCCTGATGCCCGGCGCCCAGGCGACCTTCAATGGGACCGCAGCACCCTGCCAAGCCTCGCCCCGGCGACGCAGCCGCCTCCATCCGGGCCCCGTTCTGAGCAGCGCAGCTCAGGCGGGCACTGGCACCGTACGGGAGGAGTCCAGGTCGTCGCGGTAGTGCACGTGCGCGCTGCCCGGCAGCTCCTTGGCCGCGTACATCGCGATGTCGGCGAGGCGCAGCAGCTCACCGGCGTCGATGCCGTTACCGGCCGCGGCGATGCCGATGCTGGCCCCCAGCGGCAGGGTGTGCTCGCCGACCTGCACCGGCTCGGTCAGCACGTCGATCATCCGGCGCACCACCGCGTCGGCCGTGTCCGCCGTCGCGTCGGCCATGATCACCACGAACTCGTCACCGCCGAGGCGGGCCACCACGTCCCCTTCGCGCACCGACTCGGCGAGCCGCCGGGCCACCGCCACCAGCAGCCGGTCGCCGGTGCCGTGACCCAGCGTGTCGTTGACCTGCTTGAAGCCGTCGAGGTCGAGCAGCGCGATGGCCACCGGCAGCTCACACTGCTCCTGCAGCAGCTCGGTCAGCCGGCGCTGCATCAGGCTGCGGTTGGCCAGCCCGGTCAGCGGGTCGTGGGAGGCACTGTGGTCCAGCCGGTGCACCAGCCGGCCGTTCTCGATCAGCGCGGTCACCTGCCGCGCCGTGACCAGCACGGTCACCAGCACCGCGACCACGACGACCAGCAGGTCATCGGAGAGCCCGGAGTGGAACGCCGACCAGAGCAGCAGGCCCTGCACGGCGACGACCGCCGCGTACGGCAGCACGCTGAACGGCCGGCGCGGCTCCCCGGCGCGCAGGCCGCTACGCCCGGCCCGGTACTGCTGCTGGGCGGCGAGCGTGGCGACGAAAAAACAGGCCGGGTTGCCCACCATCGTGGCGAAGACTCCCGGGTGCCCGGTCTGCAGGTAGGGCTGCACCGAGGGCGCGAGCGTGCCGACCAGCACCCCGAAGGCGAGCAGCCGCAACGCTTTACGGTCGACGTAGCGGTCGCCGACCACGATCACTTTCATCACGGCGAACACCGCTACCACGCCGGTGGCGGTCAGCAGCAGCGAGCCGATCAGCCCGGATCCGCCGCCGTCGAGGAGGTGCCGGGTCTGGAAGTGCCACAGGAACACCCCGACCGCGAGCATGACGGTGCCGGCATCCAGCAGCAGCCGCAGCGTGTCACCGGGGCGCCCGTCGCTGGTTGGCAGCCCGAGCATGGCGAAGACGATGAAGAGCTGAGCGAGACCGGCGCCGACCACCATCAAGGGCGTGACATGGCTTCCCGGTACGTCCGGATGGCGCCAGACGTCGTATCCCTGCGTCATCAGCCCGAAGGTTGCACCCGCCGCGCCGACACTCAAGCGCAGCCAGAACTGCCGGGTCGGTTTGGCCAGAGCGCCCGAGCGGGCGGTGTGCACCAGCGCAAGGGTCAGCACCACGCCGCTGGCCGCGGTGGGGAGCCACAGCAGCAGCGACGGCACCACCGGCGTCACCAGGTTCACCGCGAACCCGATCGCCGCGAACGCCACGATCAGCCCGGCGAGGCGGGCGTGGGTCAGTGCCGAGCGCACCCGGCGTCTGTCCCCGTTCTCCATAGCCCCGCCGATCAGCAGCGGGACGCCGGATCTGAGGTCAATTCATGTTGCTGAGTGCGTAGCCCATCACCACCACAGCGCCGGTCAGCGCCACCCCCAGAGCGCCCGCCCCGGCCAGCAGCGCCATCCGGCGGCTCGGCAGGACACGGCGGGCAACCAGCCAGACCACCACGGCGCCGAGGTAGGCCACGACGGCGAGATACACGGTGAACAAGAACCCCAGACCCACCAGCAGCGCGGTGGTGACAGCAACGGCCACCGCAGCGCGGCGGCGCACGTCACGCCGGGCGATCACGTACGTCAGCACGCCGCTGCCCAGCGTGAAGAAGGTCGTCAGTCCCACAATGAGATCCATGTCGATCATGGTGACAGCGGCCGGCCCGGCAGGCCCTCACGCACACCGAACCTCCCCGACTCCTGCACATATTTCGTTCGAGGCTTGACAGTTAGAGACCTAACGTTCAGGCTTCTAAACATGAACAACCGCTGGTATCTCTCCACCGCGCCCATCGCCCGCGCCCTCGTCCACCTGTGCGTGCCGATGGCCGCCGCGATGGTGGTCAGCGCGATCTACAACGTCATCAACGCCGGCTTCATCGGCTCGCTGCACGACACCACCCTGCTGGCCGCCATCACCTTCGGCACTCCCCTGCTCGGCCTGGTCATGGCCTTCGGCGGCGTGTTCGGCGTCGGCGTCGGAGCCCTGATCTCCCGGCTGCTCGGCGCCGCCGAACACGACCCCGCCCAGGCCCGCGAGATCAAACACGTCTCGGCGTTCGCCCTCTGGGGCTCGGTCATCGCCGGCGCCATCGCCGGCGGCACCGGCCTGGCCCTGCTGCACCCCCTCGTGGCCCTGCTCGGCGCCGACGCCGCCGCGGCAGGCGCCACCCGCTCCTACGCCGCCGTCATGCTGGCCTTCGTCCCCGTGCTGGCCGCCGCGTTCTGCCTCGAACAGCTCATCCGCTCCGAGGGCGCCGCCCGCCAAGCCATGACCGGCCTGATCATCTCCACCATCGCCAACCTGGTCTTCGACGTGCTGTTCATCCTCGGCCTGCACTGGGGCGTCGCCGGCGCAGCCGCCTCGATCGGACTGGCCAACCTCATCAGCATCGGCTACTGGGCCATCTGGCTGCACCGCACCAGCGAGCACATGAGCCTCGCCCCGCGCTGGTTCACCCTGCGCGCAGCGGTCGTCAAGCCCGTTCTCGGCGTCGGCGCCGGCCAGCTGTTCCAGGCGGCGTTCCTGATCGTCACCGCCCTGGTGCTCAACAACCTCGCCGCCCACTACGGCGACGGCCCGCTTGCCGCCATGGGGGTCGCGGTGCGCATCGCCCAGGTGCCCGAGTTCCTCATCATGGGCGTCACGCTCGGCGTTCTACCGCTCTTGGCTTACGCGTACGGCAAAGGCGACCGCCAGCGCCTCACCTCGGCCCTGCGCGTCTCCGCGATCACCGTTGGCAGCGTCGGCCTGACCTTCGCGGCCGCGCTGCTGATCTTCCGCGAGCAGGCGCTGACCACGTTCTCCACCGACCCCTCGATCCTGACGATCGGCGTCACCATCCTCGCCGCCCAGCTCACCGCCATGCTCGCCAACGGCTTCACCGGCCTGCTCACCTCGCTGTTCCAGGCCACCGGCCGCTCCCTGCCGGCCACCGTGATGTCGACGGCGCAGGGTGTCCTGTTCATCCCGGTCGTACTGCTGGGCAACCTGTGGTTCGGCCTGCCCGGCATCATCTGGGCGCTGACCGTCACCGAGGTCAGCGTGTTCCTGCTCGGCCTGATCCTCTGGTTGACCTCCCGCGGCGCCATCGACCGCGGCCTGGCCGAAGGCAGCCCGCAACGGGCCGAGCAAATCCTCGAGACCGTGTGACTCTTGGCGAGCCACCCGCCGGTAGCGCAATGCTGGACCCTGGCAGAACCTGTGACGCCGGTACGAACCAGCGCCGAAACAGGCCGATCCGGCGCCGGCTCGGGAGGGCGGCTGCTCGGCGCACCGCTCCGATTACCGGCAGGTCGAGCTGCGCAGCCGAAGCGTCCGGGACGACGCAGATTTTCGGCGCGTACACGTTCCTGCTGGTGATCTTCCTGCCGTAGCGAAACGGCGAGAGCACCCCCGCTCCCGCCGTTTCGCGTCACTCAGTACAGCGTCGGGGTGTTCGTCGGGCGCAGGGTTGCCCAGCCGTCCTCGCGGGCCCGGGCCGCCGCCAACAGCCCGCCCACCGCTGCGGCGTTGGTGATGTCGCCGCGCAGGATCATCGCTACCGCCTCGTCGAGCTCGACCCAGGCCAGCTCGATGTCGGCTTCCTCTTCCTGGCGGCTGTGGCGCGACTCTTCCGGCACCGCCGACAGGTCGCGGGCCAGGAAGATGCGGATGGTTTCCGCGCTGAAGCCCGGGGAGGTGTGCAGGTCCACGAGCAGGTCGAAGCGGGCCGCGATCAGGTCGGCCTCCTCGCCCAGTTCGCGCGATGCCGCGGTCAGCGGTTCCTCGCCGGCCACGTCCAGCAGGCCAGCCGGGAGTTCCCACAGGGTCTTGCCGACGGGGTGCCGGTACTGCTTGATCAGGGCTACCCGGCCGACCTCGTCGAGGGCCACCACGCCGACCGCGTTCTTGTTCTCCACCACGTCGCGGTGCGCCATCGAGCCGTCCGACATGGTGATTTCGTCGGTGAACACCGTGAAGACCGGGCCGGCGTACTTCTGCGTACGGGATCGGGTCTCGTGCTGGAAGGCTGTCATGACGCCACAACCGGGGTCTTGGCGGTGTCCGGCTCGGCCGACGGCTCGACTTCGACCGGCAGCTCGTCGGCGGCCGCGTAGGTCACCGCGGCCTTGACGAACGCGGTGAACAGCGGGTGCGCCCGGGTGGGGCGGCTCTTGAGCTCCGGGTGGGCCTGGGTGGCCACGAAGAACGGGTGGGTCTCGCGGTCGAGCTCGATGAACTCGACCAGGTGACCGTCCGGGGACGTGCCGGAAAAGCGCAGGCCGGCCTTTGCCAGCTTGTCGCGGTAGGAGTTGTTGACCTCGTAGCGGTGGCGGTGCCGCTCGGAGATCTCGGTGCTCTCGTACGCCTCGGCCACGATCGAACCGGGGGTCAGCGCGGCCGGGTAGGCCCCCAGCCGCATGGTGCCGCCGAGGTCGCCCTTACCGGCGACGATGTCCTCCTGGTCAGCCATCGTCGAGATCACCGGGTGCGGCGCCTGCTCGTCGAATTCCAGCGAGTTGGCGTTCTCGAGCCCGGCCAGGTTGCGCGCCGCGTCGATCGTCATGCACTGCAGACCCAGGCACAGGCCCAGAATCGGGATGCCGTTCTCGCGGGCGTACCGGGACGTGTTGATTTTGCCCTCGATGCCGCGGATGCCGAAGCCGCCGGGGATGACGATGCCGTCCACGCCCTTGAGCGCGGCTGCCGCACCGGCCATGGTGTCGCAGTCGTCGGATGGCACCCAGCGCAGCTGAACCTTGGCCACGTTGGCGAACCCGGCCGCGCGGATGGCCTCGCTGACCGACAGGTAGGCATCCGGCAGGTCGACGTACTTGCCGACCAGCGCGACCGTAATCGTGCGGCGCGGGTGGTGCACCCGCTCGAGCAGGTCGTCCCAGGTGGTCCAGTCGACGTCGCGGAACGACAGGCCGAGCCGGCGCACCACGTACGCGTCGAGGCCCTCACGGTGCAGCACCTTGGGAATGTCGTAGATGCTGGGCGCGTCCGGGCAGGCCACCACGGCCTCACGGTCGACGTCGCAGTACAGCGACAGCTTGTGCTTGAGCTTGTCCGGGATCTCCCGGTCGCTGCGACAGACCAGCGCGTCGGGCTGGATACCGATGTTGCGCAGCGTGGCGACCGAGTGCTGGGTGGGCTTGGTCTTCTGCTCACCCGACGGCGCCAGGTAGGGCACCAGCGACACGTGCAGGTAGAACACGTGGTCGCGGCCGATCTCGTGGCGTACCTGCCGGATCGCTTCCAGGAACGGCAGCGACTCCATGTCACCCACCGTGCCGCCCACCTCGGTGATCACGACGTCGGGCACGCGGCCGCTCTCGTCGGGAGCGGCCATCGCGAAGATGCGCTCCTTGATCTCATTGGTGACGTGCGGGATGACCTGCACGGTGTCGCCGAGGTATTCGCCGCGGCGCTCCTTGGCGATGACGGCCGAGTAGATCTGCCCGGTCGTGACGTTCGCCTTCGCCGAGAGCGCCCGGTCCAGGAAGCGCTCGTAGTGCCCGACGTCGAGGTCGGTTTCCGCGCCGTCCTCGGTGACGAACACCTCGCCGTGCTGGAACGGGTTCATGGTGCCGGGGTCGACGTTGAGGTAGGGGTCCAGTTTCTGCATGACGACCCGCAGTCCGCGTGCGGTCAGCAAATTGCCGAGGCTGGAGGCGGTGAGGCCCTTGCCCAGCGAGGAGGCGACGCCCCCGGTGACGAAGATGTGCCGCGTCTCGCGCACTGTTGGTGCCAAGGCCTGCTCCCGTGGGTCGGTCAAGTTCGGTCTTGCAGACCGGCGCGGATCAAGAAACGATCACGCCATCCACGGGATTTCACAGTAACACCCTCGCCGAGCGGTGCACGTCCGGGCTGGTCGTGGCGTGCGGTTCACCCCTCACGACACCGCCGATTCGCTCGTACGGCGCAGCAGCGGCCCGCCCGGACCATCGGTTTCCCCCTCGGGCCGGGTGCGGTCGGCGGCATGTTCGAGCACCCGCAACGTGGTCAGCACGAGCAGCGGCACCGCCACCGCGGCCGCCGCCCCGGCCACCGCGAACCCGGCGCCCTGCAACACCCCGGCGGCCAGCACGGCCACCGTGATGCCGCCCAGCCCGGCCCGCAGCGCCGGATGCAACCCGAACACCCGGTTGAGCCCGCCCCACGCCGAGAACTGGCTGAACGCCAGCATCAGCGCCCCGCCGACCGCCATGATCGTCAGCGGGCTGTCCAGCGCGTGCCCGCTGGAGGCGGCCGCCCGCTGCATCGCCGGGCCGGCCGTGCCGTCCAGCAGCTCGGCGAGGAACCGCCCGACGCTGCCCTGCTCCTGCTCCGGGTGCTGCAGGTCGAGCACGGCGAAGCCGATGGTGACGGCCAGCCCGGCCACGGTGGCCCAGGCGAAGCGGGGGAACGTCAGCCAGCCGCCGGTGCTGATCGCGGCGGCCACGCACACCCCGCCGGTCACCGCGACCGCGCCGATCTGGTCGGCCCCCAGGTACGGACTGCCCACCATGATCACCGCGAAGCCGCCGGTCAGCACCACGATCACCGGGCGCCACGGCCGGCTGACCAACTGGGCCAGGCACCCGGCCAGCACCAGCGCCCCGGCCACGAACACGCCCAGCCCCACGCTGCCCAGCCCGGCGTAGCGCGAACCCTCGATCGCCGAGTAACCGGCCACCCCGTTGAGCTGCAGCTGCGCGCCGGTCAGCAGGTCCACCGCGATCACCACCACGGTCGCCGCGGCCACCGTGCCCAGCGGCCACAGCGTG
Source organism: Actinoplanes sp. TFC3 (assembly GCF_001553785.1). Classification (GTDB taxonomy): domain Bacteria; phylum Actinomycetota; class Actinomycetes; order Mycobacteriales; family Micromonosporaceae; genus Actinoplanes. Next base: position 4,560,390 of record NZ_LOJP01000001.1, read on the forward strand.
CGCGCATACCGCGGAACCAGCCGGATCGCCGCGGTGCCCGCCGCGACCAGCGCAAAGGTCAGCGCCGTGAACAGGATGCCCGGGCGCGGGGCCCGCCACCATGGCACCGCGTCGGCCAGCAGCGCCGCCGGGATGGTCAGGCTCGCCGCGATCAGCAGCACCTCGGTGACGCGCAGCAGCAGCCGCGAGGGCAACGCCGGACCGGTGGGCCCGGCATGCCGGCGGGCCCGGATCATCAGCGGCACGCAGAGCACGAACAACGCGACCTGCACCGCGGCCAGGCCGAGGAAGAACTTGCCGGCGATGCCGAGCTGGGCGCCCGCGCGCTGGTTGGCGTCGTGCGGCCCGAGCACCGAGTCGGCCGGGGAGGTGGGACGGCCCTCGGTGATCGCGGCCGTGCGCCCGCCGAACAGCCCGTCGGGAGCGGGCCGCCCGATCGCGGTAAGGATCGTGGGGGCCAGGTCGACCAGCTGCACGTAGCCCTCCCGCCCGGTGCCCGGCGAGGTGAGCCAGCCGCCGTCCCAGCCGGGTCCCTCGGCGATCGCCACGTGCAGCCGCGAGGTGCGGTCGGTGTCCGCGACCCCGGCGACCACCACCAGCGAGCTGGGCGGGCGCGCTGCGAGCACCCGGGCCAGCAGCGCGTCGGCCTGGGCCACCTGGGCCTGGCGGGCCGTGCCGGAGCCGGTGACCGTGCCCAGGTCGACGATGTTGAGCTGGCATTCGGTGAACAGCCCGGCCGGTTTGTCGGGCAGCTCCGCGCGGTAGCGGTCGACGCGTCCGAACGGGCGGGCCGCCGCGACCGCCGCACCGGTGCCCACCGCCAGGGTGCAGCGCTGGGCTTCGGCGAGCGCGCCGGGCACGGCCCCGTAGGGCTGGTTGGCGTTGGCGCGCACCACCCCGGGCAGTTGCGGCAGGTTGGCGCCGATGCCGTCGGGCTGCTCCACCGCGGGGGCCAGCGCCGGGCAGGCCCCGGTGACCGTGCGGGTGTTCCACACCGAGAAGTTGCCCGCCCCCAGCGACAGCCAGCCATCATCGGGGCAGGTGGTGGCGTGCGCGGACCGCACGGACAGCCAGCCGATGGCGCCCGCGGTCGCCTCCTGCCACAGCGTCGGGGTGCGCTGCGGGTCCAGGTCGTCCCAGCGCAGCCCGGCGGCTCCGGCGACGATGACATAGTCGGCGGTCTTGGCGCTCACCCCGCTGGCCGGGCGCACGGTCAGGCCCGCGAGCGCGGCCACCACGGTCAAGGCCATCACCAGGTACGGCAGCCAGCTACGCCGCCAGAACATCCTCACCCCTGACCGGCCCGGGTGGTAGACGCAACCGAGGCGTACGCGGCCAGCACGTCGGTGATGGTGTCCTGTTCGCTGGGCCAGGTGCTGGCCTGCCGGGGGCCGCGAGCGGCGTACTCGGCGCGCCGGCCGGCATCACCGAGCAGCTCGCGCACGGCGTTGTCGAGGGCGTCCACGTCGCCGGGCGCGATGAGCACGGCGGCGTCGCCGACCAGACCGGGCAGCCCGCCGACCGCGGTGGCAATCAGTGGCACCCCGGCGTGCAGGGCCTCCTGGGCGAACAGTTGCCGCGCCTCCCAATCGCTGGTGATGACGGCCACGTCGGCGCCGGCGAGCAGGTCGGCCACGTCGGTGCGGTGACCCAGCAGGTGCACCGGCGCGCGGGTCTCGGAGATCCGCTGGGCGAGGCCCATGTAGCTGGGCCCGGAGCCGGCCACCACGGTGACCGGGACGGGATCCAGCGATCGCCAGCGCGCGGCCGCCTCGACCAGCACGTCGTAGCGTTTCTGCGGGTGCAGACGGCCGACGGACACGATCAGCGGGGTGGTGGGGGAAACACGGAACTCTGCTCGTACCGCCGGGCGGGACCTTTTGGGGGTGCTCAGGGCGGGCGCCGCGACCGGCGAGAGCCGCGCCTGCCGCGCCCCCAGCGTCTCGGCTCGCGTGACCAGATCCTGCGAGGCGCCCAGGGTGAGCGTCGCCGTGCGCGCCACGATCCGCTCGACCAGCGCCGACGCGCCGCCCCGCAAACCCTTGGCCAGCACCGCGTTGTGCCAGGTCACCACCAGCGGCGCGACCGGACGCGACAGCGTGGCCACGAACGCCGCGCGCAGCCCGTGAGCGTGCACAACGTCCAGGTCGCGGCTGCTCAGCGCGCGGCGCATGGCCCGGATCGCCCCGGAATCCTGCGGGCCCGGGCTGGCCGGGATCTCCACCGCCACGAACTGCGCGCCCGCGGCGGTGAACCCGAAATGCTGGTCGGTGGCGGCCGACCCGACGACCAGCACCGAGCAGCCCGCGGCGACCAGCCCTCGCACGAGCGACAGGACGTGCTGGCCCACGCCGCCGGTGCTCGAACTGAGCACCAGCGCCACCGAACCTCGCCACGTCGCCTGCGCGCCGTCGCTCACGAGCGTCCCCTCCTGAGAAGTCGAGAAAGGTCGCGCCCGGCCAGCGGGTACACCACCGCCAGGTACACCAGCGCGACCACAACTGCGCCCAGCATGCCCTGCAGCAGGCTCCGCCCGGCCCCCGGGGTGCCGCCGATCAGACCCGCGGCGAACCAGCCCGCGAAGCCCGCCACGACGGCCGCACCCACCGCGACCAGGCACGACTTGCCCAGCCCGGCCAGCGCGGCGGGGCCTGCGTGTCGGCGCACCGCGGCGACCAGCAAAAGTCCGATCACCGACATACCGATCGCGTTGGCCGCGCCCAGCCCGGCCAGCTCGCGCTGCTGCGGCAGCACCGCCGCCGACACCAGCGCTGCGAGCGCGGCGACGCCCCAGCCCACCGCCGTGGCCGACGCCGCAGCCACGGTCGCGCCGCGGGCGTACAACGCCCGCGACAGCAACGCGAACAGGGCGTAGCCGAGAAGTCCCGGAGCGAACGCGACGATGCCGGACGCCGCCCGCTGGGTGCCGACCAGGTAGGCGACGGGCCAGGCCAGCGCCGCGATGCCCGCCGCCCCCAGCCCGGCCAGCAGCACCACAGTGCGTGCGGTGCCCTGCAACGCGCTGGCGTAGCCCTCGTCGTCGTGGCGCGCCGCGGCGGTGGCCAGGCGCGGGTAGACGGCGGTGGCCAGCGGCACGGCCAGCACCGCCCACGGCAGCAGGAAGATGGTCTGCGCGGCGTTGTAGGCGGTCAGCGGCCCGTCGGCGGACAGCAGCAAAACCACCAGCACCATGACCTGCTGCGAGCCCACGGTGACCGCCCCGGCCCAGCCCAGCCGCACCGCCTGCCGGCCCTCGTCACCGGGGAAGTGCAGGCTCGGCCGCCACCGCAGTTTCAGCCGCCGCAGCGGGATCAGCAGGCACAGCGCGAGCACGGCGACCCCGGCGGTGGTGCCGAGCGACAACAGCATCTCCCCGGTACGGCTGAGCCCGCCCAGATCCGTGCGTGTGCCGTCGACCACCGCATAGCTCAGGTACGCCCCCATCACCGTCACGCTGGACAACAGCGGCGCGATCACCGGCCACGCGAACCGGTGGTGGGCCTGCAGCACCCCGGTGAGCACGATGCTGACCCCGTACAGCGGCAGCTGGGGCGCATAGACCCGCAGCATCCGGGCGGCCACCTCCTGCCCGCCGTCGGGCACGTTGAGCAGCGCCGCGATCGGGCCGGCCAGCACCGCGACCAGCACGGCCAGCGGCACCATCAGCGTCAGCACCCAGGTGAGCAGAGCCGACGCGACCTTCGACACCCGCACGCGATCGCCGCTGGCCAGCGGCCCGGCGATGAGCGGCACCACCAGGCTGGCCAGCGCACCCCCGGCGACCAGCTCGAACACGATGTTGGGGATGGTGTTCGCCGCGTTGTAGACGTTGCCCAGCGCCCCGTCACCGACGGTGTGCAGGAAGACGAAGGTACGGCCGAACCCGGCGATGCGCGACAGGATCGTCAGGACGGTGATGACGGCGGCGGCCCCGGCCAGCCCCGCGGCCCGGGTGCGGGTGGCGGTCACGGATTCGGGCGCCGGCCCAGCTCGTCGGCCTTGCGCAGCCACGGGGTGTCCTGGATGACCTTGGTGAAGCTGACCTTCTCGCTGGCCGCGGTCAGCGCGCCCAGCACGCCCAGCGCGATCGCCTGTCCGGTCACCCCGGTACGGGCCACGAACCCCACCCCGAGCAGCGCCCCCAGCGCGTTGGCCCCGGCGTCACCGAGCATGATCTGCTCGCCCAGGTCGGCCGGCAGCAGCGCCGCACCCGCGCCCAGCGTGCCCGCGGTCAGCGCGCCGCCGCGCCCGGCGACCAGCGGCGTGCCGAGCACAGTGGCCGCCTTGATCGCCCGGCCGGGTCGCAGGTCGAGCAGGTTCAGCAGGTTCGCGGTGCCGGCGATGACCCCGGCGCCGAGCAGCACGCTGCCCCTGCCGGTGTCCTTTTTCAGCAGCGCCGCGGCGGCCAGCCCGGCCGCCCCCACTCCGGCGATCTTGACCAGGCCGCTGGTGACCCGGCCCTCGAGCAGCGCGGCGAGGTGACCGCGGAAGCCCTTGGCGGTCTTCTGCTCCGGCCGGTTGCCCACGAGGTCGTCGTAGAAGCCCACCGCGCCGGACGCCGGGCCCGCGATCAGCGCCGCCGCCGCGGTCCGCGCGGTGGGGGCCCCGAGCGCGGCCCCCAGGGTGGCGCCGGCGGTCAGGGCCGGACCGGCCGCGAGCGTGACCGTGCGGCCGTGGAAGTTGGTGCGCTCCAGCCGCGCGGCGCGCTGGTCACTGCGGATCCAGGCCAGCGCGGCCCGGGCGGTCAGCGCCCCAAGCCCGGACGAGGTCACCCTGCTGGCCATGTGTCTCCCCTCAACGACCGGTGGCCGTTGAGTCTAGAGCCCGGTCAGCTCGTGGCTTTCGGCACCTTGGAGGAGGCACCGGCTTCCAGGCCGTACTGGCCGACCTTGTTCTGCACGAGCCGCTCGATCATCGTCAGGGCGGTGCTGAGCTGGCCCTGCGCGGTGCTCGCGTTGTCCACGGTGGAGACCTCCTTGCTCAGCGAGGGGTCGCCGCGCACCGCCGAGACCAGGTTGCCGTCGCCGATGCCGTTGCCGGCCACCACGACCGGGTGAGTTTTGAACTGCGTGGTGAGCATGACGGCGTTCTGGTTCTTCTTCGGCGCGTCCGAGTCGGTCGGCGGCAGCCCGGACACCACCACGGTGGCCTCGGCCCCGGAAACGATCTTGTCGCTGACCTTGAGGTAGCCCGGCTGGGTGTACGCGGTCAGCACCGCCGTCAGGTCCTGCGGTGCCACCGCCGCGCACTTCTGCAGCAGCGCCACCGCCAGCAGCGCGCTGGAGGTCTCCACGCCGTCGCTGTTGAGCGGCAGTCCTTCGGTCGACGCGGTCGGGCGCGAGGCCCGCTCGGCCAGCTCCAGCAGCTCCAGGCTGTTGGCCGAGTCGAAGAACTTGTCCTGCACCGACACCTGACCGGTGATGGTGGCCCCGGCCATCTTCAGCATCGAGGTGACCCCGCCGGCGTTGTCCTCGGCGTTGGGCAGCACCACGACCAGGATGCGCCGCCCGGTGAGCTTGCCGGTGAGCAGCGCCGGGGCCAGCTCGGTGGCGAAGTCCTGGCTGCTGTTGAGCTCCTCGCGGTATTGGTTGGCCTGGTCGCGGTAGCTGCTGTTGTCCTTGCTCAGCGCGTCGACGCGGCTCTTGAGTGCGTCCGACACCGGGCCGTTGAGCGCGGTCGTGCCGACCACCAACCCGATCGCCAGGGCGAGGAACACCGCGGTGAGCGACACCACGTGGTACCGAAAGTTGATCACAGCGAGGCCTCTTGGTCCGATTCGCGGTTCAGAACAGCTGTCCTAACTGGAAGACCAGATTGTCCCACCACTCGGATACCACGGAGAGATAGGCCTTGCCGACGGTGGACACGGCGACCGCCGAGGCCATCGCGGCGATCGCGGACAGCACCAGCAGCAGCAGCGACGACCCGGAGATGTTCTGCTTGTAGAGCCGGCTCACGCCCTTGGCGTCGACCAGCTTGCCACCGACCTTCAACCGGGTCAGGAAGGTCGAGGCCATGCCGCCGCGGCCCTTGTCGAGGAACTCAACCAGGTTGGCGTGCGTGCCCACCGCCACGATCAGCGACGCGCCCTTGTCGTCGGCCAGCAGCATCGCCAGGTCCTCGCTGGTGGCAGCGGCCGGGAAGGTGGTGGCCTCCACGCCCAGGCTCTGCACCCGGCTCAGCCCGGGTGCCCGCCCGTCCTGATAGGCGTGCACGATCACCTCGGCGCCGCAGCGCAGCACGTCGTCGGTGACCGAGTCCATGTCCCCGATGATCATGTCGGGGGTGTAGCCGGACTCCACCAGCGCGTCGGCGCCGCCGTCCACGCCGATCAGCACCGGCTTGAACTCGCGGATGTAGGGCCGCAGCACGTCCAGGTCGGCCTTGTAGTCATAGCCGCGCACCACGATCAGCACGTGGCGCCCGGCGATGCGGGTCTCGATGTCGGGCACGCCGACCCCGTCGAGCAGCAGGTCGCGTTCCTGCTTGAGGTAGTCCATGGTGTTGGCAGCGAACGCTTCGAGCTGCACCGACAGGCCCTCGCGGGCATCGGCCATGGACTTCGCGACGCTCTCGGCGTCCTGACGGATGCCGCTGGCCACCGATTCGCCGTTGAGCAGCACCGTGTCATTGTCGATGCTGACCAGGTCACCCTCGTTGAGCGCGTCGAACACCTCGTCGCCGAGGTTGTCCACCAGCACGATGCCGGCCTGCACGAGCACCTCGGGACCCAGGTTGGGATAGCGCCCGGAGATCGACGGCTTGACGTTGAGCACCGCCGACACCCCGACCGCGACCAGGGAGTCGGCGGCTACCCGGTCGATGTCCACATGGTCGATGACCGCGATGTCACCCGGGCGCAACCGCCCGACCAGGCGCTTGGTCCGGCGGTCGAGTCTCGCGGTGCCGGACAGGGCCCCGGCTTCGACACTCCGGGTCCGGCGCAAGGTGGGAAGTCGCATCCCGGCCATCCTGACACGCCGCATCGAGCCCCTCGCACGCGACATGCACAACGTCACCCCCAAAAGGGGCAAAAGCCAGTTACGCCCCCGCTATCTCACAGTACGTGGTCAGCCGCGCTTTTCTCGGTCAGCGACGGCCAGTAACTCCTCGGCGTGCGCAATGCCGAGATCCGAATCCGGCAGCCCGGCCAGCATGCGTGCCAGCTCCCGCGCCCGATCCGTCTCCTCCACGATCTTCACCCCGCTGGTGGTGATCGCCCCGCCGGTGTCCTTCGCGACCACCAGGTGCCGATCGGCGAAGGCCGCGACCTGCGGCAGGTGCGTCACCACCAGAACTTGATGGGTACGAGCAAGGCGCGCCAGCCGCCGCCCGATCTCCACCGCAGCCTGGCCCCCCACCCCCGCGTCAACCTCGTCGAACACCAGCGTCGGCGGCCCGCCGGCACCGGCGAACACCACCTCGATGGCCAGCATCACCCGCGACAGCTCACCACCGGATGCGCCCTTCTGCAACGGCAACGCCGGCGCCCCCGGATGCGCGATCAGCCGGATCTCGATGTCGTCCGCGCCATCCGGTCCCACCGCCAGCGCGTCGATGACCGGCTCGTCGCGTCCGGCCGAGCGTGCCAGCACCACAATTTCCACCCGCGCGTGCGGCATCGCCAGCCCGGCCAGCTCCACACTGACCTGCTCGGAGAACCGCCCCGCCGCCTCGGCCCGCGCCGCGCTCAGCCGCCCGGCGAACTCAGCGACCTGAGCGGCCAGCCGCAGCCGCTCCTTGTCCAGCTCCTCAAGCAGCTCGTCGGAGGTGTCCAGCGCGGCCAGCCGGGTGCGCGCGTGCTCGGCCCACGCGATCACCCCGTCGACGTCGTCGGCGTACTTACGGGTCAACGCCCGCAGCGCCGCCCGCCGCTCGTAGATGGCCTCCAGCCGCGCCGGGTCAGCATCCAGCTGGCTCAGGTACGACGACAGCTCCGAGGACACGTCGGATACCAGGGTGGCCGCCTCCTCGACCCGCGCGGCCAGCTCCCCCAGCGCCGGGTCGGTCGGGGCCTGCGCCTCCAGCGTGCGCCGGGCCGTGCTCAGCAGTTGCGCGGCATCCGGGGTGTCGTCGGCGGCCTCCACGCCACCGGCGAGCGCCTGCGCCGCCAGAGCCGCCGCCGTGCGCAGCCCCTCGGCGTGCTCCAGGCGCTGCACCTCGGCGCGCAGCTCATCCTCCTCACCCGGCTGCGGATCCACCCGGGTGATCTCGTCAAGGCCCAGCGTGAGCAGATCGGCTTCCTGGCTGCGCTCGCGGGCGTTGCGCCGCCGGTCGGCCAGGTCGTCCACCACCGCGCGCCACTGCGTGTAGCTCTCGCGGTAGGTCTCCAGCAGCTTCTCGTGCTCCGGGCCGGCATAGCGATCCAGCGACGCGCGCTGCTCGGCCGGGCGAAGGATCCGCAACTGATCCTGCTGACCGTGCACGGCGACGACCTGCTCGCCGACCTCGCTGAGCATGGCCACCGGCATGCTGCGCCCGCCCACATGCGCCCGCGAGCGGCCCTCGATGGTGACCGTGCGGCTCAGCAGCACCGAGCCGTCGTCGTCGACCTCACCGCCGGCGTCGCTGATGCGCGTCTGCACCGAGTCACCCAGCCGGCCCTCCAGGCGCAACCGGCCCTCGACCACCGCGCGGCCCGGGTCGGCCCGCACCCGCCCGGCGTCGGCGCGGCCGCCGAACAGCAGCCCCAGACCGGTCACCACCATCGTCTTGCCCGCGCCGGTCTCGCCGGTGATCGCGTTCATGCCCGTGGTCAGCCGCAGCGTCGTGTCGTCAATGACGCCGAGCCCGGTGATCCTCAGTTCCTCCAGCACACGGCAGACAGTATCGGGGCCCGCCGGCAATTGCCCACCGGGCCGTGCGTGATCAGCGTCGATTACCGCGCCAGCCCTGCACCGGCAGGTGGAACTTGGCCACCAGGGTGTCGGTGAAGGGACGCGGCTGCAGCCGTACCAGCCGCACCGGAAGGTCTCCCCGCTGCACCGTGACCTGCGCACCAGGCGGCAAATCCCAGGTCCGGCGCCCGTCGCAGCACAACGTGGCGAACGAGGTGTACGGATCCACGGTCAGCACGAACGTGGAGGTCGGCCCGGTCACGATCGGCTTGCTGAACAACGCGTGCGCGCTGATCGGCACCAGCAGCAACGCCTCAACCTCGGGCCACACCACCGGCCCGCCCGCCGAGAACGCGTACGCCGTGGAACCCGTCGGTGTGGCGCACACAACACCATCGCAGCCATAGCGCGACAGCGGGCGGCCGTCCACGTCGACGAGCAGCTCGAGCATCTGCGCCCGCTGCCCCTTCTCGACGCTGACCTCGTTGAGCGCCCACGACTCGGCGATCAGCCGGCCGTCGTACTCGGCGCGCACGTCCAGGGTCAGCCGCTCGTCCACCGTGTAGTCCCCGGCCACGATGTCGCGCACGGTCCGGTCGATGTTCTGCAGCTCGGCCTCGGCCAGGAAGCCGACCTTGCCCAGGTTGATGCCCAGCAGCGGCGCCTTCACCGGGCGGTCCAGCTCGGCCGCGCGCAGGAACGTGCCGTCCCCGCCGAGTGCGAACACGATCTCCACGCCCTCGGCCGCCGCCGGATCGTCCACCGGGGTCACCCCGGGCGGCAGCTCCAGGTCGTCGACCTCCTCGGCCACCACGCGGACCTCGAAGCCGTTGTCGACCAGGTCCTGCGCGACCGTCTGGGCGTGCTGGGTGCTCTGCCGGCGACCGGTGTGGGTGACCAGCAACGCGGAACGGCTCACGCGGCTCCTCCACTCGTCGTAAGCGTCACACGTCCTCCAAGGGGGGCGAAACCGTCGTCAATGCCGGTGCGGCGGAATCTACCTCGCCCGAGGGCCCGGCAGCGACCACAGCGCGTACCCGTTCCGCGTCAGCCGGTGGTGCATCCCTGCGGAACCACACGAAGAACTCGACGTTGCCGCTGGGACCGGGCAAGGGGCTCGCCGCCACCGAGGCCACCCCGAGCCCCAGCCCGGCCGCCGCCGCCGCGACGTCGAGCACGGCTTCGGCCCGCAACCGCCAGTCCCGCACGACCCCGCCGGAACCCACGCGCTCCTTGCCCACCTCGAACTGCGGTTTCACCATCAGCGCCAAGTCACCGTCGGGCGCCGTGCACGCGGCCAGCGCGGGCAGCACCAGCCGCAAGGAGATGAACGACAGGTCGGCCACGGTCAGCCCCACCGGCCCCTCGATCAGGTCGGGCGTCAGGGTGCGCACGTTCGTACGCTCCATCACCATGACCCGATCGTTGGTACGCAACGGCCACGCCAGCTGGCCGTAGCCCACGTCCACGGCGTACACCGTGGCCGCCCCGGCGCGCAGCAGCACATCGGTGAAGCCACCGGTCGACGCCCCGGCATCCAGGCACCGCCGGCCTTGCACCGCCAGACCGGTGAACGCCTGCAGCGCACCGGCCAGCTTGTGACTGCCCCGCGACACGTAATCGTCGGCGGGGTCCTCGCCGGTCACCACCACCGGATCGGCCGGGTCGATCATCGTGGCGACCTTCTGCGCCACGGAGCCCCGGACCTGCACCCGGCCGGCCGCCACCAGCGCGGCGGCCTGCTCCCGGGACCGGGCGAGCTTGCGGCGGACAAGCTCGGCGTCCAGACGTGCGCGACGAGCCATCAGCCGTCGATGCTCGCCAGCGTCTCCTGCAGCACCTGGTGCGCGGCCTCGAACTCGGCGAGCTGGTCGGCGGGTGCGAGGCCGGCAGCGTTGGCCAGCGACTGCAGAACGGCGTCGACGGCGGGATGACCGGTCGACTCGGAACCGTCGAGAATGCCCGGTGTCACCTCGGCCCGCTGCGGCGCGGCGGACGGGACGGGCTGATGCTGGGGGCGCGGCGCTCCGGCCGGCGGCGGGCCCGGGCGGAAGCCTCCGGGCGGCGGGCCCGGACGGAACCCGCCGGGCGGCGGGCCGGGACGAGGCGGCTGCTGATCCGGGTATGTCACGCCGTCGCCTCCGGCTTGTTCTTCGCGGACGCCTTCTTGGCCGCGGTCTTCTTGGCCGGGATGTCCGGCGACACGGCCGGCAGCGTGGTTTCCGCAGCCGCCGCCTTCACCGGCGCGGTGGGTGCGGCAGCCGTGCCGGCCGGCTCGATCGCCGTCGCCTTGGCAGCTTTACGCGCGGCCTTGGTCGCCTTGGCCGGCACCGCCTTCTCCGGCGCATCCTTGCCCGGCCCGGTCGTCGCCGGCGTCACCTTCGCCGGCCCGGTCGCCTTGGCCGGCCCGGTCTTGGCTGGGGGCACCTTGGCCGGTGGCACCTTGGCGGGGGCTGCCTTGGCGAGCGGGGTGCCCGCCGCGGGCATCGCATTGGGGGCCGCCTTCTTCGCGACGGCCTTCTTGGCCACCTTCTTCACCGGCGGGATCACGGCCTGCCCGGGCGGCACCGCACCTTCCGGTCCCGGCTCAGCGAGGGTCACCGTGCCGGCCCCGGCCGTCGCGAGTCGCGCCTGCGCCTCGCGTAGCTGCTTCTCCAGGTCCTTGACCCGCGAAGTGAGGTCGGTGACCTCCTCGTTGGTGGCCAGCCCGACCAGACCCAGAGCCCGGTCCACCTCGTAGCGCACGATGTTGGTCAGCGCCTCACGGTTGGCCATGCCTGTCGACATCAGATCCTCGACCAGGCCCTGCAACTGCCCGGCGGTCGCGCCGCCCTTGGTCAGCAGCTCGCCGGCCGCCCGCTGCGCCTTCTTGCGCGGCGCCTCCGTCAAGCCGAGTGCCATTTCCAGATACGCCCGCCATGCGTCCTGCGGCATCGTCCACACCTTCCTTCGCGCTCGCGGCTGCGCTTTCGCTGGTGCCACGCTACCGGGCATACCCGCCGCGGCTTGCGGGTACCGTGCGTTGCGAGATCAGGTGTCGCGAAGGAGAGGTACCCATGGCCACCGTTGAGGAATGCCGTACGGCGCTGCAAGCCCTGGCCGCCCGCCTCGACGCGAACGCGCAGACCCGCGGCAAACTGGACCTGGACCGCACCCTGGCCTGCCGGGTGCCGGACCTGTCCACCGCGTTCCACGGCCGCCTGGAGGGCGGGCGCCTGCTCGACATCACCGATGGCGACGACCCCAAGGCCAAGATCGCCCTCACCGCATCCAGCGACGACCTGGTCGCGCTGGTCACGGGCCGCCTTGACGTCACCAAAGCCATCGCCTCACGGCAGGTGTCGGTCAAGGCGAACCCGTTCGACCTGTTGAAGCTGCGCAAGCTCCTCTGAGCCGCTCTGGCTCTTTAAGCGAGCCACTCCTTGAGGAGCTTGGCGGCCTCGTCGGAACCGGCCTGTGGTTCGCCACCGCCCCACACCACCCCGGCGACCATCCGCAGCGCGTCCACCGGCGCACCCGAACCCTCGAGGCGCCCGTCGACCAGCCGCCAGCCACCGGCCTCGTCGCCGATAACCGGAATGCGCGCCGCCTCGGGATCGGCGAACAACCCGGAGAGATCAGCAGCAACGTACGTCGGCCGCCGCGACTCCGGTGAGCGCAGCAGCTCGGCCGGCCCGCTGACCCCGGTGAGCACCAGCAAACTGTCCATGCCAGCGCTGACCGCACCCTCGATATCGGTGTCCAGCCGGTCGCCCACCGTCAGCGGACGCTGCGCCTTCGACAGCGACGCGGCCGTCTCGAACAGCGCGGGCTGCGGCTTGCCGACGACCAGATCGGGTTCGCGGTCCAGGGCCGTGCGCAGCACCCCGACCAGCGAACCGTTGCCGGGCAGCGGACCGCGCGGGCTGGGCAGCGTACGGTCGGTGTTTGTCGCCACCCACAGCGCCCCGGCCCGGACCGCCAGCGCCGCCTCGGCCAGGATCTTCCAGCCCACCTCGGGACCGAAGCCCTGAACGACCGCCGCCGGTTCGTCCTCGAGCCGCTCCACCGGGGTCAGCCCGGCATCGCGCACCTCGGCCCGCAACGCCTCGGCCCCGACCACCAGCACCGGAGCCCCGGCAGGCAACTGCTCGGCCAGCCGGGCCGCCGCCGCACCGGCCGAGGTCAGCACCTCGTCCGGCTCGGCGGAGACCCCCATGCCGTTGAGCAACCCGGCCACGTCGGCCGCTCGCCGCGACGCATTGTTCGTCGCGTAGGCCAGCGCGGTGCCGTCCTCCCGTAGCTGGGAGACGGCCTCGGCCGCGCCGTCGATCGGCTTGTCGATCAGGTACACAACCCCGTCAAGGTCAAAGATGACCAGGTCATACCCGTCGACCAGCCGAACGCCGGCGTTGTGGTCCGGGCCGGCGGTCACGCTTTGGTTCCCTTGGCGCCGGTGCCACGGGTGGCCGGGTCGGTGGCCGCAAGGTCGGCGTCGGTGCCGCCCACTCCGCTACCGGTCAGCTCGTCGTCGTCAGCGTCGTCGCCCTTGACAGCGCGGTCGTCGTCCTCGTCGATGCCGGCGTCGACGTCCTGGTCAAGATCGTCCAAGTCGTCATCGTCGTCGGAGTCGTCGTCAGACTCGTCGTCGTCGAGGAACGCGTTTCCCGGCACGCCGTCGGCGTCGGCCCGGTCATCGCCGTCCTCATCCCGGCCACGCGCATCGTCCTCGTCACGCGCGTCATCGTCGCGTGCGTCCGCGTTGCGCGCGTTGTTTTCGTCGCGCTCGTCGTCGAAGTCGTCGTCGCGCTCATCGTCGAAGTCGTCACGGTCGTCGTCGGCTTCGGCGCGCGCGTCCGCGTCGGTCGGCGCTTCGGACGTACCCTCATCGTCGTCTTCGTCGTCGTCGCCCTCGATGGAGATCCCGTCGAGTTCGAGCAGCCGCTCGGCCGCATCGGTCAGGCCGTCCTCATCGGCGGCAGCGGCCCGCGAGAACCACTCCCGCGCCTCCTCGCGACGACCGGCGGCCAGCAGCGCATCGGCGTAGGCGTAACGAAGCCGCGCCGCCCAGTCCGCGTCGGCATCCGTGGTCAGCTCCTTGACCTGCAGCATCGCCACTGCGGCGTCATGCTGCCCCAGGTCACCACGAGCCCCGGCCGCCACGATCAACAGCTCGATCGCCCCGGCCTTGTCCAGCGTGTCCTTGTCGGCACCCCGGAAGAGATCAATCGCCCGTTCCGGCCGCCCCAGGGCGCGCTCACAATCGGCAAGTTCCGCCAGGTGGGTCTGCCGCCCCGTCATGCGATGGTACGTCCGCAGCTCGGCGATAGCGGTAGTCCAGTCCCCCGCGGCATACGCGGCGAGCCCGACAGCCTCCCGAACCACAGCAATCCGCGAAGCCAACCGCCGCGCCGCGATCGCATGCTGCAACGCCAGCTCGGAATCCTCGTCGATAACCTGCCCGGCCGCCACGAGATGCCGCGAAACCCGGTCAGCGGTGTCCCGCGACAGGCTCAGCAGCTCGGAACGAACCTCCTTGTCGAGGTCCGAAGCCGCGATGTCCTCGGGAATGTCCGGCGCCTGGAACACGGGCTGCTCATCGGTACCCCGCTGGTCGCGGTCCCGGTCTCCGCGCTCGAAGCCGCCGCGCTCGCCTCGGTTGTCGCGATCGCGGTTGTCACGGTCACGGCTGTCGCGGTTGTCGCGCTGGAAGCTGCCGCGGTCCTGGTTGTAGCTGCCGCGGTCCTGGTTGTAGCCGCCGCGATCCTGGCCGTAGCCGCCGGCGCGCGGGCCACGATCCTGGCCGTAGCCGCCAGTGCGCGGACCACGGTCGCCTCCGTCGCGGAAGCCGCCCGCACGGGGCGCACGGTCGCCGCCCTCGCGGGACGCACGGTCGCTGCGGAAGCCACCGTCACGGGTGCCACCGTCACGGAAGCCGCCCTCACGCGGGCCACGGTCACTGCGGAAGCCACCTTCGCGGGGTCCACGGTCGCCGCCGAAGCCTCCCTCACGGGGAGCGCCGCCGTCGCGCGGGCCACGATCACCCCGGTAGCCGCCGCGGTCCTGGCCGGCGCCGCCACGGAAACCGCCGCGGTCACCGCCCGGCCGGTCGCCGCCACGGAAGCCACCCCGGTCGCCACCGCTCTGGAAACCACCACGGTCCCGATCTCCGCCACGGAACCCGCCCCGGTCGCCACCCGGCCGGTCGCCACCACGGAACCCGCCGCGGTCGCCGCTCGGCCGGTCGCCGCTGCGGAACCCTCCCCGGTCGCCACCGCCCTGGTAACCACCACGGTCCCGGTCACCGCCACGGAACCCGCCCCGGTCGCCGCCGCCCTGGAAGCCACCACGGTCACCACCACGGAACCCACCGCGGTCACCACCGCCCTGGAAACCACCACGGTCACGATCTCCACCACGGAACCCGCCCCGGTCGCCACCCGGCCGGTCGCCACCGCGGAACCCTCCCCGGTCACCACCGCCCTGGAAACCACCACGGTCCCGGTCACCGCCACGGAACCCGCCCCGGTCGCCACCCGGCCGGTCGCCACCGCGGAACCCTCCCCGGTCACCGCCACCCTGGAAACCACCACGGTCACCGCCGCGGAAGTTGCCGTCGCGGGGACCACGGTCGCCCTGCGGACGGTCTCCCTGCGGGCGGTCGCCAAACGGCCGGTCCCGGTCACCACGGAAGCCGCCACCGGTCCGGTTACCCGGCCTGTCACCGCCACGGAAACCGCCCCGGTCGCCGCCACCCTGGTAGCCGCCCCGGTCGCCGCCGCCTTGGTAGCCACCACGGTCGCCGCCGCCCTGGAAACCACCACGGTCGCGGTCGCCGCCACGGAACCCGCCGCGGTCGCCGCCCTGCCGATCGCGGTCACCGCCGCGGAAACCACCGCGGTCGCCGCCACCCTGGAAGCCACCGCGATCACGGTCGCCGCCACGGAAACCACCGCCGGAGGGGCGGTCACCACCACGGAAGCCACCACGGTCGCCACCACCCTGGTAACCACCACGGTCGCGGTCGCCGCCACTGAAACCACCGCGGTCGCCGCCACCCTGGTAACCACCACGGTCACGGTCGCCGCCACGGAAACCACCGCCGGAGGGGCGGTCACCACCACGGAAGCCACCACGGTCACCGCCGCCTTGGTAGCCACCTCGGTCACCGCCGCGGAAGCCGCCGCCGGAGGGGCGGTCGCCGCCGCGGAAGTTGCCGCGGTCGTTGGTCCGGTCGCCCCGCGAGGTGCCCTCGGATCCGCCGTCGCGGCCGCGGTCCTGGCGGCCTTCGTCGTCGCGGTTGCCGCCATCCTGCGGTCCTGGGTTCACGGGTCAATTCCTTCCGAGGTTCGGCAGCGCCGGCGCGGGGGCGCGGCTGCCGGAGCACATCTGTTGACGTATCACGGGGTGTGACATGACGCTGGGTACTGCGGGTGGAGCTGGGTCGTGCACGTTCGAGCTTCACGAGCTTGGTGCTTACGAGCGCTGCGTCTGCAGTCTGGCTGGCAGACGTCCGTACAACGCTACTCCGGGGCCGGACACACAAAAGCAGTCGAGGGCCAACCCCATCCGGGGAAGGCCCTCGACTGTACGTTGAGTCCGGCGGCGTCCTACTCTCCCACACCCTCCCGAGTGCAGTACCATCGGCGCTGGAGGGCTTAGCTTCCGGGTTCGGAATGAGACCGGGCGTTTCCCCTCCGCTATGACCACCGAAACAGCTGTCAGCGAAACCATCACCAGCACCCCCGTCACACCAACATCCCTTACGGGACGTGGTTGGTGGGGGTGGGTGGGTTGTTTGCTGTGAATCACACAGTGGACGCGTTGAGCAAAAAGTTTGGTGTGGTTAAGCCCTCGGCCTATTAGTACCGGTCAACTGAACCAGTTACCTGGCTTACATTTCCGGCCTATCAACCCAGTCGTCTAGCTGGGGGCCTTACCCACTCGAAGGTGGTGGGATACCTCATCTCGAAGCGAGCTTCCCGCTTAGATGCTTTCAGCGGTTATCCCTTCCGAACGTAGCTAACCAGCCGTGCCCCTGGCGGGACAACTGGCACACCAGAGGTTCGTCCGTCCCGGTCCTCTCGTACTAGGGACAGCCCTTCTCAAGTATCCAACGCGCACGGCGGATAGGGACCGAACTGTCTCACGACGTTCTAAACCCAGCTCGCGTACCGCTTTAATGGGCGAACAGCCCAACCCTTGGGACCTGCTACAGCCCCAGGATGCGACGAGCCGACATCGAGGTGCCAAACCATCCCGTCGATATGGACTCTTGGGGAAGATCAGCCTGTTATCCCCGGGGTACCTTTTATCCGTTGAGCGACACCGCTTCCACACGCAAGTGCCGGATCACTAGTCCCGACTTTCGTCCCTGCTCGACCTGTCAGTCTCACAGTCAAGCTCCCTTATGTACTTACACTCAACACCTGATTGCCAACCAGGCTGAGGGAACCTTTGGGCGCCTCCGTTACCCTTTAGGAGGCAACCGCCCCAGTTAAACTACCCACCAGACACTGTCCCTGGACCCGATCAGGGCCCGAAGTTAGATACCCAAATCCAACAGAGTGGTATTTCAAGATTGCCTCCACCCGAACTGGCGTCCGAGCTTCACCGGCTCCCACCTATCCTACACAATTACATTCAGATACCAATGTCAAGCTATAGTAAAGGTCCCGGGGTCTTTCCGTCCTGCCGCGCGTAACGAGCATCTTTACTCGTACTGCAATTTCGCCGGGCCTGTGGTTGAGACAGTGGGGAAGTCGTTACGCCATTCGTGCAGGTCGGAACTTACCCGACAAGGAATTTCGCTACCTTAGGATGGTTATAGTTACCACCGCCGTTTACTGGCGCTTAAGTTCTCCGCCTCGCCCCGAAAGGCTAACAGGTCCCCTTAACGTTCCAGCACCGGGCAGGCGTCAGTCCATATACATCGTCTTACGACTTCGCATGGACCTGTGTTTTTAGTAAACAGTCGCTTCCCCCTGCTCTCTGCGGCCATACCACGCTCCACCCGCACGGGGCTTCACGCGTCCGGCCCCCCTTCTCCCTAAGTTACGGGGGCAATTTGCCGAGTTCCTTAACCACAGTTCGCCCGTCGCCTCGGTATTCTCTACCTGACCACCTGTGTCGGTTTAGGGTACGGGCCGCTCGGAACATCGCTAGAGGCTTTTCTCGGCAGCATAGGATCACTGACTTCACCTGAACGGCTCGGCATCACGTCTCACCCACATGACATGCGGATTTACCTACACATCGGGCTACACGCTTACCCCGGCACAACCACCGGCCGGGATCAGCTACCTTCCTGCGTCACCCCATCACTAAACTACTACCACCCAAGATCCCAGACTCCATACCATAGGTCCGAAAACCGCCGGCACTTCGCGTGGTTAGTACAGGTGGGTTCGTCTTGGGCGCTCCTACGCGGGTACGGGAATATCAACCCGTTATCCATCGACTACGCCTCTCGGCCTCGCCTTAGGCCCCGACTCACCCAGGGCGGATTAGCCTGGCCCTGGAACCCTTGGTCATCCGGCGGAAGGGTTTCTCACCCTTCATTCGCTACTCATGCCTGCATTCTCACTCGTATAGCGTCCACACCTGGGTCACCCCGGCGCTTCACCCGCTATACGACGCTCCCCTACCCATCCACACACCTGGATGAAAACCCGAAAGTTCCCACCGGGCTACCATGTGAATGCCACAGCTTCGGCGGTGTGCTTGAGCCCCGCTACATTGTCGGCGCGGAACCACTTGACCAGTGAGCTATTACGCACTCTTTAAAGGATGGCTGCTTCTAAGCCAACCTCCTGGTTGTCTAAGCGACCCCACATCCTTTTCCACTTAGCACACGCTTAGGGGCCTTAGCTGGTGATCTGGGCTGTTTCCCTCTCGACTACGAAGCTTATCCCCCGCAGTCTCACTGCCGCGCTCTCACTTACCGGCATTCGGAGTTTGGCTGATTTCGGTAAGCTTGTAGGCCCCCTAGACCATCCAGTGCTCTACCTCCGGCAAGAAACACACGACGCTGCACCTAAATGCATTTCGGGGAGAACCAGCTATCACGGAGTTTGATTGGCCTTTCACCCCTAACCACAGGTCATCCCCCAACTTTTCAACGTTGGTGGGTTCGGTCCTCCACGCAGTCTTACCCACGCTTCAACCTGCCCATGGCTAGATCACCCCGCTTCGGGTCTAGAACATGCGACTCAAACGCCCTCTTCAGACTCGCTTTCGCTACGGCTACCCCCCACGGGTTAACCTCGCCACATGCCACTAACTCGCAGGCTCATTCTTCAAAAGGCACGCCATCACCCCGAAAGGCTCTGACGGATTGTAGGCGAACGGTTTCAGGTACTATTTCACTCCCCTCCCGGGGTACTTTTCACCATTCCCTCACGGTACTCGTCCGCTATCGGTCACCAGGAAGTATTCAGCCTTACCAGGTGGTCCTGGCAGATTCACAGCAGATTTCAGGAGTCCGCTGCTACTCGGGATATCTGTAAAGAGGTCACACATTTTCGCCTACCGGGCTCTCACCGTCTACGGCTGGCTTTCCCACACCATTCGACTAACATGCAACTTTATAACTCTTCTCTGCACTGTCAGACACAGAAAACAGATCCCACAACCCCCCACGCGCAACCCCTGACAGGTATCACACACGCAAGGTTTAGGCTACATCCGCTTTCGCTCGCCACTACTCACGGAATCACTAAATTGTTTTCTCTTCCTACGGGTACTGAGATGTTTCACTTCCCCGCGTTCCCCCCTACACCCTATGAATTCAGATGCAGGTGACACGACATGACTCGTGCCAGGTTCCCCCATTCGGACACCCTGGGATCACAGCTAGGTTGACAGCTCCCCCAGGCCTATCGCGGCCTCCCACGTCCTTCATCGGCTCCTGGTGCCAAGGCATCCACCGTTCGCCCTTGACAACTTAACCACAGAAAACAAGATGCTCGCGTCCACTGTGCAATTCTCAACCAACAACCAACCCACAACCCCACGACACCCCACCAAACA
>NZ_LOJP01000001.1:4580336-4635943 GCF_001553785.1 Actinoplanes sp. TFC3
CCCTCGATCTCGGCCCGCCCAGCCACGAACCCCCACCCCCGCCGCAGGATGCGCTCGTCGCGATGCAGCGCATCAACCGCGGCAAGACGGTCGCTGTCGGCATTGCGCGGCGCACGCTCGGCGTCCTTGAGCCACAGCAACGGCTGCCCTCCCCGCGTGACGTCGTGCACGCGGTCACCGCCGGCGGGAGCCAGCTCGGCGAGGACGGAGAGAACGGTCTGCGGTCTCATCCGGGCGACCGTAGCTCACCCCTACGACATCGCCGCGACCCACATCCCCGCGTCACCGAGGCGCCGATCGATCCGCAAGCCGGCTCCGATCAATGATTCACAGGCAAGCGGCGATACAACTCGACAGCGTCCCCATCCGGCGTAAGGTGCCCGGGGCTGGGCGTGCGGGACTCTGCGGGCTGAGCCGGTTCTGCCGGCCGGGAGGTCAGGGCGTCTGCGGGGTGGTGAGGGAGGCGACGCAGGAGCGGAGGAAGTGGCGCATCTGATTCTGTTCCGTGGCGGTCAGACCGTTGAGCATGCGCTCCTCGACGGCACGGACGGCGGCGCTTGCGGTTTCGAGCTGGTGGCGGCCCTTCGCGGTCAGCGTGGTGGGCAGCACCCGCCCTGAGGGTGCGCGCTCGGGCCGGGCGACCAGTCCGTCGCGTTCCAGCGCCTGCAAAAGCACGTTCATGGACTGGCGGGTCACGAAGGTGCCGCGGGCCAGGTCGGAGTTGGACAGGCCGGGGCGCTGGGACAGCAGCTCCAGGCATGAGTAGTGCGTGATCGTCATTCCGAGTGGCCGCAGCACCGCCTCCATCGCCGAGTGCAGGGCGCTCGACGCCATCTTCAGCAAGTACCCCAACGAGGTGTCCAACTCGACTTGACCCATGTCAGCATCCTGACATACGCTAAGCCATGTCAGATAACTGACATACTCAGCAGAGGAGCACCACCATGGCTGTCACCGGACCCGACTTCATCTCCCTGCAGGTACGCGACCTTGAACGCTCCGCAGCCTTCTACGAGCAGCATTTCGGCCTGCAGCGCCAGCCCGGCCCGCCGCACGCCGTCGTCTTCGCCACCAAGCCCATCGCCTTCGCCGTACGCGAAGCCATCGTCGACGAGAACCCCTACCCCGGCCGCGGCGTAGCCCTGTGGCTGCACGCGCCCGACTCCCAAGCCCTCCACGACGCCCTCGAAGCCGCCGGAGTTCGCATCGTCTCGGCACCCATCGACGGCCCGTTCGGCCGCACGTTCACGTTCGCCGACCCCGACGGGTACGAGGTGACGCTGCACGATCGGGGCTGAGGAACTGACGGGCGGTTGAATAGTTGCCCAACGGCGGACTTGACCTCAACTGAGGTTGAGGGTGCAGGCTCGCCGGATGAGCTTTTCGGAGAGTGAGCTGGCGTATCTGGCCGGACAGCAGCTTGGCCGGCTGGCTACGTTGCGGCCCGATGGCACGCTGCAGAACAGTCCGGTGGGGTTTCGCTACAACGCGGGTACCGGCACCATCGACATTGCTGGGTTCCATATGGCCAACAGTCGCAAGTATCGCAATGTCGCGGCCAACGGGCAGGTTGCGTTCGTTGTTGACGACGTGCCGTCCACCAATCCTTGGCGTGTGCGCTGCTTGGAGATTCGTGGCACCGCCGAGGCTCTCGACGCTCCGGCCGACTCGGGCTATGGCACGCCGGCGCCCATCATTCGCATCCGGCCCCGGCGGATTTTGAGCTTCGGGCTGGAGGAGCCCGACACCGACGCCCATTCCCTGACCATGAACAGCCGCACCGTGGCCTGATCAGGAGCCGGCGTATTTGTCGGCTGCGTGCTGGACCTTCTCCCGGTACGCGGCCCACCACGCGGGATCGCCTTCGGGGAGGTTGCTGGAGCTTTGGCGCATTCCGGCGGCACCATCGATGAGTTCGCGGACGATGTCGGCGTGGCCGGTGTGGCGTTCGGTTTCGGAGATCATGTGGATCAGCAGCCGGTGCAGCGGCACCTCCCGCGTCTGCGCAGGCCACCAAGGAACTCGGCCGACGGCGTCCAGGTCCAGGGTCGTGATGGTCTCGTCGTCATGGGCCCATACCCGGCGGTAGAAGTCGATGATGAGCTCACGGGATTCCTCGGGGGTGGCCCACATGTCCGCGTTGGGCTCGGCCTCGTCCTCAAGTCCGGGAAGCTGGTTGGCGATGGGACGGCCGAACGACTCGCCCAGGTATCCCGTTTCCACCAGCGCTACGTGCTTGACCAGGCCGAGCAGGTTGGTGCCGGTGGGCGTGAGGGGACGGCGGATGTCGTAGTCGGACAGGCCGTCGAGTTTCCACAGCAGCGCGTCGCGAGCGTCCTGAAGATACTTCTGGAGGTCGGCTTTCATGCGCAGCATCCTGCCAGCGGTGCCTCCCGGCCACCGCGCATTTACCGGCCGGTGAGTTCGGGCGGGCGTAAGTTGAGGGGATGCTGCTGACGATCGTTGCTGACTACGGGACCGGGGATCTGGCGTTCGCCGAGGTACGGCAGCGCCTCGCCGGGTTGCTGCCGGAGGCTGATGTGGCCGCTATCCCGGTGCCGCCGTTCGACACGGTGAGTGCCGGGTTCTGCGTGGCCCAGCTCGGGTTCGGTGAGGGGCCCGCCGACCGGGTGATCTATGCGAACGTGGCACCGCGGCAGGATGAGGACGAACCCCGCGAGGACAACGCCGGCGAACGGTTGGTGGCGGCCCGGCTCGCTTCGGGCGTCCTGGTGGTTGGGGTGGCATCCGGGGCCAGCCTGTCCTTCCTGGCCGACGAGGGTGTGCCGCTGCGCGCGGTGAACGTGCCGGACGCCGGGTCGCAGTTCCGGTCCAGGGATGTGTTTCCGGCGGCGGTGGCGGGGCTGGTTCGCGGGGACGAGAGCCTGCTGGGCGAGCCGGTGACTGTGGCGCGGGCGCCGGAGCGGGCGGTGATTTACACCGACGGGTACGGCAACCTGAAGACCAGCTGGTACGAGGCGCCGGCGCAGGTGGGGACGACGGTTCGGGTTCGCATCGGGGACGCCCGGGTTGAAGCCATGGTCAGCGACGGGGTCTTCACCGTGCCGGCGGGAACGGTCTCGTTCGCCCCCGGCAGCTCCGGCTGGCCTCGCGGCAACCAAGCGCCCAGTGGAAGCGAAGGCGAAGAAAAACGCGCGTGCTTCGAGCTGTTCGCCCGAGGAGGCAACGCGGCTGAGCTGTTCGGCAATCCACCTTCCGGCACACCTGTGACGGTGGAGATCGGCTGAGCCCCAAGAACAGCGGGCCGGGCACTCCGCGGAGGCGGAGAACCCGGCCCGATGAAGCAATCTCAGGCGCCGCGCAGGGTGGCGCCGGTGCGGGACGCGGCCTCGGCGACGGCCGCATCACGAGCTGCCACCGCCTCCTCGACCGTGAGCGTGCGGTCAGGGGCGCGGAAGGTCAGCTTGTACGCCAGGCTTTTGAGCCCCTCGCCGAGCTGGGCCGCCGACTCGTAGACGTCGAACAGCCGCACCGATTCCAGCAGCGAACCCGCCCCGGCAACCAGCGCCTCCTGCACCGACGCGGCCGGCACCGACGACTCCACGACCAGCGCCACGTCGATCAGCGCCGGCGGGAACGACGAGATGACCGGGGCCTGGGTGACCGGCTTGACCGGCAGCGCGTCCAAGTCGATCTCCATGGCGCAGGTGCGCTTGGGCAGCTCCAAGGTCGACAGGACGGCCGGGTGCAGCTCCCCCGCGTGCCCGGTCAGCTTGCCGTCGACCAGGATCGCGGCGCAGCGGCCCGGGTGCCACGGCGCGTAGCCGGCCGCCTGCACGGTGACGCGCTCCGGGGAGATGCCCGCCGCGGACACCGCCGTGCGAGCCGCCTCGATCGCGTCGGCCCAGGTGGCCGTGCGGCCCTGACCCCACCAGCCGGCCGGGGCGGCGTCACCGGTCAGCGCCACTGCGAGGTGCCACGGCTGCGCCGGGACGATCGCGTTGGCCGCCGTCCACTCCGGCTCCGACGGTGCCCGGTCCACGCCGAGCACCGGCGGGGCCGTCGCACTCAGGTGCGGCTGGAACACCGTGCCCAGCTCGTACAGGGCGATGTCACGTTCACCCCGGCCGAGGTTGCGCTTGAGGGTGGCCAGCAGCGGCGGCAGCAGCGAGGTGCGCAGCAGCGGCTCCTGCTCCGACAGCGGGTTGGTCAGCTTGACCGCGCTGCGCCGGGGGTCGTCGGGGGCCAGGCCGAAGGCGTCGGCGGCACCGGGGGCGACGAACGGGTACGACAACACCTCGACGTAGCCGCTTTCCGCCATGGCCCGGCCCACCGTGCGCCGCCGGATCTGCTCGGCGCTCAGCCCGCCACCGCCACGCGTCGCGGGCAGGACGCTCGGGATGGCGTCGTAGCCACCGAGGCGGGCCACCTCCTCGACCAGGTCGATGGGGGCGAGCAGATCGGGACGCCAGGACGGCGGGGTCACGTCGAGCGGCTCCACCCCGGTCAGCGTGCAGCCGACCTTGGTGAGCAGGTCGCCGAGCTGGTCCACCCCGTACGGCACCCCGATGCGCCGGGTGGCCAGGTCCGTGGGCAGGTTGATCGGGGCCGGGTCCGCGACGTGGTTGATGTCGAGCACGAACTCGTCGGGCGTGCCCCCGGCGTACGTGGTCAGCAGTTCGACAGCGCGCGCCAGGGCAACCAGCGTGAGCTGCGGGTCGACGCCCCGCTCCCAGCGCTTGGCCGCCTCGCTGAACAGCTTGTGCCGGCGGGCCGTGCGTCCCACCATGACCGGGTCCCAGTGTGCCGCCTCGAGCAGCACGTCCACGGTGGTCGGTTGGTATTCGCTGGTCTCGCCGCCCATGACCGCGGCGAGCGAGATCGGACCCGACTCGTCGCAGATGACCATGTCCTCGGCGTCGAGAACGCGGGCCACCCCGTCGAGGGTGGTCAGCTTCTCCCCCGGCCGGGCCCGGCGCACGACCAGCCCGCCGCGCAGCAGGTTGAGGTCGAACACGTGCATGGGCTGGCCGAGTTCGAGCATCACGTAGTTGGTGATGTCCACGGCGAGCGAGATGGACCGGATGCCGGCGGTGGTCAGGCGCTGCTGGATGAAGCCGGGCGACGGGACGCTCGGGTCGATGCCGCGCACCACAACCGCCGAGAAACGGTCGCAGCCCACGGTGTCCTCCACGCGCACCGGGTGCGGCGCCTCGGCCGTGGGGGCCACCGCGGAGCCGTGGCCGGGGTCGGTGAAGGCGGCATCGTAGGCGTGGGAGAGTTCGCGCGCGATGCCTCGCACGCTCATCTGGTAGCCCCGGTCCGGGGTGATCTCCACGTCGACGATGACGTCGTCGAGCCCGACCGCCGGGCGCGCGTCGGTGCCGGGCACCGCGGAATCCGCCGGCAGCACGACGATGCCGTCGTGGTCGGTGCCCAGGCCCAGCTCGGCCGCCGAGCAGATCATGCCGTGGGAGTTGCGGCCATACGTCTTGCGCGCGCCGATCACGAAGCCACCCGGCAGCTCGCCGCCGGGCAGGATCACCACGACCAGGTCGCCGGCCGCGAAGTTGCGGGCCCCGCAGACGATCTCCTGCGGCTCGGGGTTGCCGACGTCGACACGGCAGAAGCGGATGGGCTTCTTGAAGCCGGTGAGTTCCTCGATCTCGAGAACCCGCCCGACGACCAGGCCGCCCTTGACGGTGGCGGCCTGGTCGACAACGGATTCGACCTCGATGCCGAGGCCGACCAGGGTGCGGTCGAGTTCGGCCGGGTCGGGGGCAGCGGGCAGCTCGACGTACTCGCGCAGCCAGGAAAGGGAGAGCTTCATGTCAGACCGCCATACCGAAGTTGCGGGTGAACCGGACGTCACCCTCCACCATGTCGCGCATGTCGCTGACGCCGTTGCGGAACATCAGCGTGCGCTCGACCCCGATGCCGAACGCGAACCCGGAATAGCGTTCCGGGTCGATGCCGGAGGCCACCAGCACCTGCGGGTTGACCAGGCCGCAGCCACCCCATTCGACCCAGCGTGGGCCGTCGCGGTGCTGGGCGAACCACACGTCGAACTCCGCCGACGGCTCGGTGAAGGGGAAGTAGTGCGGCCGCCACCGGGTGCGCGCGTCCGGGCCGAACAGCGCCCTGGCGAAGTGGTCGAGGGTGCCCTTGAGGTGCGCCATCGTGATGCCCTCGTCCACGACCAGGCCCTCGATCTGGTGGAACACCGGGCTGTGCGTGGCGTCCACCTCGTCGGTGCGGTACACCCGCCCGGGGCTGACCACGGCGATCGGCGGCTGCTGCTTGAGCATCGTGCGCACCTGACCGGGTGACGTGTGGGTGCGCATCACCAGGCCGGGCAGGTCCACGTAGAACGTGTCCATCAGCCCGCGCGCCGGGTGGTCCGGGCCGATGTTGAGCGCGTCGAAGTTGGCCCACTCCAGCTCCAGCTCCGGGCCGTCCACGACCGAGTAACCCATGCCGGCGAACAGGTCGCCCATGTGCTCCATCAGCGTGGTCACCGGGTGCCGGGCCCCCTGCGGCCGGCGGTCCCAGGGCAGCGTGACGTCCACGCGCTCCTCGACCAGCACGCGGGCGGCGCGCTCGGTTTCCAGCGTGGCCTGGCGCGCGTCGAACGCGGCCTGCACGCCCTGGCGGGCAACGTTGACGCGCTTGCCGGCGTCGGACTTGGCGGCCGGGGGCAGCGAGCCGATCTCGCGGCGGGCCAGCGACACCGGCGAACGGTCGCCCAGGTGGGCCGGCTTGAGCGCACCGAGCGCGTCGAGGTCGGTGACCTCGGCGAAGGCCGCTTCGGCCTCGGCGACCGCGGTTTCGAGAGCCTCGGGGGCCAGCAGAGCCGCCTGCTTCGGGTCGTACGGATCGTTGCGGTAAGACATGGTCGGGCGAACTCCCTCACACCGGATAAGCCAACGGCCGTCGCAGCCGAGTGCACCGAGCGCAGCGAGGGCCGCGAGGGGGTGACTCAGGTGGATCAGTGTACGGACGCGCGGCTCAGCCGCCGCCCGCCGGTCAGGGAAGTAAGCGCAAAGAGTCAGCGCACGTGCCCGCGACCAGCGGGCCGGCTAAACACCTGACTCATGAGGATCTCCAGCAGAAGAGGAGCGTTGCGCTCTGGCCGAAGCATACAAGCAGACCGCTGCGGCGGCAGCCAGGTTCAGGCTCTCGGCACCCCCGTAGATGGGTACGCGCACCCTCTTGTCCGCCGCCCGCAGGTAGGACGAATCGAGTCCGTGCGCCTCCGAGCCGAACAACCACACGGTCGGGGCAGCCAGGGAACCGTCGTCGAGCAGCTCATCGAGGTCGGTGTCGCCGTACCCGGTAGTGGCCAGCACCTGGAACGCATTCAGCTCTTTCAGCGAAAGCGACGGCGCCCGGACCACGTCCACGTTGAACAGGCTGCCTGCCGAGGAGCGGACACATTTGCCGTTGTACGGATCCACGGCGTCACCCGCGAAGATGACCGCCCCGGCCCCGGCCGCGTCGGCGGTACGCAGGATCGTCCCGGCATTGCCCGGATCCCGGATCTCCACGGCCACCGCCACCAGCCGGGGATTCTTGGCAAGAGCACCAGCCAGCGGTACGTCCACCTGTTCGCAGACAGCCACAAGCCCCTGGGGCTGCACGGTCTCGGCCAGGCCGGCGAGCGCCTCATCGGTGACCGGGGACACGGTGGGTGCCTGCAGTGCCAGGTCGCCGTGGCGGGCGAGGGCTTCGGGCGTACCGAACAAGTCGAGAACCACTCCCGCAGCCAGCGCCGATCGCACCGCCTGGGGTCCTTCGGCCAGGAACCGCCCGGCCTTGTCCCGGTCGCGGCGGCGCTGCAGGCGGCGGGCCGCGACGACCCTCGGGGTGCGCGGGGTGAACGTCACAGAAAGCCCTCCGGATGCAAAGGAACGCCTCCCGCCGCGGCGGAAGGCGTTCCCAAAGTGCGGTGCGTTACTCAGGCGGCCTGGGCGGCAGCGCCACCCGTGCCCTCGGCCGCAACGGCGGCGCGAGCGATCTCGACGATCGCCGCGAACGAGGCGGCGTCGTTGACGGCCAGGTCGGCCAGGATCTTGCGGTCCACCTCGACACCGGCCAGCTTGAGGCCCTGGATGAGGCGGTTGTAGGTCATGCCGTTGGCGCGGGCACCGGCGTTGATGCGCGTGATCCACAGCTGGCGGAAGTCGCCCTTGCGGTCACGGCGGTCGCGGTACGAGTACTGCATCGAGTGCAGCACCTGCTCCTTGGCCTTGCGGTACAGGCGCGAGCGCTGACCGCGGTATCCGCTGGCGGTCTCCAGCAACGTGCGACGCTTCTTCTGGGCGTTTACTGCCCGCTTGACGCGTGCCATTTCAGTACTCCTAACAGGGGAACGGTTGTGGCGCGCGCGTCAGCGGCCCAGCAGCTTCTTCACTCGCTTGGTGTCGGCCTTGGCCACGACGACCGTACCGGTCATCCGGCGGGTGGTCTTGGAGGACTTGCCCTCCAGCAGGTGACGCTTGCCGGCCTGCTCGACAACAAGCTTGCCCTTGCCGGTGACCTTCACCCGCTTACCCATGCCGGTGTGGCTCTTCATCTTCGGCACTTGACGCCTACTCTCATCAAATCTTCCCCGCGGCCTGATCACCGCGGGGCCTCAATTACTCTGCCGTGCTCTCGGTGGCCGGCGCTTCGGCCTCTTCGCCCTCGCGCGGCTCGCGGGTCTTGGCACCCGGAGCGGCCGCGACCGCTGCGGCCTTGGTGGCCCGGTGCGGGGCCAGCACCATGATCATGTTGCGGCCGTCCTGCTTGGGACTGGCCTCGACGAAGCCGAGCTCCGAGATCTCCTCGCTGAGCCGGCGCAGGAGCCGGAAACCCAGCTCCGGGCGGCTCTGCTCACGACCGCGGAACATGATCGTCACCTTGACCTTGTCGCCCGCCTTGAGGAACCGCACCACGTGACCCTTCTTGGTCTCGTAGTCGTGCGGGTCGATCTTGGGGCGCAGCTTCATTTCCTTGATGACGGTCTGCTGCTGGTTGCGCCGCGATTCGCGCGCCTTGAGTGCGCTCTCGTACTTGAACTTGCCGAAGTCCATGAGCTTGCACACCGGCGGGCGCGCCATCGGCGCAACCTCGACCAGGTCCAGGTCGACGTCGGCGGCCAGCTGCAGGGCGCGCTCGAGCGGGACGATGCCCACCTGCTCACCCTCGGGGCCGACCAGCCGGACCTCTCGTGCCCGGATCTGTTCGTTAACGCGTGGTTCGACGCTGATGGGGCCTCCTCAGAACGTACTTATGGTCGCCCTCGCCGGCGATGCGGCGACGGCTCTGCCAATGTCGGTCGGCCTCGCGCCGCCCTCTGACCACCGGGCGGCGGGAAAGCAGAAGGCCCCGGCATATGCCAGGGCCCGCTCGACCGGTCATCGGCGCCCATACAAGGACGCACACCCACCGCGGGATATTCCCGTGATCGGTTGACCGGACCCATGCCGCCTCAAGGGACGACGTGGGTGGGAGCCAAGCGGGCTCCTCTTTCGCGCCAGCCGCGTCGATCTTGCGGTCGTCGGAGGGCAGGCGTGGTCGACTAACGCAGAAGTCTACCAGCTCAGGGCGTGGCGGCCGAATGAAGGGCCCGCAGCGCGCGCACGCCCTGCACGGCGTAGTCCTTGTCGGCGGCCTGCAGCGCGTGCACGGACACCGTCTCGTCGCCGTGCAGCTCCAGCATCGCCCACGCCGAGTTCCGGTCGAAGCGCACCGCCTTGACCGCCGCCCAGGGCAGGTCGTAGTTGCCGAGCACGTTGCGGATCTGCACGTGACTGGCGTCCGCCTTCACCCGCGGCCGGGTAAAGGCGAGGATGCCAAGCCCGGCCAGCACGCCCAGCCCGATCATCGCGCTCTGATCGCCGCGCTCGAACTGCCCGAAGCCGTCGCCGGTCGAGCCGTGCAGCCCGAAGCTCAGCGCGGTGAACAGGATCACCACCGCTGCCGCGCAGATGCCCGCGACCCAGCGGATGCGCTTGGGCCGGAACTCGACTTGCTGCTGCGTACTCACGTCAACCACTGTGCCACCCCTACAGCCGGCAGTTCGAGATGTCGGTGACCAGAATGGCCCGGGCGCCGAGTTCGTACAGCTCATCCATGACGCGGTGCACGTCGGCGCGGCGGACCATGGCCTGCACCGCCACCCAGCCCTCGCGGTGCAGCGGGGACACCGTCGGCGACTCGATGCCCGGGGTCAGCGCGGTGGCGTTCTCCATCAGGTCGGCGCGCACGTCGTAGGCCAGCATCACGTAGCCGCGGGCCACCAGCACACCCTGCAGGCGCCGGACCAACTGGGACAACTTGGGGCCGGGGTCGTCGCTGGCGCGGGCGATCAGGATCGCCGAGGAGCGCAGCAGCGGCTCACCGAGTGTGGCCAGTCCGGCCTGACGCAGCGTGGCCCCGGTTTCCACCACGTCGGCGATCAGGTCGGCCACGCCCAGGCGGACCGCGTTCTCCA
This sequence comes from Actinoplanes sp. TFC3, assembly GCF_001553785.1. Lineage (GTDB taxonomy): Bacteria > Actinomycetota > Actinomycetes > Mycobacteriales > Micromonosporaceae > Actinoplanes. Next base: position 4,590,775 of record NZ_LOJP01000001.1, read on the forward strand.
CGGCGCCGTCGAGGCGGACCACCTCGGCCTTGAGGTCGTGCTCGGCGAGGTAGCGCTCGACCACGCCGGGATAGGCGGTGGCGATGCGCCGCCCGCCGATGCCGGCCGCGGACTCCAGCGTGCCGGCCGGGGCGGCCCAGCGGAACGTGGCGCCCCCGAAGCCCAGGTCAAGCACCTCGCGCGCCGGGACCCCGGAGTCGACGAGCAGGTCGCGGCCGGTGATGCCGAGATCCAGATCACCCGAACCGACGTACGTGGCGATGTCGCGGGGGCGCAGGTAGAAGAACTCGACGTTGTTGTCCTCGTCACGGCAGACGAGATCCTTGGGGTCGGTGCGCTGGCGGTAACCGGCGTCGCGCAGCATCTGGGCGGCCGGTCCGGACAGGGTTCCCTTGTTGGGGACGGCGATACGCAACATGACGTGCTCCTTCGAAGAAGATCAATGAGGGGCGAGGGCACGTCAGAGATGTCGGTAAACGTCCTCAAGGTCGAGTCCAGTGGCGATCATGAGGCATTGCGCCTGGTAGAGCAGCTGCGAGAGCTCCTCGGCGGTGCGTTGCGGCCCCTCGTGCTCGGCGGCCATCCAGGACTCTGCGGCTTCCTCGACGACCTTCTTGCCGATGAAGTGCACGCCCTTGTCCAGCGCCGCGACGGTGCCCGAACCCTCGGGCCGCTCGGCCGCGCGCTGCTGCAACTCGGCGAACAACTCTTCGAACGTCTTCACGACGCCAGATTGTTGCAGCTCATTACGGGGTGGCAACGGACGGGCCTATCTACTGGGACGTGCCCTAGGCTGCGGTTCATGCTCAGAAACACCCTCGCCGCGTTCGGCGGTGCCACTGTGCTCCTCGCCACACTGGCCGCCTGCGCACCCGCCGATGAGGCCGCGTCGCCATCGGCCACCGGTTCCGGTTCCGCGTCCGCCTCGAACGCCACCTGCGCCCAGGGCGCCCTGGACACCGTGGCCGCGGGCAAGCTCACGATCGGCACCGACAACCCGGCGTACGAGCCCTGGTTCACCGACAACAAGCCGGCGAACGGCAAGGGCTTCGAGTCCGCCGTGGCCTACGCGGTTGCCGAGCGCCTCGGTTACCCGGCGCAGAACGTCACGTGGACCTCGGTGACGTTCAACAACGCGATCGCGCCCGGCCCCAAGGCGTTCGACTTCGACATCAACCAGTTCTCGATCACCGACGAGCGCAAGAAGGCCGTGGACTTCTCCTCGCCGTACTACCTCGTACGCCAGACGGTGATCACCACCAAGGGCTCGAAGATCGCGAACGCGAAGACCGTGGCCGAGCTCAAGAACGCCAAGCTGGGCGCGCAGGTCGGCACGACCAGCTACCAGGCGATCAACGAGCTGATCAAGCCCAGCGCGCAGGCGCAGGTCTACAACAACAACGACGACGCCAAGGCGGCGCTGCAGAACGGGCAGATCGACGGGCTCGTGGTGGACCTGCCGACCGCGTTCTACATGACCGCGGCGGAGCTGGACAACGGCATCATCGTGGGTCAGCTGCCGCAGGTGGGCGTGCCCGAGCAGTTCGGCCTGGTGCTCGACCTGGGCTCGAAGCTGACGCCGTGCGTGAGCGACGCCGTGGATCAGCTGCGCCAGGACGGCACCCTCGCGGTGCTTGAGAAGACGTGGCTGACCAGCGGCGGAGCCCCCGAACTTTCGTGAGCGAGCAGCACCGGCCCAGCGACCTCCACCTCGGGCGGATCGCCTACCGCAGACGGCAGACGGTCCGCTCGGTGCTGCTCGCGGCGCTGTCCACCGCGGTGGTGGGCGGCGCGCTGGTCATCGGCGTCACCGGCGCGCCCGGCTGGGACCGCGTCAAGGGGTCGTTCTTCGACCTCGACATCGCCCGCAAGGCGTTCCCGCAGGTGATCGAGGGCCTCTGGCTCAACATCCGGCTGCTCGTGGTGTGCACGATCGCCGCGCTGGCCCTGGGGCTGCTCGTGGCCGTCGCGCGCACGCTGCGAGGTCCGGTGTTCTTCCCGCTGCGGGCGTTGGCGACCGGGTACACGTACACCTTCCGCGGTCTGCCTTTGATCATCGTGCTGTACGTCTTCACGCTCGGCGTTCCGGGGCTGCGGCTGCAGGGAATGCCCAGCGTGCTGGTGCTTGGCGGGGCGACGCTGGTGATCGTGTACGGCGCCTACCTGGCCGAGGTGATCCGCGCCGGCATCGAGTCGGTGCACCCCAGCCAGCTTGCCGCGGCCCGGTCCCTGGGGCTGACCTACCGCCAGACGATGCGCCATGTGGTGCTGCCCCAGGCGGTCCGGCGGGTCACTCCGGCGCTGCTCAACGATGCCGTGGCGCTGCAGAAGGACGTCGGGCTGGTGTCGCTGGCGGGTCCGATCGACGCGGTACGAGCAGCGCAGATCGACTCGGCTTACTACACGAACTTCACGCCGTACATCGTCGCCGGGGTCCTGTTCGTGCTTCTTGCCCTGCCCTTGATCGGGGTCACCGACTGGGTCACGCTGCGCGCGGCCCGCCGCCAGTCCGCGGGAGCCTGAACTATGCTGCTGAGCTGCGAAAACGTCCGTAAGACGTTCGGTTCGACGGTGGTGCTCGACAATCTGTCGCTGCAGGTGGACGAGCACGAGGTGGTGGCGCTGATCGGGGCCTCCGGCTCCGGCAAGTCCACGCTGCTGCGCTGCATCAACCTGCTGACCGAAATCGATGATGGCACCATCCGCCTCGACGACGAGGACATCACCGACCCGAAGGCCAACCCTGATCAGGTACGGCGCCGCATCGGCATGGTGTTCCAGTCCTACAACCTGTTCCCGCACATGAGCGTGCTGCGCAACATCACCCTGGCGCCGGACAAGGTGCACGGGCGCGGTGCGGTGGAGATCCGGCAGCAGGCCATGCAGTGGCTGGAGCGCGTGGGGCTGGCCGACAAGGCGGACTCGTATCCCGACCGGCTCTCCGGCGGTCAGCAGCAGCGCGTGGCCATCGTGCGGGCGCTGGTCAACAGCCCCCGGCTGTTGCTGCTGGACGAGGTGACCTCGGCGCTCGACCCGGAACTCGTCGGCGAGGTGCTCACGATGATCCGCGGGCTCAAGGACGACGGCATGACCATGGTGCTGGCCACCCACGAGATGGGCTTCGCCCGCCAGGTCGCCGACCGGGTCGTGTTCCTCGACGGCGGCCGGGTCCTGGAAGCCGGGCCGCCGTCGCAGGTGCTGGGCGACCCGGTCGAGCCGCGCACCCGTCAGTTCCTGTCCCGCATCATCGAGGCGGGCCGGCTCTAGCCGCTAGAGGTTCTTGATGGTCAGCGCCGCGTCGAGCACGGCCACGACGCTCTGCCAGCCCTTGTCCTCGATCGAGTCCTCCAGGCCGGCCCGGTCGCGGGCCTGCCCGAGGCTTTCGACGGTGAGCACGCCGTGCGCGACCGGGGTCCGCTCGTCCAGGGCGACCCTGGTCAGCCCGGCGGTCACCGCGTCGCACACGTAGTCGAAGTGCGCGGTTTCGCCGCGGATGACCACGCCCAGCGCCACCACTGCGTCGCACTTCTTCGCCAGGGCCTGCGCGACGATCGGCAGCTCCACCGAGCCGGCGACGCGCACCGCCACCACGTCATTCACGCCGCAAGCCTTGGCCGCTGCCTCGGCCCGCTCGACCATGTGGTCGACCAGGTCGCTGTGCCAGCGGGAGCCGACGATGCCGAGCTTGAGCCCGCCTGCGTCGACGGTGTCCAGGTGCGGATCTCCGAAACCGGCCATGTGTGCCCCCTTGATCGTAGAAACGATTATCAGCCCAGAGCCTCGAACAGGTGGCCCATACGGTCACGCTTGGTCCGTAGGTACCGCACGTTCTCCGGGTGCAGCCGCACGGGCAGCGCCTCGCGCCCGGTGATGGTCAGCCCGTAGCCCTCCAGGCCGGCGCGCTTGGCCGGGTTGTTGGTGAGCAGGCGCATCGAGCGCACGCCGAGGTCGTACAGGATCTGCGCGCCGGTGCCGTAGTCGCGGGCGTCGGCCGGCAGGCCCAGTTCGAGGTTGGCGTCGACGGTGTCCAGGCCGCTGTCCTGCAGGTGGTAGGCCTGCAACTTGCGCAGCAGCCCGATTCCCCGGCCCTCGTGCCCGCGCATGTAGAGCACCACGCCGCGGCCCGCCTCGGCGACGCGCTCCAGCGCCGCGTCCAGTTGGGGGCCGCAGTCGCAGCGCTTGGAGCCGAACACGTCGCCGGTCAGGCACTCCGAGTGCACGCGCACCAGCACGTCCTGACCGTCGCCGAGGTCGCCGCGCACCAGCGCCACGTGCTCGGAACCGTCCACGCTCGCCCGGTAGCCGACCGCGGTGAAGTCGCCGTGCTCGGTGGGCAGCCGGGTCTCGACGACCCGCTCGACCTGGCGTTCGTGGTGCTGGCGGTATTCGATGAGCTCCTCGATGCTGATCAGCGCGAGATCGTGCGCGGCGGCGAAGGCCTCCAGGCCGGGCCGGCGCATCATGGTGCCGTCGTCGTTGACCATCTCGCACAGCACCCCGGCGGGCCGCAACCCGGCGAGCACGGCCAGGTCGATGGCCGCCTCGGTGTGCCCGGGGCGGCGCAGCACCCCGCCCGGCTTGGCGCGCAGCGGCACCACATGACCGGGCCGGGACAGGTCGGCGGGCTGGGTGTCCGCGCCGGCGAGCAGCCGGATGGTGTGGGCCCGGTCGGCGGCGGAGATGCCGGTGCTCACGCCGTGGCGGGCGTCGACGGTCACCGCGTACGCCGTGCCGCGCGCGTCCTGGTTGGTGTGGAACATCGGCGGCAGGTCGAGGCGGTCGGCCTCCTGCTCGCTCAGCGGTACGCAGATGTAGCCCGAGGAGTAGCGAACCATGAACGCGACCAGCTCGGGCGTGGCCATCTGCGCGGCGAAGATCAGGTCGCCCTCGTTCTCGCGGTCCTCGTTGTCGACCACGATCACGGCCTTGCCCGCGGCGATGTCGGCGATCGCCCGTTCCACCCGCTCACGCATGGCGCTCCCCCAGCATCTTCTCGACGTACTTGGCGATCACGTCAACCTCGAGGTTGACCGGGTCGCCGGCGCTCTTGGACCCGAGCACGGTGAGCTTGAGCGTGGTCGGGATGAGCCCGACGCTGAAGGTGTCAGCGGTGAGCGCCATGACGGTCAGCGACACCCCGTCCACGGTGATCGAGCCCTTCTCCACCACGTAGCGGGCCAGCTCGGGCGGCAGCGAGAAGGTCAGCACCTCCCACTGCTCGGCCGGCTCGCGCGAGATGATCCGGCCCACGCCGTCGACATGGCCCTGCACGAGGTGCCCGCCGAGCCGGGTGCCGGCGGTCGCGGCGCGTTCCAGGTTGACCGGGGACCCGGCCGCGAGCGCGCCCAGCGAGGTGCGCCGCAGGCTTTCGCCCATGACGTCGGCGGTGAACACCCCGCCGGTGGCGTCGATGACGGTCAGGCAGACGCCGTTCACCGCAATCGAGTCGCCGTGTTTCGCGTCCTCGGTGACCAGCGGCCCGCGCACGGCGATAACGGCCGAGTCGCCCCCCGCGTCGCTCAGGTGCACGACCTCACCGAGTTCCTCGACGATGCCTGTGAACATCAGTGTCCTTTCTCGCGGAGCGTGGCGGTGAAGCGAACATCCGGGCCGATCTGCGTGACCTCGTCCAGGTCCAGCTCGATGGCCTCGGCAATGGTGGTGACGCCGGCGTCGACCAGGGCGGTGCGTCCGGCGCCGAGCAGTTTGGGGGCGACGTAGCCCACGACCCGGTCGATCAGGCCCGCCGCCAGGAAGCCGCCGGCCAGCACCGGTCCGCCTTCGAGCAGAGCGGCGCGCACGCCCCGCGAGTACAACTCGGCAAGCAGAGCGGTCAGGTCGACGCGGCCGTCGGGTCCGGCCCCGAGCGCGGCCGCGGTGGCGACCCAGGTTTCCGCGGCGCTGTCGCGCACGCGGGCATTTCCGGGGGTACGGCCAAAGCTGTCGACGACCACCCGCAGCGGCTGCTTGACCGCCAGCGAGCCGTTCCGCAGATCCCGGACCGTCAGGTGCGGATCATCGGCGAGCACCGTGCCGACCCCGGCGATGACGGCGTCAACCGTGCCGCGCAGCCGGTGCACGTCGGTACGCGCAGGCTCGGAGGTGATCCACTTGCTGGTGCTGTCAGCGGCCGCCGAGCGCCCGTCCAGGGTCGCCGCGTACTTCCAGGTCACATAGGGCCGGCCCCGGCGCACGGCGGTCAGCCAGGCCACGTTGCCGGCCTCCGCCTCGCCCCGGCGCGCCCCGGTCTCGACCCGCACCCCGGCGTCGCGCAGCGTGGCGGCTCCCCCGGCCGCGGCGGGTGTCGGGTCGTCGACGGCGATCACCACGCGCTCAACCCCGGCGTTGATCAGCGCCTGCGCGCACGGACCGGTGCGACCGGTGTGGTTGCACGGCTCCAGAGTGACCACTGCGGTGCCGCCGCGCGCCTTGTCACCGGCCTGGGCCAGCGCCACGATCTCGGCGTGCGGGCCACCGGCGTACGCGTGGAAACCCTCCCCGACGACCTCGCCGTCCGCACCGAGCAGCACGCACCCGACAATCGGGTTGGGGCTGGTGGTGCCGAGGCCACGGGCGGCAAGCGCAATCGCGCGGGCCATCGCTTGATCCTCGGTGAGCATCGGCTGCGTTCTCCTCGCGCGGATCGGTCACGCGCGACGAGCGGGATGCCAACGCAGGGAGAAGGACATCGGGGTACGCCAAGCGTTCCCCGGTCATGGGGTCTGGAAAACGAGCCCACGGTCCTGTCCCGCGCGCTGTCTCCCATCCGGACTGTCGGATCGTGCGGCTCCACGAGCGGCCGTGCGATCCACCGTCGGCCCCGGAATCCCACCAGGTCCACCGGCCGCCAAGGTGCGGCGTCCGGGTCGCGGGCTTACCCCAGAATGCGGGGATCACCGCCGGTTCGGAATTTCACCGAGTCCCGCCAGCGCGTGGTGGGTTAACCCCGAGTGTGTCACGCCGGACTCGATTTGCCACCCAGGCCGGGATCCAGATCACAACGTGGGTTCGTCGGGCTCCGGCTCGCTCTTGCGGCGATCGATGGCCACGTACGACCCTGGCTGGCTCTTGGCGACCTTCTTCATCTCCGAGGCCACCGCCACAACCTCGCGGTAGTCGACGAAGCGCCGCCCGCCCTGCGTGGACTGCGCGACACCGATCGACAGGGTGACCAGGGCCGCCCGCTGCTTACCCCCGCGGCGGTCCGGCACCTCGATGTAGCCGCGCTGGGCATCCTCGGGGTCGTACAGCCGGTCGGCCGCCGCCTCGAAGTCGGTCACCATGTGCTTGGTCAGCGGCAGCACCTGGTCGGGGTGACAGACGAACACGAAGTCGTCGCCGCCGATGTGGCCGAGGAACACCGACGGGCGGCCCGCCGCGGTGGCCGCCCGGTGCACGCTGCGCGCGAGCGTGGTGATGAACTCGTCGCCGCGGTCGAAGCCGTACACGTCGTTCACCGGCTTGAACCGGTCGATGTCGATGTAGCCGACGGAGAAGTCGGTGCTGCCCTTCATCCGGTCGACGATCTCGCGGGTGACCCGGGCGTTGCCGGGCAGCCCGGTCAGCGGCGAGACCTCGCGGAACTCCTTGTTGCGCCGCAGCGTGGAGGACACCCGGGCGATCAGCTCGGCGGTGTCGAACGGCTTGACCAGGTAGTCGTCGACCCCTGCGGTCAGCCCGACCACCTTGTCCACGGTCATGCCCTTGGCGGTCAGCATGATCACCGGCAGCGCGGAGGTGAGCGGCTCGGCGCGTAGCCGGCGGGTCAGCTCGACGCCGTCCATCACCGGCATCATCCAGTCGACCACTGCCAGGTCGGGCTTGCGCGTTTCCATCATCTCGAGCGCTTCCTCGCCGTGGTGCGCCCGGAGCACCTCGAAGCCGTGCACCTGCAGGTTGAACGCGACGAAGCCGGCGATGTCGTCGTCATCGTCGACGACCATGACCAGGTCGGGCCGGTCGGCCGGATCCGCGCCCGGCGCATCACTGACGTTGACCGGCTTCGAACTCATGCTCGTACCGTAGTGCCTTCGGCGAGCGCCTTGAGCTTGCGGACGGCCTCGGCGGGATCGTCGGCGCCGTAGACCGCGGTGCCGGCCACGAAGGCGTCCGCGCCGGCCTCGGCTGCCTGCTCGATCGTGTCGGCCGCGATGCCACCGTCGACCTCCAGGCGTACCTGCAAGTTCTTGGCCCTGATCCGGCGGCGCACGTCGCGGACCTTGTCCAGCATCTCCGGCATGAACTTCTGCCCGCCGAACCCGGCCTTGATCGTCATGATCAGCACGGTGTCCACATAGGGCAGCAGTTCCAGGTATGGCTCCACGGGCGTGTCCCGGTCGATGGCCAGCCCGGCCTTGGCTCCGGCCGCGCGCAGCGTCTTCGCCAGCGCCACCGGGTTCTCGCAGGCCTCGGCGTGAAACGTCACGTTGTACGCCCCGGCCTCGGCGTAGCCCGGCGCCCAGCGCTCCGGATCGGTGATCATGAGGTGCACGTCGAACGGGATGCTGGTCGCCTTGCGCAGGCTCTGCACCACCGGCAGGCCGATCGTCAGGTTCGGCACGAAATGGTTGTCCATGACGTCGACGTGCACCCAATCGGCGGCGCCCTCGATGTCATGCACGGCGTCGGCCAGACGCGCGAAGTCCGCGGCGAGGATGCTGGGGGCGATGATCGGCGATGACTCCACGAGTGAAGTGTAGGACCTCACCTGCGGCGCCCGGCCACCTGTTCCTGGAAGCTGGCGGTGTCGTTCACGTGGGGGAAGTCCTCCGGGGGCACCGGCACGCCGAGGAAGCCGCAGATCGGGGCCCAGCCCTGGCTCACCTGCACCTCCAGCAGGCGGTGAGCGGGCACTTCCCGGCGTACCGCTGCGGCATGCTCCCGGAAAACCCGGATGGCGTGGTCACGGTCGGTGAACCGGCCGGCGAACGTGCCGTCCCACACCACGGTGTCGATCATGTCGCCGGCCGCATGCCGGGACGCCTGATAGATCGTGCGGTGGGCGCTGGCGTACCACGTCCGGGGGTCACGCACGGTGAGGATGACCTTGGCCTGGGGGTTCGCCGTGACCAGGGCACGCCAGAAGTACGCGCCGGGCCAATCCACCGTGGAACGGTAGCCCTGCATCGCCTTGCCCAGCGCGCCCGGCTCATGCCCGGCGGCCCGGCGGAACAACGCGGCCCGCTCGGGATCGTCAAGCAGCGCCCGCATGTGCAGGCACGGCCCGAAGCCGAGCCGCTCCAGGGCCAGTTTGAGGCTCAGCGTGCCGGTGCGCCCGAATCCTGCTCCGATGACATCCATGCGCCCCGCATACCTGCACTTTGTTGACCCAAAGCGTGGAAAATCAGCTCGTGCGGCGCAGCACGGCCAGGAACATGGCGTCGGTGCCGTGCCGGTGCGGCCAGAGCTGCACGGTCGGGCCCGGGCCGAGCTTGGGCATGCCCGGCGGCAGTAGCGGCCTGGCGTCCACGAAGTCGACGTCGACACCGCTGCGGCGGGCACCCTCGGTGACCGTGACCTGCGTTTCCACCATGTGGGGGGAGCAGGTCACATACGCGACCACGCCACCGGGGCGTACCGCGCGCAGGGCCGAGACCAGCAACTCGCGCTGCAGCCGGGTCAGCGGCGGCAGGTCGGCGGGCTTGCGGCGCCAGCGCGACTCGGGGCGCCGGCGCAGCGAACCCAGACCGGTGCAGGGCGCGTCCACCAGCACCCGGTCGAAGCCCTCCTCGGGCAGGTCGGGGTCGCGTCCCACGGTGCGCCCGTCGGTCGGCAGCACGGTGACCGGCAGCCCGGTGGTGGCCTGCTCGACCAGCCGCGCCCGGTGATCGGCCACCTCAACCGCGGTGACCTCGGCGCCGCGCTGGGCGGCGATCGAGCCGATCAGACCGGTCTTGCCGCCGGGACCCGCGCACAGGTCCAGCCAGCGGGTGTCCTGACCCTCGACCGGCGCCGCGAGCAGGGCCGCGGCGACCAACTGGGAGCCTTCGTCCTGCACGTGCGCGCGGCCCTCGCGGATCGCGGCCAGCTCAGCGGGGGAACCGCCGTGGGTCAGATACACCGAGTACGGCGAGAAGGCCCCCGGCACCCCACCGACCTCGTCGGCCAGGTCCACCGCGTCGGCCCGGCCCGGACGGGCGCACAGGTGCACGACCGGCGGCTGGTTGTCCTCGATCAGCAGGCGCGCGGTGTCCTGCAGGTCGCCGCCCAGCGACTCGGCGAACGAGCGGATCACCCACTCCGGGTGGTTGTGCACCACCGCGAGGTTGCCGACCGGGTTCTCGTCGTAGTCCGGCGCGATCTTGGCCAGCCAGTCCTCGACCCCGGTCTCGGAGATGCCGCGCATGACCGCGTTGGCGAACCCGGCGGCGCCCGGGGCCACCGAGCGGACCAGGTCGACGGTCTGGTTCACCGCGGCGTGCGCGGGCACCCGGGTGAACAGCAGCTGGTAGGCACCCAGGCGCAGCGCGTCGCGGGCCGGCGGGTCGATGCGCGTCACGTCCCGCCCGGCAACATCGGCGATGATCAGGTCGAGGGTGCCCAGCGCCCGCAGCGTGCCGTAGGTCAGCTCGGTGGCGAACGCGGCGTCACGCCCGTGCAGGCCCAGGTCACGCAGGATCCCGGCCAGCACCAGGTTGGCGTACGCGTCGTCGCGGTGCACCGCTGCGATGGCTTCGTACGCCGCCTGGCGGGCCGGGTCGGACGGCGGGCGCCCGGCGCGCGGGGCCCGGCCGGAGCGCGCGTCACGATCCTGGGTGCGCCCGTAGCCGGGGCCTCCCGGGCGGCGCGGGCGGCCGGTGTTGTGCGGACGATCGGCGCGGTGCTCGGAACTCACTGAAGCTGCTCTCCCGGATTGATCCGCAAACCTCGGGCCCAGTCACCGGCGGACATGGGCTTCTTCCCGGCGGCGCGGACCTCGCCGAGGATGACAGGGGTGGTGGCGGTGCCGGCCAGCACCTGGGTGCGCTCGACCAGCAGCTCGCCGGGGGCCAGGCTGGCGGCGTTGGCCACCGGGCGCACCGGGCCGAGCTTGAGCCGCTCGCCGCGCAGAGTGGTCCACGCGCCGGGGGCCGGCGTGCAGGCCCGGATCCGGCGGTCGACGGCGAACGCCGGGTCACCCCAGCGGACCCGCGCATCCTCGGCGGTGATCTTCGGGGCCATCGAGACTCCGTCGGCGGGCTGCGGGTGCGCGCGGGCAGCGCCGGCCTCGATCGCGTCGAGCACCGCGACCAGCAGCCCGGCGCCCTCGGTAGCGAGCCGGCCCAGCAGGTCACCTGAGGTGTCGGCGCTGCGGATCTGCTCGGTGAGCGTGCCGTAGACCGGGCCGGTGTCCATGCCCGCCTCCAGCTCGAACACGCTGGCGCCGGTCACCTCGTCGCCGTGCAGGACGGCGTGCTGCACAGGGGCCGCGCCGCGCCAAGCGGGCAGCAGCGAGAAGTGCAGGTTGACCCAGCCGTGCTCGGGGATTTCCAGCGCGGACGGGGGCACCAGCGCGCCGTAGGCGACCACCGGCACACAGTCGGGCGCGAGCTGGCGCAGGCGGTCCTGGAACTCGGGCTCGCGGGGGCGCTGCGGGGTGAGCACCTCGATGCCGCGTTCGCCGGCCCACGCCCCGGCGGGCGAGCGGACCAGCTTGCGGCCCCGGCCCGCGGGGGCGTCGGGGCGCGTGACGACGGCGATGAGCTCGTGCGACGACGCGGCGATGGCTTCCAGCGACGGCAGCGTGACTTCGGGCGTACCGGCAAAGATCAGACGCATGGGATCACCGGCCCAGACCGAACAGACCGCGCCCGTGCGGACTGGTCCTGACCACCGGCGGCTTGCCCGCGTCATACCACTCGGAGGCGCGGATCTGCTTCATCGCGGCCTTGCGGCCGGCCGGGTCGAGCCGGTCGAGGAACAACACCCCGTCGAGGTGGTCGGTCTCGTGCTGCACGCAACGCGCCATCAGACCCGTGCCGATCAGCCGGATCGGGTCGCCGTGCTCGTTGAAGCCCTCGGCCACCACGTTCTGCCGGCGCTTGGTGTCGACATAGACGCCCGGGATCGACAGGCAGCCCTCGGGGCCGTCCTGCTCCTCGGCGTCGGGGAAGCTCAGCACCGGGTTGACGATGTGCCCGACCACGTCGTCGACGTCGAACGCGAACACCCGCAGACCCACCCCGAGCTGCGGTGCGGCCAGCCCGGCGCCACCCTCGTCGCGCATGGTGTCGACAAGGTTCTTCACAAGGGTGCGCAGTTCCTTGTCGAAGCCGACGACCGGCTCGGCCTGCTCGCGCAGCACCGGATCACCGAAAAGACGGATGGGCTGGATGGTCACCCGGCCCATTCTACGGAGGCCCCGGTGGCCGCCCCGAGCGCCACCGGTTGCGCCGCCCAGCCCCGCAAGGTCAACCGGTTGCGGCGCTCGGGCTCCCCCGCCGCCGCCAACTGCGGGAAGCGGCGCAGCAGCGCGGGCAGAGCCACCTGCGCCTCCAGCCGGGCGAGCGGGGCACCGAGGCAGTAGTGCGCACCCGCGCCGAAGGACAGCGGGGCGTTGCCGGGGCGGTCCGGGTCGAAGCGGTCAGGGTCGGTGAAGCGGTGCGGGTCCCGATTCGCCGCCCCCAGGAACAGGATCAGCTCGGCGCCGGCCGGCACGGGCAGCCCCGCAACGACCCGGTCCTCGCCGGCGAAACGCTCGGTCAGTTGCACCGGGGGGTCGTACCGCAGAGTCTCCTCGACCACCGCGGGCGCAAACTCAGGATCCGCGCGCAAGCGGTTCGCCAGCTCGGGACGCTGCAGCAGCAGGCGCAGACCGTTGCCGAGCAAGTTGGTGGTGGTCTCGAAGCCCGCCACCAGCAGCAACGCCAGATTGCCCAGCAGCTCGTCGGCGGTCAGCTTGTCCCCGCCGGCCTCGTGCGCCGCGGCCAGCGCGGTGACCAGGTCATCCCGCGGATCTTGACGGCGGATCGAGATCAGAGCCTCGAAATACGCCTCGAGTTCCTTGGCGGCGGCGTGCGCGGCGATCGCCTCCGACTCGCTGAACCGCACCTCCAGCACCGCGGTCAGCGCCTCGGCCAGCCGCCGGAACTGTGCGCGATCCTCCGGCGGCACCCCGAGCAGGGCACAGATCACCGCGATCGGCAGCGGGTAGGCCAGGTGCGTCATGACATCGACCACGCCGTCCTGCGCGTGCGCGGCCAGCTCGTCCAGCGCGTCCCCGACCTGCGCCTCGATTACCGGGCGCAGCCGGCCGACGCGGCGCGCGGTGAACACCCCCGAGGCCAGCCGGCGCATCCGGGTGTGGTTCGGCGGGTTCTGCCGCAGCATCGAGTCCACGAACAAGGCCACCCCGCGGTTGTCCCGCCAGTCGTCGAAGTGCTGGTCGAGCAGGGTGCTGTCGTACGTACGCATGATCGGGTCACGCAGGATCGCGTCGGCTGGCTCGTACCCGGAAACGAAAAACGCACCGCCGTGACCGACGATCGGCCCGGCACTGCGCAGCGCCGCGTAGGCGGGATAGGGGTCACGCCCGGCCCCGGGGGACAGCAAGGTGGCGACTGCGGCGGCGACATCCATCACTCCATTGTGAAGAGGCGGCCATGCCGGTGTCGATCACTATTCGCTGTCGGCCTTCAGCGTCCGGCCTCGCACTAAAGGAGTTCGGCGGGATCCACTTGGATGCGCACCGGCAGCGTCGCCCGTTTCGCGCTGCGCACCCCCGCGGCCTCGTGCAACACCCTGGCCAGCTCCGCCGCCCGCCCGCGCGACACCCGGACCAGCATGCGTTCCTGGTCGTCCGCGGCCGGCACCGGCCCGAGAATCTCGGCCTCCTCGGGCAACCGGGCGGCGTCGAGCAACTCGGCCACCGCCTCGGTCCGCCCGGTCAGGCTGACGAACTTGGTGGCCGGCGGGAACCCCAACTCCCGGCGTTCGGCCAGCTCACGGGCCGCGAACCAGCCCGGATCCCAGCGCAGCAGGGCCTGCACGGGCGCCAGCGAACCGTCCGCGACGACCACAACCCGGCCGTTGTGCCTGGCCAGCGCGGAGGCGTAGAACCAGCGCCGCATGGTTTCCTCGGCGGCGCGCAGATCAGCGCGGGTCAGCAGTGCCCAGGTGTCCAGGAGCAGCACGGCTCCGTACCCGCCCTCGGCCACCGGTTCGGCCCCCGGAGTGGCAACCACCAGCGCCGCCTCTCCGGCCACCGTATCGAGGATCTCGTCGCGCCCCGAGGTTCGTACCGGAACTCCCGGAAACGCCCGGCCCAGCTCCTCAGCCGTACGCCGGGCACCCGTGATGGAAGCTCGTAACCGCCGCCCGCCACAGGCCGGGCACGCGTACGCCGCAGCCGCCCGGCCACACCAGTGACAGGTCGGAACGTCGCGCGCGCCGGCCAGGCCAAGGGGTCCGGAACAGTGCGGGCATCGGGCAGGCGTGCGGCATTCGGCACAGGCAACGTTGGGGAGATAACCCCGCCGCGGAACTTGCACGAGCACCGGAGCGCCGGCCTGCAACGCCTGCCGAGCCGCCTGCCACGCCAAACTCGGCAACCGTGCGGTGGCAGCCCCCGGATCCCGCGCCAACTGCGGATCATCGCCGGTAGGGGCGATCGCCGGACACCGAGCCCGAATCATGTCCCGAGCCGCCACAATCTCCTTGGCCCAGCCCGTTTCAACAAGCAACTGCGCTTCCCCGGTACGAGCAAAGCCCGCCACCAACGCCGCGCACCCGGCAGCCTGGGCCCGGGTGAGCAGCACCTCCCGCGCATGCGGATAGGGGGCACGCGGCTCGGCATGCAGGTCATCCCCGTCATCCCAGATAACCACAAGCCCCACGTCAGCGGCCGGAGCAAACATGGCCGCCCGAGTCCCCGCGACAACCTTGATGTGGTGCCGGCTGGCCGCAAGAAAGCGCCGGTACCGCTCGGAGGGGCCGGCCGCGGCGTGCAGTGCCACATGCTGCCCGTCGCCGAGCGCCTTACCCAGCGCGCGATCGAGGCGCTCGAGGTCGCGAGCATCGGGGACGACGATGACAACGCCACGGCCGCCTCTCGCGGTGGCGGCGGCTGCTTCGGCGATGCGGGCGGCCCAGTCCTCGCCGGGAAGGGCGGACCAGACGGCTCGGGGGTCGCGGCCTTGCTCCAGCGCGTGCAGGAAGGCTGGACCGGCGGGGTAGTCGGCCCCGCCGCCGCTCTCGCCGGCGAGGTGGTTCGACGGGCCGGCGTTTCCGGCGCCCGCCTCGGCTCCCTCGGACTCGGCTCCCGCGGCGCCCGCTCCTGGGGCACCGCCCGCCGGGCTCTTCTGCGCCTCGACCCGGGCATGCCGCGGGGGCACCGCAAGACGGAGCACATCGGACAAATTGCCCGCGTACCGGTCCGCCACCGCTCGGGACAGGCGGGCGATTTCCGGATCCAGTACTCGTTCCGGCGACACCACTTTGTCCAGGTATGCCACCTTCGCGTGGGCGCTGGACTCGACGCGTTCGAGCAGGAACCCGTTTACCATCTGCCCGGCGAAGCGAACCTTCACCCGCACCCCGGGCTGCGCCGCGGCATCGTCGCCGGCGGCCACCAGGTAGTCGAACGGGCGGTCGAGGTGCGGCAGCGGCACGTCGACCGACACCTTCGCCACCGGCAAGGCAGGCGCGGGTGATCGGTCCACCCCCTTATTCTTGCCCCGGGGTGCGACATTCCCGGCCGCCTTGACAGAACCCGTTGCAGGTTCGGGCGCGGCTGCAGGGGCGGGGAACAGAGCGGGTGCCCCGGCCGACGCCGAGGCACCCGTGTGCTGCGCCACTTGTCAGGCGGCGGCGTTCTTCAGGTCCTGGGCACGGTCCGTGTTCTCCCAGAGCAGCTCGGGCAGCTCGCGGCCGAAGTGGCCGTAGGCGGCGGTCTGCTGGTAGATCGGGCGCATCAGGTCGAGGTCGCGGATGATGGCGGCCGGGCGCAGGTCGAAGACCTCGTTGATGGCCTTCTCGATGCGCTCCACCGGCACGTTCTCGGTGCCGAAGGTCTCCACGAACAGGCTGACCGGGTGGGCCTTGCCGATCGCGTAGGCGACCTGGGTCTCGCAGCGCTCGGCGAGACCGGCGGCGACCACGTTCTTGGCCACCCAGCGCATCGCGTACGCGGCCGAGCGGTCCACCTTCGACGGGTCCTTGCCGGAGAACGCGCCGCCACCGTGGCGCGCGTATCCACCGTACGTGTCAACGATGATCTTGCGCCCGGTCAGGCCGGCGTCGCCCATGGGCCCGCCGATCTCGAAGCGGCCGGTCGGGTTGACCAGCAGGCGGTAGTCCTCGGTGTCGAGGTCGAGACCCTCGAGCTCGGGCGCGATGACGTGCTCGCGGACGTCCGGGGTGAGCAGCGAATCGAGCGAGATGTCGGCGGCGTGCTGCGAGGACACCACGACGGTGTTGAGGCGAACCGGGCGCAGGCCGTCGTACTCGATGGTGACCTGGGTCTTGCCGTCCGGGCGCAGGTAGGGGATCGTGCCGTCCTTGCGCGCGGCCGACAGACGGCGGGCGAGGCGGTGCGCGAGCGCGATCGGCAGCGGCATCAGCTCGGGGGTCTCCGAGCAGGCGAAGCCGAACATCATGCCCTGGTCGCCGGCGCCCTGGGCGTCGAGGACGTGGTCGGAGGCACCCTCGCGCAGCTCAACGGCGCTGTCGACGCCCTGGGCGATGTCCGGCGACTGCGAGCCGATGGACACGCTGACGCCGCAGGAGGCGCCATCGAAGCCCTTCTTCGACGAGTCGTAGCCGATCCCGAGGATGGTTTCGCGCACGATGCTCGGGATGTCCGCGTACGCCTGCGTGGTCACCTCGCCGGCGACGTGCACCTGCCCGGTGGTGATCAAGGTCTCCACCGCAACGCGGCTGCGCGGGTCCTGCGTGAGCAGGGCGTCGAGAATACCGTCGCTGATCTGGTCAGCGATCTTGTCCGGGTGGCCTTCCGTGACCGACTCGGAAGTGAACAGGCGGCGTGCCACGGTGCTCCTCAGGATTCGTCGAAGGTTCGTTGCGCGGCAGTGTAGTGCCCGCCGCTCAAGGCTTGGTGGTGTGGTGTCCGGCTGTCCCATCGTCGCCGGCCTGCTCGCTCAGCCGCGAAGCGACCTCGTCCCATATCGCATCCGCCACATCGTCTTTGGGGAGGATACCGAGCTGCACGGTGCTGCCGTCGGCGCCCAGGATGGTGACGGTGTTGTCGTCGGCGCCGAAGACCAAGTCGGTGCCCACCTCGTTAACGACGATCAGGTCCGCACGTTTGCGTACGAGCTTGCCGCGCGCGTTCTCCAGCGCGTCATGAGTCTCGGCAGCGAAGGCCACGAGCACCTGACCAGGACGTTTACTCGCGCCTATCTCGGCCGCTATGTCGGGATTGGTCACCAGTTCGAGAACCGGAGCAGCCCCGTCATCCTGCTTCTTGATCTTCTTCTCGGCGACCACAGCCGGACGGAAGTCAGCCGGGGCAGCCGCCATGACAACAACGTCAGCGCCGCCGGCCGCCTCCACAGTGGCCTTCCGTAATTCTTCAGTTGTGCCAACTTCAACGAGATCAATTCCCGCAGGTACGGCCAAAGTGACGTTCGCCGCAATAACCGTGACCCGGGCGCCCCTGGCCACGGCTGCACGAGCGAGGGCGTACCCCTGCTTGCCAGAAGATCTGTTGCCCAGAAACCGGACCGGATCCACCGGCTCGCGCGTCCCACCTGCGGTAACAACAACCCGCCGCCCCGCCAGATCGCTCCTGCCGGCGCCCCGCAGCACCCGCATCGCGGTCGCAAAAATGGCCGACGGGTCGGGTAGCCGCCCCTTGCCGGTGTCCGCCCCGGTGAGCCGCCCCACGGCCGGCTCGATGACGATGGCCCCGCGCGCCCGCAACGTAGCCACGTTCGCCTGAGTAGCGGCGTTCTCCCACATCTCGGTGTGCATCGCCGGCGCGTACACAATCGGACAGGTAGCCGTCAGCAACGTATTGGTCAGCAGGTCATCGGCCAGCCCGTGCGCGGCCCTGGCCAGCAGGTCCGCCGTGGCCGGGGCGACAACGACAAGCTCGGCGCTGCGACCGATCCGCACGTGCGGCACCTCGTGCACGTCGTCCCAGACCTCGGTGATCACCGGCTTACCGCTCAGCGCCGCCCAGGTCGGAGCCCCCACGAACTGCAGGGCGGAAGCGGTGGGCACCACCCGGACCGAATGCCCCGATTCGGTGAACTGCCGCAGCAGCTCGCAAGCCTTGTAAGCGGCAATGCCACCACAAACGCCGAGCACGATCTCAGCCATGACCACCTTCGCAAACTGGACTCAGTCGGGTTCCGCCTCAGGGCGCAGCCCCTCCACGATGCCTCAGCACGCTGGGCTTGCGGCGGGCGGGACCGTTTCGGGCGCCTCCCCCACCCCGTCGTACGTCAGGATGCTGCGGCCGGCGCGTCTGCGGGAAAGCAAAAACCCGCGCCGGTGAGCGGCGCGGGTTCAGCGGATCATGCGGAGATCAGGGGTTGTCGGTCGCCTCGGCGGTGAGCAGCCCGGCGTTGATCTCGCGCATGGCGATCGAGAGCGGCTTCTCCTGCGGTGTGGTCTCCACGAGGGGACCGACGTACTCGAGGAGGCCCTCACCGAGCTGGCTGTAGTAGGCGTTGACCTGGCGGGCGCGCTTGGCCGCGAAGATCACCAGCGAGTACTTCGACGAGGTCTTGTCGAGCAGCTCGTCGATCGGCGGGTTGGTGATGCCTTCGGGGTTGGCGATGGTTCCCACGAAAAGACGTCCTAACGTTAAAGCTGTTCGGGAGTCAGGAAAGACGAACCGAGCAATCCTACCAGCTCATCAGCGGCCCGCTCGACGAAGTCGTTGACGACCGTACGGTCGAACTCCTTCTCGGCGGCCAGCTCCTCGTCCGCGTGGGCGAGGCGGCGGCGGATTGTCTCTTCGTCGTCGGTGCCCCGGCCGACCAGGCGGCGGCGCAGTTCCTCGACGCTGGGCGGGGCCAGGAATACAAGCTGGGCGTCCGGCATCGAGCCGCGCACCTGGCGCGCGCCCTGCAGGTCGATCTTCAGCAGCACCGGGCGGCCCTGGGCGAGCCATCCCTCGACCTGGGCGCGGGGCGTGCCGTAGAGGTTGCCCGCGAACTCCGCCCATTCGAGTAGCTGATCGCCGTTCACGAGGCGCTGGAACTCCGAACGGGTGACGAAGTGGTAGTGCTCGCCGTCCGTCTCGTAATCGCGCTTCTTGCGGGTTGTCACCGACACCGACAGCTTGATCCATGGCGAGCGCGCCCGGATCAGCTCGATCACGCTGTCCTTGCCCACCCCCGAGGGGCCGGAAAGGACGGTGAGTCGGGCCGCCGGGCGCGCGTCGTCATCCATGCTCACGGCTCATTCCTACACGAGCCGCAGAGTCAGTTCGCAGCGAACTCCCCCAGGAGGGCCTTACGCTGCTGCTCGCCGAGGCCACGGAGGCGACGGCTGTCGGCGATCTTGAGCTTCTCCATGATCTGGGTGGCCCGGATCTTGCCGATGCCCGGCAGCGCCTGGAGCACGGCCGAGACCTTCAACTTTCCGACGACGTCGTCGCCCTCTGCCCGGTCGAGCACGGCGGCGAGGGTGGTCTTGCCGGACTTGAGCTGTTCCTTCAGCTCGGCCCGGGCCTTGCGAATCTCCGCAGCCTTTTCCAGCGCGGCTTTACGCTGCTCGGGGCTCAGTGACGGGAGCGGCACCAGTTCTCCTCAGGTCCCTATCGCGCCTGTAGTTCAATACCGGCGCATCTGTGAAACGTGGTGTGCCAGGGAACCAAAGGGGCATGTGGTTCCCGGCGCGGGGAAAACTAGCGGTCAATGGCGCTTTCGGCAACGTGGGGGTACCCCTGATCGCGGTGCGGCCGGGCCTGGTAGGCAGGCGGTTTCACCCGATCACGGCCCGGCAAGCGTCCGTCGCGCGGTCCGCTGCGGCCCGCAATGCGGCCGGGTCGGGGCCTGCGGCGAGAACCTCCCGTGAGTACGAAGGGAGCACGTTCCGCAGGCTTTCGCCGAAGATCGCGCGCAGCCCGGCGGGGTCGCCACCCTGCGCGCCGAGGCCCGGAGCGAGCAGCGGTCCGTTGACCTTGGAGAGGTCGTGGCCGGTCTCCCCGATGGTCGCGCCGACCACCAGTCCGAAACTTCCAAGACCTTCCACACCCGCGTTGAGCTGGGAAATCTCGTCGATGACGGTCTGCGCGACGGTTCGCCCGCCGGCCGTGACGGCGTGCTGGACCTCCGATCCTTCCGGATTTGACGTCAGCGCCAGAACGAAGACGCCGGCCCCGTTCGCCGCCGCGAGATCGAAGGCGGGCCGCAAAGAGCCCACTCCGAGATAGGGACTCACCGTAATCGCGTCAACACTCAAAGCACTGTCCGAATCCAGGTACGCCCGCGCGTAAGCGGCCATCGTCGAGCCGATGTCACCGCGCTTCACGTCGAGAAGTACCTGCACACCGGCATCGCGTGACTGTCGGATAATTGACTCAAGGATGACGATGCCACGTGACCCAAATCTCTCAAAGAACGCCGACTGCGGCTTGAAGACGGCGACCCGATCGGCCAGTGCTTCGACAACCGTAAAGGCGAAACGCTCCAGGCCGGCGACGTCGTCACCGAGCCCCCAGCGCTCCAGCAAACCGGGGTGCGGATCGATGCCCACACACAGCGGCCCCCTGGCCGCCGTGGCAGCACGCAGCCGATCGCCGAAGGTCTCCATATCGACAAGTTCCTTTGCTGTCAGGTGGCGGACACCGCAGCGCCGCCGCAACTGGTAATGCAGATGACCTTGAGTGGTTACGCCCGGCACGGTCCCCGATCCGCCGCCGAACAACGCGGCGAACGGGTATTTCGTGAGGCTCCGCCCGGACGGCGGCCCGGTGCCCCGCTGCACCGCGGCCAGCCGGTGTCCTCGCCGCACCCGCGATCTTGGCGGCCCAAGGTCCGTCAGTCCGAGACCAGGAGGCCCTGGTCATGGCCCGCACCGCCACCAGAGCCACGAACGGCGCCCATGGGAGCCGTCCCACAGGCGCCGTCGCGTCGCCAGTCCCCCGGTCGAGCGTCACCCGCCCGACCGCCCTGCTCATCTCGCGGCCGTAGCCTTGCCCGAGGCTCGTACGGCCGCCTTCACCAGGGCCGGGCCCCGGTAGATGAAGCCGGTGTAGAGCTGGACCAGCGCCGCTCCCGCGTCGAACATGCGGGCTGCGTCGTCGGCTTCGAGGATGCCGCCCACGCCGATGATGGGGAGTTTGCCGCCGGTCTCCTGGTGGACGAAGTGGACCACCTTGCGGGCTCGTTCGGTCAGGGGGCGGCCCGACAAGCCGCCCGTTTCCGTCCCGCGGGGCTGGTCCGGTGCGGCCAGGCCATCGCGGGACAGGGTGGTGTTGGTGGCGATGATCCCGGCGGCGCCGTACGCGAGGCAGACTTCCAGCAGCTCCGCGATCGCCGGGCCGCTGAGGTCGGGGGCGATCTTGACCAGCACCGGGGTCTTGCCGACCAGCGCGCCGAGCAGGGCCGCGATCGCCGACTTGTCCTGCAGGGTTCGCAGGCCCGGGGTGTTGGGTGAGGACACGTTGACCGCGATGTAGTCCGCGTACGGGTGCAGCAGCTCGTACGAGGTCAGGTAATCCTGCACGGCATCTTCCAGCGGCGTCACCTTGGACTTGCCCAGCGACACGCCCAGGGGGATGCCGAGCGGGCCGAGGTCGCGCAGGCGGGCGGCCAGCGCGGCGGCACCCTGGTTGTTGAAGCCCATCCGGTTGATCACGGCTTCGCTGTCGCGCAGGCGGAACAGGCGGGGGCGGTCGTTACCCGGCTGGGGCTGGGCGGTGACCGTGCCCACCTCGACGAAGCCGAACCCGAGGGCCGGCCAGGAACGCAGCGCGACGCCGTTCTTGTCCATCCCGGCGGCCAGGCCGACCGGGTTGGGGAAGCGTACGCCGAAGACCTCGGTCGGCTTGCTGACCGCGTATTGGCGGCTCAGCAAGCGCAGCGCGGCCGGGGGCAGGCCCGCGAGACGGTTGAGCGTGAACTCGTGGGCCTGCTCGGCGTCGCCGCCGCCCACCCGGAAAAGCACCGGGCGGACGGCGGTTTCGAAGAACGTCACTGGTTGTCCCGCAGAGCCGCGTGCAGCTCCTGCAGCGGACGTACGGACATGTCGCCGCGCATCAGAGCCTCGATGCCCATGACCGCCGCCGCCACGCCAGGCACGGTGGTGATGCTCGGGATGTCGTGGGTGACAGCCGCGCTGCGGATTTCGTACCCGTCGGATCGGGCACTTGCTCCGGATCCCTGCGGGGTGTTGATGATCAGCGCGATCTCCCCCGCGCTGATCAGGGCTACCGCGTTCTGACCGGGGCTTTCGAAGTGCTTGGCCACGACCTCGCACTCGATGCCGTGCCGGCGCAGGACCTCGCCGGTGCCCGCGGTGGTGACGATGGTGAAGCCCAGGTCGGCCAGGCGCTTGATCGGGAAGACCATCGAGCGCTTGTCGCGGTTGGCCACCGAGACGAAGACCTTGCCGCTGGTGGGCAGCGAGCCGTACGCCGCCGCCTGCGACTTGGCGAACGCCGGCCCGAAGCCCGGGTCGATGCCCATGACCTCGCCCGTCGATTTCATCTCGGGACCGAGCAGGCTGTCCACGCCCTGCCCGGCCGGGGTGCGGAACCGCTTGAACGGCAGCACCGCTTCCTTGATGGCGATCGGCGCGTTGGCCGGGGTCGAGCCGCCGTCGCGGTCCCGCAGCAGGATGCCCTCGTCGCGCAGCTCCTTGACGGTCGCGCCGAGCATGATCCGGGCGGCCGCCTTGGCCAGCGGCACCGCCGTCGCCTTGGACACGAACGGCACGGTCCGCGAGGCGCGCGGGTTGGCCTCCAGCACGTAGAGCACGTCGTCCTTGAGCGCGTACTGCACGTTGAGCAGGCCGCGCACGCCGACGCCGCGAGCGATCGCCTCGGTGTAGCGGCGCACCTCGGCCAGGTGCGGGGCGGCCAGCGTGATCGGCGGCAGCGAGCACGACGAGTCGCCGGAGTGGATGCCGGCCTCCTCGATGTGCTCCATCACGCCGCCGAGGTAGACCTCGCCGGTGGCGTCGCAGAGCGCATCCACGTCGATCTCGATGGCGTCGTCGAGGAAGCGGTCCACCAGCACCGGGTGGTGCGGCGAGATCTCGGTGGCCCGCGCGATGTAGTCGGCCAGCGTGGGCTCGTCGTACACGATTTCCATGCCGCGCCCGCCGAGCACATAGGACGGGCGGACCAGCACCGGGTAGCCGATCTCGTCGGCGATGGCCTTGGCCTGCTCGAACGAGGTCGCCGTGCCGTGCTCGGGCGAGCGCAGACCGGCCTTGGCCAGCACCGCCCCGAACAACCCGCGGTCCTCGGCAAGGTCGATGGATTCAGGAGAAGTGCCGACGATGGGTACGCCCGCAGCCTTCAATCGCTGAGCGAGACCCAGTGGCGTCTGCCCGCCGAGCTGGACGATCACGCCGAGCACCCCGGGCCCACCCGCGGCCTTGCCCGACGAGTCCTCGGAGTGGAAGACCTCGAGCACGTCCTCGAAGGTCAGCGGCTCGAAGTAGAGCCGGTCGGCGGTGTCGTAGTCGGTGGACACGGTCTCCGGGTTGCAGTTGACCATGACGGTCTCGTACTCACCCTTGAGCGCCATGACCGCGTGCACGCACGAGTAGTCGAACTCGATGCCCTGCCCGATGCGGTTGGGCCCGGAGCCCAGGATGAGCACCTTGGGCCGGTCCGAGGGCGCGACCTCGGTCTCCTCGTCGTACGTGGAGTAGTGGTAGGGCGTGTTGGCCTCGAACTCGGCGGCACAGGTGTCGACCGTCTTGTAGACCGGGCGGATGCCGAGCCGGTGGCGCAGCGTGCGCACGCCGTCCTCGTTGGCCAGTTCGGGTCGCAGCGCGGCGAGCTGGCGGTCCGACAGCCCGGAACGCTTGGCCCGGCGCAGCATCGCCTCGTCGAGCACCGGGGCCTGCAGGATGTCGGCGCGCAGGTCGACCAGCGCCTTGATCTCGTCGAGGAACCAGGGGTCGATGCGGCCGCTGGCCTCGTGCACCTGCTCCACGCTGGCACCCAGGCGCAGCGCGGCCTCCACGGTGTAGAGGCGCCCGTCGTGCGGCACCTTCAGCGCCGCCAGGGCCTCGTCCACATCCTCGAACGTGGGCGCGGTCCAGAAGCCGGCCGCCTTGGTCTCCATCGAGCGCATCGCCTTGTTGAGCGCCTCGGCGAAGTTGCGGCCCAGGCTCATCGCCTCGCCGACGGACTTCATCGTGGTGGTCAGCTCGGCATCGGCGCCGGGGAACTTCTCGAACGCGAACCGCGGGATCTTGACGACCACGTAGTCCAGCGCCGGCTCGAAGGCCGCCGGCGTCTTGAGCGTGATGTCGTTGGGGATCTCGTCGAGGGTGTAGCCGATGGCGAGTTTGGCCGCGATCTTGGCGATCGGGAAGCCGGTCGCCTTGGAGGCCAGCGCGCTGGAACGCGAGACGCGCGGGTTCATCTCGATGACGACCAACCGGCCGTCGTCCGGGTTGATCGCGAACTGGATGTTGCAGCCGCCGGTGTCGACGCCGACCTCGCGCAGCACCGCGATGCCCAGGTCACGCAGGCGCTGGTACTCGCGGTCGGTCAGCGTCATGGCGGGCGCGACGGTGACGCTGTCGCCGGTGTGCACGCCCATCGGGTCGATGTTCTCGATCGAGCACACGACCACGACGTTGTCGTGCTTGTCGCGCATCAGCTCGAGCTCGTATTCCTTCCAGCCGAGCACGCTCTCCTCGATGAGCACCTCGTGCACCGGGGACGCGGCCAGCCCGGCCCCGGCGATGCGTTCGAGGTCCTCGCCGGTGTGGGCCATGCCCGAGCCCAGGCCACCCATGGTGAACGAGGGCCGGATGACCACGGGCAGGCCGAGTTCGGCGACGGTCGAGCGGACCTCGTCCATCGAGTGGCACACCCGGCTGCGCGGGGTCTCGCCGCCGGCCTTGGCGACGATCTCCTTGAACAGCTGGCGGTCCTCGCCGCGGCGGATCGCGTCGACGTTCGCGCCGATCAGCTCGACGCCGTACTTGTCCAGCACGCCGTTCTCGTGCAGCGCGATCGCGGTGTTGAGGGCGGTCTGGCCACCCAGGGTGGGCAGGATCGCGTCGGGACGTTCGCGGGCGATGACCAGCTCGACAAACTCCGGGGTGATGGGTTCGACGTACGTGGCGTCGGCGAACTCCGGGTCGGTCATGATCGTGGCCGGGTTGGAGTTGACCAGCGAGACGCGGATCCCCTCGGCCCGCAGCACCCGGCACGCCTGGGTGCCGGAGTAGTCGAACTCGCAGGCCTGGCCGATGACGATCGGGCCGGAGCCGATCACCATGATGTGCTTGAGATCGGAACGCTTGGGCATCAGCGGGCCTCGACCTTCTCGACGAGTTCCACGAACCGGTCGAACAGGTAATCCGCATCGTGCGGGCCGGCTGCCGCCTCGGGGTGGTACTGGACGGTGAACGCGGGCACTTCGAGCGCCCGCAGGCCTTCGACCACGTTGTCGTTGAGGCACACGTGGGAGACCTCGACACCGCCGAAGCCGGTGTCGATCACGGTGTTCAGCGGCGCGTCGACCGCGAAGCCGTGGTTGTGGCTGGTCACCTCGACCTTGCCGGTGGTCTTGTCGAACACCGGCTGGTTGATGCCACGGTGGCCGTACCCCAGCTTGTAGGTGCCGAAGCCGAGCGCGCGGCCCAGGATCTGGCTGCCGAAGCAGATGCCGAACAGCGGCACCTTGCGCGTCATGACCTCGCGGGCCAGCGCGACCGGACCGTCCGCGGTGGCCGGGTCGCCGGGGCCGGGCGAGAGGAAGACGGCGTCCGGGCTGACCGCCAGCAACTCCTCGATCGAAGCCGTGGCCGGGAAGATATGCGTGGTGACACCGCGTTCGGCGAGGCGCCGCGACACGTTGCGCTTGATGCCGAGGTCGAGCGCGGCGACCGTGTACCGGTGCTCACCCTCGGCTTCGACGGTGTAGCGCGAGGCAGTGGACACCTCGGCGGACAGGTCGGCACCGGACATCTGCGGCTGCTGCAGCACGCGCGCCTGCAGCGAGGCCGGGTCGAGGTCGACGGTGGAGATGCCGACCCGCATGGCCCCGCGCGAGCGCAGGTGCCGGGTCAGGGCGCGGGTGTCGATGCCACTGATCCCGACCACGGCCTCGGCGGCCAGGCGCTCGCCCAGGTCACCGGTGGAGCGCCAGTTCGACGGGCGCCGGGCCGGGTCCCGCACGACGTAGCCGGCCACCCAGATCTTGCCGGACTCGTCGTCCTCGTCGTTGACCCCGGTGTTGCCGATCTGCGGCGCGGTCTGCACGACGACCTGCCGGTGGAACGACGGGTCGGTCAGCGTCTCCTGGTAGCCGGTCATGCCGGTGGTGAACACTGCCTCGCCGAAGGTCTCCCCCTCGGCGCCGTAGGACACGCCGGTGAATGCGCGCCCGTCTTCGAGTACGAGAATTGCTGGTTTCACTTGACGGCCTTCCCGTCCAGGACTGTCGGCTCTCCCCGGAGGAAGGTCGCCACGATGCGACCCGGCAGGGTGGTGCCCGCGTACGGTGTGTTGCGGCTGAGGCTCGCCAGCCCGGACGGGTCGACGACCCGGCGGGCGGACGGGTCCACCAGCGTGAGGCTGGCCGGTGATCCGGCACTGAGGTCGGTGCCGTGCCCGCTGAGGCCCGCGATCCGGGCCGGCGTGCGCGACATCCGCTCGGCAATGAGTTTCCACTGCTCACCGAGCACGCTGAGCACGACCGGCAGGGCGGTCTCCAGACCCACCATGCCCGGCCGCGCGTACGCCCACTCGCACTCCTTGTCCTGCACGGCGTGCGGGGCGTGGTCGGTGGCGACGATGTCGATGACCCCGTCGATCAACGCCTGGCGCAGCGCCTGCACGTCGGCGGCGGTGCGCAGCGGCGGGTTGACCTTGTAGACCGGGTCGTAGCTGGCCGCGAGTTCGTCGGTCAGCAGCAGGTGGTGCGGGGTCACTTCGGCGGTCACCCGTACGCCCCGGGCCTTGGCCTGGCGCAGCACCTCGACCGAACCGGCGGTGGAGACGTGGCAGACGTGCAGGCGGCTGCCCACGTGCTCGGCGAGCAGCACGTCGCGGGCGATGATCGCCTCCTCGGCGACGGCCGGCCAGCCGGTGCGCCCGAGGCGGGTGGAGACCTCGCCCTCGTGCATCTGCGCGCCTTCGGTGAGCCGTGGCTCCTCGGCATGCTGGGCGATGATGCCGTCGAACGCCTTCACGTACTCCAGCGCGCGGCGCATCAGCCGCGGGTCGGCAACGCAGTTCCCGTCGTCGGAGAAGATCCGGACGTTGGCGGCCGAGGTGGCCATCGCGCCGAGTTCGGCAAGCTGCTTGCCGGCCAGCCCCACGGTGACCGCGCCGATGGGCTGCACGTCGACCAGGCCGGCCTCGCGCCCGAGCCGCCACACCTGCTCGACGACGCCGGCGGTGTCGGCGACCGGGGAGGTGTTGGCCATCGCGAACACCGCGGTGTAGCCGCCGAGGGCCGCGGCCCGCGAACCGGTCTCGACCGTCTCGGCGTCCTCGCGGCCGGGCTCGCGCAGGTGGGTGTGCAGGTCGACCAGGCCGGGCAGGGCCACCAGGCCCTCGGCGTCGATCGTCTCGTCGGCCTTGCCGCCCTCGGCAATCACACCGTCACGAACCACCAGGTCCTGTGCGGGCTGCCCGAGGAGGGAGACCCCTTTGAGCAAGTAGGACCTCATGCTGCGCCACCTTCCGGCATGCCCTTCTGGCCCTCACCGTCACGACGGCGATGGGGCGCCGGCGAGCGCAGTTCGGTGCAGGCGGTCATGCTTTGCCTCCCAGAAGCAGGTAGAGGACGGCCATCCGGGCGCTGACGCCGTTGGCGACCTGTTCAACGATGGTGGAGCGGGACGAGTCGGCTACCTCGGGCGCGATCTCCATGCCCCGGTTCATCGGTCCGGGGTGCATGACGATCGCGTGCTCGGGCAGCCTGCGCATGCGGGGGGCGTCGAGTCCGTAGCGGCGGCTGTATTCCCGGGCGGAGGGGAAGTAGGAGTCCTGCATCCGCTCGGTCTGCACCCGCAACATCATCACGACGTCCATGTCGGGCAGGACGCTATCCAGGTCGTACGACACTTTCGTCTGCGGTGAGAGCGCGGCGGCGATGTCGACCGGGATCAGGGTGGGCGGACCGACCAGCGTGATTTCGGCGCCCAGCGTCGTGAGCAGCAGAACGTTGGAGCGGGCGACGCGGCTGTGCAATACGTCACCCACAATCGCCACCTTCAGGCCGTCGATCTTTCCCAGGCGCGAGCGCATCGTGTACGCGTCCAGCAGCGCCTGGGTGGGATGCTCGTGCGTGCCGTCGCCGGCGTTGATCACCGAGCCGTCCACCCAGGAGGCCAGCCGGTGCGGGGCGCCCGAGGCCGGGTGGCGGATCACCACCGCGTCAGCGCCCATGGCCTGCAGGGTCAGCGCGGTGTCCTTGAGGCTCTCACCCTTCGAGACGCTGGAGCCCTTGGCGGAAAAATTGATCACATCGGCCGAGAGGCGTTTGGCGGCGGCTTCAAAACTGATCCGGGTACGGGTGGAGTCCTCGTAGAACAGGTTCACCACGGTCCGCCCGCGCAGCGTCGGCAGCTTCTTGACCTCACGCCCCGCGAGCGCGGCCATCTCACCGGCGGTATCCAGGATCAGCGTGGCGGTTTCCGCGTCCAAGTCGGCCGCGGAGCGCAGATGCTTGATCATCGAGCCCCTCCGAACAGCTTGACCTCGTCGATCCCGTCGTCGATCTCGGCGAGCGAGACGCGCACCTTCTCGCTCAGCGCGGTCGGGATGTTCTTGCCCACATAGTCAGCGCGGATCGGCAACTCCCGGTGGCCGCGATCGACCAGCACGGCGAGCTGCACCGAACTCGGGCGCCCGACGTCGCTGAGGGCGTCGAGCGCTGCTCTGACCGTACGGCCGGAAAAAAGCACGTCGTCGACCAGGATCACCCTGCGTCCATCAAGGCCGTCAGCAGGGATTTCGGTTCGTCCCAGCGCGCGTGTGGCGTGCAAGCGCAAGTCATCGCGGTAGAGCGTGATGTCGAGCGCGCCGACCGGAATGTCGATGCCTTCGAAGGCGTGGATGCGCGCGGCCAGCCGGCGGGCCAGCGGAACGCCGCGGGTGGGGATCCCGAGCAGGACCGTGCCGGTGGCCCCGGAGGTCTTCTCAAGGATCTGATGAGCGATGCGGTCCACGACCCGGTGCAGGTCGGAGCTCGTCAGAATGATCTTGCTGGGTGTTTCGGTGTCGGCGCGTGGTTGTGCCACGGCGGACCTCCTTCCCCGCCTCACCGGACGGGTCGTTAAAGGACGTCTGAGCATTGCTGGGGCACCCCGATCATGGGCTGCCCGGTGGCTGACGCTACGTTACCAGTGAGGGCGGCGATGACCATGGTGACGTGGCCTACCCACGGGACCAGACGGACGAATGCGGGCAACTCCCTCCCTGGCTCAGCGACTCATCGGTAACCGACACTTGACCAGGGAACGCAAACTCCGTACCGTCACGCAGCGTAGCGATCCGGAGGAAGAACCCTCCGGGCCAGCACAGTACTGGAGTGTCCGAATGCCGTCTGAGTACGCCAAGTCGCTTGGCGCCCGCCTGCGCTCCATCCGCCAGCAGCAGGGCCTGTCCCTGCAGGGCGTCGAGGAGAAGTCCAACGGCCGCTGGAAGGCCGTCGTGGTGGGTTCGTACGAGCGTGGCGACCGCGCCGTGACCGTATCTCGCCTGGCCGAGCTGGCCGACTTCTACCGCGTGCCCGTGTCGGAGCTGCTGCCCGACGGCAGCGGAGTCCGCCTCGAGGCCACCAACAAGATCGTGCTGGACCTGGAAAAGCTGTACGACGCGGCCGGTGAGGACCTGGCCTACGTCGCCCGCTACGCCAGGGCCATCCAGCAGCAGCGCGGCGACTACAACGGCCGCGTGCTGTCCATCCGCGCCGACGACCTGCGCGCCCTCGCCATCGTGTACGACATCTCGCCGTCGGGCCTCATCGAGCGCCTGACCGAGCAGGGCGTGCTCGTCGCGGACCCGCGCGCGTTCTTCGCCAGCTGAGCCGGCGTCGACACCACTGAGCCGGTAACACCGGAGGCCGGGCGGGGCATCCGCGCGTGGCCGGCTCAGCAAGCCCGTGCCGTCATCAGGCGGCGCGGGCTTCTGCATGCCCGGACCAGCCCGCAGCCAGCGCGGGCGGTGCAGGCAGTGACGGCAGCGCAGGCAGTAACGGCAGCGCAGGCAGTAACGGCAGCGCGGGCAGCGGCAGGCAGCGCGGGCCACCGCGGGCGTTGGGGCCGGCGCCGGAGGGACACAGCAAAGCCGACCCAGGCCCTGGGCGGGCCCGGATCGGCTGAGCGAAAACGGTCAGCGCGTGGCGAACTCGGCGATGCGGCCGAGGATGCCGTTGAGGAAGCGCGGGCTGTCGTCAGTGGACATCTGCTTGGCCAGCTCGACGGCCTCGGTGATGGCTACCGGATCGTCGATCTCGGGGACGTAGAGCAGCTCGTACACCGCGATGCGGGCGAGGTTGCGGTCCACCACCGGCATGCGGTCGATGGTCCAGCCCTCGGCGTAGCTGGCGATCAGCTCGTCGATGCGGTCGAGGTGCTCGGCCACGCCCTCGACCAGGCCGATGGTGTAGTCGAGGTGATCCGGGCGGGGCTTTTCGATGCGCTCCAGGTATGTCAGGAGCACCCCGCGCGGGGAGAGGTCCCGGAGGTCGGCCTCGTAGAGGACGTCCAGGGCCCGCTTGCGCGCCTTGCGGCGGGCAGGCATCTGCGTTTTGGGACCTTCAGCCATGTGGCGACGCCTCAGCTGCGGCCGAGGTAGCGGCCGTCGCGGGTGTCGACCTTGATCTTCTCGCCGGTGGTGATGAACAGCGGGACGTTGACGGTCGCGCCGGTCTCCACCGTGGCGGGCTTGGTACCGCCGGTGGAGCGGTCGCCCTGCAGGCCCGGCTCGGTGTAGGTGACCTCGAGGAAGACGCTGGTCGGCAGCTCGATGTAGAGCGGCACGCCCTCGTGGGTCGCCACCGTGGCCTCGGCCTCGGGCAGCAGGTAGTTGGCGGCCTCGCCGACCGTGCCACCGGGCACGGTGATCTGGTCGAAGGTGTCCAGGTCCATGAAGACGAAGTCCTCGCCGTCCTGGTAGAGGTATTGCATCGTGCGCTTGTCGACCGTGGCCGTCTCGACCTTGGTGCCGGCGTTGAAGGTCTTGTCCACGACCTTGCCGGAGAGCACGTTCTTGAGCGTGGTGCGCACGAACGCGCCGCCCTTGCCCGGCTTGACGTGCTGGAACTCGACGACGGCCCACAGCTCGCCTTCGAGGTTGAGCACCAGGCCGTTCTTCAGGTCGTTGGTGGAAGCCATGTCCTGCCCTGTGATCGATACGCGGAGGTGACCGAAGAAGTTTACCGGCGAGAGGTGTCACCCGGCGAATCGGGGCGAGAGCGTCCCGCGATGTGTGCCAGCGCGAGCCGGTAGCCGTCGAAGCCCAGGCCCGCGATCACCCCGGTGGCCACCGCCGAGATCACCGAGTGGTGCCGGAACTCCTCGCGCGCGTGGATGTTGGAGATGTGCACCTCGACCAGGGGCGCCCGCAGCATCGCGCACGCGTCACGCACCGCGTAGGAGTAGTGCGACCAGGCTCCCGGGTTGAGCACGACCGGCGTCTGCTCGTCGGCCGCGGCGTGGATCCAGCCCAGCATTTCGTGCTCGGCGTCGGTCTGGCGGACCTCGACCTCCAAGCCCAGTTCTTTCCCGGTACGTTCACACAACCCGACCAGGTCGGCATAAGAGCCGGCCCCGTAGACATCGACTTGCCGGGTGCCGAGGCGCCCCAGGTTCGGGCCGTTGAGCACGTACACCTTCATCGCGCCACCACCTCGTACGCCTGCTGGAGCACGTGCTCGTCGGAAACCGCCAGAATGCCGGGCTTGGCGAGGCCGTCGAGCACCACGAAGCGCAACGTGTCGGCCCGCGCCTTCTTGTCGATGCGCATGGCCGGCAGCAACTGCTCCCAGGCATCGGCGCGGTACGAGGTCGGCAGGTCCACCAGCTTGAGCACCGCGGCGTGCCGGGCGGCCACCGCGTCCTCCAGGCGGCCGGTGAGCCGGCCCAGTTCGGCGGCGTAGACCAGACCCACCGCGACCGCGTGGCCGTGGCGCCACCGGTAACGCTCGTGCTTCTCGATGGCGTGACCCAGCGTGTGCCCGTAGTTGAGGATCTCGCGCAACCCGGACTCGCGCAGGTCGGCGCCGACCACCTCGGCCTTGACCCGGATGGCCCGCTCGACCAGCTCGCGCAGCACCGCGCTGCCCGGGTCGGCGGCGGCCGCCGGGTCACCTTCGACCAGCTCGAGGATGGCCGGGTCGGCGATGAACCCGCACTTGATCACCTCGGCCAGCCCGGCGCGCAGGTCGTCGCCCGGCAGCGTGGTCAGCAGGCCGAGGTCGCAGAGCACCCCGGCGGGCGGGTGGAACGCGCCGACCAGGTTCTTGCCCGCGGCGATGTTGACGCCGGTCTTGCCGCCCACCGCCGCGTCGACCATGCCCAGCAGCGAGGAGGACACCGGCACCCAGCGCACCCCGCGCAGCCAGCTCGCCGCCACATAGCCGGCCAGGTCGGTCACCGCTCCCCCGCCGACGCCGACGACGACGTCCGTGCGGGTGAAGCCGGCCGCGCCGAGCTGATCCCAGCAGCCCGCGGCCACCTCGATGCTCTTGCCGGCCTCGGCGTCCGGCACCTCGATCGGCAGCGGGCGCAAGCCGGCCCCGGCGAGCGCGGCGGCGACCTGCTCGGCGCGTTCCTTGAGCGGCGCGGCATAGAGCACGGCGGCACGGGCGGCGCCGTCGACCAGCGGCGGCAGGGCGGTCAGCAGGCCGCGCCCGACGAGCACGTCGTAGGGGCGGTCGCCGGATACGGGGATGCGGGTCACGTCGTCCATCGGCTGCGATGCTAGTCGCGCGGATATGGGGTTATAGACAACTAACCCCCCGAGGGGTTACATCTGTCGCATGCCGAAAATCAACGTGTACCTGCCCGACGACCTGGCCGACTCGGTCCGCGAGGCGGGGCTGCCGGTGTCCGCCATCTGCCAGTACGCGCTGCAGCAGGCCCTGCGCCGGGTGGCCGGGTTGCGCAAGTCGCTGGCCCAGCCGCTGGAACCCGACCGGATCGCCGAGCAGTTCCCGCAGATCACCGCCCGGATGGCCACGGTGCTCGGGTTGGCTGCGCAGCGGGCGGCCGGGCGCTCGGTGACCACCGGTGACCTGCTGCACGCTTTGATCGCCGAGGGCAGCAACCTGGGACTGCAGGTGCTCGGCGCGATGGACATCGACGTGGCGGCGATCACCGTGCCGGACACCGCCGAGCCGGGCGGCGCCGGGGAGGGCCGGCACCTGAGCGCCCCGGCCGTGGCGGCGATCGAGCTGGCCGTGCTGGAGTCGGTGAGCCTGAGCCACAACTACGTGGGGTGTGAGCATCTGCTGATCGGGCTCAGCGCCGAACCGGACGGCGTGGCCGGGGCGGTGCTGCGCGACCTCGGGGCGGACGCGCGCGCGACGAAACGGGCGGTCGCTGCGGCGGTGGCGGGTTACGCGCACCTGCGGGCGACCACGGCCCAGCCTGCTGCGGCGACGGATCTGCTGACCGCCGTACGAGCGGAGCTTGCGCCTTTGATCAAGCGCATCGAAGCCCTGGAGGGCCGGGTCACCCGACCTTGAGAAGACCGGCCAGCTCGGTGGCGATCTCCTCGGGCGGGCGGCCATCGGTGTGCACGGTATGGGTGGCCACCGACGTGTACAGCGGGCGGCGCTCCTCCATCAGGTACTTGAGCGTCGCCCGCGGGTTCACGCTCAGCAACGGCCGGCCGGCGCCCAGCCCCACGCGCTTGACGGCGTCGGGCAACTCCACGGACAGGAACACGATGGTGTGCGGGTGCAGCGCTTCCCTCGTATCCGAGTCGAGAATTGCTCCTCCGCCCAGCGCAAGAACCCCATCGAAGGACGTGAGCGCCTCGGCGATGGTCTCGCGCTCCAGCGCGCGGAAGGTTTGCTCGCCGTCGTCGAAGAAGATCTCCGGGATCGGCTTGCCGGCGCGCTGCGCGATGAGGTGGTCGGTGTCGGCGAACGGCACGCCGAGCAGCTCGGCGACCGCCTTGCCGACGGTGGTCTTCCCGGCGCCGGGCGGGCCCACCAGCACTGCCGCGGGCGCCATCAGCGGATCAGCAGGCTGTCGAGGTAACCGGCCAGGTTGCGCTGGATCTCGCCCACCGAGTCGCCGCCGAACTTCTCGGTCGCCGCCTCCGCCAGCACCAGCGCCACCATCGCCTCGGCCACCACCGCACCGGCGGCCACTGCTGCCACGTCCGACCGCTGGTTGATCGCGGTGGCTGCCTCGCCTGTGGTCACGTCGATGGTCTGCAACGCCCGGTTCAGCGACGAAATCGGCTTGAGCGCGGCACGTACCCGCAGACTCTCGCCGTTGGTGATGCCACCCTCCAGCCCGCCGGCGCGATCGGTCACCCGCCGCACCCCCACGGGCCCCGGCACGATCTCGTCGTGCGCCACCGAACCCCGCGAGCGGGCCTGGGTGAACCCGTCGCCGATCTCCACGCCCTTCACCGATTGGATGGACATCAGGGCGGCGGCCAGCCGGGCGTCCAGCTTGCGGTCCCACTGCACATGAGAGCCCAGACCGGGAGGTACAGAGTAAGCGAGCACCTCCACGATGCCCCCGAGCGTGTCCGCGTCCTTCTTGGCCGCGTCGACCTCGGCCACCATCCGCGCACTGGCCTCGGGATCGAGGCAGCGAACCGGGTCGGCGTCGATCCGCTCGGCGTCCTCGGGCGTGGGCACCAGGCCGGACTTGACGCTCACCGACCCCATCTCGATGACGTGCGACACGATGTCGATGCCCAGCGCCTGCTTGACCAGGGCCTTGGCCACCACCCCAGCAGCGACGCGGGCGGCGGTCTCCCGGGCACTGGCGCGCTCAAGGATGGGACGGGCATCGGTGTGGCCGTACTTCTGCATGCCGGCCAGGTCGGCGTGCCCGGGCCGCGGCCGAGTCAGCGGGGCGTTGCGGGCCTGAGCGGCCAGCTCGGCGGCATCCACCGGATCGGCGGACATCACGGTCTCCCACTTGGGCCACTCCGAGTTGCCCACCCGGACGGCCACCGGGCTGCCCAGCGTCACCCCGTGCCGGACGCCGCCGATGATCTCGACAACATCCTGCTCGAACTTCATCCGCGCACCCCGGCCATACCCCAGCCGTCGGCGCGCAAGATCCCGCCCGATGTCCTCGCTCGTCACTCGCACCCCGGCGGGCACGCCCTCCAGCAGGGCGACGAGCGCCGGTCCATGGGATTCACCTGCGGTAAGCCAGCGCAACACGGATCACAGTCTGGCACGTACGGCTCCTGGCTCGCCGGCCCCCCACCGCCATCCCGCTGAGCGGACAGGTCAACCCACCGGCAAGCCATCCGGCCCCCTCACATACCCGAACCGTCCGATCGACCCGGCCCGGTCGATCTCGTCCCCACCGCAAACGTCAGAGGTATGGTCCGCTCGTGTCTTCACGCCTTACCGTCCGGCCTGCCAGCACCGCGCTCATGGTCGTCATGCTCGGGTTCATCACGGGGATCGGGCCGTTGTCGCTCGACATGTACCTGCCCGCTTTCCCCGTTATCGCCCGGGACCTGCACGTCGAGGATGCCCAGGTCCAACTGTCCCTGACAACGTGCCTGATCGGCCTCGCCCTTGGCCAACTGGTCTGCGGACCGCTCAGCGACCGGTGGGGCCGCCGCCGGCCGTTGCTGGCCGGCGTGGCGGCGTACGCCATCTTGTCGGTGCTGTGCGCCTTTGCCCCCAACGCCGGGCTGCTGGCAGCGGTGAGGCTGGCGCAGGGGTTCGCGGGTGGCGCCGGGGTGGTGGTGGCGCGGGCGATCGTGCGGGACCTCTACTCAGGTGTGGCGGCGGCCAAGTTCTTCTCACGGCTTTCTCTGATCTTCGGGTTGGCCCCGATCGCGGCGCCTTCGCTGGGTAGCGCTGTACTCAGGGTGACGGCGTGGCCGGGCATCTTTGTCACGCTGGGTGGGATCGCGTGCCTACTGTTTGTGTTGCTTGTGGTGAGGATGCCGGAGACGCTCGCACCGGAAAGGCGCTCTTCCGGGGGCCTCGCGGACATTGCCGGCGCCGCCAGGACGCTGTTCGCCGACCGAGTTTTCGTGGGGTATGCGCTCGCGCAGTCGTTCGCGTTCGCGGCGATGTTCGCCTACCTGTCCGGCTCATCCTTTGTTCTGCAGGAGGGATACGGCATCTCGGCGACGGTGTTCAGCATCCTGTTCGGCGTCAACTCGTGCGCCCTGATCATCGCCAGCCAGACCAACAGTCCGCTGCTCGACCGTTTCACGCCGCGCGCGATCCTGGTGGTCACCCTCGCCGTGGAGGCGGCGGCCGGGGTGATCGTGCTGATCTCAGCGACCACCGGGGTGCTGGCCGGGCTGCTCATCGGCATGTTCATCCTGGTCGGCACCATCGGTCTGATGACGCCGAACTCAATGGCCCTGGCGCTGGATCTGCACCCGGAACGAGCCGGCACCGCTGCCGCTCTGCTGGGCGGCATCCAGTCGGTGATCGCGGCTGCGGCGGCCCCGCTGGCCGGGCTGGGCGAGCCGGTCAAGGGAGTACCGATGGGCCTGGCCATCGCGGCTTTCGCAACGGTCGCGGTGGTCGCGGTCCTGACATTGACCCATCCGGTACGTCCACAGCCCGCCGGGCACCGCTAACGAACGCTGGCCGCCGCCGTCAAAGCCTCGCGCATTGCCCGTTCGGGAGCCGGCACCACCCTGGTGAACTGCTCGAACTGCCCCAGCGCCTGAGCGAGCAACAGGTCCAGCCCCGAAACCACCCGCACCCCGTGCGCGGACGCCGCCTCGGCCAGCGGGGTGGGCCACGGATCGTAGATCGCGTCGAACAGCACGGTGCCCGCCCGCCACGGGATCCGGCTGACCAGGCTGTCGGCCGCGCCCTTGGGCACCGTGGAGATCACCGCGTCGGCCTCGAACGCGGCCGGGGCGTTCGTCCAGCTGACCCCGGTGAGGGTGACACCGAGCGCCTCGGCCGCCGGGCGCAGTTCCTCGCTGGCTTCGGGGCGGCGGGTGACCACGGTGACCGCAGCCGCGTCGAGCTGGGCCGCCGCGGCGAGGGCAGCCCGAGCGGTGCCGCCGCCGCCGAGCACGGTGATCGCGGGCTCGACGGTCGACCGGCGTAGCCCGGCGTCGCGGAGCACCCGGACCATGCCCGGAACGTCGGTGTTGTCGGCGTACCAGGAGCCGTCGTCACGACGTACCAGAGTATTGGCAGCACCCGTCGCCACCGCGACCGATGATGCCTCCGCGGCCAGCGTCAGGGCCTTTTCCTTGAGCGGCATGGTCAGCGACAGGCCCGCCCACTCGGGGCCGAGACCCGCCACCAACTGCGGCAGCTCAGCCTCGGCGCACTCGATGGCCGTGTAACTCCAGCCGAAAAGCCCGGCCGCCGCGAAACCGGCGGCGTGGATGACCGGGGAGAGCGAATGCGCGATCGGCTTACCGCAGACCGCCGCCTTGCGGCCGGAAGGTGTGGACACGCCCCGACCTTAAAGCACAACGCTGCTGCAGGACGCGCCTCGCCCACAAGCAGGACCGCCGGCCACCCGAAGATCCGGGTGGCCGGCGGCGGCCGGATCATCGGCTTGTCAGCA
Organism: Actinoplanes sp. TFC3; assembly: GCF_001553785.1. Taxonomy (GTDB): domain Bacteria; phylum Actinomycetota; class Actinomycetes; order Mycobacteriales; family Micromonosporaceae; genus Actinoplanes. The sequence continues at coordinate 4,628,590 of NZ_LOJP01000001.1, forward strand.
GAGCGGGATGCCGTTCCTGCACGCCTTCTGGATGTTGGCGTCGTGCTCGGCGTTGGTGACCGCGAACGCCGAGTTGCCCGACTTGTCGATCGCCACGAAGAACAGCCAGTCACCGGTCGCCGGCTTAGCAGCGGCTTGCAGCGCCGCCTTACCCGGGTTGTCGATCGGACCGAGCGGGAGACCGACCTTGAGTTCCGTGGTGTACGGGTTCTTCGGGTCCTGCAACTCGGCGTCGGTCATTTTGCCGGAGTGCTTGGCGTCCTTGTTCTGCAGCTTCAGCCAGTAGTTCGTGGTGACGTCGAACTGCAGCGGCATCTTCTTCTTGTACGCGCGGTTGTAGGCGACACGGGCCACCTTGGGCAGGTCTGCCGCGGTGCCGGATTCCGCCTGGGCCAGCGACGCGACGATCAGCGCCTCATAGGGAGAGACCGACAGGCTGCCCTCAACTGTTTTGGTGAAGTCGATATCGGCCGTGGCGTCCAGGAACTTGGTCACCATGGTCCGCAGGATGTCCGCAGCCGTGGCTTTCGGCGGGAACTCGTAGGTGTCGGGGAACAAGAAGCCCTCAATCGTGCCCGACGCCTTCTTGCCGTCACGCCGGTTGAAGAAGAAGTCCGGAACACCGAGGTCGATCGGGTTTTTCGCCGCTGCCTCGAAGTCCTTGACCGGGATGCGGGTCTTCGCCGACAGCAGGGCGTAGATCTCCACCGTGGTCAGGCCCTCTTTGATCGTCACCCCGTTGACCACGCGCGACTTGGGGTCGAGCAGCATCGTCACGGCCTCTTCGGCCGCCATCTGCTTCTTCAGGTTGTACGTGCCCGACTGGATGTTCTTGCCCTTGGGGTTCGCATCCGCGGCGTCGACGAAGGCCGCCGTGCTCTTCACCACATCGGAGTCGACCAGGGTGTTGCCGATGTCGGTGAGGCTGGCGTTCTCCGCGATGGAGACCTGCACCGCCTCACCGCCCGCGCCGTCGTAGTCGGCCGCGGTGAAGAAGCCCTTCACTTTCTCGTAGCCCAGGTAGCCGCCGACGCCGAGCACGCCGAGCAGCACGAACGCCATGAGGAATGCGATTGCGGTCTTGCCCCCGCTCTTACCGCCGCCGCCCCCGTTGAAGCCGCGCCGGTGGCGAGGTTTGCCGCGCTCGGCCTGTTCGTCAAACGCCAGGTCCAGCTCGTCGATCATGTCGTCCGCCTCCGCTGTGCGTCCAGCCAGCTCTGCAGAATCTCGACCGCGGCCGCCTGGTCGACGACCGCCCGCTGTCGTTTGCCCCTGACCCCCCGCTCGGCGAGCCGGCGACTGGCGACAACAGTCGACATCCGTTCGTCCGCCAGCACGATGGGTACGGGCCTGACCGCGTGTTCAAGCCGATCAGCGTACGCACGAATGTCGATGGCGGCATCCCCTTCGCGCCCGTTGAGGCGCACGGGAAGGCCAACGACGATCTGCACCACCTCGTGCTCCCCCACGAGGCGACCGAGCTCAGCTATGTCGCGGGGCACGGCGTCGGACGCCGCCCCCATGTCACGGGAGACCGTGACCAGGGGGGTGGCCAGGATCCCGTCGGGGTCACTGAGTGCGACCCCGACGCGCACCTTACCGACATCAACGCCCAGCCGCCTACCCCGCGGCAGTGCGTTCATCGCCGACACCCACCTTCCTCAGGCGGTCTCGCCGACCGCTTTCTCCACCGCTGCGAGCAGCACCGGCACCTGATCGGCGCTCACGCCGCCGCCCTGCGCGAGATCGGCGTTGCCGCCGCCACGACCCGACAACGCGCCCTTGACCAGGTCGGACGCGGACAAGCCGCGGCCCTTGGCCACCGCGTTGACGGCCACGATCAGTGACGCCTTGCCGTTCGCGCGGGCCGCGACCGCGACCACCGCCGGACGGGCGGAGTCAATTTTGCCGCGGATCTCCTGGGCCAGCGTACGCACATCGTTGGTGGCCGCGCCCTCGGGCGCCTCGGTGCCCACGAACGCCACCCCGTGCAGGTCCTTGGCCTGCCCGGCGAGCGCGCCGGCGCCGCCGAGGACCATCTGGGCCCGCATCTTCTCGAGTTCCTTCTCGGCGTCGCGCAGCGCCGTGACGGTCTGCTCGACCCGGTCGGCGACCTGGTCGCCGGGCACCCGGAACAGCTCGGCCAGCCGGGTCACCAGCAGGTGCTCCTTGGCCAGGAAGCCGAACGCGTCGATGCCGACCAGCGCTTCCACGCGGCGCACGCCCGAGCCGATCGACGACTCGTTGAGGATCTTCACCAGGCCCAGCTGGCCGGAGCGGGCCACGTGCGTGCCACCACAAAGTTCACGCGCGTAGTCGCCGACTTCAACCACCCGGACCTCGTCGCCGTACTTCTCCCCGAACAGCGCCATCGCACCGAGCCGGCGCGCCTCCTCCTGCGAGGTGATGAACGCATGCACTTCGAGGTCCCGCAGCAGCACCTCGTTGACCTGCTGCTCGACGTCGTGCAGCACGCTCGGCGAGACCGCACCGGGGGTGTTGAAGTCGAAGCGCAGCCGGCCGGGCGCGTTCAGCGAACCCGCCTGGGTGGCCGACTCGCCGAGGAACGTGCGCATGGTCTGGTGGATGAGGTGGGTCGCGGTGTGCGAGCGCGAGATCGCCTTGCGGCGTGTGACATCAATCTCGGCGAAGCCCGCCTCGCCCGCGCGCACCTCGCCGCGCACCACGCGCGCCTTGTGCACGATCAGACCGGGGAGCGGCTGCTGCACGTCGACGACCTCGACCTGCCCGCCACCCACGTTGATCAGGCCGGTGTCGGCCTGCTGGCCACCGCCCTCGGCGTAGAACGGGGTGGTGTCGAGCACCAGCTCGACATAGTCGCCCTCGCCCGCCGCCGCGACGCTGGTGCCGCCGGAGCCGAGCAGCGCCCGCACCCGCGACTCCCGGCTGACCTCCTGGTAACCGGTGAACTCGATCGGGCCGCCGTTGTCGAGCACCGAACGGTACGCCGACAGGTCCGCATGCCCGGTCTTGCGCGCCGCCGCGTCCGCCTTGGCCCGGGAGCGCTGGTCGGCCATGAGCCGGCGGAAGCCGTCCTGGTCGACCGCGAGGCCCTGCTCGGCAGCGATCTCCAGGGTCAGGTCGATCGGGAAGCCATACGTGTCGTGCAGCTGGAACGCCTTGTCGCCGGACAGCTTCGCCGTGCCGGCCTGCTTGGTCTCGGTGATCGCGGTGTCCAGGATCGTCGTGCCCGCCCGCAGCGTGGACAGGAAGGCATCCTCTTCCTGGTACGCGTACGTGGAGATCCGGTCGAAGTCGCTCGCCAGCTCCGGGTACGAGGGCGCCATGCAGTCCCGCGCCACCGGCAGCAGCTCGGGCAGCGCGCGGTCCTGCCAGCCCAGCAGCCGCATCGCCCGGATCGCGCGGCGCATGATCCGGCGCAGCACATACCCGCGGCCCTCGTTGGCCGGCGTGACACCATCACCGATCAGCATCAGCGCGGTACGAACATGGTCCGCGATCACCCGCAGGCGCACGTCGTCGGGATGCGACTCGCCGGCCACGTGACCGGAGTGCACGCCGTACTGCTTGCCGGTCATCTCCGCGGCGCGGGCGAGGATGGGACGTACCTCATCGATCTCGTAGAGGTTGTCCACCCCCTGCAGGATCGACGCGATGCGCTCCAGGCCCATCCCGGTGTCGATGTTCTGCTTGGGCAGGTCACCGACGATCGTGAAGTCTTCCTTGCTCTTCACGTTGGTGATCTCGTACTGCATGAAGACCAGGTTCCAGAACTCCATGAACCGGTCCTCGTCGACCTCGGGGCCGCCGTCCGCGCCATATTCGGGGCCACGGTCGTAGAACAGCTCCGAGCAGGGACCCGCGGGACCGGGGATGCCCATGGACCAGTAGTTGTCCTTCTTGCCCCGGCGCACGATGTGCTCGACCGGCACCCCGATCTTCTTCCAGAGCTCGAACGCCTCGTCGTCGTCAAGGTAGACCGTCGGCCAGATCCGGCTGGGGTCCAGGCCGAAGCCGCCCTCGGACACCGGCTTGGTCGACAGCGCCCAGGCCAGGTCGATCGCGCCGGCCTTGAAGTAGTCGCCGAACGAGAAGTTGCCGTTCATCTGGAAGAACGTGCCGTGCCGCGAGGTCTTGCCGACCTCGTCGATGTCGGGCGTGCGGATGCACTTCTGCACGGAGACCGCCCGCTCGTACGGCGGGGTGCGCTGGCCCAGGAAGAAGGGGACGAACTGCACCATGCCGGCGTTGATGAACAGCAGGTTCGGGTCGTCGATGGCGGGCAGCGGGGCACTGGGGACAACCGTGTGCCCGTCAGCCTCGAAATGCGCCAGGAAGCGCCGCTTGATCTCCGCCGTCTTCATCGCTGATCCTCCTGGGCATGCCGCCCGTACGAACCGGGCTCCGCCTCCTCGCGCAGCTCGGCGAACTTGTCCTCGTAAAGCTCACCCGCGGCGAAGGCCTCGTGGATCTCCTGCTCCCGTTCGGCCATCCCTTCGCGGACGTCATCCACGAAGCTACGCAGCGACTCCATCAGACCGCCAGCGGATTCCGACAGCGAGGTGGCGATACCCGACGGCGTGAACTCGCTGGCCTTGCGGGTCAGCTTGCGAACGACAATGGCGCCGACAGCCAGGCCCACGCCCAGCCAGAGCAACCGCTTCATGCTCGATATCTCCTGGTCAGTTGGCGCGGGCGGACTTGCGGCGCCGCTTGAGAGTGGCACGGACCTCACGCTCGTCCTCGGCGTGCCGGCGAGCCGCGGCGGCCTTGCGCAGGCCGTAGCCGAACGAGGCCACCTTGACCAGCGGGTTCGCGGCGGCGGCGGACACCACCGTGGCCAGGTTGGCGACATTGGCGGTGACGTTCTGGGCGTGCTCGGTCATCGTGTCGACCTTGGCGAGCTGCACGTTCAGACCGTCCAGTGTGACCTGCGACTGCCCGAGCACCACGTTGACGTTCTGCACTGTTCCGGTTACTTCGGCCAGCAGCGGACCGGTCCGGTCGTTCAGGTCATTGATGGCCTGCGTGGCCGCGTCCACGGTGCGCCGCAGCCGCAAGATCGGCACGGCAAGTACAAACACAAGCATCAAGAACGCGCCCGCCGCGATCAGGCCTGCGATTTCCCCGGCGTCCATTACACGCGTCTCCTCTACCGACGGACCTCAGTTCAACGTGCAGACCCTACCGTCCGTCACCGGAGTCCGCGTCACGACGCCGAGGGTGTCGGGTTCAGCAGGGGATCATTGGTCAGCACGGGGTCGGGAGTCTCCCCCACCAGCGAGGGGTCGATGGCCGGTGCGCCCTTGCCACGGGGGTCGGTGACGGCATTCTGCACCTTGATGCTGACCGTGGACCCGGTGCACTTCGAGGGATCGACGGTCTCAACCACTCCATCGGGTCCGACCGAGGGCAGCACATCAGGATCCTGGGCCGCCACGGCGTCGACCGCGCACTCGGGAATACGTACCCAGAGATCCAGAGTGAACTCGTCGCGCTGCCAGCAGGTGTACTTCCCGTCCTCAACCGGCTGATCGGTGCACTTGTCCCCGAGCGGCTTCCACCCCGCACTGGTCAAAGCGGCCGAATAAGCCTTGCTGGTCTCGGCAAACGGCTTCTCCGACTGCACCAGCCGTTCCCGGAACCGGCACTCCAGGAAACACCACCGGCTGCCACTGATCTTGTCCTCGGTGTCATGATCGGCCCACCCCGGCACATCCAACGCGTCAAGCGAGTTGAAGACCGGATCCCGCATAGCCGAGCGAACCACCAGAGCCATCGGCAGCAGCCCCAGCACCACAACGGTCAACGACAACAAGGTCAGCACCCGTAGCCGCCGCTTGGCCCGCAACTGCCGCCGCAGCTCCGAGCGAGCCCCCTTCAAACCCCCGGCCCCAGCCCCGTCTTCCGCCCCGGCCGTAGCGGCCCGAAGCCTCAGCGGGTCCGCACCATCAGACCCATCCCCCGGTACGCCCACAAGTGCGCCGGGTGTTGCTTTGCCGACGGTCGCGCTGCCTGCGCGGGCTTTTCCGGTGAGCCGGCCGGTGCCGGGCTCCTCGTCCTCCCGGGTTACGTCGTCGCCGATCGGGGTTACCTCACCGATCCGCGTTACCTCACCGATCCGCGTTACCTCACCGATCGGGGTTACCTCACCGATCGGGGTTACGTCGCCGATCGGGACGGAGACCGATGCTCGGCCGGGCCCACCTGCGCCTGGAACCGATGCTCGGCCCAGCCCGTCTGCTCCTGGAACCGATGCCCGGCCCGGTCCGCCTGCTCCCGGGACGGCTGCCCGACCCGGTCCGTTCACTCCCGGGACGGAGGCTCGGCCTGGTCCGGCGGCCGGGACCTTCGCTCGGCCCGTTCCTTCCCCCGGTCCTTCTCCGGCCACGGCTGTGCGGCTCGGTCCCTCGCCCGGGATGGCCACTCGGCCCGGCTGGTCGTCCGAAATGCCAGCCCGGCCTGAGCTGTCTCCCGGAACGGCTGCCCGGCCCGGCGCGTCGCCCGGTACCGTCGCTCGTCCGGGGGCAGCGCCAACTCCACCCCGGCCCGGCCTGTCCGCGAGCCCTCCGCGCGCCAGATCGCCAGCAGGCTGACCCGGCACCACGGCAGCCCCACCACGGGCCACTCCAGCGGTACCCTGCCCCGGAGCAGCATCATCCGCCCCCCGCCCGGGAAACTCACCCGCCGGCGCACCCTGCACATCGGCACCCGTGCCAGCACCAGCACCTTGCACAGCCGCAGCCGCCCGGACAGCCCCCGTGCCGCGCCCCGGCTGCCCAGCCTGGGTCTGACCCGCCGCCCGCTGTCCCTGCCCAGGCTGACCTGTCCCGGCCTGACCCGGCACAGATTGGCCCGGCACAGATTGGCCCGGCACAGATTGGCCCGGCGCAGATTTGCCCGGCGCAGGCTGACCGGTTGCGGGCTGACCGGAAACCGGTTGACCGGGCCGCGGCACCCTTCCGGACCCGCGAATCGTCCCCCCGGGCGTTACTCGTCCGACTTTGGGAATGGGGCCGGTGTTACCCGTACCCGCCGCCATGGCCCCGGCTCGTCCCGGCACGGCCGGTGTCCGTACGCCCTCGCGCCCGGGTACCACCGGCGGTACCACCGCAGCGGAGGCTCGGGCAGCTTGTGGGGACGGCGGCTGACCGGGCCGGCGGATGGGCCCGGTGGCGTCGGGGCCGCCGCGGTTTTCGGGCGCTTCGCTCGTACCCGGAATCCGACGATCTTCGCCTGGTCGCACGATCGGCATGGCGCCGGTGTGCCGCCCGATGCTGTCGCCGCGATCCGGCGCGGCTTCCGGCCGCCCGTGCCGCCCGCTCTGTTCCCCAGCCTGCGCCCGCCCACCCAACGACGGCCCGTCAGGAAC
>NZ_LOJP01000001.1:4636043-4843789 GCF_001553785.1 Actinoplanes sp. TFC3
TAGTTGCTCCTTAGAAAGGAGGTGATCCAGCCGCACCTTCCGGTACGGCTACCTTGTTACGACTTCGTCCCAATCGCCAGCCCCACCTTCGACGGCTCCCTCCCACAAGGGGTTAGGCCACCGGCTTCGGGTGTTGCCGACTTTCGTGACGTGACGGGCGGTGTGTACAAGGCCCGGGAACGTATTCACCGCAGCGTTGCTGATCTGCGATTACTAGCGACTCCGACTTCACGGGGTCGAGTTGCAGACCCCGATCCGAACTGAGACCGGCTTTTTGGGATTCGCTCCGCCTCACGGCATCGCAACCCTTTGTACCGGCCATTGTAGCATGCGTGAAGCCCTGGACATAAGGGGCATGATGACTTGACGTCATCCCCACCTTCCTCCGAGTTGACCCCGGCAGTCTTCGATGAGTCCCCGCCATAACGCGCTGGCAACATCGAACGAGGGTTGCGCTCGTTGCGGGACTTAACCCAACATCTCACGACACGAGCTGACGACAGCCATGCACCACCTGTCACCCGCCCCGAAGGACCCCACATCTCTGCGAGTTTTCGAGTGATGTCAAACCCAGGTAAGGTTCTTCGCGTTGCATCGAATTAATCCGCATGCTCCGCCGCTTGTGCGGGCCCCCGTCAATTCCTTTGAGTTTTAGCCTTGCGGCCGTACTCCCCAGGCGGGGCGCTTAATGCGTTAGCTGCGGCACAGAGAACCGGAGAGGTCCCCCACACCTAGCGCCCAACGTTTACAGCGTGGACTACCAGGGTATCTAATCCTGTTCGCTCCCCACGCTTTCGCTCCTCAGCGTCAGTATCGGCCCAGAGACCCGCCTTCGCCACCGGTGTTCCTCCTGATATCTGCGCATTTCACCGCTACACCAGGAATTCCAGTCTCCCCTACCGAACTCTAGCCTGCCCGTATCGGCTGCAGACCCGCGGTTGAGCCGCGGGATTTCACAGTCGACGTGACAAGCCGCCTACGAGCTCTTTACGCCCAATAAATCCGGACAACGCTCGCGCCCTACGTCTTACCGCGGCTGCTGGCACGTAGTTGGCCGGCGCTTCTTCTGCAGGTACCGTCACTCACGCTTCGTCCCTGCTGAAAGAGGTTTACAACCCGAAGGCCGTCATCCCTCACGCGGCGTCGCTGCATCAGGCTTGCGCCCATTGTGCAATATTCCCCACTGCTGCCTCCCGTAGGAGTCTGGGCCGTGTCTCAGTCCCAGTGTGGCCGGTCGCCCTCTCAGGCCGGCTACCCGTCGTCGCCTTGGTAGGCCATCACCCCACCAACAAGCTGATAGGCCGCGAGCCCATCCCAGACCGAAAAACTTTCCACCACCAACCATGCGGCCAGCAGTAATATCCGGTATTAGCCCCCGTTTCCGAGGGTTATCCCAAAGTCCAGGGCAGGTTGCTCACGTGTTACTCACCCGTTCGCCGCTCGAGTACCCCGAAGGGCCTTTCCGCTCGACTTGCATGTGTTAAGCACGCCGCCAGCGTTCGTCCTGAGCCAGGATCAAACTCTCCAACAAAAACTTTTGTTGTGAATCCATCCCGACAACATAAAAGTTGCCAAAGGAATCCAAGCTTCCGAAGAAGCCAGAAATAAAACAATTGGCACTGGCTTATCAAGCACCCTGTTGAGTTCTCAAAGAACAACCACACACCGACACCCGAAACCGCAGTTCCGCACCCCGGGGCACTCGTTCAACATTACCCGCTCCGATTCCCCACCGCAAATCACGGGGCAAACCGAAACACATTCCCCACAACCCATCACCGGCCCAGCCGATACGAACACGACTGACCCGCTAAGCAAAGATCTTGGGGATTGGCAGGCCGTCCGCTTCCGCGTCCGTTTCCCTGCCGGCTAGAAGAACTTTACCCGCTCGGCTTCGCAGCTCCAAATCCGGCCCCCCGATCGGGGTTCCGGGTGGGTGCACCGCCCGAGATGGTTCTCCCTGCCCTCAGGACCAGGTCCCGTGGGCAGGAAGAAAGGTACGTCGGCGCCCCAGCGAGCGTCAAATCCGGCGAACTAGACCTGCGTCACACGGCGGTGGACGAGGCAAGTTCGACGCCGGCGAAGGTCCGCTTGCCCTTGCGCAGCACCAGGTAGCGCCCGTGCAGCAGGGCTGCCGCGTCCACCACGGCCTCGGGGTCGGTGATGCGCTCGTTGTTCAGGTAGGCCCCGCCTTCGGAGATCGTCCGGCGGGCGTCTCCCCCGCTCTTGGCCAGCCCGGTCTCCTGCAGCAACGCCGCTGCCGTGGGCAACGCCGACACAGTGGTCATCCCGGCCTCGGACAGCGCGGCTTGCAGCGTGCTGGCAGACAGCTCGGCCAGCGAGCCCCGCCCGAACAACGCCTGACTGGCCGCCACCGCCTGGTCGGCTTCGGCGGTGCCGTGCACCAGGGCGGTCATCTCGTATGCGAGCTCGCGCTGGGCTTGGCGGGCCTGGGGGCGGTCGGCGGTGGCCTTCTCCAGCTCTTCGAGTTCCTCGCGGGATTTGAAGCTGAAGAACCGCAGGTACTGGGTGACGTCGCGGTCGTCGGAGTTGATCCAGAACTGGTAGAACGCGTACGGCGAGGTCATCGCCGGGTCGAGCCAAGTGGCACCCCCGGCTGTCTTGCCGAACTTGGTGCCGTCGGCCTTGAGCACCAGCGGGGTGGTGAAAGCCTGTACCGGACCGGCGCCGCGGCGGCGTACGAAATCAACGCCTGCCGTGATGTTGCCCCACTGGTCGGAGCCACCGAACTGCAGCGAGCACCCGTGCCGGCGGTGCAGTTCGTAGAAGTCGTTGGCCTGCAGCAACTGGTAGCTGAACTCGGTGAAGCTGATCCCGGTTTCGAGGCGGTTGCGCACCACGTCGCGGGCGATCATCTTGTTCACCGGGAAGTGCTTGCCGACGTCGCGCAGGAAGTCGATGACGGACAGCTCGCCGGTCCAGTCGAGGTTGTTGACCATGGTTGCCGCGGTGTCGCCGTCGAAGGACATGAACGGGGTGAGCTGCTCGCGGATGCGCTGCACCCAGCCCGCAGTGACGTCCTGGGTGTTGAGGGTGCGTTCGCTGGAACGCCCGCTGGGGTCGCCGATCTGCCCGGTGGCCCCGCCGACCAGCAGCAGCGGCTTGTGCCCGGCCTGCTGCAGCCGGCGGGCGGTGACGACCTGCATGAGGTTGCCGACGTGCAGCGACGCCGCGGTGGGGTCGAAGCCCACGTAGAACGTGATCGAGGCGCCGTCGAGGTGCTTGCGCAGCTCGTCGGGGTCGGTCGAGTCCTGGATCAGCCCGCGCCATTGCATGTCGTCAACAAAAGTCACCAGGTGATTGTCCTGCACGGCGGGGGTGGCAACCAACCGGGATACTGCTGGGATGAGTCGCCTTGGTTCTGCCACCCCGCCGGTTGAGCTGTCGAAGAAGAAGGCCGTCGCCCGCCTCGAGGAAGCGCAGCAACGGCTGCTGAAGCTGCGGCTGGAGCTGGGCGGCCAGATCGGCGGCAAGAAGATCGGCCCGCCGCTGTGCGTGGTGTTCGAGGGCTGGGATGCCTCGGGCAAGGGCGGGGCGATCAAGCGCTTGGCGTCGCCGCTGGATCCGCGGCATGTGCGGGTGTCGCAGTTCGCGGCGCCGACCTATGACGAGAAGCGGCACCATTTCCTGTGGCGTTTCTGGCCCAAGCTGCCCGGGTGGGGCGGCATGGCGGTGTTCGACCGTTCCTGGTACGGGCGCGTGCTGGTGGAACGCGTGGAAGGGTTCGCCACCAAGGAACAATGGCAGCGGGCGTTCCAGGAAATTGTGGAATTTGAACGCACTTTGACGGCCGAGGGCATGATCATGGTGAAGTTCTGGATGCATGTGTCGCCGGAGGAACAGCTAAGGCGTTTCGAGGACCGGGCGAATGATCCGTTGCGCGCGTGGAAATTGACGGAAGAGGACTGGCGCAACCGCAAGAAGCGCGACGCGTACGAGAAAGCCGTCGAAGAAATGCTCAAGCGCACCGATCATGAACGCGCACCGTGGCACATCATTGCCGGAGACAACAAGCACTACGCCCGGCTCGCCGTTGTGGAAACGGTGTGCGAGCGCATTGAAGAGGCGCTCAAGAAGGCAAGTTGAGGGCCTTGCGGATCTGCTGCTGCACCTCGTCCTGAGCGGGCCGCGCGTCGATGTCGTACACGTATTCCTTACGCCGGAAAAGCTCCAGCACCGGGCGCGTCTGCTCGTGATAGTCCCGCAGACGCGCGGCCAGAGCCTCAGGAGTGTCGTCATCTCGTACGACCAGAGGGGTTCCACAGATGTCGCAGCGTCCCTCTTCTTCGGGCCGATCGGCGATCAGGTTGTAATCCATCCCGCACCTGGGGCAGAGCCGGCGGCTCAACACCCGGCGGCGCACCTCATCGTCGGGCATTTCGAGGTTGATCACGCCGTCGATGTCGTAGCTCTCCATGAAGAACTCGGCTTGGCGGGCGTTGCGCGGAAACCCGTCGATGATGAACCCGAAGTTCCAGTCGTGCATGCCGAGCCGGTCGCGGACCACCGCTTCGACCAGATCGTCGCTGACCAGGTTGCCGGCGTTCATCGTGCGGCGCACCTGCGCCCCGAGCTTGGTGTGTTTCTGCACGTTCCAGCGGAAGATGTCGCCGACGCTGATGTGCACCAGGTCCAGGTCCTTGGCCAGCAGCGCGCTCTGGGTGCCCTTGCCGCTGCCCTGCACACCCATGATCACGTATTTGCGCACAGCGTCCTCCTCAACGAGCCGCGCCGATGCGCAGCGGGCCTGGCGCGGGGCCGTCGAGCGTGGTGGGGTCGATGCTCCACCCCGCGGCCACCCGGAACACGTCGCGTTCCGAGACCAGCACTGTCGCGTCCTCGTCGAACGCCGCCGGCAGTCCCGCCGCGCGCTCGACCGCGTCGGGGTCACCGGACCAGGACGTGACGTCGCCGGTCTGACCCACATACCCGAAGGAACGCACCAGCGAACCCCGTACCGCACGCTGCCACCGATGGGTCTCGGTGACGCGGTGGGTGGCGAACATCTGCACCTCGGTGTCGAGGACCTTGGACAGGTCGTCGAGCGCGGGCGGGTGCAGCAGCAGGTGCCGGCCGACGGCGAGCACCCAGCCGCCGGGCAGCGGGGGCGTGATGGCGACCCGGTCGTCGCTCAGGTGCGCGACGTCGAGACCGCTGCGCCAGGGCACCTCGCCCAGGTCGCGCAGGTCGAGCGCGCCGAGCACCGCGCCGGGGTCACCGTCCCGGATCGCCAGCCACGCCTGTTTACCGCCGAAGCCTGCCATGGTTGTCACGGTAGTGGCCAACCGCGGCGGCGCCCGGGTTATGCCCAGCCGTACTCACTGCGCAGGACACCGGACACCTCGTCGAAGCGGCCCCGGTCGAGGACGGCGCCCTCGCGGCGGATGCCGTCCTCGTCGACCTCGAGGATCCGGTCGAGGCGCACCCAGCTGGGCCGCTGCTCGCGGTCCCAGGAGCCGGGGCCCAGGGCGAGCCAGTTGCGCTGGCCGTCGCGCTCACTCTGGCTGGACAGCATCAGGCCCAGCAACGTACGGCCGTCGCGCCCGACCACCAGCACCGGCCGGTCCTTGCCCTGGCCCGGGTCGTCCTCGTACTTCACCCAGGTCCAAACGATTTCGCCCGGGTCGGCGTCACCGTCGAGGTTGGGTGAGTATTCGACGCGCCGGCCCCGGTCCTGAGTCGGGACGTGCTTGGCCGGGTGCTTGCTGATCGCGGACACGATGCCTTTGATGAAATCCTTCACGCGCCGCACTGTACTGCCCTCAGGTGTGGTTCGCCGTGGTCAGCCGGGTCGCACCGGCCTTTATCACGGAGCAGGGCGGTACGCCACCTCGGGCGCCAGCAACGGGGTCCATCCTGGACGCCACGGCTCGGTGCGGGCCTCGATCTCGGCCTTGAGGTTGGCGCGCCACGGCCCGGCCGTGCCGGTGGACTCCCACCACTCGGGCCACGAGTCGTAGACGCGGTGCATGGTGACATCGCCGGCGGTCGTCTCCGCCTGCAGGAACAGCCAGCGGCCGTGTGCGTCGTCGGCTTCGGCGGCCCGCAGGCGCCGCACCAGGTCACTGAGCTGGCGGAACAACCCGAAGCTGCCCTCGCCGGGTTCCTCGCGGGGCGGGAACTGGCCATGGTGGGCGGTCAGGCTGCTCTCGTCGGCGTAGACCAGCAGCGAGCAGCGCCCGTCGTGCTGCGGCGCGCGGGCCCGTAGCCAGGTGACCAGCGCGCCCAGCTCGCCGGTGGCCACCGGGGCCGGGCGGGTCCGCTCGGGTTCCTGGCGCATGGCGGCCCAGACCAGGCGGTCGTGCTCGGTGTCGCTGAGCTTGCGCACCGTACGGCGGGCCGGGCCGGTGCCCTCGGGCAGCAGCGGCACCGGGGCCGGCCCGGTCAGGCCCGCGCGGCCGGCCACGGCCAGGCCGGCGCGCAGGTCGAGCGTGGGCACGGTAAGCCGGGTGAGCAGGTCGCGCAGCCGGTCGGGGTCGAACGCGGTGAGCAGGCGTTCAGCGGCTGCGGCCACGGCGGCGCGCTCGTCCGGGGAGTCGTTGTCGTGCTCGCCCCACGCGAAGACGAAGCTGGCGAGCTCGTCGCGCGCGGCCTGCTCGTCGAGCACCGGACCGGCGGTGGAGCCCAGGCCGTCGTTCAGGCCGTCGGGGTAGGCGACGCGGTGCCAGTTGCCGTGGTCGTACCAGAGGGCGTAACCGAGCTGATCCTGCGCGGCGCAGGCGGTCAGCGCGGGCCAGGGCAGCCAGGCGGGCGCCCCGGCGAGCAGGTCGAGAGGGGGGTCCGCGCCGACGGTGTCGCTGTATTCGTGGTCGTATCCGTAGAGCACCGCCCGGCCGCCCTCGATCAGCGCCAGGTGGGCCCAGTTGCCGCCGCCGTCGTCATGGTGAGCGCCGGCGCCGGGCACCAACCAGGTGTCGTCGTACCCGACGGCGGTGAGGGCGGCGGCCAGGGTGGCCCAGCGGCGCCACATCGTGTGCGGGTCACTGAGCTCGACGGTGACGGTCACCCTGCGACTATTGCTCCTTGAGCTCGCCGATGAAGTGACGCCACGCCTCGCGGGGGAAGACAAGTGCCGGCCCGTGCGGGTCCTTGCTGTCGCGCACGGCGACGATGCCCGGCAGGTTGCCGGCGACCTCCACGCAGTCGCCGCCGTTGCTGCCGCTGCGGGTGCTCTTGTGCCACCGGGCACCGGTGAGGTCAGCCATCGCTCTCCTTGATGATCGTGGCGATCAGGTCGTCCGACGCGCGCTGGTCCAGAGCCACGGTATCCAGCTCATGCCACACGTTCCTGTAAGTCTCCACTTCGCGGGGCTTGTCCAGATAGAGGGCACCCGTCAGATTTTCGCAGTAGATCGTCGCCGGTTCCGGCGCCGCCGCACCGAGGGTGGGGAAGTCGAGAATGGTGAACGAACCGGCGCTCGACGCGGTGTGCGGCCCGGCGCTGAACGGGATCACCCGCACGCTCACCCCGGGGTGCTGCGAGATGTTCACCAGCTGCGCCAGTTGCTTCTGCATGCCCAGGGTGTCGGCGATCGTGCGGCGCAGCACCCCCTCATCGATGAGCACCTCCAGCAGCGGCGGGGGCGGGCTGTGCCGGCGCAGCAGCTCCTGGCGTTCCACACGCACGCCGACCGCGTTGCGCACGCCGGCCTCGTCCAGATCGGCGCGCTGACGAAACACCCACCCGGCGTACTCGCGGTTCTGCAGCAGCCCGGGAATCACGCTGGGCGCGTAGTGTCGTAGCCGCTCAGCAGCGGTTTCCATGCCGACGTAGAGCTCGAACCAGGCGGGCACGGCGTCGCCGTACGCGTGCCACCAGCCCTTGGCCTTGGACTCGCGGGCCAATCCGACGAGCACCTCGGTGATCTGGTCGTTAGCGCCGTAGAACGCGCACATGGCCAGCACGTCGTGCTTGCGCAGCGACACCTCGCCGTTCTCGATGCGATACATCCGGGCGCGGGAGAACTCCAGCTCCTCGGCGGCGGCCATCAACGAAATCCCGGCGCGCTCGCGCAGCTGTTTCATCAACCGGCCGGCCTGGCGCCGGGGAACCGTGGAGCCGGTTTCGGTGCTCACGGCAGCCTCCTGTGTCAAGAACTTTGCAGTTGTCGCGAACGAGACAATCGGATTGCCTCGTCCGAAACACCGAGAATTCGATCTCGGGAATCTCGCTGGAAAGCGTTGAAGCCTGAGACTAGGTCAAGCACGCTCCTCTGTGTAGCCCTGAAGTAGCTGGCAGTGAATGAGGAGACGCTGATGAGGCCCTGCCCCGACCGCGATCGGCAGGTGCCCCGCACCGAGCATCTGCCGTCCCGGCCCACCTGGGACTGCGCGGTCTGCGGCCACCCGTGGCCCTGCGTCAACGCCAAGCAGGAACTGCGCGAACAGTACGACCACTTCCCCGCCGGCCTGGCCATCTACATGGCGTCCTCGATGTACGACGCCGTCGAGGACCTCACCGCGCACGGCGCCCCCACCCCGGCCGACCTCTACGAGCGCTTCCTGTCGTGGGCCCCCTGAACCCACCCGCTTGCCTTATGTCTTCGTGAGTCAATTCTTAAGCGCTCCTGAGGTACGACCACAACGCCCCGATCACCCGGCATAGTCAGCGGGCGCCGCGAACCACGCGCGCCCCGCCCTGCTGCGCCCCGAGGTGACCGGTCCGTGTCCATGTCCCCTGCCCGACAATTCCGGTACACGCTGGCGGCGGGAGCCACGGCCGTGGTGATCGGGGTGGGGTTCACGGCCGTGGGGCTCAACCGGCACGGCGACGCCACCGCCGACCCCGCCGCGCTCAGCGCGCCGCTGGCCACCCAGTCGCCGATCGGCCTGCCCGACAACACCGCCGACCTGCTGCTCGACGACAGCGCCTCGGGCCTGCCGCCCGCGCCGCCCTCGGCCTCGCCCTCACCATCGGCCAGTTCCAGCAGCCCGTCACCCAAGACCACCACGAAGGCGCCGAGGAAGACTGCCAGCCCCAAGCCGAAGGTCACCCAGACGCGCAAGAAGACCCAGCCGCCGCCCACCGGCAGCAGCACCGGGGACGCGCCGGCCACCAGCGGCTCGGTGCTCGACCAGGTGCTGGCGCACATCAACGCCGCCCGCCAGGACGAGGGGCTCTCGCCGTACACTCTGGACGACTCGCTGTCGAAGGCCTCCTCGCTGCACAACGGGCTGATGATCGACGGGTGCGGACTGAGCCACCAGTGCTCCGGCGAGGGCGGCATCGGCGATCGGTTCAGCGCCCAGGGCGTGCGGTGGAGTTCGGCGGGCGAGAACATCGGCTTTGGCTCGGCCGGTTCCAGCAACGCTGAGATCGTCAAGGCGGCCAACGGGCTCACCGACAGCATGCTGGCCGAGAAGCCGCCGGAAGACGGGCACCGCAAGAACCTGCTCAGCGACGGCTTCAAGCGCATCGGGCTCAGCGTGGTGCGCGACGGCAAGGGCGTGGTCTGGATGACCCAGGACTTCATCGGATGAGACCGGGCACCCCGCGCAAGCGCCGCCGCCCGCTGGAGTTCGGCCCGACCCGCCCGTTCGGTCCGAACCGCCCCGGCGGTAGCTGCGGTCCGGTCAAACGCCGCCGCCCGCGCGGACCGCAGAGACCCGCGAATTAGGACAGGTTTGCCGCTCGCGGAGCGGGTAGGCCCTCTTCACATCGAGTGAAGGGAGCATCACCATGGCTACCGCTCGCGACATCATGACCTCCGATGTCACCTGCATCGGCGAGAAGGAACCTCTCTCCGAGGCCGCTCACAAGATGGCCGACCTGGACGTCGGCTCGCTGCCCATCTGCGGCGACGACAACCGCCTCAAGGGCATGATCACCGACCGCGACATCGTGGTGAAGGTGCTCGCCCAGGACCGCGACCCGGCCACCGTCACGGCCGGCGAGCTGAGCCAGGGCAAACCGGTGACCATCGGCGCCGACGACGACGCGGCCGAGATTCTGCGCACGATGAGTCAGCACAAGGTGCGCCGGCTACCCGTCATCGACGGTCACCGGCTGGTCGGCATGGTCGCGATCGCCGACGTGGCCCGCGCGCTGCCCGACCGCCCGGTCGGCGACCTGATGGACGCCATCACCCAGTAACACCCGCTGATTGAGGTCATCACGCCCGGGTAGTACCCGGGCGTGATTACCTTGCCTGACCTGCCCCTTCCCGGTCACGGCCGCACCGCCGAACGCTTCGCCCGGCTCACCGCCATCGCCCGCGAGGACCTCGTCACCGCGCGCCTGGTCGAGGGCCACACCGATGCCGTGGCGATCCTCGCCGAACTGGGCCACCCCGCCGAACCCGGACGCTGGGGCGTGTGGGCCGCCACCCCGGCCTCGCTCACCGCCGCCCCCACCGCCCACGGTTGGACACTCACCGGCGAGCGGCCCTGGTGCTCGGGCGCCGCGTGGTGCACGCATGCCCTGGTCACCGCCGCCGCCGACGACGGGATCCGGCTGTTCGCGGTGCGCAACCAGAGGCCGTACGCCACCGCGCTGGAGGGCACCTGGCCGGCGATCGGCATGGCCGGCAGCGACAGCCGCACGATCCGCTTCACCGACGCCCCGGCCCACCCGGTCGGCCAGGCCGGCGGCTACGTCGAGCGCCCCGGCTTCTGGCACGGCGGCGTCGGCGTGGCCGCCTGCTGGTACGGCGGTGCCCTCGGCGTCGCCGACTCCCTGCTGCACGCCGCCCGCACCAAGGATCTCGGCCCGCACGCGCTGGCCCACCTCGGCGCGATCGACGTGGCGCTGGGCACCGCCCGCACCGCCCTGGCCGACGCCGCCGCCGAGATCGACGCCGACCCCCGCCGCGACGCCCACCGGCTGGCCCTGCGGGTGCGCGCCACCGTTGAGAACGCCGCCACCGAGGTCCTCGACCGGGTCGGCCGCGCGCTCGGCGCCGGACCGCTGAGCCGCGACGCCGCGCACGCCCGCCGCGTCGCGGACCTGACCGTCTATCTGCGGCAGAGCCACGCCGAGGCGGACCATGAACAACTCGGGCGGCTGCTGACGCACGCGAGCCTGCCATGGTGACCCCGATCGAGGGCAACGGCACCCCCGAAACCGTGTGGCAGCGGTGGGAGGCGACCGCGGGCTGGCCGCGGCTGCCGCTCGACCCGCCGGGACCGCCGCTGGTCGTGGCCCCACACCCCGACGACGAGATCCTCGGCGTGGCCGGGTTGATGGCCACCCTGGGCGCTGCCGACCTGGCCGCGGTCACCGACGGCGAGGCTTCCCACCCGGACTCGAGCGTGTACACGCGCACCGAACTTGCGCAGATCCGCCGCGCGGAAACCGCCGAGGCGCTGCACCGGCTCGGGCTCGGTGCCGCCCGGGTGCACCGGCTCGGCCAGCGCGACGGCGGCATCGACGAGGGTGCGGTCGCCGACGCGCTGATCCCGCTGCTCAGCGAGGGCCGCTGGTGCCTGACCACCTGGCGCGAGGACGGTCACCCCGATCACGAGGCGGTCGGGCGCGCCGCCGCCAAGGCCTGCGCCAGCACCGGCGCCCGGCTGCTGGAATTCCCCATCTGGGCGTGGCACTGGGCGACACCCGGCGACCGGCGCGTGCCCTGGGACCGGGCCCGCCGCATCGACCTGAGCCCGTCCGCGCAGGCCGCCAAGCAGGCCGCCATCGCCGCGTTCCCGAGCCAGATCGCCCCCCTCGGACCGGCCGAGGCCGACGCCGCAATCCTGCCGCCGCACATCATCGAGCGGTTCACCCGCAGCTTCGAGGTGGTGTTCGAGTGAGTACCCCGATCGGTTACTTCGAGGGCATGTACGCCGCCAACGCCGACCCGTGGAGCTTCGAGACCCGCTGGTACGACGAGCGCAAGCACAGCCTCACCGTGGCCGCCCTGCCCCGGCACTCGTACCGCTCGGGCTTCGAACCGGGTTGCTCGACCGGCATGCTGACCGCCCGGCTCGCCGAGCGCTGCGACAACCTGCTGGCCGTCGACGCGGTAGCCGGCGCCGTCGCCACCGCTGCGGACCGGGTGGCTGGGTACCCCGGCGTCCGGGTCCGGCAGGCGGCCATCCCGCGGGACTGGCCGAAGGAGACCTTCGACCTCATCGTGCTCTCCGAGTTGGCCTACTACTTCGACGACGCCGACCTGGCTACGCTGATCGCCCACGTCACCGCATCGCTGGAACCCGGCGGCGACCTGGTCGCGGTGCACTGGCGGTGGCCGGTCGAAGAGCACGCCCGTAGCGGCGATGAGGTACACGCGATGCTGGCCGCAACGCCGGGGCTGGCACGGGTGGCCCGGCACGAGGAAGCCGACTTCTGGCTCGAGGTCTACACCGGCACACCCCCGGCCGCGCAGTCCGTGGCGCAGCGCGAGGGCTTGGTCTGACCCGGCCCGGGGTGGGAACCGCGGGACCCGGTCCCCACCCCGGGGAACACGAACATAGCGGACATAGATCGGCGTCGTGCTGGCGGAGTCAGCGGGCGCGGCGGGTGCGCGCCAGACTCGACGCGGCGAGCGCGGTGCCGCCCGTACCGATGCCGCCGAGGACACCGAGGGCGAACCGCTGCTCATGCCGTACCTGTCGATCCTGAGCGATGGGATCCCCCGGCCGCATGTTCTCGCTCAGGCCGGTGACCGCACTGAGCCCGGCCACCCAGAACGCCAGGAACACCACGCCCGCGGTGATCATCCCCCAGCGCGGCAGCTCCACCGGCGGTGCCCACACGCTCGTGATGAACCAGCTCTGCGGCCGCCGCCCCCGCAACCCCCGGCGATTGGTCAGGATCCCGGCGATGAAACCGGGCAGCACCAGAACCGCCGCGAGCGTCACCGCAAGACCACTGGGCAGCGGCGAACGACCGGCCAGCAGACCACCGATCAGCACCGCACACCACAACACCCCGGCCAGGCACAGCACATCCAGCAGCAGCAGAGCCCGTCGAGAGATCACGGCTCGGACGTTAGCGGTCCCCGCACCCGGCTACTGCCGCTTTCGCGGAACATGACGGCGATAACCGCTCACGGTGGGATCGCCCTTCAGCCAGAATCGCCACGGTACGTCGTGAGCAGCCGTCACGCCGACCCGCGGCCCTGCCTCGATGGCCGCCACCGGCCCATCGGGAGCCAGCAGCGTGGCCGGCCCGGTGCCGTCAACCGCGCTCGTCGCGTTCGCCGAGCGATCCAGCCCCAGCACCTGCATCAACTTCGCCGGCCCGTTGCTCAGCTCCCGGTCAGCCGTGACCTTCCGGCGCTCCCGAGCCAGCTCCACGCCGTCGACTACCTCCCCGGCTCGCAGCAGCACCGCCGAGGCGACGCCCTCCTGCCCGCACACCACGTTCGCGCAGAAGTGCATGCCGTAGATCTGGTACACGTACAACACTCCCGCCGGACCGAACATGACCTCGTTACGGCTGGTCATCCCCCGGTGCGCGTGGCTGGCCGGATCCATCCCCAGCCCGCTGTACGCCTCCACCTCGCTGAGCCGCACGGTCACCCCGTTCGCCGCGATCCGCCAGCCCAGCAACAGCCGCGCCGCCTCATCCACCCGATCCGCCGGCAACTCTTGCCACTCATAGCTCACCCGCCAAGCGAAACACACGCGCCAGAACGGCCCGTCTCCTGTACCTTGCAGCCGATGATGGACGTGGTCATTGCCGGCTGCGGCCCGACCGGCGCGATGCTGGCCGCCGAGCTGCGGCTGCACAACGTAGACGTGCTGGTCCTGGACGCCGGAACCGAGCCCGCAGCGGCCGTCCGCATCGTCAGCCTGCACATCCGCAGCCTGGAACTGATGGCCATGCGCGGGCTGCTGGACCGCCTGCTGGAGCGTGGCAGGCGCCGTCCGGCCGGTGCCTACTTCGCCGCCATTGACAAACCGGCGCCCGAAAGCCTGAATTCCGCGTACGCCTATCTGCTGGGCATCCCCCAGCCGGCCATCGTCAGCCTGCTCGAAGACCACGCGGCCAGCCTGGGAGCCGAGGTGCGGCGCGGCTGCGCGGTGACCGGTTTCCAGCAGGACGACGACGGGGTGACCGCTTCCTTGTCCGATGGGGGGCAGGTGCGGACGCGCTATCTGGTCGGCTGCGACGGCGCCCGCAGCACCGTGCGCAAGCTGCTCGGCGTCGGCTTCCCCGGCGAAGCCTCGAGTTCCGACACGCTGATGGGTGAGCTGCACGCCGAGACGCCGCCGTCGCAGATCGCCGCCACCGTCGCCGAGATACGCCGTACCGACAAGCGGTTCAGCGTCGGACCCGCCGGCCCAGGCGTCTACCGCGTCATCGTGCCCACCACCACGACCGGCGGCGGGCACACCCTCGACGACTTCCGCCGCGAACTGCACACCATCGCCGGCACCGACTTCGGTGTGCACTCCCCGCGCTGGCTGTCCCGCTTCGGCAACGCCACCCGCCTCGCCGACCGCTACCGGGTGGGCCGGGTGCTGCTGGCCGGGGACGCCGCCCACATCCATCCCCCCCTCGGCGGGCAGGGCCTGAACCTGGGCGTGCAGGACGCTGTCAACGTGGGATGGAAACTGGCTGCCCAGGTGCAGGGCTGGGCCCCGGCGGGCTTGCTGGACACCTATGAGGCCGAGCGCCGCCCGGTTGCCGCTGACGTGCTGGACAACACCCGCGCCCAGGCGGAACTGCTGGCCCCCGGACCCGGCCCGCATGCGGTGCGCCGGCTGCTGACCGAGCTGATGGACTTCGACGAGGTCAACAACCACCTGCTGGAGAAGATCACCGGAATCGGCATCCGCTACGACTTCGGTGCCGGCCCGGATCTGGTCGGGCGGCGGCTGGCGGATGTCGCGCTGGGGCAGGGCAACGTGTACGGGCTGCTGCACCACGGCAGGGGGCTGCTGCTGGACCGCACCGGGAATTTGAGCGTCAGTGGATGGTCGGACCGGGTGGACCTGGTGGCGGACCCTGCGACGGTGGTGGCGGGGCCGGGGGTGTTGGTGCGCCCGGACGGGTACGTCGCGTGGGTGGGCGACGACCAAGGAGAGCTGGAGGGTCAGCTGAGCCGCTGGTTCGGAACGCCGACGTGACGGTGTGGCCGGCGCGCCGGGCGGGCGTAGCGGTCCCAGACCTCCTCGCTCGCCCGGGCGCGGTGGGCTGCGGTGTGACGGCGCATGTCAGACCGTGGCGATCGTGTACGCCACCTCGTCGACCAGCTCGCGGGCCAGGAACCCCGTGCGGCCGTAGCGCGGGGCCAGTCGCTGGCCGCTGACCGCGTGAGCGAACGACGCCCAGCAGGCCGCCTGCGCCGGTTCCGCGCCGCGCCCGAGCAGCCCGGCCACGATGCCCGAGCGCACGTCGCCACTGCCCGAGGTGCCCAGGCCGGCGTCGCCGCTTTCCTCGCGCCAGGCCCGGCCGTCGGGGGCGGCGATGTGGCCGTACAGCGAGACGGTGGCCTGGTAGCGGGTGGCCAGTTCGAGGGCCTCCTTGGCCAGGTCGTCGCTGGGTTCGCGGCCGAGCAGGTGCTGAGCCTCGGTGACGTTCGGGGTCAGCACCACCGGCTGCGGACGGTCCTGCAGGAGTTCCTGATCCTTGCTGAGCGCGCCGAGGGCGTACGCGTCGAAGACCACCGCGGCATCCTTGCCCGCCACATCCAGAACCTTGTGCAGCAGCTTCTGGATTTCCTCGATATCGTCGAGACCCGACCCGATCGCCAGCACGTCCGCCTCCGCGGCCAGCTCCAGCAAATGCTCGGGCACCTCCCCGGCCACCGACCCGCGTTTGGTCTCCGGCAGGCCCACCACCTTGGCCTCGGGCACCGCGATGCTCAACGCCGTGGCCGTCGACTCGGTCACCGCCAGCTGCAGCCGGCCCGCGCCGGCGCGCAACGCGGCCACCCCGGCCAGCAGCACCGCCCCCGGGGTGAACCGCGACCCGCCGATCACCAGCACCGTGCCGCGGGCCAGCTTGTCGCCCTGCGGGTCGGGCAGCGGCCAGTCGCGCAGCACCTGCGGGGTGATGACCTTTTCCTCAGACCGGCTCGGCATCCACGTCCTCCTGCTTGGTGGCCGGCGCCCCCTCGGCATGCAGATGGGCGACCTCGTTGAACAGCTCGGCGGCGAATTCCCCGTCCTGGCGCCGCCATGCGCTGACCGAGCAGTTCGCGATGCTCGTCTCGTGCGCGAGCTTCATCAGCGACTCCTCATCCAGGCGCTCGGCCAGGTAGCGGATGAGCATCACCGTGGCGTCGTGGGCGAACAGCAGCACCCGCCCGTCCGGGTGATCCTCGCGCAGCTCACGCAGCAGGGCCCGCAGCCGCAGCAGCATGTCGGCCCACGACTCCCCGCCCGGCGGCCGGTAGTAGAACTTGCCCAGCCGGGCGCGGCGGGCGAACTCCGCGGGCAGCCGCTCCCGCACGCCCCGGCCGGTCAGCAGGTCGAGGATGCCCAGCTCCCGGTCGCGCAGCCGCTCGTCCACCAGCATCGGGATCCCGCTGTCGCCCAGCGCCAGCTCCGCGGTCTGCCGGGCCCGAAGATAGGGCGAGACCACCACGATGCCGGGCCGCTCGTCGTCGGGCATCCGGGCCAGCCAGGCACCCAGCGCCCGCGCCTGCTCCCGGCCGGTTTCCGAAAGCGGGACATCGGCGTCGCGCTCGGGGATCTCGATGACTTCGGCGCCGCTCGTCTCGGCCTGCGAGGCGATCACGTTGCCCGTGCTCTGCCCATGCCGCACCACGGCAAGCCACTGCAATTGTTCCATGAGCGGACCCTTTACCCACTTCCGCCGGGAGAATCCTTCAGGTACGGCCTCAGCGCACCGATGATGCAGCCATGCCCGTGCGCTCCCGTCTGCCCTTGATCGCGGGCGCCCTGCTGCTCGCGTTCAGCGGGGTGCGGTTCGTGACGGGCATCTTCGTCACCTCCGACACCCCGGCGATCGGCTGGTTACCGCTGCCGCTGATGTGCCTGCTCACCTCCTGCACGTGCTGGCAGACCAGCCGTCACCCCGGCCTCGACGCGGCCACCCGGCGGTTCTGGCGGCACGTCATGCTCTGCTGCGTGGTGCTGGCCGGGGCCTGCATCGGCAACGCGTTCGACGCTTTCGCCGTACCCGGGGACATCCAGCACATCGGGCCCGTGACCACCGCCCTGTACCTGGGCATCCTCGGGTTCGCGGTGTGGGCGCTGATGCGCCTGCCGGCCTGGCAGCGCAGCCGCACCGAATGGATCCGCTTCGGGCTCGACACCGGCATCATCCTGATCACCACCGGCGTGCTGGTGTGGCACTTCTCGCTGAGCCGCACCGAGGCCTGGACCGCCCAGACCGGTTCCGCGGTGCCCACGCTGGCCGTCGCCATGGTCGCCTCGGTGTCGGTCATCGCCTTCACCAAGGTTGCCTTCGCCGGGACCGGCGGGCTCGACCGGCGATCCATGCACATACTGTCGCTGGGCACCGGCATGGCCGCCGCCGCCGGGGCCTCGATGCCGCTGTTCGCCGCACGCCCGCAGCTCAACACCGTGTTCATCGCCGTTCCCATCGCCACCTTCGCCGCCCAGCTCGCCGCGCACCGCCAGACCAGCGTCTCGGCCGCCGAACCGGTCGAGCGGCCGGTGTCGCGCCGCTTCAGCGTGGTGCCCTACCTCGCGGTCGCCGGGATGGACGCGATGCTGCTGGGCGCCGACCTGACCGCCTCCGTGGAGGGCAAGCTCATCGCCGGCGGCACCGTGGCCATCACCGCGCTGGTCGTCATCCGCCAGATCACCACCCTGCGCGAGAACAACCGGCTGCTCAGCACCGTCGACGCCAACCTGCAGCAACTGCGCGGCTACCAGGCTCAGCTGGCCCACCAGATCCGCCACGACACGCTCACCGAGATCGCCAACCGGGCCAACTTCGAGGAGCAGGTCACCGGCCGGCTCAGCGACGGCGAGAACTTCCTGGTGGCCCTGCTCGACCTCGACGACTTCAAGGTCGTCAACGACCGGCTCGGGCACGGCACCGGCGACGCGCTGCTCAAGGCGGTCAGCCGGCGCCTGCACGACCGGCTGCGCGCCCAGGACGTGGTGGCGCGCCTCGGCGGCGACGAGTTCACCCTGCTGCTGCCCAACCTGTCCGACGACGAGGCGGCCGCGGTGCTGGGCCGGCTGATCGCCACCGTGCAGGAACCCATCCTCATCGACGGCCACGAGATGGTGCCGCGGCTCAGCATCGGCGTGACCGCCAGCCAGATCGGCGACACCCCCGGCGAGCTGCTGCGCCGCGCCGACGTGGCGATGTACGCGGCCAAGAACGCCGGCGGCGGCCGGTGGGCCTGGTTCGACCCGGCCATGGACCGCCTCGCCGATCAGGACGCCCGGCTGGGTGCCGACCTGCGTCAAGCCGTCTCCCGCGGCGAGCTGCACGTGGTCTACCAGCCCATCGTCGAGCTGCCCGATGGGCGTATCGCCGGTGTCGAGGCGCTGCTGCGCTGGCGCCACCCCGAGCACGGCGACGTCTCCCCCGCGGTGTTCATCCCGCTGGCCGAACGCAACGGCGCGATCATCGAGATCGGCCGGTGGGTCTTCGAGCAGGTCGTCACGCAGGCCGCGGCGTGGCAGCACGAGTACGGCGCCGCCGCCCCGGGCCGGGTCAGCGTCAACGTCTCCGCCCGCCAGCTACGCGAACCCGGGTTCGTGGCCGAGGTGGCCGCCGCGATCACCGCCGCCGGAGTCAACCCGGCGCTGATCGTCGCCGAGGTCACCGAGACCGCGGTGCTGGGCACCGGCGCCGCCCTGGACGCTGTGCACGGGCTCAACGCGCTGGGCATGCGGGTCGCCCTCGACGACTTCGGCACCGGGCAGTCCTCGCTGAGCCTGCTCGTGGACGTACCGGTGGACGTGCTCAAGGTCGACAAGTCGTTCGTGGACGGCGTCACCAGCACCAGCCCGCAGGCGGTCATCGTGGACAACCTCATCGGCATCACCGCGGGGCTGCGCATCCAGGCGGTGGCCGAGGGAGTGGAGACCGCCGATCAGGCCGAGCGGCTGCACCAGGCCGGTTACCGCTACGCCCAGGGCTTCTTCTTCGCCCGCCCGATGAGCGGCGCCGACCTGGGCAAACTGTTGCAGCCGGGGCCCGTACCGGCCTGATCGTTCACCGATCGCGGGCCAGCCTTCCGGTTCGGAGAACATCGATCTCTGGACCCGGCGGGGCGCGCGGCGGCAGGGTCGGAGCATGGCCCTCACCCGACGCGCCCTGCTGGGCGGCAGCGCCGCTGCAGCGGCCCTCGGGCTGGCCGGGTGCAGCGGTCTGACGCCCGGTCGTGACCCCGGCGGCACGCTTGACTACTGGAACCTGTTCGGCGGCGGCGACGGCGTCCGCATGACCCAGATGCTCGACGGTTACCGCGCCACCCACCCCGGCATCGACCTGAGCGCCGTCACTCTCGCATGGGGCAACCCTTATTACACCAAGCTGTCGCTGGCCACCCTCGGCGACAAACCACCGGACGTGGGGATCGCCCACCTGACCCGGGCCAAGACGCTGATCTCGGCCGGGCTGCTCGAGGAACTGCGGCCCGAGGACCTGGCCCGGCACGGCATGCAGGCCACCAACTTCTCCGAACGTCCGTGGCAGGCCGGGCTGGTCGGCGGCAAGGCCTACGCCATCCCGCTGGACACCCACCCGTTCGTGATGTTCTACAACACCGACGTGTGCGCCAAGGCCGGCCTGCTCGACTCCTCCGGCGCGTTGCTGCCCCTGGACAGCCCGGAGAAATTCACCGAGGCCATGCGCAAGGCCAAGGACGTGACGAAGGGGTATGGCGGGGTCGTCGCGATCGACAACGACGTCGCCACCCCGTGGCGCATCTTCCAGTCGCTGTACGCCCAGTTGCAGGGCGAGGTGCTTGCCGACGAGGGCCGCAAGGTGGTGCTCGACGACGCCAAAGGCACCCAGGTGCTGGACTTCCTGCAGGGGCTCACCAAGCAGAACCTCGTGCCCGGCAGCATCGACTACCAGGGCGCCATCGCGGTGTTCGCCAACGGCCAGTCCGGCTTCTACTTCCAGGGCGAGTGGGAGATCTCCACGTTCCAGACCGCCAAGCTGCCGTTCTCGATGGCGTTGTTCCCCAACGTGTTCGGCGGCAACCGCTACGCCGTGCAGGCCGACTCGCACACCTTGGTCATCCCCCGCCGGCCCGGCCGTGACCAGGCCGGCCTGGACCGCTCGCTGGCCTTCATCCGAGCGCTGCTGGATCAGAGCAAGACGTGGGCCGAGGGCGGGCACGTACCGGCGTGGGTGCCGTTGCGTGACAGCCCCGAGTACCGGGCGATGACCCCGCAGTCCAACTACGCGGCGGCCGTCGAAGGGGCGTCATACGACCCCGAGGGCTGGTACTCCGGCTCGGGCTCCACCTACGAGATCGTCATGAGCGCGGCCATCGGCTCGGTGCTCGGCAACCGGAGCACTCCCGCGGCCGCGCTGTCGGCCATGCGCAGCAACCTGACCAGCCTCGCGAAAACCGCGTCGCCCGTCTGAGGAGGCCGACATGACCGCCGAGACAGCCGTCCGCCGCACCGACGCCAGCCAGACCACCGAGGCGCCACCGCGCGAGTGGGGCCATGGGCTGCCCGCGGCCGGCTTCCTCACCCCGTTCCTGCTGCTGTACCTGCTGTTCATCATCGGCCCGGCGCTGTACGGGCTGACCATGAGCTTCTTCAACACCAGCGCGGTCAAGCCCGGACTCAACAGCTTCGCCGGGTTCGGCAACTACGCCGAGGCGCTGCAGAGCTCGGACTTCTGGTCGTCGCTGTGGCACACGTTCTGGTTCACGATCCTGACCACCCCACCGCTGATCGTGCTGGCGCTGGTGTTCGCGCTGCTCGCCGACCGGGTCGGACGCGGGCGCTGGTTCTTCCGGCTGGCCTTCTTCGTGCCCTACATCCTGCCCTCGGCCGTCGTCGCGCTGATCTGGATGTGGATCTACACCCCCGGTCTGGGGCTGATCGAGGCGGCCCTGACCAAGATCGGCCCCACTTCCCCCAACTGGCTCGGCGATCCCGGCTGGGCGATGCCGTCGCTGGCCATGACCACGCTGTGGTGGACGTTGGGCTTCAACTTCGTGCTCTACCTGGCCGGGCTGCAGGAAATCCCCCGCGAGCTGTACGAGGCGTCCGCAATGGACGGCGCCGGCCCGTGGCAGCAGATCCGCTCGATCACCGTGCCGCTGCTGGGGCGCACCACCACGCTGGTGGCGGTGCTGCAGGTGATCGCCTCGCTCAAGGTCTTCGACCAGATGTACATCATGACCTCCGGCGGCCCCGACTTCGCCACCCGCTCGATCCTGCAGTACGTCTACGACTCCGGGTTCACCAACTTCCGCATCGGCTACGCCTCCGCCGTCTCGATGCTGTTCTTCCTGGTCGTGCTCGCGGTCTCGGCCCTCTGGTTCACCCTGGTCCGCCGCGGCGAGAAGGAGCTCTGAGCGCTGATGACCGTGGAAGCCCGGGTCAAACTGTTCAACCGCATCTGCGCAGGCGTGCTGATCGCCTTCGCGTTGCTGTGGCTCACCCCGCTGCTGTGGGCGCTGGACACCGCACTCAAACCCAACGCCGAGACCACCAGGACCACCTGGGCCGTCCAGGACCCCAACGTGCAGGCGTTTGCCCGGATTCTGCGCGACACCGACATCGTGCGCTGGTTCGGCTCCAGCCTGTTCATCGCCACGCTCACCGCGCTGGGCACCGTGCTGACCGCCAGCCTCGCCGCGTTCGCGTTGTCGCGCATGCGCTTTCGCTACCGCACCCTGGTGTTCTGGTTCGTGCTGGCCGGCATCATGATCCCCAGCCAGGTGCTGATCGTGCCGCAGTTCCGCGAGATGGACTCGTTCAACCTGCTCAACACCTTCTGGGCGGTCAGCCTGCCGCAGATCCCCACCGCGGTGGCGGTGTTCATCTTCAAGCAGTTCTTCGACGGGCTGCCCCGCGAACTGCAGGAGGTGGCCCGCCTCGACGGCGCCGGCTACCTGCGCATCTATGGGCGCATCATCATGCCGCTGGCCCGCCCGGCCGTGGCCGCGGTGGTCATCTTCGCATTCGTCACCTCGTGGAACGACCTGCTGTGGCCGCTGCTGGTGCTGAGCAACCCGGACATCATGACGATGCCGGTGGGCCTGGCCACCGTGCAGGGCTCGTTCGGTATCCGCTACGCCGACACGATGGCCTCGGCGCTGCTGGGCGCCGTACCGCTGGTCGCCGTGTTCCTGCTGTTCCAGCGCAACATCGTCGAAGGCATCGCCGGCAGCGGCCTGAAAGGGTAGGACCTGATGCTCAACGCTTCCCTGACCGTCGACCCCGCGTTCGTGGTGGGCGAGGTGGACCCGCGGTTGTATGGCTCCTTTGTGGAGCACCTTGGCCGCTGCGTCTACACCGGCATCTATGAACCGGGGCACGCCGCCGCTGACAAGGACGGGTTCCGCCAGGACGTCGCCGCCCTGGTGCGCGAGCTGGGGGTGCCGATCGTGCGCTACCCCGGCGGCAACTTCGTCTCGGGATACCGGTGGGAGGACGGCATCGGCCCGGCGTCGTCACGCCCGACGCGG
The DNA here is from genome assembly GCF_001553785.1 of Actinoplanes sp. TFC3. GTDB lineage: Bacteria > Actinomycetota > Actinomycetes > Mycobacteriales > Micromonosporaceae > Actinoplanes. The sequence goes on from NZ_LOJP01000001.1 coordinate 4,658,570, forward strand.
CTGGATCTGGCGTGGCGTTCGCTGGAGACCAACCAGGTGGGCGTGGATGAGTTCATGACCTGGGCCCGCACGGTGGGCGTCGAGCCGATCATGGCGGTCAACCTGGGCACGCGCGGGATCGATGCGGCGCGTTCGCTGGTCGAGTACTGCAATGTGCCCGGCGGGACGTACTGGTCGGATCTTCGGGGCGGGTCGCCGTACCGGATCAAGACCTGGTGTCTGGGAAATGAAATGGATGGGCCCTGGCAGATCGGGCACAAGACCGCCCGGGAGTACGCCCGCCTGGCGCTCGAAACCGCGAAGGCGATGCGGCAGGTGGATCCGGCGATCGAACTCGTGGCGTGCGGAAGCTCGAACCGGGCCATGCCGACGTTCGGCTCGTGGGAAGCAACAGTGCTCGGCGAGGCGTACGACGCCGTCGACTACGTCTCCATGCACGCCTACTACCAGCAGCACGGCGACGATCGGGCCAGCTTCCTCGCGGTCGCCACCGACATGGACGGCTTCATCGACGACCTCATCGCCACCGCCGACCACGTGCGCGCGGTGGGCCGGCACCGCAAGCGCATCAACATCGCCTTCGACGAGTGGAACGTCTGGTATCAGAGCCGCTTTCCCGGCGAGACCAACCTGGAGATCGAGCAGACCCCGCGGCTGATCGAGGACGTGTACTCGGTGACCGACGCGGTGGTGGTTGGCAACCTGCTGATCAGCCTGCTGCGCCACGCCGACCGGGTGAGGATCGGTTGCCTGGCCCAGTTGGTCAACGTGATCGCGCCGATCATGACCGAGCCGGGGGGACGGGTGTGGAAGCAGGCGTCGTTCCACCCGTTCGCGCTGACCGCCCGGCACGGTCAGGGCACGGTGCTGCAGGTCGCGGTCTCCTCCCCCACGGTGTCCACGGCTTTGTACGGCGACGTGCCGGTCCTGGATGCGGTGGCGGTGTCTTCCGGCGCGGGTGTGGTGGTGTTCGCGGTGAACCGGTCGCTGGACACGCCACTGCGCCTGGAGGTGGACCTGCGGGCCTTCCCGGCGTGCACGTCCGCCTCGCACACCGCGCTCGCCGACGACGACCCGGACGCGGTCAACACGGTCGCCGAACCGGAGCGTGTGGTGCCCCGCTCGTTGTCCGCCACGGTCGACGACGGGCGGCTGCAGGCGGAGCTGCCCGCCCTGTCCTGGAACATGATCCGGCTCAGTTGAGCTGAGCTGCTCCGCTTCAGTGCGGGGACTCCTTCACGGCTCGGGTTCTTCGCTGGCTGGCAGACCGGCAGCGGTGGCGGCGATCATGCGCTGCAGGGTGGGGCGGAACGGCGGGAAGGCCTGCGCGATCTGCGGTTGCTGGTCGTAGAGCTCCTGCAGCGCCGCGGCTGGGCGGGTCAGCGGGAACAGCTTGGCCACGAAGGCGCTGGCCGCCATGACCAGACCGGCGCCGTCGCGCTCGCTCAGCCGCGGGCACGCTGCGGAGATCTGCCTACCCACCTGCAGGTACGTGCCGATGGCCCATTCCTTGTAGACGCGCAGAGCGGCCACCGAGACGTTGTGCTCCAGCATTGTCTCGGCGTGGGTGGTCAGGTCGCAGTACAACGGCCGGTCGGCGTAGGCGTCGGCGAGCACGGTGGCCACCGCCGCAAAACCGCCGGCCAGCTGCAGCCCGGCCTCGGCGGCGTCCGCCCAGTCCGTGCCCTCGCGCATGGCGAGCTGCAGGTAGATCTCCTCGCGCGTGCCGAAGTAGCGCAGCACGTTGGACTTGGCCAGGCCGACAGCGGTGGCGATGTCGCCCAGGCTGACCCGGGCCACTCCCGCGCCCTCGGCCAGCTCGCAGGCCGCGGCCAGAATCGTCGCGCGCCGCCGGTCCTTCTGCTCCGGGCGCCGGGCCCGCTGAAACGGCGTCTCCATAACGGCCACCACCCTATCCCGCAACAGATACCGGAACACCGTTCTCTTGTTAAAAGGACAGTGTTCTCCTATCATCGGTCCCCATGATCGCCGCAGACCTCGCCCGGACCATCGACGCGTTCGTGGCCGTTTTCAACGAACCCCGCCCCGACCTGGACAAGGTGATGGCGTTCTTCGCCGAGGACGCCCGTTACCTGCCCGGCCGCCAGCCCGAGCGCCACGGCTTGGCCCAGATCCGCGCCGAGTTCGCCCCGCAGTTCGCCGGCCGGTACGGCGCCATGACCTTCGACGTGTACGACACGGTGATCGACGAGCAACGCCGCCGGGCCACCATCCGCTGGGCCTGCCGGCTGGACCTGACCGGCGACAACGGGCGGCGGGCGATGCCGGCGCTGCGCTGGTTCGCCCGGGTACGCCACGGCGGGCGGCTGCAGTGGCACGGCCTGGACGTGTTCCACTTCGACGCCGACGGGCTGATCAGCGGCAAGTTCACCTATGCGATGTTCCGGGTGCCGCCGATGCAGCGGTGGGCCAGAACCTAGCTCGCCAGGTCGCTTTCCCGCCAGCCCTCGGCGGCGGCCAGGCGGCGGGCGATCGCCACCACGTCGAGGGCTTGCGGGGACGGGTCGGCGGTGCGCCACAGGATCGACCAGGGGTAGCGCGGCAGCCGGCCCTCCAGCGGACGCCACACCACGTCGGGTGGCCAGAGCGCTGTCGAAGCCGGGATGCACAGCAGGCACCGGCCCTGGGCGACCAGGTCGACGGCGGCGCGCAGGTTCTGCACGCTGCCCGGGAACACCTCGGGGAAGAAGCCTGCCGAACGGCACACCTCGGCCACGAACGCGTTGAACTCCGGAGCCAGGTCCTCGTCGGCCAGAAGCAGGGTTTCGGTGCGCAGGGCGGTGATCGGGATTCGGGGCAGGTGGGCGTACCGGTGAATCGCAGGTAGCACAACGCCCAGCGGATCCATCCGGAAAACCTCGGCGGTGATCCCCGGCGCCCCGCCCGGCAGCCGGCCGATGCCGATGTCGAGACGCCCGCCGGCCAGCAGCCGGCATTGCTCCGGGACGCCGGCCTGCACCTGATGGATCTCCACCTCGGGATGGCGGCCCTGGACCGCGCGCAGGACCGGACGGATCGCGTCATACCCCTCGTCGAGCAAGCCCAGCCGCAAGGTGGGAGCGGCCCCCTGCGCGAGCGCCGCGGCCCGCTCGACATGCTCAAGGATCTGGCGCGCCTCCACCAGGAACCGCGCCCCTGCGGCCGTCAAGGCAACATGCCTGGACGTACGCTCCACGAGGTGCACGCCGACGGCCCGTTCGAGCCGCTGGACGTGGGCGGTCAGCGCGGAGGGGGCGATATGCTCGCGGGCTGCGGCCCGTCCGAAATGCAGTTCCTCGGCGAGGGTGACGAAGTAGCCAAGCTGGCGCAGTTCGATCCGGCCCCGGTGCGCGACCCCGGGCAGAGACTGGACCACCATGACACCCTCCCGATGATCTGGCGTCGATCGGAACGTCTCTCGCAGTGTTATCGCTAACATCACGGTAGTCAATACGTAACGTTGCCGCAAAAGATCCACTTTTGTCGCTCTGTGAGCGTGCACATCGCAAACCCGGCGACGGGCACAGCGCGGAGGCCGCAGCCGGCGCCAGCGGCGTCGACGCTTCCCGGCCGCTCCCTGTTCGAAGACGCCGCACCGGGTAATTGGAGTGCCGCGCTACGTCTGCTGGCCAGCGCCCTGCCCGATGATCAGCCGAGCATCGTGGTCATCGACGAGGTGCCGCACCTGGTCGACCAGGTCGACGCCTTCGAGAGCATCCTGCAGCGGGCCTGGGACCGGGAGCTGAGCCGCAAACCCGTCCTGCTCATTCTCATCGGCTCGAACCTGTCGATGATGGAGGCGCTCAACGAGTACGGGCGGCCGTTTCACCAACGGGGCCGCGAGATGGTCCTCGGCCCGTTGAACCCCGCCGAAGTCGCCGAGATGGCAGGGTTGCCGCCGGCGCCGGCCATCGACGCGGCTCTGGTCACCGGCGGACTTCCGCTCATCTGCGCCGGCTGGGCGCCCGGCACGGATCTGTGGACCTTCCTGGCGGCTCAACTCGCCGATCCCGGGTCGCCGCTGCTCATTTCGGGAGAACGCTCCCTGGCGGCCGAATTTCCGGTGGCGGCCCAGGCGGCGACGGTGCCGGCCGCGATCGGAAGCGGCGAACGAACCTTCACCACCATTGGCAAGGCCGCGACCATCGGGCATGCCCCGCTCGTACGCGCCATCGAGATCCTCATCCGCAAGCGCGTGGTCGCGCCCGAGCTTCCGCTGTCCACGACGGCGTCCAAGGAACGCCGCTACCGGATCACCGACCCGTACCTGCGATTCTGGCTGTACTTCTTGGGCCGGCAACGCATCGACGAGGTCGAAAGAGCCCGAGGCGATCTGGTTCTGCAACGCATCAGAACCGGACGGGCGATCGAGCCGCTGGTCCGCGAGCCCCTGAGCAAACTTCCCCCGACGGTACGCTGGCGGCGCCCACGGCCATGATCCGGGCCTGTGGCTGGGCCCAACCACAGCACAGCCCGCTCGCCGAAGTGGCAAGCGGGTTGTGCTGCCTCAGGCCCACCTCAGCGCGGGACCACGCTCTCGATCGCCCACTCGCGCCACCCGTCGAGCTTGTCCGAGGCGATCTGCAGCTGGTCCGCCACCGGTCCGGGGCCCGTCGAGCCCGGTGTTGTGCGGCCAGCCAGCGCGCTGCGCACCGACAGCACTTGGCGTACCGACGAATCCAGGTGCTCGCTTACCGTTTTGAGGTCGTCGTCGGTGACGTCTTCGAGTTCGCATTCGCGGGCTGCGCACAGGGCTACCAGGCGGCCGGTGATCTCGTGCGCGTCGCGGAACGGTACGCCCTTGCGGACCAGCCAGTCGGCGACCTCGGTGGCCAGGGAGAAGCCGACGGGTGCGGCGGCGGCGAGGCGGTCCACCCGTACCGTCATGGTGGAGATCATGCCCGCCAGAGCCGGCAGCAGGAGTTGCAGCGTGTCCACCGCGTCGAAGACCGGTTCTTTGTCTTCCTGCATGTCGCGGTCGTAGGTCAGCGGCAGGCCCTTGAGCATGGTCAGCACCGCGACCAGACCGCCGATGAGCCGGCCGGCCTTGCCGCGGGCGAGCTCGGCGATGTCCGCGTTCTTCTTCTGCGGCATGATCGAGGAGCCGGTGGCGAACGCGTCGTCGAGGATGACCCAGCCGAACTCGGTGGAGGTCCACAGCACCACCTCCTCGCCCAGCCGGGACAGGTGCACGCCGACCAGGCTGGTGATGAACAGGAACTCGGCGGCGAAGTCGCGGTCGGCCACCCCGTCCATCGAGTTCTGCACGGGGGCCTTGAAGCCCAGCTCCTTGGCCACCGCGGCCGGGTCCAGCGGCAGCGACGAACCAGCCAGCGCCCCCGAGCCCAGCGGCGAGATCGCCGCGCGCTCGTCCCAGTCGCGCAGGCGTTCGAGGTCGCGCAGCAGCGGCTGGACGTGGGCCAGCAGCCAGTGCCCGAAGCTGACCGGCTGGGCGTGCTGCACATGGGTCAGCCCCGGCGCGGGGGTGTCGATGTGCCGGCCGGCCTGCTCCATCAGCGCGTCGGCCAGCTCGACCACCGCGGACGCCACCCCGCGGGCGTGATCGCGCAGGTAGAGCCGCAGGTCGGTGGCTACCTGGTCGTTGCGGGAGCGGCCGGCGCGCAGCTTGCCGCCCAGCGCGCCGAGGCGTTCGAGCAGGCCCCGCTCCAGCGCGGTGTGCACGTCCTCGTCCTCGATGGTGGGGCGGAACTCCCCCGCCGCGCACGCCGACTCGAGATCGTCGAGGGCGGCCAGCATCTTGCCCAGCTCGTCGGCGTCGAGCAGGCCCGCTCCGGCCAGCACGCGGGCGTGAGCCCGGGACGCGGCGATGTCATACGGCGCGAGCCGCCAGTCGAAGTGCACGCTCACGCTCAGGCGCGCGAGCGCGTCGGCCGGTCCACCGGCGAACCGGCCACCCCACAGCCTGGTCGGACCTTCGGTCTCCGGCACTGCTGCCTCCTGTTCGATAAAAACCCAACGATAGGGTCACTGCCATGACGCTCGACCTGCACGATGATGTTGTCTCATTGACCCGCGCGCTCTGCGACATCCCCTCGGTCAGCGGGGAGGAGGCCGTGCTCGCCGATGCCGTGGAGGCCTCGCTGCGCAAGCTCGGGCATCTCGAAGTGCTGCGCGACGGTGATGCCGTGGTGGCGCGTACGCACCTCGGCCGGCAGCGGCGCATCGTGCTCGCCGGGCACTTGGACACCGTACCGATCAAGGACAATCTGCCCACCCGGACCACCGGTGAGGGTGACGCTCAACTCTTGCACGGGCGCGGCACCTGCGACATGAAGGCCGGACTGGCGACCCAGCTGCGCATCGCGGCCACCGTCACCGAGCCGCGTCACGATCTCACGTTCGTCTTCTACGACAACGAGGAGGTCGCCTCGGTGCGCAACGGGCTGGGACGGCTCGTGCGCAACCATCCCGAGTGGCTCGGCGGGGACTTCGCGATTCTCGGGGAGCCGTCGAACGCCGGGGTCGAGGGCGGCTGCCAGGGCACCATGCGCGTACGGATCACGCTCAAAGGCAAGGCCGCGCACACCGCCCGGTCGTGGCGCGGGGTCAATGCGATTCACGCGGCCGCCCCGATCCTTGCGATCCTCAACGCGTACGAACCCCGCCAGCCCCTCGTCGACGGTTTGCAGTACCACGAGGGTCTCAACGCCGTGAACGTGCAGGGCGGGCTGGCCGGCAACGTGGTGCCCGACGAGTGCGTGATCGACATCAACCACCGCTTCGCCCCGGACCGCAGCGTCGCCGCCGCCTACGCCCACCTGCAGGAGGTGTTCGCCGGCTACGAGTTGGAGATCCGCGATCAGGCGCCCGGCGCCCGGCCCGGCCTGGACCAGCCGGCGGCCGCGGAGTTCGTGGCCGTGGTGGGCCGTCAACCGGCGGCCAAGTTCGGCTGGACCGACGTGTCGCGTTTCGCGGAGCTCGGCATTCCGGCGGTGAACTATGCGCCGGGTGACCCGTTGCTGGCCCACACCGACGAAGAGTACGTGCCGGTCGCCGAGATCCGCGAATGCGAGCGCGTCCTGGCTACCTGGCTGCAATAGCCCGGCTCACTCCGGCTTCTCCGGCTGGCCGGCGCTCTTGGCGATCGCACCCGGGATCGCGTACATGTGCGCGAAGGCCCGGGCCTGCTCGCCGCTCCACAGCGACGAGCCGTAGCCGTAGACGACGCCCTCGCGGGTGGCCGCGTCCAGCAAGCTGTACGGGCTGCGGCTGCCCAGCGGGATGATGTTGCCCTTGACCAGCTTGATCCGCACGTGCCCGGTGACCCGCTGCTGGCTGGAGTCCAGGAACGCGCGGAAGTCGTCGAGGATCGGGTCGTAGTAGACGGCCTCGTGCAGCAGGTCGCCGTAGGTGTTGCCGAGCTGCGCCTTGGTGGCCTGCTGGCGGTTGCTGAGCACCAGCTTCTCCAGCTCGCGGTGCGCGGTGATCAGGGTGAGCATGCCGGGGGCTTCGAAGCCAACGCGGGCAAGGTTGCCGACCATGGTCGAGCCCATGTGGATGCCGCGGCCCACGCCGTGCTCGGCGGCCAGGGTGTTCAGCGCGCGCAGGATGGCGTAGTTGGGGGCGTCGCCGCCGGTGCCCTCGATCGGGGTGCCGTCGGCGGTGGTCGCCGAGACGACCTCACCCTTGACGAATTCCAGGATCAGTTCCACGCCGGCGGCGGGGGCGTCATCGATGGATTTCGTGTACGTCCACGCGTCCTGCGGCAGATAGTCCCACGATCCGTAGGTCTCCTTGCCGCCGATCGAGGTGCCGATGAGCCCCTCGTTGATCGAGTACGTGGTGACCTTGTCCGGGGTGTGGAACCCGTGCTGCAGCAGGAAGTCGCGCTCGAACTCGCGGGTCAGCCGCTCGTCGCGGATGGGCGTGACGATCTCCATCTGCGGCGCCAGCGCGCGGATCACCGAGTCGTAGCGCACGTGGTCCGCACCGGCACCGGTGGAGCCGTGCGCGACCGCGTCGGCATTGTTGTCCAGCGCCGCCTGCACGACCCGCTCGGCCTGCACGAGCCGCTCGGCGCCCACGCACGACGGGTACGCGCCGTTGCGCAGGTAGTTCGCCTTGATCGCGTACGTGATGACGCGGGAGTAGAGCTCCTCACGGGCGTCGATGACGAAATGCTGAGCCGCGCCGAGTTCCTCCGCGCGCTGGCGCACCACGTCGGCCTCACCGCTGTGCAGGCCACCGGTGTCGATGTTGGCGGTCAGCACCTCCCAGCCCTGCTCCTTGAGGGAGACCAGGGCGTACGACGTGTCGAGGCCGCCGGAGAACGCGAGGACGATCTTGCGCTTGGACATCAGTTTCCTTCAGCAAAGGGGACTTCGAGGATCGGCACGTACGACGACCCGTCGCGGACGATGTGGCCGGGGGCCAGCACGAAGTAGCGGGACTCGCGGGCCTCGATGGCTTTCTGCATGGCCCGCTGCCGGTCGTAGTCGAACGGGTCGAGCAGGAACGTGGGCTCCGGCTCGCGCTCGGTGACCGGCAGCGTGAAGTCGTTCTCATAGACGAACGAGCCGGGCGAGGTGTGGAACGGCACGGTCGCCACCATGATCTGCAACCGGCCGAACTTGGTGTGCACGCGCAGCGCCGTGTTGTCGTACTGGGTGACGCCGTCGAGCTTCTTCGCCTGGTAGACCGAGAGCGCGAGGGCTTTGAGAGCCCGGCCGAGCCCGACGTTGGTCATGACCGACCACAGCGACCAGCCGACCCACGTGCCGGGCGCCGCGCTGGGCGCCGCACAGTAGCCGCCGATCGGGATGGGACCGGTGTAGTCACTAGCCTTTGCCTTCTCGAACACCGCACGCAGGTGCTTCTTCGCGTCGTCGTCGAACGCGCTGGTTTCCAGCGTCTCGGTGAACAACGACTGGGGCAGCGCCGCGATGACTGCCGCCGAGGGCATCAGGATCAGGTCGACCATCACCCACTGCGGCATCGGGATGCCCCGGTCGCCGAACGCGATGCCGTTGATCACGTTGAACAGGTTGAGGAACTCGCCGGTGTCCCAGCCCTTGTCGCCGGTGGTCTCGGTGAAGTCGAGCCAGTCCAGCTTGTGGCCGTAGGGCGCCTCGTTCAGGTACGGCCGCAGCGTGTCGTTCGACGCCAGGTAGAACTCCAGCCCGTGCGCCTGAAGCTTCTGCATGTTGTCGGCGAAGCCCGGGAAGTGCGCCTCGACGATGGGCTGCTGGGCGATCACGACGGAACCCCTTCACTGTCGGTACGGCTCCACGCCGTCAGCTTCCCGGCGAGGCGGGCGCCGGACCCGGTGTCGATCGCGGGCTCGCGGGCCACGATGAGGATGGTGTCGTCGCCCGCGATGGTGCCGACCACGTCGGGCAGCCCCGAGCGGTCCAGCGCGCTGGCCAGGAACTGCGCGGCCCCCGGCGGCACCCGCAGCACCACCAGATTGCCGCTGACGTCCACCGAGGTGAGCAACTCGCGCAGCAGCCGCACGAGCCGCGCGGGCGCCTCCTCGGCCGTGCGCAGCGGGGGCCGCCCGTCCTCGGGGATCACATACACCCCGCCGGTCTTGACGGCCCGAAGCTCCTCGAGGTCACGCGACAGCGTTGCCTGCGTCACCTGCACCCCGTGTTCGTGCAACCTGCGGGACAGCTCGACCTGTGAGCGCACGTTGTCGCACCACACGATGTCGATGATGAGAGCGTGCCGCGCCGCCCGCGTGCCCGGCGCGGTCATGACGGGTCGGCCGCCAGCAGCCAGGCCAGCAGAGCCTTCTGGGCGTGCAGGCGGTTCTCGGCCTGGTCGAACACCGCGCTCTGCGGTCCGTCGAGCACCTCGTCGGTGATCTCCTCGCCCCGGTGAGCCGGCAGGCAGTGCAGCACGATCGCGTCGGGTGCGGCCACGGCGAGCAGCTCCTGGTTGACCTGGTAGGCCCGGAACGGGGTGACCCGGTCGGCGCCGTCGTCCTCTTGGCCCATCGAGGTCCACGCGTCGGTGGCCAGCACGTGGGCGCCGGCCGCCGCCTCGTGCGGGTCGCGCAGCACGCTGACCGAGCCGCCGGTGTCCGCCGCGATCTTGGCTGCCTGGGCCACCACCGCGGGATCGGGGTCGAAGCCCTCGGGCCCGGCCACCCGCACGTGCATCCCGGCGGTCGCCCCGGCCAGCAGGTAGGAGTGCGCCATGTTGTTCGCGGCATCGCCCACATAGGTCAGCACCCGGCCCGCGGTGCTGCCGGAACGCTCGCGGATCGTCTGCAGGTCGGCCAGCAGCTGGCAGGGGTGGAAGCCGTCGGTGAGCGCGTTGACCACCGGGACGTGCACGTCGGAGGCCAGCTCGGCGAGCCGCTCGTCGCCGGAGGTGCGGAACACGATCGCCGAGACGTAGCGCGACACCACCCGCCCGGCGTCGGCCAGCGACTCGCCCCGGCCGAAGTGGGTGGCCTGGGTGTCCACCACTATCGCGTTGCCGCCCAGCTCGGGAATGCCGGTCTCGAAGGACAGCCGGGTCCGCAGGCTGACCTTGTCGAAGAACACGGCGACCGACCGGGGGCCCTCCAGCGGCCGGTAGCGGAACCGGTCGGCCTTCATCTCGGCCGCCAGCTCCAGCACCTCGTTCTGCTCGGCCGGGCTCAGGTCGTCGTCGCGCAGGAAGTGCCGGGTCACGGGAGAGCCTCCTGGAAGGCCGCGACGAATGCCTCGGCCTGGTCGGTCTTGAGGATGAGCGGCGGGGCGAGCCGGATGGCGTCGGGCTGCACCGCGTTGACGAGGAACCCGGCGTCGCGCAGCTTGCCCGCGATCTCGGCGGAGGCATTCCCGGTGAACACGATACCCAGCAGCAGCCCGGCGCCGCGGACCCCGGACACCAGCGGGTGGTTGAGCCCCTCGATGCCGCGGCGGATCAGCTCGCCGACCCGCTTGACGTGGTCGAGCAGCCCCTCGCCGGCGATGGTGCGGATGACCGCGAGCCCGGCCGCGCAGCTGACCGGGTTGCCGCCGAAGGTGGTGCCGTGCGAGCCGGGGGTGAACAGCTCGGCGGCCCGGCCGAACGCCAGGCACGCACCGATGGGCAGCCCACCACCCAGGCCCTTGGCCAGCGTGACGACGTCGGGTTCGACGCCTTCGCCCTGGTGATGGAACCAGTGCCCGGTGCGCCCGATGCCGGTCTGCACCTCGTCGAGCACCAGCAACGCCCCGGTACGGTCACAGATCTCCCGAGCCGCGGCCAGGTAACCGCTCGGGGGCACGACAACACCCATCTCGCCCTGGATGGGTTCGAGGATGACCATGGCGGTCTCCCCCGTGACGGCGGTGCGCAGCGCCTCGGCATCGCCGTAGGGCACGTGCGTCACCTCGCCGGGCAGCGGCCGGAACGGGTCGGCCTTGGCGGGCTGGCCGGTCAGCGCCAGCGCCCCCATCGTGCGGCCGTGGAACCCGCCCTCGGCCGCGACCACGTGGGTGCGCCCGGTGAGCCGGGACAGCTTGAACGCGGCCTCGTTGGCCTCGGCCCCGGAGTTGCCGAAGATGACCCGGCCGGGCCGCCCGGCCAGCGCCAGCAGCAGCTCGGCCAGGGCGACCGGCGGCTCGGAGACGTAGAAATTGGACACGTGCCCGAGCGAGGAGATCTGCTGGGTGACCGCCTCGACCACGGCGGGGTGGGCGTGCCCGAGGGCGTTCACCGCGATGCCGCCGAGCAAGTCGACGTACTGCTTGCCGTCCTCGCCGGTGAGCACCGCGCCCTCACCGCGCACCAGGCCCAGTGCCGGGGTGCCGTAGTTGTTCATCAAGCTCTGGGACCAACGCTCGACCAGGCTGCTCATGACGGCACCACCATGGTTCCGATTCCTTCCGAGGTGAACACTTCCAGCAGGGTGGAGTGCGGGACCCGGCCGTCGACGACGTGCGCGGCGGGCACCCCGCCCAGCACGGCGCGCAGGCACGCCTCCATCTTGGGCACCATGCCCGCTTCCAGGCCGGGCAGCAGCTTCTCCAACTCGTCGGCGCCGATGCGGTGGGTCAGCGACGAGGTGTCGGGCCAGTTGGTGTAGAGCCCGGCCACGTCGGTGAGCACGACCAGCTTGCGCGCGCCCAGCGCCACCGCGAGCGCGGCCGCGGCGGTGTCGGCGTTGACGTTGTGCACCACGCCGTCGGCGTCGGGGGCGACGCTGGCGATGACCGGGATGCGCCCGGCGGCGATGAGGTCGTCGACCGCTGACGTGTCGACCTTTGCCACGTCGCCCACCTGGCCGATGTCGACCGGTTCACCGTCGATGACGGCGGGCCGGCGCACCGCGGTGAACAGCCGCGCGTCCTCCCCGGACAGCCCGACCGCGAACGGGCCGTGCTGGTTGATCAGGCCGACCAGCTCGCGCCCGACCTGCCCGACGAGCACCATCCGGACCACGTCCATGGCCTCGGCGGTGGTGACGCGCAGCCCGCCGCGGAACTCGCTCTCGATGCCCAGCGTGGTGAGCATCCGCGAGATCTGCGGGCCGCCGCCGTGCACGACCACGGGTCGCAGCCCGGCGTAGCGCAGGAACACCATGTCGGCCGCGAACGCCGCCTGCAGCTCGGGCTTGATCATGGCGTTGCCGCCGTACTTGATGACGACGGTGGCGCCGTGGAAGCGCTCCAGCCACGGCAGGGTCTCGATCAGGACGGCGGCTTTCTCATGCGGGGTCATGTGCTGTAGGCCGAATTCTCGTGGACGTAGGCGTGGCTCAGGTCGGTGGTCCAGATGGTGGCGTCCATCTCGCCCTCGTGCAGGTGCACCTGGATGGTGACGTCGCGCCCGGACAGATCCACCTTGGACCGGTCCTCGGCCGCGGCCCCGCCCTTGCACACCCAGACGCCGTTGACGCCCACGTCGATGCGGTCGGGCGCGAACGCCGCCCGGGTGGTGCCGACGGCGGCAAGGATGCGTCCCCAGTTGGGGTCGTTGCCGAACATCGCGGTTTTGACCAGGTTGTTGCCGGCCACCGCGCGGCCGACCTCGACCGCGTCGGCCTCGCTGGCCGCGCCGAGCACCTCGATGACGATGTGCTTGGTGGCGCCCTCGGCATCGGCGATCAGCTGCTGCGCAAGATCGTGGCAGGCGGTGGTGACCGCGGCGGTCAGCTCCTGCTGGCTGGGCTGCACATCGGAGGCGCCGCTGGCCAGCAGCAGCACGGTGTCATTCGTCGACATGCAGCCATCGGCGTCGATGCGGTCGAAGGTCAGCCGGGTCGCCTCGCGCAGCGCGGTGTCCAGGGCCTCGGAGCCGGCCACCGCGTCGGTGGTGAGCACGACCAGCATGGTGGCCAGGGCCGGCGCGAGCATCCCGGCGCCCTTGGCCATGCCGCCGACCGACCAGCCCTCCCCCTCGACGTGCACGTTCTTGGCCACGGTGTCGGTGGTCATGATCGCGGTGGCCGCGTCCGGGCCGCCCGCGGTGGTCAGTCCCTTGACCGCGGCGGTGACGCCGGGCAGCAGCTTGTCCATCGGCAGCAGCTCACCGATCAGCCCGGTGGAGCACACCGCGACGTCGCCGGCTCCGATGAGCAGCGGCTTGGGCAGCCCCCGCAGCACCCCGGCGACGTGCTCAGCGGTGGCGTGGGTGTCGCGGAAGCCCTGGGTGCCGGTGCACGCGTTGGCCCCGCCGGAGTTGAGCACGACCGCCCGGACCACGCCGCCCTTGAGCACCTGCTGGCTCCAGAGCACGGGGGCGGCCTTGACCCGGTTGCCGGTGAACACGCCGGCCACTGTGGCGTCGGGACCGTCGTTGACGACCAGGGCCACGTCGGGCGCGCCGCTGGTCTTGAGCCCGGCGGCGACGCCAGCGGCCCGGAACCCCTTGGGTTTGGTGATGCTCACGGTGCCACCCCGAAGATCGAGAGCCCTGCGGTTTCATCCAGCCCGAGCATGAGGTTGGCGTTCTGCACGGCCTGCGATGCCGCGCCCTTGCCGAGGTTGTCCAGGGCGCTGAGCACGACGATGCGACCGGAGTCGACGTCGACGGTGGCCTGCAGGTGACAGGAGTTGGAGCCGAGCGTCGCGGCGGTGTGCGGCCAGGTCCCCTCGGCCAGTACGTGCACGAACGGCTCGTCGGCGTAGGCGGCCTGCAGCACCTCCCGCGGCGGGGTGTGCCCGATCGGCTTGGCGGTGACCGTGGCCAGGATGCCGCGCGGCATCGGCGCCAGCACCGGGGTCATCGACAGCGAGTCGGCCCCGGTGGCCTGCTTGATCTCGGGCACGTGCTGGTGGGCCCCCACCTTGTACGGGCTCAGGTCGCCCATCACCTCGCTGCCGAGCAGGTTGACCTTCGCGCTGCGGCCCGCGCCCGAGGTGCCGGACGAGGCCACGACCACGACGTCGGCCGGGTCGGCGACCCCGGCAGCGATCAGCGGGGCGAGCGCCAGGGTGATGGTGACGGCGTAGCAGCCGGTGTTGGCGACCCGGTCGCTCGCGGCGATCGCGGCGCGCTGGCCGGGCAACTCGGGCAGCCCGTAGGTCCAGGTGCCGGCGTGGGTGCCGCCGTAGTAGCGCTGCCAGGCCGCGGCGTCCTGCAGCCGGAAGTCGGCGCCCAGGTCGACGATCTTGACGCCGCCGCTCAGCTGGGCGGCCAGGGCGGCCGACTGCCCGTGCGGCAGGGCGAGGAAGACCAGATCCGCGTCGCCCAGGGTGGCGGCGCCGGTCGACCCGAGCGTGAGGTCGAGACCCGCTAACTGAGGGTGCACGGCGGACACGGGCGCCCCCGCCTGCGTGTGTGCCGTGGCGGCCACGAGGTCGAGTTCGGGGTGCCCGGCGATGAGCCGCAACAGCTCACCCCCGGCATACCCACTCGCCCCGGCGACAGCGACCCGGATTCCCATACCTACCTCCGCATGACTATGCAGAGGACCGTATAACGCCTCGGCGCGCGGAAGCAAGCGTGATTCCCCCGTCCCGGCCGAGGTACTCGTCACTTGCCGGGATACCCCCGTCCGGAGTAAGCCTGCGGGCATGGCTGACAAAGATCTGGCTCGCATCCGGGAAACCGCCCTGGCCTACGCCGAGGCCGTGCGCACCACCCAGCGCTTCCTCGATCGCGTCGAGGACCTCGAGGACCCGTCCGTGCTGGCCGAATATGCGACGCTGGCCGAACGCGAGAAGCAGGCCCAGGGCGCGCGCACGGACGCGCTGGATGCGGCCGGTCTCACGGTGGCGAGCATCGAGGGCAGCGCCGAGGCATAGATCAGTTCCGGTACCAATTGACCGAAAAGCCGACCCCCGCGGAGCCCGGTACCGGTTCCGGACTGTGCGACACTTCCGACGTTTACCGATGAGTTGCCGTTCGGAAACCGTGTGTCGCGCGGTCGGACCGACAGGAGTTGCCTCGTGGGCCTTGACGACCCGTACCGTGATCCCAGCCTGAGCATCGAGCAGCGGGTCGACGACCTGCTGGCCCGGATGACGCTGGCCGAGAAGGTCGGGCAGATGCTGCAGCTGGATGCCCGCCGGGACCTGAAGGCCGCGGTGAGCGAGAAGCTGGCCGGGTCGATCCTGCACGCCTCCCCGCAGCGCATGCTGGAGGCCATCGACCTGGCCGCCGGCACCCGGCTCGGCATCCCGCTGATCACCGCCGAGGACTGCATCCACGGCCACGGCTTCTGGTCCGGCGCCACCGTCTTCCCGTCCCAGCTCGCCATGGCCGCCACCTGGGACGCCGCCCTGATCGAGCGGGTGGCCCGCACCACCGCCATCGAGGTGTCCGCGACCGGCATCCACTGGACCTTCTCCCCCGTGCTGTGCATCGCCCGCGACCTGCGCTGGGGCCGGCTGGACGAGACGTTCGGCGAGGACCCGTTCCTGATCGGCGAGCTCGGTGCCGCCATGATCCGCGGCTACCAGGGCGACGGGCTCACCGACCCCACCGCGGTGCTCGCCACCGCCAAGCACTTCGCCGGCTACTCCGAGACCCAGGGCGGCCGCGACGCCAGCGAGGCCGACCTGAGCCCGCGCAAACTGCGAGCCTGGTTCCTGCCGCCGTTCGAGCGCGCCGCCAAGGACGGCTGCCGGGTGTTCATGCTCGGCTACCAGTCGATCGACGGCGTGCCCATCACGGCGAACAAGTGGCTGCTCAACGACGTGCTCAAGGACGAGTGGGGCTTCACCGGCACGCTGGTCACCGACTGGGACAACGTCGGGCGCATGGTGTGGGAGCAGAAGGTCTGCGCCAACGACGTCGAGGCCGCGGCGGTGGCCGTCAAAGCCGGGAACGACCTGGTCATGACCACACCGTCGTTCTTCGAGGGCGCCCAAGGAGCTGTCGAGCAGGGGCTGCTGGCCGAGGAGGAGGTCGATGCGGCCGTACGGCGAATCCTGCGGTTGAAGTTCGAACTGGGCCTTTTCGAAAACCCGCGGGCCCCCGACGCCGAGCGGCAGGCCGCGGTGATCGGGCACGCCGATCATGCTGCGCTCAACCTCGAGGTGGCGCGGCGCTCGCTGGTGCTGCTCAAGAACGACGGCACGCTGCCGCTCGCGGGCACCGGCGCCAAGACCGTCGCGATCATCGGTCCCAACGCCGACGCCCCGCAGTCGCAACTGGGTGACTGGGCCGGCGCCTCCGGGCAGATCGACTGGATGCCCGACGGCCAGCCGCGTGAGCTGATCGAAACGGTGCTCGACGGCTTCCGCGCGGTGGTCCCGCCGACCTGGACGGTCACCAGCGCCCAGGGCGCCAACATCGAGGTGCTGGTGCCCGACCCGCTGGGCGAGTTCTACCCCGACGGCCAGCCCCGCCCGCCGATCTCGCGTCCAGCGGTGGCCGAGCCCGCGCTGATCGCCGAGGCGGTGCAGACCGTGCAGGCGGCGGACTACGCGGTGGTCGTGGTGGGTGACACGGTCGCGCTGACGGGGGAGAGCAAATCGACGGCGACCCTGGAACTGCAGGGTGGCCAGCTCGCACTGCTGGAGGCATTGGCCGATTCGGGTACGCCCACAGTGATCGTGCTGCTCAACTCCAAGCCCGCCGTGCTGCCGCCGTCCGTGCTCAACTCTGCGGCCATCATCCAGGCGTTCAACCCCGGTATGCGCGGCGGCCGGGCGCTGGCCGAGCTGGTGCTGGGCCACATCGAGCCGACCGGCCGGATGCCCGTCTCGGCGGCGCGGCACGTCGGTCAGCAGCCGATCTACTACAACCAGATCCGTGGCCAGCACGGCAACCGCTACGCCGACCTGAGCCAGGACCCGCTGTTCGTCTTCGGTGAGGGCCTGAGTTACACCACTGTCGAATACTCGGATCTGCGCATCGCCGAGCCCGGCGTCAGCGCGGACGGGGTGATCCGGGCCAGCATCATGCTCACCAACACCGGCTCACGACCGGCGCTGGAAACCGTGCAGGCCTACATCAGCGACCTGGTCACCAGCATCACCTGGGCGACCAAGGAGCTCAAGGCGTACCGGCAGGTCACGGTCGAGCCGGGCACCCAGGTGACCGTCGAGCTGGAGGTCCGCGCGGCCGACTGCTCACTGGTCACCGCGGCCGGGCGGCGCGTGGTCGAGCCGGGCGAGTTCGACCTGCTGGTGGGGCCGAACTCGCGTCAGACGAACCTGCTGGCCGCGCGTTTCCGGATCGGTTAACCCACGTACGACGCCGCGGCTACCCGTCGCATCGTGTAGCCGAGGCGCTCGTAGGTGCGTACCGCCGGAAGGTTGTCGTGATCCACGAGCAGCGCGACCATGTGGCGTCCGGTGAGCAGGTGGTTGGTCAGGGCTCCGCACAGTTTCGTGGCGAGTCCCCGACCGCGGCGGTCCCGGCGGGTCGCCACGCCCGAGATGAAACCGATCCGGCTCGTCGTCCAGGCATCGGTGGCCACGGCCAGGAGCCCACTGTCGCTGTCGCGCTGGCCGAGCCATCGCTCGACGCCCGGCCAGCCCGGACGGGCGAACGAGTGCGGATGGTTCTCGTCGAGGAAGGCGCCGGCCTGCTCATCACCGACCCTGACCAGCTCTGACCGGGCATCCGGGACGCAAGCAGTGGTGGCCATCCAGCCGAACTGCGCGATCGTCTCGATGCCGTCGACGCGCGCGATGAGGTCCTCGTCGCCGATGGGATGCAAGCCCTCGACCTGGGACCGGATGCGGCGCAGCAGCTCGCTGACATCGGCGGCACTTCCGCGCACGGCGATGCGGTCACGGTTGGCGACCTGCTGACGGGCCACCGCCACGGCGTCGCCCAGCGCCCAGGCGCGCATCCCGGGCCGCAGGTCCTGCGCCGCCCAGACCAGCAGCGGATCCTCGTCGGCTGGGATCGAGTCGAGGGAAAACACGTCGAGCGCAGTCACGGAAGTTGACCGTACCTGGCATGCTCAGCGGCGTGGTTCTCCCCTCCCGCCTGCACACCTGGCTGCGCCGGCTCACCTGCCTCGGCGCTCTCGGCGTCGCCGCGTCGGTCCTGGCCATGGCGGCCGGAGACCTGTGGGTGCGTTCCAGTGCCCACGGCCACGTGTACGAGGAAAGCGCCGTCCCGGCCGCGCCGGTGGCCCTGGTCCTGGGTGCCGAGGTCTACCCCGACGGCAACCCGTCACCGTTCCTGGCCGCCCGCCTCGAAATCGCCCGCCAGCTACTCGCCGCCGGCAAGGTCAAGGCCATCCTCGTCTCCGGCGACCACCGCGAGTGGGACTACAACGAGCCCGGCGCGATGTTCAAGTGGCTGCTCGACCGCGGCGTGCCCAACAGCCGGATCGTGCTCGACCACGCCGGCTTCGACACCTACGACTCGTGCGCCAGGGCCAAGGAGATCTTCGGCGTCACAGCGCTCACCGTGGTGACCCAGAGCTACCACATCGACCGGGCCGTCACCGTGTGCCGCAGCCTGGGTATCGAGGCGAACGGCGTGGCCGACGACTCCGTGCGGGTCTACCGCGAACCCTGGTACCACAGCGTGGCCCGCGAGCGCGGTGCGGTCGTCAAGGCGATGATCGACGTGGTGTCCGGGCGTGATCCGGTGTTCCTCGGCCCGCACGAGACCGGCGTGGACAAGGCGCTGGCTTGACCCCGTCCATCAAAATAGACCTATGTCTTCGAATCTGTCCCGCCGTTCCGCCCTCGGCCTGGGCGCCGCAGCAGCCGCAGCAGCCACCGTCGGCGTGAGCGCGCCGGCCCACGCCGACCCGGCCGGCGACGACATCGCCGACGTGTACGCCCGGGAGAAGGCCACGGCCGGCGGCACCTGGCACACCCACATCGCCACCGTCGACGGCACCGGGGCGATCACTCCGATCGTCGAGGACGACACCGACCACGTCACCCAGGGCTACAGCGTGCAGAAACTCGCCGTAGCCACAGCGGTCATGGACAAAATCGACCGCGGCGAGCTGTCGCTCGGGCAGAAACTCGATCTTCCGGCCGACATCATCCTGCGCGGCAGCGGCATCTACTTCCTGCACACCGTCTGGGGCGACGAGATCACCGTCGCCAACTTCCTCACCGCGATGCTGCTGATGTCCGACAACACCGCGGTGCGCATGTGCGGCCGCGTCGTCCCGGCCGCCGAGATCAACGAGATCCTTGCCGCGAAGGGGTTCACGCACACCCGCGTCGAGCCGGTCGCCAACCCCAACCGCTTCCTGCTGGGCACCACCACGCCCCGTGAGATGCACGACCTGTTGTGGCGCCTGGCCACCAAGACGCTGCTCAGCCCGCAGTCCTGCTCGTTCCTGCTGAGCATCACCCGCTGGCAGAACGGCTACCACGACGGCGTACGCCGGACCATGTCCTCGGTGGAGCGCAGCCGCGTCGCCACCAAGTACGGCGCCGACTTCAACACCCTCGGCGCGTCCCGGCACGAGGCGGGCATCATGTTCGGCTCGGACGGTGCCCCCAAGCTGACCTACGCCATGTTCGCCGAGGGCCTGGGCGACCGCGACAACTACGGCTCCACCCATCCCGCGGTGCAGGCGCACGCGGTGATCGGGCGCACAATGATGGACAAGCTACCCGCATCGGCCCCCACCACGGCCAAGCAGGGCGACACATTCCGGCCGGTGAACGGCGGCTAGGGCCAGCAGGTCCACGGCGGCTGGGTTCGGTTGTCCGCACCTGGTTGCGGGGGCCAGCACCGATGTGCGGCGGCGGCGCCGGGACAAGGCTGGAGCCGTGAAATCCGTGATCTCCTTGGCGGCCGTGTCCCGGCGGTCTCCGCACGGCGTGCTGGCCCGCGTTCGCCGCCGTCGCCGCCGTTGACACGCTGGTGACCGTCGGCTGGCCCGCCGCCGCGACCTCGCCGTCATGCGCCTCGCCGGGGCCACGAGCGGGCACACGCTGACCGTCGACGTCTGCGAGGCTTTCGGGGTGATCCTGCTGCGGGCTTGGAAGGGCACCCGCGTCTGGCGCGAACTGACGTTCGTGCTCACCGCCGCCATCCTGAGCACGCCGACGTTCGCGCTGGCCCTGCTCGGCATCGTGGCCAGTGCCCTCTCGGTCGCCATTTTCGGTCTCGCCCCGCTGTCCGGCATCCTGGGTCTGGCCCGGCTCACCCCGCGCTACTTCCGCGCCCCGGCCCGCCGGCTGCTCGGCTGGACCTGGCCCGACCCACCCCCGCTCGGGCGGCGCCCGGTCATCGCCGTGCTCAGCGACGCCACTGCCTGGCGCGCCCTCGCGTACTGCTTCCTGCGCTTTCCGCTGTTCTACGTCGGCGCCTACGGCGCAGTGCTGGCGCTGCTCCTCGGCTCGCTCGCGCTGACCTACCCGGTGTGGCGGCTGTCCGCCCCCCACCTGATCGACGGGCCTGCCTGGCAGATCACGCTGGCGCTGATCATCCTGCTGGCCCTGCCCTGGTACCTGCGTCTGATCATCCTGCTGGACTCCCTGCTGGTCCGAGCCCTGCTGCGCCCCAGCCCGGCCGCCCGCCGCAGCGCCCATCTCGAAGCCGGCCGCGCCGCCCTGCAAGCCGACGCAACCGCCATGCTGCGCCGCGTCGAACGCGACCTGCACGACGGTACGCAGGCCCGTCTGGTCGCCCTCGGCGTCGCCCTGTCACGCATCGAGAGCCGCAGTACCGAAGCACCTGTGCAAGCTTTGGCGCGAGACGCGCGCGGCACGGTGACCGAGGCGCTGGCCGAACTTCGCGACATCGTGCGCGGCCTGCACCCGCCGGCCTTGGACGACGGCCTCGACGTGGCCCTGGCCTCCCTGGCCGGTCGCAGCGCGGTGCCCGCGTCGGTGGCGGTCGCCCTGCCGGCCCGGCCCTCCGCCGCCACCGCCTCGGCCGTGTACTTCACCGTCGCCGAGTTGCTGACCAACATCGCCCGCCACTCGGGGGCGACCCGGGCCGGCATCGCGCTGACCCAGGAAGGCCGCTGGCTCACGCTGACGGTCACCGACAACGGTCACGGCGGTGCCGCGGCCCGCTCGGGTACCGGCTTGACCGGGCTGACGCGCCGGGCCGAGGCGCTGGACGGAACTCTGAGCATCACGTCACCACCGGGCGGCCCCACCACCATCACCATGACCCTGCCGCGAGAGGACTGACATGCGCGTTGTCGTAGCCGAGGACAACCCGCTGCTGCGTGACGGCGTGGTACTGCTGCTGGGCGAACACGGCATCACCGTGGTGGCGGCGGTGAGCGACGCCGATGCGCTGCTGGGCGCGGTGGAAGCCGAGCGTCCGGACGCGGCGATCGTGGACGTGCGCATGCCGCCCACCCACACCGACGAGGGTCTGCGGGCCGCGCTGACCATTCGCTCCCAGCACCCCGGCATCGCCGTCCTCGTCTTCTCCCAATGGGTCGAGACCAGCTACGCCCGGAGGCTGCTGTCGGAGAACAAGGGGCACGTCGGCTACCTGCTCAAAGACCGCATCGTCAGCACGGGCGAATTCGTCGAGGTTTTGCGGCGGGTGGCGGCGGGTGGAACGGCTTTGGACCCGGAAGTGGTACGGCATCTGCTCGCCGATCCGGCGACTGATGCCGGGCTCGGGCGGCTGTCGGCCCGCGAACGCGAAATTCTGGGACTGCTGGCCGAGGGGCGGTCCAACGTGGCTGTCGCGGAGAAGCTGCACTTGGTGGAACGCAGCGTGGAGAAGCATGTGACCGCAATCTTTCTCAAGCTCGATCTGATGCAGGATCGCTCGGATCATCGGCGGGTTCTGGCGGTGCTCCGGTTCCTGCGGGGGGTGACGGATTCACCAACCCCTCCAAAGGTCTGACATTGATGGGTGTGGACATGGTGTCCGGTATGGACGAGAGTCAGGGGGCATGACGGATCGTGGTGAGCGCCCGCAGGCGAGCCGGCGTGCGTTTCTTTCTGCCTCTGCTGTTGTTGCTACAACTCCGGTGCTAGCGGCCGGCTCGGGCAGGGCGGCGCAGGCCTCGGTGAGCCGACCCGGCGCGAAGCCGGGCGGATTACCCGAACAACAGCCTGATCGGGCGCTCAAGGCGCTGCTGCGAGAAATTGATCCGCACCGCATCGAGACCACTGTGCGACGGCTTGCTTCCTTCGGTACCCGGCACACCTTGTCCAGTCAGGATGACCCGGTACGCGGGATCGGAGCTGCGCGGGATTGGATTTACGAGCAGTTCCGGGACTACGCCGCCGCTTCGGGCGGGCGGATGACCGTGGAGCTGCAGTCGTACGTTCAGGCTCCCGCCTCTCGCATTCCGGAGCCGACGCGGATCACCAATGTTGTGGCCACGTTGCGGGGCACCGACGAGCCCGGCCGGGTTTATGTGGTGACCGGTCACTATGACTCGCGGGCCAGCGATGTCCTGGACGCGACCAGCGACGCGCCCGGGGCCGACGATGACGCATCCGGGGTAGCCGCCGTCATGGAAATTGCCCGGGTAATGGCGAGGCGGAAGACGCAGGCCACCATCGTTTTTGCGGCGGTGGCGGCCGAGGAGCAGGGACTTTACGGATCCGACCATCTGGCCCAGGTTCTCAAGGACGCCGGCACGGACGTGCAAGCAATGTTCAGCAACGACATTGTGGGCACCGGGGACGCTCACGACGGAACGGCAGCCGACCCGCGTACCGTCCGATTGTTTGTTGAAGGGGTGCCCACGTCCGAAACGCCCGCGCAGGCCACCACCCGCCTCTCGGTCGGGGGTGAGAACGATGGCCCGTCACGGCAGCTCGGCCGGTTCGTCCGGGACGTCGCGCAGAACCCGCAGACCGGCATGTCCGTGCGGGTGGTGTGGCGCCGCGATCGGTATTTGCGCGGCAGTGACCACATTTCGTTTCTGCTGCGCGGGTATCCGGCGGCGCGCTTCACCGAGCCTCGGGAGAATTTCGCTCATGAGCACCAGAATGTGCGCGTGGAAAACGGTGTGCAGTATGGCGATCTCGTGGAGTTCTGCGATTTCCGGTACATCGCCCGGGTGGCCAGGGTGAATGCGGCGGCGTTGTGGTCGCTGGCGCAGGCACCGGGAACGCCGAAGGGTGTGATCATTGACACGACGCAGCTGACCAATGCGACGACGTTGCGGTGGCAGGCTTCCCCGGCGGCCGACATCGCGGGATACGAAGTGGTCTGGCGCGAAACCACGGCTCCGGACTGGGAACACGCGCTGGCCGTGGGAAACGTAACCGCGACGACGATCGACATTTCCAAGGACAACGTCTTCTTCGGGGTACGAGCAATCGATCGCGACGGCCACCGCAGCCCGGTCGCCGCTCCCGTTCCCGGCTGAACGGGAAACGCTTGACCTCAGCTTACCGCAGGCAGCGACGAAGATCACTCGGTCGTTCGGCCCTGTTGACCTGCAGTTTCTCTGCCTACTCTGGCTCTCACGCCAAGCTGGGAGGCTGCCCTGCACGTCAATGCCGCGTACCGCAAGCACCACAACAAGCCTGTCCGCGCCCGTCTGCGCGGCCTGACCCGCAACCCCGCAATCCCCGCCGAACTGCTTCGCCGCCTCATCGACGAGCAGCGTGAGGAAACGCTCGGGTCGCTGAGTTCGCGCAAAGAATGGACGGACTCGCAGTTCCGAGCGCTCGCCGATCACCCCGATGACGGAGTACGTCAACGGGTGGCGCACGCCTGGTACCTGACCCCGGAACAGCGCGCCCACTTCGTTGAGGATCCGAGCCGGAACGTTGTTGCCGCGCTTATCGACTTCGCGGGCATGCTCGCTTTCGGTTCGTGGGAACTGCCGGAACCACCACTGCCGCGGTGGGCCTACGAGCGGATAATCGAGCGGTATCCCCAATGGGGTGTGCTGGCGCTGATGGACGATCCCTTTGTGCCGCAGGACATTCAGGAACGCCTCGGAATTCAAAGGACGGCGCCGACGCCCGAGGTGCCGCTCACCCGCGCGCAAGCGGAGGCGATGGTCGCCACGGACAACGAATACAGCCGGGCCCAAGCTCTGGCTGATCCGCGGGTGCCCGCCGGCATCGCGGCCCGCTTCACCAACGACCCGGCGCACGAGGTACGGCTGGCGGTGTCGCTGCGCCCGGAACTCACCGAGCACCAACGCCAGGCCATCGACTACCACGTGGGTCCCGACGACCGCCTCCGTCCCACGTGGTGGGCCACGACGACCGAGGACCCCGAGGTGCAGCGAACGTGCGCACTGTCGGCCCACATCGGCTTGCGGCGCAGCGTCGCCCTCAACCAGCACCTGTCCCCCGAACTGGTCCCGATTCTCGCGGAAGACACCGATTTCGCGGTACGACTGCTGCTCTGCGAATACAACGCCACCGTAGCCCCGCAACGAGTCGTCACAACGTTCCTCGAAGCCACCACGATGACGGCCGGCCGGCTCTTGGACCACCCCCGGCTGCGCGACTTCCCCTTCGCCAGCCTGGCCGAAGACCCGCACCCCGGCGCGCGAGCACTCGTACCCCGCGATCCCAACGCCGCCCCTGGCCTGATCGAACGCCTGAGCCACGACGAGTACGCGGTGGTGCGAGCACGCATGGCTTCCGACCGTCGGCTGTCGCCCGCGCGGGTGCTGGAGCTGTTCGACGCTGACGAGACAACGGAGGCCGCGGCGGCGAATCCGCACCTGCCGGTGGACATGATGGAACTCATCCTGGCGGATGCGGTCGCGCTCGCCGGCGAGGTGGTTGAGGGCAAGCCCGCGGTGTACCTCGGCCGATGGAATCCGGACACGCTGCCGGACGACGACGAGTGAGGTAGCCGGGACCGCCCGGTGCCGCGGTGATCGCGGGGCCGGGCGGCCCTACGTCGTTGGCGGTGACGCACGCGAAGGCGGCGGCGAGCCCGGGGCCGACATCGAGTCCAAGGCCGGCACCGAGCCGATACCTGGATGGTCCCGAGCGCCCTGCACGACCGTTGCTATTTCCAGGGCTGCGCGGCGCGGGTCGCTGCTCCCATCGGTGCCGAAGATGTCGAGCAGTTGCCAGCCTGCTCGGCGCAACGCTCGGCGCCGGTCGATGTGAGCCTGCGGGCCCTGCTCGTGGACCGCGCAGAACACTCCTATCGCGCTGTCCGGTGGGCCGACGCAGAGGTCGACGGTCCAGGTTCCCACCTTGTAGGCCGGGCGTACGGTCACCTGTTGCCGGCGCAGCTCAGCCGTCAGGACGCCGGGCCAGCCGTCCGGGTCGGGGGCCAGGTCGATCGGGGGTGGCTTGTCGGCCCAGGTAAAGAAGTCGCCGAGCAGGCCGTCCGGGTTCTGCTGGGCGGTGACGACGATCAGGCGGTGGCGGGCTCGGGTGATCATGACGTTGAACAGGTGGGGGTCGGTGGCGAAGCGGCGGCGGCCGGCTGGGGCGCCGGGGTCCAGGCCCAGGGAGGCGACCACGGTGCCGGCTTCGCTGCCTTGGAAGGCGTGCACCGTTCCCACACGCAGGCCGAGGCGCTCGATCTCGTCGGTGGGGAACGCGGCGAGCAGGGCCTTTTCGAGGGCTTCGGCTTGCGGCCGGAAGGGCGACACCACCCCGATTCCGGTACGGCCAGACTCCGCCAAAGACCGGACAACCCCCACCACGGCATCCACCTCGGCAGCCGCAGTCCCCACCCGTACCAGCGAGATAGCGTCGACCGCCTCGGTGCGCGGATGCCGGGTCGCCACCGTCACCCGGTCGTCGTAGAACCGGTGCGCCGAGAAGCCGATCAGGTGCGGAGTGCTGCGGTGATGCTCGTCCAACCAGATCGCCGGGGCAGCGCCGGCCGCCAAGTCATACGTGCTGACCCGGCGGACGTCCAGCCGGTCGTCGGCGTGGTACCGGCTGAGCACCTCGGCCACGTCCACGTCACTGACGAACGAGACGAAGCGCAGTTGCCGGGGATCGCCGACCACCAACGCCCGCCGGGCCCGGGCCAGCACCGGTGCCGCCCGGATCTGATCGACGTGGGACGCCTCATCGAGCACCACCAGGTCGAACATGCCGGGCGTGGCGGGCAGCAGGTCCTCCACATCCGCCACGGTGCCGATCCACAGCGGCAGTGCCCGCACCAGCGACGCAGCGTCCAATCTGGACAGCAACTCGCGCCGTCGGTTACGCCCGGCCCGCAACGCCGCAGCCAGTGCCGCAGCACCCCGCCGAGCCTCGGCATCCCACCGCTTCCGGCTACGCGCAGCCCGATGCATCGCCGCGCCAACCGCCTGTGCCAGCGTCTCCTCCGCCGCCTGCAAACCCTCCCACTGCGGCGCCAGGTCCGTGCCACCAGCCGCGGCCAGTCGCGCCGCAGCACGCTGCGCGGTCGCCGCCCGGATCGCCTCCCGCATTTTCTCTTCCGGTACGCCCCCAGCAGCGTGCAGCATCCGCCGCACCCGCCACCGGGCCCACCACGATGAACCGGCACGGTCGAGCAACCGGACGGCCCGGTCAAGATCTACCGCGTCATCGAACGCTCCTGGCACGTCGGCGGCGAGGCCGGGCAGGAGTGGCTGCCAGGCCGGCAACCCGGCTGCCGCCTCGTGCTCGGCCAGCGCGGCTTGCAGGCGCGCCGCTGCACCCCGTACCAGATCATGGTTTTCTGTCACGGTCTGCTGGTCTGCCCGCAGCTCGCGCTCCGACGGGCCGTCGGCGGCACCGCCCGCCAGCTCCGCGGCAAGCGCGGCCCGCCGTTCGGCGTTGCCGAACAATACCGGCGACGGACTCGGATAGCGGGTGAGCAGCGCGGCCAGTACGTCGGCGGCGTGCGGTGACTGCGTCGCAACCAGCACCGAACCCCCTCGGTGCACCACCTCCAGCGCCGCGGCGATGACGGTGTGACTCTTGCCGCTGCCGGGCGGGCCGGACACCACCGTCACCGGTGCCGTTCGCGCCCTCGCCACGACTTTTTCCTGAGCCTGCGTCAACGGCAGCGGGGAAAGAATCGGAGTGCTGTCGGGTTCCGGCTCGCCGGGTGGGTCGTAGACCGCCGCCAGCGCTGTCGCGTGCAGCTCCCGGCCCGCCCAGCTGCGCAAACTGTCGACCAGACCGCCGCCGAACACGTCCCGGCCGACGAACAGGGCCGCGGCGGCGACCACGACAAGCCGATCGCCGGGCAACCTGGAGGTGGCGGTGGTCACAGCGTCGATGGGCAAACCGGTGGCCTCGGCGGCCGACCAGAGCCAGGACTTCGTGCCGATCGCCTCGAGCCAGCCCGGCGTTGCCAAACCGGGGGCCGCCTCCATCTCCGCAGCCAGGCCACGGTCCTCCAGCAGCGGCGTCAGCTCGGCATCACCCGCGGCGACGATGCGGTAGCCGCTGAGGGTGCGCTCCAGACGTACCGGCTGAGTGAGCAACGGCACGCGAACCTTGCGCCGCACTCCCTCGATCTCGGCCCGCCCAGCCACGAACCCCCACCCCCGTTGGGGCCGGGGGCGGTGCGGCCGCTCTTGCTGAAGCGGGCTTCGCCGGGGGCCGTGCCGGGGCCGATCGCGCCGCCTGTCTGCTTGGCTGTGCGCAGGTCATCGAGCCAGCCGGTCTCCTCGCCGGAGACCTGCTCGGGCTCGACCGCCTCCGAGCGGCCCCGACCGAACAGCCGCCGGCTGCGGCCGGTCTGCTCGGTGTGGTCCTCGTAGTCGTCGGGCCTTTCGGCACCGCGCCTGCTCACGGCTGGTCCTCTCCGGCGCTTCCGCCGCTGTCGTCA
Source organism: Actinoplanes sp. TFC3 (assembly GCF_001553785.1). GTDB lineage: Bacteria > Actinomycetota > Actinomycetes > Mycobacteriales > Micromonosporaceae > Actinoplanes. Next base: position 4,686,554 of record NZ_LOJP01000001.1, read on the forward strand.
CCCTCCGGCACCCCACCCGAGGCACCGTCCACCACCGCACCCGAGGCACCCGCCGCAGGACCGGCGGAGGCACCCGGGGCACTCAACCGCGCCCTGCGTGCGGCGCCCCGCTGCGCCTTACCCGAGGTCCGCGACGAAACCTCACCCGTTGCAACCTCGGCTGACAGCTCCGGCCGCACCTGAGCGGAGGCATCTTCCACCACCGCACCCAGCGCCGCATCCGGCACCCCCGCCGAAGCACCCTCCGGCACTTCGTCAAGACCACCCTTACCTGACGCCGTTCCCGGCAACGCCCCAGCACCCTCGCCGGAAGCGCTCCCAGAGCCACCGGTAGCCGCCGGAACACCGCCCGGCCCGGACGATCTCCCTCCGACTCCACGGACGATTCTGCGCAACAGCGGCAAACGCTCCGCCATTGCCCTTTCGGCTCCGTGGTCTGTCGGCTGGTAGTACTGCGTGCCGGTCAGATCATCCGGCACATACTGCTGCCTAACAACACCCTTGGGGTCGTCGTGCGGGTAGCGGTAGCCGCGACCGTGGCCCAGGCCCTTGCTTCCCGGGTAGTGGGCGTCTCGCAGGTGGGCCGGCACCGCGCCGCCTCGGCCGGCTCGGACATCGCTCATCGCGGCGAACAGGGCTGTGGTCACCGCGTTTGACTTCGGGGCGGTGGCCATGTGGATGACCGCCTGGGCCAGGCTGAGTTGCGCCTCGGGCAGGCCTACCGATTGGACCGCTTGGGCGGCGGCCGTGGCTATCAACAGTGCCTGGGGGTCGGCCATGCCGACGTCCTCGCTGGCAAAGATCACGATGCGGCGGGCGATGAACCGGGGGTCTTCGCCGGCTACCAGCATGCGGGCCAGCCAGTGCACGGCCGCGTCGGGGTCCGAGCCGCGCATGCTCTTGATGAAGGCGCTGGTCACGTCGTAGTGCGCGTCGCCGTCGCGGTCGTAACGGACTGCCGCTACGTCCACTGCTTTCTCGGCGGTGGCCAGATCGATGTCGGTGACGCCTTGCGCCTGAGCTGAGCCGGCTGCCGCTTCAAGGGCAGTGAGTGCTTTGCGTACGTCCCCAGCTGCCAGCCGTACCAGGTGGTCCTCGGCCTCGGCGGTAAGCGTGACCTGCCCGCCCAGCCCGCGCTCGTCGGTCACCGCGCGGCGCAGCAGCCCCCGCACATCGTCCTCGTCAAGACCCTTGAGAGTGAGCAGCACGCAGCGCGACAGCAGCGGCGAGATCACCGAGAAGTAGGGGTTTTCCGTGGTCGCGGCGAGCAGGGTCACCGTGCGATCCTCGACGGCGGCGAGCAGCGAGTCCTGCTGGGTCTTGCTGAAGCGGTGCACCTCGTCGATGAACAGCACCGTGGGCGGGCCACCGGCTCGGCGTTCGCGGCGGGCGGTGTCGATCACGGCTCGGACGTCCTTGACGCCGGCGGTCAGCGCGGACATCGCCACGAACTTGCGGTTGGTGGCTCCGGCGACCAGGTGGGCGATGGTGGTCTTGCCGGTGCCGGGCGGCCCCCAGAGGATCACCGACATGGGGCTGGTGCCGGTGACGAGCTGGCGCAGCGGCGCTCCGGGGGCCAGCAGATGCTGCTGGCCGACGAGCTCATCCAGGGTGAGCGGGCGCATACGTACGGGCAAGGGTGATGCGGCGTCCGGCCGGGAGAAGCCGGATTCCATGGCAGCCGGGGGTGCGGTGCGCACGGCACCCGGATCGCCCAAAGAGAAGAGCCCGTCGAATTCCATCGGCAACGACAGTACCGGCCCGCCGCCCGGAGCCGGAAATGCCCCGAATGCCCGAACGCCGCCCACCTCGGACGAGGTAGGCGGCGCGGACAGACTCAACAGCTCAACCGCGGCCGGCAAGCAGGACAGCAACGGCCGTGGAACAGCAGGGACAGCAGCTCAGCCGCGGCCGGGGCGACGGCCGTAGAAGCGGCGGCCCGAGCCGGAGCCGCTGCCGTTGCGCGGGCCGCTGCCCACGCCGGCCAGGTACAGAGCGAGCAGGAGCAGGCCGAGCGAGGTGAACGTCTCGAAGTTGAACAGGTCGGAGTGCTTGACGTCGAACAAGTCGAGCAGCAGGTAGATGCCGAAAACAACGGCCGCGGCGATCGCGAGCATGGGGAGCCTCCATGGGGGGTGAGAGCACTTCGCCGGGGCTGTTACCCACGGGGTGCTCACGCGCAAACCGGTTCGCGGCTCGGTGTGCGCCGGGCGGCGAGATAGAGCGGCGCGGCCAGGGCCAGCACGATCGCTCCGGTCAGCAGCGACACCACCAGACTGGTCGCACCGGCGAGCGCGGTCAGCCCGATGACGCCCAGCGCGCCGGCGGGTTGGGAGACCATCGAGTTGAGCGAGAGCAGGCTCGCCCGGTACGGCCCCTCGACCTGGCGGTGCAGCAGTCCGCTGTGGACCGCGCCGGAGGCACCGTGCACGGTGTAGCAGAGCAGGTACCCCGTGATCACGCCGACCGGACCGGCGAGCAGGCCCATCATGGCGACGGTGGCACCCTGCAGCAGACGCAGCACGAACCCGGTCCAGGGTGCGCCGATGCGGCGGGCGAGCAGCGGGATCAGCGCGGCACCGGCGGCGGAGGCGAGCCAGCCCGCCGAGCCGACCGGGCCCATCAGCGCCGACGCTCGGTCGGTGCTGCGCAGCACGTCGGCCAGCCGGACCGGGGTGAGGGTTTCGAACGCGACCATCCCGAAGCCCCAGAACAGCTCCACCGAGACCAGCGCGACGATCACCCGGGAGCGGCGTAGCAGGCCGAGGGCGCCGCCGATGGCCGCAGGCACCCCCCGTACCGAAGAAATCAGCGCGGCCATGCCACGACCCGGACGATCCTCGGTCATGACGGTCACCACCGCGACCAGCGAGCCCACTTGCAGGCCCAACGCGACGTAGACGGGCAGGTTGATCGAGACGAGCGCGACCAGGCCGCCGCTGAGCAGCGCACCCGCACCGATCGCCACGCCCAGCACCGCGTTGCTGTGGCTGAGCCCGGTTTCGATGTCCGCAGCTTCGTCGGCGGCCAGCGCGTGGTCGACGTACCAGGCTTCGAGCGGACCGCTGTCCAGAGCGCGATAGACGCCCTGCAGCGCGAAGAAGAGGACGAACATGGTGACGGTGTCGGCGATGGTGAGCAGCGACAACGCCCCGATCTCGATCATCCCGGCGAGCAGCAGCACCGGACGCCGCCCCAGCGCGTCGCTCAGCCCGCCGGTGGGCAGTTCCAGGAACAGCACGACCATGCCCTGCAACGCAGCGGCCGAGCCGTACTGCGCCAGCGTGAGCCCGCGGTCGAGGGGCAGCAGCGCCGAGATCGGAATCAACAAGCCGACCGGCAACCAGCGCAGCGCGAGCAGAAACAGAAAGCGGCGCCGGGCTTGGGCGGCGGTCACGGCTCCTCTATCCGCGGCATGGCGCACAGGTAGTACATGACCTGGCGCGCGTCCGGTCCGGGGGCGGCTTGCCGGTAGCGCTCGATGACCGCGTCAAGCTCGGCCGTCATGGCGCTCAACTGCTCGGCGTTGACCGTGACGTAGTAGTCGGAGAAGGAGGCGGCCGCGCGCCACTCGGCCGGCTCCTCGTTCTGCACCTGCCGCCAGCGTTCGACGCGCTCGTTGAGGTAGGCCAGTTGCTGGCCTTCGAGCCAGTCGGAGGCGGCGGTGGCGTCGGGATCGCCCTCGAACGCGTCGCGCTTCCAGCTGCTGATGTCGTGCGCGGCCCGCCACCACCGCTCGCGGCCGCGTCCGGTGTCGCTGTCCTCCACAACCAGCCCGACGTCGGCGAGCTGGCGCAGGTGGTAACTGGTAGCGCCGGTATTGGTCCCGAGAACTTCGGCGAGCCGGGTCGCGGTGAGCGGGCCGTCCAAGCGCAGCCGGCCGAGGAGCCGGGAACGCAGCGGGTGCGCGAGGACCCGGATCTGCTTGGGGTCAAGGATGACGCGACGGGATGACATGCTCTGCACAGTACCTGTGCACAGAATTTGTGCAAGATTTCTGTGCAGCCTTTTTGTGCAAGGATGTGGACCATGGTGAATGCGAGGCAGGCGACGCCCGGGGATGCGCGCGAGCTGATGCGGCTGCGCAAGGTGATGCTCGAATCCATGGACCCGGCGGTGCCCGATGGCCCCTGGCAGCAGACCGGGATCGAGCTGCTGCAGGACCGCCTGGGCGACGATCTCGCCGCCTTCGTCGTGGACCAGCCCGAGGGTCGGGGTCTCGCGGCCTGCGTCGTGGGCGCTGTGGATCAACGGCTGCCGGGTCCGAGCGATCCGACCGGTCTTCGCGGGTACGTCTACAGCGTCGCGACCGACCCGGCGTACCGTCGCCGGGGTTTCTCCCGGGCCTGCATGACCGCCCTGCTGGACTGGTACACCCAGCGGGGCATCAGTGCCGTTGATCTGCGCGCCTCACCCGACGGCCGGGCGCTGTACGAGTCGCTCGGTTTCCGCCTGACCGAGGACCCGTCGATGCGGATCTACCTGGTCCCGCGTCCTTGACCTGAACCAAGGTTCAAGGTGGACGGTGGTTCGATAACCCTCGACGAAGCTCTGTTCTCATACTTCGACCGCGAACTCGCCCCGGCCGCGTGGCGTGACGTGCTCACAATGTGGTGGCCGCGGTTGCTGCCGGGCATCGCCGCCGGGGCTACCCACGGGGTGATCAGGGTCGGTCATGCGGTCCGGGCGCTGCTGGAGAAGGAGACCCCGCAGCGCGTGGGCGGGCTCGGGCAGGGGCTGGCGTCCTGGGCGGCCCGGTGGCAGCCCCTGGCTCCAGTGGGACGAGGTCCTTACCGGGTTGGTGATCCGCGGGCGGCGCTTGATGCCTGATCGCCGCGCCACGGACCTCATAGCAGCTTGAACAGCAGAGCCGTCTCCCACATGTGCATGTCGGGTTGCTCAGCCGGGTTGGTCAGCAACACCTCCAGCCGGGCCGTCCACACCTCACCGTCCGGGGTCGGCGTCATGTCCCAGGCCAGGCCCTCGCGCTGCGCCCAGTCGAGCAGGTTCGCCGTGACGCCCATCAGCTCGTCCGGATGCCCGACATGGGTGACACTCGCATACCGCCCGGCCGGCAACACGTCAACGAAGGTGGGCTCCTCCACCTCGATCGGCGCGGCCAGCGGAATCCCGGCCTCCACGACCAACTCGGCCGACATGTCGATGACCCGGTACCGGAAGAAGGGAGCGCCGACCGGTGCGACACCCCGCTCCCCCAGCCACGAGAACATCCCCGGCAGATGGTCGGCTACCTGAGCAAACTCGGTCATGGTGATGGACTCACGCCGGCCGGCATAAACCTGCTCGGGCCGCTCAACGACGGTCGGCTGCAGCAACATGGCTCTTATTGTGCGGGTTGCCGGGTTCCCGCGCGCGAGGGCAAACGCAGGCGAGGCCGGGCGACAACGCCGGCCAGGCCGCGGGGACGGCTCAGGGGCGCAGGACTTCGGAGGCCGGGCGCAGGCGTATGCCCAGCAGGTTCGTCGCACGGGTGCTGTCCAGCGTGACCCAGGCCGGGCGCGGCCCTGCCCCCGCCTCGGCGATTGTGCACTGCGGCACCGAGGCCGGATCGAGCCCATGCGCGCGGGCGACCAGCTCCCCCAGCTCGGCTCGCGTCAGCACCTGCGGGCCGGCCACGTTGATGGTGCCCGCGTAGTCGGTAGTCGCCAGCTCAAGGATGGCGGCAGCCAGGTCGGTGGCGTCGATGGGGCAGCGGACCTCGTCGGTGAACAGGGCGCCCTGCCGCACGCCGCGGATCAGGTCGAGAGCAAGCCGCACCTGGGCGCTGCGGTGGTCGCCGATGATCAGGGAGGTTCGCACGATGGCCGCGGACGGGGTGATGGCCTTGACGGCGGTTTCGGCTGCGGCTTTGGCTGCGCCGTACATCGTGATCGGCGTGGGATCGTCGTCGTCGGCGTAGGGTTCGGGGCGACCGGCGTGCAGGGCGTCCGTGGAGATGTGGATCAGGCGGGCGTTGCCGGCGAACAGGGCCACGTTGGCGGCACCGTCGGCGCAGGTTGCCCACTCGGTAGCTCGGTAGGCGGTGTTGACGATGAGCTGTGGACGTACCGCTGCGAAAAGGGCTTGGACTGCGGCCCGGTCGCGGATGTCCAGGGGTGACCAGCCGCTGGCAGCCGTTGTTGCCGTTCCCGCTACCTCGTGCCCGGCCGCCGACGCCAGCCGGGCCACCTCACCTCCGAGGTGCCCGCCGGCGCCGACGACCAGGATCTTCATTTAGTTCGAGGGCTCGACCGGAGCCGCAACCCCATCCGTGCCGGGCGTCCCCGCGGCCGCCTTGGGCTTGGCGTCGATGCCGGCCTCGAGCCGCTGCTGAGTGGTGATCGGGGTGGGCGCGGTGGTCAGCGGGTCGTAGCCGCCGCGGGTCTTGGGGAACGCGATGACCTCGCGGATCGACTCGTTGCCGGACAGCAGCATGCAGGTGCGGTCCCACCCGAGCGCGATGCCGGCGTGCGGGGGCGGGCCGTACTTGAAGGCCTCGAGCAGGAAGCCGAACTTGTCCTGGGCCTCCTCGGGCGTGATGCCGAGCAGGTCGAACACCCGGCTCTGCACGTCGCCCTGGTGGATACGGACGCTGCCGCCGCCGATCTCGTTGCCGTTGACCACGATGTCGTACGCGTAGGCCAGGGCCTGGTCGGGCGCCTCTTCGAAGCGGTCCAGCCATTCGGCGTTCGGGGAGGTGAACGGGTGGTGCACGGCCGTCCAGCCGCCCTCGTCGGTCTTCTCGAACATCGGCGCGTCGACGACCCAGCAGAACGCCCACGCCGACTCGTCGATCAGCCCGGAACGCTTGGCGATCTCGATGCGGGCCGCGCCGAGCAGTTCCTGGGCCTCGCGGCGCTCGGTGGCGGCCGCGAAGAAGATGGCGTCGCCTGGCTTGGCGCCGACCACATCGGCCAGTCCACCGAGGTGCTCGGCGGACAGGTTCTTGGCGACCGGGCCACGCGGCTCACCGGTCTCGGCGTCGAGCACCACGTAGGCCAGACCGCGGGCGCCGCGGGCCTTGGCCCAGTCCTGCCAGCCGTCCAGCTCCTTGCGGGTCTGCGAAGCGCCCCCGGGCATGACCACCGCGCCGACATATCCACCGGCCGCGATGGCACCGGCGAACACGCGGAACTCGGTGCCCTCGAGGTAGGAGGTCAGCTCGGTCAGCTCGACGCCGTAGCGCAGGTCGGGCTTGTCGGAGCCGTAGCGGTTCATCGCGTCGGTCCAGGTGATCCGTGGGATCGGCGTCTGCACCTGGTAGCCGGCCAGTTCGCCCCACAGCTTGCTGACCAGCTCCTCGCCGAGCTCGATGATGTCCTCCTGGGTGACGAAGGACATCTCGATGTCGAGCTGGGTGAACTCGGGCTGCCGGTCGGCGCGGAAGTCCTCGTCGCGGTAGCAGCGCGCGATCTGGTAGTAGCGCTCCAGGCCGGCCACCATCAGCAACTGCTTGAACAGCTGCGGGGACTGCGGCAGGGCATACCAGGTGCCCGGCTGCAGACGCACCGGCACCAGGAAGTCGCGCGCGCCCTCGGGGGTCGACCGGGTCAGCGTCGGCGTTTCGATCTCGTTGAAGTCGCGCGCGTGCAGCACCTCGCGGGCGATCTGGTTGGCGCGGCTGCGCAGCTTGAGCGCGTTGGCCGGGCCCGAGCGCCGCAGGTCGAGATAGCGGTACTTCAGGCGCAGGTCGTCGGAGGCGGTGATGGTGTCGTCAACCGGCAACGGCAGCGGCGCGGCCTCGGAGAGCACGACCAGCTCGCTGGCCACGACCTCGATGGCGCCGGTGGCCAGCTCGGGGTTCTCGTTGCCCTCGGGGCGCGCGTTGACCTCGCCGGTCACCTTGACGCAGAACTCGTTGCGCAGCGCGTGCGCGTCCTCCTCGCGGAAGACCACCTGGACGATCCCGGAGGCATCCCGCAGATCGACGAAGATCACGCCGCCGTGGTCGCGCCGGCGGGCCACCCACCCGGCGAGCGTCACCGTCTGCCCGGCGTGCTCGGCCCGCAGGCTGCCGGCGTCATGGGTACGGATCACGGAAGCTCTCCTCATTCAGGGACACGATGCGCACCCGACATTCTGTCAGGAGGGCCCCGCCCCCATCGTCACCGGCCCAGATCCCCGGAACGCGCTGTGCTCACGGTGGTCGCCGGTGTCGGTTGGGAGTTCAGCGCCCGCCAGGACACCAATGCGGCGCCGATTGCTACGAGCATGGCGAGCATGGCGAGCAGCACGGCCACCACGACGCCCTTGCTGGGTGGGGCGGGAACTGAGGGGGTCGCGCCCAGACGTTCGGTTGGGCCATCCGCGGGCCGCCACCGAGAAACCGACATACCTCACACGGTACGGACACAAGTTGCGTGCTGCCCATCCCCGATATGGGGACTAGAATCTTCTCGTGCCGGCGCGTACCCCGACCGGATCCGCCGCCATCGACCGGCTGGACCGGCAGATCCTCCACGGGCTGCAGCTAGCTCCGCGGGTGCCGTTCGCCCGGCTCGCCGCCGTGCTGGCCGTGTCCGAGCAGACCGTCGCCCGGCGCTACCAGCGGATGCGCAGCCACGGCATCGCCCGGGTCTTCGGGGTGGCGACCCACGCCGGGGCCACCGATTGGATGCTGCGCCTGACCTGCCGGCCCGGCACCGCGGCGGCCACCGCCGACGCGCTGGCCCGGCGCCCCGACACGAGCTGGGTGGCGATCAGCGCCGGTTCGACCGAGCTGACCTGCGGGGTGAGCGTCGGCGATGACCAGCCGGGGCTGCTTGATCATCTGCCGCGCTCGGCAAACGTGCTGGCGCTCAACGCCCATCAGGTGCTGCATCGCTTCGTCGGGCGCGGCGAGGCCGACTGGATCACCGCAGGCGACCGCCTCGAGGACGACCAGCGCCGGCAGTTGCTGGCCGATGAGCCGCCGGAAGCCCCGGGTGACCCCGCCGAACTCACCGACGACGACCGGCCGCTGCTCACCGCGCTCGGGCATGACGGGCGGGCCAGCTTCGCAGCGCTGGCCGAGGCAACCGGGTGGACCCAGCGGCGGGCGGCGCTGCGGTTGACCGCGCTGACCGCCGCCGGGCTGATCCGCTTCGACATCGACATCGCCGGGGTGGCGCTGGGCCTGCGCTCGGTGACCACGCTGTGGTTCACGGTCGCCCCGGCCGATCTGGCCTCGGTGGGTGCGCAGCTCGCCGACCACCGCCAGCTGGCCTGGGCGGCGGCGGTCACCGGGTCCGCGAACCTGGTGGCCTCGGCCTTGTTCACCGACGCCGGCGCGCTGTACCGCTATCTGACCACCGAGGTGGCTGCGATCACCGAGGTGCAGCACTGTGAGGCGATGCCGCAGCTCACCCGGGTCAAACAGGCGGTGTCGCTAGTGGACCGCGGCCTGCTGCGCAGCCCGGTCGTCTGAGGCCGGCGGCGCGGCGGCGGGAGCGGGCCGGTTGTGGCGCACCAGCACCAGCACCGCAATGCCGCCGAGGATGCCCGCGCCCGCGGCCACCAGGAACGCCGCGTCCAGCCCGGCCACCGCGGCGCCGCGCAGGGCGGTGTCCACGGCCGACCGCGCCGTCTCCGGCACCGCCGCGATGATGCGCCCGGCCTGCCCGGCGGCCAGGCCGTGGGCCGTGCCGGACGGGTCGGGAGCCGAGCCGGTCAGGTGGTCCTCGGCGCGCGCGGCGAACACCGTTCCCAGCACGGCGATGCCGATGGCAAAGCCGAGCTGGCGGGCGGTGGTAATCGCACCGGCCGCCATGCCGCCACGCTCACGCGGGACCGCCGCCATCGCCGACTCGGCCAGCGTGGGCATGACCAGGCCAACCCCGATGCCGATGACCGCGTAGCCGGCGATCAGCGCGGGCCAGCTCGAACCGGGTCCGAGTACCAGCGCGCACAGCGCCGACCCGAAGCCGATCAGCAGCATGCCGGTGCCGATGATCAGGCGCGGGCTCTTGCCGTGCAGCCGCGAACCGGCAATGCCGGAGATCACCACCGAGACCAGCGACATGGGCAGGCCGGTGAGCCCGGCCTGCAGCGGCGACAGCCCGGCGAGCGACTGCAGCCAGATCGAGGTGTACGTGAACGCCGCGAAGGCGGCCACGTTGACCAGCAGCGCGGCGATCAGGATGCCGCCCAGCGACCGGTTGCGCAGCAGCCGCAGGTCCAGCATCGGGTGCTCGATGCGCCGCTCGACCAGCACGAACGCCACCATGGCGAGGGCGCTGAGCACGAGCAGGCCCCACGTGGCGAACGCGGTCCAGCCTTGCTCATTGGCCCGGATCACGGCCAGGGTGAGCGCGGCGGCGGCCACCGTGAAGGTCAGCGTGCCGACGACATCGAAGCGGCCCTTGCGCTGCCCGTGATCGGCGCGCAGGACGGTGAGGGTGAGCACGATTGCGGCGATGCTGATCGGCAGGTTGACCAGGAAGATCCAGCGCCAGTTCAGCCACTCGGTGAGCACGCCGCCGAGCACCGGCCCGACCGCGGCGGCCGCCCCGGAGACACCGCCCCAGACGCCGTACGCGACGCCGCGCTCGCGACCCTGGTAGGCGCCGTTGAGCAGGGCGAACGTGGTGGTGAACATGGCGGCGGCGCCGATGCCCTGCACCACCCGGGCGGTGATCAGCATGGCGTCACCGTTTGCCACGCCGCACACCAGCGACGCGAGCGCGAAAACACCAAGCCCGGCGAGGTACAGCCGGCGATGCCCGGAGCGGTCGCCGAGCGCGCCGGCGCCCAGCAGCAGCACGGCCAATGACAGCGCGTAGCCGTCGACGACCCACTGCAGCGCCGTGAACGAGGTGTGCAAATCCACCGCCATCTGCGGCAATGCGACATTCACAATGGTGACGTCGATGAGCAGCATGAAGGTGCCGAGGCAGACCGTGACGAGCGGCCACCACTTACGCATGAGGTTTCTCCTTGACTGAGCGTGACCGGATCACGATCGCCGAGATGCCGGTCCGGGCACCAGCCAAAACGCCGCTCGCGTCGAAATCCGCCAGAAGCACGCCTTCCGCCGCCATGATCTGCCATCCGGTAGCGCTGGCTCTTGTCGGCAGGTGACTTCTGGCTGCGGCTGGGCAACCCCCCGGTCGCTGGGCCGGAACGAACTCCTCGCGCGCATCGGCTCGGGCGGCACGGGCACCGTCAGGTGCCGCCGTTTCGAGCCTGAGACGCCATACCAGGCCGTCGAGTATGTGGACGGCCCGAACCTGGCCGGGGTGGTGCGGGACAACGGGCCACTGACCGGCGGCGCGCTGCCCAGCGTGACGGTGGGCGTGGCGAAGGCGCTGAAGGGTGGCGCCTTAATCGTCCCATGCTTGCAGGGCGGTGCGGATCTCGTTGTACCGCTCGGCCCGGTACCGGTCAGCCGGCGGTTCCCCCAGCGCCAGCACCGCGTGTTCGACCTGATACGTCAATCGGTACAGCAGCACTTGTGCGGCCAGATCGCGCCATTGTTCGCAGCGGTTTCCGCTCGGCCGGTGCCCGAGGCCGGTAATGGTGAACCAGGCCGGGAAAAGGGCATGCTGCTCCACCGCCAGGTCGATGCGCCGCCGCAGATATCCCGTCAGATCAGCCACCACCTCCGCGCCGCGCTGGTCGATATGGGCTTGCCGCCGCCGGGCGTCGCGCCGCAATTCGCCTTCCGCCGCATACACGTTGGGCAGCAGATCCATCACGGCTTTCTCCCGGATCCGGAATTGCCCGCCGTGCTGGCGATAGGCCGCGGCCGCCCGGCGGAATGCGCGGCTGCCGATCCTTTCGCGAGCAAGGGCGCGGCTGGCGTCCAGGGCGCGGGCCCGGCTCTGCGCGGTCAGGCGTTTCATTTCCCCGTACGTCCGCAGCACCCCCGCCAATTCGGTTTCCCGCTGTTTGCTCAGCATCCCCGCGCGGATCTGCTCGGCAGCTCGCACCGTCGTCACCAGCGGTGCGATCTCCGGCGGCACGGTATCCAGGTCCACCGGTTGCACGCCGTGTTCCAGCCGCAACCGGCCCTCGATCAGGTGCACCTCGCCGGTCAGCCGAGCGATCGCCTGCCGGGCGCCACGCAGTTCACCGTCGGTCTGGCGGCGCATCTGGTCGTACGCGTCAATGACGGTGGCCAGTCGGTCGTTGCCGGCGGCGACCCGCTCGGCCAACTCCCGATGCCGCTCGTCGATTGCCTCCGCGGTTTCCTGGAGCCGGAAGTCGAACTGGCGCCGCAAGGTGTTCGCCTTGCGCTGGCATTCGGTGCGCAGCGAATCGGCAACGCGATGCAATTCCGTGGGCGCCTCGGTGCTACTGCTCATGACCGGCCTCCGTTTTTCTGGTCGGAAAAGGCAGCACCACCGTCGCTGCTACGAAAACCACCGCCGCCCCCGCGAGCGTCCACACCGGCAGCACCCGAAGCCCTGCCAGCACGCCCGCCACCAGCGCAAACAACACCAGCCCGGCCGCCCAGCCCCGCCGCCGCGTCGCCTGGCCGGCCCCCTCATCGAGCACCACTATCAGATCGTTGGTGGCATCAAAAACCCGGCGCAGCAGATCATCATGGCGCGCCGATCCCGCGTCCTCGCGCAGCAACAAATCGTGCCGGTCCGCCAATTCCTGCTGCCGCTCACCCGTTCGCTCCCGGAGTTCCCCGCCCACTCGCACCCCCGTCAGCCGCTCGCCGTTCACCGCCTCCAGTGACTCAGTAATCGGCGAGTGCGGTCAATCCCACGGAAGGGTCCAGCGCATTCAGGACGGCTGTGAGCCGCTTCTCCTCGCCCAGAAAATGGGTCGTGAGAATCGCTGAGAGCCCGCTCAGCTCGGCGTGCACGGCCAGCGGGTCACCGGCCAGCGTGATCACCCGTTCGAGCAGGCCGGAAATGACCTCATGGTCGCGGGTGAGCCCGTCCAAAAAGGAACGCAATTCGGGATGGCGCTCGGCCAGCAACGGAAACACTTCACGATCCTCGCCGGTATGATGCTTGGTCACCGCCGCGCAAAAAGCCACGCAATGCGTTGCCAAGCCGACCGGCGGCACCACACCGTCCAGAATATCGTCAAGCATGTCGCGCAACCGCACATGCACGGCAACAAGCTGATTTCCGTACGCCAGAAAGCGCGAATACTCATCGGACAAAGCAGCCAAGATATCTTCCTTGGTCCGGCGCCTCCATGCCACGACGTTCTCTGAGCCGGGTGCACGCGACGCTCCCTCTAGGAGATCAGGTCCGTGAGCCGCCCGTCAAGCAGATCGAACCTCCAGTCATGACAACGCAAGGGATTGCCGCGCGGGAAATCGAAGTCGACCTCGCCGAGCAGCTCAAACCCCGCCTTACGGCACACCGCATTCGATCCGGCGTTCGTGACATTCGGATAGGCGTGGACGTAGCGTCGTTCTTTCCCGTTCGTGGGTTGCTGGTCGTCGTTCTCCTGCGCAGGACCGCGGCTTTCGTGCGTGCGGGCGGCTGCGTGGTTCAGGGCGGCTGCGTGGTTCAGGGCGGCTACCGTGGCGGCGACGGCCAGGCCGCGGCGCTGGAAGTCGGGCAGGATCTGCCAGCCCATTTCCCAGACCGGGTGACCTCGCCACTCGCGGGGCCAATAGCCGACACTGCCCACCGGATCGGGTGAGTCCAGCACCCTTACCAGGAACATCGTCCCGCCCTCGGCGCCGGCCAGAATGCGCTCGTGTCGCCGTACCACTCGATCGTCTGGCTCGGGACCGCCGAGATGGACCTTCATCTGCGGGGTGTTGGCCCGCCGGTCCAGCGTCAGCCCGCGCTCATCCCACTCTTTAAGCCACATGCCGCCATGCTGCCCCAGCCCTACGACAAAACCCGCCGTCCTGCACGAGGACCGCGCCCTAAGACGAGAACAGGGCGCCGAAGCGGGACAGGTACAGCGGCCAGCCATTCTCACTACGGACACCGTTGCGCACCGACTCCCAGCCGGGTCCGTGCCGGTCGAGGTGGCGGTGTTCCAGTTCGACCCGCGTGCGTTGCGGGGCCTCGGCGATGAAGCGGATCTCGACCTCGCTGGTGTTATCGAGGTTGGTTTCCAGTTCCCATCGGGGGCCGATGTCCCAGCTGAACACCACCCGGTCCGGCGGTTCGAAGACGAGCACGCGCGCCCATCGGCATTCGCTGCCGTCGACGCCGCGATCGTAGATGTGCCCGCCTGCTTTCGGCTCGAACACCGTCTCGGCGATGGGCACGGTGAGCAGATTGTGGTCGCGCGGCTTGATGTCACCGAATCGCTCGGTGAAAACGGCGAAGGCGCGTTCAATGGGCGCCTCGATGACGACGTGCCGCAGTACAACCGCATCGGTCATTGTTCCTCCTCGATGACATTTTGGTATCCGCGCAGCGCGCGGCTCCAGAAGGCGTCCAGCTGATCTCTCAGCGCGGCCACTCCGGCCGGGTTGAGCCGGTAGACCCGCTTGGTGCCGGCGGCTTCGTCGGTGACCAGGCCGGCGTCCTTGAGCAGCTTGAGGTGCTGGGAAACGGCGGGCCGGCTGATCGGCAGGGCCTCGGCGAGTTCCCCGACAGCCCGGGGGCCGTCGGCCAGGAAGATGACAATCGAGCGCCGGGACGAGTCTCCCAGCAGATCCCACCCATCGGCGCCTTGGTAAGTGGCCACGAACGGTAAGCTACGACTTACCGAGTCACCAGTCAATCCCCCGGAGCGCTGTTATCCCCTCGCAGCGCCGCGACGGGGCGGTTACCTCAAGGTGCCCTGAGCTGAAAAAGGTGCGCTCTTCCCAGGTCACGTGCGGCTTCCGTAACGTTCGCCGGCATGACAGTCACGTTGATCAACGCACCCGGCCTGCCCGGGACCCCGATCTATCATCACGTGTCGGTGGCTACCGGATCACGGCTGATTCACCTCGCCGGTCAGGTCGCGTGGGACGGCGGCGACTTCGCCACGCAGGTGGAGCAGGCCTACCTCAATGCCGGCGCCGCGCTGGCCGGCGCCGGCGCCTCGTTTGACGATGTGGTGAAACTGACTGTCCACGTCGTTGATTGGAAACCCGCCTTGATGCCGGAGCTGCTCGACGGCATCGCCCGCGCCTCGGCCCGGCTGAACGTCACGATCGCAGCCCCGGCCTCGCTGTTCGGCATCGTGGCCCTGGACATCCCGGAACACCTGGTCGAGGTCGAAGCGGTGGCCGTGCTGAGCTGAACCCGCGCGAGCGCCTTGTCTTCGAAGCGGGGCGTGGGCCGCCGCAGCTCGGCCTCCCCCTGCGGACAGACCCAGCTAGGCCTCGAAGCGGGCGCGGGCCGCCTCGATGTCGCGCAGGAAGGTCTGCGTCCAGCCGCACATGCCGTCGACCACCTCGCGCAGCGCCCCGCCCGCCTCGGTCAGCGAGTACTCGACGCTGGGCGGGACGGTGGGGTGCACGGTCCGCTCGACCAGGCCGTTGCGCTCCAGCGTCCGCAAATTCTGGGTCAGCACCTTGTGACTGATGCCACCGATCTCGCGGCGCAGCTCGTTGAAGCGCATCGTCCGCTGCCCGAGAAACTCGATGATCAGCAGGGACCACTTGTTTGCCACGTCGGAGAAAATCATTCGGGCCAATGAGTCGGCCCGAGCCAGATCAGCCTCGGGCGGCAGCGCGCCGATCTCCTGTCTGGTCCCCACCGGCCCAGCCTAGTACCCCGTCAACCGTTGTCAGTTGTCGAAGGGCAAGCTCCCTGGCGGGCTCCCAGTGCTCAGTAGAGACCTGCCCAACCGGGTGCCGCGAGGCGAGACAAGAAGGAACGTCCGCACCGGCGAACGGTAGAGCGGCTCAGCGAAGGTTGGCGGTCATTTCGGCTAGTTCGGCGAGACGGTCCGGTAGCGTCCGTGGATTTCCCGGCGCCTCCGCCCGGGCATCCCAGGGCCGCGGCCCCGACAGCGGCCGGTAATTCACCCCCAGCGCCCCGAGCCTCTGCAGATGCGGCTCCAACCGTTCCCGGAAAGCCGCGAAATCGCGCCCGGGCGGTCCCCACACCACCTCGGCGAAAGCGCACAGCCGCGGGAACACCATGTAATCCACCCGCCGCGCCGATTCCATGTGCTCGGTCCACACATTGGCTTGCGCGCCCAGCACAGCGTCGCCGGGATCGTAGGCGTACACGTCTTCGAGCCGGAGCAGAGTTCCCACCGGCGTCGGTTCGCCGGGGTCGTCGGATTGGCGGTAGTCCAGGTACAGCGACGTGTCCGGGCAGGCGACCACCTCGTGGCCGGCCGCGAGCGCCTTTTCCATCGGAAATTGTCCCCGCCACGCCGCAACAACGGCATCTCGTGGTGCGCCGCCGGCCAGGATCTCGTCCCAGCCGTAGACGCGCCGGCCGCGGGAAGCCAGATGGGCAGCCATTTGCGCGATGAACCACGGCTGGCCGGGGACACCGCATTCATCACCGCCGATGCCGATCAGCGGGGACGGGAAGATGTCGCAGATGTGGTCGAGCACGGCCCGGCAGAAGTCCAGGGTCGCCGGTTCCAGGTTGAGCCCGTGCGGGGAAACGCCCCAGGCCGTGCGCACAGGACCAGCAAAACCATTACCCAGCATCGGGTACGAAGCCACAGCCGCCTGCATATGACCGGGCATATCGATTTCGGGTACGACGGTCACGTGCCGCCGCGCAGCAAAGGCGACAATGGACCGCAGGTCGTCAGCGGTGTAGTAGCCGCCGTGCGGTTGATCGTCATACCGCTCGTGCTGACGTGAACCCCGCATCGAGCAGGAGCGCCACGCCCCGACCGTGGTGAGCCGCGGCCAGCCGGGCACCTCGACACGCCAGCCCTGGTCATCGGTCAGGTGCAGATGCAGCACGTTCAGTTTGTGCATCGCGATCAGCTCGATGAAGCGCAGCACCTCGGGCACCGGCATGAAATGGCGGGCCACGTCGAGCAGCACGCCACGCCACGCATAGCGCGGCCGGTCCTCGATACGCACACAGGGCAGCCGCGACGGGACTACCGAGCCGGGAAACAATTGTCGCAGCGTCTGCTCGCCGTAGAAAACGCCGGCCGGGCCGCCGCCGCGGATGGAGATGCCGAAGGACGACACGTCAAGGACGTAACCCTCGGCGGGCAGCAACGGGTCCACGCCGGTGGAAATCGGTGCGGTGGCAGCGAAGCCGGGCTGGGGGCGTACGGATAAAGGCTGGGGAATCAATCTTTGACCGCCCCTCCCAGACCGGCTACCAGGCGTCGGCGGACCACCAGGAAGAACACGAGAACCGGGATCGTCATCAAGGTTGAGGCGGCCATGATGGCACCCCAGTCGTTCTCATCGGGTTTGAAGAACACCAGCAGGGCCATCGGCAGGGTTTGCTGATCGGTGGCGCTGATGATGAACGTGCGGGCGAACAGGAAATCGTTCCAGGCGTGGATGAACGAGAACACGCTGGTGGCCGCCAAACCGGGCGCTACCAGGGGGAACAGGATGCGCCACAAGACGGTGAAGCGGCTGGCGCCGTCGAGCTGCGCTGCCTCGTCGAGCTCGTCGGGAACCGCTTGGACAAAGCCGCGCAGCATCCAGATCGCGAAGGGCAACGTGAAGGCGGTATGCACCAGCATCAGGCTGCCCAGGGTGTTCAAGCCGATGCCGGGAACGGTGGCGCCCAGGTCTCGTACCAGAAAGAACAGGGGGATGGTGAGGGCCTCGACGGGAACCATCTGGGCGATCAGGAACAGCACGAGAATGGTGGTGCGGAACCGGAACTTGAAGCGGGTCAGCGCGACCGCTGCCAGAAAGGCGATCAGGCCGGAGGCCACCACCACGACGAGCGCGACGACGGCGCTGTTGAGCAGATAACGGGCGAAGTCGTTGGCGGACAACACCCGGCGGAAAGCATCGAGGGTGGGCGCGAGGGTCCACGGGCGCTGGTGCAGGGATTGAATTTCGCCTGCCGGTTTCAGCGCGGACAGCACCATCCAGTAGATCGGGAAAACGGTGACGAGCGCGATCAGCACGGCGATGGCATCGAGCAGGCGCCGGGTTCTCACAACGGTTCTCCCGTCCGGCGCAATGTGCGCAGATAGAGCAGCGTCACCAGCAGCAGAATGAGCATCATGACCACGCCGATGGCCGAGCCGAGGCCGTATTCGCTGGCCGCGAACGCCTGCTGATAGGCCCAGACGTTGAGCGTGAGATTCTGCCCGGCCAGGCCGCCGCCGCGGGTCATCACGTAGATCTGGGTGAAGATCTTGAAGTCCCAGATGATCGATTGGATCACCACGATGGCCAGCACCGGGCGCAGCATCGGCACGATGATCTGCCAGAACGTGCGCCACGTGGAGGCGCCGTCCAGCGCCGCGGCTTCCAGCACCGAGCCGGGGATGGCCTCGATGCCGGCGTACAGGGTGACCATGACGAACGGGAACGACGCCCACACCACCACCGCGCCGACCAGAGCGAACGCGGTGTAGCGGCCGTACATCCAGTTGAAGCCGCCGAGGCCGAGGGCCTGGTTGACGAAGCCGAGGTCGGTGTCGAACAGGAACATCCACACCGTCGAGCCGCTGACCGCGGGCACCGCCCACGCGGCCATGGCGGCCAGCGACAGCAGCAGGCGCGGCAGCCGGCTGATCCGGGTGAGCAGCACGGCCAGGGCGGCGCCGACCGCGAGCGTGGCGAGCACGCACCCGGCGGCGAAGATGACTGTGGCGATCAGCACCGACCAGAACTGCGGGTCGGTGAACAGCTGGGCGTAGTTGCCGGCGCCCACGAAATGGGTGGGCTGCCCGCCGCTGACCTGGGCCTGCCGGAAATCGAGCACCGACAGCAAGCCGAGCTGGTACATCGGGTAGATGAACAGCGCGCCCAGCACGACGGCGGCGGGCAGCAGCAGCCAGACCGGCGCGAGGCCGCGCCGCCGCCGGGGCGGCGCGGCTGTGGACGCGCGGATGGCGTCCTCGCTCACCACGGTGGTCACTTGGTCAGGGCCGCGTCGATCTGCTGGGCCGCCTCGTCGGTGGCCTGCTCCACGCTGGCCTTGCCGGTGGCCACCTTCTCGATCATGGTGGGCAGCACCGCCGACGCGTCGATCTTGCCCCAGCCCGGGTCGAGCGGCACGAACTTGGTGCCGGCGGCGATCGTGTCGGCGAACGGCTTGAGGAACGCGTCCTTGGCCACGACCTCGTCGCTGGCCGACTTGAGCGTCGGCAGGTTGCCCATGGCGTCGTACATCTTGGTCTGGTATTTCTTGCCCGCCAGCAGCGTGAGGAAATCCGCGGCCAGCGCCGGTCGCTGGCTGTTCTTCATGATGCCGAGGTTGTTGCCGCCGGCGAACGCGGGCGCCACCGAGCCGGGCTTGCTGCCGGGCAGCGGCACCACCGCATACTTGCCCTTGGCTGCGCCCGCATCGACGGCCGCGCGGTTGAAGTTGCCCAGGATGCCCATCGCCGCCTTGCCGCTGGCGAACAGATCAACCGTCTTGCCGCCGGTCAGATCGGCGCAGTTCTGCGGCGGGCAGTTGTCCGGAGCAATGAGATCCGTGTACGACTTCAGCCCCGCCCGCGCCTGAGCCGAATTGATCGCCGTGATGTCACCACCGGCATCCCACACGAACGGCATCGCGGCATAGGTGTACTTACCGCCGACCGCCACGCCGAACATGTCCGGCTTCTTCTGCCGTACCGTGCGCGCCGAACTGGTCAGCTCGGCGATGCTGGTGGGCGCCTTGAGCCCGAGTTCCTGGAAGATGTCGGTGCGGTAGTAGAGCGCGCGCACCCCGACGTACCACGGGACGCCGAGCAGCTTGCCCTCGTACGTGGCGCTGGACTTGGCGTCGGCGCTCAGATCGGCGCCCTCGGACCAGCCCGTCACCGTGGAGCCGATGTCGGCCAGGCCCCCGGCCGCCGCGTATTCGGGTAGGTCGGTGTTGCCGTATTCGACCACGTCAGGGGCGCTGGCCGGGTCGTTGAAGGCACCCTTGAACCGGGCGCTGCGGGTGTCGACCGCGATGTACGCGATGTCCACGGTGGTGCCGGGATGCGCAGCGGTGAACTCGGTGACCGCCTCGGCGATCACCTTCTCCTTGGGGGCGCGGTTCGGCTCGTCGAAAAGCCAGACCTTGAGCGTGCCCGTGCGGGCGCCGCCGTCGGACGGCGTGCTGGACGGGGACGACGTCGACGGGGCGCACGCGGTGAGCGTGAGGGCGAGGGCGGCGGCCACCGCCAGGCGCGACTTCATGGGCACACTCCACTTCGGGCGTATGTTCGTAAGTGGTTCGTTGTTTGAGTGCCCCTCAGGGTGCGGTGCCCGCCCCCGCTCGTCAACCCTCAGAAATAGGTGTGCAAGACATCGACAACCACATCGTTGTCATCGGCGACCGGGATGAAGCGCCACTTGTCGAACGCCGTGCACGGGTGCGACAGTCCGAATCGGACCAGGTCGCCGACGGCCAGCGTGGTACTGCGGACGTACGTGTGATGGTCGTTGAGCTTGACCACCTCACCGCCCGGCGTGACCGGCAGTCCCTCATCGAACGGCGCGTCTCTCTTGCCCATGCCCACGATCGCCAGACCGGGCTCCGGGATGGACAGGACCTGCGCATAGATCTGCAGCGCGGCGGTCAGCGAGCCCTCGGCGGCAACCCGGTTGAACGGCGTCCGCTGCCGATAGAACCCCTCGTCGTGGGTGATCGACGCGCCGCTGCGCAGCACCGCCCGCACGGTGTGACCGGGCAGCCACTGCCCCTCGATGGCCTTGACCACCCGGTCGAACCAGGCGCTGCCACCGCCGGAAACGATCACTTCCTCGGGCAGCAGATGGGCGATCTCCCGTACCGCTGCGATCTGGGTCTGCAGGAAATCATCGACCGCCTCGGCCGTCTGCAGCCCGCCCTCGTAAGCGGTCACCCCGAGCAGTCGCACGCCCGGCGCGCCGGCGGCGGCTCGGGCGACAACCTTGACCTCCTCGACGGTACGACACCCCGTGCGCCCACCCGCATGCCCGATCTCGATGAGCACCGCCAGCCCGCCGGCGCGGGCCACCGCCTCGACCCCGGCCACGGAATCCACTTGCAGGAGCACGTCGTCCTGACCCGCGAGCCAGCTCAGCGCCGTCGCATCCAGCACCTCATTGGCGATCACAATGCGCGGTACGCCCAACCGGCGCAGCACCAGCGCCTGGCTCGCGGTCGCCACCGTCTGCGCCCACGCACCCGCCTGCAACTGGGCTTCCAGCAAGGTGGGAGCCATCGAGGTCTTGGCGTGCGGGGCGAACGAGAAGCCGTGGCGCTGGGCGTAAGCGGCCATCGTGGCGATGTTCGCGCGCACCGCGGAATCCCGGACGACCAGCAGCGGCCAGGTGAACGAACCGTCGAACAGCGAATGCCCCGCCGCCGCGAACTCGCGTGCGCTGACCCGGCCGTCCGGCAGCCAGAATCCCTTCGCGCGCCAATCGATGAACTCATCGGGGATGTCGAGAATCATGCTGACCGCCTATCGTGTCTTCGAGCCACTTACGAACCTGGGGAGGGTGGGTGCCGTCGGCGATGGTCATCGGACTGGTTTGTCACTCCGGCCATCGTCCCCGTTTCGAGCAGGCCGCGCGCACGCTGACCGGGGTGAGCTTCGCCTGGGCAACCTACGACCGCGAAGAGCAGATCCGCGAGCGGATAACCGGGCTGCTGCGCGATCAAAGTCTGGACGGGCTGCTGCTGGGGCTGGTGCCGTACGCCCGCAGCCGTGACCTGCTACCCCCCGACCTGCCCGTCACCGTCACCCGGTCCGCCGCCCTGGACCTTGCGCTCGTCTGGTCCCGGGCCCGCGGCAACGGCTGGCCGGCCACCCCGGTCAGCATCGACACCTTCACCCGGGAAACCGTTGACGAAGTGGCGACCGCGCTCGACCTGGACCCCGCGGCCATCGCGTGCCTGCCGTTCGACCCGGATCAGCCCATCGCCGACGTCGTGGCGTTTCACCGCGAACAGATCGCCGCGACCGGGGCGTCGTATGTGATCAGCGTCCGCACCGGGGTGGCCGCCGCACTGGACGGGCAGGTGGCGGTGCTCAACGCGCTGGCCACCCCCGGCACGATCCGCGCCGACTTGCACGAGCTGGCGCTGCGCGTACGAAACAAGAAAGCCGACGGTCAGCGCTTCGCCGCCGGTGTCTTCCTGGTGGCCGCCAGCTCGGATCTGGACCGGGCCCGCGTCGGCCTGCAGCACCTGCTGCTCAACACCCCCGAGTTCGCCGACGCCTGGATCGACAACCGGGGCCGGCGCGGTGTCGTGGTGTTCGCGCACGCCGCGCTCTTCGAGACGGTCACCCACCAATGGGTCGGCCTGCCGGTGCTCGCCGAGGCCCGCACGCTGGGGATCCGGGCGGTGGCCGGGTTCGGGATCGGCGCTTCCGCGCGGCTGTGCGTCACCCTGGCCGAGCGCGCCGCGGCCCGAGCCGAGCAGGACGCCGACCCCGGGGCCTATCTGATCAGCGACAACGGCATGGTGATCGGGCCGATGGGGGCGTCCGGGGTGCCCTTGACGTACACCTATCAGGAGCACGGCGGAATCGAGGCGCTGGCCGGACGGGTCGGGTTGAGCCCGGCGACGCTGTCCCGGCTCGCCGCAATCGAACGCCACCTCGAGGGCCGGCCGGTGTCGCCGAGCGAGCTGGCCCGTTCGCTGGGCATCACCGACCCGAGCGGGCGGCGGCTGATCCGCAAGCTCAGCTCGTCGCGGCTGGCCATCGACGACGGCAGCTCGCAGGTGCACCGCAAGGGCCGCCCGACCCGGATGTACCGGCTCGCCATCACCACCGCCCTGGAGCCGTCGTGATCTATGACCTGGTGCTGAGCGGTGCCTCGGTGCACGGCCAGGGCATCACCGACGTCGCCATCCACAACGGAAGAATTGCTTTTGTCGGGCCTGCTGACGGTTTCAGCAAGCAGGACTTGACCGGCCGCCTGCTCACGCCCGGACTGATCGACCTGCACACCCATGTCGGACCCGGCTACTGGGGTATCGAGCCGGACCCGGTCGCCTGGTACACCGGCGTCACCACCTGGGTCGACGCCGGATCTGCCGGCGCCTACACCCTGGCCGGGTTGCGCCGGATGGCCGCCGGGTCGGCCGTGCGGATCCCGGCGCTGCTCAACATCTCGGCGCTTGGGCTCGCGGGACGTACCGGCGAATGCCGTGACCTGGACAATTGCGATGTGGCCCTGGCCGTCGACACCATCCAGGCCAACCGCGACCTGATCCGCGGCATCAAGGTACGCATCGACCGCGAAACAGTCGGCGACAACGGCGTCGAACCCCTGCGTCGCGGCCTCGAAGCAGCCGGCCGGTGCAACGTCCCGGTCATGGTCCACATCGGTACGGCACCACCAGCCCTGGACGACGTGATCACTCTGCTGCGTCCGGGCGACATCGTCACGCACTGCGCGAGCGGGTTCGCGGCACCGCTGGGCCCGGCCGTACGCGAAGCCGTCGAGCGCGGGGTGCTGCTCGACATCGGGCACGGCTCCGGTGGGTTCGCGTTCGACGTGGCCGAGGCGCAACTGGCGGCGGGACTGCGGGCGTACACCATCTCTACTGATCTGCACGCTCGTTCCTTGCACGGACCGGTTTTCGATCTGCCCACGACCATTGCCAAGCTGGTGGCCATCGGTCTGCCGCTGAGCGAGGCGATCGACGCGGCCACCCGGCATCCGGCGCGGGCGCTCGGGCTGCCCGGCGGGACCATCGAGGTGGGCGCGCCGGCTGACCTGGCGGTGTTCCGGGTCGAGGAGGGCTCGTTCGAGCTGGTCGACGCGCATCGGCAGGTCCGGCGGTCACCGTTGCGGCTGGTCAACGAGGCGACGTACGTGGGGGGCCGGTTGCTGCCCCCGCGCCTGCCCGCCCCGGCGCCGCCGTGGATTCCGCTCACCGCCGCGCAACGCTTGTCCTTGCAACGCCGCGATGACGACATCCGGGCCCTGCTGGCCGCGCCGCTGGTCGGCGCGGAGGGCCTGGACGAGCAGTTTCCCCGTACCGTCAAAGGAGTTTGACCCATGCCCAAGCGCGCCATCATCGCCGGCCAGGCCGCCCCCGCCGGCGGCCCCTACTCGCACGCCGTCGTCGCGGGCGACTTCGTCTACCTGGCCGGAGCCGTGCCCGCTTTGCCCGATGGCACCCGCGTGACCGGCACCTTCGCCGAGCAGGCCCACGCCGCCTTCCGCAACCTCGCCGCCACCGCCGAAGCCGCCGGCGCCACCCTCGACCAGGCCGTCCGCCTAGGCGTCTACCTGCGCGACTTCAACGACTTCGCCGAACTCAACGAGATCTACCAGCACTACATCAAGGGCGACAATCTGCCGGTACGAACAACGCTCCCGGTCGCGCTCGTCGGCTTCGACATCGAAATCGACGCAGTCCTCTACACCGGCGAGTGAGCTGACCGTCCGCAAGCGCGCCCCCGCTCAGGATCATGCTCAGCGGGGGCGCTTGTCACTGCGGCATTACAGGTCGAACTGGCCGGCCTTCGTATTCTCGATGAAGGCAGCCCAGGCCCCGCGAGGAAAAATCAGGGTGCCAGCCGCACGGTCCTTCGTGTCGCGCACAGCAACCCCGTCGAGCAGGTTGTCCGCAACCTCAACGCACTCGCCGTTCCCACTCGATCGGCTACTGGTATGCCACTTCGCACCGGTGAGATCCATCCGGCACCCCTTTCGCTAGGCGACCTCAGCGGCCGCTTCCTTGATGAGTTTCTTTGACTGCGCCGGGTTGAGCGCCAACTTCGTTATTCGATCAAAGGTTGCCGAGAAGCGCGTAACATCATCGTCCGCCTCCAGGAACATGTCGCCGGCCATGCTGTCGGAGTAGACCAGCGGCGCATCGAACTGGTCAGCGAAGTGCATCAGCACGAAGCTGCCGGGCATACCGGGATGAGCCCCCGCATCAAAGGGTACGACCTGGAGCTTCACGTGGGATGACTGCGAAGCTTCCACAAGATGGAGCAGCTGAGCCCGCATCACCGCACGGCCGCCTACTTTTCGGCGGATGGCCGCCTCATCGATGGCCGCCCAGAGTTGCATAGGCGTTGGCCGAGTAAGAACGGAATCTCTGAGCCAGCTCAGCAACGTTTCACGCCGATGCGGATCGGTCACGCCGTACAGATCAAGCAGGGTGGTGACCGTGCGCCGTTGCGGTCGGTTCATGGCCCGCTCGATGCGATAGAACGACGACGCGTCCAGGCCTGTTCGTGCCGCCGCTTCTTCCTGCGTGAGGCCAGCAGCCACGCGCAATCGTTTCAGCTCGGTGGCAAGCCGCCGTAGCCGGATGGTAGGTGCCTTGCGTCCCGCCACGTCCATCCTCTCTGCTCCGTTCAGGGGCGAGGCAGCACGCCCAGCAGGGTTGCCGTCAGTGCCAACCCCAGAGAGGGCCTCAGCTCCAGATGGAAGCGGGCCAACTCGGGCTCGGCCTGATACGCCGCCAGCAGGCTGGGTGGCGGTGTGCTGTACGCCGACAGCGCGCCGGCCAGGACCATGGTTTGCAGGCTGAACAGCGTTGCGTTCTCCCCCAGCTCCGGCAGGCACTTCTGGATCAGGCCTGTCATGGTCGCCAGGCGCTGCAGGGAAGCTCGCTTGTAGCGGGCTACGACCTGCACGGAGACGTTGTGTTCCAGCACGCTGCCCTGCGCGCCGAACAGGTCGCACAGCACCACCCGGCCGGACAGTGAGCGGCTGAGGATCTCGGCCACCGCTGCCGCCCGGTGGGCCATGGGCAGCTTCTCGTCGACACCGGCGGCCAGTTCGCTTGCCAGGTCCGTCAGCCACTCCTGCAGGAAACGGTCCAGCAGCTCCAGCAGCACCGCCTCGCGGGACTCGAAGTAGCGCAGCACGTTCGGCTTCGCCAGGCCCACGCGGCGGCTGAGTTCGTTCAGGGTGACGGCGGCCACGGGCATCTCGTCGAGCATCGCTGCAGCCATGTCGAGGATGGCCCGCCGGCGGGTTTCCCGCTGCTCCTCGGTTCGCGCCCGCTGGAACGTCATGATCACCAGCCTAACTTGGATACCGGCGGTACGTTGACAACGTACCGCAAGTACTTTACTGTCGATCTCACAAGATACCTTCGGTACTTTAAAGCAGGGAGTCAGTCATGGACGTGAAGTGGACGACGGCGAACATCCCGGACCAGCGCGGCCGGGTGGCGGTGATAACCGGGGCCAACACCGGCCTCGGGTACGAAACCGCCAAAGCACTCGCCGAGCGTGGAGCATCAGTGGTGCTCGCCGTGCGCAACGTCGAGAAGGGTGAGCAGGCAGCGGCCCGCATGACCGGCGACGTCACCGTGCAGGCGCTGGATCTCACGTCGCTCGACTCCGTGCGGGCCGCGGCGGCGGCGCTGCGATCCCGGCTGAGCCAGGTCGACCTGCTGATCAACAACGCCGGCGTGATGTACACCCCGAAGCAGAGCACCCGCGACGGCTTCGAGATGCAATTCGGCACCAACCACCTCGGCCACTTCGCGCTCACCGGCCTGCTGCTGGACCTGATGCTGCCGGTGCCCGGCTCGCGCGTGGTCACGGTCAGCAGCACCGGCCACCGCATCCGGGCCGCGATCCACTTCGACGACCTGCAATGGCAGCGCTCGTACAGCCGGGTCGCCGCCTATGGTCAGTCCAAACTGGCCAACCTGATGTTCACCTACGAGCTGCAGCGCCGGCTGGCCCCGCACGGCACCACCGTCGCCGTGGCCGCCCACCCCGGCATCTCCAGCACCGAGCTCGCCCGTAACACCCCTGCAGCCCTGCGCCTTCCGCTCACCTGGCTCGCGCCGCTGATCACCCAGTCACCGGCGATGGGTGCGCTGCCGACCCTGCGTGCTGCCACCGACCCCGCCACGCTCGGCGGCCAGTACTACGGGCCCGGCGGCCGCAACGAGGTCATGGGTCATCCGCGGCTGGTCACGTCCAGCCCGCAGTCCTACGAGGTAGCTGTCCAGCAGCGGCTGTGGGCCGTCTCCGAGGACCTCACCGGGGTCACGTACCCGGTCATGCAGGACTCACATCCAGCAGTGGGATGAACTCGTCCTGCTGGAACCAACTGGTCCTGAGCAGCCTCACTACTTCGGCAAACGGTATGAACCGGCGTTCCGCCCCGACTGCGGCCCCTCGCCTCGCTCGACAGCGAGCCCTTCACATCATCAAGCGAACACGATCGCGTGGTTGCGATCCCGGATGACCCGGTCCTCGCTGTGCCACAGCACCGCCCGGGACAGCACCGCCCGCTCCACATCGGCACCCCGGCGCTGCAGCTCGGCAACCGTCTGGGCGTGGCTGACCCGGACCACGTCCTGCTCGATGATCGGGCCCTCGTCGAGGTCCTCGGTCACATAGTGCGCGGTCGCCCCGATCAGCTTCACCCCGCGCTCCTTGGCCTTGGCGTACGGCCCGGCGCCGATGAACGCCGGCAGGAACGAGTGGTGGATGTTGATGATCGGCACCCCGAGCTCGCGGATGAAATCCCCGGACAGGATCTGCATGTAGCGCGCCAGCACCACGAAGTCGACGTTGCCGCGCAGCAGCTTGAGGTGCTCGGCCTCGGCCGCCGACTTGTCCGGGCCGGCGGGTGAGGGTACGTGGAAGAACGGGATGCCGAACGAGCGCACCTCGGCGGCCGTGTCGGTGTGGTTGGAGATGACCATGGCCACGGTGACCGGCAGCTCGCCGCGGCGGTGGCGCCACAGCAGGTCGAGCAGGCAGTGATCGGCCTTCGACGCGAAGATGGCCACCCGCTTGGGGATGGACATGTCCCGCAGCGCGATCTCCAGGTCGAAGCCGTCGGACAGGCGCTCCCGCAGATCGTTCTCGAGCTGCGGGAGCACCGCCTTGAGACCGTCGAGGCTGAACACCGTGCGCTGGAAGAAGCCACCGTCGGCCGGGTCGGAATACTGGTCGAGCGAGACGATGTTCGCCTCGTGCGCGCTGAGCACCGCGCTGACGGCGGCCACGATGCCGGTCCGGTCCTTGCCGTGCACGATCAGCGACGCCTGATGGCCCACCGATGCCGATGGCGTGCGAAAAGCGGCTGCGTCCTGCGTGAGCGTCACGGTGGCCAGCTTAGGCGAAGACGTCCTGCTGGTAGCGCCCCTCCGCCTCCAGCGCGGTCAGCCAGGCGGTGGCCTGCGCCTCAGTACTGCCCGTCCGGGCGGCGTACAGCCCGGCCAGGGTGGCGCGAACGGCCGGGGCCATGCGCGCACCGTCACCACACACGTACACCTGGGCGCCCTGCTCGATCAGCTCCCACAGCTGATCACCGGCGGCTTCCAGGGAGTGCTGCACGTACCGGTGCGGGTAGCCCTCCTGCTGCGAGAACGCCAGGTGCAGCTCCATCACGCCGCTGTCTTGCCACGCGCGCATCTCGTCGGCGTAGAGCCAGTCGTGCTGCGGGTGCCGCGCGCCGAAGAACACCATCGTCCGACCGCCGGGTTGCTGCGCCCGCTCCTGCAGGAAACCGCGCAAAGGCGCAAAACCGGTGCCCGGACCAATCAAGATCATGGGGGTACGGGGGTCAGCTGGCATGCGGAAAGGTGGCGCGGGCACGCGTACGTGGCCGTAGAACGTGTCCCCGGGACGCAACCGGGCCAGGTACTGCGAACACATGCCCCGATACCGGCCCTGCCCGGCCAGCGCGGGTCCGTCGACCAGCCCGACGGTCAGCGTCACCAGTTCCGGGTCGACGGCAGGGGACGACGAGATCGAGTAGAACCGGGGCCGGATCGAGCCGGTCATCGACAGGAACGCCCCCAGCGGCAGCTCGATCGCCGGGAAGCGTTCGAGCAGGCCCAGCACCGACACGCGCTTGGCCAGGATCTCATCGGCGTACGCCCGCCGGGCCTCGTCCGAGTCGGCCGTCCACGCGGCCAGCTCCCTCGTGGTCCACGGGCAGCCGGTGTGCGCGGCGAGCGCCCCCAGCTGGCTGCGGGTGGCCGGCTCCTGCAGCTCGACGAACTCGGTGAGCAGCAGCTCCGCGGTCACCGGCACGCCGATCGGCAGCGACGACGGGCGGTCACCGTCCTGGCTCAGGCGCACCACCCGGTCGCGCGGCACCCGCAGCACCCCCAACGCCCACGCCACCAGCTCCGGGTGGTTCTTGGCGTACACGGCCAGATGGTCGCCGGCCTGGTACTCCACGCCCTCGGGCAGCCGCACGGTGACGGCCTTGACCCCGGCACCCCGGCCCGCTCCGCGCAGATCGGTGAGGCCCACCGGCTCGCGGACCAGCTCCTCGACCGAGACCACGGTGACCGGGTACGCCTGCGCCGACACCACCGCGGGGCGCACCTGATCCTCGCCGAGCACCTCGACGGCGTACCGGTCGCTCGCCGGGGTAGTGCCCGTGCCGGCCCCGAACGACTCGGCGAGGGCGGACCAGAGCCCGTCCAGCCAAGCCGTGGCCATGGCGTCGAAGTCGCCGGCCGCGTCGGTTTCGCCGCGCGCCACGATCGGGGTGGCCCCGGCAGCGCTCAGGGCGGCTTCGACGCGCCGAGGAAACGCCTGGTAGGTGGCCCACTGGGTGTTGCCGTTGCCCAGCACCGCGAACCGCACGCCGGTCAGGGCGCCGGCCGGGATGTCGAGGGCGTCGAACTTCTGGGCGTTGTCCGGGGCCTTGCCGTTGTAGCTGGATGTGACGATAGCCAGCAGGCCGTCGGCGGGCAGGTCCCCGGCGAGCTCGTCGAGGGTTTGCACGCTGACCTCGAAACCGGAGCGCCGGGCGCGGTCGGCGAGCTGCTGTGCGAGATCCTCGGAGGTGCCCAGGTTCGAGCCATAGGCAACTTTGAGACGTACCCCATCGGCTGTGACCTCGGCAGTGTCCACGGCGGAACCCTCCGGCGCGGGCGTGACCGACAGGCGCTCGTGCTCGTGACGCTCACGAACCCGCAGGGTGAGACCGTCGGGCTTGATCGTCAGGGTCTGCTTGATGGCGAGCTGGTGACCGGCAGGGTCGGAGATCGCGAAGTGCTGCAGGATCAGCGCGAGGGCCAGCCGGGCCTCGGTCAGCGCGAACTGCCGGCCGATGCAGGCCCGCTCACCGTTGCCGAACGGCTTGTACGCATGCGGGTGGCGTTGCGCCTTGCGCTCGGGCAGCCAGCGGTCGATGTCGAACGCCTCGGGATCGTGCCACGTCCCGGGATGGGTGTGCAGCGGCTTGAGCAGCACCGCGACCTTCTGCCCGGCGGCCAGCTCGTACTTGCCGGCCAGCACGGTGTCCTCGCGCGCCATCAAACCGATCGCGGTGATCGGCGAGTGCAGCCGCAGCGCCTCGTCGAGGATGCGAGGAATCACGTCCAGCTTCATGATCGTCTCGTAGGTGGGCACGGTGTCGCCGGGCAGCAGCCGGTCGACCTCCGCATACGCCTGAGCCAGTACGTGCGGGTGCCGCATGAGCAAGTGCAGCGCGAACGACAGGGTGCCGCTGGTGGTCTCGTGCCCGGCAATGAGGAAGGTCAGCACCTGGTTGCGGATGTTCTCGTCGGACAGGGTGCCGCCGCTGAGCGGGTCGGCCGCCGCGAGCATCAGCCCGAGCAAGTCCTGCGCCTTCTCCCCCGACGCGCGCCGGGTTCGGATCACGTCGTCGACCAGGTCCTGCATGACCGCGATGTCGGACCGGTACGCCGCGTCGGCCTTGCGCTTGAGGCCGGTGATCACCGGAAGCTGGCGGGTGCGGTTCATCGCCTCGGTCAGCGCCCGCCCCATGGCCTGCAGGAACGGGTGCAGCTCGGGCTGGGCGAAGGAGTGGAAGGCCTGCCCGAAGCCGGTGAGCGCGATGGTGTCCAGGGTCAGCCGGGTCATGTCCTCGGTGACATCGACCTCGGTGCGCCCGGCCCAATGAGCGACCAGCTCGTCGGCGACCTCGAGCATCTGCGGGAAGTAGGACTTCATCGACCGCTGGCTGAACGCGGGCATGAGGATGCGGTGCGCCTGACCCCACACCTCTTCCTGCTCGCGTGCGGTGAACAGCCCGTCACCGGCGAAGTCGCGGACGTGCGCGAGCGGCGGGTCGATCGGCTTGTAGAAGCGGCTCTCGTCGCAGACCTCGGCGACCAGGTCCGGCTCGTACACCATGACCACGTGCCGCCCGGCGAGGTTGACCTTGAAGATGCCGTCCGGGTAGGTGGCCGCCAGGTCCGCAAAGAACTGATGGCCGCCCTCGACGGGCACCTGCAGCCCGTTTCCGACGACGGGAAGACCGCGGGGGGAAGGGATGGGGACGATCACGCGGCTACCATACGGCGTATGGCTGAGGGGGCGGCAAGGCCGCGAGAGCAACGTCTCACCAGGACACTCATCGTGCAGACGGCGCTGAGGCTCGTCGATACGCACGGTGTCGAGGCGCTCAGCATGCGTAAGCTCGCCGCCGAACTGGGCGTCAACCCGATGTCGCTCTACCATCACGTGGAGAACAAGGCGGCGCTGCTCGACGGGCTCACCCGCACCCTCACCGAGGGAGCCCGCGGCATCGTCGTGGCCGGGGGCACCTGGCGTCAGCAGCTCTACCTGCTGGCCCACGAGTTCCGGGCGCTGAGCCGCAACCATCCCGGGCTCATGCGGTACGCGTTCACCCGCGGCACCTTCGCCGAACGCGACGGGCCGATGGGTCAGTCCCTGCGCGCGATCCTGATCAGCGCGGGGCTGCCGAGTGAGGAGGCCGGCAGGATCGGCGCGGTGCTCGCCGCGCTGGTCGGCGGGCTGCTGCTCAGCGAGGTGAACGCGGCGTTCGCCGACGACGAGGGCTTCGCCACAGCGGTCTGGCTGCTCATCGACGGCGTGGCCGCGCGCGTCTGAGGGCCAGCCGGCGCCCGGCGTGCTCTGATGATCATGGGAGTTTACGCTGGGTAACACACCCGAAACGCAAGCCTGCAAGAGTCGCTGAGGATTCTACGGAGGTTGGTTGTGTTCCTGAGCCAGCACGAGCAGGAACGCCTGCTCATCCACGTAGCGGCGGACGTCGCGCAACGCCGGCGGGACCGGGGTCTGCGCCTCAACCACCCCGAGGCCACCGCGATCATCACCGCGTTCCTGCTCGAAGGGGCCCGCGACGGGCGCACCGTGGCCGAGCTGATGGACGCCGGCCGGCGCGTGCTGACCCGTGACGACGTCATGGACGGAGTACCCGAGATGCTGCCCGAGGTGCAGGTCGAAGCCACCTTCCCGGACGGCACCAAGCTGGTCACCGTGCACGGGCCCATCTCATGAGCCCCGGTTCCGAGCCCGATCTGGTGCCCGGTCAGGTGCTCTTCGGCGACGGTGACATCGAGATCAACCCGGGGCGCCCGGTGCTCAGCCTGACCGTGCGCAACACCGGTGACCGGCCCGTGCAGGTCGGCTCGCACTACCACTTCGCCGAGTCCAACGCCGCTCTCGACTTCGACCGGGACGCCGCGTGGGGACACCGGCTCGCGGTGCCGGCCGGGACGTCGGTGCGCTTCGAGCCGGGGATGCCGCGCGATGTGGACCTCGTACCGCTGCAGGGTAATCGCATTGTGCCGGGCCTGCGCGGACTGGCCGGTGGCCCGCTGGACCCCTCCCCGCGCGCGGACATCGAGCCCGCGGGATCCCTCGACGAAGATCTACCCGAAAACGGGAGCGGCCGATGAGCACGCTGGATCGCCGGCGCTACGCCGCCCTGTACGGTCCCACCGCCGGGGACCGGATCCGGCTGGCTGACACCAACCTGCTGATCGAGATCGACGAGGATCGCAGCGCTGGGCCCGTACCCGGAGATGAAGTGGTCTTCGGCGGTGGCAAGGTCATCCGGGAATCGATGGGCCAATCGCGGGCCACGCGCGCCGAGGGCACCCCCGACACCGTCATCACCGGCGCGGTCATCCTCGACCACTGGGGCGTCATCAAGGCCGACGTCGGCATCCGCGACGGGCGCATCGTGGCGATCGGCAAGGCCGGCAACCCGGACACCATGCGGGGCGTGCACCCGGATCTGGTCATCGGCGCGGGCACCGAGATCATCGCGGGCAACGGCAAGATCCTCACCGCCGGGGCCATCGACAGCCACGTGCACCTGATCAGCCCGACCATTCTGGACACCGCGCTGGCCGCCGGCATCACCACGATCATCGGCGGCGGCACCGGACCGGCCGAGGGCACCAAGGCCACCACCGTCACCCCCAACGCCTGGCACCTCTCCCGGATGCTCGAGTCGCTGGACCGTTGGCCGATCAACGTGCTGCTGCTGGGCAAGGGCAACACCATGAGCGAGGAGTCGCTCTGGGAGCAACTGCGCGGCGGGGCGGGTGGCTTCAAACTGCATGAGGATTGGGGTACGACCCCAGCAGTCATCGACGCCGCGCTGCGCGTTGCCGACGCCTCCGGGGTGCAGATCGCCATCCACACCGACACGCTCAACGAGGCCGGGTTCGTCGAGGAGACCCTGCGAGCCATCGGCGGCCGGTCGATCCACGCTTACCACACCGAGGGAGCCGGTGGCGGGCACGCACCGGACATCATCACGGTGGCGTCGTACCCGAACGTGCTGCCGTCCTCGACCAACCCGACGCGGCCGTACACCCGCAACACCCTCAGCGAGCACCTCGACATGCTGATGGTCTGCCACCACCTGAACTCGGCGGTGCCCGAGGACCTGGCCTTCGCCGAGAGCCGCATCCGGCCGTCCACCATGGCCGCCGAGGACCTGCTGCACGACCTCGGCGCGATCTCGATGATCGGCTCGGACTCCCAGGCCATGGGCCGCGTCGGCGAGGTCGTCATGCGCACCTGGCAGACCGCCCACGTGATGAAGGCCCGCCGCGGCGCGCTGCCCGGTGACGGCCCGGCCGACAACCACCGAGCCCGCCGGTACGTCGCCAAGTACACGATCAACCCGGCCATCGCCCACGGCATGGCCGCCCAGGTCGGCTCGGTCGAACCCGGCAAGCTCGCCGACCTGGTGCTCTGGGACCCGGCCTTCTTCGGCGTCCGGCCCGCCCTGGTGATCAAGGGTGGCATGATCGCCTCGGCCCAGATGGGCGACGCGAACGCCTCGATCCCCACGCCCCAGCCGATGCTGCCCCGCCCGATGTTCGGCGCGTACGGCGTGGTCCCCGCCCAGACCTCGCTGGCTTTCGTGGCCCCGGCTGCCATCGACGCGCTGCTCGGCGACCGGATCGGGGTGAAGCGGGCGCTCGTACCGGTGGAGAACACGCGTTCGGTCGGCAAGGCGGACCTGCCGCTCAACGACGCCACCCCGCGCATCGAGGTGGAACCGGACACGTTCACGGTCCGCATCGACGGCGAGGTTGTCGAGCCGGACCCGGTGGACGAGCTGCCCCTGGCCCAGCGCTACCACCTGTTCTGATGTCGCTGTTCTCCTTGCCCGCGGAGGCCAGCCCATGAGCCTCGCAACCCTGCTGGTCCTGGCGGACGGGCGGCTTCCGTCGGGTGGGCACGCGCACTCGGGTGGGCTGGAGGCCGCGGTCTCGGCCGGGCGGGTCGGCGACCTGGACGCGGTGGCCGGCTTCCTGCGCGGCAAGCTGCACACCGCCGGCCTGGTCGCCGCCGCGTTCGCCGCCGCGGCCTGCGCCAACCCGGCCCGTTGGGCGGAACTCGACGAAGGCTTGGACGCCCGCATCTCATCCCCCGCGCTGCGCAAGGCTTCCCGGGCCCAGGGCCGCGCGATGATCAGAGCCGGCCGGGCGATGTGGCCGCTGCCCGTGGTCGGTCGTGACCCCCACCAGCCGGTCGCGCTCGGCGTACTCGCGTCGGCCGCCGGCCTGGTGCCGCTGGAAGCTGCCGTGGCCGCCGCGCACGGCACTGTCACGGGACCGGCCAGCGCTGCGGTGCGGTTGCTCGGGCTGGACCCTTACCAGGTGCACGCTCTCATCGCTCGTCTCGCCCCCGACACCGACCGGATCGCGACAGCCGCCGCGGCCTGCGCCCACGACCCGGCCGACGCCCTGCCGGCCGCGGGAGCCCCCTTGCTCGACATCGGCGCCGAGCTCCATGCCACCTGGGAGGTGCGTCTCTTTGCATCCTGACGACCACACACACGGCCCGCTTCCTGACGCCCACGCGCACAGCCCGCTTCATGACGCCCACGCGCACGCGCACGCGCACGGCCCCGAGGATGTTCCGCACACCCATCCCGACCCGGGCGTCGACCCGCACCCTGCGCTGGCCACCGGCCCGCGAGCGCTGCGCATCGGCATCGGCGGCCCGGTTGGCTCGGGCAAGACGGCCCTGGTTGCGGCGCTGTGCCGGGCACTGGGCGCGGAACTGCGGCTGGCCGTGGTGACAAACGACATCTACACCACAGAGGACGCTGACTTCCTGCTGCGCAACGGCGTCCTTCCGGCCGACCGCATCCGCGCGGTGGAGACCGGGTGCTGCCCGCACACCGCAATCCGCGACGACATCTCGGCCAACCTGGACGCCGTCGAGGACCTGGAGGCGGCACTCGGCCCGCTGGATCTGGTGCTGGTGGAGAGCGGTGGCGACAACTTGACCGCGACATTCAGCAAGGGTTTGATCGACAAGCAGATCTTCGTCGTGGACGTAGCCGGCGGCGACAAGGTCCCCCGCAAGGGCGGCCCCGGCGTCACCACCGCCGACCTGCTGGTCATCAACAAAACGGACCTGGCACCCCTGGTCGGAGCAGACCTGTCAGTAATGGACCGCGACGCCAGAGCCCGCCGCGGCGACCTGCCCACGGTCTTCCAGTCACTCACCGAGGACCGCAACGCCACAGCGGTAGCCAACTGGATCCGCGGCCTGGTCACGGCCCGCATGCCGGCATGATCCGGCGTCCGGGGCCGGGCGCGGCGCGCGGACTGGTCCGGCGTCCGGGCGCGGTGCCGCGTCCAGGCTCAGGCGCCCGGCACGGCGTCATCCCGCGCCCCGACGTCGTCTCGCGTCCGGGCCAAGGTGCGCGGCGCGCGTTGCGGGCGGGGGTGGTGCGGTGAGGGCGTGCGCGCGCGTGGTGGCGGAGGTGGATGGCAGGGGTGGCACGCGGCCAACTGTTCTGCGCGGCGAATCGCCTTTGCTGGTTCGGCGCACCGGCCCGCGTGGGGGTGATCTCACCGTGCACCTCGTTGGCGGTGCGGCCGGTCCGTTGCGGGGTGACGATCTGCGGCTGGACATTGAGGTGGGCCCCGGCGCGCGCCTCAGCATGTTCAGCGTAGCGGCGCAGCTTGCCCTGCCGGGCCGCCCGGGTCTGCCCGCCTCCCGCTTCGAGATCCACGCGACGGTAGCGACCGGCGGCACGTTGGTCTTCCACCCGGAGCCGCTCATCGCCGCGTCCGGCTGCGACCACCGGGCCAGCACCACGGTCACCGTCGAGGACGGCGGCACCCTGCTCTGGCGCGAGGACCTTGTCTGCGGCCGCCATGCCGAGCCCTCCGGAGCAGCCCACACCGAACTCACCATCCACTACGCCGGCAGCACCCTCTTTCGCCACGACCTCACCGTGGGCCCGGCCGCACCCGCCTGGTCCGGGGCCGCCATCCTGGGCGAGGGCCGGGCGATTGGCACCCTGATCCTGGCCGGCCCCGACCTTCCCGAACCTCGCATCCTCGGTGACAACGCCGCTCTCATGCCCCTGACCGGGCCGGGACGGCTGGCCTCCGCCGTCGGTGCGGATATCCGCCAGGTCCGCGCCGCCCTCGACCCGTTGAGTGTGCTGTCGTCGCCTGCCCTGTTGGCGCCCTGAAGGCCCTGGCGCTATCGGTGCCATGACGGGGGCTCCGGCCTTAGTGGTGCTCTGGGGGCTCCAGCGCGGCAGCGACCGCGGCGACGCCCTTTTGCAGCTGCTGGACGGCCGAGCGGACTTGTCCGATATCGATCGGTGAGGCCGCGTTCAGTGCCGCGTTGCGGATGTAGGTGGACAGGGGTATACCCGCGGCCCGGGCAGCTGTCTCCACGGCCCCCAGCTCACCGGGGTTGAAGCGGACGGACACCACCGACCTGACATCGGGAGCGATCTCGGGGGCGGGGATGTCTTCCCAGGCAGCGGGATCGTCGCGCTGCTCGTAGGCTTCCTCGGCGAGCTGGGCGATCTCGGCTGCGGTCATGCCGGTGAGCGGATCGGGCTCCGTGCGGCTGTGCGCCAGCAACCAGGCGCCACCGGCGGGCAGCTTCTCGTCCTTGGACACGGAAACTTCGTGCCCGGTGCTGGTCGACCGGTAGAGCCCCGCCTGCGGAGCCCGCTGTCCGGCCCTGAATCGTGTCTCAGTGGTGTTCATCGTCTCTCCCAGGCGTTGATGGGGATGGCCGCTTGGTCCACACGCAGGTATATGAAGACGACGGTCAGCGGTCTGCCGGCTTCCGTCCTCCCGGTGGCTTGGTGGGTTGCCGCCCTTCCGCTGAGGTTGCGGCGGAAGGATGTGCCCGCCCGCAGGAGAACCTCCTCGATCTCCTGACGGCTGGCCCGCCGAGTGGCGTAGTAGGTGTTGTTGGCCCAGATGATCCGGTGGATAACCATCGGCGGCATCGCTGTTCGCCTTCCGTAATACGTACCCTAACACTTCGTACTACGGGAGGGTGTCATGGATTGGGTTGGATTTCTGGCCGGGTTCCTTCGCCTGTGGATAACTACCGGGCATACGCCAAGAAGGCGGGTCCGGCATGGACCCGCCTTCTCGCTGCTGGAGGCCTCTTCCCCAAGGCCCCGCCGATACGCCGACCACGCCGGAGACGCTGGCCCGCCGGCCCACCTGCCCCGCCGGATACGCCGGCCCGGCGGCTACGCCGCTTTG
This sequence comes from Actinoplanes sp. TFC3, assembly GCF_001553785.1. Classification (GTDB taxonomy): domain Bacteria; phylum Actinomycetota; class Actinomycetes; order Mycobacteriales; family Micromonosporaceae; genus Actinoplanes. Next base: position 4,724,203 of record NZ_LOJP01000001.1, read on the forward strand.
GTGGTGGTGGTGAAGGCGATCGGGACCCCGTGGGTGTCCGTCAGCGCCAGCCGGGTCCGCAGGTTGCCCTGCTCCGCGACCCGGGCGAAGTACTCGTTGCGGCGGCGGTGCTGGCAGCCCTTGCGGGTTCGTGGCCCGCCCGCGGCCACCGTCAGCAGTTCCGGCGCCAGGGAGCTGTTGAGCCCCTCGCGCAGCAGCCTCAGCGCCTCCGTCCGCAGTTGGGAGATGCGCGACTCGGTGACGCCCAGTTCCGCCGCCACCTCACTGAGCGGCTGCTCCTGCAGGAACGACTGGGTAACCACCATGCGCAGCCGCTCGGGCAGCGCCTGGATCGCCTGGTGCAGGTAGCCGAGACGTTCCCGCTTGAGCAGCAGATCCTCCGGGCCCTCCGAGGTTTCCGGCACCATCTCCTCGGCGGCGCCGGTCGGGAAGCCCTGCAGGCTCAGCAGAGCCGCCTTCTGCACGTCGTCCTCGACCGACGCCAGCTCGGCGACGCCGATGCCGAGCATCTCGGCGACTTCGGCTTCGCTGGGGGTGCGGCCCAGGGCTGCGGTCAGCTCCTGGCGGGCCTGAGCGGTCTTACGTGCCCGGGCTCGTACGGATCTGCTGGCCCAGTCCTGTCCGCGCAACTCGTCAAGCAGGGCACCGCGGATGCGCACCGCGGCGAACCGGTGAAAGGGTATCCCCCGGCTCGGGTCGAACGAGCGCGCAGCACCGAGCAGCGCGGCGAAACCGGCGGACGACAGATCGTCCGAGTGGACGTGACCGGGAACGCGGTTGAGCAGTTCCCGGACCAGGTGGCCGACCATCGGCATGTGCTCGCGGACCAGGTCCTCGATATCGCGCGCGGACGGCGCGTCATGGGTGGTGCCGACGGTGGCGGGGAGTTCGGTCGTGACGGACACCTTGTCCTCCTCGCTCGTACGGGGCCGGCGGTGATCCGGCCCGATGAGGAAGACATTTGCTGCCGCCGGGTGCAGTCGCGCCCGAACTCGGTTGCTTTTATGGAGTTTTTCGTGAAAAAGGCTCAGATGCCGCCGGGGTCTCCCGCCCCGGGCGTTTTAAACCCGGTTGAGCTGGCGAAATGCTACATTGCGGAGCTCGTCGCGGACCCATCCCATGCGGCGCACGGCCGTCTCCGGGTGGTGACCGAACTCCTCCGCCACGACGGCGGCACAGCCATCGCTGCCATGCCGCAGCAGCATCGCGGTGACGGCTTCTTCGACCGTCTCGCGGCTGGGGCATTGCGACGGCTGCAGGTGGGAGACGAAGAGCGCCTCCGCCGCCAGGTCCTGCACGGTGCTGATCATAAAAAGAACTCCCCGATGTGCGACCACTTGCTCTGGTTCCAGCTAACGCTCGCGCCGGTGCTGACGGGAACCGCTCAGGTTGCAGACCGGTATCAACCATCATCCTCACGGGCGTCCGGCATGCCGTGAGGCACGCCGTGCGGGGCCTCATCAACTTTAACGCGCGACAACGGCGGCCGGCCGGGGGTCCGGTCGGCCGCCGTTGTCGCGCAGGCTATGGGGTCGTTACGTCGCCGTCGTCCAGGTCCTCATTGGTGTCGGCCGGGGGCGTCACGGAGCCTCCGGTGTCGGTGCCGGTGCCGCCGCCCTGCTCGCCGCCGCCGACCGGCGTCGAGGGCTGCTCCGAGGCCGGCGGCGACGGGTCGACCGGGCCACTGCCCGAACCGCCGTTGCTGCCACCGTCCGTACCGCCGTTGCTGCCGCCACCGTCGGTGCCACCGTTGCTGCCGCCGCCATCGGTGCCACCGTTGCTGCCACCACCGTTGTTGCCGCCGTTGTCACCCCCGTCGGTCCCGCCGTTGTTGCCGCCGTTGGTGCCGGTCGATGCGCTGGCGGACGGCTTGGTGCCGGGTTTGGCCGGGGCTCCGGCCGGGTTGGACGGGTCCACCGGCACCGGCACGGCCACACCGTTGGGGGCGATCGAGATGCCCGGGATCGGGGTGTCCGCGGCCGGGACCGGGCCGAGGCGGACCTGGCCGTTGCTCAGGTGCTCGACCGGGCGCGACGGATCGCCAGGCTTCGGTGAGACGTAGGTGTCGCAGTTCTCGCCGTCGAGCTGGAACACCATCGGGGCCGCGTTGCTGGCGTCGTACCGTCCGGTGAATTGCATGGTGGTGGTGGCCTGGGAGTTGAGCGCCTTGTCGGAACTCACCGTGACCTGATTGTTCTGCTGGTCGAGCCGGAGCTTGCCGTTGCCCGAGACGACTTGGTCGCCGGGCATCAGGAACCAGAGCTTCCAGTTGTCGATGGCCTTGGTGTCGCGGTTGGCCACGGTGACGGCGGCCTTGAACCGGTCGCCGTCGTCGGACCAGACGGCGTAGCTGACCACGCACTTCGATCCCTCGGTAGGCGCCGGGGCGACGGCGTTGGTGATCACGCCCTTGGGGCCCGGGTCGTTCGAAACCGCGGTGAACGCCCAGCCCAGCAGCCCGACGCCGAGCACCGCGCCGGCCGCGAAGAAGATGCGGCGCTGCTTGACGGTGGTGCCGAGCCGGCGGGGCTGCGGGATGGGCAGCGCGGCCGGAGCCGGGGCGGGCGCGGCGGCCGCGCTGGGCCGCAGCGGGGCTTCGGACTCCTCCTTGCGAGGAGCCGGGAAGCCGGGCAGGTCGGGCGCGGCCGGCGCCTGGGGCACCGGGGTCGACGGCGGCACCGGGCCGAACCGGCTGTTGCGCGCGGCCCGAGCCGGCGGGGCCGAGGCGGGGGCGTTGCTGCCCACCGCGGCTTCGACCTCGGCCACCGAGACCGGCTCGGCCACGGCACCGGGGGCCGGGGAGACCGGAGCGGCCTGCGCGGGGACCGCGGCGACACCACGGCCGGGCGAGGACTCCGCCACCCGGGCGTGCCCGGCGCGGATGCGGCCCAGGCCATCGGTGTAGCCGTGCGAGGATGGCAGGATCGTGGTGTCCTCCCCCGCGTCCGCCCAGTCCGGTACGAACGCGCGCGCCGCGGGAACGCCGGCCGACACCGTGCCCAGCACGTGCGCGAGCTCGGCACTGGAAGGCCGGTCCGACGGGCGCTTCTGCAAGCAACTGGCGATCAGCGCGGACACGGCGCTGGGCAGGCCCTCGACCGGCGGCAGCGGGTCGGGCTCGGTGTACTGGTGGGCGCGCAGCAGCGCGGTGGTGGTGCCCACGTCCCACGGGAGCTGACCGATCAGCGTGCGGTAGATCAGCAGGCCGACGGCGTACACGTCGGTGGCCGGGCTGACCTGGCCGCCTTCGAGGCGCTCGGGAGCCAGGTAGGCCGGGGTGCCGAGCAGGCTGCCGTCCGGGTCGATGTCGTTCTCGCCGATCAGGGCCGAGATGCCGAAGTCGACAACCTTGGCGCCGGTCGGGGTGAGCATGACGTTGGCCGGGGTCACGTCGCGGTGCACGATGCCGCGGGCATGCGCTGCGGCCAGCGCGGCCGAGACCTCCGCACTGATTCGCACGGCGGCCGGCCAGGGCAGGCGCCGTACGCGGGCCAGGACGGCGGCCAGCGACTCGCCGTCGACCAGCTCCATCACGACGTACGGAACAGCCTCACCGTCGACGGTGGTCGCCTCGCCGTAGTCGTACACGTTGGTGATGTGCGGATGGCTCAGCCGGGCAGCGGCCTGGGCCTCCGCGCGCAGCCGGCGCCGGAACGAGGGATCGGCACTCGTCGACGGGGGCAGCACCTTGACCGCCACCTGCCGTCCGAGGACCTCATCGAAGCCTCGCCACACCACTGACATCCCGCCGGCACCCAGCCGCTCGACCAACCGGTATCGGTTGGCCAGCAGGCTGGACCCGGGCAGGTCCGTCGTGCTCATGTGCCCCCACATGCGCGATCGGAAAAACACTGGAAGCACACCGCCATGTGTTCCAGCGCCGGGGCGGCTCAGTCCACCGTTGGACCGAGCATCCCCCATCGACGCCCGGGATGTTAGCCGACATTCGGTCACTGTCACGACTCGTCTGCGTACGGGGTGACCTGCGCCTTGTCACAGTCCGTTTCCTGACATGCGCTTCGGGTGCACGGCGAGGGTTTAACCGTTTTCGCAGGTCAACGCTGTATAGACGGTCATTGCCCCCCGAGGGTGCGGCTAATGCCCGGTTCGCCGGAAGTTGCAGGCAATACCGTACAAAATGGACAGCCATGAGCGATTCCGCACGGGCAGTAAAGATCGCGTCACGCTTCGGCAACAGTGGAGGGCTGTCGGGTATCCGCGTCCTGTTGCTTGCGTTAACGCAATGACCTGCGGAACCCCGCCCGATCGGATGAAAAACGCGCGCCGATCATGCTTAGTTGCCGAAGGTGACTCAACGAAGGGGCAATTCACCCAGAAGTGACCGCTCCCGGCGTAGCGGCGCGGGATGCAGCCCGGGCAACACGACGGGCATCGCATCGACCGGCACAGCACCCAGCGATTCCAGGTGGCGCAGCATCGGCGTGAGGCTCTCGTAGAGCACGAGCACCACGTCGCCGGGCGCGGCCATCCGCAGCGCCTCGTCCACCGCCGCCGGGTAGCCGTCGGTGCGCACCGAGCGCAGCCCCGGCCGCCGGCCGCGCATCTCGCGTTCGACCAGCGCGCTGACTTCGCCCGGTGCCCGGCCCCGTGGATCCTCGTCGTCGTGCAGCACCGCGCGGGTCACGCCGTCCGCGAGCACCTGGGCGCAGGCGGTCAGCAGGTCGTCGCGGCGGTCCCCGGGCAGCGTCACAAGCGCCACGCAACGCTCCGGGCCGTACAGCCGGTGCAGGGTGCGCAGCACCGCCGCGAGGGCCGCCGGGTTGTGCGCGTAGTCCACGAACAGCGTGACCTCGCCGAGCTTGAGCATGGTGCCGCGGCCGGGGTTGTGCACCCGCGGCTCGAACTCGCTCAGCCGCTCGGTCACCATGTGCGCCGGGGCGCCCATCGCGCGGGCCGCCGCGATCGCCGCCAGCGCGTTGAACGCCACGTACGGCGCCGCCCCCGCGAACGTGCCCGGCAGATCGGCGACGCGCAGCAGCGGCGTGCGCCGGGCGCCGGTGGCCTGCACCAGCCAGCCGTCGAGCAGCAGGTACGCGGTGCCGCCCCGGGCCAGGTGCGCCGCCATCACGTTCTGGTGCGGGTCGGCGCCGAACCAGATGAGGCGCTTGCGCTCGGCTCGTACCCGGGGACGGTCGACCAGATTGCGCACCCACGGGTCGTCGGCGTTCAGCACGAGCGTGCCCCCGTCGCGGACCCGCTCCGCGACCAGCGCCTTGACGTGCGCGATGTCCTCGATGGAGGCCAGGCCGTCCTGACCCAGGTGGTCGGCGGTGATGTTGGTGATGACCCCGACGTCGGTCCAGTCGTAGCCCAGCCCGCGGCGCAGCAGCCCGCCTCGCGCGGTTTCCAGCACGGCCGCCTGCACCGCCGGGTCGCCAAGGACCATCTGCGCCGAGAGCGGGCCGGTGGCGTCGCCGCGGAACACCGTACGACCGTCGATGCTGACCCCGTCGGTGGTCGTCAGCCCGACCGTCATCCCGGTGCCGGCCAGGGCGAACGCTGCCATCCGGGCTACCGAGGTCTTGCCGTTGGTCCCGGTCACGGCCAGCGTGGGGATGCGCCCGTTGGAGCCGCTGGGAAACATCGCGCGCACGATCGCGTCGCCGACGTCACGGGCGCGGCCGCGTACCGGGGACAGGTGCATGCGCAGGCCGGGGACCGCGTTGACCTCGATGACGCCGGCATCCATCGGGCCGGGCTCACCGGCGGGCGGAACGGGTGCGGCGATGCCGGGCAGGCGCAGGTCGATGCCGGCGATGTCCAGACCGATCACTGCGGCTACGCGCAGGCACAGCCGGGCCACGTCGGGGTGGATGCGATCGGTGACGTCGTACCCGGTGCCGCCGGTGGAGAGGTTGGCGTCGTCGCGCAGCCAGACCTGCTGACCCTCGCCGGGCACGCTCTGCTCGTCCAGATCCTGGCGCCGCAGCACGGTCCGGACGGTGTCGTCGATCTCGATGCGGGTCAGGGCACGCGAATGGCCCGAGCCGCGGCGGGGGTCACTGTTGGTCCGGGCGACCAGCTCGCTCACCGTGGCGCTTCCATCGCCCACCACATGCGCGGGCACGCGTTCGGCGGCGGCCACCACCTCACCGGCGACGACCAGCACCCGATAGTCGCGTCCAGGCAACTGACGTTCCACCACGACGTCCGGACCGGCGGCGGCAAAAGCCACGTCCAAGTCCTCACGGGTACGAACATTGAGCGTGACGTTGCGCCCCTGCCGCCCGTGCCGCGGCTTGACCACCACGGGTGCCCCGAACTCATCGAGCAGCCGGGCCGCGTCCTGCACCGTGGCGGCCGCCGCGCCGGGTACCACCGGAACGCCCGCATCGGCCAGCAGCCGCCGGGTGACCTGCTTGTCCCCGGCCACGTCGATGCCCACCCCGCTGGTCCGGTCGGTCATCGCGGCCCAGGCCAGCCGCCGGCGCGTACCCCAGCCCAGGCGCAGCAGGCTCAGGTCGTCGTACCGCTCGACCGGGATGCCGCGCCGGCGGGCCGCCGCGATGATGGCCGAGGTGCTGGGCCCGGTCGCCTCCTGCTCGGCCAGGTCGGACAACGCCGCCAGCCGCGGTTCCACATCGCCGGCGGTGACCGTCGCGCCGGCCGCGATGTCGGTGACCAGCTCGATGGCGGTTTCCAGCAACTGCGCGGGCAGCGCCGACTCGGGGGACTCGTCCACCGGGCATTCGATGATCACGTCATAGACCCCGAGGTCAGGGCCCGCTACGGTACGGCCGAAGCTGACGTCCCGCCCGATGAGCTGGGACAGCTCGATGCTCACGTGCTCGGTGACGTGGCCGAAGTAGGTGCCGCCGCGCATCCGGCTGACGAAGCCTCCGGGCGTACCGGCAGCGCAGTGGTGATCGGTCAACCCGGGCAGCACCCGCAGCAGCCGCTCCGGAAAGCCGGTGATGTCGCTGGTCTCGCGTCCGGCGAGCGCGCCGAGATCCAGGCGGGCGACCAGCGCCGGGCGCGACAAGTGGACGTTGGGTCCGCGCAGGCGGCGCAGGCTCAGGATCTTCATGCGGCTGTTTCCTTCTGCAAGATCGCCGGTCGGCGCCCGGTCAGTTCGAACCTGCTGCCGGCCGGCAGAACGTGGATGCGCGCGCCGGCCAGCGCTATCGGGCCCTCGGCGGGCACCACGATGTCGGTGGCGGCACCGGCGTCCACGACGGTGACCGCGCCGGTGCCGAGCACCTCGAAACGGTCGCCGTCGGCCAGGATCGCGGTGTCCTCGTCGATGCCCACGCCCAGCTCATGCGGGTACAGCGCGACGGCGCTGAGCAGCCGGTTGAGTCGCCCGCGCTCGGCGAAGTGCATGTCGATGACCACGCCTGGCAGGAATTCCAGGCCTGGCCCGGTGCGCACGCTGGCCCGGGCGACGCCGGGGGCCACGCCGCCGGTGATCATCGTGCCGGACATCATCGCGGCGCCCGCGCTGGTGCCGCCGAGCACGACAGCGCCGCCCTTGACCAGGGTCTGCAGGGCGGCGTCGACCAGGGTGCCGCCGAGCACGCCGGTGATGCGCTGCTGGTCGCCGCCGGTGAAGAAGACGCCGGTGGCGGGCGCGAGGGCGTGCACGACACCGCGGTCGTTGGCCTGGCTGCGGGTATTGATGCGCAGGCCGCGGGCCCGGCGCGCGCCGAAGCGGGTGAACAGGGTGGCGTACTCGGCTTCGAGGGTGGCCGGTTCGCCGCTGGCGGTGGCGATCACCACGATGTCGGCTTGCGGACCGCCGGCCAGGTCGACGAAGCGGCGCAGGATCGCCTCACCGCCGGGGCGGTGGCGCTCGGCACCGCCGATGACCAGCAAACGGGCCGTCACGCCGTACCCCCTCAAGGCTTTGACCGCGGTCTTGCCTTGAGGTTAAACGGAACAAATACGAAACATCCGGCTAATCCCGGTAGTCGGCGGGCAGGAGGTGCTCGATGGACGGCGCGGCCCCGGCCGGCGCGCAAACGCGGAACCGAGCCGCTCGGCATGGCTGGCACCCACGGAAGACCTTGTCGCGCAGCGGCGTCGCCGCCTCGCTCACCGCCTGCGAGCCCCGGGGCCCGGACGAGGGACGATATCCCGGTACGTCCGCACGGCATGACCGCCGGCGCAGTGCAGCTCGGCCTGCATCTCGTGGCCACAGTCCCGGTGCACCATGCTCAGCGGAGGCCCGGCCGGGTCGGCGAGATAGCGGTCACCCCATTCCTTGATGGCCACCAGCATCGGATACAGGTCCAGGCCCTTCTGGGTCAGCCGGTATTCGTGCCGGATCCGCGAGCCCGGCTCCTGATAGGGCTCGCGGCGCAGCAGCCCCTGCCCGACCAGCGTCGCCAGCCGGTTGGTGAGCACCTGCCGCGGGATCCCGGTGTGCTCGCGCATGTCGTCGAAGCGGCGCACCCCGCTGAACGTCTCGCGCAGCACCAGGATGGTCCACTTCTCGCCGAGGATCTCCATCGCGCGGCCGATCGTGCAGTTCTCGACGGACCATTGCAGGGCCTCGGGCGGGTTCATGCTGCCAGGCTAAGTCTCGTTGACAGACGCAGCAAGCCGTGCCAGTCTGCGTCCATGACCCAGACTCAGCAGGGCTCCCGGAGCCGGACGTTCAGCTGGAGCGACCCCGGTGAGCATTCCGGCCGGTTGGCCGGGCGCTCGGGGCTTGAGGTGCTGCAGGCCATGTCCCGGGGCGAGCTGCCGCCACCGCCGGTCATGCAGTTGATGGACATCGCCGAGCTGACCGCCGTGGAAGGCAGCGTCACCGTGCGCCTGCAGCCGCAGGAGTTCCACTACAACCCGCTCGGCACCGTGCACGGCGGCATGCTCTCCACGCTGCTCGACACCGCCGCCGCATGCTCGGTGCACAGCACGCTGCCCGCAGGGGTGGCCTACACCAGCCTGGATCTCAACGTGAAGTTCCTGCGCCCGGTCACGCTGGCCTCCGGCATGCTCACCACCATCGGCTCGGTGCTGCAGCGCGGCCGGCGCACCGCGCTGGCCGACGCCCGGATGACCGACGCCGCGGGCCGCCTGGTCGCGCACGCCACCTCGAGCTGCATGATCCTCGAGATGGCTCGATAACATCTGCTGATGATCAGCGGCATCCTCATCCCCGGCGGCACCGGCACCATCGGCACCCTGCTCGACCTCGCCTGGGAGACCCTGGCCGACCGCACCGCCCACGTCGAGGCCATCACTTGGGACGCCCCGCGCGACATCCTCGACGGTGACCCCGAGCCCTTCGTGCGCGCTCACGTCGAGCAGGCCCTGGCCGCGGCTCAGGACGTCGCCCCGCCGGCCCGCCCGGTGCTCATCGGCAAGTCGCTGGGCAGCTACGCGGCCGCGCTGGCCGCCGACCGGTCGCTGCCGGCTATCTGGATCACGCCGCTGCTCACCCGGCCCGGCGTGGTCGCGGCGATCACCCGCAACCCGGCCCCGCAACTACTGATCGGCGGCACCGCCGACCGCCGGTGGTGGGACGAGGAGGCGGCCCGCAGCACCGGCCAGCAGGTGCTGTCCATCGCCGAGGGCACCCACTCGCTGCGGGTGCCCGGCCCGATCCGCAAATTCACCGACGTGCTGGGCACCGCCGGCACCGCGATCGAGGAATTCCTCGACGCTATGGGGCGCTGAACAGCGGCTTGACGTCCTCGGCCGGCGCTTCCCAGGTGGTCGCGTCGGCGTTGACCTGCTCGCCGGAGCGGATGTCCTTCACCGAATCCGGTTCGCCATCGGCGCCCAGGAACCATACGAACGGAATGCCCCGGCGCTCGGCGAAGCGGATCTGCTTGCCGAACTTGGCTGCCGCCGGAGCCACCTCGGTGCTGATTCCGCGCGAACGCAGCGAGCGGGCAGCCCGGTCACAGCGCGCCCGGTCGTCCTCATTGGGCAGCGCGATCAGCACCGCGGTGGGGACGCTGCGCGAGGCGGTCAGCGCGTCGCGGCCGAACATTAGGCCGAGCAGCCGGGTAACCCCGATCGAGATACCCACTCCGGGGAAGCGCTCGGAGCCGGTGGAGGCCAGGTTGTCGTAGCGCCCACCGGAGCAGATCGAGCCGTGGCGTTCGTACCCCTCCAGCTGGGTCTCATAGACCGTGCCGGTGTAGTAGTCCAGACCGCGAGCGATCTTCAGCTCGGCGCGGATCAGACCCGGCGCGTGCTCGGTTCCGGCCTCCACGACGCGCGCCAGTTCCTCCAGACCCTCGTCGAGCAGTTCGTTCTGCACGCCCAGCTTGCGCACCTGCTCCACGAAGGACAGATCGCTTGCCGAGATCTGCGCCAACTGCAGGCAAGCCTCGGCCTGCGCGGCGCTCGCACCCTGCTGGACCAGCGCGTCGCTGACCTTCTGCGGGCCGATCTTGTCCAGCTTGTCGATGATGCGCAGCACCTCGTCCGGGTCCTCAAGACCCAGCCCGCGGTAGAAGCCCTCACACACCTTGCGGTTGTTGATCTGGATGGTCACCGGCGGAATCGGCAGCGAGCGCAGCGCGTCACCGACCACCAGCGGCATCTCGGTGTCGTAGTGGAACGGCAGCGAGTCGCGGTCCACCACGTCGATATCGGCCTGCAGGAACTCGCGGTAGCGGCCCTCCTGCGGACGCTCGCCGCGCCACACCTTCTGGATCTGGTAGCGCCGGAACGGGAACTGCAGCTTGCCGGAATTTTCCAGTACGAACCGCGCGAACGGCACGGTCAGGTCGAAGTGCAGCCCGAGCGCGGCATCCTCGCGGGCCTCGGCGTCCTCCTGCAGCCGGCGCAGCGTGTAGACCTCCTTCGAGGTCTCCCCCTTGCGCAGCAACTGCTCCATCGGCTCGACGGCGCGGGTTTCGAGCGGCGCGAACCCGTACAACTCAAAGGTCGTCCGGATCTTCTCGACGACGTTCTGTTCGATCATCCGCTGCGCGGGCAGCCATTCCGGGAAGCCGGACAGCGGCGTGGGCTTGCTCATGGTTCTCCTGTTTTCTACAGTCCGCGGCGCGGCGCAGCGACCAGTTCCCGCAGGTACGGGTTGTGGGCGCGCTCGCGGCCGATCGTCGTCTCAGGTCCGTGGCCGGGCAGGACCACCGTGTCGTCGGCCAGGGGCAGGATCTTGTCCCGCAGGCTGGTCATCATCACGGCGGTGTTGCCGCCCGGCAGGTCGGTGCGTCCGATGGAGCCGGCGAAGAGCACATCACCGGAGAGGCAGAGCTGGTCCGCGTCCCATGATGTCTGCGTGTTCGGCATCCGGAAAATCACCGACCCGCCGGTACGGCCCGGCGCATGGTCGACAGTGATCTCCAGCCCGGCCAGGCTCAGCGTGGCACCGTCGGTCAGCTCGGCGACATCCTCGGGCGCGGTGTACGGCAACCGGCCCCCGAACATCTGCTGCAGCCCGATGCCCATGCCCTTCTCCGGGTCGGCCAGCATCTCCAGGTCACCCGGGTGCACGTACGCGGTGATGCCCCGCGCGCCGCAGACCGGAGTGACGGAGAACGAGTGGTCGAGGTGCCCGTGGGTCAGCAGCACCGCGGCGGGCTGCAACCGGTGCTGGGCCAGCACCTCATCGAGGTGGTCGAGCACGCCGATGCCAGGATCGACGATCAGCGCCTGCTCCCCCGGACCCGCGGCGAGCACGTAGCAGTTGGTGCCGAACGCCTCCGCCGGAAAGCTGGTGACCAGCATCGCGCACCCCTTTCCACCCGTCGGTCGCCGCGTCTCAAGCCTAGCTGGACGCACCGTACACACCGGCACGGAACCTCGCACACCACATTCCCAGGCGTTACCCGTACACTCTTGCGGGCGTGTGGCGAGGCGCACGTCCGCACTTTTCCAGGAAGGGGAGCACTCGGTGGTCTCCAGCAAGGACCGGCAGCGCAAGCTGGCGCGCGACAAGTTCGACCGCCAGATGGCGCGCCGGGCGGCGAAGCAGCGCCGGCGGCGGCAGATCCAGGCCGGGCTCGGCGCGGCGGCGGCGCTGATCGTCATCGTGGGTGGCATCGCGTGGCTGGGCGGCGCGTTCGATTCCGACGACACGACCACCGACGCAGCCGACTCGGACACCTGCCTGTGGACCCCGCAGAGCACCGACGGCAACGCCAACCTCAAGGACGTGGGCCAGCCCCCGACCAAGGACATCCCCACCTCGGGCACCCGGGACATGACAATCACCACAGACCAGGGTGCGCCGATCGTCGTCCGTCTCGACCAGACCAGCTCGCCGTGCAGCGCCGCCGACCTGGCGTACCTGGCGGGCAAGCAGTTCTACGACAACACCACGTGCCACGAGATCACTGCCGAGGGCGCGATCCGCTGCGGCGACCCGAGCGGCACCGGCCAGGGCGGCCCGACGTACAGCGTCTACGACGAGAACCTGCCCCAGGTCCCCTCGCCCGCCCCCAGCGCCGGCGCCACGCCGGTCTACCCCAAGGGCACGGTCGCCATGATCGGCGACCCGCCGGGCACCAACGGCAGCCAGTTCTTGATCTTCTTCAAGGACTACACCCCCAAGGGCCAGGCACAATACCCGATCATCGGTACGGTGACCGGCGGCCTGGACACCGTCACAAAGATCGGCAAGATCCCGGTCAAGGCCAACGCGGCCGGCGACAAGGTGACCCCGGCGACGAAGATCGCGGTGCAGAGCATCACCGTCGGGGCCAGTACCCCCGATGGAGCGACCCCGTCGGCCGCCGCGCCCTCCGCTTCCAGCCAGTCCTGAGCTTTCCGGAGCAGAATCCCACCCGAAACGCCCCCTCACCGCACGAAGGCATACAGGAGGAACACCGTGTCGTCGATCAAGGACAGGCAGCGCGCGGCGGCGCGGGCGCGCCTCGAGAAGGAGATGGCCGAACGCTCGGCCGCCGCCAAGAAGCGGCGCCAGCGCCAAACCATCATCGGCTCGGCTCTGGCCGTCGTCGTCATCGCCGGCGCGGCAGTCTGGATCGTGGCCGCGCTCAACAAGGACGACGACAAGCCGGCCGCCTCGGCCTCGGCCCCACCCGCGGGCACCGTGGCCTGCCAGTGGATTCCCGAGGACGGCAGCACCGGCGCCAAGGTCAGCGACGTCGGCACCCCGCCGCCCAACGCGCCGAACACCGGCAAGGACACCCTGACCATGACCACCGGCCTGGGCGCGATCACGGCCACGGTGGACCTGTCCAAGGCCCCATGCACCGGCGCGGCGTTCACCTACCTGGCCAGCAAAAAGTTCTGGGACGGCACCAAGTGCCACCGCCTGACCACCGAAGGCATCAAGGTCCTGCAGTGCGGTGACCCGTCGGCCAAGGGCAAGGGCTACCGCGAGACCGACGGCACCGGCGGCCCCAGCTTCCGCTACGCCGAGGAAAACCTGCCCACCAACGCGAAGCCGGCCTATCCCAAGGGCACCATCGCGATGGCGAAGACGTCGGCACCCAGCAGCACGGGCAGCCAGTTCTTCATCGTCTACGCCGACACCGACCTCCCGGCGGAGTACACCGTCCTGGGCACGATCACCAAGGGCCTGGACATCGTCGAAACGGTCGCCAAGGCGGGGACTGACAACTCCAACGGGCAGGGGGACGGGCATCCTAAGAAGGAGCTCGACATCAACAGCTTGACCATGGCTGCTGCCTGAGTTTTCGTTTCCCTCGAAGGACGGTCCTGTGGTTTGGGGCCGTCCTTCGTTGCCTTCTTCGGTGGGTTGTCCCGGGGGCCGGCTTACTGGGCTTGGTGGCCTGGCGCAGGGTACTTCCCCGCCCTTGCTCGCCTACCGGTTCTGGGGTCCGGGGCCGAGCGGCCACCAGCCAAAGCGTTTCGGCGGGGGGCGGGGTTAGGCGCCGGAGGTTACGCGGTAGGCGTCGAAGACTCCGTCGACCTTGCGGACCGCTGCTACCAGGTGACCCAGGTGCTTGGGGTCAGCCATTTCGAAGGTGAAGCGGCTGACGGCCACCCGATCGCGGGTTGTGGTCACCGTGGCGGACAGGATGTTGACCCGCTCCTCCGAGAGCACCCGGGTGACGTCGGCCAGAAGCTTGTGCCGGTCCAGCGCCTCCACCTGGATGGCCACCAGGAATGTCGACGCGGATGTCGGCTTCCAACTGACCTCTACCACGCGTTCCGGCTGGGCTCGCAGGTCTTCGGCGTTGGCGCAGTCTTCGCGGTGCACGCTGACGCCGCCGGAGCGGGTGACGAAGCCGAAGACCGCATCACCGGGTACGGGGGTGCAGCACCGGGCCAGCTTCACCCAGACGTCGCTGACGTCCTTGACCACGACGCCCGGGTCCTGGGCAGCCGTGCGGTTGCGGGGCGGGCGGGTCGCGACGGCGGTTTCGGCGATGTCCTCGACTGCGCCTTCCTCGCCGCCGAAGCCCGCTACCAGCTTCTGCACCACCGACTGCGCCGACACCGTGCTCTCGCCGACCGCCGCGTACAGCGACGCCACGTCGGCCAGGTGCAGGTCGCGGGCGATCGTGGTCAAATTGTCGCTCGTCAGCATGCGTTGCAAGGGCAGGCCCTGCTTGCGCATTGCCTTGACGATCGCTTCCTTGCCGTCCTCGATCGCTTCTTCGCGGCGTTCCTTGTTGAAGTACTGCCGGATCTTCGTGCGCGCTCGCGGGCTCTTGACGAAGCCCAGCCAGTCCTGGGTCGGACCCGCCGTTGCCGACTTTGACGTGAAGATCTCGATCACGTCGCCGTTGGACAGAGTCGATTCCAGCGGTACGAGCTTGCCATTGACCCGGGCACCGATGGTCTTGTGCCCGACCTCGGTGTGCACCGCGTAGGCGAAGTCCACCGGGGTCGACCCGGTGGGCAGGGGGATGACGTCACCCTTCGGCGTGAAGACGTACACCTCCTGGCTGGAAAGATCGAAGCGCAGGGCGTCGAGGAACTCGCTTGGGTCGCTGGCCTCACGCTGCCAGTCGAGCAGTTGGCGCAGCCAGGTCATCTCGTCGATGTGCGCCGGCGGCCCCACGATCGTGGCGCCCTTCTGCTCCTTGTACTTCCAGTGCGCGGCGATGCCGAATTCCGCTGTGCGGTGCATGGCGAACGTGCGGATCTGCATCTCGACGGGTTTGCCGGTCG
Organism: Actinoplanes sp. TFC3; assembly: GCF_001553785.1. GTDB lineage: Bacteria > Actinomycetota > Actinomycetes > Mycobacteriales > Micromonosporaceae > Actinoplanes. Next base: position 4,739,257 of record NZ_LOJP01000001.1, read on the forward strand.
GCCCGATGACCGTCGTGTGCAACGACTGGTACATGTTGAACTTGGGCATGGCGATGTAGTCCTTGAACCGCCCCGGCACCGGCTGCCAGTTGGCGTGGATGACGCCCAGCGCCGCATAGCAGTCGCGCACCGTGTCAACCAGGATCCGCACGCCGACCAAGTCGTAGATGTCGCTGAAGTCGCGTCCCCGTACGATCATCTTCTGATAGATCGAATAGAGGTGCTTCGGACGCCCGGTGACCTCGGCCTTGATCTTCGCCGACTTGAGGTCCAGCCCGACCCGGTTGGTGACCTGACGCAGCAACGCCTCGCGCTGCGGCTGGTGCTCCCCGATCAGCCGGTTGATCTCCTCGAACCGCTTCGGGAACAGGGTCCCGAACGCCAGGTCCTCGAGCTCCCACTTGATCGTGTTCATACCGAGCCGGTGCGCCAGCGGAGCCAGGATCTCCAGCGTCTCCTTGGCCTTCTGCTCCTGCTTGGCCCGCGGCAGGAACGTCAGCGTACGCATGTTGTGCAGCCGGTCGGCCAGCTTGATGACCAGAACCCGGGGATCCTTGGCCATCGCGACAACCATCTTGCGAATGGTCTCCGCCTTCGCGGCATCGCCCAGCTTCACCCGGTCGAGCTTGGTGACCCCGTCGACCAGCAGCGCAACCTCGCCACCGAAGTCCGAGCGCATCTGCTCCAGGCCGTAGTCGGTGTCCTCGATCGTGTCATGCAGCAGCGCAGCCACCAGCGTAGTGGTGTCCATGCCGAGGTTCGCCAGGATGGTGGCCACAGCAAGTGGGTGCGTGATGTACGGATCCCCGGACTTGCGGTACTGCCCCGAGTGCCACCGGGCAGCCACATCGAAGGCCCGCTGCAAAGCCCGGCCGTCCGCCTTGGGATGGCTGGCCCGATGCGTGGCGATCAGCGGTTCGAGAACCTCGCTGACCTGGGTGCTCTGCCACGGGGCATTGAACCGGGCGAGCCGCGCCCGCACCCGTCGCCCGGTCGGGGCGCTGGCCAGCCCGAACCCGCCGGTCGGGGTGTCGGCAGGCGACAGCGGCTGGGTGACCTCGGGGTCGGGTGACTGGGCGCCGGTTGTGGGTGCGTCCGGGTCGGGGATGGGGTGCGACATCCTGGGAGGGGTCGCGGTGCTTCGGGGGGAGGCGCCGTCGGTGGGAGCGCTCCGGGTTACCTGGGCAGCGGTGCCATTGGTGGAGGGCTTCGGGGCCTTGCCGTCGTTCACAGCGGTGCCGCTGGACACGGCCGTGCCATCGACTGAGGCGGTGCCGCTGTCCGGGGCTGCGCCATTGCGTACGGCAGCGACCCTCGTCGAGGCGCGGCCATCGTCTGAGGTCGCGGCATCGCCGGCGCCAGAGGACTTGCCGTCGCCGGAGGCGCTACCACCCCGCGAGGCATTGCCGTCAGCGGCATCTGACCCCAGCGGAGCGATGAGGCCAGCCACCGGAGCGTCCCCGGCCGCGGCACCATTAACCACGCCCGCATTACCGGCAACCGCGCCTGCATCACCGGCAACCGCGCCCGAAGAGCCGCCGGGCTCAGGCGAAGCCGAGCCGTCGGCTCGCGCCGGGTCAGGCTTGGTCGTCGCCGCGTTGCTGGGTGGCGTCGCGGCCTTTGTCGCGTCGGTCGGCTGCACCGGGCCCTCCGTCGGAGAGGCGACGTCGCTGGACACCGGCCTCCTCACGTCGCTTCTGCTCACCTGACTGGAAACGCCATCCTACCCGCCACCGGTTCCCCGGTGCTCCGTGCGAGACGGCAAAGAATGCCAGCACCACAGACGGATCAGGATCAAACGGTCAGGAGGGCGTTCACCGTACAGGGTTTGAGCCGCTCACGGCCGCCGAGGAACCCTAGTTCCAGGAGCACCGTGAAACCCGCCACCGCCCCGCCGGCCTGTTCGACGAGGTTCAGCGCCGCTCCGGCCGTACCTCCGGTGGCCAGGACGTCATCCACCAGGAGGACTCTCTGCCCGGTCGGGAAGGCATCCTGGTGGACTTCAAGGGTGGCTTCGCCGTATTCGAGGGCGTAGGACGCCGAGTAGACCTTGCGGGGCAGCTTCCCCGCTTTACGGATGGGGACCGTACCCTTGCCGGTCGCGTACGCGATGGCGGAAGCCATGATGAAGCCGCGGGCCTCGATGCCGGCTACGACGTCGAACGAGTCCTCGCCGTGGTGGGCAATGATGGCGTCGATGACCTGGCGGAACACCTGACCGTCGGCGAACAGCGGGCTCAGGTCCTTGAACATGATGCCCGGCCGGGGGAAGTCCGGCACGTCCACGGTCCGGCTGGCGACCAGTTCGGCAATATCCGTCACGCGCACAGACTACGGCCCGCCACTTCAGCGCAAGTGGCGGGCCGGTGGAGCCTGGTGCTGGGTCAGCGGCGCTTCTGACCGCCGCTGGGACGGTTGCCGGCGCCGCCGCCGCGGTTGGTGCTGCGCTTGCCGGACGGGCGGGCCCCCGGGCGCGGCGTGGAGCCTGCCAGGGCGGGCACCTCACCCTCGGTTGCCGGCACGGCGGCCGGGCGGGTGCGCTCGCCGCGGGCCACGTCGCCCGAGCGGCCCGAGGAACGGCGGGCCAGGACGCGGGCGTTGTGGGCCTTGATCCGCGGCTCCTGGTCCTTGAGGGCGGCCAGCATCGGCGAGGCGAACATGATCGAGGAGAGCACGCCCAGGCCCATGCCGACGAACAGCACCAGGCCGAGGTCCTTGAGCGTGCCGGCGCCGAGCAGGCCGGCGCCGATGAACAGCAGACCGCCGACCGGGAGCAGGGCCACCAGGCCGGTGTTGATCGAGCGCATCAGGGTCTGGTTGACCGCGAGGTTGGTGGCCTCGCCGTACGTCCGGGTGCTGCCGGCAGTGATGCCGCGGGTGTTCTCCTGCACCTTGTCGAACACCACGACGACGTCGTACAGGGAGAAACCGAGGATCGTCAGGAAGCCGATCACCGTCGACGGGGTGACCTCGAAGCCGACGAGCGAGTAGACGCCTGCGGTGAGCACCAGGTCGAGCAGCAGCGTGGACACCGCCGCCGCGGCCATCCGCCACTCGAAGCGGATGACCAGGTAACCCATCACCAGCACCAGGAAGATGCCCAGGCCGAGCAGTGCCTGCTGGGTGACCTGGCCACCCCAGGCCGCGGAGACCAGGTCGTCACTGATCCGGTCGGCGGGCACGCCCAGATCCTTGACCAGCGCGTCCTTGACCGAGGTGGACTGCTCCTGGCTCAGCGATCCGGTGCGGACCGTGAAGCTGGCGTCGTTGCCGCTGCCGACCTGCTGGACGGTGCCGATCGAGGCTTCCCCGCTGACGCCGGCCGTGTCGATGGCCTTGGCCACCGCGCTCTTGGCCGCGTCCACGCTGCCGACGCTGGCCGGGAGCGTGAACTGGGTGCCGCCGGAGAACTCGATGCCCAGATGGAACCCGCGGATGAGGAAGCTGCCGATGGCGATGACGATCAGCGCCGCCGCAACCATGAACCACATCTTGCGCCGGCCCACAATGTTGATGTTGGCCTCGCCCCGGTAGAGGCGATCGGCAAGGCCGTTGGCCATGTCAGGCCTCCTTCTCGGTGGGCTGGCGCTTGAGGGCGCGGCCGAGGCCGCTGACCCGCGGCGACATGAACGCCCGCGTGTTCGCGAACAGCGTCATGATCGGGTGGCGGAACAGGAACACCACGACGAGGTCGAGGACCGTGGACAGCCCCAGCGCGAACGCGAAGCCCTTCACCGCACCGATCGACACGATGTAGAGCACGACCGCCGCCATGATGGTGATGGTGTTGGCGGAGATGATGGTACGCCGCGCGCGGGCCCAGGCCCGGGGTACGGCACTGCGCGCGCTTCGACCCTCGTGGATCTCGTCCTTGAGGCGCTCGAAGTAGATGACAAACGAGTCAGCCGCGACACCGAGGGACACGATGAAGCCGGCGATGCCCGCGAGCGTCAGCGTGAAGCCCGTGGTGCGCCCGAGTACGACCAGCGCGCCGAAGGTCAGCAGGCCGGACAGCACCAGGCTCAGGAAGATCACCGAGCCGAGCAGGCGGTAGTAGAAGAACGCGTAGATCGCCACCAGGCCCAGGCCGATGCCCGCGGCGAGCAGGCCCGCCTCGAGCTGCTGGATGCCCAGGGTGGCCGAGACGCTCTGGGTCGAGACCGGCTTGAAGGTGACCGGCAGGGCGCCGTACTTGATCTGGTCGGCGAGTTCCTTGGCGCTGGCCGAGGTGAACGAGCCGGTGATCTGCGACTGGCCGCTGAGCACGCCCTGGATCTCGGGCGCCGAGATGACCGTCTTGTCGAGCACCACGGCGACCAGGCAGTGCGTGGCTCCGGTGGACAGCGCGGAGGCGGCGGTGAGGCACGGCGAGTTGGCGGCCGGCTGGAACGCCTCGCGGGTCAGCTCGGTCCACTTGCCCTGGCCGGGTCCGGTGAAGTCGAGCGACACGACCCACTGGCCCTGCTGCTGGTCGAGCTGCGGGCTGGCGGTGTCGATGTCGGTGCCGAGCACCTTGGCCACGTCCAGCAGCAGCTTGGCGCCGGTCTGGCACGCCACAACCTGCTGGGTCTCGGCGTCGATGGCACCGCTGGGCCGGGCTTCGAGCTGGTCACAGCTGATCGTCGGCACGTTGAACTGCATCGCGGCGGGCAGCGCGTTGACCTCGTCGCCGCTGAGCGTGTTGAACGCCTTGTACTGCTGGGCCGCGGTCGGGTCGGTGGACAGGTCCACCGGGTCGGTGAGCTTCTCGGCGGCGGCCCAGGCGGCGGCGCCGACCTTCTTCTCGATCGCGGCGCGCTGCTGCTTGACGTCCGCGGTTACCGGCGCGGGAGCGGCCGAACCGGACGGCGCCGGGGTGGCTGCGGCGGCCGGGGCAGACGCGGCGGCACTCGGGCTCGGTGAGGGGGCCAGAGCCAGCTCGCCGCCGCCCTGCCCACCCGTGGACGGGCTGGCGCCGGTGGCGGCGGGGGCGCTGGCCTTCGCGCTCGCCTTGGCACTCGAGGCAGCGCTGCCGCTCGGGGCGGCGCTGGGCGCGGCGCTCGGCGGGTTCAGCGCGGCGCTGGCGTTGTCGCCGGTCGCCTTGAGCACCATGCGGAAGCGCATCTGCGCGGCCTGGCCGACGTTTTTCAGCTGGTCGTTGGCCTCGCCGGCGACGGACACCACGATGTTGCGGTTGCCCTCGACGACGACCTCGGCCTCGGCGACCCCGAGCGCGTTGACGCGCTGGTCGATGATCTTCCGGGCCTCTTCCATGCTGTTCTGGTTCGGGACCTGCCCGTTGGCCAGCAAGGACGCCTGATAGGTGGCCTGGGTGCCACCGATCAGGTCGAGGCCGAGCTTGGGGTGCAGCCGCTCGCCGTACCCGAGGCCCTTGGTCCCCGGTCCCCAGAACACCAGCACGTAGAGGATCGCGAAGAGGAGCCCGAGCACGGCGAGTTGCCGTCCGGGATGTGGTTGTCCCTGTGGTGGTCGTGCCACGACTGTCGAACTCCTCGTGCTGAGGGCTGCCGCGGGAGCGCGGCGGCAGGTGGGGATCGCTCGGGCGCAGGGTGGTCTCGAGCCGGAAGTGACGTTCCAGCCGATTTGCCCGGCGACGATTATTCACAACAACGGGCCGCTTGGGGAGGTTTCCTCGCCCGCGGCCTGGGGAACTAACACCACCTGCGACCCGCCGGGATCGGGCGGGCCGGGGTGGAAGGGCAGGTCAGTCCTTGGACTTGCGCGTTTCGACGACCGGGTTGGGGATCGGGTCGTCGGCGACCGGCTCGGCCACGACGGGCTCCTCGGCAAGCGGCTCGGCAGCGGTGGCCGCGGCAGCGTCCTGCTTGACCACGCGGGCGATGGCCGGGCGCGCGTAGCGGGCGTTGACCCCGGGCGCGATCTCCACAGTGACCACGTCGTCAGTGACCTCGACGACGGTGGCGTGCAGACCGCCGATGGTGACGATCTCGTCGCCGGGACCCAGCGCCGACTGCATGGCCTGCGCCTCGCGGCGCCGCTTCTGCTGCGGGCGGATCATCATGAAATACATGACGCCGAAGAGCAGGACAATAAGGAGCAGGGGCGCGAAACTGCCGCCTTCGCCTGCAGGCGCTGCGAAATACACGAGGTGAACCTTCCGTGGGGCCGCCACCACTGCCGCAGGGGGCGTGGCGCGACGATAGAAACATCCCGCTGGACGGCGGCGAGTCTAATCCCTCTTCCTGGGAACTTGTGGACCGGCACACGTCTCGTTCACATTACGGCGACGCTGCGTTGCCGGGGTCCTCGGCGCGCGTGAAGAGGTCAGGTTGCTGCACCGGCGCACCCTTACCCTCGGGTGGCGTCTTGCCGAGATGGCGCCAGCCGGCGTCGGTGGCGACCCGGCCCCTGGGGGTACGAGCCAGCAGCCCCGCTCGTACCAGGAAGGGCTCGCACATCTCCTCGACGGTGTCGGACTGCTCCCCCACCGCGACCGCCAGTGTCGAAAGACCCACCGGCCCGCCGCGGAAGGACTCGATCAGCGCACGCAGCACCGCCCGGTCAAGCCGGTCGAGGCCCAGCTGATCGACGTCGTAGACGGTCAGGGCCGCCTTGGCGGTCTCCTCATTGACCACACCGTCGCCGCGCACCTCGGCATAGTCCCGCACCCGGCGCAGCAGCCGGTTGGCGATTCGCGGCGTCCCGCGGGAGCGCCCGGCGATCTCGGCAGCGCCCTCGGGGGTGATCGGCACGCCCAGGATGCGAGCGGACCGGTGCAGCAGGGCATCGAGGTCGGCGGGCGAGTAGAAGTCGAGGTGCGCCACGAAGCCGAACCGGTCACGCATCGGCCCGGACAGCAACCCGGCCCGGGTGGTCGCTCCCACCAGCGTGAACGGTTCCACGTCGATGGGGATCGCGGTCGCGCCGGGTCCCTTGCCGACAATGACGTCGACCCGGAAGTCCTCCATGGCGCTGTACAACAGTTCCTCGGCGGGCTTGGCGATGCGGTGGATCTCGTCGATGAACAGTACGTCACCCTCGGTGAGGCTGGTGAGGATGGCGGCGAGGTCGCCGGAGCGCTCGATCACCGGGCCACTCGTGGTTCGGATACCGCTGCCCAGCTCGGCCGCGACGATGTTGGCCAGCGTCGTGTTGTGCACGACCAAGTCGTTCACGGTGAAGGTGTGATCATCGGCCACGGTGAGGCAGCGGCACTCGTGCAGCCCCGCGGGCGCCACGGACACCACCGGGTCGGGGGCCAGCGGTCCGCCGTCGTCGCCGCTCAGCTGGGTCAGCCGCCACGACCCGTCCGGCGCCGGGGCGAGCCGGGCCCGCACACCGATGCGCAGCAGCAGGTGGTGGACGCCTTCGAGCAGCTCGCGAGGGCCGTCACGGTCGTCCTCGCCGGCGAAGAAGCGCGACAGGAACGCCCCGATCCGGTCGAGGTCGCCGCGGAAGACGAACTCGGGGACGGCGTCGATGGCCGAGCGGGCCGCCCGCTGGAAATCGTCCTTGGTTTGCGTGGCACCGGCAGTGACATCGGGTCTGAGCACTTCGGCCAGTACGTCGCCGGGCTGCAGATCGCCGGCCTTGACCCAGCCCTGCGCGGTCCAGAACGGGTGGTCGGGGGCGGCGATGACTTCCCGGCCGGATGCCGCCGTGATCCGCACCGTGTCGAGCTGTCCTTGCTCGTGAACTGCCTGTACCTCGGCCGGCTCGCCGGTGCGGGTGACAACCTGGTCGCCGACGCGGATGTCTCCGAGGCGCCGGCGCGTGCCATCGGCCAGCAGCACCAGCGCGTCGACCGACACCGGCTTACCCAGGCCGGGCGGGCCGGAGAGCAGGATGTGGTCGGGTGGAGTGCCCCGGCCCATCGCGCCCTTGAGCAGCAGTTCGAGCTGGTCGCGTACGCGGTGCTGGGCGATGAAGTCGGCGAGCCTGCGCGGCCGGACGCTGGCCTCGGCATCCAGGTCGGCATCCTCGGCGTACGGCGAAACGAGGTCGTCCGTCATCGCGTGCGGCCCAGTAGCCGGATGGCCTGGCGCAGCAGGATCGGCACCGGGGGCGTCTCACCGCCGTCGAGGGATTCCGAGACCGCCGCCACCGCCTGGTCGGCCTGCTGGGCGGACCAGCCCAGCGCGATGACACCCTGACGGACCTGCTCCTGCCAGCCCCCGTTGAGTGCCCCGGCCACGCCGTCGGCGCCCGTGGACACCGCGCCGATGCGGTCGCGCAGCTCCAGGACGAGCCGTTCGGCGCCCTTCTTGCCGATGCCGGGCACCCGGGTCAGCGCGGAGATGTCGCCGGCTGAGATGGCCCGGCGCACGGCCTCGGGCTGGTGCACGGCCAGCACTGCCTGGGCGATCCGGGGCCCGATGCCGCTGGCGGTCTGCAGCAGCTCGAACAGGTGCTTCTCGTCGTCGTCGGCGAAGCCGTACAGCGTCAGCGAGTCCTCGCGGACGACCAGGCTGGTGGCGAGCCGGGCCTCGGTGCCGGTGCGCAGCGAGGCGAGCGTGCCGGGCGCGCACTGCACGGCGAGGCCGACGCCGCCGACCTCGATGACGGCGGTGTCGGCGGCGATCGCGGCGACCACGCCACGCACGCTGGCGATCATCGACGAGCTCCTGTTCTGCGAAGGGCGGCCTTCACGGCGGCGGCTTGCAAGCGGTTGCGGGTGCCACCGCGCCAGATGTGGCAGATGGCGATGGCGAGCGCGTCGGCCGCGTCGGCCGGGCGGGGTGGGCCGTCGAGGTTGAGCAGCCGGGTGACCATGCTGGTGACCTGGGCCTTGCCGGCCGTGCCGGAGCCGGTGACGGCGGCCTTGACCTCGCTGGGGGTGTACGTCTGCACGGGCAGCCCGGCCCGCGCGCCGGCCAGGATGCCGATGCCGCTGGCCTGGGCCGTACCCGTAATGGTCTGGGTGTTGTGCTGGCTGAACACCCGCTCGACGGCCACGCTGTCGGGCGTGTGCTCGGCAACCAGCTCGCCGAGCGACCGGTCGAGGTGCAGCAGCCGCTGGGCGATGTCGTCGTCCGGCTCGGTGTAGACCACGTAATAGCCGATCAGCTTGCAGGTCCGGCCGGGCTGTCCCTCCACCACGCCGACGCCGCACCTGGTCAGGCCGGGGTCGATGCCGAGTACCCGCACGTGGCCCCCTTTGCTCGGACGTGTGTTCGACACCCTAGTACGCCCGGCCACAGCGGCCACATCCGACACACGCCGTACCACCTCTTGCACTGTGACCGGGGTCACCGGACCATGGAGGACGTGGCCTATCTGTTCCCACCGATGAACGACGAGCCGCCGCCGGACTACCTGGCGTTCGTGGCCGAGCGCCTGCCCGGCGTGCATCGTGAGGCCATGCGCCTGGCCGGCGGTGACGTGCAGGCGGGCGGGTCGCTGACCATGGACGTCCTCACCGATGTGGCCGGTCATTGGCGCCGCCTGGATTGGCAGCGGCGCTTGCACAATCCCCGGGCAAAGGACGACTATCTGCGGCGCCGCCTCGAAACAAGAACGAAGCTGTGGCGCGAGGAGCAGATCCATCCGGTCGACGTGCTGGTGCAGCGGCCGCCGGGAAACAATTCCCACCCCGCCCGATCGGTTGCGCAACGACTTGCGTCGCTCATTTGCGCACCGGTACGTCCAGAGCGCACCACCTTGGCCGACGCAGCAATCGCCTGGGTGCACGCCTGTCGCCGAGCCACCTGGCATCGCTATATCCGGGTAACGGCGGGCAGTTTCCTGTTGCTGTTCTCGATGATGCACTTCATGTCGCAGGCTTCGAGTTAGCTGTCCTGCTGGGACTTGTCGAGCGATGCAGGTGAACCACACGGGGCCGGTCCTAGCCGACCAGCCCCGTCACCGTAATCCGGCCAGGTGCGCCTCAGGCGTCGATCGCCGCCATGATCTCGTCGCTGACGTCGAAGTTGGCGTAGATGTTCTGCACGTCGTCGCAGTCCTCGAGGACGTCGATCAGCTTGAACACCTTGCGGGCCGCGTCCTCGTCCACCGGCACCGTCATGGTCGGCACCAGCGACGACTCGGCCGAGTCGTAGTCGATGCCGGCGTCCTGCAGCGCCGTCCGCACCGCGATCAGGTCGGTCGGCTCGCTGACCACCTCGAACGAGTCGCCCAGGTCGTTGATCTCCTCGGCCCCGGCGTCGAGCACCGCGAGCATGAGGTCGTCCTCGGAGTTGCTCTCCTTGGGGACGATGACCACGCCCTTGCGGTTGAACAGGTACGACACCGAGCCCGCGTCGGCGAACGTGCCGCCGTTGCGGGTCAGCGCCGTGCGCACCTCGGTGGCCGCGCGGTTGCGGTTGTCGGTGAGGCATTCGATCAGCAGCGCGACACCGTTGGGGCCGTAGCCCTCGTACATGATGGTCTGCCAGTCGGCGCCACCGGCTTCGAGGCCGGAGCCGCGCTTCACCGCGTTGTCGATGTTGTTGTTGGGCACGGAGCTCTTCTTCGCCTTCTGAATGGCGTCGTAGAGCGTCGGGTTGCCGGCCGGGTCACCGCCGCCAGTGCGGGCCGCGACCTCGATGTTCTTGATGAGCTTGGCGAACATCTTGCCGCGCTTGGCGTCGATGACCGCCTTCTTGTGCTTGGTTGTCGCCCATTTTGAGTGGCCGGACATGCAAAACCTCCGTGTAAGACCTCTACCGTGCGTCTTGGGCCTGGCGGACCATCTCGACGAAGTACCGGTGAACGCGGAGGTCTCCGGTCAGCTCCGGGTGGAAAGCCGTGGCGAGCAGGTTGCCCTGCCGAACGGCGACAATCCTACCGGCGGCGGGTCCATCGGTGACGCGGCCCAGCACCCGTACGTCCGGTCCGGTCTTTTCCACCCAGGGCGCGCGGATGAACACGGCGTGAAAATCGCCGCCTTCGACGTCCTCGATGTGCACCGCGGCTTCGAACGAGTCGACCTGCCGGCCGAAGGCGTTGCGGCGCACTGTCATGTCGATGCCGGCAAACGACTCCTGGTCGGGCCGGCCGTCCAGGACGGTCGCGGCGAGCATGATCATGCCGGCGCAGGAGCCGTAGACGGGCATGTCGCCGGCGATGCGCTTGCGGATGGGGTCGAGCAGGCCGAACGAGATGGCCAGGTTGCTCATGGTGGTCGACTCGCCGCCGGGGATCACCAGCGCGTCGGCGTCGTCCAGCTCGCTCGCGCGGCGGATCGGCCGGGCGAGCACGTCGCTCTCGGCCAGTGCGGTCAGGTGCTCGCGCACGTCGCCCTGCAACGCGAGCACCCCGACGGTCACCATCCGCGCGACGCCAGGCGGTGCGGCTGCGGGACGTCCTCGACGTTGATGCCGACCATGGCCTCGCCCAACCCGCGCGACACCTTGGCGATCACGTCGGGGTCGTCGTGGAAGGTGGTGGCCTTGACGATGGCCGACGCGCGCTGGGCCGGGTTGCCGGACTTGAAGATGCCCGAGCCGACGAACACGCCCTCGGCGCCGAGCTGCATCATCATGGCCGCGTCGGCGGGCGTGGCAATGCCCCCGGCGGTGAACATGACCACCGGCAGCTTGCCCGCCTCGGCGACCTCCTTGACCAGCTCGTACGGCGCCTGCAGCTCCTTGGCCGCGACGAACAGCTCGTCCTCGGGCAGCGAGGTCAGCCGGCGGATCTCACCCCGGATGGTGCGCATGTGGGTGGTGGCGTTGGAGACGTCACCGGTGCCGGCCTCGCCCTTGGAGCGGATCATGGCCGCGCCCTCGGTGATGCGGCGCAGCGCCTCGCCCAGGTTGGTGGCGCCACAGACGAACGGCGCGGTGAACGCCCATTTGTCGATGTGGTTGGCGTAGTCGGCAGGGGTCAGCACCTCGGACTCGTCGATGTAGTCGACGCCAAGCGACTGCAGCACCCGGGCCTCGACGAAGTGGCCGATGCGGGCCTTGGCCATAACCGGGATCGAGACGGCGGCGATGATGCCGTCGATCATGTCGGGGTCGCTCATCCGGGAGACGCCGCCCTGGGCCCGGATGTCGGCGGGCACCCGTTCGAGCGCCATGACGGCCACCGCGCCGGCATCCTCGGCGATCTTGGCCTGCTCGGGGGTGACCACATCCATGATCACACCGCCCTTGAGCATCTCGGCCATGCCGCGCTTGACGCGAGCGGTTCCGGTGGTGGGACGGCTGTCGGACACGACGACTCCTCACAGATCTGCCACAAGACGTAAGAGAGCCTAGGACGCCGCCGGGGCCGGGGAGATGGCCAATCAACCCCCGATTGGACTGCTCAGCGAAACGTCGGGGGCGGACCGCTGGGTCACGGTCACCGGCTCGGGCAGTGTGGGATCAACAATGTCGAAATAACGCGGCCGCTGATAGCGACGGGACAATCCGATGACCCGTACGAGCGGGCGCCGCCGTGCGGTCAAGGCGTCGCGGACCAGGTCGGTGTGCACCTGGCGGGCCAGGGCGACCCGGCGGCTGGCGGCCACCAGGGTGCGCAACTCCGGGTCGGCACCGGAGACGGGCACCGCGCGCAGGTGGCGGGTGAGGTCGTTCTCGGCCACCTCCCGCTCGTCGTCACCGGCATCCAGGGCGAGGCGGGCAGCCGTGTAGAGCGACGGTGAGTCGGCGAGTTCGGCAACCACGGCAGCAGCCGCAGCCCGGCGCACGAGATGGGCGTCCAGGGCCCGGCCGGCCGACTGGGCGCGCACGTGGACCCGTTCGACGCGGTGCGCGGTCCAGGCCAGGTACGCCGTCAGCAGCACCCCCACCGCGATCGCTCCGATGACCCACCACATGCGGGGCATCGTAATGCCTGACCGTTACGGTTGGTTACGCCCTGGGCCGTGGTTCGGCCCACTCTTCGTCGATGACGCGGCCATCCGTGGCCTCGATCGCCGTTGCGTATACCTCAAGAACACGCTGAGCGACGGAAGGCCAGTCGAAGGCGTCCACCGCCACGCGTGCGCAGGCCGCCAGCGAGGCCCGGCGTTCGGGGTCGTCGAGCAGCGAACCGAGCAACGTGGCCAGGACCGCGGCGTCCCCGGTGGGGAACAGGGCCCCGGCCCGCCCGCCGTCGAGGACCCGGCGGAACGCGTCAAGATCACTCGCTGCGATCGCCGCTCCGGCCGCCATGGCCTCGGTCAGGATCATGCCGAACGACTCGCCGCCGGTGTTGGGCGCCACATAGATGTCCACGCTACGCAGCATCCGGGCCTTGTCCGCCTCGGTGACCAGCCCGAGGAACTCGATGCGCGGATGCAGCTCGGCCGGGAACTGGTCGAACAGCGTGTCGCGGTCACCCGGTCCGGCCACCAGCAGGCGCAGGCCGGGGCGGGAGCGGGCCAGGTCGACGTACGCGCCACGCAGGATCTCGAAGCCCTTGCGCGGCTCGGTGAAACGTCCGAGGAAACCCAGGGTGCCCCCGGATCCGGGCCAGCCGGGAAGGGGTTGCGCGGCGGCGAACTTGGCGACCGCCACGCCGTTGGGGATCTCGACCGCGCCGCCGCCGAGGTGCTCGACCTGCACCTTGCGGGCCAGCTCGCTGACCGCGATCCGGGCGGTGATCTTCTCCACGACCAGTTGCAACAGGCCCTGAGCAGCGGAAAGGGCCCGGGAGCGGGTCATCGCGGTGTGGAAGGTGGCGACCACCGGGCCGCGCGCGGACAGCACCGCCAGCAGCGACAGGCTCAGCGTCATCGGCTCGTGCACGTGCAGCACATCGAAGTTGCCGCGGGCCAGCCAGCGCCGCACCCGGGCAGTGGACACCGGGCCGAACGCGATGCGCGCCACGGACCCGTTGTACGGCAGCGGCAACGCCCGCCCGGCCGGCACCACGTACGGCGGCAGCTCGGCATCCTCGTCGGCCGGGGCCAGCACGCTCACCTCGTGGCCCAGCCCGATCAGCGCCTCGGCGAGGTCGACGATGTGGTTCTGCACACCGCCGGGCACGTCGAAGGAGTACGGCGAGACAATCCCGATCCGCACGCCGCCCCCCTCTAGACCCGGGCGCTCTGGTTGAGCCAGAGCTTCTGCAGCATGTGCCAGTCCTGCGGGTGCGCGGCGATGCCCAGCTCGAACGCCTCGGCGAGGCGCTGGGTGGTCTGCTTCACCCGCACGCCCAGGTCGCCCTCGGTGGCCGGTTCGACGCGGCGCAGCCGAGCCTTCGTGGTGGTCTCGGAGAACCACACGTCGACGGCGAACAGCGGTGCGCCGGTGCGGATGGCCAGCAGCGCCGGGCCGGGGGGCATCTTGGTGCGCCCGCCGAAGAACTCCACCTCGACGCCGCTGCGGGTCAGATCACGGTCGGCCAGCAGCGCGATGGCATGTCCCTGCTGGGCCCGTTCGGCGAGCACGTCCAGCGGCGCCCGCACCCCACCGGTCAGGGGCAGCACTTCCATGCCGAGCTTCTCCCGGTACGCCATGAAGCGCTGGTACAGCCCCTCGGGTTTGAGCCGTTCGGCCACGGTCACCAGCCGGTAGTCGTTCGAGGCCACCCACGCCGCTGCGGCATCCCAGTTCCCGACGTGCGGCAACGCGAGGATGACCCCGTTGCCCTGCTGCATCGCGGCGTGCAGGGTGTCCTCGTCCTGGAGCTCGAAATTCGCCAGGTGATCATGGCGGGACAAGGAGGGCAGGCGAAAAGCCTCCATCCAGTACCGCGCGTACGACCGCAGCCCCGCCCGCACCAACGCGTTCAGATCAGCATCGCTGAGCTGCGGCCCCACGACCTGCCGCAGGTTGCGCCGCAGCCGCTGGGTGCCGGGTCCGTTGCCCTTGGCGGCGCGATCGGCCCCGGCGTTGAACAGCGCACGCGCCACCGGCAGCGGCAGCACGCGCACCACACGCCAGCCGGCGGCATATCCGAACTCGGTCAGCCGGTCTTTCACGGGGCCACCGGCGCCGGCGGGGTGGCGTCCGGGTTGTCCGAGTGCGAGGCGTGGACGAGCCGCTGGAACACGGTGATCACCGAGAGCACGGCGAGCACCCACAGCGCTGCGGGCAGCCCCCAGTCGAGCCCGGCGCTGCCCAGCAGGCCGCCGATGCCCAGGATGACCAGGCGTTCGAGGCGCTCGGCGATGCCCACGTCGGCGTTGAGCCCGAGGCTTTGGGCGCGGGCCTTGACGTACGAGACGACCTGCCCCCCGACCAGGCAGATGAGCGCCGCCCACACCCCGCCGTACGGGTTGTGCTCGGTGGCGAGGTAGTAGACGACGGCGGCGAACACCGCACCGTCGGCGATGCGGTCCATGGACGAGTCGAGCAGCGCGCCGAAGTGGCCGCCGCCACCTCGCATCCGCGCCATCGTGCCGTCCAGGACGTCGGTGAGGGCGGACGCGGTGACGACCCACGTCCCCCAGAACAGGTGTCCCTGAGAGCCGAGCCACGCGCCGATCAGCACGCCGACGGTGCCGGCGATGGTGACGGCGTTCGGTGAGACACCGATGCGCAGCAGGAAACGGGCAGTCGGATTGACGCCGTACGCGACGACGGCACGGGCGGGCACGCTGACGATCTTTGCCATGGCCGTCCCACCATAACGGGGGGCGACCGGATCGTCATATCACGCAGCCGGAGCACCACGAAGGGTTGCTATGCCAACCGCGCTGGGTGTCCCCTTGGTTACGCCTTCGTAACAGCGGACCCTCGCCAGGTCGCCTGCCGGGGTCCGGAACAATGTCGTTCGGGTCAAGGAGGGGTAAGAGCTATGGCGCAGAAAGTTCAAGAGAACGCGGCCGGACCGGTGGTGACCGATCCCGGCAGAGTACGCAACGTGGTGCTCGTCGGGCATTCCGGCGCGGGCAAGACGACGCTGGTCGAGGCGCTGCTCGCGGCGACCGGCACGATCGCGCGCGCCGGCTCGGTGACCGAGGGCACCACGGTGACCGACGACGACCCGGCCGCGCAGCGCCAGCAGCGCTCGGTCGCGCTGTCGTGCGCGCCGGTGGTCCACGGCGGAGTGAAGATCAACCTGCTGGACACCCCCGGCTACGCCGACTTCGTCGGGGAGCTGCGCGCCGGCCTGCGGGCCGCGGACGCCGCGCTCTTCGTGGTGTCGGCGGTCGACGGCGTGGACGACGCCACCGCTGCGCTGTGGGAGGAGTGCGCCGCCGTCGGCATGCCCCGCGCAGTCGCCATCACCCGCCTGGACCACCCGCGCGCGGATTACGAGCAGACCCTGCAGGACTGCCAGGACGCGTTCGGCGAGAACGTCATGCCGATCTATCAGCCGATGCTGGGCGACGACGGCGCCTCCATCGCCGGGCTGATCGGCCTGGTCACGCTGCGCGTGCTCGACTACTCGGCGGGCTACCCGCCGCGGGAGAGCGAGTTCGAGCAGGCCCACCTGATGCCCATCAAGGACGACCGCGACCTGCTCATCGAGGCGATCATCGCCGAGAGCGAGGACGAGGGCCTGATGGACACCTACGTCGCCGGCGAGCTGATCAGCACCGCGACACTGGTGCCGGATCTGGAGAAGGCGGTTGCGCGGGGCACGTTCTACCCGGTGATCCCGGTCTGCGCGGGCACCGGCGTGGGCCTCGACGCGCTGCTCGACGGGCTGGTCAGCGGCGCGCCCTCGCCGCTGGAGCATGACCTGCCGGTGGTGACCGGAGTGGACGGCGAGCCGCTGCCACCGCTGGCCTGCGACCCCGACGGACCGCTGGTGGCCGAGGTGGTCAAGACCACGATCGACCGGCACGTCGGGCGGGTCTCGCTGGTCCGGGTGTTCTCCGGCACGCTGCGCCCGGAGCTCACCGTGCACGTCTCCGGGCACGGCATGGCCGAGCGCGGGCACCCCGACCACGACGCCGACGAGCGCATCGCGCACGTCTACTCCCCGCTCGGTGCCCAGCTGCACGAGGTTGCCTCCTGCGTGGCCGGTGACATCTGCGCGATCACCAAGTCGGGCAGCGCGGAAACCGGCGACACGCTGTCGGGCAAGGACCAGCCGCTGCTGATGCAGCCGTGGTCGATGCCCGAGCCACTGCTGCCGATCGCCGTGGTGGCCAAGTCCCGCTCGGATGAGGACGCGCTGGCCAAGAACCTGGCCCGGCTGGTGGCCGGGGACCCGACGCTGCGGCTGGACCGCAATCCCGACACCCACCAGCTCGTGCTGTGGTGCATGGGCGAGTCGCACGCCGAGGTGGTGCTCGACCGGCTGCGCGCCGGCGGCGTCGACCTGGACACCGAGCCGGTGAAGGTGGCGTTGCGCGAGACGTTCGGCGCGGCTGCCAAGGGCCACGGGCGTCACGTCAAGCAGTCCGGCGGGCACGGGCAGTACGCGGTGTGTGACATCGCGGTGGAGCCACTGCCGCGCGGCTCCGGCTTCGAGTTCGTGGACAAGGTGGTCGGCGGGGCGGTGCCGCACAACTACATCCCGTCGGTGGAGAAGGGGGTACGCGCCCAGCTCGATCGTGGCCTGGTGGCCGGCTACCAGGTGGTGGACGTGCGGGTGACCCTGACCGACGGCAAGGCGCACAGCGTGGACTCCTCCGACGCCGCGTTCCAGACGGCCGGTTCGCTGGCCCTGCGCGAGGCGGCCGAGCAAGGCGGAATGACGCTGCTCGAACCGGTCGACGAGGTCGAGGTGCGGGTGCCCGACGCGTATGTGGGGGCGGTGATGAGCGATCTGTCCGGGCGCCGGGGCCGGCCGATGGGCTCCGACGCGGACGGGGACGGCGCCCACAGCGTGGTGCGGGCCGAGGTTCCGGCGATCGAGCTGGTCCGCTACGCCGTGGAGTTGCGGGCGCTCACCTCGGGATCGGGCACTTTTACCCGTACCTATGCCAGACATGAACCCATGCCCACCCACCTGGCGGAGAAGATCAAAGCGTGATGGCGTTGGCCGCGACGTGCAGTGGCCGCGTCACCTGCTCGATGATCTGACGCTTCCACGGGTTGAAGCGCAGCGTGCGCATGCCGAAGGTGCGCAACGCCATGGTCCAGCGCCCACCCGGAACCATGTCACCGGCCATTTTGCCCCCACAAGCCAGATTCTTTTCCACGTACGGCCGCAGCGCGCGTTCGTAGCGCCCGAACCCATCCTCGTGGCGCATCGCGTCGCCCAGCACGTAGGCGCCCACCAGCGCCATGCTCGTCCCCAGCCCTGCGGCCGGGGACGGGCAGTAACCGGCGTCGCCGAGCAGCGTCACCCGGCCCTGCGGCCAGCGCAGCAGCTCGATCTGACTCCAACCTGGGCTCGATCGGCTACCACTACGGCTCCACGCAGGGCCCGATGACCGCGGCCATGCTCAGCGCGATCGAGGATCGGGGCGACGCTATCGGCCTGGCACTGGCCCCGAGCGGCGAGGAGGACCCGGGCGATCCGCTGCTGCGCTACTGGCAGCGCGTGATCGGCACCCTGCGCACCCACCGGGACCTGTGGCTGGCCAGCATCGAGGCGATGATCCAGGGCGAGCACGACCCACACCTGCGCGACCAGATCGCCAGCGGCATGGAACAGGGCCGCTCCGGGCTGGCCGCCATCCTCACCGGGCAACCCGAGGACGGCCTCGACGAGGAAACCGTCCGCTCCGCCGGCTCGGTCGCCATGGCCCTGATGTCCGGCGTGACCGTCCAGTGGTTGGTCGATCCGGCGCGCGCACCCTCACCCGAGCAGGTGGCCGCGGGCATCCGTGCGTTGGGAAAGCTTCAGGCCGTCCAGGCCTTCATGAGCAGGTCGCGGGTTTCGGTGAGTAGCTGCGGCAGCACCTTGGTCTGCCCGATCACCGGCATGAAGTTGCCGTCACCGCCCCAGCGCGGCACCACGTGCTGGTGCAGGTGCTCGGCGATCCCGGCGCCGGCTACCGACCCCTGGTTCATGCCCAGGTTGAACCCGTGCGGGCTGCTCGCCGTGCGGATCACCCGCATCGCCCGCTGGGTGAACTCGGCGGCCTCCACCGTCTCGGCCGGGGTCAGCTCGGGGTAATCGGCAACATGGCGATAGGGGCAGATCAAGAGATGCCCCGGGTTGTACGGATACAGGTTCAGGATCGCGTACACCAGCTCGCCCCGCGCCACCACCAGGCTGTTCTCCTCGGGCAACCCGGGCGCGACGCAGAACGGGCACCCCGGTGGCTGCCCCTGCCCCACGATGTAGGCCATCCGGTGCGGCGTCCACAGCCGCTCCAACCCGTCCGGTTCCCCAGCCACGCTCACGCCCCAACACTAGGGCACAGCAGATCCGCGTAACTCCGCGTCCGAACAGGGGAAGGACTTGCGCTACGGGGAGGG
The DNA here is from genome assembly GCF_001553785.1 of Actinoplanes sp. TFC3. Taxonomy (GTDB): domain Bacteria; phylum Actinomycetota; class Actinomycetes; order Mycobacteriales; family Micromonosporaceae; genus Actinoplanes. The sequence goes on from NZ_LOJP01000001.1 coordinate 4,758,423, forward strand.
GTGAGCTGCGGTTCGAGGAGTTCGCCGCGGCGCGGTTACCGGCGTTGCTGCGCTACGCGATGCTGCTCAGCGGTGATCGTGAGCAGGCCCGCGCCGGTGCCACCCGGCGCCGGGTGCGCCGCCGCTGGCAGACCTGGGTAGGTGACCGGCACCGCCGGGCTGCGCCGCATCGCCGAGAACCTCACGATCGCGGACTGCCAGGACCGCAGCACCTGGTCACCACTGCGGTAACGGCTCGCGGGCTTGCAGCCACTCGTCCGGAATGCCCGCGATGCCGGTGTACGCGGCAACGATCCCGGCCGCCATCGCCGCCGTGGTGTCCATGTCACCTCCGGCAGCGATGCACACCTGCACGGCCGCCGGATAGTCGTGCAGGTGGCGGGCGGCAACCCAGATCGCAAACGGCACCGAGTCCACGGCCAGCGAGCGGCTGCCGTTACCGAGTTCGTGAGCCGCCTCGGCCGCCGTGGTGATCCGGCGCGCCTCGCGCAACGCGTCACTGACCCGGCTGGGCGGGGTATGCGCGAGGACCGCACCGAGCAGGTCCACGGGCCGGCCGTCGAGCCGCGCGGCCGCCGCCACCGCCGCGGCCACTGTTGTCGCCACCCCACCGGCGATCCCCTCGGCGTGGGCGTGGGTGACTTCGGCGGCGCGGGCTCCCTGCTCGGCAGCCCGGACCAGCGAGTCGGCGTGCCAGGCACCGAGCGGGGCGGCTCGCATGGCCGCACCGTTGCCGGCCGAGCCCTGCCCGTCGAACGCGGCCGCAGCGGCGATCGGCCATGGGCTGCCTTCACGGATCTGCCGCAACATCACCACCGCACCCGGCCCATACCCGCGGTACGGATCGAAGCGCTCCCCCAGCAGCCGGGCAAAGAGGTCCCGATCGAAGCCCCCGCCCGGCTTGCCCTCCCCCGCGCCGGATTTGTCCTCCCCGGCAGCCTGCTCCACTTCGGCCGCCGTCGCTTTCAAGGCGTCGACGATGCAGCATGCCTCCTCGGTGTCGTCGGTCCACGGCCACGGCGGGGCCGGCGGGGCATCGAGCGACTGCCCCGGAATGAAGAACTGTGCACCCAGGGCATCGCCCACTGACAGCCCCGCAAGGCTGTCCGCGGCCAAGGCGGCCCTGGTGTCGGGAAAAAGCGTAAAGCTCATGCTCTCTTCGTTACTCGCTGTGCTCAAGTGATGGCCCTGAATGACGGATTCGGTCTATCTTGCCAAGGGCAGTACCTTCTTCGCATGGCCACGGTGTTGCTCGTCGAAGACGACCACGTCGTGCGCGGTGCGATGCTGCGGTCGCTGGCCGACCGGGGGCATGCCGTGCACGCCGTCGGAACGGCCCTCGACGCCCTGCGCCGCGTCGCCGCGGAGACCCCCGATCTGGTGGTGCTCGACCTCGGGCTGCCCGACCTGGACGGCTCGGACGCGCTGCGGATGCTGCGCGGCATCACCGACGTCCCCATCATTATCGCGACCGCCCGTGACGACGAGCAAACCGTCGTCCGGCTGCTGCGCGCCGGTGCGGATGACTACATGGTCAAGCCGTTCACCGGGGCGCACCTCGACGCGCGCATCACCACCGTGCTGCGCCGCGTCGGCCGCGCGAGCCGCACCGCCCAGCCCGCCGTGCACGAGGTCGGCGAGCTGCGCGTGGACATCGGCGAGCGCAGCGCCACCCTCGGCGATCAGCCGCTGGCTTTGACCCGCAAAGAATTCGATCTACTGGCTTATCTGGCCGCGCGTCCGGGCCGGGTGGTCTCGCGCCGGGAGCTGTTGGAGGAGGTATGGCGACAGCCGTCAGTCGGCGAGGACCAGACGATCGACGTGCATCTGTACTGGCTGCGTCGGAAACTGGGCGAATCCGCGGCGAAACCTCGCTACCTGCGCACCGTGCGGGGGGTCGGATTCCGGTTGGTGGCGCCGGACTGAGGGCGCGGCTGGCCTGTGTCAGTGCCGCCACCACCGCGATCGCCGCGCTCGCGTTCCTCATCCCGCTGGGATGGGAGCTGCGCACCGATCATCGCGACACCGCCATGAGCGCCGCCGAGCAGCGCAGCGCCACGGTCGCCGGTGCGATCACGGCCGGAGCCAGCAAGAAGGGGCTCGAAGCCGCGATCAAGTCCGCCGGGGGCACCGTGGTGGTGCACGCGCCCGGGGCCACCGGCAAGAGCCGGGTCTCCCCCGAAGCGATCACCACTGCGGCCGGCAAGGGCCAGCCGGTGGAGATCGACGTGGACGGTGGCACGGTAAGCCTGCAGCCGGTCACCGTCAGCAACAAGACGTCGGTGATCGAGGCGTTCGTACCGTCCTCGGAACTCGGTGAGGGCACCGCGCGCGACTGGTGGATCCTGCTCGGGATCATGGCCGGGCTGGTGCTCGGCTCGGTGATCGTGGTGGACCGGCTGGCCCGCGGCGCGGTGGACTCGGTGCGCAACCTGGTGCACGCCGCCATGGCCGTCGGCGGCGGTGACCTGGGCGTCCGCATCCAGCCCTCCGGGCCGCGCGAGCTGTCCGAGGCCGGCTACGCGTTCAACCGCATGGCCGACCGGCTCGTCACCTCGCGCACCAGCGAACGGGAGATGGTGGCCGACCTGTCGCACCGGCTGCGCACCCCGCTGACCGTGCTGCGGCTGGACGCCGAGGCGCTCGACCCCGACGACACCCAGATCATCGACTTGAGCGCCGCCGAGGTCGACCGCCGCCGCGGCATCCGGCGCATCCGCCAGGCCATCGTCACCCTCGAGGGCGAGGTCGACCAGCTCATCAACACCACCCGTGCCGCGGTGGCCGCCCAGGTCGCCGAGGCCCCCGAGGAAGGCCTGTGCGACGTCTCCGAGGTGGTCCGCGACCGCATGGTGTTCTGGTCCGCGCTGGCCGGCGACCAGAACAGGCAGCACCGCGTGGTCGGCGCGCAGCTGCGCATCCCGGTCCGGGTGGCCGGCGCCGAGCTGGCCGCGGCGCTGGATGCGGTGCTGGGCAACGTGTTCCGCTACACCCCGCAGGGCACCGCGTTCGAGGTCAGCTTGTCGCGGCGCGACGGCTGGGTGGCGCTGCGCATCGACGACGCCGGCCCGGGCATCCCGGACCCGGAGAAGGCGATGCAGCGCGGGCAGAGCGATCAGGGCTCGACCGGGCTGGGCCTGGACATCGCCCGGCGCGCGGCGCAGGCGGCCGGCGGGTCGGTGAGCCTGGCCCGCGCGCAGCTGGGCGGGGCCAGCGTGGTCATGCTGCTGGCCGACGCGGACGCGCCGCCCAAGCAGGCCAACCGGTTCGGGCTGGTCGGACGGCTGGCCCGCGAACGCGACCCGGCCCGGCAGAAGTGGCCGCACCAGGGCAGCAAAGATTGAGAATGGCAAACCCACGGCGGGAATTACCCCGGACGGTACAAGCATTGCTTAGATCTGTATTAAAGGCGTTCCCCTGAGCGAGCGGGCCTGGCAACCTCATCGGCGATCCCATCGGGGTTTTGTCAGGCCCGTAGCCCACAGCAGGTCCCACCCAGGGCCCGGCGAAGCCCCCGCGCGGTGGGAGGTGGTCACCCCATAACCCCCTCCCACCGCGCGCTTCCAGCGCGAGGAGACAGTTTGTCCGCCCACCGACGGCTCGAGCTTCGTGGGCAAGCACCGCAGCCCGGCCGCCGGCGTGCCACGACCCGGCCGCACCGGCTGATCCCGCTCGCGCTCGGCGTGGTCCTGCTCGGCGTCGGCGGTGTGGTCGGCCCGGCCATGGTCACTGGCAGCTTCAAGCCCGGCGGTTCCGGCGAGCAGATCTCGTACGAGTCGTTGCCCGCCGACAACCGGGGTCAGGGACTGGTCTACGACGGACTGGCCGCGGCGCCGACGGATTCGCTGTGCTCGGGGACGTACGAGCTGGATGATGAGACCTGCAGTTATGGCCCGGACCCGACGCCGGCCGGCATGTCGGTGAACCGCGACGCCAACCCGGTGGCAGCCAAGGCGGACGCTCCGGCGAACCCGGCGCTGGACACCGCGGGCGTACCGTCCGATGCCGAGATCATCCGCGACGAGGGCGGCATCTCGCTCTCCGCCGGTGCCCCCGCCCTGATCCCCGACGCCGCGCCCGGCGAGGCCGACTTCATCCTCGGCGCGCACGACGTGGCGTGTGCGGCCGACGGAAGCTCGGGCAAGCGCATCCAGGTGCTCTACCTGCACGAATTCGGCACGCCCAGCCGTTACAGCGACTATGCCGGCTCGATCCGCACGTGGGCGGCGGGCGTCGACGAGATCTACGACGCCAGCGCGGCCGAGACGGGTGGTTCACGGCATATCCGGTACGTCACCACGCCGCAATGCCGGGTGGACGTCGCCGAGGTGCAGGTGCCCACCGGGTCGCTCGGCTCGTTCCGGCGCAGCATCGACGCGTTGCAGAAGCTGGGTTACAACCGCACCGACCGCAAGTACCTGGTGTTCGCCGACAGCCACGTGTACTGCGGCATCGGTACCTACATCGCCGATACGCGCCCCGGGCTGACCAACCGCAACAACGGCGGGCCCTCGTACGGGCGCATCGATTCGGGCTGCTGGAGCTCGTCCGTCGCCGCCCTCGAGACCACCCACATGCTCGGTGCCGTGCTGCAGGGCTCGCCCAACTCGACCGGCGCGGGCCGCTGCACCGACGACTACGACCTGCTCTGCGGGCCGGACCGCTCGGGTAAGAAGATCCGCGAGGTGTGCCCCAGGAAGCACGAGACGCGCCTCGACTGCGGGCACGACGACTACTTCACCACCGACCCGAAGCCCGACGGTTACCTGGCCAAGCACTGGAACGTGGCGCTCAGCGAGTTCCTGCTGCGCAGCGACGGCGGCGACGACCTGCCGGACGCACCCAACGCGGTGCCCGGCCCCGAAGTGACCGAGCCGTCGCTGCCGCCCTCGGCCTCGGTGCCGGCCGGCATCCCCGCCGACGGTGGCGGCGACGAGGCCTCCCCGGCCGCCTCCGGTACCTCGCCGTCGGCCTTGGTGACCACGCCGGCTGCCGCGTCCGAGGTGCAGGCCGTGGTGGAGATCCGTGACCCCACGTCCACGTCGGTTCGGCTGACATGGAGCGCCGCCACCCCCACGGCCAAGTACACCATCGAGGTGGACGGGGTGACCGTGGCGACCACCGTGGCGACCCGCGCGCGGCTGGTCGGCCTGCGCCCGGACACCAAGTACGCGGTCACCATCCGTGCCGAGGGCGGCTACGCGGCAAAGGGCGTGGCCCAGTCGGCTCCCGCGGCCCGCCCGGCGGCGAACACCTGGTTCGTGCTGACCAACTCGCTGTCCGGTGGCTCGGCCGACCTGTACGCCGCCCGTACGGCCAACGGCACGCCGATCACGCTGGGTGGCACCGACGGCGGAGCCCAGCAGCAGTGGAAGCTGGTCCCGGCCGGGGGCGACACGTTCTCGTTGCAGAACAAGGCGACCGGCAAGTGCGTCGTACCGCTGGACGGCAACCCGGTGGCCGGGGCGCCGCTGGTGCAGGGTGAGTGCTCGAAGAACGACAGCGGACGGTGGAAGCTGTTCGCCACCGACTACGGCTTCAGCCTGCGCACCAACGTCGGAGGGCTGGCCGCCGGCGTGGGTAGCCAGCGCTTCGGTGAGACGCGCCTGCTCGTACTGCAGAACCCGGGCCAGACCCGGCACCAGAGTTGGACAGCCCTCCCCGGCTGAGCCCGTCAGGAGTAGACGATGATTGACACCGATGTCCGCACCACGCCCGAACTCGACGAGGACGAGCCGCGCGACGGCTTCAACCGCCGCCGCCTGATCCGCGTCGTCACCATCCTGACGATCGGCATTCTCGCCGTGCTCGCCGTCTGGCAGGACCCGCTCTACGCCGGCTTCTGACCCGCAGCTTCTTTGACCTGCGCCGGCTTTCTTACGCGGAGTGCCCGGCGGCGTAGTTGTCGATCTCGGTCAGGAGCTTGTCCTTGCCCGCGGCCGGCAGGAACGAGTGGTTCACCGCGGCCTTTGCCAGCTCCGCCACCCCCGCCGCGTCCAGGCCGAGCAGGGTCGCGGCGACCGCGTACTCCTCCTCCAGCGTGGTGCCGAACATCGGCGGGTCGTCGGAGTTGATCGACACCGGTACGCCAGCGTCCACCAGCCGGGCCAGCGGGTGCTGGTCGATGCTGGGGACCGCCCGGGTGCGCACGTTCGAGGTGGGGCACACCTCCAGCGCGATCTGGTGCTCGGCCAGGTACGCCATCAGCTGCGGGTCCTGCGCGGCGCTGATGCCGTGCCCGATGCGCTCGGCGCCCAGGTCGCGCAGCGCGTCCCAGATCGTCTCCGGCCCGGTGGTCTCTCCGGCGTGCGGCACGCTGTGCAACCCGGCGGCCCGTGCCTTGTCGAAGTACGGCTTGAACGGCGGCCGCGGCACCTCGGGTCCACCCAGTCCGAAACTGATCAGTCCGTCGGGACGTAACTCCAGCGCGATGCGCAGCGTCTCCTCGGCCGCGGCCAGCCCGGCCTCGCCCGGGATGTCGAAGCACCAGCGCAGCTCGATGCCGAAGTCCTTCGCCGCGCTGGCCCGGGCGTCCTCGATGGCCGCGCAGAACGCAGGTGCTGCGATGCCCCGGCGCACGTGCGAGTAGGGCGTGATGGTCAACTCGGCGTAGCGGACCTGCTGGCGGGCCAGCTCGCGGGCCACCTCGTAGGTGAGCATCCGCACGTCCTCGTCGTCACGGATGAGGTCGACCACGCTGAGGTACACCTCGATGAAGTGCCCGAAGTCGCGGAAGGCAAAGTAATCGGCCAGCGCGGCCGGGTCGGCGGGCACCGGCGAGCCGCCCTCATGGCGCGCGGCCAGCTCCGCCACGATGCGCGGCGAGGCCGAACCGACGTGGTGCACGTGCAGCTCCGCCTTGGGCAGGCCGGCGATGAACGAGGCCAGCTCGGTCACGATCACTCCTTGAGGTGGGCAACCACGAAGATCCGGCGGAATTCAAAGGCGACATGTCCGCTCCGGGCAGGGTAGACCGCCGCGAGGCGAGCGCTGAGCTCGGCCCGCAGGGACCGCCACCGCGTGTCGTCGAGCGCGGCCTTGACCGGGCGCAGGGCGGTGCCTTCCATCCAGCGCAGGACCGGATGCTCGGGGCCGTCCGCCGGGAGCAGGTGAACATAGGTGGTCTCCCAGGCGTCCACGCTGACAGCACGGCTTGCGCCGAGGAACAGGGCGGCATAATCGCTGGGATCGGCGACGGGCGCCCGAACGACATCCTTCAACATTTCCCGGTACGCTCCGGAGCGCGCGATTTCCTGCAGCGCCCGATGCGACGGAGCCTGGAAATTACCCGGCACCTGCATCGCCAGCCAAGCGCCGGCCGGCAACTCGTGAACCCAGCCCCGCAACAATTCCTGATGCCCCGGCACCCATTGCAGCGCTGCATTTGTGACAACGACGTCGGTATCCGCCTCGGGATGCCATTCCGCCAGGTCACCGACGCGGAATGCAACGCTGTCCCGGTACGCCCGGCTCTTACCAATCATCTCGGCCGAGGAATCAATCCCGCTCACCCGCGCGCTGGGCCACCGCTCGGCCAGCGTCGCGGTCAGCTCCCCCGGCCCGCAGCCGAGGTCCACCACGCTGCGCGGCTGCTCGGCTGCGACACGGTTGACGAGATCGAAGAACGGACGGGCGCGCTCCGATCCGTACCGCTGATAAACGCCCGGATCCCACATGGCGCCACCTTCTTTCCCAAACCGTACGTACGTCTTGTTGGACTACTCTACCGCGGGGCGGGGCGTCGGCTAGGCTTCCCGGGTGGAAAAACGCAGGTTCGGCCGGTTGGGCCGCGACGCAGGGGTAATCGGTCTGGGCGCCTGGCAGCTCGGCGCGGACTGGGGTGAGGTCAGCGAGGAAGACGCGCACGCCACCCTGGCCGCCGCGGTCGACGCCGGCGTGACCTTCATCGACACCGCCGACGTCTATGGCGACGGTCGCAGCGAGCAGGTCATCGGCTCGTTCATCAAGAGCCACCCCGGACTGTTCGTGGCCAGCAAGATGGGCCGCCGGATGGAGCAGAAGCCGGAGAACTACACGCTGGACAACTTCCGCGCGTGGACCGACCGCTCCCGCATCAACCTCGGCGTCGACACCCTTGACCTGGTGCAACTGCACTGCCCGCCCACCCCGGTGTTCAGCACGCCGGAGGTGTATGACGCCCTTGACACCCTGATCGAGGAGAAGCGCATCGCGGCCTACGGCGTGAGCGTGGAGAAGGTCGACGAGGCCCTGGAGGCCATCGCGCGACCGGGGACTGCGAGCGTACAGATCATCTTCAATGCGCTGCGCCTGAAGCCCTTGGAGAAGGTCCTGCCCGCGGCCGCCGAAGCCGGCGTCGGCATCATCGCGCGCGTCCCGCTCGCATCGGGCCTCCTATCCGGACGGTACGACGAAAGCACCACGTTCGCGCCCGACGCCCACCGCACCTTCAACCGCCACGGAGAGGCGTTCGACGTAGGCGAAACCTTCTCCGGCGTCGACTACACCACCGGCCTCGAAGCCGTCCGCCGCCTGCGCCCCGAGGTGCCCGCGGACACCACCATGGCCCAGTTCGCCCTGCGCTGGATCCTCGACCACCCAGCCGTAACAGTGGTCATCCCGGGCGCTCGCAACGCCACCCAGGCTCGAGGCAACGCCTCAGCAGCGGCTTTACCAAAGCTGCCGGAAGCCGCGCACCAAACAGTCCAATCCGTGTACGACGAGCTGATCCGGCCCCAGGTCCATGACCGCTGGTGACCTGATCCCGCTCAAGGGCTGGCCCTGGATGGCCGGCGGCATGCTGGCCCTGGTGATCGGCGTCCTGTGGACAGCAGCCGGCCTGGACTGGGTCAAGGACAGCATGATGAGCGACAAGCCGGTGTTCGCCGTGGTGGGTCCGGTGGTGGCTGTGGCCGGGCTGACGCTGATCGTTCTGGGCGTCCGGGCCCGGGAGCGGCATCGTCAGGCTGCCTTGGCCGGCCGCGAGGGGTCTTAGCGAGGGCGGGCGGCGGTTTGCGCGCCTCCCTCGCTTCGCCGCGGCCTGCGCTTACCGCACCTCGCCCCGAACACCAACCCGTCCCAAGCCGATCAATCTACCGAGAGCCCGGAAATGCATCATGCATATGAAACGCTCTTCGCCCCCGACCACCTGCCGCAGCCCGCACGCATTAATTGATCTTGAAAAGCCGGCCAGCACCGCAATACAAAAGGCGCGCTCCACCATCCACTTGACGCAGAGCCCTCCACCCAATAACACCATTCGCAAGAACTGGCATCCCGCTCGACTACCGCAAGCCCCACCATAAGCCGTAAATTCCAGCGCGTCGAAAGTTTGCCGGCCCCTTGGACGGGCATGCGAAAGCCCCGCACTCTACGGACTGCCAAGGCTGTCCGAGGGCACGGGGCTCACCGCTCGAGCCGATCTCCGCCAGGCGATCGGCGGCCGGCGTCGCCGCCGGCTTTTTGGTCTCAGATGGGGCGAACCTGCTCCGCCTGGGGACCCTTCTGGCCCTGGGCGATCTCGAATTCGACCCGCTGGTTCTCCTCCAGAGTGCGGTAACCGCTCGTCTGGATGGCCGAGAAGTGGACGAACACGTCAGCACCCCCGCCGTCGACGGTGATGAAGCCGAAGCCCTTGTCTGCGTTGAACCACTTCACGGTTCCTTGCGCCATGCTGAACTCTCCTTCTGAAAATTCCGGCCCCATGATGCAGGACCGATGGTCGTTTTCGAGCAGCGGCGCCGCGCACGGCCTGAAGGAACTGCCCCCTGCAGTGGGGTTCCTAAAGAAGAACCACATACACAAAAACTGGCCACACTGTACCCGAAGAAGCACCCGGAAAGCTTCCCCTTCGACGAATCAAGTCGACGCCGGCCGATACGGAAAAGGCCCCCAGCAACGCTGGGGGCCATGACCGCGATCGATGCATCCTATGTCTACGGGAGCCTAATCCGGCCAGGTGCCCGTTACCTTGCGGACACTGACCGCACCACCGCGTTGCACGGCTGCGCGGACCACCGCGAAGATGGCGCCTTGCAGGGCCGCGGCGGCGAGGATCTCGCCCCAGCCGCGCTCCTCGTCGTGGGCGTCCGGGGCGTCGTCGTCGCCCGCGGTCAACTTCCAGACCTCTTTGAACACCGCACCGGCGATCGCCCCGGCCGCGACGCCGAGCAGGAGCCCGACCGGCTTGTAGGCGACCTTCTGGAACTTTCCGCTCACCGGCGCCGCCCCCGCACGATCAGGATGATGCCAATCAGCGCGACCACGCCGGCCGCCACCGCGGCGAGCGGGACCGGGTTGCTGCGCACCTGCTCACGGGCGTCCTGCGCCTTCTCCAGCGCGCCGGACTCGCGCGCTTTGTCGCCGACGACGGTAACCGCCTGGGAGACCTTCTCGCTGGACTGCGCGGTGGCCGCGCGGACCTTCTCGGAGGCAGCGGCCGCCGCGGAGGCCGCGGAAGCCTTCACCTTCTCGGTGGTCTCGAGGACCTTGGCCTTCGCGTTGGCCTTGGTCACTTCGACCTGCTCCTTGGCGCGGGCCTTCACATCCGCCTTGGCCGCAAGGGCCTGGACGGTCTCGCCCAGTTCAGCGCGGGTCTGCTTGATCTCCTCGCGCAACGCCTCGACATCGGGCTTGGCGCTCCCGGATCCGTTCTTGTCGCTCATGCCCGGCTCCTGCCGCTCTTGATGGCCTGCTTGACCTCGTCGACGTCCGCCTTCGCGCTCTCAATGGCGGACTTCGGCTCCGGCGGCACCGCCTGGGTCACCTGCTTCTTGCCGAGCAACGCCAGCACCCCGGCCGCGGCGAACAGCACCACGGTGACGATCAGTGCGGCGAGCCACAGGTCCAAGAACAGGTTCAGCACGATGATGAGCGTGGCGATCAGGGCGCCCACGCCGTACAGGGCGAGCACGCCGCCCCCGCCGAACAGACCCACTCCGATGCCGGCGTGCTTACCCTTCTCGGTAAGTTCCGCCTTCGCGAGTGCAATCTCGTCCCGGACGAGGCGGGTGATCTGCTCACTCGCTTTCTGGACCAGTTCCGAGGTGGACTGGTCGGTCCCCGGACGGACCGGGCTACCGTTCAGGACATCGGCCATGGTGTCCTCCTTTCGCTGTGATGCTGTATGCCCTGCCAGGCGCCTCGTCAATCCTGACTTCGGCGGCTGTCCGAGCCGAAATCAGCGGGGCCGTCCGGGCCCGAGAAAGCCGCGCCGCGCCGGGTGCCGTCGCCGGCGCCGCTGAAGACAAGTGAATCCTGCGACGCCTCGGCCTGATGGTCGGCGGCAAAGTCGCGTTCCGGACGCTCGGAGGGGCCCGAGGAGCGGGCCTGCGCGGCGGCCAGGCCGGAGCGTTCGATGTTGGTGACGTCGGCGCGGACCCGGGGCAGCGAGTCCTGGCGGTGCTCGAAGACCCCGGCGACGAGCCGTTCGCGGACCAGGCAGCGCAGGTCCCACAGCGATGGGGCGTCGTTGGCGCTCACCAGGGCGCGCAGCCGGATCATCCCGCCGACCGCCTCGGTCACCTGAAGCACGCAGACCCGACCGTCCCACAGCTCGGTGCCCTCACACACCGACCGCAGCTCGGCGCGCATCGGCTCGACCGGTAGTGACCAGTCAACGTCGACCTCGGCAGTGCCCAGCACTGCCGAGCCGCGGCGGGTCCAGTTCTGGAAGGGCTTGGTGGTGAAGTACGAGGTCGGCAGGATCAGCCGGCGGTCGTCCCAGATCTGCACGCTCACGTACGTCAGGGTCAAATCCTCGATGCGGCCCCACTCGCCCTCGACCACCACCACGTCGTCGATGCGCACGGCGTCGCTGAACGCGAGTTGCAGCCCGGCGAACACGTTGCCGAGGGTGCTCTGCGCAGCCAGAGCGGCGATCACCGAGACCAGACCGGCGGAGGCGAGGACGCTGGCCCCCACCGCCCGTACCCCGGGGAAGGTCATCAGCATGACGCCCAACGTGACTATCACGATGGCCGCGACCGTCACCCGGCGCAGCATCTGCACCTGGGTCTTGAGACGCCGGGCCTTCATGTTGTCCGGGACGTCCACGCGCCACTTGGCCAAGGCGACGTCCTCGAGCACGAGCATGAGCGCGCCGATGAGCCAGGCCGCGGACCCGATCACCAGCAGCACCATGGTGTGCAGGACGCCCGCGCGAGCCGGGAAGTCGCCGGCGAAGCCGCGCACGGCGAGTTGGACGGCGAACACCGTCAAGAAGGTGAGGAAGGGCTGGTGCGCCGTGGTGGCGAGGTCGCGTAGCAACTGGGAGCGACTGCCGAGCCGCTTGGTCATCCAGTGCAGGGCCTCGGCCACCACCACGGCAAGGCCCGCCGCAATGACAACGGCGAGCAGGGCGGTCAGAACGCTGGTCACGGTTCCCTCTCCTCAACAGGGTTGGTTGCCAGCGATCTAGCTTGCCCCGCCCGCCGGTGCCTGCAACGTGCGTTGGCTGAGATCAGACGTTGGGGAACATCACACCTTGCGGTAGCGGGCCTGCGAGAAGCAGTAGACGCCGAAGGCCGCGATGCCGAGCGCGAACAGGGCGAGCAGCCACGGACCGTACGGCGCCCCGGCCAGCGTCTTGAGCGCGGCGTCCAGGCCACGGGCTTTCTCGGGGTCGTACTTGACCGCGGCGACGACGACCAGCACACCGGCAATGGCGTAGGCGGCGCCCTTGGCGGTGTAGCCGGCGATGCCCAGGCGCTGGGTGGTCTTGCGGACCTGGGCGCTCATCTGCTGGGTGTTGAGGTGCTTCTCGAACTTCTTCTTCAGCCCGTAGATCGCCAGTCCGACGCCGACGCCGACCACGACCACGCCGATCAGCCCGATCAGGAACCGGCCACCGGCGTTGTCCATCAGCGAGGACGCCTTCTGCTGCGAGCTGTCGCCGCTGGAGGTGTTCGAGCCCTGCAGCACCTTGATGCCCAGGAACGCAAAGTACAGGTACATGATGGTGCGGCAGCCGGAGATGAACCGCTCCGCGAGCGCCATCCTGCCCTGCTCGCCGCTCTCCCCGATGGCCGCCTCCAGCGCCTGCCACAGCGCCAGCCCGATCATGCCCACGATGACGATGACCACCAGCGTCTTGCCCATGGGCTTGCTGGCCAGCTCCTGCAGCGCCCCCGATTGGTCGCCGGACTCCGAGGAGGAGCCGAACGCCAGTTGCAGGGCGATCCAGGCGAAGAGCAGATGGATGACGCCGTACGCGATGAAGCCGCCGCGTGCCAGATATTCGAGCGGTTTGCTGTCGGCCGCGCGCGAGGCGGTGTTACGCGCTTGTGAGGAGGCAGTCATGGCCGCTTATGTGACCTGCGTAAAAGATTTCCAAACCTGCGTCGCACGCGCCCCGGCTGTGCTAACGCGACACCTGGATGCCGATGCTGTCGTCGCTGATGCTGTCCAGCGTCACCTGCAGCCCGCCCACGTCGACGGCCTGCTGGCCCTTGCTCAGCTGGACCTGCTCGCCGGCCACTTCGAGCGTGACGGTGTTCTGATCGGCGCTGACGAATTTCGCCTCGACGCCGAGCACGCTGACGCTGGCGTTCACGGTGCGCTCGATGGTCACGGTGCACTGATCGAGGCCGCACGAGACGTTGTCGTTGCTGCATCCGGAGACGAGGCCCAGACCGAGCACGGCGGCGGTGAACAGGGCGGCGGTCCTGGAAGCTGCGGTGTTCATCACCAGATCGAGGTTACCTGGGACGTGCCAGGGCCGGGCCATGGTGAGCCGGCCCTGGCCGCCCGGGCGTGAGCACGGCGGCAAGATCATTCCCGCCTGCTCGGGAACGGATCAGGCGGCGAGAGCCTGCTTGGTGCGGTCGGGCACGGGACTGCCGGCGATCAGTTCGGCCGCGGCCTGACCGCAGGCCCGGGTCGCGCCGTAGGTAGCGAGGTGCAGACCCCCGCTCACGCTGACGGGCACACCCATTTCCACGACAATGGCATCCGGCCGTACGGCCAGAGTGCGCTCCAGAGCGTCGGCGATCCACGGGTGCCGGTGCGCATCGCGGACGACCAGGACCAGCGGGCGAGCGCCGACGCCGTGCAGGATCGGGGCGACCGGGTCGGTGGTGCCGGCCAGGTCGTCGGCGCTGAGCCGCGCCGATGTGGTGCCGGGCAGCAGCTCGCCCAGCGGCGCACCCACGCCCCACGGCGTCTCGGCCCCGATGGCGATGTTGCGCGGCGGCACGAACTCGACCACGTGCGGCGCCACCTCGAGCGGCAGCTGCGGGGCGTCCTCGGTCGCGGTGACCCTGAGCGCCCGCCGGGCCGCGGCCTGGCCGACAGCGGAACCGGAGATGGCGATGACCTCGGGCACCGGGGTCGTACCGGCCAGGTCGGCGATCGCGCGGGCCCCGACGGCGGTCTGGGTCTGCAGCGTCCACGCGGCCAGCTCCCGGACCCGGCGGGCGGCGTCGCGCAGCCGTTCCTCGCTGAGTTCCCCGTTGCGTACGGCCGCCACGAGCGCGTCGCGCAGCCGGATCGCGGTCTGCTCGTCGGCGTGGTCACCGCCCACGCAGATCGCGTCGGCCCCGGCAGCCACGGCGCGCACGGTGGCGCCGGTGATGCCGTACTTGCGGCTGACGCCCTGCATCTCGACGGCGTCGGTGACGATCAGCCCGTCGAAGCCGAGCTCCTCGCGCAGCAGACCGGTCAGGATGCGCCGGCTCAGCGTGGCGGGCACCTCGGGGTCGTACGCGGGGACGACGAGGTGACCGGTCATGATCGAGCGCACCCCGGCGGCGATGGCGGCCTTGAACGGCACCAGCTCCACCTCTTCGAGGCGGGCGCGGTCGTGACCGATGACCGGGACGTCGTGGTGCGAGTCGACGGCGGTGTCGCCGTGGCCCGGGAAGTGCTTGGCACAAGCGGCAACGCCCGCGTCCTGCAGACCGCGGACCCAGGCGGCCGCGTGCCGGGCCACCAGTGCGGGTTCGGCGCCGAATGCCCGTACCCCGATGATCGGATTGTCGGGGTTGTTGTTGACGTCGGTGTCCGGGGCGTAGTCGAGCGTGATGCCGGCGTGGGCCAGGTCCATGCCCAGGTCGCGGGCCACCGCGCAGGTCAGCTCGAGGTCGTCGACGCTGCCCAGACCCAGGTTGCCGGGCCGGGAGCTGCCGTGGCGCGACTCGAAGCGGGTGACGTCGCCGGCCTCCTCGTCGATGGCCACGATGACGTCGGGCCGCTCGGCGCGCAACTGAGCGGTCAGCGCCGCGATCTGCGCGGGCGACTCGACGTTGCGGGCGAACAACGCGACGCCGCCCAGCCCCTCCGCCAGCCGGCGCCGCACCCAATCGGGCGCGGTGAGACCGACGAACCCGGGCTGCAGAACCGCATCGGCGAGCTCCGGCAGATCGCCTGAATTCGGCATAGCTTCGCGTACCTCCGGTGACGATCAATACGCGCTCGGTGAACGCGTCCCCCTCAGTGATCAACCGCCTACCGTCATGGGCGCGGTGACGTCCTATGGTCGCCCACCCTGCCGCTTTAGTCAACAAACCTTTCTATTAGGCCTGCTTTAAGTGTTGTAGCTAGGTGCCTCACTCGGGTCGAGAAGGCGGTGGAGCTGCCGGCGATACGATCGGAAGGTGCTTTCGCCTACTTCGCTCGCCGTGTCCGGTGTCGACTGGGGTCAAGTCCACGCCGTCAAGCTCCTCGGGGTCGCCCTCGGTGGGCTGATCCTGCTGTGGGCGATCAAAAAGATGTTCGGCCGCTAGTGACGCGGGTATCCGCCCGTCATGAAAATCGGATACTTCCTGTCGAGCGAGGAATACACCCCCGCTGAGCTGATCGAGCAGGCCAAGGGCGCGGAGCGGGCCGGGTTCGCGAACCTGTGGATCTCCGACCACTACCACCCATGGGTCGACGCGCAGGGCCAGAGCGCGTTCGTCTGGTCCACGATCGGCGCGCTCAGCCAGGCTGTCTCGCTGCCCATTACCACGGCGGTGACCTGCCCGACCGTGCGCATCCACCCGGCGGTCATCGCGCAGGCGGCGGCGACCAGCGCGGTGCTGACCGGTGGGAAGTTCCGGCTCGGCGTGGGCACCGGCGAGGCGCTCAACGAGCACATCTTCGGCGACGCGTGGCCCGAGGCGGATGTCCGCCTGGAGATGCTCGAAGAAGCCGTCGAGATCTTGCGCGAGCTGTGGAAGGGCGGCGTGGTCTCGTACCGGGGGAAGCACTACACCGTCGAGAACGCGCGCGTCTACACGCTGCCGGAGAAGCCGGTGGAGATCCTGGTGTCGGGCTTCGGACCCAAGGCAATTGAGGTTGCCGCGCGCATCGGTGAGGGCTTTGTCAGCACGATGCCCGACGGCGACGCGGTCAAGCAGTTCCGCTCGCAGGGTGGCGGCGACCGCACGGCGCAGGCCGGGTTCAAGGCAGCGTTCGCCGACACTGAGGAAGAAGGTGCCCGGCTCGCGTACGAGAAATGGCCCAATGCGGGCGTACCCGGTGAACTCTCTCAGGTTTTGCCGTCGCCCAAGCATTTCGAGCAGGCCGCCCAGCTCGTCACGCAGGAGCAGGTCAAGGAGGCGTTCGTCTGCGGCAAGGACCCGCAGGCCCACCTCGAGATGATCGAGCAGTACGCCAAGGCGGGCTTCGACGAGGTCTATGTCGCCAACACCGGCCCCCACTACCAGGGCCTGTTCGACCTGTACGCCGAGCACATCCTGCCCAAGCATGCGTGACGTTTGCCGAAGCTCGTAGTGGGGCACAGTGGCCGATCGATGAAGCTCAACATTCCCGTCTATGGGCCTCGCCTGCGCAAGATCGCGCGCAAGCATTTCGGGTGGCCCTCGCTGCGCCCGGGACAGGCCAAGCCCATGCGGGCGGTGTTGCGCCGGCGTGACGCGCTCGTCGTCCTGCCGACCGGCGCCGGCAAATCGGCGATCTACCAGATCCCGGCGGTCCTGCTGCCCGGCCCGACAGTGGTGATCTCACCGCTGCTGGCCCTGCAGCAGGACCAGATCGCCGCGCTCAACGAGTACGGCGACCCGGCGATCCGCGCGGTGCGGGTCAGCTCCGCGGAGACCCCGGCCCAGCAGCGCGAGGCGATCCAGGAGCTACGCGAGGGCCGCGCCGAGTTCCTGTTCATCACCCCGGAACAGCTCAGCGACCCGGAACGCCTGGCCGAGGTCCGCGCGCTGCGGCCCGGCCTGGTCGCGGTCGACGAGGCGCACTGCATCTCGGTGTGGGGCCACGACTTCCGCCCGGACTTCCTGCAGATCGGCCACCTGATCAAGGGCATCGGCCGCCCGCCGGTGCTGGCGCTGACCGCCACGGCCTCGCCACCGGTGCGCGACGACATCATCGAGCGGCTGCAACTGCGCAACCCCGAGATCCACGTGTCCGGCTTGGATCGCAAGAACCTCTTCCTTCAGGTCGCGCAGTGCCCGGACGAGAACTACCGCTGGCGCCGCCTGACCGCGCTCCTGGACGAGACCACCCGGCCCGGCATCATCTACGTCGCCACCCGCCGGGCGGCCGAGGAACTGGCCACACGCCTCACCGCAGCGGGTTACCCGGCCGAGTTCTACCACGGTGGCATGGCCGCCGGCGCCCGCGAGCAGCGCCACGAGGACTTCACCAACGACAAGGTCGACATCATGGTGGCCACCTCGGCGTTCGGCATGGGCATCGACAAGCCCAACATCCGCTGGGTGGCCCACATGGCCCTGCCCGACTCCCCCGACAGCTACTTCCAGGAAATCGGCCGCATGGGCCGCGACGGCGAACCGGGCCACGCGCTGCTGCTGTGGCGCGCCGAGGACGAAGCCATCCAACGCTTCTTCACCGGCGGCAGCCCGTCCGATGTGGAGCTGCGGGAGCTGGCCGCGGCGGTGCGCGGCGGGGCAACCTCAAAGGCCGCGATCAAGGAAAAGTCCGGGCTGGGCCCGCGCAAGCTGGGGCAGTTGCTGGCGCTGCTGGAACAAGTGGGAGCGGTCAAGGCCGACGGCAGCAAATGGAAGGTTCCCCGGTACGCCCCCCTGCCCGCCAAGGCCGCCGAGGAAGCGGTAGCCGAGCACGAGCGCCAGCAGACCGTGCAACGTTCACGCACCGACATGATGCGCGCGTTCGCGCAAACCCGGGCCTGCCGGACGCAGACGCTGCTGGCCTACTTCGGCGAGGACCTGGGACGCGCGTGCGGCCACTGCGACAACTGCGTGGATGGCGTGGCCGAAGAGGTCATCGAGGCCACCGGCGACGAGCCGTTCGCGGTGCACAGCACCGTGCAGCATGCGGAGTGGGGACCGGGCATGGTGATGGGCTACGAAGAGGACAAGATGACCGTCCTGTTCGAGAGCGTGGGTTACAAGACGCTGGCCGTGTCGGTGGTAGTGGAGAACGAGCTGCTCACCGCCGGGTAGCGCACCGCCAGCCCGCCGACGCCGGATCGCCGTCGCCTGGCACTCGTAGTGCCAGGTTCTGTTTACTGCAATCTGCGCGTGCTGTGGTTGCCCCCTGAGTGGACTGCACTGATCATGATCGCTCACGGGGCTTCCTGACCCGTTCTGGACAGGACTGGAGCATTACATGCACCACCGCACCCGCCGCGTTGCCACTGGCTTTGCGGCTCTGGTTCTCACGGTTGCCGGCACCGGCCTGACGAGCGTCGCAGCCCACGCCGCGCCGGCGTCACCGACCATGTGTGAGCCGAACATGCAGTCCATCAAGATGACCAGCACATCCTCGACCCGCACAGTCACCCACGCCAAGTACTTCTCGATCCCGGCCGGCGGCGGGGGCGAGGTCAGCCGGACCGTCGAGAAGGTCGGCTCCATCACGGCGTCGGTCAGCTACTCCTCGACGACCGAGGTCAGCGCCAAGGCGATCATCGGCGAGCTGAGCGAGTCGGTCGGCGTCACGGTTGCCGCGTCGGGCACCAAGACCAAGAGCACCTCCGAGACGGTCAAGGTCACCGTGTCCTCCGGCAAGTACGCGTTCTTCTCCGGGGTCAAGAAGTTCAAGGGCAAGTGGACGTCGAGCAAGTGCAACAGCAGTGGCACGAAGGTCATCAAGTCCAACGGCAGCGCGGTCTCCTTCGCCGTACCGGCCGACGGTGCGGCTAAGTGCTCTTCCTCGTACGCGACGAGCAGCTTCGAGTACAAGGCAAAGGTCATCGCTTGCTGAGAACGACCCTCGTACGGGCATTCCTGGCCGCCGCGCTGCTCACCGGCGCGGCGGCCTGCAGTGATGAACCTGGCCCGGCTGAGCGGGCTCCGACTGCTGCGGCGCCCGCGGTCGCCTGCCGCCAGTCGATTGCGGAACCGACGTCCGGGCTGCTCACGGTCGAGCAGATCTGGCCGTCCACACCGAGCACGGTGCACGGGTACGCCGCCGCTTCCTACGATCCCGCAGGCTGCGGCACCCCGGCCACGCAGCCGGTGGACTGCACCCAACCGTTTCCCTGGTTCTCGGCCACAGCGGAGGAGTCCGACGCCATCTTCGGCAGCACCGGGGTCGGATACGCGTACACAGCAACCGTGCGCGGAGCGGATCCCAAACCGGCCGGCCAGGTGATCACCCCGCTGGAAGTCCGCGAGCTGGTGCTGACCCTGCACGGCAACGCGGCCGGCCATCCGGTGGTGGCGGCGGCCAAGCAATGCGCCAAGCCGGTGCAGGGGCTGGCCTTCACCGCATACCGCACGCAGATCGACAGCACGGACATCGACACGCCCATCACGGCGATGCTGGCGGTGCTCGACGACAAACTGATCTGGGTGGAGTACGACGAGCAGGGGTGGAGCGAGGCGGCGTATACGCGGGTGCTCAAGCTGGCCGTCGCGGACGCTCACTCGATCGGATAGGGCGTAATGATTACGCCGAGCAGGCCGGCCCGGAGGCTCCCGGGCCGGCCCGGACAACGTCAGTCCGCGAGGGCCTTGGCCAGGTTGTCGCGGAAGGTGCGCTCGCTGTCGGTGATCACGTCGCCGCCGATGCCCAGGACGCCGCCAGTCGAGGCCGCACCCACCACCGTCTCGGCGATCTCGACCAGCCAGTGCTTGTAGGTCTCCGCGTCCGCCGAGGAAGCCTTCGCCGCGAGCAGCGCCGAAGCCTCCGCGGCCCGGGTGACCACGTCCTCGCCGTAGCCGATCGGGTCGGCGGGTTCGATGGCCGGAAGTTCCTCGCCCTGCTCCGGGTCGCCGGTCGCCGCGAGGACGCTGCGGGCCACCGCGCCGACCAGCGGGCTCGCCGAGGCGCGGGCGTCGGCGATCTTCTCCAGGCCGGCGGCGGTTTCCTGGCGGGTCTTGCGGGCGCTGTCGTGGGTGGCCGCGCTGGCGGCGGTCAGCACCGACTGGGGCAGGCCGACGAGCAGCCCCCATTCGGCGTCGGTGAAACCGAACTGGGCGTACAGCGGTGCGTCCGTCACGAGTGTGTCCTCACTTCACTTCCAGATACAGGCGCTGCACAACCTATCCACCGGACGCCAGAAACAAACCCCTCACTGTGCGTGGCGAGCGCGGGGCCCACCGCACGGATGACGATCGGCATCGCTGCGGCACGATGGACCGGTGGCGACCGAGCCGCTCGCGGCCTGACCGGTGCGCTCACCGATCTGCTCACCTTCGCCGGAGGAAACTCGGAGGCTACGCCGCTGAGGTGCGGGCCTGGACCGCCCGGATGACGGCGGCCATGTCCTGATCGGCGTGGCCCAGGGCGGCGGTTTCGGCGTACAGGGCCTCACAGATGTCGATCAGCGGGGAGGCGATGCCGGCTGTCCGGGCGGCCTCGGTAATCAGGAGGTTGTTGTAGAGGACGTCGCGGATGGAGGCTTGGACCTCGAAGTCGCCGGCCAGCAGTTTGGCTACTTTGACGCGGGAGATGGCGCTGGCCATCTGGCCGGCGTTGAGGACTGCGGCCAGCACGTCCAGGTCGAGGTTGTGCTGCTCGGCGAAGTGCACGGTTTCGGCCAGGCCGGTGACGGTGCTGATCAGGAAGACGTTGACCGCGAGCTTCATCAGCAGGCCGCGGGGCACGGCACCACAGCGGACCGTTTCGCGGCACAGGGGTGCGAGGAGGGGACGTACCGTGGCGATGTCGGCGTCCTCACCGGCCAGCATCGCGACCAACTGTCCAGTTTCGGCGGGTTGACGGGAGCCGGAGACGGGGGCCTCGACGTGGCGCCCACCAGCCGCGCGGATCCGCTCGCCGAGTGCTGTCGAATAGCCGGGCGCGGTCGTACCCATGGGCACGATGATTTTGTTCCGCAGGTCCGGCACGGTGGCCAGGACCTCGTCGATGGCGGGCGGGCCGGAGAGCATGACCAGTACCACGTCGGCCGCCGCGACCGCCTCGGCGGCACTGCCCGCAACAGTGGCACCGGCTGCGGCGACAGGCGCGCATCGCCCGGCGGTACGGCTCCAGACGATCAGCGGTGTGCCCGCGCGGGCAAGGTTGAGCGCCATGGGTTGTCCCATGACGCCCAGTCCCAAGAAACCAACGGTCATGCGCCGCAGAATACTGCGGCACCGGGACAACGCTAGGCGACCGCTTCGGCCTCGGTGCTGCGCCGGCCCGCGACTGTCGAGTAGACCGAGCCGAGCTGGGAGGCGACTCGCTTCCAGGAGTACGCCTGGCGGGCGCGGTCGAGCGCTGCGGTGGCGTACGCGAACCGCCTGACCTTGTCGTTCACCAGCCGCCGCAGAGCGCTGCCCAGGGCGCGGGGATCACGCGAGGCGACCAGGTCACCGGTGAGTCCGTCGACGACCGTCTCATTGAGCCCGCCCACCGTGGTGCCGATCACCGGGACGCCGCAGGCCATGGCCTCCAGCGGGGCCAGCTCGAACTGCTCGCTCCACGGCGCCGCCACCAGCAGGTCGGCAGAGCGGTACCAGCGCGGCATGTCGCCGGCGGGGACCCCGCCCACCAGGCGCACCCGGTCGGCCACCTGGTATTGCTCGGCCAAGGCGCGCAGCCGCTTGGCGTGCGGGTCGGTGGCCAGTTGCTGTGCGGGCGGGCCGCCTACCACGACGCACTCGGCGCCGGGCACGAACCGCATGGCCTGGATGACGTCGCCGAAGCCCTTGCGCTCGACCAGACGGCCGACGGACAGGATCCGCGGGCGCTGCGGGTCGCGGTCGACCGCCGGGCCCTCCGGGGTGAACCGTTCGCTGTCGACCCCGGCCGGTACGACGGTCAGGTGCGCCCGCGGCACCCCGAGGCGCACCAGACCGCTGAGTTCATCCTGGCTCTGGGCCACGACGCGGTCGACGGCCCGGCCGAGGGCACGCTCGTACCCCGTACGCGAGGGGCCGGAGTCCTTGCCGTTGGCTCCACCCTCACCAAGTTCGTGGAAGGACTGGACCACCGGGATGCCGACCTGGCGGGCAGCGGTCACCGCGGCCAGGCCGCTGGTCCAGTAGTGGGCGTGGGCGACCTCGGGCAGCCAGTCGCTGTCCCGCCACTCGGTGCGCAGCCAGGCCGCGAAGTCACCCATGTGCGGCAGCAGCGCCTCGGCCGGCAGGGCCTGAGCCGGGCCGGCGGGCACGTGCACGACCTGCACGCCGGCGCCGATCGGCACCATCGCCGGCAGCCCCGGGTCGTCGCGGCGTACGTAGACGCGCACCTCGTGGCCCATCTCGGCGAGGGCGGTGGAAAGCTCGGCGACGTGTCGCTGCTGGCCCGCGGCGGAAGCGTCCGGGGCAGGCAGCGGGCTCGCGTGCTCGGAAATCATGGCGATTCGCACGGGGTCCTCCTCCGACAGCTTGATTCCGGGAGAAGACCGGACTTAGGGCTGGCGATACGCGGTGCAGCTTGCCCGTCACCGTAAAGCGTAAACATTGCCGCAGCGGGTACAGGCTTGCTCGTGGCTATCGTGCAGCGTACCGTCCCGGCCCCGCCCGATCAGGTGTTCGCCGTGCTCGCCGACGGGTGGACCTACAGCGACTGGGTGGTCGGCACGGTGCATATCCGTGACGTCGACGCGAGCTGGCCGCAGGTCGGCTCCAAGCTGCACCACAAAGCGGGCCCGTGGCCGCTGTCGCTGCACGACTCCTCCGAGGTGCTGGAGATGGTGCCGGAGCGGTTGCTGGTGCTCAAGGCCGGTCTGTGGCCCGCCGGTGAGGCCACGATCAAGATGGAGCTGCAGCCGCAGGGGGCCGGCTCGACCCGCGTCACCATGAGTGAGACCTTCCACGCCGGCCCGCTGAACTGGATCCACAACAAGATCAACGACCTGGTGCTGCACCGCCGCAACATCGAGTCGATCCGGCGTTTGTCCGACATCGCCATCCGGGAAAAGAGCCGTTCGTGACCCAAACCGTCGTCATCACAGGAGCGAGCGCCGGCGTGGGCCGCGCGGTCGCCATCGCCTACGCCCGCCGCGGAGCCCGCCTCGCCCTGATCGCCCGGGGTAGTGCCGGCCTGGAGGGCGCTTCGCTGGAGGCCCGCGCGGCCGGAGCCGCCGAGGTCCGCACATACCAGCTGGACGTGGCGGATGCCGATGCGGTGCAGCGCGCGGCCGATGACGTGGTGCAGGCGTGGGGCTCCCTGGACGTGTGGATCAACGACGCCATGACCTCGGTTTTCGCGCCTGCGTGGGAGATCAGCCCGGCGGAGTTCCGCCGGGTCACGGACGTCAACTACCTGGGTACGGTGTTCGGCACGCTGGCGGCGCTCAAGCACATGCGAGCGGCCGGGCAGGGCACCATCGTGCAGATCGGCTCGGCGCTGGCCTACCGGGGCATCCCACTGCAGGCGCCGTACTGCGCGTCCAAGCACGCCATCCAGGGCTTCAACGACTCTCTGCGCGCCGAGCTGCTGCACGACGGCAACCAGGTCAAACTCTCGATGGTCCAGCTCCCTGCGGTCAATACGCCGCAATTCTCCTGGGTACGAACCCGGCTGCCCAACCACCCCCAGCCGGTCCCCCCGATCTACCAGCCCGAAGTGATCGCCAAGGGTGTCCTGTGGGCGGCGGACAAGGGCAAGCGCGAGCTGAACATCGGCGGCCCGACCCTCAAGACCCGCCTCGGCAACATCGTGGCCCCGGCATTCCTGGACTGGTACCTCTCGCGCGACAAGACCGGCTACCAGGGTCAGCAGACCGACGAGAAGATCGACCTGGCCACCTGGCAGGACAACGTCGACAAGCCGGCCGACGAGACCCGCGACCACGGCGCTCACGGCATCTTCGACGACCAGAGCCGCACCAGCTCGTTCGCGCTGTGGGCGGCCACCCACAAGCCGCTGGTGACCGGGGTGCTCAGCGCCGGGGTCGGGCTCGCCGCAGCCGGGCTGCTGCGCCGGCGCTGAACGCCCATCCCGTCCGGGTCACCGATCGGAGCCCGGGCGGGACAAATCGGCTTTGTCGGCTACCGGATCGGCCGCTTCCCGACCGGCTCATCAATCACGCACAGTAAGGGTAACGTCCCTCAATGCTGAGCCGGAGGTTGCCGTGAGTGAGTTCGCCGTGGTCGGGCTGGTCGCCGCCGTCCTTGTGTTCATCCTGGTCATGGAGCTGCTGGCGGCTGCCGTGCCGGTTCTCATCGTGGTCACCCTGGTGCCACCGGAGGAACGCCCAGCGCTCGCCGCCTGCCTCGCCGCCCTGGACAGCCGGCGGCGGCTGCGCTTGTGGCCCGCCCTGCGAGCGGCGGTAAGGGTCCACCGCCAGCGGTGAGGCACGTCAGGGCATGCGTTTCAGCGGTAGATCGACTTGTTGGCGGTGCTGATGACGCCCTGGTACAGCGAACCGGTCAGCGCCCGGTTGCGGGCCAGCGCCGCGCGAGCCGCGTTGGCCCCCGGAGCACCGTGCACGCCGCCGCCCGGATGGGCCGAGGCGCTGGCCAGGTAGAGCCGGTCGACCGGGGTGTCGGGGCGGCCCAGGCCGGGCACCGGGCGCAGGAACAACTGTTGGTACGCCGCGGCCGTACCCCCGCCCAAGGCTCCACCGACCAGCGACGGGTCCTCCTTCTCAAGGTCCGTCGGGGAGAACACGTTGCGGCCCTCGACCAGCTTGCCGAAACCGGGGGCGTGATTCTCCAGCACCGTCTCGATGCGTCCGACGTGCTCCTCGATCTCGCCCGCGTCCCAGTGCTTGCGGTGCGGCAGATGGGTGTACGCCCACACCGACTCGGTGCCCTCGGGTGAGTGCAGCGGGTCGGCGGTTGTCATCTGACCCAGCAGCAGGAACGGCTTCTCCGGCACTTTGTTGGTGGCCAGCGCGGCCGCGTACCGGGTCAGGTCGTTGAGGTCGGCGCCCAGATGCACCGTGCCCGAGCCGGCCGCCTTGGGGTTCGTCCAGGGGATCTTGCCGTTGACGGCCCAGTCGACCTTGACGGTGGCGCCGTCCCAGCGGAAGAACTCCAGGTCCTCGGTGAAGCGCGACGGCAACCAGCGCTCGCCGACCAGGTCGAGGAAGAGCGCGGGCGCCGGGACGTCGGCCAGCACCGCGCGCTTGGCCCGCCAGTTGCGCCCGTCGGCCGTGCGGACCCCCATGGCCTTGCCGCCGCCGACCAGGATGCGGGTGACCGGGGTGTCGTATTCGATGCGGCCGCCGCGGGCTGCGAGCCGGGCCACGAGCGCGTCGGTGATCTTCTGAGCGCCGCCGACCGGCACGGGCCAGCCGAACTGCTGACCGAGCATGGCGAGCAGCCAGCCGTACACGCCGCCGCCGGCTTCCTCCGGGGACAGGTCGGTGTGCAGGGCGCAGCCGGCCAGGGCGAGCTGAGCGCCTTCGCCCTGGAACAGTTCCGATCCGAGTTCGCGTACGGACAGAACCAGGCGCCGGGCCAGCCGCAGCGACCCGCCGACTCCCAACCGGCGCAGCAGGTCCAGTCCCGAGCGCACCGGGGGGAACGGGGTGAGCACGACCTTGAGCATCGGGTCGGAGACGTGGCACCAGTCGTCGTACGCGTTCTTCCAGCGCTGACCGTCGCCGGGGGCGAACTGCTCCATCGAGGCCATGGTGGTCGCCAGGTCCCGGTTGACCGTGGCAGCACGCCCGTCCGGCAGCAGGTGGGTGAGCACGTCGGGGGCGTGCGTCCACTCCAGCCCGTACTGCTCGAGGTCCAGGCTGTCGAGCACCGGGGAGGCGTAGCCGAGCGGGTAGAACGAACTCATCAGATCGCTCAGGTAGCCCGGGGCCGTGACGAAGCCGGAGCGCACCGCGCCGCCGGGCTGAGGGGTTGCTTCCAGAACCTGGACGCTCCAGCCCGCGTCGGCGAGCAGGTTCGCCGCAACCAAGCCGTTGTGTCCCGCACCGATGACAATCGCGTCCGCTCGCTCCACGGGGCGACGGTACCCCGCGCTGTTTGCCGCAAACACCGCTCGGGTAGTGGTCCGTGCGCATGGCGTGAGGAATAGAGGAGCCCCCCGGATGACAGCTGTTGTGACGCGCCTGCCCAGCAAGATCCGGCAGCTCCGCTGGTCCACCTGGCGTGGCGTGCTGTGGCGCAGCATCACCGGCTTCATCGATGACGACTGCGGTGACCTGGCTGCGGCGCTGACCTACAACGCGGTGCTGGCCGTCTTCCCGGCCGTGATCGTGGTGGTCGCGCTGGTCAACCTGGTCACCGACGGCCCCACAGCCGTGGACTCGATCATCGGCATCCTCAAGGACCTGGGCGCCGGGTCGGTGGTGGCCAACCAGAACTTCACCGACGTGCTCAACGCCATCATCGCCCAGCAGAGCTCGGCCAAGGTGCTGCTCAGCGTGGGTCTGTTCGGTGCGCTGTGGTCGGCCTCGGGATACGTGGGCGTGTTCACCCGCGCCTCGAACCGCATCTACGGCGTCGAGGAGGGCCGGCCGTTCTGGAAACTGCGCCCGGTGCAGATCGGGCTCAGCGCGGTCGGCCTGGTGCTGATGGCACTCGTCGCGATCGGCCTGGTCATCAGCGGCCCGCTGGTCGACGCGGTCGGTGACGCCCTGCACGCCGGCAGCACCGCCCGCACCGCCTGGTCGATCGGGCGCTGGCCGGTGCTGGTGATGATCCTGATGTTGTTGCTCTCGCTGCTGTTCTGGGTCGCCCCCAACGTGCAGCGGCCCCGGTTCCGCTGGCTCACCGTGGGCGGGGCGGTCGCGCTGGGCGTGTGGGCGCTCGCGTCGTTCGGGTTCGGGCTGTACGTGGCCAACTTCGGCTCGTATGACAAGACCTACGGCAGCCTGGGCGCGATCATCGCCTTCCTGGTCTGGCTCTACCTCGCCAACTCGGCGCTGATGCTGGGCGTGGAGATCAACGCGGAGCTTCAGCGGGGCCGGGCACTGCAGGCCGGCATCGAGGACCCGGATCCGCCGCTGCCGCCGAAAGAGCCGGTTTAGCGGTACGCCGCCCGGGCACCACAGGGTCTGTTGAACGCGAAAGATCTGCACAAGGAGTTGAGCATCGTGAGCACGGTTACCGAGTCTGTTGATGTGAACGTCCCGGTGCGCACGGCGTACAACCAGTGGACCCAGTTCGAGGAGTTCCCGCGGTTCATGGGCGGCGTCACCGAGATCCGTCAGCTCGACCCGACGACGACGCACTGGAAGACCAACATCGACGGCGTCAAGCGCGAGTTCGACGCCACGATCACCGAGCAGCTACCCGACGAGCGGGTCGCGTGGACCTCGACCGAGGGCAGCAAGCAGGCCGGTGTGGTCACCTTCCACCGCCTCGACGAGAACACCACGCGGGTCACCTGCCAGATGGACTTCGAGCCGGACGGCGTGCTCGAGGCCGCCGGCGACAAGCTGGGGTTCCTGGACCGGCAGGTGAAGGGTGACCTCAAGCGGTTCAAGGAGTACATCGAGGGCCGCGGCGGCGTCGAGACCGGCGCGTGGCGCGGCGAGGTGGACCGGCCGCAGCCGTAACCAGCGTTTTATCACGAAGGCCGCCGGGATTCCGGCGGCCTTTTCGTGGGTACGGCACAGAGCATGACTGACCGCGAAGACGATGGCGTGTGGCGCGACGAGGACAAGCTCTCCGTGCAGGAGCTGAGCAGCGCCATGGCTACCTATGACACCGACGGGCAGGGCGACCCGACCGACAACGACGCCGGCCTGGAGCAGGCGTTCGGCAACGACGCGCAGGTGCCCGACCAGAGCGACACCGGCGCCACGGACCCGGACCGCGAATTCCGGCCGAGCCCGACCGGGCGCACCGGCCCGCACTGAGGACCGCGCCCGAGGGCCATCCCCGAGGTGGCCCTCGTCAGCGGGAACGCACGGTTACCGCGCCGGCCGGGGACGTGATGTCGAGCGAGTAGCGCCTTGTGGTCGTACCCACCGAGGTCAGCACGGATCCCGGGCCCGCAGCGGCCGGAACACGTCCCGGGAGCGTGACTGACGCCGCTCCCCCACGCAGCCGCAGCCGCACCGCCGTCGCCCGCGGCACCGAGACGACCAGCTCGCCGACCGCACCCGTCACGGTGATCGGCACCGATCCCGACGGTCTGGACAGACGCACCTGCACCAGCCCGGCGCCGGAGCCGAGGGCCATCTTGCGGATCTTGCCTGACCCCAGATCCAGGTGTTGCTCCCCCGCACCGGCGGGCAGCCGCAGATCCCAGCGCACCCGCCGGTTGAGCAGGATCTCGACGGTGTCCGGGCCGTCCCCGCCGGTCGGGACCAACGCCAGCCGCACACCCCCCGAGGGCCCGGTGATCCGGGGAGCCAGCCCCGACCCGGCCGGGGTGCTGATTTTGTAAAGCAACCCCGGGAGCGATATCAACCGGATGTCGACGCGCGACGCGGCGTCCCGCAGGCTGAGAGTGGCGATGCCCCTTTCCGGCAACACGCCGGTTAAAACATGCAATTGTGTCGATTCCTGAGGGAGTGGAGCCGGGCTCGGAAATGGCCGGCACCCGCCCGAAAACATCGCCGTGACCAGCACAAACAGGGCAAATATACGGCGGGTGGGGCGATGGCGACGCAGCGCAGTAGGCACCATCGGACAACACGCTATCGGCCGAAAGGGTGACGGCGATCTTGTTAAACCGGGCCAGACTGGCCGAATGCGATCTGCTGCTGGTTTCCTCTCCGAGCGTCAGCGCCGACTTGCCTGGGTGGGCTTCGTGCTCGCCGCGTTCCAGGCGCCGCTCGCCGCCTCGCTCATCGACGACGCCTCCTGGCTCTTCGCGGTCGTCGTGGCCCTTGTGGTCGCCACCGTGATCATGGCCGACGACAACCAGCGCCGCTCCGCAGCGGCCACCGCCGAAATGGAATAACGCTTCAGGGCCGGGATTCGTGGCCCGGCCGTCCTGCGGTGCGGCGCTGCTCCTTCAGCTCGGCCTCGTAGAGGTGCCGCCGGCCACCGGCCAGCTCGTCGCGGGCATCCTTCTCCAGGTTCCGGAACTCGGTGTAGTAGCCGTCGTCGTACTCCTCGACCACCTGGAACGTCCACCGCCCGGCAAGCACGTTGCGCCCGATCAGCTCCCGCTCGATCCGCTCGGCCAGCTTGTCGTGCCCGGCGCGGCGGAACAGCTCCGCGGCGTCGTCCAGCGCGAAGTCGGCCTTGCCGGTGAGCTGGTGCAGCGAGTACAGGTGCCCGCGGATCCGCTCGACGGTCTCCAGGGCCTCGCTGAACTTCCCCAGCGCCTCGACGGTGGTGTCGTCGAGCCCGGCCGGTCGGCGGGGGCTGTCGTCGGGTGCGGTCATGGCGCTGTACTTCCCCGCTTGGTGCAGTTCAACCGAGCTGCACCGATCAGGGGAACCGTTGGCTACCCGGGCGTCCCTACCTTTTGAACCTATGAATGGCCTGTTCAGCGGCGCTGCCGCCCGCGCTGCCCTGCGTTCCGCCCACA
The DNA here is from genome assembly GCF_001553785.1 of Actinoplanes sp. TFC3. Taxonomy (GTDB): domain Bacteria; phylum Actinomycetota; class Actinomycetes; order Mycobacteriales; family Micromonosporaceae; genus Actinoplanes. The sequence goes on from NZ_LOJP01000001.1 coordinate 4,788,129, forward strand.
CCAGCCTGACCGAGCTGACGGCCTGCGTCGGCGACTCCGGCTTCGAGGCTGCCGCCCGGTTCCCCGGGCTGCTGGCCACCGTCGACCAGCATGCGGCCGGCATCCGCGACAGCCTGTCGACCGACGTGCGCCCGCTCACGCCGATCATCCTGGCCGCCTACGCCGAGGGTGTGCGCGACGCGGCGTTCAAGCACGGCTGGCGCCCGCCGGCCGGCCCGATTGACTGGTCGGCAAAAGACTGGGTGCTCACCCGCCTGCTCGCGGTCTGCTCGCTGGCCCGCACCCTGCCCGCCTGACCCTTCGACCCAGCGAGGCGAACACCACCGCTCCAGGCCTGAAGGCCGGCACCCACCCGGGTGCCGGCCTCCTTATTTCCCGGGGTCCTCCGGGCGCTTGATGATCTGGGTTTCGCCCTCGTCGTCGTCCGGGCCGAACCCGGGCACCGGGTTGTCCTCGCGCGGGCGCCGCTGCGCCGGGATGATCTGCGTCTGCTCCTCGGCCGCTTCCTGCAGCAGGCGCTGCCGCTCGGCCTCGGCTCGAGCCCTCTCGGCCCGTTGCGCGGCCTGGCGTACCTGCTCCTCGCGTTCGGCGGCGGCGCGCCGCTCGGCCTCCTGCCGTTCCTGCTCGGCCTTGCGCACGGCTTCCGCCCGCTTCTGCTCGGCCTCGATCCGGGCCGCCTCGGCGCGTGCTTCCTCGGCCTGACGCCGCTCGTCCTCGGCCTTGCGGGCGGCTTCCCGGCGCTCCTCCTCGGCCTTGAGCGCCGCCTCCGCGGCCTCCCGCTCGCGCCGGGCCTTGTCCTCCGCGTACATCCTGGCGTGCTCGCGGATCAGCGCCGACTCCTCGCTCGCGCGTTGCAGCCAGATGTCCCAGCGCTGCTGCATCGGCCGGACCAGCCCGCCGCCCACGCCGACGATCACCACGCCGGCGACCGTGGCCAGCACCGCGATCAGCACCGGCTGGGTCACCGCGGTGGCGATGCCCACTTGGTCCAGCGCTGCTATCACGCCCAGGGCCATGATCACCCAGTACGCGACGCGGGCCAGCAGCCACCCGTGGGCCAGCCCGCCCAGCGCGCTGCTGATCAGGTCGCGGGCCGCGCCGCCGATCGCCGCGGCCACCACGATGATCACGATGGCCACGAATGCCCGGGGCAGCCAGCCGACCAGCGCGGTGAGCAAGTCGCTGACCGGGTTGGGCCCCCAGATGCCGAACGCGAGCTGCAGCGCGAACAACAGCACCGCATAGAACGCGATCTTGGCGCACAGGTCGCTGGGCTGGATCCGGTCACCCAGCGCGCGGCCGACCGCACCGCGCTCCACCGCCCGGTCGAAGCCGACGCGGTGCAGCGCCTTGGCCACCACCGTGCGGGCCAGCCGGGCCAGCAGCCAGCCGATGCCCAGGATCAGCAGGAACGCGAGCGCGGCGGGCAGGAACAACAGGATCGATCGCCACATGTCTCGCAGCGCATCGCCGACGTCGGGGCCAGTCATGGGGCAGAGAGTAGAGCGGGGGTGCTCGTCGCGCACTCTCGGACGACCTCGCGACGGCATCATCCACACGTACCGGACAGATCAGCACGTCCGGCCAGTGCCCCCATCGTCCGAACGGCCGAGGCGGGCTACGCTCATGGCATGGTCGGCATGGGGAGCCCTTCGGCAATGACAGCGTTACCTGCGCCGGAGCCCTCGCCGGGGACTGCCTTACCCGCCTCGGACGTCGATATGCCGGCGCGTGCCGGGAAATGTGCCGACCTTGTCGCCGGGTTCGCCTGGGACACCACTCCGCTGGGCGCGCGCGACTCCTGGGACCCGGCCGTGCAAGCCACCGTCGAGATGCTGCTCACCTCGCCGGTTCCGATGGCGCTGGCCTGCGGCGACGACTTCGTGATGATCTACAACGACGCCTACGCCGACGTGCTCGGGGCCAAGCATCCCGCCGCGCTCGGCACGCCAGCCGCCGGGGTGTTCGGCGAGGCGTGGCAGAACCCGGGCCTGGGCGGGGTGGTCACCGACGTCCACCGCACCGGTCAGTCGTTCCTCGAGGCCGAGACCCAGATAGCGGTCCCGCGCGGAAATCACGTCGAGCAGGCCTCGTTCACCAGGGGCCATTCCGTGGTACGCGACCAGCGCGGCGCTGTCGCCGGGGTGCTGACCGTCGCCGCGGAGACCACCCACGTCACCCGGCGCCTGCAGAGCCTGGGCGAGCTGACCGCCAAGCTGGCCTCCGCGCTGACCATCGATGACGTGGCGCGCGTCGTCCTGACGTACGCGATGGCCTCCTTCGATGTTGATCACTGTGTTTTTGCTGTTGACGACGGTGACGAGTTCCGCTTCGTGCGGCGCATCCGCGGCGAGATGATGGACGAGGCGGACGAGCGGCTGCCCCCGCTGTGGAAGCGGATCGGCGCCGACGTGGACGCCCCGATGGTCACCGCGGCGCAGAGCGGACGGCCCTCGTTCACCTCCGACGGCGCGCCGCTGGCCACGATCGCCACCGACCGGCACGAGCGGCGGGTGCGGGCGCTGGCCGCGATGCCGCTGACCACGGAGTCGCTGACCGGCGCGCTGACCATGGGCTACCGCGCGACCCACTCGTGGTTGCCGGCCGAGCGCGCCCTGCTCTATGCGATCGCCGAACTGGTGGCCCAGGCCGCCGAGCGGGCCCGCCGGTTCGAGGCCCAGCACGGCACCGCCCAGCTACTGCAACGCTCGATGCTGCCGGAGCACCTGCCCGAGCTGGACCGCTTCCGCATCGCCGCGCGCTACGACGTGGGCGTGGACGGCAACGCGGCCGGCGGCGACTTCTACGACGCGTTCGAGCTGGCCGACGGGCGCCTGGCCATGGTGCTCGGCGACGTGGCCGGGCACGACGTGCGGGCCGCCGCGGTGATGGGCCAGGTGCGCGCGGCGCTGCGAGCCCTGGCGCTGACCGACGCCGCGCCGCCGACCGTGCTGGCCGGGCTGGACCGGCTGGTCGGCTCGCTGGGGGCCGAGTCGCGCAACGAGGAAATCTTCGTGACCGTGGTGTACGGGGTGCTCGACCCGGCCAACGGCACGATAACGCTGGCCAGCGCCGGTCACCCGCCGCCGGTGCTGCGCCGGGCCGGACGTGGCGAAGCCACCGCGGCGCTGGTGACGGTGCCGCCGGGTGCACCGCTCGGGCTGGGTGGCCGGTGGCAGTCGGCCACCGTGCAGCTCGAGCCGGGCGACACGATCCTGATGTACAGCGACGGCGTGGTCGAGCGCCGCGAACGCCCGCTCAGCGCCGGGCTCGACGACCTGGTGGCGGCCACCGCGGCAGCGGCCAGCGGCGACCCGCGCAACCTGTGCGCGCTGGCCACGGCGGCGGTGAGCGGGCCGACCGACGACGACGTGGCCGTGCTGGCGGTGGAGCGGGCGGTCGCGCTGAGCCGGTCCGCGACGATGCTGGTGCCCGCCGAGCCGACCGGACCGAGCCGGGTCCGCCAGTGGATGAGCACCCGGCTGCGCGACTGGTCGGTGCCCGAGCCGGTGATCGGGGCGGCCATCCTGTGCACCAGCGAGCTGACCACCAACGCGCTGCTGCACGCCGGCACCCCCGCCCAGGTGCACATCGACCTGAGCGCCGAGCGGCTGCTCGTCTCGGTGGCCGACACCGGCACCCGCGGGGCGGTCACCCGGGCCCGCACCGACGCCCTGAGCAGCCGCGGACGCGGGCTCGGCTTGATCGAGGAACTCAGCGACACCTGGGGCACAGACCCGACAGTGCGCGGCTCAACCGTGTGGTTCGAGATGCTCATACCTGCCCCGAAAAAGGGGTAAGTGCCTGGGCATGACAGCTAAACGAGGGGTCCTCTTCGACGTCGACGGCACCCTGGTCGACACCACGTACCTGCACGCGGTCGCCTGGTGGGAGGCGCTGCGGCAGAGCGATCACGACGTACCCATGGCGGAGATCCACCGGGGCATCGGCATGGGCTCGGACAAGCTGGTCGAGCACCTGCTCGGCGACCGCCGCGACAAGTCGAAGGACGACGAGCTGTCCACCGCCCACGACGTGCTGTACGGCGCCTGGTGGGAGCGTCTGCGCCCGCTACCCGGTGCGGCCGACCTGCTGCGGGCCTGCGCCGGGCGCGGGCTGGCGGTGGTGCTGGCATCCTCGGCCAAGAGCGAGGAACTCAAGCAGCTACGCCGCGTGGTGGACGCCGACGACGTGATCACCGCGGCTACCTCCTCCTCGGATGCCGAGCAGAGCAAACCCGAGCCGGACATCCTGCAGGCAGCACTGGAGCAGTCCGGCGTCGACCCCCAGCACAGCGTGTACGTGGGCGACGCGGTGTGGGACGTCAAGGCCGCGGCCAAGCTCAACATCGCGTGCATCGGGCTGGCCTGCGGTGGCACCAGCGCCGCCGAGCTGCGCGAGGCCGGGGCGGTGGAGACGTACGAGAACCCGGCCGATCTGCTCGCCCACCTGGACCAGTCGTACCTGAGCAAGCTGCGCTGAGCGTGTAGCGGCGCCAGCCTGGTGGAAACCTGCGGCGGAGCTGCCGGTTCGGCGCCGGCCAGCTTCATGGGGTGGCTGGCGACGAGCCAGCCACCGCCCGTGCGAACTCCTCGGACCACGCCGTGATGAGCTGATCCTCAACGAGCAGCTTGCGGTTCTGCCGCGACGTCATCGACGCCCATGACACCGATCGAGCGCCCGTCACGGCCGCCGCCATTTGTCGCTGTCCAGATGCGAGCCTGCCTGCGGGCCCATCAGCAGCATGCCGCCGTCCACCAGCCACGAGGCGCCGGTCACGTACGACGCCGCCGGGCTCGCCAGGAACGCCACCACCGCGGCCACCTCGCGGGCGTCGCCGGGGCGGCCCAGCGGCACCCCGGGGCGGCGCTCGGTGTGCGGGTCGACGTCCTCCTGCCCGGTCATCGGGGTGGCGATCTCGCCGGGTGCCACCGCGTTGACCGTGATGGCGTGCTCAGCAAGCTCCTGCGCCATCACCTTGGTGAGCAGCCCCAGGCCGCCCTTGGCCGCGCAGTACGCGCCGGAGCCGACCCGAGGGGCGGTCTCGTGCACGCTGGTGATGTTGATGATCCGGCCACCCTGACCGGCCGCGATCATCCTGCGTGCGGCCCGCTGGGCGCACAGGAACGGCCCGTCCAGGTCGACCGAGAGCACCTCGCGCCAGTCCTGCCACTCGGTGTCGACAACCGGGGTGGCGGTGCCCGTGCCGGCGCAGTTGACCAGCACACCGACGCTGCCCAGGGCGTCGGCCAGCTCGTCGATCACCGCCGCCGCCGCCGGCAGCCGGGTCAGGTCCAGATCGCGGATCTCGGCGCGCCGGCCGGCCTTACGGACCTCGTCGGCGGTGCTGCGGGCATGCCCGGCGTCGCGGTAGGCGCTGATGCCGATGTCGTACCCGGCCTCGGCAAGCGCTACCGCGACGGCGCGTCCGATGCCCGACTCGGATCCGGTGACGATGGCGGTCATGGGATGGGTCATAGCGCCCGCTTACCCGCACCGGCATGGTTGACCCCATCGAGGGGCAGTGATTGTGCGTGCAACTGAGCGACCTTCTCTTCGCCCTCTTCGGTGTGGGCGCCCTGCTGGCCGGCATCCTCCCCCGGGTTCTCGAACGCCGGCCGATGTCCATGCCGATCGTGTTCCTCGCTCTGGGCATGGTGGTCTTCGCGCTACCCCTGGACCTGCCCGATGCCGACCCGTTCGCCCATCCGAAGCTGACCCAGCACCTCACCGAGGTGTGCGTGATTGTGGCGCTGATGGGTGCCGGGCTCAAGATCGACCGTCCGCTGGCAAGGGGCCGCTGGACCTCGACATGGCGACTGCTGATCATCGCCATGCCGGTGACCATCGCGGCGGTCGCGCTGCTCGGGTGGTGGTGGGCTGGGCTCGTACCGGCGGCGGCTTTGCTCCTGGGCGGCGCGCTGGCCCCGACCGACCCGGTGCTGGCCGCGGATGTGCAGGTGGGTGAGCCGACCGATGAGGAGGACTCCGAGGACGAGGTACGGTTCGCGCTGACCTCCGAGGCCGGGCTCAACGACGGGCTGGCCTTCCCGTTCGTCTACGCGGCGATCGCCCTGGCCCTGGGCACGTTCAGCTGGGCCGAGTGGGGCCTCAAGGACGTCGGTTACAAGATCCTCGTCGGCGTGGTGGGCGGCCTGCTCGTCGGTAGGTTCCTGGGCCAGCTGTTCTTCCGGGCCCGCAACAAGAAGCTGCGCCTGGCCCACCACTCCGAGGGGTTCCTGGCGCTGGCGGCGACCTTCCTCGCGTACGGGCTGGCCGAAGTTGCCGGGGGTTATGGGTTTCTCGCGGTCTTCATTGCCGCTCGCGGGATCCGATCGGCGCAACGCTCGCACGAGTACCACCAGGTGCTGCACGAGTTCGCCGAGCAGATCGAACGGTTGCTGACCGTGCTGCTGCTCCTGCTGCTGGGCGGCGCGATCGTCGGCGGGTTGCTCAAGCCGCTCACGTGGCAGGCCGCACTGGTCGGGCTCGCCCTTGTCTTCGTCGTCCGGCCGCTTGCCGGATTCCTGTCGCTGCGCGGCGCCCCGGGGCATGCCACCGAGCATTGGGTCATCGCGGCCTTTGGTATCCGGGGCATCGGCAGCATTTATTACCTGTCGTACGCAATGAGCCACGCATCGTTCCCGGCGATGGATGTCATATGGGCGACAGTAGGATTCGTCATCCTCGTGAGCGTGGTGTTGCACGGTGTTGCGGTGACGCCCGTGATGCGGCTTCTGGACCGAATGAACGAGCGGTCCCGCACCCCGGAAGAGCGACACGCTCAGTAATCGACATTGCTGTGGGTAATTGTCGAGCCGCCGAACCGTAGTTTATTTAGGACATTGAACCCGGGCGTGGTGGCGGAGCGTATTCATACCTGTAAAGTAATCGGCACCTCCCCCAGGCCGGTAATCCACGATGGACGACGAAAGGTGCGGCCGATGCGTTTACGGGGCTTTGCGCCGGGGACACCCTGCTGGGTTGAGCTGGCGAGCGCGGATCCCGCCCGGGCAGCCGAGTTCTATTCCCGGCTCTTCGGCTGGGAGCCGGCGGGTGACCGATTCAAGCTGGGTGGCCGTGCGGCCGCCGGGCTCACCCGCACCCGGGCCGACCGGCCACAGGGGTGGATGACCTACCTCACCGAACACAACCTCGAGGCGTCGATCATGCGCGCCCGCGAGGCCGGCGGCCGCCTGATCGGCGAGCCCGCCGAGGGTCACGGCGGACGTAGCGCGGTGATCGCCGATCCGGCCGGGGCCACGCTGGGCATCTGGGAGCCCCGCGACTTCACCGGCGCCCAGGTCGGCGGCGAACCGGGCACGATGACCTTTCCCGAGCTGCTCACCGATGACGCGGTGGCGGCGGCTCGCTTCTACGGCCAGGCGTTCGGCTGGCTGTTGCGCGACGAGTACGGCAGCGACGGCACCCGCGGCGAATGGATCACCACCGCCCACGACGCGATGGCCGGGCTTGCCCCCAGTCGCGGCGGCAGTTGGTGGCGCGCGGCGTTCCAGGTCGCCGACTGCACCGAGACGCTGGAGGACTGCCGGGCGTACGGCGGCACGGTGATCTCCGGGGTGGCCGAAACGGGCTTTGGAACGTACGCGGAACTGCTCGATCCCTGGGGTGTTCCCTTCTCGATCGCGGCGCCGGCGAGCGTGCCGATCGAGCTCACCATGCAACTGAACGCCGAGTCAGGCATGGAGTTGACGTTCGGGGGGTACTGATACGCCTGTTCGAATCGGCTTCATGTTGATACGAGGAGGCGCCATGGCGGCGAACGAACAGGCTCCGGCCTCGAACACGATCAAGGACCCGGCCGACTGGACAACCGGCGACGAGCCGGCCACCGGGGCCCAGGAGTCGTACCTGCACACGCTGGCTTCCGAGGCACACGAGGACGTGCCCGAGGAGCTGACCAAGGCAGAGGCGTCCCAGATGATCGACGACCTGCAGGGCAAGACCGGCCGCGGCCAGTAGCAGTTTTCCCAGGGGCCCTTCCGCACCAGCGGAAGGGCCCCTTTTGCTGCCCACCTCGTCAACCATGGTTGACATTCCGCCTGTGTCAACTTACGTTGACAGCATGACGGAAGCAACCGACCTCGCTGCCGCCGCCGGCAGCGCTGACCCCCGGGTCGGCCTGCGCGCGGTCGTGGCCCTGCGCCGCCTGCTGGAGGGCCTCGAGCTGCTCCAGGTGGCGAACGCGCGCCGCAACGGCTGGTCCTGGCAGGAGATCGCGGACGCCCTCGAGGTGACCCGCCAGGGCGTGCACAAAAAACACGCGAACCGCGTCCCGACCACGAACTCCCAGGGGAACTGACATGTTCGAACGATTCACCCACCCCGCCCGCGAGGCGGTCATCCGAGCCCAGTTCCTGGCGCGCGAGCTGAACCAGCGGCCGATCGGCACCGAGCACCTGCTGCTGGCGCTGCTCGAAGAGCCGGCGTTCACCGCACCGGCGCTGACCGTCACCTTCGACGACGTCCGCGCCGGCATCACCCGCCTCACCGGTCCCGCGCCGGACGACCCGGACGAGGACACCGACACCGCCGACCGCGAGGCTCTCAAGGCCATCGGCATCGACCTGGACGCGGTACGCCGGGCCATCGAGCAGAATTTCGGACCGGGCGCGTTGCAGCTCGCCCGCGAGAAACCGGGATCCGGGCCGGGGCCGCTGCGCCGGCTGTTCAGTGGCGGCGGTGGCGGGCACATCCCGTTTTCGAAGCGCAACAAGAAGGTGCTGGAGCTGTCGTTGCGCGAGGCGTTGCGGCTCAAGCACAACTACATCGCGCCGGAGCACCTCCTGCTGGGCATTCTCCGCGAGGGCCAGGGCCTGGCGATGCAGATCCTGGCCGAGCGCAAGGTGAACGTCGAACGGCTGCGCGCGGAGCTGACGCAATCGTTGAATTACGAGGCCGCGTAACCAGCCTACTTTTCCGGCCGGGTGGGTACCGAGGGCGCCATGACGTACCGGGTCGAGTACAACGGCGAGGAACTCGAGGTCGAAACCCTCGACTCCGCGCTGGACAACGCCAAGCATGCCATCGCCACCGATCTCGGGCAGATCAGCGGCTGGGCCGTGGAGCACGACGAGACAATCAACGACTGGTTCGTGCAGGGCGTGCTCGACGGCAAGGCTATCGGGCCCACGGCGGTGGTCACCGGCCCCGAGCCCACGCTGACGGCCGAGACGTTCCCCCGGCACGCCCCGGCGGCGGCCGAGCGGGAGGCGCTGCGCATGACGTTCACCGGGGCGACGCCGTCGGAGGCCTTGCAGATGGCGGCGTCCTGGCTGGCTGGCCGCCCGGAGGTCCTGGCCGTTGACGACATCGGCTGGCACCCCATGCGCACCGGCTACGAGGTGCGGGTCTACTACCGCGGATGAGTTATACTCGGTAGGCGAGCATATTGGGAGGCACCCGTGGATCCAGGCGCCATCGAAGCCGTTCTCTTCGACATGGACGGCACCCTCGTCGACTCGGACGCCGCCGTGGAACGCGCCTGGACGGTGTGGGCAGGCGAGTACGGTGTCGACCCGGCCGCGGTGATGGCGATCGCCCACGGCGCACCGGCCGGCCGCACTGTTCGCCTGATACGCCCCGACCTGGACGAAGCCGGCGTCACCCGGGCAGCCGAGCGTCAACTGGAATTGCAGTATGACGATCTGACAGACGTCGTCCCTACCAGGTACGCCCACAAGTTGCTGGCTTCGCTCACACTGCCCTGGGCCGTGGTGACCAGCGCGGATGTCCGGCTGGCCAAGGCGCGCCTGGCCGCGGCGGGCATCGAGGCCCCGGCGCTCGTCACGGTCGAGGACATCAGCGCAGGCAAGCCGGACCCGGAGGGCTACCTGCGCGGCGCGGAGCTGCTGGGGGTGGCACCGGAGAAGTGCCTGGTCGTGGAGGACGCCGAGGTGGGCGTGACCGCGGGGCGTGCGGCCGGGGCGATGGTGGCCGCGCTCAAGGGCGTCGACGGCGACCTGCGCATCAAGGACCTCGGAGAGCTGATCCCACTGCTGGGCTGAGGGCTGCGGCGAGCGTACATCGACAAATCCCGGGCGTTGCAGACGCACCTGGAGGACGAGCTGCGGGCCGCCACCGGGTTGAGCATTTCCGACCACCACGTGCTGGTCGTGCTCTCCGAGGCCCCCGGCCCCGGCTCCACCCGCACGCCGATCAACCTGGCCCACGTCACCCTGCAGCCAAGCGCCCAGCTCGACCTGCCGTGGCAGCCGGACTACAAGTGCTGGTCTACGTCATAGCCGGTGGCACACTACGGCCCGTTCGTAATGAACACCCGCGAGGAACCCGAGCAGGCGTTCGAGGACTTCCAGAAGGGCCGCCTCGGCGTCATCCCGGCCGGGAAGATGCCGCACCCCGACTGACCGCTGCCGAGTTATCCACAGGGGCTGGATGCGCGTCCGGCACCGGCTGAGCAGGCTCTCGCCCGTGAAGAGGAATGAGCAGCTTGTTGAGGTCGGATTCGATCTGCCCCGGGTCAGCGAACAGTGGCCGCCCGGCAATCGGGAATGTCTGTGGGCGCAGTGGGTGACGGCGGATGCGGTGCGCTTGCGCAACGTGCCGAGCTTGGCTTACGGCGTCGCCTGGGGAGACCTGTTCCGGGTGCATCGAGCCGAGACCGGTGATCTGCTGGCCGGCAAGCGGCTGCACTGGTCGGGGCACTGCACGATCCGGGTGTTCGTCAACCAGGACGGCCCGCTGAACGGCTCGCTGCAACGGGTCTCGGAGATGTTCGCGCCGCTGGGTGTGGCCGGTGAAGGCTCGCCGCAGTGGGGCCTGCTTGCCTTCGATGTGCCACCGGAGGTCGACGTGGTGCCGGTCCAGCGGCTCTTGAAGGACGGGGTACGCGAGGACTGGTGGGACTACGAGGAAGCCTGCGTCGGCGCCGCGTGGATAGCGGCCGATGAGGCCGAGGCGTAAGCGAGCGGCGGCGGGGTACGCGCTGAGCATGAGTACAAGCGCGCACCCCGGCGCCGGCGAACCGGACTTCACCCCCGGCGCCGGTGCCAGCACCGACCAGCAGGTGACCGGCACCTCGGAGACCGGCACGTTCACCACGGACGAGGCGCCGACCGCGGACACCCCGGCCGACGGCAGCACCAACGCCGGTATCAACCAGACCCGAGCGAACCGCCCGGACCCCGAACCCCAGAGCTGACCCCACCGTGCTGACGAACAACAGCAGCAAGCCGCGCCGGCCGGACGTCACGGTGGCCGAGATCATCGGTGGCCCGGCGGCGCTCAAGCTGGATCTGCACAGCTACGACGCCCGGTAGGCCCAGGACTACCGGGAGCACCGGCGCCGGATCCTTGCGGCACTGGCGACCCTGGACATCGAGGTCGAGCACATTGGCTCCACCTCGACGCCCTGCTGGCCGCCGGATACGAGCTGCGCGTTCGTGAAACCAAACGCGATCGACCGCGCGCTGTACGAGGACGTCAAATGGTCCCTGATCAGCCGGGGCTGGGATGACATGAACGACTACGCGAGCGCCAAGACCGACGTCGTTTCCGCGATCAAGGCTCGGGCCCGGGCGGCTCAATTTTGACGCCCTCCACGTCATACAGCTCGATTTCGTGGTCGACGCCGAGGGAACCCAGGGTTTCCGCCAGCCGGTTGACGCTGGCCGGCTCCACCACTCCGGCGAATTTCGCCATCCCGCCGGAGTTCCAGAGGTTCAGCCGGCACCACGAACACTCGACCTCATACTCGTCCTCCGCCGACCATCGGGCCGACCATCCCAGGCGCACGAACGCGTGGGCAAGCGGTTGTGGGTCGGCGACGTTGTGCAGGAAGCCGTAGACGTTGTTGTCCAGCGCGGCCAGCTCGCCAGTCAAGCGTGGGCCGGGCGTACCTCCCGATGTTATTGCCATGGCTCGTACCCCTTCCATTGCCTGATGCCCCACGCCGCTTGAGCGTATTGACCCTCTAGCCTGGGGGTATGGCACGCCCCCGCAAGTTCGTCGAACGCGACGTCGTCAGCAGCGCCGGCGAGGTTTTCGCCGTCAACGGGCTGGCCGCTACGACGCTGGACGATCTGGTGCAGGCGACCGGGCTTGGCAAGCAAAGCCTGTACAACGCGTTCGGCGGCAAGCGGGAGCTGTTCCTGCGGGCGCTCTCGGAGGACCGCGAGGAGGCGGCGCGGGCCGTCTCGGAAGCCCTTGAACATGGCGACGCCTCCCCGGTCGAGCGGATCCGCGGGCACATGCTGCGCATGGCGATCGAGTTCAGCCGCAGCGACAGCCGGGTTTCGCTCACCACGCGCGCCCTCGTCGAATCGACCGGCGAGTCCGATCAGCTCGCAACGGTCACCAAGGCCGGCATCGAACAGCTCGCCGGGATCTACGGGCACTGCCTGGCGCTGGCGCACGCGAACGGCGACCTGCCCGCCGACACGAACGTGCCGTCGCTGGCCATGTACTTCGTCGCCATCACCCGGGGCATGGAGCTGCTCGGCCGCTCCGGTGTCGACCGTGGCGCCCTCACCGCGGTCGCCCTCGACGCACTCCGCGTCTTCCGTACATAGCCGCCTCCCAGGTGCCCCGCGTCACAACGCTGCCCTAGTTATTGACCACACGGTCCAAAACTTGTGTTATTGACCAGGTCGTCAACAACTAGCGTAGGAGTAGCCGTGGGAGTGCTGGAAAACAAGGTCGCGGTAATTACCGGGGCTAACGCGGGCATCGGACTGGCAATTGCCCGGGCCTACCACGCCGAGGGTGCTCGGGTCTTCGTCACCGGCCGTCGCCAGGCCCAGCTCGACGAGGTCGAGGCCGAGCTCGGGCCACAGGTGACCGGCGTCCGTACCGATGTGGGCCGGTTGGAGGATCTCGACGGCCTGTACGCGACGGTGGCCGAGCAGGCGGGCCGGATCGACGTCCTGGTTGCCAACGCCGGGATCGGGATCGCCGCCCCGCTGGGTGAGATCACCGAGGAGCAGTTCGACGCCATGTTCACCACCAACGTCAAGGGCTCACTGTTCACCGTGCAGAAGGCGCTGCCGCTGCTTTCCCCCGGAGCGTCGATCATCCTCACCGGATCGACGGCCGCCACGCGCCCGCAGCCGTTCCTCCCCGTGTACGGGGCAACCAAGGCCGCGACCCGGAATCTGGTCCGCGGGTTCGCCCATGGCGCCAAGGCCGGGCGGTACCGCATCAACATGATCTCGCCCGGCGGAACCCGTACGCAGGGCCTGATCGACCTGGTCCCGCCGGAAGAACTCGCCGCCGCAGCCGCCACGATCCCCGTGGGCCGGCTGGCCGAACCGGAGGAAATTGCCGCGGCAGCCGTCTTCCTCGCGTCGGACGCATCCAGCTACGTCAACGGCGCCGACCTCGCGGTCGACGGTGGTTTCGCCCAGATCTGACCACCGCCGGCGCCATCCTCCCGGCCGATGGTGCCCGCGTGCTGCGCGGAGTCCGCGCGGGAGGCAATGCGCCGCATGGACCGCTGATGCAGGGTTGAGGCATGACGGCCAAGGGGCGGCGATCCGGACGGCAGGCGCTCCTGGCGTGACCGACACGTCCGATTGCGCCGAGGTCAGGGCGGTGCCGTACCGCGGTCCTCGGCCGCGTGGCGGAAGCTGTCCCATAGGCCAGTTCTGTCCCATAGGCCAGGCACCCAATGGACACCGTATCGCCGCTGCAAGTCCAGGAGCTCTCAGTCGTTGCCGGTGATACCGCGGCGCCGCAACGACACGGCATGGAAAATCGCTCTTCGCCGGCACTGGTCGCGTAATCGTTGGGTGAGTCTCCAAACCGGCCAGCCCAACCGTCCCCCGCAAGAGATCCACCCGCGGCCTGACGCAATGGATTCAAGCCCGCAGATAGGTAAGAACAGCAAGAACCCGCCGGTTGGTGTCCTCAGCCGGCGGCAGATCAAGCTTGGCGAGAATGTTGCCGACATGCTTGGCCACCCCAGCTTCGGTGACGTTCAACCGCCCGGCGACAGCGGAGTTGGAGTGGCCTTCGGCGATCAGGGCGAGAACCTCACGTTCCCGGTTGGACAGTGCGGCCAAAGGGGTGGAGGGGCGGTTGAGTAGGCGTCGTACTACGTCGGGGTCGATGACGGTTCCGCCTTCGGTCACCGTGCGCAGCGAGGCGGCGAAGTCGTTGACGTCGGCTACCCGGTCTTTGAGCAGGTAGCCGACTCCGGTGCCGGTGGCGAGCAGGGCTGTGGCGTATTCGGGTTGGACGTATTGACTGAGGACCACGACGGCCAGGTCGGGGCGGATGCGTCGCAGGGCCAGGGCGGCTTGCAGTCCCTCGTCGCGGAAGGTGGGCGGCATGCGGAGGTCGGTGATGACCAGGTCGGGGGTGTGCTCGGCTACCACGCAGACCAACTCTTCGGCGTTGCCCACGGCGGCGCAGACCTCGAAGCCGAAGCGGGCCAGCACGCTGACCAGGCCTTCGCGCAAGAGCAGGCCGTCCTCGGCAAGTACGACACGGGTCATGGCAGCTCGATGCGGAGCAGGGTGGGGCCGCCGGGCGGGCTGGAGAGCAGGAGGCGGCCGTTGGTGGCGGAGATGCGGTCGGCCAAACCGGTCAGGCCGGTGCCGGCAGTGAGGGCGGCGGCGCCGGAGCCGGAGGGGGTGCCGGTGGTGAGCGGGGAGCCTGTGCCGGAGAAGGAGCCGGTGCTGGAGGCGGGAGCGGGGGTGGCGCCGCCTTGGCCGTCGTCGCGGACTTCCAGGATGAGGGTGGGGCCGGCTTGGGCCAGGAAAATGTCGGCTCGGGTGGCGTTTGCGTGTTTGACCACGTTGGCCAGGGCTTCGGAGGCGGCGAAGTAGGCGGTTGCTTCGGTCTGCTCCGAGGGGCGGGAGACGCCGTCGGCGATGGTTACCGACACGGGTAGGGGTGAGCGGCCGGCCAGTTCGCGCAGGGCTGCGGGCAGGCCCAGGTCGGTGAGTTCCTGGGGGCGGATGCCGTAGATCAGGTCTCGGAGCACGACCATGAGGTCCTTGGCCTGGTCGTGGGCCTTGCTGAGTGGTTCGGCGGCCGGGGAGTCGGGTGGGGTGTCCAGTTTGGCCATGCCCAGGTGCAGGGTGAGGCTGGTCAGGCGGTGCTGGGCGCCGTCGTGCAGGTCGCGTTCGATTCGGCGGCGTTCCAGGTCGAAGGCGTCGGCCAGGCGGGCGCGGGATTGCGACACCTCGCGCAGGGCCAAGCCGGACGGGTCGGCGAGCAAGGCGCGGGCCACTGCGCCCTGGGCGGTGGCGAGGGCGCCGATCACGTAGCCCAGCGCCGGGGCCAGCATCAGGCCGAGGAGCACGAACGGCACGGCCTGTCCCGGGTTGTGCACGGTGTAGGTGCCGAGGGTCAGGCCGGCGGTGCTGGTGGCATAGAGCGGGCTCAGCAGGAACGCCACGTCGAGCATGACCAGCAGGGCGATGATCGCGTATGCGGCGGGGATGATGGTGGCCAGGAACAGCAGGTAGGCCAGTTCGCGCCAGGTGGCGGTTTCGGCGTAGCGGGCGCGCAGCCAGGTGATGGGGTCGCGGGGCGCTGGCGGGTGCGGCGAAGGCACTGGGCGGTGGTCGATCAGGGCCAGGCGGGCGCGCTCGACGATGCCGAGTGGCACGGCGATCAGCGGGCCGAAGCCGGCGAACAGGATCAGCGCGACGAGCATGAGGAACAGCAACGCCCCGGTGGGTGGCAGACCGTCCTGCAGGTGGTCGGCGGTGGCCACGTAGGGCAGCACAAGCAGGCCGGCCGCGATGGACACGGGGGCGGCGATGGGCAGGGTGGTCACGAGGTAGACCAGGGACCGCCAGGGGCCGCTGGTCAGCAGATAGCGTCGGCTCAGCAGGGTTGTTTGCACGGGTTCGACGCTATGGAACGGCGCCGGGGGTGAACCAGCCGTCCAGGACTAGTGTTCGGGGTATAGCCAGGTCTACCAAGTGCCGGCTCGGCGGTCGCGCCAGGGGCGGCCGTCGGGGTCGTACATGAGGCGGTAGGCCGGGATTGCCCAGATGCGCTGGTGCCAGGGCAGGCGTTCGGGGCGGTGGGGCATCAGCCTTCCCGGTGGGCGGGGGCCGCGGCGGCCACCGTCGTGCCAGGCCAGCAGCTCGTCGGCGGCCGCGCTGATTGTTCGTACCGCTGAGTCCGGGTCGAGAAGGTCGTGATCGTCGGTGCGGTCGAGGTGTTCGCGCATGAGGGCCAGCCGCAGGTCGCGGGCATAGGTGCGGGCACCGTCGCCCAGACCGGCGGGATCGGCCGGCGCACGCGCGTCGCGGGTCTCGTCGAGCACCGCACACGACAACTCGCTGTCGTGGGTCCAGGACCGGCGGTTGAAGTTGTCGCTGCCCACGCTCGCCCAGACGTCGTCAACGACGCAGACCTTGGCGTGCACATATACCGGCGTGCCCTCGTGGTTTTCCACATCGAAGACGTGTACGCGGTCGGGCGCGGCTCTGCGGCACAACGCGATGGCCTCGGCGCGGCCGATCTGGTTCGGCGGCAGCGCGAAGCGACCGTCCACATCGGGGTGACGCGGGACGACGGCGATCAGGTGCAGGCCGGGGTGGTCGTTGAGCGCCTCGGCGAACAACTGGGCCACCTCCTTGGACCACAGGTACTGGTCCTCGAGGTAGATCAGCCGGCGTGCCCGTTTGATGGCTTTCGTGTAACCGCGGGCGATGCTCTGCTCACCCTTGCCCGCAAAGTCGTAGGGTGGGCGCATCGCCGGGTAGGTGCGCAGGACCTGGATGTTGTGCGAGCCGACCGGCTCGGGGTCCGGCGGCTGCGGGGGCAGGCGGTCGGCGCGCATGTCGGCGTGCTTGAGCTTGTCGGTGATCGTGGAGATGGGGCCGTTCTGGTCCAGCGGGGTGGGATCGTTCCAGCGCTCGCGGAAGGTGTGGTCGAGCGCGCCGACGACCGGGCCGCGCAGGGCCAGCTGCACGTCGTGCCAGGGCGGGTTTTTCCCGTACGCCGAGGACATCGCAACCGCCTGCGGGTCACCATGATGCTGCTCGTCGTCGCGGCGGCTGTGGCACAGGTCGATGCCCCCGGCAAAGGCGATGTCGCGCTCGGGGTGACCCGGGTGGCGCAGGATCACGAGCTTCTGGTGATGCGAACCACCCCGGCGTACCCGTTGATCCAGCAGCACCTCGCCCCCGGCGGCCGCCAGGTCCTCGCTCAGGTCCCGGTTCTCTTCCTCGCTGTAGGCCAGCTTGTCGATGTGCGAGCGCCACAGCAGACCCTTGACCACGACTCCGCGCTTGGCTGCCGCGGCGAACAGCTCGGCGATGGTCGGACCTTCGTCGCGCAGCCGCTCATCGGGGTCGCCACGCCAGTCGGTGAAGAACAGGTGATCGCCGTCACCGAGTTGTTCGACCTCGTTCACCAGCCGTTCGAAATACGTTTTGCCATGGAACAGCGGCTCGGCGGTGTTTCCCTCGCACCAGGTGGGTATGTCGGAATCAGGGTTGCCCCGCTCCTGGCTGGTGAGGAACCAGTCTTGCAGTAGCACCGGCGATCCTTCCGAGGTCGATGACGCCCTCACGCTAGGCCGCCCGACGGCATAGTGCACCCGAAGAGCCGGCCATCGCGGCGCAGCACACACCGCATGAGCGTCGAAGGACACACCTATGAGCACCGAGCCCCTCACCACGACCGTAGCCCCCGCCGCCCAGGCCTCCGAGCGCGGCCTGCTGATCGCCATGCTCCTGCTGGTCGTGCTCGGCGTCGGAGCGATGTTCTTGATTTCCTGAAGGCGAAATGTCCGGTTGACCGGAGCGGGTGGGAGCGGGCAGCGAGCCCGGACGGCTTTCATTCATACTTCTCGGTATGACGGGGGAGCCGGGTTTTCACAGCGCAACCATCGAAGTTCCACCGGCCGAGGCCGCGGCCGGCACCATCAAGGCGGTCTGGTCGCCCACGCACGGGGCGATGAACGTCGCCGTGCCGCCGGGAACCGTGGACGGCACGGTCATCTGGGTCGACACGCCCAGCGGCCGGGTCGCCGTGACCATACGCGTGACCATGCCCTTTATGCCGCCACCTGGCGCGCCCTACCCGCCGCAGCCTTTTCCCGGCCAGCAGCAGTATCCCGGTCAGCCATTCGGGCTGGCGCCTGCGTCGGCGCCGGCCGCGCCCGGGAAGTCCGGCCGGGGCACGAAAATCATCGGCTTCGGCGTGGCGGCGCTGCTGGCGATCGGCTGTTTCGGCGTGGTCCGCGCGTTCACCGGTGGCGATGATGACGATGCCGAGGCGCAGAACGGCACCCGCAACTCGATCATCTCCTCCACCTCGCCGAAGCCGGGTTCGCCGTCCGCGGCGCCGATCAGCCCGCAGGCCTACGCCCAGTTGCTGACCGGCTCGGACACCGCGATCAAGGCGGCGTTCAGCAAGCTCAACACGAGCAGCAGCGCCGCGTTCACCAAGGCTGCCCCGGCCGCCGCCAGCACCCTGCGCGCGGAGGCGGCCAAGCTGCTCAAGACCACTCCCCCGGACGGTGCCGCGCAGGCGCACGTGTTGCTTGCCACCGAACTGCAGAGCCTGGGCACGATGGTGCAGGAGACCGGGGAGACCAAGGGCGAGTGCCCGGCCGCGTCGCCGTATACCGAGCTGCTGCGTTCGGGCTGGGCCGACAACATCCGCAAGGACGCCAAGAAGCTGGCCGGGGCGAACGCGTCGTACAAGTTCGGCTCGTTCCTGCCCGCCGCACCCAAGGAGCAGAAGCGCCGGCTCAAGACCGGCACCTACGTCAAGCGGGCGTCCGGCGGGCTGGGCCACCTGAAGATCGAGAACGGCGCCGATGACACCACGATCTCGCTGGTGCCGGTCAAGGGCGCCAAACCCAAGCCGATCATGACGGTGTACGTCCGCGGCGGCGGCTCGTTCACCGCCAAGGGCATCAAGGACGGGACGTACCGGGTCTTCTCGGCAACCGGTGAGGACTATGACAAGGCTCGTAAGGGCTTCACCCGGGACTGCTCGTTCAGCAAGTTCGACGACTCGTTCAAGTTCAGCACCACGTCGGCGGCCTCGACGATCTGGACCATCACGCTGACCCCGTCGATCGCCGGCAACGCCTCGACCAGCGACGTCGACCCGAACGCATTCCCGCAGTGAGCACCGGCTCGCCAAGGGGATGACCGGCCCGCGGACGGGCCGGTCATCCCCGATGCTCAGAGCACGCGGAAGTCCGTGACGAAGCTGGCCACCGCACCCCCGGCCGTGCGACCCACGAACGTCGCGTAGCCGCCGTCGTGCCAGCCGGTCTGCACGGCCACCACGTTGGCGCCGGTGTCGTCGTCGGTGACCGCGTCCACCACTGCGGGGGCTGCGGCGCTCTGATCGGCCAGATAAGTGCTTTCCAGCCGCTCGTAGGGCCAGCGGGCGAGCCCGGCCAGCGCCCGCTCGTCGGCCAGGGTGCCGGTGCCCGAATCCGCCGGGTAGGCCGCGAAGCCATCCTCGTCGAGCACGGCGGGCGGGCCGGCGTCGCTCATCCGGGCCGGCTCCCAGGCCGCCGCGGGCTCGTCGCGCACGACCAGTTGCAGCGCGGCCGTGCGCCGCTCGATCTCCAATCCGCCAGCGGTGGCGATCGCCACCCAGGCTCTCAGCCGATAGCGTCCCGGGCTCACCGCCACGGTGAACGGGGGTGCCGACCCCGTGTGCACCAGCGGGTCGCAGGCCACCACGCGGCCGGTCGGCAAGGTGACCTCGCCGGCCGGGACCATCGTGAGGCGGTAGTGGTATCTGTCGTCGGATTGGTGTGCGTGCTCGGTCAGGAGCAGACCCAGCAGCTCACCGATGTCCACAGCCATGCCGGGGACCCTATCGGTGGGTACCGACAGAATTTTGGTGTCAGGTGAGTTCCCAGGTTGCGGGGGCCAGGATCGGGGCCGACGGGTCGCCGGCCGGGCGCAGGGTGACGCGCCAGGCCTGCATCGGCGGGTGGCCGGCGGCTTGCCAGCGGTCCAGGATGGTGGCCGCGGTGGTGGCGCAGCGGGCGGCTTCGGGGCCGCCGGCCAGCACCGTGCCGTCGGGCAGGATCGCCGCGCCGCCGGTGCCCGCGTCGTCGAGCAGGATCAAGGTGTTCTGCTGCTGGCCGGGCAGCGCGGCGTGGGTGGCGCGGGTGCTCCACACCCCGGCGGCGTACCAGAGGTCGCGGTAGCGCAGCGACGTCAGCGGACGCGGCCAGCGGGCCGGGGCCGCCGGGTGCAGGCCGGTCAGCCCGCCCGAGCTCACTGGCGCCGGGTGCCCGGCCGGGTGCGCCGCGCTCAGCGGGCCGGCCGCGGTCATGAAGCCCGAGGAGCAGATCACCGAGGCGGTCACGGGGCCGCCCGGCTCGCCGCGTACGGCCAGTACCGGATGGGTCCCGGCATGCTGGACGGGCACCACCACCAGGCCGGGCCGGGCCTGCGCCAGCCACTGCGGGGACACCCCGGCCACGCCGACGGTGACGATCACCTTGTCGAAGCGGTCGCCGGGCGAGCCCGCGTACCCGTCGCCGGTCAGCACCCGCACGCCGGCGATCCCGGCGTGCAGCAACGCCAGCCGGGCTCGCTCGGCCACGTCGGCCTGCACGTCGACGCTGGTCACCTCGGCGCCCAGCCGGGTCAGCAGGGCCGCGTTGTAGCCGGTGCCCGCGCCGATCTCCAGCACCCGGTCGCCGGGGACGACGGCGAGCGCGTCCAACATGATCGCCATCAGCGACGGCTGGCTCGACGAGCTCACGGGCACCCCGGCATCGACCTTGGTGACCAGCACGTCGTCGCGGTAGACGGTGTCGAGGAAGCCAGCGGTGCCGGGGGTCGCCCAGCGACCGTCGCGGCGCTGGAAGCCCTCGGCGACGAAGGCCTCGCGGGGCACCGCGGCGAACGCGGCAGCCAGCGCGGCCGGCAACGGGCCGCCGTCGCGTTCGATCTCGTCCACCAGGCGGCGCCCCAGGTCGCTCACTCCTGCCACGGTAGTCGGCTCACCGGGCATCGAGGCGGGCCGCGGCCCTCGGGTCGCTGGGCTGCGCGGCGGCGACCGCTTCGGACAGACAGCGCGGCACGTCCGCTGCGTGGTAAGGGTGCTCGGCGGGCTCGATGTGGTCGAGCAAGTGCTGGTAGGTGACCGCCTGGTGCAGCGCGGTCACCGGGCGGATCAGCTCCAGGGCGGCCAGCGGCTCGCTCCCGGGCACCGACGCCTGCCAGCGCTGCGCCCACGCGTCGAGCACCGCGCGGCCCGCGATCCCGCCGGTCAGCCGGATCATGTCGGACGCGGGATGCCCGATGCCGGCGTCACCCCAGTCGATGATCGTGCGCGGGCCGCCGGGTTGCGCGCGTACGTTGCCGGGGTGCAGGTCGCCGTGCACGAGGGTGTCGGGCAGCCCGCACGCTGCGATGGCGGCCAGCCGGGCGGGGATCTCGTCGAGCAGGTCGTCGAGGCCGTCGATGTGCTCCAGCCAGGGTTCGGCGACGCGGGTGAGCCGGCTCGGGTCGAGGCGGCGGTCGGGCAGGCCGGCTTGACGCAGGGTGTCCGTACGGGTGGCGAAGTGTTCTTGAACGGGGTGCAGGTCGCGCGCCACCTCGGCGCGGAAATCGGCGCCGGCGCCGTACTGGTCCTCGCCGGGGATGTGGGCCAGCAGCATCCGGCCCGCGTCACCGACGGCCAGCACTTCGGGCACCGCCAGCCGGGTGTGTGAGGCGAGCAGGGTGAGCAGGCCCGGCTCATGGGCGAAAAAGGCGGGCACCTGCTTGAGCCAGGCCACGGGACGTCCGCCGAGGTCGAAGCGCCAGATCGAGGACAGGTTCCAGGTGCGCCTCTGCACCGGCTGCGCCCCGGGAGGCAGGTGTTGCAGCGCCCACCGCACAGAAGCCTGCGGACCATCGGGTACGACCCAAGGCGCGCGCAGCGGCTCATCGTCCAACCGCAGGTCGACGGGGGTCAGCTCGGTCCGTACCGGGGTGTCCACCTGCGCCAGATAGGTGATCTTGCCGCCGGGCGGTGCCGGGTGGGAGCTGCTGAGCAGGCGCAGGATGCTCACCTCGACGCCGTGCCGGTGCCGGGCCTCAGCGACCAGGTCGGCACTCTCCTGCCACCACGGGACCGGCGTCTCGAACGGGGGCAGCGCACCGAGCACCGTCCCGGCCGCGTCGACGAGCACCAGCGTCACTATCCGATTCACGCATGCGAACGTATACCTATGTAGTGGCCTCGTAGCGGGCGCGCAGTGCGCCGGTGTCCGGACGGCCGTACAGGCGCAGGCGGGCCATGCCCCCGTCGGGGTAGATGTCCAGGCGCACGTGGGTGGCCACCGGCACCACCGGGATCGGGAAGCGGTGGCGGGTGTCCGGGCTGAGCCGGATCTGCGGCAGCAGCTCAAACCAGTCGGTCGGGTCGTCGAGCAGCCCGAGGCGCGCGTCGATGCCACGCAGGGTGGCGCTGCCGGGAGCGTTGCCCTTGAAGTGGCTGGTGTCCAGCTCGGCGAGCTCAACCACGGCGGGCGCGGCGAGTTGCACCAGCACCCAGTCGTTGCCGTCGTCGCGGCGCCGCGCTGTTTCCCAGCCGTCGCCCATGGACCGGGCCAGCCCCGGGTTGATCAGGTGCTGTGGGTGGCCGTAGAACATGTTGCTGCAGCTGGCGATGCGAGCGCCGTACTCGGCAGCGGCGACGTCGAACACGGCGGGCAGCAGGCGCGGGTCGGGCACGATCTCGCCGTGCACGCGCAGCCGGGCCACCCCGCCGTCGGGGTAGATGTTCAGCCGTACATGGGTGAAACGCTCGCGCGAGTCCACGGGGAACAGGTTCTGGCTGTCGCCGCTGAGCGGTGAGCGGCGCACGATCGGCTGCCAGGGCGCCTCGGCGAGCTGTAACGGGTCCGGGTAGCCCTCCACCGCGCAGGCGTCGACCGAGGCGTACGGCGGGAAGTTACCGGTAAAGAACGCGGTGTCGATGTCGACGCCGTGCACCATCCCGGGCGCGCCGAGCCGCACGATCGCGGAGTCGTGGGTGCCCTGGTCGCGGCGTCGCCGGGTTTCCCAGCCGTCGTACACCTGTCCCTTCTGGCCAAAGGTCTTCGGGGCGAACACCGGCGCGGCCGGCTCGACCAGGTGGTCGGCGGCGGCGAAGAACTCGTCGGTGGCGAACACCACCCCACCGCCGAACAGGCGCGACGCAAGGTCGGGCAGCAGCGTGAACTCTTCCATTCAGGAGTCTCCTCGGGTCAGGAAGCGGCCGTCAGGGGCTTCGCCGGTCACCGTGCGCCCGCGCAGCCAAGTCGTGCGGACCACTCCGGTCAGCGTGCGCCCGGCGTACGGGGTGATGGGATTGCGGTGGTGCAGGGCCGGCGGGTCGACCACGAAGGTGGCGCCGGGGTCGAAGGCGACCAGGTCGGCGTCGGCGCCCACGGCGATCCGGCCCTTGCCCGTGAGCCCCACCAGGTCGGCTGGCCGGCGGGCCATCCAGTCCACGACCTGGGCCAGGGTGTGCCCGCGGGCCCGGGCGGCGGTCCAGATGATCGGCAGGCCCAGCTGCAGCGAGGCGATGCCACCCCAGGCCGCCGCGAAGTCGCCGGTGTCGCGGCGTTTGAGCTCGGGGGTGCACGGCGAGTGGTCGCTGACAACGCAGGCGATCAGGCCGTCGGCCAGCGCGGACCACAGCTGCTCGCGATTGGCGGTGTCCCGGATCGGCGGGCAGCACTTGAACTCGGTGGCACCGTCGGGGACCTCGGCGGCGTCCAGGGTCAAGTAGTGCGGGCAGGTTTCGGCGGTCACGCGCAGCCCCTCGGCCTGCGCGGCGGCGATCAACGGCAGCGCGGAGGCGGCGGACAGATGCAGGATGTGCACGCGGGCGCCGGCGGTGCGGGCGGCGGCAATGGCGGTCGCAACGGCGGCATGCTCGGCCTGCGGGGGACGCGAGGCGAGAAATTGACGGTACGACGGGGACGACGCGCCCGCGTGCAGGTGCTCCGGGTCCTCGGCGTGGATGACGAACTGGGCGTCCACCGCGGCCAGAGCCGTGGCCAGCTCAGCGGCGTCCAGCGGCGGGAATTCCGGCACGCCCGAATCGGCCAGGAACGCCTTGAAGCCGTACACCCCTGCGGCGTGCATGGCGGGCAGGTCGGCGGCGTTGCCCGGGATCGCGCCGCCCCAGAAGCCCACGTCGATGTGGATCTGGCCACCGGCGGCGGCCTTCTTGACGGCGAGCGCCTCGGTGCTGACGGTCGGGGGCAGGCTGTTCAGGGGCATGTCCACGATGGCGGTGACCCCGCCGGCGGCGGCCGCGCGGGTGGCGGTGGCGAACCCTTCCCAGGCGGTACGACCCGGTTCGTTGACGTGCACGTGGGTGTCGACGAGACCGGGGAGCAACGCGAGATCGCCGAGGTCCAGCTCGACGGCGGCCGGGGGGCTGTGGTCGTACGGGTCGATGGAAGTGATCTTCTGGTTGGTGATCGAGATGGCGGCTGGGCGCTCACCGCCAGGGGTGACGGTGCGCCGGGATCGCACAACGAGATCGGCCATGCGCCGAGCGTAACGGTCCCCGCGGCTCAGGAGAGGGCGACCAGCTCAGCCCGGCTGAAACCGACCGCCTCGCTGGACAGCGCGCCGCAGTCCAGCCCGCGCAGCAGATAGCCGGCCAGGGCGCGGGCGGTGGCCGGTTCGTCGAGGATGCCCCCCGAGCGGCGGTCCCGGTAGCGGCGCAGGCGCACCACCGCGGCGTCCATGCCGTCGGCGAAGAACGCGTACGTCGCCGCGAACCGGGTCGGCAACTGCGCCGGATGCAGGTCCCAGCCCTGGTAGAAGCCGCGTTCCAACGAGCGGCGCACGAGCCGGTGGTGCAGCGCCCAACCCTCGTGTACGGCGATGTCGGGGCCCAGCGGCAGAATGTTTGTCGAGCCATCGGACAGACGCACCCCGGTGCCCGCCGCAGCCGCCTGCATGACCGCCTTGGCGTAGTCAGCAACCGGATGGTCCAGGGCCTGATGCGCAGCCGCCACCCCGGCTGCCGCGCTGTAGTCGTATGTGCCGTAATGCAGCCCGGTGCAGCGGCCCGCCGCCGCGGTGATCAGCCGGGCCACTGTGGCGACCCCGTCGGCGCCCAGCACGGCTGCGGGCAGCTCGATCTGGATCTCGAAGCGCAGGGTGCCCGGCGGCAGCCCGTACAGCGTCTCCAGTCGTTCGCACAGCGCGGCCATCGCCTCGACCTGGGCCGGCCCGCTGACCTTGGGCAGGGTGATGATGAACGGCTCGGGGAAGTGCGCCAGCCACAGGTCCAGAGTGCGCAGTGCCCGATGCCGGGTGGGCGACTCCAGCGACTTGATCCGCAGGCCCACGAACGGCGGGCGGGGGCCTTCGAGCAGCACCGCCGCGGCCTGCTTGACCGCGGCGTCCTCCTGGTCGTCGTCGCGCACGCCGTAGCCGTCCTCGAAGTCCACCCGCAGATCCTCGATCGGCTCGGTGGCCAGTTTCTCGCGGACCTGCTGCTCGCGCGCCGCCGGGAACGGCACCGGCGGGTGGGCATCCAGGGCGGCCAGGGCCTGCGCCCCCCAGTCGCGGAAGCCGGCGATGCGGTCCGCGGCGAGGTAGACGGTGTGCACCGGCTGACGTCCGGGCCGGTCTCCCGGATAGCGGTCACGCAGGAACGCGTCGTGCGCGGCGAGCCGATCGTCGAACGCGCCGTAGTCGTGATCGGAAAGGCGCACGGCGCTCAGTCGATCGCGTCGTAGGCGGCGGTGGTGAGGAAGCCGGCGAAGTCATCGGCCAGCGCCACCCGCTCGAACAACGTGCGCACCTCGGCGAAGCGGTTGCCCCCGGGCTGGTCGATCTTGGCCAGCTCCTCGTCCTCCAGCCGGGTGACCAGCTCAGCGGTCACCGGGGTGCCGTCCGGCAGCGTCACACCGTTGTGGATCCACTGCCACACCTGCGAGCGGGAGATCTCGGCGGTGGCCGCATCCTCCATCAAGTTGAAGATCGCCACCGCGCCGTTGCCGCGCAGCCACGCCTCCAGGTACTGCAACGCCACCGACACGTTCGAGCGCAGCCCCGCCTCGGTCACCGAACCCGCAGTGGCGGCCACGTCGAGCAGCTGCGCCGCCGTGACGCTGACCTCCTCGCGGCGCCGGTCGAGCTGGTTGGGCCGCTCCCCCAGCACCCTGTCGAAGATCTCCCGGCACACCGGCACCAGGTCGGGATGGGCCACCCAGGAGCCGTCGAAGCCATCGCCGGCCTCGCGTTCCTTGTCCTCGCGGACCTTACCCAGGGCCACCTCGTTGACCTCGGGGTCGCGCCGGCTCGGGATGAACGCAGCCATGCCACCCATCGCGAACGCGCCGCGGCGGTGGCAGGTCGACACCAGCAGCTCGGTGTAGGCGCGCATGAACGGGGCGGTCATGGTCACCGCCGCGCGGTCGGGCAGCACCATCGCCGGGTTGTCGCGGAAGTACTTGATGATGCTGAACAGGTAGTCCCAGCGTCCGGCGTTGAGCCCGCAGATGTGCGGGCGCAGCGCCCACAGGATCTCGTCCATCTCGAACGCGGCGGGGATGGTCTCGATCAGCACAGTGGCGCGGATCGAGCCGACCGGGATGCCCAGCTGCTCCTGGGCGAAGGTGAAGACATCGTTCCACAGCGCGGCCTCGTGGTGCGATTCCATCTTGGGCAGATAGAAGTACGGTCCACTGCCGCGTTCCAGCAGCTCCTTCGCGTTGTGAAAGAAGTAGAGCCCGAAATCGACGAGCGCACCGACCGCCGGTTCACCGTCGACCGGCAGGTGCCGCTCGTCCAGGTGCCAGCCGCGGGGGCGCACGACGATTGTGGGGTACGGTCCGGCGCTCAGCTCGTACGTCTTCTTGTCGGTCTTGAGGCTGATGTCGCGGCGCACGGCGTCGTAGAGGTTCTGCTGGCCGTCGATGACGTTGGCCCAGTGCGGGGTGTTGGCGTCCTCGAGGTCGGCCAGCCACACCTTGGCCCCGGAGTTGAGCGCGTTGATGGTCATCTTGCGTTCGGTGGGGCCGGTGATCTCGACGCGGCGGTCGGTGAGGTCGGCGGGCGCGCCCGGCACGGTCCAGTCCCCGGCGCGGATCTCGGCGGTCTCGCTCAGGAAGTCCAGCGAGCCCCCGGCGGCGATGGCGGCCCGGCGCTCGGCTCGCGCGGCCAGCAGCTCGTTGCGGCGGCCGCGGAACCGCCGGTTCAGCTCGGCGACGAACGCCACGGCCGCATCGGACAGGATCTCGGTCACGGGGGTGACTCCCTTCGGACGGCGGGCTCTCCTTCTGTACGTTATCGGTCCGGCTCGGGGCGGCGCACGAAACAGCGGCCCTCGCGGGGAATCGAGGGCCGCTGCTCTATTTCCTTCTCCCGGCCGTCCTCCTGCCGGGAGATGGCGTCCTCCTGGTGGGGAGGCGCCCTCCTGACGGGGGACGGCGTCAGAAGTTGCCGTAGCTGTCGCACTTGGCGCGCTGGCGGATGCAGTTCTTGACCCGGCTGCCCAGGGCCTTGTTGTCCCAGGCGAAGAACGCGTCGCCGTGCATCGAGGAGGCGTTGCCCGAGGACAGCTTGAGCCCGGCCTTGCTGCCGTGCGTCTGGTAGCCGATCACGAACGACAGCGACGGGATCGCCACCGGGAACTTGCCGCTGCACACGCCCTGGCCGTCGGCGTAACCCACGTGCGACTTGTGGTCGGGGCTGTCCAGGTGCACGCCGTCCCAGCAGTCGGGGAAGGTGAGCTGGTACGTGATGGTCGCGGTGTTCGCGCACACCGGCCAGTTGCCGTCGTCGCTGCGGCCGACTTCGCCGCCCTGCCCGGCACACCAGAACTGGCCCGGGGCGCCCTCGGGGGTGCCGGCCTGCTTCTTGGCGTCACCCTGGATCATGCGGAAGCCCTGCGGGAACGGCATCGTCTTGGTGGTGTCCTTCAGGCGCGAGCCGTAGTACACGGTCACACCCTCCAGCTCGACCGGCTTGCCGTCCTCGGTCATCTCGGGGATCCAGTACGCCGACAGGTCCTCGTTGGCCGGCGCGCAACTGGTGCTCTTGTTCGCCAGCAGCGAGGCGAGCGTGGTGGACGCGTCGGTGCTGCTGTTGCCCAGGAACGTGTGCATGTGCGAGGCGCCCGGCATGTTCGGGAACACCATCGCGTCGTCCTTGGCCGAATGGCTGACCTTGCAGGAGGCGTTGAACTCGGGCACCCGCACGTTGGCGGCCGGGATGGTGGTGTTGGTGGGCAGCGCGTCGAACTCGGCGACCTGCTTCTTCCACGCCGCCTGGTCCATCGTCACCCAGCCGTCGCCCGACGGGGTTCCGGCGGATCCACTCGCTGACGGGGTGGGGGCCGACGGTGCCGGGGAGGTCGACGGGGCCGGGGAGGCCGACGGCGCCAGGGAGGCTGCGGCTGCGCCGAAGGTGAACCAGTTGAGGTTGACGAAGTTGCCGGCGGTGCTGCTTCTGAGGACCGCGAACACCGTCTGCGGGCCGGTGGGCACGCCGGCCGCCGTGGCGGTGGCTGTCGACCACTTCTGCCAGCCGCCGGTCGAGGCCACCGGGAACGTGGCCAGCAGCGTGCCGCTCTGCGAGCCAAGGTGCAGCTCGATCGAGCCGCCGGCCTTGTTGTCCGAGGCGATCCGGGCGCTCAGGGCGGTCCCGGTGATCGACACGTTGTCGTACTTGAGCCAGTCGCCGCCGGCCAGCCAGCCGACGTTCTTGCCGCCGTCGGCGTCGCTGGTGCCCTCGGTCTGCGCGCCGGACTGAGCCGTGAACGACTCGGCCTGCACCCGGCCCGGCACCGCGGTCTCCTCCGCGCTGGCGCTGGCAATGTAAATGCCGCTGCCGCCCAGCGCCGCGGCGACCGCGGCCGCCAGCACGATGCGGGTTCGCTTCCTGGAGTGCATTCCCATCCCTTCCACCACTGCTGTCGGAAAGGAGTATGAGCAGCTCAGCATGCTTGTATCAACTTCGGAAAGAAGACTTAAGAAGGCCCTCCTCCGCTCCCGCTGGTCGCCGCGATTTCGGATTTCAATAACATTTTCTCGACCGCGGAACCTTAAAAGATCCTTAAACGCCGTCGAGTAGCCGGCGATGCGCGGTGCGTGCCCGCCGGGTCAGCGCCGCCGCGTCCGCGGTGACCAGCTCGCCGCGCCGCACGACCGGTTTGCCGCCGACCAGGGCCAGCTCCACCGGGGCGGGCGGGCCCAGCACCAGCGCCGCCACCTTGTCATCGATGCCGTCGTGGCCGAGCCCGTCGAGGCGCCACAGCACCAGATCGGCGAGCTTACCGACTTCGATGCTGCCGACATCCCCGGCTCGCCCGAGCAGTCGCGCGCCGCCCATCGTGCCCAGCCGTAGCGACTCGCGGGCGGTCAGCGCTCCCGGCCCCCCGCGCAGCCGGGCTACGTACAGGGCCTGACGTAGTTCCTCGCCCAGATGCGCGGCTTCCTGCGAGGCCGAACCGTCCACGCCCAGCCCGACCGGCACCCCGGCGTCGAGCAGCTCGCGGACCCGGGCCAGGCCGGCCCCGAGACGCGCGTTGGAGCTCGGGCAGTGCGCCACGCCGGTGCCCGTGGCGGCCAGCTTCGCCACGGATGCGTCGTCCAGATGCACGCCGTGGGCCAGCCACACGTCCTCGCCCAGCCAGCCGAGCCGCTCGGCATATTCCACCGGGGTGCAGCCGAACTTCTCCCGGCAGAAGTCCTCCTCGTCGTCGGTCTCGGCGAGGTGGGTGTGCAACCGGACCCCCTTGTGCCGGGCCAGCTCGGCGGCCTCGCTCATCAGCCGCGAGGTGACCGAGAACGGCGAGCACGGCGCGACCCCGATCTGCAGCAGGGAATCCGGCGACGGGTCGTGCCACTTGTCGATGGCGGCCTCGGTCGCGGCGAGCGCCGCGTCGGTGTCCTCGACCACGTGGTCCGGCGGCAGACCACCCTGGGACTGCCCGAGATCCATCGAACCGCGGGCCGGGTGGAACCGCAGCCCGATCTCGCGGGCCGCCAGGATCTCGGCCTCCAGGACATCACCGCCGTCGCGAGGGAACACGTAGTGGTGGTCGGTGCTGGTGGTGCAGCCCGACAACGCCAGCCAGCCCAGCGCCGCCCCGGCCGCCGCGCCCACAGTCTCGGCGTCGATGCGCCCCCAGATCGGGTACAGCGTGCGCAGCCAGCCGAACAGCGTCTCGTCCTGCGCCAGCCCGCGGGTGGCCCACTGGTACAGGTGGTGGTGCGTGTTCACCAGCCCCGGCGTGAGCAGGCAGCCGGTGCCGTCGAGCGCGCCGGGCACCCCCGAGGAGCCGGCCCCCACCGCGGCGATCCGGCCGTCGTCGCCCACCACCACGTGTCCGTCGGCGAACTCGGTCCCGGCGGCGTCAACGGTCGCGACGGTGACGTTCTCGATGGCAATCACGGGTGCCACTCCGCGAGAGCCGGGGGCGCGTCGTCGCGGGTCACGGTTCCTTCGATCAGCCCGTACGGCCGGTCGCCGGCGATGAACACCTCACCCGGGTTCTCCAGGTCGAACGCGGACAGGTCGACCAGATAGTGGTGCTTGTTCGGCAGGGCCAGCCGGATCTCGGCTATCTCCGGGCAATGCTCCAGCACCCGGCTGCCCATCGAGTACAGCGTCTGCTGCAGCGCATAGCTGTACGTCGTCACGAATGCGTTCACCAACGCGCCCTTGGCCCCCTCGAACGACTCCGCCCAGTCCGCCGCGTCCGACAGGTGCCGCCAGCGTGCGTCAACCGCGGTGGCCAGAATCCGGTCGGTCGTCTCCGGCAGGGTGGTGTACCGGTCCGTGGCGAAACCGTGGAACTCCGAGTCGGTCGAGTTGAGCACCACGAAGTCCTTGAGCCCGGAGACCACCTGCACCCCGTCGCCGGTCACGTCGACCTGCGCGGTCCGCACGTAGTCGCCCTTGCGCCGGAACGAGTGCGGGCCGAGGCGCTCCCACCCGTACGACTCGATGCGCACCCGCGCCCGGGTGATCTGCGGCTGCGTGTCGACGAAGTGGCGGCCCAGCAGCAGCGCGAACGCCTCCGGCTCACCCACGCCGTGGCTGCGGGCGAACGCGTACACCGTGTTCTTCATCGTGTCGGTCGGCAGCACCCCCGAGTTGTCCCCGCTCAGATGAGTGGCGGCCAGGTCGCCGGACAGCGCCACGCTGACGTTGACGTCGGCCAGCCCGTGCGAGTCGCCGTCCCGCGTGACCCGCACCAGCCGGGTCTCCGCTTTGCCGTACCGGTTGTCGCCGAGCACGATCGCCACGAGCCATCAGCTCCCTCGATAGGTGGTGTAGCCGTACCGGCTCAGCAGCAACGGCACGTGATGATGCCGGTCCGCGTCGGCCACGTGGAACGCGATGGTGATCTCCGGGAAGAACGCGTCCGGGCCAAGACAGGGCGCCACCGCGAAGATCAGTCGATAAGCGCCGGCCCGCCACTCGGACGGGGTGATCGCGAAGCGCAGCCGCCCGTCGCCGTCGGTGCGCCCCTGATCGATCAGCTGCCAGCCACCGGCGTCACCGCGTTCCAGCCGCACGTCCACGTCCCGCGCCGGATCGCCGGTCACGGTGTCGAGGATGTGGGTAGAGATCATGAGCCGAGCAGCCTCTCCAGCCGCAACAACGCAATCTTGCGCAGCTCATCGGCCACGATCGCGTGTTCGGCCGGCTCGTCATGGCCGAGCCGTTCCCGCGCGGCGGCCAGGATCTCGGCCTGCGACCGCCCGCTGGCGAAGATCAGGAACACGTGCCCGAAGCGCTGTTCGTAGGCCCGGTTCGCCTCGACCAGCGCGGCCCGGGTGACCTCGTCGGCGCTCGCCGCGGCCGCCGACTGCTCCCGGCGTGACCAGGCTGCTTCGTGCGAGTCGCCGGCCGCGCGCTCCCCGATTCGCGGGTGCGCGGACAACCCCTGCAGCACCTCGGCCCAGCTGAGTTGGCGCGCCGCCGAGTCCGCGGCGGCGAGCGCTGCATCCTTGGACGGGTACGGACGCCCGGCTGCGACCGCGGTTGCCCAGGCCGGCACGGCACACACGGCGAGCAGCTCTGTCAGCAGCTCACCGGTCGGCCGGGAGTTGAACGTCCGCACGCTGTGAGCGTACGGGAAAATGGGTTTCATGCTGATCGCCCTGCCGGACCTGCCCATCACAGCGGTGCTGCCGCAGGTGGCCGCGTCGCTCAAGGATCGAGGCGCCGCGGTACTGGTCGCGCCGCCCGGCACGGGCAAGACGACGGTGGTCCCGCTGGCGCTCGCCGACACCACCGAAGGACGCATCGTGGTCGCGGAACCACGCCGGGTTGCGGCCCGGGCGGCGGCCCGGCGGATGGCGTCCCTGCTCGGCCAGCAGGTGGGAGAAGACGTCGGATTTACGGTACGAGGTGAGCGCCGAGTTTCCGCCCGCACCCGCATCGAGGTGGTCACCACCGGCGTGCTCGTGCGCCGCCTGCACCGCGACCCCGACCTGTCCGGCACCGCCGCCGTCATCCTCGACGAGTGCCACGAACGCCACCTCGACACCGACCTCGCGCTCGCCTTCCTGATCGAGGTCCGCCAGGCCCTGCGCCCCGAGCTCACCCTGCTCGCCACCTCGGCCACCGCCGAATCCCAGCGCTTGTCCGCGATCCTCGGCAACGCCCCCGTCGTCGAAGCCGACGCAGCCCTGTTCCCGATCGACGTCCGCTGGTGCCCACCACCGCAACCGGTCACTCCCCCGCACGGCCTGCGCGTCGACCCCCGCCTGCTCGACCACATTGCCGCCACCGTCCGCCGCGCGCTCACCGACGGCGACGGCGACGTGCTGGCCTTCCTGCCCGGCGCCCGCGAGATCGACATCGTGGCCGGCCACCTGCGCGGCCTCGGCGTCGACGTGGTCCCCCTGCACGGCCGCCAGCCCGCCGCGGTCCAGGACGCCGCCCTCCGCCCGTCCGCATCCCGCCGGGTGGTGCTGGCCACCGCCGTGGCGGAGAGCAGCCTGACCGTCCCCGGCGTCCGGGCGGTCGTCGACGCCGGGCTGAGCCGGGTGCCCCGGATGGACCACAACCGCGGCCTCGGCACCCTGGTGACCGTCCCGGTCTCGCGCGCCGGAGCCCAGCAGCGCGCCGGACGAGCCGGTCGAGAAGCCCCCGGCCGGGTGTACCGCTGCTGGTCGGCGGCCCAGCACGAGCGGCTACCGGCCCAACCCGAACCGGAGATCGCCGCGGCCGACCTGACCGGGTTCGCGCTCGACCTGGCGCTGTGGGGCCATCCGGACGGATCCGGCCTGGCCCTGCCGGACTCCCCACCTGCCGGAGCGCTGCAGGCCGCGGTGAGCACACTGCGGGCGCTCGGGGCGGTGGATGCCGACGGACGGGTCACCGCGCGGGGACGGTCGCTGGCCGGCGCCGGACTGCACCCCCGGCTGGCCCGCGCTCTGCTCGACGGGGCCGCGGTGATGGGGGCGCAACGGGCCGCGGAGATCGTGGCCCTGCTGGATGCCGACCGCGGATCCGATGACGTGGTCGCGGCGTGGCGACGGGCTCGCGGTGAGCGCGACGGGGCCTGGCTGTCCGAGGTACGCCGGTTGAAGTCGGCGGTGTCCGCTGCCGCTCCTCCTCCGCTGCTTTCTCCGCTACCGGATGACCTTGCCGCCGGGCTGGTGGTGGGGCTGGCGTACCCCGAACGCGTGGCACGGGCGCGGGAGGCGGGATCCCGGGCGTACCTGATGGCCGGTGGCACCGCGGCCGAGCTGCACGGCGGCAGCTCGCTGGCCGGAACGACCTGGCTGGCCGTGGCCGACGCCGACCGTGCCCCCGGCGCCCGAACCGCCCGGATCCGCAGCGCCGCCCCGCTCGACGAGGACACCGCCCGCGAGGCGGCGGCCACCCTGCTCGCTACCGCCACCGAAATCGGCTGGATCGACGGCGACGTGGTGGCCCGCCGGGTCGACCGGCTCGGCGCCATCACCCTTGTCGAGCGGCGCATCACCGACCCGGACCCGAAGCTGGTGCAGGAAGCGCTGCGCGAGGGCTTACGACGGGAGGGGCTGGGGCTGTTGACCTGGTCGCGGTCGGCAGTGGAGCTTCGCCAGCGGCTGGCATTCGCGCACGCGGCGCTCGGCGAGCCGTGGCCGGATGTGTCAGATGCGGCGCTCACATCGGCCTCCTTGGTTGAGTGGCTGCCGTTGGGGCGCGCCCGGCGACGAGCCGATCTGGGTGCGATCGATGTGGCTGGGGCATTGCGGTCGCTGCTGCCGTGGCAGGTCGCGGGCCGGCTGGACGAGGTGGCCCCGGAACGCCTGCCGGTGCCGAGCGGCTCCAAGATCCGGGTCGACTACAGCGACCCGGCCGCGCCGGTGCTGGCAGTCAAACTGCAGGAGACGTTCGGCTGGCAGAACGCACCGCGCCTGGCCGAGGGCCGGGTGCCCGCACGGCTGCACCTGCTGTCACCCGCAGGCCGGCCCTTGGCGGTGACCAGCGACCTCGCGTCGTTCTGGGTGAACGTGTACCCGCAGGTGCGCGGCGAGATGCGCGGCCGATATCCGCGTCACCCATGGCCCGAGGACCCGACCGCCGCCGAGCCCACCCGGCGGCTCAACCCGCGGACGCGCTGATCGCGGCCGGTCGGCGGCGGTCACAGGTCGGCGTGGGTGACCGTGTATCCACCGTTGACGACGGGCGCAAACGGGGCGGGCGCCATGCGACCTAGTTTGTCCTTGCGCGTTCGCTGAACCTTGCTCGAAGCAGGATCAGGGCGGTGACGGCGACAGCGGCAACCCAGACCGTCGCCGTGACCAAGGCGGCGACCGGGCTCTCCGAGGGCGGTGGCACCACGGCCATGTTGAGGACCGCACCCACGGGCACGACCAGCGCAGCCAGCACCCCGGCCGGCCCCGGGCGCCGGATGAGCGCCCCGATGGCACCGAGAGGTAGTCCGAGGAGGAGGCTTTGCAGGAGCCAGAAGTGGCGCACCGAACCCCACACCGGGCCGTCGGCGAAGGCGGCCTCGAGGGAGTCGTACACGAACGTCGCGACCAGCAGCGCGACGCAACCGGCGAGCGCCCCGGCCAACAACCCGCGGTGGACCGCCCAGCCGGCGAAGACCGCGAGGGCAGCCCACGCCCACCCCGAATCCAGGATCAGGCTGACGAACTCGGCCACCTGCGCCCCGGCGCTACGATCGGCCCGCGCCAGCCACACCTCGTTCATCATCACCGGCACGTCATTGGCCACCGCCGCCACGACGGCCAAGGCCACGCCGCTGCCGACGGCGATCGCAGCTCCCGTGAAAGCCCCCCGCAACGCTGGCACGAGGCCACAGTAGACGACCAGCGCTTCCGGGCCGCCGACGCAGGCCGGCCTCACAGTCCGGTTCGCCAATCCTCACACCCGACAGGGCATCCTAGGAGGCTAGGCAACGAAAGTCAGGGCCCTTGAGGTGGGCGCCAGCGAGCAGAAGTCCCCGCCGGAGATCGAGATGAGGAACCGGCAGACCCGCCGCCGGCAGGAACAGCCGCAGCATCGGAAGGAGCAGGCCCGCCGCCAGAAGGAGAGGGCGCCCGGCCGGAAGTAGCCGCGCCACCCCTATCCGGTCCCGGCTGCGCGGGCACAACCTCCACCAGCCGATGCACCGCCCGCGGCTGCCCGAACAGATACCCCTGCCCCAGCTTGCATCCCAGCCCAGCCAAGTCCACCGCCCGCTCCCGCGTCTCAATCCCCTCGGCGATCACCGCGACCCCCATATCGGCGCAAATGGTCAACACCGACCGGCACAAGGCTCCCGCCCGCTCGGGCGCTACGTCCACATCGGTCAGGGACGAGTCCAGTTTGACGATGTCGATGGGTAGGGAGTGCAGCTGGGCAAGGGCGTTGTAGCCGCTGCCGAAGTCGTCGAGGGCTACCCGTACCCCGTGGCGGCGCAGGGTTTCGGTGACCTCGACCGCGCGGGACAGGTCGGGGATGCGCTTGGTTTCGGTGATCTCGACTACCAGGCGGGATGCTGGTACGTCGTGGCGGTGCAACGCCGCCAGCACGCCCTGCGCCAGTCCGTGCTGACCCAAGCGGGCGGCCGAGACGTTGACGTGCACGTCGATCGGGCGCCCGTAGGTGGCGGCCAGCGCTGCGGCGTCGGAGCAGGCCCGGTCCAGGACGAAGTCGTCGATGGCGGCTACCAGGCCGGCGCGTTCGGCCACGGTGACGAACACCTCGGGATCGACCGGGCCGGCGATGGGGTCGTTCCAGCGGGCCAGGGCCTCCACCGCCAGAACCGTTTCGTCCGCTAGATGGACGATCGGCTGGTAGTGGACCTCGAAGCCGTAGTCGGCCGGGGACCCGGCCAGGGCACGCATCAGCAGGTGCGGCAGGTCGGCGTTGGGGCCACCGTCCGCACTCCCGGCGTAGCGGACCAGGGCGTTCTTACCGCGGCGTTTGCTGGCGTACATGGCGGCGTCGGCGCGGCGCAGCAGGATATCGGCGGAGAGGTCGCGTTCGCCCAGGTGGGGGCGGACCAGACCGAGGCTGGCGCTGATGGCGACGGTGTGGCCGTCCAGTTCGAACGGTGCGCGCAGGGCGGCGAGCATGGCCTCGGCGATCGGGTCGGCCTCGCCGGCGCGGTGTTCGAGCAGCACGGCGAATTCGTCGCCGCCCAGACGGGCCACCAGGTCGGCAGGGCCTACGCAGGTGCGCAGGCGGTCGGCGATGGCGCGCAGCAGGCGGTCGCCGATGGCGTGGCCGAAGCTGTCGTTGATGAGCTTGAAGTCGTCGAGATCTGCGAAGATCAAAGCTACCGGAAGGCCCTGATAACGGTACGAATCCAGCGCCAGCGCCAGCCGTTCGCGGAACAGCGCCCGGTTGGCCAGCCCGGTCAGCGGATCATGGTAGGCCTGGTGGTGCAGCCGCTCCTGACCCTCGGACACCCGCGCCAGCAACACGGTGTTGTCGACGATGGTGAACATCTGCCGGGCCACGACCAGGCCCAACCCCAGCCACCCCAGATACGCCTCGTACGACGTCAGCTGCCCGCCCGCCCCGGTGCGCACCGCGATCACAATCCCGGTCGCCACCACCGGCACGTACGGCAGGATCAGGTGCAGCCAGTCGGCTTCGAGTTTGTCCACGGCGGGCGGCGCGGCGGTGCCCGGGTTGGTCAGCGCAGCCACGGCGAGCAGGGCCGGGCCGAGCAGATAGCCCGTGGCCTGCAGCGGGGTGAGCGTGCCGGTGCTCAGGGTCAGCAGCCGTACCGTATCGGAGCAGCCAAGCGCGACCAGACCCGCCACGGCCAGCATCAGCGTGGCCCGCGCCGGGCGCCACGTCGGCCGGGATGCCAGCACCAGCAACGCCATCACGATCAGGACCAGGTCGGCGACCGGGTAGGCCGCGGCCACCCCGGCGGCCCAGGGGCTCTCCCCCACCTCGCGAAAAACCCTGTGCGGCAGGGCCGACCAGGCCAGCGCGACCAGCGAGCCGGTGATCAGCACGCTGTCGATGACCAGCACGACCCGGTCGCGGGGCAGCGACGCACGCACCGGCCGGGGCAGGGCGGCCGACATCGCGAGCAGGGCCAGGAACACGCACACCGGCAGGATCAGGAACCCGAAGTCGGCCGGGCCCACCCCCGTGGCGCGGCCCGGGTCGAGCACGTCGCGCGCGACCCACCACAACCGGGCCAGCGTCCAACCGGTCAGCCCGAAGCCGAGCAGGGTGCGCCAGCGCGATCGCAGGCCGCGGTGCTCGCGCGCGGCGGTGAGGCAGACGAACGCGGCGAGCGCCCCGGCGGCCAGCTGGGCGGCGTCGTTGTAGAGCCGCTGGCCGGAGCCGGCCGGGATGGCCAGCGCGCCGACGAGCGTCACGACGACCGCGCCGGTGACGGCGAGCACCAGCGTGAGCGGCGTGCGGGCGCCCACCCGCAGCGCGGTTCCCGTCAAGCGAATCACCACCCGCGCACCAGCAGAGGAATGGGAGCGACCGCAGTAACGTACCGCAGTCCCGGGCCCTGCCAGCACCCCGCGCCGCTCACCGGCGGACCATCAGCCTCGCAGGCTCAGATCGGCGACAATCACCGTGATGTTGTCGGGTCCGCCGCCCTGCAGCGCGAGGTCGACCAGGCGTTCGGCGCACGTCTGCGCGTCGGGGCAGGTGAGCAGCTCCGCCTCGATGCGCTCGGCGGGCACCGGGCCGGTCAGCCCGTCGCTGCACAGCAGCCAGCGGTCGCCTTCCTCGGGTTCCACGATTACGTACGACGGGCTGACCGGTTCACCCTGCAGCGCCTGGGTGACCACCGCCCGCCGCGGATGCCCGGCCGCCTCCTCGGGCCGGATCAGGCCCTGGTCGACGAGCATCTGTACGTACGTGTCGTCCTTGGTCAGCTGGTTGAGCCGGCCGTCGCGCAGCAGGTAGGCCCGGCTGTCGCCGACGTGGGCCAGGGCCGCCCGGTCGCCCGAGAAGATCACGGCCGTCAGCGTGGTGCCCATGCCCTGCAGCGCCGCGTCGCCCTGCACGGTCTCGGCGATCCGGCCGTTTGCCACCTCGAGCGCCTTGTGCAGCGCGTCCATCTGATGGTCGTTGTCGATCGGCACGTCGAGCGAGGCCATGGCCTCCACGGCGATGCGGCTCGCCACGTCCCCGGCGGCCATGCCACCCATGCCGTCGGCGACAACCAGCAGCCGGTCGCCGGCGTAATGACAGTCCTGGTTGTTGCTTCGCACGTGGCCTCTATCGGTGACGGCCGCCCACCGCAGGTGCAAGGTCATGGCGTGCAGCCTGCCAGGTCGGCTCCACCGTGTCTGCACGCGGTCGGCGGCGCGCCGCAACAAAGCCCGTTCACCTGCGTAAATTGGATGATCACCGGCCCACCCCCTTGGTTGTCGTCGGCTCCAGCGCCCGCCCGAGGCAGCGCGGATCCACCTCGCCGGTCACCGGCCGGGTCGGGGCGGCCCATTCGAGTGCGGACTCGTCGACCGCCCAGCCCCGTACGGTGATCCGGCTGTGCTGTGCCCGCACGGGTTCGGGGCACAAGGTCTTGGAGCGTACTTGGGCGTTGGGGATGAACACCACGTCGCCACCACGCTGCAGCACGGTGGTGGCGGTGTCATCGACGGTGACGAGCTGTCCTCGTACCACTCGGATGCCTGCCCCGTCGTCGATTTCCACGGCGCTGTTGGGCAGCACCGGCGCTCGCAGGAACAGCGCCCCCACCACGATCGGAGCGGCCAGGGTGGCCAGAACCGCGGGCCAGTGGGTGGCCAGCCGGGCGGCACGCGGGGGCACCGGACCGGTCAGCAACCAGCCCAGCAGCGGCGGCACGACCAGCAGCAGTGCGGTGCTCGTCTCGCCGGCGGACAGGGCCACCCGGATGCCCGGCCACACCCAGATCAGCTCGACCACACCGAGCGCGATCGGTACGGCCAGGGTGGCCACCACCAGCATCCGCCGCTCGCCCGGGAAGCGCTGCACCGCGGTCAGCCCGAGGATCGCGACCACCAGCATGAGCAGCGCCGGCAGCATCCGCATCTGCCAGGTGAACCCGGCCAGGCCCACGGCCAGCACCACCACCCAGTCGGGCATCCGCAATGCGGTCAGACCCAGCAGCGAACGGCGGGCCGCTTCGTTCGGGTCGGGCGAGCTGACCAGCAGAATGCCGCCGAGGGTACGCAGCACGAGCACGATTGCCGGAATGATCCCGATCAGCGCGATGATCAGGGCACTGATCATGCCGAGCGGGCTGACGTACTGCACGAGCAGCAGCATCGTGGGCAGGTCCTGCCGGCTCAGGTACCACAGCCGCAGCACGAGCAGCACCAGCGGGAAGGCAGGCAGCGCGGTCAGCAGCCAGTTGAGCTGGGCGCGGCGCAACCGGGGGCGGCGGTCGATCACCTCAACGCTCATGGGGTCAGGTCCTCCCACGGCAGCTCGCGGACATCGGGCCGCTTGGTGACCGGCTGCTGCGGGCGGGCCAGCGGGGTCAGCGGTTTACCCGGCGCGCTGGTCTGCAACGGTGCCTCGGGGATGAAGTTCCTGGCGTACGCGGTCTCCCAGCGGTTGTCCTTGGGATCGGTGCAGGAGCGGTACAGCGTCACGTTCACCAGGTCCCGCAACGCCTCGTTGGCACCCACGCTGACCCCCCACGGCTCGGTTCTGTCGTCGCCGAGGTCCCAGTGGTCGTACTTGGCCGGGTGCAGGAACTTGTAGCCACCCAGGATCGCCGCATCGGTGCTGACCGCGTCGACATCAGCTTTGTCGAGCAACTGAAAACATTCAGAGACACGATTTCGCCGTACGAGCTCAGCGCCGGACTTTTCGGCAGTGGTGGCACTGGTCGAGGCGGACAGCGTGCACACCGTCTTGCCGGCGAACTCCTCCAGGCTGGCCACCGGCGGATGGCCGTGCAAGGTGATCACCGACTGCTCGGTGTGCAGGTACGACTCGGAGAACATCACGTTGGGCATGTCCTCGCGCTCCTTGGTGATGCTGTAGCTCGCGATCACCAGCTTGACCGGCACCGGGTTCTGCTCGAGGTCGGTGGCCTCCATCCGGGACCGGTCCTCGCTCTCGATGCCGTAGAACCGCACCTCGTCGCGGCGGAACCCGAGATCCTCGGCGATCATGTACGCGATGTCGATGTCGAAACCGCTCCACGTACCGTACTCCGGGTCGCGGTAGGCCACCCCCGGCTGATCGTCCTTGACCCCGATGGGCAGCGTGGTCCACTCGTCGATCCCGGCGCTGCGGCGCAGATCCTCGATGGACGGCGGCCCGAGGTGGAACAGCCGCACCCAGGAGAAGGCGAGCACCAGCACCAGCACCACTCCGATGCCCGCGAGCCGCCACGGCGCCAGCGAGGCACCGAACGAGCGCACGGTCTGCTCGGGCAGGGTGAACGTACGCCTCAGACCCTCCAGTGCCCGCTCCCCCCGCCGCGCGCGGGGACCACTGCCCAGCGGAAGCTGCCGGCGCGGCCGCGGTGGCCGGCGGATCACGACTTTACGAACGTGCATGGGCCTCCCGTC
This sequence comes from Actinoplanes sp. TFC3, assembly GCF_001553785.1. GTDB lineage: Bacteria > Actinomycetota > Actinomycetes > Mycobacteriales > Micromonosporaceae > Actinoplanes. Next base: position 4,829,038 of record NZ_LOJP01000001.1, read on the forward strand.
CATGATCGACCCGGTGTCGCCATCATCATGGTGGCGCATGGGTGCGACAGGAAGGGGTACCCGCGGCGCATGAAGGTCGCACGGGCTCTGGTGATCGCCGGCGTGGTGGGGGCCGCCGGCGTCCGCATCGCGCGCTCACGCCATCAGCGGTCGCTGCATCCCGACGGCCGCTCGTTCACCGGCTGCCTGGAGATCTTCGGCGGGGGCGCCCCCATCGGCGCCAACCTGCTGGACCGGCCGGCCCGGCACCCGGTGACGGTACGGGTCTCCAAGGGCGGCGGCACCCCACCGGGCTGGCCCGACGTGCTGGGCGTGGCGCTGCGGGTGCACGGCCCGGTCGCCGGTCGCCGCACCGATCTGCTGTTCTCCACCGCCGGTCAGCACCGGTTGACCAGGCACCTGCCGGCCCCGCGGCGCTCCTTCGACACCAGGTACGGCACGATCACCGGTTACCGGACGGGCTCGGGGCAGAAGTTGTACCTGGCCGTCACGTGCGATCCGGAAAGCGCGAGCCTTGGACGTACCCTCGAATCGGTCGTCACGGCGGCCGCCGACGACGGCGCGCGACTGCTGCTCAAGGATGGCACCGGCCGGGTGTTCGGCCGCGTGATCTTCGGCGACCTGCTCACCGGGGCCACCGACGCGGCACTCGGCTTCAACCCCGCCAACGCCCCGGCCGACCTGCACCCCACGGGGTTGATCCACGCCACCCGAGCCCCGGCCTACCGCCTGAGCCAGCGCTGGCGCCACCAGCACCCGCCGGCCGGGTAGGGCGAGAGCGGACGGTAGCCGGTGCCGTGACGTCGGGATCTCGCAGTCACGGCACCGGCGCTACGTCAGCGGGCGTACACCACCACGGCGGTTTCGGCGGGCAGCTCGACGCGGTCGCGTTGCAGGACCACGCCCGGTTCGGTGGCCAGCAGCACCTTGCTCGGCACCGCCTTCAGGCTCACCGTTTGCGGGACAGCGGCGAGGTTGGCGGCCACCAGGCAGCGGCCGCGGCGCATCACCACGTACTGGTCGCCGTGCCAGACCTCGACCTTGTCCAGGCGGGGGTCGGTCAGGTCGGTGTGCTCGCGGCGCAGCGTGATCAGCCGCTTGTAGAGATCGAGGATCTCCGCGTGACCCGGCTTGCCCAGCTCGGACCAGTCCAGTTTGGAGCGCTGGAAGGTGGCCGGATCCTGCGGGTCGGGCACCTCGGTCTCGGCCCAGCCGTGCGAGGCGAACTCGCGGCGGCGCCCGGTTTGCACCGCTTCGGCCAGTTCGGGTTCCGGGTGACTGGTGAAGAACTGCCACGGGTTGCTGGCCGCCCACTCCTCGCCCATGAACAGCATCGGCGTGAAGGGCGAGGTCAGCAGCAGCGTCGCGCCGATCTTCAGCAGGCCCGGGGACAGGGTCGCGGACAGCCGGTCGCCGATAGCCCGGTTACCGATCTGGTCATGATTCTGCAGGTACGCCACAAAGCGGTGACCCGGCACCCGGGTCCGGTCGACCGGGCGCCCGTGGTTGCGGCGACGGAAGCTCGACCAGGTTCCGGCGTGGAAAAACGCGCTGGTCAGCACCGTCTCCAGGCATTCCAGCGAGCCGAAGTCGCCGTAGTAGCCCTGCCGTTCCCCGGTCAGCAGCGTGTGCAGCGCGTGGTGCACGTCGTCGGCCCACTGCGCGTCCAGGCCGTATCCGGTGGCCGCACGCGGCGTGATGAGCTTGGGATCGTTGAGATCCGACTCGGCGATCAGCGCCAGCGGGCGGCCCACATGCACCGACAGGCTATCCACCTCGACGGCCATCTGCTCAAGCAGGTGCACGGCATTGTGGTCGACCAGCGCGTGCACGGCGTCCAGGCGCAGCGCGTCCACGTGGTAGTCGCGCAGCCAGGAGAGCACGCTGTCGATGATGTAGCGGCGCACCTCCTCGGACTCGGGGCCGTCGAGGTTCACCGAGTCGCCCCACGGGTTGGCGCCGGCCGAGCTGAGGTAGGGCGCGAACATGGGGGCGTACGCGCCGCTGGGGCCGAAGTGGTTGTAGACCACGTCCAGCACCACACCGAGCCCGCGCTGGTGGCAGGCGTCGACAAAGCGCTTCAACCCGTCCGGGCCGCCGTACGCCTCGTGCGGGGCGAACCAGCAGACGCCGTCATAGCCCCAGTTGTACTCGCCGTTGAACGAGTTGACCGGCAGCAGCTCCACCATGTCGATGCCGAGCTCGACGAGGTGGTCCAGGCGCTCGACGGCGGCGTCGAAGGTGCCTTGCGGGGTGAAGGTGCCGACGTGCAGCTCGTAGAGGACGGAGCCCGGTAGCTGACGGCCGGTCCAGGCACCGTCGGACCAGGGGTAGGCCGCGTGGTCGTACACCCGGCTGGGGCCGTGCACCCCGTCAGGCTGCCACTTGGACCGCGGGTCAGGAAGGGGACTGTCGTGTTCTGTCAGAACGTACGAGTAGTCGGTGCCGGGGCCGGCGTCGGGCACGTCGAGGCGCCACCACCCGTCATCCCCGCGTTCCATGTCCCGATCAGTCCCGTCGATCCGCAGCTTGACGGTCTTCTCGGGAACCCACACCTCAAAGACGGTCACTGTGACTCCTTCACCAGCAAGGCGACCGGGTACGTGTGCAGCAAGTCGGCCACCGCAAGGCGATCTCCGCCGAAGCTGGTGCCCGTGAAGACTTCCGTCCACGTGTTGCCGTCAAGTGACAGGGTGGTGTCGTGCCAGCCGCCGTGACGTGACAATCCGACCGGCAGCCGGGTGGCCAGCGCCACCACGCCGCCGCGGTCGTAGGCCAGCACGTGCTCGGCCACCCGGCCGCTGGCGAACAGCGGCTTGTAGGAGGCGAACAGCTCCGGGCGTTGCCGGCGCAGGCGCAGGATGCGGCTGGTCACCAGCAGCTTGGCGGCACCGCTGTCATCGATCGGCGGCTGCCACCCGTCGTCGAGTCGGTTGAGCAGCTCGCGGCGCAGCGCGAAGTCCACCGGGCGGCGGTTGTCCGGGTCGACCAGCGAGAAGTCCCACAGCTCGGTGCCCTGGTAGACGTCGGGGACGCCGGGCATGGTGAGCTGCACCAGCTTCTGGCCCAGCGAGTTCGACCAGCCGGGGCCGGTGATCGACTCGACGAACCCGGTGATCTCCGCGTTGAGCGCCGGGTCGTCGTACATCTTGTCGACCATCTCGCGCAGCGCGGTCTCGAAGTTCTCGTTCGGGCTGGTCCAGCTCGTGCCGACCGCGCCTTCCCGGGCGGCCTTCAACGCGTACGCCTGCAGCCGCTCGCGCTCCAGCGGCCACGCACCCACGGCGGCCTGCCAGATCAGGTGGGCCAGTGCCGGGTCGGGCAGCGGGTTGATCCGCACCCAGCGGCGCACCACCTCGGTCCAGTCACCGGGCAGCTCGGAGAGCACGGTGAGCCGGGCCCGTACGTCCTCGCTGCGCTTGGTGTCATGGGTCGACAGTGACGTCATGCCCTCGGGCCAGCGCCGCTGCCGCTCGGTGGTGCTGTCGTGGAACTCGTCGGTGGTGACGCCGAACTTCGCCGGGTCGTTGCCCACCTCGTTGCGCGCGGTGAACCGGGTGTAGCGGTAGAACGCGGTGTCCTCCACGCCCTTGGCCATCACCGCACCGGTGTACTGCTGGAACCGCACCGCCAGCTCGTCGCCGGAGTTGCGCAGCCGCGCGGTGAGCTGGTCGAGCGCCGGGATCAGCCCGGGGCGGCGCCGACCGGCCTCGGCCCTCGCCTTGGCCAGGTGCCGCGAGCCGAACGGCAGGTACGAGCGGTAGACCGGGAAGCACGCGGCCAGCTCGGCCAGGCCCCGCTCAGCGGCCTCGATCTCGGGAGCGAGGCGGGCCATGCGGGCCAGCTCGGCGGCCAGTTGCGTGGTGGCCAGGTGGTACTTGCAGTCGTGGACCAGGTTCTGCCAGCTCGTGTCGCCGCCGGTCAGGTGGTGGTCGAGGGTGTCGAAGAAGCGCTCGGTGGTCGAGTCCACGAACACCCCGCCGACCTCGGCGAGCGCGTCGTAGCCGGTGGTGCCGGCGACCGGCCAGTCCGGCATCTCCTCGCCGGGTTCGAGGATCTTCTCCACCACGAGCCACGCGTCCGGGGCAGCCTCGTGCAACCGGCGCAGATACTCCCCGGGGTCACGCAGTCCGTCCGGGTGGTCGACGCGCAGACCCTGCACGGCGCCCTCGGCGTACCACCGCAGGAATTCCTTGTGGGTGGCCTCGAAGACCTCGGGGTCCTCGACGCGCAACCCGGCCAGGTCGACGATCGCGAAGAACCGGCGGTAGGTCAGCTCGGCGTCGCCGCGGGTCCAGTTGACCAGCTCGTAGTGCTGCCGGTCGTGCACCTCGCGGGCGCTGCCCTCACCGGTGCCCTCGGCGATCGGATAGCGCTTGTCGTAGTAGTGCAGCTCGCCGTCCTCAACGCGCAGCTCGTCCAGCGCGTCGGGGTCGTCGGCCAGCACCGGGATCAGCACCCGGCCGCGGTCCCAGTCGATGTCGTAGAACTTCGCGTACGCCGAGTCCTTGCCGTTCTTGAGCACGTCCCACCAGGTCGGGTTTGCGGCCGGCACGGCCACCCCCGCGTGGTTCGGCACGATGTCGACGACCAGGCCGAGCCCGGCGGCATCGAGGGCGGCCTTGAGCGCGACCCGGCCCTCCTCCCCGCCCAGCGCCGGCGAGACCTGGCTGTGGTCCACCACGTCGTAGCCGTGCTCGGAGCCGGGTGCGGCGGTGAGCAGCGGCGCGGTGTAGAGGTGGCTGACCCCGAGGTCGGCCAGGTAGTCGGCCAGCTCGGCGGTGGCCTTGAGCGGGAATTCGGGGCGGATCTGGACGCGGTAGGTACCAGATGGATGCATCAAACCGTCCTGTCCAACACGATGAGCGAGCGGTCGGGCACGAGGATCTTGGAAGCCGCCTTCACCACGGTGGGGCGCTCCGGCGATGGTTCGGCCGTCTCGATGACCTTTTCCCACTTCTCGCCGTATTCAGACGGTGGCGTGACGAACTCGATCGGGGCATCGTGGGCGTTGAAGAACAGCAGGAACGAGCTGTCCACGTGACGCTGACCGTACTGGCCGCGCTCACGGATGCCCTCGCCGTTGACGAACAGCGCTACCGCCCGGCCGAAGTCGTTACCCCAGTCGTCGCCGGCCATCTGGCGCCCGTCGGGGGTGAACCATTCCAGGTCGGGCAGCGGGTCGCCGCCGCCGCGCGCGGTGACCGGCAGGCCGGTGAAGAAGCGCCGCCGCTGGAACACCTGGTGGCGGTGGCGGAACGCGGTCAGCTTGCGGGTGAACTCCAGCAGCGTCTCGTCGGCGTTCTCCCAGTCGATCCAGCTGATCTCGTCGTCCTGGCAGTACGCGTTGTTGTTGCCCTGCTGGGTTCGGCCCAGCTCGTCGCCGTGCGAGATCATCGGCACGCCCTGGCTGAGCATCAGCGTGGCCAGGAAGTTGCGCCGCTGCTTGGCCCGCAGCTCCAGCACCGCCCGGTCGTCGGTCGGGCCCTCGACGCCGCAGTTCCAGGACCGGTTGTGGCTCTCGCCGTCGCGGTTCTCCTCGCCGTTGGCCTCGTTGTGCTTGTCGTTGTAGCTGACCAGGTCGTTGAGCGTGAACCCGTCGTGCGCGGTGACGAAGTTGATCGAGTGGAACGGCTTGCGGCCGTCGTCCTGGTACAGGTCGGCCGAGCCGGTGATGCGGCTGGCAAACTCGGCCAGGGTAGCCGGCTCCCCGCGCCAGAAGTCACGCACGATGTCGCGGTACTTGCCGTTCCATTCCGTCCAGTTGGGCGGGAAGTTGCCGACCTGGTAGCCGCCCGGGCCGACGTCCCACGGCTCGGCGATCAGCTTGACCTGCCCGACCACCGGGTCCTGCTGGACCACCTCGAAGAAGGTACTCAGCCGGTCCACGTCGTAGAACTCGCGGGCCAGGGTGGATGCCAGGTCGAAGCGGAAGCCGTCGACGTGCATCTCGGTGACCCAGTAGCGCAGCGAGTCCATGATCAGCTGCAGGCTCTGCGGGCTGCGCACGTTGAGGCTGTTGCCGGTGCCGGTGTAGTCCATGTAGAAGTTCGGCTGGTCCTCGACGAGCCGGTAGTACGTGCGGTTGTCGATGCCCTTGAGGCTCATCGTCGGCCCGAGGTGGTTGCCCTCGGCGGTGTGGTTGTAGACCACGTCGAGGATGACTTCCATGCCGGCCGCGTGCAGCGCCTTGACCATGCCGCGGAACTCCTGGGTCTGCTGGCCCAGCGCACCCATCGCCGAGTAGCCGTGGTAGGGCGCGAAGAAGCCCAGCGTGTTGTAGCCCCAGTAGTTGCGCAGGCCCAGGTCGGCGAGGCGGTTGTCGTGCACGAACTGGTGCACCGGCATCAGCTCGACCGCGGTCACCCCCAGCTTGGCCAGGTGCTCGATGACCGCCGGGTGCCCGATCGCCGCGTACGTGCCGCGCATGTCCTTGGGCACCTCGGGGTGCCGCTCGGTCAGCCCCTTGACGTGGGTTTCGTAGATCACCGAGTGGTGGTACGGGATGTCCGGGCGCCGGTCGTTGCCCCAGTCGAAGTACGGGTTGACGACCACGCCCTTGGCCATGTGCGGCGCGCTGTCCAGGTCGGACATCGAATCGGGGTTGTCGAAGTCGTACGCGTACAGCGACGGGTGCCAGTCGATGTCCGAGTCCACCGCACGCGCGTACGGGTCGAGCAGCAGCTTGTGCGGATTGCACCGCAACCCGCGCGACGGGTCGTAGGGCCCGTAGACGCGATAGCCGTACCGCTGGCCGGGTTCCACACCCGGCAGGTAGGCGTGCCAGACGAACGCGTCCTGCTCGTGCAGCTGAACCTTGCGCTCGTTGCCGGACGCGTCGAACAGGCACAGCTCCACGGCCTCGGCGACCTCGGAGAAGATCGCGAAGTTGGTGCCCGTCCCGTCGTACGTTGCGCCCAGCGGATACCGGTGACCCGGCCACACCTGCATCTGTTTGCTCCCACCCTTGACCGTCGGTGCCCGCAGCCGCGAGGCGTCGCCGCGAGCGGGGCACCGTTTCCCCGCTTCGCCCGGCGTTAATCCTTGCGCGGCGCGTCCACGGTCATTCTCACCGATGCAGCCCCCGAGGGTGGCACGAGGCTCGCTTACCCACTGGAATGGGTTATATGCCCTGGGTGATGTAGGGGCGGTCACCTCAGAAGGGAGGTTTGATTTCGGGCGTTTCGAGCAACCAGGAAGCGTGCCGTCACGTGATCAAAGACAGTCATGACCCAGCCGATCATGGCTGGTCCCCAGACCTGCGGGTCGCCGGCCACGGATGGCGGCGGCGAGCATGAACGGCTGGTCGCGCACACCGCGATCATGTGGCGCGAGCACCTCGACGTGCCGCTGACCGCCCGCGAGGCCGTTCTCGCGCCGGCCGACCTGGAAGGCTCACCAGCATGAAGGCACTCATCCTCGGTGGCGGCGGCATCACCGGCATCGTCTGGGAACTCGGCCTGCTGGCCGGTCTGCGCCGCCTCGGCATCGAGCTGGGCGAAGCCGACCTGATCGTGGGCACCTCGGCCGGCGCGTTCGTGGGGGCCCTGCTGGCCACCGGCGCCGACCTGGACGAGGCCATCGCCACCGCCGCGGAGATCGAGATCGAACTGTCCCCGCGCATCGACCCGGGCCTGATGGCCGAGGGGTTCAGCCTGCTCACCGCGGGCAACCTCTCCCCCACCCAGCTGCGCGCCCGGCTCGGCACGCTGGCCCGGCGCGCCCCGGTCGGCGACGAAGGCCCGCACATCGCCCGCTTCGCCGACCACCTGCCGGTGCACACCTGGCCGGCCAGCCCCCGATTGGTGGTCACCACCGTCGACACCGAAACCGGCGAGCGGGTCGCCTGGGATGCCAGTGCGCAGGTCCCCCTGCCCTCGGCTGTGGCGGCGAGTTGCGCCCTGCCCGGGGTGTTCCCCCCGGTCCACCTCGCCGGCAGCTACCACATGGACGGCGGCGTGCACGCGGTCGTCAACGCGGACCTCGCCGCGGGGGCCGACGCGGCGATCGTGCTGGCCCCCAGCGGAGGCGGCATGCTGCGCGCCACCCCGCAGGCCGAACTGGCCGAGCTGAACGCCCCCCGGTCGCTGCTGCTGACGCCGGACTCAACCGCCCGCGCAGCCCTGGGCGGCAACGTCCTCGACCCGGGCCGGCGCGCCCACGGCCTGGCCGCCGGCATCGAACAAGCCAAGGCCGTCGCCGAATCCGTCAAGGCGACCTGGTCATGACGGTGCCGGCTTGCCGATGGCGTCCAGGCCGCAGGTGCGCACGTCAGGTCCCCAGCAGCTCGTCCACGTAGCACCACTTCCACTTCTCATCCGGCTCGTACGAACGCATCACCGGGTGCCCGGTCTGCTCGAAGTGCGCGGACATGTGGCGCCGCGGTGAGGAATCGCAGCAGCCCACATAGCCGCAGTCGAGGCACATCCGCAGGTGCACCCAGTCGTCGAAGCCCATCGGCACGCACTCGGGGCAACCGCCCTGGTACGGCGCCTGCGGGGTTGGTTCGGTGGCTTCCTTGAGGTGCTGGCAGGTCAATCGTCGCTCCGGGTCAGCTGGGATTCTTCCAAGTCGAGTTCACGCTGGGCGCGGGTGAGCACTTCTTCGGAGATCCGGCCCTCATTGCGAGCGATCTTGAAGATGTGCCGTTCCGCGGTAATCATTTCCCGCCTCAGCCTGCCGTATGCCGCCGACGGGGTCTCCTGCTCCTGGTTGCCGAGCCGCTCCCAGGCGTTGTTGGACCGGCTGTCGGTCAGCGCCCGCAGCCGCTCGACCACCGACAGCGGCGCACCGTCGGCATGCTTCTCCAGCCGTTCCCGCGCGGCCCGGCTGGCGGCGTGCTGGACGTTGGCCTCGGCGAGCGCATCCTCGGTGCTGGTGTCCTCGGTCACGCCGAGGCGCCGGGCCACCATCGGCAGCGAGGTGCCCTGGATCAGCAGGCTCAGCACGATGATTGCGAACGCCACGAAGACGAACAGCTCGCGCGGGTAGTCGTTGCCTCGGAACGTGTCGTTGGGCGGCAAGGTGAGCGCTGCGGCCAGGGTGACGACACCACGCATGCCGGCCCAGGCGATCACCGTGGGATGGGTGATCGGGGGCCGGTCCTCGCGGGCGCGGATCCGGGGCATCAGCCGGGCCAGGTAGGTGGCGGGATACATCCACAGGAACCGTACGGCCACCAGCACCAGGAACACCACGAGCGTCACCCGTACGGTCGTGGCCCAGCCCACCTCGATGTTCTCGATCAGCTCGCGCAACTGCAGTCCGACCAGCAGGAACACGACACCTTCGAGCAGGAAGTTGACCAGCCGCCAGACCGCTTCCATCTGCAGCCGCGACTCCGCCGACAACAGGTACGGAATGCGGTGGCCCAGGTAGAGCCCGGCCACCACCACCGCGACCACGCTCGACGACTTCAACTCCTCCGCGATGATCACCACCACGAACGGGGTGAGCAGCGACACCGCGTCGTCCAGCAGCGGGTCGGTGATCTTCTTGTGCAGCCACGCGGCGCCCACCGCGGCGATCAGGCCGAGCAGCACACCGGCCCCGGCCTTGAGCGCCACCTCGCCGGTGATCTCCCAGAACCCGACCGCCGAGCCGAGCAGCGCGCTGACCGCGATGCGCACGGTGACCAGCGCTGTCGCATCGTTGAGCAGGCTCTCGCCCTCCAGGATGACCACGATCCGCCGGGGCAGCCCGATGCGCCGGGCGATCGCGGTGGCCGACACCGCATCGGGCGGGGCCACCACCGCGCCGAGCGCCACGCAGGCGGCCAGCGGCACGTCGGGCAGCAGGGCGTGCAGGACGAAACCGATGACGAACGCGGTGAGCATCACCAGGCCGACGGCGAGCAGCAGGATCGGCCGGATCGCGGCGCGGAAAGCGACCAGGTTGGTCTGCAGCGCGGCCACGTACAGCAGCGGGGGCAGGATGCCGATCAGCACGAGCTCCGGCTCGAGGTGCACCGCGGGAACGCCGGGCACGTACGACAGTCCGAGACCGGCCACCAGCAGCACGAGGGGGGCGATGAAGCCGAGCCGGCGGGCGAGGGCCGCGCCGAGCACGGAGATCGCCACCACCACGACCGTCTCGACAATGCTTTCCATGCCGCAGAGCTTAGGGGGATGCACCGCCTCAGCCGTATGGCGGCAACCACGTAAGCCGTCAACGCCAGCGGAAATAGGCCGTTCTACTCAGGCACCAGGGGGGTCTTACGGGAGAAGCTTGCGCCCATGACCTTGATCGTTGAGCGGGTGGGCATCACCGCGGTGGCCAGTTCGCTGCCCGCGCAGGAGGTGACCACCGCCGAGCTGCAGCAGCGGGTGGCCGCCGCGAGCGGGCTCCCGCTGCCCCCGGCGATGATGACCCGCGCCACCGGCATCGAACGGCGCCGCATCGCCGGCCCCGAGGAGTACGCCTCCGATCTGGCCGTCACCGCGGCCCGCCGGGCGCTCGCCGCGGCCGGGCTCGACCCGCTCGACCTCGATCTGCTGGTGTTCGCCTCGGCCACCCGGGACATGATCGAACCGGCCACCGCCCACGTGGTGCAGGCCGAGCTGGGCAGCCGGGCCCACGCGCTGGACGTCACGAATGCCTGCAACAGCTTCCTCAACGGCATCGACCTGGCCCGGGCGATGATCCTGGCCGGGCGCGCCGGGCGGGCGCTCGTGGTCACCGGCGAAACCCCGACCCGGGCGATGCGGCCGCGCTTGGACGGCATGGTGCAGGCCCGCAGCGCGCTGGCCGGCTACACGTTCGGCGACGCGGGCGCGGCGGTGCTGCTCGAGCCGGTCCCCAGCGGCGGCATCCTCGACGTGGACAGCGAGACCCACTCCGAGCACTGGGCGGTCGGGGGCATCTTCGGCGGCGGTTCCCGGCATCCGCGCGGTGACGAGCACACCTATTTCACCGGCGACGGGACCCGGCTGCGCGGGGTGTTCGAGAAGATCGGGCCGGGGTTGCTGGAGCGGGTGGCGTACCGGACCGGGTTCGGATGGGACGACTACGCGGCCGTGCTGGTCCACCAGGTGACCATGCCGTACCTGCGGCGCTTCACCGAGATCGCCGGGGTGCCCGAGGACAAGCTGGTGATCACCGTGCCCGAGCTGGGCAACATCGCCAGCGCCACGATCGGCGTGCAGCTCGACCGCGTCCAGCCACGGCTCAACCCCGGCGACCGGGTGCTGATGGTCGGGCTCGGCGGCGGCGTCTCGCTGATGACGATGGTGTGGGAGGTGCCGTCATGACCGAGCTGTGGGTGATCGTGCCCGCCTACAACGAAGCCGCCCGCATCGGGCAGACCCTGGCGGCGCTGGCGGTTCAGACCGACCGGGCGTTCGAGCTGCTCGTGGTGGACAACGGCTCGTCCGACGACACCGCCGCGATCGCCCGCGCCTTCACCGCGGCGTTTCCGGTGCACGTGCTGAGCGAGCCGGAGAAGGGCGTGGGGTGCGCCGTGGACTCGGGCTTTCGCTACGCGATCGCGCGGGGTGCGACCTTGCTGGCTCGTACGGACGCAGACTGCCTGCCCCGGCCGGGCTGGCTCGCCGCGGCTCGATCCGGGCTGACCGGCGGCGCCGGGCTGATGTGCGGGCGGATCACCGCGCGCCGCGACGAGCACGGGATCGCCGGGCGGGCGTTGTTCCGGGTGCTGGTGGCGCTCGCCGCCGGGTTCGGCCGGCTGCGCCCGGCCCACCGCTCCGGGCAGTTCCTGGCGCCCTACCGCATGCACGCGGGCAACAACATGGCGATCACCGCCGAGCTCTACCTGGCCTGCGGGGGCATGCCCCGGCGGCCCTCGCCCACCGATCGGACCTTCCTCAACCGGGTGCGCCGCACCACCCGGGCGATCCGGCACAGCCGGCACATGGTGGTGGAGAATTCGACCCGGCGGCTCAGCGCGTACGGCATCGCCGGCACGGCCAAGTGGTACCTCGACCGCGGCAGTGGCTCACTCACGGTGGACCCCCGATGATCGGCTCCCTGATCGCGGCGCTGCAGCCCGACGACGATCAAGCGGCGATCATCGGCCGCCGCGGGGTCGCCACGCGCGGCGACATCGAACGGCTGCTGAGCGGTTACGCGGCCGCGCTGCACGCCGAGGGCCTGACCGCTGGGGACACCGTCGGGCTGGCCATCCGGCCGGGGGCGCGGTCGCTGGCCGTGCTGCTGGCGGCGTACCACTTGGGCCTGCGCATCGCCGTGCTGGACCCGACCGCCGGCCCGGACGTGCTGCTGGCCCGCCTGCGCCTCGCCGAGCCCCGGCTGGTGCTCGCCGACGCCGCCGCACAAGCCGTCGCCGGATGGGCCGCTCCCCTGGCCCGCCGCGCCCGGCTCGCCCTGCCCGAGCTGAGCGCGCTCGCCCCGGTGGCCACCATCGGCCGCCGCCTGCCCGGCACCGCCCCCGTGCTCGCGCCGCTCCCAGGCCCGCGTCCGGCGGGCTACGACGGCGACGGCGACGCGGTGATCGTGTTCACCTCCGGCACCACCAGCCGTCCCCGCGCGGTGGTGCACACCCGCGCCAGCCTGGAAGCCGGCATGCGCACCGTGCACGACCTGGTCGCACCGCGGCCCGGCCGGCCCGTGCTGGGCGGCACGTTCTTCGTGCTCGTGCCTTCGCTGGCCGGCGGCGCCCCGGTCGCCCTGTCCACCCGGTCGCTGAGCAAGCTGCGGCCGCAGGCCACCTATCTGACCCCGCCGCAGCTACGCGCCGAGCTGGCCGCCGGCACCCGCTTCACCGGCCGGGTCTACAGCGGATCCGCCCCGGTCAGCGCCACGCTGCTCAACCGGGTCCGCCGGGCCGGCGCCGACCAGGCGTTCGGGGTGTACGCGCTCACCGAGGTGTTCCCCGCCGCCGTTGTCGAAGCCACCGCCAAGAACGCGCACACCGGCGGCGGCGACCTGGCCGGTGACCTGCTGCCCGGGGTGCGGGCCCGGATCGACGACGCCGGTCAGGTGCTGCTGGCCGGCCCCAACGCCGCGGATCGCTACCTCGGCGAGCAACCCCATGAGTGGATCGAGACCGGTGACATCGGACGGTTGGCGGGCTCCCGGCTCGTGCTCGGCGGCCGGGCCAAGGACATGATCCTGCGCGGCGCCGAGAACATCTACCCCGGCCTGTACGAGCCGTCCCTGCACGTGCCCGGCGTCGAGCTGGCGGTGCTGGTCGGCGTGCCCGCGGACGACGGCGACGAGCGCGTGGTCGCGGTCGTGCAGCCGTCCGCCGGCACGTCGCCGGAGCAGGTCCGGGCGGCGTTGCGCGAGCCGCTGAGCCGGATGGGGTCGGCCCGCCCGGACGCCGTCGTGGTCGCGGACGTGCCGCTGGCCGGGCGTTCGCGCAAGCCCGATCGCGCGGCGGCCACCCGGTTGGCGGCGGCATCATGAGAGACCTGGCCGTCGTGGTGCCGGCTTACAACGAAGAAAAACTCCTCGCCGGTACGCTCACCGCGCTCGCCGCCCAGTCCGACGCGGACTTCACCCTGGTCGTCGTGGACAACGCCTCCACCGATGGCACGGCGCGCATCGCCGCTGGTTTCCCCGGCGACGTCGAGGTGATCGGTGAGCCGTTGCCCGGCGCGGGCACGGCGGCTGACACGGGTTTCCGGCATGCGATCCGGGGCGGGGCGGGCAAGCTTCTTCGTACCGATGCCGATTGCCTGCCCGATCCCAGCTGGGTCGCCACCGGCCGCAAGCTGCTCGACTCCGCTGATCTGGTCTGCGGCCGCAGCCTCCCGCGCGCCGACGAGCACCCCTCCTGGTTCCAGCGCGCCGGCTATCCCCTGACAATGCGGCTGCTCGCCCGCGCCGGCCGGCTCTTGCACCGCAGTCCCTCCGCCCGGGCCCCGTTCGTGCTGATCCACGGCCACAACCTCGCCATCACCGCCGAGCTGTACCTGCGCTGCGGCGGCACCGCCCGCGAGGACCTGCGCGACGGTTCCGAGGACGTCACCCTGCTCAACCGGGCCCGCCAGCACACCGAGCGGATCATCCGCGCTGAGGAGTTCGTCGTGCAGGCCAGCCTGCGCCGCCTGCGCGCCTGGGGCCCCCTCCGGACGCTGCTGTGGAGCTGGAACCGCCGATATGTCCCCCCGTCGTCCGAGGAGGTGCACATCCGATGAGAGGCCGCACCCGCGACCGCCGCGTCTACCTGGCCAGCCATCCCGTGCTGTTCGCGCTGCTCGCGGCCACCCGGCACCGCCCCGTACTCCGGCTCGGCAGGACCCTGCTGGTGCACGACCGCGACGCCTACGTAGCCGCGCTCACCACCGTTCCCCTGGACCGCACCGCCCCCGGCACCACCGGCGGCGCCGCGGGCCGGCTGACCGGCGGCAGCCTGCTGTTCGACCAGCAAGGCACCGCCCACCGCCAGACCCGCCGCGACGCTGCGAGCAGGATCGACGTGGCTCGCCTCCGCCCGATCTGGACCGGCATCTTCAGCCGCCGTCTGCAACCCCTGGCCGAGGATGAGGAGGTGGACCTGGTCCCCCTGGTCGCCGAAGCCGCCGGCGCCACCGCCGCCGCCCTGCTCAACGTGCCGGCCGACCCCCTGACCCTGGCCACCCACGCCACCACAGCCGCAGCCACCGCCGCCCGCGCCCACCTCCCCGGCTGGCACAGCACCCGAACCCCCCGCCGCGCCACCGATGCCGCAGCCCGCCTGTCGGCCTTGCTGTCGCGCGACGGTGATGGCGACGGCCTGGCCACCATGCTCGCGGTAGCAGCCATAACCACGACGATCGCCGCTCTCCCC
>NZ_LOJP01000001.1:4843889-4959383 GCF_001553785.1 Actinoplanes sp. TFC3
GGGTCTGGCTGCCGGGGGCCGACACGTCGATGAGCTTGACGGCGGTGGAGAACCTGGCGGACGCCTGCGTGGCCGCGTTGACCTGGCCGGGGGGCGTCTACAACATCGCCGACAGCGGGCCTTACTCGCGTGATGACGTGGTGGGGCGGGCTTTGGACGTACCGGTGATGCATGTTCCGGTGGCTTTGTTCCGGGCCCTTCCGACGGTGACGCGGTATGCCGCTGATCAGCTCAGCGACGCGATGGTGCTGGACATCGGCAAGGCCATCGGGCTGGGGTATCGGCCGGTGCGGACCTTCGACGACTACTTGGTCTGCACAACCGGGGAGCGGTAAAGGGTGCCGGCGTGGGTGCCGTCACCGCTGCGCCGCTCGACGACGGCGTCCAGGGAGAGGACGTAGTTGGTCTTGCGGTCCAGCCCGGAAATCGTTGCCGTCATGGTGCCGCAGCCGGCGCCGGGCTTGATTTCCTTCCAGCCGACGTCGCGCTGCTTACCGGTCTTGAGGTCCTGGCTGATCGCGGTCAGGCGGTATCCGACCAGGTTGTAGCCGCCCACGTTGTACCAGGTCACGGTCGCGCTGGTGGGGCCCGCGCTGACCGACAGCGACTTGATCTGGGAGAAGTGCACGGTGTCGGGGGCGCACGTCGGGCTCGGGGTGGGCCGGGTCCCGCCGCCGGTGATCGGCAGGAAGCCGGTCGCGGTGGGGAACGGGTACGGCGGCACCCCGCTGGTGACCGTCGGCGTGGGCGTGGCACTGCCCCGGGCAACGACCTGCCACGGGTTGGCCGCGCCGGCCTGACCGGCGGCACCGTTCGCACCCGGCCCCGGGGTCGCCGCCGAGCCGGTCAGCATGCTGCAGCCGGTGAGCAGCAGCAGCGGTGCGATCAGTAGCAGCAGCCAGCGCCGGTGGTGCCTCAACGTCGCCTCCCGCGGCGGTCGGTGGATCCCGGTCGTTACCCGGGACCCATCGTCCGGCGGTGCCGGCACCTTAGGCAGCGCTGTACTGCGCCTGGGTGCGCCTTGCCAGGTCTTTGGTTGCAGCCGAGTTCACCCACGAGCCGAGGATCACCGCGGCCCCGGGCACCACCTTGGCGAACATGCGCTTGGCCGCGCGTACCCCGGCCATCTGCGCGAGCTTGACGCCCAGCTTGACCATCACGCCCGACAGCGGCTTGCCGGT
Source organism: Actinoplanes sp. TFC3 (assembly GCF_001553785.1). Classification (GTDB taxonomy): domain Bacteria; phylum Actinomycetota; class Actinomycetes; order Mycobacteriales; family Micromonosporaceae; genus Actinoplanes. The sequence continues at coordinate 4,845,071 of NZ_LOJP01000001.1, forward strand.
GGAGTCGGCGAAGAGCCGGTTGGCGCGCTCGCGGCCCGCGGCCACGCCCAGCGCCACCCGCGCAGTCTCGGCGATCTTGTGCACTTTTTGCAGAACGAGCAGGTCGGTCGCGCGTTCCGGATCGACCGGGTCGATGCCGTACGCCGCCGCGATGTGCAGCACCATGCGGGACTGGGTCCAGGCGAGCACCCCCACGTCGACGACCGCGCCGGGCAGACCGGCGGCGCCGGACACCGCGCCGGACAGCCGGGCGTGGCTGGTGAAGCGGCGCACAGCCTGCTGCGCGAGCGCATCGGCGGTGGTGCCGGGGTCCTCTTCGCGGGCGTGTTCGGCCCAGGACCGGGCTTCCGGGCCGAGCCGGCGGACGGCTTCGAGGGCAAGGTGTTCGGGGGCGTACTGCGGGTCGGCCTTCATCCGCGCCCAGAGGGAGCCGGGCGGGCCGGTTTCGTCGTGTGCTGCTGCTTCTTTCACCAGATCGCTCCGAGAGGGGGGTGGAGAGGTCGGCAAGGAGTACCCATTGTGCCTTGCAGATGCACGTGCACGGGAGGGTGGTGACCGAAAGTACTTTCCGCAGCCGAGCCGTGACGCGGTGGGTACGGGCATTCCCTCATGCCGCCCGTACCGCTACCGATGGTCAAACCGACAGGGAAACCAACTGCGGGAAGGGCCGGCATGATGGCAGGCGAGGAACGGCAGGTACAGCGGCTGCGGCCCAGCCCTGCGCTGCTCGCCACCGGGGGCACCGTGCTGGTGTCCATCATGCTGTACTCGGTCAACTACTTCGGCTTCCCTACCGGCGTGTTCCTGCTCTGGGCGCCGGCTCTAGCCGCCACCCTGCTCGGGGCGTGGAGCTGCTTCACAACTTCGACCACCGCGGGGCTGTCGCCCATCACCGCCCGCGTGTGGCGCAGCCTGGGCGTCGTCTGCGGCCTGCTGGTGTTCGGCGTGCTGGGCGACGCCCGGTATTACACCGTGCACCCCGGCGCGCTCGATCAGCAGCACGACCTGCCGACCACGGTGGTCTACGCGCTGGCCATCCTGGTGCTGCTCTGGGCGCTGCTTCGCCTGCCGATGGGTCAGCGCGATCAGCAGGACCGGGTGCTCGTCCGCTTCGCGCTCGACGCCGCCACCGTTGCCGTCACGCTCAGCATCTTCGCCTGGTACGTGATCACCCGGGTGGTGAACACGTGGCAGAGCGGGCCGACCGCGATCGTGCCGATGCTCACGCTCAGCGCGCTCGGGCTGATCGGCTCGCTGGCCTTCGTCAAGGTGGCGATGAGCGACTTCGGCGCGCTCGACCGGATCGCGCTGCGCTGGCTGGCGCTGGCCGCCGCGGTCGGTGCGGCCGGAGGCGGGCTGCTGCCGCTGCTCATCCCGGTGCACCCCGGTGTCAGCGGTTCGATGATGTTCATCCCGGCCACCCTGTTGTGCGTCGAGTTCGCCGCGGACCGCCAGCGCCGGGCCGCGGGCGTACGGCACCTGGTCCGCCAGCACCGCTCGTTCAGCGTGGTGCCGTACCTTGCCGTGGCCGCCACCGACGCGCTGCTCATCGTGGTCGGCCGCGCCGCCGGTCAGCTGGTGCTGACAGTGTCGCTGTCCGCCGTGGTGCTCACCGCGCTCGTGGTGATCCGCCAGGTCAACGCGCTGCGCGACAACGGGCTGCTGCTGCGCCGGGTGCATGCCAACCAGCTGGAGCTCACCCACCGGGCCAGCCACGACGATCTCACCGAACTGGCGAACCGGGCGCTGTTCGAGCAGGAGTCGCGCGCCGCGCTGGCCGAACCGGACTCCACGCTCAGCGTGGCGATGATCGACCTGGACGACTTCAAGGCCATCAACGACCGGCTGGGCCACGCGGTCGGCGACGCCTTGCTGGTGGTGGTGGCCGAGCGGCTGCGCGAGGCGGTACGAGCCGACGACGTGGTTGCCCGCTTCGGCGGCGACGAGTTCGGGTTGCTGCTGCGTGGCCTGCGCGCCGATGAGGCCACCGAGGTGCTGGACCGCATCGCCGAGGCGCTGACCCGCCCGGTGCACGCGCTCGGCTTCGACCTGCTGGTCAAGGCCAGCATCGGGCTCGCCGAGGCGTGGCCCGCGGCCGGCTTCCAGGAGCTGCTGCGCCGCGCCGACCTGGCCATGTACGCCGCCAAGGAGCGGGGTAAGGGCCGTTACGCGGTGTACGACGACAAGCTCGAACAGGACCAGGCGGCCGACGCCCAACTCGGCGCGGAGCTGCGCCAGGCGATGAACAACGGTGACCTGACGCTGGTCTACCAGCCCATCGTGGCCCTGCCCACCGGCGAGTGGACCTCGCTGGAGACGCTGATCCGCTGGAAGCACCCGGAGCGCGGCTTCGTCAGCCCGGACGTGTTCATCCCGATCGCCGAGCGCACCGGGCTGATCGTCCCGCTGGGTGACTGGATCCTGCGTACCGCGCTGCGCCAGGCCGCCCAGTGGCAGGCCGACTACGGCACCGCGGCCCCGGCCGAGATCGGCGTCAACGTCTCGGCCCGCCAGTTGCGCGAGCCCGGGTTCGCCGCGGAGGTTCGCGCGGCGCTGGCCGACTCCGGGCTGGACCCGGAACGGCTGGTCGTCGAGGTCACCGAGACCGCGGTGTTCGACGGCGGCATCGCCGTGGAGACGCTGCGCGACCTGGTGGCCCTCGGGGTCAAGGTGGCGCTGGACGACTTCGGCACCGGGCACTCCTCGCTCGGGCTGCTGCGCACCTGCCCGGCGGACACGCTCAAGGTCGACAAGTCGTTCGTCGACGGCATCGGCGGGCGTTCCGAGGAGGCGGTGATCGCAACTGCGATGATCCAGATCACCAACGGTCTGCACCTGCAGGCCATCGCCGAGGGCGTGGAGACCGCGGAGCAGGCCGAGACGCTGTACCGGTTGGGCTACCGCTTCGCTCAGGGCTACCACTTCGACAGGCCGCTGTCCCCGGAACAGGTCACCGAGCGCCTGGCCGGCGCGCGCACCGTGGCCGTCTGAGTCGCGAACTCCCGGATTTGACCTCAGCACGCCCCTCCGGCGACCGATAGTGGGGAAGGGACACGCCTGTCCCGTTCGCCTACCTCCGAGGTCGCCCCGATGCCTTCCGCCGCCGCGAAGTCTGCCGTTGCCCGCCGCTCCCGTGGCGCCCGACGTCCGAACCCGGGCCGGCGGTGGATCGAGGACCGCTCCCTCAACACCAAGATCATGGCGATCGTCGCCGCGCTGACGATCGTCGCGGCGGTGGTGGGCGTGGTCGCCGTGCTCCGGATGGCGAATCTGAACAACGCCGTCGAGAAGTTGTACCGGAGCAGCTTCATCGCGGAGCAGCAGCTCAACAAGATCATCGCGGATGTGGGCACCATGCACGCGCTGGTGCTGACCTACGGCCAGTCCCCCTCGCCCGACGTACGCGCGCAGATCAAGGCGCTCGACACGGCGATCGAGGCGGACAACTCGGCGTACCGGGCCACCACGGCCAATCCGGTGTTGATGGACCAGACGATCTACCTGTGGGGCAAGTACAAGACGGCGCGCGACACCTACCTGACCGCAGCCGACGCGGGCGACCCCGCGGCCACCCTCGCCGCCCGTGACACCCTGGTGCAGCCGGCGATCACCCGCGCCAAGTACGACCTCGACCAGCTCACCGCCGCGGAAGCGGCCAACGCCCAGCAAGGCCTGGCCGACGCGGCGTCCACCTACCGCACGGCCCGCAACACGGTGATCATCGTGCTGATCGCCGGCCTGCTGCTGGCGACGGCGCTGGGCCTGGTCATCGCGCGCGGCATCGTCAGCCGGGTCAAGGCGGTCTCCACCGGCATCGACCGGATCGCCGAGGGCGACCTCACCCAGCAACTGAACATGACCTCGAAGGACGAGGTGGGCCGGATGGCCGGTCAGCTCGACCGGGCCACGTCCACGCTGCGCGGCACGATCTCGCGGATCACCGGCAGCAGCACCACGCTGGCCGGCTCGGCCCAGGAGATGACCCGGGTCAGCGACCGGATCGCCAACGACGCCGAGCAGACCAGCTCGCGGGCCGGGCTGGTGTCGGCGGCGGCGAGCACGGTCAGCAGCAACGTGGACACCGTGGCCGCGGCCAGCGAGCAGATGACCGCCTCCATCCGCGAGATCGCCACCAGCGCCGCCGACGCCGCCGGAGTCGCCCGCGGCGCCGTCGAAGTCGCCCAATCCGCCAACAACACCGTCGCCAAACTCGGCGTCTCCTCCGCCGAAGTCGGCAACATCGTCAAAGTCATCACCTCCATCGCCGAACAAACCAACCTGCTCGCCCTCAACGCCACCATCGAAGCCGCCCGCGCCGGCGAAGCCGGCAAAGGCTTCGCCGTAGTCGCCTCCGAAGTCAAAGACCTCGCCCAGGAAACCGCCAAGGCCACCGAAGAAATCTCCAGCCGCATCCAGGCCATCCAAACCGACACCACCGCCGCCGTCGACGCCATCGGCCAGATCGCCGAGGTCATCGAACGCATCAACGCCTACTCCGACACCATCGCCTCCGCCGTCGAAGAACAAACCGCCACCACCAGCGAGATCGGCCGCAGCGTGTCCGAAGCGGCCGGCGGATCGACCGAGATCGCCCGTACGATCACCGATGTCGCCGACGCCGCGCTGAGCACCAACGACGGGGTGAACGAGTCACGCCGCACCGCCTCCGAGCTGTCCCGGCTGGCCGAGGAACTGCAGTCGCTGGTGTCCCAGTTCAAGGTCTGAGCCGGTCGTACGCAAAGATCATCGGTGTTCGGAATTTCCCCGGACGGCCGGTTGTTGGACCGACAATGCCCGGGACGTCGCGGGCATCGTTACGAGGAGGTCCGCAGCGTGCTCGACCCACAGGGGCTTTACGAGGTGGCCGACGACCTGCCTGAGCTGGGCGGCGTGGTGCTCGTCCAGGCACTCACCGGGTTCGTCGACGCGGGAAGCGCGATCCAGCTCTCCCGCGACCACCTGCTGGAGCACTTCGAGAACCAGGTAGTGGCGACCTTCGACCTGGACCAACTGCTCGACTACCGCTCCCGCCGCCCACCGATGATCTTCGTCGAGGACCACTGGGAGAGCTACGAGCAGCCCACCCTCGCGCTGCATCTGGTCAAGGATCTCACCGGTACGCAGTTCCTGCTGCTGGCCGGCCCGGAACCCGACCTGCAGTGGGAGCGGTTCATCAAGGCCGTCCGCGCGCTGATCGAGAGGTTCGGGGTCAGCGTGACCGTCGGCCTCAACGCCATCCCGATGGCGGTGCCGCACACCCGCCCGGTCAGCGTCACCGCCCACGCCACCGAGCAGCGCCTGCTCGGCGAGCACGAGTCCTGGCTGCAGCGCGTCCAGGTACCGGCCAGCGTCGGCGGTCTGCTGGAGTTCCGACTCGGCGAGGCCGGTCACGACGCCATGGGCTACGCCGCGCACGTCCCGCACTACCTGGCGCAGACCACCTATCCGGCCGCGGCCGAGCTGCTGATCGAGTCGGTGGCCAACACGACAGGGCTGGTGCTGCCCACCGCGGCCCTGCACGAGGCGGCCGATGAGGTACGCGAGGAAGTCGACAAGCAGGTGGCCGACGACGAGCAGGCGACCCGGCTGGTGACCTCGCTGGAAGCCCAGTACGACGCGTTCCTGCGCGGGCGCGAGGGCAACCTGCTCGCCGACCAGGCCAGCGACCTGCCCAGCGCCGACGAGCTCGGCGCCGAACTCGAGCGCTTCCTGGCCGAGCAGAGCAAGGACAGCGACTAAGGTCTGTCCGCATGGATCTCGATGCGGCGATCACCTTCATCGGTACGCACGCGCGTCTGCTGGAGCGGCGACGGCTCGACTCCTCCCCGGAGGGGGCCGTTGCCGCCCTGGACGCCTATCGCAACCCCGATGGCGGGTACGGCTGGGGCCTGGAACCCGACTGCCGGACGACCACCAGCCAGCCCGTGGCCGCCATGCACGCTCTTGAGGTGCTGGCCTCGCTGCCCGCGCTGCACAGTTCACGGGCGACCGAGATCTGTGATTGGCTCGCCCGGCACAGCCGGCCCGACGGTGGCGTGCCGTTCGGGCTGCCGTACGCCGACACCGCCGGCAGCGCGGGACACTGGGTGAACGCCGACCCCACCACGTCGTCGCTGCAGATGACCGCCCAGCTCGCGGCACAGGCCCACCGCATCCCCGCGGTCCGCGAGCACCCGTGGCTGGCCGGGGCGACGGCCTACTGCCTGACCGCGATCGAGGGGCTGGACGAGACTGCCCACGCGTACGAGCTGATGTTCGTGATGCGTTTCCTCGACGCCGTGGCCGAACGGTCGTCGCAAGCCGCGACGCTGCTGACGCGGGTCGCCGGGCTGGTCAACACCGACGGGCCCACCCCGGTGACCGGCGGCGCGCAGGGCGAGGAGCTGCACCCGCTCGACTTCTCACCCCGCCCGGACGCGCCATCGCGCAAGCTGCTGTCCCCCTCGGCGATCAAGGCGGACGTGGCCCGGCTGGCCGCGCAGCAGCAGGACGACGGCGGCTGGACCGTTGACTACCCGATCTTCAGCCCGGCGGCGGCGCTGGAGTGGCGCGGCTACGCCACGCTGCAGAACCTCCTGATCCTGCAGGCGGCCTGACGGTTAAGGGAAGCAGTAGGAATCCGAGGATGCGTCGCCGCCCTGCAGCCGGACCTGGTGCACGCGCAAGCCGCGGAAGTCGTCGCCGTGCGGGAAGAAGCGCTCGTCCAAGGTCATGCCGCCCGACTCGGTGTTGACGTCTATCCTGGCCAGCCAGGCGCCCACGCCGTCGGGGTAGAACTGGTCGTCCCAGGATCCGTACAGCGAGTTGGTGACGTACACGCGGCGGCCGTCGCGGGAGACCTCCACCATCTGCGGGCCACCGGCCACGCCTTTCGTGCGCCGGGTGATGCCGCCGAGATGGATCGAGCCGGTTTCCACCGGGTGGAACGGGTCGGTGACGTCGAACTGCTTGAGCTCGCCCGTACCCCAGCACGACACGTACAGGAAGCGGTCGTCCACTGACAGGTCGATGTCGGTGACCAGCGGCGGCACCGCGCCGAACGGCTGCAGCGCCGGGGGCAGATCAGCGGCGTCGGCGGGTTCGGCCGGGATGTCGATGACCTTGGTGACGGCGAACCCGGCGCCGTCGCGGTGCCACACCCACACCGACGCGGAGAGGTCTTCGACGCTGGTGACGACGCCGAGGAAGCCGTACTCCTTGCGGGGATCGTGGGCCGGGCGCAGCTCCAGCGCCATCTGGTACTGGTCACCGAGGTCGACGGTCTGCACCAGGGTGCGCTTGGCCAGGTCCCAGAAGTGCAGGCGGTGCCCGTACTCGCGGCCCAGCAGCAGCTCCGGGTTCAGCCCGTCCTCGATCATCGACGGGGTGCCCCATTCCGAGGAGACCAGCACGTCGCGGGTGAGGTGCCACCAGAAGTCGTACGCCAGATATTGATCTCCGCGGTCCCGTTCCCACGCCCCGCGCACCTGGAAGGTCGTGTGATCCAGCACGGCAATGCCACCTGGCCCGTCCGAGTCGCCCCCGCCCAGCGCCGAGACGTAGATGCCGTCGGGTCCGCAGTGGATCGTATGCGGGCGCGAGTAACCCGCCTTGCCGGCCAGCTCCTCGGCCGGGATCTCCTTGACCACCACCGGGTGGCGCGGGTCGTCCTTGGTGTCCAGCACGTAGATGCGCGAGGAGCGCAGGCCCGGCACGATCAGGTAGCGGCGTTCCACGTGCGGGTGCGGCGAGGTGGGGCAGAGCGCGCTGCTGCAGGCGTTCCATCCGAAATGGTGCAGCTCATCGCCGAGGTGCGGCAGGTCGGTCCATCCAACGACCGTGCCGTACGACGGGGAGCCGGGATCGGTGTCCACCACCGCGATGGCGTCGGGGCGGGTGGCGGAGCGATCGAAGGCCGCGACATAGACCAGCTTTTCGGGCGGCGCGGTGACAGCGTCGCGCGGCGAGGCATAGAACGTCGGGTCAGGAGTCCACCGGGCCATGTGGTCATCATGGCCGGTAGACAGCGATTGTCAACGCGCCCGCCAGCACGAGCACCGCGGCCCAGAGCCGGTCGATGTTGAACCAGGCCCGGCGCAAGATACTCAAGCCCACGAATTGGTACGCGACAAAGGCGCACAATCCCATCACGGCGAGCATGGCTGCCGTGTGGACACCCGCCGCGAGCAGTCCGGTCAGCGCCCCGCCCGCCGCCACGGCGCCGGGCATCGCATGACCCATCGGGGTGGCGACCGGCGCGGTCATGAGCACCGGCAGCAGCATCAGCCCGGCCCCGTGCGCCGACGACATGAGAAACGACCAGCCGGCCAGCTGCGCCGGTGACAGCCGCATCCCGGCCCAGCGGAAGTGGCGTTCGGACAGCAACCGCCACAGTCCGAAAGCGACCAGCACCACGCCGCCCGCGATCGCCAGGATGCTGCCGGTCACGGCGGACCGGGTCGCCGACACCACAGCGGCCACGATGGCCACCGAGGCCAGATGCCCGGCGGCGATCGGCGGCAGCGCCGCGAACGTGTGCCGGCGGCTGCCCTCCTGCAGGCCCCGCGCCACCGCGAACAGCCAGCCCATGGCCGGGTTCAGTCCGTGGAACGCGCCCAGCCCGGCGAGCGCGGCGAGCTGTCCCCCGGTCATGCCCGCCATCTTCACACGAAAGGGTCAGCGCGCGTCCAGCGGCAACTTGACCACCACCGTCGTGCCTGGACCCTCATGGTCCACCAGCTCCACTGTGCCGTGATGGCGCTGCACCACGGCCCGGCTCAGCGTCAGGCCCAGCCCGGTGCCCGGGATCGCCCGGTCGCGGGCGCGGCTGGTGCGGTACAGGCCGGTGAACATCTTCTCCCGCTCATCGGGTGAGACGCCGATGCCAGTGTCCGAGACGGCCAGCTCGGCCACCCGGCCCGCGGTGCGCAGGGTGACAGTGACGTGCCCGCCGTCCGGGCTGTACTTGACCGCGTTGCCGAGCAGGTTGTCGACCACCTGGCGCAGGCGCTTGCCGTCGCCGGGCAGGATCAGCTCGCCCGGCACGTTGACGTCCACGGTGATCGGCTCCCCGGCCACCGCCTCCCGGGTGCGCGCGACCGCTTCGCGCACCACGGCCGCCAGGTCGAGCGGCGCGAGCTGCACGTTGGCGTGCCCGGCGTCGAGGGCGGAGAGCTCCAGCAGCTCGGTGATGATGTACCGCAGCTGGTTGGTGTTGCGCTCGATGACCTCGAGCAACGCCGGCCCCTCGGTGGACAGCGTCTCGGCGTCGGCCTCGCGCAGCAGCTGGGTGTAGGCGGCAATCGAGGTCAGCGGGGTGCGCAGCTCGTGCCCGATCAGCCCGAGGTATTCGTTCTTGGTGCGCGCGAGCTGGCGTTGCAGGTCCTCCACGAGCCGCCGCTCGACGAACTGCCCGATGTGCGCGGCGATGCCCGACATCAGGGCGAGCAGCTCGTCGTCGGGGCCCTCGGCGCTGCCGGCGAACACGGTCAGCACGCCGAAAGCTTCGAGCCCGTGCCGTACCGGGATGGCCAGAGCCGCATGCAGTTGCGACTCGGCGGCTGTCTCGGCCGAGATCAGGCTCTGCGGGCGGCCCACGTCGCGGATCCACAGCGGCTTGCCGGCCTGCCAGGCGCGACCGGCCAGGCCCACGCCGTACGGCAGCTCGGCCGGCACCTCGATGTCGGACTCCCAGCCGGGGGCACTCCACTGCGCGGCCGAGCGGATCGCCTCACCGGCATCGTCGACCAGCCACAACTCGGCGTGCGTCCACCCCAAGGTGCGCACGATGGCCTCCAGCACCTTGGGACCGGCGGCCTCGATGCCCGGCGCGTCGGCCAGCGCGGTGATCACGCTGAGCTCGCAGGTCCGGAACCGCTCGGCCCGCTTGCGCCGGGTGACGTCCTGCACGGCCTGGACGGCCCCGAGGGTGCGCCCGTCCGGCCCGATGATGGGCTGCGCGTCGATCACGTAGTGCCTGGCCGGGCGTTCCCGCTCGTGCACCACCACCTCGTCGCCGCGCAGCCGCTCGCCGCGCAGGGCCCGCAGCAGCGAGACGTCCTTGTGGTCCATCGGCTGGCCCTGCGCGTCGGTCAGCCCGGCTGCGGCGGCGCTCTCGTCCAGCGCCCGCGGCCGCCAGGCGTCGCCCCACAGCTCGTGCATCCGGGCGTTGACCAGCACCACCCGGCCGTGGGCGTCGCAGGCGGTGACCCCGTCGTGCAGGCTGTCGAGCACCGCGTCGAGGAAGCGCCGCTGCCGGTCGATCTCGTGGCGGGTCAGCTGCTCGGTGATCAGCAGCGTGCCCACCTGGGCGGCCTCGCCGAGCGCGGCGATGTCGTCGGCGGACCAGTGCCGGGCCTGGGCATCCACCGCGCAGCACACGCCCAGGATCCGGCCGCTCTCGTCGCGGATGGGCTGACCCAGAAACGCGCCGGGCCGCCGGTTGGCCCCCTTGCGCAGGAAGGAGCCGGTCGAGCGGTCGGCCGCCAGGTCTTCGATGATCACGGTATGGCCGCGGGTGACCACGAGGCCGAACAGGCTGTCGGCGACCGGGATCTCGGAGAGCTGCTCGCGGGGCGACTCGAGCCCGTAGCCGCCGTAGAAGCGCAGCCGGTCGCCCTCCAGGAAATGCACCAGCCCGCAGCTGGCCCCCACCGACCGGGCGATGAGCGCGGCCAGGTGGTCAGCTGCGCCGCTGGTGAGCGCGTGCTGCTTGTCCTCGACGCGTGGTCGTTCGAGGTCAAGATCGCTAGGTGGCATGCTCCGACCTCCGCCTCCCAGGGTAGAGGCAGGAAACCGATAAAACCGGCAAATCTCCCTTATCGCCGCCGGTAGATCAGATCGGCGATCACCCGCCCGGCCCGTACCCCCCGCTGTTCGAACTTGGTCACCGGGCGGTGATCCGGCCGCGGGGCGAATCCGTCGAAGGCGTTGACGAGCCCGGGATCGGCGTTCAGCGTCTCCGCCATCGCCTCGGCGTAGTGCGGCCAGTCGGTGGCGGTGTGCAGCGTCCCGCCCGGATGCAGCCGTTCGCGCAGCAAGGCCACGTGAGCAGGCTGGATCAGGCGCCGCTTGTGGTGGCGGGCCTTGGGCCACGGGTCGGGGAAGAAGGCGTGCACCGCGTCCAGGCCACCCTCGGGGAGGCGGCGGACCAACTCCATCGCGTCCCCGTGGGCCACCCGCAGGTTGGTCAGCCCGCGCTCACCGGCCAGCGCCAGCAGGTTGCCGATGCCCGGCGTGTGCACCTCGACCCCGAGATAGTTGCGCTGCGGGTCGGCGGCGGCCATCACCGCCGTGGACTCCCCCATGCCGAACCCGATCTCCAGCACCACCGGCGCCCGCCGTCCGAACAACTCGACCAGGTCGAGCGGCCGGCGATCCCCATCCTCGATCGTGATCCCCAGGCTGGGCCACAGGTCGGCGAAGGCGTCGGCATGCCGGTTGCTCATCCGCCCGCGCCGGGGATGGAAGGTGCGTACGGGTCTCATCGTTGACTCACTCATCGTGGCGCCAACGATAGGCGCGCTACTTCTTGGGCTGAACCGCCGGCTGCGACCCCTGGTGGAACGGGGTCCGCGCGCCGGTCGCGGTGTTGACCACCAGAACCCACGAGCCACCCTTGTACGTCCCGGTCACCACGGCACTCTTGCTGTCCACGTACGCCAGCTCGCGGTCCTGAGCCGCACCCAGGTCGCGCTTGGAGCCGGTGACGGTGTCGTACTCCACCACGTGCACCGGCTGATCGGTCGTCTCGGTCTCGCCGCGCTGGTACGCCGTCCAGGCCAGCTTCGCGCCGTCACCGCGCCAGCCGGGAACCACCGCGAACCCGTCCTGCAGGCTGCCACCGCCGTACGCGGCCACGGTCTTCTCGCCACCGGTGGCCACGGTGCCCACGGTCAAGCAGGCGTCGTAGATCGACTCGCAGTCGCCGCCACGGAACGCCACCTTCGTACCGTCGGGCGACCAGGCCACCGCGTCGTCGAAGCGCAGCCGCTCGCTCAACGAGCCGGTAGCGGCCGCGCGGGCCTCGGGCTCCTGCGGCAGTTCCTCACCGCGGCAGTAGCTGGGGAAGAGAGCCTCGGGAACGGCGTTGGCAGCGGTAGCCGAGATCGTGAAGACACCCGGCCCGCCCGAGCAGGACGCCGAAGCGAACGCCAGCGACTTGCCGTCCGGCGACCAGGAGGGCCCACTGGCCGCGCGGGTGGTGATGCGGTGCTTGGCGCTGCCGTCGGCCTTCATGGTCCAGAGCTGCCCGCCCTTGAGCGCGGCCAGCGTCTTGCCGTCCGGCGACCAACGCGGCCGGGCCCAGCTGCCGCCGGTGGCGACAAGGGTCTCCGTGGTGCCCTTGCTGACGTACACATCCCCGCCGCGCACGTAGGCGACCAAGCTGCCCACGCTCGGCACCGAAGCCGCCTGAGCCGGAACAACCCCGGCCCCCGCCCCGGCAACGCCCGCAACCGCAACCGCAATCCGCACCGCAACCCGCATTTTCCACGCCCCCCGACGCGCCGCACTTTCGCCTACACCGCAAGCATCGTCGCAACCGCCCTGCACCTAAGAACTTCCCACGCCGAAACCCAATCAATTCCAAACCAAAAGGACGATCCACCCTCACCCGGTACGTCCACAGCGCACCCCCGCCGACCGAGTCACCGGCCGGCGGGGGCTGCAGCCGGGTCAGGCGGCGGTAGTGGTGGTCCACATGCTGGAGAAGGCGGCGGCCTCCCCGGCCAGCCAGCGCTCGATGTCGGCCGTCTTCGCAGCGGGGTCGCGGCGGTAGGTGACGCCCCGGCGGACGTCGACCAGCACCGCCTCGGCGCTGGGCAGGATCTGATCCATGTGCCGGGTCATCAGGTGCAGGGTGGCGGTGATGACCTCGGGAGTCGGGGGCTGCTCGTCGAAGTGCAGCCGGACGGCCTCGCGGCGGTTGCCGGCGTACCGGATGCCGAAGTGGGGGTTGATCTTCACGGCCAGCGGGCCGACCGTGGCGATGGCTTCGCGGGTCTGGGCCAGGCCGACCTCGTCGGGGGCGCCGAGGGACGTGAGGTACGTGAGGGCGCCGGCGCTCACGGCTTCGTACAGCGGCTTCCAGCGGTCCTTCACCAGGGCGGTCACGCCTTCGAGGTAGCTGCCGCCGGTGCGGAACGCGATGTCGGCCTTGAGAGCCTTGACGAGTTGGCTGTGCGGGTTGAAGCCGGTGCGGCGTTCCCGCTGGCGGCGCAGCCCACCGACGAACGTGGCCTTGGCGGGGCCGGTGCGGGCTACGTAGCGGGTGAAGCCGAGCATGGTGGCGTACGGCGGAATCGCAGGAGCAGGATTGGACATAACGGGCGTGGTCACGTTGATCTCCCCGCAGGTCAGGAGCCCTTTTCGTACACACATTCTAATCGATGGGTACGACATTCCCAACCGCCTGGGACCGCCGGCCCGCACCTGCTACGACGCGGTGAAGGGCGAGGGTCCGGCCGAAGACCGGCCGAAGACCGGCGGGAGGCTGGCGGGAGGCTGGCGGGAGGCGCCCACCCGGTAGATCATCGACGGATGCCTCTGATCCGGTGCGACTTCTATTCCGAAGCCCTTGAGCTGGGCACTGCCATGACCGTTGTGCTGCCGAACCCGTCTCCCCAGCCGCCGCCCGTGCTGTACCTGCTGCACGGGCTCACCGATGATCACACCGCCTGGACGCGCTACACCTCGATCGAGCGCTATGCCGCCGACAAGGGCCTCGCGGTCGTGATGCCGCAGGTGCACCGCAGTTTCTACGCCGACGAGCGGTACGGCCTGAAGTTCTGGACCTTCCTGTCCGAGGAGCTTCCAGCCACCGTGCAGGCGTTCTTCAACGTCTCCACCCGGCGCGAGGACACCTTCGTCGCCGGGTTGTCGATGGGCGCGTACGGTGCCTTCAAATGGGCCCTGCGCCAGCCGGAACGCTTCGCCGCCGCGGCCGGGCTGTCCGGAGCCCTGGACGTCGCCTGGCTCTACGAGCACGACAAGCGCCCGCACATCGTCGAGCTGATGGCCCGCGTGTACGGCGACCGCTCCCCGGAAGGCACCGGCGACGACCTGCTGCACCTGCTCAGCGACACCACAGCGCAGGACCTGCCGGAGCTGCTGCTGCGCTGCGGCACCGAGGACCATACGCTGCACCAGAACCAGAACTTCGTCGCGGCCTGCGAGCGCAACGGCATCGCGATCGACGCGAAGTACAGCCCCGGCGCCCACGAGTGGGGTTATTGGGACCGGGAGATCCGGAGCGTGCTGGACTGGCTTGCGCCGGCCTCACATCTGCAGCGCTGAGGCCATCCGCGCCTGCTCCTCGAGCACCTCGTTCATCCGGGCCTGCACGGCGTCCATCTGCCCGATCGTGTCACTGGTGGTGAGAATGCCACTGGAGACCGTACGCGCAGAATTCTGAATACCGTTGATCTGCTCCGACACGCGCTGGGTGGCCTCAGCGGTCTCGCGCGCCAGGTCCTTGACCTCGCCGGCGACCACGGCGAACCCGCGGCCGACCTCGCCCGCCCGCGCCGCCTCGATGGTGGCGTTCAGGGCGAGCAGGTTGGTCTGGTCGGCGATCGACGAGATGATCTTGATGACGTCGCCGATCGCAGTGGACGCCTGGCCCAGCGCCTCGACTTCCTGCGTCATCTCCGAGGCCCGCGCGACCGCCTCCTGCGCCACCCGCGTCGCGTCGTCGCTGGCCGCCCGCAACCGCGAAACAGTGTCGAGCAAGCTGCGGGAATTCTCCGTCGCGGTTTCGTTTCCCCGTACGATGTCAAGCCGCTGGGACACCAACTGCTGGACGTTGCGCAGCGCGGAGGCCCGGGAATCGGACAGCTCGATGAACTCGGTGGTGAAGAAGTCCATCGTGCCGATGATCCGGCCATGGCTGATCAGCGGGAAGCACACACCCGAGCGCACCCCCGCCCGCTGCGCCGCGGGAGCCCGCACGCAGTCGGTCAGCTCGCCGATGTCGCGCACAAACACCAGGTCCTTGGCCCGCCACGCGCGCCCGGACAGGCCCACGCCCTCGGCGAACGTCGCCGCCAGCGTGACCTTGCGGAACTCGTCGCCCGCCGAACCCGACTCGACCTTGAAGCGCAGCACGTTGTCGCGCTCGTCGACCTCCCAGAACGAGCCGTACGCCCATCCGAACGCGGTGCGTACCGAGTCGAGCGCGACCCGTAGCGCCGAGGTCGAGTCGCGGGCCTCGCCCAGCGCGGTCACCACGCCGGTCACGGCGAGCCGGTCGTCGGCGACCTGGCGCAGCTCGGCGGCGGCCAGCGCGGTGAAGCGGGCCTGCTCGGCGATGCGCGCGATCGACGCCCACTTCTCGCTGCGCGGACCTTCGAGATACAGCGGTACGGCGGAGAAGTACTCCAGCACCGCGATGACCGCGCCATCGCGCAGCACCGGCGTGATCACGGCAGCCTGCATGCCGCTGCGGGCTGCGGCTTGGCAGCGCTGGCAGTCGTCGCAGCGGGTCATGTCGTCGACGTACACCGGCTGCTTGGTGCGCACCGCCCGCCCGACCAGGCCCGCATCGGCCGGCACCGGCTTGCCGTGGATCACGGCCTGCATCTCGCGGGTCAGCGTGCCGGTTTCGTAGGCAACCGCCATCTCGCCGTTGCGGGTGGGCAACCACACCGCGCCGTAGCTGAAGTTGTGCGAGCTCACCGTGCTGTCGACGGTGATCTGCCACGCCGTCTGCTCGTCCTGGGCGTTGCCCAGGTCGACGATCAGCTTCTCGAGGCTCTCGACATCGCGAGGAATCGCCCGTTCGGCGTCGTTCCTGCTCTCCGCCGCTCGCGACCGGAATGAGACCACCGCGGAACTCCTGTCACTCGTTACGCGCTAGGTTCCCCCCATCATGGGACAGCCCGGGCGTTGCGGACTGGAGAATGCCGGATCCCACAGCGCTCGGCCCTCAACCCGCAGCCGATGGAACCGATCTGAAGCGCTGACAGCCAGGACATCAGCCCGGGGGATCGGAGATGAGCATGACGCGGATTTTTGTGGCCCTGCTCGTCACCGTGCTCACGCTGCTGACGGGGGCACGCCCGGGTGCCGCGGTGGCGAAGTCCGTGCCGGCGCCGCAGACCGGCACCCCCGCCGACGGTACGACCGACGACCCGCAGTACGACCCGTGGGACGAGAGCGCCGCGATCGAGGACATCAACCCGCACGTCGGTGGCTATATCGCGAACACCGAGCGCTACCTGGCCACCCCGGGCACCGCGCACGCCGACTCCATCCCGGCGTCGGTGGACCTGCGCTCCTACGCCCCGGCCGTCGGCGACCAGGGCTCGGTCGGGCAGTGCGTGGCGTGGACCATCTCCCGCAACCTCATGGGTTACTACGCGAACCGCACGAACAAGGTCGATTCGCCGTACGCCCCCTTGTTCCTCTATCTGCGTAACGTCGTCGCCGGCGGCGCCCCCTCCCGGGGCCTCAACCCGGACACCGTGCTCGCCAACGTGCAGGCCAACGGCGTGGACAGCCAGGACGACTACTTCCAGGGCACCAGCAACTACAAGGTGGCCCCGACCTCGGCGCAGATCGCGAACGCCGGCAACTACAAGATCAGCGGCTGGACCCGGCTGTGGAGCGGGGCCAACCAGGGCCAGAACGCGCAGACGGTGATCGAGCAGGCGCTGGCCAACAACACCCCGGTGGCCCTCGGCTTCCCGGTGTACCAGGACTTCATGGACCTGGGCGCGCACAGCCTCTACACCACCACCAGCGGCACCAGCCTCGGCGGGCACATGGTCACCGCGTTCGGCTACGACGACGACGGGGTCTACCTGCGCAATCAGTGGG
Organism: Actinoplanes sp. TFC3; assembly: GCF_001553785.1. Classification (GTDB taxonomy): domain Bacteria; phylum Actinomycetota; class Actinomycetes; order Mycobacteriales; family Micromonosporaceae; genus Actinoplanes. The sequence continues at coordinate 4,861,868 of NZ_LOJP01000001.1, forward strand.
GCACCGGCTGGGGCAACAACGGCGATGCCCACGTGTCCTGGGGCTTCATCGAGACGGTGGTGAACGGCGCGTACACGATTTCCGGCATCACCGCGCCGGCGTCCCCGATCACCGTGACCCCGAGTGTCACCGCGCTGTCGACCAGCAAGGGCTCGGCCGGCACCTCAGTCACCCTCACCGGAGCGGGCCTGACCAGGGCGACCGGCGTGAAGTTCGGCGGCACCACCGCCACGTTCTCCAAGACCGTCGCCAACGGCGTCACCCGGCTGGTGGCCACGGCCCCGGCGCACGCGGCCGGCCCGGCCGACGTCACCGTCACGAACGCGGCCGGCACCAGCGACACCAGCGGCACGGCCGACGACTTCACCTTCACCCAGCCGCCGCCGGTGCTCAGCGCGATCACGCCGGGCACCACCAGCCAGGACGGCGGCGCCACCATCACGCTGACCGGCACCAACCTGCTCGGCACCAGCACCGTCAAGGTCGGTACGAGCACCGTCGCGCCGGGTACCGTGACCGGCACCAGCGTCACGTTCGTCGCCCCGGCGCACGCCAGCGGCAACGTCCCGGTGTCGGTGACCACGCCGGGCGGCACGAGCGCATACCGCTACCTGTCGTACGTGGCGGGCAGCGTCCCGACGCTCACCGCACTGACCCCGGGCACGGGTGCCTCCACCACGACCACCACCGTCGTGGTCACCGGCACCAACCTGAGCAACATCCGCTCGGTCAAGCTGGGCACCACGACGCTGAGCTACACCGTGGTCAGCACCACCCAGCTCAAGGTGTTCGTCAAGGCGCGCCCGGCCGGGACCGCGTCCATGGTGGTCACGACCGCCGCGGGCACCAGCAACCCGCTGCCGTACACCGCCGTCAAGCCGGCCAAGCCGGTGATCGGGTCGCTGAGCCCGGCCGCCGGGCTGACCACGGCCAGCACCGCGGTCACCGTGACCGGCACCGGGTTCACCGCCGCCACCCGCGTCTCGATCGGCGGGCGGGCGGTGTCGTTCACCCGGGTGTCGGACACCCAGCTGCGCTTCACCGCGGCCAAGCACCGAGCGGGCAAGGTCGCCGTCGTGGTGGTCGGCCCGGGCGGTACGAGCACGGGCAAGACCTTCACGTACGCCGCCACGGTCCCGGCGAGCCTGACGTCGCTGAGCCCGCAGCACCGGTAGCACCACGAAGATGACAGTCACCCTGGTCCGCCACCCGGCCGGTGCAGTCACCAGCACCGCCTCGTCGGCCGGGGGCCTTGATTTCACCTACGTCAAGTAGCGCGGTTGCGGGTCAGCGGCAGGAAAACCTCGTCGACGATCTCGATGAGCACCTGGTCCGGTACCGAGGGCACGCCGCGGGTCACGAATTCGTTGCGCAGCAGCACGATGGGCACGGTGGCGGCCCGGGGGTGCAGGGATTGCGGGCCGGCCTCCCAGATCCTGGACGAGCAGGGCGTGGACAGTGCGTTCGTGTTCGCCTTCGCGCTGCACGGCTTCCGGCACCGGGAAACCGGGGACGATCTGGACCTGGCCAGCTACGGCATCGTCAAGGTGTTCGAAGACCCGGCCAGGGCGTGGGAGCCGAAAGCGGCATACCACGCCCTGGGAGAGATCTATCGGTGAGAGCGCACCACGCCGGCCGCACCCCCGCCGCGGCGCACCGGTTCGGCGGTCGCGATCAGGCCGCCGTGCCGGGTGAACTCGATGGCGGTGGCCGCGCCCAGCTCGGCGACGTCGGGGCCGAAGGTGTGACCCAGCGCTTCCAGGCCCGGGCCGTACTGCTGGTGGAACGCGGGCTCGGCCTGGATGCCGGCGGTGTTGCGCTGCGAGGCGCGCGGGGCCGCCATCGCCTGCGGCAGGGTCATGCCCAGGTCGACCCGGTTGATCAGCACCTGCAGGACCGTGGTGATGATGGTGGCGCCGCCGGGTGAGCCGAGCGCCAGGAACGGCTTGCCGTGCTTGAGCACGATGGTCGGGGCCATCGAGCTGCGGGGCCGCTTGTTCGGGCCGGGCAGGTTGGGGTCGCTCGCCGGGGCCTGGGTGTTGGTGAAGTTGAAGTCGGTCATCTCGTTGTTGAGCAGGAAGCCGCGACCGGGCACGACCATGGCGTTGCCGCCGGTCTGCTCGATGGTCAGGGTGTACTCCACGACGTTGCCCCAGCGGTCGGTCGCGGTCAGGTTGGTCGTGCTCTGCCCCAGCTCAACCGGGCCGCCGACGCTGGCCGGGGTGCAGCCCTGGGCGTTCAGGTCGCCCGGCGGGACCGGCTTCTTCAGCGCGTGCGCCGGGTCGATCTGGCAGGCGCGCTGGCTCGCCCAGCTATCGCTCAAGAGCTTCTTCACGACCGCCTGCGAGGTGTACGCCCCCACATAGCGGTTACGGTCGGCGAACGACAACGCGGTGCTCTCGGCGTACCGATGCAAGGCTTGGATCTTCGAGGTCCTGGCCAGGTTGGTCTTCTCGAGGATGTTGAGCGCCTCGCCCACCGTGGTGCCACCGCTGGAGGGCGCCGACATGCCATAAACGGTCAGCCCGCGATAGTCCGACGTGGTCGGCGCGGGGAAGTTGACCTTGTACTTGGCCAGGTCGGAGCGGCTCAGCGTGCCCGGCCGGATCGGGTACGCCCAGGTGCCGATGGGCTGCCCGGCCACCGGCGGGTGCTGCACCGTGCGCACCACGTCGGCTCCGACCTGTCCCTTGTAGAAGACGTCGGTGCCGCGGCGGGCGATCAACCGGTAGGTGTCGGCCAGGTCGGGGTTGCGCAGCGTGCTGCCGACCGCCGGCGGCTGACCGCCGGGCAGATAGAGGTCGCTGGTGGACTCGAACTGCCCGAACGCGGCGGCGTTGTCGGCGACCTGCTGGCGGAACGTGGCGTCAACGGTGAAGCCCTTGTCGGCGACCTTGGCGGCCGGCTGCAACAGGCTGCTCAGCGAGCGCGTGCCCCACTTGCGGGTGGCTGCCTCCCAGGTCGCCAGCGTGCCCGGGGTGCCGGTGGACAGGCCGCTGACCCGGGCCTCGGGGAAGTCGTACGGCTGGTGGTCCGCCGGGTCGACGAAGATGTCCTCGGTCATCGTGGCCGGGCCGGACTCGCGGCCGTCGATCGTGCTGACGGTTGCGCGCCGGGCGTCGTAGTACACGAAGAAGCCGCCGCCACCGATGCCCGCCGAGAACGGCTCGGTGACGCCGAGCGCGGCAGCCGTGGCCACTGCGGCGTCGACCGCGTTACCGCCGCGGCGCAGCACCTCGAGGCCGACGGCCGTGGCGGTGGAATCGACCGAGGTCACCGCGCCGCCGTAGCCCACCGCGGTGGCGCCGATCTTCGGGTTCGCAGGGCTCGCGGCAATTGCCGCGTTGGGCAGTGCTGCCGCGGTGAGCAGCGTCAACGAGGCAGTGGTGGCTAGCGCACTCGACAAGCGCATCGGGCCTCCGGGGAGAGAAGACGGACAGTCATTCTCTGCCTACAGGTGATGACCGTCTGGCACAACCGGAGCGGCCCAGGTTGCGTACATCGAGGCGTAACGTCCACCCTGGGCCACCAGCTCCTCGTGGGTACCGGACTCCAGGATGCCGCGCTCATCGACGACGATGATCCGATCGGCGCGCATCGCTGTGGACAGCCGGTGCGCGACGAGGATCGCCGTACGGCCGTCGAGCAGGTGATCCAAGGCCGCCTCGACCCGCAGCTCGCTGTTGAGGTCCAGGCTGGACGTGGCCTCGTCGAGCACCACCACCCGCGGTTCGGCCAGGAAGGCGCGGGCCAGCGCGAGCAGTTGCCGCTCCCCCGACGACACCGACTGGCCGCGCTCGTGCAGCGGGGTCAGCAGCCCCTCAGGCGAGCGTTCGACCAGCTCGCGCAGGCCGACCGCGTCGATGGCCGCCCACACCTCGGCGTCGGAGGCCTCCGGGCGGGCGAAGGCGATGTTGTCGCGCAGCGTGCCGGCGAACAGGAACGGCTCCTGCGGCACCACCCCGATCTGGCGCCGCAGCGAGGCCAGGGTGACCTCGCGCAGGTCGTGGCCGTCGATGAGGATCCGCCCGCCGGTCGGGTCGTAGAGCCGGGTGACCAGCTTGGCCAGCGTGGACTTGCCCGCCCCGGTGGGCCCGACGCAAGCCACCGTCTCACCCGGGGCGATGCGCAGGGTGACGTGTTCGAGCACCGGTCGATCGGGCAGGTAGCCGAAGGACAGGTCGTCGAGCACGATCTCGCCGCGGACCGGGGGCAGGGTGGTGGCCCCCGGGTTCGAGCGCACCGACGGCACGGTCCCCAGCAGACCGTTGATCTTCCCGATCGCCGCGTGGGCCTGCTGGTACTGCGTGTAGATCTGCACGAGCTGCTGCACCGGCTGGAAGAACGCGTTGAGGTAGAGCACGAACGCGGTGAGCTCGCCGATACTCAGCTCACCGCGCAGCACCATCCGCCCGCCTGCGAACAGCAGCGCGGCCATGCCGAGCAGGCCGATGGCCGAGGAGCCGGGGCCGTACACCGCATTGATCCGCCCGGTGTGATCGTTGGCGTCGCGGTAGCCGCCGACCACGTCGCGGTGCGCGATGATGTTGCGTTCCTGGCGGTTGTGCGCGGTGACCACCCGCACGCCGTTGAGGCTTTCGGACAGGTCGGCGAACATCGCCGCGATCGCGTCACGCTGGCGGTTGTAGCCCTTGTCGGCGGCCCGGCGGAACCACAGCGACAACACCGTCAGCGGCGGTACGACCAGCAGCAACGTGATCAACGCAAGCTCGGCGTTGTAGTGGAACAGCACAGCCGTCACCACGATCATGGTCAGCGCCTGGATGCCGAACTGGGCGAAACTGTCGGACAGCAGGCTCTGCAGCGCCTCCACATCGGAGGTCATCCGGGTCATCGTGACGCCGGCCTTCTCGCGGGTGTAGTAGTCCAGCGACATGCGTTGCAGATGCGCGAAGATGCGGATCCGCAGGTCCCGGGTGGCCGACGCGGCAAGCCGGCCGCTCTGGCGCATGCGGGCGCTGGTGGCCACCCCGGTGAGCAGCACCGCGGCCACGAACGCGACGGTCGCGCCGATCAGCACCGGCAGGTTGCGCCCGGTGATGCCGTGGTCGATGCCGATCTGCACGAGCAGCGGCCCGGCCTGCAGCAGCAGCGTCTCCACCAGCACCGCCACGGTCGCCGCGACCAGCAGCCGCGGGCGCCCGCCGAGCAGCCGGGTGATCGTGACCGGGCCGCCCTGATCGGCCACCGGGTCGAACGGGGTGTGCGGGTCGCCGTGCTCGGGCTCGCGGGCCTCCAGCTTGGCCACGCCCTCGGCCAGGTCCTCCGGGATGCCGGCGAACGGCAGGCCGTTGCCCTTGCGCCCGGCCGCACCGACCGAGGAGTGGCCACCGGCGTTGAAGCCGCCGAAGCCCCCACCGAACATGCTCACGGCGCTACCTCCTGGTCGAGCTCGGTGGCCAGCACGCGGGCATAGCGCGGCTCGCTCGCCAGCAGGGATTCGTGGGTGCCGTCGGCGACGACCCGGCCGGCCGCCATCAGGATCACCCGTTCGGCGAGCCCGATGGTGGAGAGCCGGTGCGCGACGATCAGCGTGGTGCGCCCCCGCATCCGGGCGCTCAGGGAGGCGTGGATGGCCTGCTCGACGGTGACGTCGACAGCGCTGGTGGCGTCGTCGAGCACCAGCACCGGGGGGTTGACCAGCAGCGCGCGGGCGATGGCGAGGCGCTGACGCTGACCGCCGGACAGGGTGTAGCCGCGCTCGCCGACCACGGTGTCGTAGCCCTCGGGCAGCGCGCGGACGAACTCGTCGGCCCCGGCTGCACGGGCGGCGTCGATGACCTCGTCGCGGGCGGCGCCGGGGTGGCCGTACGCGATGTTGTCGTGGATCGACAGTGAGAACAGGAACGGCTCGTCGGGCACGATGCCGACCTGCGCGCGCAGGGCGGCCAGGCGCAGCTCCCGCACGTCGTGGCCGTCGATGGTCACCCGGCCCGCGCTGACGTCGTAGAACCGGGCGAGCAGCCGGCCCAGCGTGGACTTGCCGCTGCCGGTGGCGCCGACCACGGCCACCGTCTCGCCGGCGTGGATGTGCAGGTCGAGGCCGTCGAGGGCGAGCGTGCCGTTCGGGTACGAGAACTTGACCGCCTCGAAGCGCACCGCACCCCGCAACGCGGCGTCGACCGGGGCCGGGGCGTCCACCACGTCGCTCGGGGTGTCGAGGATCTCGTAGATGCGCCGGGCGGAGGCCGAGGCCCGCTGACCCAGCATGATCATCATGCCGAGCAGGCGGAACGGCGGCTGGAGCATCAGCACGTAGGAGTTGAACGCCACGATCGTGCCGACCGTGGTGCCGCCGTGCAGCACCATGAGCCCGCCGACCAGCAGCACCAGCGCCAGCCCGAGGCGCGGCAGGTTGTCCAGTACCGGCGTCCACCGGCTGCGGATCCGCGCGTCCTGCAGATACGCCCAGCGGATCCGGTCGGCCGACTCGCCCAGCGAGCGCAGCTGACGTCCCTCGGCGGCGAACGCCTTGACGATCCGCACGCCCTGGATGTTCTCGTCGACGATGGTGGCCATCTGCGCCAGCCGCGCCTGGATCAGCCAGGACACCGGGAAGATGGCCTTGCGCATGCCCACGCCGAGGAACCCGATGACCGGCATGGTGACCATCGCGACGATCGCCAGCGGCACGTTGATGCTGAGCATGAGCCCGAAGGCGACCACCGCGATCAGGCACTGGACCAGGATCGACGGGCCGAACGACAGGTACATCTGCACGGCCCGGATGTCCGAGCTCGACCGCGACATCAGCTCGCCGGACTGCACCCTGTCGAAGAAGCCGAACGGCATCCGGACCAGGTGCGAGTACACGATGTTACGCAGGTCGTACTCGATCTCGTAGGCGGTGCGCAGCAGGTAGAGCCGGGCCAGATAGTTGATCAAGCCCTGGAGCAGGGCCAGGCCGGCGATCCACCACACGTACGTGGACAACTGCGCGGTGCGCTCGACGATGGCCTTGTCGATGCCGATGCGCAGCAGGTTCGGGATCTGCACCTGCACGACCAGGCCCGCGAACGACATCAGCAGCGAGGTGGCCAGCAGCGCCCGGTGGGCCTTGACCAGGGGCATCGCCCGTCGCAGCCAGGTTTTGCCGGTGTCCGGGTCGATGGACGCCCGGGGCGCGCGACGGGTCAAGGGGCCTCCTGGTTATTAGCCAGGCTAACGATACTCCGGTCGCCGGGAGATGCCGCCGACCCCGCCCGGCGACGGCTCCACCCCCGGGCAGGAAGCCTTGGCGGCCGGGGCCTGCACGGTGAGCAGATAGCGGTCGACCAGGGCGTTCACGCAGGAGCTGCGGCCGTACACGGTGTGGCCCCAGCCCTGGTACGTGACCAGCGTCGCTTTCGGCCCGAGCTGCTCGGCCACCGAGCGGGCCCAGGCGTAGGGCGTCGCCGGGTCGTGCGCCGAGTTGATCAGCAGCACCGGGCCGGTCTTCGCCGGGGCCAGCCGCCGCTGCGGGTTGTCGGGGGGCAGTGGTGTGCCCAGGCAGCTCGCCACCGAGGTCAGCCCGAGCGGCGACACCGGCATGTCCCGGTGCGCGCGGGCCAGCGAGGCCAGCTTGCCCCGCAGGTCGGGCCAGCCCGCCACCGGCACCGCCCAGTCGTCACAGAACACCGCCGGGAAGCTGTTCTCGGCCTCGGTGATCGTCAGCTTGGGCCGGCGACCGGCGACCGGGGTGAGCGCCTCCTTGAGGTAGAAGGCCAGCGAGTACCACTGCGGGTCGTAGAACGAGCTGAACGCGACCTGCAGCAGGTCGAGCTCGCCGGGGCGGAAACTGGGGTCGTACGGGTCGCGCAGCACGCCGCGCCGGGCCCGGTTGAGCAGCGCCCGCCACACCCAGCGCACGTCCTCGCCGTGCAGCGCGCACGAGGTGCTGCGATCACACCAGGCCACGAACTGATCGAAGGAATCCTGCGCGGCCGCCGTCTGGTCGGCGAGGAAGCTGGCGGTGTCGCCGCTGTGGTTCATCACGCTGTCCAGCACGAGGGCGCGGACGCGCTGCGGGTAGCGCTCGGCGTACTGCGCGCCCAGCAGGGTGCCGTAGGAGGCACCGTAGAAGCTGATCGTCTGCTCACCCAGCGCGGCGCGGATGGCGTCCATGTCGCGGGTGACGCTGATGGTGTCGCTGTGGCCGAAGAGCGGGCCGCTGCGCTGCAAGCAGTCGGCGGCGAGCTTGCGGTTGTAGGCGACATTCTGGTCGTACAGGCGAGCCGTGGAGATCATCATCGACGGCCCGGCGGCCAGCAACGACGCCGAACACACCACCGGGCTGCTGCGGGCAACGCCGCGCGGGTCGAAGCCGACGATGTCGAAGCGCCGGCGCACCTGCGGGCTGAAGAAGTAGTCGCTGTCCAGCGCGAAGTCGACGCCCGAGCCGCCCGGTCCGCCGGGATTGACGATCAACGTGCCCAACCGCGCCTTCGCATCGGTGGCTGGGCGCCGGGCGAGCGCGACCGACGCGCGCGGACCATAAGGGTCCGACCAGTCCACCGGTACGGCCAGAGTGGCGCACTGCGCCGTCTTGTCCTCCGCGCACGGCTTCCAGGTCAGCGCATCACCCCCGCGCGACGCCTGCGCAGCAGGGGTGGCCCCAACCACCGTGGCCAGAACAGCAAGAAACGCGGCCAGGATCGGCCGGGTGGTTGCGCGCACCGCGATTAATCTCCGCCCTGCACGGCAGCGCGCCGCGCGCCTTGAGGTCTACCCCTGGCACGCGGCGCCCACTACCGTTCCTTGATTTCCTACACCTTCAGGTGCTTCAACGCGCGGCGCACCAGATCGTCGCGTTGCGCCGTGGTAAGCGTCTCCAGGCCGAAGCCCAGGTAGACGGTGTCGGCGGTGGTGATCCCGGCGCCCGAGTCGAACGCCAGCTGGCTGCGGGTCCAGTCGTTGCTGTTGGCCCCGGTGCCCGGCGGCGGGCCGGCCACCGTCCAGCCACCGAGGTCGCTCTCGAACGACGTCTGCGCGGCCACGGTGCCGTTGACCTCCACCCGGGCGTCGTCCAGGAACACCCCGAGACCCTGGGTACCCCAGTCCGACATGTACGAGATCGACAGCTCGACCTGCTCACCCGCGTACGCCGACAGGTCGGCGGTGAACTGCTTCCAGCCCCCGCTGTTGCCGCTCGCCGCGTTCCAGGTGCCGGTCGTGCCTGTCGAGGAGCAGTCCGCGCCCTGGTAGTGGGCCACGAACGGGTGCAGTCCGGCGATCCCCGCGGCGCAGCTGTCGCCGGTGCTCGTACTGGTCAAGCCGCCGGTGTCGGGCAGCGTGGTCCAGTTGTCGGTGCCCACCTCGTGCGCCTCGACGAACAGGAAGTCCCAGCCCGCCTCGGTGTCGAACGAGGTCTGGAACGTCAGTGCCGCGCTGGTGGCCCCGCTCAGGTCGACAGTGCGGGTGAGCCGCTTGTACGCCGAGTCGGCCTGCTCGCTCCAGACGTACCAGCTACCGTCGTACGGGTCGTAGGGCTGGGCGCCGGGCAGCTTCCAGTCCAGCGGCGCCGCGCTCTTGAACTGCGGGAACTGCGCCGGCGGCAGGAAGCTGGAGGTGGACAGGAACGATGCGGTGTGCCCGGCGGACGGGGTGCCGGTGAACCCGGCGAACTTGCCCTGCGTGCCGGTCACCGGGTACGGCGTGCCGCCGGGGGCGCTGCCGCCGTTGTCAACGTAGGAGTACGCACCCAGCCAGTACTGCTGGAAGTCGTTGAGCAGCGGCAGGCAGGCGGCACTGTTGGCCGCGGCGCACTCCCCCGGCCCCTCGGGCAGGTACGCGTAGCCGCCGTTGGTGCCCTCGGCGTACCCGGCGTACTGGCCGGCTTCGAGCAGCTTGCCGCCCTCGTTGAGGTAGTCGCGCACGGCAAGCTCGGTGTCCACCGCGGCGCGCGCCAGGGTGCCGGCCGGCTGGCCCTTCACCCGCGGGATGACGTCGTCACCGGTCTCCCACACGACCGCCTTGTAGTGCGAGAGCACTCCCAGCGGGTGCGGCGCCTTGCCACCGTGGGTGTCGAGGTCGTACACGTCGGCCCGCTTACCGGCCTTGCGCAGCGAGGCCACGTACTCGTCGGCGTAGCGGGCGCTGGTCGCCCCGTCGGTGGCGTCCGGCGAGGTGCCGGTGACGTCCTCGGCCGCGAGCACCAGCACGTCCCCGCCGATCTTGGTGTTGACGGTGTAGGTGAAGCTCGACGAGGTGGCCCGGCGTGCGGTGAACCACACCTTGACCTTGTCACCGGGGCGGGCCCGGCTCACCTTGCCGCGCAGCTCGGCGTAGTACTTGTCCATGCCGTCGCCGTAGCGCTCACCGCCGCGCCACTCCTTGGTCCGCACGGTCTTCGCCCGGCCGCCGTTGATCGAGTAGTGCAGCGTGACCGGCCCGAGGCGGCGCTTGGCCGTGACCGCTACCTGCTGGTCCGAGCCGTACGAGACATCGAACCCGTCCACCCGGAAGTCCGGGGCGGTGCGGCCCACCGAGGAGACCGGGTTGTCCGGGGTGCGCGCCGACTTGGCCACCGACAGCGCGAACGGCACGTTCTTCTCAAACTCGCCCTGGATCAGCTTCTCGTCGTCGGGGAAGGTGAAGACGCTCGCGCAGTCCTTGGCGTCCCACTGGTCGGTGGGGTCCAGGTCCGAGGCGGTGGCGCAGGTACTCATCTCGGGCGTGAACGCGATGGTGCCGTAGCGGACCTGCGCCTGCCCGTCGGTTTCGCCGTTCGTGGTGTACAGCTCGGCGGAGATGTCCGGGTCATAGCCCGCAATCGCCGGGTGCGCGTCGTCGCCGGCCAGCGCGATGGCGATCTCGTCGTCCGGGCTCGGCGTGGCCACCTGCCAGCCCACGCCGTAGAGCAGCAGCTCGGCGGCCGAGTGGTAGTTGATCAGGAACTCGAAGCCGACCCGGCGGAACAACGCGTCGAACGCCTTGGTCTCCGGCTCGGACTTCGGCCCGGTGCCGCGGTAGGTCTCGCTGGCCGGGTCGTCGGAGGAACCCTCGTTGTCGTAGCCCCATTTGTAGGGGAAGTTGCGGTTGAGGTCCACCCCGTCGCCGGTGGTGATCCTGCCGTCGCCGTTGACGTCGCGCAGGTTCTTGCGCCACTGCCGGTTGCCCTCGGTGAAGGTGAAGTCATAACCGTCGACATTCGACACCGGTACGAACCACAGCTCGGTGGTGTTCACGAGCTTGGTGATCTCCGGGTTCTTGCCGTACCCGTCGACGAAGTAGTGCAGCAGCCGCCGCGTCATCTCCGGGGTGATCCATTCCCGGGCGTGCTGGCTGCCCATGTACAGCACCGCCGGGCGGCGGCCGTCGGGCACCGTACGGGCATCGCGGGTCAGCTTGACGCCCTGGATCGGCACCCCCCGCAGCGACGTGCCGATCGTCTCCAGCTTGGCGATGCGCGGGTTGGCCGCGGCGGTGGCTGCCAGCTCCTCCCGGATGCCGCCCTTGCTGTTGTACGGCCGGAACACCGTGGGGGCGGCTGCGGCCTTGGCCCGCATCCGGGCCGTGGTGGCCTTGGCCGTCAGCGGCACGCCGGCGCGCACGAGCGCGGCTGCCTGCTGCGAGCTGATGATGGTCTCAACGTTGATCTTGCCGTTGCCGGCCGCGGACACGGGGGTTTCATCGGCGTCGACGCCTGCGGCGCGCAGCCGTGCGAATTGCGTGGCGTCGAGGGTGCCGACATACACGCCCAAAGTCTCGTCGGGTGGAGCCGCGGCGGCCGGTGCGATCCCGGGCAGGACCGCGGCGGCCGCGGTCACGAACGAGAGCGCGCAGGCGGTCGCCCAGCGGGCTGGTGACATGTAGAGCCTCCATGGATGGGAAGGTCGTGTTTGGACCTTCCCGGCCAAGCCGAGACCCTGTCAAGCATCGCGTCCGATATCCCCCGCTCGGGACGGCTATGAGCGGGGGATGTCGGGTGTCAATTGTTCGGCGGGAGCAGCGGGAGCTGGCTGATCACCGCCGCGTACTGGGCGACCTGCCGGCCGTTCGGCACCACGCCGACGCTGCGGAGCTGATCCTGGATGGCCTGGCGGACGGCATCCTCGGACTGCCCGCGGTGCGTCTGCATGACCTTGTTGACGACGTAGTCAACACGAAGCTGCATCTGCCAGCCGGGGGAGCGCTGCGAGGCTCCGCTGGCCAGGCTTACTGAGGCGAGGGGTTCCATGCCCTGAGTATCGGAAGCACGGCACCCCCACTGGAAGGTATGGGGATGCTGTGCAACCGAGCTGCACCCGGTCCGCACCGGGTTCTCCATCAAACGGCCGTGGCCGGTTGCTGATCAGTGGCCGCGGGGAGCATCTTCGGCGGCCAGGTCCTCCTTGCTGGGCCCCTCGGCCGGGCGCAGCCACTGCCAGACCAGGAAGAACGCGCCCAGGGCCAGCATCGCCAGGCCCATCCAGAGGTTGATCCGCACGCCCTGCGCCTTGTCGATCTCCGAGCTGGAGTCGAAGAGCCCGAGCAGCGTGACGATGATGCCGTACACCACGAACAGCCCACCGATGACCCGGCGCACGTCGAACAGCCGGGCCGCCGCGGAGGCCTGCTGCAACTCCTCGCCCTGGTCGATCAGCTCGTCGTGGGGGCGGTTGTCCTCAGCCATGTCAGTTCCTCACCACACCGGGATGTACAGCAGGAAGGCGAGCACGACGGCGATGCCGCCGAGCAGCGCCGGGTTGCGCCACCAGACCTTGTCGGCGGCCAGCACGACCTCGCCGGAGGTGGAGCTGCCGGCCAGGCCGTACACCAGGCCACGCAGGTCGTTGTCGGGCTTGGGCTTGGTGAACAGCGTGACCACCACGGCCACCACCACGGCCGTGACGAAGGCCAGTCCGGCACCCCAGAAGCTCTCCTCCAGGTCGGAGTTGAACGTCACGACGTCGCCCAGGTACAGCAGGTACAGCGTGAGCGAGGACAGGGTGCCCAGCAGCAGCGAGAAGAAGCCCGCCCACGGGGTCATCCGCTTCCAGAACATGCCCACGATGAACGTCGCGAACAGCGGCGCGTTGATCAGCGAGAACAACGCCTGGATGTAGTTCATGATGTTGTCGTAACCCGAGGCGATGAACGCGGTGCCGATGCTGATGATGATGCCGCCGACGGTGGCCCACCGGCCGACGCGCAGGTAGTAGTCGTCCGAGCGGCCCTTGCGGATGTAGGACTGCCAGATGTCGTAGGTGAACACGGTGTTGAAGCCGCTGACGTTGGCCGCCATGCCCGCCATGAACGAGGCCACCAAGCCGGTCACCGCGACGCCGAGCACACCGTTGGGCAGCAGGTCACGCATGAGCAGGGGGATGGAGTTGTTGTAGGTGAGGTCGCCGGTCTTGGCGCCCAGCCCCTTGACCGTGATGATGGCGATCAGGCCCGGGATGACCGTGACGATCGGGATCAGCAGCTTGGGGAAGGCGCCGATGATCGGGGTACGACGGGCCGCGCTCATGTTCTTTGCCGACAGCGCCCGCTGCACCTCGGCGAAGTTGGTCGTCCAGTAGCCGAACGAAAGCACGAAGCCCAGGCCGAACACGATGCCGATCCAGTTGGCGCCCAGCGGGTTGTCCGCGTTCGCCGTGCCCTGCCAGGTATGCAGCGCCGCGTCGCCGAGATCGCTGTTGCGGACTGCGTCGAACAGCCCGTCGATGCCGCCGACCTTGACCAGGCCGACGATCGTCAGCGGCAGCAGACCGGCGAGGATCACGAAGAACTGCAGCACCTCGTTGTAGATCGCCGAGGACAAACCGCCAATACCGATGTACAACAGGACGATCGCCGCGCCGATCACGATTGACAGCCACAGCGGCCAGTTGAGCAGCGCGTCCAGGATCAGCGCCAGGGCGTACAGGTTGACGCCGGCGATCAGCACCTGAGCGATCGCGAAGATCCAGGCGTTGAGCCAGTGCGTCGGGCGGTTGAAGCGCAGCCGCAGGAACTCCGGGACGCTGCGCACCTTCGAGCCGTAGTAGAAGGGCATCATCACAATGCCGAGGAAGACCATGGCCGGCACGGCGCCGATCCAGTAGTAGTGCAGGGTCATCAGGCCGTACTGGGCGCCGTTGGCGGCCATGCCGATGATCTCCAGCGCGCCCAGGTTCGCCGAGACGAAGGCGAGGCCGGTCACCCAGGCCGGCATCGAGCGGCCCGACAGGAAGAAGTCGGAGCTGGTCTTGATGGCCCTGCGGGCGGCGAATCCGACGCCGAGGACCGTCGCGAAGTAGATCACGAGGATCATGTAGTCGAAAAAGTCCAGATCGAGCCTGAGCCCGGGCCCTTCGGCCGCGAGTACGACGCCCATGGGCACCTCCTGTGCATGTGCCGCGCGGCTTACCCGAGCTGAAGATCCCTCACACCTGATTGTCCCCACCAGGAGAAAACTTGAGGTTTCCGCCCCACCTCAGCCGCCCGATCTTATCGAATAAGGTCGATGAGCATTGTCCTCCTCGCGGCGCTCGCCGCAGCGTTCGCGGCGCCAGTTCCCGCGCAGGCCGCAACTCCGCAGCCACCCACATCCGCGGCAGCCCGCACGTCACGCTGCGGGCTGACCGCGGGCCCGCACCCGGAACTGAAGCGCCTCGAATAGATATCAGTTAATGTCCATGACATGCGGCTACTGGGTATCGCACTTCTGGTTGCGCCGATCGCTGCGGTGGGCGCCAGCCCGGCTCAAGCGGCGACGTCATGGACGGTAAACGGGCCGGGCGGTGCGGTCACCGCCCGGCTCGTCCTCGACGACACCGGCCGGCTCAGCTTCGGCGTCGACCGGCAGGGCAGCGCGGTGCTGGCCCCGGCCCCGATCGGGCTGACCACCACGACCGCCGACCTCAGCACCGGGCTGACGTTCAAGTCCCGCACCGACCGTACGGTCCGCGAGCGCTACACCCGGACCACCGGCAAGCAGCTCGAACGCGACGTCACGCTCAAGGAATCCACGCTCGACTTCCAGCAGCTCAAGGTGGTTGTCCGGGTTTCCGCTGAGGGGGCCGCCTACCGGTACGTGCTGCCGTCGGCGGCCACGGTGACCGGGGAGGCGTCGTCGTGGTCGGTGCCGGTGGACGCACCGGCCTGGCTGCTGCCGTACACGCCGAACTACGAGGAGCCGCGGGTCCCGACGACGGCCGGCGCCGCGGCTACCGGGGACTACGGGTTCCCTTCGCTGTTCCGGGTCGGGACCACCTATGCCCTGCTGACCGAGTCCGACGTGGACGGCCGCTATGACGGGGCGCGCCTGACGCACACAGCGGGCGAGGCGACGTACCGGATCGAACTGGCCGACCCGCGGATCAGCGCGACCGGTCCGCTGTCCACGCCGTGGCGGGTGGCCGTCGTGGGTGACCTGGCGACGGTCACCGGGTCCATGCTGGTTGACGATCTGGCCCCGGCCTCGAAGCTCACGGACGCCTCGTGGGTGCGCCCGGGAATGGTCGCCTGGTCCTGGCTGTCGGAGCACGCCAGCCCCTCGGATCCGGTACGCCAGCGGCAGTACATCGACTTCGCCGCGCGCAACGGCTGGCCGTTCGTCCTGATCGATGAGGGCTGGAGGGCGCAATGGGTGCCCGAGGTTGTGCGTTACGCCCGGGCGCGCGGCGTCGAGGTCCTGTTGTGGTTGCACTGGACCGACCTGGACACCGAGCAGGAACGCGCCACCCTGCTGCCGCGGTTCAAGCAGTGGGGCGTTGCCGGACTGAAGATCGACTTCATGGACTCCGACAGCCAGGCCCGCTTCCAGTGGTACGACGCGATCCTGAAGGCCACGGCGGATCAGCACCTGATGGTCAACTTCCACGGCGCCACCATCCCGCGCGGCATCCAGCGCACCTGGCCGCACGTGATGACGCTGGAAGCCATCCGGGGCGCCGAGCAGTTCCGCACCCGGGCCGCGCAGAACACGATCTTCCCGTACACCCGCAACGTGGCCGGCAGCATGGACTACACGCCGGTCACCTGGGCGGTCACCGACCGCGACACCACCGACGCGCACGAGGTCGCGCTGGCGCTGGTCTACGAATCGGGCTGGACCCACCTGGCCGACAAGCCGGAGACCTACGAGTCGCACCCCGAGGCCCTGCGCACGCTGAGCCGGCTGCCGACCACCTGGGACGAGTCGCGGCTGCTCACCGGCGCGCCCGGAGCCGAGACGGTGGTGGCGCGACGTCACGACGACCGCTGGTACGTGGGTGGCATCTCCGCGGTCGCCGCGCACACCGTCGATGCCAACCTGGACTTTCTCAAGGGCGGGCGCTACCTGGCCGAGACGCTGCGCGACGGCGACCACGGCCTGGTGCGCGAGAGCCGGATCGTGCGCCGCGGTGACACGCTGAGCGTTGCCGAGGTGGCCAACGGCGGGTTCGTAACCGTGCTGTGCAAGTACACCGGCTCGGCGACCTGCGATGAGCCGGTCCGCCAAGTCCCCGCGACCTCGTTGACGGTCACCGCCTCCGGCACGGTGGTCACGGCCGTCTTCACGCTTCCGGCCGGTGGTCCGCTGCGAGGGGTACGGCTGCAGCCCCAAGCCCCGCAAGGCTGGACGGTCAGCGGTCCCACCGTGAGCGCCGCCACCCTCAAGGCGGGCCAGAAGCTGACCGGCACATGGACGTTTCAGCCCGGCCCCGGCATCACCCCCGGCTACGTGGACCTGCCGGTTGCCGCCGAGTTCACCTTCGCCGGTGATTCGGGTTACCCCGACCGGCCCGGCGCGCAGACCGTCCACGTCGAACAGGCGGTGCGCACGCTGGTGACCCCGCCGGATCCCAGCGGCACCGCGGCGATCAGCGACCTGCCGTTCCTCAGCGAGGCCAACGGGTACGGGCCGGTGGAGCGGGACAGCTCCAACGGCGAGGCGGCCGGCGGGGACGGTCACCCGCTCACCATCCGCGGCACGGTATACGCCAAGGGGCTGGGGATGCACGCCCCCGGCGAGGTGACGGTCTGGCTGGGCGGCACGTGCACGTCGTTCACCGCCCAGGTCGGCATCGACGATGAGGTGGGTGAGTCCGGCTCGGCTGATTTCCAGGTGCTGGGCGACGACGGGCAGGTTCTGGGGGCTTCGGGCGTACGGCGAAGCGCTGATCCTGCCCTGGCTCTTGATGTTGATGTCACCGGTGTGCGGATCCTGACATTGCGCGCAACCGACGGCGGTGACGGCAAGAACTTCGACCACGCCGACTGGGGTGACGCCCGGCTCAGCTGCGCCGGCTGACCAGCGCCTCCAGCCCGTCCAGGATGCGGGCCAGGCCGAACTCGAACGCCTGGCCCGCGCCCTGACCGGCCTCCCCCATCGCCGCCATCAGGTGCGGGAACCGTTCGCCGTGCTCGCGCAACATCGCCGCGATGGCCTGGGTCATCTCCGCCTCGCCGACCATCGACGCCGCCTGCTGGGCCAGCATCCGTCCGTGCCCGGCCAGCGTCGCAATGGTGTCCAGCCGCTCGGATCCCTTGAGCGGCAACCCTTCCAGCCGGCTCAAGGCAACTTCCATCCAGCTCATCTCGTACGGACCCAGCGGTCGCTGCCCCACCGTCGCCTCGATGGCCCACGGGTGCGCGACGTAGCGCTCCAGCAGCTTGCGTGACCACTGTTCCAGCCCCGCCCGCCAGCCCTGAGACGTCAGCTCGGGCGGCTCCCCGATGGCTTGTTCCAGCATGAGCGCGACCAGTTCGGCCTTGCCGGGCAGATACCGGTACAGCGACATCTTGGTGTAGCCGAGTTCGGCTGCCACCCGCTGCATGGACACCGCGGCCAGTCCCTCGGCGTCGGCCACCGCGATCCCCGCGTCCGCGATCCCCGTCAGACTCAGCGCCGGCTTTGGTCCGCGCTTGCCCACTCTTGCCACCTCCCATAACTGCGTCTACCGTACACAGAAACAACTGCTTCCCATGGACACAGTTATGGGGGATTCACCGTGCCCACCTCCGTTCTCATCTCCGGCGCCGGCCTCGCCGGTCCCGCCCTGGCCTACTGGCTGGCCCATCACGGCTTCGAGCCGGCGGTGGTCGAGGCAGCCCCGGCCCTGCGCACCGGCGGCAGCGCCGTCGACTACCGCGGCCCGGTCCACCTCGGCCTGCTGACGCGCATGGGCATCCTCGACCAGCTGCGCGAGGTGCAGACCCACGGCACCGCCATGCGCTTCGTCGACGAGCACGGCCGGCCGACGATGCAGATGCCCGCCGGCTTCGCCGGTGGCGAGCTGGAGGTGCGGCGCGGCGATCTCTCGCGGATCCTGGCCGCCGCCTCCGGGGACCGCACCGAGTGGATCTTCGGTGACCGGGTCGCGGCGCTGAGCGAGCTGCCCGATCGCGTCGAGGTCACCTTCGCCGGTGGCTCGCAGCGTTCGTTCGACCTGGTCATCGGCGCGGACGGCGTGCACTCCGGGGTGCGCCGGCTGGCGTTCGGCGCCGAGTCGGCCTACGTCCGGCACCTGGGGTACTACCTGGGTGGCTGGGCCGTGCCCGGCTGCACCGGCGAGGGCGCGGGCCTCAACGTGCCCGGCAAGCTGGCGTCGGTCGGGGACGGGCAGGCGTTCATCGCGTTCTCGTCGCCTGCGGAATTGAGCTACGACCGGCGTGATCCCGAGGCGCAGAAGCAGATCATCCGCGCGCAGTTCGCCGGGCTGGGCTGGGAGGTGCCGCGCATCCTGGCCGCCCTCGACACCGCCGGCGACCTCTACTTCGACCAGATCTGCCGGGTCGACATCACCCCGTGGTCGACCGGCCGGATCGCGCTGATCGGCGACGCCGCTTGCGGGGCGACGCTCGGCGGGATGGGCAACGGCACAGCGCTGATCGCCGCGTACGTACTGGCGGGCGAGCTGGCCACGGCCGGTGGCGACCACCGGGCCGCGTTCGCCCGCTACGAGCGACGGCTGGCGGGGTTCGCCCGGCGGGCCCAGAAGGGCGGGGACACCGCCGGGCGCTTCCTTGCGCCTCGCACCGCAAGCGGCCTGCGCCTGCGGAACTGGCTGCACAACCAGAACCTGATCATCCGGCTCACGATGCGGATCGCCACCGAACGGGCGACCCGCATCGAGCTGCCGGATTACGACCTCAGCGCAGCTTCTGCACCGCGTCGATAGTCAGCTCGTCCAGGTCGTGCAGCACCAGGCCGGCCAGCGCCAGGGCGTCGTCAGCGGGCGGATAGATGCCGTGCGGGATCGCGATCACCGCGAGCCCGGCGGCACCCGCCGACCGCAGCCCGTTGCTGGAGTCCTCCACCGCCGCGCACACCTCAGGGTCCTTCTTCAACTGCCGGGCCACCTCGAGGTAGGCGTCCGGGAACGGCTTGCCACGCTCGACTTCCTCAGTGGACAGCGTTGTCTCGAACACGTCAGTGAGCCCGGCGCTCTCCAACACCTGGTCGATGAGCAGACGGGCCGAGGAACTGCACAGCGCCACCGGGACCTGCTCGGCAATGCGGCGGACCGCCGCCACGGAACCGGAAATCAGCGGTACGGCCGCCTGATAGCGCTCGGCCATCCGCTTGAGCACGTCCTCGGCAACCTGCTCGGGCGTGCGCGGGACGCCGACTTCCTGGCTCAGGTGTGCCGACCACTCCGGCGTGCTCATGCCCATCATCCGGGTCTGGCTGTCCGGCAGGAACTGCTTGCCGTGCTCGGCGACATAGCCGCGACGCACGTCCTCCCAGACCTCCTCGGTGTCGATGATGACGCCGTCGAGGTCGAAGACGACCGCCTCGATCCTCACAGGCTCTCGACCGCCGGCACGACCTGGTCCCGGATGATCTCGATCTTGCTCAGGTCGGACACCCCGGGGATCATGCCGTGCCCGATGGTGAAGCCGAGCCGGGCCAGCTTGGTGGCATTGGCCAGGATCTCGTCGACCTTCTCGCCCTTCTCACCCGGATCGAGTTGCAGCAGCGCGGTCTTCTCGATGTCGTCGTAGTTGCGGCCCTCGTTCTCGCAGTGCTGGCGCAGCACGTCGAGTTTGCGCTCGATCTCGGGGCTGTCGAACAGGTTGCACGAGTCGGCGTACTTGGCCACGAAACGCAGCGTCTTCTTCTCGCCGCCGCCGCCGATGAGGATCGGCGGGTGCGGCTTGGACAGCGGCAACGGGTGGTTGAGCAGCCGGCCCAGCCGGTAGTGCTTGCCCTCGAAGGCCGCTTCTTCGCCGTGGAACATGCGCAGGCAGATCTGCAGCGTCTCCTCCAGGCGTTCGAAGCGCTCGGCGGTCGGCGGGAAGAACAAGCCGAGCCCGCGCGACTCCTCCTCGTTCCAGGCCGCGCCGATGCCGAGCATGGCCCGGCCCCCGGACAGCACGTCGAGGGTGGTCACGGCCTTGGCGAGCAGACCGGGATCGCGGTACGTCACCCCGG
Organism: Actinoplanes sp. TFC3; assembly: GCF_001553785.1. GTDB lineage: Bacteria > Actinomycetota > Actinomycetes > Mycobacteriales > Micromonosporaceae > Actinoplanes. Next base: position 4,882,197 of record NZ_LOJP01000001.1, read on the forward strand.
TCACCAGCGTGAGCAGCTTGGCCCGCTTGGTGTGCGCGGCGATGAACCCGAGCGCGGTGTACGCCTCCAGCATCTCGGCCTCGGGATTGCCGAAGATCTGCCAGAGGTGATCCATGACGCTGATCCGCTCGAACCCGGCCTCGTCGGCGGCGGACACGATCTCGGCCAGCCGCGGTCCGAGCCGGGCTGAGCCGTCGGGCCACGTGAAGTCAGCGATGTGCAGACCCAGTTTCACGAGATGTCCTCTCCATGGGAAATCACCTCGAACACTATCCCCGTACCGGGGCAGCCCTGGCCTATATCACCGTCCGTAGTGGATCGTGACCATGGGTGAACCGGTTAAGCACAACGTGCCCGCGTGGTAGACCGTCAGTAGCCGATTGGTAAGTTGTGTCCCGCCCCCGCATTTGCCCAGCCGCCCGAGGAGCCACCGCCATGCCTCCCTCGCCGCGACGTTCGATCCCGTCGCACGCGTTCTGGTCACCCACCGTGACCGTGGTGATCCCCGCCCTCAACGAGGAACACAACCTTCCGCTCGTGCTGGAGAACCTGCCGCCCGTTGACGAGGTCATCGTGGTGGACGGGCGCTCCGACGACGACACGGTCGCCGTCGCCCGCGAGGTACGCCCCGACGTGATCGTGGTGCGCCAGACCCGCTCGGGCAAGGGCAACGCGCTCGCCTGCGGGTTCGCCGCCGCCACCAGTGACATCGTGATCACGTTGAACGCCGACGGCTCGGCCGACCCGGGCGAGATCCCGCGCTTCGTCGACGCGCTGCTCTCCGGCGCCGAGGCGGCCCACGGCTCGCGCTTCCGCTATGGCGGCGAGCACCGCGACGCCGCGCCGGCCGAACGCTGGGGCCACGCCGCGCTCAGCCACGCCGTCAACCTGCTGTTCCACACCCGCTTCACCGATCTGAGCTGCGGCTACAACGCGTACTGGCGGGAGCTGCTGCCGGTGCTCGACCTGCCCGCGCCGGTGATCGCCGGCCTGCGCCGCGGCCGGCCCGCCTGGGGCGACGGCCCGGAGGTGGAAACGCTGATCACGGTGCGGATGGCCACCCGCGGGCTGCGCGTGGTCGAGGTCGCCACGGTCGGCTACCCCCGCATCCACGGCTACCGGCCGCGGCGCACGCTGGCCGGGGCGGCGCGCGTGCTGCGCACCGTGCTGACCGAGTATTTCCGGCGCTGGAGCCGGCGGCCCCGTCGCCCGGCCGGGCGCGCCGCCGAGGTTCCGGAGAGCCAGATCCTGCGGCCGGTGCCGCCGCAGGAATCCAGCGGCCGGCACGCCGTTCCCCGTCCCCGCCGCCGCACCGATCTGCGGGTGATCCGCGGCGAGGGTCAGGGCTGGGACGACCAGACCCCGTATCGCGCTACGTCGTGACCCGCTCGCGCAGCCGGGGCAGGATCTCCTCGCCGTAGACGCGCAGGAAACGGTCCTGGTCCGGGCCCGGCGCGTGGAACACCAGGTGTTTGAAGCCCATGTCGAGGTATTCGGCGACCTTGGCCGCGTGCTCCTCGGGGTCGGCCGAGACGATCCAGCGGGTGACCGTGCGGTCGACCGGCAGCGCGTCGGCCCGGCGCTGCATCTCGATCGGATCCTCGACGCCGGTTTTCTCCTCCGGCGACAGCGCCAGCGCACCCCAGTAGTGGGTGTCGTTGCGCGCCCGCTCGAGGTCGGGGTCGAAGGACACCTTGACCTCGATCATCAGGTCGAGGTCGGCAAGCGTGCGGCCGGCCTTGCCCGCGCCCTCTTTCACCGCCGGCAGCAAGGTGTCGGTGTAGAGCTCATGGCCCTTGCCGCTGGTGGTGATGAACCCGTCGGCGATGCGCCCGGCCAGCCGGGTGGCGGCCGGCCCGGACGCGCCGATGTACACCGGCACCGGCTGCTCCGGCTTGTCGTAGATGGTGGCCAGCTCGGTGCGGTAGAACTGGCCCTCGAAGCTCACCCGGTCCTCGGTCCACAGCTGCTTGATCAGCTGGACCGCCTCCTTGAGCCGGGCGAAGCGCTCCTTGCCCTCCGGCCAGCTCAACCCGAGGGGCACCTCGTTGAGCGACTCCCCCGAGCCGACGCCCAGGATGACCCGGCCCGGGGCCAGGCAGCCCAGCGTCGCGAAGGCCTGCGCCACCACGGCCGGGTGGTAACGGAACGTCGGGGTGAGCACGCTGGTGCCGATCAGGACCCGCTCGGTGCTGGTGGCGAGCGCGCCAAGCCAGGGCAACGCGGCGGGGGCGTGCCCGCCGTCGTGGCGCCACGGCTGCAGGTGGTCGCTGACGAACACCGAGTCGAATCCGTGCTGCTCCGCGTCGATGCCGTAGCGGAGCAGCTCGCGCGGGGCGAACTGCTCCGCCGAAGCCTTGTACCCGAACCGAATCATCTGCCGAGCCTAGCCCGCGGCCTTGTACGCCTTACCCGCCTCGGTGGGAGTGCTGGCGTCGGTGTACAGGCCGAAGTCCACGCTGTCGCCCACGGCGGGCAGCCCGAACCACGCGTAGCGCTCGACGTACGAGCGGGACTCCAGGGCCTTGGTGGTGGCCTTGATGAACGCGACTTCCTGCGGGGCGCTCGGGTACTTCGGGCTGCCGTTGAAGTTCTGCAGGCCGTACTCGGTGACCCAGATCGGCAGGTTGTACTTCTTGTGCACCGCCTCGACGTAGCCGAGGAACTGCCCGGCCGCGGCGTCGCTGAAGTCCGAGCCGTACCAGTGGATCGGGATGAAATCGACCCGCAGGCCCTTGTCCTTGACGCCCTTCATGAAGCGGTCGAGCCACTTGCCGTCCTGGTCGGCGCCCCACGCCACCGCGGGCGCTCCGAGCCGCAGCCCGGTGTCCTGCAGCTTGGGCCAGGCCGCGAGCGCGTCCTCCACGCTCATGTTGGACTGCCCCGCCATGTCCGGCTCGTTGAAGCCGAGCAGCACCTTGCCCTTGCTCTCGCTGGTGGCCTTGCTCAGCGTGGCCGCCGTGACGTTGGCCTTGCCCCAGATCATCGGCACGAACTCGACGTCGGCCGGGCCGGGCATCGAGTCGTTGCCGGGCGACCAGTTGTAGTACCACCCGGCGCCGACGTCGTCGAGCGCGCCCTTGATCCCGTTGAACTGCCAGGTGCCCACGCCCTTCTTGGCCGACGCGGACGCCGGTGGGACCGGGACGGGGGCCTTGGCCGGGGCCTTCGTGGTCTTGCTGGGCGAAGGCTTGACCGATGGGGACTTCGAGGGCTTCGCCGAACTCGGGGCGGCCGACGGGGATGCGGGCAGGGCCAGCCGCGGCTCGGGGGCCGCGGTGGTGATCACAGCCGCGTTCGCCGCCGGCTTGTCGTCGTGGGTGTAGACCACCGCAGCCGCCCCGCCGCCGGCCACCGCGCCGGTGGCGAGCATCGCGGTAAGCACCCGCCGGCCGACGCCGACGGTGCCCTTGACCGCAATCTTGGTGGCGAGCAGCTTGCCGGAACCGCCAGCCACGTGCGCGCCGCCGATCGTGAACCCGGCGCCCAGCGAGGCGGGCACCGGCACGAGCGCCATGCCGGCGAGCAGCTTCTCCGCGGCGACCAGGCCCGACCACGCGGGCGAGCACTGCCGGCAGTCGCGGGTGTGCCGGGCGATGCGCTTGCGCCACAGCGGGCTCGGGCGCCGGTCCCAGTCGCTGAGCAGCGCCGGCAGCTCGGGGCACATCGGGGTGGCTTCGAGCGCCCGGACGACCACGCGGGCGGTTTCCAACTGGCCCTTCATCCGCTGGATCCGTACGGCCGCGTGCTGGCGGGTCACCTCGATGGCGTCCACGATCTCGTCGCGGGTCAGCTCGCCGGAGGCCTCCAGCCACCACAGCGACAGCAGCTCGCGGTTGTCCTCGTCGAGCCAGCGGGTCGCCTCGGCGGTCTCCCGGCGCTGCCCGGCCAGCTCCAGCCGGGTGATCGCCAGGTCGGTGAAGTCGGCGCCGGGGTCGCGCACGTCGTCGGGCAGCAGCGCGTCGGGGGCGGCTCGGCGTACCCGGTAACGCTCCCGGACCTGACGCACGGTGATCGCCACGAGCCAGGACCGGAACGCCTCGGGGTCACGCAGATCACCGAGGTTGCGCAGCACCCGCAGCATGGTGTCCTGCACGACGTCGTCGACGTCAGCGTGCCCGTCCAGCGCGCGCCCGACGATCGTGTAGACCAGCGGCAGGTAGCCGGCGACCAGGCGGTCGATGGCTGCCGCGTCGCCTGCGCGCGCGGCAACCACCGTCGCGGTGTCCGGTTGTAACGCCATGGGTGTCAGTGCCTCTCCGTGGAGCATCGATCATTGCTCGCGTCAGCGATTTCGCCGGCCACGGGAAGGGAGACGGCCCGCCTAGCCTGCGATAACAGGAACTTCGGGAAAATGTTCACCACCTCGCACACGGCAATGCCAACCGCACCCATGGTTAGCACCGGCTCGGACCGGGAACATCAACGCCATCGGCAGACGAGGATCATACGAGTCAGCGGAAGGGGTCGGCGGCATGCGCGTTTCGCTTCATCTGAACCTGCCGCGCGAGGTCGACAGCGTCCCGGCGGTGCGCCGGTTGCTGCGGTGCGCGCTGGACACCTTCCAGGTGGACCGGGAGATCGGCAACGATCTCGAGATCGCGCTGACCGAGGCGTGCGCCAACGTGGTGCGCCACGCCGAGGGTGCGGACACCATCGAGGTGCGTCTCGACGTGGCTGAGGACCGGTGCGCGATCGATGTGGCCGACAACGGCGAGGGCTTCGACGCCGACGCGGTCGACGAGCCGACCTCGGCCGGCGAGCACGGCCGCGGGTTGTTTCTGATCAAGGCGCTCAGCGAGAACGTGCGGATGCAGTCGTCGCCCCGGCGCGGGAGCCTCATCCACTTCGAGAAGGCGTTCGCGGGAGCGCGCTGAGGAACCCCTATCATCGTTGCCCTACGGCAAATAAGCCGTGGCGCGAACGAGAAAGTGGGTAGCTTGCCGGACCGTCGTACCGCCGTGGGGACAGTGCTCCGCGCGGCTCCCCCCGATCGCCTGCCCGAGGTGGTGGCCGAGCAGCTGCGCCGCCACTACGGCATTAACGGTGTGGAAGTGCTGCTCGGCGATCTCACCCTCACCGGGCTGTGGCCGCTGATCGAACCGGCCCGGCGGTTCGAGACCGGCCCGGCGCAGCGGTGCTTCGGCAGCCAGCGCCCGGTCATCGAGGCCCGCACGGCCTTCCTCCCGTTGACCGTCTGGGGCGAACGGCTCGGCGTGCTGACGGCCGAGGCCTCGGACGACGCCTCGGTCGACCAGCTCAGCGCCACCGCCGACGAACTCGCGGTAGCGCTGCGAGCCGCCGACGTGGTCACCGACCGCTATCGCCGGGCCATCCGCCGCCAGCGCCTCACCATGGCCGCCGAACTGCAGTGGGAACTGCTGCCCGGCCGCTCGCTGGGTGACGAGCGGTTCCTGATCGCCGGGCAGCTCGAACCGGCGTACGCGGTGCACGGCGACCACTTCGACTGGTCGTTGAGCGGGGACCTGCTCACCGTGACGGTGCTCAACGGCGACGGCGACGGCCTCGACGCCTCGGTGCTCAGCACGGTAGCCGTCAACGCCATGCGCAACGCCCGCCGCTCCGGCGCCGGCATCGTCGAACAGGCCGAACTCGCCTCCGACGCCATTTACGCCCGCTACGGCGGCGCCGCCTGCCCCGCCACCCTGCTGCTGGAGGTCGACCTGGTCAGCGGGGCGGTGCAGGCGGTGGACGCCGGGTCGCCGCGCGCGATCATCGCCCGCGAAGGTGAGGTCCGCGCGGTCACCCTGGAGCAGCAGCTACCGATGGGCATGTTCGGCGAGACCCGCTATGAGATCCAGTCCTTCGCCCTCGCACCGGGCGATCGGCTGCTCGTGGTCAGCGACGGGGTGCACGCGGCCAGTCCGGGCGGACGACCCCCGTACGGTGAATCCACGCTGCTGAGCGCGCTGCGCGGGACGCGGTTGCAGCCGGCCACCGAGGCAGTCGGTACGGTGATGCGCAGCCTCCGGGAGTACCACAGGGGGTCGGACCCCGACGATGACGCCGTCACTGTTTGCTTTGACTGGCGACGATGACGCATCAAATCCCCGCCCAGGGGGTAGGGGTGGCGAATCAGTCCCTGCGTTCAGACGGGCATCGGCATGGAGCGCGCCACAGACATCGCCGCGGCAGTTGAGTCGACGGTGGACTCGCTGCTGGGCGTGTTCGAGAACGCCAGGCTCGCACAGACCCCGGCGACACCCCCGGCTCAGCTGCGGGTGCTCACCATCATTTCGCGCAACGACCACGTCAACATGAGCCGGCTCGCCGAGATGCTCGACGTGGTCCCGTCCTCGGCCAGCCGGCTGTGCGACCGGCTGGAGGCCACCGGGCTGCTGCGGCGCGTACCGGATCCCCGCGATCGCCGGGAGGTGCGGCTGCTGCCCACGCCGGCCGCCCGCCGCCTGCTCGATGAGCTGCGCGAGCGCCGCCGTGCCGCGCTGGCCGAGGTGCTCGACCGGATGCCGCCCGCCCGGCGCATCGAGCTGGTCCGGTCGCTGGCCGCCTTCGAGGATGCCGCGAGCGCGGCCACCGAGGAACCCGCCGACGGGCTGCGAACCGCCTGAAGATCCTTTTCCGGTACGGTCGCCCGGTGCGTATCGGCATCGTGATCCTTCCCGACCGGCGCTGGTCCCGGGCCGCTCCCCGCTGGCGTCGCGCCGAGGAATACGGCTTCGACCACGCGTGGACCTATGACCACCTGGGCTGGCGTGACCTCGTCGACGGGCCGTGGTTCGACGCGGTCCCCACGCTGACCGCGGCCGCCGGGGTCACCAGCCGGCTGCGTCTGGGGACCTTCGTCGCCTCGCCCAACTTCCGGCACCCGGTGCATTTCGCCCGGGAGGCCCTGGCGCTCGACGACATCTCCGGCGGCCGGCTGCTGCTGGGGGTGGGCGCCGGCGGGACAGGCTTCGACACCGGCGTGTTCGGCGAGCCCGAGCTGCCCCCGCGGCAACGGGTGGACCGCTTCGCCGAGTTCCTCGAGCTGTTCGGGCGGCTGATGGGCGAGGACCACGTCTCGTACGACGGGAGCTACTACCGCACCGTGGACGCCCGGACGCTGCCCGGCCCGGTGCAGCAGCCGCGCCCGCCGCTGATCGTGGCGGCCAACGGGCCCCGGGCGCTGCGCCTGGCCGCCCGCCACGGTGACGGCTGGGTGACCACGGGCATGCAGGGCGCCGGGGACGAGCGGGCGTGGTGGCAGTCGGTGGCCGAAACCGGTGAACGCTTCACCGCGGCACTGGCCGGTGCAGGCCGCACCGGCGTCGACCGATACCTCAATCTCGACTCGTCACCGGTGTATTCGCTGAGCAGTTCCGAAGCGTTCGCAGATGCCGTGGGCCGGGCACGCGAACTGGGCTTTACCGACGTACTCACACACTGGCCGCGCGAGTCCAGCTGGTACGCCGGAGACGAGAAGGTGCTGGAAACTGTTGCCACCATGCTGGCGCAACTCCGCGATTCCTGAACTGCTTACCGCCACTCCCTGCAATCTTTCCGGTACGCAGCGACGTTGGACGATGCGTATCGCGTAGAAGTTCTAGCCTTATCGCGTAGTACCCGCCTCGCTCATTCTCTCCCCCGGTAAGGCATCGGCGGACACGCGATCGGCCGCCTTTCGACGCAATAATGGCCGCCCGCACCGGCGGGGACATCCCCGTCCACCGGTGCGTGCGGCCACCCGATCAACAATGGTGACGAGCTCGGGCATCCGATCCGCTCACCAAAGTGGCCGGCCGTTTCCGGCCGGCCACGGTATTGCGTTGTGCGCTGCTCAGCGGCCGTGCGCGGCCCGATAGGCGCTGCTGACACTCTGCGGGATGCGACCCCGCTCGGAGATCTGGTGACCGTGCTCGGCCGCCCACTCACGAATCAGCCGGTTTTCGTCCCGGCTGCCCGCGGTGCGCACCGGAGCCGGCCGGCCCACTACTCGCGCCGCGCCGGTGCGGCCGATTCGCGTGCCCGCGCTGATGAACGGATCCAGGGCCTTGCGCAGCTTGCCGGCATTGGCCTCGGAAAGGTCGATGGTGTATGCCGTGCCGTCGAGACTGAACTCGACCGTGCGATCGGCTGGCTTTCCATCGAGGTCGTCGATGAGGGTGGTGATTACCTGCCGCGCCATAACGACTCCTGAGAAGAATCCGAAGAACGCGCTCAGTCTGGCCTGTGCGGCACGGTATGCGCAACAGTTCTGCCGAATTTCTCAGAATATCGGCGAGCCCAGCCAATTAACGCCGACCGCCATCACCAGAATTGCGCGCCCACTATTGGCGGCAAATCAGCGGGCCCGGTATGGCCCGCAACTGCGTACCCACCGCCGGGTGGGCACTGGGCGCCGGATGCCGTTAGGGTCGTCGCCATGGACGCCGACGACCGTGCCCCCTCGCACGCCGTCCCGCCTGGCCCATCCCCCGTCCTGTCCGAGGCTGACGCGGCTGCGCCGGGGCCGCGGGATTGGCCGGCACAGCGCCGGCAGGCCGTGGCCGGGCACGCAGCGGCGCTGGCGGCCGACCGGGCCGCCGAAGCGGCGAAGGCGGGCGCGCTGCTCGCGGATTTCGTCCGGCAGGCCGCCCGGACCGGTCTAGCCCCGCACCCGTTGCGAGCGATCTCCTTCGATGGGCACTCCACGTTCCGCACAACCCTGCAAGGCTGGTATCTCAAGTCCAACCGCTCGGTGGCCGTCGGGTCGGACGGCGGCTACTACATCCTGACCGTGCCCTCGTCGCTGCGCGCCCGCTTCACCGGAGCGAGCGTGGCGCCCAGCACCCCCCGGCTCGTGGTCGGGGCGGGCGGCGGCGATGGCGAAACCGTTTCCCTGGCGCAGTTGCTGGAGCGCCGCTTGACCGCAGGAGCCCTCTGGCCGTGAGTTCTGGCTTCACCGCATCCCCGTCCGGCCGTCGCGCGCTCGCGGCCCTGTCCGCTGCCGCCCTGGCTGTCGGCGCCCTGTCCGGTCCCGCAGCCGCCGCGCCGCCACCAGCCTCCCGGCACGCCGCGGCGCTGCAATCCGCCGGCCACGCCGCGGCGCCGTTACAGGAAGGCGCGACGGCCGGGAAAGCTGCGGCGCGCAAGGCGGAGGTGCCGTGCCCGAAGCCGGACGTGCAGCCGCCGGCCGGGCGTCCGGCAAGGCCCACCCCGCCCAAGGACGACCCGGTGCTGCGCGCGGTCGGCGGTGACGACCTGAACACCAACGGGCTGGTCGTGCCCGCGGGCGCCAAGCAGCCCCCGGCCCTGACCGCCACCAGCTGGCTGGTCGCCGACCTGGACACCGGCGAGGTGCTCGGCGCCTGTGGCCCGCACGTCTACGGCACCCCCGCCAGCGTGCAGAAGCTGCTGCTCGCGGCGACGGTCATGGACAAGCTCGACGCCAAGAAGACGATCACCGTCACCGACGCGGACCTGAACATCGAGCCGGGCAGCTCGGCGGTGGGGTTGCTCAAGGGTGGCAGGTACACGATCGCCACGCTGTGGCTGGGGTTGCTGCTGCAGTCGGGCAACGAGGCGGCGAACGCGCTCGCCCGGCTCGGCGGCGGTGCCGGCGGGGTGCCGGGCACGGTGGCGGCGATGAATGCCAAGGCCAAGGAGCTGGGGGCGTACCAGACGCATGCGGTCACGCCATCCGGGCTGGACGGGCCCGGGCAGTTCACCAGCGCGTACGACCTGGCCCTGATCGCCCGCGACGTGCTGGCCAAGCCCGACTTCCGAAAGTATGCGCTGACCAGGAACACCCAGATCCCGGCGCAGAAGCAGCTGAAGAAGGGCGGGTTCCAGATCCAGAACGAGAACAAGCTGATCTTCACGTACCCGGGCGCGCTGGGCGGCAAGACCGGCTTCACCAAGCTGGCCCGGCACAGCTACGTCGGTGCGGCCCAGCGCGGCGGGCGCCGGCTGGTTGCCACCCTGCTCGGCGCCGAGGCGGCCCCGCTGCGTGGCTGGCAGCAGGGCGCGGCGCTGCTCGACTGGGGCTTCGCCCAGCCCAAGGACGCCTCGGTGGGCAAGCTGGTGGCCCCGGACGGCAAGGACGCCACCGGCACGGCCACCGCCGCGAGCGACGCCCCGGCCGCAGCCTCACCCGACGCCACCAAACCGGCGCCCGCAGCGGCCCAGCCGGCCGCCGGCCCCCGTTTCCCCCTGGCCGTCGCGGCCGTCGTCGCCGTGGTGCTGGCCGCCGCCCCGCTGCTGCTCCTGCTGACCCAGCGCCGCCGCCGTCTGCGTCGCCGCACCCGCCGCCGCTCGCAAGCGTTCTACTGACCGGCTCGCCAGAACCTAGGCCCAGATCAGCCCGGCGACCCAGATGGCGGCGACGCCGAGCGCGGCGGTGAACTCGACGAGCAGCGAGAGCCCCACCGCGCCGAGCGCCGCCCGGGTTGACGGCCACGCCTGCCCGGGGCCCAGCCGGACCCGCTCGGCCAGGAAGAGCCCGAGCACGAAGCCGAGCACCAGCCCCACGACCGGCACCACGAAAAAGCCGATCACCCCGAGCACGCCCCCGGCGAGCAGCGACGTGGTTGGCACGCCGGTGTTCTTGAGCCGCTTACCCGGCCACAGATACTTGATCAGCGTGCCGGCCAGCGCGAGCAGCGTGGCCAGGGCCAGCACCACCCAGCGGCCGCCGCCCGCATCGCCCAGCAGGGCCCAGAGCAGCACTGCCGCCCAGCACAGCAGCAGACCGGGCAGCACCGGGATGACGACGCCCAGCACGCCGACGAGCATCGCGATGCCCGCAATGAGCGTGACCGTCGTACCGCTGTCACTGAGGTCCATGGGCTCAACCGTGCCGTAGTCGCGCAACAACTCTCAAGCCGGGTCCCGGGCAACCGATGGACAGCTAGCGCCGCCACCATCCGCGGCGCCCGAGCGGAGGGTGTGTCATGGGCCGAGTCGAACGGGATGAGCGATGACCCCGCGCAGCGTTCTCGCGGTCGGCGCGCACCCGGGGGACCTGGAGCTGGGCTGCGCCGGCACGCTCGCCGCGCACCGGGCCGCCAGCGACTTCGTCACCATGCTCGTGCTGGCCTGCGACGGCCCCGATGCGCCGTCGACCAAGCGCGCCGAGGCCGCTGCCAAGTCGCTGGACTGCCTGCTGCTCTGGGGTCCCGAGGCGGCCGAGCGCCGGCATGCGGTGGACCGGCGCAAGCGGGAACGCGGGGCCGGCGAGCGCCGGGTCATGCCCGGGCGCCCGCCGGTCACCGCGGCCATCGAGAACGTGCTGACCGGCGTCGACGCGGACGTCATCTACGTGCACGCCCCGGAGGACGCGAATACCGAACGCCGGGCGGCCGCACAGGCCACGATCGTGGCGGCGCGGCACAACAGCCGGGTGCTGCACTACGCCGGGGAATCCACGCTGCGCTTCGACCCCGCATTGTACGTCGACGTGACGCCGTACCTGCAGCACAAGCTCGAAGTTTCCGCCGACCCGGAGCTGTCCACCGCGACCGCGCGGCACTTCGGCGCCCAGGCCCGGGTGCGCTACGCCGAGGCCTTCGCCCCCGACCGCTTCGTCTGGGACCTGGACCGCCGCTGAGGAAAAGCCCGGGACTCGGATTGCCGCCGCCGCAGAAAGTCCGAGAGCAACCGGTACGCAACCAAGCGTGACCGGAACGTGAACCCCACGTCCTCGAAAGTTCTCCCTGTCAGCCGGTACGGCCCCGCACATCGGGCCTGCCGACCAGCGCTTCCGGGGGGAAACGACATGACCAGCACGATCGTTGCCGACATCACTGCCGACACCACGACCGCCGTGCCGGCCCTGTCCGCCGCGGAGCAGGAAGAGCTGATCCGCTCGCACATGCCGCTGGTCGGCCACCTGGTGCGCGACATGCTCACCCGCATCCCGAACCACATCCACCGCGACGACCTCACCAGCGCCGGCCTGCACGCGCTGGTCACCGCGGCCCGCGGCTGGGACCCGACGCGCGGCATCCCGTTCCACCGCTTCGCCAGCACCCGCATCCGCGGCGCGATCCTGGACGAGCTGCGCTCGCTCGACTGGGCCACCCGCTCGGTGCGCAGCAAGGCCCGCAACACCGACGCCACCCGGCAGAGCCTGATGACCACGCTGGGCCGTACGCCCACCGCCGAGGAGCTGGCGCAGGCGCTGGGCACCACCACCACCGAGCTCAACCAGACCGACAACGACGTGCAGCGCGCCACCGTGCTGTCGCTGCAGGGCTTCACCACCAGCAGCGCCGACGACCTGGTCACCGAGGCCGCGCCGGGCCCGGAGGACATGCTGATCCGCCGCGAGCAGATCGGCTACCTGCACCACGCGATCGGTTCGCTGCCCGAGCGCCTGCAGCTGGTCATCACCGAGTACTTCCTCAAGGAGCGCCCGATGGCCGACATCGCCGCCGACCTCGGCGTGACCGAGTCACGGGTGTCGCAGCTGCGCGCCGAGGCGCTGTCGCTGCTCAAGGACGGCCTCAACACCCACCTCGACCCGCACCTGGCGCCGGTCCCGGAGAACCCGGAGGGCATCACCGCCCGCCGCCGCGCCTCCTACTACTCCTCGATCGCCGGCAACACCAACCTGCACTCGCGGCTGGCCCTGACCAACGCGTACGGCCACACCACGCTCGCGGCGGCCGTCGCCTGACCGGACTTCTCGACGATGGGGCCGGTGCCTGGTGCACCGGCCCTTCGCGTCAGGCCAGCGAGTTGAGTTCCTTGGGCAGCTCGGCGGTGTGCAGCACGCCGAGGCGACGGGTGGCCCGGGTCACGGCGACGTAGAGGTCGCTCAGGCCCCGCGGGCTCTCGGCGATGATCTGGTCCGGCTGCACGACCAGCACGCTGTCGAACTCCAGCCCCTTGGCCTGCTTCACGGTCATCAGCACGACATGGTTGAGCAGGTCGGGCTGCTCCCCCACGGCCGCCCCGGGAATCGCTGCGGTCAGCGCATCACCGAGGGACTGCTCCAGCGCATCCGGTACGAGCACACCGACGCGCCCATCGGCAACAACGGCGGACTCTGACCGTACCGTCGCAATCAGTTCTTCGGTAAGCGCCGCCGGCCCCACCCGCCGGGCCCACGGCGCCACACCGGCCTCCCGCACCGAGCGGGGTGGCTGCAGCGACGGGTCCACCGACGCCAGCACGTCCGCCGCGACCGCCATGATCTCCGCGGGCGTGCGGTAGTTGACGCTCAGCTCGGCCAGCCGCCAGCGCTGCGCGACGTAGGGCTCGAACACCTGATCCCAGGTGGTGGTGCCGGCCAGGTCACCGGTCTGGGCCACATCGCCGACCACCGTCATCGACCGGCTCGGGTTGCGGCGCATCAGCAACCGCCACGCCATCGGCGACAACTCCTGCGCCTCATCCACGATCACGTGCCCGAACACCCACGTGCGATCCGCCGCCGCCCGCTCGGCCGCCGTGCGCGTGTCCAGCACCTCATGGCGCTCGACAAAGGCACTGGCGTCCACCACGTCGGTCGCCGAGAGGATCTCTTCCTCCTGGTCCTCGAAATCCAAGGACCGCGAACCTTCGACAATTTCGAGTACGCCCTCGGCATACTCGATCGCCTGCCGCCGCTCCTGCGCCACGGCCCGCGCCCGCAGGGTGTCGTCCACGCCGAGCAACTCGGCCAGTTCGTCGAGCAGCGGCACATCCGCCGGTGTCCACTTGCCGTCGCGCTCACGCAGCAGCAGCTCCCGCTCGGCCGTGCTGAGCTCGACACCGGCCGACTGCAGCCGGTCGGCGTCGCTGAGCAGGTCCCGCAGCACCTGCCGCGGGGTCAGCACCGGCCACAAGTCGAACAGCGCCTGCTGCACGTCCAGGTCCTCGCGCAGCTCCCGGCGCGTCTCGGCGAGATCCGCCTCCTCCAGCAGGTTCTCCCCGCCCAGCGGGTCGGCACCGATGCGCTCGGCGATCTGCAGCGACAGCGCGTGGATGGCCTCGGTCACGAAGATCTGCCGGGCCACATTGTGCGGGCGTTCCGAACGCCGGGCTGCGGCGCGCGCGTCCTCGCACACCGCGCGCTCGATGCGCAGCGGGTAACCGTCGTGGTCGACCTCGATGAAGTCGTCAGGCACTTCCTGGCGGTCGGCCACCGCCTTGGCCAGCACGTCGAGCATCCCCAGCCGGCCCTTGACGGCGGCCGCCTCGGGCGCCTCGTTCGCGCGCGCGACCACCCCGGGGAACATGTCGCCGAGAGTGGCCAGCAACACACCGGTCTCGGCAAGCGAGGGCAGCACCTGCGAGATGTAGCGCAAGAACGTCGCGTTAGGACCGAGGATCAGCACGCCCTGCCGGGTCAGTTGCGCCCGATAGGTGTAGAGCAGGTACGCCGCCCGGTGCAACGCCACGGCGGTCTTGCCGGTGCCGGGCCCGCCCTGCACGACCATGATGCCGGGCAACCCGGAACGGATCACCTCGTCCTGCTCGGCCTGGATGGTTTCGACGATGTCCTGCATCCGCCCGGTACGCCCGGCGTTGAGCGCGGACAGCAACGCAGCCTCACCGGTCACGTCCTCGCGCCCGGTGGTGCCCCCGGCGTCCAGGTCGAGCACCTCGTCATCGATGTCCACCAGCTGACGCCCGCGGGTACGCAGATGCCGGCGCCGGGTCACCCCCTCGGGCGACACGGCGGTGGCCAGATAGAACGGGCGCGCGGCGGGCGCCCGCCAGTCGATCAGCAGCGGATCGAGCTCGCGGTCCTCGTCGAACAGTCCGATGCGGCCGATGTAGCGGGGGTTGTCTGCAGTGAAATCCAGCCGGCCGAAACAGAGCGCGTTCTCCACGGAGTTCATCTGCGCGACCTGCTCGGCCCAGTGGCTGCGCACGGCCTCGCGCTGCGAACGGCCCTGCGGTGTGCCGCCGTCCTCCAGCAGGATGCCGCGCAACCGGTCGGCGGCCTGCTCCCGGAGCACGTCCAGACGGGAATAGAGAGCGGTGAGATAGGTCTGCTCAGACTCGAGGTCGGTATCGGCGGAGCTTGACAAAACCACTCCCTGCTGTGGTAACATTCGCCAGGTCAGCGGCCTTTAACGGCCGCTCTTTTCGTTCCGGTGCAAACGAAAAGAATAGCCCACGAGTGTCACCGGCGGCAGTGCCGCTTCTTGCCCCCCTTACGCCGCTACCGGCAGTCCGTCGACGCCGGTCAGGGCCAGGCGCTCGTGCAGGGTGCCGCGGGTGCCGATCTGGTCGTAGTACGCCGCCCGGCGCCGCGCCACGCAACCGTCCTTGACGTCGGTGGCCAGCGTCGGCTCGAGGTGCGTGTTGAGACCGTCCTTGAGCAGCGACAACGCCTCGGCCCGCAGCTGCGACACCCGCGACTCGGTAACCCCGAGCTCGGCCGCGATCGCCGCCATCGGCCGTTCCTCGAAGAAGTAACCGGTGATCACCGCGCGCAGCCGGTCCGGCAGCACGTCCACCGCGTGCCGCAGGTAGCCCAGGCGCTCGCGGCGGATCAGCATCTCCTCCGGGCCGGCGCTGGGCTCGGTCACCATGTCGTCGGCGCCGGCCGTGGCGAAGCCCTGCAGGCTGAACACCACAGCGCGCTGCACGTCGTCATCGGCCGCCTCGATGTCCTCGGGCATGCAACCCAGCCGCTCGGCCACCTCGGCCACCGTCGGCGTCCGGCCCAGCTCGGCGGTCAGCTCCTGGCGCGCCGAGTCGGTGCGCCGGGCCCGCTGGCGGACCGAGCGGCTCGCCCAGTCCAGGCCACGCAGCTCGTCCAGCAGCGCGCCACGAACCCGCGCCGCGGCGAACCGGGCGAACGGCACGCCACGCGAGTCATCGAACCCGCGAGCCGCCGCAACCAGGGCCGCGTAACCAGCCGACAACAGGTCGTCACGGTTGACGTGGGCGGGCACCCGGACGAGCATCTCGCGCACCAGGTGACCGACGAGAGGCATGTGCGCCCGGACGACGTCGTCGCGACGGCGATCGGTCTCAGCAACACCGCTCATGGGGGTTCTCCTCGAGGTACCGGCCGGTTCGGGGGATACACCGGCATTGAGGAGTACGGTCCGGCTCGCTGAGTGCAGCCAGGGTCACGTTCGGGTGCAGCCGGGTTGCGGTGGGGGGGCGCGTACACTTGATCTCGCCTTCGGGTCGGCCTCCACGAGCAGCGACTCACGCGCGGTTCTTTTTCAGCCGCGCGGCCCGCGCCGGGAAGGACCCTGACCCCCAAAGACATACGGAGTTCCCACCTGATGACCTCGTTCACCGACCTCGGCGTGCCCGCCGAGCTCGACTCGGTCCTGTCCGGCCTCGGCATCACCAGCCCGTTCCCGATTCAGACCGCCACCCTGCCCGACACCCTGGCCGGACGCGACGTGCTCGGCCGCGGCCGCACCGGCTCCGGCAAGACCTACGCGTTCGCCCTGCCGGTCGTCGCCCGGCTGGCCGCCTCCGGCTCACCCCGGCGCCCCGGCCGCCCCCGCGCGTTGATCCTGGCGCCCACCCGCGAGCTGGCCACCCAGATCGAGGCCACCGTCGCCCCGCTGGCCACCGCGTTCGGCCTGCGCACGCTCACCGTGTTCGGCGGCGTGGGCGCCAACCCGCAGATCCGCGGGCTCAAGAACGGCGTCGACATCCTCGTCGCCTGCCCCGGGCGCCTCGATGACCACCTGCGCAGCGGGCACGCCAGCCTCGACGCGGTGGAGATCACCGTGCTCGACGAGGCCGACCACATGGCCGACCTCGGCTTCCTGCCGGTGGTCCGGCGCCTGATGGACGCCACCCCGCGCGACGGCCAGCGGCTGCTCTTCTCGGCCACCCTCGACAACGGCGTGGACGTGCTGGTCAAGCGCTACATGCGCCAGCCCATCACGCACCACGTGGACTCCGCGGCCGAGGCGCCGGTGCAGATGTCGCACCACGTGCTGCACGTACGCCACGACGACCGCTTCCCGGTGCTGGTCGACCTCGTCGCCGCCCCCGGGCGCACGGTGGTGTTCACCCGCACCAAGCGCCGCGCCAAGACCCTCACCCGCCAGCTGGTGCAGGCCGGCGTGCCGGCGGTCGAGCTGCACGGCAACCTCGCGCAGAACGCCCGCAACCGCAACCTGTCGGCGTTCTCCGACGGCAGCGCCCAGACCCTGGTGGCCACCGACATCGCGGCCCGCGGCATCCACGTCGACGATGTGGCGCTGGTCATCCATGCCGACCCGCCGGTCGAGCACAAGGCTTACCTGCACCGCTCCGGCCGTACGGCCCGGGCCGGCGCGCACGGCACGGTCATCACGCTGATGACCGACGACCAGCAGGGCGACGTGCGCGACCTGACCCGCAAGGCCGGCATCAAGCCGACCACCACCAAGACCCGCCCGGGCGACGCGCTGCTGGCCGAGCTGGCGCCGGGCGAACGCTCGTACACCGCGCCGGCCGACTTCGCGTCGGTAATGGACGCGGCTGCTCCGGCGGGCGGCTCATCCTCTGCTGCGTCGTCTTCCGCTGGTTCGTCGTCTGAGGGCGCCCGGGCCGGGCGGGGACGCCGGCGTGGCAGCGGGCGGGCCGAGCCGACCGGCGGTTCCGCACCGGGTTCTTCCCGCGGCAGCAGCTCGGGCCGGGGTTCGCGCAGCGGTGCCGGCGGGGCCGGGCGGGCTCAGGGCGGTCCTTCGCTGGGCGGCTCGCCGCAGGGTGGCCGTTCGCAGGGTGCTGGGCGGGCTCAGGGCGGCCAGGGTTCGGCGCGTGGTGGTTCGCAGGCGGCGCAGGGTGGCGGCGGCAGCGGTCAGGGTCGCAGCCGGCGTGGGGGCACGGGCTCGACCCCGGTGCACACCACGCAGTCCGGCGGCGCCGCGGCCTTCTCCGCCGGCAGCCGCGTCGGTGGCCGCCGCGGCCGCTGAGGTCCTTCGCCACCAGAATTGACGTCCGGGAGCTGTGTTCAAGCTCCCGGACGCTGCTCTGCCGGCGGCCCTTTACGGCGTTGCGACGGCGATCTCCCCGCCCAGGCGGTATCCGTCGCACAGCTCCAGCTCGTCCCCGCTCCAGAAGCGGCCCGGGTCGTACCAGCTGGCCTTGCGCCCGCGCGGCAGCAGACCCATTTCCTCGTACGTCACCGCGACCACTTCCGCGCAGTACGCCGTCTCCGGGTCGGCCGTGGCCCGCGATTCCTGCCAGGGCAGCCGGATCTGCGGCACCCGGCCCCGCGCCCAGCGCCACGCGAGCTGGGTGCTCGACGGGAACGGCGTGCCGTCCAGGCGGGCCACCGTCCTCAGCGCCTTGTCTTCCATTTCCTTGGTGACCGGCTGCTCCAACTGGCGCAGCCACCCGCGCTGGCCGTAGCGATGGGCCCAGACCGTTACCGCGTCGCGCAGGTCGTGCAGCTGCACCCCGCGCTGGAATGTGCCGGACCACATGTCGGGCAGCGACTTGCCTAGCTCGGCGTGCCACATCAGCGGGGGCATGTCCTCGACAACTATCGACATGCCGACGTGGTTGACCGGGCTGTTGGTCATGGTCTGGATGGCGCGGTCGGGCCCGGAGCGACCCCGGAAAATCCAGATATCCCCGGTGCGGGTCAAGTCGATGGCATCTTCGAGACTGATATCGGCAACCACTTGTCTATCCTCGGCTGATGCGTCTGTGGAAAGTAGCGGGACTGGCCGGGCTGGCGGGCATCGCCGCCACCGGAGCGGTGCTGGCACGACAGGAACGTCGGCGCCGGGCGTACACGCCCGAGGAGATCCGCGAGCGGCTGCACGCGCGGGTCGCCGAAGCGGAGAATACTCCTGAGTCGGTGATCGCCGGCGACGACTGACCCCGCACCGCCGCCGCGGGGTCAGACAACGTCGGAATCCCGCAGCAGCGACCACAGGCCGGCCCCGTCGGGCGCGGCGAACCACGTCTTGCCCCCGGAGCCGACCGCTTCGGGGGTGCCCGACGGCCCCGGGATGGCACCGGCGAGCACGGCCTGGGTGGGCGAGAGCCGCCGGATCGCCACCGCGGCCACGTTGTCCGGGTGGGCGTTCGCAAACGCGGAGTAGATCTCCTGGTCGTGCTGCCCGTCGTCGCCGATCAGCAGCCAGCGGATGTGCGGGAACTCGTTGGACAGCCGGGCCAGGGTGTTGCGCTTGTGTTCCTGGCCGCTGCGGAACCAGCGGTCCGGCGTGGGTCCCCAGTCGGTGAGCAGCAGCGGGCCGGCCGGGTACAGGTGGCGCGACAGGAACCGGCTGAGCGTCGGCGCGACGTTCCAGGCTCCGGTGGACAGGTAGAACACCGGGGCGCCGGGGTTGGCGTTGACGAGCCGTTCGTACAGCACCGCCATGCCCGGCACCGCCATGCGCGCATGCTCGTCCAGCACGAACGTGTTCCAGGCGGCTAGCAGAGGACGCGGCAGCGCGGTGACCATGACCGTGTCGTCGATGTCGCTGATGACACCGAACTTGCAGTCCGGGTCGACCACGCGGATCGGTGCCTCCACGGGCTGGGCGCCGTCGGTGGTCAGCTGCACGCTGGCCCACCCCGGCTCGAGGTCACCCTTGACCCGGGTGTCGACGTAGCCGCTGCGGTCGGTGCGGGTCTCATGGATCTGGTCGCCCACCTGGATGCGGACCAGCGCGTTGTGCACCGGCGAGGACGTGAAGCTGCGCCAGCCGCGGACCTTTTCCAACTGTTTGGCCGTCTGGTTGCGCCGGGTGAGCACAACCCGGGCCATGACGCGGGCCCAGCCCGGTGCTCCGTACCCGGTGTAGGCAGTGATCACCGGCTGCCAGCCACGTTGCCGCAGCCTCCGCTCGATGACCTCGTGCACGGCATCCTCGATGCGCGCGGCGCGATGCAGCCGCACGGCGGGCGGGCGGCCCGCCGGGGTCACTGACACGTCGGCCTCCTGGGCGTAACTCGGCGCACTTGGAACGGTACCTGGCTCACCCGTCTCGCGCTCCGCAAGCCGGGCAAGCACGCGGCTCGATGCCCATTTCTTACCCGCTCAGTGCACCGCCAGTCGCGCCGCCGCCGGACGAGCCGCGGGTTCGGCCGCAGCCCGGCGCTGCGGACCCACCGGACGCGCGGTGCGGCCGGCACTGGTCGCCGCGGCCACAGCTTCGGCCCGCAGGCTGCGCAGGGCCACCGCCGCCCGTTCGGACTCCAGCCAGGCGGCCCGCTCGCGCTGCGTGGCCGCTTGAAGTTCGGCAAACCGATGCTCGCGTACGGCGCAGCGCAACGCCGTCTCCTGAGCCACCGGATGCCGGCGCGGGTTCCAGCCACCCCGATGCGCCAGCACCTCGTTGAGCTGGCCCATCGACAGCTCCCGGCACCGGCAGGCGGCCACCGCGCGGCGGTGCAGGAACCGTTCCCGGTCGGCGATCTCGGCCCGGGTGCGCCGCTGTTGGAGCACCGGGAACGCGGCGGCCGCCGTGCACCGCCGGGCCACCCGGTCGGCGCTGTCGTACGCCGCCCACGCCGCTTCGACCTCGTGCTGGGCCTGCTCCCAGGCCGTCCGCCGTTGCCGGGCCTTCTCGGCGGCCCGCTCGGCTGCCAGCCGGATCTCGCCCGAGCGCCGCAGGTCCTCGGCCGACGCGGCCGCACGCCGGGCGCGCTCGCGGCCGAAACGGAGGTGCCGGAGGCTGGGGTCTGTTTCGCAGGGGGTGGCCGGGCGGCGGCGGGGTACGCCGAGGGCCGCCGTGGTGGCGGCCAAGGCGAGCAGCAGGGTCATCCAGATGAGGGCGGCGGTTTGCACAGCGGCACCGGCTTCTCTCGTGCGTCAGGAATCACTGTCTGTAGTGAGAATGGTCCGGGCGCAACGGCCCGCAGGTACGGCGCAGAGGTGCGCACGAAGCGCGGCGGCCGTCAGGCGGGCGGGGCGCGACCGGAGTGGGACTCCTGGTAGGCACTGCCGGGCAGCGCCGCATCGGCGCTGATCGTCAGGCCCGAGGCCGGCGCGGCGCCGGCCGGCAGCTCGTCGCAGCCGACTTGCTCGACGACGCCGGCGTCGGGAACGAGGATCTGGGCCGCAGGGCCGGCCGGGGCCGCGGCCGGGGCGTCGACGACCGTGACGACATAGGGCGGGCCGGGGACCTCGGGGGTGCCGCCGAGCGCCGGAACGGCGAAGGCCAGCGCAATCAGCGCGAGGCCGGTCAAGAACTGCAGCAAACGGCTGAACTGCAGCAAACGGTGCCCGTCCCACAGACGGGGGAGCACGCGCGCCACTACAGCCACTCGGACAACTTACCGCGTACCGCAGGTCCGTGCACATAACGCATCGACTGAGTACTTCGTCCCACTCCGTCGGGTGATCACGAACCGGCGAGGGACTATGGAGGGGTGATGGACGAGCTTGCCGAGTGGGTTACCGATGGTGGCGTTGTCGTGCTGAGCGGCGCCGGGCTGTCCACGGAGTCCGGCATCCCGGACTACCGGGGACCGTCCGGGGTCGCCCGGCGGGCCACGCCGATGACGTACCAGAGCTTCACCCGCGACCCGATCGCCCGGCGGCGGTACTGGGCGCGCAGCCACCTCGGCTGGCGCACCATCGGCGATGCCCGGGCCAACGACGGGCACCGGGCGGTGGCTCGGCTGCAGGAGCTGGGCCGGCTGGACGGGATCATCACGCAGAACGTGGACGGGCTGCACCAGGACGGCGGCGCGCACGGCGTGGTCGAGCTGCACGGCAACCTCGCCCGGGTGGCTTGCCTGGACTGCGGTGACCTGAGCGAGCGCGGCGAGCTGGAGGCCCGGCTGGACGCGGCGAACCCGGACTTCGCCGCCGCCGTTTCGGCAGTCAACCCCGACGGTGACGTGGAGATCGACGACGCCGGCTTGGACGGGTTCACGGTGGTCGGCTGTCTGCTGTGCGGCGGGATGCTCAAGCCGGACGTGGTCTATTTCGGCGAGACCGTACCCAAGGACCGGGTCAGCCGCAGCTTCGAGCTGGTAGCCGGGGCCCGCACCTTGCTGGTGCTCGGTTCGTCACTGACGGTCATGTCGGGTCGCCGGTTCGTGCTGCGCGCGGCCAAGGACGGGATCCGGGTCGCGATCGTCAATCAGGGCCTCACGCGGGGTGAGCCGTACGCGCAAGTGGTGGTCGACGCCGCGTTGGGCGCCATGCTGCCGGAGTTGGTCCGCCGGGTTGAGGGCGTACCGGCAGGCAACTAATTTTTCCGTCCGGTTAATCCTCTTCGGAGCATTTTGCCGGGACCGGGGAGGCAAATGTGTGCCCCTTGGTTATGCACCTGAAACCTAAATAAAGACGCCGACGCGTTGACGTGACGGGGCTCACGGGAGTTAACTTCCGGAACCGCTCCCGAAACCGGTTCCGAAACTGCTGTGAAACCGGGCCGACACCCGCCGGAGGACACGTGCCAATCACTATCGCCGATGTGGCGGCCCGGGCCAAGGTCAGCAAGACCACAGTGTCCCGGGTCCTCAACGGCAAGGGTGAGCTGGACGAGTCCACCGCCGCCCGGGTCCGCGCGGTAATCGAGGAACTCGGCTACGTGCCCAGCTCCCGCGCCGTCGGGCTGGCCCGTGGTCGTACCCGGGTGGTCGGCATGCTGGTCCCCTCGCTCACCTGGCCGTGGATCGGTGAGGTCCTGCAGGGCGCCGTCGACGTGCTGGAGACCGAGCGGTACGGCCTGCTGCTGTTCACCTGCAACCGCGGCGAGGAGTCGATGCGCCAGTTCGGCGCGCAGGTCTCCGCGAAGAGCTTCGACGGCCTGCTGGTCATCGAGCCCGAGGGCACCCTCGACTACATCGCCGGCCTGCACGCCCGCGGGTTGCCAGTGGTGCTGATCGACGACCGCGATGTCCAGCCCGGACAGATCCCGAGCGTGGGCACCACCAACTTCACCGGCGCCGGATCGGCCGCCCGGCACCTGCTCGGCCTCGGACGCACCAAGCCGCTGGTCGTGGCGGGCCCGGAGCGCTTCGGCTGTACGGTGCAGCGGCTGGAAGGCTTCGCCACCGAGTACGCCGAGGCCGGTCACCCCATCCCGGCCGAACACGTGCTGCCCGGCGACTTCACCATCGACTGCGGCTTCGAGGGCGTCAACGCCGCCATCGACGCCGGGCGGGAATTCGATGCGGTGTTCGCCCACAACGATCTCACCGCCGCCGGCGCCATGCAGGCCGTGCTGGACAGCGGCCGGCGGGTGCCGCAGGACGTGGCCATCGTCGGGTTCGACGACATCCCGCTGGCCGCGCACACCCAGCCGCCGCTGACCACCGTGCACCAGCCGTTGCGCGAGATGGGCGAGGCCGCAGCCCGCACGCTGCTCGCCCATTTCGAAGGCTCACCCCTGCCCAACCGACCGACAGTCATCCCCGCCACCTTCACCGCGCGCGCCTCGAGTGGCGCCGAATAACACCACATCGCAGACCACCGTCCGGGCTCGCCAGCGCCCGGTCGCACCCGCCCGCACCTCGGGCAACCCCTCTCACCCGATTTCGCCTTACTAGAGGAGATCCAAAGATGCAGAGAAGGAAACTGTTCGCGGTCGCCCTCGCGGGCGTGCTCGCCGGGGGCGGCCTTGCTGCCTGTGGCGATTCCCCGAACGCGAACAACAAGAGCGCGTCCGGCGGCGCGACCTTCCTGACCGTCGGCATGCCCAACGGCCCGCAGACGGAGAACCACAACCCGTTCCTGACCACCTCGGCCGGCGCCTCGCTGGGCTACCGGTGGGCCATCTACGAGCCGCTGATGATGTGGAACCCGGTCAAGCCGGCCGAGGAGTCCAAGCCGTGGCTGGCCACCAAAGCGGAGTGGACGCCCGACTTCAAGAAGGTCACGATCACCGTCCGCGACGGTGCGACCTGGTCCGACGGCAAGCCGGTCACCGGTGACGACGTCGCGTACACGTTCAACCTGATCAAGAAGAACGAGGCGCTGAACCTGGCCGCCACGCCGTACGGTGAGATCACCAACAGCGGCAACACGGTCACCGTGACGTTCACCAGCTCGATGTTCGTCTACAAGGACAAGTGGCTGGGCCAGACCCCGATGGTGCCCAAGCACCTGTGGGAGAGCGTCTCCGACCCGACCAAGGACCCGGTGAAGAGCCCGGTCGGCTCGGGCCCGTACACGCTGAAGTCCTTCACCCCGCAGACCACCACGCTGTCGGTGCGCACCTCGGGTTACTGGCAGGACCTGCCGCAGGTCAAGGAGCTGCGCTACACGTCGTACACCGACAACAACGCGCAGACCACCGCGCTGGCCGACGGCTCCAACGAGTGGAGCTTCGTCTTCATCCCGAACTACAAGTCGGTCTTCCTGGACAAGGACCCGGCGCACTACAAGGTCTGGGCCCCGCCGGTCCTGGGCATCCACGGCGTCTACATCAACACCACCAAGAAGCCGTTCGATGACCCGAAGCTGCGCCAGGCCATGGGCATGGTGATCAACCGCGAGGACATCTTCAACCAGGCCGAGGCCGGTTACTTCCACCCGCAGATCACCAGCGTGACGGGCCTGCCGCAGCCGGCCGGTGACGCGTTCATCACCGAGCAGTACAAGGGCAAGAACGCCACCGTGGACGTGGCCGGCGCCAAGGCGCTGCTCGAGTCGGCGGGCTACAAGCTCAACGGCACCACGCTCAACGACCCGAGCGGCAAGCCGGTCAAGCTCACCCTGACCGACCCCAGCGGCTGGTCCGACTACCAGACCTCGCTCGAGATCGTGAAGAGCAACCTGGCCGAGATCGGCATCCAGGCCACCGTCGACAAGGCGAACCAGGACGCTTGGTTCCGCAACGTCGAGGAAGGCAACTTCGACGCCACGTTCCGCTGGACCAACGGCGGCTCGACGCCGTGGGACATCTACCAGACGGTCATGGACGGCTCGCTGCTCAAGCCGATCGGCACCGCCTCCCCCGGTGGTAACTTCGGCCGCTTCAACAGCCCCGAGGCGACCAAGGCACTCAAGGACTACGCGAACGCCTCGGACGACGCCGCCCGCACCGCCGCGCTCACCACGATCCAGAAGATCTTCGTCGAGCAGGCCCCGATGATCCCGGTCGGCGCGGACAACGTGGGCATGGCCTACAGCACCAAGAACTGGGTCGGCTGGCCCGATGACACCAACCCCTACGGCGCCGGTCAGCCCACGCAGGCCAACGCCCTGGACGTCATCCTGCACCTCAAGCCCGCCAACTCCTGATGCGCTGACGCCGCCCCCGTCTCGCCCGAGGCGGGGGCGGCACCGCAAGGTCACCCCTTTCAAGAAGGAACACGGCATGACGTTGAGCCCCGACGTGACAGCGCCGGCGACCGAGGTGGTGCTTGAGGCGCAAGGCCTGACCAAGCACTTCCCCGTCCGGCGGAGCCTGCGCGACATCTTCAAGCGCACGCATGAGGCCGTGCACGCGGTCGATGATGTCGACCTCACGCTGCGGCGCGGCCGGGTGGTCGCCCTGGTGGGCGAGTCCGGCTCCGGCAAATCGACGGTCGCGCGGTTGCTCGCGCAGCTCTACCCGCGCACCGGCGGGGACATCCGGTTGCATGGCGAATCGACGAAGGTCAAGGGCGGGCGCCAGTTCCGCTCGTACGCCCGGCGGGTTCAGATGATCTTCCAGGACCCCTTCGCGTCGCTGAACCCGGTGCACACCATCCGGTATCACCTGACCCGCGCGCTGAAGATTCACGGCAACGCGGGAACCACGGCGCAGGAGTTGGAGCGGGCCCTCACCGACCTGCTCAACCGGGTCAGCCTGACGCCCCCGGAGCGCTACCTCGACAAGTTCCCCCACGAGTTGTCCGGCGGTCAGCGCCAGCGCGTGGCCATCGCCCGGGCGTTGGGCGCGAACCCGGAGGCGCTGCTGGCCGACGAGCCGGTGTCCATGCTGGACGTCTCGATCCGCCTGGGTGTGCTCAACCTGTTGCGCGACCTCAAGGAGCGGCTGAACCTGGCCATTCTCTACATCACCCACGACATCGCGTCGGCGCGCTACTTCGCCGACGAGACTCTGGTGATGTACGCCGGCCGGATGGTCGAGGGCGGCGACAGCGAGACGGTCACGCAGTCCCCGGCCCACCCGTACACCCGGCTGCTCATCGATTCCGCTCCCGACCCCGACCGGATCCAGAACATGCTCGCCGACACCGCCGATCGCGGCGACGGCGAACCGCCGAGCCTGATCCGCCCGCCGGCCGGTTGCCGGTTCCACCCGCGTTGCCCGGCCGCAATGCAGCGGTGCACCACCGACCTGCCGGTCCGCCTCGAGATCGGTGACCGGCCCGGGCACTGGGCCGCGTGCTGGCTCTACGACGAGCAGACCGTGGCCACCAGCCCGAAGATCGCGGAGGAGGCACGGTGAAATACCTGCTCCAGCGCATCCTGTTCTACGTCTTCACGGCGTGGGCAGCGATCACCATCAACTTCTTCATTCCCCGGATGATCCCCGGCGACCCGGTCAAGTCGCTGCTCGCCCGCTTCCAGGGCCAGATGAGCTCGCAGGCCATCGACTCGCTGTACGTGCTGTTCGGCCTGGACAAGGACGCCAGCATCTGGTCGCAGTACATCGACTACTGGAAGCAGCTCTTCCACGGCGACCTGGGGCTGTCGTTCACCGCGTTCCCGGCGCAGGTCTCCGACGTCATCAGCGACGCGCTGCCGTGGACGCTGGCCCTGGTCGGCATCACCACGATCATCAGCTTCTTCCTGGGTACCGGGCTCGGCGTGCTGGCCGGGTGGCGGCGCGGTTCGTGGGTCGACGGCCTGCTGCCGGCCACCACGTTCCTGTCCTCGGTGCCGTACTTCTGGCTGGGTCTGCTGGCGATCTTCCTGCTGGCCGGGCCGGACAGCTTCTTCCCCTCCAGCGGCGGCTACTCCCCCGGTCTGGTGCCGGCCTTCGACCAGTACTTCATCCCGGACGCCATCCAGCACAGCCTGCTGCCCGCGCTGACGATCCTCATCTCCTCGGTGAGCGGCTGGATCCTGAGCATGCGCAACATGATGGTGACCGTCGCGGCGGAGGATTACATCACCGTCGCGCACGCCAAGGGGCTCTCCGATCGCCGGGTGGCGCTGAGCTACGCCGCTCGCAACGCGTTGCTGCCCAACGTTTCCGGCTTCGCGCTCTCGCTGGGCTTCATCGTCGGTGGCACGCTGCTGGTCGAGATTGTGTTCTCGTACCCCGGTCTCGGCTTCCTGCTCTTCCGAGCCGTGACGGCCAAGGACTACCCGCTGATGCAGGGCATCTTCCTGGTCATCACCATCTCGGTGCTGGTGGCCAACCTGATCGCGGACATCGCTTACCTGCTGCTCGACCCGCGTACCCGCAAGGAGGGCTGAACCATGACCATCCCCACCTCCAGCGTCGAGCAGGTCATCCCCGGCCAGGGCGCCATGGCCCAGCCCGACCCCACGCCGGCCAAGGCCAAGCGCCAGCGGTTCCGCTTCGTGTCCAACGCCAAGGCGCTGACCGGCATCATCGTGCTCGGCATCTACATCCTGTTCGCGATCATCGGGCCGTGGGTCGCCCCGTACGACCCGGACGCACGCAGCAGGGACCTCACCCAGGGCCCGTCCTCGAGCCACTGGCTGGGCACCACGCACCTCGGGCAGGACGTGCTGAGCCAGATCCTGGACGGCACCCGCACGGTCATGGTCGTCGGCCTGGCTGCCGGCGCGATGGCCACCATCCTGTCGGTGCTCATCGGGGTCACCGCCGGCTACCTCGGCGGCAGCTGGGATGACAGCCTCTCCGCGCTGTCGAACGTGTTCCTGGTGATCCCGGCGCTGCCGCTGGTCATCATCATCACCGCCGCCGCCCCGTCCGGCGGGGCCACGCTGGTCGCGCTGATCATCGGCTTCACCTCGTGGGCCTGGAACGCCCGGGTGCTGCGGGCGCAGACATTGTCGCTGCGCCGCCGCGACTACATCGAGGCGTCGCGGGCCACCGGCGAGAAAACCTGGCGGATCGTGCTGTTCGAGATCCTGCCCAACCTGACCGCGATCATCGCCTCGGGCTTCGTCGGCACCGTCATCTTCGCCGTCACCTCCGAGATCACCCTGGCCTTCATCGGCATCGGCTCGGACACCGGCTGGAACTGGGGCACGATCCTGTTCTGGGCGCAGAGCCAGCAGGCCCTGGCGCAGGGCGCCTGGTGGTGGTTCGTGCCGGCCGGTCTGGCGATCGCGTTCCTCGGCACCGCGCTGTCGCTGATCAACTTCGGCATCGACGAGTTCGTCAGCCCGCGCCTGCGCAGTGCCGGCAAGACCAAGGTCAAGACCGCTTCCGGCCGTACGGTGCGCATGCGCGTCGGTTTCACCCCGGTGCTCAGCAACTCCTCGGCACCGCACACCCACGCCAAGCCCATCCCGACCATCGCCACCGCGGCGGCAACGCCGGTGAACCGCAGCAAGGAGGCGACCGAATGAGCGCCCAGCCCGTTCTCGAGATCAAGAACCTCAACGTCGAGTACGGCCTGGGTGACCAGGCGGTACGAGCGGTGCGCGACGTCAACCTGACGCTGCACCGCGGCGAGGTCCTGGGCCTGGCCGGCGAGTCCGGTTCCGGCAAGTCCACGCTGGCGTACGGCCTGACCCGGCTGCTCGCCCCGCCGGGGGTCATCACCGGCGGCGAGGTCATCTACCACCCGGGTCAGGGCGAGTCGTACGACGTCCTCGGCCTCAGCGACAAGGGCCTGCGCGACTTCCGGTGGGCGCAGACCGCCATCGTGTTCCAGGGCGCGATGAACTCGCTCAACCCGGTGCACAAGATCTCGACGCAGCTGACCGACGTGCTGGCCGCGCACGAGCCCAAGATGAGCGCGCACAGCCGCAACGCCCGGGCCCGCGAGATGCTCAAGCTCGTTGGCATCGCCGCGGACCGGATGGACGCGTACCCGCACCAGCTCTCCGGCGGCATGCGCCAGCGCGTGATGATCGGCATGGCGCTGATCCTGCAGCCGCAGGTGGTCATCATGGACGAGCCGACCACGGCGCTCGACGTGGTGATGCAGCGCCAGATCCTCGGTCAGCTCATCGAGCTGCGCGAGCGGCTGGGCTTCTCGGTCATCTTCATCACCCACGACCTGTCGCTGCTGGTGGAGTTCTCCAACCGGATCGCCATCATGTACGGCGGGCGCATCGTCGAGGAAGCTCAGGCGGGCGCGCTCTACCGTGACTCGCTGCACCCGTACAGCGCGGGTCTGCTCGGCTCGTTCCCGGCGCTGCGCGGCCCGCGCCGCGAACTCACCGGCATCCCGGGTTCCCCGCCCGACCTCAAGGGCATGCCCTCGGGGTGCTCGTTCCACCCGCGCTGCCCCAAGGCGTTCGACCCGTGTGCCGGCAACATCCCGGTGCTGGGCAACCCCGACACCCCCGACGGAGCCACCCGCTCCGTGGCTTGCTGGCTGCACCCGGTGAAGGAGCCCGTCGCATGAATCCCGTCGCAGTCCCCGGTCTGGTGCTGCCCGAGGTTACTTTCCCGCCGTCGTTCAAGTGGGGGGTCGCCACGTCGTCGTACCAGATCGAGGGCGCGGTCGCCGAGGACGGCCGGGCACCGTCCATCTGGGACACGTTCAGCCGGGTGCCCGGCGCGGTGGTGGGCGGGGATCACGGCGACGTGGCGTGCGACCACTACCACCGGATGCCGCAGGACGTGGCGCTGATCAAGAGCTTGGGCGTGGACACGTACCGGTTCTCGGTGGCCTGGCCCCGGGTCCAGCCGCACGGGCAGGGCCCCGTGAACCCGGCCGGGCTGGCGTTCTACGACCGGCTGACCGACGAGCTGCTCGCGGCCGGCGTGGACCCGTGGGTCACGCTGTACCACTGGGATCTGCCGCAGGGGCTGGAGGACGCGGGCGGCTGGCCCAACCGCGACACCGCCTACCGCTTCGCCGATTACGCGATGCTGGTGTTCAACAAGCTCAGCGATCGGGTCACGACCTGGACCACGCTCAACGAGCCGTGGTGCTCTGCCTGGCTGGGCTACGCGACGGGCGTGCACGCACCCGGCCGTAAGGACCCCGACGCGGCGCTCGCGGCGGTGCACCACCTGCTGCTCGGGCACGGCTTGGCCACCCAGCGGATGCGCGAGGCGGGCGGCGAGCACACGTTCGGCATCACGCTGAACATGGGTACGGCGGATCCGGCCACCGACACCGAGACCGACCGGGGAGCCGCCCGCCGCGCCGACGGCATGGGGCTGCGCATCTACCTCGACCCGCTGTGCAAGGGCGCGTACCCGCAGGACATCGTCGACGACCTGGCCGCGCAGGGCTCGGCGTTCCCGGTGCGCGACGGCGACCTCGAGATCATCTCAACGCCGTTCGAGGTGCTCGGGGTGAACTTCTACTTCGGGCAGGACTTCAGCGGTACGGACGAGCACGGCAACACCGTCGACACCGCCGGCCACCCGGTGGTCCGCGAGGTCAAGCCGGGCACGGCGCGCACCGCTATGGACTGGCCGATCACCCCGGAACGCTTCACCCAGTTGCTCGTGCGCCTGCATCGCGACTACCCCGGCCTGCCGCTGGTCATCACCGAGAACGGCGCGGCGTTTGACGACACCGCCGACGAGACGGGCTTCGTGGCCGACGACGACCGCACGTCGTACCTGGCCGAGCACATCGCGGCGGTGGCGGCGGCACGGGAGCAGGGCGCCGACATCCGGGGCTACTTCGCGTGGTCGCTGCTGGACAACTTCGAGTGGGCCGAGGGGTACGCCAAGCGCTTCGGCATCGTGCACGTGGACTACGCGACTCAGGTCCGTACCCCGAAGCAGTCCGCTCTGTGGTTCCGCGACACCATCACGCGCAATCGATCCAGGTAGATCCAACGCGGTGCCGCCCGCGGTCTTTCAGGTTCGGTTGCGGCTGAGCGACCGCCGATGTGCCGAGCGGGACATCGGCGCGGGTCCGCTGGTCACCGGCAAGCCGCCGTTGGCCAGCAACCGCGCGATCGGCAGAGTCGCCGCGCCCATCGCGACGGTGTCCGGTCCCAGCTGGCACAGGTCGATCCGGGTCCGCGAGTACGGCTGGCGCAGCGCGTTTTGCGAGGCGGAGTCCCGGATGTCGGGCAGAAAGCGCTCTCCCAGCGCCAGGCCGGCCGGGCCGCCCAGCACGATGCGCTCCGGGGAGAACAGGTTGATCAGGTCCGCGATCCCGGCGCCCAGGTAGCCCACGGTCTGCGCGATCACCTCGGCGGCGGCCGGCTCCAGCGGGCCGTCGCCGCTCAGCAGGCGCGTCAGCAGACCCGGGGTGGCCGGCTGACCGGTCGCCCCGGCCAGCCGGGCGCTCACCGTGCCCGCCCCGATATACGCCTCGAGGCAGCCGCGCGCACCGCAGCGGCACACGTCCCCGCCGTACACGATGGTGGTGTGCCCCCATTCGCCGGCACTGCTGTTGGCCCCGCGGTAGCTGCGCCCGTCCATGACCACGGCCGCCCCGACGCCCGTGCCGACCATGACGATCACCGCGTGCCGGGCACCGCGACCGGCTCCGAACCACATCTCGGCCTGCCCGACCGCCTTCGCGCCGTTCTCCACGAAGATGGGCACCGGGGTCCCGGCGTGCAGCATCTCGCCCAACGGCACGCCGTCCCAGCCGGTGGTCTGCGAGTGCACGACGGCACCGGCCCCGCCCTGGTCCACGACACCGGGCACGCCCACGCCGAAACCGAGCACCTGCGCGGGCCGCACCCCGGCTTCCCCGATCACCGCGGTCAAGCCCTCGAGCAGCTTGCCAGTGATGGCTTGCGGGGCCGGGTCGTCGCCGAGCTGGTAGTGGGCGACGGTCAGCCGGGACATGGCCAGGTCGTACAACTCGACGGTCACGCGCGTCTCGCCGACGTCCGCGCCGGCCACGTACCCGTATCCGGGAGCCACCCGCAGCAGCGCCCGGGGCCGTCCGCCGTCCGAGCCCACCAGCCCGGCCTCCTCGACCAGGCCCTCGTCGATCATCTCGCCGATCAGGTTGCTGACGCTCGCCTGGCTCAGCGCCGTGGTGTCGCCCAGTTGCTGGCGGCTCTGCCGGCCCCCGTGGAACAGGTCGGTGAGCAGGCTGGCCCGGTTTGCTCGGCGCACATCCCGCACCGTCGTACGCCTTGTTTCCACCGGTCGAACCTATCCCAGCAAACCTGCGTTACCGTCTCCGCGTGAGCGACTACCTCGACGTCAACCGGGCCAACTGGGACGAACGAGCACAAGCCTGCGCCACCTTCCGCCGAAACCCTGGTCACCTCAATGACGTGGGACAATTCGGCAAACCCTTGCTCGGCGGCCTCACCTGTACGGCGCTGCGGACGTGCCGGAGGCCTGCGCGTACGACCTGGTGGGCACCGCCGTTTAGAGATCGGCGCGTGGTGGGTATCTCGCGGGCCACTCCCCCCATTTGAATTAGGAGTTCCGATGCGCGCAGGATCGATAGGCGGCGTCCTTGTCATCATCTGGCTCGTCCTCGGCGCTGTCGCCGCGTTCGAGCGCGGCTACTTCAAGGACGACAGCGACGCCAGCTGCGCCAAAGCCGGCACCGTGATCATCACCGTGGTGGCCGGCCCACTCAACTGGCTCGGTGTCAACCCGAAGATCACGTGCGACATCCCCGAGCCGTCCAAGTAGGGACCATCGCGGCCCAGCACCGGTTCGACACCGGTGCTGGGCTTCGCTGTCACTACCGCGTTGCGTTCAATCCGCCCGGCGGAACGCTCACCCGAGCCAGCGCGTCGAACGGCGCCACGTCCAGTTCGCGGATCACCTCGGTGAACTTGCCGTCGACCGTCGGCACGGTGATCACCCCGGGCGCCTCGCCCTTCTCCACCCAGTCCATCAGCGGCTGCAAAAATTCCGGCAACCCAGCCTCGGACGGCTCGCCGGTGGGCTCCGGACCGAACAGGCAGTGATAGCCCGCCGGGATCATGTAGAGCCGGGTGTACGCGTTCGCGCCGCCGCGCCGCTGGACCGCCCGGTAGTAGTCAACGGTCGAGAACGGCGGGATCGAGGGATCGGCCCACCCGTGGTACACGATCAGCTTGCCGCCGTGGGCCCGGAACGCCCGCAGGTCGGGATCGGTGGCGTTGTAGAGCACGTCGGCCATCTTGTTGAGCTGCTCGAGGGTGGCCTGGGTGAAGCGCACGCCGGGGAGCGTGAAGCTGTCCGGCAGGACGCGTGGGTAACCGAGGTACTTGAAGTAGTTCAAGGCCAGCTTTGCGGTGCTGCCGTTCAGCGGTGAACCGGAGCGCACCACGAACTCGTCGATCCAGCCCAGCTCCGAGCCGTACGGCATCCCCCCGTTGAAGAGGCCGGACGGTCCCCGATAGATCTTCACCACCGCACTCACCTGCGCCGAAGTGAGGCAGGCCGGCTTGTCGACACCGGCCGGGCAGCGCAGCGACAACGGCTGGAACCCGCACTGGCGCGGATCCTGAATCACCTCACCGCACTTCTTGACCACGGCCTCGTGCAGCGCCGGCACCTTCTCCGGACCCAGGATCTGCCTGCCGCGCGCATCGGTGTTGCTCGTGACCCGCCAGGCCTGCACGAGATTGAGCGCCGCTAGGTCGTTCGCCGGGGCGCCGGCCAGGATGCCGTCAAAATCGGTGGGATAGCGCTGAGCGAGGTTGAGTCCCTGACGGCCCCCGGTCGAGCATCCATCGAAGTATCGGTACGACGGACCGCGCCCGTAGTAGGCCACCATGAGCCGGTCGGACGCCAGTCGCAGCCGATGCTCCGAGGTCCGGCCGAACTCCAGCCGCGCTTGCGGATCGGCCCCCCAGGTGGCGGGCTCCGCCCCTTCGAAATCACCCCGGTGACCGGTGTCATCGGCGGCCACCACCAGGGTCCTGGCCATCGCCGCCGCGCAGTCGAAGCCGAACAGTGGATAGGCAAGGTCGGGCACCGCGCCGCACAGCCCGCTGCATCCCTGCTGTACGTACTGACCGGTCCACCCCCTGACCGGCAACTTGATGGTGAAGTGGGTGGCCGGGCGCAAGGTTCCCTGCACCTCGCAGTACCCGTCGGCGATAGCGGCTGAGGTGATGGTCCCCTGGGGGACGTGGGACGCGGTGAGCCCGGCGCACCTGGCGGGATCGGTGCCCGTTGATTGCGCGGGGCTCGCCCCGGCCAACGCGATCGGGGCGGCGGCCAGCAAGGCGAGGAGGTGACGAAACATACGAGGGACGCTATTTCCTGGGACCGGTACGGCGGATCGGTCCCAGGAACGGATTCGCGCTCATCCTCCAGACGGAGCCAGGTCCCTCAGCGGGTCCAGGGCGGGCTGATCACCTCGCCGCTGTCCAGGGTGGCCTGCAGCCCCACGCTCGTCGTGACCCACGCGGTCGCGGTGCTGGGCGAGGTGTTGTCGATCCCGAACGCCGATCCGGCCGGCACGAGCACAACATCGCCGGCCCGGGCCGTCGTGGCCACCCCGTCCACGGTCGCCGTCAGCTCGCCCTCCAGCAGCAAGAGAATCTCTTCCTTGCTGACTCGATGCGGCACCCCGCGCGTGCCGGGTGCTACCTCCAACCGCCATGCGCACAATTCCCGGCTACCGCTCGACGGGGAAACGTACGAGTGAAACTCCGACCCATGCATGCGATGCACCTGCACAACACCCTCCTCATTTAGTCAAGCTGCTTGACTATATACTGGGTTTCGTGGATCGCAACCTCCTCGACCTGCCGGTGCTGGTGCTCGGCGCGGCCCGGGCCCTGGTCGACGGCATCGACGCCGGCGTACGCGCCCGCGGCTTCACCGACATCCGCCCCGCCCACGGTTTCGCCTTCGCGCGGCTGTCCGGCTCGGGTGCCACGGTCGTCCAACTGGCCGAGCACCTCGACGTCACCAAGCAAGCCGCCAGCCAGATGGTCGACGAGCTGGTCCGTCGGGGCTACGTGGAACGCCACCCGCACCCCACCGACGCCCGCGCGCGTCTCATCGTGCTGACCGCCCGGGGCCAGGCCTGCACCCGCGCCGCCGACGAGGCAGCCGTCGAGGTCCTGCAACCCTGGGCGGCCGCGTTGGGCGAGGAGCGCCTGGCCGCCTTGCGGACCGACCTCGCGCGCCTCGCCGCTCCCGGGCGCCTGCGCCCCATCTGGTAGAACGGCTGCCAACTCCTCCACCTGACCGGGATCGCCGGCGTAGCAGTACAGAACCAGCTCGTCAGCCCCGAACTCGCGGTACGCCTCAACCGCCTCGGCGATCTGACCGGGCTCGGTCAACGGCACCTCCGCAGCGGCGTGATCATCCGCGCGCCCACCGACGCCGAGCACGAACCGTCCACCCGACAGCCGATCCAGCGTGGCTACCTGCTTGGCCAGCAGGGCCGTCTGGCGCAGCGGGCCGGTTTGCAGGCGGATTCGCGTGGTCACAGCACTGAGGGCGGCAAGGGCAACGAGCGGTTCGGTGTTGTCGTACACCAGCCGGTCGAGCAGGGCGAGCGAGTCGAAGCGGGCGGCTTCCGCGCGCCGGGCCCAGTCGGGCAGCCGTACGGGATCGCTGACGGGTAGGCCGAGGCCGAGATCCATGATGTCTCCAGTAAGTGGGCAGCGAACAGCGCTGTCGCCCACTTCCGCTCGCCTGCGTCAGACGCGGCGAGGCCGTGTGCCACTCTGCGACATCGCTCCGGGGACACGACTGCTTCTCGGCGAAACTACCGTCCAGCTCATGGCGCCCGGTTCATGGCGCCCAGCTCATGCCAACCGGGCCCCATCGTCCGTGCTGCTCGGCTCCGTCCCGCCCGGAACCCCGTGTCTGTCACCAAGCCGACAGCGACCCATCACAACCCGCCGTA
This sequence comes from Actinoplanes sp. TFC3, assembly GCF_001553785.1. Classification (GTDB taxonomy): domain Bacteria; phylum Actinomycetota; class Actinomycetes; order Mycobacteriales; family Micromonosporaceae; genus Actinoplanes. Next base: position 4,917,831 of record NZ_LOJP01000001.1, read on the forward strand.
AGCCGCCAACTTCCGGGAACCTACCTTTATCGACAATCGGCCCAGCCGCGCGTTCCGCTTTACTGAGGATTGCCTGTGAGTATCCCGCCAGGGCCGCTCAAATACATTCCTTCGGGGACTACGGAAAGCGACCGAATACCTCGGATGCCATCGCGGCGCCCGCTCTCCCTCGGCCGCCACGTAACGCTCCGTGATTGCGCCTACCTGCCTCTTCGCCCGCCAAGCCGCCGCGTACCCACCCGGTTGGATGTTAAACCTGCAGGTGAACGGGCACTGCGACATCCGAGGTGCGATATGCAGACTGCCGGACCCGGGTTTCCGGTGCAGTACTCTGGATACACAGTGCACACCCGTAGAAAGCAGTGTCACAGAGAGCAATGGGATCTTGATATGAGCGTTCGAGAAAGGCGCAAAGCAGCCCTGGAACGCAAGCGGCTCATCCGGAGACTGTCCGGGATCCGCCAGAAGATAGGCCTTACTCAGGCTCAGGTGGCCGGCGTGCTGCGCTGGTCACAATCGAAGGTGCACCGCATCGAGAGTGGCGAGAACAGCATCTCGTACACGGATCTACTTGCTCTGCTCAAGGTTTACGACGTCAGCGAAGACGAAGTGGTGAAGGAATTGACGGAGATGGCCGACGTGGCTCGCCAGCGCAGCCTGCCGGAAATGAGCGACATCCATTCCAAGGATTTCCGTGACTATCTCGAAGCGGAGATCATCGCTCATACGATGCGCGAGTTCGAGTATTCCTTCGTGCCCGGGCTGCTGCAGACCCCGGAGTATGCCGAAGCCGTGCTGCACACGCTGTTGCAAACCGCTTCCCTGAACGGTGAGGAAAAGGAGCCGGTGCTGGAGCGGATCCGCCGCATCATCGAGTTGCGCGCCCTGCGTCAGCAGATCTTCCACGACGGCGGCATCTCTCAGGCGTCCTTCGTGCTCGATGAGGCTGTGCTGCACCGCAACGTCGGCATCGGCGAGCACGGCGGGAACGCGGTGATGCAGGCCCAGCTCGAGCACCTCAAGAAGATGAGCCGCCACCCCCGGGTGGACCTGCGCATCCTGCCGTTCGGCGCCGGAGCGCACGTCGGGATGAACGGCCCATTCGTCATCCTGGCCTTTCCCGACCCCGACGATTTCCCGCTGCTCTACCTGGAGAACGCGGCCGGGGAGTACCTGACCAAGCACGACCAGCGCCAGGTCCGGCAGTTCATCACGAACTTCGAGACGCTGCAGACCCAGTCGGTCCGCGAGGACAAGCTGGACGACCTGATCGACCCCGTGCTCACCCGCCTGGACTGAGCCGCCACCGTCCATCGTTCGAGCACGTCAGGCCCGCGAACCGGAGGTAAGCCGATGAGCTGCATCGACAACCACTCAGCTCGGCACAATCCGCTTCCGTACGCCTGCGCGCGGCCGCCGATGAGGCGGCGAGAACCGGTGGCCAGCAGTGGCTGAACGTGACCGGGAACTCGATCTCTGGGAAGAGTCGCCGGAGCCGGTCGTCACAGCACCCGCATCCGTCAGTTCACGCGGCAACCCCGGCCTGCTGCACGGGATCCTCACCGACGCCCGCAAGCTGGTGCATGCCCTGGTGGTGCAAATGCCGATCCTGGTCACGATCATCCTGCTCGTGGGAACGGCCGAAGCGCTGCTGGTGCTGCTGTTCACGATGGCCGTCCTCCTGACCTGGGCGTTGCGGCGCGCTCGGCGCGAGGAGGTCAGGGCCGGTCGTCGTGGGGGGGCTGACCCTGGGTGAGCTGGTGCCATCGGGACAGCACCGGATCACAGATCATTCCCGCACCGATGCAGACGACGCCGGCGATAACGGCGAGGGCAATTGCCCTCGCCGTTGCCTGCGTGAATAGCGCTGAACCCACCGTGCGGCCCAGGGAAAGGGCGGCCACCCCGGCGCAGGTTCCGTAAACGGCTAACCGAATGGGGGATGCGGGATCGATTTTCGGTCGCTGCTGCTGCATGTGCGGCTCCAATTGTTCAACGGGTGCCGGCCCGTCGTGAGAGCTATTCCGCACCAGCCACCTCATCCGCCATGACCGCACACTGCGGCCCGTTCCTCCTGACGACCTGGATCGTATAAGAAACACCAGGCCAACGCGCTCTTTCATGCCACCAACGGCGTACTGACAACCGCGCATACGGGTGGAAAACCTATTGTGTACAGCCACCGTCCTCACCAGACTAGCCGCGCCCACGAAAGACTTCTACACTCTGGGCTGCCAGATCCCAACTGTCGCGATCACGCTGCGTTTTCTGCGTTTGATCAGACCACACAGATCGCTTACCGGCGCGTGCGTGCAAGCAGCCCGGATCAATCAGGGAGGCACGTTGGGCAACTCGCCGCCGACCAGCACCGAATGGCGCAAGAGCTCTCGAAGCGGCACCGGCAACTGTGTTGAGGTGTCCATCCGCGAGGGCTCGGTGCTCCTGCGCGACAGCAAAGCGGAGTCCGGGCCGGTGCTGATGTTCGGCCATGACCAGTGGCGCCACTTCCTTTCCGCGATCAAGACCGACGACTTCGGCCCTTAGCTCGCATACCCCGTATACGGCCGGCGTCCCGTCCTCGAACGGGCGACAAAAAGGTCCGCCGGCCAGGCTGGCCGGCGGACCCGAGGGAGACGCTCAGCGAGCCGTCCCGCCCTCCTTCTCACCAGCAGGCGCCGGCTCAAGAGCGGGCGCCGACTTGGCGCGGGAACGCCGGCGGATCCACCGGCGGATCCGGGTAGTCAGCAGAGCGGCGCCACCCACGAACGCACACAGCGCGGTGAGGAACTTCAGCACTACCGTGAGCGCCTGCAGGCAGAACAGAAGCTGCATGAAGGCCTCGGAGTTCATGAGGAAAACAATGAGCAATTGGATCATCGGACGATCGCCCTTTCTCACCCCGTTGCCGCTGCTGGCGCGGCTGGTAACAAGAAATATGCAGATGCCCAACAGTCCATTCAATGCGGTGCACAAAATGGATTCCACGGACCGGAAAACCAGTCCATGCACGATCACGGATTCCAGGAAACGGCTGGTGGCAAGCCCTGCACCGGCATGGATCCGGGTGGCCGCCCATGGACCGCCACATATTGTGCACGGATTGTCCATGGACACCAGGGGAACCGTTTCCTCCGTCACGGCAAAGGCGTTTGACAGTCATGAACAGTGGTGAATTTCTTCGCCGGCTGGAGGTCGCCACGACCGCCGGGCAATTGGGGCAGGCCCTCGACTGGCTGTGCAAGGAGCAGAACCGGAACCGCTCCCAGGTGTTCGCCCGGATCAAGCCGGGCGTTGCCGGCCTGCGGCGCTCGAGCTTCAACTATTTCCTGGCCGGCACGAAGCCGATTCCGAACAAGACGATCCTGCTGGCGTTGGCCGTGGCTTGCTGCCCCTCGGACGAGGCGCAGCAAAGAACGATGATCAGAGCCGTGCTGGAGGCCTGGGATCGCATCTCCGTGCCCCGGGACGTGCCGGAGCCGCGAAAGCCGCTGGACGACGTGATGACCACGAGCACCAGCAACGCCGAGGCCGAGGCCGATCATCTGCGGACCCTGGAGGTGATGGCCGAGGTCGCGGGCAAGCTGACCGATCCCGCCACCCTGCCGCAGGCGCTGGAGCTGTACGAGCACGTGCTCAGCACCCGCCGCCGTCTCCTCGGCGACCCGCACCGCGAGACGTTCACCGCTTCGCACAACCTGGGCAAGGCGCTGGCCGAGGCCAAGCGCTTCGATGCCGCGCGGGTGCAGCTCAGCCGCGCGTACGAGGGCCGGCGTACCTTGCTCGGCGCCCGCGATGCCGCCTCGCTGTCATCCATGGATGCCCTCGCCTATGTCCACAGCCGCATGGGTGAGCTGGTCACCGCGAAGATGTTGCTGCAGGAGTGCCTGGAGTTGTGGCAGAAGAACCTGGACGACGCTCCCGAGCCCGAACGCGACCAGCTGGCCCTGAAGGTCCGCGACACCGCCGCCAAGCTGGAGCGCTTACAGCGGGCCTAATTCTTGACTCGGCAAATTTCCGGCCGATGGGTGACACGTGTTCCGCCTTCTGCGTCACGACCGTCCGCTGCTTGCGCTTATCGGTTCCACCGCCGCGCTCATGCTGTGGTACGTCGTGATGCCCCCGAACCGGGCTGTGCAGGTGGTCACCGCGTGGGTTTTTGTCACTGCGGTGCACGCCGGGCTGGCCTGGACGGCGCGGTCACTGGCTCGAACCTGCGGACCGGGCACCACCGCCCGGCGCTTCTGGTTCGCTGTCGCCACCGGTGGGGTGATCTACCTGATCGGTGACCTGGCGCAGATCTGGTACTCGGCTCGCCACCCCGGCGCCGAGGATGCGGCGACCGGCGGGAGCGTTCAGGCCACCCTGTTGTCGGTGGGCAGTCTGTGGCTCGGCGCCGCGCTGCTCACCTCGCCGCTGGGCTTGAGCTCGCATCGTGAACGCGTGCGCTTCTGGCTCGACGTGGCCACCGTGACGGTCGCCGGCGTGGTGGCCGGCTGGTTTCTCATCGCGCCGGATCAGCCCGGGGCGCTGCTGCACGCCGCTCTGCCCGTACTCCTCGGCCCCGTGATCTTGATCTTCTGCATCTTCATCGTCGCCAAGCTCGTCATGTCCGGCACGTCGCTGTTCACCCGCGCCTGCGCGATCATCGGCACGGTCGCCGCGGCGGTCAAGTCATCGGCGGACGCGCTGTCCAGTCACGGACCGTTTCCACTGGCCTGGTTCCTGGCACTAACCGTAGCCTCACACGCGCTACTGACCATCGCCGTGCGGGTGACCCAAACCCAGGTGCGAGCCAACCCCGGCGCCCTGGTCCAGCGGGTGCGGCGCAAGCCCTACAGCATCCTCCCGTACGCCGCCATCGCCGTCACCTACGGCCTGCTCACCTGGGCCATCATGCGGCACGCCAGCGCCACCGTCCCGATCGCCCTGGCCGGCGCCGCGGTCAGCACGCTGCTGGTGGTGCTGCGCCAGCTCGACGCCTTCAACGAGAACGCCCGCCTGCTCACCGAACGCGACCAGCTGGCCTCCCAGCTACGCTACGAAGCCACACACGACGCACTCACCGGGTTGGCCAACCGCACCCTGTTCGCCCAGCACCTCGACGCGACCCTGACCGAGGGCACCCCGGCAGCCGTCCTGCTGGTCGACCTCGACGACTTCAAACAGGTGAACGACGCCCACGGCCACGCCGCCGGCGACACGGTGCTGCGAGCAGTGGCAGACCGGATGCGCACCTGCGTACGGGATGAGGATGTGATCTGCCGAACCGGCGGCGACGAATTCGCCATCCTGCTCGTCTCCCCCGACGACGCCCAGCAGGTCGCCAACCGGATGGCCGCCCAGATCGAAGCCCCCATCGAAGTGGACGGCGGCACAGCCCGGGTCGGCGCGAGCATCGGCATCGCCCCCACCATGCCGGGCGCCGACAGCGAACTCCTGCTCCGCCAAGCCGACCACGCAATGTACGCAGTCAAACGAGCAGGCAAAGCGACCTACGCCATCGCCACCGAATCAACCGCCTGACCAGGGCGCGTTACCTCAACTACCGGGCTGCCGGACCCAGCTGATGAACGCCGTCCAAGCCTCTCGCGGAAACCGGAGCACGCCCCCGCCCGGATTTTTCGAGTCGCGAACCGCGACGATGTCGCCGAGAACTGCAACCTCGATACATTGCCCTCCGCCGTTGCTACGCGAACTCTTCCGCCACGCAACTTCAGATCTCTGCACGAAAACTTCCTGCCCGTAGAGGCATTGAGACTCCAGCATCGAGGCCGAGGTGACATGCCGTCGTGGCTCACTTCAAGCGGCGGCAGCGAGCCCGCCCATTCCCCGACCGTCGCGGCGGCGCCAGCAAGCTTCGCCCCGCGACGCTCTGATGAGACGCGACGGTCCAACCAGAAACGTCAGCCCCGTTCGATCAGGTGACCAATGATCTGCGGGCCCATCGCCACCGCTTCGCCCGACCCATCCCGGCGCCCGTCCGGCTCCGGCAGCTCGATCGGATCCCCCGTCCGGCTCGCCCCGACCGGCCTCGGTCCCACCCACGCCACCTCGAGCCGCGTCTCCCCCTTGAGGAAGCGCTGCACCCGCACCCCGCCCGTAGCTCGCCCCTTGGCCGGGTAGGAGGCGAACGGCGTGAGCTTGACCTGGGTGCCGGTGGAGGTCACCACCATGGGTTCGCCGTGCTGGTCGTCCTTGGGGTTGATGACGTTGAAGGTCAGCACCTCGGCGTCGGCGGTCACGTTGATGCCGGCCATGCCGCCGCCCTTGAGGCCTTGGGGACGCACGAGTTTGGCCGGGAAGCGCAGCAGCGACGCGTCTGAGGTGACGAACACGAACGATTCGCTGCCGTCGGTGAGCCAGGTTGCTTGCAGGACTTCGTCGCCGTCCTTGAGGGTGATGACCTCGAACTCGTCCGAACGGACCGGCCATTCCGGCGAGCAGACCTTGACCACGCCGTTGCGGGTGCCCATGGCCAGGCCGGGCGACCCTTCGGAGGTCAGCGGGGCCAGGCCGATGACGCGTTCGCCCTTTTCCAGCGGGATCAGCTCGGAGGCTGACATGCCGCCGCGCAGCGAGACCGTGCCGGACTGCTCGGGCAGCACCGGTAGGGGCAGCACGTCGGTCTTGAACGCCCGGCCGCGGTTGGTGATCAGCAGAACCCGGCCGCGGGCGGTGGAGTGGACCACCGAGCGTACGGCGTCGTGCTTGACCCGGCCGCTGCGTTTGCGGCCCTCGGCGGATTCCTCGCTCTCCGCGGCGGTGCGGGCGATCAGACCGGTGGCCGACAGGATCACCTGGCACGGGTCGTCGGCGACTTCGAGCGGGCCCGCCGGGGCGGAGGCGGCGAGGACTTCCTTGAGGTCGCCGTCGATCAGCGTGGTGCGCCGGGGGGCGCCGAACTGGGCGGCCACCTCGGCCAGTTCGTCGGAGACCACCTGCTGCAGCACGTCCACGTTGTCGAGGATGCGGCTGAGTTCGGCAATCTCGGCGTTGAGGCGTTCCTGCTCGGTTTCCAGCTCGATGCGATCGAAGCGGGTGAGCCGGCGCAGCGGGGTGTCCAGGATGTAGCCGGCCTGGATGTCGCTGAGGCCGAACTCGCTCATCAGCCCGGCCTTGGCGGCGGCCGCGTCGTCGCTGCCGCGGATGATCGCTACCACCCGGTCGATGTCGATGAGCGCGATAAGCAGGCCGTCGACCAGGTGCAGGCGGTCCTCGCGCTTGGTGCGCCGGTGGGTGGTGCGCCGGGTCACGACGTCGTAGCGGTGTTCCAGGAACACCTCCAGCAAGCCCTTGAGCCCGAGCGTACGCGGCTGGCCGTCGACCAGCACCAGGTTGTTGATGCCGAACGAGGTCTCCAGCGGGGTCAGCCGGTAGAGGTCGGCCAGCAGCGCCTGCGGGTTGACGCCGACTTTGCACTCGATCACCAGCCGGGTGCCGTGCTCGCGGTCGGTGAGGTCCTTGACGTCGGAGATGCCCTGCAGCCGGGCCGCCTGGCGCTGGCCCTTGCGCGGGCCGGAGGTGATCAGCTTGCCCTTCACCTCGTCGGTGATGGCCTCGATGATCTTCTCGGTGCCGATGCCGTACGGCAGCTCGACCACCGTGATCGCCTGCCGGCCGCGGCCGCCTTCCAGCGGGCCGGTCTGGGCCCGCGCACGCATCCGGACCACGCCGCGGCCGGTCTCGTACGCCCGGCGCACCTCGTCGAGGCCGAGCAATTGGCCGCCGGTAGGCAGGTCGGGGCCGGGTACGAAGCGCATCAGCTTGTCCAGCGAGGCGTCCGGGTTGGTGATCAAGTGCCGGGCGGCCGCCACGACCTCGCCCAGGTTGTGCGGGATCATGTTGGTGGCCATGCCGACCGCGATGCCCGACGTGCCGTTGACCAGCAGGTTGGGGAACGCCGCGGGCAGCACCGTGGGTTCGAGTTCGTTGCCGTCGTAGGTCGGTTTGAAGTCGACGGTGCCCTCGCCGAGCTCGCTGACCAGCAGCATCGCCTCGGGCGACATGCGGGCCTCGGTGTAGCGGGCGGCGGCCGGGCCGTCGTCGGGTGAGCCGAAGTTGCCGTGCCCGTCGATCAGCGGCGCGTTGAGCGAGAAGTCCTGCGCGAGCCGGACCAGCGCGTCGTAGATCGCGGTGTCGCCGTGCGGGTGGTACTTGCCCATCACGTCACCGACCACGCGGGCGGACTTGACGTAGGCGCGGTCGGGGCGGTGGCCCTGCTCCTGCATCGAGAACAGGATGCGCCGGTGCACGGGTTTGAGCCCGTCGCGGGCGTCCGGCAGCGCGCGGGAGTGGATGACCGAGTAGGCGTACTCCAGGTAGGAGTCCTCGACCTCGGTGGTGATGGGGTTGTCGATGACCCGGGCGCCGGCCTGGTCGAAGGCCGACAGGTCCACCCGGGACTGCTCGTTCTTGCGGCGTGCCATGTCTGTGACCCGTTCCTCAGGCGTCGATCGTGTCCTGGTCGATGCGGCCGGCGGCCTCGATGAGCCAGTTCTTGCGGGGCTCGACGCGTTCGCCCATCAGCAGTTCGAGGGTGGCCTCGGCGCGCTCGGCGTCGTCGAGGGTGATGCGCCGCACCGTACGCGATGCGGGGTTCATGGTGGTGTCCCACAGCTCGTCGGCGTCCATCTCGCCGAGGCCCTTGAACCGCGGCACCGGCCTGCTGACCGTCTTGCCGGCCTTCTCGAAACGCCCGACAGTGTTCTCCATCTCCTGCTGGGTGTAGGTGTAGATCGTCTCGGCGTTGCGGCCCTTGGTGCTCACCTTGTGCAGCGGGGGCATGGCCGCGAACAGCCGGCCCGATTCGATCACCGGGCGCATGTACTTGGCGAACAGCGTGATCAGCAGCGTGCGGATGTGCGAGCCGTCGACATCCGCATCCGCCATGATCATGACCCGGCCGTACCGCATGGTCGAGAGATCGAAGGTACGTCCGGAGCCCGCGCCCAGCACCTGCACGATCGCCGAGCACTCGGCGTTGTCGAGCACCTGCTGCAGGCTGGCCTTCTGCACGTTGAGGATCTTGCCGCGGATGGGCAGCAGCGCCTGGTATTCCGAGCTGCGGGCCATCCGGGCGGTGCCCAGCGCGCTGTCACCCTCGACGATGTACAGCTCGCTGCGCCCGATGCCGGTGGAGCGGCAGTCGACCAGCTTGGGCGGCATCGACGCGCCCTCCAGGGCGGTTTTGCGCCGGGCGGCGTCCTTCTGCTGCTTCTGGGTGAGCCGCACGCGCGCGGCGTCGACCACCTTCTGCAGCACCGTGCGCGCCTCGGCCTTGGTCTTGCGGTCGTCGATCCACTGCTTGAGATGCTGCTCGACCAGGGCTTGCAGGACCCGGGTGATGCCCGCTGTGGACAGCTCGTCCTTGGTCTGCGAGGTGAACTGCGGCTCGGGCACCCGCACGTGGATGACCGCGGTCAGCCCCTCCAGGTAGTCGTCGAGCTGCGGAGCGTCCTCCTTGGGCTTGAGCAGGCCGCGCGCGTTACGCACAGCCTCGCTCATCGCCCGGACCAGCGCTCTTTCGAAGCCCTTGCGGTGGGTGCCGCCGTGCATGTTGCGGATCGTGTTGGTGAAACATTCGACGGTACGTTCATAGCCCGTGCCCCATCGGAACGCGACCTCGATCTCGGCCTTGCGTTCGACGTTGGACTGCATGACGCCGTTGGCGTCCGCCGCGTTCTCCTTGTAGGTGCCCTCGCCGGTGACCATCAGCATGCCGGAGACGGGCTTGTCGGCGGCCGGCGTGAGGAACTCGACCATGTCGGCGAGCCCGTTCGGGAAGTGGAACGTCTCCTCGGCCGGTTCCTCGCCGGTGAAGTCGGCCAGTGTGTACTGCACGCCGGGCACCAGGAACGCGGTGTTGCGTAGCTTGGCCTTGACGACCTCGACATCCAGGCGCGCCCCGGTTTCGAAGTAGCGGGCGTCGTACCAGTAACGGATTGACGTGCCGGAACGCTCGTTGCGCTTCATCCGCCGGGTGACCCGCAGGCCGGGCTGGGCGGTGAATTCCGCCCCGGGACCCGCGCCTGCGAACACGCCGGGCACCCCGCGCTGAAACGAGATCTCGTGGACCTTGCCGTCGCGCTTGACCAGCACGTCGAAGCGCAGCGACAGCGCGTTGACCGCCGAGGCGCCGACGCCGTGCAGACCGCCGGAGGTCTTGTAGCCCGAGCCGCCGAACTTGCCACCGGCGTGCAGACGGGTCAGCACCAGCTCGACGCCGGACAGCCCGGACTTGGCGTTGATGTCGGTGGGGATGCCGCGCCCGTCATCATCGACCTGCACCGAGCCGTCCGGGTGCAGCACCACGGCGACGTGCTCGGCGTAACCACCGACACCCTCGTCGGTGGAGTTGTCGATGATCTCATTCGCCAGGTGGTTGACACCCCGGCTGTCGGTGGAACCGATGTACATGCCGGGCCGCTTGCGCACCGCGTCAAGACCCTCGAGGTGCGTGAGGTCATCGGCCCCGTAGAGGATCTCCTGTTGCGCAGTCACGAGGTACTACTCCCGAGCAGTCACAGCCGTCAACGACGCGGCGAGCCTACCGGGCAGGTACGACAGAATCCGCGACCAGGACCGTTACGGCCTACTCGTCGTGAGCCATGACACGGTTGCGACCCGCCTGCTTGGCTGCGTACAGGCCCGCGTCAGCGCGTCCGAGCAGGGCGTCCGGAGTGGTGTCGGAGCCGCGCAGCCGGGAGAGCCCGACGCTGATCGTCACCGTGATGTCACCGGTGCGCGTCTCGATCGGCGCGCCGTCAACTGCGGCTCGTACCTTCTCGGCGATCGCCTGACCGTCCTCGGCCACGCCGGGCAGCAGCACCGCGAACTCCTCGCCGCCGTAGCGTGCCACCAGGCCGTCGGGCGGTACGCAGGTCAGCACCCGCGCCACCACACCCTTGATCACGTCGTCGCCGGTCTGGTGGCCGTACGTGTCGTTGATGCGCTTGAAGTGGTCGATGTCGATCATCAGGGCGGTGATCGCGCGGCGGGCCTCGTGCGCCGTGGTCACCGAGCGCTCGGCCAGCTCGAAGAAGCGCCGGCGGTTGGCCACACCGGTGAGGCTGTCGGTGGTGGCCAGCTCGTTGATCCGGCTGAACAGCCGCGCGTTGTCGTAGGCGACCATGCCCTGGCCCACCAGCGCGGCGGCGACGCCCAGCTCGGCGGCGGTGTAGACGCCTTCCTTCTCGGAGGCCAGCACGAGCACGCCGACCATGCCCTCGCGGTCGTCCAGGGTGACGGTCAGCCAGCTCTCACCGGTGTAGTCGCCCAGCGCGGCGGCCCAGGCCGGCACGCCGCCGGTCAGGTCGGCTTGCCGGTTCTCGAAGAGTTTGCGCAGCTCGGGGTGCTCGTCCAGGACGAGGCTGGCCGGGCCGGCCGACCCGCCGAGCACGGTGACCTCGGCGGACTCCGAGGTGCCCAGCAGCAGCCAGCCGCGGTCGCCGCCCGGGGTCTGCCGCGCGGTCAGCAGCAACCGGCGCAGCACCAGCTCGGGGTCGAGGGTGCCGGTCAGGCGGGCCATCGCGCGGCGCAGCGTCTCGGCCAGGTCCCGCTGGCGGTTCGCGGCGGCCACGGCGACCTCGAGCTGGGCCGCGCGGGCGGTCTCCAGACCGACGGCGATGTGGTGGGTGATCGCGGTGAGCACGTCCACGTCGTCGACGGTGAACACGCCCTTGGCCACCCGGCTGTCCAGGTAGACGATGCCCAGCAGGCGGTCGTCAAGCTCCAGCGGGGCGACAAGCATGCTGCGCAGGCCGTACTGCACGACGCTCGCGGCGCCCAGCGCGGCACCCTCCTCGGTGCCGGTGACCACGAGCGGCTCGCGGCTCTGACGGACCTTGCCGACCACGGTGGTGCTGTAGCCGGTGAGCTCGGCCAGGTCGCGCCCGGCTGCGTCGCGGCCCACGTACGGCGTCAAGCGGCCCTTCGCCTGGTCCACCAGGAACACCATGGCGCGTTCGGCGCCGAGCAGCCGGACGGTCTCGTCCAGCGCCACCCGGGTCAGCCGTTCAGGGTCGATGACCCGCGACGCCGCGTTGCTGAGCTGCTCCAGCGCCGCCCAGCGCTGCCCCTCACGACCCCGGCCGGCGGCAACCGGCACGCGGTTGCGGCGCCCGGCGTCGATGCGGAACTCCGCGGCGGTACGGCGGGCGCGATGCGGCCACCCCAGGTCCTCGGCGATCCCGGCAGCCAGGCGGGCCTGCCGTTCGGCCTCCCCGGTGACACCGGTGGCAGCGAGTGCTCTGGCTCGTACCAGGGCAGCTTCGAAGGCCGGCAGCGGGGCATCCACCTTCAGCAGCAGGTTTTCCGCCGCGGCGAGCAGAGTGAGCGCCTTGCCTGCACCGCCGGGGGTGAGCACCGCCAGGGCGGCCTCGGCGATCTGGTGGTGCACGGCGATCAGCGGCCGCGCGGAGACCTCTTTGAGCGCTGCCACGGCGAGCGCGGCGGCCTGCATGGCCAGTTCCTGCTCGGCGGGCGCGGCGCGGCGGGCCTGTTCGAGCCGGCCGTACGCCTGGTAGACGTAGATCCCATGGTGCGCGGGCAGCAGGTCGCGCGGGCCCAGCCCGAGCCCTTCGAACTCGGCAACCGCGTCGTCGAACGGGCTGCCCAGGTCGTCGCGCTCGATGGCGCCGAGCATCCGCGAGATGATCAGATCGACCACCTCGTTGACGCCGCGGGAGCCGGTGCCGGCCCGGTTGAGCTCGGCGATCGCCTCACCGGCGCGGCCGCGCAGGGCCAGCAACCCGGAGTCGAGGGCGACCACGGTGGGGCGGTCGGTGTGGCCGTACGCGTCCAGCCAGGGCCGGCGGCCGGTCATCGACGCCTCGGCCTCGGCCAGCTCCCCGCGCAGCAGCAGGTCCCAGCCGAGCACGGCGTAGCAGTCGAGCACCAGCCCGGCGTCGAGGAACCGCTCGCGTTCGTGCAGCACCCGGCGGATCCGCTCACCGGAGTCCTCGCCGCTGCCGTGCACGGCTATGGCGTGCAGGAACTCGATGCGCGCGGTCAGCGTGGGGTCGCCCAGCTCGGCGGCCAGGTCCATGGCGTTGCCGGTGATCCGGTCGGCGAGCCGGCGCAGCCCGAGGATGCGCAGCGCGGCGGCCAAGGTGACCAGGTCGCGGGCGCGTTCCGGGGAGCGGCCCAGCCGGTTGAACGGGTGGCTCGTGCGCATGCCGTGCAGCAGGGCCCGCCGGGGCCGCAGGTCGCGCAGCGCGCCGGTGACACCGTAGTGGTGCAGCGTGGTCTCCAGGCGCAGCAGGTCCGCGTGCTTGCCCTTGGCGGTGCCGTAGCCCAGCCCGGTGAAGCGGCACAGCATGCCGATGATCAGGATCCAGAAGCTGGAGGTCACCCGCAGCACCCGGTTCGCCGGCAGGGTCCGGCCCAGCTCGGCCAGGCCCTGCTCGACGGCGTGCTGCTGGGCGGCGCCGTTCCAGTCGCTCTCGTGCACCCTGGCCAGCAGCAGGTGCAGCCCGGCGCGTTCGACGCGGTTGGAGGTCCCGGCGAGCGCGTCGGTGAGCGTGGCGATGGCCTCGTCCAGGCGCCCGTTCTGGTGGTAGGCGCTGCCCAGCAACTGCTTGAACCGGCTGCCCAGGCGCACCTCGGCGGCTTCGGCGGACTCGCGGGCGTACCCGAGGTACATCAGCGCGGTGTCCGGGGCGTGCTCGTCGAGGGCGCGGGCGCCGGCCTCGGTGCACACCCGCAACGTGCGCTGCGGGTCCCGGGCCGGGTCGCTGCGCACACAGTGGCGGGCCAGGGCGTACACGTCGGCGTCCTCGCGGGCGTCGAGCGCGTCGGCGATGGCTCCGTGCAGCTCGCGGACGGTCTGCTCGCTCAGGTCGGCCAGCAGCGCCGTACGGATGGTCTCGTGCAGGAAGCGGTGCCCGCCGTCGCGCTGCTGCTGCAGCACACCGAGCCGGGTGGCCTCGGCCAGCGAAGCCAGCGCGCGGCGGCGCTCGACCCCGGCGGCCGTGGCGATCACCTCGGTGTCGAACTCGGTGCCGGCGATGGCAGCCACGGCCAGCAGGCGGCGGGTGTCGGCGTCGAGCTCGCCGAGGCGGTGCAGCACCAGCCGGGCGGCGTCGGAGGGCAGCGCCAGTTCGCCGATGCCGTCGCGGTCGACCTCCCAGGTTCCCCAGTCGGGGATCAGCAGGCCGGCGTCCAGCACGGCCTGGGCGTACCCGAGCGTCACGAACGGGTTCCCGCCGGTGATCATGTGGATTGCGGCGTTGCTGGTCTCACTGGTCGCGATGCCGTTGGAGAGCATGCTGATGAGCTGGCCGACCTCGGCCGGGCCGAACGGTTCGAGGGTGACCTCGCTGACCTTGGCGGCGGTCAGCCGGGACAGCACGGGCGAGGGCTTGTCGTCCTGGCGGGCCGTGGCCACCACGAGCAGCGGCAGGTCACCGGCGCGCGCGGCCAGTTGCTCAAGCACGCGCACGGTGCCTTCGTCGTACCACTGGGCGTCGTCGAGGTGCAACAGCAGCGGGCCGGCGGTGCGGGTCAGCCCGGCGATGAGGTCGGCCACCGCGGCGGCGTGCCGGGCGAAGCCGACCTCACCGCTGACCTGGGCCACGTCGAGCAGCCCGGCCAGCGACGGGGACAGGCTGGTGACCATGCCGGCGCTGTCGCCAGCGGCGGTGCGCAGGATCTCGGCGGCCTTGTCGCGTCCGCCGGGGGCGCGCAGGAGGTCTTTGACGTACGCGTCCACAGCGACCCGCAGCGGTCCCATCGGCCGGCGGTCGCTGGACGAGGCACCCCCGTGCAGTACGACTCCCCCGGTTCCGGCGGCGAACACCGCGAGCTCGGCCGCCAACCGGGTCTTACCGGTGCCGGAGGGTCCCTTGAGCAGCACGAAGCCACCGTTGCCGGCAGCGGTGCGCTCCCAGCGCTGACGCAGCGCGGCGAACTCGGCGTCGCGCCCGGTCATCGCCGGCTCGTAGGGCGCCTCGGGCCGGTCGTCGTCGCCCAGCGCGAAGATCGCGGCCGGGCCGGCGGCGAGCCGGCGCAGGTCGGCCTGCAGCCCGGCAGCGCTCTGGTAACGGTCGTCGGGGTCCTTGGCGAGCAGGCGGATCAGGATCGCGGCGAAGGTCGCCCCGAGCCCGGGGGCCAGGGCGCGCGGGTCCGGCACGGGTGCGGTGGCGTGCAGGTGCAGCAGCTCGCCGACGTCGTCGGCTGCGAACGGCGGGGCTCCGGTGACGCATTCGAACAACACCGCGCCCAGGGCGTACAGGTCGGATCGGGCGTCGACCGGGCGGTTGAGCATGCCGGCCTGCTCGGGCGCGCAGTAGGTCAGTGTGCCCGCGATCGCGTCGTCCGGGCCGAGCGCCTCGCCGCCGGCTCCGGCGGCCAGCCCGAAGTCGACAAGGCGCGGCTCGCCGGCCCGGGTGATCAGCACGTTCTCCGGCTTGAGGTCGCGGTGCACCAGGTTGCGCCGGTGCGTCTCGCGCAGCGCCCCGGCGAGCCCGATGCCGATCGCGACGGCGTCCAGCTCGGCCAGCGGGCCGCGCAGCAACCGGCGGGCCAGCGGCTCACCATCGATGAGATCCATCACCAGGTACGGCCGGCCGCCGCTCTCCCCGCTGCGGTAGACCCGCGGCAGGTTGGGATGGTCGATGGAGGCCAGCAGGGCGGCCTGCCGGCGCAGCTCACGCCGCCGGGCGGGCTTGACGTCATCCTGCAGCGAGACCTTGAGCGCGTAGTCGGTGCCGTCACGGCGCGCCCGGTATACGACGGCTTGGGCGCCCCGGCCGATTTCGGCCAGCACTTCCAGCCCGGCGTCATCGCCGGGCTCCCACTGAGCCGCTGCCGGCTCAGCCGGTACGGATGGTGAGGCTCCCACGTCGCATCTATCGGCGCGGGCGCGGCTTGCTGTAGGAAACTCAGCCGCACGGCTGCAGTGTGCGCCCCTCAATCGAGCTGTCCTGAGGCTGCAGGGCACGGAAGAGTTCCACTGGGGCGCGCTTGCCGTGCACCACCACGGGCGGCAGTTCCTGGTACGCGACCGAGCTGGCGCTGGCCTCCTGCGTCGCCGAGCAGACGACCACGGTGTCATGCGGGGCGTACGCTTGCAGCCGCGACGCCGTGGCGACCACGCTGCCGGCCACCATGCCGTAGCCGCCGTCACGTGCGGCACTCACGTCGACCATGGCATCGCCTGTGGCGAGTCCCACTCTGGTCTTGATCAGGTGCCGCCCGGCCAGGAGGCGCCCCCGCAGCGCTTCCTGCACGAGCAGGCCGGCCCGGGCGGCGGCGGCCGCGGCGAGCCCGACTTCCCGCGGGGTTCCGGCGTCCGGTCCCGTGGTGCCGAACACGGCCATGACGGCGTCGCCGATGAACTTCTCCACGATGCCCCCGGCCTCGCGGATCACGGCCGAGACCGTGGCGAAGTAGTCGCGCTGCAGCTCGTGCACCTCGACGCAGTCGAGCTCGTCGACGAGCGTGGTGAACCCGACGATGTCGACGAAGAAAATAGTTACTGTCTGTCGCCGGCATGCTACTTCCGTAGATGGTGCGCTCATGTCGTCCGCTCCCTTGCCTGTAGGCGAAGAGAACGGTGCCAGCCCGATTCCGGACGGGGATCTGCTGAATGACGTATCTACGACAGCCGACCCGGCGTCCTGTCCATGTGACGCAGAACAGGCCGAACCGAGGAGCGGGCTCCGGGGTCCTTCCCACTAGGCTGCCACGCATGGCCAGCGACGGGGACGACACGCCACTGGTCGGACGTTCCGACATAGTGTCGTCGATTCGCGCGGGCCTGCGGGCCGCCGGACCCGGGGGCACGGCAGCGGTGTTCGTCACCGGCGAGAGCGGTGTGGGCAAGAGCCGGCTGCTGCGCGAGATCGCGGTGGCCGAGGCCGGCGACGACGCTGCGGTCGTTTACGGAGCGTGTCTGGACATCGGGGATGCCTCCCCGCTGCACCCCGTGCTCCAAGCGTTGCGCCAGACCGGCTCGCAACCGGTCACCAGCTCCCCCGACGCGCTGCTCGAACGCGTCTCGCACCAGCTACGCAGCCTGGCCGAGGGCCGCCGCCTGCTGCTGGTGCTCGACGACCTGCAATGGGCCGACCGCAGCACCCGCCAGCTGTTGCTCTACCTGCTCGCCGGGCTGGGCGAGGTCAACGTGTCGGTGCTGGCCGCGGTGCGCTCGGAGTCGTTGCACGGCTCCCACCCGCTGCGCCGGGTGCTGGCCGAGCTGCGCCGGCTGCGATCCGTACGGGTGCTCGACCTGGCCCCGCTCGACCACGACGCCACCGCCGAGCTGGTCACCGCCATCGCCGGGGACGACGTGGCCGCCGAGGATGCCGAGCGGGTGCACAAGCGCAGCGGCGGCAACCCGTTCGTGGCCGAGGAACTCGCCCGTGACCTGCGCGACGGCCGGGTGGAGCTGTCCGACACGCTGCGCGAGATCTTCCTGTCGCGCGTCGATGAGCTGCCCGCCCACGCCCACGAGGTGGTCCACACGATCGCCGCGGGCATCGAGCCGGTCGAACACGCGCTGCTGGCCCG
The DNA here is from genome assembly GCF_001553785.1 of Actinoplanes sp. TFC3. GTDB lineage: Bacteria > Actinomycetota > Actinomycetes > Mycobacteriales > Micromonosporaceae > Actinoplanes. Next base: position 4,935,342 of record NZ_LOJP01000001.1, read on the forward strand.
CGTCCTGCCGCTGCCCGAGGAGGAGCTGCTCGACGCGATCCGCGCCGCCGTGGCGCACCGGTTCGTGACCAGCTCCGATGACGGTTACCGGCTGCGCCACCGGGTGGTCGCCGAGGTGCTGGAGAACGAGATCCTGCCCGCCGAGCACGCCGCCCGGCACCGTCGCTACGCCGAGGCGCTCGAAGCCCAGCCCGGTGAGCCCGACCATGCCGGGCTGGCCCACCACTGGCAGCGCGCGGGCGAGCCGGACCGGGCGCTGCCCTCGGTGGTGGCTGCGGCCCGGGCGGCCGAGCAGCTCTACGGTTTCGCCGAGGCCCACCGCTACTGGGCGCTCGCGTTGACGCTGACCGGCGAGGATGACTCCCGGCGTACCGAACTGCTGGCCAACGCCGCCGAATCGGCGCACCGCTGTGGTGAGCACCAGCTCGCTCTGAGCATGCTTGAGCAGCTCGCCGCCCGTCCCGATGGTCCCGGGGTGTGCGAGATCCACTTCCGCCGCGCCCGCTATCTGGCCGCCTCCGGTCGTGCCGCCCCCGCCGAGGCCGAATACGAGCGCGTCCTGGCCCTGCAGGAGTGCACCCCGGGCGAGAAGGCCAGTGCCGCCGCCAACCTCGCTGAGCTGCTGGTGCACCTGGGCCGCTATGCCGATGCGGGCGCCCGGGCGCGCGAGGCCCTCGAGGTTGCGGACAACAGCACAATCTCGACAGCAGATCTGGTACGAGCCAGCGCCGCCCTCGGTTTCAGCCTGGCCTTCCTGCAGGACCCGGACGCCGGGCTCGCGGTGATCCGCCAGGCCGTCGACATCGCCGAGCGCACCGGGCACCCCGAGGACATCGGCATCGCCTACCAGCACCTGGCCGAGCTGCTCGCCAACCCGCTCAACAATGTCGAGGAAGGCGTGCTGGTGGCCCGGCGCGGCGCGAAGAAGCTCGCCGCGATCGGCCAGGGCCGCACCTATCAGACCCGGCTGCTCGCGATCGCCGCCAACGGGCTGTTCCGCATCGGGCAGTGGGCCGAGATGGAACGGGTGCTCGTCGACGCCATGCGGCACCGCCCGTCCGGCGCCGACGCGGTTGAGCTTCTGCTCGCCCGCTGCCGGCTGTGGGTCGGCTTCGGCGACGTGCACGCGGCCAACCGCGACCTCGATGCGGTCGCCACGATCCTGGCCGGTGGCGGCGCCCGGCACGTGCTGCCCATGCTCACCCTGCGCGCCGGGCTCGCCATGTGGCAGGGCCGGCACGCCGAGGCGCGGGCGGCGGTGCAGCGCGGGCTCACCGAGACCCGCTCCGACGACTTGGTACTGCTGGGCGTGCTGGCCTGGCACGGCCTGCGCGCCGAGGCCGAGGCGCAGGCCGGCGGCGAGGTGCCGGTCGACCCGGCGGCGGTCAAGCGGCTGCGCAGCATCGTCGACCGCATGGCCCGCGGCGCCGGCGACGCGGCCCCCCAGGTCCGCGCGGTGGTCGACGGCTACCTGGACCTGTGCGCCGCCGAGACCAGCCGCATCGAGCAGCGCAGCGACCCGGAGTTGTGGGCCCGGGCCGCCGCCTCATGGGACCGGCGCAAACAGCCCTACCCGGCGGCATACTCGCGCTTGCGCCAGGCTGAGGCGTCCTTCGCGCGCCGCACCCGCAAGACCTCGGCCACCCGGGCGATCCGGGCCGCCTACTCCACGGCCCGCGCGATGGGCGCCAAGCCGTTCGCCGCCGAGATCGAGCAGGTGGCGGACCGGGCCAAGGTGGCGCTGATCGAGTCGCCCGACCTGACCGGGGCCGCGGGCAACGACCAGCTCGCCGCGCTGACCGAGCGCGAACGCGAGGTGCTGGCCGCGGTCGCCGAGGGCCTGACGAACCGCGAGATCGGGCAGAAGCTGTTCATCAGCGAGCGTACGGTCGGCGTCCACGTGGGCCACATCTTCGACAAGCTCCAGGTCCGCACCCGGGTGCAGGCCAGCCGGATCTTCCTCGGCGCCCCGTGATCTTCTCGTTACCTGCGTAGCCGAGATACGTAGTTCTACCGATCCCTGCGGCACCCGGCGATGACAGGCTCATATCCGTTCGGGGGAGCACCGCCCGGTGGACCATTGCCCGCCGGGCGGTGCTTGAGGACCCACGGGGAGTTTGCACATGATCATCGAGTCGTCCGTATGGGGACCCGTGCAACGCGACATGTCCGCCGTCCTCGCCGCCCACCCCGATGACGTGCCCTCGGTGGTCAGCCAGCTCACCGCACTGCAGGAGCTGCTGCTGCGGGTGCCGCCGCTGCTGGGCAGCAATCCGCTGGCCGACTTCAACAAGGTGTACCTGACGATCACCACGGGCGTGCTGGAGGGCCTGTACGAGGGGCGCTTCCAAGACCCGGCCTTCCTCGCCCGCCTGGACGTCGAGTTCGCCGCGCGTTACGTCGAAGCGCTGCGCCTGTGGTCCGAGATGAGCTCCGGCTGTTCCCGCGCCTGGATGGTGCTCTTCCAACGCGTCCCCGGCCCGGACGCCCACGCCCTGTCCTCAGCAGCGGCCGGCATCAACGCGCACCTCAACTACGATCTGCCGTTCGCCCTGGTCACCACCTTCGACCACCACGGCGGAGACCCGATCGACGACAGCGACCAGCACCACGACTACCTGCAGATCAACGACATCTTCGCCGAACAGATCCCGGGCCTGCGCCGCGGCTTCCTGGACAAGTGGCAGGTGCTCATCGACATGATGAACGGCGACCTGGACGACTGGTGGCAGGGCGAGGTCGTCGAATACACCCGCAACGTGGCCTGGCGAAACGCCAAGCGCCTGTGGGCCGTACGCCATGACTTGAAAGCCTTGACCCGCGAACGCGCCCGCCTGGACCACACGGCCGAGTCGCTGGGCAAGCTGCTGCTTTCCCCGATGGGCGCGATCCTGCAGTGAACCGGCGGCTCCCAGGTCCGGGTCTACTTCTTCACGGTCACCAGCCGGGCCACCCAGGTGCCACCGTCCTTGCGGCCGGCGACGCCGACCTGGGCACCCTTGGCAACGGCACCGCGAATCTTCACCTTGTCGCCGAGCGTCCACGTCTGGTTGAAGCCGTCGGCGGATTTGACACTCAGAGATTTCGCATCCGAGGCGGTGACTGTGCCACGCTGCACCACTATTGTCGCCTTACCGTCCTTGCCCTGCACCACAATCTCCCCGTGCAGGGTGTTCTTGCGCAGGTAAGCCCGCTTACCGGCCGGCGCCTTGGCCGTCCCGGCGGATGCCTGATGCGACGGCGCCGGCGCGACATCGGCCACCGGGGTCATGGTGGCACCGCAGCCGGTCAGAGCCAGTACCCCGGCAAGCCCCAGGGTGCTCAAAGCAATTCTTGTCATGCCTGCAGGCTCCCGTGCTCCGCACAGGGCTGTGTCAGCGTCATGTTCGGGTTGTGTAAGGAAGCGTGACGGTGAACATCGCCCCGCCCTCGGGAGCGTGCCCCGCCTCGATGGTGCCGCCCATTCTCGCCACCAGCCGGGCGGCCAGGGCCAGCCCGAGCCCGCTGCCTGTTTTGCGCACGTGGCGGTAACGCTGCTGCAGAGCCCCGCGCTGGAACGCCACCGGCAGATCCTCGTCAGTGAACCCGGGGCCGCCGTCTCGGACCTCGACCACACCGCCGTGCTCTCCCGCGCGAACGGCCAGGATGAGCGGGGTCCCGGCCGGCAACACCCGCAACGCGTTCTCACACAACCCGTCGATGACCTGCCTCATCCGGCCCGGATCCGTGCGTACGCACACCGGGGTGTCCGGCAAATCGGCAGTCAGCCGCGGGCCGTCCGGGGCACAGCGCGGCGCCCAAGCCTCCTGCGCGGCCCCGACCAGCTGGGCCAGATCCACGGCGATCAGGTCCACCGGCAGATCGGCGGCTTCCAGCCGGGAAAGCACGAGCAGGTCGGCGATGAGCCGGTCGAGCCGATCCGCCTCCTGCACCATCGTCTCGCCGGCGCCCCGGGTGTCCGTCTCCCCCATGATCACCCCGTCCGCGAGGGCCTCGGCGTACCCGCGGATCGTGGCCAGCGGGGTGCGCAGCTCATGCGAGACCGACAGCAGAAACTCGCGTTCCCGTCCCTCACTGAGCTGCAGGGCCGCACCGAGCTGGTTGAACGCGCTGGCAAGCTCGGCGGTTTCGGCTGGCGCCCGCACCGCAAGCCGGACCGAACGGTCACCGGCGGACAGCCGGGCTGCGGCAAGCGCCGCCTGCCGCAGCGGCCGGGCGACGAACTGAGCCAGCAGCGCGCCCGCCCCGACACCGCCCAGCAGCCCCGCGAGCAAAGCGACCCAGACACCGCCGAGCACGCGAGCGCTCGTACCGGAAAAGGCATTGCGGGTAAGCACCACTCCGGCGTCGTTACCGCTGAGCGGGCGCCCCGCAATGAGCACCGCGCGGCCGTCGACCTCACCCTCGGTGTCCACCGTTGACCCGGCCGCCACCTGCTGCACCACCCGATCCGGCACCCCGGGCCGGTCGGGAATGGCCCGGCGCAACAGATACACGGCGATCCCGTCGTCGCGCAACCGGGACACGATCCGTTCGCGGGCGGCCGGGCGCTCGGTGGCGAGCAACTCGACGGCCAACGCCGATTTCTCCACCAGGTCCGCCCGAGCCGCGTTGTTGGCCGACCGTACGGCGACGGGCAGCGCGACGAGCGCCGTGACGATCACCGAAACGACCGCGGTTGCGGCGGTGATCAGGACGGATCGCCCAGCAAAAGTCTTAAGCATCGGCGGTGTAGCCAACCCCGCGCACCGTCCGGATCAGCCCAGCAGCGCTGCCCAGCTTCGCGCGCACCTGCGCCACGTGCACATCCACCGTGCGGGTGCCTGCGTGCGACGCATAACCCCACACCGCCGCGAGCAGCTCCTCACGGGTGAACACCCGCCCCGGTCTTCCCAGCAGATGCCCGAGCAGGTCGAACTCGGTCGTCGTCAGGGCCAGCGGAACATCGGAGACGGTCGCCACCCGCCGGGCCGGGTCGAGCACCACCGGGCCGGCGGTCCGGACCCGATGCTCGTCCCCGGGCCCGGCGGCCCGGCGCAGCAAGGCCCGCAACCGCGCAACAAGCTCGCGGGGGCTGAACGGCTTGGTGAGGTAGTCGTCGCCGCCCAGCTCCAGACCAAGGATCCGATCCACCTCATCGCCTCGTGCGGTGAGAAAGACGACCGGCGTCCAGTCACCTTCCTGCCGCAGGCGGCGGCAGATCTCCGTACCCTCCATACCGGGAAGGGCGATGTCGAGCACGCAGGCAACCGGGCGCAGCTTGCGCGCGGCAGCCAGCCCGGCAGCACCGTCGTACTCGACATGCACGCCGAATCCGTCGCGCGTCAGATACAGCCGCACCAGATCGGCGATGGGCCGCTCATCCTCGACGAGCAGCACCAGGCCCTTGTCTCCCACCTCTTCATTCTGCCCGCGCCGGAACCCGCCGGATGTTCGAGACAGGTAAGACTTTCACCGCGGGGACCCGCACGACACTGCCGTGCGAATCCCCGGGATCCCGTTCGTTGCGGTGCAGGAGTCCATCTCCTGCACCTTCGAGCCCGCAGGGGACCGCGCTAGCTGCGGTACACCCCGAACTCCCACAACGAGTAGCCGTAGGCCGTGGCCCGGCCCGTGGCGTTCACCCGCACATAGCGCCCGGACCCGTTTACCGTCAGATCATCGAATCCACCGTTTCCCGTGGTGGTCGAGGTCAGCGTCGTCCAGCTCGAACCGTCGGAGGAAACCTGCACGGTGTACGACTTGGCGTACGCCGCTTCCCAGGCCAGCCGTACCCGGTTGAACGACTGCACCGAACCCAGGTCGACCTGCAGCCACGCGGTGTCGACCCATTCGCTGGCCCACCGGGTGCCGTAGTCACCATCCACCGCGTACGCCGGGAGTTGCGGCCCGTTCGTACCGGTCGGCTGGTAGGACGAGGCGGTAACGGGTTTTCCGCGGCTGAGCTCGGTTCCCGGAGCCGGCGGCGGCACCACCTTGAACGAGCGCTGCTCGATTCCCACGTTTCCCTGACCGTCGTAGGCGTAGACGTAGACCTTCCAGACCCCGAGCTGCTCCGGCGCCCGCACTGTGAAAGCGCCGTTCCCAGTTTCCGTGAAGGACACATTGGTCAAACCTGTGTTTCCGGTGATGTGCTTGTCGGAGAACATGAGATTCCACCGGATAAGGTCCCCGTTGGGATCGTTGGCCGCGGCGTTCACGGTAAAGGTTCCACCTGCGGGAACGGCCGTCTGGTCACCCACGGTCATCGAGCTGATTTCCGGGGGCGTGTTCGGAGAAGCCTGCCCGGTGTACGCCTGCCGCAGCGCGTGGTAACCCAACCGCCGCCAGCCGCCGGTGAAGGTGTTCAACCAGACGCCACCGAAGTCGTTCTCCAGCCCGTAGTGGAACTCGGTAGCCCCCAGCGCGACGCCGGGATGCGCCTTGATCGCGTTCCAGCTTGCCGTGTATCCGGCGCGCTTCTGCAGATCGGTCGGCTCGGTGGGAACGCCGTTCACGTCGGCGGGCACCTCCCACTCGCCGGCCGGTCCACCTTCGGTCACGATGTACGGCTTGGTGTACCCGCCGTTGATCCAGTCCTGCTTCACGTTCCCGATCGCCCCGTACGAGTTGACCGCGAGCAGGTCCAGGTCGGGCGCGTACTGCTTGTAGTACGGCCAAGCGCCGGTGTACGCGTCGGTCGAGGTGACCGGGTGGTTGGGGTCGGCCGCGTGGATCGCCTGGGCAACTTCGTTAACGAACTTCGCGTATCCAATTCTCCGAGCTTCGACCTCGGCGGCGGACAGCCCATGATCCTGCATCGTCAGGATCACCTCGTTCCCGACGTCCCACATCAGCACGCCCTGCCGGTTCTTCAGCGCGTTGACCCGGGAAACGATTTCCGCCTTCACCGAGTTCTTGTAGGCCGTGTCGTTGACGTAGTCGGCCCCCTGGTTCAGCCAGTGCCCGACGATGACCTTGATCCCCTGCTGCGCCGCCCGGTCGAGCAGCGTCGGCGTGTTGGCGTCATCAACGCCCCAGATCCGGATCGTGTTGACGCCCATGTTCTTCAGGTCGCGCAGGTACCCGTCCGCCGCGGCCTGCGGAGGACCATAGGTCAAGCCCTTGATCTCGTACGGTGACCCGTTGACGTTGAGCTGCCAGTTTCCCTGCGTTCCAGTCACCCGGACCGTCGAGGGCCCGGCCGGCGTAGCCGGATCCGTCATCGCCGCCGGGACGCTCCCGGCACTACGGGAAACGGTTACCGAGTCGACCGACAGCACGCCGCCGGAGGTCGTTTCCGGTGTGGGCGTGGTGAACCCGGCCGTGGCGTTCGGCAACGACCCGCCGATCCCCAGATCCAGGCGCAGGAAGAATCCGTGGTGCACTGCCGCGTTCCACGCCGTCACGCCCACCTGCGATTCGCGGACGACCCAGGTCTGGCGCCCGTCAAGGTAGAAGCGGATCTCCTCGTCGGTCTTCGTGCGGTCGATGACCTGGGCATACTCGTGGAAGCCGGTCTGACAGCCGGTGCAGCTGGCCAGTCCGCTGTTCCGCCCGTTGTACTCCGCGCACGGGCCGTCCGGCGCCGAGCCACAGTGCAACGTCTGCGACAGCTGGCTACGCCCGTTGACGTCGGTCATGATGTCGGTTTCCCCGACGCCCGGCCAGTTGTTGTAGTTACCCCAGTACGCCGCCCCGGTGGCCCGGAACCCCGGCCAGTAGCCGTTCCCGTTCGCCACGTCAGGCTGCTTGAGCACCGCGGCGAACCGGGTCTGCTCACCGGCGCGCGGCTCGAAGTCGGTACGCTGCGTTTCCAAGCGCCCAGACGTCCAGTTCCCGGCGCCGTCCCGGATGGCCTTGATGTTGAGTTTCCCAGCGCCATCAAGGGAAACGTTCGCGGTGGACGTCGTCGCCGTCTCCACCTCACCGGTCCCCCAGTTAGCGGCGCCACCGGGATACGAAGATCCGGTCCGCAGCAACCAGTTGGCGTTACTCGGCAACGTGTTCGCCGCACCGGAGAAGTCGTCCGACCAAAGCGTGGTCCAGGCGGAGCTGGAACCCTGCGACCCGTAGACCTTGAACTCCCAGAGCGAGTACCCGTACCCGCTGCCGCGCTGGGTGCCGTACATCCGCACGAAGCGCCCGGAGCCGGTGACGGTCAGCGTCTCCGTGCCTCCCGCGCCGGTGGTCGTGCTGTAGATGTCCGTCCAGGCAGTGCCGTCGGCGCTGGTCTGGATCTTGTACGCCTTGCCGTAGGCGTTCTCCCACTGCAGCACAACTTGGGAAATCGTGGCCACGGAGCCGAGGTCTACTTGCAGCCACTGGGGGTCGGAGAACTGGCTGGACCAGCGCGTTCCCGCGTTTCCGTCTACTGCGTTTGCGGCGGAGACGTCGTTTCCCTCTTGCGAGGAGGCGGTTGCTGGGTGGCCCTGGGAGAGGAGGGTGTCGGCTGCTTGGGCGGTGGCGCTGGGGATGAGCCCGAGGAAAGCGGCGATCAGGCTCAGCGCCACGACCGGCACGAGGCGGCGGCGCCGGACGGCCGGGCTCGGGTGGGTTGGAGATGGCTGCTCAACTGCCGCAGCGGGAGGTGCGGATACGTCATGGGGTTCGCGGTGAAGGGATTCCTGAGCATGGGGATGCACGGGGAACTCCTGACTCTCGGGGACGGAAAGCGCTCTCCGTGGCTTGCGGCAGTGTTACGCCCGCGTTTCCTTCATGTCAATACATCGACGCTTACCGGGCGCCCAAAAGGTTATTTATCGGACAGTTAGAGGGGTTATCGATCTCGTGCGGAGACTGAACGGATCCGCTGTGGAGAGCGCTTTCCATGTCAACGCCTGGGTGGCCCCATCCCACGACCTTCGGCATCACGTCACGTCTTTGTCGCGTCGCGTCGCGTCGCGTCGCGTCATATGGCGCGTCATATCTGGTCGCGTTGCATCTGGTCGCGTTGCATCTGGTCGCGTTGCATCTGGTCGCGTCGCGTCAGGTCAGCGAGGCACTCGTCGCGCAGCCGACGCCGGGAAACGACGTCACTCTCAATAGTTACTCAGAGCAACCATGGAAGACCTTTGGAGACCCCTGCACACCGCGGCCTCAGTGGGTTGCACGGCATGCAGGGGCAGTTCGGGAAACGCGCTCGGCGGTGCAGCAAGTGTTACGCCGGTGTTGCGGCTCGTCAATAGTGATGCCGTTCCGCAATGTCGATAACAGAAATTGAGGAGTGAGCAGCAACATTGACACACTCGGCTGCTGCGCTCAAAATTCTTGCGTGCAACGTCGCCTCCCCATCACGCGCGAGCCGGCCATTCGACGCGTGACGGGCCGGGGCCGGGCTGTGATGGCTGGCGGGTGTGCGTTCATGGTTCTGCTGACCATGGGAGCCTGCTCGGCGAGTGCGACCGATGGGACCGGCACGACCACGACACCGGCAGCCTCCGCGAACTCGGCCGGGACTGCCGGGTTCTTCGGCGGCACCGATCTTGCCTGGATCGAAATCACCATCGCGATGGACGAGGAACTCCTGCCGCTCCTGGCGCTGGTACCCGCAAACAGCCAGAACGACCAGCTCAAGGCGCTGTCAGCCGATATCTCGGCCTTCCACGAAGCTGAGCTGACCTCCCTGCGGGCGTTGCACGACGAGGCCAAGCTGCCGGCCGAGAACCCGCACAAGGGCATGCCGATGCCGGGAATGGTGACGCCCGAGCAGGTCAGCGCGGCCACTGCGGAGAAGGGCCCGGCGTTCGACAAGCTCGTCGTCGGGCACCTCAGGGCCCACTTCGATCAGGGCGTCAACCTGGCCGGCAGCGAGGGCAAGGCGGGCATCGAGCCGCGCACCAAGGCGCTCGCCGACAACGTGATCAGCAGCCGGCGAACGTACCTGGATAAGCTCGGCACTTTTCATTGAGATTTTGTTATCGGCGCTTCAGCAATTCCTCGGGCTTGACGCCGATTGCCGAAAGCAATGGTCCGGGGCTCGTCGCCGCGAGCCCCCGGACCGTTGATGTGTGTTACGGCAGAACATAATTTTCGTTCAGCGCCGCGCCGCGATTCGGCTTGTACTGGTCGAACCCGCGCGGGTCGCACTGGAGTCCGCCGTTGATGCAGTGCGTGACGAGGGCGGCGAGCGTCGGGGCGTCCCAGGCATTGTAGAAGTCGTAGTGGAAGGAGTAGCCCCGCCCACTGGAAAGCCGCACGTTGGAAAGGTTTCCGCTGACCGGGAACGCCATCTTGAACTCGATCATGGGAACGGCGACCGGGTGGTCCGCCGGGCAGACGCCGACGACCGGGTACGCCATGTGGCTCTTGTGATCCGGCGTGTCCAAGTGGATGCCGTCCCAGCAGCTGGGCGCTTGGAAACGGATGTTCAGCTGACTACCGGCAACACAGTTAGCCGGGAAATCCCAGTTCCGCACGCTGTCGCCGCACTCCCAGCCTTCGACCGCGCCGGGAGAATTGCGGAACTCGTCGAGCGTCGCGAGCGGACTGCCCACCACGTACCGAAGTCCGGGCGGCGACGGACGCACGCTGCGATAGTCGATCACGCCGCTCTTGTAGTAGATGACCTGACGTCCGACCGGCTGCACCGCAGTGTCGCCGTTGAGCAGCGTCGGCATCCAGTAGCCCGTCTTGTCCCCCGGCGTGATGCACGAGGTCTGCCCGGCCTGCAGGCTCGCCAGCGTGGTAGCCGCGTTCGTGGTCGTGTTTCCCATGAACGTGTGCGAGTGCGAGGCGCCCGGCATGTTCGGGAACACGATGGGATCGTCGGGCAGGTTCGACCGGCTGACGGAACAGTTCGCCTGGAACTCGTGGTGTGTCGTCGGCGGGTTCGTAGCCGGCGGCGTGGCCGTGGACGGCGTCACTCCGGTGACGGGCGGGTTCGCAAGCACATAGCCATCACCTGAGGGCGGCGGTGTGGTGGCCAGCGATCCGTAGACCTTGAACTCGAACAGCGAGTATCCATAGGTGGTGCCGCGCTGCGTACCGTACAAGCGGACGTAACGCCCGGAACCGTTCACGGTGAGCGTCTCGGTTCCGCCGGCGCCGGTGGTCGTGCTGTAGATGTCGGTCCAGGCGCTGCCATCGGCGCTTGTCTGGATACGGTAGGACTTCGCGTACGCGGTTTCCCACTGCAGGACAACGCGATTGATGCTTGCTGAGGCACCCAGGTCGACCCGGAGCCACTGCGGGTCGGCCCACTGGCTGCCCCACCGCGTTTCGGCGCGGCCGTCAACCGCAGCCGTTGCCGGGGCTTCCCCGTTCTCGACCGACGAAGCGATCGCGGGTCTCCCCTGCGACAGCAACGAATCCGCTGCGTGCGCCTGAGGAATCCCGATCGCCAGCGCGGTACTCGCAAGCACAGCAACGCCAATGGGAACGACGAACCGTCTGAGCTTGGTTCTCATACTTTCTCCCGGGGATGAGGAGGATGCGTCCCGGCCGGAACACCTCTCCGAAACCTTCGAAGGGTGCGGGGAACGACCGGAACGCGGGAACGAGCTTGGAGAGCGCTTTCCGAAGTGTTACGCCGAGATTGCACGCCCGTCAATACGCCGGCCAGGTTCCGGAACCACCGGCGGGGTGGGAGCGGAGATCGAAGTGGGTGGCGCGGTGGAGAGGAAGCGCTGCCGGGGAGGCACGCAGAACAGGAAGGCACGCAGAGCAAGGAGGCACGCAGAACAGGGAGGCACGCAGAACAGGGAGGCACGCAGAGCAAGCAGGCACGCAGAGCGGGGAGGGGCGCGCGGTGAAAGAGATGGGCGCGCAATGGGGAGATGGCGCGCGCGGCAGGGTGAACATGCACGCCGCCGAAAAGCAGCGCAAGAGGAACTGGCGCCGGACCCACACACCGAAGCCCGCGAAACCGCCCGGCCACCCGCCCTCGGCGAACCAGGAAAACAGTCATTTGGCGCCGGACCGGCACCAAAAGAGCGCCGCAGCCCACCGCCTGTGGATAAATATCGGAGAGCGCTCTCCACGTGCTATAAACCTCGTATGCGGACTGGAAACAGCACGTCATGACCGCGGCTAAAAGCCGGGTTCGAAGTGGTGAGCGGCTGCCTACTCTGGAGGATGTCGCTCGGGTTGCGGGGGTTTCGCGGGCTACGGCTTCGCGGGTCATCAACCGGGTTCGTAATGTTGATCCGCAGTTGCACGAGATGGTGTGGGAGGCTGTCGGGCAGACGGGGTACGTACCCAATCGTGCTGCCCGTTCCCTGGTGACGCGGCGGACCGGGACCATTGCGCTGGTTGTCTCGGATTCCGAGGCCCACGATGATGACCCCTTCATGGGGCGTTTCTTTGCCGACCCGTACTTCGGGCGCGTTGTCGGTGGGCTGATGAGCGTGCTGCGTACCGCCGGAATTCAGCTTGCCCTGCAAATAGTTGGCACCGAGGAACAGCGCACCCGCCTGGTCGGCGACCTTCGCCACGGCCAGGCAGACGGCGTCATTGTGCTTTCGCTGCCGGCCCGGGACCCGCTGCCTCGCATGCTGACCGATGCCGGGGTGCCGGCCGTGATGATCGGGCGGCCTGCCGATCCCGTACCCATGAATTATGTGGACCTTGCTAATGATCGTGGTGCTGCGATGGCCGCTGACCTTCTTGTCTCGCTTGATTCCCGGGTTGTCGGCATGATTTCCGGGCCTGCTGAGGTGCCGGCCAGCAACGATCGGGTGAGCGGTTTCCGCAGTGCCATGGCGCGGCACGGGCACGGGTGGGTTCCCGTTGTGGAGGGCAATTTCACGCAGGCCAGTGGCGAGGCCGCGATGGGCACTTTATTGAGGGCGCATCCCGATTTGGACGGCGTTTTTGTCGCCAATGACCTGATGGCGCTTGGGGCTCTCGTTGCCTTGCGGGAGAGCGGCCGCCAGATCCCCGAGGATGTCGCGGTTGTGGGCTTCGACGACAGCAGCGCGGCGACTTCAGCTAGTCCTCCACTGACTACCATCCGTCATCCTCTGGAGGACATGGCTGCTGAGGCGGCTCGACTTCTGCTCGCCCGGGTCGAGGATCCTGAGATGCGCGTCTCATCGGTCATCTACGAACCGGCCCTGGTCCGCCGCCGTACCGCCTGAAACGGACTCCGGCCTGGCCTTTTCCCCCACCCACCGGCCGCCGCCCGCCTTGAGCCCACTTGCTAGCGTCTCGATTCCCGGCGGGGGCGCCGGTCAATGATTCACGGGGTGGACCATGAGCTTGACGCGAGTTCGGGCATTTGTCGTGTTCGGGGTGTTGATGATCGCCGCGCTCGTGACGGTCATCGTCGCGGTGGTCCGCGACACGCAGAACGAACCGCTCGCCGACGCCTGCAAGGGCGCCGTCATGGTGAACGCGACGCTGCCGCGCGGCACGAACGACATCACGGTCCGGGTCTTCAACGGAACCAAGGAACCAGGTCTCGCCGCGGCGCTCACAAACGATCTCAAGAACCGCGGGTTCCAGACCGAGAAGCCCGGCGAGAGCACCAAGCGCATCAAGGACGTCGCAATTTTCCGGTACGGCCCCAAAGCGCTTTCCTCGGCCTGGCTGCTGCGTGCCTTTTTCCTCAACCAGGCCACGCCCGAGTTCGACCCCAAACGCACCAGCGCAACGGTCGACGTGATCGTCGGCGCCGGCTACCAGCAGCTCGCCACGCCGACCGAGGTCAATCAGTCGCTCGCGGCCCTCGGCGACCCCGAGCTGCCCCCGGGTGCCTGCGCCGAGCCCCAGAAACCGGTCCAAGCCGCCCAGTAAAGCCACACCAGCAACCAGGGCCGGGCACGGTGAAGCAGTTACGGGCTGGCGGCCAGGAAGAGGAACACTGCCAGGAGGCTCAGATGGATTCCGCCTTGCAGCACGTTCGCGCGGCCGGGCACCACGGTGAGCGTGCCCACCACAACGGTCAGCACCAGCAGCACCACCTGGGTGCCGCCGAGGCCGAGCAGCAGCGGGCCCTGGAGCCAGATCATGGCGATGGCGATGGCCGGGATGGTCAGGCCGATGCTGGCCATCGCCGAGCCGAGCGCCAGGTTCAGGCTGGTCTGCATGCGGTCACGAGCGGCCGCGCGCACCGCGGCGATCGTCTCCGGGAGCAGCACCAGCAGGGCGATCACCACGCCGACCACGGCTTGGGGCATGCCCGCGGCTTCCACGCCGGATTCGATGGCCGGCGACACGCCCTTGGCCAGGCCGACCACCGCCACCAGGGCGACCAGCAGCAGGCCAAGGCTGGTGAACGTAGCCTTGGCAGTGGGCGGGTCCACGTGTTCCTCGGCGTCGATCACCTTGCCCGCTGTGGTGATCGGCAGGAAGTAGTCGCGGTGGCGGCGGGTCTGCACCAGGACGAACAGCAGGTACAGCGCCAGCGAAGCGACAGCCGCGAAGCCGAGCTGGGCCGGGGAGAACTGCGGGCCGGGCCGGCTCGTGGTGAAGCTGGGCAGCACGAGGCTCAATGCGGCGACCATGGCCACGGCAGCGAGCGCTCCGCCCGTACCCTCCGGATTGAACACCGCAATGCGCCGGCGCAACGCGCCCACCAGCAGCGACAGACCCAGGATGCCGTTGCACGTGATCATTACGGCGGCGAAGACCGTGCCCCGGGCCAGCGATTGGCTCTTCTCCCCGCCGCTGATCATCAGCGTGACGATGAGGGCCACTTCAATGATCGTGACGGCTACCGCAAGCACCAGGGAGCCGAAGGGTTCGCCGACCCGGTGGGCCACCACCTCGGCGTGATGTACGGCCGCGAGCACGGCACCGGCCAGCAGCACGCCGCTGAGCACGACCACGGGCGGCGGGAGGTCGCGGCCCCAGGTGAGGATGAGGGCTGCTACGGCGACTACCGGAACGTATGTCGTCCAGTGGGACAAGTAGGTGCTGATCTTTGCTGCCATCTGTCAACCCTGCCAGAAAGTAGCGGCATCGGCACATCAAGCCACTTACTCCTGGGAAGGTGAACCGCATGAGCTATGTCTCCTCCGAGGGTGAATTCACCCGCGACCAGCGCTACATCGCCACCCGCATCACCGCCGACGGGCGCGACGGGTATCCGGTGGAGGCGGGCCGCTACCGGCTGGTCGTGAGCCGCGCGTGCCCGTGGGCGAATCGGACGATCATCGTGCGGCGGCTGCTCGGGCTCGAGGACGCGTTGTCCATGGCGGTGGCCGGGCCCACCCACGACGAGCGGAGCTGGACCTTCGACCTCGATCCGGGCGGGCGTGACCCGGTGCTCGGCATCGAGCGCCTGCAGAAGGCGTTCTTCAAGCGTTTCCCCGGGTACGACAAGGGCATCACCGTGCCCGCGATCGTCGACGTGCCCACCGGCCAGGTCGTGACCAACGACTTCCCGCAGATCACCATCGACTTCTCCCTGCAGTGGAAGCAGTACCACCGCGACGGTGCGCCCGAGCTCTACCCCGAGGCCCTGCGCGAGCAGATCGACAAAATCAACAAGTTCGTGTTCGCCGACGTCAACAACGGTGTGTACCGGGCCGGCTTCGCCGGTTCGCAGCAGGCGTACGAGAAGGCGTACCACCGGTTGTTCGACCGCCTCGATCGGCTGTCGGACCTGCTCAAGGATCAGCGGTACCTGGCCGGGGACACGATCACCGAGGCCGACGTGCGGCTGTTCACCACGCTGGTGCGCTTCGACCCGGTGTATCACGGGCACTTCAAGTGCAACCGCTCAAAGCTGACCGAGATGCCGGTGCTGTGGGCGTACGCGCGGGATCTCTTCCAGACGCCCGGCTTCGGCGACACCATCGACTTCGTGCACATCAAGCAGCACTACTACGAGGTGCACCGCGACATCAACCCGACCGGGATCGTCCCGGCCGGCCCGGATCTGGGCAACTGGCTCGGCGAGCACGGCCGGGAGAAGCTGGGCGGGCGCCCGTTCGGCGACGGCACCCCGCCACCCCCGCCGCAGCCCGGCGAAGTGGTGCCGGCAGCGCACGCAGCCGTGTAGAACTGTCAGCGCAGGTCCTTGTTCTCCACGATGTGCGTGGGGAAGCCGATCCGGGCGGCGCGCAGCATGGCCTTGCCGAGGCCCTCGGACGTGGTCGCGTAACGCGGTGCCCAGCGGATGAACGCCGGCGCGACCGGGGCGAGCAGCGTGTAGAGCGCCTTGAGGGTGCGGGTGCGGGGCATCACGCCGTACAAGGGCTGGATGAAACCCGGGCGGAAGCCGTAGCCGTTCGGGAAGATCTTGATGATCTCCACCTCCGTGCGGCCCTTGACGCGTGCCCACATCGTGCGGCTCTCCACGTTCGTCCCCGCGCCCGACACATAGACGAAGGTCATGCCGGGGTTGTGCCGGGCGAGCGTGCGCGCGGCGGCAACCGGGTAGTCGTACGAGATGGTCGTGTAGTCCTGTTCGCTCATGCCGACCGAGGAGATCCCGAGGCAGTAGAAGCAGGCGTCGTAATCCTTCAGGGTGTCAGCGATGGCCGACAGGTCGCCAACGTCGGTGACGCTCGTCTCAGTCAGTTTCGGATGCCGCCGCCCGGTCGGCCGCCGCCCGATGCTGCGGACCTCCTCGACGTCGCCTGCGAGCAGGCATTCCCGCAGCACGCCCTGCCCGACCATGCCGGTCGCCCCGAAAACGATGACCCGCATCCGCGCCCCCTCAAACTGTCGTACCCGGCTTCTATGGTGCTCCGGTGTCCGTTGAACGATGGTCCCCCGCTCAGGTCCACGCCGTCGCGCCCGATGCCGGCTCGCTGAAGGGCGCGCGCAGCGTCGGCACGCCCACGTCGTGGCAGCAGTCCGGTCTGCTCGGCGACGTGCTGTGGGGGCTGTGCAAAGGCAGCGGCAAGAATCCCTACCAGGTGTGCATCGATCTGACCGGTCCCGCCTACAAGTGTTCCTGCCCGAGCCGCAAGTTCCCGTGCAAACACGCGCTCGGGTTGCTGCTGGTCTGGGCGGAGGGCGCGGCGCTGCCGGATCAGGACACCGCCCCCGGGTTCGTGCTCGAATGGCAGGCGAGCCGGTCGGCGCGCGCGGCCAAGGCGTCCGCTCCCAAGGCTGCCGGCCCATCCGACCCGGCGGCCGCCGAGAAGCGGTCCCGCCAGCGCGAGGAGCGGGTGGCGGCCGGGATGGCCGAGCTGAGCCGGTGGCTCGACGACCAGGTCCAGCAGGGTCTGGCCAGCGCCGAGCGAGCCGGGCACCGGCCGTACGAGGCAATGGCCGCCCGGCTGGTCGACGCGCAGGCCCCCGGAGCCGCCTCGGCGGTGCGCCGGCTGGGCGATGTTGCGGGCATCGGGGCGCATTGGGCCGACCGTCTGCTCGGTGACCTGGCCCTGCTGCGGCTGCTCGTGGCGGGTCACAACCGGATCGCTGAACTGCCACCCGAGCTGGCTGCCACGGTCCGTTCGCGGATCGGGTTCCCGGTGTCCACCGAGGACGTGCTGGCCGGGGAGGCCGTGCGCGACCACTGGCAGGTGCTGGGCCAGAGCGACTCCGACGACGGCACGATCACCACCCGCCGCACCTGGCTGCTCGGCGCGGGCACCGGCCGGTTCGCGCTGCACCTGTCGTTCGCCGCGCCGGGCCAGTCCCTGGCCGCCGATCTGGTGCCCGGCACCTCGTTCGAGGGCGACCTCTGCTTCTATCCCGGAGCGGCACCGCTGCGGGCGCTGCTCAAGGATCGGCTCGGTCCGGCCCGGCCGTTGCCGCAGCCCAGCGGGGCCACCACGGTTCCCGGCGCGCTGGCCGGATGGTCGGCGATCGTGGCCGCCGAGCCGTGGCGCGCCGACGCGCCGATGCTGCTCGCCGACGTGGTGCCCAGCACCGACGGCTTCCTGACCAGCCGCGACGGGCAATCGCTGCCGCTGGCCCCCGGCTACCGCGAACCGTGGTGGCTGCTGGCGTTCTCCGGTGGAGCGCCCGCGACGGTGGCCGGCGAATGGACACCCAACGGTCTGCGCCCGCTCGCCGCGTGGGTGAACGGGCGCTTCGTACCCGCCGGTCCGCCGATGCCCGGGGGCGCCGCCGCGCGCACGCCCGAGCTGCCCCCGGATCTGCTGGCCGCGGCGCTGGTCGGCACCGCGCGGCGCCCGTTCACCGCGTCCACTGTGGCGGTCGGTGACACCTCGATCCCGGTGGCCCAGTCCCCCTTGCTGGAGGCCGCGGCGACCGCGCTGGCCTATCGGCGGGCCGGGCGCACTGCGGCGACCGGTCATCCCGGCGTCGAGCCCGCACCGGCCGAGCAGCAGCCCGCGGTGCCGACGGCGGCCGGTCTCCGGCTGCAGCGGCTGCTGTCCGGCGGCTCGCAACAGTCCCAGGAGCTGCTGGCCCAGTGGCTCGCCGCGGCGGTCCGGCATGGCGGTCTGGTCCCGCCCGGCACGCTGCCCGCGCTGCTGGACGCTGGGCGCCGTAACGGTGTCATCCGCGCCCCGATCGGCCGCGTGGCCGGTGAGCGGGGGCAGTGGCTGGCCGCCATGCGGCCGGAGTGGCGGTGGTTGAGCGCCGAGTCGACCGGCGCGGCCGTTGTCGAGGACCCGGAAACCTGGGATACCGGTACGCCCGGAGCGCGCCTGGAACACCTCACCCACCTGCGGCGCCGCGACCCGGCCGCCGGGTTGGCTCTGCTGCGCAGCACCTGGACGAGCGAGCCGGCCGAGGACCGGACCCGATTCGTGGGTGCCCTGAGCACCGGCCTGTCCCCGGCCGACGACGAGTTCCTGGAGGCGGTGCTGGACGACCGCCGCAAAGAGGTCCGCGAGGCCGCGCTCGAGCTGCTGCAACGGCTGCCCGGCTCAGGTCTGGGCCGGCGGATGGCTACGCGGGCCCTCGCCGCGGTGCGCCTCGAGGAGCGCCGCATCGCCGGCGTGCGGGTGAGCAGCCGCCTCATCGTGACACCGCCTGCCGAACTGACCCCGGACCTGCGCCGCGACGGGGTGGGCGCCACGCCCGCGCGGGGCACCGGGGTGCAGGCGTGGCTGCTGGAGGAAGTCATCGCGGGCACACCGCTGAGCACCTGGACCGAGACGTTCTCGCGCGAACCGGCCGAGGTGGTGGCGCTGGCCCGCGGCCACGACTGGGAAACGCCGCTGCTGCACGGGTTCGCCAAGGCCGCCATCGCGCAGCAGACCTCGGCGTGGTCCGTCGAGCTGGTCCGCGACGAAAACCTGCGGGAGGCGGTCCGCTGGGATCTGCACCTGCTGCTGCCCCCGGCCGAGTTGGCGCGCATCGCCGCGGAGTTTCTGCGCCGTGAGGACCACCTGGCCCACCGGTTACTGGCCGTGCACCCCGGCGCGTGGCCCGACGAGCTGGCCGTCGCGGTGATCGAGACCATCGCGCACCGGGCTCGTACCGATAAACACAGCTGGCAGCTCGCCGAGCTGTGCCGTGCCGCCGCGCTGGCCATGCCCCCCACGTTCACCCCGCACGTGACCCAGCTCGCGGCCCAGCTCGACCTGGCCACCGCCGACCCCTCACGGGTGCGGCCGGTGGCCGAGCTGGCCCGCACCCTCACCTTCCGACACGAGATGCTCCAGGAGTTCCAGTGACCGCTCTGCGCCCGCACGCCGAGGACCAGTACGCCGACGAACTGGCCCTGCTCGCCGAGTCCGACGAGCGACCGCGCCCACCCGGCTGGCGGATGTCCCCGCAGGCCGTGGTGACCTATCTGCTGGGCGACGGCGCGAAGATCACCCCGAAATACGTCGGCCCGCGCCGGCTCATGGAGGTCGCCGTCTCCACACTGGTCACCGATCGGGCGCTGCTGCTGCTCGGCGTGCCCGGCACCGCCAAGACCTGGGTGTCGGAGCACCTGGCCGCCGCCATCTCCGGCGACTCGACGCTGCTGGTGCAGGGCACTGCGGGCACTGCCGAAGAAGCCATCCGGTACGGGTGGAACTACGCGCGCCTGCTCGCCGAGGGCCCGTCCGAGGCGGCCCTGACCCCCAGCCCGATCATGCGCGCGATGCAGACCGGCACGATCGCACGCCTGGAGGAGCTGACCCGGGTGCCCTCCGACGTGCAGGACGCGCTGATCACCGTGCTGTCGGAGAAGACGCTGCCGGTGCCCGAGCTGAACACCGAGGTGCAGGCGCAGCGCGGCTTCAACCTGATCGCCACGGCCAACGACCGCGACCGCGGCGTCAACGAGCTGTCCAGCGCCCTGCGCCGCCGCTTCCACACAGTGGTGCTGCCGGTGCCCGCCTCCGCCGACGATGAGGTCGAGATCGTGGCGCGCCGGGTGGCGCAGATGGGCCGCTCGCTGGACCTGCCCGAGGTGCCGGCCGCGCTCGACGAGATCCGCCGCGTGGTCACGGTGTTCCGCGAGCTGCGCAGCGGCATGACCGAGGACGGGCGCACCAAACTCAAGTCCCCGACCGGCACGCTGAGCACCGCCGAGGCCATCTCGGTGCTCACCAACGGTCTGGCCCTGGCCGCCCACTTCGGCGACGGCACCCTGCACCCGGCCGACGTAGCCGCCGGCATCGTCGGAGCCGTCGTCAAGGACCCGGTCTCCGACGCGGTGGTGTGGCGCGAATACCTCGAAACCGTGGTCCGCGAACGAGCGGACTGGCGCGACTTCTACCGCGCGGCCCGCGATGCCTGAGCACCACTACGGCATCCGCCACCACGGCCCCGGCTCAGCCCGGGCGGTGGTGGTGGAGCTGGAGCGCGAACGCCCGGCGATCCTGCTGGTCGAGGGGCCGCCAGAGGCTGACGAACTGGTGCGCTGGGTCGGCGACAGCGGACTGGAACCGCCGGTGGCGCTGCTCGGGTACGCCACTGACGACCCGCGGCGCTCGGCGTTCTGGCCGTTCGCGGTGTTCTCCCCCGAGTGGCAGGCGATCCGCTGGGCGGTGGACAACGGGGTGCCGGTGCGGTTCTTCGACCTGCCCTACGCCTATCGGCTCACGGAGACCGCGGCCGAGCCTGGAAGTGGCGGAACTGGGGCCGAGGATGACCCTGACGTTGAGGCCGAGGCCGGCCCTGGGGCAGAGGCCGAGGTGGAGAGGCCGCACGGGCGGCCGGTTGATCCGATCGGGGAGTTGGCTCGGGCGGCCGGGTACGACGATCCTGAGCGGTGGTGGGAGGACGTGGTTGAGCATCGGGGGATGCCGGCGTTCGAGGCGATCGCTGAGGCTATGACGGCTATCCGCGAGCATGCGCCGGACGACCCTCAGGATGAGGTTCGTGAGGCCTACATGCGCACGGTGCTGCGCGAGGTCCGGCGCACTCACACCGACATCGCGGTGGTGTGCGGGGCGTGGCACGTGCCCGCGTTACGGCGCAAAGTCACTGCCAAGGACGATGCCGCGCTGCTCAAGGGGCGGAAGAAGGCCAAGGTCAGCTTTACGTGGGTGCCTTGGACATACGGGCGGCTGGCTTCCTGGTCGGGGTATGGCGCCGGAGTGGGTTCGCCGGGCTGGTATCACCATCTTTTCAGCACCGCCGAGGATGTGGTGCCGCGGTGGCTGGTGGATGCGGCCGGGGTGTTGCGGGCCGAGGGGGTGCCCACCTCATCGGCGCACATCATCGAGGCGACCCGGTTGGCGGAGGCGCTGGCCACTGTACGCGGGCGGCCGCTGGCTGGGTTGGCCGAGGTGACCGAGGCGGCCGAGGCGGTGATGTGCGACGGGGAGCCGTTGCGCACCGAGCTGATCGGGCGACGGGTGGTGGTCGGCGAGCGGCTTGGTGGCGTACCCGATGACATGCCCGCCGTACCGCTGGCCAAGGATCTTGCGGCCCAGCAGCGCTCCGTGCGTCTCAAACCGGAGGCGCTGGAACGGGTGCTGGAGCTGGACCTGCGCCGGGAGATCGACCTGGGTCGCAGCCGGTTGTTGCACAGGATGCGCGCGATCGGGGTGCCATGGGGTGAGCCCGACACGGCGCGGCGTGGCACGGGTACGTTCCGGGAGCAGTGGCGGCTGCGGTGGCTGCCGGACTTCGCGGTGCAACTGGTCGAGGGCAGCATGCACGGCACCACAGTGGTGTCCGCAGCGACGGCCAAGGTGGTCGGGCAGGCGCGCAAGGCCGAGACGCTCGGGGACGTGACCGCGCTGGTCGAGGTGTGCCTGGTCGCGGAGCTGGCCGACGCGTTTCCGCCAGTGCTGGCGGCGCTGGACACCCGCGCCGCGCTCGACGCCGACCTCAACCATCTGATGGCGGCGATCCCGGCGCTGGCGCGCACGGTGCGATACGGCGACGTCCGGCGTACGGATGTGGCGGGGTTGCGCACGGTGACGTCGAGCCTGCTCACCCGCGTGTGTGCCGGGTTGCCCGCGGCGGCCGGGTCGCTGTCCGACGAGGCGGCCAAGGAGCTGCAGAAACACATCGACGCGGTGCACGAAGCGATCGGGTTGCTCGATGACCAGGAGTTGCGCGAACGCTGGCTGGGCGCGCTGACATCGGTGGCCGGGCGCGCCGACTTGCACGGGTTGCTGGCGGGACGGCTGGCGCGGTTGCTGCTCGACGCCGGGCGGCTGGACGCGGCCGAGGTGCGCCGGCGGCTCGGGTTGTCGTTGACCGTCGGTACACCGCCTGCTCACGGTGCTGCGTGGGTGGAGGGGTTTCTGAGTGGGGGCGGTCTTTTGCTCGTACACGATGATGCCCTGCTGGAATTGCTCGATCAGTGGCTCGCTGACATTGCGCCCGAGGCCTTTGACGACGTGTTGCCGTTGCTGCGGCGCACTTTTGGAGCTTTCGCGCATGGTGAGCGGCGGGCAATCGGGGAG
Organism: Actinoplanes sp. TFC3; assembly: GCF_001553785.1. Lineage (GTDB taxonomy): Bacteria > Actinomycetota > Actinomycetes > Mycobacteriales > Micromonosporaceae > Actinoplanes. The sequence goes on from NZ_LOJP01000001.1 coordinate 4,957,997, forward strand.
CGCATCGCGGGTGGGCCGGCCCATGCGGCGAGCGAGCCACTGGTGCTTGATCACGACCGGGCGGCGCGGGTGCTGCCGACGCTGAGTGCCCTGCTCGGAAGGGAGATCGGGTGACCACCAACGACGAACGGCGGCGGCGCTGGCGGCTGGTGCTGGGCGGACCGGCCGCCGAATCGCTGGGACCGGCCGAGGGGCGCGACGCCCGCATGGACGCCGCGCTCGCCGCCCTGTACGACGGGGAAGCTGACGGCGAGGGAGGCCGCAGCGCCCGCTCGGCCGGACTGGGCGGCTCGGCTCCTAAGGTGGCCCGGTGGCTCGGCGACATCCGCGAATACTTTCCCAGCACGGTCGTGCAGGTCATGCAGCAGGACGCGATCGAGCGCCTCGACCTCACCCGGCTGATGCTGGAACCCGAGATGCTCGACGCGATCGAGCCGGACGTGCACATGGTCGGCACGCTGCTCTCGCTCAACCGCGTGATGCCGGAGAAGACCAAGGACGCGGCCCGCCAGGTGGTACGCAAGGTGGTCGCCGAGCTTGAGCAGCGCATCAGCCAGAAAACCCGGGCAGCGGTGAGCGGCGCGCTGAACCGGGCCGCCCGCATCAACCGCCCCAAGCTGACCGATATTGATTGGGATCGCACGATCCGCGCCAACCTCAAGCACTACCAGGCGGAGCACCGGACGGTCATTCCCGAGCGGATCATCGGGTACGGCCGCCGCGCCACCGCCATCCAGCGCGACGTGGTTCTGTGCGTCGACCAGTCCGGCTCGATGGCCGCCTCGGTGGTGTTCTCCGGCGTGTTCGCCGCGGTGCTGGCGAGCATGCGGTCCTTGAAGACGTCGCTCGTGGTTTTCGACACGGCGGTAGTGGACCTGACGGACCAACTGGCCGACCCGGTTGAGGTGCTGTTCGGCACCCAACTGGGCGGCGGCACCGACATCAACCGCGCGATCGGCTACAGCAGACAGTTGATCACCCGGCCGCGAGACAGCATTTTCGTCCTGATCAGCGACCTGTACGAGGGCGGTGTCCGCGAACAGATGCTGCGCCGGGTGGCCGAAATGACGGCGGCTGGGGTGCAGGTCGTGGTGCTGCTCGCGCTGTCCGACGAGGGTGCGCCGGCTTACGACCACGACAACGCGGCGGCGCTGGCGGCTATGGGGGTGCCGGCATTTGCGTGTACGCCGGATGCTTTCCCGGATCTGATGGCTGCGGCTATCGAGCGACGGGATCTGATGGCTTTCGCACAGAAGCTGGCTAGTGAGTGAGGGCGGGGTTGTTGCTCAGGTGCGGGGGAAGAGCCAGGCGAGGGCGGCGAGGCTTTTGGTGACGTACGGGTCGCGGGGTGAGGCTGTCGAGGCGCTGGGCCCGCGGGTGGGCGGCT
>NZ_LOJP01000001.1:4959483-4994094 GCF_001553785.1 Actinoplanes sp. TFC3
ACCCGCAACCCCCCCTTACCGCGGCAGCACAATAGCCGTCAGAACAATTCCGTCCTCCACCAGAAACCGGCCCGACAGCGTAGAAAAAGGCCCCTCCCGCAACAGCCGAGCCGAAAAACTCCCCGCCACCCCCGACTCAGGCGCAAAAGTCAGTTCCGCCTCCTCAAAGCCGAGCCATTCCTTGGTACGGGGAAACCACACCTTGTACACCGACTCCTTGGCGCTGAACAGCAAACGCCCCCACCACGTCTCCGGCCACTGCGAACCCAACGCCGAAAGGTGCTGCTTCTCCGAGGGCAGCGCCACCAGGTCGAGCACCCCGTCCGGAAGCGGCCCGTGTACCTCTGCGTCGATACCGATGCCCCCCACCTCGCCGGCCCTGGCCAGGGCCGCAGCTCGGTAGCCGGGGCAGTGGGTCATGCTGCCGACGATGCCGGAAGGCCAGATGGGGGCTCCGCGTTCGCCAGTGAGGATGGGAGCCGGGGGGATTCCCAGATCCTGCATGGCTCTCCGGGCGCACCAGCGGACTGTGGTGAATTCGCCGCGGCGCTTGGGGACAGCCTTGGCTATCAGGGCCGGTTCACCGGGGAACAGCGTTTCTTCGCCTGTGTCGGTTTGGGAGTGGTGGGCTCGGACCGTGGCAGGCAAAATGCGGTCGATCATGACTCTCCCAAGAAGCGCAGCAGCGCCTCGTTCACCGCTTCGGGTTGTTCCAGATAGCCGTAGTGGCCGGCCGCCTCAATTTCGGTGTATTGCGCGCCGGGAATGGCTGCCGCCAATTCGCGTCCTCTTACAGCAGGCGCGATCAGGTCGTCAGCAAAGGACAGAACCAGGGTCGGGGTGGCAATTTGCCGGTACGCGGCCCGGCGGTCCTCGGTCAGACGCGCGTCGAGCTGCGCTCGGGCACCCTCGTCGAGAGCTCCGGCCGGGGACAGCTCCAGGATGTCCAGCCAGTCCTGGGCCGGCTGGGGATCTTCCAGGGTGCGCGGCGAAAGATTCTGCATTGCCCGTACGACCGCCTCGTATTGCGGGGGAAGGGTGATCCCGGTGTCGGCGAGGATGCGGTCGGCCTCGGCCAGCGCCCGGGACAGGGGGTCGGGGCGGGCCCGCGAAGCCATCAGCACGGCGCGGGTGAGCAGCTCTGGACGTACCAGCGCAAGCTCTTGACCGGTCATGGCCCCCATGGAGGTGCCGACGACGGCGGCTGGACCACCCACAACCTGCTCGATGATGGCCGCAGTGTCGGCCGCCAGATCGCCGAGCGTGAGCCCCGGCTTGGCCGGACCGCTGTCGCCGGCGCCGCGCGGATCCACGGTGATCGCCCGATAGCCGGCCGCGACCAGCGCCGGGACCTGGTGCAACCGCCAGGTGCGGCCGCGCGAACCGGTGCCGGGCACGAGCACGACAGGCGCGCCCCGGCCGGACTCCTCGTAGCTCAGGGTAACGCCGCTGGCGGAGATCGAGGGCATGCCCGAACCCTACCGGCGCCCCGCGGCCGACGAGGACCCTGCCTACAGTGATGGGCGTGACTTTTCGGTACGAGTGGCGCGCGCCCTTCGACTCCAGCGCCCTGACCGCCCTGCACGCGGCGGCGTTCGGTATCGGTGCGGTGCCCGAGGACTGGGATGTGCGCGTACAGAATCACAGCCTTGGATGGGTGTGTGCCTTTGCCGGGCAGGCGTTGATCGGGTTCGTGAACGTGCCCTGGGACGGTGGCCGGCACGCGTTCCTGGTCGACACGGTGGTTTCCCGCGCGTTCCAAGGGAACGGAGTGGGAACGGCCCTGGTCAAGGTGGCCGCCGACGCAGCGCGGACGGCCGGGTGCGAGTGGCTGCACGTCGACTTCGTGCCGGAGCTGTCCGCGTTCTACCTCGGCGCATGCGGGTTCCGGCCCACCGCCGCGGGACTGCTGGCCCTGTGAGTCTCGTTCGGACCATCACAATTGAAAACCGGGTGCCGCAGACCGGTTTTCGTCCGATCATGGGGTAATGCGTACGCCCCATCAGTCAGTCGACCGGGTCGGCAGCCGCCCCGCGGAGCCGGCGGTCGCTTCGGCACCGCTGTCGCTGCCGCTGTCCGGTTCCGTCGATGACGGCGACCGGCTGGTGGACGTGGTCGACCTGCTCGCGCTCGACGCCTTCGTCACCGGACGCGAGTCGTTCGGCCGGACCAACTACTTGGAGAACGTACGAGCCGATGCTCCGCTGAGCGTGGACGGCGCCCGGGTGGTGCGCGATGCCCTCGAGGAGGACAGCCAGGGACGGCTGTCGGTGGGCGAGGGTTTCACGCTGCACGTCACGCGCTGGAAGCAGAGCCGCCGGGCGCGGATCACGGTGACGGCGGTGAGCGCCGAGCTGGCCGAAACGGTGCTGGCGAAAGCGACCGACAACGCCGTGGAGGAACCGGAACCGGCGGCGGACAGCGTTCCCATCGGCTTCTGGCACTTCGGAGCGCACGGACCACGCCGCGCGCAGCGCGAGATCGACGCCGCGCCCTGGGACAAGATTCGCGGCAACTATGCCGAGCCGGTTGCGCAGACGCTGGAACGGCTGATGGCCCTCGACGGTCCCGCGGTTACCGGGCGGCTCCTGCTGCTGCACGGAGAACCGGGCACGGGAAAGACCACGGCCTTGCGGGCGCTGGCCCAGCAGTGGCGTTCGTGGTGCCAGGTGGACTGCGTGCTCGACCCGGAACGGCTGTTCAGCGACCCGGCGTACCTGATGAGCGTCGCGCTGGGCAGCGGCGACGACGACGAACCGCGCTGGCGGCTGCTGATGCTGGAGGACTGCGACGAGCTGATCAGCGGCGAGGCCAAGGCCAGCGCCGGGCAGTCGCTCTCCCGGCTGCTCAACCTCACCGACGGCCTGCTCGGCCAGGGCCGCAACGCGCTGATCGCGATCACCACGAACGAGGATCTGGCGTCACTGCACCCCGCCGTGGTCCGGCCGGGGAGGTGCCTGGCCAGCATCGAGGTCGGGCGTTTGCCGTACGGCGAAGCAGTCGCCTGGCTCGGCACCCCCACCGGCATCGGACCGGACGGCGCGACCCTGGCCGAGCTGTACGCGCTGAGAACGGGACATCAGCCGGTAACCGTTCCAAGCGTCACGCCGCCCACCGGCATGTACCTCTGAGAAGTTTCCCGGCTGCAATCAGCGCAGGTGGCGGCGCGTGTGAGGGGATAGATCCCGCCTCTCCTCGCTCGCTGGAGCCCCCATGCGTCTCGCCTGCTGTGTCGTCCTGGTCCTGCTGACCGGTTGCAGCTCCGCCAATCCGGCGCCAGTCCCTCCGCTTTCCCAGACCATTCCCACCGCTGCCGGTCCCGCCGTTTCCGCCGCTCCTAGCGTTTCCGACGCTCCCACCGTTTCCAGCGCTGAAAGCTCGCCGGGAAACCCCGGAACGCTGTCGGACGTGTCGCAGCTCGATCGGGCCGGCATCACCCTCGGCGACGCCGTGCTCATCGACCTCACCGACGACGATCAGCCCCGCTACCTGCAGGTCAGCGACAACGGGAGCGCCGATTTCACCGGTACGTCCAGGAACTCCTCGACCGTGATGTCCCTGCAGCCGGCCCTGGTGCCGGACCGCAACCGGGTCGTCATCACCGCCCCCTTCTGGAACGAGAACCTCGGCGACGGTGACTGCGTCACACCGGGCAGGCCGCTGAAGCTGGAGAAATGCGTTCCGGGTAAGCGTTCACAGATCTGGCACCTCGTGCCCACCGGAGACCCGGGTCGGTTCGAGCTGCACAGTGCGCAGGGCGTCCTCGCGGTCGGCGGTCGCACCGGGCTGCAGGCGGTGACCTCCGGGGCTGCGCCCGGCCCGCCCCGGTGATCAGCTCCCCGAGGATTCGCAGGGGATAGCGGGCTCCGGCGGGCCGAGCCGCCGCGGCCCTTCGGCAGAAGCAGCCAGGCGCGCGGTCAGGGCGGCGCAGACGCGATCAGGGCGAGACGGCCGGTTCCCGGCGAACCGCACCGAACAGGCTCCCGGCGAACCGTTTGTCCTCGCGGCCCGGCCCCCAGGACTCAACCTCAACCGGCGCTCCCAGCAGCTTTCCGATCTCCCCAGCGAACGACTCCGGCCGGTACATCGCCAAGGGCCGCGCCCGCCCCAGCATCTCCGTCGCCGCCGCCTGATGCTCCAGATCCCGGAAACGGCCGGGAACGATCCGATCCACCCGGGCCCCGTCCACCTCGTAAGCGCTGCAGACCCGCAGCGACGGGCACCGCCCCGGCGCATCCAGATGGGTGATCGCCAGCGCATCCACGCCCCCGGCCACCTCGACCGCGTACCGGTGGGCGACCGCGTCGAAGTGCCCGACCCGGAACGCGCCCTGCCACTCCCCCACGCCGTTGTGAGCTTCCGGCAGGTCCAGCGGCGCCTGCGTGACGAACGGCCCGGCCCCGTGCCTGGTCGTGTACGTGCGCACCACCCCCAGCCGCGTGAACGAATCGCACAGAGCGGCCACGTTGTCGAACGTCGTCGTCGACCAGGTCGTGTACGGGTGCCAGCCTCGCCACTCGTCCAGCAGCACGCCCTGGGCACCTTCGAAGACGCACCGCCCCGAGCGCAGCAGCCGATCGGTGTACCCGCTGTCCACCACGGTCACGGCGGCTTGGAAACCGCGGAACGCCTCCACCACATCGTCCAGCGGTGGAGCGTCGAGCGGACCGTACCGACAGGTCAGCCGGTCCCGTACCGCAGCCAGGCGAGCCCGCAGATCCGGGGATCCGGCACGCGGGGCGTCGGGGTGGCCGAGGGCGTACTCCATGGTCTGCCCGATTCCCATGCCGCACGAACCGTGCCTGGCCTCGCCGCGCCGCCGCTCGCGCACCTGGTTGGCCGCCTTGTGCCACGGCGTGACCAGCAGCGCGTCGGCGTCGACGGTGAGCAGGTGGAACGGGTTTCCCAGCGACGCCGCCTCGGCCGCCAGGGCCAGCGGGTCGACCACGACGAACCGGGTCAGGTGTGTGGGAACGCCGTGGAACGTGCCCGACCCGAACTGGGCGAAGGTGTGGTGCCGACCCTCGGGGGTGACCACGTTGTGGGCGGCTTGCGCTCCCCCGTTGAAGCGCAGGACCGCACGCACCGGGCCGGTGCCGCACAACGCGTCCACGACCGTTCCCTTGCCGGCGTCGCCGTAGCCGAGGTCGACTACGGCGACGTGATCGGTGTTCACAGCCGCTCGTTCCCGGCGCCGCGGGCGGCCCGGCCGAAGCGGGAGAGCGCCGAGGCGATGGGCGAGCGCACCACGGTCCCGCGCGTAGCCCCAAGCGGCGCCAGCGCCTTGCCCACCGCGTCCCCGGCCGCCGATCCGACATCGGCCAGGTCGGCCAGGCCCTCGGTCAGGTCGATCGCTTCCTCGCCGAGCCCGACGGTGAGCGCGATGGTCTCGCACACCGCGTCGAGGTCGTCCAGCTCGATGACCTGCTGGCCGAGCAGCCGCCGCCAGTAGCCGAGGATCTGCTTGTCACCGCCGTAGCTGGCCGCGCCGGGCAGGATGTAGTACGTGTCGTAGCTTCGCTGCAGCTCGGACACCATGGCTTCGACCGCGATCGGCTCGCGCAGGTCGTCGCCGATGATGCGCTTGACTTCCTTGGGCTTGACCTGCCCGTAGGGCATCTCGTCGCCGATGATGAACAGGTAGCCGCGCCGGCCCCGCTTGCTCAGGCTGTCCAAGCTGGTGTGCCGGGCCATGAAGTACATGGCCAGCTCGTACGATTCGGTGCGCTGTCCGCCGCCACCGCCCTCCAGCACGATGCGGGCCAGGTCCTCGTCCATCCGGTTGTCCGACTCGAACTGCCCGACCTGCAGCGGCACCCGGTCGCAGGTGGCGTCGCCGATCGCGCCGAACATGATGTGCGGGTCGGTGGCGTAGCCCTTGCGGGTCAGCAGGCCCAGCAGTTGCGGCAGCTTGGTCTGCAGCACCCGCGGGACGCTGCGCATCGAGCCGGTGACGTCGAACAGCACCGAAATCGGCGTGCTGGACGGGTGTTCGGCGCTGTCGCGGCTCTCCCGGGTGCCCACGCCGTGCGGGTCGAGGGCCTTGTGCGGTTTGCGGGCGCCGCTGTCGCTGTAGGCGAAGGCGCTCGTTCCGGTCGCGGCGCGGTAGCTCGCGGCGGCGGAGTAGACATCGGTGGACCAGCGTCCGCTTCCCATGGTGGTTCTCCTTAGAACAACTAGCGGGTGGCCGGCAGCGCGAACGGGCGGAACCGGCGGGGGCCGTACAGGTCGAAGAGAAGCTCGTCGAGCTCGGCAAGCAACTGCCACGCGTCCTGCGGGCGCATGCGCGGCGCGTCGAAGCGGCAGCCGGCGGCGAAGCGCCGCATCGGCTCGGGTGGGTTGTCGATGAGCCGCAGCATCAGCCCGGTCGCCATGAAGATGTCGGTGGCGGCGGTGGCCGGCTGCTTGGTCAGGATTTCCCGGGGATAGGCGTCGCGGTGGCGCGTCACGATGGCCGCAACGATGCCGCCCTCGGGAACGCTGTAGCACCAGTCGACGAGCACGACGCCGTGGTCGCCGGGGTGGATCAGCACATGTTCAGGCAGCACCGCGCCGTGCACGAGGCCGGTGCGGTGTGCCCAGCCGAGCCCGGTGAGCAGCCGCCGCCACATCCACGCCACGTCGCGCGGATCGAGGCGATGCTCAAGCCCGGCCAGGGAAACGAAGCCGTCGAGGCGTTGCAGCACGTTGGCGGTGCGCCGCGTTCCGTCCTCGTCCTCATGCGTGAACGTCTCGATGAGCCGGGGAGCGTAGGCCCGGTGCCGCGGATCCCCGTCGCGTTCCAGCGTTTCCAGTGCTGTGGCTTCGGAACGCATGAGGTCGTTGTCGCCGGGATCGCCAGGAAACTTGAGAACCTTGTCGTCGTCGAGCGCGATCACGTCGCCGATGTCGCCCGACGCCAGCACCTCGCCGAGCCGGTATCTCGCCTTTCGGGTGACGAATTCCGGATCCGGCGACAGCAACGCCGACAGGCGAGCGGCAGCCTGCGTTGCGGCCGCGCCGCGACCCGCGGGTGCCACATCCGGGTGCACGATCTTGATGAGCATCCGGTACGTCCGCTGCGCATCGGACCCCAGGTCGTCAATGGTCCGGGCGTGCGCAATGGCCTCGACCGCTTCCTCGAACGTCATCATCGGACGTCGTCCTCGCGGGCCGGCCGCAACAGCGCGGGGTGCAGCAGCCGCGCGTCGCCGGCCCGGTACAGCTTGGGTTTGGGCCCGCCACGCTCACCGCCTCGGACTGCAATTTCCCCGGTGCTCTCCACGAACCCGGGCACCGAGAGCACCTTGCGGTGGAAGTTGCCCGCGTGCAGCTCCTCCCCCCACACCGCCGCGTATACCGCTCGCAGGTCGGCGATGGTGAACTCCGACTCCACGAACGCGGTGGCCAGCGGCGTGTACTCCAGCTTCGAGCGGGCGCGGTCCAACCCGTCGGCCAGGATCGCGGCGTGGTCGAAGGCGAGCTCCCCCGCTGCCTCGACGGGCACCCAGAACGCCCCGGCCGCGTCGCTTCCGGCGCGCGGGTCCGGCAGGCTGGGTGCGAAGGCAAGGTAGGCGACCGAGATCACGCGCATCCGGGGGTCACGACCGGGATTTCCGTACGTCCGCAGCTGCTCCACATGAACGCGATCCAGCACCCCCTCGCCGGGTCGCAGCCCGGTCTCCTCGGCCAGCTCCCGCAACGCGGCCGCATCCAGCGACTCGTCCTGCACGAAGCCCCCGGGCAGCGCCCGCCACCCAGCGAACGGGTGTCCCCCACGCTCGACCAGCAGCACATGCAACCGGCCCTCGCGGATCGTCAGCGCCACAACATCCACGGTGACCGCAACCGGCGCATACTCCCCCGGGTTGTAGCTCTCCAGGAACTCCTGCTCCTCGGTCACCGCGACCTCCATCATTGTTCTCGCGTTGAGTAAAACTCAACCTGAGAACAACGTAGCTCATACTCACCCTGAGCACAACCTCGGATGTGAACCACCCGGACGGGCGCAGCCCGGACGACCGCAACCCCGGATGACCAGCCACGACGAGAGCAGGTCCGGACAAAAGCAACCCGGACCAGGGCAACCCACCGCCGGGATTGCTCCGGGCATCTCGTTGACCACCCGAAAAGGCCGCCACCCCATCGCGGGTGACGGCCCAAGGCAAGCCTTACTTGACAGCCGTTAACGCGCCTCGAAAGTCAGGCAGTCGGCCCGGTCCTCGGCCGCCCCCACCGTAATGGCCGGCGCGCGGCATTCGAGCTCGCTGTTGTGCACGCACTCGGAACGCTTGCAGGCGCCGACCTGAGCCAAGGCCTGACCCATTCCACCGCGGTCGCCGGTCTCGATGAACGTGTCGCATTCCGAACTGGAGCGCCCGATCGTGATCGCGAAGGCGGTGCAGCCGCCGTGGTTGTATCCGCAGCCACTGACCGTGCAGGTCTGCACGCGCGGCATTTCCATCATCTGAGTCATGGCGTTGCCTCCCTGTCCCGCAACCGTTGTCCGGACCGACCATAAACCATTATCGTGGGCCGCGCACAACGGCACGGTAAGACCTTTCAATAAATGCAGGAAATAGGTTAGGCAACAATTACCGCCCTTGAGGTAAGCCAACCCTCACCATTTCCGCAGTTCCCCGCGCGCCCCCGGCATCCTGGCATACTGGACAAATCGACCGGCGAGCGCGGGGATGAACCGGATGGCCCAGAACGACCCGAAGGCTCAGAACGACCCGAAGGCCCAGAGCGGGCGGAACGACGAACAGCCCTGGCGCGAACGAGCCAAGCGCCCCGCCCTGCTGATCGTCTTCGCCGTACTGATCGTGCTGTTCGGGGTCCTCGCGGGCATCGTCACCACCGACGAGGACAAAGAACCCACCGTCACCTCGTCCACGCCGGCACCCCCGAGCACGCCCACCTCGAAAGCCACGGCCACGGCCCCCACCCCGGACGTCCGCTCAGCCAGCAAAATGCTGGCCCTGCCCCGTACGAACGGCACCTGGCCCGGCACCAACGGCCTGTCGGGCGTCAACGGCGACCCCGTCCTGAACACCGCGTCAGTGGAGAGCTTCTGCACCGCGCGCGGACGGGCCTGCAAGGTGGCGCAGACCTACACCGACCGCACCTCGTGGGAGAGCATGACCAGCGGCACGAGCTGGACATTCGAGCTGTTCATGGACTTCGACGGGGTGCTAGTGGTCTCGCAGGGGCTGGTGCCCGGCGGCGCGAGCGCGGACCTGGCCGCCTGCGCCAACGGCGAGCACGACCGCGATTTCCAGGCCTTCGGCACGCTCATGACCAGCCATTACCGCGGTGATTCGATCGTGCGCCTGGGCTGGGAGTTCAACGAGACCACCTCGTCGTGGCGCGCGGACGACACCCAGACCTGGATCAAGTGCTACCGCCACGCCGCCGACAGCATCCGCGCCACCAACCCGGCCGTCATCTTCGACTGGACCATCAACGCCCACGACACCCCCGGCGGCGTCTGCGGCGGCGTGAGCACAAACTGCTATCCGGGCGACAACTTCGTCGACATCATCGGCATCGACAACTACGACCACTACCCCTGGTCCGATTCAAAGGCCGCTTTCGACGGTACGGCCACAGCCCCCGAGGGCCTCACCTGGCTCTACACGTTCGCCCGCGACCACGGCAAGCTCTTCTCGGTCGGCGAATGGGGTGTGGTGCCCACCGGTGACGCCGGCAAGGAGAACCCGGCCTTCGTGACCTGGATGCACGCCTGGTTCACCGCCCATGCACGCTATCTGGCGTACGAGGCGTACTTCTCCGACTGCAACTCCAACGGGGTCCAGTCAAGCCTGTTCCGCACCGACGAGGGCTGCCAGCAGAACCCGGCCTCGGCCGCACGCTACAAGGCTCTGTTCCACGCCTAGGGTGCAATTCCACTGAACTTCATCACTCTGGGCAATCCATCGCATACTGCAAGTTACGCTCCCTTGCGAGACGGCCCGGCGAACGCTTCTCAAGCGCGGGCCCACCAACCCAACCGACGCGGTCACTGATGACCGTAGGAGGACCTCGCATGAGTAAGTCCCAGTCCAACCTCCGGTCGCGCCTCGTCCGCGCCGGAATCGCCGGCACCGTGGCGACCGCTGTCGTCGTGGCCGCAGCCAGCCCCGCCAACGCTGCGGTTGCCATGACGCTCAGCGCGGCCAGCGGCCCCAGCGCCGGCACCAACACGCTGACGGCCGTCACCACTACCGCCGCCTTCACCATGACGACGCCCGGCGTGGAGTTCCAGTACGTCGGCACCGGCGCCGCTGCGGCGTGCTCGGCGACCTACGCTGCACCCGCCGCGGTCGCTGTCAGCACCGCCAACCCGCCGGTACAGACCGCCGGCATCCTGGCTGTTCCGGCCGGGAACGTGAAGAAGCTGTCGACCAGCAAGCTGGCCATCACCGTGCCGGCTTCCGTGGCCCTGGCGACCAACTCCGCGACGCCTCCGGTGACGCAGACGACCGCGAAGTACAACGTCTGCGTGTACACCGGCACGACCACCGGCACGAGCACCCTGGTCTCCAACGCGGCCTACACCATCGCGGCCGCGCCGACGGTGACCGCCGTCAACCCGGTGTCCGGTCCGTCCCTGGGCGGGCAGACCATCACCGTCACGGGTACGAACTTCCCCACCACGGGCCTCACCGCCTCGCTGGGCGGCACCGCGCTCACCGGTATCTCGGTCGCCTCTGACGGCACCTACTTCACGGCCACCACGCCGGCGCACAGCGCGGGGACCAACTTCTCGCTGACCGTCAACACGCCCGGCGGCACGGTCAACAAGACGAACTACTACGCCTTCCAGAACGGCATCTCGGCCTCGCCGAACTTCGCGCCGGCCACCGCGACGGCCGTTGACGTCGACGTCACTGGCACCGGGTTCCTGGGCTACGACTTCACCGCCGGTGCCACCAAGTCGAAGGTCTACCTGGTCGACGGTGCCTACAACCCCGCGGACAGCAGCGGCAACAAGACCAACGGCCCGGTGGCCGAGTGCACGGGCGTGCTCGTGGTCAGCGATGGCGAGCTCATCTGCACGCTGAACCTTGCGGCCGGTGCCCTCGACGCCGCCGGCGCGGTGCAGAGCCCGACCGCTGCCGTCGCCGAGGGCACGTACACCCTCACCGTTGTCTCCAACGGTGGTGTCGACGTCCAGCCGGCTGGCACGAACGCGGACGCCAACTACCAGAAGAGCATCGTTTCGAGCGGTTCGACCTTCACTGTCGCCCCGTTCTAAGCGGTCCAGCACCAGCAGAACAAAGCTTGCGGCCCGGAGCACCAGCTCCGGGCCGCTTCGTGCTCACCGCCGAGTTGCTACCCCAGCCGCTTCCACTCCTTGTCGATGGCCGCCACGCTCTCGTCCTTGGACGGGCGTCCGCCGGTCCTGACTGCGACGGTGTAAACGCTCTTCCCGGCGCTGGTGCGCCAGCAGATGAGCAGCGTCGGACGCTCCGTGGGCTCAACATTGGCGCTCAACCGGATCTTCGACGTGCACCGTGCGTCGCCAACCTGCTCGTTGTCATCGGTGACCCACCTGAGCTGCTTCTGACCGGTCAGGTCGGCACGGGCCGAGTACACCTCGATCTTGTCGCGGGCCGAGCCGTTTACCGCCACCGTAATGTCCGAGGCCGCGGCCGGGTCGGCACCGACTGCCGGGGGCAGCGGCGGGCGTACCGCATTAGTGGCGTGGGCTCGCGCCGATTGCGCCGCCTTGATCCGCTGTTTGTCGGTGCGCGGCGCCGGTGACGTCGTCGGAGCCGCATTGGGCGTGGCGGACGGCTTGACCGAAACCGATGACTCCGGCGATGCCGTCGGCTCCTGCGATGGGGGGGACGAGACAACCGCCGGCGCCAGAGCCGCGGTTTCCCGGGTCTCGGTCTGGTTGTCATCGGCAACCCGGGAGGTCACCGCGTAGGCGCCCGCCCCCAGCACTGCCAATCCCGCTACCCCGGCAAGGGCTTGCTTGCGGCGGCGGGTGCGGCGGGTCAGCTCGGCGTTCTCCGGCTGTTCTTCGCGCATGCGCTTCATTCCTTCGCAGGTCTCGGCTGGGTCGCCGCCCGCGATTCGCGGGCGCTCGGCCCCGAACGACCATCGTCGCAAAGCAGGCGACATATCGGGGCAGAACGCCGAAGGAATAGCCGTACGCGGGAGTGGCTATTAACAGGCTCATGCAAAAACGTGCGGTTGTGCTCGGCGGGGGTGGCGTCACCGGTGTCGCCTGGACGATGGGAATTCTGTACGGGCTGGCCGAGCGGGGCATCGACCTCAGCACCGCCGACCTGTTCGTCGGCACCTCGGCCGGGTCGGTGGTGGCCGCGCAACTGACCGGCGGCACCCCGATCGGCGAGTTGTACGCCCACGAGCTGTCCGACACCACCGGCGATCGCAACGCCACAGTCGGCACCCGAGTGCTCGGCGGGTTCGCCATCGCCGGGTTGTGGCCGGGTGACCGGGCCAGGGGCCGCGCCTGGCTGGGCCGGGCCGCGCTGAAGGCCAGGACCGTCCCCGAGTCCGAACGCCGCCGGGCCATCGCCGCCCGGGTCAAGGGGGACGGGTGGCCCGAAACCTTGCTCAAGGTTCCGGCGGTGGACGCGGAAACCGGGGCCGTCGTGGTCTTCGATCGCGACAGCGGGGTCTCGCTCATCGATGCCGTGGCGGCCAGCTGTGCCGTACCGCTGGTGTGGCCGCCGATGACTGTGGGCGGGCGGCGCTACGTGGACGGCGGCGTGCGCTCGGTGGCCAACGTCGATCTGGCCGCCGGGTACGACCGGGTGGTGGTCATCGCGCCGGGCACCGCGGCTGTGCGGCGCAGCGACAAGCCGGCCGAGCAGGCACGCCGGTTGACCGCCCGCAGCGTGGTGATCAGCCCGAGCGATGCCGCGCTCACCGCGATCGGGCGCAACCCGCTCAACCCGGACCGGCGGGCCCTGGCGGCCGAGGCGGGCCGGGCTCAAGCGGCCGGGGAGCAACGCCGCGTGGAAGTGGTTTACTGCTGACCATGAGCATCATCAACACCGGGTTCGGCAGCCGGCGCCGGTCGTCACGTCCCGAGCTGCCGCCCGGTCAGTATCTGACTCATGATTTCCCGGTGCTGTCCGCCGGGCCCACGCCGCGCATCCCGCTGGATCGGTGGAGCTTGACCATCACCGACGAGATCGGCAACCGCACCTCGTGGAACTGGAAGGAATTCAACGCCCTTCCCCAGGAAGATTTCACGGTCGACATCCACTGTGTCACCAAGTGGTCGAAGCTCGGCACCACCTGGCGCGGCGTCTCGCTGGACACCTTGTTCGACAACGTCGAGTTAACGTCAGACTTCACCATGATTCAGGGGTACGGCGGGTACACCACCAATGTGCCCCTGCAGGACCTGCTCGACGGACGGGCCTGGGTGGCGCACACGTTCGACGGTGAGCCGCTGCACCCCGAGCACGGCGGCCCGGCCCGGCTGGTGGTGCCGCACCTGTACTTCTGGAAGTCGGCCAAGTGGGTGAACGGCATCCAGATGCTGGCGCAGGACGAGCCGGGCTTCTGGGAGGAAGCCGGCTATCACCTCTACGGAGACCCATGGCGCGAGCAGCGATACCAAGGAGATTGAGCTGGCAGGTGGCCACAGTGGCCGAGGGCCGCTGGGAGACCCCAACCGCCCGCACCCTGGTCCTCGACATCCCCGATTGGCCCGGGCACCTGCCGGGTCAGCACCTCGACGTGCGCCTGACCGCGCCGGACGGCTATCAGGCGCAGCGCAGCTATTCGATCGCCTCGGCGTGGGTGGCGGGCGGCCGGGTCGAGCTGACCGTGCAGCGCATCGAGGACGGCGAGGTCTCGTCGTACCTGGATGACATCCTGCAAAGCGGTCAGCAGATCGAGGTCCGGGGGCCGATCGGTGGTTGGTTCGTCTGGCGCAACACCCCGGAGCCGGTTCTGCTGGTGGCCGGTGGGTCCGGCGTGGTGCCGCTCATGGCGATGATCCGAGCGCGTGCGGACGTGCGGGGCCGGCAGCCGTTTCGCTTGATTTATTCGGTACGCACACCCGGCGACGTACTCTTCGCCGACGAGCTCAAGCGGCAGGTGCGTGACGATCCCGGACTGGATGTCCACTTTGTCTACACCCGCGCGGCGCCGGACGGCTGGCCCGTGCCCCCGGGCCGCATCGGCGTGGCCACCCTCAACACCTATGGCTGGCCGCCGGACTTCGCCCCGGACGTGTTCGTGTGCGGCCCCACCCCGTTCGTCGAGGCGGCGGCGAACATCCTGGTGGCGCTGGGCCACGACCCGAAGACCATCCGCACCGAACGCTTCGGCGGCTGACCCGGCCCGCGCCACAAACGCCGCAGTCCTTTCCAACGCCGCAGTCACTTCGAACGCTGCGCGGGCCTCAGTCGCGGAAGGCGCGGCGCAGGCGGTCGGTCAGGCCCACCGGGCGGGGTGGGGGTGCCGGCACGGGGCCGGTGCGCGGGCGCGAGGGCTGTGAGCGCCCGATCGGCTGGTTGTAGTCGGCGGCCGCGATGGCCTCGATGATCTGGTTGTCGCCGAAGTTCTCCGAGCCCGCGATGGACGGTACGAACCCCACCAGGACGCCGTTGCGCATGATCTGCGCCTCGAGCCCGGCGGTGCCGTCGTTGTCCCAGATCGCCTCGCGCCCGTCGCTGAGCACGACCCGGATGCCGTACTGGGTGATGCCCGCATGTGGCAGCTTGACGTGCGCGAACACGTTGCGCTCGCGCAGGGCGGCGACGACGCGGGCGGCTCGTTGCTCTTCCATACCCCGACGCTAACGCGGTTGGCTGAGCGCTCGCTGAAGATCCTCTGTGCCGGCCATGTGACCACCAGGTGGGTAACACTTTCGTTACACGGTGTTGCCGGATTGCCCTTCGGTCACCGGAGCGCTCCGGCCCCCGTCCCACCGTGGATCCGGAGGCCATTCGATGTACAAACGCGTAACCGTCATTGCCGCCCTGCTCATCGTCATCCTGCCCGCACCGGCGCGCGCCGCGGCGGCGTCAACCGGGGACTACGTCGCGCTCGGCGACTCGTACTCCTCGGGCGTCGGCGCCCCGGGGCAGACCGGAACCTGTCTGCGCAGCCCCAACGCGTACCCCGGGCTGTGGGCCGCAGCCAACGACCCGGCCTCGTACCGCTCGGTCGCCTGCAGCGGCGCCACCACCGACGACCTGCGAGCCTTCCAGCTCTCCGCGCTCAGCGCGGGCACCGATCTGATCTCCGTGACGATCGGCGGCAACGACGTCGGCTTCGCACCGACCGTGATCACCTGCACCCTGGTCACCGACGGCGGCTGTGCCGCCAAGGTCAACGAGTCCCTGCACTACCTGCGCGACGAGATGCCGGCCAAGTTCGACGCCACCTTCCAGGCGATCCGCAGCAGAGCGCCGAACGCCCGGGTCGTGGTGCTGGGCTATCCCGTGCTGTTCGACGAGACGGCGGCATCGTGCGGGTTTGCGGGTATGAGCATCGCCAAGCGCAAATCGCTCAACGAGGGTGCCCGCCAGTTCAACGCTGCCATCAAGTCGCATGCCCAGGCGGCCGGTTTCCTCTGGTCCGACGTCGCCGATGACTTCGCCGGTCACGGCGTCTGCGGTTCCAGCCCGTGGCTCAACGGTTTGACCGCGCTGCCACCGACGAATTCCTTCCACCCCAACGCCAGCGGTTACCGGCTGGGCTACCTCCCGGCGTTCTCCGGCTCGGCCGCCGGCTGATCCTCCGTTCGCCGCAGCGCACCCGGGCCGGCCCCGGCCCGGCTGCCCCGGCGGGGGACCGGGTTTACTGCACTACGTGCTCACTATCGGGATGCTCGGCGGCATGAGCTGGGAGTCCAGCGCCTACTACTACCGCGTCGCCAACGAACTTGTCCGAACCCGGCTCGGCGGCCTGCACTCCGCGCGGGTGGTCCTGCACTCGGTGGACTTCGCCGACATCGAGAAGCTGCAGCACACCGGCCAGTGGGACGAGGCCGGACGGCTGCTCGCCGAGGCCGCGGTGCAGGTGCGGGCCGGCGGCGCCGATTTGCTGCTGCTGTGCACCAACACCATGCACAAGGTCGCCGATCAGATCCAGGCCGCCATCGACATTCCCCTGCTGCACCTGGCCGACGCCACCGCAGAGGCGGTCACCCGGGCCGGGGTCACCACCATCGGCCTGCTCGGCACCGCCTTCACCATGGAACAGGATTTCTACCGCGACCGGCTGACCAGCCACGGCCTCGAGGTGCTCGTTCCCGACGCCGACGACCGGGCGGAGGTGCACCGCATCATCTACGACGAGCTCTGCCTCGGCGACATCCGCGAGGACTCCCGCCGCACCTATCGGTCGGTGATCGACCGGCTCGTGCAGCGCGGCGCGCAGGGCGTCATCCTCGGGTGCACCGAGATCGAGCTGCTCATCGCCCAGGCCGACAGCCCGGTCCCGGTGTTCGCGACGTCACGCCTGCACGTGGAGGCGGCCGTGGAACACGCTCTGCAAGCCCCGGGCAGCTGAGGGGCCGGGTCACTGGCTCAACCAGCGGTAGCGATGCTCGGGGCGGCCGGTTGCCCCGTAGCGCAGCCGCATCTCCGCGGCCCCGTCGCGAGCCAGCGCGGCGAGGTAGCGCTGCGCGGTCGCCCGCGAGATGCCCAGCTCGTCGGCCACCTCAGCCGCCGTGCGCGGGCCGGGTGACTGCCGCAGGGCGTCGCTGACCAGGCGTACGGTGACCGCCGACTGGCCCTTCGGCGCGGCCGGGCGATCGCCTTCGTGCAGCAGCCGCCAGCACCGGTCGATCTCGTCCTGGCTCAGCGTCCGGTCGCCGGACAGCACGGCACGGTAATGCCGGTACGCCACCAGCCGTTCGCCAAGCTGCTCGGCGGTGAACGGCTTGACGAGAAAGTTCAAGGCCCCTCGCGCGTACGCCGTCCGCACGGTCGCCGCATCACACGCGGCGGTCAACATGATCGCGTCGGCACCCAGGCCGGACAGCAGGTCGAGTCCCGATTCGTCGGGCAGGAACGTGTCGAGCAGCACCAGGTCGACAGCGGTCGTGGCGAGCATGGAGCGGGCCTGCGCGGCCGTGCGAGCCGTCCCGGCCACCTCGAAGCCGTCGATCCGGCGGGTGAACCCGACGTGCACGTCCGCGACCCGGAAATCATCCTCGACCACCAGCACCCGGATCATGCCAGGGCTCCCGGCAGTTTCGCTTCCAGGACCGCGCCGTGCCCGTCCCCCGACGCCCGGGCCAGCCGCACATCCCCGCCGAGCCGACGGGCTGCCTGCCGGGCCAGCGCCAGCCCAAGCCCGCGCCCATCCCCGTCGCGGGTCGACACCCCGGCCGTGAAGATCCTCTCTCCCAGCGTTTCCGGTACGCCGGCCCCGGAATCAACCACGGAGATGTGCAGGACATCGCCGTCCTCCAGCAGCGCCAGGTCCACCCGGGCCGGACGACGCGCTCCAAGCCGGGCCGCCTCCAGCGCGTTGTCCACCAGGATCCCGAGCACCGTTGTCACCTCCACCGGTGCGGTCACCCGCGCGCCAACCCAGCTCGTGTCGGCCAGCGTCAGCCGGACATCCTTCTCCGCCGCCTCGGCCGTTTTCGCGGCCACGAACGCCTGCAGGTAGGGGTCGTCAACTGCCGCATCGGCCAGGGGCACCGGGTCGGAAACCGCGTGCAGGAATTCCAGTGCCTCGCTGCGGTGCCCGTTCTGCAGCAGGCCGGACAGCACGTGCAGGCGGTTGGCGAACTCGTGGCGCTGGGCGCGCAGGGCGGTGCTCAGGGTTCGTACGGAGTCCAGTTCCCGGGTGATGTTTTCCAGGTCGGTGCGGTCACGCAAGGTGAGCACGCCACCGAGGTCGCGCCCGTCGCGGCGTACGTCGCGGTAGGTGGCGACCAGGACTCGATCGCCCGCCACGGTGATGAGGTTGTCGGCCGGGTTCTCGCCGGCCATCGCGGTCAGTAACGCTGGCGGCAGGTTCAGCTTCGCCACGGGATCGCCGGTTTCCGGTTGTACGGCGAGCAACCGGGCGGCTTCGTCGTTGCAGACCGACACCCGTCCCACCGCGTCGACGGCCAGCACGCCCTCGGAAATGCCGTGCAGCACGGCTTCGCGCTCGCGGACCAGGTCGGCGAGTTCGTGGGGTTCCAGGCCGAGGGTCAGCCGTTTGAGCCGGCGGGTGAGCAACGCCGAGCCGCCCAGGCCCAGGGCGAGAGCACCACCGGCCAGCAGCGCGGCGATCGCGAGTTGGCTGAGGACGTACCCGCGAATCTTGCCGGCCTCGAAACCGACGCTGACCTCACCGACGATGCGGCCTTGCCCATCGCGCAGCGGGGTTTTGCCGCGCGCCGAGAGCCCCAGCGTGCCGCGTTCGACGTTCATGGTGTCGTGGCCGTTGAGCACCTCGGACGGATCGGTGCTGACCGGCTCGTAGAGCCGTTGCGGGTTGGGGTGGGCCAGGCGGATCCCGCGGCGGTTGGTGATCACAACGAACAGGGCGCCGCTGGCCGCACGGGCAGCCTCGGCGCGGGCCGGCAACGCATGCCCGGGATCGTCCACGGCGGCGGCTCCGGCGATGGCCGGGTCGGCCGCGACGGTGTGGGCGACGGCCAGCGCGCGGGTGGCGTACTGGTCGGTGAGCTCACCGTCGAACCAGCGGGCGACCAGGGCGAACCCGACCCCCACGACGAGCAGCAGCACGCCGGCCGGCAACGCCAGGGCCTGCTTGGCGAAGGAGAAACGCCGGCGCACCATGGCTCGACGCTACCGCCGCAACCGCGCGAGCAAAACGCGCAATACGCGGGCAACGCGGCTTGCTGGCACAACGCGGCGAAGGGTTCGCAGGCCCAGCGCAAAACCCTAGCGTCGGCGCGGAGGAAACATCCATGCAACACGATGGGAGCGCCGCATGAGCGTGATCGCTTTGCGCAACGCCACCAAACGGTTCCCCGGCACCGGCGGTGCGCCGCACACCGCCGTGCGCGACCTTACCTTCACCGTCGACGCCGGGGAGTTCGTGGCCGTCGTCGGACCCACCGGCTGCGGCAAGTCCACCACGTTGTCGCTGGTCTCCGGGCTGGAACCGCCGTCCAGCGGCGAGGTGGACGTCAACGGCGAGCCGGTGCGCGGTATTCCGGACGGCGTGGGCTACATGTTCCAGGCCGACGCGGTGCTGCCGTGGCGCTCGGTCGTCGACAACGTTGCCGCCGGACCGCGCTACCGGGGCCTGAAGCGCCAGCAGGCCCGCGAGAAGGCGATGGTGTGGGTCGAGCGAGTGGGACTCGCGGCGTTCGCCAAGTACTACCCGCACCAGCTTTCCGGCGGCATGCGCAAGCGGGTCGCGCTGGCCCAGACCCTGGTCAACGAGCCGCGGATCATGCTGATGGACGAGCCGTTCAGCGCGCTGGACGTGCAGACCCGCGCGCTGATGCAGGACGAGCTGCTGCGGCTGTGGCAGGGCACCGGCGCCGCCGTCATCTTCGTGACCCACGACCTCGAGGAGGCCATCGCGCTGGCCGACCGGGTGGTGGTGATGACCTCCAGCCCGGCCACGGTCAAAGCGATCTTCGACGTGCCACTGCCCCGGCCGCGCGATGTGGAGGAGATCCGGCTGACGCCGGCGTTCGTGGAGACGTACCGGGAGATCTGGCAGAGCCTGCGCGAGGAAGTGGCTCGCGCCCGATCGGAGGCGATGAGCCGTGCAAGCTGAGACCTTGGCGCCTCCGGCGGAGAACATCGTTTCCCGTACGAACCGGCGCACCCCGTGGAAACTGTGGACCGTGCGCCTGGCCGTGGTGCTGGTGTGGCTGGGTAGCTGGGAACTGACCGCGACGCACTGGATCGATCCGTTCTTCTACTCCAAGCCCTCGCTGATCTGGGACCGGCTGGTGGACTGGTTCACTGCGGGCACCGCGTTCGGATCGGTGTGGACGCAGATCGTCACCACATTGCAGGAGGCGGTGTTCGGGTTCATCATCGGTGCGATCGCCGGTGTGGTGCTGGGCATCCTGCTGGGCCGGGCGCGTTTCGCGGCGGACGTGGCAGCGCCGTTCATCAAGGCGGCGAACGCGGTCCCGCGCATCGTGCTGGCCTCACTGTTCGTCATCTGGTTCGGGCTCGGGCTCACCTCGAAGGTGGCCACTGCGGTCGTACTCGTCTTCTTCGCGGTCTTCTTCAATGCCTTCCAAGGCGCCCGCGAGGTCGATCGGAACCTGGTGAACAACGCCCGGATCCTCGGCGCCTCGCGGACCCAGGTGCTGACCTCCATCGTGGTGCCCAGCGCGACGTCGTGGATTTTCGCGTCCCTGCACGCCGCGTTCGGCTTTGCGTTGATCGGTGCGGTCGTCGGTGAGTACGCCGGCGCGGACAAGGGCCTCGGGCTGCTGATCGCCAACGCCCAGGGCACGTTCGACGCAGCCGGCATCTACGCCGGAATGATCATCACCACGGTGCTGGCGTTACTCGCCGAGTATCTGCTGACGCTGTTGGAGAACCGCTTGTTGCGCTGGCGCCCGCCGGCCCTGCACGAAGGAGCCGAGAATGCGTAAGGTCCTGGCCCTGCTCTGCTGCACCGCGCTGGCCCTGACCGGCTGCCGCGGCACCAGCCCCGACGAGGCCAAGTCGGGCGGCGGCGACCTCCCTGAAATCAAGATCATGGTCGGCGGCATCGACAAGGTGATCTACCTGCCGGCCAAGCTCACCGAGCAGCTCGGCGGTTTCCAGGCCGAGGGACTCGACGTCCAGCTGCTGACCGAGCCGTCCGGGGCCACCGCCGAGAACGTGCTGATCGCCGGGGATGTGCAGGGCGTGGTCGGCTTCTACGACCACACCATCGACCTGCAGACCAAGGGCAAGTGCATCCAGAGCGTCGTACAGTTCTCCGACGTGCCCGGCGAGGTCGAGATCGTCAAGACCGGGTCGTCCATCGCCAGCCCGGCGGACTTCAAGGGCAAGAAGCTCGGCGTCACCAGCCCCGGCTCGTCAACGGACTTCCTCACCCAGTACCTGGCCACGAAATCGGGGCTGCAGAGCGGTGACTACACCACGGTGAAAGCGGGCGCGGGTCAGACTTTCATCGCCGCGATCGACAACGGCGGTATTGACGCGGGCATGACCACCGACCCGACCGCGGCTCAACTGGTGAGTTCGGGCAAGGGCAAAGTACTGCTGGATATGCGTACGGAGCAGGGCACACAAGCAGCGCTCGGTGGCCTCTACCCGGCCAGCTCGCTGTACATGGATTGCGGCTGGGTCGAGGAACACAAGGCGGCGGTGCAGAAGCTGGCCAACGCCCTGGTGAAGACGCTGCGCTGGATCGACAGCCACACCCCCGAGGAGATCGCCGCGAAGATGCCCCCCGAGTACGCCGCCGGCAACGCCCAGCTGTACGTCAAGGCGGTGCACGACAGCATCGGCATGTTCAACGGCGACGGGCTCATGAAAGAAGAAGGAGCCAGGAACGTGCTGGAAGTGCTCAGCCTGTTCTCGCCCAACGTCAAGGGCAAGAAGGATCAGGTGGACCTGAGCAAGACCTACACAACGGAATACGTGTCCAAGGCGGCCTCATAGAAAGTGTCATACCCTCCCGCTAGTTTGACCGCATCCACACGGGGAGGGGATCGACAGTGATTGCCGGAAGAGGTTTGACGGCGGTGGTTGCCGTCGCTGCGATGGTGGGTTTCGCGTCGCCCGCAGCCGCCGGCGAACCGGGCCGGGAGACCACGCCGCCACCACCGGTTTCGGTGCCGGCTGTGCCGCCCGGTCCAGCTATGCCGCCCGGCTCAGCGACGCCACCGCCGCCGGGCGGGCCGGTTGCGCAGCCCGGCGATCCCGCGTGCGGGACACCGGGTCTTCCCGGCACCGGCTCCGCCCCGGACCTGCCGGGACCGGGCGGTGCCGGTGATGGCCCCGGTTCGGTTGGCGTGCCGGACATCCCATCGCCGATTCCGGACGGGACACCCGCTCCGCCGGCGGCGCCCGGCCTGACGCCGGGCATCGGCGCGTACGTGGGCGGCCTCGGTCTGCCGAGCCAGCTGATCCTGTCGCTGCTGCGCAACGCCGACGTGACCGCGTTCGGCTACCGCCTCGGTGACGCCGACGAGGTCGTGGTCCCGGCGGTCGACGGCATCGCCACCGCCGACATCGTGTTCACGGCCAAGAACGTCACCGTCACGGTTCGCGCGTACGCCGGTGACACGGTGCTCGGGACGGCATCCTCGGACTACGTCATCTCCGACGCACCCCTGATCGGCTCGGCGCAAAGGTCGTGGAGCACGGGGTGCGCGGGCTCGTTCTGGCTGGCGCCGCAGACCGCCGGCGTGGCGTCGTACCAGATCGTCATCGGCGACGAACCCGTGCGTGAACTCTCCGGTGACGCGACCAGCGTGCCCTGGACCCCGACGGCGGCCGGTGACTACACGGTGGTGGCCCGCTCGGTAACCACCGACGGAACGGTCTCCGACGACGCCTACGTGCACGTCACGGTCAGCTGAGACAGTGGATCCGGCCCGGAGAGTGGGCCGGGCCGGATTCCGTTCAGTACGGCAGCCGCCGGCCGCGAGGTGACCTCAGATCCCCAGGGTCACTGCTGACGCCTTGACCAGCCGCGATGACGTTAATCAGCTTTGCGACAGAAAAGCTTCGCATGCATTTCGCTGAAATAGGTTGTCACAAGATCCGGGCGCCCTCTCAGCATTTGGGAAAGCTTGAAGTCCTGCCATACTTCGAATTTGATTCCATGCTGCGCCAGAAGAGTGTTTGCCTTTTCCATGGCGAGGGCGCAGCCCGGGGTGGCAAGGTCATGACTCACAGCAAGAATGAAGGTATCAGTTCCAGCAGCCCGGTCACCTTTCAAGAAGGCGTTGACAGCTGCAGTGATGTTGGCGGGGCGGAAAGACTTACGTCTCTTACATTGGATTGCCAAGTAGGGGCGATGTGGATCGACCGGCTGGATGACCGTTCCGACGACATCGACCCCACCGTCACCGGATCCCGAATTTGCATGCGGCCGGCATTGATCGAATCGCCCATCTGCATCAGCGAGTTGACAGATCAGGTCCTCAAACGACTTGAACCCGAATTCATCCCAGGCCAGTCGCGGCGACGCAGGGTTGATAAGTTGCGTCAGAGAATGCCGCACTGATGCGCCGGATTGCACAGTGGCCTTGTATGACAGCAGCTCCCCACGCGACGGCTCACCGGCAAGGAACTCAGCCGCCCACTCTTGAGCCGTGTGCCATTGGTAGGTGAGCATGCCGCCTCGAGGCAGATCGTCAAGAAGCCGCTCCAGGTGAGTACGAAACGCGTAGCGCAGCGGCCGACCGGTCAGGATCTCCGCTATCGCCACACAGGCATGTCCCGGCGTACCGGCGAAAGGGAATGGGACGCATTCTTCGGCAAGGCCGGAGACCCAGCCACCAAAAGCCCCGGATTCGTCGCACGCCAGGAGGAGCTCCTGTGGCTGTTCCGGTAACAAGGAATGCCCCAGATGGGGCGAGGACCAGTCACCAGCCGCGAGCCAGGCGACGTGAGTGTCGCTGAAGGCATAGAGGTGATCAACCTTGTCGTGACTATCCTGATGCAGTTGCCACGTCTCTGATCGGTACCGATCGCGAACAACCGAGAGAAGGCGTCTGGTTCGTGGTGTCGACGCCTCTGTGAGCGGTGCACGTCGCACGGTCTCGATCACATTTCCGGGCAGGCTGCTCGCCATGAAAACCATCGGTGCACCTCTCGTCGGATCACCGAACAGCCGATGCAGGACATCTCCGAGTCGAGGTGGGGTATCCAGGCCGCCGTGCAGGAGATTGGCTGCATTCAACAAGGAGATGGGCTCAGGATTGGGCAGGTCCGGTAACGACGGAGGCGTAAGCGAAACAGCGCTTCTCCAAAATGCTGCCTCGAATTCCTCCATTGCCATATTTCGTTCCCGTATCTGGTCTTCAACATAGCGATGCGCTTGGGTGGCCAGTTCAACGAAGCCTCGTCCCGCATGCTCGGCTGCAGAACTGGCGGCGTACTGGCAGATCCGCCACATGTCCTCCAGGTCGCGTGGGACAGCGTGCGGCACCTGCGCGCCGTCGAACCGCCAAGCTGTAACGCTGGCCGCGTCGTGGGTGCCGGCAGCCCACACCGGCAGCCTGTGCCCCAGGCAAGCGACCGCGTCGGCGGCCGTAACCTCGCGGTCGGGCTGGCGATCGCGCATCCATTGTCCGGCCGGATTTCTCACCCATGCGACCGGGATACGGATTCCAGGGAAGTGAGCCGGCATCATGCTGTCCCGGCCCGCAGCTCCAGCAGTGGGCGCCAGCACCACGCCGCAGGCCATTGCCGAATCCGGCCAGTCCGCGATATGCCAGCGAAGATCAAAAGTATCGGCCAGTACGGCGACGAACGAGTCGAGATGGACGCGTACATCGACCGCCGTAACGGGGTGAAGGGGCGTGACGAGATAGACGTGGGGGCGATCCGGACGACCCACGGGTTCATATTCGCGGGCGATCGCGCTGCCCACCCATCGGCCGCCAAAGGCACGATCATCGTCAACGGACAATGTCTTGCTATAACCGTGGTACCTGTAGGCATGGCGACCGGGCACCAACACGCCATAGTCCTCGGCGGGGTGTGCGCGACCTGAACGTCTCCACCTCACCGGCTCTATCATGCCTTGCGACTTCGCCGGCTGACCCGAGGCTCTGTGTCACCTGGCTCTGCCGCAATCATCCAGCGTGGATCCGGTGCAACTGTTTCCGGAGGTGTGCCGGGCCTTCGCCTTACTGGCACACCTCCGGACCCCTCATCAGTCGAGCAACTCGGTGACCGTGCCGGCGGCCACCGTACGACCACCCTCACGCACCGCGAAGCCGAGCCCCACGTCCATCGGCACTTCCTTGCCGAGGTGGACCGTCAGGTCAACGGTGTCGCCCGGCAGCACCATCGGCAGCTCGCCGAGGTCGATCGCCCCCGACACGTCGGTGGTGCGGAAGAAGAACTGCGGGCGGTAGTTCGCCACGAACGGCGTGTGCCGGCCACCTTCCTCCTTCCTCAGCGCGTACATGCGGGCCTTGAACCTGCGGTGCGGGGTGACGCTGCCCGGCACCGCCAGGACCTGGCCGCGCTCGACCTGGTCGCGCTTGATGCCGCGCAGCAGCACCGCCGCGTTGTCACCGGCCTGCGCGGTGGGCAGCGACTTGCCGAACGTCTCCAGCCCGGTCGCCACCGTGCTGATCGTCGGGCCGAGGCCGACCACCTCGACCGGCTCGCCCACGCGCAGCACGCCGCGCTCGACCTTGCCGGTCACCACCGTGCCGCGGCCGCTGATGGTCAGCACGTTCTCGATCGGCATCAGGAACGGCTCACCGAGTTCGCGCGGCGGCACCGGCACGTACTCGTCGACCGCGTCGAGCAGGTCCACGACGGACTGCACCCAGCGCGGGTCGCCTTCGAGGGCCTTGAGCGCGCTGACCCGTACGACCGGGACCTCGTCGCCCGGGAAGCCGTACTCGCTCAGCAGCTCGCGGACCTCCAGCTCGACCAGGTCCAGCAACTCCGCGTCCTGCACGGCGTCGCTCTTGTTCAGCGCCACCACCAGGTACGGCACCCCGACGCGCTGGGCGAGCAGCACGTGCTCGCGCGTCTGCGGCATCGCGCCGTCCTGAGCCGAGACCACGAGGATCGCGCCGTCCACCTGGGCCGCGCCCGTGATCATGTTCTTCACGTAGTCGGCGTGCCCAGGCATGTCGACGTGGGCGTAGTGGCGGGCGGGTGTCTCGTACTCGACGTGGGCGATGTTGATGGTGATGCCGCGGTCGTGCTCCTCCGGGGCCTTGTCGATCCCGTCGAACGCGACGTACCGGGTGGTGGCCGGGTCGCGGTCGGCGAGGACCTTGGTGATGGCGGCGGTCAGGGTCGTCTTGCCGTGGTCGACGTGACCCATCGTGCCGATGTTCAGGTGGGGCTTCGTACGCATGAATTGGCTCTTGGCCATGACACTGTCCCTACTGGATGTAAGAAACGAAAGAACCCGCACAGGGTCGAGCCACCCTTCCCCTGGGTTCTGGACTAGCGGGGAAGGGTCAGCTTCGAGTATCGAGCGCCGTCAATGCGCACACGGGAGCCACCGCGGGGGGCAGCTGCAAACCGAATGCGAACATGGCGATCACGGTAGGCGCTGACGCCAAGCCGCGCGACTGTATTTCCGGGGCGTTGCTAAACGCGCTGGATGTCGGCCAGGGGTGCCATGACGATGCGCGGCTTCTGGGCCGGGTCCAGCCACTTGAGCAGGTTGATCATGTTGGCGCGGGCCACCGAGACGCAGCCTGCGGTTGAGCCGGAGCCGTTGATGTGCAGGAAGATGGCCGAGCCGCGGCGCACATCGACCGGTTTGCTGGTGACGTATTGCGAGCGGGTGGCGTCCCACTTGATCGACGAGCCGATCGGGCGGTTGAAGTCGATCATGGTTGCGTACTCGTACTGGGTGGGATAGGCCGCCAGGCGCTCGGCTTCGCCCGTACGCCAGGTTCGTTTGCTCGATGCCGAAGGCTCAAAAAGGTTGTAGGTCTTGGCGTCCTTGTTGTCGCCCACCCAATAGTCGTTCGCATCGGCCTTGGTGTAGCTCACCTTGGTGCCCGGATTGGCCTTGAGCCCGAACGCCGAGGTGATGCGGAACGTACCCATCGGTGTCGTCCCGGTGTTCTGCACGCGCTTGCTGGCCCATTCCCAGCCGCCATAGCCATTGCGCGCCGGCATTGCGAAAAACTTCTCGGACCAGGACCCATTGGCATTCTTCTGGTACGTCCGCAGCGTGCCCGTCGTCGTCGTGCGACCCGTTCCCGTGACCACCACGACCTGCTGGGCGTCGCCGATGTTCTTCAGCTTCGTGGGATGGTACGACGGCACCGCGGCGGCGTCCGCCGAGAAGGTGCGCACCACTCCGAGTCCCAGTACGACAGCCCCGAGCGCCAGCCCGGCCGCGAGCATCCTCCGCATAGTCGCAGGACCTTACCGGTCAGAAGGCGAACTCGCTGCCCTTCGCCTCAGAAAGCGAACTCGCGTCCTTCGCCTCAGAAAGCGAACTCGCTGCCCTTCGCCGAACCCATGTCGGGCCGGCCATCGCGGTAGAAGCTCCACGACATCAGCACCTGGTAGTGGTGCCCGCGTTGCGGTGTCGTGGTGAACGGGCCGCACTCGTGGGATTCGGCGTCGCCGGTGAACACCAACCCGGTGCAGGTCCGGGTGGCCGCGGTCCGGCCGTTTCCGGTGTCCCGCAAGGCAACAGTCATCGACGCGGTGCCCTCGCGGCCGGAGATGAGACGCGCGCGGATCTGGACCTGCTCGCCGACGCGGTGACAGGGAAACAAGCCCATTCCGTTTCCCATGCCGAACGACACCCGCTGCTCACAGGTCCAGGGCGAGGTGGTCCGTGCCGGGATCGGGGATCGGGTTGTCCGGGTGGGCGAGGGCTTTGGACGTACCGTGGCGATTTGAGCGGCCACGGCCGGGACATGCTCGCGTTGCTTGACCTTCGCGGATGGCTTGATCTTGCGCGCCTTCGACGGCGTCGGGCTTGGCGCGCTGGGCGTGACCATCAGCGGGAGCTGCGCCTCGGGCGGCGGGGTCGTGTCGTAGTGCAGATGCCAGGCGGTCGTGGTGAGCCCGGAGGCCAGCATCGCGCCGCTGACCACGGCGATCATCGCCCACGGCCGGGCCCATCGCCAGCTCGCCGGCTGGTTGCGACGCCGCGGCGCGGGCAGCTGGGACATCCCGGTCAGCGAGGGGTGCGGATCGGGCTCAACGGTGATCTTTTTCTGCCGTGGGGGGCGCGGGACCGCACGCGCGAGGTCATCGAGTTCAATCATGAGTTCGCCGGCGGTGGGCCGTAATCGCGGCTTGGGTTCCAGACAGCTGCGGATCACGTCCCACAGCGCGTCCGGGATGCCCGAGCGGCGTTCCGGGTTTCCCCGCACATGCAGGTTCATCAGGTCCACGACCGAATCGGCGTCGTAGGGCGGGCTGCCGGTCACCAGCTCGTAGAGCAGCACGCCGAGCGCGTAGATGTCGGCTGCGGGGTCGGCCGGTGCGCCGTGGAACGCCTCCGGCGGCATGTAATGCGGCGTGCCGATCACCGCGTTCGCCGTCGTCAAGCCGGGCGTGTTCAGCAGGCGCGCAATACCAAAATCGGTCAGCCGTACGTCCTCACCCCCAGCCAGCAGCACGTTGTCCGGCTTCAGGTCGCGGTGCACGATCCCGAGTTCGTGAGCCTCTGCCAGCGCCGCGGCGATCTGAGCCCCCATCCGCGCGGCGCGCTCGGGCGCGAGAGGCCCGTGCCCGCCCAGATGCTGGCGCAGGCTGCCCCCGGCCACCAGGTCCATCACCAGCCCCAGCGTCTCTCCCACGCTGAACAGGTCGCGCACCCGCACCACGTTGCGGTGGCGCAGCATCAGCAGGATCGTGCGCTCCTGCACGAACCGGGTGACCACCTTCGGCTGGCGGGTCAGGCTGTCGTGCAGCAGCTTGACCGCGACCGGCTCCCCCGAGGCCCGGTCGACGCCACGCCACACCGTGCCGGTAGCGCCCTGCCCGAGCGGCTGAATGAGCAGGTACGAGCTGCCGACGCAGCGCCCGCTGAGGTCGAGCGTCTCGCTCGGATCGGTGTCCACTTGCCGCCGTGTCCTTCCGCCGCTGCTGTAAATGGGGCCTTTCGCACTCGTTGACGTATCGAAGCGGAATCCTGCTTTTTGTCCGGATGGGCGGGCAAATCCCGGTGCCGGAGTTCGCGGCAGATGGCGAGCCCGGTGATGACCCGTCACCTCCACCGGACCGTGTCGTTGTCGTGACAGCTCGTCCACTCGGTTGCATTCCTCCTGAACCGCCCGCACCGCGCGGCCATTCAGCCGATAGTTGCCACATGGGTGTCATGGCTTATCCCCTCCGGTACGCACTCGCCGACCTGGCCCTGGCGCTGAGCCGGGCCACCGACGCGGCGCAGGTCCGCGCGACAGCCGCCCGGGCAGCGGCCGACATGCTCGGTGACGGCGCGGGTGTGCAGTTGCTCGGCGACGACGGCCGCTACGAGGCGATCACATACCTGCATGCCGACGACGAGCTCGCTTTGTCGTACGTGCATCTGCTCGACCGCCGCGGCGAGCAACCCGACGACGGCTTCTCCACCAGCCTCGCCGCGAGCCGCCGCCCCATAGTGCTGGCCGGCGAAAACGAGGAACCCCTCACCGAACTCCCCCGCCAGCGCCACACTGCGTACGAACAACCGGACGTGCATGCCGCCGTGCTGTGCCCGATCATCGTGGACAACACGTACGCCGGATACCTGATCCTGACCCGCTCCACCCCCGGCGCCGTCTACGCCCCGGCCGAGGTCGAGCTGGCCCGCGACATCGCCGGGGAGTTGTCGCTCGCCGTGTCGTCCGCTCGCGCCCTGGAACGTCTGCGGGCCAGCGAGGAGCGCTACCGCCGGGTGCTGGAAACGATCCCCGAAGGTGTGCTGCAGCTCGATACCGAAGGCCGGGCGACGTACGCGAACGAGCCCATCGGTGTCGTACTCGGCATGCCCCGCCAGCAGTTGATCGGCGTTTCCCTGCGCGGTTTCCTGGACAACCACGGCCAGGCCGAGCTCACCCGCCGGCTCGCCGAGTGCAAGGCCGGGCGTTCCACCGTCGGTGCCACCCGGCTGCTGCGCGCGGACGGCTCGCACCGCAGCGTCCGGATAAGCATGATGCCGCTGGACGACGAGAACGGGCGCTACACCGGCGTGCTGTGCATGGTCACCGACACCACCGACCACATCGACGCCAAGGGGCTCAAGCGCCAGCTCGACCACCTGCGCCGCTTGGACAGCATGGGCCAGCTGATCGGCGGCATCTCGCACGACTTCAACAACCTGATGACCGTGGTGGCCGGTTCCGCCGACATGATCGCGACCACGACCGCCGAGGGCACGCCGCAGCACCAGATGGCCAAGGACATCCTCGACGCGGTCGCCACCGGACGTACCCTCACCCATCAGCTACTGGCTTTCGGCCGCAGCGAGGGTAACCGCCAGGAAATCATCCCGATCCCCGACCTGCTCACGGACGTGCAGAGCCTGTTCTCCCGCACGCTGGGCGAAAGGATCGGCCTGGATCTGGCCTTCAGCCCTGATATCTGGCCGGTACGAGGTGAGCGCGGCCCGCTCGAACAGGCGCTGGTCAACCTGGCCGCCAACGCGCGCGACGCCATGCTGCACGGCGGCATGCTGCGGGTGGCAGCGACCAACGAGGTTGTCGAGCCTGGCCAGTTCGCCGCCGAGAACGCCCCCGCGGGCAAGCTGGTCCACATGGTCATTCAGGACACCGGCGTCGGGATGACCGACGAGACCCGCCGCCGCGCGCTGGAACCGTTCTTCACCACCCGGCCCACCGCCGCTGGGCTGGGCCTGGCGACCACCGCGGGCATCGTGCAGGGTCTGGGTGGTCACATCGAGCTGGAATCCCAGCCCCGCATGGGCACCACGGTCCACCTGTACCTGCCGGCGGCCGAGGAACGCCCGGCGCCGGCGATCGACCGCCAGGCCACCCCGCAGGTGATCGGCCGGGTGCTGATCGTCGAGGACCAGCCCGAGGTCGCTCAGCTGGTGCAACGCCTGATCGAACCGGCGGGTTACGAGATCACGGTGGCGACGGACGCCTTGACCGCTGTCACCCAGGTCGCCTCGGGCGCCCACCCCGACCTGCTGATCACCGACGTGGTCATGCCCACGATGACCGGCCCGGAGCTGGCCTCGGCGCTACGCACCCACCACCCGGACCTGCCGGTTCTGTTCATGTCCGGCTACACGGCGGCGTCGCTGGGCCCGCAGCTGCACCTGGATGCGAACAGCATGCTGCTGGAGAAGCCCTTCACCCGCTCGACGCTGCTGGGCGCAATCCGGACGTTGTGCGGTCCGCAGCCGCCGCGTGCTTCGTAGACCGGCGCTTTCTGAGGCCTCGTGAACCGGCGCCTTGCGAAAGGGGGCGCGGGCATCCCTCGCCGGGGCGTGTCCTCGGCAAGGAAGTGCCCGCAGCCGTGCCGGCTTTCAGCCGTCCAGCGGGTGCGACTGCTGGACGGTCTGCAACTGCAGCTTGGCTGCGAGGCGGGCGGTCACCGAGCGGGCCTCAAGGTGCAGGCGGGCCACGTTCAGGCGTTCATCGCCCAGCACCGCGAGCAGAGCGAGTTCGCCCACCGCGTACACGATCAGGTAGCCCCGCTGGTTGTGAATCGTGCACTCGTGAAAGCCGCCCTGGTTCAGCGCGCCACCGCAGGTCCGGCTGATGCCGTGGGCCCCCGCCGCCAGCGCGGCCAGGTCGTGCGGCTCGGTGTTGGACAGCGTGTCGTGGAGAATCAGGAGCCCGTCCACGCCGGCGATGACGCACCCCTGCACGCCACTAACCTGATGGCGCAACGCGGCAAGCTCCGCCCGAACGGCGTTGAACTGCTGATCAGTGGTCGTGCTCTGCACCGGTGAAATCTCTTCTCGCCGCGCGTACGTGTCTTTTCATTACAGGCGCTTGAGCGAGCCCAGAACGCGCTCCAGCACCGTCTCATCATTGAGGTACGGCTGGCCGAGCAGATCCAGCCACGCAGCCGGCGTGGCATTGGCAGTCACTGCGGCCGGGGGCAAACTCTTCTGATTCGACGGCCGCCGGGGAAGAATCGGCTTCTCCGGCGCCCCCGGACGATCCTGCTCCGTATCGCCGTCCCCGTCGACCCCGGGACCAGCATCTTCCCTATAATTCCCGGCACGTCCGCCCGTTTCGCCCAGCAATCGCACGTTGACCATCGCCGTGGACCCTGCGGTTTCGTCTTGGGCGGGTGAGGCTTCGGCGCTGGGGGTCGGTTCTGCTGGTGGCTGCGGTGCTTCGGTGGCGGACGCGACAGAACTGGTAGGCGCCGACGGCAAAGTGGGGGCTTGGTGTCGCGCAGCAGCCCGCTTGCCTCGCCGGCAACCCCCAACTCGATCGCCTGCGGCAGGAGCGTTCCCGGCCGCTTGGGGTGCGGAACCTACGTCCCCCGGCGTCTCCGGCTGCGGCTTTTCCGCTACCGCGGCCGCTGTTTCCGAAGTTTCCGGCTCAGCGACTGCATTCTCCGACGTCTCCGGTGTGGCCTTCTCCGCAGTTGCCGTACCCAGGTCGCCAGACGCGCCATTCCCCGTTCCCGGATCGGGAGAGGCGCTGTTTCCGAGTTCTGGCACCGGTTCGGCGAACGTTTCCCCAAGTGTCTCCGGCTCGGTGTCGGTTTCCGTGGCCGTTTCCGGTTCGGTAACCGTTTCCAGCGCCAGTTCGGGCTCGGCGTCCGCTTCCTCGGTGAGCTGTTCCTCGGCGGGCAGCTCGTCCGTGATCTCCCGCGCCGGTTCCTGGCCAACCTCCTCAGGTCCGCCCCCGGCCGCCACGTCATCTCGTCCGCCCACGGCAGGCGCAGCCAATTCAGCAGCCCGAACCGCTAATCCGCTCTCAGCGCCACCAACGGCCGGAGCACCAGCGGCATCGCGACCAGCCGCACCTTCACCCGCCGCCAAGAACCCAGCCGACGTTGAAGACCCAGCCGTCGTTGAAGACCTTGAGCCAACCGCCGAGCCCGACGCAGTCCCCGAGACGGACCCGGACACAACCCCCGAGGCGGACCCCGAAACGTAGGCCGAGGCTAGCCGCCGGAAGTCATGCCGCGCCATCGCCAGGTTCGCGCCCAAGCGGCGGAGCATCAGATGCGCCACCCGGTCTTCGCCTGTTTCGGTGGGGATCAGGCGCAGGACGTGGAATGCTTGGGCACTGGTGATCAGGATGTCGTCGAGGGTGTCGGTGGTGCTCAGGCGGACCAGGTCGGCCGCGGCCCGGCCGACGGCGGCTGCGGCATGGGCTTCCTGGTCGGTGGGTGAGTGACCCCACCAGGTCAGCGGCGGGCCATCCGCGGCGATCAGCGCCACCGCGTACGCGCCGGGGATCCGGAGTGCTTCGTCCAAACCCATGTGAAGCCTTCCGTAAATCGTGTGCCTCCCGTAAATCTTCGTCCGCCAGCCGCGTGCGAGCCACCCGCCAGTCCACGAGCGAGCCCCCGGCCAGCCGCGTGCGAGCCGCCGCCAGTCCACGAGCGAGCCCCCCGCCAGCCACGAGCCAGCCGCCCGCCAGCCACTAGGCAGGCCCCCGCAAGCCGCAAGCGCCCCGGCGAACCGACTACGCCGCAGCGAATCCAAGGCCGAGCAGCAGCAGCAGCAGCAGCAGCAGCAGCGAAGTCAGGCGCGCCGCAGCAGCGGAGTCAAGGCCGCGCCGAAGCGGAGCAGCCAAACCAACCGCAACGGAACAACCCGAGCCGCATCAAAGCGACCCGGGGAAAGCCGATCCCGCAGCCGCCAAAGGGCTACCCGACCAGCCGCAAAAGACACCATAAAAAGCGCCCGCAACCATGGCAGGAAGCGGACGCCTCCAGCGAGGAGCGAAGAGCGGAGATCCGAGAGGCCAGGCTGCGGAACCGGAAGTCGCTGAGCAGCCGCGGGAAGCCCCGCTCAGCCCGCGAACCCGCTCTCCAGCTCCTTCATCACGATCCGGGCCTGCGCGAACACCATCCCGACCTTCGTGTCGCGCCGGCAGACGATGACCGCTACGAAGTCCTGGTTTGCCTGGCTGCGCAGGAACAGGTGGACCAGGTTGTCGCTGTTGACCACGATTTCCTGGAAGTAGTGCCGGGACGTGGTGACGCCGCGCCGGGCCTTGAAGATGTCTTCGATCATTGTCACGTTGCGGCCCTGGAACAGGTCGAACGTGGCTGCGGCCAGCAGGTCGAGCAGTTCGCTCGGGTAGTCCTCGAGGGTGTCCACCGCCAGCAGCATGCCTGTCGACATGTCGACCAGGCCCGCCGCGACGCAGTCCGGTACCAGCGCTCGGAAGTCCGCCACCGCCGAGGTGACGATCTCCGACATGCTGCGTGTGCTGGCCGTCATACCTCGAGGTCGGCTTCGATCTTACGCAGCTGGTGGCGTGCGAGACCCAGGTTGGCCCGGCTTTTCTGCAGCGCCAGGTACAGGAAGAACGCGTCGCCGCTGCGCGAGGACTTGAGCAGGCGGATCAGGTGGTACTGGGTGTCCAGCGTGATCAGGATGTCCTCGATCGCGTCGGAGAGGCCGAGCATCTCCAGGGTGCGAACCTTGGCGCGGACCACGTCGGTGTTGCCGGCCGCCGCCACGTTCATGTCCATGGTCGGGCCGCCGCCCAGCACGCCCAGGGTCAGACCACTGGTGTAGTCGACGAGTGCGACGCCGATGGCGCCATCGATGGCCATCGCTTCCTTGAGGGACGTCTCGATGTTTGCCACGAGTCCTCCGATGTGTGCTCGAGGCCCCGGCCCGCGTCTGTGACCTGCGGTGTTCGGGCCGGAGCAGATGTCCGATCTTGTGGTCGCCAGCGTCGCACAGGTGGGCAGCCAATCAGAACTGCGCTGCCCACATACCCTGCGAGATCGACCTGAACATAGATTAATCGGTCCCCCGACCGGGGGATGGACAAACGCCCTAGCTGTGCTGTCCGGGGACGTTGGTCAATCGGGTGATGGGTGGTAGGCCGCCGGTGGCGGTGTGGGGCCGGTGGTGGTTGTAATGGTGCAGGAAGGCGGG
>NZ_LOJP01000001.1:4994194-5020943 GCF_001553785.1 Actinoplanes sp. TFC3
ACTCCACAGCCGGAGGCCTTCACCCGTTCACGACATCAGACCTTGATCGTCAGATCGTGTCGTCACACAATCTCGACCAACCTCCCTGGACAGCACACCTAGCCCACGGGGTCGAATCGACGCAGGTCGCGCGGGGTTTGTGCCACGGCGGCAAGGATCGCGAACGCTTGCGCCTCGGTGGAGGTGCCCGGCCGGTCGAAGCCCGGGGAGCCGGCGACGTCCCGCACGACCCCCGATCCGTCAACACACCGGGCCGCCGCGGCGAGCAGGTCACGGCCCGTCTCGACGTACACGCTAGGTAACCATCCGTCGGCGGCACCTGTCAACGCTGCGTAAGCAAACATTTGGGCCGCGTTGGCCTCGCGGAAGGTCGCCGGGTCATCCAGCACGTCGTTGAACAGGCCATCTGGGCGACGAAAAGCGAGAGCGGCGTCGAGCACCTCACGTGCATGAACGGCCAGGCGGTGACGATCGGGGAAATCCGGCGTTATACGCAGCGTGCGGGCGATTGCGGCCACCACCCACCCGCTGGCCGCACCCCAGCGCGCCGATCGCACCGTCGAGGCCGAATAGACGCCGTCGTGGCACAGCCGCCGCCGATGCCCCTCGATCTGCTGCCAGGCCAGCTCCACGCGACCGCTCACGGCGAGAAACGGCACAACCATGTACACCGTATCGGCCCAGATCTCCCGCGAGTCCGTCAGATGGAACAACGTCCCGTCCTCGGCCCGCTCCGCGCCGGACTCCAGCCAGGCCAATTGCTTGCGCGCCGCTTCGGCGAAAACCGCTTTGCCGGTACGACCAAAAGCCGCCAGCACCGCCTCCCCGCAAGCAGCCCCGTTGACCGCCCCGTTCTCGCCCACATCGCCAAGGCGCCCGTCGGGTGCCTGACGAGCCACTGCCGCCTCGGCCAGCAGCACGACCAGGTCGTCGCGCCCCAGGTCGAGAGCGGCCTGCGCTGCCACGCCCTGTTCCCAGGACTGCCGTTGCATCGCCAGCATCGCCGTCAGCAGACGGTGGAGATGCTCAGGCGAAAAGGGCACTGACCGACTCGCCGTTGTGGATGCGGCGCATTGCCTCGGCCAGCGCCGGGGCGACCGAGAGTACGGTCAGCTTGCCGGTGCGTGAGGACTGCGGGATGGGCACTGTGTTCGTACAGACAATTTCTTCGACGTCTTTCTCGTCGGAAAGCCGTTGGACCGCGTCGGCGGTGAACAGGCCGTGCGTGCAGGCGACCCTGATGCTGCGGACGTTGCGTTCGCGCAGGCGGCCGAGCAGCTCGAACACGGTGCTGCCCTTGGCGATCTCGTCGTCGAGGATGATGACGTCACGGTCGGCCACCTCGCCGATCACCGAGCTGATCACCACCTTGTCGTCGGCGTAGCGCTGCTTGGCCCCGGCCGCGACCTCGATGTCGAGCATCCGCGCGAAGTGCGCGGCCTCCTTGGCGTTGCCCAGGTCGGGCGAGACGACGACCGTGTTGCTCAGGTCGTAGCCTCGGAAGTGGTGGGCCAGCTCGCGCAGCGCGTGCAGATGGTCGACCGGGATGCTGAAGAAGCCGTGGACCTGCGGGGAATGCAGGGTCATGGCCAGGATCCGGTGCGCGCCGGCGGTCTGCAGCAGGTCAGCGACCAGGCGACCGCCGATCGAGATGCGCGGAGCATCCTTCTTGTCACTGCGGGCGTACGCGTAATGCGGCAGCACAACCGTGATCCGGCCGGCCGACGCACCTCGCGCCGCGTCGAGCATGAACAGCAGTTCGACGAGGTTCTCCTGGACCGGCGGGACCAGGGGCTGGATGAGGAACACGTCTCGCTCGCGGCAGTTGCCCTGTAGCTGCACCTCGATGCAGTCGTTGGCGAAACGCGAGGTCTTGGTGGGCAACAGCGGCACCCCGAGGTGCTCGCAGATCTCTGCGGCCAGTTGTGGATGGGCGCTACCGGTGAAAACGGCGATGTCACGCACGCGCTCACCCTAAACAAAGCTGCCGGGAGACAACAAAACCGATTGGCTCACTTGCGGGTGACCACCGCCACTTCGCGTCCGCTACCTTGATCAGATGAACGGTCTTGCGGTGGCCTGCCGCCGCGTGGTGCACATCTACCGGGCGGAAGCCGGCGACGTGGTGGCCCTGGCCGGGGTCGACCTGTCCATCGCCCCCGGGGAGACGCTGGCTCTGGTCGGACCCAGCGGCTCGGGCAAGTCGACGCTGATCTCGCTGCTCGCCGGGATGATGCGGCCATCGGCAGGGCGGATCAACATCGGCACGTACGACATGGGCAAGCTCTCCGACGCCGAGGTCTCCCGGCTGCGGGGCACCGAGATCGGGGTGGTGCTGCAGGGGGCGGCCCGTAACCTGCTGCCGTACGCCAGCCTGCACCGCAACATCTGGCTCGCCCAGCGCCGGGCCGCCCACACGCGCGGCATCGAACTGGACGACCCGGACCGCATCCTGGACCTGGTGGGCCTGCCCGGCATGGGCCGCGCGCGGCTGGCCGAGCTGACCCCGGGTGCCAAGCAGCGCGCCGCGCTGGCCGTGGGCATCGCCGCCGGCCCGGGTCTGCTGCTGGTCGACGAGCCCACCAGCCGGCTCGACACCGCGGGCCGTGACGAGGTGCTCGACGCGCTGGAGACGGTGAACCGCGAACGCCAGACCACCATCGTGGTGGTCACCCACGACAACGAGGTGGGCGCCCGGCTGGGCCGCGCGGTGACGATCCGCGACGGCCGGGTCGGGGCCGAGGGCCGCGACGGCCAGGACTTCGCAGTGGTGGCCGGCGACGGCACGGTGCAGCTGCCGCCGGAGGTGCTCGGCAGTTTCCCGCCGGGCACGCTGTTCACCGTCGACCATGAGGACGGCACGGTCAAGCTGGTGCCCGGCGGCAGCGAGGCCGCCTAAATCACGATCGAGGCCTCGATGGTGATCGTGGAGTTGAGCGAGTTCGCGATGTAGCACTCGTCGTGGCCCTGCTCGACCAAAGTGCGCACGAACGCCTCGTCGGTGCCCTCGGCCACCCGGATGACCGGGCGCAGTTCGATCAGCTCGATGGAGGCCTTGCGCAGGTCCTCGCTCAGATAGCCGGTCGCCTCGTCGGTGTAGCCGAGCACGTTCACGTGCTTGCGCGCGGCCAGCGCCAGGAACGACAGCATCTGGCACGAGCTGGCCGCAAGCACGACGAGCTGTTCGGGGTTGAGCAGCGCGGAGTCGCCCTTGAAGTGCGGATCGGCGCTGAGCCGCAGCGACGCCTCCGCCGGGGGCGCGGTGGCGCTGTGGTTGCGGGAGTAGACGCGATAACCCGAGGCTGTCGAGCCGTCCCATTCCAGCCGGGCGTGGTGCGCAAGTCTGGTCATCGCACCATCATGGCCTGCCCGTCGGCGAGGTGGATCTCGTGGTCGCACGCGGCGGCCGCTTCCGGGTCGTGCGTGGCGAACACGACTGCGGCACCACGCTGGGCCTCGCCGCGCAGCAGTTCCAGCACGCGCTGCCGGTTCGCTGCGTCGAGCTCGCTGGTCACCTCGTCGGCCAGCACCACATCGCCGTGCAAGGCCAGGCCGCGGGCGATGGCCACGCGCTGCTGCTGGCCACCGGAGAGCTCCTCGATGAGCTGACCGGCCTGACCCGCCAGCCCGAGCTTCTCCAGGGCCGTGCTGGTGCCACGCCGGGCCTCGGCGGGGGTGCCACCGGTGGCGATCACGGCGACCGCAACGTTCTCCTCGGCTGTCAGGATCGCGGCGAGCCCGTTGTCCTGCGGGACCAGCACCACGCCCAGCGCCACACCATGATCGCGGTCACGTAGCTGCTCGCCATCGACAAGGATCTCACCGGACGCGGGCGCCAGCAGGCCTGCCATTGCCGACAGCAGCGTCGTCTTGCCCGCACCCGACGTGCCGGTCACCGCCAGCAACTCCCCCGGACGCGCCTGCACCGACACGCCGCTGAGCACCACCGAACCATCCCCATGGGACAGATTCGCGGCCTGCACGGTCAACGTCCTCATCTTCTCCCCCTCCGCGAGGTCGTCAGCACCGACATCACCACCAGGAACACCAGCACAGCCAGCATCGCGAGAACCACCACCCACCACCGCGGCCACAGCGGCAGCGGCAAGGGCGGCGGATCCAGACCCGCCAAGGGCAAGGTCCAGCCCGTCGTCGCATAGCCCGCCAGACCGGTTCCGGTTCCGGTCAGCACGGCCAGCACAACCAGCAAGGGGTACGCCC
Source organism: Actinoplanes sp. TFC3 (assembly GCF_001553785.1). Classification (GTDB taxonomy): domain Bacteria; phylum Actinomycetota; class Actinomycetes; order Mycobacteriales; family Micromonosporaceae; genus Actinoplanes. The sequence goes on from NZ_LOJP01000001.1 coordinate 4,998,416, forward strand.
ACAGCGCCGCCTGGCCCGCCGAAGCCCGCCCGAGACCCTGGGCCCGCAACGCCGCCAGATCCTCATCGCGCTGTTCGCGGTCCACGGCGGCAGCCAACAGCAGCGCGCCGCCCACGAGCAGCACGGCCAGGATCCCGGCCAGCGCATAGAACCACAACGCCAGCGCCGGACCCTGCCGATCCAGGCGTTCCCGCACGCTGGCGGCCCGCACGTCCTCGGTGGCCACCACACCCTGCGCGGCCAAGCGCTCGATCACGTCGGCGGGAGCCGCGGCGGACAGCCAGATCTGCGGATTGGCGGCCGGGCCGGACTGCGTGGCAGCCCGATCGGCGTACTCCAGATCGGTCAGCGTTCCCCCGGTGCCCAGCCCCGGCACGGTGGCCAGCCCCGGCACCCGGCGCACCTCGGTGAGCTTGCCGTCCAGGCCGGTGTAGGCGTTGCCCGGCCGCCCGGCGACCGGCAATGGCAGCGGGGTGTCGACCGGCTGGATCCAGGCCCCGGTGTCACCCAGCCCGTTTGGCGCATCGACGTCGATGGCCAGCCCCTTCGGGTCGCTCGACAGCGTGCCGAAGCGCGCCATCCGCCACGTCGAGGTGTCGCTGAGCCGACTCGGGGTGACCGCGTCCACGACCGGGTTGATGGCGCCGAGGCGGTTCACCACGATGTGCCCGGTGACCCCGGAGGAGCCGTCGACAGTGGAAACCTTGATGCCGTCGACCCGGCACCCCTGGGCACACCGGCCAGCTCTTTGGGCGTACGAGGAAACGCCGTTGCGCATGGTCCCCAGCGAGATCTGGACCGAGCCGCCGCCGGTGATTGAGGTGACCGCCAGCGTCAGGCTCAGCGGGACGGCCTCGCGCACCTCGGTGACGGTGGTCTCGATGTTGACGTCCTGGCCCTTGATGATGACGGGCTCCGGCGCCTGCGGGTGCAACGCCGCGGCGATCTCGCCCGCTGGGGCACCGCCGTCCGGCCAGGTGGCCACGGTGGCCAGCCGGGTGGCGTCGACGGCCAGGCCCTGCGGCTCGCCGTCGCCTGTGCCCGGGGTGCGCGTGACCGCCATGGCGAACTTGCCGTCCGGGTCGATCGTCCGGGCAGCGGCCAGTAGCTGCCCCGGGGTCTCCACGTCCACCGAGATCACCCGGTCGGCGCCGGTGCCCAGCCCGGCGGCCACGGCCCGGTCCTGCTCACCGGAGTCCACGGCGCAGACCGCGTACGCCGCCACCGCCACCCCCGCCGTCACGAGCGCGAACAACGCAGCCGCACCGGGGCGCCGCGACAACCGCAGGCCCGCCAGCGCCGGGCCGAGCCGGCCCCGCCGCAGCGCCCGCGCCGAGTATGCGGCCACGCCCGGCAGCAGCAGGCGCGCCACGACCAGCGCGACGGCGAACACGATCAGCGCGGGAGCCAGCAACCCGGCCCCGACCGGCTCGCCGGACACCGCAAGCTGAATGCCGGTGATGACGGCGAGCAGCACCACCGCGATCTCCAGCAGCGGCGGACGGCGCCCAGCGCCCGGCGAGCGGCGCAGCAGCGTGGCCACATGGGCGAACAGCTCGCGGCGCTGAGCCAGCAACGCGGCCAGGATGGCGGCGATCGCGGCCAGCGGCGCGTACAGCAGGGAGGCGAAGCCCGCGGCCGCGCCGACACCGGGGAACAGCACCCCGGCCATCGCGTTGACCAGCAGCTGACCGGTCAGGCAGCCAAGGATCGCACCGGCCACGATGGCGAGCAGGTTCTCCCCGGTGACCAGCAGCCAGCGTTCCCACCAGCGCACGCCGCGCAGCGCGGCCACCGCCAGCTCGGGCCGGCGGGCTTCGGCTCCGCGCCCGGCGGCCAGGAAGATGACGAAGCAGGCCAGCATCACCAGCGGCACCGCGATGACCGGCACGATGATGCGGGCCGCGGCACGCCCGGAATCGATGCGCGCCAGCAGATCGGGCAGCCCCGTGCGGATGTTTACCGCGGCGCCGAGCTTGCCGGTGGTGTCCTTCAAGCCAGCCACGGCCGCGCGCACGCCGTCCAGCTTGTCGACGTCCAGCGCTCCCGGGTTCGCCGTGCTGTCCACGGACTTGCCGGTGGCGCCGTGCTCCATGCCATCCATGGTGGCGAAGGTGGTGAACACCGGCTCGCCGGGCCGGTCACCCGGGTCCCTGGCGAAGTAGCCGTGCGTGCCCCAGTACGGATCCTCCGGGCGCGGCACGGTGTAGGTGCCGGCCACGGTCAGGTCCTGCTCCGCGCCGTCGGGCAGGAAAATCGGTACCGCCGGGTCCGGGTTGAACGTCGCGAACTGCAGAGTGATCGTGTCACCGGCGGCCAGCTTGAGCCTTTTGGCCGTCTGCTCCCCCACCACCACGTCGCCGGCCGACACCGCGCACCGGCCGGTGACCATGCTGAGGTGGGCACAGACGTCCTGCCGGTAGACGAACCGGGTTCGGTAGGCGGTCTCCGGGTCGATGCCGATGGTCGGGTACTCGGCGGCGTACACGTTGGTGAACCCGGGGAAGGTCAGCAGCGCCGGGCCGACGTCGGCGAAGCTGAGGTTGTCGCCGCCGCCGGACGCTGACTTACGGTCGTCCTCGCTCTTGAGCAGCGAGATCGAGCGCTCACCGTTGGTGGCCGTGGCGACCTGCCCGGCCGCCACCGCGCGGTTCGCCGCCCGCAGATAGGCCGGTGCCGCCACGGCGGCGGTCACCGCGAGCATGGCCAGCAGCGCGAGCACCACAGCCTGGGCGCGGCGGCGCCACAGCATGGCCAGAATGAGCCCGGTCATTTCGTCCGCCCTCCGCCGAGTTCCCGGGTGAGGCGTCGCAGCGACAGCCGGGCTGCCGCGACGAACACCAGCAACGCCACCACGCCGGCCACGGCGAGCACCGCGACGCTGAGCGGGCCGGGCGGGGGTGTCACGTTCCACCCGTCGGTGAACGCGGTGGTGCTCAGCCCGGCCACCGGGCGGGCGATCGCCGCCGCTAGCAGCCCGGCGAGCACGGCCGCGACCACCAGAACGGTGCTGGTCGCGGTGCCGATGCGCCGGGCCGCGCGGGCGGGCAGGCCCTGCTGGCGCAGCGCGCGCAACTGCTCGAGGTGCGGCTCCCGGTCCGCGGCCACCGCCACGCCGATGGTCGCGGCGGCCAGCAGCACCGCCGCGGCGGCTGCGAACAACGCGAACATCGCCCCCTGCGCGGTGCCCTGCTCGGCCAGCCGGTCGGCGTTGCCGGCGACCGAGTTGTCGCCGGTGACCACCAACCCGGCCGCCTTGAGCCGGTCCACCACCGACGCGGGGGCACCGGCTGCGAGCCAGACCTGGTAGGTGCCGCTGAGGTCGGCGTCGGAGGCCACCCGCCGGATGGTGTCGAGATTGGTGAACAACCCGGCGCGCCCGGCGGCCGGCAGCACCGGCACGCTGGCGACCACCCGCACCGGCACCGGGTCCGCGGCGACGGCGTAGAGCAGCGGGTCGCCGAACTGCCAGCCGTTGGGCGCCGCACCGGCGAGGATCACTGGCAGGGGAAGCGTGGCGTCGGCGGCGTACACGGCGGTGCCGACCAGGGCCGCGCGCTTCTGGCTGGTGTTGGTCCGCATCGTCAAGGCGCCCGGCGCGGCGGAGATCTGCATGGCCGAGCCGGTGAAGTCGGCCCGCCAGCGGCGCACATCGCCCAGGGCGGCGGCATCGAGCACCACCTGGTCCGGGTTGCGCTGCCGCACGGCGGTCAGCGTGAGGCTCGCGCCGAACGACGGCGTCTCGGTGTCGAGGGCCTCGGCGCGGCTGACCGTCCAGCGCACCAGCCGGCATCCCGAGCCGGGTGCCGTACAGCCGTCGGCCTTTGCGGTGATCGTGTGCTCGCCCTTCCGGACCAGCCCGAAGCTGAGCGCGATGATGTGGCCGTTGTCCTCGTTCTGCAGCACCGCGGCCACCCGGACCGGCTTCGGCCCGTCGTTGCGGACCTGTAGCTCGAGCCGGTCGCCGGTGACGGTGGCCGGGGCCGGCAACGCCGTGGCTACCGCTTTGCTGAGCGTCTGCTCGTCGCCGTACTCGGGGCGCCAGCCGGCGACCGCGCCGAGGCGGGTGCTGTCCACCGCGTACAGCGCGGGCGCCACATCGGTGTTGACGATCACCGCCATCGCGGAGGTGCCCTGCGGGTCGGCGGTCCGCACGGCGTGCTGCAGCGCGGTGCTGGTGGACGCCTGGACGGTGAGCACGCGGGGCGCACCGAGTTCGACCTCGCTGCGCTCGATGCGGGCGTTGTGCCCGGCCCACCAGGCCCCGCCGGTCGTGGCGAACACCGCGACCACCACAGTGACCAGCGTGAACACCCGGTCGGTGCCGGGCTGACGGGAGATCCGCGCGGCGGTCAGCCCGAGCCGCAGCCGTCCGGTGCGCAACGCGGCACCGCTGGCGCGGTCGGCCACCCGGCTGAGCACGCGCGCCAGCAGCAACGCGACCGCGAGCGCCACCAAAGCCGGTGCGATCAGCGCCAACCCGCTCCCGCTGTCATCGGCCCGCGCCTGGTATGTCGCCGCCACCGCAACCGCCAGCAGCACCAGGTCGAGCAGGTCGGCCCGCCAGGAGCGCCGGCCCGTGGGCACCCGGCGCAGCAGCGCGGCCACCGGCAGGCGCAGCACGGCGATTTCGACGGCGGCGAGCACCAGCAGGCCACCGACCAGGACGGCGGCCACGGTGGCAGCGCAGAGCAACAGGGTGGAACGCCGGTCCGCGGCAGAATCGATGGAACCGCCCAGCCACCAGCCGGCCAGCAGTCCGAACGGGGTGCCCACCACCACCCCGGCGAGCAGCGGCACCAGGTGCTGACCGAAGGCCAGGCGCAGCATGCCACCCCGGGTGCTGCCGCGCAGCTTGAGCAGGGCGGCGTCACCGCGGCGGTCGCGCCCGGTGCAGCGCCCGGCCAGGCCCATGGCGAACCAGCTCAGCACCAGCACCTGGGCCAGCGCGATGAGCATGCCCCGGCGGACCAGGGCGCGGTCGCTGGCGATGGTCTGCAGCAGCGGGCGGGTCGGGTCGACCAGGCGCAGGTCGGCGTCGGTGAACGCCCGGCCGGCCCGGCTCATCTCGCCGGCCAGGTCGAAGCCGTCGTCGCCGCGGATCAGCTCGTCCGGCACGGTTACGTCGTAGGTGAGCGTCGGCGAGAACAGGGCCGGCTCGGCGAACGTCTCCAGCGGGGTGAAGGCCGGGTCGAGGCCGTCGTCGGCGCGGAACAGCTTGTCGCTCCAGTACGCCCCGGCCGGGTCGGTCAGCGTGTAGCGCCCGACGATGCGCAGCGAGGTCGGGTCGGCGAGTTCGTTGACGCTCAGCTTGAGCGTACCGCCGATGTCGAGCCACAGGGCCTGGGCGGAGTCCTGGCTGATCGCGACCTCGCCGGGCTTGGCCGGGCAGTCTCCGGTCAGCCGTACGTGGTCGCAGAAGCCGTCGCGGTAGGCCAGCGCCATCGGGGTCACCGCGGTGTCCATTTTGGCATACTGGCTCAGCGACATGCCCATGACCGGGTCCAGGCCGGGCAGCGGCAGCAATTGGCGCACCGCCTCGGCGAAGGCGTCGAGGACCGCCTTGGGCTCCCCCAGGGTCTCGCTCAACTGCCGGACCGACACGACCCGGTCCCCCGGCGCGGCGTTCGCCACATCGGAAGTGGCTGCCTTGCTTCCCGCGGCCGCCGAGAACCACGGACCGGCAGCCGCAACCGCCGCCGCGATGGCGGTGAGAACGAGAACTGTCAACGCCTGTGCCGCCCGAGCACGCACGGCACCGAGCACCAAGCCGATCATCCAGCCACCTCACCCGATCAAGATCCTGGGGCAGGGTACGCGAGATCACAGCCAGCCGCGCCGTTTCAGGAACAGGTAGAGCCCCCCGCCCGCCACAATGATCAAAAAGGTGCTTGCGGCGAAGCCGGAAACGTGTTCGTAGCCCCAGAATGGAACGTTCTGGCCGAACCAGCCGGTGATGGCAGTCGGCACCGCGATGATGGCGGCCCACGCGGCGAGCTTGCGGGTGATGTCGTTGAGCTGGTTGCTCTGCTCGCTCAGGTCGGCCTCAAGCGAGCTGTTGATCCGGTCCCGGGCGGTGTCGATGGTCTCGGTGGCCCGCCGCGCGTGGTCGTCGACGTCGCGGTAGTACGGCTTGAGCCCGTCCACGACCAGGTCAAGATCCTGTTGCAGCAGCGTGCCGACCACGTCGGGCATCGGGGCCACCGCGCGACGCAGCTGGACGAGGGCCTTGCGCAGCCCGAAGCCGTACAGCCGTACCGTCCGGGGCGCGCCGCCCTCCTCCAGCATCGCGTCCTCGGTCTTGTCGATCGCCTCGTCCAGCATCCGAGCGGCGGCGAACTGGCCGTCGACCACCACGTCGAGCAGGCCGTACATCAGGAACGCGACGCCGTGCTTGGCCAGCTCGGGGTCGGCATCCCAGCGCTTGGTGATCGCGCTGATGTCGCTGTCGGACTTGCGCACGGTGATCAGGGCCCGCTCGGCGACGAACGCGCTGATCTCCACCTTCTCCACCGTGGGGGCCGGGCCATTGGTGGAGACCCGTACGTCGTACACGTTCATGAACAAGTGGTTGCGGTAGCGGTCGAGCTTGGGCCGCTGGTGGTCATGCACGGCATCCTCGACGGCCAGCGGGTGCAGCTGCAGCAGCGCGGCGATGGACTGCAGCGCGGCTTCGTCGGGGTCCAGCATGTCGAGCCACACCACGGCGTCCTTGTGCTCGTGGAGCAGGCCCGGGATGTCCGCGGTGCCGAAGTTCCCGGCCACCACCTTCCCGCCCTCGTAGAGCCGGGACTGGGTGGGACATGAAGACTGAGTCACGTCGGCAGACTAAGCCCCGGATGGGCATTCAGCTGTGCAAGACAGTCACTGCGCTCCGTCCGGCTTGGTCGTCGGACTTCGACGGGTGGGCGGCCGGCGCCCTGGCCCGTGGGGACATCGACGAGCTGGCCGGCTGCCGGCACCGGGCGCCGGGCATGCCATTGGCCCACCCGGCGCCCGAGCACTACCCGCCGCTGTTTGTGACGCTGGGTGCCGCCCCGATGCGGACAAACCGGTGCAGACCACGATCGAGGGCTGCATGCTCGGCTTCAGCGAGCGGTCCTTGCAGACGGTCTAACCCTGGGCCTCTTCGGCGACCGGCTGCCACTCCTTCCATTCGGCCAGGCGGGACTCGTAGTCGGCGGTCGCGATGCCGAGCGGGGCGCTGCCGAAGAACACGCGCAGCGGCGGCTTCTCGGCGTCGACGATCTTGAGAATCGCGGTCCGGGTGGCTGCCGGGTCACCCGGGCTGGCCGTCCGGCGGCTGCGTGCCTCCGCGGCAATCTCACGGACTTTCTCGTACGCCGGGAGCGCCGCGGCGTGCTGGGCTGACGAGCCACCCCAGTCGGTGTTGAAGCCCCCCGGCTCGACCAGCGTGACCTTGACACCGAACAGGGCAACCTCCTGGGCCAGGGCCTGGCTGAAGCCCTCCAGCGCCCACTTGCTGGCGTTGTAGATGCCGATGTTGGGGAAGGCCGAGATGCCGCCGATCGACGACACCTGGATGATGTTGCCGCCGCCACTGTCCCGCAGGTAGGGCAGGGCGGCCTGGGTCACCCACAACGCGCCGAAGACGTTGGTCTCGAACTGCGCGCGGGCCTCCTGCTCGCTGATCTCCTCAACCATCCCGAACTGGCCGTAGCCGGCGTTGTTGACGATCACGTCAAGCCGCCCGAAATGCTCGTTGGCCTGGGCCAACGCGGCCAGCACGGCTGCGCGGTCGGTCACGTCGAGCTCGATGGCGAGCGCGCTGTCGCCGTACCGGGTGACGAGGTCCTTGAGGGTTTCGGTGTTGCGCGCCGTGGCCGCGACCCGATCGCCTCGCTCAAGTGCCGCCTGCGCCCATTCCCGGCCGAAGCCCCGCGAGGTGCCGGTGATGAACCATGTGCGGGCCATCGTGCATCCCTCCCAAAATTATTCGCGGATCAGGTTGCACAGGTTTTCCCCGGGCCGCGTCATTAATCATGTGACGTTCGAGCAATTCGCAACGGCCCGCCTGCCCAGCCTGCTTCGTTACGCAGTCGTCCTGACCGGCGACCGTGACCTGGCCCAGGACGTGGTGCAGGAGGTACTGGCCCGCGCCCAGCTGCGGTGGACGCGGATCAGCGACGCGGATTCGCCCGAGGCGTACGTGCGGCGGATGGTGCTCAACGAGTACCTGTCCTGGCGGCGCAGCTGGGCCGCGCGCAACGTGCACGCGGTCGGCGAACGTCTCCACGAACTTGATGACGCGCACGGCGGGGTACGCGACCACGCCGATCGGGTCGTCGAAGCAGACGCGCTGTGGAACCGCCTGGCCACGCTCGGACGCAAACAGCGGGCGGTGCTCGTGCTGCGCTACTACGAGCAGCTCGAGGACACCCAGATCGCCGACCTGCTGAACTGCTCGCCGGCCACGGTCCGCAGCCATGCCTCCCGGGCTCTGAAGACTCTCCGGCTCGCCCCGGAGCTCAATACATCGCCGCTCACCAGGAAATATGCCGAGGAGAAGTCGTGACCGACCACGGAGACCAGCTACGTGAGGCCTTCCGGACCCACGAGGACCAGATCCCTGACGCGGCGGCCGTTTACGCTCGCGTCAAGGACTTGTCCCGCACCTACAAGCGGCGCAGGCGTGGCTGCCAGGCGGCCGGTGGGGCCGTGCTCGGCGCCGGGCTGATCGCGGGCGCCTTCCAGCTCCCGTCGTTGCTGCCGGCCAGCCAGAGCAGCAACGCCGCCGCGCTGGCCCCGGCCGCCGCGCCCCCGCCCGCGGTTCTCCCCTCACCCACCCCGTCGGCGACGGCCTCGCCGGCGCCGGTCTCGACCAAGACGGCGCTCGACCGGCAGTACGACGCCTACTTCGCGGCCGGCTACGGCTACGAGGACGCCCGCAAACTCGCCAAGTACTGGAAGATCAGCAACGACCGCGTCGGCGACGCCAAGGCCAAGGCCGGCAAGTTGCTGCTGCAGGGCAAGGACCTGCCCGACGTCTCCGGCGTCAAGCCCGACCCGGAGAGCACCCAGGGCTTCGTCGAATCCCAGCGGGTCGAAGCCTTCTTCGCCGCCGGCTACGACTACGACGACGCGGTTGAGCTGTCCAAGCTCTGGAAGACCAAGAGCCCGTACGACGCGAAGATCCTGGGCGGCAAGAAGCTGCTCGCCGGTGGCGAGCTGCCGATCCAGCCGTGACACCCGAGCTGCACCTGCGGACGGGGGTGGAGATCGAGCTGATGGCCCCGCCAGGCCGAAGCCGTCTCACCCTCGCCCAGGACCTGGCCGCCCGGTGCGGCGGCCAGGTCCGGCCGGTGTGGCACCACGACAGCGAGCCGTCGCTGGTACCGGGACTGGGCCAGTTCCTGCATTTGACCAGGGGCTTCGAGGTACGCCGCCCGGACGGCAGCTTGCTGTGCACCCTGGTCGACGACGTCACCTTGCTGGCCGGGCTGGACCCCCGGGCTCCCGCCCCGCCCGGCTGGTTTCGCGTGCTCAGCGACGACTCCCGGCTGCTCCAGCTCCTTGCCAAGCACTGCGACCCGGCCGGCCCGCTGGACACCGTCCTGCAGGCAACGGCCAAGCTTTGGGGCACTTCGGTCGAACAGTTCGGCAAGGTATACCGCCTCAACGATGCCACCGGCACGACCATCGCCCTGGCCCTGCCCCAGGGCGGCGAACGCGAACGCCCCTGCGAAATCGTGACGCCGCCCCTGGAGTCGAACCACCTCGCCGCCCTCGAGGAGTTGCTGGCACCGGCTCGGGAGCTGGGCTTCACCGTGCCCGCCGAGGCTGCTGTGCACCTGCACGTGGATGGCGCGCCGTTCCGTTCGGCACCCGCGCTGGCCAACCTGATCCGGCTGTTCGGCTATTGGCGCGAGCCGTTGCGGGCGGTGCTGCAGACGAACCCGGCTTGCACCCGGCTGGCGCCATTACCGGCCGACCTGGTTGATGTTGTCACTGGGTCGCCGTCGCCGTCGCCGTCGCCGTCGCCGTCGCCGTCGTGGGAGGAGCTGGCCGCGGCGGGTTCGTCGCTGACCAAGTTCTTCGACATCAACCTGACCCAGCTGTTCCGGGAGACGCCGCTGCGGGACACGGTGGAGATCCGGATCCTGCCGGGGGCGCTGCGGGGCGAGGACATTGTGCATCGGGCTGCTTTGGTGGAGTTGCTGCTCCAGCGGTGTTTGATGCCGGAGGTTGTTCCGCGGGCTCCGGCAGGGACGGGGGGTGTTGAGGGGCTGCTTGATCTGGCTGCTGGGGTATTGGCTGATCGGGGGTAGCCGCTCGTTGCTGTTTTGCTGTCCCCGGGCAGTCTGGTCGCTTTGAATTTGGGTGATTTAGACCTTATGGTCGGTTTATGCGCCGTTTCGTCGCCCTGGCCGCCGTGCTGGCATTGCTCGCCGGCTGCACCTCGTCCCCGGAGCCGGCGCCATCGCCATCGGCTGTCGCGGGTGGATCCCCGGACCGGCCGAACATTGTTTTCGTCCTCACCGACGACTTGACGATGAACCTCGTCGCCTCCATGCCGCACGTGCGGGCGCTGCGGAGAACGGGAACGTCCTTCGCGAATTACACGGTCACGGATTCACTGTGCTGCCCCTCGCGCGCGTCGATCCTGACCGGCAAGTTTCCGCACAACACCGGGATTTTCACCAACGGCGGTGACGACGGTGGATACGCCGAATTCCACCGGCGCGGGCACGAAAACTCGACGTTCGCCACCGATCTGCAGAAGGCCGGCTACCGCACGGCGCTGATGGGCAAGTACCTCAACGTCTACCAGCCCAAGAAGAAGATCGTTCCGCCTGGCTGGAGCGAGTGGGCGGTTGCCGGGAACGGATACGCGCACTACAACTACGACCTGCTGGAGAACGGCCGGGTCCGCCATTACGGTTCCCGTTCGACGGATTACTTGACCGATGTCATCTCCGGCAAGGCGCAGACCTTCATCACCGCTTCCGTCGCCGCTCGGACGCCGTTCCTGATCGAGCTCGCGACCTTCGCACCGCACCGGCCCTACACGCCGGCCCTGCAAGATCGAAAATCCTTTCTCGCACTGAATGCTCCGCGTACGGCCGCCTTCGATACCTTGCCCACGAACCCGCCGCCCTGGCTCGCCACTCGTACGCCACTGACCGCCCCCGAGAAGAAGCAGCTCGACGTCGCTTTCCGCAAGCGGGTGCAATCGGTGCAGTCGGTCGACCGGATGATCGGCGCGGTGCAGGACGCCCTGGCCAAGACCGGTGCCGGCGGGAACACCATCATTGTTTTCAGCTCGGACAACGGCTATCACCTCGGCGAGCACCGGCTACGCCCGGGAAAGCAGACCGCCTTCGACACAGACATTCACGTACCGTTGATTGTCTCCGGGCCGGGAGTCAAAGCCGGCGCCACCGTGCCGCAGCCCGCCGAAAACATCGACCTGCGCCCCACGTTCGGCGATTTCGCCGGAGCCGCAACACCGGCCGATGTCGATGGTCGCAGCCTGCGCCCGCTGCTGAGCGGCGAATCCCCGGCAGATTGGCGCCGGACCGCGCTCATCGAGCACCACGGGCCCGACCTGGATCACAAGGATCCCGACTATCCGGCCACCAACAGCGGCAACCCGAGAACGTATTCGGCTTTGCGCACGACCAGATACACCTACATCGAATATTCCGACGGTTTCCGCGAGTTCTATGACCATGCCCGCGATCCCGACCAACTGCAGAACACGGCGATCACCATGTCCCAGCAGACGCGTGACCGGCTGCACCGCCAGTTGGCCGCGATGACCAAATGCCGGGGCGCGGCGGCCTGCCAGGAAAGCGCCCGCTGACTGACCGGCCCTATCTTCAGCCGTTCCGGCCGGTCCTATCTGGACCTGTTGACGGCATCGGCGGCTGACCGGCAACCTGCTGAGATGACGCTTTCCCGCCGTACGTTCCTCGGCGCGGCTGCTGCGGCAACAACCAGCCCGCTGGTTTCCGGCTCTCCCGTCTCCGCCTCCCCCGCTTCCGGCTCTCCTGTTTCCGGCTCTCCCGCTTCCGGTTCCCCCGCTTCCGGTTCCCCCGCTTCCGGGGCGGCGATCCGGCCCCCGGCCCTGCGGCCTGGCGATCGGGTACGCGTGATCGCTCCGGCCGGCGTTCCCGACACCCGGCTCGCCCGCGGGATCCAGATCCTGCAAAGCTTCGGCCTGGTCGTGGAAGAGGGCAAACACCTGCACGACGTGTACGGCTACCTGGCCGGAACCGACGACGACCGGCTGGCCGACCTCACCGCGGCGTTCACCGATCCCGGGATCAAGGGCGTCTTCGCGGCCCGGGGCGGCTACGGAACGCAGCGAATCCTTGACGGAATGAACATGCGGGACGTGCGCCACAGCCCGCGCGTCTTTGTCGGCTTCAGCGATCTCACCTCGCTGATCGGGCGGCTCTGGACCGGCGCCCGCCTGGTCAGCTTCTACGGTCCCATGGTCAACTGGACCGACTCGCGGACCGGCCCGGCGGAGATCGAGTCCCTGCGCTCGGCCATCATGACCACCGCACCCATCACGCTGACCCGGGATCCAGCCGAGCCAAGCGCTGCGGTCACCGTTCCCGGGCGGGCCTCCGGGACCCTGCTCGGCGGAAACCTGACCATACTGCAGGCGAGTCTGCGGACGCCGGATCTGCCGGACCTGCGCGGAGCGATCCTGCTGTTCGAGGACACGGACGAAGCGCCGTACAGCTATGACCGCATGCTCACCCACCTGCGGCGTTCCGGTGTCCTCAAAGGGATAGCCGGGATCGCGATCGGCCAGTTCACGAACGCCCCGGTAACGCCGGGCCAATGGACCGCGGCGCAGGCGGTGCAGGACCGCGTCGCGGATCTCGGCGTTCCCGTGCTGGGCGGCTTACGGATCGGCCACGGAAACGGACAGCTGACCGTTCCCCTGGGAACCCGGGCCACCATCGACACCGCCGCCGGGACGTTGCGGGTCCAGGCAGGCGTACGCGCCCGGTAGGGGGCGCGCCCTTCGTGCAGTGCCGGCGGCCTCCTGGGTGCAAGCCTTCTTCGCGCGTCCTTGGCGGCCTCGGCGGGGTGCCGCCCGCCCCGGCGCCGGCAACGGCAACGGCAACGGCAACGGCAACGGCAACGGCAACGGCAACAGGTCACGCGGTGGCGGGGTTTCGGGGGCGGGCCGCCGGGAATCTTCACCGACATGTTCCCTGCTGAGAATTTGCGCGACTGGCGTGGCGAGAAGGTCATCGACCCCGACGGCGACAAGATCGGTGAGCTGGAGGCCGTGTACGTCGACACGGCCACCGATCAGCCGGCCTTCGCCACCGTGCGGGTGGGTTTCGTCGGGCGGCACCGGCTCGGCTTCGTACCGTTGGATGGGGCCACTGTGTCGCCGAGCGCGGTGCGGGTGCGCTATGGCAAGAAGCTGGTCTCCGACGCCCCGTCGATCGACACCGATGGGGAGCTGACCGCGGCGGACGAACCGGGCGTGTTCTCGCACTACAACCTGCAGTACCTCACCGGCGCCTCGGGAGAACGACGCCTGGCGCGGCGCTGAGCCGGGGGCGCACGGCACCAGTAATCTCACCCGGCATGAAGCTGCGTGAGGACAGAGTGCTGGTGCCGGCGCCCGACTGCGAGATCCGTTCCGTGCTGATCAGGCCGGTCGGCGAGGAACCACGGCCTGGTGTGCTGCTGTACACCGACATTTTCCAGCTGACCGAGTCCACGCTTCGCACAGCCCGGCGGCTGGCCTCGGCCGGGTTCGCGGTCTGCGTTCCTGAGATCTACCCGCGCGGCCCGCTGGCCGGGATCGCGTTGGAATTCGACGACGCCGGGAAACAAGCAGGCCTCGAAGGCGCTGCAGCCACGACCATCGCGCAGTTCGACTCGGATCGCGTCGCGGTGCTCGACTACCTGGAACAACGTGACGACATCACCGCCCTGTTCGCGACCGGCTTCTGCATCGGCGGTCACCTCGCGTTCCGCGCCGCGTTCGACCCCCGTATCCAAGCCACTGTCTGTTATTACCCGACCGGCCTGCACAACGGCGCCCTCGGAGCCGACGCCGACGCCGGATCGCTGGCCCGTGCCGCCGACATCCACGGCAAGCTGATGATTGTGTTCGGTTCCCAGGATCCTCACGTTCCCGCCGACGCGCGCCTGCGGATCCTCACGGAACTCTATGGCTCAGGTCACGAAGATTTGGAGCTGCACGTGTACGCCGGCGGCGAGCATGCTTTCATGCGTGACATCGGCATCCGTCACGACCCCGAACTCACCGACCTCGCACTCGCCGAGGGCATCTCGTTCCTGACCAACCGCTGAACGCCAGCACCCCGATCGCCGCGGCGATCACCGGGGTGCGGTCCGGGCCGTGCTCGCCGAGCAGCTGCAGGGGTCTGGCTCATCGGCGCCACCCCGGCAGATCGGACGGTTCCCGGTCCCTGGGTCCCACGTAGTCAGCCGACGGCCGGATGATTTTCCCGAGGCGTTTCTGCTCCACAATGTGTGCGCTCCATCCCGCCGTCCGGGCGCACGTGAACAGCGGGGTGAACAAGCCGGCCGGGACTCCGGCAAAATCGAGGACGATCGCCGCCCAGAACTCGACGTTGGTTTCCAGGACCCGGTCGGGCTTGCGTTCCCGCAGCTCGGCCAGGGCGGCGTTCTCCAGTTCCAAAGCCACCTCGTACCGTGGCGCTCCGAGTTCCTTCGCTGCCGCCCGCAGAACGCGCGCCCGGGGATCCTCGGCTCGGTAGACCGGGTGGCCGAACCCCATCAACCGTTTCCCGCTGTCGAGCACCTGCTTCACGTACGCGCGAGCGTTTCCCGTGCTCTCCACGGCCTGAACCATGTCCAGCGCCCGCGCCGGCGCCCCTCCGTGCAGCGGCCCCGACATCGCCGCCACCGCACCGGAAAGCGCCGCGGCGACGTCGGCCCCCGTGCTGGCAATGACGCGGCTGGTGAAGGTGGACGCGTTCATGCCGTGTTCCGCCGCGCAGACCCAGTACCGATCGACCGCCTCAACGTGCCGCGGGTCCGGCTCTCCCTGCCACTGAACCATGAACCGTTCGCTGAGCGTTTCCGCGTTTCCCACGCGTTCCCACGGCACCTGCGGCAGCCGCTCATCGCGGGCAGCCTGCGCCACAAACGACAGCATGGCCGCAGCCGAGCGAGCCAGATCGTCACGCGCCTCCCGCTCGTCAATATCGATCAACGGCCGCAGCCCCCGGTACGAAGCCAGCGCCGCAGTAGCCGCCTGCACGTCAACCCGGACATTTCCCGTCCGCACCGGCAACGCAATCTCATCCTCGGGTTCCAACGGCAGCAGCGGTCGCTGGAAATCGCCGTCAACCAGCAGGCCCCACACCTCGCCGAAGGAGGCGCGGCCGACGAGCTTTTCGACATCAATGCCGCGGTAGCGCAAGGCGCCGCCATCCCGGTCCGGCTCAGCGATCTCGGTGTCGAAGGCAACGACGCCGGCGAGGCCCGGCTCCACGTTCATCATGCACCCACTCTGTGGCGGCTGTTGTCCACCTGTCAATGTTGATTAAGTCAACGTGACAACATGAACGGCGGCGACGCCTCGTCCTTTACTCGACTTGAAGTGGGGTGTGGGGCCAGGCAGCGTGGGAGCAGATGGTAAGCCCGAGTTCCGGGAGATACTTCGAGGTCGTGCGGCTGCGGAGAATGCGTGGTGGCGGGAGAAGGCTCATTGCCCGGAGCGGGACACGACAGCGAGCGAAGGCCGTTGTTCAGCGCAGGGCATGACAGCAAGCGAAGGCTTGACGCTCAAATTGAGGCGAGACATGGGACTTAAAGCCGGCGCGCGAACCTGGGCAGGCACCGCAACGGCCGCAAAGCCGGCGCGCGAACCTGGGCACCGCAACGGCCGCAAAGCCGGCGCCGGAGCCTGAGGCAGGACAATGAACGTAAAGCCAGCGCGCTCATCGGGCGCCAGAGCAGCGATATGACAGCGGCCAGACGCCTTGGGCCGCCGTGAGAGCGAGGGGACGACAGTGAGTCAAGGGCCGGTGGAGCGGATGTTGACCACTGACGATGTTGCTCGGGTGCTGGGGGTCAAGAAGGCTACCGTTTATGCGTATGTGAGCCGGGGGTTGCTGGCCAGCCGGCGGCATGGTGGGGGCAAGGAGAGCGTTTTCCGGGAAACGGATGTCAGAGCGTTTGCGGGTCAGCGGCGGCGGGCTGGGACTTCCTTTGACGGTTCGGAAACGCCGGTTACCCATACCGGGATCACGTTGATTACCGGCGACCGGTTGTACTACCGAGGGTTTGAGGCGACCGCGCTGGCGCGCCGGGAGTCGTATGAGTCGGTTGCGAGTTTGCTTTGGACCGGGCGGTTGGAGCACGCGGCGTTCGGAGCGGACAGCAATCTTCGTACCGTTGCTGCTGCTGTTACTGGACCGCTGCCGGAAGCGGCCTGCCTGACCGATCGGCTCCGCGTCATTGTTGCCGCTGCCGGGGCGACGGATCCTCTTCGCTTCGACACCAGCCCGGCTGCGGTTGTCGCTACAGGCCGCACGCTGCTGGACACGATGGTTGCCGCGTTGCCGTCGCTCGGCTCGGAACCGCGCGTTCCCGGCGGTTTCCCGTTGGCGGGCGCCCTGTGGGAACGGCTTTCCGCGGCCGCGCCCACGGAGGACGGCATTGCGGCTCTGAACGCGGCCTTGGTTCTGCTTGCCGATCACGATCTCGCGGCTTCCACCTACGCGGCGCGGGTGGCCGCGTCCACCCGGGCGGATCCCTATGCCGTGGTCAGCGCCGGGCTGGCGACGTTGGCCGGGCCGCTGCACGGAGCGGCGAGCGGTCTGGCCGTTGAGATGCTTGCGATCGCTATTCGTACCGGTGATGTGGTCGGCACGATTTCCGACCGGCTGCGCAGTGGTGGCAGTGTTCCCGGGTTCGGCCATCCGCTTTATTCCGGCGTCGATCCCCGGGCGGTCGCCTTGCTCGACGTGACTGCGAAAGCCGGCGACGATGAGCAGGCGCTCAGCGTCATTGCTGATGTCGCTGAGGCCATGAGGTCGCGGGCCGGCATTGAGCCGAATGTTGATTTTGCGCTGGCGGCTCTGAGTTTGCTGACCGGAATGCGGCCCGACGCCGGTGAAACGATTTTCGCCATTGCCCGGACGGCAGGGTGGCTGGCTCACGCCATGGAGGAGTACGCCAACCCGCCGAGCCGCTTCCGCCCAACCGCCCGCTACGCCGGCCGTCCGCCCGGAGAATGACAACCGCCGTGAAACATGGTGGGCCGGCGGGGAGGAAGATGAGAAAGGCAGCGAGAGGCGGAGGCCCCGGCACCGGGCTCTGTTGCGGGAGCGTCACGGGTGCAGACCGACCGCCTTGCGAACCAGGCGTTCGAAGTACCACCACGGCAACGCGGTACGCAGCGCGAGTTTGATCCACGCGTCAATGCCGACCGGGTAGCGCAGCCTGCGCTTCCGGCCGACCGCCGCCCGGACGATGGCCGCGGCGACCTCATCGGGGTCCCGCAGGCTCGTGGTGAGGTAGCCGACGTAGAACTTCTGCAGATCGCGGAACTGATCGGCGTACGCGGAACCGGTGGGCACCGGTGCGGTCAGCAGCGGCGAGTTGTAAATCTCAGTGCGGTACGCGCCGGGCTGGAGCAGGTAGACGCGGACGCCGAACGGCTTGGCCTCCAGTCGCAGCGTCTCGGCGTAGCCCTCCAGCGCCGCCTTCGACGCGCTGTACACCCCGAGCATCGGCGAGGGCACCCGCACACCGATGCTGGAGAGCATCACCACCCGTCCCCCGCCCTGGGCTCGCAGGGCCGGCAGCACCGCGTTGGTGACGGCGATCTGGCCGAACAGGTTGGTCTCGAACACCGCGCGCCAGTCCGCGAGCGTGGCTTCCTCCACGAAGTGCGGCGGCCCGATCCCGGCGTTGTTCACCAGCACGTCGATCCGGCCGTGCTGCGCAAGGACACCGGCGACACACGAGTCGATGCTCGCCTGGTCCAGGACGTCGAGTTGCCGGACAGCGACGTACTCGGCGCCCTGCACTTCCTCGACAGCGGCGTCCAGATCCTTGCGGCGCGACAGGTCGCGCATGGTCGCCGTGACGTGGAAGCCGCGCCGCACAAGCGCGACGACAGCGCGCAGGCCGATGCCGCTGGAGCAGCCCGTAACAAGCGCGACAGGGCGGCCGGAGAACGGGGGCATGGGGTTACCGGTCATCGCTGTTCCGCCTCAGAAGCCGTAGCGCCGCTTGAGTTCGGCCACCGCGTCGACGAAGCTCTGCAGGTCCTCGTCGCTGAGCCGGTTGTTCATCATGATCCGGATAACCGCCTTGTTGCGGGGCACCGCGGGATAGCGGAACACCGGGACCAGGAAGCCGAGCCTGAGGAAGTCCTCGCGCACCTGGGCTGCGGTGCGATCCGAGCCGATCCGGATCGAGGTGATGTAGCTGGGCGTCTGGTTGATTGTGCAGCCGATCTCGAGGAGCTGGGCGCGCAGCCGGTCCACCCGGTTCAGATAGTCGTCGGCGATCGACGGGTCGGCCAGCATCCGCTCGATCACCAGGCACATCGCCCCGGCGGAGGGCGGTTGCAGGTTCGTGGTGAACATCGAGGTGCCCGACAGCATCCGGAACGCGTCGATCGCGGCCTTGTCGCCGGCCAGAGCACCGCCGCTGATGCCGACCGTCTTGCCCAGTGCCAGCATGAGGAAGTCAGCGCGGCGCAGGTCGGCGTACTCCTGGGCGAAGCGGCGCTGGCCGTTGCCGTACATCAGGAAGCCGTTGGCGTCGTCGACGAAGCTGATCGCGCCGGACTCCTCGCACAGATCGAGCAGCTCGCCGACCGGGGCGACCGAACCGTCGGCGGAGTACACGGTTTCGAAGCCGACCACGATCTTGCGGCCGTGCAGGCGTTGCAGGATGCGGCGCAGCGACGCGGGATCGTTGTGCCGGAAGGTCCGCAGGTTCTGCCCGGGTACGAACTTCTCCACGGCTTTCCACATCGACCAGTGGCTGTCGTGGTCGAGCACGAAGACCATATCGGTGTTGTCGATGACCAGGTCGTCCTCGACCACCAGCCGGGTGCTCATCGCGTGGGCGAAGCCGACGTTGGCGAGCATGCCGGTGGCGAAGGTGAGCGCGGCCTGCGTGCCGGTGGCCTGGGCCAGCAGCCGTTCAAGCCGCAGGTGGGGCTGGGACAACCCCTGCACCATCCGGGAGCCACCGACGACCAGGCCGAAGTCGGTGGCGGTGTCCAAAAAGGCCTGGCGTACGGCGGGATCGTACTGCCAGCCGAGCGCGCCGATGCCCGCGAGGTTGCGCACCTTGCGCCCGTCCATGCTGACGATCGCGTCGTTCACGCCGTCGAGCTCCGGCATGTCGTAGATGTGGCCGCGGCGCCGGCCCTCACGCAGGAACTCCGTGAAGCCCCACCGGTCGAGGGGTCGCTCCAACGTGCCGGACGTATGTGCATTCATAAGTGCATATACCTTCTTCCTGTCTTGCCGGATAGTGATGGATATGAGTAGCCTCGCGGCCATCACCGGCCCTGGAGGGATGCGCACATGAACCAGATCGCCACACTCGACGAGCTGCACGCCGCAGCCACCGCCGCCACCGGGTTATCCGATTTCGGCGACACCGATTACCGGGAGGGGTTGCAGCGGATCCTGTGGTCGTACGAGCGGGAAAGTGCCCTGACGCCTTTGGGGGTTGATCTGGCTCGTGAGGAACTGGTCGGCATCCTGGCCGGACGGCTCAGCAGCGAATACGGCTGGCGGCAGCACCCGGAGCACCGCGACGTGCCCATCGAGCGGCCGGTTTTCGTCGTCGGCCCGACCCGCACCGGCACCACCACGCTGCACCGGCTGCTCACCGCCGACCCGGCCCATCAGGGGCTCGAAACCTGGCTGGGCTTCTTCCCGCAGCCACGCCCGCCGCGGGCGCAATGGCCGTCGAATCCGGGCTTTCAGCGGACCCAGGCCGGCATCGAGCAATTCCTGCAGGCCCATCCCGGGTACGCCGGGGTGCACAACCGGCGGGCCGGCGAGTCCGAGGAATGCTGGTTGCTGACGCGCCAATCGGTGACGTCGGCGTACTTCGAGTTCACCGCGGACGTGCCCAGCTACACCGCCTGGAGGCGCGGCGTGGACATGACCGCGACCTACGAGCGGCACCGGCGCAACCTGCAGCTCGTCGGCCTCAACGATCCCGGCAGGCGCTGGATCCTCAAGTACGCCGGGCACATGCTGTGCATCGACGCCTTGCTCACGGTGTACCCCGGCGCGCTCATCGTGCAGACCCACCGCAGGCCGCACGCCAAGGTGCTCGCCTCCACGTGCAGCATGGTCCGCCACCTTGCGGCTGGGCGTTCCGAGGCGATGAGCGAGGCGGTCATCGGGCAGCGGATGCTCGCCCTGATGCAGGAGTCGATGACCGAGTTCCGCCAGGCGCGGGCCCGGCACGACGAAAGCTCGTTCTTCGACGTCGACTTCGCCGAGTTCGTCGCCGAGCCGATCAAGGTCGCGGCGGCCATCTACGAGCGGCTGGGCATCGAGCTGACCCCGCAAACCCACGCGGAGATGGAGCATGTGCTGGCAGTCGAGGACGGGCTGCGCCAGCACCAGTACGCGCTGGCCGACTTCGGGCTGTCGGCGTCCGAGGTGGAGGCCCGCATGGCCGGGGTCGCCTGAACCGCCCGGCCTGCCCGGTGTCTTGGCGCCGGGCACCGGGCGGGTCATCGCGTGTCGCTTGCTGAGGTCGTACCGGTAGGAAAGGGCGGTTGATCCAGGGGTTGGTCGGTGAAGCAGGGCAGCAGCCCGGACCTCATCGGGACGCGCGTACGAGTCGTGCTCACCGGCGAAGCACAGCGTGCGCACGCCGGTGATCCCGCCCTCGGCGATCATCGGGTCGGCGACGGCATCGGCACTTTCCCGGATCCGGTACCGGAAACCGAACCCGCAATATTCGAGCCGATGCATTTCGCCAGGTGCCGCAATCACTACGCACAGCCCTCCGGTACGTCGATATGGCGCGACCAGGTTAGGCAGGCCCGAATTGAGGGGTCAACCCCTGCTTTCAACACATGTAAACGCCTTGTTCCTAGGGGGGTGCAATAGCGTCAATCAGACATATCATGGCGGCGCTTTTCTTTCTCGCATTCCTCTCACAGAGGTGGGATATCGGGTGGACTTGTCGCTGTTGGTCATCCCGGCGGGCCTGGCAATGCCGGCCAAGCATGCACCACCAGGCCAGGCGCGTGGAGCCTTTACTGTCGGCGGAATCCGGTGCGAGGTACGCGGGATATCGGTCCGGTACCCGGCGCTTCGTCCCGTACCTGTGGTGATTGTTTCTCGCCATTAACCATCTTTTCCTCGGATGGAAGAGCAATGCCGGAACAATTCTCCGAGGTCGTGGGGAGAGACCGGGTGTGCAGGCAGTCAAGAGGCCACCGTGGCTGAGATCACGTGCATCGCCTGGCGGAGCACGGCGACGCCGGGTAGGGCGCGACCGGCCAGCAGCGCGTGACCAAATCCGCCTCGGTGGTGATGGCGGCGAGATGACCGGACAGCACGAACACCTCATGGAAGGCGATCCGGGCCGGGTGTCGATCCCGGCCCCGAGCATGTGCTCGTAGGCGAGGATGTGCCGGTATCCCAGCGTTTCCACGGCTCGGGCCCACTCGCGAATCTCCCGGCAGATCCTCGCGGTTGCCTCCCCTGAGCCCCTTGGCCGATCGGCTGGCCCTGGTCTTCGAGGGGGGATGAACGTTCCCGTCACAACAGGCGTCACGCGGAAGGCTCTGACCCGTACCGGATCAGAGCCTTCCCAACTCGTACTTGTCGCTGATCGGATCAGAATCGGACGGTGATGGTGACCCTCCGGTTCAGGCGCTGAGACTTGTTGCTGACCGGATTCACACCACCGGCTCCGACAGTTCGGATCGGTGTGCGCACCTTGAGGACTCGAAGGTAGTTGCGTACCGCGACGGCCCGGCGTTGCGCCAGGATCCGGTTGGCGCGCTTGGCGGCCTTCGATTGCCTCTTGGTCTGCGTGTAACCGGTGATGGTGATTCTCGTGGCCCCACGCATTGAGCTGACCAGGCTGCGGATGCTGCGCTTAGCAGTCAGGCTCAGCCTCGCGGACTGGTACGGGAAGATGAACGACCGCAGTTGGACGGTATTGCTCTTGGGTCGCGCACTTGTCCCGGTCTGGGCCGTGCACGAGTCGTTGAGCAGGACCCAGTTGCTGTCGCGGACGGTCGTTCCGTTCGGCGCCGTACCGGTGAGGATGAGCTGGTGCATGCCGCCGGTCACACACGCCTTGCCGGGCATGGTGATCGAGGCCCGGAAGCCGCCCATGGAGTTCGTCTTCCCGCGTGCGATGACCACCGGTGTGGAGTGCATGGTGAGCACGTAGGCGGAGGAAGGTTGGAGGCCTCCACCGGTCAGGGTCGCTTCGGCGCCGACCAGCTTCGCGCTGGCCTTGAGGTCCAGCGTGAGGTTCAGCCGCACCGGTCCGCTCGGGGTCGGCGTGGGGG
>NZ_LOJP01000001.1:5021043-5061663 GCF_001553785.1 Actinoplanes sp. TFC3
GGGTCAGCGTGGGTGTGGGTGTCGGGGTCGGGCTGGGAGTCGGCGTGGGTGTGGGCGCCGGGTTGGATCCGGGCTCCGGAGCCGGTTGGGCCGGCATCTGCGGCGCCGGTTCGGGCTCGGGGTCGGTGAGGTAGTTGTAGGTCTCCTCCGCCTCGGCGGTACCGGCGATGAGGGTGAGGGTCACGGTGGTGGGCTGCGAGACGCGGGGTGTGCGGAACGTCAGTTCGGTGCCGGCCTCGTTGACCTGGAAGTCGGGTACGCGCAGTGTGGTGTCACCGATGCGTACGGATTGCACGGTGTTCAGCAGCGTGCCCGTGATCGTGACGAGCGTGTTGCCGGAGACGTAGCCGGATGACGGTGTCATCCTCGTAATCGTGGGCGGGTTCGGGGTGATGACCAGAGACCCGGCTACGTAGCGGAAGTTCGCCGCGTTGGTGTACGCGCTGGCGTTGGCGGAGGTCAGCGAACCGCCGGTCGGGACGACCCGGTAGGTGCCGGGCGTGGTGGGTGGCGACAGCAACTGCGTGGTGCCCTGGTAATAGTCGTACTGAATGCCGCCGATGGTGTCACCGTCGAACAGGCCGGTGAATTGCGAGCTCGGGTCGAGTGGTTCGCCGTTGGCCACCGTGAGGTCATCGGCGATCACCGAAATCGTCTGGGGTGCGGCGAAAACGCTGAACTCGGCGTACTCGACGGTGGAGCTACGGTCGTTCACGGCGGTGGCGGCGTTGTAGTTGATGGATGCCGGCTGCTCTCCGCTGATCACGCAGGTTCCCGCGGCGAGCGCGGTGACGGTGGTGCCGGAGATCGAGCACACGTCGGGTGTTTCCGAGGTCAGCGCCACGGCCGCGACGCCCGCGGCGACGTCCGGCGCTTGGCCGGTACGGGTGTCACGAACGGTGGCTGTCACCGTGACCGGGGTGTTCTGCGATAGCAACACGGAGGTCGGACTGACCTGAAGACCCAGGACAGCGTCGGCCTTGCTGATGGTTCCGGTAGCCGTGGGACGCGCGTTGGTGAGCGTGTAGTTGACCGCATCACCGCCGGACAATTCGATATCCGAGGTGAACGTGACGGGCTTGTCCTCCCCGGCGGTCGCCGACGCGAAACTACCGCCGCCGGAATCGGCCTTCACGCTGACGTTGTCGCCGGCGACGATGCCGGTCAGCGTCGGCGCGGTCAGGTTCACATGAGTAGTGGTGTCGTAGACGCGGTCTGCGGAGACCGTCGCGACCGTGGCCGCCTTCGGCGTGATGGTGATCCGGGTTGCCGGCCGGGTGAGGGTGTAGAGACCGGACTTGTCGGTGCCGCCGGCCGTCATCTCGAAGCTCTTGACGCGCACGTCCCAGCTTGCTTGCTGAGTGGGATCACCACTGCAATCCGCCGACTGCCTGGCCGCATTCTTGGGCAGGCCCTCGGTCCAGCCCTCGTCGGCACCGAGCTGATCGCACGAGGAGTTGCGGTATTCCCAGACCACCCTGGTGATCGGATCAGGGGTCGCGGGCGCCTGCACGGTGTAGGTGAGGTCGCCGGTGCTGCCAGCGGTGCCACCGGTGAGCTTGCCCTTGTAGGTGAAGCTCGCCCCGTTGGCCGACTGCGGGGTCAGGGTGATCGGTTTACCGGTGATCGTCACCTGGACCGCAGCGGGATCGCCGGTGAAGGTATACCTGTCGCCGGCATATGTCGCCCGGGAGCGAGCCACCCGGATGAAGTAATCACCGGCAGCCGCCGGCACTCCGGCCCGGACTCCGCTGGCGAACCCGGTAGCCGCGTACTGCGCGGCGGTGACGTATTCGTACCCGCCGGGCGACGCGACGGTGAACGCATTGGCTCCGATGAAGCCGGTGGTGGTGAAGCCCATGGTGAAGGCAGTGCCAGCGTCCACGGTCAGGTGGCTGGTGCCGGCGTTCGCGGTGGTCGCTACCGAGACGGGCACTGAACAGGTGAAGCTGATGCGTTGTTCCGGCAGACTCGTGTCGGCCGGTGTGATCAGAATTGTCTTGGCGCCCCACGGATTGCTCAGGTCGGCGGCGAGGTCGGCCAGGTCGATGGCGATGCTGCTGGAGGTGTAGCTGTCCGGCGCAATGGTGACGCCGTCGAGGGTAACGGTGCCGGAGTTGCCGAACGCGGTGCCCGTGTTGGTGATGGTGACGGTGGCCGGGTTGTGGGTGATCCCGCCGCTCGCGGCCTGCGGCTGGCGCAGGCAGGAGCCCGACGACGCGCTGGCATTCAGGGTCATGCCGGCCTGCAGGTATTCGATGCCGCGTTCGATGGAGGAGCTGCCGGCGTCGGTGACGACCGTGACCCGCTTCCAGCTACCCGAGGTGAAGGTTCGCGGTGCAACGAATGTGAGTGACGAGGCGGTCACATTGCCCGGTACGACCGTGATCGGGTTGTCGCCGTTGGTGTCCGAGACAATTACCTTGGTCGCCGCCGCCGAGGTGCCGATCAAGTCGGTCCCGGTCAGCGTGAACGAGTCGCCGACGTCGGCTACTGGATCGAACTGATTACGGGTGCCGTGTCCGAGATCTGCTGTCGAGATGATCCGTACGATCGACGGTCGCACGATCGCGCCGACGTAGCGCACCGCCAGCGGCCGGGACACCGACACCCCGGTGCCCCCGGGGGTCACGGTGACTGACTCCGGGCCGGCGGCGTGCCCTGGAGTACGGAACGTGATTGCGGTGTCGGAGTACGAGGTCGGTGTCACGGTAGTGGTACCGATCTTGACTGTGCCCGAGGAACCGAAGCCGGTGCCCTCGACCCGCATGCGTACTCCACCGGCGGTGGGTGATTCGAGGATGACGCCGCGGTCGTCATCGTCGAGGTTCGGTTCCTCGAAGACCTCGTTGTGCGGATCTCCGCCAACATAGGTGATTACCGGCGCGGTAACGCGCACGGCAGCGCGTAGGGGGGTGCTGGACCCGTTGGGGGTTACGACGATCGGCAGCGATCCGGCGGTGCTGGTGGGCACGACGACATCGGCGATGACGGTACCGTTGCTGATGGCGGTATAGGGCACAGCCGTGGCTGCGCCGACCTTGACGGTTCCGCTGGTCCCGAAGCCCACGCCGGTGAGCGTGATCTTCGCGGCGCTGCCCGTTGCGTAGGACGGGATGGCCGCCGGCGATACGTCGGTGATCGCATCCTGGGGGCGAACCGTCAACGCGTTTGACTGCGACGCCGTACCGGTGCTCGCCCCGACCAGGACCGTCTTGATGCCGGCGCTGTCCAGAACCGGAACATCGAACGTCACGGAGGTCGATGTGGACGCCGTCACGCGGGCCCAGACGCCGTCAACGGAGACACCGATCGTGCCAGCGGCGCCGAATCCGGTACCGGTGATCGTGACCGAGTCACCCATCTTGGCGGTCGTGGGGTTGAGCTGGCCGATCGTCGGCACCGCCGCAGGAGTCGCCAGCGTCAGCGTGGCCGCCTGCGAGGTTCCGCCGCCCTGCGGCGAGACGACCTGCACGTCGACCGGGCCGGTGGCCGACGACGCCGGCACCACCGCAAGGATTTTCGTGCTGCTGACCCTGGTCACGAAGGGCGACTTGACCCCGTCGATGATGACCGACGGACGCCCGGCCGTGCCAAAACCAGTGCCCGTGATCGTGATGACCGACCCGCCGGTGTTGGCCACCGATGTGGGGCTGACGCTTGAGATCGCAGGCCGAGCACCGTAGGTGAACGTTCCGCGCGCAACCGTCGAGCCGAACTTGGTGCTGGCTGTGATCTGTACCGGTCCTGGGGCCGTCGCCGGCGGAGTCTCGAATTCGATGACGTCATATCCAGTGCTCCAGGCCTCCGGATACTCCTCGTCGCCCCAGGAGGCTTGGTCGATGACGTTGTAATTGCTGACCGCCTCATCACCGACCTTGAGGCTCAAGTCCGCGTAGGTCGAGGTGAGGAACCGCCCGCGCATGCGGATCTTGGTGCCCCCGGCCACCGGGCCCGACGAAGGCGAGAAGGAGGCGTCACTGGGTGCCGGCTCCTGCCAGTTGATCTCCTTCGAGTAGAAGATTTTGCAGTCGGCGTCGCCGGGCTGATTTTCGCAGTACCCGACATTCAGCCGGCGCTTGCCGGAACCCACATATTCGTCGCCGCCGTAGTAATCGACCATCACTACCGCGGTGTCGTCGCCACCCCAGTATTCGTACGGCTCCAGCTCGATGATCTTGCTGTTGTCAGCGTTGGCGATCCAGTATTCGATGTCCTCGGCCATGTTGGTGACGTTCTTGCCGTGGAACTGGATCACCTTGCCGGCGGTGAGCGGGTCCGGCGCGCTCACGCTGGTGATCGGGAAGTCATCGGTGTAGGTGATGGCGTCCGGGGTGACCGCCTCCGCGCGACCCGATGGGCACTGGTGCTGTACCCGCAGATCGAACGTGCCCGGCTTGAAGTCGTCGGTGTCCGGCATCTCGACCACGAACCGGGTCAGGCCACTGTCAGGATCGAGGATCTGGCTTTCGATACTGCCGTAATTCTCGCCGACGTAGATCGACGTGCCCCAGCACCAAGGCCAGTCGGGCAGCGTGCCGTCTCGGACCGTCACCGTCGAGCGGCTTCCTCCGTAGACCGTCGCCGTCGGGTTCGACACGTTGACGATCGTCGGAACCGGGGTCATCCCCAGCCAGACCGCGACGTGGTAGTCCTCTTTCGTCACACCGTCCGGTGCCGTAACGGTGATGAGCACCTCATTGCGTCCGCGTTCCAGGGACAGGCTCGCCGAACCGTTGGCATCCAGCGTCCGAGCGGCTCCGTTCAGCTTCACCGCAACCGATGCCGTTGCCTGCGCCGGCGTGGGTGTCAGGGTCAGCCCCGCCGTGTCGGTCAGCACCTGGTAGTAGTGATTATCCGCCGCGAACGTAGGCCCCAGTGCGGTCAGCGAACCGGACGAATTGGCGCTGATGTTACTGAGTGATGCGTCCGAGGCTGGAACCGACGCCGGAGACAGCACCAGCGGCGCAGCCCGCGCGGCCTCCGGCGCGGTCAACATTGCCCCCACCAGAACCATGGACACCAATGCGGCGCACCCATCCCTGAACCTGCCCACAACCGCCCCCGGAGGCCTACTTGGTCAAGCAACACCCCAGATCGTGCACGCCGAGCGTGGTTCGCGGAGCATTTCGGGCTAATCGTCGAGGAGCTCTCCGGCTGGTCCATGATCAGCACGGCTCGGCACCTGACGGCGTGGCGACCTCGCCCGGGAGCTGCAGAAGGCCTCATATCGACGGTACGTACCCTCTGAAGCCCTCATACCACTGCGGGCCGACTGCGCCCGGTCGGCGGCAGACACGGATGTCGGGAAGTGGCCCGACTGCGTTTCCTGGTTCGGGATTGCAATGGCAGTAGGCCGGCAAGCCGTATCGATGATCGGTTCATTGGGTTGGGTCAAGCGGATGGTGATGTGACAGGCTGGCCGGCGGGGCTGGACCGCCTTCATGCCCGGGCCCCTGATCTCCACGGCTGGCGATTGATCGGGGGCCGGCGCCGGGCTTTGGGACAACCGTTGGTCCACACACGACGGAGACCTAACGGTGACAGCCAGCCGTCCACTGGCAGGCCTCAGATCTCTTGCCGGAGTACCGCCCGGCCGGCGTCGCATCGCGATTCGCTCGATAGTCGCCTGCCACGCCCGGCGGCAGGCGACCGCAGGCGAAGCTCAGGCGTTGACTATTGCTGGAATGTCGGCGCCGTAGTGCTTGGCGTAGCCGTTCTCGACGCCCGCCAGAATTTCGACGATCTCGAAGTAATGGTCCCAGAACGGCGTCTCGCGCAATGCCTCGATGACCAACTGGAAAGCCTCGTGGTCGCGTGCCTCCCAGACCCAGATGTCGGTCACGCGGGCCGTGTAGAACTCCGTGTCATAGTAGCGCCAACGTACGTCCTCGGCCTTGTCCTTGATGGCGGGCAGAACGCTTTCCTGGAAGGCGGCGACGCGCTCCGGTACGGACAGGTCCAACCAGGCGCGATTGGTCTTGAGGAGGATGAACGCTGTTACGGCGGGCTCGAAGTCGGACATGGAAGATCTCCTCGCAGGGTGCTGTTGGGTGGCCGTGACGCGGTGCCGTGGGCCCGTTCAGGAAGTGCCGACCGGGCTGAGGCCGGTCGGATTCCGGTCGGAGGCTCACGCGCGCAGGGTCTCGAGGCCGCTGTGACTATGACAAACACCGAGGCTGCGGACGCTGGCTGCCGCAGCGGCACTAATCGAGGCCCTTGCGGCCGGGTGTCCAGAACGGTTTGGTGAGCTCAGAGCGGCGGGGCCAGCGGCGCTCGGTGACCAGGTGGGTGCGGATGGCGGCGATGGTCTTGGCCTCCCCGGCGAGGTACGCCACGCCGGGGGCGGACGGGAGGGGCAGCGCGCGGACCGCTTCGAGCAGGCCGGCCGACTGTGCCGCCGGGGCGTCACCGCGGTAGGTCCAGGTGAGCTCGTCGGCGCGGGGAAAGTCGAGGCGCTCGTCCGGGGTCGGCACCTCGACAACTCCATGCACGCTCGCGCTGGGTTTCGTCGCGCCGAGGATTGCGGCGAAAGCGACCTGTGCGGTCTCCTCGCCGATAACGAGGTGGTAGGGCGCGTCCGGCTGGACCACGAAGCGGCCGGAGGGACCCATGAACGTCACGGGGTCCCCCGGGGCGACGTTTCGGCTCCAGTCCAGGCCGGGGGTGCTTTCGTCGCTCGGTTGGTAGATCCACAGGTCGAGCCACTGCTTGCGGATGTCGATGGCGGCGACCGTGTAGGTGCGTAGCACCATGCTGTCCTCGCGGACCTTCAACCGGAGGTGCTGGCCCGGCCTGACGTCGGTGATCTGCTGGCCGCCAAGTCGTACTCGCAGGATCCTCGGGCGAATCTGCTCGACCTCGGTCGCGGTGACATGGCGGAGCATCAGGATCCGGTCGGTGATCCCTCTCTTCGGGGACTCAGTGATCATGGGTACGACGCTAGAGTGGCCCGAATGCGCATGGGAGACATCCAGTACCCCGAACCGGCCAGCTCACCGATCCTTGCGATCGAGCGCGGATCGTCGTACGAGAACGGGCAGCCGGACATCCGCGAGGCCCACACCCACGCCGAGCCGGAGTTTCTGTGGACGACCACCGCGACGGTGACGGTGAGGACGGAGTCCCGCGACTGGTTGCTGCCGCCCGGATACGGGATCTGGATCCCCGCCCATGTCCCGCACGCGGGCGCCGTCCGGCATCCTGGGCAGGGCGGACTCATGGCCATGGACCCCGTGCAGTGTCCCATCGCCTGGACGTCGGTCACGGGGGTGCGGGTCAGCCCGCTGCTGCGCGAGTTGCTGGCGTACATGCTGGACGCGGACCCA
This sequence comes from Actinoplanes sp. TFC3, assembly GCF_001553785.1. Classification (GTDB taxonomy): domain Bacteria; phylum Actinomycetota; class Actinomycetes; order Mycobacteriales; family Micromonosporaceae; genus Actinoplanes. Next base: position 5,028,372 of record NZ_LOJP01000001.1, read on the forward strand.
GCCGATCCGGCGCGGCCGGCGGCCGAGTCGCTGCTGATCCGCCTGATTACCCCGTGTCCGGCCCACGACATCGCGATCGTGATGCCAGCCGATCAGCGGCTGCGAGTGATCGCCGAGCGGCTCCTGACGGACCCCTCCGACCAGCGGGAACTGGCGCACTGGTCCAACCTCGCACACTCCAGTGTGCGGACGCTGACGCGGCTGTTCCGCGCCGAGACGGGGCTGAGCTTCGCCGAGTGGCGTACGCGGGTGCGGATCCGTGCGGCGGTCCAGAAGCTCTCGACGGGCACGCCGGTCGGGGTGACGGCCCGGCAAGTCGGCTATCGGAAGACGAGCGCGTTCATCGCGGTCTTCCAGCGGGTGACCGGCCAGACGCCGGGTACCTACCTCACCACCGAGCCCTAGCTCGGGGTGAAGCGAGAGGCGTGCTCGCCACGGCTACGGTGCTCGGCTCGTCGAACATCGGCGCCGGGCTCGACCTCGGCCTGTTCGGTGTGCTGTCGATCATCCGGCTGCGCTCGGACGAGATCGCCCAGGTCGACCTGGCCTACTACTTCGCCGCGCTCGCTCTCGGCCTGCTGGCCGGGCTGGGCAGCTCGGTCGGCCCCATCATCTACGCCCTGATGGCGCTCGTGGTGGCGGCGCTGGTGCTCGGCGACAATCCCCGGATGCTACGCCGCCACCGGCAGCAGACCGTGCAGCTCGACACCGCTCCGGCATCTTCCCCGAGAACGCAGCCAGTCTCGCCCTGCACCAAGCGGCTGGCTTCCGCGAGGTAGGCACCCGCTCGCGAATCGGCCGCCAGGGCAAGTCCTTCATGGACCCAGCGCACCAGCCCCGGTCAACCCGGTCGCCGGGCAGCAACGACCGGGCCGGAGGGTGGATCAGCTCAGGGCGAGCCGCTCGATCTCGGCGACCGGGTCGTGCTCGGCGTAGACCTTGGCGAGGCGCGCCACGTTCTCGTGAATCACTTCGTCGGTCAGGACGGCGGCGGTCGCCTCGGCCACGGCCTGCGGCGACGGGTTGCCGGTGCGCAGATCGATGCCGAGCCGGTGGTAGGCGACCCGGGCCGCGTTTGCCGGCTTGTCCTCGGTCTCCCCCGCGATGATCACGGGAACGCCGGCGGCCAGCGCCTGGTGGGTGCCGCCCGCACCGCCGTTGGTGATCAGCACGCTCGCCCTCGGCAGCAGCGCCTCGAACGGGATGTAGCTCGCCACCCGCGCGTTGTCCGGCACCGGGATCGACAGCGACGCGGGATCCGCCCCGCCGAGCGCCGCCACCACCGTCACGTCCTGGTCGGCGAGCCCCGCCAGCGCCGGCTCCACCAGTTGCGACAGATCGTGGTTGGCCAGCGTCCCCTGCGTCACGACCACCACCGGCCGCGACCCGTCCAGCTCACTCCACCACGCCGGCGGCTCCCAGTTCCCGGCCGGCTGCGGCGGCAGCGCCCCGACCAGGTGGATGGTGCCCGGCAGGTCGCTGCGCTCGAATTCAAAACCAGGCACCGTCAGTACGGCGGTGGCGTCCGGCCCGAGGTACGTCCCGTCCACGAACGACGAGGTGAACGGCTCGGTGGCGCCCATGTACCGCAGCAGCTCGGCCACCCGGTTCCGGGCCGGTTCGAGCGCCGCGGCGAACTGCGCGTTGCCCGCCCGGTTCGCCGCCCTGGCCTCCTCCGGGCCGGCCGCCGGGACCGGCCCGAAGAAGGTCGAGTCGTCGCTGCTGATCGCCAGCCCGACCACGCTGACCGCCACCCAGCCGGCGGGCCGCAGCCCCGGCACGCCGTACTTGACCGGCATTGCCCCGAGGAACAGCACGTTGCACACCAGGTACTGCTCCGGGTCCTGCGCGAGCAGAGCCTGCAGCGCCTTGTGCTCCTCCGGCATCGGATTGGCGAAGGCGTGGATCCAGTCGTGGTTGAGCTGCGCCGGCCCCGGCGGCAGGTTCAGTGCTTCCCGCTCGGCCACGTGCTCGCGGATGTCGTAGTCGGCATCGCCCTCCAGCGCCACGAACGCCAGCCCGGCCTGCTCGGTCGCGGCCCGGAACAGACTGCCCGACAGCACGGTGATTTGATGCCCCCGCCCGGCCAGCGCCCGAGCCACGTTCAGCATCGGCCCGAACTCCCCCGGCACCGGCGGCGCCGCCACAATGATCTTTGCCATCAAGGCCCCCCTCAACGATAAAGGCTCAACCTTCCACGGCGCCGCCCGTGACTCGCCAGGCGAAACCGCATCAAGCGGTCAACGGCCAGAAATCGTGCCCGAAGACGCTAACGAGGCACTCTCCGCGGCACGAACGAGGCGAAGCGTATGGTCGGACAGTGAAGCCCGCTGACCTGCAAGACCTCCGATCGGGACCGCTCGATGCCCGCGAAGCACACGTCAACCGGCTGCTCGACCGGGTCCGCGAGCACGGCGACGAGTCGGCGATCGCGGCGTTGCACGTGCTCGTGCGCGACTACCGCGACTTCCACCGCTCGCTGTACTCGCGGGCGATGAACCACGCGGCCGTCTTCGCCGATCCCGGGCTGCAGGAGCCGCTGCTCGCGGCGCTGGATGACACCCGCTACAACTGCCAGGCCTGGGCGGTGATGGGGTGCGCGGCGATGGACATCCGCGCCGCAGTGCCGCAGCTCGTCACGCTGCTCGACCACCCACAGTGGATCGTGCGGGACGAGTCGGTGAAGGCACTCGGCCGCCTGGGCGACGCCTCGGTGGTGCCCGCACTGCGGCCACTGCTCGCCGACCAGGCCGACTGGCTGCGCGCCCACACCGCCGACGCCCTGGCCGCCATCGGCGGCGACGCGGCGATGGAGGCACTCTGGCAGGAGTTCGAACTGCGCCGGTTCTCCCGCATCGGCTACCTCGCCAGCACCCTCGCCCAGTTCACGCCGGAGGTGGTGCCCCGGCTCCTGGCCACGGCCGACAGCCCGGACCCGGACCAGCGCTACTGGGCCGCCGTAGCGCTCGGCTCAACCGGCGACGACCGGGCAATCCCGACCCTGGAACGCCTGCAGGCCACCGACCGCGGCAAAACCGTGTTCGACGGCGAAGTCCGCGCCGCAGCGAAGAAGGCCCTGCGCACCCTGCGCCGCATCCAGGCCGCGATCGCCGCCCGGGAAACGGCCCAGGCTTGACGCGGTCGCTGACCACTTCCGCCAAAGAAACACCCCGACCTCAGGTCTCGAGTCGCAGCCGCTCGGCGACACCGTTCGGGCGACCGGCGTAATGGTCCTCCCGCCGGCTCACGACGTGATTGTCCGCCCACACGGCGGCGCGTTCGAGGCCGGCGCACTCCTGAGGGTCGCGGGACGCTCGTCGCCCCGGCTCGACGATCACGCAGGAATCCACCACGCCGCGGTCCTGGCGGAAGAAGCGCGGGGTCGGCGGGACGTCCCACGGGAGAGCTTGGCCACCGGCTTGCCCCAACCGCCCCTGGCATACGCGTTGCACTGCACCCCGACCACGGACAGCGGCTCGCCGGCGGGCACCGAGCCGTCCCGCAGCCCGGCATCCATCGCAAAGAACGCCACGTAGGGCGAACGGGCGAGCATCACCGCGTACGCGTGCCGCCCGTCCGTCAGGCCGATCCTGAGCACCTTGCCGGAGCTCCAACGCACTGCCATCGTCCGTACCTCCCAGTAGCGCGGCGGCGGTTCAGCCGAGCTTGACTCCGGCGTCCTCGACTTCCTGGTTCTTGCGGCCCGCATAGTGGTCGCGCAGCCGGTCCTCGACGTGGTTGTCGCCCCACACCGCTTCCGTTCCAGGCCCACGCACTCCTGCGGATCGGCCTTGCGTTCGTTGCCGTCCTTGTCGACGATCACGCACGAGTCCATCGCGTAGTCGTCCTGGCGGAAGTAGACCGGGATCGGCGGTAGGTCCTCGGCGGGCACCGTGAAGAGCGGTTCGCCCCGGGTCCACCGCACTGCCGTCCGCTGCACCTTCCGGGAACGCGGCGGCCCGGGCCGTGGCCCGGGCCGCCATGTCGAGCCGGCGCTCAGTCCGGTTCGGGTATCTGGTCGAGCAACGCGTCCAGCAGGGTCGCGCTGAACTCCTTCGCCTCGTCCGGAGTCACCAGGGTCAGCAAGGACATGCCCCGACCGGCGACCAGCATCTCGTACGGCTCGTAGGCGAACCCGTCACCGTGGTTGTACGGATCTTCCAGGGCCAGCACCTTGCTGCTTCTCGGTCCGTACGGGCTGTAGTAGATCGCGAACGGGCCCTCACCCGTCGCGTCGAGCGCGTAGCCGTGCTCGTCCCAGAAGACCTCCATATCCTCGTCCCGGGCGACGAGGATCTCCTCCCGGCCCGTGGCCACCATCCCGCCGGCCCACGGCTCGAACGGCGCCGAGTCGTCCACGCCCACGGCCACCCGCAGGCCGGGCCACCGCTCGGACCAGGCGTCCAGGAACCGCCGCACCACGGCGGCCGGGTCGCCGGCCAGCACTACGACCGTGTCCTGCCCGGTGATCATTGCTGCGACCATCCGGAGGTGGGACCGAAGTAGGTCACCTTGTCGCGCGGAATCTTGATACCCCCGGGAGTCTCGAAGATGAACCGGCCACGGTCGCCGCGAAGGGGCTTCATGTCAGATTTCCGTACGCTGGCCTGCATGACATATTGACTTTTCTCTCCGGTCAGGCCCAGTTTCTTGTACGCGTTGGGCGCCGTGTTCTCTCCAGGGCTGCGCGTGGTGAAGAAGGGCCCCGGCCCGTTCTTCGACTCGCGGCGCGATCGTCGTCGTCACCACCGTTGGTTACGCATGGCCTACACGATTGCGGTCGGCGAGGGCTCGCGATACTCCTCAGCGCCGGGTCGGTCAGCGTGCCGAAGTAGCCCAAGATCACCACTCGCATGGCGCACACACGAACGCGCCGGAGACCCCTCGTGGTGCGAGGGCCTCCGGCGAGGCGGTTCCGTGCGGTGGATCAGGATTCGCGAAGGTTCAGGATGCCGTTGTCCGCGGCGCCGCTCTGCGAGCGGCTTATCCCGCTGGCGTTTCGTTCAAACTCAGACCACGCACGATGTTGTCACGGTTCGCGTTTCCGCGCAGCGCGGTCAAGGAATTCAAGCGGCCCAGCAAAGTCGTAGAAGATGCGGGGCATTTCAAGTCCTGAATCGCCGACAAGGTTTTCTCAAAACGTTGGATACGGCTTTCAAGGTCCGTTCCACTCGGCAAGCTCGCATTCTTGAGCGCTACCTGCGCGTTCACCTGGGCTTGAGTCGGCGGGCAGCGACCGGGAACTTTCACCCCGGTAGGGCCAACGCGGTCGGCCGTCGCGTTCGGATCGCCCGGGCTGAAACCCAGCGCCGGCACCAAAGCGTTGACGTTACCGGAGCTGGCTCCGGCGTTGCCCTGTTCGGCGGCCTGGCTCATCCCCGTGCCGACCGCGAGCGCCGAGCCGAGCAGCGCTGCGGCGGCACCTCCAATCACCAGCTTGCGCGTCCGGCTGCTGACTCCGCGTCGATACATGCACGGCTCCTCTTCGTCTCGGTACTGCTTGTGCCGAGATATACGAGCAATGATGTGGCAGCAGTTCATGACGCTGAGCAAGCGTTCCTTAAAGCTTCTTTAACGCGACTCCCGGGGCGTGCAGGTCACGGCGCCGCCTGTGCGTGGCACCAGCGCGTTCTCCCTGAGCGGACCGGTTCAGCCGGGGTGGGTTCGGCCGTCCGGTTGTGTCCGACGTGAGGCTTCGGAACCGGCCGAGCAGAGTGGGCAGGTTGCGGTTCGGGCCGTAGGCGAGGAAGGTTCCGTCGACCGAGTCGCAGCCGATCTGCAGGGCATACCGGAGTCGGCGCAGGCTGTTCACCCTGCCCTGCCCATGTGGGTGCTGACACCGTGGGCGCGGGCTGCGGCCACCAGGTCCGCTGCGGCGGTCCCGAGCTTCCAGCCGGTGGTGCCCGCCCAGGAACAGCAGGTCGATCTCCGGGAAGGGGACCTCGTCGGTGTCCATGCCGTCCCGAGCGGCGAGTGCGGCGCGGTATCCGGCCGCGCGGATGCGGGGCAGCATGGGCAGTGATCGGGCCAGGGTAGCGGCGCTGTCCGCGACGACATCGGGGCCGTGGCGAACGCGCACCGCCCTTGGTGCTCGGCTCGGTGGGCAAGCCAGTGCAGGTAGGCGGTATCGCCGAGGTAGCGGCCGGCAAAAGCGCTATTGTCGGCGATCCAGTCGACGGCCGGCTCGACCCGGTTGCCCGCCACTGGGGTGGCTATCATGCCGAGCAGCCTGTCTCGTCCGTCCCGAAATTGCGGGCGGCAGGGCGTAAACCAGGTGTTCGCAAGGTAGGTCCGGACGGTTTCGGAGCTCGGCTGTCCGCAGCAACCTTGTGGAATCGGTGGCGGGATGGGCGCAATCGGTGACCAGGGGTCGATGGCGGCCGCGGGCTTTTGGTCCTATCGTTGGTCGCCGCTTGTGCACCACCTGCTGGAGGTCGACGCCGGCGCGTCTCCCTGTCACCAGGTGAGGGTCAGGTAGTCCTCCGCGCGGTTCTGGACCAGCGACACCGTCGCTTCGTCGCAAAGGCCATGGTTGCTGAGTGCAACCTGCCAGCGAGCGTTGAACGCGAGGATCCAGGCGGCCGCGCCGGCGGCGGCTCGCCGCTCTTGAACGGCTAGCGGTTGGGTGCGGGCAGTGTCGTAGTCACGCAGGAACATCGCCACCTCTTCAGGGGTCGACAATCCGCCGCCGGCCGTTGAGCTTGAGGCGTAGGCAGCCGCAGCGAATCCTGCGATGACTGCTTCGGTGTCGGCGACAAGTTCCCAATCGAACGTCCCGACCAGCACACCTGCGGAGATTGCGGTGTTGCCGGCGTACCAGTCGGCGTGGCCCACGACGACCTTCTCAGCCTCGCGATGAGCAAGAGTCTGGTCGGCGGCTCGTTGGCCGAAGGTGTCAAGCCACTCGTAACCGGCCGGTGTTGATCGGAAGTCGACGATCGTGTCGTGCGGAACGGGCCAGGGTCCGGCCTGGTAGCGGCACCATGACGGCCCAGGCCCGGCCCTTCGCACAAAGTCGGGTCGCTCACGCAGGATCTCGATGTGCCGGGCAAGTCCGTCGGCCAGCAACAGCCGGCTGGCCGAGTCCCGTCCGTCCGGGGCCTCGCCGTCGATCAGGGTCTCCGCCGTCAGAACCCGGCCTTCGACCTCGTCCGGTCCGGTCAGGGGCGCTGCGCAAGGAAAGCCTGCTTCTACCAGCAGGAGCTGAGCATCGTGGGCGACCCGGGCAGCGTCAAAGTCAACCGGTTGTCGATGAGTTTTGATGACGACGGTTCGCCCGTCTCCCAGCTCGACCCCCCAGACAACGTCGATGCGCCCGGCGCGGAAGCGAACGTTCTCGATCGGACTGCCCAATCGGCGTTTCGTCCAGGCATTGAGAAACGCCCGCAGCTCAAGCGGCGTGATGGAACCGTAGACGGCGCGCTCGGTGTCGCTGATCTTCGCTAGCTCGGTCCCGGCTGTGGCACCGTCCATGGACTCCATGCTCCGTTCCGGTCGGGAGCTTGCAGAAGCACCATAGCGATTCCTGGGCGAAACCGGTGGTGTGGTCATCGCGGGATGGGCAGCCCTCTGGGTGTGCGTTCTTTGCCCAGCGCGAGTCGGCCGGCGCGCTGCTTGGCGCCGGTTCGGGTGGGCCAGGGGGCGGGTGTGACGGCGGTGTGGAGGTAGTCCGACGGCGCCGTGCGGGACCGCAGGTATTCGGTCTTGGTGAGAACGGTGGGAGCCGAGTCGGACATGTTCCGGGTCGCTTCGTTGTGGAATTTCCAGGTGTTGGCGCTGGCTGAGACGGTGCCCAGAACATGGTCATGGTGGGGGGCCAGTCGCGGACCAGTACTGCGGTGCTGTGGCGGTGACAGAGCATGACCCGGCTGCCGGTGCGGGTGCGGCTGAACCAGGTGGCGCCGCGGCTGTTGGTGGACCGGGCGAGGTCGCTGGTCTTGGGGCTGGTGCGGCCGCCGAAGCCGCGGGCCGACGATGCGGGTGCCATCGACGGCGTCCGGGCGTTGCAGCGGGATCCGGATCGGGTCCAAGTCGAAGTAGTACGACCAGGATCGGGTCAGCAGGAACAGCAGCTCGTACGAGGTGGACAGCCGGTCGCGGACGGATTCCGGCATCGGGTTGGTCTTGGCCCACACCACCGCGTTACGCAAGGTCCACCCGGCCGCTTGCAGCGCGAACGCAACCCTCCACGGCACGCCGTTGAGGGTTTTCACCGCTAGTCGCCGGCCGCGGGGCGGGCTGAGCCGAACCAGCCCCGGAGTGGTTCAGGCGAACAACTAATTTCCGAGTATGGGCCCGGCCGGTTGGCCGAGCAGGTGGCGTAGTCGAGCCAGTGAGCGGGCGCTTTGGGAGGTCACTGTACCGGCTGGCAGGCCGAGGATCTCGGCGACCGTCTCGACGCTGAGGTCTTCCCAGTAGCGCAGCACCACGATCGCCCGGTCACGCGGTGGGAGCCGGCCGAGCGCGTCGATGAGCGTCAGCCGCAAATCATCGTCCTCGTTCGTTCCCGGCACGTCGGTGAACTCGGCGGTCACCACCTCGTGGGAGCGTTTCGACCGGCGGTGATCCAGGAAGGCGCGGGAGAGTACCTGCCGGGCGTACCTGTGCGGGTTGTCGCGCCGGGTGATTCGTTGCCAGTGCACGAACATCCGGGCCAGGGTGATCTGGGTCAGGTCGGCTGCCAGATCCCAGTCGCGGCACAGCAGATAGGCGGTGCGCCGCAACTGGGTGGCCGAGGTCCGGGCGTACTCGACGAAGTCGTCGTCAGCTCTGCTCATTTGCCGAAATTCGCCGGCAGATGCGGGAAGGTGGCAGCGCCCTGCTGGTTGAGGGACGGGTCGATCTGCACGCCCCACCGGGGGTCCGCGCCCACCTCGGCGGCCTCGCGGACGGTCAGGATCTGCGGTGACGTTCCGTTCTGCTTGCCGTCCCACGCGAGGCAGTTGGACAGGTTGAACTGCAGGAGGGTGTCGTCGGCGTGACGGACGTACACGATGGTGTGCTGAATACAGTTGCCGCGAACGTTGATGGACTGGTACTCGACGCCGTTGCCCAGCGGGATCCAGGCGCCTTTGAGCGCCGACGTCTTACTGGTGAGCTGCGCCATCGTTCGCTTCATCACGAACAAGCGGATCATGCCCGGGCCCTTGCCGCGATCCAGGTACGTCTGGACCCCCACGTCGCCTTGATCGACGACGCCGGCATAGTGGCTGGTCTTGCCCTTCGGCAGGTTCTCCGTCAGCAGTTCGAGCACACCGGCCGGAGTGCCCTTGACCCGGTTGGCCTCGGTCACGGCCGCGGGAACCGAGCTGCTCGCGGCGGCGGACGGGGCCGCCATGGCGATGGCTGCGGGCGCCGTGGCCGGTGCCGTGGTGTTGCGAACGATGGGAATTGCGGCCAGGCCGGTCACGACGAGGACGGCCAAGCCGGCGCCGACGACCCGCAGTCGCTTGGCGGTCCGCAGCCGACGGCCGGTGGCCACCGCTTCGCCGATGAGATCGCCGATGGGCGGCTCGGCCCACTCGATGGTCTGAAATTCCTCGCGCATGATGGTCATCCCTCAGGTCATCGGCGGTTTCAGTGTCTACACGGGCTGGCCCGACCACCCTGTTTCAGATGTGACGCAGGCCACATGCAGAAGTGGCGTTTGGTCGAGCGGGAGTCAAGGTAAGTGCCTGAACAGCCACCGGTCGGCGGACGCGACCTCTGAAAGGCAACGCATGATTACCTGCCCCTCATCGGGGCCAGGAGCGTCCCTCGTCGAGACGGCGCCCTGGCGCACTACCGTAACCGTGTGTGTCACCGAACTCGCAGTGGGTTCGACCCCGTGATGGAGCCACTTGGGGCCGCCTGTGGGGCCACGTCAGACCGTCAGAACCACCACGTCGAGGTCACCGCGATGCGAGCCGCCACCGCAGGACAACGAAAGCCTCGGCTATGGCACCGGCGGCACGGCGTCGAGTACCTCGCGACCTACAGCCGGGCGCGTCTCTATCTGAAGATTGCCGAGCCCGGTGACACCGTGCACGACGCCGCACGCTGCCTGTCGTGGACGCGCGCCGAGGACCTGGCCAAGCTCGACCCCCGCGTTCTGGCAGCCACCTCGGATTGAGCGAGGGTGTACGCCAGCGCGGCGCCTCGAACCACGCTGCACCGGCTGGGCGGCCGGCAGAGCCGTCGCCTGGTACGGCCAGCACCGCACTACCGCCAAAGATCACCTCGCCGCGACCAACGTCGCGGAGCTCATCGTCGCCACAGCCAAGAGCACCACTCTGAACTACCGCTAAATCCACGCCTGTGGCCGGGCCGAGCCCGCCACGGCCGAACCCAACATCTCCCACGAGACGAGGACGGCCCCGCAGCCACCGGCTGCGGGGCCGTCCTCGTCTCCATGCCCACCTACCGCCATCCCTGTCTGCGCAATCGGGGCGTCCTACCGTGCTGTCCTTCGCCACCGTCCACGCCATCACCGAACACCTCGTGGCCGCCGCCGGCCCAGCCGCGAACCGCACCCCGCCGCCTAATGGGAGCTGCCGGGTCAGCTGCTGGCAGACTCGGTGCCTGGTAGCGGCAGGCAGGTGAGCACTCCCGCCGCCTGGACCGATGTTGAGTCCTGGGGTTAGAACGTGCCCCTGCCTGTGGTCGGGAGATGAACGGCTGATGGGGTGTCGTGCCCGCCGAGCGTTGGCGTGAGCACTGGTCCATCAGGGCGCTGGAGTCTTCCGCGGGCCGCTGACACAGAACCGTGGCAGAGCGCAGACCCGTAAGTGCTGTTCGTCGGCGATGACTGGGCGGAAGATCACCATGACGCGGAAGTGCAGGACGAACACGGTCGGGCGATACGCACCGCCCGGCTCCCCGAAAGCGTAGACGGGATGACTCGCTTCCACGAGTTCGTCGCCGGCTTGCTGCCCGCTGACGCGAAGCCTTCCGACGTGCTGGTATGCATCGAAACCGATCGGGGTCCGTGGGTAGCGATTCTCGGGCCGCCGTAGCCGTGGAGTGGCTAGTACCGGATGCTGATGACCACCCGGCGGTTGAGGTTCTGGTTCTTGCTCGTCGGATTCGTCGCGCCAGCGCCGACCACGCGGATCGCGGTTCGCACGCCGAGGCCCCGCAGGTATTGGCGCACGGCGACGGCGCGTTGCAGGGCAAGGCGACGATTAGCTGCCCGGGCTGCCTTTGACGTCTTGTCCGTCTGGGTGTAACCGGTGACGGTAACGAGCTTCGCGCCGCGAAGGGATCCGACGCTTGCACGCAGGTTGCGCTTGGTGGTCAGCAGCAGGCGCGATGACTGATAAGGGAACAGGTACGACCCGAGCCGGACGGTTCCAGCCGGCGGTTTGGTGGTGGTGCCGGTATGCGCCGAGCAGGTGTCGTCGAGCACCACCCAGTTGATGTCTCGCACGATCGTGCCGTCAGGAGCGGTACCGGTGAGTACGAGCTGATGAAGTCCTCCCGCGACGCACGCCTTGCGGGGCATGGTGATCGCGGAACGGAAACCGCCCAGGGAGTTGGTTCGCCCGGAGGCGATGACCACCGGTGCCGAGAACATCCGCAGCAGGTAGGTCGATGAGGGCATGAGCCCACCGCCGGTCAGAGTGGCGCGCGCTCCGAGGAGTTTCGTGTCGGTGGTGAGTTGCAGCTGCAGATCGATGCGCACCGGCACCGTGACCGCAGCTGGAGTGCCTGCCACGCTCGGGGACGCGGGTCCGGCACCCGAACCGTTCACCGCGCGGATCCGGACGGGGTAGGTCGTGCCGTTGACCAGAGTGGTAACGGTTGCGGTACGACGCCCGTCCGCGCCGGAGGTCGTGGTCAGCAGCGCCCAGGTGATGCCGTCATCGGTGGATACCTCGTATCGCACGATGGCATCGGCGCCGTCGTAGTCGGGCCGATTGAAGGACACGGTGAGCGCCGCGTCGCCGGGGCTGACCGTCAGGCCGGTGGGTGCGCCGGGCAGAGGGCTAGCCGGCGTAACGGTGATGGCTGCGGTGGACACACCTGCGCCGACGGAGTTGATAGCACGCAGCCGCACGCCGTACACGGTGCCGTTGGTCAGGCCCGTCAGCGTCGCGGTCCGGGTGCCGTTCGATCCGGCGGTGGTGTCGAGGCCGGTCCACGCTCCGTCGTTCACGGATACCTCGTAGCCGGTGATCGGGGCGCCGCCGTCCTGCGCGGGCGGGAAGAATGCCAGCACAGCGGTACGGTCGCCCGGCGTCGCCGTCACTGCGCTCGGGGCACCGGGTGCGGTGGCAGGGGTGGCGCTGGGTGTGAAACTGACGGCGGCGGAGGCAGCACCGGCGCCGATCGGGTTACGGGCTCGGATCTTCACCGAGTAGGCGGTGCCGTTGGTGAGCCCGAGGAGGGTGGCGCGCAGGTTCGGCCCTGCACCGGTGGTGGACAGCGGGCGCCAGGTGTCGCCGCCATCCAGGGACAGCTCATAGCCGGTGACCGCGCTGCCGCCGTCGTCAGCGGGCGCAGCGAACGACAGGGTGGCGCTGCCATCGCCGGGGCTGGCGCTCAACGCGCCGGGCGCCGAGGGCGCATCAGCAGCAGGCGTGCCGGGTACGGCCGCCGAGGCCGTGCTGGCGCCGGCAGTGTTGACGGCTCGCACCTGTACGGGATAGGTGGTGCCATTGGTGAGCCCGGTAACCGTTGCGATGCGCTTGCCACTGGGACCGGCTTGGGTAGCGACCGTTTGCCAGGAGGTGCCGTTGTCGGTGGAAATTTCGTAGTGCGTGACTGCGTCCCCGTTGTCACCGGCAGGCACGAACGTCACAGCGAGCTTGCCGTTGCCCGCGGGCTGGACGGTTATGTTGGCGGGCGCGTCGGGAGCCCGCGCGGGCCGCACTTCGGATGGCGCACTCGAGGCGCCCGGGCCGACGCTGTTACGGGCTCGTACCTTGATTTGGTACAGCTGACCGTTAGTCAGCTGGGACACAGTAGCGGTGCGGGTCGCGCCCGTACCTGACACCGGCAACGACGACCACGTAGCGCCATCGTCGGTGGACACCTCGTACGACGTGATCGGGTCCCCGCCGGTGGACGCGGGTACGGAGAACGTCACCGAGGCGGACTGGTCACCACGGCTCACCTGTAGACCGGAGGGCGCGCCCGGGGTGGCTGCCGGCGTGACTCCTGCGCTGGTGCTCGCCGAGCCGGGGCCGACGCCGTTGACCGCGCGTACCCGCACGTCGTACGCCTGCCCATTGGTCAGACCCGTCACCGTGCCACTGACCGGCGACGACCCGGTCGTCGACAACGCCGACCACGTCACCCCGTTGTCCGTCGACACCTCATACGACGTGATCGCATTGCCTCCAGTGCCCGACGGCGGGTCGAACGACACGGTCGCGCTGCTGTCGCCGCGGCTCACGCTGAAATTGCCGGGGGCGCCCGGCGTGGTGGCGGGTGTGACGGAGACGCTGCCGCTTGCCGTACCGGGGCCGGCGCTGTTGACCGCGCGTACCCGCACGTCGTACGCCTGCCCATTGGTCAGACCCGTCACCGTGCCACTGACCGGCGACGACCCGGTCGTCGACAACGCCGACCACGTCACCCCGTTGTCCGTCGACACCTCATACGACGTGATCGCATTGCCTCCAGTGCCCGACGGCGGGTCGAACGACACGGTCGCGCTGCTGTCGCCGCGGCTCACGCTGAAATTGCCGGGGGCGCCCGGCGTGGTGGCGGGTGTGACGGAGACGCTGCCGCTTGCCGTACCGGGGCCGGCGCTGTTGACCGCGCGTACCCGCACGTCGTACGCCTGCCCATTGGTCAGACCCGTCACCGTGCCACTGACCGGCGACGACCCGGTCGTCGACAACGCCGACCACGTCACCCCGTTGTCCGTCGACACCTCATACGACGTGATCAGGCTCCCGCCGTTGTCCGAGGGCGGGTTGAAGGTGACCGTCGCCGACGAGTCGCCGCGGGTCACGCTGACTGCGCCTGGCGCCACCGGAGCGCCGGGTGCTGGGGTCACCGTGGTGTTCGCACTAGCCGCGCCCGCGCCCACGCTGTTCACCGCGCGCACCCGCACCGTGTACTGCTGGTTGTTCGTCAACCCGGAAACCGTTGCGGTGCGGGTCGCGCCGCTACCGGTCACGGGCAGCGTCTGCCATGTTGTCCCATCATCGAGAGACACGTCGTACGACGTGATCGCGGCGCCGCCGTTGTCGGGAACGGAGAAGGTGAGCTCGGCGGCACCGTTGCGGGCGTCCGCGGCCAGGCCGGTGGGAGCCGACGGCGCCACAGCGGGCAGGTTCGCGGTCTGAGCGCCGCTGGCCGGACCGGTGCCGATGGCGTTGACAGCGCGGACCGCCACGGAGTACGACTGCCCATTTGTCAGCCCGGTGACGGTACCGGTGATCGGGCCGGTACCCGAGGTGGTCAGCGTATTCCACGTGGTGCCGCCGTCGGTGGACACCTCATACGACGTGACAGCCGTGCCACCGGTGCTCGACGGCGGATCGAACGACAGGGAGATGCTGCCCGCTCCCGGGGTGATCTGCAGATTAGTGGGGGCGCTGGGCGCGCTCGCGGGAAACAGCCGGTTGACTCGGTTGCCGTTCGGATCCGCGTAGTAAACCGACGACGCCTGGGTCCGGATAGACGTGATGCTGCGCAGCGGTGTTGCCGTGGCCAGACCGGGTGTGGTGGTTCCGGTAGCGCCGGTGCCCGCGATGACCGTCAGCGTCCCTGCTGGAGTGATGCTCACAACCGAGGGGGCACCGTTGATACTGACATAGACATTGTCGGCAGCATCGGTAGCCAAACCCCACGGTCCCTTGAGTGCCGAGCTGGTCGCTGGGCCGGCGGTGGACGCTGACGTATTCGTACCGTTGCCTGCGAAGATCGACAGAATTCCGGCCGGCGTGATCTTGTATACGTAGAACAGGTAGAGGTCGGTGGCGTAAAGATTCTGCTGGCTGTCGAAGGCCAAGCCGTACAGGCCCCGCATGCCGGATTGCCGAGCCGGGCCTGGCGTCACCGTGGTGGTGTTCCCGTTGCCCGCGAAGATCGTCAAATTGTCCGAGGAATCGACTTTAAGGATGTACCCGCGAACCCAATCACCGAGATACAGATTGTCCTGGGCATCAAATACCATGCCGAAGACCCGCATCGGTGACGCCGTCGCCGGTCCTTCGACAATCGCTCCGCTCGGCCCAGCCCCGGCCCAGGCACTGAGAACACCGGCCGACGAGATCTTGTCGACTTTGCCATTCGTGTCCTGGGCGACATATACGTTGTCCTGGCTGTCGATGGCGAGGTTGATCGGCTTGTTCAGCATGCTCGCGGTCGCTGCCCCCGCCGTCGAGGCCCCGCAGGTGCCTGTTCCGGCGAACACCGACAACGTGCCGTCCGGTGTCACCTTGAACACCCAGCAGTTACCGGTAGCGTACGTGGGAATATAGGTGTTTCCCTGACTGTCGACCGCGCTGCCGCCGGGAGTGCTGAGCGGCGAAGAACCGACGGGACCCGCGACAGGCGCACCCGCCGAGCCAGTTCCCGCGTAGAACTCAAGTGCATAATCTGGTGGCGCAGCAGCAGCCGGACCCCCACCGGCCACCACACCGGCCACCAGACAAATGACCGATGACGATGCGATCCATATTCGTCGGTTCTTGCCACGCCGCATGCTTCCCCCGTACGCCTTGATTATTACCGCACAGCGTAGGAGCTATCACTCAGCGTCACAGCTGAACCATGAATCCTGCACTCTACGGACCGCCACCCGTCAACGACTGCGGCCGTCTGCAAGCGCTGAACCCCCTGCAGACAGAAGAGGGGCGCCTCGATCGTGATGGGCATCCACCGTCGAAGGGGGGATGCACCGCGCCGGAAAGCACGGTGACGGGCCCCGCAAGCGGGCGGACGACTACGGGGAAGGCCATGTCAGATAGAGCGGGGCAGTGTCATCGCTGCGCCGCCCGTCGTCGCCGCGCCGAACCTCGGCCAGCAACGCGCCAACGTATTCGCCCAGGCTGGTGATGGTGGTCAGCCGGGCAGCTAGTTCGACGAAGCGTTGTTCACCCAGTCGGGCACCGTTGTTGCTGAACCGATCGTGGACGCCGTCGGCGAACAGCGGCAGCCCGGCACCCGCGGGCAGGTCGACTGCTGATCCTGTCAGCGACCGCGCGTCCGGGATTCCTTATCGACGCCGCCTGAAGTTAGGGTGCGCCATCCGACGCGCAGGCCGACGCCGATCGTGGCCTCGTCCGGGCCGTTGCCGCAGACATCACCGGTGTGGTTCCGCTTGGCTCATGCCGGCGTGTAAGGGCGCAGGGCGAGGACGGCGTTGTGCCCGCCAAAGCCGAACGAGGTACTCAACGCCAGGCCGGCAAGGCCGGTCAGCGCGCGCGGGGCGTGAACAACGAGGTCGAGGTTCATACCGTCGTCGAGGGTGTCGCATCCGATGGTGGGCGGGATGACACCGTGGTGCAGGGTGAGCGCGGTAATGAGGGCTTCGACGCCCCCTGCTGCGCCTTGCATGTGTCCGAGCGCACCTTTGGGTGCCGTCACCGATGGTTGGTTCTGGCCGAAGAATTCGCCCAAGGCGAAAGCTTCGGCGGCGTCTCCGGCGACGGTAGCTGTGGCGTGAGCATTGACGTGTACGACCTCAGCGGGTCGTGCGTCGGCGTCGGCCAGCGTTTTGCGCAGGGCGTCGATGATGCCGGCGCCGTCCGGTCGAGGAGACACCATGTGGTGAGCGTCCGCGGACAAACCCCAACCTACGGCTTCGCAATAGATGCGTGCGCCGCGCGCACGGGCGTGTTCTTCGGCCTCCAGGATCAGCAGGCCGGCGCCCTCGCCGAGGACGAAACCGTCGCGGGCCTTGTCGAAGGGCCGCGACGCCGCGTGTGGTCCCCTGGTGCCCAGGGACAGCGCCCGCATAGCTGTGAACGTCGACATCACCGTCGGGGTGATCACGGCCTCGGTACCACCGGCGACTACGACGTCGAGGTGCCCGTAGCGGATGCGGTCCATAGCCTGACCGATTGCCTCGGTCCCCGACGCGCACGCCGACACCACGGTCCTTGCTTCCCCTCGCACGCCCAAATCCACGGCGATCTGCGCCGCTGAGCCGTTGGGCACCGTCATGGGTGCGGTATGCGGAGACACGAAGCGGGCGCCCCGGCCGGCCAGGACACGATCGGCGGCCACGAGAACGGGTGCCCCACCGATGATAGTGCCCATACTGATCCCGACACGATCAGCGGCGATGTCACCCTCGTGAAGATCCCGCGGGCGGAACCCGGCGTCAGACCACGCCTCCCGCGCGGCGAGCACGGCGAACTGGGCGGAGCGGTTCATGGTCCGCGCCTGCGAGCGAGGCAGGCGATCGGCCGGGTCGATCGCAGCAGGCGCAGCAACCCGAACCGGCAGGGCCGCGAACGCCTCATCCTCCAGCGTCGTTACCCCACACGCACCGGCAAGCAAGTTCTGCCAGGTGGCGGCGGCATCGGCACCCAACGGGGTGATCGCTCCCATTCCGGTAATCACCACGCGGCGACGTGAGACCGCCACACCCGATGTCCCCATGTTCGTCCCCGTCCTGTATGTAACTGGGACGACCATAGTGGACTCAATCCATTTGCGCCGATGCGTTGCCACTCTCCACTACGAGCGGCCTGGGAGCAGGAAACCAGCTCTTCGGATCCACACACCTGCCGAGGCGGCCGTTTGGCTGACCGTTGGCGAATCTTGGCTGCGCAGGAAAGCAGCTGCTCGCCTCATTTCGTGCACGTTCGCCAGCAAGCATCTGACACCGGCATCACGTGCGATGGTGCAGCACAGCCTACTGCCGCCGTGGGTGTCCGTGACTCAGATCGCGCCCTGAAAGATCGCATCATGCTCGCCGAAGGGCGTACTCGTCGGTTCCCGCTGACCACCCGTGCAAGGCGATCGCGAAGACGTGCAACGCGCCGCACGACGACTCGCTGCCGCTGGGCGCCTCCAGTGGACTCAGAACGGCCAGTAGGTCGATCCGAGCACCGCCCTCGGTGTCGTCGAGATCCCAGCCGACTGACAGCTACCGCAGACTGTCTGCTGCAGTACCGAAGGCCCGCTCCGCCCTGGCAGTCCTGGTGCGCCTTGTCAGCGGCAGATGAATGCGTAGTGACGACTACGCGGACCGGGGCAGCCGAACAGCTTGATACGTCCATGCGGCGGAGTTGGTCTCGCAGCCCAGGGCGTGCCGCTCGGCTGCCTCCTGACTGGCGAACCGAAATGCCTGGGACTGGCGACCCCACTGCTCACCGGGCTCACCGCACCAGAACAGCACCTTGCCATCGTTCAAGCGCACCGATACGGCCCACTCGTCGATGCGATGCGGGCGGCGAGACTTGTCATTCTTCGACACCTCGCAAGGATCCCAAACCGAGGAGGGGACCGCACTCATCTCGGCGTGAGAGCTTACGTTCTGCTGGTATGGAACCTCGATGACCTGCTGCATACAGCGCCCCATCGCCTTGAGATATGGCCGGCTCCGCAAGGCGACCAGGTCGATCTGCATCCGGCAGCGTATGCCTGGGCGCTGCATCCGCGCCATCCCGTACGCGCTGCCGGACGCCGGCCGCCCCGCTACGAGCCGGTCGACCACTGCCTCGGCTGGTCGCGTAGCGGTCTGACCACCAAGGTGTCCATCCGCCTGCGGACTCGCGCCGCCGGCCGAAGAATCTGCTCGTCACCGCTGGCCAAGCCGGGCGACACACCCAGTCGGAAGCAGTCATAGAAGCCATTCCCGTGCCCCGCCGAGGACCGGGATGTCCGCGGCAACACCGTCGTGGGGACGCAGGTAGTAGCCGCTCCTTGAACGGGACGCACGCCCCTTGACGGCCTACTTGCATTTTGCAAGTATGGCCAGCATGAGCCTCTTCATCACTTGTCCGGTCGAAAGCGTCGAGCGCGCAACCGCCTTCTACACGGCCCTTGGCTGGGCCTTTAACGCCGAGATGTCCGATGACAACGTGTCGTGCTTCGCGATCGCGCCCGAGCAGTACGTCATGCTCGGCAGCCGCGAGATGTACGCCAGCGTCGGCGGCGTCGAGGAACTGATCGGCGGACCTCAGACGCCCTCGAAGGTCACGGTCTCGTTCAACTTGGGCAGCCGCGAGGCGATCGACGAGCTCGTTGACCGCGCCGGGGCTGCCGGCGGGCGGATCGGTGACACCGACGATTACCCCTTCATGTACCAGCGCCAATTCGACGACCCCGACGGCTACCACTACTCACCGTTCTGGATGAAGGCTGACGCCGATCCGGCCGCGTGAACGACCTCGCCGCGGCCCTCGACATCGTCGGAGCACGGTGGGCCCTGCTCATCGTGGAACGGCTGCTCGAGGGGCCACAACGCTACGGCGATTTGCAGCGCGACCTCGGCGTACCGACGAACATGCTCGCGACACGCCTGCGCGAGCTCGAAGCGGCTGGCGTGCTGGTCCGCCTACCCCTTCGACACAACACCCGAGCCTATGCCCTGACCGATCGTGGACTCGCCTTACGCGAGGCGATCGTCGCACTCAGCAACTGGGGCAAGAACGAAGCTTAGTCAGTCGGGCACACTCTCTTTGGCAAAGTCGAACCTCAGCGGCCGCGCGCTCCAGCTACATCGCGTGACGTGCGGTCGGTTCTCGGCGCGTACGGACTGCGGCAAATTAGTGCGGATTGTTGTGGCAAACGTCGGCTCCTATCATTTCCCGATGGTTGAAGTCGTGATCTCCTTCGTACAGCCCGCTGACGTAGGAGAGATCCTCACCCTTCAGCGTGCCGCGTACATTGCCGAAGCCCAACTCTACGGCGATGTCTCGCTGCCCCCGTTGATCCAGACGTACAACGAGCTGGCTGCCGAGCTTCGGTCTGATCTGTCGCTCAAGGCGATCATGGGGCACCGCATCGTCGGCTCAGTACGCGCCCGCTACAAAGGATCGGTCCTTCATATCGGTCGCCTCATGGTCGCCCCGGACCTGCAGGGTCGCGGCATCGGCACCCGCCTGCTAACCGCTGTTGAACGCAGCGCAACTGCCAACATAGACCGCTACATGCTGTTCACCGGCCATGAAAGCCGCGCCAATATTCGTCTGTACGAGCGATGCGGCTACACGCAGGTTGGGCAGGTGCGATCAACGTCTGACTCGGTGCTTGTGCAGCTCGAAAAGCAGGCGGACAAATAGCGACCGCCGACCGTACCGGGCATCCGCTCCTCGGCAGATCCGGTCATTGGGATCAGCAGCGGCGTCGTGTGCGGGTCGTGGTGACTCCCGCTCGAGCTGGCCGACTTGACGGGCCGCTGCTCCGCGCGATGTTCACCGGGATCGGGCGAACCCTCAACAGCAAA
The DNA here is from genome assembly GCF_001553785.1 of Actinoplanes sp. TFC3. Lineage (GTDB taxonomy): Bacteria > Actinomycetota > Actinomycetes > Mycobacteriales > Micromonosporaceae > Actinoplanes. The sequence goes on from NZ_LOJP01000001.1 coordinate 5,048,713, forward strand.
GGGCTGCCGCAGTCACCGTCGGCGCATGCGCGCCGAGATACCGATCCGCGAGGACGAAGGGCCCCTCGAGATGCGATGGCGGCGGATGCCGCGGGAGAATACTGGCGGAACCCCGTCGCCGAACCACTACCCACCGCGAGCCCGGCACCCACCCGCTAAGTCAATTCACTGACGATCTCCTGGCCCATGGCCTTGCCGATCTTGGCAGGACCTTGACGGTCGGCGGGCACGTCGAAAATCTCGAACCATGGAACCTGGTACTTCCACTGCTTCGCACCGAACCTGTCCGGCGGCTCCGAACGCATCCGCCAAGGCGGCTACCCCTCCCAGACCGCCGCCCGGCAGGCCCGTGACGACATCCTCGCCGACCGTGCCGCCCGCCGCTGCGGTGACGGCTGGACGCTCGAGCGGTGGCTGCGGCACTGGCTCGACACCCGTACCGGGATCGGCCGACCACCCGTCTGGCCTACACCCGCGACGTTGAACTCGTCCTCGTCCCCCGCCTCGGGCACTACCGGCTCAGCGACCTCGACGGGCCCCTGCTGCGCGCCGTGTTCGCCGACATCGCCGCGACCACCAACGCCAAAGGCAACCCCCAATCCGCGTCGGCGCTCACCCACCTGCGCATAATCCTGCGGGCCGCATTTAACCTGGCCGTCCGCGAAGAACTGATCGAGTCGAACCCGGCCCCGGCACATCGAGATCCATGGCTCCCAGCGCCCACACGCCCAGGTCTGGACCGAAGGCCGCGTCGAACAATGGGAACGCACCGGCGAACACCCCGCCGTCGCCGTCTGGACCGCCAAACAACTCAACAGCTTCCTCGAGAGCGTCATCGACGACTCGCTGTTCGCGCTCTGGTGGCTCGCCGCCCTGCGCGGGCTGCGCCGCGGTGAACTCTGCGGCCTGAAATGGGCGGCGATCGACCTCGACCGGGGGCTGCTATTCGTCGAACGTAACCGCACCTCCGCCGCCAACTCGATCGCCGTGAACGCCGCCACGCCGCCCACCAGAACTGGACCGGCTAACAGCCCGCCCGCACCAGGCAGAACCGCAGGTCACGACACCGCCGACACACCAATCGTCACGGAAGGTGACGACACCCATGAGGCACCCACACGACACTCACCGTCCACACCGGCCGGACAGACCGGACAGGCCGGCCAGCAAGAAGGGCCTGATTTACATTGCTGCAGTTCAGACCCCAAATGATCGTGTGCGCCCTAAGGTCCTCGAACTCCTAACCTTCTGATCTGTACTGAATTTGTAGGCCCTTCGTGCACTGTTGGGTACCGCATATCGCTTTAAGGTTGATCTAATCGTAGGTTCCGTTTGCGCGATCGCGAATCCTGGTGATCGCCGTACACAAGGACGGAACATGTCAAGAACGTCCAGATTGGTGCGCCGGATAACCGCGGCGCTGGCCGGTGTGGTGCTGGTCGGAGTCACGCTGACGCCGGGGACACCCGCGCAGGCCGTTGTCGGGGGCGTCGACGCCCTCGACCTCAGCGGCCAGGTCGCTGTTCACAACGATTACGCCAGCTGCACCGGCACGCTGATCGGGTTCGAGTGGGTGCTAACCGCGAGACACTGCATCGATCCGAGCGCACCGGTGAGCAATACGAGTATCCGGGCGGGCAGCCTGCTGGCCGCCCCCACGGAGGGCATGTTCTCCCGGGCGCGCAGCATCTCGCTCAACCCGTACACCGATGCCGCGCTGATCCGCCTGGAGACCGGCATACCCATCAACGTACTGCCGGCCCAGGCGTACGGCGATGAGACCCCGCTGCCGTTATCGCCGGCGGACATGTCCGGGTTCGGCCTGATGGCGAACAACACCCCGGCCACCCGTTTGCAGTACGGCTCGTTCAAGGTGACGAACCCGGTCCGGGTCGAGTCGAACGCCGTCCTGGACCAGTACACTGGCCTGCCGGCAAACTCCATGGAGCTGGGACCGCTGTTCGGTGGCACGCTGGAAGCGGGCAACGGCGACTCCGGCGCGGGCGTATTCATCAACGGCATCGTGTGCGGGATTCTCTCGGCGCAGGGGATCTTCGTCACGCAGCCGTTGTCACGGACGGTGGCGATCCGCACCCAGGCGATCGCACCGTGGATCCAGGCAGTCTCCGGCATCGCCCCGGCGTCGCTGGCCAGCTGTGCCCCCTCGCCGGAGGAGAAGGTCAATCTGACCGTGGCGTCCGTGGGTGACAAGATCGCCGCCGGGGTCGGCATCGGCGACGGCAACGCGTTCCGCGCCGTCACCAAGGACAGCCTGCTCTCCGGCGGCAACAGCGGCGTCGGGTCGTTCAACTACGTCGGCGGTCAGCGGTACGGCAACATGGCCGACAACGAGACTGTCGCGTACGACGGGGCCACGATCGACGAGGTCGACGCGAACCTGAGTTGCCAGATCGGTCAGCACCGGCCCAACCTGGTGATGATGGAGATGGGCACCGAGGACATGGAACAGGACGTCAGCATCTCCAAGGCGGCCGACCGGGTCGGCGCGTCGATCACCAAGACGCTGCAGAAGGCTCCCGAGTCCACCGTCCTGGTCGGCACGCTGCCGCCGTCGCGCAACAGCGAGGTGAACACCCGGATCGCCGAGTTCAACGACCGCCTGATCTCCGTGGTGGCCCAGCAGCAGACCCGCGGCAAACACGTCGAACTCGTCCGGATGGGCGCCGTGACCACCAGCGACCTGCACACCGACGGTTCTCGCCCGAGCAGCGCCGGATACGGCAAGATGGGCTCCGCGTTCGCCTCCGGCATCCGTTCGGTGATCGACAAGGGCTGGATCCAGGCCGCCAAGACCGGCGACGGACGCTATTGCGGCGTGCTGCGCCCGCGTGACCCGCTGCCCGCGCCGACCGTGGGTCAGACCCGCATTCAGGAGCCGGACCCGAGCGTCATCCAGTCCGGTGGCACGTTCTACTCTGTCACCTCCGATCCGGGCCCGGATCCCGAGGGCGACTACGCCCGGCTCTACGTGCGGGCCGCATCCAGCCTGGAGGGCCTGGACAGCGCGAAGAAGAAGCTGGTCTGGTCGGACACCAACGGCGTCGGCGAGGTGTGGGCGCCGGAGATCCAGAAGATCGATGGCCGGTTCTACATCTACTTCACGATGGGAAAGGGCGCCGCACACCGGATGTACGCGATCAGCTCGACCCGCGGGCAGTACGGCTACGGCACCGAACAAAAGCTCAATCTGCCCGACGACAAATGGGCGATCGACGGAACCTCGATGTGGTTCGGCAACCAGCGGTACTTCGTGTGGTCCGGCTGGGCTGGTGACAGCGACGGCGAACAGAACCTCTACCTGGCGAAGATGTCGAGTCCGACGGCGACCACCGGCGGGCGGGTCATTATCTCCCAGCCCCGGGAGGGCTTCGAGCGGGTGGTGGGTAACCCTTTCATCAACGAGGGCCCCGAACCGATCAAGGACCCGAACGGCCAGCTGCACGTCATCTACTCGACTAACGGCTCGTGGAGCGATCAGTATTGCCTGGCCGATCTCAGGTTGAAGGCCGGCGGCGATCCCATGTATGTATGGGACTGGTACAAGTCGAACGGCTGCCTTTTCGGCTCGAACCGCGCCTCCTTGATGCCCGGCTGGGACCCGACGTTGAACGTCAACGGGCCGGGCCACCACAGCTTCGTGCTGCAGGACGGCGACATCAACACCAGCCCGCCGGCGGTGAAGAACTTCTCGATCATGTACCACGGCGTACCCAAGGGCATGACCTACAAGTGGGACAACCGCATTCAGTACATCGGTGGAGCGCTCTGGTGGGGAAACTGCACTTACGGACGGCAGAACGTACCTGGCGACAACACCAACACCGGCTGGAGTCTGAAGTTCTTCGAGGACAAGAACTTCAACGGGGGTGGCAACGGGGGCAACTGCGGGCCCACGACAAGCCCCGGACAGACCAGCATCCGCAATCAGGACCCCAGCGTCATCCGCGTCGGCAGCACCTACTATTCCGTCGAGTCCGACGGCAACAACATCTACTCCCGGTCGGCCTCCAGCGTGGGCGGCCTGAGCAATGCGGCCAAGACGCTGATCTGGTCGGCACCGAAGAACATGCCCAACGTCTGGGCTCCCGAACTGGTCAAGCTGACCGTCAACAACCAGGACTGCGGTGCTCCGCTCTGCTCCCCCAACACACCCGTGTACGCCATCTATTTCGCCTCCGGCGACGGCGGGGCCGGACAGCGGATGTACTACACCGCCTCCAACAGCCCGGACCGCGGCTTTTCCAATCCCACGCAACTGAGCCTGCCGGACAACAAATGGGCCGTCGACGGCACCGCCTTCACCTACAACAACCAGCTCTGGTTCGTGTGGTCAGGCTGGGAAGGCGACACCAATGTCGAGCAAAATCTTTACATCGCGCGGATGAGCAACCCCAACAAGGTCACGGGTAAGCGATACATCATCTCGCAACCCCGGGAAGGGTTCGAACGGGTCGTCGGTAACCCTTTCATCAACGAGGCCCCCGAGGCGATCAAGGACCCGAACGGCCAGCTGCACGTCGTATATTCCACCAACGGCTCCTGGAGCGACCAGTACTGCCTGGCCGATCTCAGGTTGAAGGCCGGCGGTGACCCCACGAACGTATGGGACTGGTACAAGTCCAACGGTTGTCTGTTCGGCTCGAACCGCGCCACGATGATGGCCGGCTGGGACCCCACCCTGTATGTCAACGGCCCGGGCCACAACAGCTTCGTGCTGCTCGATGGCGACATCAACACCAGCCCCCCGGCAGGCGACACGTTCCCCCTCATGTATCACGCGGTACCGAAGAACACCCAGTACAAGTGGGAGAACCGAATCTGGTTTGAAGGAGGCTTTACTTGGTGGGGAAATAGCACTTACAGCCGCGCCAATGTCCCCGGGGACAACGCCAATACCGGATGGAGCCTGAAGTTCTTCGAGGACCGCAACTTCAAGGGCTGATCGGGTAATAGGCATCCGCGACGATACTGACGCCGCTTCTTCATATGGAGAAGCGGCGTCGCCATACAACGCGCCGCACTCGTTGACTTTCTCCAACCTGGTCTTGCCGGTCAGCGCGGGTCCGCCGGGGGCCGCTGATCGATGAGGGCGGGGTTCCTGATAGGACCCTGGCCCACTTGCGCAACGGTGACACCTATACCCGACTCGCCGCCGGCTTTAGATGGGAGTCACGACTGCCTGGCGCTACGTCCAAGAAGCAATCTCCCTTCTCAGCACAGCTACCGACGACTTGGACAGCGCTATACGGCGCATCCGGCTCCTGGCGCACGCGATCCTGGACGGCACCCTGATCCCGATCGACCGGGTCGCCGACCAGAAGCCCTACTATTGCGGAAAACACAAACGGCACGGTGTGAAGGTGCAGGTCATCGCCGATGCGGCCGGGCGCCTCGTATGGGGCGTCCGCCGTGCTTCCCGGTTCCACCCATGACCTGACCGCCGCCCGAACCCACGGCATCATCGACGCACTGACCACCGCCGGCGTGATGACCTTCGCGGACAAGGGCTACCAGGGTGCCCGCGGCAGTGTCCGCACACCGTTCAAGCGCCGCCGCGTCCGGCGAAGCTGTCGCGCCGGCAGAAGACGGTCAACCGGGCACATGCGAAGATCCGCGCCCGCGGCGAACGTGCGATCCGCCACCCTCACGACCCGAAAATGCCTGGTCAAGCTGCGCTGCTGCCCACGCCGTGCGACCGCGATTGTGCAGGCCATCCTCGTTCTGCATCACGTTGAGGCCAACCGCTACGCAAGATGAAAAGCCTCAACGCCTCGCCCGCTGAGTGCCGTTGCAACGCAAGTGTCGCGTGTCTGAGGTTCTTTGACGGTTGGCTTCGGTGAGGATCTGGTCGGCGGTCTTGGTTCAGCGGAAGGGTTCGCAGCGCTGGTTGTAGGCGTCGATGAAGGCGCGGATCGCGCCGATCACCCGCCCCGACGACGCAACAGGCACCCTGCGGGTCTACACCCCAGCCGAGGCCGCCGCACTGCTGACCATTGGCGAGTTCTGGCTGCGCAGACAAGCAGCCGCGCATCTCATCCCGTGCACATTCGTCGGCAAGCACTTGCGTTTCACCGACGCCGACATCGCCGCGATCATCGCGGCTGGCGCCCGACCAGCAACCGGATGTCGACCCCGCCGCCGAGCCCCAGCCAGATCACCGCACAGCGACTTGCCAGCACCGCCCGAACGAAGCGTCCATGCACACCGCGATGCCCCCGAACCGAATGGGAGCAACCCATGGCATGGGTAGGACAACGCGGTACCCGCTGGCGAGTGCGCTACCGCAACACCGACGGCACCGTCGGCACCGACTCCAGCCACCCCACCTTCGCCACCGCAGACCTGCGCCGCAAACAGGTCGACATCGACCAAGCCTACGACACCTACCTCGACCCGAACTCCAGCCGGATCACCCTCACCGAATGGGTGACGATCTGGCGAGAGGGACACGAAGTCGGCGCCGAAAAATGGGCGACCTACGACAGCTACCTCCGCAACCACATCCTGCCCCGCTTCGGCGACACACCACTGAACAAGATCACCCGCCAGGACGCCAAAGTCTTCGTCAAAGACCTCAAACGGCGTCTCGCCGAACGCACCGTCGCCGACGTCATGAGCCTGCTCGGCCTGCTCCTGCGTGAAGCCGTCGCCGACCGGCGCATCGATTTCAACCCCTGCACCGGCATCCGCGTCATCACCGGCGGCCGGCCCGAACGCACACCCGCCACCACACACCAGATCAACCACATCGCCGAACGCATCCCCCGCCGCAGCGATCAGATCCTGGTCATCACCGCCGCCTACACCGGCATGCGGTGGGGCGAACTCGCCGGGCTCAGCCGAACCAACGTCCACCTCGGCGACGGTTTCCTCCACCTCCACCCCACCACCGGCGCCCTGCACGAAGTCCGCGGAAAGCTCTACCTGGGCACACCCAAGACCACCGCCTCCACCCGTGACATCCACCTACCACCGTTTCTCATCAGCCTGCTCCAGGAGGTCATCGACAGCCATGATCACGAAACCGTGTTCTGCGGCCCCCACGGGGCCTGGCTACGCCGCTCCACCATGTCCCGCCGTATCTGGCGACCCGCCGTCAACGGCAACCCCACCACCGGAACCGCACCCATCCTGAAAAACATGCACTTCCACGACAACCGCCACACCCATAAGACCTGGCTGATCGAAGACGACCTCCCCGAAATCGCCCAAGCCCGCTGTCTCGGGCACCACCTGGCCGGAGTACGCGGCATCTACAGCCACGTCACCCCCGTCATGATCGCCCGCATCATCAACAGCCTCGAGGACCGCTGGCAAGACAGCCGCAGCTCGACGCACCCACCACGGCGGCACCTGCACGCCGCCTGACCCCTCCACCGCCCACACCTGCGGCATGACACCCGCAGGAACCGAGGAGAGCCCGGACCGACCAACGGTCCGGGCTCTCACTCACCACGCTCTCAAGAGGACGGCACACCGGATCGCCACCAACCCTCAGCCACCGTCATCGACGTCAGTCGCCGCTGACCACGGACCCGCTAGATGATCTTGTGCTCCCATTTTGCTCCCACCGTAAGGAGCAACACGCAAAAAGCCCGTTACCGAAAATTCGTTAACAGGCTTCTGAGCTGCACAAACGCTGGTGGGCGATACTGGGATCGAACCAGTGACCTCTCCGGTGTGAACGGAGCGCTCTCCCGCTGAGCTAATCGCCCTCAACGCTGTGGAACTTTACCGGATGACCGGGCGGGTGCGCGAACCGGGGTTCGGCGCGTCAGTTTCCGGTGATGAAGTTCCTGATCACTGCGGCCAGGTCGATGCCGAAGCTCAGCTTCACCGACAGCCACACCACCGCGCAGATGAACACGAAGCCGGCCAGACCGATCAGCGCCCGTAGGTGCAGGGGCTGCCTGAGCACCCAGTGGGTCCAGGCCTGGACGTGGTGGCGGGTGAAGGCGAGCAGGCGCTTGGCCCAGTGGAACTCCACCGCCCAGATGGCCAGTCCGACGATCACGATGGCCCAGCCGGGGCCGGGCAGCGGGATGAGGGCCAGCCCGGTGACCACCACGATGGCGCCGAGGATGCCGACACCTATACGCAGAGCGACTCTGCCGGTGGGGTTGGCCCTGATCCGGTCGAGCAAGTCGAGCCGGTGCGACCCGGAATCGGACACGGGGTCGGATTGGGGCATCTCGTTCACTTTCACGGCAAAGATTTCTGGTTCGTGCTCATTTCATCCCCCAGTGTTCACCGCCCCCGTCACTACCCGGGAGGAATGGACGTTACCGGAGTGAGTCAACTGCTGAACCACCCGACGCCGGGCGGAACCGAGCACTTGGGCAGAACAGGACAAGATACCGTTTAACGGCTCGTCCGGTGAGCTTATCGGAACCGTCTTCCCACTACTGGGTGAGATCAGCGTATGGCGGAGCGTAATGACAGGGATCACCTGAGTATGGGAAACGCGGGGTTCATCAGCCTCGCAGCGGTGCCGGGGGGAGTTCGTCCATGAGTACCATTCGTCCAACGACCGTCGAGGTCGAAACATCGCTGCGTCTCGTAGCGCCTGATGCCACGGCTCTGCCCGTGCGTGCCAGCCTGCGGTACGACCCAGCCGACCCGTATGCGGTCCACGTGTTGTTCCACGCAGAATCAGCCGGTGGGGAAGCCGTGAGCTGGTCCTTTGCGCGTGAACTGCTCGTGACCGGGCTCGATGAGCCCGCGGGGATCGGGGACGTCCGGGTGTGGCCGTGGGCCACGCCGCGGGGCGACTTCGTTGCCCTGGCGCTGTCGTCACCCGACGGCAACGCCTTGTTCGAAGTACCACGCAGCGTTCTTGTCCGGTTCTTGCGGCGCACTTATGTGGTTGTTCCGCGGGGCCGGGAGTCCGATCACTTGGACGTGGACGCGGCGGTCAACCGACTGCTGGCTGGTCGATAAACCAATAGGGATTTTCCGGGCGACCCGTGTGGATACTGCCGGTCCACGCGGGTCGCTTTTTCCGTACCAAAACCGAAGTCTTATTTGTCCGTTTTTTGGCTCGATTTCTGGTTCGTCTTCTGGATATCCGCTGACCTCGGCCCTCACGCGTGCATCGCTGGTCATCGCCCGATACGGTCGGCCTCGATGGTCACTACCGTTCAGCGCCAGAACAGGTCGGCGCCCGCCCCCCGATGGGCCGGCGTGGGCACCTGCACGCTGTCCGAAACCGACCTTGCCAACGGCCAGCCCCCACCGCGCCGGCTGCCGTACCATCTGCTCGCCTTGACTACTGCGGGTCACGGCAGCGTCGAGATCGATTTCCGGACCTACCCCTGCCGTCCGGGGTCTCTTGTATGGGTACGTCCAGGGCAGGCGGTCCGTGTCAACGCCGCCCCGGGCCTGGATGCCACCCTCGTCACCTGGGAACGCAGCCTGCTCTCGGACGCCGAGATCACCGGCGTACCCGTCGACGACCTGCCCGGCCCGACCCTCTGGCAGCTGGCCGGCGAGGACGAGGATGCCGTGATCGGCGAGTTCGCGCAGCTCAGCGTGGACAGCAACCGCTACGCGGAACCCGCCGGGGACATCGCCGCCGGCCTGCTGCGCCACCAGCTCGCCGTGCTGTTGCTGCGCATCGCCCTGCTGGGCACCGCCGGGAAACGACCGCCCACCTCAACATCCGAGAGCCGCACGTTCGCGCGCTTCCGGCGCGACCTGGAGGATGGCCACGGCCGCAGCCGCCGGGTCGAGGACTACGCGGCCCTCATCGGCTGCTCAGTGCGCACGCTGACCCGCGCCAGCCTGGCGCTGACCGGCCGGACGGCCAAACAGGTGGTGGACGACCGTGTGGCCCTCGAAGCCCGGCGCCTGCTGGCCTGCACGGACATGTCGGTCGCCGAGATCGGCCGCCGGCTGGGTTTCGGCGAGCCCACCAACTTCGGCCGCTTCTTCAACCGGGAGGTGGGCACCAGCCCCGGCGCCTTCCGCATCGAGGCCGGCCAGACGGCCCCGGAGCAGCCCGCGGCCGGCCGTCCGGGACTCGGCGCCCGCATCCCAGCCCAGCGCTTGTCCCCTACGGAGTGACAACAGCACGCTGAGTGATGCCCGAATTCCCATAAATCCTGGGGCGGGCGAGGCCCACGAGCATGGACGGGGCAGAATGGTCACGTGCAGATCTCCGCGCGCGGCGACTACGCGGTACGGGCGGCGCTGAGCTTGGCCCACGCCTACCCGGCCCTGATGTCCGCCCAGGCCATCGCCCAGGACCAGAACATGCCTCGCAAGTTCCTCGAGGCTGTGCTGGCCGACCTTCGTCGCGCCGGTGTCGTGCGCGCCCAGCGCGGCGCCGAAGGTGGCTACACGCTGTCACAGCCACCCCGCGACGTCACCATCGGTCAGATCCTGCGCGCCGTCGACGGCCCCCTGGCCGGAGTCCGTGGCCTGCGCCCCGAGGAAACCCAGTACTCCGGAGCGGCCGAGAACCTGCCCAACCTCTGGGTGGCAGTGCGCTCAGCGGTACGAGAAGTCGTCGACGAAGTGAGCCTGGCTGAACTGATCAGCGGCCGCATGCCGGCCCACGTCCGCAAGCTGACCACGCGCCCGGACGCCTGGCAGCCCCGCTGAACCCGCCCCTCCCCTGCCCACCGATGACGTTTCGAAAGATCGGTGGTCGGGAATCTTTACGGCCATGGGCATCCAATACCGTAGCCGGAAGAAGTTCGGCCCGCTGATCCTGAACTTCACGCAGCGTGGCCTCTCCTCGTGGACCATCAAGATCGGTCGCTGGTCCTGGAACTCCAAGGCCAAGGCGCACCGCGTCGACCTCCCCGGCCCGCTGTCCTGGAAGCAGGACAAGTCGAGCAGCCGCTCCTGATCCCCGCGATCGCGCTGCCGGCGCCGAGAGCAACAAGGCTGGTCTGCGGGCGCCACGATCACTCCCCTGCCAGCGAGATCACCACGTCGCCACCAAGGCGGCCCTCCGCTGGGCGCCGGTTAACCGCACCGGCGTCCAGCAGCGCATGCAGCACCCGCGTGGCGTCCGAGGCCCGATAAACCGTCTCGGTCAACGCGAACGTCCGCAGCTCGGTAACCGTCGCCGCCCCGGCATCTTCCAGGTGCGCGAGCAGTTCACGCCGCAGCGGCCCCGGATGCGGGGTCAGCGTGATGTCGATCAGATGCCGCTCGGGATCGGCAGGGTCCCGGTAGCGCACTCCCGCGTACTCGTCGACGGCCCACAGTACCTCCTTGAAAGCCTCGAGGTGCTTGCCGAGCTGTGTCGCGTACACGATAATTTCGCCTGGATCGTCGGAAACTGCCAGCTCGACCGCCGCGACCAGCGGAAACCCTGCGGCCTGCAGCCGCGACCGAACGTCCGGGACCGGCTCACCGGTCGGCAGGACAGCCAAAATCTCCGCCGGCTTACCGCTGGTCAAGGCCGCAAGGGCGGCAGAGCCAGGCGTCGCATGCCAGAAAGCGAGCAGCGGTACGTTCACAGCGCCCCCCGCTTTGACGGCCACGCCGGCCATGTCCTCCGGCGCACCGGCTATCGCATGCACCGTCAAGCCGGCCGAGGATGGCGCCTTGGGCAGCCCGGCGACGTCCGAGCCCAAGGTGATCATGGTGAGTTCACGCCCTCTGACCAGGTCGGACTGCTCGGCAAAGACGCTCAGCGCGGCCTCGGCAAGTCCGGTATCCACCTCGGCGTGACCGTGCACATAGGTCGCCCGGCGCCCCCGCCGCAACGCCCCCGGCGCCCACGTCTCCAGATGACGAACAAGAATTTCGCGTTTCACGGCGGCAACTGTCATACCCCGAGTTCTACAGTGTTGCCGGTGACCCGCTGGACTTGTACCGACGGTGGCTGAGCAGACACTATGAGGCACGTGCCACCTGTGCTCGCCCAACTGACCGCCCAGGCCCAATCGCTCACCGCCGAGGGCGACCTCACCGCGGCCCGCGACGTGCTGGCCCCTGCCCTCAACCCGGCGGAAGCCGACCCGCACCGGGCAACTCCCGACCTGGCCCTGGCCGCGGCCCTGCAGGCAAGAATTCTGATAGCGCTGGGCGACCCCCACGCCGCCCGCCTCTGGGCCGGTTTCGCCCATGCAGCCGAGGACCGCCTGCACGGCCCCTCCGACGAACGCACGATAGCGGCGGCGGCCACCCACGCCGCGGTCCTGCACCAGATCGGAAACTACGGCCACGCCGCGCAGCTGTACCACGAATTAGTGGCCCAGCTGACCACCTCGGACGGCCCGCTGTCCCAACGCGTCCTGGCAGCAGAGGCGGACCTGGCCACATCGGAACACGCAGCCGGCCACTGCACCGAAGCCCGAACCAGACTGCAGGATGCCTGGACCCGCCACCGCGAGGTCTACGGTGACTCATCCCCCGCAGGCATGAAAATGCTGGCCCGCCTAGGAGCCATGGAACGAGAATGCGGCCGCACCACAGAAGCCGGCATCCACCTGGCCCTGGCCCAAGAACTCTGCGCCCGTTACCTCCCCGCAGACCACCCCATGGCCCAACAAGTAGCCCGCCTAGCCGGCACCCCACCCACCGGCCGCCACCGCTGCGGCGAAGTCCGCCGCTCGACCGGCCCAGCCGTCAACGAGGCTGCGGTTGCCGCTCCGGTGGCCGCTCAGGATTCCCCCGCGCCTGAAGCCCTTCAGCCTGAAGCCGCTCAACCTGAAGCCGCTCAGCCTGACGTCACCCGGTCTGAAGCCGCTCGGCCAGACCTCGGCCAGCCTGACCCCGCTCAGCCGGAACTCGGCCGGCCTGACCCCGCTCAGCCGGAACTCGGCCGGCCTGATCCCGCTCAGCCTGGCCCCGCTGCTGTTCAAGCCGGCAGCCCCATCCCCAGCCAGCCGATCCCAGGCCACGACGCCGGCCCGCTTCAGGCGAACCCCGCACCCGCAGACCCCCGCCAGGGCGGCCCCATCACCATCC
>NZ_LOJP01000001.1:5061763-5075963 GCF_001553785.1 Actinoplanes sp. TFC3
ATCCACCCCCAGTACAGCCCCACCCACAGCGCCCCAGCCCAAGACGCCCCAGCCGAAGACGCCCCCGGGCGAGACGCCGCAGGGAATGAAGTCCCTGCTCAGAAGCTTCCTGCGCATGGGAGCCGGGCGCATCAAGGCGCGACCCAAGACGTCCCTGCCCCAGAGACGCCGGTGGACAACCCCGCGACTCGAGTCGTTCCTGTACACGAAGGCCCGTTGGCGCCAGCACCCTCACCAGCGCAGCCCCAAGCCGGAGGCCAGCAGTCCCGGTCGGCCACGGAGCGCACCGTCTCGGCCTGGACGGACTCGACGCGACGCCCCGGCACTCTGACCGGCGGCGTCACCCGCATGCCGGCATCCCGCCCAGGTGTCCGCCCGGTGCCGCGGGAAACAGAAATCACTCCCGTAACGGCGATCCCCCCGGAAACAAAACTCCCTTCGGCAACACCAGTCCCTCAAGAAGCGGAAGTCCGCCCGGACGCTGAGGACCCTCGGGACACAGCGGGCCCTGGGGAAACGGCGGTCCCTCGGGAAACGGCGGGCCCTCGGGAAACGGCGGTCCCCCCGGAAGCGGAAGTCCCAGCGGACGCTGAGGACCCTCGGGAGACAGCGGTCCAAGGGGAAACGGAAATCCATGGCGGTACAGGCATCCCGGCCCCCCGTGATCCCGAGGTTGAGCTGGAGAGCGCGTCCCCCCAAGCGCCAGAACAGGGGTCAGCGCGGGAGAGCGCGTACCGAACCCACCCCTGGCAGACAGCACCGGCGTCGCACCAGAGGGAGGAGACCGCCAACCGCCAGGGGAACGATGGCGATCACGATGAGTGGGACAACCACCCTGAAGGATGGGCGAACGACTTCGCGACCCCGGCAACAGCGATCTGGCAGGCGCCCCCAGCGACCGACAGCCAGGCGGCCGGGGAAACGACCGAGCCGCCGACGCCGGTCTACTCGGATTCCGGCGTTCCCAGGTCTCCGAGGGATCCGGCTGCCTTCGACCGCCCGGGGGAAGCAGACGCCCTCCAGGCGAATCAGCAGCGGGAACCCTACGCGGCATACCCGCAGGAAAGCCAGGCGGAACAGCGCGGAACCTACTCGGAACAAACGGAAACACCACAGCAATGGGAAACGTACGAAGCGCCCGGGGAAAGGCGTTACCCGACTGATCGCGCAACTGCGGCCGTACCGAGTCGGATTGTTCCTGTTACTCGTGAGCGACCCGCGCCGAGTCGGAAGCCGTTCATTTTGGCCGCGGCTCTCGTTGCCGGAATCGCTGCGGCAGCAGCGGTTGTAGCAGTCACGCTTCCCCGCGGGGACGACAAAGCGCAGCCGAGCGCGGGGCAGCCGAGCGCCCAGCCGTCAGCAGTGGAACCAACAGGAACAGCCAGCGCGCAGCCGAGCCAAAACACCGGCGCAGTTGCCCCGACCGGCGTCAAATTGCAGGATAATCGCGACAGCGTGTCGTTGACGTGGAGCTACCCTAAGGGCTCGGAAGGGCCGGTGCTCATTTCCGGGGGGCGCTCCGGGCAGGAGCGACGCGCCTTTCAGCAATTGCCGGCAGGGACCACCGAATATGTCGTTTACGGGCTGAATGCGCAGGTCGACTACTGCTTCACCGTGGCAGTCATCTACACCGTCGACAAGGTGGGCGCATCGGATCCGGTTTGCACAAAGCGCTGACCAACCCGCTCGAAGCGCAGATCGAGTGGCTCAAACTCCTCATCGAGGCGCCGCAGCGGCCGATACCAGGAACGCACGAGGCCGGCAGTCACGGAGTTGAAGCAGGGACGGGGGCGGGCATGACCACGCAAGCGGCAGCACCCGGCCCTCTCTTGCAAGCCGACACCACTGCGAAGACCGGCGACGAGCCGCAAACCGGCGAGCGCCACCACCTCGAATCCGTTCTGGTCGAGCTGGAAGACCGCCCGATCTCGAAATTCCGGTCCGTTTTCGCCCCGGCAGCAACCGTCGAGCGCCGGGCCGGAACGCTCGGTTATGACGATTTGTACATGCGCGCCCGGCTTTTGCGGGCCGACGCTTTCGTGCGGGAAGGGCGTTCCGAGCGCGGTGGCCGGTGGGCGCATGAGGTACTCGGCTGGGCTCAGGAGCATGGGCATTCGTTCCTGCTCGCTCGCGCGCACCGGCTGCTTTCCAACTTCTACCGGCACATCGGGGATCAGTCGGAGGCTTTGACGCATGCGGTGCAGTCGTACTCGCATTTGAGCGATGACGAGGCGCCCAGTGTGCGGGCACGGCATTTGATGACGTTGGCCGTGGCGTTGGATGAGGCCGGCTCGGTTGAGGAGGGAACGCGGCGTTCCCGGGAGGCGTTGCACCTCGCGACCGCCGCGCAGGATCCCGAGTTGGCGCTGCAGATCCTCAACAACATGGCGTACACCGCCTTCGAGCAGGATAACGAGGTCAACGCACGCGAGTTCGTGACCCGGATGCGCGAGCTCGTGGACCTCACCGAGCGCAGCTTCAGCGCGTTGCAGCTGGACACCATCGCGCGGGTCGAGATGATGAGCGGGCACTACGACGCGGTTGACGAGACGCTGCAGGTGCTGCTGGACTCGAGCCAGTCCAGCGTGGAGGTGCACGAAGGCGACGCGCTGGCCGTTTCCCTGCTGACGCTGGCCGAGGCACGACGGTTGGCAACGCGTTTTCCGGCCGCGCAGCAGGCCCTGGACGAGGTTGTCAGAATCACCGAGGAGCGGGGCCTTGACCGGGTACGAGCCCAAGCCCGCGAAGAACAAGCCGCCCTCTACGCCGCCACCGGTCGTTTCGAACTCGCCTATGAGGAGCACCGCACGTTCCACCAGGCGGCAACCGCTCTCCACTCGGCGCAACGCGAAGCCCGGGCGCGGGCGTTGCAGGCGGTGTTCGAGGCGACCGAGGCGCGCCGGGCCAGCGAGCATTTCCGCGAGATGGCCCACCGTGATGCGCTGACCGGGTTGTACAACCGCCGCTACATCAACGACCGGCTGCCTGCGCTGCTGGTGGAGGCGGTGGCTGCGCGTACCCCCATCTCCCTGGCCATGATCGATCTTGACCACTTCAAGCGCGTCAACGACACCCTGTCGCACAGCACGGGAGACACGGTTCTCCAGGAGATTTCCCGGTTGCTGCTGGAGGCGGTGAGCGGGTCGATGATCGCGGCGCGGATGGGTGGCGAGGAGTTCGTGCTGATCATGCCGGGTGCGGACGCGGAGGAAGCGGCCGCCCGCTGCGACCGGCTGCGGTTGCGTATCCGGGCGCATGATTGGAAACCGATTACCGGCGCTCTCCCGGTGACCACCAGCATCGGCGTGACAACCTCCAACGACGGGCGCAGCACACCCTCGGCGCTGCTGTCGCTGGCCGACCGCAACCTTTACGTGGCCAAGCGCGAGGGCCGCGACCGAGTTGTCGGGGACTAGGTTCCGCAGCGGAGGAGACGACCGGTTCGCCACCGACTGACCACTGCGGCGAGAGCTGAACATCCTCGCGTATCCAGAAAGCCGGACGGGGTATGACTTGAAGCATGCTTGATGTGGCTATGGCAGCTCCCGCACCCCGCGCCGGGTGGGTGAGCCGACGCGCCAGGGTCGCCGGGCTGCGGGTTCACGTACGGATGAGGGCCGAGCCTGTCGCAGGTCTGCCCGTCGTGTTGGTGCATGGCCTGGCGGTCTCGCACCGCTACCTCATGCCGACCGCGACCGCCCTGGCCGACCGGTTTCCGGTGATGGTGCCGGATCTGCCGGGGTTCGGGTTCACCGACAAGCCGCGGCACGCCTACTCCGTTTCCGAGCACGCCGATTTCCTGGCGACCTGGCTCGACGCGCACCGGCTCAGCGGTGTCTGCCTGGCCGGGCATTCTTTCGGCGCGGAGGTTGTGGCCGCCGTTTCCCGATCGCGGCCCGAGCTGGTCGGCGCCCTGGTACTGGCCAGCCCCACCACCGATCCCGCGGCGCGCACCCGGGCCCGGCTCACCGGGCGCTGGTTCAGTGATCTGCCCGTCGAGGATCCGCGGCAGGCAGCCATTCTCGCCCGCGACGTGGGCCAGGCCGGGCTGTGGCGGGTGTGGTCGACAGTCGGCCACTCGGTGCACAACGCCGTCGAGGATGACCTCGCAAGGGTCGCGGCGCCCACGCTGGTGCTGGGCGGAAACAAGGATCCGGTGGCACCGTTGGCTTGGCGTACGCGCGTGGCCCAACTGACCGGCGGCACCTCGGTAACCATTCCGGGCGCCGCCCACAACATGCTGACCACGCACGGCGAGGCGGCGGCCGGGGCCATTGCCGTCCTACTGGATCAGGTCACCGGGGACAGGTCCAGCGTGACGGCCAACGGATAGTGGTCGGAAGCCCATTCGGCTTCGTCGCCTCGGATCACGCGGGATCGGCGCGCCCGCGCAGCCAGGCCGGGGCGGGCCAGCAGGTAGTCCAAGCGCATGCCGGCATTGGAGAACTCGTTACCACCGCCCCGGCTGGTGGGCACGGTCAGGCCATCACCCGCTCCGGACGTACGCCATAAATCGACGAAACCTGCCTCGGTGAACGCTGCTATCGCTCGTGTGTCGGGGTTTCCGTTGGGGTGGATGTGCCGCCTGCGGTAAAGCTCGGGCAGCCGGGCCAGCCGCTCGGCGTGACCGGTTTCCGGGTCCAGGGAATTCAAATCGCCGGTTATCAGGGTGAGCGGCGCCCGGTGGCGGTGGGCGAGCCAACGAGCCTCGCGCAATCGCCGGTACGGCCGGAACGGGTTGAGGTGGGTGCTCACGACGGTCAGCGGCCCGGCGGTGGTAGCCACGCTCACCTCGGCGGCGGCGTGGTGCAGGCGCCACCGCACGGTTGTAGCGGCCACGATTCGCAACGGCGGCCGGACCAGGACGGCGACCGGCTGACCGAAGACCGACGGCGCCAGCGTCGCTTCCATGCCCAGAGCGTCGGCAACTTCGCGCATCCGGCTCGCGTCGTGACGGTGGAAATCGCGCAGTTCCTGCAGGGCGAGCACGTCGGGACGTTCGCGGGTCAGCAACGAGAGCACACCGTCGAGCCGGCCACCGTACGCGCCGGTCTTGATGTTCCAGGTGATGACCTCAAGCATCGTGAGCCGCCCCCTCGGAGGGCTTGAGCACCCACCACAGCAACGTGATCCAGCAGGCTGTCAGGAGACCCGCGCCCAGCACGTCCGTGGGGTGGTGCATCCCCCGGTACATCCGCGACAGCGCCACCCCGACCGGCATGATCACCGCGAGCGCCACGACGATCCAGCGCCACCACGCGCGGACCCGGGGCAACACCAGCACCGCGATCGCCACGTACAGGCACATGGTAGCGGCGATGTGGCCGGAGGGAAACGACGAGGTGGGCATCTTGCCGTCGAGCTGCTCCACCGGCGGGCGCGCGCGTCCCACCGCCGCGGCGGTCATCAGGAACAGCGTCAGCTCACCGAACATAGCCAGCACAACGAACACCACCGGCCGCCAGCTGCGCCATACGGCCAACGCCAGCGGGCAGAACACCAGCGACACCGCGAGAATCATGTGGGTGTCGCCGGCCTTGCTCCACAGGTAGCTCAGATCGTCGAGCGCGGGCGTGCGGAAAGTTTGCAGCCAACGCGGCACACCGTCGTCAATGGACTGGATCCACGTTCCCGCGGTGTGGTTGGTCAAAGTCCAGCCGAGCACATAGAGCAGACCGAACGTGAACACCCAGCCGACCAGAATTTCCGCGGCGCCGGCCCACGGATGCGGGATAACGCTCTCCCCCTCGGCCGCCGGTTTGACGTCCGCCGCGGCCTCCGGTTCCAGTCCGGCACTCAGCGGCGGCAAGCTCTGGCCGGTTTCCCTGCGCCAGACCCGGAACGCGTACGCCGTGACGCCCAGCCACGCCGCCCCGAGCAGCCACCCGGCCAGCACGTCGGAAACAAAGTGCACGCCCAGCGAGATGCGGGTGAACCCGATGGCAGCAATGAGGAACGCGGTAACGGCGATGGCCACCTTGCGCCAGCGCGGGGGAACGGCCGGGAGAAACACCAGCAGCAGCGCCCCGTACGTAACCATGGAACCCAATGCGTGCCCACTCGGAAAGCTGTTTCCCGGAGCCGTCGCCACGGGATCGTCCACCACCGGACGCAACCGGCCGACCAGCGTCTTGAGCGAGGGATCCAGGAGCAGCGCGCCCAAGCCGGTGACGACCAGATACACGGCCAGGCGGGTGCGCCGGCGGATCAGCAACAGGGCCACCGCAACGGCGACAAGCCAGATCATGATGGTGCGTCCACCCAGCTGCGCCACCACCTCGAGCACCTTCACCGCCGGCGGGTGCGGGGCCACCCAGTTGTTGAGACCCTGCGCTACCGCGTGATCGAGGTGCTGCAACGGCCCCCAATGCAGGCGCACGAGCAGCAGCAACAATCCGAACCCGAGCCCGGCGGCCACCACGGCCAGCAGCCCCGCAACGCTGCGCTCGGCGAAGTGCCGTAACGGCCCCCAGCCGGCACGCTGATGCACCCGGCCATCCCCGGTGGTCGTCACCGCATCGGTCATCATCGCTCCGCTCGCTCGTAGGGCGAGCCGTCAGTACCCGATGCCCTGCTCGCTCACACCGCAGGTCACGCTCAGCGCCCACCCCGGGTCGCGGCGCCGGGATCCCGCGCGATCACGCCGGGTCGGGAGGCGCGGCGTGATCGGACCGGATCCCGATCAGGCAGGGCCGGGGGACTTGTTGCCGGCGCCGCGGGGTGAGGGGACGGCCGGGGCGAACGCCGCCTTGGCTTCGTCGGGGTCCCAGCGGTCCTGCTGGGCCGGGCGGACCACGCCGACGCGCTGGGCTTCGAGCTGGGCGGCGAAGGCAATGCCGAGGAACAGGGCGATGCCGGTCAGGTTTGCCCAGAGCAGCAGCGCCATGATCGCGGTCAGCGGACCGTAGGTGGCGCCGAAGCCGTCGCTGGCCAGGATGTAGCCGGCCAGACCCAGGCTGGCCAGCCACCACAGCACGGTGGACAGGGTGGCGCCGAACAGCAGCCAGCTCAGCGCGGGCTGGTTGCGCCGGGGTGAGTGGCGGAACAGCACGCCGACCGAGAACACGATCAAGCCGAGGCTGACCGGCCAGCGCACGATGTCCCAGGTGATGTCCCAGCCGTTGCCCCAGCCGGTGTAGCGGGCTATCGAGTCGCCGGTGGCATGACCGGCCACCAGTAACAAGAAGCCGAACAGGGCAGGCAGCCCGGCCACCACCGCGAGCACCGCCGCGCGCAGGTACTTCAACACGGCCGGACGGTCGCGTTCGACGCCGTAGATCCGGTTGGCGCCGCGCTCGATCTGGGCCATCGCTGTGGTCAGCGCGAACAGACCGGTGATCAGACCCAGGGTCAGGGCCAGTTCGCCGGCGTCCTCCGTACGGTCATCTTCGTTCAGCAGGTCTCTGACCAGGGGTTCACTGGCGCCGGGGGTCATGGCGAGCACGGTGTCGGCCACCACCTGACCGCCTTCCTCGGCGCCCAGGTCGGTCGCCAGGCCGGACAGCGCAATGAGGAACGGCACAATCGCCAGGCACAGCTGCAGCGCGAGCGCCCGGGAGTGGCTGAAGCCGTCGCCGTAGCGGAACCGCACGAACGCGTCGCGCAGCAGCGGCCACCGCCCGTAGTGCTTGAGCGCGAGGAACGCGTCGTCGGCCGAGAGCTCATCGCCCGGCATCATCCGCGTCTCAGGAACCGGCTCGGTGCTACTCACAGATCACCCCCGCGAGCGAGCGCCCCACGAGAGAACCGCTCACGATGCGTCGTCGGCCGCGGCGCGTACCCCCTCGGCGTTACGCGCGGCGGCTTTGGCATCGTAAGCCAGGTCCGGGTCGGCTTCGGGCTGGGGGACGCACAGGAGCAGGGCTTTTGGACGTACCCCGATGGACATTCTCTTGCCCGGGTCGATCAGGTCGCCGTCGAGCTGGCGGGGCTGGGGGCGGGCGCTGCGGATTTCGATCTTGGCGGCGGCGTAGGTCTCCATGCGTGGGATGCGTTCGCGGCGGCGCATGACCGCCCAGCCGAGCGCGGCCCAGTGGGCCAGGTTGTTGGGGCTCAGAATCGCCACGTCGAGCTTGCCATCGGCGGGGTCCGCCTCGCTGAGCAGCCGCACGCCGCCCTGCAGGCGCCCGACGTTGCCGACGATCACCGTGCGCGGGCGGCGGTGCAGGGCGGGCTTGCCGTCGAGGCTGATGATGACCCGCATGGGACGGTCGCGGATGTGCTTGAGCGCGCCGCCGATGTACGCGAGCCAGCCGATGTGCTTCTTTGCCGTTTCCGACGTTCCCTCGAGCATCTGGGCGTCGAAGCCCATGCCGGCCATCACCGCGAAGCACTGGTCGCCGACCACGCCCACGTCGATGCGCCGCCGGCCGCCGTCCAGCGCGACCTGCACGCCCGTCGCGGCGTCGGTGGAAAGCCCGAGGTTGGCCGCGAGCAGGTTGCCGGTGCCGGCGGGCAGCACCGCGAGCGCCACGTCGGTGCCGGCCAGCGCCGTGATCACCGCCATGACCGTGCCGTCGCCACCGCAGACGAAGATCAGCTCGGCGCCGTCCTCGACAGCCTGGGTGGCCTGGCCGCGGCCGGCATCCTCGGGGGTGGTCTCGAGCCACATCGGCTCCGGCCAGCCGGCGGTGGCCAGGCCTTCCACAATGGTGCGGCGCAGCAGATCCAGGTCGGGGACCTTGACGGGGTTCACGACGACGGCAGAACGGGGTCCAGTCACGGCGCCAGTGTGCCCGAACCGGTTCACAACGGCGACCCGGGGGAAGGTGACAACGATGAACGAGAGTGATTTCACGTACGCCGAAGTGGGCGGGACCTTGCAGGAATCCCTGCCGCCGGGTTATCGACACCTGCACTATCGGACAAGGCTGGGCCGCGACGACGTGTACGAGCGCGCGGCCGAGGCAATCCTGACGTTCCGCATGCACCGCGGGACGGGGGCGCGGGTGAAGCCGACGGCTGATCGCGCTGCTCCGGGCGTACGGCTGACCCTTGGTCTTGGGCCGTTGACTGTGCCGTGCGAAATCGTCTATGTCCTGCACGACGCGCGGCGAGCCGGTTTCGGGTATGGCACGCTGCCCGGGCATCAGGCCCGCGGCGAGGAAGCTTTCCTGGTGGAGCGCGATCCCGACGGCAGCGTCTGGTTTTCGACCACGTCGTTCAGCGTGCCGGCGCGGTTGCCGATGCGCTTGCTCGGACCACTCGCGAGGGTGGCGCAGCACGGGTATGCCAGATTGTGCGGCCAGGCTCTGCGCCGGGCCTGCCGCTCCTCCCGTACGGTGGGATCGTGAGCGACACGAGCGTCACCTGGTGGGGGCACAGCACCGTGTGGCTGGCCGATTCGGGCGTCAACCTGCTCACCGACCCGCTGCTCACCGACCGCCTGTTCCATCTGCGCCGCGCCGCCGGACCCACCCCGGAGCTGCCCGGCGGTCCCCACGCCGTGCTCATCTCGCACCTGCACGCCGACCACTTCCACCTGCCGTCGATCAAGGCCATCCCCGGCAAACCGTTACTCATCGTGCCGCGCGGGGCTGCGGGTTTCGTAGCCAAGGGCCTCGGCCGGGAGTACGCCGAACGCTGCGTCGAGCTCGTCCCGGGCGAAGAAGCTTCCATCGGTACGCTCACAGTGAGCGCTGTGCACGCCGAGCACGACGGCAACCGGGGCGCCTGGTCGCGCAAGCATCTGCAGGCCATGGGCTTTGTCATCGAGGGCACCGCGCGCACCTGGTTCGCCGGCGACACCGGGTTGTTCGACGCGATGAACGACTTCGGCCCGCTCGACCTCGCGCTGATCCCGGTCGGCGGATGGGGTCCCTCGCTGGGCGCGGAGGGTCACCTGGACCCGGCAGATGGCGCTGAGGCGTTACGCAGGGTGAAGGCTGCCTGGGCGGTGCCGGTGCACTACGGCACGTTCTGGCCGATCGGCCTGGGCCGGGTACGCCCGCACATGTTCCACGACCCGGGCACCGAGTTCGCCCGCCACGCCACGCGCAGGTCCCCCGACGCCCGGGTCCGCGTGCTCGGGCACGGGGAGACGTTGACGCTTGAGGCCGCCGCGTGAACGAGCTGGGCACACTCGGGTGGCTGCTGCTGGTGGTGGCGTTCGGCGCGGTGGTGCCGGTGGTTCCGACCGGCGCGGCCGTCAGCGGCGCCGCGGCCCTGGCCTTCCACAACCATCCGCTGCTGATCGTGCTCACCATCGCCGCCGGGGCCGCCGGGGCCTACGCCGGTGACCTGGTCATGTACGCCATGTGCCGGGCCGGTGGGGAGAAGCTGGCCCGGCGGCTGCGCTGGCTGCGCGACGAGGAGCACCTGGCAGCGGTCAAGGACCGGTTGCAGCGCAGTCAGGTGCCGGTGCTGCTGGTGTCGCGGCTGCTGCCCGGCGGGCGGGTCCCGGTGCTGCTCGCGGCGGCTTTCCTGGGCCTGAGCTGGCGCACCTTCGTGGTGGCCAACCTGCCCGCGTGCCTGCTGTGGTCGACCGTCTACGCGGCCCTCGGCGTGGCGGGGGGTTCGATCTTCGCCAAGCCGTGGCAGGGCGTCATCGCCGCGATCATCCTGGTGGTGCTGGTCAGCCAGGCCGTCAGCATGATCAACAAGCGCCGCGAGCGAGCCGCGGTCAGTACTGCAGATACTTCCGAGTCAGGCCGGCCACCTTCTCAACCAGCGTGATGCCGGCCTCGCGCGACTGATTGTCGTGCGAGAGCACCGCGATCGAGACGTCGGTGTCGTTGGAGATCACCCGGCCGATCGTGTTCACCACCCACAGCCCGCCGTCGGCCGTACGGGTGTCCCAGCCGTTCTTGACGGTGGCGGTCTCCCCCGACTCGGCGACCGAGGGCACCCCCCAGTCCTGCTCCTCGTTCACCGTGTTCATCAGCGTGAACGCGGTCTTGCGGGAGTCGGCGTCCAGCGGGCCGCTCTTGTCGACCAGGTCGGACAGCAGCTTGAGCTGGTCCTCGACCGTGGTCTTGGTCAGCCCCCACGAGCTGTTCACCGTGGTGTCGGTCAGCCCGAGGCGCTTGTTGCAATTGGTGACCGCGCTACGACCACCGAGATGGCTGAACAATGAGGTGGTGGCGTTGTTGTCGCTGAGCCGGATCATCGGCTTGGCCAGCGCCATCTCCCCCGAGGTGGGATCGCGGCCGTCGTCCTGGGCGTGCAGCAGCATGCAGGCCAGCACCTGGACCTTCACGATGCTCGCGGTGTCGTAGTGGGCGGTGCCGCGGTATTCGTACCTCTGGCCGGTCTTCTTGTCGAAGACGGCGACCGAGAACTCCGGGGCGTTCGAGGCCACCTTCTTGAGTGCGCCGTCCAGCGCCTTGACCTGCTTGGCGCGCTTCGCCTTGGCCAGTTCCTCGGGACTGGGCCCGGTGGGCGTTGGGGACGCGGTCGGTGACGGACTGTCGTCACCGACCGAGAGGGAGCTGGGCAGCAGCCCACTCCCGCCGCCGGAACTGTCCCGCAGACCCAAGGCGATGAGGCCGCCGCCGCCGAAGATCACGACCGCCGCCACAGCGCAGATTGCTAGTCGGTAACGCCGCACCCATGCATAGTGCCGTGCCAGACTCGGCTTGCCAAACCTGTGAACTCCGGGCATGGCGCCGGCCACGGTTAGTAATGGCGCGGTGGGGGCACAATGGTGGTCATGGCCCTACTCCCCTCGCCCTCCGCCGTCATAGAGATCACCCGGTACGCGGCGGGGCAGGTGGTCGAGACGGTGGCCGCGGCAGCGACGGTCCCGGTCCGGGTGCTCGGCCTGCTGAGCCAGACGGAACTGGCGGTCAACCGGTTGACGGTCCTGGCCGAGCGAGCGGAATCGCTGATCGACCGCGTGGAGCGCGTCACGGGCGAGGCCGAGCAGACCATCAGCGGCGCGAACGCCATCATGCGGCGGGTGGATGAGCTGGTTTCCGAGGCGGGTGAGACGACGCGGGCGGCCGGGCAGATTGTTGCCGACGCGGCGGCCACCACGCGGGCGGCCGGGCAGGTCGTGTCGGACGCCGCTTCCACGACCACTGCCGCTGGCAAGATCGTCACAGATGCGGCAGCCACGACCGCGGCCGCGGGCGAGATCGTGGTCAGCGCCGGCCAGACCTCGGACGCGGCGGCGCAGGTGGTGGCGGAAGCCAAGGGCCTCGCGGCAACGGGCAAGGAACTCCTCGACGGGTACGCCCCCACGCTGAGCCGCGCCGCCCCGCTGATCGCCCGCTTCATCGACGACTTGACCCCGGAAGAAGTAACCGCCGCGATCCGGATGGTGGACCAGCTCCCCGAGCTACGCCGGCACCTCACCGAGGACGTCATGCCGCTGCTGGGCAAGCTCGACCAGGTGGGCCCGGACCTGCACTCGCTGCTGGAGGTCACCAACGACCTGCACCTGGCTATCGTCGGAATGCCCGGCCTGAAGCTCCTGCGACGGCGCGGTGCCGAGCGGGTCGCCGAGGAGAACGAGGCCGAGAGGCGCTGAGCCGGCGCTGCCCCCGAAGGGGCGCGGCGGCGCCTGATCATTCACGCGCGGCCCTATGTCCTGCCGCAGGCAATCTCCGGCCGCTCCCAGCTCTCGTCAATTTCGCACGGCCCGGCTTTCCACGCGCCACCCAAGCCGCATGACCCGCCGCTGCCTCGATGACGGCCCGCCCAGCTCCCAGACTCAGCCGCACCACCCTCATTGACCCTCAAAAGCCGCCAAATTCCCCTAAAATTCCGAAGGGTGGCGAGCTCGAGGGAGAGCAAGAGCGGGTTCACCCGCCCGTGGGCGGCGTTCTTCGCGCTCATCATCATTCTCGGCGGGGTCGCGGTTTCGCTCGGATTCGGCGTCCGGCTGCGGGCCGCGCTGGAACGCAATGCGCAATCGCGGATGGCCACCTCCAGCCAGGCGGTGCAGACCGCCGTGACGACCGAGCTCGGCCGGTACGCCGATGCTGTACGCCTGAGCGCTGCCGCCCTTTCCGCGCAGCAGGCTCCCACCGCCACCGCGTTCGACAAGATTGCCGCTGCCGTGGGCGAGCAGAAGCTGACAGCGGTGCGGGCGATGACCTTCATCGCGCCGGGCGAGGACGGGATGACCGCGCGCTGGCGTTCGCGGGGGGCCACCGGCTTCAAGCCGGAAACGGCTTCCGGGTTGCACGATCACATGTACACGGTGTTCACGCACGCGCTGGACGGCAAGGCGGCGCCGGCGATCGGCGTCGACCAGGGCGCGGCGCAGGCGGTTCTGGACGCGACGCGGCTGGCCACCAGCGGCGCCGGGGTCGCGATTTCTGACGCGTATGTTGCGCTGGCTGATGCCCGCATACCGAAGGCGCAGCAACAGCTTTCGTTCGATGTGATCGTACCGGTGCAAGGCTTCGGCTTCATGTCTCTGAGCGTCGCCGCGACCGACTTCGTGACCACCAGCCTCAGCCGCGCCGCCGGAACGCTGCTGGACGCGCAACTCCTCACGCGCGCCGGAACGGGAACGCTGACCGAGGTCGCCACTGTCGCGCGCGGAAACGGGATCGGTTTCCGCCGCACCGAGAACTTCACGGCCGGCGAACGCCAATGGGTTCTGCGCACCAGCGCCCCCTACCAGGCACTCCTGCCGAACACCGGCCGCACCGACATGGTCGTCGTCATCGCCGGCGCCACCCTCGCCGTCATGTTCGGCACCCTGCTGTACCTGCAGATGTCCGCCACCGCCCGAGCCGAGCGGGAGATCGCCGCCGAGGTGGCCGAGCAGCTCGAACAAGCCGGACCCGGCCGGTTGCGCCAGGCACTGGCTGCTCAGGAAACCCTGCTCAGCAACCTGCTCTCGGCGCCCGGCACCCCCCACGATGAGGTAGACCTCCAAGCCATCGTGGCCCAGGCCGCCGCAAGGACGCACCCCGCGGAAATCACCATCGGCCCCCTTCCCCCGGTACGAGCAAACGTCGCTCTCCTGACCCACCTGATCGACACCATGCTGGCCGACGCCCTCAGCCGCCCTCCGGAACCTTCCGATCCGAGCGATCCAACCGAGTCCGGCGCTCCGACCCCCGCCGGCACCCGGAAAAGTTCCGTTCCCAGCTACCCCGCAGGAACGGGACCATCTCACCCGGTCACCATCCGCGCCGAGCAAGCTACCGCCGGCACCATCCGCCTGGTCCTGGAAACCGCGGAAATGACGATCAGCTGCCTCATCCCAGCGAACGCCCCCACCGCCCGGCCAGCCCCCGCC
>NZ_LOJP01000001.1:5076063-5104137 GCF_001553785.1 Actinoplanes sp. TFC3
GCGGTAGCCACCGCACCCACCGCCGTAGCCCACCCGGCCAGCCCGCGCCGCAGCTGATCGCCTGGCTCACCCCACCGGCCTCCCCCGCGCCTACCGCTCAGCCAGCCCAATGATCCGCCCCAGCGTCGCGCTGCCCATCAGCGCTCATCAGCGCCTCGCGCGGATAAGCGACCGTCTTAGGCCCAGCCACCAGAGCCGCATAGAACTCGTTCATCACCTCGGCGACAGGCGCGTGCTCCGGACGTACCGGCTGATGGTGGCGCCGGAACCAGTTCGTGACATAGCGCTGGACGTCATAGCGGTCCCAATCGCAGTGCTCGCTATGGAAAGCGCTCTCCCCCGCCGAGAGTTCGAAGCTGTCGAACAACGCCAGGCCAAGGTCGGCGAAGTAGATCCCGTTCGCATCGGCCAGCACGTTGCCCGGGTGGGCGTCGAAGTGCACCATGCCGTTGTCCCGCATGAACGCCGTGCCCGCCAGCACCGCGCCCACAACGCCGTCGTCACCGTGCCGGGTCAGCCAGGCGTCAAGCGTGTCCGGCACGTACTCCATGAGCAGAACGATGCTCGCCGCAGCCGCCGCGATGGCGTCCAACCGCCGCTGCACAGCCGGATGCCCGTCGTAAGTGTTCGGCATCGGCGTTCCCGAGGGCGTCGCCGGCATGATGCGGTGGTGGTGCAGCAGCGGGAAACACCCGGTACGGCCCTTGAGGACCCAGCCGGTCGTGAGCTCGTGAGCGGCGAGTTCGCGCCAGGCGCCGAAGCCGGCCGAGCCGACGCCGTACTGGTAGAAGAGCGGCAGCCTGAACAGGTTGGCCGTGGAACGCACGTTTCCCGGCGCTCTCTCCAGATCCGTCAGCGGGATGCGTTTGACGAAGACCGGACCGTGGGGGGTTTCCAGCCGCCCGGTGCCGCCGCCGATGCCACGCCCGAGCGGCTGGATTGCGCTTTCCAGCTCGCTGTCCGGCAACCGGGAAAGGTATCCGGCCAAGTGCCGGTGCCGCGCGAGGCGCTCGGAAACCGAGGAAAGTGAGACACGCGCGGAAGGCAAGCAACGCGCGGAACCTGCGGAAACAGGGAAAGACCCCGGCACCAGGCCGAGGTCCTCCCGAATATCAACCCTCATCGAGGGATCAGAACACCGAAACCCCGTAGACGCCAAGCGGCTCGGTGACCGGCTGGAAGTAGGTCGTGCCGCCGGAGCTGCAGTTTCCGCTGCCGCCCGAGGTCAGGCCCAGCGCGGTCGTGCCCGAGTACAGCGAGCCGCCGCTGTCGCCCGGCTCGGCGCAGACGGTGGTGCGGATCAGGCCGGAAACCGAACCCTCGGCGTAGTTCACCGTCGAGTTGAGCGCGGTGACACGGCCGGAGTGGATGCCGGTGGTGCTGCCGCGACGGTAGACGGTCGCGCCGACGGCCGGGGTGCCGGCCGACGTGATGTCCTGCGAGCCGACCGAGCCGCTGATGGTGACGCTGCTGGTCGTGTAGCGCACGATGCCGTAGTCGTTGCCCGGGAAGCTCGTGCCGGCGCGGGTGCCCAGTGTGGTCGAGCCGTTGGTCCAGGTCGTGCCGATGTTCGTGCAGTGACCAGCGGTCAGGAAGTAGTTCTGCCCGGCGCTGTTGCGCACGTTGAAGCCGAGCGAGCAGCGGGCGCCGCCGGTGTAGATGGCGTCACCACCGGAGATCCGGGTGGCCAGCGCGCCGGGAACCGACTCCAGGCGCGCCTTGTCGCCGAGCTTGGCCACGGTCGCCTTGACCGCGTCCAGCTTGGCGCCGGTCACCGTGCTGTCAGCGGTCACCAGAATCTGGTTGGTGACCGGGTCGACGGCGAACGACGTGCCCGGTGTCTTGAGCGTCGACTTCAGCGTGGCGTCGGCGGACGCGAGGGCGGCACCGCTGCGGGCTACGTAACGGGGAGTGGCGCCCGAGGAGGTCACCGCCGCGGCCGTGGCGGCGTCGGTGACGTTGACGACCAGCTTGCCGGCCGAGTCGATGTAGGAGCCGGCGGTCTTGCCGTTGAGCTGTGTGTCAATTCTGCTGGCCAGCGCGGAGGGCGCGAAGGAGGGGTCGGCAGCGGGTGCGGCCGGGGCGGCGGACGCGGGTGACGCGAACGCGCTGCCCGCCAGCAGAACGGCGGCCAGGCCGACGATCGGTCGGCCAAGCTTGGAGCCGGGGTTACGCACGGAGTTCCTCCCAGGGGGATGGGGGCGGTACGCCGGAAGTCCGGCGTACCGAGTGCCAACCCCAGTATCGAGAAGACTCAATGTGTTCTCAAGGGCCAGATATCGACGAACTGATGAACCAAACAGCACCTGAGCTGCAAAGACGACGTTGTCATATCATCGGGCTATCACTCAGCCGGGATGTTCAACCGCACTCAGCATGGTTGGCCCTTCGGGTGCGACCGCTTACGCCGCAGCCGCCAGCAGCGCCCCGGGACGCAGATCCAACGCGATCCGGTGCGCCTGAGCCCGGATCTCGGGCACGGCAGTGGTTTCCCATTGCGCCCCGCGCCGCAGCGGCCCGATAAGCCAGATCCGATCGTGAACCCGCCCGTCGGCAGCCACCATCCGACCCGCCGCGTCGATGGCCAGCCCCAGGTCGTGCGGGCCGATCCGGGCCTGCCCGCGATCGAGCAGCGAACGCACCAGCGGGTTCGCCGAAGCGGGCAAACGCCCTGGTCCGGCGCAGTTCACCACCGCGGCGTAGTCGGCCAGCCCCGGCCACGCAGCCACCCCGCCCCGCCGGATCTCCAGCAGCCCGGCGTTACGCAGAGCAACAACGCGCTCGGCAATCTCGGGAGCCATCCGGTGCCGGTGACATTCCCACGTCCGGGCCAGGTGGCGCAGGAAGGCGTCCTGCTCAGCCGGAGTCAAGGCCGTCCACACCTGATCCAGGTACGGCCGCATCCCGTCGACCACCGGTCGCCAGTCCCCCGCTTCGCCCGCCGCGGCTCGCACAGCCCGAACGACATCTCGCAGGGTCGCGCAATCATCGAGCACCGGAGTCACGGGCGGTGCGGCGTCAGTGGTGTGGGTCAGCGGCAGCAGCCCGCGCCTGCTCACCGCCACAACGGGGGCAGTACGGCGCCCATCGGCGGTCAGCGTCAACGCGGCATCAACAGCGGTCAAGCCGGTGCCGACGAGAAGCACGGGCCGGTCGGTGGGCAACGCCTCCAGAGCGCCGGCCTGCCACGGATCATCGATGACACGGGGGTGGTCCAGCCGCTGCGGAACCGCCCGTGGCCCCCCGGTGGCCACAACCACATGATCGGCCGGCACCCGCGAACCATCGGCAAGATCAACTCTGCCGTCGGAGTCGATTCGCGTCGCGGTGGTGGCGCGAAGCTGCAAACGTCCAGGATGTTGCGTGGCAGCCTCCTCCAGGACGGTACGAAGGTAGCGCCCGTATTCGGCTCGCGGCCGGAACTCCCCGGGCCGAGCCCCCGACCACCGTACGAAGTGCCCCGGATCATCGGTGTCAGCGCTCATCGCCCCGGCCCGCGAGTTCAACACATGCCACGGCCGCGCGCTCCCGTAGGCGACGCCGCCACCGGGCTCCCCCGGCTCGATGAGCACAACGTCATCCTCGCTACATCGAAGCAGCTCCCGAGCCACCAGCACCCCGGAACACCCGCCCCCGACCACCGCCACCGTCTGCCGCATGCAAACCTCCGCTTCTCCTATCGGCAGAGTAGGCTTATAGCCACCAAGAAGCCAGCGTCCGCGCCGTTCAAGCATCGCCGGCAAAGCACTTCACATTCTGGAAACCGGATGATCACGCGGTGGTGGGCCTTCGAGGGGCAAAGGGTTAGGGCAGGCCGGCAGAGGGGGCGGCGCGGACAGGCGAGCGGCGCGGTGTGGGCAGCGCGGCGTAGCGCGAAGTGGGCAGTGGCCGCCCTGGTGACAAGGCGCCACCGAGCACGCGCTTCACCGCACGCGAAGCACCCCCACCAACAACGGCCGCGCGGCACCAAAGCGCCGCGCGGCCGTCAAGCTCGATGCAGGAACTCAGTGCAGAATCACCGGTGTAGCGGAGCTTTCCTCAGCCGGAGCAGCAGCATCGGAAGCTGCCGGACGCCGCCGTGGCAGGAAGAACGCTGGGATCAGCGTGGCCAGCACGATCACGAAGCCGACCCAGAAGGTTGTCGAGAACGAGTTCGCGACGAATTCGAGCCCGCGCTGCAGGACCGACGGTTCGACCGGAATCTGCTGGGTGATCGCCGGGTCCTGCTTGGCGGCGATGGCCAGCCCCGCCTCGGTCAGGGGTGCACCGCTGGGGTCGTTCACACCCGGGATCGGCCGGGAGTTGTTCAGTTCGTTGGTCAGGATGACCGACATCAGGGCCGAGCCGACCGAGCCGGCGATCTGCTGGAGAATGTTCAGCAGGGTTGAGCCCCGGGCCACCTCGTTGTTCGTCAAGGTTTTCAGCGCCGAGGTCATGATGGGCATCATGGTGCCGCCCATGCCCAGGCCCATGACGAACAGCGCACCGCACAGCAACCAGTACGACGTGTCGGTGCCCACCTGAGTGAAGGCGAAGAACCCGGCACCGATCAGCAGTACCGCGAACGGCACCGTGCGGCCCACCGGAATGCGGTCGGCCAGGGTGCCGGCGATCGGCATGGTGATCATGGCGCCGATGCCCTGGGGGGCCATCAGCAGACCCGCGTCGAGCGTGGACTCACCTCGTACCTGCAGAAAATAGCTGGGGAAAAGCAGGCCCGCACCCATGAACGCGACAGTGAAGACCGCCAGGGTGATGGTGGCAATCGATAGATTGCGGTCGCGCAGCAGGCGCAGGTCGAGCAGGGGGTGCCTGGGTTTGAACGAGTAGAGGACGAAGCCGATCACCAGCAGGGCCCCGGCCGTCATCGGTAGCCACACCTTGGTGGCGCCGAACGTGCCGGCTTCGGGCAGCGACGACACGCCGTACAGGAAAAGGGCCAGGCCCGGCGAGAGCATGAGCATGCCCAGGAAGTCGAAGGACTCGGAGGGCTCGGGGCTGTCCTTGGCCAGCGCCCACTGCGCGTAGATCAGGGCGACAATGCCGATCGGCACGTTGATCAGGAAGATCCAGTGCCAGCTGGCGATGTCGATCAGCCAGCCGCCGAGGATGGGGCCGCCGATCGGGCCGAGCAGCATGGGGATGCCCAGCACGGCCATCAGCCGGCCGATGCGCTGGGGGCCTGCCGCGCGGGTCATGATCGTCATGCCGAGCGGCATCAGCATGCCGCCACCAAGGCCCTGCAGCACCCGGTACGCGATCAGCTGGCCGATCGAGTCGGCCGTGGCGCACAGCGCGGAGCCAGCCGTGAACAGCAACAGCGCCGCCATGTAGAGCCGCTTGGTGCCGAAGCGGTCGGCCGCCCAGCCGGTAAGTGGAATGACCGTGGCCAGCGCCAGCGTGTAGCCGGTCATGGTCCAGGCGACCCGCGCGTACGAGGCGTCGAACTCGGTCTGGAAGGTGGGCAGCGCGACGCTGACGACCGTCACGTCGAGGATCGACATGATAGCGCCGAGCACCACCACGCCAGCAATCTTGA
This sequence comes from Actinoplanes sp. TFC3, assembly GCF_001553785.1. Classification (GTDB taxonomy): domain Bacteria; phylum Actinomycetota; class Actinomycetes; order Mycobacteriales; family Micromonosporaceae; genus Actinoplanes. The sequence goes on from NZ_LOJP01000001.1 coordinate 5,081,603, forward strand.
GCACGGCGGCGTCGATTTTGTCCGGCGCCGCCGCCGTCGTTTGTGTTGTCACGAGATATCCCCCGCCGATGTCGCCGATTTGGCTGCGGCGAGCCTAGCGAGGTTGACCTGCCCACCGCCCGCCTTTATCCCATCGGAGTTACTGTGGGCTACGCCTCATCTATGGCGATCGGCGACTCGTCGGTGAGCCGGTAACCGACGCCGTACACGGTGGTCACGATGTCGGGGTTGCCGAGCTTGGTCCGCAGGCGGCTGACGTGCACGTCAACGGTGCGAACTGTGGTGTGCGTGTGACCCCAGACGTGACCGAGGAGCTGGTTGCGCGTGAAGACCTGGCGCGGGTGCTGGGCCAGGAACAGCAGCAGGTCGTACTCAAGCCGGCTCAGATCCAGCGACACGCCGTCGAGCGTGGCCGTGCGGGAACGCGGTCCCAGGCGCAGACCGGCGCCGGCCGGGTGTGGCGTGGCAGTAACCGGCGGGTCGAGCACAACCCCGGCTTCGGGCCCGGCCGCTACGACCAGATCCCGCAGCGCGGCAAGCACCCGCTCACTCTCCTCGGAACCGGGTTTCCCGAGCGTGATCGTCACTGTGACCGACGAGGGATCGGCGGGAACGGCGCGCAGCCGGGCCCGTTTGCGGGTGGGAACGCGATGGGTGGGCAGGTCGGCGACGGCGAGGACGGACATGTTGAGCCTCCGGAGGTGTCACCGCAGCCGGATCTCGGCAGCGGCTGAAGGATACTTCTCCCATGTGCTGGGTAGGTTTATAGGCGCACCAAAGCACCCAGGTTCATGCAGAAGGGGGAATCAGCGAGCACTCATCCGAAGGCACAACACAGAGCACTCGCACACCGCCGGAGGTCGATGGCAAGGCGGGACGTCAGTCGTACGTCGCGCATCTGCATGCCTCCCATCCTTCTCGACACCGCCAATGAGGTCAAAGAGATTCAGGCCACCGTGGCAAGCTGGCCCGCTTCCCGACGGGAAATTTCCGCCCGTACGGCCGGAATGAGCTCGCGTCCGTAGTCGATCGCATCGTCCAGCGGGTCGTAGCCGCGGATCAGGAACGTCGACACCCCGAGGTCGTAGTAGTCCAGCAGGGCCTGGGCCACCGTTTCCGGCGTACCCACCAACGCGGTTGAATTGCCCGCCGCTCCACTGGCCTTGGCGGTAGCGGTCCACAACGCCCGGTCGTGCCGGTCACCCTCGGCCGCCGCGGCCAGCAATCGCTGCGAGCCCACATTGGCCGGATTGTCGCGGTCGCGGTTGCGGAAGAACTTCGGAGAACTGACCGAACCGATCCGCCCGAGAATGTCATGCGCCCGCTTCCACGCCAGCTCCTCGGTCGCTGCCAGAATGGGCCGGAACGACACCGAGAATCGCGGCGCGGCACGTCCGGCAGCCGCCGCGGCAGCCCGCACCGAAGCGATCTGCTCGGCGATCTGGGCGAGTGGCTCACCCCAGAACATGTAGACGTCGGCATGCTTGACCCCGGTGGCATAGGCCGCAGGTGACGAGCCGGAGAAGTACAGCGGAATGGTTCCCGAAACGGGCTTGACCTGCGAGACGAAATCCTCGAACCGATAGAACCGCCCGTCGAAGGAGAACGGTTCCAAGGAGGTCCAGGCCTGGCGAAGAACGGAAAGATATTCATCGGTACGGGCATAGCGCTCGTCCTTGGAAAGATAGTCCCCGTCGCGCCGTTGCTCCCCATCGTGCCCGCCGGTGATGATGTTCAGCGTCACCCGCCCACCGGTGAACCGATCGAGTGTCGCGAAGGTCCGCGCCGCCAGAGTAGGAGCCACAAAACCCGGCCGGTGCGCGACAAGATAGGTCAGCCGCTCGGTATGCGCGGCGGCATGGGCAGCCACCTGGGCACCGTCGGGATAGGCCGAGGAATAGCCGATGAGAACCTGGTCGAAACCGGAATCCTCATGGGCTCGGGCGATGCGGGCGGTGTAGCCCGGATCGATCAGCGCCGTGCTCGCCGGCGTACTTTCCGAGCCGTCCTGGGTGGCGATGAGACCGATGAAGTCAACGGACATGCTCAGTTCTCCTGGCTCTCATTGTTCAGCTCTTTCAGCGGCTTCACTTGTTCCGGCTGTTCCCGCTGTTCCCGCTGTTCCTGCTGTTCCGGCTGTTCCGGTTGTTCCGGTTGTTCCGGTTGTTCCGGTTGTTTGAGCGTCGGGAGGTTCACGACAATGGCTTCCTGGGTGGTGCGTGCGATGACCACCACCGCCTCGTTGTCCGGGTCCGGGTTCTCCTCGCGGTGCGGAACCCACGGCGGCACGAAAACGTAGTCACCGGGCCTGGTCTCCAGCCGTTTCTCGGCGCCGGAACCCTCATCGAAGAACACGAAGACGGGATTTCCCCGCACGACATAAATCGCGGTTTCCGACTCACCATGATGATGGTTGTCGCTGGCCGTGGCCGCGGAGACATGGGTCTGCCCCATCCACAGGTTGTGGCTACCCACGGTCTTGCCGCTGATTGCCTCGACCCGCGTCATGCCCCGCGTCTGAGCGGTATCCCCGATCAGTCCGGGCTGCGCGACGTGATGAAGCTTCTGATGAAAGTCATCGTGATGCAGCTTCTGATAGGAATCGCCGGTAGGCGGCTTCTGATGGGAATCGTCGGCATGCGGCTTCTGGTGGTCATCATCGAGAGACGGCTTCTGGCGGGAATCGTCGGTCACGGTGTCTCCAGCAAGGGCGGGTCGTAGGCGGTGAGCGGCGGTACGGAACCGTCGTAGCGGGAGATCTCCACGCGAGCCAGTTGCCCGGTGGATCCCTGGGAGAGCCGGGACGTGCCGGCGTCGGTGGTCAGGACGTTCGGGTTTCCGTGGACGCAGTCGGCCAGGTCCGGCCGCGACGGATCGAACCAGGCGCCGGTCGACAGTTGGGCAACGCCGGGAGAACAATTGTCGGAAACCGTCACCCCGGCCAGCAGGCTGCCGACGGCGTTGTGCACGCGGACGATGTCGCCGTCGGCAATGCCGCGTTCCCGGGCGTCGCCGGGGTTCATCCGCAGCGGCTCACGACCCCGGATCTTGGATGCCTGGGAAACGTCGCCCATGTCCTGCTGGGAATGCAGCCGGGTGGCCGGTTGATTGCAGACGAGCACGATGGGCGCCGGTTCGGGCGGGAAATACGTGGGAAACCCGGGACAGTCGTCGTACCCGAACCCAGCAACCGTTTCCGAGAAGATTTCGATCCGCCCGCTCGGGGTGTCCAACGCCCGCCCGGCCCGGAAATCAGCGAACAGAACGGTGTCGGCGCGCCGGCCGGGCAGTTCCAGCTCACCCTGAGCCCAGAACTCGTCGAACCCCGGCACCGCCTCCGCCAAGGCGAACCCCGGCACCGCCTCTGCCAAGGCGAACCCCGGGACAGCCTCCGCCAAGCCGGAACCCGGAACAGCCTCCGCCAAGGCAGGCCTCGAGACAGCCTCGGCCAAGGATGTCTGCCACTGTTCGTAGAAGTAGCGGAGCCATTGCTGCGTCGTGCGGCCCTCGGTGAACGCCTCGCGGTAGCCGAGCCGGTGCGCCAGGGCGGTGAAGATGTCGTACTCGTCGCGGGCCTCGCCGTAGGGCGTATCGGCGGCCCGCATGGCGATCAGGTGGGTGTCGCCGCGACCCACACCCAGATCCTCGCGTTCCAAGGTGGTGGTTACCGGCAGCACCACGTCGGCGTGCCGGGCTGTGGCGGTCCAGTACGGCTCGTGGACTACGACGGTCCGGGGCTTGGCGAACGCCGATCGGAGCCGGTTCAGGTCCTGGTGGTGGTGGAACGGGTTTCCGCCGGCCCAGTACACGAGCTCGATGTCGGGGAAACGGTAACGCTTTCCGGCATAGTCGAACTGCTCGCCCGGGTGCAGGAGAAGGTCGGAAATCAAAGCGCACGGAATGAAGTCCGGCACCGGGTTCCGCGGTTGCGGGAACGCCGGAAACGCGTACGGCAGGGAGCCTCCGCCGACGTCGCCCATGGATCCGTACCCATGGCCGAATCCGCCGCCGGGCAGCCCGATCTGCCCGAGCGCGGCAGCCAGCGCAAGCCCCGCCCACAGCGGCTGTTCGCCGTGCGGCGCCCGCTGCAGCGACCAGCTCACCGTGACCAACGTGCGGCTCGAGGCCATGCGCCGGGCGAGTTCCTCGATGAAAGCGGCGGGAACACCGCTCTCCCGCCCCGCCCACTGCGGCGTCTTGTCCCGGACGTCGGCGATCAGCCGTTGCGAACCGACGGTCCGGTCGGCCAAGAACTCCAGATCTGCCAGGCCTTCGCGGATCAGCAGGTGGATCAGCGCAAGCATGACGGCCACGTCGGTGCCAGGCCGGATGGGTAGCCACTGCCCGCCCAGCTCCGGCGACAAGTCGTCGCGTAGTGGTGAAACGGAGACCAGTTGCAGTCCCCGCGCGAACGCCGCACGGATGTGACCGCGAAAATCGTGGGCGGCCCGGCCGCCGGGCGTCACATAGGTGTTCGCCGTGCGGATACCCCCGAATGCCACGATCAGGTCGGTGTTCTGCGCGATGACCGGCCAGTCGGTGCCGGCGCGGATCAGTTGCTGCGCGCCGCGCGGCCCCACCAGATGCGGGAACGTCACCAGCGACGCTCCGAGGCTGTAGCTGTTGCGGGATCCGGTGTAGCCGCCGCCCATTGCCAGGAAGCGATGCAGCTGAGATTGCGCGTGGTGGAAACGCCCGGCACTGCCCCAGCCGTACGAGCCCCCGAAGATCCCGTTCCGGGAGCTGACTCCGTCGATGGCCTCGGCAACGACGTCCAGCGCCGTTTCCCAGGACACCTCCTCGAACGAGTCGTACCCGCGGCCGGCACCGCCGCGGCGCAGTGCCGGCCGGGCTACCCGGGAACGGTGGCGGTGCGCGGATGCGATGTTTCCCAGCAGCGGCGAAGGGTCCGGGTCGCCGGGACGGGCGGAGACCCGCAGGCCTTGGCCCGTACCGGAAACTCGGAACGCTCCCCAATGTGAGCTGCTGGTGACGGTCACTGCTCGACAACCCCCAACTCGGCCAGCAGCTGGGTGCGCAGCGACGCTGGGGATGGCGCATCGGCCACGCGGTGGTCCGCGGCGATCCGGCCCTCGCGCATGGTCACCACGCGGTCGGCCAGCGAGATCGCCTCGTCAACATCGTGGGTGACCAGCAACACGGCCGGGCGGTGCCGGGAAATAAGGTTGCGGACCAGTCCGTGCATCTTGATCCGGGTGAGTGCGTCAAGTGCAGCGAACGGCTCGTCGAGCAGCAACAGTTCCGGTTCCCGTACCAGCGCCCGGGCCAGGGCAACCCGCTGCGCCTCACCGCCGGAGAGCGTTACCGGCCAGGCATCGGCGTGGTCGCTGAGACCCACCTCGTCCAGTGCCGCCTGGGCCCGGGAACGGGCCGTCCCCCGGGGCAGATTGATGGCCACGTTGCGCCAGACCTTCCACCACGGCAGCAGCCGGTGCTCCTGGAACACCACGGTGGAGGCGGCCGGAACGGTCAGGCCTCCCCCGTCGACCAGATCCAGACCGGCAAGCGCGCGCAGCAACGTCGTCTTGCCGCAGCCACTCTTACCGATCAGCGCCACGAATTCCCCGCGACGGATCTCCAGATCAAGCTCGTGCAGAACGGTACGCTCGCCGTACCGCCGGACGATTTTCGCCGCCCGCACCGCAGGCGCCTCGACCGCGACGCTCACAGCTTCACCGCGTGATCCGCGATATTGATCTTGTCGCTGAGAACCTTGCGCTGCGACAGCCAGTCCGCCCCGGCCTGCAGTTGCTTGATGCCCTCGTCGTTGATCAGGCTCCACGAGGTCTGCACGTTCGCCGCGACCAGCTTGTCGACAACCGCCTGTGGGTACTTGGAAACCGCGTTACCGATCTTCTGCGCCTCGGCCGGGTTGGCGTTGGCCCAGTCCGCCTCAACCTTGTAGGCCGCGATGACCTTGCGGATCGTGTCCGCCTCTTTTTTGGCATAGTCCTCGCGCACCAGGTACGAGGAGAAGTCGATCTGCTGGTCCAGTTCCTCGCCGTCGGTGAAAATCCGCTGGGCCCCGTACTGCACCTCAGCGAGTTCCATCGGGCCGGACCAGATGCCCCACGCGTCGACCTTGCCGCTGCCGAACGCCGGCGCGGCGTCCGGCGGGTTCAGATACGTGAACGTCACCGAGCTGCGCGGCACTCCGTACTTCTCCAGCGCCGCCACCAGCAGGAACTCTCCCAGCCCGGCCTTGTTCACGGCAACGTTCTTACCGGCCAGGTCCTTGACCGAGGTGATGCCCGAGTTGGGCAGCGCCAGGATCGAGGAGATCCGCGGCGTGGCCGAGGCCCAGGCCACGTAGACCAGCTTGTTGCCCGAAAGCAGCGCTTGGTCAGCCGGGGTGGAGCTGCCGCCGAAGCTGAAGTCGGCGGTGTCGGTGGCCACGGCCTGCAGCGTCGGCGCGTGGTTGGGGAACGGGCCAACCCACTCGATGTCGATGCCCTGATCCTTGAGCGTCTTTTCGAACACTCCCCGGGTCTTGGGAACGGAGATCGCCCCATAGGTGAGCCGGACCTTTTTGCGACCACCGGCCTCCGCCGCGTTGTCACCGCACGCGGAGAGCAGCGGTAACGAGAGTGCGGCTCCCAGCAGTGCACGACGGGACAGAGTCACTTCTTTCCTCCGTTGTAGTGGGGGTGCCAGGCCAGGAAACGCCGTTCCAAGGCCCGGGCGATCAGATCGGTGGTGAGGCCGATGAGCGCGTACAGGACGATGACCAGGACGATCACGTCGGTTTGCAAGAACTCACGGGCGTTGGTGGCCATGAAGCCGATGCCGGCGGGCGCTCCCACGGTTTCCGCGATCACCAGGGCCAGCCAGGCATTCGTCAATGCGAGCCGCACGCCGAGCAGCACCGACGGCAACGCGCCGGGCAAGATGACCGTGCGGATCAGCCGTAGCCGCGGCAGGCCCACGACGCGGCCCATCTCCAGCAGCTTCGGGTCCACCTGCCGGATCCCGAGCACGGTGTTGAGGTAGATCGGAAACAGCGTTCCCAGGGCGACCAGGAAGTAGCGGCCGCTTTCGCCCACCCCGAACCAAACCATTACCAGCGGCAGGATCGCCAGGAACGGGATCGCCCGGATGATCTGGATGTTGCGGTCCACGATGGCCTCGGCCAGGCGGGAAAAGCCGGTAAGCGTTCCCAGCACCAGGCCCAGGCTGCCGCCGATGGCCAGCCCGATCGCGGCTCGCTGCAGGCTTTCCCAGAGGTGGGTGGGCAGCTCCCCGGTCTCGGTGAGCCGCCACGCCGTGATCCCGACGGAACTCGGCGCGGGCAGCACATTCGACTCGATTACCGCGGCCCGTGACAGCAGCTCCCAGACAACAAGGAGCAAGACCGGAACAGTCCAGGAAATCAGCTTGTACGGCAGAGCGCGCCGCCGTCTAGCCGCCCGCCCGGGCACCGGAGGCGGCGCCGCGGTCACCGAGCCACTGGCCGGCACTGTGGATTCGTCCGCCGACAGCGATGTCGAACTGACCGGAAGGTGCAAGTCGTCCGCGGGCGGCGCCGGGGGGCCGGCCGGGGTGCGGATGGCTGGGGTGGACATGGCCGCCACTCTGCTAGTGGCCTTTCCTCTATGTCAAGCAATCCCCATAGGTTTACTAGAGAATGGGATCACCATTGACTTCCTGCTGATCGGGGCGCACGGTTGGGAACATGCCCACCACAACTATCGTGGCTGAGCCACGACTATCCCATCTGGTGGACGTGACGACAGCCCTGGCCGAGCTGGCCGAAACGCACGATCGCACGGCGGATCTGCCCTCGGGCGGACTTGCGGTGGTCCATCACGCCGGACTGCTCACGCTCACTGTCGGCACCCAGTACGGCGGTCCGGGCGGCTCGCTCGCCGACGCAGTGCGCACCCTCACCGCGCTCGGGCAGGGCGACCCGGCAGTGGCCCTGATCAGCGCAATGACGCTGTTCGCCCACGCCGCGCAGGCCCGCACCGGAGCGTGGCCGGAGCCGGGCTACACCGAGGTGCTGGCCGAGTCGGCCCAACACCCCACTTTGATCAATGCGCTGCGGGTGGAGCCGGACCTGGGCACGCCAGCGCGGGGCGGGCTCCCGGCGACCACGGCCCGCCGGACGGCGACCGGCTGGGAGATCACCGGCCACAAGATCTTCTCGACGGGCGCCGCGGGGCTGCGGTGGATGCAGGTCTGGGCCCGCACGGACGAGGAGCCCGTACGGGTGGGGGCTTTCCTGGTCCGCACCGACACAGCCGGGATCACGATCCAGCGGACCTGGGACCACCTGGGGCTACGCGCCTCCCGCAGCGACGACGTGATCTTCGACCGCGTGGCCGTAGCGGGAGACGCGTTCCTGCCGGATACGGGAAACGCCCCCTCGCCGGTCCCGGGCGCCGGCGGTGATCTGCGGGACTGGAACGCTCTCGGGATCGCGGCGATCTACCTGGGTGTTGCCTACGCGGCTCGTGACTGGCTCACCGGCTACCTGCAGGAACGCATCCCGAGCAACCTCGGCAAGCCGCTCGCCGCGCTGCCGCGGTTCCAGAGCGAGGTGGGCGCGATCCAAGCTTCGCTGGCTTCGGCGCAGGCGTTCCTGACTGCGGAAAGCGCGTTCCCGACAAACGCCGGCCTGGCCAAGACGGTCGTGACCGGCGCCGCCATCGACGCGGTGCAACGGGGCGTCGCCCTCATCGGCAACGCCGCCCTGAGCCGGAGCAACCCCTTGGAACGCCACCTGCGCGATGTCCTCTGCGGCCGGATCCACACGCCCCAGGACGACATGGTCCTGGCCACCGCCGGCCGCGCCGCCCTGGAACCGGCCGCCGGGAACGCGAAGGGAAACAGCAGTGACCGTTGAGTTCGTCGGCATGATCGGCACCCGGGACGCCTCCGAGACACGAGCGCCTTCCGGTCCCCCCATCGACCCGGAATACGTGCGGCGATTCGCCAGAGTGCACGAGGAAGCCGGATTCGACCGCATCCTCATCGGATACGGTTCCTCGACTCCGGATGGCACGCAGGTGGCCGCGTACGCCGCGGCGCACACCACCGAACTAGGGCTGCTGATCGCGCACCGGCCCGGCTTCGTGGCCCCCACCACGGCGGCGCGGACCTTTGCCACACTGGATCAGTTGTCGGGCGGCCGGGTTGCTGTGCACACCATCACCGGTGGCTCGGATGCCGAACAGCGGCGCGATGGCGACTATCTTTCCAAGGACGAGCGCTATGCCCGTACCGAGGAATATCTCGGCATTCTGCGCCGGGCCTGGTCCTCGCCCGAGCCGTTCTCGCACGACGGACAGTTCTACACATTCGACGACTTCTCCTTGCTCGCCCAGCCCGCGCACCGGATTCCGTTGTACTTCGGTGGATCCTCGCCGGCGGCTTACCGGGTGGGCGGCGCGGTGGCCGACGTCTTCGCGCTGTGGGGCGAGCCGTTGAAGGAAACCGCCGACCAGATCGCCTCCGTGCAGGCGTCCGCGGCGGCGGCCGGGCGTGGACCCCTCGGGATCAGCGTCTCGTTCCGGCCGATCCTGGCCGCCACCGACGAGCTGGCCTGGGAACGCGCCGAGCGGATCCTGGCCACCATCGAGGGCAGCGACGGCGGGAAAGGCTCATTCACCGGCGACAAGACCCGGGTACTCGGCGGCCCGAGCCCGGAGAACGTGGGATCGCAGCGGCTGCTGGCCGCAGCCGCCAAGGGCGACCGGCACGACCGTGCGCTCTGGACGGCCACCGCCAAAGCCAGTGGTGCTCAGGGAAACTCGACCGCGCTCGTCGGATCGCCGGAAACGGTGGCGCGGGCATTGCTCGACTACGTGGATCTCGGGGTCACCACGATTCTGATCCGCGGGTACGACCCGATCGACGACGCCGTCGACTACGGGCGGCACCTCATCCCACTCGTCAAGCAGGAACTGGCACACCTTGTGGGGGCACGATGACCGACACGCTCGTGGACGCCAACCTTTTCCGTTCCCTTCTGCGCCGGCACGCCGCTGCCGTCGTGGTGATCACCGCGCCGGGCGAGCCGCCGGCCGGGTTCACGGCCACCTCCTTCACGTCCGTTTCCCTCGACCCGCCGCTCGTCTCGTTCTGCCTGGCACGCTCCGCGTCGGCCTGGCCGGCCGTGCGGGCGGCCGAGACCATCGCGGTCCACGTGCTGACCAAGGAGCAGGAGCACGTCGCGAGGACGTTCTCCACGCGCAACATCGACCGGTTCGCCACGCACGGCGCCTGGCGTCTCGGACCCGACGGTGTTCCGCTGCTGGAGGGCGTGCTCGCCACCCTGGTCTGCCGCGTCTCCCAGCGGGTCGAAGCCGGCGATCACACGATCGTGCTGGCCACGCCGCTGTCCGGGCAGCACCACGACGACGCCACGGTGACGCCCCTGGTCTACCACGACGGCAGCTACGCGCACCTCAAGCGGACCGCCTAGATGCAGATCCACTGGTTCCTCCCCACCGCCGGTGACAGCCATGGCATCACCAGCGGCGGGCAGGCCACGGCCACCGTCGCCACCGAACGGCCGCCCGAACTCGGCTATCTCGCCCTGGTGGCGCGGGCTGCGGAACGGCTGGGGTTCACCGGGATGCTCACGCCGACCGGCACGTTCTGCGAGGACTCATGGCTGACAACCGCGGCTCTGCTCACGGAAACGTCAACGCTCAAGTTCATGGTGGCGTTCCGGCCGGGGCTGGTGTCGCCGACACTGGCCGCGCAGATGGCCTCGACATACCAACGGATTTCCGGTGGGCGGCTGCTGCTGAACGTGGTGACCGGCGGCGATTCCACGGAACAGCAACGCTTCGGCGACTGGCTCGGTCATGACGAGCGCTACGCCCGTACGGCCGAATTCCTGACGGTCCTGAAGGGCGCATGGTCGCCGGACCCGTTCGATTTCGACGGCTCGTACTACCGCGTTTCCGGCGCCACGACAAGGGAAACGCCGGATCCCGTTCCGCCGGTGTTCTTCGGTGGCTCCTCCCCGCCCGCTCTCCAGGTGGCCGCGGCCCACGCCGACACCTACCTGACCTGGGGAGAGCCACCGGCCGCGGCCACCGCGAAACTCGATGCGGTCCGGGCGCTGGCCAAGGACCAGAACCGCTCGCTCTCGTGCGGGATCAGGTTGCACGTCATTGCTCGCGACACCGCTGCCGAAGCCTGGTCGGTGGCTCGCGGCCTACTGGAACGGATCCCGCCGGCCGCGGTGGCGGCGGCGCGGGAACGCTTCTCCCGCACCGAATCCGAGGGGCAGCGCCGGATGGCCGAGCTCAGCGGCGGTGACTCGCTGGAGGTCTCACCGAACCTGTGGGCCGGTTTCGGGCTCGTGCGCCCCGGCGCGGGAACGGCCCTGGTCGGCAGCCACACCGAAATCGCCGATCGGATCGCCGAGTACCACGCGCTCGGCATCGACCACTTCATTCTCTCCGGGCAACCACACCTGGAAGAGGCCTATCGTTTCGGCGAAGGCGTCCTTCCGCTACTTCGAACGGGAGCTGTTTCGTGAGCGCAATCGTCGTCGTTTCCGGCAACCCTCGCGCCGGATCGCGCACCTCCACGCTGGCCGAGGCGGTCGGAACCGCGCTGGGCGGCATCTGGCAGGTGGTCGAGGTTGGCGCGCTGGGGCCGGGACTGCTCACCGCGGGCGACGAGGCAACGGCTGCCGCGCTGTCGGCCGTACGGGGTGCTGAGCTTTTGGTGGTGGCTACGCCGACATACAAGGGCAGCTACACCGGGATTCTGAAGGTGCTGCTCGACCAGTTGCCGGCCAACGCGCTGGCGGGGAAACGTGCCGTTCCCGTGGTTGTTGCCGGCGTGCAGCCCCAGGCTGATGTGGCGGCTGCGCTGCTGGCGCAATTGCTGGGAGAGCTGGGAGCCACCGTGTTGCCCTCGCTCGCGGTGACCGAGGGCGACCTGGGTGACTCGGCTGCTCTGGCCGAGAAGTACGCGGCCGGTTCTCACTCCGCAGGCTGACCGGCAACTGTGCGGCGTTGTCACTCCGCCAGCCGGCCGGTAACCGTTCGGCGGTCTCACTCCGCCGGTTGATCGGAAACGATGCGGCGGCGTTCCCAGAGGCGTGCCGCACCGGCCAGGACAGCGCCAACGGCCACGGTCAGCGCGCCCCACAGCATGTCCGAGCCGCCGGCGTTGCCGTCGAACCAGCGGACGTACGCCAGGATCGTGGCGAACACGACCACCGCGACCCCCGGCAGGCTGGCCAAGGCCCGGCGGCGCCCGGACGCCCGCGCCAGACCGAACGCCGCATCTGCGACAACGAGCAGCGCAGCGATCGCGCACCCGCCGAAGGTGTACGCCCGCACCCCCAGCGGCACGTCGTCGCGCTGCAACCGGAAAACGATGAGCAGCAAAGCGCCGCCGAGCACCAGGGCCAGGATCGCCGAGGAACCGATTTCCCACAGCCTCGGCAACGGCCGTTCCCGGTCCTGGCGCTTGCGCGGAATGTAATCCCAGGCGCGGTCGGTGAAATGGCGTGCAGAAAGCGCGCCAAAGATGGTGAGCGCGAGGAAAACAACCACCGGCGGTTCCCAGTGGCGGGTCAGGTAGGCGACGATCGCGGCGACCAATGCGGCCACCGGGAGGCTGGTGAAGGCCGCAACCAGGCGGGCGTTGCGGAACTGGGTGCGCGCCTCGGGCAGGTCGAGCGGATGGACCCGGTACTGAACGGCGGGATCGGGAAGGGAAACGGTTTCTTCCATCACTGCCTCCACGGCGTGCGGTCGATGAACGAGTCGGTGGCGCCCGGCCGGGCGATGTCGTAGACCTTCTGGCGGGAAACACCGAGCCGGCTGGCGACGGCGACAGCGCTGTACTCGTCGAGCAGCGCTTCCACGGCGGCTGCCCGCACTGCTGAGGCTCGCGAGGTCAGGTGAGCGGCGAGCGCGCCGACTTCTGCGGCCAGCAACGCGACAGCGAGCGGGCCACCGAACGGCTTCGCCCAGTCATCGCCGTCGTTTCCCGCGTTTCCGCTGTCGCTTCGTGCGTTCCCCTTACCGCCTTGCCCGTTTCCCTTGCTTCGGGCGGCTTGGTCTTCGCCGCGCTCGGCTTGTTGGTCGCGCGGGGCTTGGTCTTTGCTACGGGCTGCCTGGTAAAGGGCGTCGCCGCCGTCTTCCAAGGCTGATTGCACTTGGGCCGGCGTGACACCGGCCGATTCGAGGCGCTCCTGCACCGGAGCCCGAGTATCAGGTGGGCGATGCGCCAGGACCGCGTCCCAGCCAATGTCACCCCCAGGTTGACTTGTCATGCCATCAGAATGTGTCACCCCGGGGGTGACTGTCAACCCCGGGGCGACAACTCTTTCCGGAAGCTGTGAATGTCTGTGAAGGCCCTGGCAAATCTGCACAACCCCGGCATGGCGCCCGATCCGGGATTCCGTGCGGACCGGCGGTCGGCCCGTTCAAGGAGGTACATGAGAATGACTTCGATCAGCGCGCTGAGCTCGACGACCAGCACGTATCGGATGCCCCCACCGCCGCGTCGCTCCGGCAGTGGCGATGACCCCATGGCCGGTGTTGCCGACAAGCTCGGGCTCAGCAGCGAAAACCTCAAGAGCCAGTTGCAGGACGGCAAGAGCCTGAACGACATCGCCACCGCGCAGGGCGTCTCCCACGACGACCTGATCGCCGCGATCGAAGCTGGCCTGCCGTCCGCACCGGCCGATGGGGTCGACGCCACGCAGATGGCGGAGAAAATCGCCAGCACGAGCGGCATGCCGCCGCCCCCGCCCGGCGGTTCCGGCGGCGCCGACGGTTCCAGCGGCCTTAGCGGGCTCAGTGGCGTCGGCGGTTCCGGCGGCGTCGTCGGTTCCGGGGTCGGCGGCGGTTCCGGCGTCGGCGGTTCTGGCGGCGTCGCTCGGGATGAGGCGAAGCTGAGCCGGATCAGCGAGCTCATCGATGTGGGCACGGGCGAGGTCAGCAACCCGGCCGAACTTCTCCGGATGCTGCAGACCAGGGGTGTGGATCTGGGCCAGCTCCGCAATGTGCTGAACAGCGGAGACCTGCTCGACGTCACCGCCTGAGCATGATGCTCACCGACCGGATACAGCGCCGGGCCTGCAGGAATGCCGCAGCGGGAAACGGCGTTCCGTCATCCGGAGGTCATCATGAAGGTTCGTAACTCGCTCCGGTCGCTGAAGAGCCAGCCGGGCTCGGTCGTGACCCGCCGTCGCGGACGGATGGTCGTGATCAACCGCAAGAATCCGCGCTGGAACGGCCGTCAGGGCTGAGACCGCGATACCGTGACAGACAACGCCGGGGACCCGCCGCCACGGGTCCCCGGTCATTTTCCCGAACCGGGTTGATCTTTTTCTGCGGCGTGCCTGCGGGCACACTGGCGGGATGCAGCCGCAAGTCCATCCGATCAGCTCGTCCGACGGCGTCACGCTGACCGTCGAGGAGTACGGTTCCCCGGGCGGCACCGCGTCGATCGTCTTTCTGCCCGCCCTCGGCGTTCCCCTTGGCTACTACGGGAAACTGCTTTCCGAGTGGTCCGGGCGCGGCCGGCACGTTGTCGGGGTCGAGCTGCGCGGCATGCCCGGCAGCCCGGTGCCCGATCTTCGAAAAACCTCTTTTGGGTACGCCCATCTGATCCGCGATGATTTGCCCGCCGTCTTCGCCGGTCCAGCATTGGCCGACGCTCACCGGATCGTCCTCGCGGGCCACAGCCTGGGCGGTCAGCTGGCCCTGCTTTCCGGCGCGGCGGGCAGCGTACGTCCGGATGCCGTGGTCACCCTGGGCACCGGAACGAGTTCCAAGGCCGCACACCGCAGCCCTCTGGCCCGTGCTCGCCGCGCTGCCAGCGTCCGGTTCGTCAGTGCTGTCACCTGTTCCCTGGGCTACTGGCCTGGTCACCGGCTCGGGTTCGCCGGGCGCCAGCCCCGGATGCTGATGAACGACTGGGGCTACGAAGCCCGCTACGGGCGTTACCGGCTACGCGGCGACCGCACTGACTACGAAGCCGCGCTCGCGGAAATGCGTGTTCCCGCTCTCCTTGCCGGGATCACGGGTGATCGGATGATCCCCGCGGCGGCCGTGGATCACCTGGCGCGGCGGCTGCCCGAGCATGTCGATCGGGTACAGCTGGATGCGTACCCGGATCATTTTCTGTGGGCCCGCCGCACGCCCGAGAAGGTCGTGGCCGCTGTCGAAGAATGGCTTGCCGACCATCAGTTGTAGGGCTGGCTTGCACCGCAAGGCTTACCACGGGACCGTTCTGGTCATACTGTCCCGCGTGAACGAGGTCGTGTTTCCCCGTGGGGCGGATGGTCGGCGCAGCAGTTCGGATTTCGGCCGGGCGGTGGTCGCCGATGCGTTACGCGTCACCGATCCCACCGCGGCCGAAGCCGCGGAGCGAGAACGCGACTGGCGCAAGGGCTATCTGGCTCACTTCCGGTCACTGGTGCAGGCCGGGCTTGGGAACGGGTACGACACAGCCGCCGCCGGCCTCGAATCGGTGCACCGCCGGATGCTCGTGTCCCGAGACGGCACCGACATCGCTCTGGACGATGTCTTCACGGGGAACGCGCAACCGCCCGCCTCGTTCACCATCACGGGAAACGGGAAAGCCGAGCGCGAGCTGCTCATTCCGTACGGGAAAGAAGTTCTCCAAGGCGACTCTTTGTACCGGCAGCTTGATGCGTGGGTTTCCCGCGGCATCATTGAGCAATCGTGCGCCGAGATGGTGCGCGAGGTGGCCGACCATCCCGACTGGCTCGACCTTTCCGACCAGCGGCTCGTGGTGCTCGGCGCCGGTGCGGAACTCGGACCGCTGCCGGCCGTGCTCGCGTGGGGCGGCACGGTTGTGGGCATCGACCTGCCCCGTCCGCAATTGTGGGAACGGGTCGTGGAAACCGCTCGGCGTGGTGCGGGAACGCTGATAGCCCCGGGAACGTCTGTTTCCGACGCCGGGATCGATCTGCTCACCGGGTTACCCGAGGCCGCGCAGTGGCTGCTCGGTATCGAAGGGCGGCTGATCCTTGGAGACTACGTGTACGCCCCGGGCGCGGTGTACCCGCGGTTGTCGGCTGCCGTGGACGCCTTGGGCGTACACCTTGTTCGGGAACGGCCGGAAACGGCGCTGGCCTTCCTCGCCACGCCCACCGATACGTTCGCCGTTCCAGAAAACGTCGTCGAGCAGGCGACGCAGCGTTATCGGGATCGGTCGGTTCAAGCGCGCGTGGCGCAACGCGTGTCCGGTGGCAGACTGCTGGAACAGCATTTCCCGGATCACACGGATCTCCGGTTTGCGGACAGTGCGGATCCTGGGATCGCGGACAGCCTGGTACCACAGCAAGGACCCAACTATGCGCTGGCGAAACGGATTCAGCGCTGGCGGGCCTCGGTGGCCAGGCGAGCCGGCACACCCGTCAGCTTCTCGGTGGCCCCGCCAACCGCCACCCGCTCGGTGACCAACAACCGCCTGCTCGCGGCCGCGTACGCCGGGGCTCACCTTTTCGGCATCGAGGTGTTCGCGCCGGCGACCAGCAACCGGCTGATGGCCGCGCTGCTCGTGCACCAGCTTCGGAGGCCGCGTTCCGCGTCGCCGCAGGCATGGCGGGATGAGGCTTCAGGTGCGGCGCACGGCGGGTTGTGGCGGGTCGGCTACTTGCCCCGCACGGCGCTGGGGCTGGCCGCCGTACGAGGCCTCCCCGCGGCCTTTGCTAGCTCACGCTGAACGCAAGGCGATCCCCGTCGCTGTTAGCTGCCGCTGAACGCGGGGTGGCCGAAGAGTCCCGGCAGCCCGCCGGTGTGCAAGAACACGACGTTTCCGCGCGGCGGGTTGGCGCACAGGCCGGCCATCGCGCGGCCTGTGTACGTCGGGTCAAGGAACAGGCCCTCGGTGCGCGCGGCCAGCTTCAAGGCGGCGCGCACCGAGTCGGTCAGCGTCGCGTAGCCTGCGCCTACTTGTTCGCGGTCGATGCGCAGGTTTCCCGTGGGCGTTCCCATCTGGTCCAGCAGACCGGAAATTATGGAAACGGGGTCGGGCACCGCGCCGGTGTCCACTCCGTACACCCGGGTGGAACCCAGGTGAGCGACCAGACCAGCCATCGTTCCGCCCGATCCCACCGCGACCACGACGGCGTCGAGATCCGGAAGCTGGTGCAGAATCTCCTGAGCGCAGTCGACGTAGCCCTGCGCCGAGAAGGCCGACGTGCCGCCGAACGGGATCACGTATCCCTCCTGCTGCGCGGCCACTTGGTCCAACGGCTGGTCGCCGGCCCACACGATCCGGGCTCCCGCGAGGTCGTCCAGCAGGAGGTTGCCGCGCGGCGTTTCCGGTGCGTTCCCGGTCAGCACCAGCGTGCAGTCCAACCCGATCCGAGCAGCCGCCGCGGCGGTCAAGCGGGCATGGTTGGACTGGGGTGCACCCGTGGTCACGATCCGGTTGGCCCCCGCCTCGACCGCTTGAGCGCAGGTGTATTGCAGCTTGCGAACCTTGTTTCCGCCGCCGCCGAGCCCGCTCAGATCGTCCCGCTTGATCCAGAGCTGCTCGATGCCCAGCTCCTGGGCGAGCCGCGGGGCCGGTTCGAGCGGGGTGGGCCACGTCGCCAGGGGTATCGGCCTGATCGTCACGGTAGCCGAGCATAGGATGCCGGGAGTGAAACCGCTTGCCGTACTCCTCGATCTCGACGGCACGCTGGTCGACCACGATACCGCCGCCGATGCCGGCTTGCGCGCCTGGCTGCCCACCATCGGCCTCACGGCCACCCCGGAAACGCTTTCCCACTGGCTCACCGTGCAGGAGATCCACCACGCGGCCTGGCGGGACGGCAAGATCACACACGCGGAACAGCGCCGTCGCCGGTTGCAAGACTTTCTGGGTACGACCAAAGCTGCCACCGAGCTTGACGCCATCTTCGCGGGCTACCTCAGCTGCTACGAAGCGGCATGGCGCGCCTACGACGATGTCGTTCCCGCCTTGACACAGCTTCGGAACGCCGGGATCGCCACGGCTGTGCTGACCAACGGCGCCACTGGGCAACAGAACAAGAAACTTTCCCGCACCGGGCTGGCCGGGCTACTCGGCCCCGTGTTCACCATCGAGGATCTCGGCGTCGCCAAGCCGTTTCCCGAAGCGTTCCAACGCGCCTGCCACCGCTGGGGGCAGCCGCCGGGAAACGTGCTCAGCGTCGGCGACAACTATGCCTTCGACGTGGTGGCAGCCCGCGAAGCCGGACTACACGCAGCCCACCTCGACCGGCTCGGCACCGGACCCCTGGACGAGCCGCACCGCATGGTTTCCCTGAACACCGTCACCGCGATGCTGGACGCCTTCTAGTCCAACGCGTTTTCCCCGCGCGGGGGCGGCTCATCGAGGTCGGTGTCGTCGGCTACGTCGCCGACCGGGATGACTTGTACCTGATCGGCGTGGGTGCGCAGGTAATCGCGGGCGCCGCGGTCGGCGGTCGCGGTGCTGGAAACGCCGTTCCAATGGTTGCGGCCCAGCAGGACAGGGTGGGAGCGCCGGTTTCCGTACCCGCCCATGACGAGCGCATCGGGCGTGGCTTCGGCGGCGATCCGGCGTACCGCCTCGGGAGTCACCCCGGGCATATCTACCAGCAGCACCACCGCAGCGGCCAGTGGTGCGGCCGCCGCAGCGGCCATCACATCAGCCAGCGATGTGGCCACGCCTGCGGCGGTCGCTGCGGCAGCCGTCGTAGCACCTGCTGCGACGGCCGACGTGGCGGCGGCGGTCGCCGATGTGGCAGCGGCTGCCGCCGATGGGGTGGCTGCGGCGGCCGTCGTGGCGGCCAAGCTGTTCAGGCCGGCGCGCAGGGAGGATGCCATACCGGTTTCCCAGTCGGGGTTCTCGACGTAGGTGAGCGTGGGCGCGGCTGCACGGACGCGAGCGGATTGGGCGCCTACAACGATCAGGACAGGGTCGAGACCAGCGGCACGCAGGGTGTTTCCTGCGCGTTCCACCAACAGGGTGCCTTGCCAGGAAACGAGGGCCTTCGGTTTCCCGTAACGGCGGCCCGCACCCGCGGCGAGCACCAGACCGGCGACCTGCATCTTCCCAGCCTAGCGATTGCGGCTCCCCAAGCCTGGCGTTCGCGGCTGCGCCGGTCGCGCGCTCGCGGCCGCAAGGTCCAGCGCCCACAGCTGCGCGGTCCAGCATTAGCGGCTACGCCGCCTGGCGTTCACAGCGGCACGCGATCGCGGTTGCGCAAGCGGCGGAGCATCCGGGCGTCGCCGAACCCAACCGCCCGAGCCGCCGACTCCACTGTCGCCCCATGGCCGATCAAATGTTCCGCGCGTTCCACCCGCAGCAGTTGCTGGTAGCGCAGGGGTGTATGCCCCGTCGCGGCCTCGAAGCGCCGGGTCAGCGTGCGTTCGCTCACCCCCGCCGTCCGGGCCAGCGCCTCGAGCGGGAGCACCTCCGCGAAGTGCCCGTCGATGCGGTCCTGAACCCGGTGCACGACATCGCTCATGTGGGCGCGCAGCCGCAGCATCGCGCTCTCCTGCTGGTCGTCACCGTTACGGCGGGCGTAGACGACCATCTGGCGGGCGATCCGGGCGGCCACCGCGGGACCGTGCCGGGTGGCGACCAGGTGCAGCGCGAGGTCGATGCCGCTGGCGATCCCGGCCGAGGTGACGACGCGGTCGGTCGAGACGTAGAGGACGTCGCGGATCACCTCGGCCTGCGGGAAACGGCGGGCCAGTTCGTCCTGGAAGTCGTGGTGGGTGGTGCAGCGGCGGCCGTTGAGCAGGCCGGCCCGGCCGAGCGCGTCGGCGCCCGAGCAGACGCTGGCGACGGTGCCGCCCGCGGCGTGGTGAGCCGCGATCCGGCGCAGCGATGACGGGGCGAGACCACCGATCTCCAGCCGTTGCGGGGAACGCCAGCCGGGGACCACGATGAGATCGCCGGGGTCGAGGTCCGGCCATTGCGTGTCGGCATGCAGCCGTACGCCCTGGTGGGTGCGAATGTCCGGCTGTTCGGCGACGTACGCGAGGTGGTATTCGTGCCCGTAGTCGACCGCCGTGGAGAACACTTGGGCGGCCCCGGCCAAGTCGAGCAGGTGCAGGCCGGGTACGAGCACGAAAACCACGCGACTCACGATCCGGTCAGCTCCTGCACGCTTGTGACAGTAGCGAACCGGCCGGCGAGGGCGTACTCGGTGCGGCTGACGATGTCGTCGACCTGCAGGGTGCGCGGGTCGGCGAGGATCTCCTCGATGCTGCGATCGGCCGGGGCGTCGCGGTGCGGGATCGGGAACGTGGTGGTGGCATCGGTGACGAAGGTGATCGCGTACCCGAAATCTGCCCCCACCCGGGCCGTGGTTTCGACGCACTGCTCGGTTTGGATACCGCACAGAGTCAGGTCCCGGATGCCGCGCTCGGTCAGTACCTGCTGGAGATTCGTCGTGGTGAAGGCGTTACGGGAGGTCTTGGTGAGGATCGGCTCGTCGTCCGCGGGCTTGAGCTCGGCGAAGATCCGGACGTGGCCCGACTCGGGATCGAACGGTGTGCCGCTTCCCGGCTCGGCGTGCAGGATCCAGACGACGAGATCGCCGGCCGCTCGGGCTGCATCGACGAGGCGTTGCACGGCGGTGCCGATTTCCTGGTTTCCGACGGCTTTCCACGTGGGGCGCACCCGGAACGACTCCTGGACATCAATGACGATGAGGGCTGCTGTCATACCTCGATACTGCCGAGCTGTGGCCGTACCGGAAAAGGCATGGAAGTGACCGCGACCGGAACGATCTGGTCGTGCAGCGAACGGTTTCCGACGGCGCCCCGAGCAGGAATCCCGGGGCGCCGTGACGGTCAGCGATTGCCGTTGAGCACGGAAACCGGCAGCGGAATGGCCACGGGTGGCAGACCCGCGCCCGCCGAAGTGGCCCGCAGCACCGCCGGTCCGTCGCTCTTGGGCAGCGGCGTCGTGAACGGCTGGTAGGCACCGCGACATTCGGTTCCCCTGGCCGGCACCTTGCCCGTCAGCAAATAGCTGTCAATGGCGCTGGTGGCACATTCCGAGGTGCCATAAGAAGTGTGACCCCAATTGGTGTTGGACAGCAGGCGGCTGTTGGTAAGACGCTTGGAAGCCGATACCGCGTCGTTGTAATTGGTGGCCGGATCCCATGTGGTGCCGACCAGCAGAACCGGCGCCGCGGTGGGGGTGTTCCAAGGCCCGGTATAGGCGTCCTCGTCGCGTACCGTCCACGTGTTACGGGAACATTGGGCAGTGCCCCAGCCCCAGGCGCGACCGAAATAAGGGGCACGTTTATCGGCTTTGGCCATGAGGGCGGGGTACTGGCTCGCGTCCTTGGGGTGCAGGGCGTCGGTGCAGTCGACGGTCGCGAACGCTTCGTAGCTGTTGTCGTACGGGAAATCGCGGCTCGTACGGTTGCGGGCATCTTTGATGCGTTTGATCAATGCCGTTTTCGCCTTGGTGGCGGCGGTTGCGGACGTCGGGAACAACAGGTTCGACACATCCTGGGAAATGTAGGTGACTCCATCGCCGGCGTCCATGCCGTACAGCGTGCCGAGGATCCCGCCGATGAAATCCGCGTACGTAATGGTGTACGTACCGTATTGATCGGTGATGACAAGCGGTTTCTGTCGCAGTTTCTGCGCGATTTTCTCGAAGTTCTTGACCGGGTTGCCTGCGGCAAATACACAGTATTTCTCACCGGCCTTGTCGCAGCGCTTGAGGATTTCGACAAGCGCCTTGTAAGCGCCGTCGGCCGAACGCAGGCGAGCATCTTGTTCCTGATTCGCGGTCGTGGCCGTGCCGACCCAGTGCTCGGGGTCGAGCACCCCGTCAACAACCAGCGCCCGGAACCGATCCGGAAACATGTTGGCGTAGTACTGGCCGATTGCCGTGCCATAGCTGAACCCGAGGTACGTCAGCTTCTTGTCGCCGACCGCGCGGCGCAGAACGTCCAGGTCGCGGACCACTTCGGCAGTCGAGGAGGCTCCGGCCAACGGACGGCCGGCGGTGGAACAAGCCTTACCGAATTGCTCGGCGCCATCGACGTAAGCGGTTTCCTCGGCCTTGCCCCACGGAAAAGCAACGCTCATCTTGCCGAGCACCGCGTTCTGCTCTTTTACTGACGTCCAGCAGCGGACGTTCTCGCTGGCGGCGACACCCCGCGGGTCCACACCGACAATGTCGAAGCGCTGCAGCAGGGAATCGCTGAGGAAATAGGGAGCCGAAAGCGCCATGCTGGTTCCGGAGCCACCCGGGCCACCGGGGTTGATGAACAGGCTGCCGATTTTGCTCCTCTGGTCCTTGGCTTTGATCCGCAGCAGCGCGACTTCGGTGGTTGCGCCGGCCGGCTCGTCATAGTCCAGCGGCAGCCGGGTGGTGGCGCATTCGGCGGTGCCATAACACTGGTACCAGCCGAGCTTGGGCGTCAGAACGCTGTCCACCCGCTTGCTCTCCACAGCGCTGGTACGGCCAGCGGCGGGGGTGGAACCGCCGGCGACCGCGCTGAGGGGGCCGGCCGGAGCCGCCGCGACCGTCGTTGCTGGGATCGTAACCGCGCCAGTGAGCAGCAGGCC
>NZ_LOJP01000001.1:5104237-5145550 GCF_001553785.1 Actinoplanes sp. TFC3
TAAAAGAACAAGAAAGAACGCTGTCCACCCGCTTGCTCTCCACAGCGCTGGTACGGCCAGCGGGGGGGCTGGACCCGCCGGCGACCGCGCTGAGGGTGCCGGCCGGAGCCGCCGCGACCGTCGTTGCTGGGATCGTAACCGCGCCGGTGAGCAGCAGGCCCGCCATTCCCGTCGTTACGACACGTTTTCCCAGAGGTGGCATAGCCGCCCTTCCGTCAGTGCCGCGGCCGGTGCGCCGCGGAGCTCGGAAGATAGGTATCGCACACCAGCAAATACATTTATGCGACCCTGGCCGCGGTTTTGCCAACGCGTATCGGGCTCATTTTTTGCCGCACCCGGGTAAGCCGTCGATACACGCGCATGGCAAACGCATCGAGTGCGCGCGGCGGCCTTGTCGCGCTGTGCGTTTCGGCTCGGGTCAGGAGCGGGGACAGGAAAAGATTCCGCTTTTATCATCGCCTCCAGCGACTTCGGTCGTACCGGCCGGGCCTCCGTCCCAGGACAGTCAGCGGAGCAATTCGTCGGGCACGCGCAGCTCACTGCTGGTGTACAGCGCGGACACTGCCGAGGGATCCCCGAACGCGCACACCGAGGCGACAACGTCCATCAACTGGTCGTAGTCCGCACCGGTCTGCCCCTTGTACGACTCCCCCATCCGGCCCCACTCGTCCCACGGCAGCGTCTCCACCTTGGCCAGGCTGGCCAGGTCGCGGATCGCGTTGCCGCGGATCTCGGCGGGACCCCAGTTGCTGGTGCCGGCCACCCCGAAATGCGCAGCGTCGATCGTCTCGGCCCGATGCGCGGCCCAAGCCTCTCCGCCGCTCAGGAACTGCTCGGGCTGCAGGTCGACGGCGTCGCCCATGACCTGGGCATCCACGCGGGTCCAGGGATCGGCGGCACCGGCGCGGTACTCCACGATCCAGTGGTCCAGGCCCTTACCTTCCTGGAAGTAGGTGGCGAATCCGCAGCGCGCGCGAGCCGCAATGCCACGGTGCCGCAGCAGCGCGCAGGCGAGCACGGCGAAGTGCCGGCACGTCCCGACGACCCGGTGCTGCGGCGGCCGCGCGTGAGTCAGCGGGGAGGCATCCAGCGCCAGAAGCGCATCGAGGATCTGCGCTGCGGGACGGATCTGCTGCTCGGCGGGCCGCTCCCCCGGCATCTCAGCCGGATGCACGACCAAACCGGGCACCAGGGCGCAGATCTGCAGTGGATCGTCCGGCACTTGATCGAGCACGACGCTGGGCACGCCGGTGAGGTCGGTGAAGACGCCGGCCGAGGCGTAATCGATGGCAGTTGACATACGCCGAACCGTAGACCGGGGGGCTGACAAAAAGGTGGGCGTTACGACTGAACGGTCACGATCTGGGGCACGGTCGCGACCGCCGTGCCGGGGCATCGCTACGGTAGGCGCGTGTCTGAGATCCCGTGGTGGGGGCTTCCCCTCGTCGCCGTCGTGTTTGCCCTGGTGGGCGCCGGTGTGACAGTGCTTGTGTCGGCGCGCAACAACTATGCCCGCAGCCGTGCCAAGCGTACAAAACGCTGGTATGCCGAGCGCCGTGACGCTTATGTCGCATTGCTCACGCAGTTCGAACGGGCCAGCTACCGGCTGCGGACGGCGCTTGACTCCGGGCAACCCATGCCTGGGCCCTACACCTACCTGGACGAGGCCGGTCCGGCGGTCATGCACGTGCGGCTGCTGGCTTCCGGCCAGGTTCGCAGTGCCGCCCTGGCAGTTCATTTGCTGCTGGAGAAGTTGTACACTCCCAAGCCGACCCCGCCGCCGGGCGTCGATTCGAGCAAGGCTGTCCGCGAGATGCTCGGTCATGTGCCGCTGGTCATGCAGCAGCTCGAGGCCGCCATCCGCGAGGAGCTGGAGATCGAAAGCACGCCGCCGGCGGCGGCGGTTTCGGACCTCCCGGCGCGCTCGTTGCGCTCCTACATCAAACGGTCCCCGGGCGCGGCAAAGCCGACGTCTGGATCACAGGAGTCAAGCGTCACTAGCTGATCCGCCCCTGCACGCGCGATGCTGGAACCTGGCGAAGGGGAGGCGTCCATGACGGACCTGGCGGTTACCGACTCGATCGTTCGCAGCGGCGTGGTGGCGGTGCTGCGAGCGCCTACGGCGGACTACTTCTCCGCGGTGAGCGAGGTGCTCGTGGCCGCCGGCATCACCGCGCTGGAGGTCACGCTGACGTGCGCAGGCGCAATGGAAGCCCTCGGCGGGCTCCGGCGGCAGTTACCCGCCCATGTCGCGCTGGGCGCGGGCACGGTGCTGACCGCTGACGATGCCAAGGCAAGCGTGGACGCGGGCGCGGCGTTCCTCGTCTCGCCGGTGCTGGTGCCCGACATCGACGGCTTCGGTGTGCCGGTGTATCCGGGCGCGTTCAGCCCGACCGAGATCTTCACCGCCAGCCGCGCGGGCGCCCCCCTGGTCAAGCTGTTCCCGGCCTCGGCGGTTGGCCCCGGCTACATCAAGGACCTGCACGGACCGTTGCCCGACATTCGCATCATGCCGACCGGTGGCATCGCGATCGCCGACGTGGCGGCGTGGCTGTCGGCCGGGCCCGCGGCGGTGGGGTTGGGTGGACCGCTGATCGGCGATGCGGCGACCGGAGGCAGTCTGAGCGCGCTGGCCGCCCGAGCCCGCCGGGCTGTGGACGCCGTCGCCTACGCGCGGTCGTGACCGCTGCGGCCGTGGCACGCGGCGTGCTGACGTTTGGGGAAACCATGGGCGTGGTTGCCGCCGACACCATCGGCCGGCTGCAGCACGCCCGCGGCTTCTCCTTCGGCATCGGCGGTGCGGAGAGCAACGTAGCGATCGGCGTGGCTCGCCTGGGCGGCTCGGCCACCTGGCTGGCCCGGGTCGGCGCGGATGCGACCGGCGACCTGATCGAGCATCGCCTGCGCGCCGAGGGTGTCAACGCCATCGTCATGCGCGACCCTTCGTTCACCGGCTTGCTGGTCAAACATCGGCGCACTGGTTCGCTGTTGCACGTCGACTACCATCGCGCGGGCAGTGCCGGTTCTCGCCTCACGCCCGCCGACATCCCGGCGAGCACGGTGCGTGAGGCCGGCATATTGCACGTCACGGGCATCACGCCGGCGCTGAGCACGTCGGCGCGCGCGGCGGTCTTCCACGCGGTCGAAACGGCACGCGCAGCCGGCGTTGCGGTGTCGCTCGATCTCAACTACCGGGCCAAACTGTGGTCCCGTTTCGACGCCGCGCCCGTGCTGCGCGACCTGGCCTCCCGGGCCGACATTGTCTTCGCCGGGCCGGACGAGGCCGCGCTGGTCGTTGACGGGCCACCGGTCGAGGAGCTGGCGGCGCTGGGAGCCTCCGAAGTGGTCGTCAAGGACGGAGCGCGGGGATGCTCAGCTCTGATCGACGGTGTTCAGCACCGCTTGCCCGCGCTCCCGGTCTCCGTTGTTGACCCGGTGGGCGCCGGGGACGGCTTTGTCGCGGGCTACCTTGCCGAGCGTCTCGCCGGTGCCGAGGCGGCGACCCGGTTGGCCACGGCGGTAGCTGCGGGGGCGTTCGCCGTGACCGTGCCGGGTGACTGCGAGGGCCTGGCTTCGCGCGAAGACTTGGCCCTGCTGGTGTCGGTCACCGACAACGTCGCCCGCTGACCGGGGCTCAACCCTGTCGCACGGCGAGCGCCACGATTGCCGGCCCGCACGTTCTTGAGCCCGCTGAGATTTCAGTGACCTACGCCTCAGGTGCCGGGGTTGACCTTCACCTAAGTCGAGGGTTCAGGATCAGGCCATGAGAGCAACCGTCTTCGATCGTTTCGGTCCGTCCGATGTGCTCCGCGTCGCCGAGCTTCCCGATCCCGTGCCCGGCCCCGGTCAGGTCCGCATCCGGGTGCAAGCCGCCGGTGTCCAGCCGTTCGACGTTGCCGTCCGGCGCGGGCAGATGCCCTGGGTCAACGCGGTGTTCCCTCAGCAGATCGGCCAGGAGTACGCGGGGGTGGTCGATCGGTGGGGAGAGGGCGTCACCGGCCCCGCCATCGGCACCGAGGTGCTGGGGTCGACGATGCTCAACGGGTGTGCCGAGTTGCTCGTTGTCGACGCCGCGAATGTCGTCGTCAAGCCACCGGAGCTTGACTTCCCGGCCGCTGCGGCTCTGGTCGCCGCGGCGCAGACGGCATCCGGGGCGCTGGCTGAGCTGAAGGTCGGCGCCGGCGATGTGCTGCTCCTGCATGCGGCCGCTGGTTCGGTGGGCACGCTGGCCACTCAGCTGGCCCGGCGCGCCGGCGCCGTGGTCATCGGCACGGCGAGCCCGGCCAACCATGACTACCTGCGCGAGCTTGGTGCTGTCCCGGTGGCGTATGGGGACGGGCTGGTCGAGGCCGTGCGTGGCCTCGGCCACCGGGTGAGTGTGGCGTTGGACGCCGCGGGTGGCGACGCGATCGCTCAGTCCATCGCGCTCGGGGTGGACCCCCGGCGGATCGGCACGATCGTCGACGACGCGGCGGCCGAGCGGCACGGTGCTCGCTCGGTGCGGGCGGGCCGGTCCCCCGCCCGCCTCGCCGAGGTCGTGGCGTTGGCTGCTGAGGGCGACGTGGTGATGCCTCTGCGCGTGTTCGCGTTCGAGGAGGTGGCAGCAGCTCATGAGACGGTCGAATCGCGGCACGGACGCGGGAAGGTGGTTCTGGCGATGTGAGCGGCGGTCAGACCGCGACGTTGCCGCCGATCAAGCTCTCCTGAGCCGCGGCGACCATGGGCTTGCCGAAGAGCCAGCCCTGGCCCAGGTCGCATCCCTGCGCCCGCAGCCAGTCGCGTTGCAGCGGCGTCTCCACGCCCTCGGCCACCACCCGCAGGTTCATCGCTTTGGCCATGGCCAGCACCGCGCGGACGATCGACTCGTTCGCGCCGTGCTCGCCCACCTCGGAGACGAAGGAGCGATCGATTTTGAGGATGCCGACGGGCAACCGGTTCAGATAGCTGAGCGAGGAATAGCCGGTGCCGAAGTCGTCGATGGCCAGGGTGACGCCCAGGTCGCGCAGGGCGGTGAGCGCGCCGAGGGCCGTCTCGAGGTCTTCCATGACCCCGGATTCGGTGATCTCGAGCCAGAGCGCGGCGGGCGGCAACCCGGTTTCCTGCAGGACGTCGCGCACGATGCCGACCAGGGCGTGGTCGCGCAGCTGACGGACCGACACGTTCACCGAGACGTGCAGCGGGTGGGCGCCCGGTCCGCGAACCGTGCGCCAGGCGGCGAGTTGGCGCACCGATTCGCGCAGCAGCCAGGCACCCGCGTCGACGATCAGGCCGGTCTCCTCGGCGACAGGGATGAACTGCAGCGGCGACACCGCCCCGAGCTCGGGGTGGTCCCAGCGCATCAGGGTCTCGAAGCCGTCGAGTTCGCCAGTGGTCAGGCTGACGAGCGGCTGGTAGGTGGCGTAAAGCTCGCCGCGTTCGAGCGCACCGCGCAGCGCCTGCTCGAGGTCCATGCGGTTGCGCACCTGCTCGCGCTGGGACTCGTCGAACAGCGCGTAGGTGCTGCGCCCGAAGTCCTTTGCCTTGTACATGGCGGTGTCGGCGTCGCGGATCAGGTCGAGGGCCTGAGCCGCACCCGGCGACGTCGCGACGCCGATCGAAGCCGTGATCACCACGTCGCCGACCGACAGGTTGAAGGGGCAGGTGAAGCTGGCGATAACCCGTTCGGCGAAGGCCGCCGAGGCAGCAGCGTCAGCCGACGGGACCGCGACGATGAACTCGTCGCCGCCGATGCGGCAGACCAGGTCGCCCTGGCGGGCCTGCCGGCTCAACCGGTCCGCGACCGCACACAGCAACTCGTCGCCGACCCCGTGGCCCCAGTGGTCATTGACGAGCTTGAAGCGATCCAAATCGATGAAGAGCAGGCCGATCTCCCGGTCTTTCCAGGCCGCAACGGTCTCGACGAGCAGCCCACGGTTGGGCAGGTCGGTCAGCTCGTCGTGGGTGGCCCGGCGCCGGGTGGCCCGCTCGGCACGCACGCGGGAATTGTTGGAACGCACGACGCGATAGAGGATCGCGAACACCAGGCAGACGCACAGCACCGCGCGGACCGCGCCGTCGAGCACCCCGGAGGTTGGTTCGACGGTGGTGATGACGACGGGCACGACCACCGTCAGGGCGATCAGCGCGGTGCGCAGCTTGCTCAGGTCGCGCACGACGATGCGCTGCGGCTGGGTGAGCGTGCGCATCGATGGGTCCAGCATCGCCGAGGCAACCAGCAGGAACGTGGCCATGAACAACACGTCGACCAGCTCGGCCGAGACCGGGGCCAGCTCGCCGTCGCGCAGCATGAAGACGAAGTCGCCGGTGAACATGGCCGCGGCGGCCAGGATGAGCAGCCACAGGGCCGGTGCACGGGCACCGGAGAGCGCGAGCTGCGCCACGAGGACCAGCAGCACCACGTCGATCACCGGGAAGAACGCGTTGGCGAAGCGCAGGGGCGAGAGCCCGTCCTGCTGGATCGACGGCGCAACCAGATAGGTCCAGCACATGAAGGCGGTGGCCAGCCCGGCGAGCACCGCGTCCACCCGGGCCGGGTCGTCCTCGAGCGCCCGGCGCAGCTTGAGCAACGTACCGAAGGCCACGCCCATGAGCAGATAGCCGGGCAGCACGAATGCGTTCGGGATCAGCGCCATCGCGGTCGGCGGCGACTCCCCGGCGCCCGGCACCAGCGCCCGGATGACTACGCCGGCGAAGAACAGCGACGCCGAGCCGAGCAGGTGCAGCCAGGGGCCCCGCTGATCGGGCAGCGCGATCCGGCGTACGGCGTAGGCCATGGCCCCGAGGCTGCTCAGCGCGCACAGCACCAAGAGCGGCAGCCGCAGAGCCTGCGGGCCGGCGATTTCCAGCCCGATGGCGGCGACCGCCGCGCCGAGGAAAAGCCTGGCGCGGGTCACGTCCTGCCTATCGGCAGACAATTTACGACCCTTAATAACGCATACCAGCCCCGCGCGGACCCCGCACGTTTCATCCTGATCTGGGCCGATCCGAAGTCTTTCGCGGGGGGACAGGCGTGACGAAACGAGTCCTGAGTACGGCAACGAGCGCCCTGATGCTGGCCGGCATCACTGTCGTTCTGGCGAGCGGAAACACCGGTTCTCCACCGCATCTGGCTGCCGCTGCGGCGAGCGAACCGACATTGCAAACCATCGACCTGGCGACCGGCGCCGGTGCCGCACGCGGCTTCTCCCGGGCGGCGAACGACGGACCGCGCACCACCGCACGGTTCAGCCTGATCGGCGCCACCTGGGCCGACGCGTCGGCCACGCCGGCCGCGGCGGTGCAGGTCCGCACCCGCTCCATGGCCACCGGCGCATGGACGCCCTGGCAGACTCTCGAAGCCGACGGTCCCAGCCCGGCGGCCCCCGGTTCGAAGGACGCCATCCAGGCCCGGGGCAGCACGGACCCGCTGTGGGTCGACCCGTCAGACGGGGTGCAGGCGCGCATCGCGGGCGGCACGGCGCCGCCGCCCCGGGGCATGCGCCTCGACCTGATCGACCCCGGCACTCCCGCAGCGACGATGAAGCCGGCCGCCGTCACGGTGCCCGAGCGCCCGATCCCGAAGGTGGTTACCCGCGCCGGGTGGGGCGCCAACGAGAAGCTGGTCAAAAACGCGCCGGAGTACACCACCGACGTCTCGGTGCTGTTCGTGCATCACACAGCCGGCACGAACAACTACAGCTGCTCGGACTCCGCAGCGATCATCCGCAGCATCCAGGCGTACCACGTCAAGAGCAAGCACTGGAACGACATCGGCTACAACTTCCTGGTCGACAAGTGCGGGACCTTGTTCGAGGGGCGCCGGGGCGGCATCACCAAGCCGGTGCTGGGCGCGCACACGCTGGGGTTCAACTCGCGCAGCAGCGCCATCGCGGTGCTCGGCAACTACGGATCGCAGGCGGTGTCGCGGCAAGTCAAGACGGTGATCGCGCAGGTGGCGTCGTACAAGCTGGGAATTTACGGCCACGCCCCCGGTGGGCGCGCGGCGCTGGTGTCCAGCGGCAGTGATCGCTACGCCAAGGGCAGCACCGCGATCCTGAACCGGGTCTCCGGTCACCGCGACACGGGCAAGACCGAGTGCCCCGGCAACACGCTGTATTCACAGCTCGGCTCGATCCGCAGCATCGCGGCGGCGGGGCCCGCCGACCTGACCATCACGAAGATCAACGGGGCGCGCAAGACCGGCTCGACCTGGTTCACCCGCAGCGCGATCCGCCCTTACTGGCAGGTCGACACCGCGACCACGCTGATGGACCGCTACGACGTGTACGTCGACGGCGAGCTGGCCGCATCGGTGCCGGCGACGCAAGGTCAGCAGTTGCTCCAGCTCACCCCGGGGCGGCACAACGTCCGGGTACGCGCGGTGGCGTTGAACAACCGGGTCTCGTACGCAAGCCTGGCCGTCTACGCCGATGCCACGCTGCCCCAGTTCACCAGCGGTCCCAGCGTGGCCCTGCGGACCGGCTCGCTCAACGGCATCGTGCCCGTCCGGCTGCGCTGGGCCGTGCAGGACGCGGGCGGGTTGTCCTCGGTTGTGCTCACCACCCCGGCGTCCGCCGACCTGGGCGTCACTGCCACGTCGTGGGCCGGCTCGGTCAGCCCCAGCACCGAGACCACCTACGGCCTGCGCGCCACCGACCGGGCGGGCAATGCGCGCTCGGTCGCCGCGGTGCGCACACCGGTACTGGTGCCCGAGGACCGCGCCGAGCAGACCGGCACGTGGCGCTCGGTGGGCAACAGCGCCTACCTCGACGGTTCCGCACTGCGGGCCACCACCGCCGGGGCCTCGCTGAGCTGGACGTTCACCGGTCGCTCGGCGGCACTGGCCTTCAGCCGCACAGCGGTGTCCGGGGCGATCCAGGTGTACGTCGACGACCAGCCCGCCGGCACCATCGACCTGCGCTCGACCGACACCCTGTACCGCCGCGCGGTCTGGTCCCGCTCGTGGAATGCCAGCGACCAGCACACCGTCAAGATTGTCGTCGAGGGCACCACTGGCCGGCCCGGTGTGATCTCCGACGGCCTGGTCTACCTGAAGTAGATACCCGAACGGGGAACCTGACAGAAGATGTCAGGTTCCCCGAGCACGATGGGTCCATGTCTGGATTCGCCACACTAGCGATGATCAACTTGGACGCCGAGAACCCAGGCGCCCTGGCCACGTTCTACTCCGAGGTGCTGGGATGGAACGTCCTGCACAGCGAAACTCAGTACGCCATGATCGGCGACGGCTCAACAAGCATCGGCTTCGGCCAGGTGCCCGGCTACTCAGCCCCCGGCTGGCCGCAGGAGCAGGCGCCCAAGCGCTACCACCTCGACTTCTACGTCGAGGACCTGGACAAGGCCGAGCAGCAGGCCCTCGCCCTCGGCGCCACCAAGCCCGACAACCAACCCAACCCCGAACGCTGGCGAGTCCTGCTCGACCCAGCCGGCCACCCGTTCGACATCTGCCTGCAGTCCTGAGGCACCTCGCTCGAGCCGCTCGCCCCGGATGGACCGTTCCGTCCGGGGCGGCGCGCCGTCAGCCCCCGCCACCATCCGGCCCGACGCCATCGCTCCCAACCATGCCCAGGTCCGGCCACAGCACAGGAGCGGCGTCCGGCCTCGCTCTAGCCATCATCACCGGATGCTGCCGCTCCTGCACTCGACGATCGCCGCCCTCCAGCCGCATGACGAGCTGGAAGCCGCGCATCTGAGCGACACATTGGCCTGGCTGGAAACCACGGATGATGTATACCGCCGGGCCAAACCGGCCACCCCGCCGCGCCACCTGGTGTCCTACGTCGTCCCGGCCGACCCGCAAACCGGCGACGTGCTGCTGGTCGACCACCGCAACGCCCGGCTCTGGCTTCCGCCCGGCGGCCACGTCGAGCCCGGCGAGAACCCGGCGCTGGCCGCTCGGCGCGAACTGGCCGAGGAACTGAGCGTCGACGCGTCGTTCACCCAGCCACTTTTCCTGACGGTCACGCAGACGGTGGGCGTCGACGCCCGGCACACCGACGTCGGCCTCTGGTACCTCGTCGAACTCTCCCGCGACACACCGCTGACCGTGGACGAGGGCGAGTTCGCCGACGTCCGCTGGTGGAATCGCTCCGAGCTAGCGGCCGCCGACCCGGCCCGCTTCGACCCTCACCTGGGCCGATTCCTGGAAAAGCTCAATTGGCGTGCCAAATCCAAGCGTTGAGCGCTGTCGCAAACGTCGCCCACATCCAATAAAGCAGCGGCAGCGTCGCAGCCCGCGAATCGGCCGGAACAACGCCACAGTGACGCCGATCATCACCCTTAGCACCGCGAGGTCCAGCAACGCAAGCCCGTACCGCCCAGCCCCGAAAAAGATCGAAGTCCAAACCGCATTCGAAACCACTTAGTTTCCGTACGCCGTAAGCGCCGTCGTCCACCCCGCCTCCCGCTACACCAGCCAACCGGCAACGGCGATGAGGACGTACAGCAAATCTCACACCGGCCCAAAGACCCATGAAGGCGGCGCCCACGAAGGCTGCTCAAGCCGCTGGTACTCAGCCGCCGTCCCGGCCACCCCCAACCCGCCAACCAACCGCAGCGACCGCCACCGCAACCCTGAACGGAGCAAGGCTGAAAAAGGGCCGAGCGCCAGCAAACCTACTCATCAGCCCCGGCTACCCCGCCCGAGTCCGCCTACCCGCTCAGCGTCCGACCGCCCCGCCCGGGACTGACCACCCGCTAAGCCCTCGACTGCCCGCAGACTTGCCGCCCACTCGCCCCCGGCAATGCGGCCAGCCCGGGCCGTGCAGAGCCATCGTGTTTGGGAGCAGTTCTCCAGAGGGTATGAGCCGCGCCGCCACACCCCCGACGAATTGAGGCTCTCCAATGCACATCCAAGGCGTGCTCTACCTGATCGCCGTTATCCTCCTCGTCCTCGCCGCCCTGCCCATCGGCACCCGCGGCGTATCCCTGGCCCTGCTCGGCGCCGCCTTCGCCCTGCTCGCCTACTCCTGGGACACCATTACCGCGTGAGACGGCCGCCTCACGCGGTGACGCCTTTCCCCGCGTGAGGCTTCTCACCGCGAGTTGCCGCTCCCATTGGGTCGCTCCTGGGTGAGGCCTCTCCCCGCGTGGGTCGCTCGCGCGCGAGGCCAGTCCCCGCGTGGGTCTCTCTCGCGCGAGGCCTGCCCCCGCCGACGGCCTCTCTTCGACATGACCTCTTGTCGAGGAGAGGCCGCGGCGGTCACCTGCACGAGGCCAATTCCGGCTGGTGTGCCTTATCGCCGCAGCCAGACGCTGTGGTTGCTGGCTGACTGGCATTCGCTGGCGACCGCTCCCTCCGGTTCAAAGCGCCCAGCCGAGGCCGCACACCCCACCAGCCAAGGCCGCACATCCCACCAGCCGAAGCCGCACATTCCACCAGCCAAGGCCGCACTCCCCGCCAGCCGAGGCCAAGGCGGCCCTCAGGACGTGACTTGTCGGCGATAGATGACGACCTGCCACGGCTCAAGCTCAAGCCCCGCCGGTGCCGGCGCGTTCGTCAGGACCAGTTCAGCCGATGACCAGGCCTCGGCTTCCTCGATCTCCGCGCGTACCGGCTCGCCCGTGAAGTTGCCGATCACCAAAAGCTCGGTGCCGCCGTGACGGCGGGTGTACGCATACAGGCGCTCGTCGTCGGGCAGCAGCATGGTGAAGTCGCCGTACACCACCGCCGGTTCGTCCTGGCGCAGCCTGATGAGTTGGCGGTAGAAGTGGTACACCGACTCCTTGTCCTTCACCGCCGCGGCCGCGTTGATGTCCGTGTAGTTCGGGTTGACCGTCAGCCACGGGGTGCCTGTACTGAAGCCGGCGTTCGGCGACGTGTCCCACTGCATGGGCGTGCGAGCGTTGTCCCTGCTGCGGGCGCGTAGCACGGTCAGGACCGCCTCGGGCGTCTGACCTTCGTGATCCACGGCCTGCGTGTACTGCCCGAGCGCCTCGATGTCGCGGAAGTCGGCGATGGACTCGAATGGATAGTTCGTCATGCCGAGCTCTTCGCCCTGGTAGACGTACGGCGTCCCGCGGTGCAGGTGCAGCACCGCGCCGAGCATCTTGGCCGACCGTGTGCGCCACTGCGGTGAGTCGTCGCCGTACCGGGACACCACGCGCGGCTGGTCGTGGTTGTTCCAGTAGAGGCTGTTCCAGCCCTTGTTGGCGAGTCCGGCCTGCCAGCGGGCGAAGATGGCCTTCAGCTTGGTGAGCTGCAGCGGGTAGAGCAACCATGGGTCGGCGCCACGGTCCACCCACACGTGGTCGAAGTTGAACACCATGTCGACCTCGCCGCGCACCGGGTCGGTGTAGAGCTTGGCCTCGTCCACGGTGACGCCAGGCATCTCGCCGACTGTCAGCAACGCCTCGCGGCCGGCGAAAACGCGTTCGTGCATCTCGTGCAGGAACTCGTGGTTTCGGGGGCCGTGCATGTAGAACGGTGCACCGTCGCCGTAAAGCGATCCCGGTCGGACGGCACCGTCGGCCAGCGGGGTGGTCTTCGAGATGTGGTCGATGACGTCCATCCGGAAGCCGTCCACACCGCGGTCCAGCCACCAGTTCATCATCTCGTAGATGGCCTCGCGGACCTCGGGGTTCTCCCAGTTGAGGTCCGGCTGCTTCTTGCTGAAGATGTGCAGGTAGTACTCGCCGGTGCCGGGGTCGTACT
Organism: Actinoplanes sp. TFC3; assembly: GCF_001553785.1. Lineage (GTDB taxonomy): Bacteria > Actinomycetota > Actinomycetes > Mycobacteriales > Micromonosporaceae > Actinoplanes. Next base: position 5,116,890 of record NZ_LOJP01000001.1, read on the forward strand.
CCCACGCCGGGCCACCGAAGACCGAACCCCAGTTCGTGGGCTCGGCGCCGGGTGTACCCGGTTCCATGCCCTCGCGGGCCGGCCGCCACCAGTACCAGTCGCGTTTCGGGCTGTCCTTGGCCGAACGGCTCTCGGCGAACCACGCGTGCTCGTCCGAGGAATGGTTGACGACCAGGTCCATGACCAGCCGCATACCGCGTTCGTGAACGCCGGTGAGCAGCTCGTCGAAGTCTGTGAGCGTACCGAGAATAGGTTCGATGTCCTGGTAGTTGCTGATGTCGTAGCCGTTGTCGTCCTGCGGGGACGGATAGATCGGCGACAGCCAGATCACGTCGACGCCCAGCCCAGCGATGTGATCGAGGTGGTCAATGATCCCGCGTAAATCGCCCATTCCATCGCCGTTGGCATCGGCAAAGCTGCGGGGGTAGATCTGGTATACGACGGCACTGTGCCACCAGGGGTTTTCCATGGTCTCTCTTTAACACGCGAACCTCGTACGAAACACCGGATCCGCTCCCATACTGAGGATCATGAAGGTGGCGCTGCTCGGACCGGTCGCCTGGCGCACGCCGCCGGTCCACTACGGCCCGTGGGAACTGATCACGAGTTTGCTCGCCGAGGGCTTGACCGCCCGAGGCGTCGACGTGACTCTCTTCGCGACGCTCGACTCGATCACGAAGGCCACCCTGGACGGCGTCGCGGTCCACGGGTACGAAGAGGATCCTGAACTCGACGGGCGCGTCTGGGAGGCGCTGCACGTCGGCTATGCCCTGCAACGCTCGGGGGACTTCGACCTGGTGCACAACCACCTCGATTGGCTGCCGCTCGCCTTCTCCGCGCTCTGCCGGGCACCCATGCTGACAACCATTCACGGCTTCTCGGGCCCCACCATCCTGCCGGCCTACCGCAGGGCGCACTCGGCCTTCGTGTCCATCTCCGACGCCGACCGCAGCCCCGACCTCGACTACGCGGGCACGGTCTACCACGGCGTGGATCTCGACCAGCTCCCGTTCACCGAGGACGGCGGCGAGGATCTGGTGTGTTTCGGGCGCATCCACCCCGACAAGGGCACCGACATGGCGATCGAGATCGCGCGGCAGGCGGGACGCCGGTTGGTGCTCTGCGGCATCGTGCAGGACGAGGAGTTCTTTCGTTCGCATGTCGAGCCGCACATCGACGGTGACCAGGTCATATACCGGGGTTCGGTGGGGCCGGAGGATCGCGCCCGAGTGCTCGGCGGCAGCGTCGCGTTGCTGCACCCGATCCGTTTCGCCGAGCCGTTCGGGCTGTCCGTTGTCGAGTCCATGATCTGCGGCACGCCGGTGATCGCGTACCGGAAAGGCTCCATGCCCGAAGTCATCGACGAGGGCATTACCGGTCACCTGGTCGATGACGTGGACCAAGCTGTACACGCCGTGAAGGAAGTTGCCACGCTTGACCGCGCCGCTTGCCGGACTCGCGCCCGCAGCCGCTTCGGAGCCGACCGGATGGTTGACGACTACCTGGCGATTTACCGCAAGTTGCTCGGCTGAACACTCCTCTGTTGTTAACGTCCTATTACTAAATAGCGGCAATTCTCCCGAAAGGCCAGGGTTACACTTCCGCTCGCTCTCCTTCGCGGTGCGGGGAGGCAGCCGCCTGATCAGAAAGGGGCTGCCATGCCCGTGACCTATGGCTTTCTGAGCACCTATCCGCCGACGCAGTGCGGTTTGGCGACATTCAATGCGGCACTTGCGTCCCACCTGACCGCAGCCGGGATGCCCGGGGCGTCCGGCAGCGGTGTGGTCCGGTTGTTGTCGGCCGACGCGGCCGGAGGCGGGCTTGAGGTGGACCCGGCGGCACCGCGGGTGGTTCACACGTGGCACACCGACACGCCCGGCGGCTGGACCGCCGCAGCCGCCGCCCTCAACCGTTTCAACGTGGCGGTCGTGCAGCATGAGTACGGCATCTACCCCGGCACCGACGGCGATGAAGTCCTGCCGCTGCTGCAGGCGCTCAAGGTGCCAACGATCGTGGTGCTGCACACCGTGCTGAGCACACCGTCGCCGTCCCAGCGCGCTGTGCTCGAGCGGGTAACCGAGGCCGCGGACGCGGTGGTCACCATGACCGACACCGCCCGCCGGCGCCTCACGGCCGGCTACCGCGTGGACCCGCACAAGGTCACAGTGATCCCGCACGGTGCCGGCAGTCACACCAGCGCGCCGCGCGAAGCCCGTGAGGTGCCGCACCTGCTGACGTGGGGGCTTCTCGGGCCGGGCAAGGGCATCGAGTGGGCGCTGCGAGCGCTCGCTGGCCTGCGGGACATGGACCCGATGCCCCTGTACACGGTGGCCGGACGCACCCATCCGAAGGTTCTCGAACAGCACGGCGACGCCTATCGCAACTCGTTGAAGGACCTGGCGGCCGAGCTGGGCGTGTCGGAGCAGGTGCGCTGGGAAGACGTTTACCTCGACCAGACCGCTTTGAGCCGCCTGATCCGCTCGGCCGACGTGGTTGTCCTGCCGTACGACTCGACCGAGCAGGTCACCTCGGGCGTGCTGATCGAGGCCGTGGGCGCGGACGTGCCGGTCGTGGCCACGGAATTCCCACACGCGGTGGAGTTGCTCGCGGACGGCCCGGGCCTGCTGGTACCGCACCAGGATCCGGAGGCCATGGCGTCGGCCATCCAGCATCTGCTGCAATCGCCCGATGTCGCTAATCATCTGACCGGCCTCGCAGGTGGCCCTACCCTGCGCTGGCCGGCCGTGGCACACCGGTACCAGAGCCTGGCCGCCCGTCTGCTTGCCGACCGCACGCCCGTCGCCACTTCCGTACCCGCATGAGCGTGACCTTGCGGCTGGTCCCGCCGCCCCTGCAGCTCATCGATGCCCCGGAACCGAACTGGTCGCACATCGCCCGCCTGTCCGACGACACGGGGCTGTTCGAACATGCAAGACATGCGACGGTACGGCGGGAGCACGGCTATTGCGTCGACGATGTCGCCCGCGGCCTGCTCGTAGCCAGCCGCGAACCGCAGCCGACAGCGCTGGTCACCGGTCTGTCCGAGCGCTATCTCGCCTTCATCACCCATGCCATGGCGCCTGACGGCTCGGTCCGCAACCGCATGTCGTACGACCGGCGCTGGCAGGACAAACCCAGCTTGGGTGACTGGTGGGGCCGCGCCCTGTGGGGCCTGGGCACCGCCGCCGGGCGCAGTGTCGTGCCGTGGATCCGCAGGGAGGCATACGAGTCCTTCCTGGTCGGCGCCCAGCAGCGCTCGCCGTGGCCGCGGGCCATGGCCTTCGCGGGCTTGGGCGCGGCGGAGGTCCTGCGCGCCTTCCCGGCAGATCGGGCGGCAGCGCAGCTTCTGGCGGACGCGGCGACCGTGGTCGGGCTGCCCGGCAGCGACCCCGGCTGGGTCTGGCCAGAACCCGTACTGACCTACGCCAATCCGGCCCTGGCTGAAGTCCTCATCCATGCGGGCGACCTCCTCGGTGACGAACCCCTGCTGACTGACGGACTACGCATGCTGACCTGGCTGTGCCAGGTCCAGGAGCACAACGGCCACCTGTCCACCGTTCCGGTCGGCGGCTGGCGACCGGAGCGGCCGGAGCCGTCGGCGCCCCGGCCCCCGTCGTCGGCTTCCTTGACGGCGCCCACTCTCTCCTCGCCCTCCGCGCCGGCGCTGCCGGCGTCGCGTCACCGTTTCGATCAACAGCCGATCGAGGCGGCGGCAACCGCGGACGCCTGCGCCACCGCGTCAGCGGTTACCGGCGATGACGCCTGGGATGCCCCGTTGTTCCAGGCGATCGCCTGGTTCCTCGGCGACAACGACACCGGAACCGTCATGCATGACCCCCTGACTGGCGGATGTTATGACGGATTGACACCGGAAGGCCCTAATCTGAATCAAGGTGCCGAATCCACTCTCGCGCTCGTCTCCACGTTGCAACACGCCCGTGCGTGGGCAGGGCGCAGCGCGACCCGACCGTCAGGCGGCCCAGCGTGACAGCAACTCTCGATCCGCAAGAACAAGTCCAGACCACCTCTCTCGCTCTGCGCCACGCGCTGACGATGCAGCCCGACGGGCGGCGCGTGGTGATCAAGCTGTTCGTGCCCGGCGAGGACGCGCAGATCCTGCAGAACCGTGCGTCCAGCCTCATCGAGCGCATCCTGCAGCTCGACGAAGATGAAATCGCCCGGCTGCTCGACGACGTGCTGACCCGCTTCGCCGGACGCCACCACGATCTGCTGGGCACGTTCGGCCATCACTTCGACCTGCTGCACCACCGCGTGCCTCAGGACGTCGAGCTTTCGCCGAACGCCCGCACCCTGATCGGCGCGTACTTCAGCCACGAGTACGCGATCGAGGCCGCGGCGCTGTGCAACCCGTCGATGGTGCCGCACCCGGACCAGACCGGCGTCGAGCCGGGACAACTGCGGGTGGCCATCAGCCTGCGCCAGATCGGCGAGGGTCACATCTCGTCGATCGGCTTCTGTTCGGCGGTGCTGGGCCCCGGAGACCACATCCGGCTGGAGGACCGCGACGGCCCGCTGATGGTCGGCGAGCGTACGGACGCCCGTCACCAGCGTGACTTGCTCGCCGCGGGGCTTGCCGAGGGCGACATCGACAACGAGTTGTCGGCCACCGTGCTGGCGTCGCTGCCGGAAACCTATTCGGAGGAGGAGTTCGAGGACGTTCTCGGCCACCTTCCCGGCGAACTGCTGGCGCGCCCCACCACCGGCGAGACGCTGGCGTTGCTGCGCGAGATCACTGCCACGGATTACGCGGTCGCCTTCCCGGTCACCGTTCCCGTGCACCAGCGAGTGCTCTGGCCGGCCACGCCCGCGGAGAGCAACGGCATGGAGGACGCCCGCTTTGTGCAGGTGGTGGAGCCTGACGGCCGTACGTCGTACTCCGCGACCTACACGGCATACGACGGCCGGCAGATCGGTGGCCGCATGCTGCAGAGCCGCGACCTGCGCCACTTCGAGGTCACCGCGCTGCGCGGCCCGGCGGCGAGGAACAAGGGGGTTGCCCTGTTCCCACGCCCGGTGCACGGCCGCCACCTCGCGCTGTGCCGCTCGGACGGCGAGACGCTGGGCCTGAGCGAACGCGACTCGTCCAACCGCTGGCAGGCCGCGGTGCCGTTGCTGAGCCCGCACCGTGGCTGGGACCTGATCCAGGTGGGCAACTGCGGCTCCCCGGTGGAGACCAGCGAGGGATGGCTCGTGCTCACCCACGGTGTCGGCCCCATGCGCCGGTACGCGATCGGCGCCATGCTGCTCGACTTGGATCACCCGGAACGCGTGATCGCCGACCTGCCCGACGGACTGCTGGAGCCGGACGAGATCGAGCGCGAGGGCTACGTGCCCAACGTCGTCTACTCGTGCGGCGGTCTGGTCCACGACGGCCGTTTCTGGCTCCCGTACGGTGCGAGCGATGTCCGGATCGGCTTCGCCAGCATTGAGCTGGACCACCTGCTCCGCGCCATGGTTCCGGTCGCCTGAAATCCCAGCTCGCAGGGTGCCTGAGTCCATGTCAGCCCGCATCGCGGCCGGCCGTGGCATCGTGCACGAGCAGGGCGATCTGGACCCGGTTGGCGAGCTTCAGCTTCGCCAAAATCCGTGATACGTAGGCCTTCACCGTCGCCGTCGACATCAGCCGGGCCACACCGATCTCCTGATTGGTGTGGCCCTGCGCGACGAGCAGCGCCACCTCCCGTTCGCCGGGACTGAGCTGTTGCAGCACCACCCGGGCACGCTCTTCGCGCGGGTCGACATCTCCGGCCGCGGCCATCGTCATCACCCGCCGCAGCACCCCCGGTGAAAGCATCGGCTCCCCCGCCGCAACGCTTCTGATCGCGCGCGCGATGTCATGTGGCGGGGTGTGCTTGAGCAGAAACCCGCTGGCCCCTGCACGCATCGCCCGGACAACATGGTCGTCGCGGTCGAAGGTGGTCAGCATGATCACCTCAGGGGGATCGCGCCTGGCCCGCAATGCTGCGGTGGCGGTCAACCCGTCCATTCCCGGCATCCGTACGTCCATCAGCACCACATCCGGCCGGTCCCGGTTGATCGCCCCCGCGACTTGCGTTCCGTCTGTCACCGCTCCCACCACCTTGATGTCATCGAACGCGTCCAGCAGAAACGTCAGCCCGCTGCGAACCAATGCGTCATCGTCTACGAGCAGCACCCGCACCACCACGGCAGCAGCTCCTCCGTTAGATTGAGTTACATGGATGGATCGAGGACCACCCGTCGAGGAATTCTCAAACTGGGCAGTGTTGCCGCCTTCACCGCCGCTGCTGGGGCCGGCGCATTCACAGCTCTCCCAGCGGCCGCCGATGATGAGGCGCCGCCGACCAGTTTCCACCTCGGCTCGTACACGTCCGCAGGGGGTCCCGGCATCGCCGGCGGGCACCTCGACCCCGACACCGGAGCGCCGGTGGTTGACGCTTCCACGGCCGAGATACCGGAACCCTCGTGGCTGGCCACCAGCCCGGCGGGTGGCCTGCTCTACGCGATCAGCGAGCAGGAAGCCGGCACAGTTAGCGCTCTGGCGCCGGACCTGAGCGTGCAGGGCACCGTCCCCACCGGCAGTGGACCCGCCCACGTGGCCGTTCACCCCAGCGGCGCTTTCCTGTTCGTCTCCCTGTACGGAGAAGGCGCGGTGGTGACCCACCCGATCAACGCCGACGGCACTCCCGCCGAGGCATCGGACAAGCGCTCGCACGGCTCGGGCTCGCACGCTCACCAAGTCGTCGTCGACCCGTCCGGCGCCTATCTGCTTGCCGTCGACCTCGGCCGCGACGCAATCTTCACGTACACGCTGGATGCCGAGGTGGGAGTGCTCACCGAGGTGGCCCGCACCGCGCTGCCCGCGGGAAGCGGTCCCCGCCATCTGGTCTTTCACCCCTCGGGCACCGTCGCTTACGTCGCCAACGAACTCGACTCCACCGTGACGGTGTGCTCTTACGCCGACGGCATCCTCAAGCCCGGCCAGGTCGTTGCGGCCGCTCCGGACACGGGAGTAACGAACTACCCTGGAGAGATCGTCGTCTCCGCCGACGGATGTTTCCTCTACGTCAGCAACCGCGGCACCAACACGGTCGGTGTTTTCGGCATCAGCGAGGACGGCATGGGCATCGAACGGGTCGCCGCGCCGCCGTGCGGCGGCGACTGGCCGCGTCACCTCGCCCTCGATCCGGATGGCGAGCGGCTCTATGTCGCCAACCAACGCTCGGGCACCGTCACCTGGCTTTCCCTCACTGACGGCATTCCCGGCGACGTGTCCGGCTCTCTCCCCGTCCCCGGGGCGGCTCAGATCTTGATCTGAGCATCGGCCCTGCGCTACTGACTCCATGGCAACCAGGCCTTCAGCTGGAACTCGCCGGCCGCCGTCGGTCCGTGCTCCAGACGTCCGCCCGCCATCTGCACCCGCTCGTGGAGCCCGACCAACCCGGCGCCCGCGCCCGGCACGTCGCTTCCATTGCTGTGCAGCAGGTTGCCGACTTCGACCACCAATCCGTCGTCCTTGCGCCCGGTGACCGCCACGGTCACCGGTGCGCCGGGCGCGTGTTTGTGAGCGTTGGTCAACCCCTCTTGCACAATCCGGTACGCGTGCCTCCCCACCCCGTCGGGCACCGGGCTGGTCACGACGAAGTCCAAGGAGACATGTGCGCCGGCATGGCGGGACTGCTCGACCAACGCCGGCACGTCGCCCAGGGTCGGCTGAGGATGGTCAAGGGCAGGATCGCGCAGCATGTGGATGACGCTGCGCAGATCCTCCAACGCCTTGTAAGCGCTCTGGCGGATGACATTCGCCGCCTGTTGCTCCTGCTCGGAGGCATCCCGGCTCACCTCGAGCGCACCGGCATGCAGCGCGAGCAACGAGATGCGATGGGCGAGGACGTCATGCATCTCCCGAGCGATCAGCTCCCGCTCGAGGTGCCGGCTCTGTTCCACGCGCAGCTTCTGGCCCTCTTCCGCCTGCCGGGCGCGGTCCGCCCAGGCGCGCACGAGCCTGCGGTGCGACCGGATCAACATCGCAACCGTCACCAGGCTCACATGTGTGAGAACGATGAACGCCGACGCCTCGGCGAAGGTCCGTGTCGGGCCGAGCGCAAGGTAATAGGCGCCTGTCACGATCACGCTGTGCAGAGCGGCCAAGAGCGCCGCTACACGCGCGGGACGGTGCAGTCCGACTGCGAAAAGCGCGATCGGCGTAGCGCCCATCGGAAGACCGAAAACAATCCCGGCGGGGATGAGAACCAACGTCAGAGCCACCGGGTGGGTGCGCCGGAAAGCGATCAGACCGGCAAACGCACACGCGCCCGCGAGCACCTCGGCCGGCATCGCCGCACCGCCGCCCTCGGACACGGTTGTCCAGAGGAAGTAGGAGCCCAGGGCCATCGCGAACAGCCCCAGACCGAGCTCCAGCAGCCATGACCGTTTCATGGCGTCGACGCTACTTTTCCGCCGTTCGGGTGGGCAGTGGCCATGAGTCGATGGACTCATCGACTTTGGTCGACGACACATCGACTCTTGGCCGTATCGGCGGAGGGCCCCGCCGAGCCAAGGTCGGTACGTGAGAGACGAGACGAGCCCACAACCGGGCGACAAGACGGTCGCTACGCCCCGGTGGTTCCGTGCCTTGGTGTGGACCGGGCTGCCGGTTGCTGCGGCTGGGGCGGGATGGGTTGCACATCTGCTTCCCGCCCAGTTGCTGCGCATCCCGTTCGCACCGATGCGTGGACCGTTCCGGCTGGTGGCTGGATTGCCGGAGCCCGGCGCCTTGATCGGCGCTACCGGCATCGGAGCATTGCTTGGCCTCGTCCTGGCCTTTTTCGTGGACAAGGAGTCACTCACCGTTGGCTTGTACCGGCAGCAGGTGGTGTTGTCCCGGCCAGGAGTACGCCGGGTGGTGTCTCGCGCGTCGGTGGCTCGCGCCTTCCGCGAGCACGACCACTTGGTTTTGCTTGGCCGTACAGGAAAAGAATTGGCCCGTGAGCCGTGTCATCTACGGCCGGAGCGCCTCGCGGCACTCTTCGGATCCTTGTGGGCCGAGCAAGACCCCTATGAAGGGAAGTATTCGCGTTGGGTGCCCGGGCTTCCCGCCATGGACCTCACGGCCGAGGCGCTGTTGACGGCCAGGCAGCGGGCCCTCGACAAGGGTGACGCCGAGGAAAGCCGCCAGCTACGCGAGGAGCTGGGGCGAATCGGTTTCGTGGTACGTGACGTCAAGAAGCGGCAATTCTTTCGAGAGACGGCCGACGAATGAACAGTCTCCAGTCATACATCTGCGGCAACCACCCAGATCGTCAGGACCGCCAGGAAGTCACCGCGTGCACCGGCTGCCCTGATCTCAGCCAACCAGTCGGACCACAGGTCGTGCGGAGCCGCCCACGTGTGTGCCGGAACGGCCGGGTTGACCATGGGCAGCACCACCGCCGCCGAGCCGGGGTCCGGGAAATAGCAGGTCACCGGCGTGGCCGTGATAGTGGTCAGCCCATGGTCCACCAACCGGCGGCGCAGGGTCCGGCCGAGGTCGTGCTGATGCGGGGTAAGCCGGCCGCGAGCCTGTCTGAGCACCGCACCGGCGAGTGCGCTCTGCACACCATCGAAGGCAAGCGAGGCCCAGTCGGTGTCGAGCAGGCAGACCCGGCCACCGCTTCGGGTGACCCGTACAAGTTCAGCAATGGCGCGGTCGGGATCGCGGACGTGTTGCAACACCCGTTCGCACCAGACGCCATCGACACTGTTGTCGTCCAGGTCGAGATCACAGACGTCGCCCGTGGCGTAGCGAACGTTTCCGCCCTGTTGTCGCTCGCGCGCGGCTGCCAAGGTCGCCTGGGAGCGGTCAAGGGCGATGACCTCGCCCTCCGTGCCGACCGCAGCAGCCAGCTCACGGGCCACGTCGCCCGTTCCGCATCCGGCGTCCAGCAGCCGCTGGCCCGGGGCAGGTCGCAGCAGCTCCCACGCGGTGTGCCGCACGCGCCGGATCTCCGGGTGACGCGTCATCGCGTCGAGCGTCGCCACCAGCATGGCAAGCGTGTCGGACGGCATCCGGTCGAGATCCGCGTACGGGGGACGATCCAGCTGTGCGGGTTCCATGGCGCCCATAGTGACCTGGGAGGAAGGGCTTCACAGCCCGCCGTCAACCTTCCGACAGGGAAGTCTCACTTGACGTCCTGGCCGACCGATCGAGCAAGCGTGACCAGGCTTCGGCAGCCGCCGCGCGACAAGCGACGCAGCCCGACGCATGCCCGTCGGCGTACGCGTACCAGCATTCGCGTGTCGCTGTGGCGCGTCCCGCGAGGCACCGGAGCTCTGCAATCGTTGGTCGGCGCTGCCGGCCGGTTGTTTCCCGGCAACATCGGTAAGACCCGGTTGGCGGCCGCGACCGTCAGCAGCCTGACGCTGCTGGCGAACCTGCCGCAGATCGGCAATGCCGAGCGCACGCCCGCCTGGCTCCTGGCCTCGTTCATGGCGATCGTTTTCATGGTGACCGCACTTGTTCTCACCTCGCTGCTGCGCCGGGCGCCGTGGTGGGACTCCTTTACGCTGCCGCTTCTCATCGTCATAGGCGGATCCGGCCTGCGGGATCCGCTAACCACCGTGACGCTTGCGCTCGCAGTCACGCTGACTCTGTCGTTGTACGGCCCGATGTGGCTGTGGGCAGCCCGGACCCTGGGGTCCTTCGTCGCGGTGCCGGCCGCCGTGGCGATCTCCCCGATGTCGCTGGGGCGACGCATGGCATGGGACTCCGCCGCAATGATCAACATGATTGCGCCGCTGACACTCATGGCGCTGATGATGCGGGGCATCTATCTGGCTCTGCGGCATCAGGAGAGCGTCAGCGCGCGTGATGCCGTACTGGCCCGGACCGGCAGCCGGATGATCAGCATGACCGATGTCGAGTCCGTGCGCCGCACCGGCATAGAGGCGGCTCGGGAGATCGTGAGGCTGACGCCGGGCGTCGCCTTCGTTGTGCTGCGGCGCGGACCGGCCGGTCTCTACGTGCACAATGCGGCCGGTCTTCCCGATGAGGTGCTGGGTGTTGCGGTGCCGGAAACAGTGGTTGCTGATCCGCAGTTGATCGCCGCTTTCACCGGTCGGTTCCGGCACTGGCGCATCGAGACGGTCTCTGATGACCTGCACTCACTGGTCGGCGGGATCAAGCCGGTCCAGCGGGACATTGCCGACGCGTTCTGGCTGATCAGTCACCAGGTGATCCTGGGCGAGACCGCGTGCCGCTCGCATGCCGAACTCGACTACCAGGCCAACCATGACGATCTGACGGGACTCCCCACCCGGGCGAAGTTCTTCAAGGAGCTGAGAGAGGCGCTACGCCTCGGACCGCCGGGCACCGTGGCGTTGCTGCAGATTGATCTTGACGATTTCAAGCAGGTGAACGACACCTACGGGCACGCCGGTGGCGACGACCTGCTGGTGGAGCTGGCCGGGCGCATCGGTCAAGCGGGGGGCGCCGGCGCGCTCGCGGCGCGGCTCGGTGGCGACGAGTTCGCGTTGCTGCTCACCGGTCTGACCCATTCCGGGGCGGCTCAACAGGTCGCCAGCGAGCGGTGCGCCGCATTGAGTGAACCCGTGACGCTCGGCAGTGCCGCGGTACGGGTCGGTGCCTCCATCGGCATCGCCCTGGCGGATGTCGGGCTCACCCCCGACGAACTGACCCGGCGCGCCGATATCGCCATGTACGCGGCGAAGGTCCGCGGCAAGCATCAGGTGGAGCGGTTCGACCCGGCCCGGCACCAGGACCGCGGCGGCGATCGGCTACAACATGCCTGACCATCAGGAAATCCCCGGGGCTGCCGCCGACGCCCACAGTTTGGCGGGCGTCCGGGCGACTGCTGTCGCTCAGACCGAGCTGTTTGTGACCGAACAGGCGAACGTGCGGCGATGGCAGCTTCTCATTCCGGCCACCACGCTGGGCCGGGTCCGGCTCGGCGCCATGGTGCTCGCGTGCATCAGCTTGACCACCCAGCTCGGCGAGTTGCAGCCCACCGGGTCGCACGTATGGGACGTGCTGGCGCGTTTGTCGCTCGCCGGTCTGGCCGTGGGCTTCCTGACCACCTACGTGCGGGGACGGACCTGGGTCGTCGACCCCATTGTGCTCCCGCTCTTTGTCGCAGTCGCCGGTTCCGCCCTCCGCGACCCCATCGCCACCATCGGTCTGACCATGATCCTGCTCCTGGTGCAGGCGCTCTACGGTTCGCTGCGCTCGTGGGCGGTCCGGTCGTTTTTCGGCATGTTGTCGCTTCCGGCAGCACTGATCGCCGCACCGACCCCGATCGGCGCGCTCATGGACCTGGGGCGGTCGGCTCAGCTGATCCCTCAGATCCTGCTGGTGACGGCGCTGACCCGAGCGATCTATGCGGCACTGGGCCGGCAGGAGCAGGCAGCCGCGCGGGAGGCGTTGCTCGCCCAAGCCGGAAACGAGATGCTAGCTGCCACCCAGGTCGCCACGGTCCACCGCATCGCCTTGGATGCCGGGCAACGTCTGGCGACGTTGAGTCCCGGGATTGCCCTGCTGGTTCTGACCGAGGACGAGAGCGGATTGCGCGTTGAGGCCGCCGCCGGCGCAGGGGTTGAAGGTTTGCACGCTCAGGTTCTGCCGGCGGCGGTGCTGACCGATCCGGCCGAAGTGCTGTCCCGGATTGCGCCCCGGATCCTGAGCTGGAATGTCGAGCAGCTAGCTACGCGGAGCTATCGGCTGGTCGGTGGCGTCCGCCCCGTGCCCGAGCCGGTCATCAACGCCTTCCGCACCCTCGGCACGCAAGTACGCCTCGCGGAGGACAGCTTGCGTTCGCACGCCGAACTCGACAGGCAAGCCAACCATGACAGCCTCACCCACCTGCCGACGCGGGCCAAGTTCTTCCGGGAGCTGATCACCGCGGTCGACAACGGTGCTCCCAGCTCGGTCGCCATGCTCAACATCGATCTCGACGATTTCAAGAAGGTTAACGACGGCTACGGGCATGCCGCCGGCGACGAGCTGCTGGTTCAGGTCGCGCGACGCATCGAAGAGGTGGGCGGCAACAACGGCATCGCCGGCCGCATGGGCGGCGACGAGTTCGTGCTCCTGCTCACCGGCGTGGCGGACGCCGCGGGGACGGTCAAGATGGCCGAGACGCTGTGCGACCGGCTGGTGGAGCCGATGCGCTTGAGCGAAGCCACCGTACGAGTCGGCGCCAGTATCGGTGTCGCCATCAACGAGCTGGGCACCAAGGCGTCCGAACTGACCCGGCGCGCCGACATCGCCATGTACTCGGCCAAGGCGCGCGGCAAGAACCGGGTGTCACTGTTCACCGTCGAGGAACACGGCGAGGTCGCCCGGCACCGGCTACTCGAAGACCAGCTCCCGTATGCCATCGAGCGCGACGAGATCGAGGTGTTCTACCAGCCGTACCTCGACTTGACCACAGGCAAGTGGGCGGGCGTCGAAGCTCTCGTGCAATGGGGGCACCCGAGCATGGGCCCGGTGAACTGCCGCGAGCTGCTTGCCCTGGCCGAGCGAACCGGCGAGCTGACGGCGGTAACCGCGTTCTTCCTGCGCAGGGTTGCTGCCGACATCGGCAATATTCCGGGGGGAAGCAAGCTCCAGCTCGGCATGAACTTGAGCGCTCATCAACTCTTCGATCCTCAATTCGCCGAGGCCGTCCTGGGGACGCTCGCCGAATGCAAGCTTGCACCCTCGCGCCTGGCCTTGGAAATCGTCGAGTCCGAACAGATCGACGATGCGCGAGCCCGCGCCCAGCTGGATGTGCTGTCCGCCAGCGGGGTGCGGATTGCGCTCGACGATTTCGGTACGGGATACGTGTCGCTGGCGTCGCTGCGAGCGTTCCCGATCGACCAGCTCAAGATCAATGGCTCATTCCTCACCGGTGCCCCGGAGACACTGGACCTGATGCTGTCGGTTGGTGCCCTGCTCGGCACGGAGACCCTTGTGCAGGGCGTTACCACTGAGGAGGAGCTTGAGCGGTTACGCGACACGAAGGCGACCGCGGTGCAGGGGCCGCTGATCGCACCGATCATGCCGGCTGCTGAGCTTGCAGCCCTACTGGCCGAGGGCACGCCCGCGATCTACCGCAACGTTGTCCGCCATGGCTGAGTTCGCCCACCCGGGCAACGAATCAGGGGAAGACCCGGCGGGGGGCGAGCAGATCGGACGGCCTGCGTCATGGCTCCCGCGGGCGCCGGTTTGTAAGATCCGGAACATGACGGCAACAAAGATCGGTCTGGTGGGGTACGGGTCGGGCGGGCGAATCTTCCATGCACCGCTCATTGCGGCCGCTGCGGGCGTGGAGTTCGCCGGTGTGGTGACCCGGTCCGACGAGCGGCGGGCCGAGCTGGCCAGGACCTACCCCGACGTGCGGGCGTACGACTCGATCGCCGATCTTGCCGCCGCCGGCGTGGACGCCGTGACGATCTCCACTCCCGCTGCGACCCATGCCTCGCTGGCCCGCGAAGCCATCGCGCTGGGTATCCCCGTCGTGGTCGACAAGCCGTTCGCCCTCGACGCCGAGGCGGTGAGGGAAGTTGCCACGCTCGCGCAGCAGGCCGGTGTTCTGCTCAGCGTCTACCAGAACCGCCGGTACGACTCCGACCTGCTCACCTTGCAGCGGCTGATCGGCGAGGGCGCTCTTGGTGAGGTACGCCGGTTCGAGTCGCGCTTCGAAAGGTGGTCGCCCGACCGTCAGCCGCCCGCCGCCGGCGGTGGAACGTTGCTGGATTTCGGCGCACACCTCATCGACCAGGCGCACCTGCTGTTCGGACCGACCGCCCGGGTGTACGCCGAACTGCGCGCCGACGGTGAACTCGACAGCGATGTGTTCGTGGCGCTGCACCACGTCAGCGGCGTCGAAAGCCACCTGTGGGGAAGCTGGCGACAGGCGGCGCCGGGCCCGCGCTTCCGGGTCAGCGGCACCACGGGGACGTACATCATCGATGGTCTTGACGGCCAGGAAGCAGCCCTCAAGGCCGGCCGCTCCCCCGCCACCCTCGGTGACCGCTGGGGCACCGAACCCGAACACACGTGGGGCCGTCTCTACCGAGGGGCAACAGGAGCGCCGGTCCGCAGCGAGCGCGGCCGCTGGGACCAGTTCTACCCGGCCTTCGCGGCAGCAGTGCGCGGCGAGAACCCGGTGCCCGTCGACCCGTGGGACGCCGTGCGCAACATGGACGTCCTGGACGCGGCCCGCATGAGCGCAACCACCGGGGAGACCGTGGACATCTGAAGACTCGGCGCCCTCGTCCCGGCCGGCATTCACTCCGGCCGAGACGAACGCTTGTGCAGCCACGCACGACCGACCTGATCATCCGGACACCCTCACTCGCACAAGGGTTTTGCGCAGCTCCAGCCGCGCAAGGTCTCCGCGCTGCCTTAGCCGCGCAAGGTCTCCGCCAAGGTCATTGCTGGGCGGCCGGTCAAGTTCGCTACCGCTTGGTCGACCACGTCCATCTGGCCGGCTGCGACTGCCGTGTAGGTGCTCACCCATGCGTCGACCTGCCACGATGGCGCGCCGTAGGAGGCTCGGGATTCGTACGCCTCCTCGAGGCTTTCGTTGTGGAAGCGCACGTCGCGGCCGGTGGCGCGGGCGACCACCGCTGCCATCTCGGTGAAAGTCAAGGCCTCGGGGCCGGACAGATCATAGGTACGACCAGAGTGCGCGCCCGGCTCCCGGAGCACCGCCACCGCCGAGTCGGCAACATCGTCCTGCGACACCACAGCGGCTCGGCCGTCGCCGGCGGGACCGCGGATCACCCCGTCCTCGCCGACCAGCAGGGGCAGGAAGTCGGCGTACAAGTTGTCGCGCAGGAACGTGTACGGGATGCCGCTTGCCTTGATGTACTCCTCCGTCGCCCAATGATCGCGGGCCAGCGTGAACACGGCGTCCGGCGCCGCGCTCACGAACGAGGTGTACACCAGGTGCTCGATCTGCGCGTCCACGGCCGCGTCGATGAACGTCTTGTGCTGAGCGACCCGTTCGGGCGTCTCGGCGCCGGACACCATCAGCACGGTTGCCGCTCCGGTGAGCGCTTTCCGCATCGCGTCCCTGTCGTAGTACGCAGCCACCGCAACCTCGGCACCTTCGATGGCTGGCGCCCGCGAAGCGTCACGAACCAGCAACCGTTGCGGCGCGCCCAGCCGACCAGCAACTCGGCCGCCCAAGCGACCACTCGCCCCGCTCACCACAGTCAAACCCATGATCAAAGCATAAAACCCAGACACAGCCACCCCGGAAAAGACCGCAAGCCACAACCATGACGGCAGGCAAAAGAGCGGCAGGCGAAACAGCCGCAGGCGAAACGGCCGATCGCAGCCGGGACGGCAAGCCCCAGCCGGACGGCAAGCCCCAGCCGGACGGCAAGCCCCAGCCGGACGGCATGCCCCGCCGGAGACGGCAGGCCGCAGTCGAGAGATCCGACTGGCAGTCAGGCCTCTGGAGAGGGGTGGGCTTCCGGGCCGAGTACCCGCGCGGTGGCGATTGATTGGGCGAACATCTCGGGGTTCAAGTCCAGCCCTGACGGGATCCAGGTCAGTCCGGTCGTACCGTCATTTTCGGTCATGGCGGTGAGGATGTCGGATGGTTGCATCCCTGCTTCTCCGAGTGCGCGCACTTCACGGGCGTTGACTGCCACCGGCAGGGGGCCATTGCCCAGGTCCGTGCCGTAACGAACCTTTCCGCCGTACGACCAAAAGCGGCGCAAGTTGCCGATAGCGATAGTGCGCGCCGCCGTTGGGGTGCCCCAGCCGTGAATGTCCAGCGTGCTGATCCACGTCATTCGGTCGGCGCACGCCCGCACCAGGCCGTCGTCCACGTTTTCGGTCCACGGGGTATGCGCAAGCAGGTCAGCACCGCTGTCATAAGCTGCCGCGACGGTTCCGGGGCCCTCGGCATGAACCACTACCGGCAGTTCGCGCGCGTGTGCGGCATCGACTACGGCGGCCAACGTATGGGGCGGCAGCATCGGTCCGTCGGCGTGCGCGGTCACCTTGATGAAAGACGCGCCGAAAGCGTGCGCTTCTTCGACTGCTGCACTCGCATCGAGCGGGGAATGGATTTCGCGGCAGCTTCCGGGTGGCACCCAGGAACGGTCGCTCGGGTAGCCGCCCGGTGCGATCATAAACGGTCCGGCGTACCGGACGGCCATGGTGTTCTTCCGGGCTTGACCGGCCAGATGGTTGGGCGGTCCGCCCAGGTCCCAGACAGCGGCGATGCCACCGGCACGCAGCATGGGGAGGTCGATCAGCGCGGTATGCACGTGGGCGTCCGTGAGACCGGGGAGAACCGATCCTGGAAGACGCACGACGTCAGCGCTGGAGGAAGTCGACTGAGATTGCACAACAGCGACAGGGGCAGCGGCCTGCATTGCAAGCCCGCTCGCCAGTCGCCCGTCAACCCACACCGTTTCGGGCAGGTACCACGTCACGCTTGCTTCTCCAGCAGGTCACGCAGCACGCCGAGCCCTCGATGCACCTCCACAAAACTGGTGCTCAGCGGGGCCGGGCCGATCCGCAGGCCGTCCGGGCGCCGGTAGTCGGGGATGACGCCGCGATCCCACAACGGTGCAAGCAGGTCTTCGAACCCTGGCCGGTTCAGCGTTACGTGGCCGCCTCGGCGGGCAGCTTCGCGGGGGCCTGCAACTTCCACACCGAGGGGTGCAAGCCAGCGGTCGGCGAGCAGCAAGACGTAGTCGGTCAGTTGCAAGGATTTGTGGCGGACTGTTTCGATGCCGGCCGACTGGAGCATGTCGAGGTTGGCGTCGAGCGGGACCATCGCCAGGATTGGGGGCGTGCCGCTGAGCATGGCGCGGATTCCGGCCGCCGGTTCATGGCCGGGTCCCATCTCGAACGAGGCCCGGTGGCCCATCCAGCCTTGGATCGGTTGGCGCAGCGTGGGTTGCAAATCCTTGCGGACGTACGCAAAAGCCGGTGCTCCCGGCCCTCCGTTCAAGTACTTATAGGTGCAACCGGCCGCCAGATCCACGCCCCATTCGTCCAGGCGCACCGGAACCGAGCCGACCGAGTGCGATAGGTCCCACAATGTGAGCGCCCCGGCGTCGTGCGCGATCTCGTTGATGGCGGCAACGTCGGCGAGCCAGCCCGAGCGGTACGCGACGTGGCTGAACAGCACCAGCGCGGTGCCCGGGGACACGGCCTCCGCGACCTGCTCGGGGGTGATTCCGGAGACCGGGTCGGTGGTGATCCACTGCAGCGTGAGCCCACGTTCGGCGGCGATACCCTCGAGAACGTACCGATCAGTCGGGAAATTGTCGGTGTCCGCCACAATTGTCGTGCGACCGGGGCGGGCGTCGACGGCTGCGCGGGCGAGTTTGTAGAGCAGCACGGTCGTCGAATCGCCGACAATGGTCTGGCCGGGCGCCGCACCGAGAGCCACTTCGCCGAGCCGATCGCCGAGCCGCTGCGGCCAATCGAGCCAGCCGTCGGTCCACCCCCGGATGAGCCGCCCGGCCCACTGCTCGCGCACGAAATCATCGATCCGCGTGGCGGTCGCGCGCAGCGGCCGTCCCAGCGAATTCCCATCCAGGTACGAGATGACGTCGGCATTGCCGGCCGTCAGGAACTGATTGCGCAGGTCAGCCAGGGGGTCGCCCGCGTCGAGTTCCTCGGCATGGCGCAGCAAATCGTCATCCTCGGCGCGGCGCGGCGAAACGATTTCTTCGGCGTGGCACGGCGGGCCGGTCTCTTCGGGGTGGCGCGGCAGGTCTTCAGTCACGAGGGTTCCTCAAGCGGTGGAAGGGATGGGGCCCCAGTAGACCCAGCGACCGTCGTGGCGTACGAAGCGACTGCGTTCGTGCATGTCGCCGGGTTTGCCGCCGTCGCGGTAGCGGGCCTGGAACTCGACCGTTCCCTCGGCATCGAACAGCCCGCCGCCGCTGCTGTCCAGAATTTTCAGTCCGACCCAGCGAAGTTGCGGGTCGGACGCTACCGAAGCCGGCCGGGTTTCGGGATGCCAGGAGGTCCGCAAGTAGTCCGTCTCATCCATCGCGAACGCCGAGTATCGCGAGCGCATCAACGCCTCGGCGGTCGCGGGGGCCTGACCTTCGTGAGCCGGGCCGCAGCATTCCTCGTACGGAAGCCCGTAGCCGCATGGGCAAAGTGACGCCATCCGTCTATTCTTCCGCAACCGCCGCCGCGCGCCGACTCCGCCTTACTGAGCGCTCTGCTGTTCCACCACGATGCCGCTGATTACTTGCTGGCAGCGGTCCAGTTCTTCGATGAGGGTCTGCATCTCCTCGATCGCGGCTACCGCGTTGCGCGTACCCTCGCGGATGCCACCCACCTGACCACCGATCTCGCTGGTGGCGGTCGCGGTCTCGTTCGCCAGGTCCTTGACCTCGCTGGCCACCACGGCGAATCCGCGCCCCGCTTCGCCCGCGCGGGCCGCCTCGATCGTGGCGTTGAGCGCGAGCAGGTTGGTCTGCTTGGCGATGGTGGCGATGAGCTGGACCACCTTGCCGATCTCGGTGCTGCTCGCTTCAAGCTTCTGAATCACCGCGACGGCAGTCTCCGCGGCGCGCACCGCAGAGCGGGTGGCCGTGGCCATGTCGCTGCTGACGTCGGCGAGCCGGTACACCGAGTCGCGGTGGCCGGTGTCCCAAGAATCGGTCATCGTGTTCAGCCCCATCACTTCACTGGTCGTTTCTCCACCATCACATCCCGGACGGGGTACTCGGGTCATTTCGGGCGGGATCGCAAAGGCGATCACGGATCGGTCAGGTGTTGAAAGTGGCGGTTCAGTTTTTTCATAAATCTGACGTAAGATTCCGAGGTTGGGGTGCTGGGGTGCCTGTGGGAGGTGACCGGCGGCTTGAGAGGGTGCGGGTGAGCACACGGCTTGAGGCGCGGCAGTTGGGCCGCGCAAGAGGAGGCTTGAGGTGTGAGCGGGCGATCGGGTGAGGGGGCGGGGACGTGAGCAAGCGGCTGGCCGAGGTGGCCAAGAAGGCGGGCGTCAGCGAGGCCACGGTGAGCCGGGTGCTCAACGGGCGCGCCGGGGTTTCCGAGGCGACGCGGGCTTCCGTTCTTACCGCTCTTGATGTACTTGGCTACGAGCGGCCGACCAAGTTGCGGGGGGAACGCGGCCGGTTGGTTGGGCTCGTACTCCCGGAATTGCAGAATCCCATCTTTCCCGCGCTGGCCGAAGTGGTGACTGCATCGCTGGCTCAGCGCGGCTTCACGCCGGCGTTGTGTGCGCGCACGATCGGTGGAGTGCCCGAGCGGGACTACATCGAGATGCTGCTCGACCATCAGGTTTCCGGGGTGGTGTTCGCCGGTGGTTCCTATGCGCTGGCGGAGGCCGAGCATGGGCATTACCGGCTACTGCAGGATCGCCGGATGCCGGTGGTGATGGTCAATGGCGGGGTCACGGATCTGGGCTTCCCGCATATTTCGACAGACGATGCGGTTGCGGTCGAGCAGGCGTACGGCCATCTGCTCTCCTTGGGTCATCAGCGGATCGGAATGGTGCTCGGACCGGAGGACCATGTGCCGTCACGCCGCAAACTTGCTGCAGCTTCCATCAAGGAAGATGCCATTGAGCGTACGAATTTTTCGATGGAAAGCGCTCGTCTTGCGGCGTCTCGTCTGATTCAGCGCGGGGTGACCGGTCTCATTTGTGCCAGCGACGTGCTCGCGCTGGGCTCGATCCGGGCGGCGCGGCGGCTGGGATTGGACGTGCCGGACGACATCTCCGTCGTTGGCTTCGACGACAGCGCGCTGATGACCTGCACCGACCCACCGCTGACCACGGTGCGTCAGCCGATCGAGCTGATGGGCCAGGCCGCCGTGGACGTGCTCGTCAACCAGATTGAAGGCGCCGCCGCGACCACCGACGAGCTGCTGTTCGAGCCGGAACTGGTGGTGCGGGGATCGACGGGACCGGCTCCGCGCTGAGAGCTGAGTTCCGGCGGTGTCGTAAGTCCTGACGGTGAGAGAAGTCCACCGAGGAGGACAACCACGACGAACATTCCGCCCATCGTCGACCTCTCCACCTGGCAGGCGGCGCGCGATGAGCTGCTGCTGCGCGAAAAGGCCCATACCCATGATGGCGACGCGATTGCGGCGGTTCGGCCGCCCGCCCGCCGCCGGGCTCCAAACAGCTCTTGACCAGGCTCGAAGCACCGGTAAGGACCTCAGCGAAGCACCGACCGAGGGGACAGGCCACCCGGCCTGTCCCTTCTTTGCGGTCACAGTCGCGTTTTTTCTACCTTCAGTCGAGTTCTTGCGCGACCTCGTTGGACTTTGTATCGTCACCGCTACGAAACAAAGCACGAGACCTGCGTCACATAGAAGGGCTGAACCCCCATGTTGAGAACCAGGCTGCGCAGTGCTCTGGGGTTGCTGCTCGTTGCCGGGGTCGCCATGTCGGCCGCGGCCTGCGGCGGGGACGATGATGCGTCCGCGTCCAAGGACGGCAAGGTCACGCTCGTGATCAACGGGCTGCCGCCGGCTACCGAGAAGGCCACCCACGACCGCTTCCTTGCCAACGTCGCCGAGTTCGAGAAGGCGAATCCGGACATCAAGATTGACGCCCGCGAGGGCAAGATGGACCCGCAGACATTCCCGGCGAAACTGGCCGGTGGCCAGCTCGAGGACGTCTTCTACGTCTACTTCACCGACCCGGCCAGCTTGATCGCCAAGCGCCAGGTCTCCGACATCAGCAAGTACCTCAAGGACTATCCGATCACCTCGCAGCTCAAGCCGGAGGTGCTGCGCGTCTTCCAGGACGAGGGCGGCAAGACGTACGGGTTGCCGTACAAGAACTATTCGATGGGTCTGCTCTACAACCGGGACCTGTTCAAGAAGGCCGGGCTGGATGCCGACAATCCACCAAAGACCTGGGGGGATGTGCGCACCGCGGCGCAGAAGATCGCCGCGTTGGGTGACGGGACCGTCGGGTACGGCGACTACAGCAAGAACAATACTGGCGGCTGGCATTACACGACTGAGCTCTACTCGCTTGGCGGCGAGGTCGCGGTAAACAACAACGGGACGTGGAAAGCGGCTTTCAACAGCCCGCAAGGCAAGCAGGTCCTGCAGCAGCTCAAGGACATGCGCTGGACCGACAACTCCATGGGTCAGAAGCAGTTGCTGGAGTGGGCCGACCTGCTGCAGCAGATGGGCTCGGGGAAGCTTGGCATGTACCTGGCAACGGCCGACAACATCCCGACAATCGTCAATCAGTACAAGGGGAAGTACGAGACGTACGGCCTCGGCCCGATCCCCGACGGCAAGGGCACCCTGGGCGGCGGCGAGGGCTACATGTTCAAGGCTGGGCTCAGCCCCGAGAAGATCCGCGCCGGCCTCAAGTGGTTGACGTTCTGGTTCACCTCGGCGGACCGGTTCGAGGCCGAGAACAAGTGGTCCAGTGAGACCAAGCAGCCCGTTGGCCTGCCCGAACCGGCCATCTTCACCGGTGCGGCGGCCCAGACGCAGGCCACTGCGGACAAGAAGTACGCCAACGTGCCGCAGGCCAACTATGCACCGTTCACCGCGAGCATGGGCAGCATCCCGGTGAAGCTGGAGCCGCCGAACGCCCAGCCGATCTACGCGTCGCTGGACGTGGCGATGCAGAAGGTGCTCACGGACAAGAACGCCAACGTCGACCAGTTGCTGGCCGACGCGGAAACGCAGGCCAACCAGATCCTGGCCAGCGTCAAGTGACTGCTCTGTCCACAGGTGCCCGCGCGCGTGACGCGCGCGCGGGCCGCCTGCGCCGCAAGGTTTCGGAGAACCTGCTGGCGTACGTGTTCCTGGCTGCCGGCCTGGCCTGCTTCGCGCTGTTCTCCTGGTATCCGCTGGTCAAGGGTGTGATCCTCAGCTTCCAGCAGGACAACTTCGTGGTACCGCCGTACTGGGTCGGATGGGACAACTACCGGACGCTCTTTGCCGACCCGCTGTTCTGGACTGCCTGGAAGAACACGCTTTTCTTCACCGGGTTGGCGCTGGTCTTCGGCTATGTGCTGCCGTTTTTCATCGCGGTGCTGCTCAACGAGTTCCGTCACTTCCGCGGCTACTTCCGGGTGCTGGTGTACCTGCCGGTGATGCTGCCGCCGATTGTGTCGGTGCTGCTGTGGCGTTATTTCTACGACCCGGGCAACGGGCTGTTCAACTCGATCCTGCGCAGCGTGGGCCTGCCCGAGTCGCAATGGACGCAGTCCTCGCACACCGCGATGATCTCGTTGGTCCTCGTTTCGACCTGGGCAAATCTGGGCGGTGCGACACTGATGTACCTGGCCGCGCTGCAGGGCATTCCGGGCGAGCTCTATGAGGCTGCGGAGCTGGATGGTGCGAGCATCTGGCAGCGCTTGCGACACGTCACTTTCCCGCAGATGCGGTTCATCATGCTGGTCCTGTTGCTGCTGCAGATCATCGCGACCATGCAGGTTTTCATCGAGCCGTACGCCCTGACCGGCACCTCGAACCCGGACACCATCACGGTGCTCGTCCTGGTCTACCGCTACGCGTTCACCGTCAACAACGACTTCGGCTTGGCCGCCGCGATGAGCGTGTTGTTGTTCGTGGTGCTCGGCGCCTTCTCGGCTGTCTATCTGCGCCTTACCCGCAATGCGGACTGAGGAGGTAACCGTGACCCTGACCGCCCCGCCGCAGACTCCCGCATCCGCCCCACCCGTTCAGCCGGCGCCGATGAAGAATCGCAAATCCGGTGAGCCTGCTGTTCGTACCCTCATCTCGGTGGTGGATCTGCGGCGCCATCGCAAGCTCTACTTCGCCGTTCTCGGCGTGACGCTCGTCGTGTTCGCGCTGGTCTTCTTGTTCCCGCTGTACTGGATGGTCACCAGCGCGGTGAAGTCGCCCGCCGAATACGCCCAGAGTACGCCGACACTGATTCCGCAGAGCTG
Organism: Actinoplanes sp. TFC3; assembly: GCF_001553785.1. Classification (GTDB taxonomy): domain Bacteria; phylum Actinomycetota; class Actinomycetes; order Mycobacteriales; family Micromonosporaceae; genus Actinoplanes. The sequence continues at coordinate 5,140,779 of NZ_LOJP01000001.1, forward strand.
GCATCCGGGCACGTATGCCACGGCGTGGACCAATATGCAGATCGCGAAGTACTTCACCAACACCGTCTTCTACGCCCTCGGCGGCTGGCTTATCTCCCTGCTCGTCGACGTGGGTGTCGCCTATGCGCTGAGCAAGCTGAAGCCCATTTTCGGACGGGTGGTGCTGGGCGGCATGCTCGCCAGCTTGATGCTGCCTCCGGCCGCTTTGCTGGTGCCCGCCTACAAAGCCGTTGCGGATGTGCCGCTGGTGCACATCAACCTTCTGAACACCCCTTGGGCACTGTGGTTGCCCGCTGCCGCCAACGCTTTCAACGTGTACGTCCTCAAGCGCTTCTTCGACCAGATCCCCGATGATCTGCTGGACGCAGCCGCGATCGACGGTGCCGGCAAGCTGCGCCAGTTGTGGTCGATAATCCTGCCGTTGTCGCGTCCGGTGCTCGGCGTGGTTTCCATCTTCATCATCGTCGCGTTGTGGAAAGACTTCCTCTGGCCCTTGCTGGTGTTGCAGGACCCGGATTCGCAGACGCTGAGCGTGGCGCTGAGCCGGCTGGCCAACACCAGTCAGGTGCCGCCGACCGAGTTCATGGCCGGGCTGGCCATCGCGAGCCTGCCGATGATCGTCGTCTTCCTGATCTTCCAGCGCAGCATCATCGGCGGTCTTTCCGCCGGTTCCGTCAAGGGCTGACCGGTCCGCCGGTCTCTCGGGCTGACGCTCGTCAACAGAAAGCAGGTCGAAGTGGCTGACCCCACAGCCTGGTGGCGCGACGCCGTCATCTACCAGGTCTATCCGCGCAGTTTCGCCGATTCTGACGGCGATGGCATCGGCGACCTCGGCGGCATTCGCGCGCATCTGCAGCATCTGGCCGGGCTCGGTGTCGACGCGATCTGGATGAGCCCCTGGTATCCCTCACCGATGGCCGACGCCGGCTATGACGTGGCGGATTTCCGCGATATCGATCCGGTTTTCGGCACCCTTGCCGAAGCCGAAGCGCTGATCCGGGACGCCCACGCGGCCGGTATCCGGATGATCGTGGACATCGTTCCGAATCACATCTCCAGCGCGCACGCCTGGTTCCAGAAGGCGCTGGCCGATCCGGACGCCCCGGAACGCGAGTTGTTCTGGTTCCGGCCCGGGCGGGGACCGGAGGGCGATCAGCTGCCCACGGACTGGGTCGGGGAGTTCGGCGGGTCGACGTGGACCCGTACTCCCGATGGAGCCTGGTATCTGCACTTGTTCACGCCGCAGCAGCCGGATCTGAATTGGGATCACCCGGCGGTGCGTGCGGAGTTCGAGGACATCTTGCGGTTCTGGTTCGACCGTGGGGTGGACGGTATCCGCATCGACTCCGCGGCTCTGCTGTTCAAGGATCGCGACTTGCCCGCGGTGGTCGAGGGCCGGCCGCACCCGTTTCACGACCTTGATGAGGTGCACGACGTCTACCGGGCCTGGCGCCGGGTTGCGGACGAATATCCGGATCGGGCGCTGATCGGTGAGGTATGGATGCCCGAGGTGGAGCGCTTCGCAAACTATCTGCGCCCGGACGAACTGCACGCCGCGTTCAACTTCGATTTTCTGGGGTGCGCCTGGGATGCGACGCTCATGCGCGAATGCGTGGACAGAACCCTCGACGCCCACCGTACGGTCGGAGCGCCGGCAACCTGGGTGCTCTCCAATCACGATGTGACCCGCCACGTCACCCGGTACGGCCGCGGCACCACGACTTTCAGTTTCGAGAACAACCTCGACGGCACCCCGGTCGATTTGGAACTCGGTACCCGCCGGGCCCGCGCCGCCGCGCTTCTGTCGTTGTCCCTGCCCGGTGCCACCTATCTCTATCAGGGCGAAGAACTGGGTCTCTGGGAGAACGAAAACATTCCGGTCGAGCGCATGCAGGACCCGATGTACGCGCGCCGCGGGCACAGCCGCGACGGGTGCCGGGTGCCGTTGCCCTGGAGCGGGGACGAACCGCCGTTCGGGTTCTCCGCCACCGAGCCGTGGCTCCCCCAGCCAGCCGAGTGGAAAGACCGAACAGTCCAAGCGCAAACAGGCGACCGGAACTCGATGCTTGAGCTGTACCGCTCGGCAATTGGTTTGCGTCGCGGTGAAAGTGGCTTGCATACGCCGGACTTCGCGTGGCTCGGCGATGACGCGGGCGTGCTCTCGTACCGCCGCGGCTTGGACTTTGCCTGTGTTCTCAACATGTCTCCGGAAGCCGTTGCGCTGCCGGATCGTCACACCGTCCAGCTCGCCAGCAGTCCTCTCGACGGTGGTCGGCTTCCCCCCGACACCGCCGTCTGGCTGCGCATCCCCCGCACCTGATCGGATCTGATCCGAAACCCGGAAGGGAATCCCCCATGGCAGCAAAGAGAACGCTCACCGCGCTCGCGCTGTTGGCAACCGCCGTCGCCGTCCCCTGGTCGTCCGCCTCCCCCGCGCAAGCCGCCGGCCTCTCCCCCTTCGACGTCGCCGGGCGCGGCGCCACCGTGCCGTTCACGGAGCAGGAAGCGGAGAACGCAGCAACCAACGGCACCCGCACCGGTACGAGCCGTTACTACGGACAGTTGTCGTCGGAGGCGTCCGGGCGGGAAGCCGTCACCCTCGACGCCACCGGTGAATATGTCGAGTTCACCCTGAGCAAGCCGGCGAACGCGGTCACGTTCCGTTACAGCATCCCCGATGGGAACAACGGCGCGGGCCGCGACGCGTCGCTGGAGCTGCGGGCGAACGGCACCGTGCTCAAGTCGGTGCCGGTGACCTCGAAGTACGGCTGGTACTACGGCGGTTATCCGTTCAACAACAACCCGGGCGACACCAACCCGCACCATTTCTACGATGAAGCGCGGACCTTTTTCGGCACCACCTACGCTGCCGGAACAAAGATCCGTCTACAAGTTTCTTCGACTGCCCAGTCCCCCACCTTCACCATCGACCTGGCCGACTTCGAGAACGTTCCCGCCGCCATCGCCAAGCCCGCCGGTGCGATCGACGTGGTCGCTGACTACGGCGCCGACCCGAGCGGCGCGACCGACTCCACCGCCAAGTTCCAGGCCGCGGTCAACGCCGGCTCTTCCTCCGGCCGGGTCGTCTACGTGCCGCAAGGAAACTTCACGCTGTACAGCCACGTGATCGTCGACCGGGTGACGCTGGCCGGCGCCGGCCCCTGGTACACCGTGCTCGGCGGGCGGCACCCGACCCAGCGCAACCTGGCCGCGGGCATCTACGGCAAATACACGACCGAAGGCGGTCCGAGTCAGAACGTAACCGTAAAAGATCTGGCGGTCATCGGCGACATTCGTGAACGAGTCGATGCCGATCAGGTGAATGCTTTCGGCGGGGCGATGAGCAACTCGGTCATCGACAACGTGTGGATGCAGCACACCAAGGTCGGTGCGTGGATGGACGGCCCGATGGACCGCTTCACCATCCGCAACAGCCGGATCCTCGACCAGACCGCCGATGGCGTGAACTTCCACATCGGTGTCACAAACTCGACCGTCACCAACACGTTCGTGCGCAACACCGGCGACGACGGCCTGGCCATGTGGGCCGAGAACACGCCGAACGTGGCGAACTCCTTCACCCACAACACCGTGGTCGCGCCCATTCTGGCCAACAACATCGTCAGCTACGGCGGCCGCGACATCGTCATGACCGACAATGTGGTCACCGATACCGTTACCAACGGCGGCGGTATCCACGTGGCGAACCGCTATCCCGGCGTCAACGGGCCGACCGGAGTCGCCGGCACCTGGACGCTCGCACGCAACACCACCATCCGGGCCGGCAATTCCGACTACAACTGGAATTTCGGCGTCGGCGCCATCTGGTTCGACGCGCTCAACGGCCCGATCACCGGTGCGGCCATCAACATCACGGACACCGACATCATCGACAGTTCCTACGCCGCGCTGCAGTGGATTGAGGGCCAGTCAAGCGGCATCACGCTGTCAAACGTCACCATCCAAGGCGCCGGGACCTACGCGCTGCAGGTGCAAGCGCCGAGCCAGGTCACTTTCAACAATGTACGGGCAACCGGTATCGCCCAGCCGACGCCCATTCACAACTGTGTCGGCTCGGGTTTCCAGATCACGCGAACCGGCACGAACACCGGGTGGTACACGGACACCCCGTACTGCGGCCCGTGGCCCGCGCCGCAGTGGAACAACTCCGGCACCACCCCGCCGCCGACCACTCCTCCTACGACGCCTCCCACTACGCCGCCCACTACGCCGCCGCCGGCCACTGGCAATCTCGCGCTGGGCAGGCCGGCCACTGCGACCGGGCAAGCGGATGTGTACGGTCCGGGTAACGCGGTGGATGGCAACGCGAACACGTATTGGGAAAGCGCAAACAATGCCTGGCCGCAATCGCTGACGGTCGACTTGGGCCAGAACCGCTCGGTGTCGCGCGTTGTGCTCAAGCTCCCGCCCGCCTCGGCCTGGGGTACGCGTACGCAGACATTGTCGGTGCTGGGTTCCGTTAACGGCTCGGTTTACAGCACCGTCAAGGCTTCGGCTGGATACACGTTCAACCCGGCGTCGGGGAACACTGTCACGGTTTCGTTCCCGGCTACTACGCAGCGGTATCTGCGGCTGACGTTCACCGGCAACACGGGCTGGCCGGCGGGTCAGGTCTCCGAATTCGAGGTCTATTCCTCCTAGGCAGCCCAGGGGTGGGCGGCGACTCACCGATCGCCGCCCACCCCGATCCCCGGTCAGCAGCTCGGGGCCGGCCAGCAAGCCGGCCCCGAGCTGCTGACCGGGGATCGGGG
>NZ_LOJP01000001.1:5145650-5219031 GCF_001553785.1 Actinoplanes sp. TFC3
CGCCCAAGCAGCCACCCCCAACCTGGCCGCCAACAAGACCTTCTCGGCCAGCACCTACGCCGACGTCTACACCTCAGCAAACGCCGGCGATGGCAACGCCTCCACCTACTGGGAGAGCGCCAGCAACGCCTTCCCCCAATGGCTCCAAGTCGACCTCGGCCAGGCCACCGCCACGAACCAGGTGATCCTCAAGCTCCCCCCGGCAGCAGCCTGGCAGACCCGGACGCAAACCCTGGCAGTTCAGGGCAGCAGCAACGGAAGTTCTTTCACCACGTTGAAGGGCAGCGCGGGTTACGCGTTCAACCCGGCGTCCGGCAACACGGTCACCATTGACTTCCCGGCGGCGACGGCCCGGTATGTGAGGCTCACCGTCACGGGTAACACGGGCTGGCCGGCGGCCCAGATCAGCGAGCTTGAGGTCTACGGGCCGGCGGCGGGTGACACGCAGGCGCCGAGCACGCCGGGGAACCTCACGCTCAGCCAGCCGTCAAGCGGGCAGATCCGGCTCACCTGGTCAGCTTCGACCGACAACACCGGCGTGGCGGGCTACGACGTCTACGCGAACGGCCAGCTCAAAACCACGGTGGCCGGGAACGTGACGACCTACCTCGACAACCAGCCGGACAGCGCAACGGTCCAGTACTACGTGCGGGCCCGCGACGCGGCCGGCAACGTGTCGGCGAACAGCAACACGGTCACCCGCACCGGGCAGAGCGGCGACACCGTGGCACCGGCAACACCGGGGACGTTGTCCTACACGCAGCCGGCGGCGGGGCAGATCCGCCTGGCGTGGGGAGCGTCGAGCGACAACGTGGGGGTGACCGGGTATGAGGTCTATGCGAACGGGCAGCTGAAAACTACGGTCAACGCGTTGACGTTTGTGGACAGCCAGCCGGCGAACGTGACCGTCGCTTACTACGTCAAGGCGCGGGATGCCGCTGGGAACGTGTCGGCGGCCAGCAATACGGTGACGCGGACGGGGTCGGTTTCCGACGGCACGAACCTGGCGGTGGGGAAACCGATCACCGCGTCGTCGTCGATTTTCACGTTTGTGGCGAGCAATGCCAACGACAACGACACGGCGACGTACTGGGAAGGCAGCGCCTATCCCGCGAACCTGACGGTGGCGCTCGGGGCAAACGCGGCGCTCAGCACGGTCGTGGTGAAGCTCAACCCGGCAAGCGATTGGGGCCCCCGCACGCAAAGATTTGCGGTTCTCGGCCGGGAACAGAACAGCACCGCTTACACAACGCTGGTGGCGGAAGCGACCTACACGTTCAACCCGGCGTCGGGTAACACCGTCAGCATCCCGGTCAGCGCGACAGCGGCGGACGTGCGGCTCAGCTTCACGGCAAACAGCGGCGCACCGAGCGGACAGGTGGCCGAGTTCCAGGTCATCGGAGTGCCGGCCCCGAACCCGGACCTCACCGTCACAGGCATGTCGTTCACCCCGGCAGCTCCGGTGGAGACCGACACCATCACGGTGTCGGCCACGGTCCGCAACGCCGGCACCGCCCCCAGCCCAGCCATCAAAATCAGCATCCACGTAGGCGCAGCGAAGGCAGCCGAGCAACAAGTCCCAGCCCTGCCCGCCGGAGCCTCAACAACAGTCACCGTAACCATCCCAGCCCAGAACGCCGGCACCTACCCCCTGAGCGCCGTAGCCGACGAGGCGAACACCGTCATCGAGCAGAACGAGGCGAACAACGAGTACACGAACCCCTCGAACCTGGTCGTCGCCCCGGTGCAGAGCTCGGACCTGATCGCGTCGGCTGTGAGCTGGTCGCCGGGCAACCCGTCGGCAGGCCAGACCGTCACGTTCTCGGTGACGCTCAAGAACCAGGGCACGACGGCTACGGCCGGGGGCGCGCACGCGGTGACGCTCACGGTGGCCGGTGACAACGGGTCGACGGTCAAGACGCTGACCGGCTCGTGGACGGGCACGCTGGCGGCGGGGGCGTCCTCCCCGGCGATCAGCCTGGGCACGTGGACGGCGGCGAACGGCAAGTACACGGTGCGCACGGTGGTCGCCGCCGACGCCAACGAGCTGGCGGTCAAGCAGGCCAACAACACCAGCGAGAAGCCGTTCTTCGTGGGCCGCGGCGCCAACATGCCGTACGACATGTACGAGGCCGAGGATGGCACGCTCGGCGGCGGCGCTCAGGTGGTCGGCCCGAACCGCAAGGTGGGGGATCTGGCCGGTGAGGCGTCCGGGCGCAAGGCGGTCACGTTGACCACAACCGGCGCGTACGTGCAGTGGACCACCCGGGCGGCAACGAACACGATCGTCGCGCGGTTCTCGATCCCTGATACCACCACCAGCTCGATCAACGTCTACGTCAACGGCACACTGAACAAGACGCTGCCGCTCACCTCGCGCTTTGCGTGGCTCTATGGGCAAGAAGATCAGCCACAGAACTCGGGTACGAACCCCCGGCACATCTACGACGAGGCGAACACCTTCCTGACCGGTTCCTTCCCGGCCGGCAGCACCATCAAGCTGCAGAAGGACAGCGGCAACGGCGGCGCCATCGCTGTCGACTTCGTCAACACCGAGCAGGTCGCGCCGATCGCCAACCCGAACCCGGCCACGTACGTGGTACCCACCGGTTTTGACCAGCAGTCCGTGCAGGCGGCGCTCGACGCGGCCCGGATGGACACCAGCAAGGCGGGGGTCTACCTGCCGGCGGGCGACTACTCGACGGCCAACAAGTTGCAGGTGTACGGCCGCGCCATCCAGGTCGTCGGTGCCGGGCCCTGGTACACCCGGTTCGTCACGCCGCAGGATCAGGCGCAGACCGACGCCGGTTTCCGGGCCGACGCCGGGGCCAACGGGTCGACGTTCAAGAACTTCGCGTTCTTCGGCAACTACACCATCCGCGTCGACGGGCCGGGCAAGGTGTTCGATTTCGCCAACCTGTCCGGGATAACCATCGACAACATCTGGGCCGAGCACGTGGTGTGCCTGTACTGGGGGGCCAACACCGACCGGATGGTGATCAAGAACTCGCGGATCCGTGACACGTTCGCCGACGGGGTCAACATGACCAACGGCAGCACCGACAACCTGGTCGACAACAACGATGCGCGGGCCACCGGCGACGACAGCTTCGCGCTGTTCTCGGCGATCGACGCGGGCGGCAGCGACGAGATCAACAACGTGTACTCCAACCTGAGCACCACGCTGACCTGGCGGGCCGCCGGCATCGCGGTGTACGGCGGGTACGCCAACACCTTCCGCAACATCTACATCGCGGACACGCTGGTGTACTCGGGCATCACGATCAGCTCGCTGGACTTCGGCTACCCGATGAACGGCTTCGGAGCCAGCCCGCCGACCGTGTTCGACAACATCACGATTGTGCGGGCCGGTGGCCATTTCTGGGGCGCGCAGGTGTTCCCGGCGATCTGGCTGTTCTCGGCGTCCAAGGTGTTCCAGGGCATCCGGGTCAGCAACGTCGACATCGTCGATCCCACGTACGCGGGCATCATGTTCCAGACCCAGTATGTCGGCGGCCAGCCAGTCAACATCATCAAGGACACCGTGTTCACCAACGTCTCGATCACCGGCGCCCGCAAGAGCGGTGACGAGTACGACGCCAAGTCCGGTTTCGCCGTCTGGGCGAACCCGCTGCCCGAGGCGAACCAGGGCCCCGCTGCCGGCTCGGCCACCTTCACCAACCTGCAGTTGAGCAACAACTACCGGGACATCGAGAACACCACGTCGACATTCACCATCAACCGCAACTGACGTCTTCGAAGTTTCTCGGCCGTCCGTGCAACCCTTCCAAGCCTGCCGCACCTCTTACCGGCGAGGAAGGGAGCACGACCGAGTGGATGCCGAAGACGCGGACAATTTCCGCGAGTTCGCCCGCAGCCGGTTCGAGCCGCTGCGGGCCCTCGCGTACGTGACCTGCGGCGACTGGCAGACCGCCGAGGACGCCGTCGCCGGCGCCCTGGCGAAGCTGTACCTGCGCTGGAGCAAGATCACCGCCCCGGATGCCTACGTTCGCACGATGGTGGTCCGGGCCGCCATCAGCGAGAAACGCCGGCCGTGGCGGCGGGAGCGCTCGTTCGGGGATTCGCTGCCGGAGGTGGCGCTGCCCGATCACGCCGGTGATGTCGACGAGCGGCTGCGGTTACGCGCGGCTCTGGCACATGTGCCCGCACGGCAGCGCGCGGTGCTCGTCCTGAGGTTCCTCGAGGGTCTCAGCGTCGAGGAAACCGCCGAGGCCCTGAAATGCCGGCCCGGCACCGTCAAGAGCCAGAGCGCCCGAGGGCTGGCCACCTTGCGAGCCGTGCTGGCCGCCGACGACATCATGCTGCACGACGAAGGGGACGAGCGTGTCGTACCACATCCAGGACGTTTTGAAGTCGGCGCAGGCCGCACCGCCGCCGCCGGCGCACACGACAACTGAGGACATCATCGGCCGCGCCCGCCGGGTGCGCGCCAAGCGGCTCACGGCGATGGGCGGCGGCGCCGTTGCTTGCCTGGCAATCGCGGCGACCGCGGTGGTTCAGTTCAGCCCCCGCGGTGGCGCCGACGGGCTCGCGCCGGCCGCTGCCCCGTCGGCGCCGGTGGCTTCGTTCTCGGCTCCCCCGGCCAAGCCGGCGACGCCGCCGCTGCCGGTCAAGAAGGTGCGGTTCACCACCACGCTGGGGACGTACCAGGTGGGCAGGTACACGGTCGGCCCGGCCGGTCAGGTCACCGATGGGTACACCGAGCTGCCGGTGTACGACGGCGAGACGTGGCCGGACGACAACGGGACGACGTACCCGTATGCCGGGGCCACGATCACCGTGTACGACAAGGATGTGTACGACCCGTCGACGTTCGGCGGCGCTGGCGATGCGACGCTGGTCATCGGCGACGAATACCGGCTGAGGGTGGATGGCCGTGAGGCGATCGGGCGCGACTGGACGTTCGCGCAGCCCGGCGACGAATCGAAGAAGTGGGTACGGTCCGCGCTGGCGTGGCAGTACGCCGACAACGCCTGGGCCACCCTGGTGCCCAACTACGGTCACACCGACATCACGCGGGCCGAGGTGGCGCAGATCGCGGCCAAGCTGAGCACCGGCAGCAAGCGCGAGCTCAAGGTGCCGTACACCTTTGGTTATCTGCCTCAGGGGTGGCAGGCCGTCGCGGTGGCCCAGAACGACGCGTCAACCGGGCTGCCCGGCTCGAAGGTGTTCCTGCAGCAGGGTGCGGTGGCCGACCCGGCCACCCGCATCGATGAGATCCTGCCGGGGCATCTGGCGATCACCGTGTCCAAGGGCGAATCCAAGATCTCCTCGATCAGGGGCCGGGACGGCGTGCACTGCTTCGAGGGCAACCGCTCCTGCACGATCGTCAAGGGTGACTACCTGGTCGACGTCAACAACTACGGCGAGACGCTGACCGACGCCCAGGTCAGGCAGATCACCGAGGGGCTGCGGCTCACCGACCTCGCGGACCAGAGTTCCTGGAAGCCGGTAACGGTCTGAGTTGCCCGGTCCGTAGCCCGGCTTCGCATACGAAGATGCGTCGCCGGGCTACGGCCTGTCCGCGGATGTCGAGCTGGTAGCCCTCCAGCCATACCCAGCCGTCGTAGGTGGGCCGGGCATCGACGGCGATGATCCGAAAGGCAAACCCGGAGCGGCCCGTGAACTGCACGCTGGCGGCGCGCCCGACGAACACGATGTCACCGGGAGTCAGTGAAGATTCACTATGGGCCATGACTCATGCTTGCCTGGGATGGCGGCGGCGTAAACCAGCCTCTCGGACGAATATCCGGCGCCGCAGCACGGCCCTGCCGCATCGATCGAGTTGGAAACCGTCGAGCCACACCCAGCCGTCGTAGGTGGGGCGCGCATCCACTTCGACGATGCGGTACGCGAACCCGGCGGAACCGGCGAACTGCACGCTGGCAGCCCGCCCCACAATGACGATGTCCCCCGCCCGTACCATTCGCTGCGCCGTTGCCACGTCACCTCCAGCCCCCGATTCACCTTGGGCCGTACCGTCGCGTAGCTCAATGGCAAAAGCGCATCTGTCAGTCATGCGACATTGACGGGCTTGCGCTCCCCTCGCTCGACGGAATACATCCGCGCCTCGGCCAGATCGAAATAGAAACCGGTCAGCGTCAACCTGCCCGCGTCGATTGCCGTGCGCACGCTGGGATAACTGCGGATGTTCTCGATCTGCTGCGCCACATTGGCGGTGATGCAGTCCTCTTCACTGTCCGATGCGGACAAGGCCACGCGGGATTCGGCCAGCCAGGCACCGAGATCCGAGGGCGTACCGGCGGCTCCGCCCATCAGGGCCCGCACCGCGCCGCAGCCGGAATGCCCGCACACGGTGATCGCGGAAACGCCGAGAACATCAACCGCATATTCGATACCGGCGCCGACCGAGGCATCCCCGGATCCATAGGCGGGCACGATGTTTCCCACATTGCGAATGGTGAACAGGTCACCGGGTCCGCTGGTGGTGATCAGGTTCGGGACAAGCCGTGAGTCGGCACACGTGATGAACAATTGTTCCGGCCGCTGACCCTCCCGGGCCAAATCGGCCAGATGCGGCTGCACGAGCGGCGCGACACTGCGCTCGAACTCGTCAATCCCTGCTTGCATCGCGGCCCGCCGCTCGCTCCGCGACACCCACTGCGACCACGAGCCCAGGAACCGCGGCATGCGCCGGTGCGACTTGTTCCCGCCGAGCCGGCCCGAGGTGGCCTCCCGGAACCACCGGCCGTGCATCTCACGGATGTGCACCGTCCCGCCGCTGCGGACGTACGCCTCCTGCCAGTCCTTGATGCTTTCGAAGGCGCCCTGATCCAGGTAGTCGAGGTGCAACTCCAGCTCCACATGGGCTCCGGCCGGGACCGCCGACAGCTCCCGGGCCACCCGACCGGCTCCGATGAAAGCCAGGGTTCCGGTGATGACGACAGACCACTGACCGTCCGCCGGGGAGCTGCGGGTGATCTCGCAGCGCGCCAGGCGCAGCAGCATGAGCAGCACCGCCGTGGCCATGCCCAGCGCCACCCCCGTGAGCAGATCGGTGAAGACCACGGCAAAGGCGGTCACCAGGTACGTCGGCAGCTCGCGATGGCGCCGATAGGACTTGATCTGTGCCAGGCTCACCAGCCGCAACCCGACCACGACAAGCACAGCGGCCAGCGCGGAGAGCGGGATCTGCTCCAGCAGCGCGGTGAAGGCCAGCACACAAAGGGCAATCCACAAACCGTGCAGAACCGCGGACATCCGGGTACGAGCCCCGGCCGCCACGTTCGTCGAGCTGCGCACGATCACGCCGGTAACCGGCAATCCGCCGAGCGCACCGGACACTGTGTTCGCCGCGCCCTGGGCGAGCAACTCCTTGTTCAGGTCGGCTCGCTTGCCGTCGTGCAGCTTGTCGACGGCCACCGCGGACAGCAGCGACTCCACGCTGGCCACCAACGCGATCGTCAGCACGGCCACCGCGACCGGTACGAACCCGCCCTCGGGCAGGTGCGGGAAGGTCAGCTCCCCGAGCGGGTTGCTGGGCAATTCGACGCGCGCGACGTCGAAGCCGCCGAGACCCGCGGTCAGCGTCGCCACGCTCACCGCGACCAGCGCGCCGGGCAGCAGCGACAGCTTCACGAAACGCGGCCAGAGCAGCAGGATGGCGATGGTGAGCACGCCGAGGAGCACGGCTTGACCGTGGTGCCCGACGATCTGGGCGGGCAACTCGCGCAGATTCTGCCAGGCTTCGCTCTGCGCGTCGCCGCCCAGCACGACGTGCACCTGGCTGAGCGCGATCACGATGCCGATGCCGGCGAGCATGCCGTGCACGACGGCTGGCGACAGGGCCAGCGCGGCCCGGCCGAGCCTGAGCGCGCCGAGGAGCAGCTGCACGAGCCCGGCCATGGCCACGATCGCGGTGGTGGCGGCCCACCCGAAGTCGGCCACGGTGCCCGCGACGATCACGGTGAGCCCGGCCGCGGGCCCGCTGACCTGCAGCGGGGCGCCGCTGAGGAGTCCGGCTACGACCCCGCCGACCACGGCGGCGACCAGCCCGGCGAGCAGCGGCGCCCCCGAGGCTGCGGCGATGCCGAGCGACAGCGGGATGGCGATGAGAAAGACGACGATCGACGCGGGCAGGTCGTGCTTGAGCAGGTTCCGCCAGCGCTGGGGCGCATCTACGTCGGCAATGTCCGGCGTGGGCATGATGGTCCCTTTCGGAGCCGTTACGGCGAGAAATGAGAATCCCTCAAGCGGGATATTCCGGTCACCATAACCAGGCTCCGTGAACGCCTTGTTACATATCGTTGATCCTGCCGATACTCTCAGCGACCTCCCAGGCACTGGGGCGGCGCGGGGGGCTCCCCCGCAGCAACCAGGTTCTGGTTGACTTCGGTGGGCGAGGCCAACTGGAGGAAGCCTCGCCCAAGGACCACGCCGACCACCTTGTCGCGACGCTCAGCGTCGAAGGACAGCACCGCGCTGTCACCCAGACAGGCGCGCATCAGGGCCGCGCCTACTTCACCAACCCGCGCACATAGGCGGCCTGACCCGCGTGCTGGACGTCGTCGTCGAGGACGCTGATCAGCCGGGCACCGAGGGTCACCGGCGGGTCCCAGCCCTCGTCGACCACGCGGTCGAGGTCCGCCTCGGACAGTCCGGCAAGGTACTTGAGCGTGCGGTCGTGCACGGCCTGGTAGTAGTCGATCAGGGCCTGAGCGTCGCGGGGGCGCACCTGGCTGATCTGGCCGGGCTTGTGGCCGTACCCGGTGTCGCCGGGGTCGGGGTTGAGCCCGAAGCTTGCCGCCCACTCGCCGGAGGCATACAGCTGATCCTGGTCCAGCAGCTCCGCGATGTGGCTGTCCTGCACCCGGGTGAGGTGCCACACCAGCCAGCCGACCGTGTTCGCGCCTGGCGCCGGCGCCTGGGCCAGCTGCTCGGCGCTGAGATCCTGCACCGCCCCGGACACCAGGTCGGGCAGGCGGCCGTACGCCTCGGCCAGCAGCTCGGTCACCTTCATGTCGCTCCCCTCGTCGCCGGGTTAGTCCCCGCGATCGGGGCAAAGGAAACGGCCCCGGCCACCACCGCGAAGGCGGTAGCCGGGGCCGTGATGATCAGCGGCCTACTCGGTCGGGGCAGGAGCCAGGTCCTGCCGCGACTGCTCACCCGAGGTGGTGCCCGAGTTGCTGTTCGAGCCCGAGTTGCTGTTCGAGCCCGAGTCGCTGTTCGAGCCGGAGTTGCTGTTCGAGCCGTTGCCCGTCCCCGTGCCCGTGCCGTCGCCGGTGCCCGAGTCCGGGGTGCCGGTCTGCGGCGCGTCCGTCGTCGGCTGGCTGGTCGGCTCGGTCGTCTGCTCACCGGTCGGCGAGGTGGTCGCCGAGTCGCTGGGCTGCGTGCCGTCCGTGGCCGAGGACGGGTCGTCGGTCGGCTCGCCGCTCTGCTGCGGGTCCGCGGACTCCGCCGGCGTGGCCGATGGCGCGGGGGTGGGCTTGCTGTCGCTGTTGTTGCCCACCAGGTGCGAGATGGTCGAGCCGTTCGAGGACTTGCCGGTGGTGAGGGAGTTGAGGGGCTCGCCCGCCATCGCCTCCACCGCGAAGATCACGCCCATGGCGATGATGAACACGGCGACCGCGCCCATCGTCACCGGCTTCCAGCGGATCGGCTTGCGCGGCTCCACCGGCGTGGTGTGCGCCGGGTTCTCCTGCTCGGTCGCGGCGGCCACCTCGGGGGTGCCGACCGCGGCGGGCGCCTTGACGAACGTGGGCGCCACCTGCTGCAGGGTTTTCGTACCGCGTTTCAGGGAGTTGTTGAAGATCTCCGTTCCTACGGAGCCGACCACGCTGGCCAACGCCGCTCCTGCCAGGGTGCCGGCGACTCCCAGGAAGGAGCCAAGCACTGCCGCAGTCACCGCCGCCAACGTTCCGGCGATGACCTTACTGACCTGGATGCCGGACCAGAGACGGTCCGGTGCGTACTCAGTCATGTCCTCCTCACACGAAGCTGTTGTAGATACGGCGCGAGATTCAGCCTTTACCGATGCGCTGGGCGTTAAACCACCCGCGTTCGGCAAGCACCTCACGCAGCGGCCGGACGTGGACGCCCTCGGCCGCAAGTCGTCGCCGGGCGAGCCGACGGGTTCGAAGAATACCCAGGACACCGATGGCCATCAGTACGTACTGCACCGAAAGCGCGACTTTGAAGTCTGCTATGTCGTAATCAGCCGATCCGCCGGTGCGGGCGTCGAGGATCAGCCCGACCAGCAGAATGGTGATCAGCGAGGCCACGAAGCCGCCGACGTTGACGATGCCGGTCGCGGTGCCCAGGCGGTTGGGCGGGTTGAACGTGCGGGCGAACTCGAAGCCGATCATCGAGCCGGGACCGCCCAGCCCGAGCGCGATCATCAGCAGCGCGAGCACCCCCAGCGGCGCCCGGCCCGGCCAGGCCAGCACGATGCCCCAGCCCAGCGCATTGGCCGCCACGACGCTGAGCACCACCCAGGATCGCCGGAGCGGGTGACGCTGCACCACGATGCCGAACAGCGGACCGCCGATCATGCCGACCACCACGTACATGGTCAGCAGCGTGCTCGCCGTGCCCCGCGACAGGCCCTCGCCGGCCAGCAGGAACGGGTAGCCCCAGATCAGCGCGAACACCGTGCCGGGGAACTGGGTGCTGAAGTGGGTCCACAGCCCGAGCCGGGTGCCCGGGTGCTGCCACGCGGTGACCAGGTCGGCGCCGAGCAGGCGCGCGGTGATCGCCTCGCCGGAGCTGATCCGCCGGTCGGGGCTGTCGTGCAGGGCCACCAGCGCGACCACCGCGATGAAGATCCCAGTGCCTGCGGCGCCAAGGAACGCAGTGCTCCAGCCGGGCCCGGCCAGCAGCGCGGCCAGCGGCACCGCGGACAGGATCTGGCCGAACTGCCCGATGATGCCGGTGAGCTGGGTCACGACCGGGACGCGCTTGGTCGGGAACCACTGTGGCACCAGGCGCAGCACGCTGATGAACGTCATCGCATCGCCCGCGCCGACCAGCACCCGCGCCACGATCGCGCCGCCGAGCCCGTCGGAGAAGGCCATCAGCAGCTGACCGGCCGCCATGATCAGCGCGCCGCCGACCACCAGGCGCAGCGAGCCGAAGCGATCCAGCAGCACGCCCACGGGCACCTGCAGTCCGGCGTAGACCAGTAGCTGCAACACCGCGAACGAGGCCAGTGCGCTCGCGCCGATCCCGAAGCGCTGCTGCGCATCCAGCCCGGCCACGCCGAGCGACGTGCGGTCCAGCACCGCCACCACATATGCCGAGAGCCCGACGGCCCACACCGCCCATGCCCGGGCCCCGCCTCGCATGTCCATGTCTCCGTTTCCGCTCGCGTGCCCTCCACCCTTCCCCTGAAGGGCCGCGAGCGGCAACGTCGTCGGTCACAAAAGGGACGTGTTACCCGTCATAGATCCACCGAGCAGGTGACCGCCCAGCCAGTCGAGGGTCTCGCGCAAATATTCGGCGCGCGAGGAGCGGTGCAGCAGCTCGTGACCCTCACCCGGGAACAGCAGGTACCGGTGCTCGACCCCGCGGTCGGTCAGCGCCTCGACGACCTGCTCGGCCTCGATCACCGGCACGTTGCTGTCGTTCGCGCCGTGCACCACCATCAGCGGTGTGCGCAGGTTGTCGATGCGGGTGATCGGCGACAGGTCACGCAGCAGCTCGGCGTCGCGCACCGGGTCGCCGTACTTCGACACCGCGGCCGCCGCGATCCACGGTTCGGTGTGCTCGTAGAACGTCGCAAAGTTGCTCATGCCGCAGACATCAATACCAACCGCGAACATCGAGGGGTACGTCACCAGCGCCGCCAACGTCAGGTAGCCCCCGTACGACCGTCCCATGCAGCCAACCCGCGCGGCATCGGCCACCCCGCTCGCGACCAGGTGGTCCACACACGCCGCCACGTCAGCGATCGCCGCGTAGCGCAGCGCGCCGTTGTCCGCGTTGACGAAGGTGCGCCCGAAGCCCGATGACCCGCGCACGTTGGCGGCGAACACCGCGATCCCGCGCGCCACCAGCGACTGGAACAGCGGGCCGTGCCCGGGCCGCTCCTGCGCCTCGGGTCCGCCGTGCAGCCACAGCACGGTCGGGTGCGGGCCGGGCGTGGCCGGTTCGAACAGCCACCCGCTGATCTCCAGCCCATCGTGTGACGGGAAACGGCGCAGCGTGGGCAGCACCGCGTCGGTGGTCACCTCGTCCACCGAGACCGCCGCGAGTCCGCCCTCGGCCGACCAGGTCCACACGCCGTGCGGCTGGCCGGGCCCCTCGGCGGTGAACGCCAGCGTGCTGCCGTCGGCGCTCCACACCGGGTTCGCGGCGACCCAGCCGGGCAGGTCGATCGCCGTGGTGCCGACCGTCAGCTCGGAGCGGCCGCCGTCGACGTTCCACAGCACAGCGACCTCGCTGGCGTCGGCGGTGAGCGCGAACGCCTCGACCTCGGCCTGCGCCGCCGACGCCACGATCTCGGTGCCGTGCAGCAGCACCGGGCGGTCGCCGGTGTCACTGCGCGCCCAGATCGAGCCGTCGGGGGCGAAGCAGGCCTGCTCGCCGCTGGTCACGTACTCGTCGACACCGGTGTGCAGGTCGCGGACGACGACGTAGCGGCTGCCGCGCGGGCCCAGCCGCAGCAGAGCCCGGGAACGGTCGCGGGACACGTCGAACAGCGACACCAGCTCGCCGGTGCAGACCTGCGTGCGGGTGCCCTCGGCGGCGTCGATGAGCAGGGTGGTGGTCATGTTCTCGGTCACCGCGAGCAGCGGGCGCCCCGGCAGGCACCGCACGTTCTCGGCACTGTCCGCGCCGAAGCCGGCGACCTGGTGCAGCGCCGAGCCGTCCGGGCGCACCAGCCACACCTCCGTACGCGGGGCCCCGCCGGGCGCGAGCACGCAGGCCAGCCAGCCGCCGCCGTACGACCAGTGCACCGACACGACCGGCTCGTCGCCGGTGTCGACCAGGAAGGTCAGGTCGCTGCCCACCGGCTGCACCCACACCTTGGGCATGCCGCTGCGGTCCGACACGTACGCCGCGTGCCGGCCGTCCGGCGACAACGCCGGCGACCAGCTACCCGAGACCTCGGACGGATAGGACCCTTTGGTCAGCCAGCCGGCGGGCAAAACGGTGACGTCGACACGGTTGAGCTGACCGGTCATACGGGGTCCTCCTTCAGCAGATCAGATGCCTTTGTCCTGCAACCACATCTCCAGCAGCGCAACCTGCCAGAGCTGGTTCGCGCCGAGGGTTGTACGAGGAGTGTTGGGGACGGCCAGGAGCGCGTCAACATACTCCGGGCGGAAAAGTGCCCGATCGCGGGCCGCCGGGGCGTGCAGGGCGTCGCGGACCATCTCCAGCATGCGTCCCTCGAGGTGCCGGATGCCCGGGACCGGGAAATAGCCCTTGGTCCGGTCGATGACCTCGTCGGGCACCACGCCGCGGGCCGCGTCCTTGAGCACGCCCTTGCCACCCTGGGCGAGCTTGAGCTCCGGCGGGCAGGCCGCGGCCAGCTCGACGAGCTCGTGATCCAGGAACGGCACCCGCGCCTCCAGTCCCCAGTCCATGGTCATGTTGTCGACCCGCTTGACCGGATCGTCAACGAGCATGACCTGGGTGTCGAGCCGCAACGCCGCATCCACTGCGGTTGCGGCGCCGGGGCGGGCGAAGTGGGCGGCAACGAACTCGCGGCTGACGTCGGTGTCGATCAGCCACTGCGGGTTCAGCTGACGGGCCAGCTCACGGTGCGGACGATCAAAGAACTCCTGCGCGTACGCGTCCACAGCGCGATCCCGCGCCACGCCGGCCAGCGGCGGGTACCAGCTGTAGCCGGCCAGGATCTCGTCGGCCCCCTGCCCCGACTGCACCACCTTGACGTGCTGCGCGACGTCCTCGCTGAGCAGGTTGAAGGCGATGGCGTCGTGGCTGACCATGGGCTCGCTCATCGCCGCGACCGTACGGGCCACCGCCGGCAGGAACCGGTCCCGGCCGATCCTGATCTGGTGGTGACGGGTGTCGAACTGCTTGGCGATGATGTCGGAGTACGCGAACTCGTCGCCGCTCTCCCCCGCCGCCGATTCGAAGCCGATGGAGAACGTGGTGAGCCCGCGCTGACCCTGCTCGGCCAGCAGCGCCACGATGTAGGAGGAGTCCAGCCCGCCGGACAGCAGCACGCCGACCGGCACGTCGGCGACCATTCGCCGCTCGACAGCGGTGCGCAGGGCCTCATGAATGGCCTCGGGCCAGTTGTCAGCGGCCTTGCGCGTGTGGGAGGCCTCCCAGTACACGTGCTCGGTGGACCGGCCGTCGCGCTGGATGATGCGCACCGTGGCCGGGGGAAGCTTGCGCACACCGGTGATGATCGTGCGCGGCGCCGGGACCACCGAGTGGAACGTCATGTAGTGCTGCAGGGCCACCTTGTCGATCGAGGTGTCCACGTCACCGGCGGCCAGCAGGGCCGGCAGGTTGGAGGCGAAGCGCAGCCGGCCCGGCGTCTCGGCCAGGTACATCGGCTTGATGCCGAGCCGGTCGCGGGCCAGCATCACCGTGCCGGTGGCGTGCTCCAGGACGGCGAAGGCGAACATGCCCAGGAAGTGCTGCACGCAGTCGGCGCCCCACCGGTGGTACGCCTTGAGGATCACCTCGGTGTCCGAGGACGAGAAGAACGTGTAGCCGTACCCCCGCAGCTCCGCACGCAATTGCTGGTAGTTGTAGATGCAACCGTTGAAGACCAGCGTGAGACCGAGCTGCTCGTCGGTCATGGGCTGCGCGCCGGAGGCCGACAGGTCGATGATCTGCAACCGGCGGTGGCCGAGAGCCACCGGCCCGTCGTGCCACAGTCCCTCGGCGTCCGGGCCGCGGTGCTGCAGGCAGGGCAGCATGCGGCGGACGGCCCCGGGGTCGGCCGCCCGGTCGTCGAACCTGAGTTCGCCGCCGATTCCGCACATGTTCAACAACCTCCACGCTGTTCGTTTCCGGGGTGTTTCACTGCTGTGACAGCAGCCCTATGAAAGCAACCAGGTGTCTTTTGAGCCGCCGCCGCGCGACGAGTTGACGATCATGCTGCCGGCCGGGGCGACCCGGGTCAGGGCGGCCGGGGCGACCACCGACTCGCGGCCGGTGAACACGAAGGCGCGCAGGTCCACGTGCCGCGGTGAGAGTTCGTGACCGTCGAACACCGGGGCGGTCGACAGCGCCACGACTTCCTGCGCCACCCAGCGGTGCGGGGCGGTTTTGATCTGGCGCCGTACCGCTGCGAGGTCCTGCTCCCCGGCGTGCGGACCGATCATGACCCGGTCGCCGCCGTAGCCGTCCACCGGCTTGAGGACCAGCTCGGCCAGCCGGTCGAGCACCTCGGCCCGCTGCTCGGGAATGCCGCACAGGTAGGTGGGCACGTCGTTGAGCAGCGGCTTCTCACCGAGGTAGTACTCGATGAGCTGGGGGACGTACGCGTAGACCGCCTTGTCGTCGCCGATGCCGTTGCCCAGGGCGTTGGCCAGCACGACGGAGTTGGCGCTGAGCGCGGTGACCAGGCTCGGCCCCAGCGGCATCCCGTCGGCGCCCGGCGAGTGCACCAGGCTGTCCTCGCCCATCCGCAGGTAGATCACGTCGACGCGGTGCTTGCGGCCGTTGCGCACGCGGTGCACCACGCCCTCGTCGACCAGCAGGTCGGTGCTGCGCACCAGCGGCACGCCCATCTCCTCGGCCAGCATGGTGTGCTCGAACCACGCCGAGTCATCCGGGCCCTGGCTGAGCACGACCAACTGAGGATCGTCACCCGCCGCCGCCCCGGCCGCGTCCAGCAGCGCCCGTTTGAGCAGCTGAGGAGTCGACTCGGGGCTGATCAGCGAGTCCGGGCGGGGCAGCTCGGGCAGCACGGTCTCGGCCAGGCGCCGGTTCTGCATGGCATAGGCGATGCCCGAGGGCACGCGCAGGTTGTCCTCCAGGACACACCAGTTGCCGTCGCCGTCGCGGACCAGGTCGACCCCTGCCACCTGGGCGCGCACGCCGGGCCGGTTGATCAGGGCGCCGCTGGGCCGCAGCTCGGGGGAGCCGTCGATGACCCACTCCGGGATGATGCCGTCGCGGACCACCTCGCGCTCGCCGTACACGTCGTTGACGAAGGCGTCGAGCGCCCGCACCCGCTGGATGAGCCCGCCGTCGAGCTGCTGCCAGTCAGCGGCGGGCACGATGCGCGGCACGAGATCGAACGGGAAGAGCCGGGTCGCCGCCTCGCCGGCCACGCTGAACGTGATGCCGCGGGCGCGCTGTTCGTCGTCCTTGGCGTCCTCGCGGCGACGCAGGCCGGCCGGCCCGAGGGCGCTCAGGACCGTGACGATTCCCTCGTACGACGAAGCGACGTCACCGTTCGGGAACGCCTCATCGCCGACCGCCGCGTACGGGGTGAGCCCGGCCGGGACGCTCTGCCCGTCCGGGCCGATGCCGGTGGCGCCGCCGCGGGTGTCGGCCACGACCAGGTCGACCACGTCGGAGATGCGCCCGCGCCGGGCCATCGCGCGCCGCTGACGGGCAGCCGAGCTGCCCCGGCTGAGCGAGCGCACGGACAGGTCGAACACCTGCTCCCAGTCGCCCAGCTCCTCCAGTTGCGGGCGCAGATCGGCGACCAGCCGTTCCACCGCCACCGCGGCGGGCACCGGGGCAGGCGAGTGCGGCAGGTCCAGCAGATCGCCCTCGAGCCCGGAGCGCGCGGCTCGCCACATCGCCGCGCGGTGCAGCGGCGGGCGGGTCGGCACCACCGGGCGCCCGGCGCGGTAGTCCTGCTGGGCGCGCAGCACCAGGCCGCGGAACAACCCGGCGAGCAGCACCACGGTGTCCACATCGGGGCTGGAGTCGGTGACCCGCAACTCGACGGTGGGCAGGTGGGCCGACGGGCGCACGTCGAAGTAGACCATCTTCGGGTCGCTGATCGTGCCCGAGGCGATCAGGTCGCCGACCAGAGCGTCATGGTCAGCGGCGTCGGTGACCACACCGCTGTCCCCGGCGGTGGGCCAGCGCATCCACACCAGCGAGCGCACGCTGGCGTACCCGCTGTCCTCGCCCATCCAGTAGGGCGAGCTGGTCGACAACGCCAGCAGCACCGGCAGCGCCGGCGTCACCCGCTGGGCGATCGAGACGGCCTCGTCGCGGTCGGCGATGCCGACGTGCACCTGGGCCCCGCAGATCAACTGCTCGCGGGCCAGCATCTGGTATTCGTCGACCATCCGCCGGTAGCGCGAGGTCGGGGTGACCGGCAGCGAGTCCAGGTCGACGATCGGGACCGTGCCCGCGGCGACCAGGCCGAGCCCGAGCGACTCGGCCACCCCGATGGCCCGCCGGCGCAGCCCGACGATGCCCTCGCGCAGGTCGTCGAGGCCCTGGGCGACCGGGGTGTTGGTCTCCACCACCGAGCGGTGCAGCTCGGCGGAGTAGTTGATTTCGTCCAGTTGCTGCAGCACTTCGGGCGCGCGGGGCACCAGCTCACGGCTCTTCAGATCCACCACGTGCAGTTCTTCCTCGACACCGAGGGTGAGCGCGGTGCCGGCCACGGGCTTGCCGCCGCCCTCGCCCTCGCTGCCCTTGCTGAGCCTTAGTGACTCCGTCATGTGTCTGACCGCCTATGTCGTTCGTCCGCTTGCCCGGAGCCTTGTCAGCTCATGTGCCAGTCCTGTGACGTGCCCATTTCCAACGGCAACCAAGCATGACGAACCTGACACCTGCGCACTTCTGCTCGCGGGAGCGCCGCAGCGAGCAGCGGCGTGCGCGAGCCTGTGCAATTCTTCACGGTCGCTGGAGAATGGTTGTTCACGGCATTTAACCTCCGTGAATTCCCTTTGGAGGCGATCAATGGCTGTCCAGAAGTATGTCTACGATTTTTCCGAAGGCCACAAAGATCTCAAGCAGTTGCTCGGTGGCAAGGGTGCCAACCTCGCCGAGATGACCCGGCTGGGGCTGCCGGTGCCGGCCGGATTCACCGTCACCACCGAGGCCTGCCGCGCCTACCTGGCCACCGGGAGCGCGCCGGACGGGCTGGCCGCCGAGATCGACTCCCAGCTCGCCGCGTTGGAGCAGAGCATGGGTCGTGAGCTGGGAGATCCCGCCGACCCGCTGCTCGTCTCGGTGCGCTCGGGGGCCGCGTTCTCGATGCCGGGCATGATGGAGACGGTGCTCAACGTCGGGCTCAACGACGCCAGCGTGGCCGGACTCGCGGCCCAGGCCGGCGGCGACGACCGGTTCGCCTGGGATTCCTACCGGCGGCTGCTGCAGATGTTCGGCAAAACCGTGTGCGACGTTCCCGGAGAAGAATTCTCCGATGCCCTCGAAGAGGCCAAGAAAGTCCGCGGAGTAACCGACGATCTCGCGTTGGACGCCGATGATCTGCGGGCGCTGACCGAGCGGTACAAACGCATTTTCGTCAAGTACACCGGTCGCGAGTTCCCACAGGAGCCCCGCGAGCAGATGCGCCAGGCCATGGAGGCGGTCTTCCGGTCCTGGAACGCCGAGCGCGCGGTGCTCTACCGCCGCCAGGAGCGCATCCCCGCCGACCTGGGCACCGCTGTCAACGTGGTGGCCATGGTGTTCGGCAACCTCGGACCGGACTCGGGCACCGGCGTGGCGTTCACCCGCGACCCGGCGAGCGGCGCGCAGGGCATCTACGGCGACTACCTGCAGAACGCGCAGGGTGAGGACGTGGTCGCCGGGATCCGCAACACCGTGGCGCTGCAGGCACTCAAAGACCTCGACCCGCGCTCGTACGACGAACTGCTCGCCATCATGGCCACGCTCGAGGGCCACTACCGCGACCTGTGTGACATCGAGTTCACCATCGAACGCGGCAAGCTGTGGATGCTGCAGACCCGGGTCGGCAAGCGCACCGCGGGAGCCGCCTTCCGCATTGCCGCTCAGCTGGTCGCCGAGGGCATGATCGACCTCGATGAGGCGCTGCGCCGGGTGTCCGGGGCCCAGCTCGCCCAGCTGATGTTCCCGCGCTTCGACCTGGCCGGCGAGCCCGCCACGCTGACCCGGGGCATCGGCGCCTCCCCGGGTGCCGCGGCCGGGCAGGCCGTGTTCAGCGCCGACCGGGCCGTCGAGCTGGCCGCGGCCGGTCACGACGTCATCCTGGTGCGCCGCGAGACCAACCCGGAGGACCTGGCCGGGATGATCGCCGCCAAGGGCATCCTGACCGCGCGGGGCGGAAAGACCAGCCACGCGGCAGTCGTCGCCCGGGGCATGGGTCGCACCTGTGTCTGCGGTGCCGACGAGCTGGAGATCGCCGCCGACCGGTTCGCGGTGTCCGGCCGTACCGTCTCGGAAGGTGACGTGATCTCCATCGACGGCACCAGCGGGCGCGTCTACCTCGGCCCGGTCCCCGTGCGGCCGTCGGAGGTCGTCCAGTATTTCGAGGGCGAGCGGGTCGATTCCACGCTGGTCGAGGCCGTCGACGCGATCATGCGCCATGCCGACCAGCGCCGCCGCCTGGCCGTGCGCACCAACGCGGACACCGGTGCGGACGCTGCACGGGCTCGTCGGTTCGGCGCGCAAGGCATCGGCCTGTGCCGCACCGAGCACATGTTCCTCGGCGACCGCAAGGAGCTGGTGGAGAAGCTCATCCTGGCCCAGAGCGAGGTCGACCGCACCAAGGCGCTCAACGCGCTGCTGCCCCTGCAACGCGACGACTTCATCGAGCTGTTCCGGGCCATGGACGGCTTGCCGGTGACCGTGCGCCTGATCGATCCGCCGCTGCACGAGTTCCTGCCGTCGCTGGAGGAGCTTGCCGTGTCCGTCGCGGTGGCCCGGGAACGCGGTGAGGAGCACTCCGAGGACGAACAACTGCTGGATGCCGTACGCCGGATGCATGAGCAGAACCCGATGCTGGGCCTGCGCGGGGTGCGTCTCGGGCTGGTCATCCCCGGCCTGTTCGCCATGCAGGTGCGAGCGATCGCCCAGGCCGCCGCCCAGTTGGCCGCCGAGGGCCTGGATCCCCGCCCGGAAATCATGGTCCCCCTGGTCGGCGCGGTGCAGGAGCTGGAAATGGTCCGCAGCGAGGGCGAGCACATCGTCGAGGAGGTGATCGCCGGCACCGGCGTCCAGGTCCTGATCGGCACGATGATCGAGGTCCCCCGCGCCGCCCTGACCGCGGGCCAGATCGCCGAAGCCGCCGACTTCTTCTCCTTCGGCACCAACGACCTGACCCAGATGGCGTGGGGCTTCTCCCGCGACGACGTGGAGGGCGCCTTCTTCTGGCGCTACCTGGAACTGGGCATCTTCGGCATCTCCCCGTTCGAAGCCATCGACCGCGAGGGCGTCGGCCGGCTCATCCGCATCGCCGCGGAGGAGGGCCGCCAGGTCAAGCCGCACCTGAAGCTGGGGGTGTGCGGCGAACACGGTGGCGACCCGGAGTCGGTGCACTTCTTCGACCAGGTGGGCTTGCACTACGTGTCATGCTCGCCGTTCCGGGTGCCGATCGCGCGCCTGGAAGCGGGCAGGGCAGCGGTGACAGGGGAGGGCTCGGACAGCCGCTGATCCGGCACGGGCGGCCGGCAGGCGTAGCCGGCCAGCAGCTTGATCTCCATGGACGCGGCTGGGTCAGCGGGAGGGTGGCTCGGTGATGGGGAGCTTGACCAGGAACTTGGTGTCGCCAGGCTTTGACTGCACGAGGATGTCGCCGCCGTGGCCGTTGGTGACGATGCGGTAGGAGATGTCCAGGCCCAGGCCGGTGCCCTCACCCACGGGCTTGGTGGTGAAGAAGGGTTCGAAGACGCGCTTGCGGACGTGGTCGGGGATGCCCGGGCCGGTGTCGCCGATCGAGACGATGACCTGGTCATCCTCGCGGTAGGTGCGCACGGTCAGGGTGCCGGCGGCGCTCATAGCCTGGACCGCATTGTCGATGATGTTGGTCCACACCTGGTTCAGCTCGGCCGGGTGGGCCGGGATCTGGGGCAGGGTGCGGTCGTACTCCTTCTCGATCTTCACGCCGGTGCCGATCTTGTGGCTGAGCATCACCAGCGTGCTGTCCAGGCCGGTGTGCACGTCAATCCATTGGTGGGCGGCGCGGTCGAGCTGGGAATACTGCTTGGCCGCCGACACCAGGTTCGACACCCGGCCGGTGGCGTCCTCGATGTCGCTCATCAGTTGCTCGGTTTCCAGCGCGTAGCTGATCCACTGGACCGCCTTGTCCAGCAGCTTCGGCGTTTCGAGCTTGGCCTGGATCTGCTCCAGGCACTCCACGTCGAGCCCACCCTGGGCGAACACCGCTGCCACGTCCCACGCGCCGGTGACGTGGCGTTCCTCCAGCCACTCGCCCAGCTCGTCCTCGCGGTCGGCGGTCTGCATGGCGGTCAGCACCGGGGCCTTGGCGGCGCGCTCGATGACCTCTTCCTGCAGCTCGACCAGCGCGACGAGCCGTTCCGGGGGAACCTTGCCGGCGGCCAGCATGCCGAGCTTGTGGCGCATGCCGGCCACCCGCTGGCGCAGGGCGCCGGTGGCCCGGGAAGCCGCGGCGGCCGGGTTGTTGAGCTCGTGCATGAGCCCGGCGGACAGCGAGCCCAGGGCCATCAGCCGCTGGCGTTCGCTGATTGCGGCCTGGGTGCTGCGCATGCCCAGGGCGAGGCCTTCGAGCAGGTGGATCGCCATGGGGAACCACTCGCGCATCATCTTGCCGAAGTCGGCCGCCGACATCATGAAGAAGTCGGAGTCGTCAAGCGCCCGCATGGAGCCCATGTACTTGCGCTGCACGCCCTCATCGCGGATGTAGGCCTGGGTGGCGCCCATGTACACGCCGCGCTGCTCGGTGCGGTTGGTTTCCACGTCGTCCTGGCCGACCCGGCGGGTCAGCGCGATGGTGCCGCTGAGCAGAATGAAGAACTGGTCGGCCGGGTCGCCCTCGCGCAGCACGAGCGAGCCGGCCGGGGCGTGCATGGTGCAGCCGTGCTGGGCGATCCAGGTGAGCTGATCGTCGGTCAGCTTCTCGAACAGGAACAGCGTGCGCAGCTCGTCGATGCCGAGCTTGCCGGGTTCGCAGGGCTGAAGCTTGATCTCCTCAACGGGGCCGGACATCTACTGTGCCTCCAGGTAACGATGGACCAGCGTGACGGCCATCGCGCCCTCGCCGACCGCCGAGGCCACCCGTTTGACCGAGTTGGCCCGGACGTCGCCGGCGGCGAAGATGCCGGGAACACTGCACTCCAGGTAGAACGGATCCCGGTCGCGATCCCATCCCGCTGGACGGGTGCCGTTTCGGAGCAGATCCGGCCCGGTGTACACGAAGCCCTTCTCGTCGCGGGCCAGCGCGTCGCCGAGCCAGTCGGTGCGCGGTTCGGCCCCGATGAAGATGAACAGGTAGCCGCATTCGACGCTGGCCACCGAGCCGTTCTTGCTGTCGCACACGGTGATTGTCTGCAGGTGCCCGTTGCCGGCGGCGCCGACCACCTCGCAGCGGGTGCGCACCGAGATGTTCTCGATCCGGTCGAGCTGCTGGATCAGGTAGTACGACATCGACGCCTCGAGCGAGTCGCCTCGCACGAGCAGGGTGACGCTGCGGGCGTACCGGGAGAAGAAGAGCGCGGCCTGACCGGCTGAGTTCGCCCCGCCGACGATGTAAACGTCGCTGCCGGCGCAGGAGGGCCCCTCGGTGGAGGCGGAACCGTAGTAGACCCCGGAGCCGGTCAGGCCGGCGATGCCCTCGGCGACCAGCGGGCGGTAGGCAACGCCGGTGGCCAGCACGATCGAGTGCGCGGAGATCTCGCCGCCGTCGGAGAAGGTCAGCGTGCGCGCCGAACCGTCCAGCCGCAGACCGGTGACCTCGCGGGTGTTGAGCACCTCGGCCTCGAACTTGCCGGCCTGCCGGCGCGCCCGGTCGGTGAGCTGGGCGCCGGAGATGCCGTCGGGGAAACCGAGGTAGTTTTCGATGCGCGAGCTCTGCCCGGCCTGGCCGCCGACCGCTTGCCGCTCGACCAGCAGCGTCTTGAGGCCCTCGGACGCGCCGTAGACCGCGGCGCCGAGCCCGGCCGGGCCGCCGCCGACGATGACCAGGTCGTAGAAGTCACGGTTGGGGGCGGTGGACAACCCGGCCGCCTCGGCCACCTCGCCGGTGGAGGGCTGGTGCAGGGCGCGGCCGTCCGCGGTGACCACGAGCGGAATCGACTCGGGCCCCACCCCGGCGGCCTCCAGCAGGCGCAACCCTTCCGGGTCGTCGGCGGAGAACCACTTGTACGGCACCAGGTTGCGCGCCAGGAAGTCGCGGATCTGGTAGGACGGCTCGCTCCACCGGTGCCCGACGACCCGGATGTCGGCCACCTCGCGGTCGCCGGTGGCCTGCCAGGCGTCCAGCAGCGCGTCGATGACCGGGTAGAGCTTCTCCTCCGGCGGGTCCCAGGGCTTGAGCAGGTAGTGGTCCACGTCCACCACGTTGATCGCCTGGATCGCGGCGTCGGTGTCGGCGTACGCGGTCAGCAGCGCCCGGCGCGCGTTGGGGAACAGGTCCATGGCCTGCTCCAGGAACTCGATGCCGTTCATCTGGGGCATGCGGTAGTCGGCCAGGATCACCGCGACCCGGCCACCGCGCAGCTTGAGGTCCTTGAGGGCGTCAAGCGCGTCGGCGGCCGAGGCGGCCCGGATGATCCGGTAGGTCTCGCCGTACCGGCGGCGCAGGTCACGAGCGATGGCCCGGGACACCGAAGGGTCGTCGTCGACGGTCAGGATCGCGGGGTGACCCATGAGTCAGTCCTCAGCCGTAGGTGAAAGTGGGGCGGTCGGGGACGGAGAAGGCGGCCTCGTCCTGGTAGCACCACCACCAGTCCTCGCCGGGCTCGTAGGAGCTGACGAGCGGGTGGGAGCCGGCGTGGAAGTGTGCGGTGGCGTGCTTGCCGGGCGAGGAGTCGCAGCAGCCGACGTGCCCGCAGGTCATGCAGACGCGCAGGTGCACCCAGCGGCCGCCGGAGGCGAGGCACTCCACGCAGCCCTGGCCGGACGGCGTGACATCTTTCGCCTCGTCGAGGTGGGTGCAGACGGGATCGCTCACGCGGAGGCCTCCGAAGCGGCTAGCAGGTCCTTGTATTCGGGGTGACGTTCGACGTAGCCGGTGACGAACGGGCAGGTCACGCTCACCGGGGTGCCGCGGCGGCGGGCGTCGAGCAGGGCCGCGGCAGCCAGCCGGCCACCCAGGCCCCGGCCCTCGAACACCGAGTCGATGTCGGTGTGAGCCAGCTCGATCTGCTCGCCGTGCCGGCGGTAGTGCAGCACGCCGGCCAGCTCACCGCCGATCTGGACCTCGTAGCGGGACTGCTCGAAGCTGTCCACCACCACGGCGTCCCCGGGGTCGCCCGCACCGACCTGGGCGCTGCCCTCGACGCGCAGCTTGCGCCGGGCCCGCTCGTAGAACGAGGTGCGCCCGAAGCGGATCACCTGGGCGGCCGCCGGGACCGGGGTGATGCGCAGCGTGTCGCCCGCCCCGGCGTAGCCCTGGATGATGCCGTCGACCTCGATGGCGAGCCGCCCGCTGGTGGCCAGCACGTCGAGGTCGAGCTGCTCGTCGGGCGAGAGCACCAGCGAGCGGTTGAACGAGGAGTGCGCGGCGGACGCGCTGACCAGCAGGCCCTCGACGTTCGGCGAGACGATCGGGCCGCCGGCGGAGAAGCTGTAGGCGGTCGAACCGGTCGGCGTGGCCACGATGACGGCGTCGGCCGCGTAGCGCACGAAGTTGCTGCCCTCGACGTTGATGGCGATGTGCGCCAGGCCGTCGCCGGGCACCCGGACCATGGCGATGTCGTTGAACGCCGACACCTCTTTGCCCTCGGGCAGCACGGTGCGCACGGCGGTGCGCGACTCGACGGTGAAGTTGTGCTCGTCGATCGCCGACAGCGCGCCGTCCAGGTCGGGCAGGTCGACCTCGGCCAGGAACCCGAGCCGGCCCACGTTGACCCCGAGCACCGGGGTCTTGCGCCCCTCGACCAGGCGCATGGTGCGCAGCATGGTGCCGTCACCGCCCAGGCTGACCAGCAGCCCGGCGCGCTCGACCATCTCCTCGGCCGAGACCGCCACCGCGTCGCAGTCGATGCGGGTGATCTCGTCGTGCAGGCCCAGCACGGTGACCTGGCGGGAGGCGGCCCAGCGCACGATGGCGTCGATCGCGGCCCCGCAGTCGCGGCGCGGGTGCAGCACCAGCCCCACCACCTTGACCATGCCCATGCCCGCGACCCCTTTCCCGGTTCCTCCGCGTTGAGCTTTGCACGTCGCCGCCGCAACGGCGAGAAGCAGCAATAGTCCTCCCCCGCGCAAAGATCAGCAAACAATGTTGACAGCTCGTTAACGAATCGACAGACTCCGATCCAGAGAGCGCTCTCCTTCCCCGTCTTCCCAGATCAGCGGAAGGACCACATCCCCATGCCCCGTGTTCCGAAAGCGCTCGGCGTCGCCGCCGCGGCACTGACTTTCGCTGCCGGCGTACCCGCCGTGACCTTCACCTCGAGCGCCGCAGCCGCTGCCACCCCCGCCGCGGCGCGCTTCGACATCGACCCCGGCATGGTTGCGGCGATGCGTCGTGACCTGCACCTCAACGACGACCAGATCGCGGCCCGGCTGGCCACCGAGGCGGCTGCCCCGGTGATCCAGAGGCGGCTGACGGCCCGGCTGGGCAACACCTTCGCCGGCGCGTGGATCCAGGACGGCAGCGACCGGCTCACGGTGGGCATCACCGATCAGAAGCAAGCTGCCGCCGTACGATCCGAAGGCGCCCTTCCTCAGCTCGTCACCCGCAGCCAGAGCGACTTGAAGGCGGCGCGCACGAAGCTCGACAAGGCCGCCGGCCGGCTCAAGGGCACCACTATCCGCGGCTGGCACGTCGATGTCGCCCGCAACACCGTGGTGATCGACGCCGCACCGGGTGCCGAGGCCACCGCCCGCACGTTCGCCCAGGACAGCGGCGCCGGCGCGGTCGAGGTCGTCACCACCGCCGAGGCCCCCCGGACGGTGTACGACATCCGCGGCGGCGACCAGTACGTCATCAACGGCAACACGCTGTGCTCGGTCGGCTTCCCGGTCGCCGGTGGCTTCGTCAGCGCCGGGCACTGCGGCGGCGTCAACAGCCCCACGCTGGGCAACAACAACGTCGCCCAGGGCACCTTCGCCGGCTCGTCGTTCCCGGGCAACGACTACTCGTGGATCCGGACCAACGGCAACTGGACCCCACAGCCCTGGGTCAACAACTACGCCGGGGGCAACGTGATCGTCGCCGGGTCGCAGGACGCCGCGATCGGCAGCTCGATCTGCCGCTCGGGCCGCACCACGGGCTGGCGCTGCGGCACGTTGCAGGGCCGCGAGGAGACCGTCAACTACGCCCAGGGCGCGGTCAACGGGCTGAGCCGGATGAGCGCATGCGCCGAGCCCGGTGACTCCGGCGGCTCGGTCATCTCGGGCAACCAGGCTCAGGGCGTGACCTCGGGGGTGACCGGCAACTGCACGAGCGGCGGCACCACCTGGTTCCAGCCGGTGAACGAGATCCTCGGCGTGTACGGGCTCTCGCTGACCACCTCGGGCGGGGGCAGCGGCAGCACCAGCGCAGTGGTCAGCAACTGGAACAACAAGTGCATCGACGTGCCGAACGGCAACTTCTCCGACGGCGTGCTCGTGCAGATGTGGGGTTGCAACGGTACGGCCGCCCAGCGCTGGACCTTCGTGAACGGCACCCTGCAGACCTCGAACAACAAGTGCCTGGACATCGCGTGGGGCTCGACGGCGAACGGCGCGGCGGTGCAGATCGTTGGCTGCAGCGGCAACCCGGCGCAGCAGTTCGTGCTGTCCGCCGCCGGTGACCTGGTCAACCCGCAGGCGAACAAGTGCGTCGACATCAAGGACTGGAACGGCAACGACGGCGCCCAGTTGCACCTGTGGGACTGCGTCGGTGGCGCGAACCAGAAGTGGGGGCGCGCTTAGGACGTACCGGAAGCGGGGGTTGCTCCTGGATCAGCCCCCGCTTAGCGGAACTTTAATGATCGTCTTAATTAACCGCTGACCGTTTAAGACTCCTAATAATAAGCGCATGCCCCGTAAGCGATCTCTCATCCTCAGCGTGGCCGCCGTGGTGGCGGCCACGGGAACCGCTTGGATAGCCCTGCCCGCTTCGGCTGCGGCGACCACTGCGACCTTCACCAAGACCTCCGATTGGGGCAGCGGCTGGCAGGGCGACGTCACCATCGTCAACGGCGGGCCCAAGGCTCTGACCGCCTGGAAGGTCGAGTTCGACCTGCCCGCAGGCGCGACGATCGGCAGCTTCTGGGAAGCCGACATGACGGCCAGCGGCCAGCACCGCACGTTCACCAACCGCGCCTGGAACGGCAGCATCGCGGTGGACGCCAAGGCGAGCTTCGGCTTCACCGGCAGCGGCGGCACCCCGATCAACTGCCTGCTCAACGGCCAGCCCTGCGGTGGCGGCGGCACACAGCCGACAACCGCGCCGGCCACCACCAAGCCGGTCACGACCGTCCCCACGGTCACGCCGACGACCAAGCCGCCGGCCACCACCCCGGCCACCAAGCCGCCCACGACGGCACCCACCACGCCGCCGACCAAGAACCCGGCCCCGCCGCCGGCCTCGAACCTGCTGCCGGTCACGGTCACCAACAACACCGGGCGCTCCGACGCCGTTTACCTCTACCTGCTGGGCGTCAACCTGACGACCGGGAAGCTGGGGTACGTCACCAGCGCCGGAACCTTCACCAACTGGACCGGCGGCGGGCCGGTTCCGGTCCCCGCCCCCGACGTGTCGATCCCGGGCCCGGCCAACGGCGGCAGCACCACCATCAAGATGCCCAAGAACCTGTCCGGGCGGCTGTACATGTCGTTCGGCAAGAAGCTCGACTTCCGGCTCACCACCGACGGGCTGGTGCAGCCCGCGCCGTGGGCCTCGGGCGACCCGAACCACGACATTCTGTTCGACTGGAGCGAGTTCACGCTCAACGATTCGGGGCTGTGGCTCAACAGCTCGCAGGTCGACATGTTCGCGGTCCCGCACATCGTCAGCGTGCAGGGCGGCAACGGCGCGACCAGCAAGACCGGTGAGCTCAAGACCGGCGGGCGGCAGAAGGTCATCGACGCGATCAAGGGCCAGAGCGCCTTTGCCAAGAGCGTGGTGACCCGCTCCGACGGTACGGTGCTGCGGGTGCTGGCTCCGGGCAAGGCAGCCGATGCCGGGCTGATGAGCGCCACGTACCTGGACCCGTACATCACCTCGGCGTGGAACGCGTACGCCGGCAAGACGCTGACCGTGGTGCCCTTCGGCGACCAGCCGAACACCAAGTTCTTCGGCAAGACCAGCGGCAACGTCATGAACTTCACCGACGGCAGCGGCAAGGTGGTTGCCTCGTTCACCAAGCCGTCGACGGCCAACGTGTGGGGCTGCGACGGTGCCCTGGGTGCCCCGAACGACCTGGTGGTGGGTCCGATCGCCCGCACGCTGTGCGCCGCGATGCAGCGCACCACGCTGGGCCGGCTCGACACCCAGCCGAGCGGCACCGGCGCGGACTTCTACCAGGGTGAGCCGAGCAACCACTACGCGAAGGTGATCCACGACCAGATGGTGGACGGCAAGGCGTACGCCTTCGCCTTCGACGATGTGCAGAACCAGGAGTCGCTCGTGCACGACGGCGACCCCCGGCAGGCCGGGATCGTCATGACGCCGTTCTGATCGCTCTTCTGCACCAAGCGCGGCGCGCTGTCCCTGGCGGGGGACGGCGCGCCGTTTCATTTCCCCTACGCCTTCACAGGGATCGGACACCTTCGATGCCGACGACGGCGGCCAGCACGACAAAAACCGAGGCGGAAACGTACGTCATCGCGCGCAGGGCCCGGGGGCGGCTCAGGATCCGGTCGCGCACGCTGCTGGCCCCCCAGCCGATGGCCATGTCGACGATCAGGCCGATCACCTGGAACAGCAGGCCCAGCATCAGCATCTGCAGCACCGGCTGCTTGGCGCCGCCGAGGAACTGCGGCAGGAACGCCAGGAAGAACAGCATGCACTTGGGGTTGCTCAGGTTGACGATCAGGCCCCGGCGGAACCAGCCGTGGTCCTCGGCGTCGGTGTCCAGCGGCGATTCGCTGCGGGCGTCGCGCCAGGTGTCGTAGGCCAGCCACAGCAGGTACGCGCAGCCGAAGATCTGCAGGGCGGTCAGCACCGTGGGGTGGCGGGCCACGACCAGGCCCAGCCCGGCCGCCACCAGGATGGCGTAGACCACGACGCCCAGCGAGACCCCGAACGCGGCGCGGCTGGCCGCTGACCGGCCGCCGGCTATTCCGGTGGCCACCATGTACGCCATGTCGGGCCCGGGTGCCACGCAGATCAGCACTACGGCGGCCAGGAAGGTCGGAAGGACGGTCACGTCGACGAGAGCTCCGGTCTCCATGACGCAGGGGGTACCCGCCCAGTAACCACTTTATGCCGGGAAGGGGTTACTATTGCCGGATGGTGGTACCCGACATCGACCTCGACAAGCTCGTCACCCTGGTCAACGAGCACGCCGGCATCCCCCGCCGGGCCGCGGGGCTCATCGGGGCGGGCGAGCACGGCGACGTGGCCGGGCGCGTCTATCAGGTGTTCGCCGCGGACACCGATGCCGAGCGGGCCGAGGCCCTGAACGGTTTGCTCGCCGCGGCCGCACCGGCACCGGTCGTGGACGAGCACGGCGCGGTGCAGTGGCACAGCGGGATCGACTCCCCAGATGAGCTGCTGGCCGCCGGATGCGGGCTGGCCCTGCTGGCCGTGGTGCGCGAGGACGGCTGGGTGCGGCTGCGCACCTGCGACGGCGCCGACTGTGCCGACGCCCATCTGGATCGGCCCGGGCGGCAGCGACGCTACTGCTCGCAGACGTGTCTCAACCGGGCGCGCGTGCGGGCGTACCGGGAAAGGCAGCGGCACCACGAAGAATGAGCCTTCGTGGTGCCGGTCCGCATCGGTCTGTACTCAGATCCTCACCTTCTCCTTGAGCACCACGCTGAGCTCCTCGATCGCGGTGCCGAGCACCCCGACGCCGTGCAGGAACTCCTCGATGACGATGTGCTCGTTCTCCGCGTGGTCCAGCGAGCTGTCCCCCGGGCCGTACGTGGCCATCGGGATGTCCCAGACCTCGGCCAGGGTGTTCATGTCGGAGGTGGCCGTCTTGAGCTTGGGTTGCGGGGTGCCGCCACGCGCCCGGATGCCCGCGGTCAGTGAGCGCACCACCGGATCGCGCCTGGTGGTCCGCACCGCGCGGACCGCATTGAGCACCTCGACGACCCCGTCATCGGCCGCCTCCCGCAGCCGCGCCACCACGCCCTCGATGTCAAAGCCCGGCGGCGTGCGATAGCTCAGCTCGAGCCGTGCGTCGACCATGTCGCCGGTCAGTTCGTAGAGCGTGATGCCGGGCAGGTCGAACGCGGCGTGGCTGCGCTCGGGTCCGGCTGCCTCGACCGCGGTGGTCCAGAAGGCCGCAGCCGCCTCGACCGCCTTTTCCACCGGGTTGCTGGGGTGCGTCGCTGCCCGGTGCACCTTGTAGGCGATGTCCACCTTGCCTTTGTAACCCAGCACGATGCCGTTCCACCCGCTGGGTTCACCGATGACGAGCGCGTCCGGGCTCTCCCATTGGCGCCGCACGTTCATGGCCCCGCGCGAGGCCGGCGTCTCCTCCTCGACCACCCCGGCAACGATCAGCGTGCCCGGGAACTGCGGGCCGGCAGTCGCCGCAGCGGCGATCATCGCCGCCAGCGGCCCCTTGGCGTCCACCGCACCGCGACCGTAGATGCGGCTGCCGGTGGCTCTCGTCGGGATGGGATCGTCCACCGTGTCCATGTGACCGATCAAGGCGATCGTCGGGCCGTCGCCGGTGCCGATCTCGCCGACCACGTTGCCGACCTCGTCGATGCGCGAGCGCAGCCCGGCACCGGCCAGCGCGTGCGCGAGAAAATCGGCTACATCGGCCTCACGGCCCGACGGCGACGGGATGTCGATCATCCGGTGCAGCAGCTCGACCGCCTCGTCGTTGTTCACGCCGCCATCCGATCGTCGGCCGCGGCAACCACGACTCTGGTGCCGGAACCGTCCAGCGCCTCCCGGACCGGCTTGTTGCTGCGCCCGTCGGCGACGATGACCTTGGGCACACCACCGTTCAGCGCCTCGCGGGCGGCAACCAGCTTGAGCGCCATCCCACCCTTGGCCCAACGCGGCGGCGGCCCGGCCGGCTCCACTGCCACCTCGGGCAGCACCGAGTCCGGGTCGTCCGGCTGGGCCTGCACCCCGGCCGCCCCGGTGAGCAGCACCAGCTCGTCGGCCCGAACCGCTGCGGCCACCGCGGCGGCAGCCCGGTCGGCGTCGACGTTCACCGCCTCGCCGTCGATGGTGATGGCCGGTGGCGAGATGACCGGCACGATGCCCTGGTCCAGGGCCAGGCTCAGCACCGCGGTATCCACCTGCTCGACCGTGCCGGCGAGGTTGTCGCGCACCATGACCGTGCGCCCGTCCACGACGGCCCGCTGCGCCTTCTTGCGCCGGGCCCGCATCAGGTGCCCGTCCAAACCGGTCAGCCCGAGCGCCCGGACGCCCCGGCGAGCCAGCGCGCGGATGAGCTTGGGCTTGACCGAGCCGGCCAGGGCCAGCGTGACGACCTCCATGGTCTTCTCATCGGTGCGCCGCGACGTGACCCCGTCCGGGGCGACGTGCTTGGTCTGCGGGACACCCAGTTCGCTGGCAAGCCGCTCGATCTCGGCCGATCCGCCGTGCACGACCACCACCCGGCGGCCGTCCGCGACCAGCGAGGCGATGTCGTCGCAGACAACATCGGCGTCGACCTCGGCATTGCCGCCGATCTTGACCACGGTGACAGGCGCCTTCTCGTCGTTGTTCATCGGTACGTCCTTCCTACGTGCGGCGGGGACTGCGGGAGGGGTGCCGCGTGGAGCCCGTGCGGACTCCACGCGGCGGCGAAGCGAACTGCGTGATCAGACCGGATGCAAGCCGGGAAATTCGAGGCCGAGCCGCTCGGGCCAGCCCATCCGGATGTTGAGCGACTGCACGGCGTTGCCGGCGCCACCCTTGACGAGGTTGTCGAGCGCCGCCACCGCAAGCAGTTGGCGGGGCTCCTCACGGACTGCGAAGCCCACGTCGCAGAAGTTCGAACCAGCCAGGATCTTGGGCTCCGGCAACCGGTACGCACCGCGGCGCTGGGCCACGACCCGCACGAACGGCTCACCGGCGTAGTGCTTGCGGTACGCCCGTCGTACCGCGGCTTCGTCCACTCCGTCGCGCAGCTGCGCCCGGCAGAGCACCTGGACCCCGCGCACGGCTTCCACACCGGTCGCGGTCATGGTTGGCCGGACCCCGCAGGCTTGCGCGATCTCGGCTTCGTGCCGGTGCCCGGCGGGTGCGAAGACCCGCATGGCACCGCTGCGTTCGGCGTGGATGTTGTTCGAGCCGGCGGTGGCCCCCGAGCCGCTGGAACCGGTCCGGGCGTCGATGGTGACGTCCGGCTCGATCAGCCCCTCGGCGGCCACCGGGCGCAAAGCCAGGATCGCCGCGTTGGCCATGCACCCGGGCACCGCGATCCGGTCGGCGCTCTTCAACGCCTCGCGGGCCAGCTCCGGCGCCCCGGGCACGAAGTCGCCCAGCAGGTCGGTAGCGGTGTGCTCGATGCCGTAGTAGCGCTCGTACTGCGCCGGGTCGGTCAGCCGGAAGTCGCCGGACAGGTCGATGACCGTCTTGGCGTGCCCGGCCAGCCGGGGCAACAGGGACATCGTCGAGCCGTGCGCCGATGCCAGGAACAGAACGTCGTACTCGCCAAGCTCCTCCTCGCTGCAGAACGTCAGGTCGGTGACCCCC
Source organism: Actinoplanes sp. TFC3 (assembly GCF_001553785.1). Lineage (GTDB taxonomy): Bacteria > Actinomycetota > Actinomycetes > Mycobacteriales > Micromonosporaceae > Actinoplanes. The sequence continues at coordinate 5,178,487 of NZ_LOJP01000001.1, forward strand.
CGCAGGTTGGGGTGCACACCGTCGATCCGCTTGCCGCCAAGCCGGCTGGACACCGCGGCTGCCAGTTCGACCTTGGGGTGGCCGACGAGCAGGCGCAGCAGTTCACCGCCGATGTAGCCGGCCCCGCCGAGCACCGCAGCCCTGATCATGAGAGGGCTCCCGCGGGAACCGCACCGGCGCGCTCGATGACCAGGTCGGCGATCTTCCCGGGCACGTCACACCCCTCACCCAGAGCCCGCTGCAAACCGGCGAACTCGACGCCGCTGTTGACCTCCAGCACCAGCAGCCGACCGTCGGTGTCCTCCACCAGGTCGACGCCGGCGATATCGGCACCCACCGCACGGGCCGCGCCGATCGCGATGTCGGCGAGGTCGCCGTGCAGGTCGCAGATCGTCGTGGTCGCTCCCTTCGCCACGTTGGTACGCCAGCCCTTCGACGAGCGGTAGATGGCTCCCACCGCCTGGTCGCCGACGACCACGACCCGGATGTCACGGCCGGGCTTCTCGACGTACGCCTGCAGGTAGATCAGGTGCGCCTGCGGCGACGGCAACGCCGCACAGTGCTCCAGCACCGCTTCCGCCGCATCGGCATCGCGGATCAGGGACACCCGCTTGCCCCACGACGAGCTGAGGGGCTTGAGTACGACGGGATAGCCCATCTCGGCGATCTCGTCCAGCGCGGCCTCCGGGGTCAGAGCGAGCGCCGCGTGCGGGGTGGGAACGCCGGCCTCCCGCAACGCCACGGAAGTCTGCCACTTGTCGCCGCAGATCTCGCTGGCCTTTGCGGAATTGAGCGTGGTGACCCCGGCGGCCTCGAGGCTGAGCGCGCCGTAGCGTGCCCGGGTCCCCGAGATCTCCCGGTTGAGGGCGACCTGCCAGGGCAGGCTCGTCTGGGTGAGGCCGAACCGCAGCGCGCGCGGGTCGACCACCTCCACCTCCACGTTGCGCTGGGCGAACGCGTCGAGCAGACGCTTCTCCTCCAGACGCAGCCGCGATGCGATCAGACCGATCGAGGCGCTCATTCGCCCCAGTCCTCTTCAGCCTCGGGCGCGATGACCAGCAGCGCCGGGTCGGTCGAGACAACCTCGAGCTCGCTGCGGCAGTCGGAGCATTCGACCACCTCGCTGAGCCGGGTCGTGTCGGGCAGGTCGATCTTGTTCTCGCATTCAGGGCAGGCGGCGATCACGGGGGTTTCCCTTCTGGACGGTGCTGATCATCGGGTGGCGGTGAGCTGCTGGTGCACTGCCTGGACCACGGCATCGGCGGTGATGCCGTAGTGTTCGAGCAGGTCCTGCTGGGAGCCGACGTAGCCGGCGAACGTGTCCGGCATGCCGATGCGGCTCACGTGGATGGGGTTGTGTTCGGCGAGGGTCTCGGTGACGGCCGCGCCGAGCCCGCCGGAGCGCCAGTGCTCCTCGACCGTGACGACGAGCCGTGCCCCGGCGGTGGCGTCGAGCAAGCCGGCCACGTCGAACGGCTTGAGCGTGTGCGCGTTGACCACGCCCACGTCGAGGCCGGTGAGCTGGTCGGCGGCTTGCAGGGCGGCGTGCACCGGGTACGGCCCGCAGGCGACGATGACGACCTCGGTACCGGGGCGCAGCCGTTGCAGCTTGCCGATGACCGGGCGCTCGGCGCCGGGCAGGGGTGGGGTGGCCTTGCGGCCGAGCCGGACGTACAGCGGGCCGGGCAGGGTGAGCGAGTCGTCGACCAGGGCCGTGGTGGCCTCGGCGTCGGCGGGCACCACCACTGTCATGTTCGGCAGGGCACGCATCACCGCGAGGTCCTCGAGGCACTGATGGGTCGGGCCCAGGTGCCCGGCGGACAGGCCGCCGTGGGTGGCCATGATGCGTACGGGCACCGCGTTGTACGCGATGTCGATCTTGATTGCCTCGATGGCCCGGGACGTGGCGAACGCGGCCATCGTGTTCACGTATGGCGTCCACCCGCTGGCCGCCATGCCCGCGGCCATGCCCATCAGGTTGTGCTCAGCGATCCCGATGTTGACGTAGCGCTCGGCGGCCGAGCCGAAGTCGACCCCGGAGAACAGCCCGGTGTCGGTGTCCAGGCAGATCGCCCGCTCGTGCTCGGGCAGCAACTCGACGAGGCGGTTGCGGTACGCCTGCCGGGTGGGCAGCGTGTCACTCATCGCCGCCTCCCCGCGGTGCGCTGCGGCGCAGGGCCGAGCGGGCCCGGCCGTGCTGGCGTTCGGTGAAGTTCACGTAGTGGCTCTTGGCGTTGCCGGCCACGAACGGGACACCGGCGCCCTTGGTGGTGCGGGCCACCAGCACGCTGGGGCGCCCGGGTTCCCAGGGGGTTTCGGCGAGCGCCGCACGTACCTGGGCGATGTCCTGGCCGTCGACCTCTCGCACCGCCCAGCCGAAGCTGCGCCACCGCTCCCCCACCGATTCCATCGGCACGATGTCCTCGGTCGCCCCGGTCAGCTGCAGACCGTTGCGGTCCACGATGGCTACCAGGTTGTCCAGGCCCAGTGCGGCGGCGCCCATCGCGCCTTCCCACACCGAGCCTTCCTGCATCTCGCCGTCGCCGATCGCCACGAACGTGCGCCGCGCCGAACCGGACAGCCGGGCCGCCAGCGCGAACCCGATGGCCAGCGCGGGCCCGTGACCCAGCGAGCCGGTGGGCATCTCGACGCCGGGGACCGCCTTGACCGGGTGGGCCATGAACCGGCTGCCCGTTGTGGCGTACCCGCTGAGCTCCTCCGGGTCGAAGAAGCCGCGCTCAGCCAGGGTGCAGTACAGCCCGATGGCCGCATGGCCCTTGCTGAGCAGGAAGATGTCGCGCTCGGGGTCGTCGGGGTGGCCGGGGTCGACGCGCATGATGTCGAAGTACAGCGAGGTCAGCACCTCGACCAGCGACAGCGAGCCACCCAGGTGACCGCCCTCGGGAGTGGCGCACACGTCCACGATCCGTTCGCGGATGCGCAAAGCGTGGGCCTTGAGCTCCTCGGTCCCGGGGCCGGCGGTCAGCGTCACGACTCGGCCCTCGCCAGCTTGGCGAGCAGGTCCAGGTTGCCCCAGACCTTTTCGAACGCGTCGGCGTAGCGCTGCAGCAGCGGGCCGCTGTCCGGGTTGAGGTGGCGCTTCTGCAGAGTCAGCGAGTCCTCGATGATCGCCTCGGCGACCGGGTGACCGGCGTCCGGCGCGCTCCCGCCCTCCAGGGCAGCCCAGGGGTAGCCGCGGCCGAAACCGGTGCGCTCCTGGAACACCTGCTGCTGCGGCAGGGTCATGAGCTGGTACTGCGACAGCGGCACGCCCTCGGCGCGCAGCACCCGGCGCAGCGCACCGCGCAGAGCGGTCGGGCGGACACCGTCGAGTCCCATCGCCGCCGGGTCGAAGCGGAAGCGCAGGATGTGCCAGGCGTGGGTGGAGCCGGGGCGCTCGGCAGGCACCTGCAGGCCGGCCAGCGGGCGCAGCCGGTCGAGGAATGCGCTCACGTTGGCCTGGCGGCGCTGCTCGTAGTCGTCGAAGCGGCTGAGCTGGCTGGCGGCGAACGCTGCCTGGATCGGGTTGAGCTTGGAGTTCCAGCCCAGGTGGTAGGAGATGTAGTCGCGGGGCTTACCGGCCTCGATGATCTCGCCGAACTGGCGGGTCATCCGGATCTTGTCGGCCAGCGCCTCGTCGTTGGTGGTGAGCAGGCCACCCTCGCCGCAGGTGGGCAGATTCTTGGTGACCTGCAGGCTGAAGGCCGCGGCGTTACCCAGCGAGCCAACCTGGCGACCCTGGTACGAAGCCCCGTGCGCCTGAGCCGCATCCTCGACAATCGCCAGGCTGTGCCGGTTCGCGATCTGCTGCAGCGCGTCCATGTCGGCCGGCATGCCGTGCAGATGCACCGGGAGCAACGCGGCGGTCCGCGAGGTCACCTTGCGCTCGACGTCCTCGGGATCCATCGTGAAGGTCACCGGGTCGATGTCGGCGAACACCGGCACCGCCATCTGGTGCAGCGGGGCCAGCCCGGAGGCGATGAAGCTGAGCGCCGGCACGATGACCTCGTCGCCGGGGCCAACCCCCAGCGCCGCCAACGCGATCTGCAAAGCGGTGGTGCCGTTGGACAACCCGACGCAGCGGGCCACGCCGACCTTCTCGGCGAAGCGGGCCTCCAGGTCGTCCACGGCGGTCGGGGTGTCGCTGTTGGAAACAAGCTCGCCGCTGTCGATGACGTTCAGAACGGCCTTGCGATCCTCCTCGGTGATGATCGGCCAGGTCACCGATCGCTGGTCTCGGGGTACGGCGGGTTGCCCCCCGAACACGGCGAGCTTGTCCACGTCACTCCTCCTCCTTGGCGGGCTGGGACAGAACAGCTAGAGCACGTCGTACGGCCACCGCGGCGTTCTCGTACCGCTGGCGCAGCCGGGTGCCGTGCCGGTGCAGGTCATCGGCGGCTGCCAGCGGGTCGGGCCAGCCGTGCGCCGCGGTGACCCGCAGGCCGCTCCAGGTGTGCGCCACCGTCTCCACGGCCCGCCCGGCCTCGCGCAGCGCGGGGATGTCCCACTGGCTGCCGCGGGTGCGCAGGAACTCGCCGTGCAGGGTGCACATCGCCTGCTGGCTCCAGCCGAAGGTGTAGAGCTCCTTGAGCGGCCCGGCCTGAGCGTCGCGGGCGGCGTCGACCACGTGCTCGACGTAACGGCCCAGCCCGGCCAGCCCGGTCCACTGTGCAGCTTCGCCGGCCAGGCCGGCGGTCAGGTCGGCGTCGTTGGTCCGCAGCACCTCGGCCAGCGCGGCCGGGCTCTCGTCGGGCCAGTCGGTGCCGACTTGCACGCTCAGGTAGCGCCGACCGATGCCGGAGTCGCTGAAGAACGCGTCCTGGTGGTCTGCCGGGTTGGCCGAGCCCCACGCGTTGAGGAAGTCCTCGGCCCGGATCGGCCCGGCGAACGCGGGGGGCATCGTGTCGGAGATGAGCACCAGGCCGCGGGCCCGGTCCACGCCGTACACGAGCACCAGGTGCGCGGCGTGCACGTCGTGGAAGGCGGGGCGGAACGGCAGGTAGTAGTTGTCGACCGCGGCGATGGGCAGGATGCCCCGCTCGATCAGCTCGGCCAGCTCGCCCAGCGGGTCGTCCTCGGCGGGCACCGACCAGGCCGAGTGCACCGGGTGGAACGGCATCATGCTGCCCGCGGTGTCGCCCTGGGTGCGCTCGGGGAAGTAGAACTCCTCGGGTCGCACGTCGCCGGGGATGTGCCGGAACTCCCAGCGGGCGCCGAGCGTGGCGACCGGGTCGTGACCGGCGTCGGTGACCAGCGCCCCGAAGATGGACTGCAGACAGCTCAGCGGGTCGCGGTAGAAGGTCGGCGGCTGGCGGCGTGCCTGGCTGGGGCGCACCACCCGGGTGCTCTGCTGCGCATCGGCTACCGCGGTCATCGCTCGCCTCCCGTGAGAACTGCGCCGCCCGTGAGAACAGCGACCGGCTGCAGGGTGACGGCGAAGATGTGCAGGGCCAGGTTGCGCGGCAGGCCCAGCCCGACGACCGGGGCGCGCCGGGTAACCGGTACCCGCTGCGACCACACCGAGGCCGGCACGCCGAACTGCGTGTGGATCGGGTAGTTCATCAGCGTTGCGAACGCCCGGGTCTCGCCGAAAGCCGGCGGTGCGGCCCAGAAGTCGGAGACCCGTACCGGCTCGAAGTCGACCGAGCCGTCGGCGAAGTGCAGCGCTATCTCGTCTTCGACGCGGCGCTCACCGGCGGCGAGCACGTGGATCCAGTCGGCGGTGGCCGGGCCGCCGGGCAGGGCCAGGTACTGGCCGGCACAGCGCACGTTGTCCGGCGCTCCGGTACCGACCGGCGGGATGGTGAACGGCACGGCGTCGACCATGACGACCGAGCCCGGGGCGGGCAGGTCCTCCGCGGCGAAGGAATTGCCCCACACGTTGAACCGACCGGCCGAGGTATCGGCGGTGGTCGAGGTCCCGACATTGTCGAGAAGCGGTGAGAGGTCGATGTTCTGCACACCTCGAATTCAAGCCGGAACGGGCTCCCTGCGATTCCGCGTGATGCGCAATTACCGTGGCGTCACCCGCGTACAAGAAATGGGCTCGATGTGCGCTGTGCCTAAATGCGGTAAGCGTCGCGCTGACATGTGCCGCGACCGCGGTTCACCGCGGCGGCAGTGGGTAGATGCCACACTTCCGACGCCCGAAAGGAATTGATCATGGCAGATGCCCGACCCGCCGGCGAGGAGACCAGCCAGCTTCTCCTGGCCCTGTGGAGCGCACCGCGCAGCAGGTCCACCGCGTTCGAGCGGATGGTGATGGAGCGCGGCGACTTCCGGGTGGTGCACGAGCCGTTCTCACACGTGGCCGACTTCGGCACCGCGGACGTGGACGGCACCACCGTACGCGGGGAGGCGGAGCTGATCGCGGCCCTGCGCGCCCTGCCTGGCCGCTCATTCTTCAAGGACACCACCGATTTCCACTACCCGGGGCTGCTCGCCGACGCCACGTTCCTGCGCGAGGCGGTGCACACGTTCATCATCCGCGAGCCGGCTGAGGTCATCGCGTCGCACAAGGCGCTCAACTCCGAGCTGACCCGAGACGAGATCGGCATCGCCCGGCTGTACGAGATCTACGCGGCCGTGGAGGCGGCCACCGGCAAGGAACCCGTGGTGGTCGACTCCGACGACCTCATCGACCGTCCGGAGGCGACGGTCAAGGCGTACTGCGAGCGGATCGGCATCGGCTTCCAGCCCGAGGCGTTGCAGTGGAACTCGGGGATGCCCTCGCAGTGGCAGCGTACCGAGCGCTGGCACCGCGACGCCGGCAACAGCAGTGGCTTCGAGCGCCGCCCTGACGCCGGTGACAGCATCGACGTGCTGAACGACCCGGAGCTCAGCGAGTTCTACCGCTACCACCTGCCGTACTACAACAAGCTTCGCGAGCGCCGCCTGCAAGTCTCCTGACGCAACGCCGGAAAGGGGGACTTCCGATAACCGGAAGTCCCCCTTTCCGGCTGATCGGAGAAGCTCAGGCGAGGTCGTCCTCGCGCGGGGCGGTGCGCATGCGCGGGATCGGCGAGAAGGCGACCCACAGCGAGGACAACGCCAGGCCCACAGCACCGATGACAACGCCGGTACGGTCGCCGTACGCCCCGGCCAGCACGCCCCCCAGCCCGGCGCCCAGCGGGATGACCCCCCACGAGATCAGCCGGTACGACGCGTTGACCCGGCCGCGCAACTCCTCCGGAACCGCGGTCTGGCGCAGCGTCACGTTGTGCACGTTGGCCAGCGCGGTGCCGAAACCCTGCACCAGGAACGCGGTGGCCAGCAACGCGATCGTGCCCGCACCGCCGCCGTGCGCGAACACCACCAGCAGCGCCACCCCGTTGCCCACCACCATGGTGACGAGCATGGTGACCCCGAAGCCGAACCGGTTGGACAGCCGCTCACCCAGTGACGCCCCCGCGAACGCGCCCACCGCACCGAGGCTCAGCAGCAGCCCGATGACAAACGCCGACAGGCCCAGGTCGCGCGCGGTCCACAGGAAGAAGCCGACCAGAAAGATCTCATTGGCGAAGTTGTACGTCGCCGCCTCACCGACCAGCGCCCGCATGATCCGGCTGCGCAGCACGAAGTCCAGTCCCTCGCGGACCTCGGTGCGCAGCCGGCGCTGCTCGGGCCGGGGCGGACGCTGCTCGCGATGCGGGATGCCGGCCACCAGGAAACCGGAGACGAGATAGCTCAACGCGTCCACCAGCACGGCGAACGGCGCGGTCAGCCACGCCACCAGCAGACCGCCGATGCCCTGCCCACCGAGTTTCGCGGCGGACTCCGCGGCGCCGAGCTTGCCGTTTGCCGACATCAACGCGTCCCGGTCCAGCAGGCTCGGCAGGTAGGACGTGTCGGCGATCTGGTGCACGACGGTCAGCGCACCCGCGATGAAGACCAGGAACAGCAGGGGTATGACGCTGTGCGAGCCCAGCCAGATGAGCAGCGGGATGGCCCCGATGGCCGCGAACCGGCCGAAGTCGGCGACCACCATGAGCGGGCGCCGGCGCATCCGGTCGACCAGGATGCCGGCATGCAGGGTCAGCAGCAGGAAGGGCGCGAACTGGGCGGCCCGCAGCAGCCCGACCTCGCCGGAGGTGGCGTGCAGGGTGGAGATCGCGAGCAGAGGAATTGCCAGCTCACTGATTTCACTACCGAACCAGGAAATGGTTGCGCCCGCATAGAGCCGGCGAAAACCGGGTCGCTTCCAAACCGAAACGGCGGGTGTGGCTTCAGCGGTCGTCACGCCTGCAGGTATAACACCGCTCCGGTTGCTGCGCGCGCCGGGTAAGACGGTTACGGCGGATGTAATCCAGGCGTTGACACGGGGTCAGTTATTCGTGCGCAGAATTGGCGCGCGGTGCGCACTGCGTGTCAGCCGACATTCATCCAGGCACGACAGACGCAGCCCCGGGGCGTCCCTAGCGTGAACGCCATGACCGAGGTGATCGGGCCTGCTGCGGCGGACGAGCGGACAGCGGGCCTTTCCGATGTGAAAAGGACTCTGCTGGAGCGGCTCCGCCAGCGGGCGGCCCGCCCGGCTGACGAGGCGGTGCGCCGGGAACCGCGCGACGGGGTGCTGCTGGCCTCGTACCAGCAGGACGGCATGTTCTTTCTGGACCGGCTCAACAACGAATCGGTGGTCTATCAGCTGGTGCTGCCGGTGGGGCTGAGCGGGCCTCTCGACGCCGAGCGGCTGCGGAGGGCGCTCAGCTCAATGGTGGCCCGCCATGAGGCGCTGCGTACCCGCTTCGAGCTTGTGGACGGCGAGCTGCGTCAGGTCATCGACCCGGCGATCGAGGTGAAGCTGCCCGTCATCGAGGTTGACGAGCCGGGCGCGCAGGACGTCATCGCCCGAGCCGCCGCGCAGCCGCTCGACCTGGAGACCGGGCCGCTGTTTCAGGCCGGCCTGCTGCGGTTGAGCGAGACCGAGCACGTGTTGCTGCTGTGCATCCACCACATCGTGTTCGACGGCTGGTCGTACGGCATCTTCTGCGAGGAGCTGGCGACGCTGTTCGCCGGCCCGGACGAGGTGCTGCCTGAGGTCAGCATCCAGCCGGTCGACGCTGCCGCGTGGCAGCGCCGCCGGCTGTCCGGGGAGAACCTGGATCGCGAGCTGGCGTACTGGAAGGAGCGGCTCGCCGGGCTACCCACGGTCGACTTCCCCACCGACCGGCCCCGCCCGGCCCAGCGCACCTGGGCCGGCGAGACGGTGACCGGGACCCTGAGCGCCGAGCTGTGCGAGCGGGCCCGGCGCTTCGCCACCAGCGGGCACGTGTCGTTCCTGGCTACGCTGTCCGCCGCGCTGGTGGTGGTGCTCGGGCGCTACACCCGCCAGGACGACCTCGCGGTGGGTTCGGTGTTCTCCGGGCGCAGCCGCCCCGAGTTGGAACAGGTGGTCGGCTACCTGGCGAACACCGTGGTGCTGCGCTTCGACGCCTCCGGGGATCCGAGCTTCCGCGAGCTGGCCGGGCGCGCCAACGATGTGGTGCTGGGTGCCGCCGAGCACCAGGACGTGCCGTTCAGCATGGTCGTCGACGCGCTGCGCCCACCCCGCGACCCGGCGATGACACCGCTGTTCCAGGTCAGCATGTCGCTGCAGCCCGGTGCCGTGGCCGCCGCCGCGCTGAGCCTGGAAGGTCTGCAGAGCACCGAATTCGTGGCGCCGTCGATCCGGGCCCGCTTCGATCTGAGCATCACGCTGGCCGAGCAGGCCGACGGCGGGCTGGGCGTGAGCGTCGAGTACGCCACCGAGATCCTCGACGGCGAGCGCATGCACCGGCTCATCGAGCACCTGACCACCGCGCTGGAACAGGGCATCGGCACGCCGGACCGCCCGGTGTCGCAGGTCGAGCTCGTCTCCCCCGCCGAACGGAACCGGCTGCTGCACGACTACGACGGGCCGGTGCGCGAGGTTGCCGCCACGACACTGCCGCGCCTGTTCGCCGAGCAGGTGGCCGCCCGGCCCGATGCCGTGGCGCTGGTGTGCGACGGCGCGCTGGTGACGTACGCGGATCTCGATCGTCGTTCGAACCGCATCGCCCGGACGTTGCTTGCCCGCGGCGCCGGACCGGGCCGGTTCGTCGGCATCTGCCTGTCCCGCGGGCCGGACCTGGTCGCTGCGGTGCTCGGTGTGCTCAAGGCGGGCGCCGCGTTCCTGATCCTGGATCCGCAGCACCCGCCGCTGCGCATCGCCGGGATCATCGCCGACGCCGCCCCGGTCACCGTCCTGGTCGAGCCGGGTACGGCCGCCAAGATCGCCGCCGACCACCACCTCGCCATCGACAGCATCGAGGGGTCCGCGGATCCGGTCGAGTTCACGGCCGGCCCGGAGGATCTCGCCTACGTGCTCTACACCTCGGGCAGCACCGGTACGCCCAAGGGGGTGCTGATCGAGCATCGCAACGTCGTCGCCTTCATCGCCTCGGTGCAGGAGCTGTTCGAGCTCACCCCGGCCGACCGGGAGCTGGGTTTCGCCTCGTACACCTTCGACGTGTCGGTCTTCGAGACCTTCTCGGCCCTGCTCACCGGCGCCCGGCTGGTGCTCGCCCGCGACGACGAGCGCACCGACCCGCCCCGGCTGCAGGCGTTGCTGGAGGCGCAGGAAGTCACCGTCACCGACCTGCCGCCCTCGGTCATGGCGCTGCTGGACCCGGACCGGTTGCCCGCGCTGCGCATCGTGTTCGTCGGCGGCGAGGCGTTCGACGGCGCCCTGGTCAACCGCTGGAACGGGGGGCGCCGGCTGTTCAACGGCTACGGCCCCACCGAGTGCACGGTGACCATGATCGTGCAGGAGTGCGCGGGGCACTGGGATGCCCCGCCGCCGATTGGCCTGCCGATGGCCAACCACGTGGCGCACGTCGTCGACGCGACCGGCCGGCTGGTGCCCACCGGCGTGCCGGGTGAGCTGGTGATCGGCGGGGCCGGGCTGGCCCGCGGTTATCTGGGGCAGAGCGAGCTGACCGCGAGCAAGTTCATCGCCGACCCGTTCGGCACCACCCCCGACGGCCGCCTCTACCACACCGGTGACCTGGTCAAACGGCTGCCGGACGGGGCGATCATGTTCCTCGGGCGCATCGATCACCAGGTCAAGCTGCGCGGCCTGCGCATCGAGCTGGGCGAGATCGAGCACGCCTTGCGCACCCACCCGGGGATCCGCCAGGCCTGCGTGGGGGTCGTCGAGCGCGACGGGTACGGCCCCCAGCTCGCCGCCTGGATCGCCACCGAGACCCCCAATCCCGGCGAGACCGAGCTGCGCGCGTACCTGGCCGATCGGCTGCCGTTGCACATGATCCCGGCCAGCTTCACCGTGCTCCCCGAGCTGCCGTTGACCAGCAGCGGCAAGGTGGACCGCCGGGCCCTGCCCGATCCGGTGGGACGCAGCGGTCCGGGCACCGCGCCGCGCACCGCCACCGAGCGCAAGCTGGCCGAGCTGTGGCTCGACGTGCTGCCGGACGGGGGCGCCGGCAACCCCGACATCGACGAGAGCTTCTTCGCCGCCGGGGGCAACTCGCTGCACCTGATGCGGCTGGTGGCCAAGGTGGAACAGAGCTTCGGCACCCGGCTGGAACTGCGGCAGCTCTACACCACCAACACGATCGCCGGCATCGCCACCACCATCGACGGCACCGGGGAACCGGCCGATACGCCGTGGCCGGTGGCGCTGAACGACGCCGGGGCGGGTTCGCCGGTGTTCCTCGTGCACGCCGTCGGGGGCACGGTGGTGCCGTACCTGCCGATCGCCGCGGCGCTCGACGGGGTGCGCGCGGTGCACGGCATCGAAGCGGCCGGGCTGGACGGCAAGCAGGAACCGCTGAGCGACATCGGGGGCATGGCTCGCGCGTACGTCGCCATGGTTCGCGGGACGCAGCCGGCCGGGCCGTACCGGGTCGGCGGCTGGTCGATCGGTGGGGTGATCGCGCAGGAGATGGCGGTGCAACTGACCGCCGAGGGCGAGGACGTGTCGCTGGTGCTGATCGACGCACCGGCGCCCGGCACGCAGCGCGAGGGCGATGTGCTGGCCGGCTTCGTCGCCGACGTCTGCGCGCTGCAGGGCCACAATCCGCCGCAGGACACCGAGGCACCGCGGGACGTCAACGCGGTCGCTGCCCGGCTGGAGGAGGCCGGCCTGCTACCGCCCGGGTTGCGTCAGCACCTGGCCGACCGGGTCGCGGTGTACAGCGCCACTGTTGCGGCGTTCCGCGAGCACCAGGGCCGCCGGTTCGCCGGGCCCACCACGCTGGTCACCGCTGAGGCGTCCGGGCCGGAACATGCCCGGCTTTGGGAACGGCTGGTGGACGTCGATCGCCATGAGGTCGTATCCGGCGATCACTACTCGATCTTCGAGCAGGCCGCCGCGCTCGCGGCTGCCCTGCGCCTGAGCGCCGTGCAGACGGGGAGACAGTCATGAGCGACATGATGAAGCGGATGGCGGACCTGTCCGCCGAGGAACGCGACGAACTGCTGGCGCTGCTGGCCGACGAGGACGAGGACGAGGGCGGCGACAGCGGACCGGTGGCCCGCGAACCCGGTACGCGCCTGCCGCTGTCACCGGCGCAGGAGACGCTGTGGTTCCTCGACCGGCTGGCGCCCGGGCAGCCGACGTACAACGTGCCGCTCGGTTTCGAGCTGACCGGCCCGCTCGACGTCGCGGCCCTGACCGGCGCGGTGAGCGAGGTGGTGACACGGCACGAGGCGCTGCGCACCCACCTGGCCGAGGACGACGACGGGCCGGTGCAGGTGGTCACCGCGGATCTCCCCGCAACCGTGGAGGTGCGCGACATCCCGGCCGGCACGGTTGAAGCCGAGCTGAGCCGGTTGGCCGCGCTGCCGTTCGACCTGCAGCAGCCGCCGCTGTGGCGGGCGCATCTGTTGCGTACCGCGCCGGACCGGCACTATCTGCTGGTCACCGTGCACCACGTGATCTTCGACGGCTGGTCGCGTGGGGTGTTCACCGCTGACCTCGCGCAGGCGTACTCGTCCAGGGCGCAGACCACCACGCCCGTGCAGTATCCGGATTACGCGCTGTGGCAACGCGATCGGATCGCCGAGGAGGACGGCGAGTACTGGAAGCAGCAGCTGGCCGGGCTGGCCACCCTGGAGTTCCCCACCGACCGTCCCCGTCCGGCCGAGATGACGTACCGGGGGCGCCTGCACCTGGCCGACATCCCCCGTGCCGAACACGACCGGCTGCTCGCCACCGCCCGCGACCTCGGGGTCACGCCGTACATCGCCTACGTCACAGCGTTTTTCGCCCTGCTGCAGCGCTACACCGGGCAGGACGACCTGGTGGTCGGCACCCCGACGGCCAACCGCAACCGGCCCGAACTCGAACAGACCATCGGCTACTTCGTGTCCATGCTGCCGATCCGCCTGGACGCCGGCGGTGACCCGACGCTCGGTGAGCTGGCCGGCCGGGTTCGCGCGGTGCTGCCCGGCGCGGTGGCGCACGGCTCGCTGCCGTTCGACCGGATCGTCGACGCGGTCCGCCCGGTCCGCGACCCGGCCCGCTCGCCGCTGTTCCAGATCTCGTTCACCTATGAGAACGCCGGCGACGAGCTGCACCTGCCGGGCCTGACGGTGACCCGGGTGCCGGTGGACACGGGCGCGGCGCGCTTCGACATGAGCTGGTTCGTGCTGGAACACGACGACGTGGTCCGCGTCGAGGTGGAGTACAACACCGACCTGTTCGACGCCGAGAGCGTGGCCGCGCTGACCGATGACTACGCGGTGCTGGTGGCCGCGCTGGCCGGTGATCCCGGGGCCGGGCTGGCCGGGGTCGACCTGCTCGATGACGCCGAGCGCGATGCGTTGCTGCGCCGGTGGAACGGCCCGGAGCTGCCGGTGCCGCAGACCACGGCGGCGGCCATGTTCGCCGAGCGGGTGGCGGCTGCCCCGGACACGGTCGCGCTGATCGTGGCCGAGGAGGAGGTGACGTACCGCGAACTTGACCGGCGGTCCAACCAGTTGGCGCGGATGCTCACCTCGGGCGGCGCGCGGCCCGGTGAACTGGTGGCGCTGAGCCTGCCCCGCGGGGTGGACCTGATCGTGTCCATCCTCGCCACGATCAAGTCCGGGGCCGCCTACCTGCCTCTGGACCCCGGGCATCCGAGCGCCCGGCTCGAAGCCATCCTGTCCGACGCGCGTCCGGTCGTCACGATCACCACCAGTACGACGGCCGGCGGTCTGCCCGCTCAGGCCGTACCCGTCATCGTTCTTGATGATCCCGGAACGCGGGCCGCGCTCGCCGGTCTCGACGACGCGACCCCGGCGTGCCCGGCCGGTCCGCAGGATCTGGCCTATGCCATCTACACCTCCGGCAGCACCGGTACGCCCAAGGGGGTGCTGCTCGAACAGCACAACCTGGTCAGCTTCATCACCTCGGTGCAGCAGTTGTTCGACCTCACCCCCGACGACCGGGTGCTGGGTTTCGCCTCGCACACCTTCGACGTGTCGGTGTTCGAGACCTTCGCCGCGCTGCTCACCGGCGCCCGGCTGCACCTGGCCACCCAGGACGAGCGGCTCGACATCGAACGGCTGCAGCGGCTGCTCGAACGCGCCGCGATCACCGTGGTGGACCTGCCGCCCTCGCTGATGGGGTTGCTGGACCCGGACCGCCTGCCGAGCCTGCGCATCGTGTTCGTCGGCGGCGAGGCGTTCCCTGCCGAGCTGGTCAACCGCTGGGCTCCCGGGCGGCGTTTCTTCAACGGCTACGGCCCCACCGAGTGCACGGTCACGATGATCGCCCACGAGTGCTCGGGCACCTGGACGCAGTCCCCGCCGATCGCCTTCCCCATGGCCAACCACGTGGCGCACGTGCTCGACCGCGCGGGCAACCTGGTGCCCACCGGTGTGGCCGGTGAACTGGTCATCGGCGGCGCCGGCCTGGCCCGTGGCTACCTGCACCGCCCCGAGCTCACGGCCGAGAAGTTCATCACCGACCCGTTCGGCACCGCCCCCGGCGGGCGGCTCTACCACACCGGTGACCTGGTCAAGCGCGAGCGCGACGGCACCCTGACGTTCCTGGGCCGCATCGACCAGCAGGTGAAGATCCGTGGCCTGCGCATCGAGCTGGGCGAGATCGAGGCTCAGCTCAACCGCCTCCCCGCGGTGGCGCAGAGCGTGGTGCAGCCGTGGCAGGACGAACGCGGCGAGAAGCAGCTCGTGGGCTACGTCGTCCCGGCCACCCCGGATCTCGACCGCGCGCAGATCCGGGCGGCGCTGGGTGAGCACCTGCCGGCGTACATGGTCCCGGCGAGCATCGTGGTGCTCACGGAGTTGCCCCTGACCACCAGCGGCAAGGTCAACCGGGCGGCGCTGCCCGCCCCCGAACCGGCCGCGGCGGCCCCGGCGACTCCGGTGACGTACGCCGATGAAGTCGAACGCTCGATCGCCGAGGACATCGTGGCCCCGCTGCTCGGGCTGCGCCAGGTCGACCCGTTCGGCGATTTCTTCGAGCTCGGTGGGCACAGCCTCGCGGCGGCCCAGGTGGTGTCGCGGCTGCGCAAGGCGTTCGGAGTGGAAATCGCGCTCGCTGACTTCTTCCGCGCGCCGCACGTACACGCCCTCGCCGAGCGAGTGCGCGAGCACCAGGCGAACTCCGGTGACGACGAGTTGCTGCGGCTCATCGAGTCCATGTCCGACGAGGAGGCGGCCCGGTTGCTGGCCGCCGAGGAGGGGGCGCCGTGATCGCTCAGGACGCCACGCAGGCGCACTGGTGGAAGGCTCGCCGGTGGCTGGACGCGGTACGCGACGGCCTGCCCGAACCCGATGACTTCTTCCTGGCCGGGCTGGCCCGGCACGCCGCGATGATCGATGCGAGCAAGGCGTTGTGCGACACCGGGAGTCCCGTTGCCGACTTCTACGGCGCGCGAACCGCTGAGGCGGTGGCGCTGTGGGCCGCGCAGGTGCACGGTTTCGGCTATTCCCGGGCCGAGCTGGACGCCGATCGCCTGCACCTGCTGGATCAGGCTTACCGCAACGCCCCGGTGCCAGTGCCATCGGCTGCGCCGCTGAAAGAGGCAGCGGAGGCGGCCGACGGTCTGACCGGCAGCGTGGCGGTGGCCGAGCGGCACGGACAGCGCGGCACCGGTCGCACGTATGTCGCCGAGGCGCTGGCCGTCGACGCGGCCGCCGCCGGGGAAGCCGAGATGTTGCCGAGCCTGGAGGCGGGCACGCTCGCCGTGGTGGCCGCGGGTTTCGAATCGGTCCGCTTCCGGTCCACGCCATATGCCATGGCGACCCAGGAGATCCTCGACGGCTGTGTGGCAGTGGACGCGGCCGAGGTCGACGCGGTGGTCCTGCCCGTGCGCCTGGACGGATCGGGCGACGTGGGTCTCATCCTCATCGGTTACGACGCGCTGGAGTGGATCGACAAACCCGCCTCCCCCGGTACGACCGGACTGGCCCGATTCTCCGCTGCGCTCTGCGACCCGAGCCCGTTGCTGTGCCGGCTGGCCCCGGAAACCGCCTGCGCCGAGGGCCCCCTCGGGCGGGCGCGCATCCGCCAAGCCGCGTACCTGGGTGGCCTGGTGCACCGCGTGCTGGCCGCCGGACCCGGCAGCGGGGATGCCGGCGTGGTCCGGGCCGGGGCCGCGCTGGCCGCGGTCCGGGCTGCGTTCACCAGGGCGGCTCAACTGGCCGACAACCGGCAGCCGTACGCGGGGGTGGCCACCGAGGTGCTGGCGCTGGCCGCCGACACCGCGCTGGCTGCCGTGCGGCTGGCCCGCACCGAGGACCTGCGATTGCGAATCCGCCTCGAAGCACTTCGCTTCGGGCGCCCGGAACAACTGTGGCTGGCCGCTGGGCGGCGCCGCATGACGGAAGAAGGGAGAAAGCGCACGTGACAACGACGATGCGGCTGTCGCATTTGGCGGCGCTCGAGGCGGAGGCCGTCCACATCATCAGGGAGGTGGTGGCCGAGACCGAGCAACCGGGGCTGCTGTTCTCCGGGGGCAAGGACTCGGTGGTCCTGCTGCACTTGGCCAAGCTGGCGTTCTGGCCGGCCCGGGTGCCGTTCCCGGTGGTGCACATCGACACCGGGCACAACTTTCCCGAGGTGCTGGAGTTCCGGGACGAATACGTCGAGGAGATCGGCGTACGACTGATCGTCGGCTCGGTCCCGGAGGCGCTCGCCGCCGGTTCGCTGCGTGAGCCGGCCGGCAACGTCTCGCGCAACGCGTTGCAGACGCCGGTGCTGCTGGAGACCATCCAGAAGCACCGCTTCGACGCCCTGTTCGGTGGCGCCCGCCGCGACGAGGAGAAGGCACGCGCCAAGGAGCGGGTGTTCTCCGTGCGCGACGAGTTCGGCCAGTGGGACCCGAAGAACCAGCGGCCCGAGCTGTGGGACCTCTACAACGGACTGCTCGAACCCGGCGCGAGCATGCGGGTGTTCCCGCTGTCGAACTGGACCGAGCTGGACATCTGGCAGTACATCGCCGACCGGGAGCTGGCCCTGCCCCCGCTGTACTACGCGCACGAACGGGCGGTGTTCGAGCGCGACGGCATGCTCTTCGCCGACAACGAGTTCTTGCCCCGCCGCGAAGGCGAGGACATCCGGATGGAGAAGGTGCGTTTCCGGACCATCGGCGACGCCACCTGTACGGGCGCCGTGCGCTCGGACGCCGTCACCAACGAGGACGTGCTGGCCGAGATCGTGGCCAGCCGGCTCACCGAGCGCGGCGCCACCCGGGCCGACGACCGGGTCAACGAGACCGCCATGGAAGACCGTAAGCGGGAGGGCTACTTCTGATGGACATTCTGCGTCTGGCCACGGCGGGTTCCGTCGACGATGGCAAGAGCACGCTCATCGGCCGGCTGCTGTACGACACGCAGACCGCCTTCGAGGATCAGATCGACGCGGTGGCCAGGGCCAGCCGGCGCACCGGCGGGGACGGCGAGCAGATCAACCTGGCGCTGCTGACCGACGGGCTCAAGGCCGAGCGGGAACAGGGCATCACCATCGACGTGGCGTACCGCTACTTCGCCACCCCACGGCGCAAGTTCATCATCGCCGACACCCCCGGGCACGTGCAGTACACCCGCAACATGGTGACCGGGGCGTCGACCGCCGAGCTGGCCATCGTCCTGGTCGACGCGCGCGGCGGGATGACCGAGCAGAGCCGCCGGCACGCGCTGCTGTGCTCGCTGCTCGGCGTGCCGCACCTGGTGCTGGCGATCAACAAGATGGACCTGGTCGACTATGACGAGGCCGCGTTCCGGGCCATCGACCAGGAGTTCAGCCGGTTCTCCGAGCGGCTGCGCATCCCCGACCTGAGCGTCATCCCGATGTCGGCGCTGGAGGGCGACAACGTCGTGCAGCGCACCACCAAGATGCCCTGGTACGAGGGCCCGTCGCTGCTGCACCACCTGGAGACCGTGCATGTGGCGGCCGACACCAACCTGATCGACCTGCGCTTCCCGGTGCAGTACGTCATCCGTCCGCAGACCACCGAGTTCCACGACTACCGCGGGTATGCCGGGAAGATCGCCACCGGCGTGATCCGGGTCGGCGACGAGGTGATCGCCTTGCCCAGCGGCATGACGAGCAAGGTCACCGCGATCGACTCCCCGGCCGGCCCGGTCGAGGAGGCGTACGCGCCGATGTCGGTGACCGTGCGGCTGGCCGATGACATCGACCTGTCCCGCGGCGACACGCTGACCCGGGTGAACAACCAGCCGCGGACCACCCAGGACATCGACGCGATGGTGTGCTGGATGGCCCCGGAGGAGCTGCGCCCGGGGATGCGGGTGCTGGTCAAGCACACCACCCGTACGGTGCCGGCGCTGGTGAAGGACATCGAGTACCGGATGGATGTCAACACGTTGCACCGGGCCGGGGCGGACTCGCTGGGCTTCAACGACATCGGGCGGATCCGGCTGCGCACCACCCAACCGCTGATGTGCGACGACTATCAGCGCAGCCGGCAGACGGGCGGGTTCATCGTGATCGACCCGACGACCAAGCGCACGCTCGGCGGGGGCATGATCCGGCTGCCCTGAGACGCCGCCCCCGGGTCCGCACCACTGCGGCGCGGACCCGGGGGAGCGCGGTCAAGGCGGCAGCCGGGCCGTCCCGTCAGGCGGGGCGGTCGGCGGGGCTCAGGGCGCGGATCAGGATGGCGGCGCGGCGGGCGGCGCGTTTGCCGTCGGGTCCGGCGGCGATGACGGCTGCGAAGTCGGCGATTACCGGGTGTTCGAAGAACAGCGCCGTGCTCACCTGCACGCCGAGCAGCTCGCGCAGCCGGCCCGCGCACGCGGTTGCCAGCAGCGACGTGGCGTTGAGCTGAAAAATACTTTGTGTCGTATCGGCGACAGAACGGTCGAGTAGTTCACTCCACACTGTCGCAACAATTCGTTCAACATTCCCGGTTGCCGGCTCGTCCGCATTCATGCGCCGACGATAGGACGGGCCGCCGATCCTGCGAGTCAGCCCAGCGTGGACACCCTTTGTGCAAGCTGGGCGTACGGCGGCCATTAACCGAAGTCAATCCGGGAAAGCGACATTTACCATCCACTGCGGCGCTTCCGTGTTATATGACAAAGATTTCGATTCACCTCTAGTGACTCCAACACTACCTAAGGTAGCGTCCTTCGCGTCGGGTGCCGGGGAGTGTCGGGTGCCGGGGACGGGAGATTCGGTCGTGCCCTTACGGGTGTTGTTATGTGATGACCGGCCGCTCGTGCTGGATGGATTGCGCTCGCTGCTGTCCGGCGAGCAGGACATCAATGTCATCGGCACTACCGAGAGCGGAATGCAGGCGATCATGCTGGCCCGCCAGCACCTGCCCGACGTGGTCGTGACCGGGATCCAGTTGGACCACATCGACGGCGTGGAGCTGATCCGCCGGCTGGCCCGGGAGACCCTGGATCCGGCACCGCGCATCATCGTGTTCGCCATCAAGGACATCGACGAACGGGTGACCGAGGTGCTGCACGCCGGCGCCAACGGCCTGCTCGCCGACGACGCCAGCCGCGAGGAACTGGCCATGGCCATCCGCGCGGTGGCCCGGGGTCAGTCGATGCTCGGCCCGCGCATCGCGCACCGGCTGATGGAGTGGTTCCGCGAGCATGACGTGCAGTCAAAGGTAAAAGCGGACATGCCGATCGGCACGGTGCTCACGCCCCGGGAAAAGGAAATTCTCACGCTAACCGCGCACGGTATGTCGACCGAGGACATTGCGGCCGAGCTTTATATCGGTACGGCCACCGTCCGCACCCATCTCTATCGGCTGCGCTGCAAATTGCAGTTGAAGGACCGCGCCCAGCTGGTCTCATTCGCTTTTCGCGCCGGCCTGGTCGAACCCGCGTAATCACCACGTTCACCGCACGCGCGTAGTCACCACGTTTACCCCAGGGGTCAACATCACGGTGGTCTTGCCCGGCTCGGCCCGCCCCTAGCCTGACGCCATGGTGGACATCGACCCCGAGCTGACCGCGTTCAACGACACCGCCTACGACTACGGCGACGAACGCACGATCCCGGAACGCATCGCCGCGCAGGCCGCCGCCACGCCGGAGGCGGTAGCCCTGCGCTTCGGCGATCACGACGTCACCTACGCCGAACTCGACCGCCGGACGAACCAGCTCGCGCACCGCCTCGCCGGGCTCGGGGTCGGCCGCGACGACCTGGTCGCGGTGTTCGCCGAGCGCAGCATCGAGCTCGTGCTGATGCTCGTCGGTGTACTCAAGGCCGGTGCCGCGTACGTGCCGCTGGACTGCGACCACCCGGCCGAGCGGCTGACGTTCCTGCTCGACGACACCGACGCCCGGGCGGTGCTGACCCACCGCGCGGTCGCCGACCGGCTGCCCCCGGGGAATCGGCCGGTCATCGTGCTCGATGACGACGCGCAGTGCTCGGCGCAGCCGGAAACGGCGCTCAGCGCGTACCCCGGAAACGATGATCTTGCCTATGTTCTTTACACCTCGGGATCGACAGGCAATCCCAAGGGTGTGATGGTGGAACATGGTGCCATTCGCAATCGGCTGCAGTGGATGCAGCGGCGATATCCGATCGGTCCGGGCGACACCGTGCTGCAGAAAACGCCGGACACCTTCGACGTGTCGGTGTGGGAATTCTTCTGGCCGATCATGGTCGGTGCCCGGATGGTCATCGCCCGCCCGAACGGTCACCGCGACAACGGCTATCTGGCCGGGCTGATCGCGGCGGAACAGGTGACCACCATTCATTTCGTGCCGACCATGCTGCGCTCGTTCCTGAACTCGCGCGACGCCGCCCGCGCCACCGCTCTGCGGCGCATCTTCTGCAGCGGCGAGGCGCTGACCGCCGACCTGCGCGACCGGTGCTTTGCCATCCTGCCCGGCGTCGAACTGCACAACCTCTACGGGCCCACCGAGGCTGCGGTCGACGTCACGTTCTGGCAGTGCCGGCCCGAGCACACCGAGACCGTGGTGCCGATCGGCCGCCCGATCGACAACATCCGGTGCTACGTGCTCGACGAGCAGGACCGCCCGGTGCCGGTGGGCGCCGACGGGGAACTGCACCTGGCCGGGGTGGGTCTGGCTCGCGGCTACCTCAACCGCCCCGAGCTGACCGCCGGGAAATTCCCGCCGGACCCGTTCGCGCCGGGCCGGATGTACCGCACCGGGGACCTGGCCCGCTGGCAGAGCGACGGCACCCTGGCCTATCTGGGCCGCAACGACGACCAGGTGAAGCTGAACGGCCAGCGCATCGAGCTCGGCGAGGTGGAGGCCGCGCTGCTCAGCCACCCCGACGTCAGCGCCGCCGCGGCCGTGGTGCACCGGCCCGCGGGCGGGATGGCCGAGCTCATCGGGTACGTCTGCGGCCCCCGCGACCCCGGTGTAACAACCTCGCTGCTCAAGCAGGTCGCGGCCCGGCTGCCCAGCGCCCTTGTGCCTTCCGCCGTGCTGGTGGTGCCCGAGATCCCGATGACCACCAGCGGCAAGACCGACCGCAAACGGCTGCCCGATCCCGCCCTCGTGCGCGCCGGCGAGTCGGCCTGCCTGGTCCCGCTGACCGCTGCGGGCTCCACCCCGCCGTGGATCTGGGTGCACGCGGCCGACGGTGAGGTGGGCCAGTACGCCGACCTCGCCGACGCCGTTGCCGATCAGCGGCCCAGCGTCGGCCTGGAGGCGTTCGGGCTGGACGACGGCGAGCCGCTGGCCGGCATCCCGGCGATCGCCGCGCGCCACGTTGCCGAGCTGCGCCGGGCCCTGCCGGACGGGCCGTACCATCTGGCCGGGCAGGCGGAGGGCGCGCTGGTGGCGTACGAGATCGCCGTGCAACTGCGCGCCGGCGGTGCCGAAGTGGCCCGGGTCGTCCTGATCGAACCCGGCTTTTCCGGAGTTGACCAGCCCTATGTCAATGCCGAAGCGGTTTCGTCTTATCGACCGGAGGAATTCACCGGTGCGGTGGTGCGAATCAGCTCGGCCGAGCCCCGGTGGAATCCCCCCGCGCAGGTCATCGACCGGCAGGCCGACATCGGTGATGTGGCGAAGGTTGCCGAGCTGATCAAGAATTAGTCAGCGAATTACCATCGGTTGGGCACCATTGACGCACCCGTAACAATTGCTGTGATCAGGCCCACCAAACAGCGTCGCCGGGGAATGGGTCTGGGCGGAGGGAACTTGTCGTAGCCGTGTCGGACGCCGTTCGGCGAACCGACCCGACGACGGACGGATCCACCATGACCCAGGCGCCCGGCAACCCGGCGACCGCTGTCCCGCCGCAAGCCGCCAAGACGCCAGGGGAGCTGATGTCCTCCGGTGCCCGGCTGCGGCTCGTGCTGGTTCTCGGCTTCCTCATCGCCCTCGGCCCGCTGACCATCGACATGTACCTACCGGCTCTGCCCACGATCACCAACGAGTTGCACACCACGGCCGCCGCGGTGCAGTTGACGCTGACCGGCACCCTGGTCGGCCTGGCGCTCGGCCAGTTGCTGGTCGGCCCGCTGTCCGACGCGGTCGGACGGCGCACCCCGCTGCTGTTCGGCGTGGGCGTGCACATCTTCGCCTCGGTGCTGTGCGTGATCGCCCCGAACCTCGCGGTGCTCGGCACGCTGCGCGTCCTGCAAGGCCTCGGCGCCGCCGCGGGTGCGGTGGTGGCCATGGCGATCGTGCGCGACCTGTTCACCGGTCTGCCCGCCGCCCGGCTGCTCTCGCGGCTCATGCTGGTGATGGGCGCCGCCCCGATCCTCGCCCCCACCCTGGGTGGCATCACGCTCAACTGGACGTCGTGGCGTGGCGTGTTCGTCGTGCTGACCGTCTTCGGGGTGGCCATCCTGACCGTCACCGCGCTGGGGCTGCCCGAGACGCTGCCCGTCGAGCGCCGCCGCAACGGTGGGGTTGGCGGCACGCTGCGCGACTACGGCCGGCTGTTCACCGACCGGGCGTACCTCGGGCTCGTGCTGGTGGCCGGGCTCGCGATGGCGGCGCTCTTCGCGTACGTTTCCGGCTCGTCCTTTGTCTTTCAGGACGAATACGGGATGAGCGAGCAGCAGTTCGGCTTCGTGTTCGGCGCGGGGGCCATCGGGCTCATCACCGCGACCCAGGGCAACGTGCTGCTGCTGCGCCGCTTCAGCCCGGCCCGCATCCTGATCACCTCGCTGGCGGTCGGCGCGACGGCCGGCGTGGTGCTGCTCGTGTTCGCCAGCACCGGTTTCGGCGGACTGTCCGGCATCCTGGTGCCGCTGTGGGTGGTGCTGGCCGCCACCGGTCTGGCCATGCCGAACGCCCCGGCGCTGGCCCTGTCCCGCCACGGCGAGGCCGCGGGCACAGCGGCGGCGCTGCTGGGCGCCATCCAGTTCGGCGTCGGCGCCCTGGCCGCCCCGCTGGTCGGGGTGCTGGGCAACGACGCGGTCGGCATGGGCCTGGTGATCGCCGGCGGCATGGTGGCCGCCAACATCGTGCTCGCGCTGGTGGTCCGGCCGTGGCGGCTACCGGTCGAGGAACCCAACCCGGAACTGGTTGTCGCCCACTGACGAGATGAAGAACGGGCCCTTCGCCAACCGGCGACGGGCCCGTTCTCAGGTCACTGCTTGATCAGCGGCACCACATCCGGGAGATGCCGATGTCGAACACGAACACGCTGTGGAAGTTGTATCCGCTGTAGTAGTCCCAGCCGATACCCCGGCTCTTAGCGCATTTGTGGTTGTAGATGAAGCCACCGATGATCGACACCAGGGCCATCACGGCGCTCCACCGCACCACCACCAGGTGCGGCTTGGCCAGCAGGTCCTTGAGAATGCTGGGGACGCTGCCGCCGATGAGCCAGTTGGTCACTTCCTGGTGGCTCATCTTGCAGCGGTACCAGTTGTGCCACAGCCAGGTGATGTGCGCCCAGTTCTTCTTCTTCGTGGTGTTGAACTTGTAGCACGACATCAAGCCGGACGTGTCCGTGCAGTTGACGGCGTCACCCGAGCAGTAGTCGTACGCGTTGGCGTTGCCGCCGTAGACCGCGTCGGTCGACAGGAACCGGCCGGTCTCCGGGTTGTAGGTGCGTACGCCCATCGAGACCAGCCCGCCCGGGTTGTCCGCGGAGCGCTGCTCATCGCCGAGGTAGCCGTACCGCGGGGCCGAGCCGTTCAGCGACTTGCCGAACTCGTCGACCGGGTAGGTGGCGGCCAGACCGGCGGTGCTGCCGGTCTGCAGCCCGACGACGTCGCCGTGCAGGTTGGTGATCTGCCATTCCAGGTGGGCGTCGGAGCCCGTGACATAGGCGGCCACACCGTTCAGGCCGCTGACCCGGCGGGTGTACCAGCCGTTCTCGGCGATCCAGCTCGGCTTGTCGGTGTCATCGCTGTAGTGGTAGGTGTGCGCGACGGTGTTACCGCCCGCGGTCACGCTGTAGCCGCGGTAGCGGTTGGTCAGCGGGTCGATCGTGTACGTGGCCTGCGCGGCCGAGTTGCTCATCGTCCTGGTCAGGTCGTTGACGTAGTACGTGAGCTGGACGTCCCCGCTGGTGCTGCCGGTGCTGAGGTCGGCCGCGGGAACCGTCGTGGTGCGTCCGAGCGCGTCGATGACCGGCGCCGGGGAGGTCACCCGGTCGGCGCTGTCGTAGGTCCACGTGCGGGTGGTGGCGGTGGTGTCCTGGCAGGTCCCGTCGCCGCCCGGCGCGAAGGTCTGCCGCTGGGTGCGGTTGGTGGCGGTGTCGAAGGCGTACGCCCGCTGGGTGCAGCCGGCGGTGTCATCCTGGCGGACGTTGGACACCCGCCCCGCCTTGTCGTAGGTGTAGCCGAAGATGGCGAGGCTCGAGTAGTCCCAGATGCGGCCGCCGTGCACGTCGGCGTCGACGTACTCGCTGTACAGGCTGCACTGCCCGGCGTCACAGGCGGTGTTGTACTCCACACCGGTCTCGGCGCCGGTCTCGTCGTAGTAGTGCCGGACCCCCACACCGTTCGGCCGGCCCTCGGAGACCAGGTTGCCGAAGTCGTCGTACTCCGCCGAGAACGTGCCCGCTTGGCTGTCGACGAGCTGGGTGGCGAAGCCGCGCTTCTCGGCCTCGTTGTTGTACGTGTACGTCTGCGAGCCCTTGCCGTCGGTGACCGTCAGCGGGCGGGAGCGCAGGTCGAAGGTGGCAGTGGTGGTGGCGCCGTCCGCGTCGGTGTACGAGCTCTGCCGGCCCAGGGTGTCGTACTGGGTGGTGCCCGAGCCGGTGACCGTGCCCGCCGCGTTGACGCTCTGGACCACCGAGGGCCGCCCGGTAACCTGGTCGTACCCGGTGTGCTTGCGGTCCAGGGCAACCCCGGCGGCCGCGGTGATGGTCGTGTCGCTTTCCCGGCCCGCCGCGTCGTAGGTGACCGTGCTGGTGCGCAGCGTCGCGGTGCTGTTCCTCTCGACCACCGTGCGGGGCTGGCCGAAGAAATCGTACGTGCTCGACGTGACCGGTAGCTCGGTCCCGCCCGGCTGACCGCCGGTGAACACGCGGCAGGGCAGTTCGGCCCACTCGGCGCGGTTGTCACACTCGCTGTAACCCGATCCGGTGCCGGCGCGGTAGTAGACCGTCTTGCGAGTTGCCGGGGTGGTGCCTGCCGCGGTGCCGGCCGGCGAGGTGGTCGACGCGACCTGCCCGGTGACGCTGTCGTACGTCGTACGAGTGGTCAGCGCCAGCCCGCCCGGGTCGACGGTGGTGGCGACGGGCCTGCGGTAGGTCCAGTCGTACGCCGTGGTGGTGGTCCGCTTGTCGGCATCGGTGGTGACGCCGTTCGCGGTGTACTGCACCCCGCGCGTCTGCGAGGTGACCAGGTCGTAGGCGGCACCGGCGGGAGCACCCTCGTCGTACGTGCTGACAAGGTGAGCCCGGCCCCGCACGGTCTGGCTGTCGGGCAGTTCGACGTCGTGCTCCGGCTCGAACGTCTCCAGCAGGCGCTGGCCGTCCGCGCTGTACACGTTCTCGGTGGACTCCCGCCGGGCGTAGTCCGCCTCCTCCTCGGTGCTGTCGGAGTCCGTCCGCCACAGCGCCTCGGCCAGATTGCCGGCGTCGAGGGTGCGCACCTCGTTGCCGTACTTGTCGAACCACGTGGCCTCCACGGTGCCGCCGGGCAGCATCGTGTCGATCTCGCGGCCGTTGGAGTCCATGTAGGTCACGGTGACCCGGTCGTCGTCGGAGTACGAGGGCAGCGTGCCGGTCGCCGGGTTGCCGTCCGGCACGATGTCCTGCGGGTAGACCGCCGTGGCATCCACCGGGAGCACCGTCTGGCCCCAGCGGTTGATGTACGACGCCATGTCGACCGGCGAGCCGGCGCCGCTGACCTTGACGTTGTAGACCACGGTCTGCACCGACGTACCGCTGGGCAGGGCCGCGCGGCTCGCCTTGTAGAGCCGTCCGGCACCGGTGTCACCGGGCACGGTCGTGTAGGTCAACTGCCACGGGAGCTCGCCCGGCGGCGTCAGGGTCGCCAGCGTGCCGTCCGTGCCGTAGGTGTACTCCGTGGCGACGTGCTTGGTCACCGCGCCGCTGGTGTAGTCGAGCGCCGGGTTCCACGCGGCGTGCAGCCGTCCGGTGCTGTCGTAGTCGTATCTGGTCAGCACCACGGTCCGTACGCCCGGGGTGGCGAGTTCCGGATCCCAGGCGGACAGGCTGACCTGCTTGACGCGGCCGGCATAGTCGCCCGGGGCGCCGGCGGTCGCCGTGGTTGCGGTGGCGTAGGTGAAGCCGAGGACGCGGCAGCCCTTGACGATCGTGGCGCAACTGGTGACCCCGGCCGGCAGGTGGGCGGTCACCTGGGTGGGCCGCACCACCGCGACACCGCCGACGGTGGCCGTCTCCCACGAGATCCTGCTGTCCGTCGCCGAGCCCGCCGACTTGACCGCGGCCGGTACGTACACCCCGGCCGACTGGTTGGTGAAGGTGACGACGTCGCCGTTCTTGGTGGCCAGCGTGTAGGTGTTGCCGGTGCTGGTGTAGGTCAGCGTGGTGTCCTCCGAGCCGATCTGCGGCGTGAAGCTCGCCCCGGTGCTCGTGGTCGCCTTCTTGGCGAAACCGAGCGTGGAGCCGTCGGCGAGACCCACCTGCACCAGGCTGCCGGTGACGGTCAGCTTGTTGAACGTGCTCGCCTGCTCCGCCTTGGCGCTGGCAGTCCAGCCGGGGCCGAACATCGGGTCGACCACCGCCGCCTGGCGGGAGTTGAACGTGCGCTGCAACGACAGCCCGCCGATGCTGCCGGCATCGGCTGCGCTTGCGGAGAAGTTGCCGGTCAGCAGGTTGACCTGGCCGGGGCCGATCTCGGACGAGGCGGCGTCCACCCGGTCGCGGTCCAGGGTGAACAGCACTCCGCCGCTGGTGCCGGTGGTTCCGGAGAACGAGGCGCGGACCTGAACCGGGCCGTTGAGCGGCTCGGCACCGGCCTCGGCGTTGTTCACCGTCTGGGCCACGTTCCAGGACAGCTCCGGGTAGGCGCCCGAGCCGGTGGTGGCCAGCGGCCAGGAGATCGCCGCGCCGGCGGTCGTGGTGACGTCACCGGCCGGGATGGTGGTCCAGGTGTCGGCGTCGCCGCGGCGCCACTGGTAGGTGACGCCGGTCGAGGTGCTGCGCCCGAGGCCGGACAGCGTCACCTTGCCCGCGGTCAGCGTGCCGGCGGCCGGCGAGCTGACCGCTCCGGTGCCGGCGAAGAACGTGTACGTCCGGGCCGGGGAAAGGTTGCCCGCCCTGTCCCGGGCCTGCACCTTGAGCGTGTGCTTGCCCTCCTCGTCGGGCACGATGCTGATCGAGGCGGTACCGCCCAGGGCGCTCGTGTTGACCACGGCGGCCGGGTCGTCGTCGAGGGTGTATACGTAGGCGGCGATGTCGCTGGTGCCACCGGCGCCCAGGGTGAAGGTGCCGGCCGAGCCGGCCGCGCCACCCCAGTCGTTTGCCGGGTACGTGGCCGAGCTGACGGTCGGCGTCGCCGTGGGGGCTGTCGTGTCGACGGTCAGCTCGCAGGGGCTCGACCAGGGACCCCAGGCGTTGCCGTCATACCCGCGGGCCTTCCAGGAGAAGGTGCTGCCGTTGGTGAGCGCACCGGCGGGAATCGCAGCGCCGAACAGCGATCCGGACGTGGCCGCCGGGGTCGGCTGGGCGCTGCCGAGCTTCACCCCGGCCGGGGTGTCCCACTCGATCTCGGGGCGCACGCCGGCGCCCTCGGGGTCGGTCACCCGGACCCGCAGCGTGGGTGTGGTGGTGTTGACGTATGGCCGGTTCGCCCCGGTCGTACACGTCGTCGCGGGCAGGGTCCCCTTGCTGGTGATCGTCGCGAACCGGCTGTACGTGATCGACACGTACGGGTTGCTGCCGAACTCCTTGTAGGAGTGCAGCGTGGCCGACTCGTCCGAGCGCAGCGCGTACGTGAGGTTCGTCCAGGCGCCGTTCGCGGCGGACTGCACGTGTGCAGTGACCGGGAACGTCAGTGACGCGCCCGCGTGTCCGGTGCAGCCCGCGAGCGAGGTGTTGCTGGCCAGCACCCCGCCGGAGAAGGCGGGCTGGTTGTTCCAGGTGGTGGCCTGCCCGGCATACCCGGTGGCCCACAGGTCGACCGGGTACGACTCGCAGTACAACGCGTAGGCCTGCACGGCGACGAGGTTGGCCGCCACGATGTGCGTACCGGCGATCGGTGTGGAACTGATGTCCAGGTCGAAGAACGAGCGGTACTTGGCGCCCGAGACATTGGTGCCACCCACCGGCGCGTTCCCGGCGGCGTTCCAGTACGACGTGGTCGGGTTGGCCGACGACACCTTCGTCCAAGCGGACCGGGTCGCCGTCACCCCCGGGTCGATGTACACCGGGTACACGGTGTCCGGGTCGTCCAGCAGGCCCCGGTTCGGCGTGACCGAGATCTGCGACTTCGACAGCGCCGCCGTCAGCTTCTTTGTCACACCCGTCGAGCCGGGCTCGGCATCCGGGCGCGCCGTCAAGCTTTGCTGCGCCGAGGCGTCCCACATCAGCGGGGCGTTGCCGGACAGCCGCACCTTGCCCTTGGCATCGGTGGCGCGCAGGTTGCCCGCGCTGTCGGTGCTCACGGTCAGCTTGGTGCCGGCCAGCGGGAAGGTCAGCTCGGCCAGCTTCGGGTTGGCGGCCGCTTGGCGGTTCTTGACCACCAGCACCTGCGCGTAGCCGTCGACGTCGGCCTTGAGCTGCAGGTCGACGCCGGGCAGCACCTCGGGATAGGTGGCCACGTTCGCCTGCAGCACCGGCTTGGGCAGGCGGCCCAGCGGCGAGCCCAGGGTCAGCGCCGTACCGGCCTCGGTAACCTTGACCATCGGCCCGGTGCCCCCACCGGAGAACTCCAGCCCGACAGCCGTGGCTGCCGGCTGCACCGTGCCGTCGGGCTGCGCGGTCAGGGTGGTGTCCACCGGCGCCCATGACGTGCCGCGTTCGACCCGGACCGGCCGGTAGTGGTGTTCCCAGCGGACCTGGCCGTTCGGCAGGGCGACGCCGTCGTCGTACTCGCTGGTCTGACCGGAGATCTTCACCTCGCCGCCGCAGATCCGCGCCGCGGTGAGCGCGGCCGCTTCATCCGGGCGGTCAGCCGGACAGGGCCGCTTCTTGACCTGCGGAGCTGCGACCGGCGTGACCGAAGCAGGCGCCGCCTCGGCGGCCGGAGCCGCGGTGACGGAGACGATGACCGCCAGCGCGGTCACGCTCGCTGTCCACCCCGTGCGGCGTTCAGGACGATGTTTCATGGACAGCATGGACCCACTCCCCCGCGCAGTTGATTGGCTACGGGAAGTTACAACAGGGATCGATACATGAGCAATCCTCAATATGGTTGAACCGCTTCAAACACTGGAACCGCCATCTGCCGTTCGCCCGGAGTCCACCTCGGACCCCGGCCGGAGCTGAGCGGTAACCACTGACAGACCGGCCGGGAGGTGCAAGGATCCGAGGATGCGCGATCTCTCCCGCCGGGCGGCGTGGCTAGGCGTTCTGATCATCGGACTCGTGCTCTACGTCATCGTGTTGCGCACGCTGGTGCGCACGCAGAATCCCAACTTCGTGCCGGCCCTGCTACTGCTCGGGGCGACCGTCGTGCCGCTGGCTTTTCTGACCTTCGCCCAGGCGCGCACCGGGCGGTGGCAGGTGCCGGCGTCCGCGCTGGTGACCGCGGCCTTCTTCGGCGGGGTCATCGGGGCGGTGGTGGCCGGGACGCTGGAGTATGACGCGCTGCGCGGGCTCGGGGCGCTACCGATGCTGTTCGTCGCGCTCATCGAGGAGACCGCCAAGATGATCGTGCCGGTGGTCCTGCTGTTCGTGCTGCTTGCGCGGCATGGGCGCCGGCTGCCGTCGGACGGGCTGATCATCGGGGTTGCGTCCGGCATGGGTTTCGCCGCGCTGGAGACCATGGGGTACGGCTTCAGCGCGCTGCTGTCGTCGCGGGGCAACATCGGCGCGGTCGAGCAGACGCTGTTCGTTCGCGGCCTGACCGCCCCTGCCGGGCACACCGCGTGGACCGGATTGACCTGCGGAGCGCTCTGGGCCCTGGTGGCCAGCCCGACCGGCAAGAAGATGCTGGCCTTCATCGCCACCTTCATCGGTGCCGTGGCCATGCACACCGCGTGGGACACGTTCCAGGGCGTGATCCCGTTCATCGTGCTGGCGATCCTCAGCCTGGGCTGGCTGTTCGGCGCCCTGCACCGCTACCGCGCGTTCGCCGAGCACACCGCCTGGGCGCCGCACGGTGAACCCCTGACGGTCTGAGGCCTCAGCGCTTCCAGTAGCCCATGAAGGCGATCGAGCGCCGGTCGACGCCGCGCTCGCCGACCAGGTGGCGGCGCAACGAGACCACGGTGCTCGACTCGCCGGCCAGCCAGGCGTAGAAGCTGCCCGCCGCGTTCTCGGGCACCTCCCACACGTCGTCGTCGGCGGTCAGGTCAGCCGCGACCGTGCCGGCCGGGGCCGTCTCGTCGAGCAGCGCCCGGACCACCGGCTCGATGCGCTCGCCGCGGTTGCGGACCAGCCAGGTGACCTCATGGTTGCCGCCGATCGGCAGGCAGTCGTCCGGCTCGGGCACCTCGATGATCGCCTTCGCCGGGCGGTCCAGGCTTTCCAGGATCGAAGCCGCAGCGGGCAGTGCCGTGCAGTCGGCCGCGAGCAGCAGCAGTTGGGCCGCGGCCGGAGGCTTCCAGGCCACGTCGGTGACCGGGTGGCCGCGGGTCGCGCCGATCATGACGACCGGGTCGCCGCCGATGGCCGCGCTGGCCCAGCGCGAGGCCGGGGACTCGTCGCCGTGCAGCACGAAGTCGATATCCACCTCAAGCGCGGCCGGCCGGAACGCCCGCACGGTATAGACCCGCAGGTGCGCGCCGCAGGCCCGGCCCTCGGTCATCCAGTCCTCGGTGCCGGCGAACACCTCGTGATCCGTGCCGGGCGGCAGGAAGATCAGGTTGATCCGCTGGTCGTACCCGTGGTGGGCGAAGTCGGCAAGCGCCGCGCCGGTCAGCGTCACCCGCACGAAGCTCGGGCTCAGGCGCTGCTTACGAGCCACCCGCAGGGCGAACGGCTGGTAGGGCCGGAGCACCGGGCGCACGGAGACTGCGGTCATGAAGGTGAGGCTATCCTAAGAGTCGGAGACCCTTCCGCCGTGGTACCGCTTCGCCCGCGCGACCAGGGCCGGCGACCCGCACGACTCGGCCAGTTCGAGCCCGTCGCGCAGCACCCGGCGGGCCTGCGCCCGGCGCCGGGCCGCGTTGAGCAGACCGCCGAGGTCGACCAGCGCGGTGGCGAGTTCGAAGCGGCGCGGGGTGCCCTGCAGGACGCGTACCGACTCCTCCGCCGCCGCCATCCCCGCCTCACCGGGACGGATCTGGCCCTGGATGCGCAGCGCCCGCCCGAGCGCCGAGGCGAGCCCGACCCGGCGGGTCAGCGCGATCTCCTCAGACACCAGCCGGTCGGCTGCCTCGTCGGCGGCGAGTCGCTTGAGGACGGAGGCCGCCGCTGAGCGCCACGGGAGCACGCCCGGGTGGTCCGAGCGGCGGGCTGCCAGCCGCTCGCCGCAGCGGTACAGGTCGGCCAGGCCCTCACCGAGGCGCGCGGAGGCGGCGTGCAGACACCCCCGCACGTAGCGCAGCAGCAGAAACTCCGGCGCATCGGGCAACTCGTCGCCGCCGGGCACACCGGCCAGCAGCTCGTCAGCCGTCGCGGTGTCGCCCAGGTCGAGCAGCACGGCCAGCCGGCGCGACAACAACAGGGCGGCCGGCGGGCTGTCCGGGAGCAGACCCGATTCGCCGAGCAACCCCGCCGCCACCGTGGCATCGGCATGCGCGGCCGGCAGGTCACCGAGGCGGCGGGCCACCGAGCAGCGCTGGGAAAAGGCCATGACCAGGCTCGCCGCGTCGTGCTCGCGCCCGGCGACGTCCAGGGCGATGGTGCAGCCGGCGTAGGCCGTGCTCAGGTCGTCGGCATCGGCCAGGCGGCGCAGGGCATGCAGGTACTGAGGCAGGTCGTCGGCGCGAGCCGGGGTCGCTATCGGCACCGGGCGGGCGTTGCGGACAGTGATCCCCCGGCCGCGTTCCGCCAACCTCGGCCGCTCATCACGGACTCTCATGGAGCGTCTCGACCCCTTCCGGGACGTGAGCCACCTTCTCGAAACCCCCGGTACCCCCCAGGCTTGCCCACTATTCGGCGTTGCACAATGCCGCATGCGGAGTCCCACCCGACGCACCCTCGATCTCGTGACCCTGGATGCCTGGCTGCGGCCCGTTTTCCATGCTTGCGTGGTGAATGCGGCCGAGTTGAGCGGCGGAGGCTTCGCCGCGGTGTGGCGGGCGCGGCTCGCCGATGGACGCAGCGTGGTCGTCAAGGCCGGACCACCCCCGCAGACCCGATTGCCTCCGGTACGAACACAACCTCATCGCCGCCGAGGCCGCCTACTACCGTCTCGCAGCCGACGTGGCCCCCGTACCGCAGGTGCTGCATGTCGCCGACGACTGGCTGGCCGTCGCCCACCTGCCCGGCCGGCCCCTCACCGAACTGTCCGGCACCGAACCCGTGCGCCAGCAGGCCGGCGCCGCGGTCGCCCGCATCCACGCCAAGACCGGCACCCGCTTCGGCTACACCGGCACCGGCTCCCGCTTCGGCTACACCGGCACCGGCTCCCGGGCAAGCGGCACCACCTGGCCGGAGGCTTTCACCGCCATGGTGGACGATCTGCTCGCCGACGCCCGCGACTGGAAGGTGGCGCTGCCCAGCGGGATCGCGGCCACGGTCGTGCGACACCGGGCTGTTCTGGCCCACGCCACCCGCCCGGCCCTGCTGCACTTCGACCTGTGGGACGGCAACGTGCTGGCCGAGGCGGGCCAGCTCACCGGGCTGGTGGACGGCGAGCGGTACCTGTTCGGCGATCCGCTGCTCGACCTGGTGTCCCCCGCACTGTTCCAGCGCATCGAGGAGGAACCCGGTCACCCGTTCCTGCGCGGGTACACCGGCACCACCGCCCTGGTGCTCGACGGCTCGGCACGTACCCGGCTGGCGTTGTACCGGGTGCACCTCTACACGTTGATGCTGACCGAGGCCCCCAGCCGTGGCATCCCGGTGGACGGTGACCGGTCCCGGCACGTGGCTCACCTGTTGAGTGACGAGTTGCACTTACTAGGCCACGACGCTTAGCAGCCTCGCAGTTGCGGCCCTATGCTGGCGCTCGTGACGACGTACCGGATCGGAGAGGCGGCCGAGCTGCTCGGGGTGAGCGTGGACACCGTGCGCCGCTGGGCCGACGCGGGCCGGCTCGCCTCGGTGCGCGACGAGCACGGGCACCGCAGCATCGCCGGCGCCGATCTGGCCGCGTTCGCCCGCTCGCTGGGCGACGAGCCGGATTCGGGGGCCCGCCGCTCGTCGGCGCGCAACCGGCTGCGCGGCATTGTCACCGCCATCACCCGGGACGCGGTGATGGCGCAGGTGGACATCCAGGCCGGGCCGTTCCGGGTGGTGGCGCTGATGAGCCGCGAAGCCGTGGACGACCTCGGCCTGCAGATCGGCTCGGCGGCCACGGCAGTGATCAAGTCCACGACGGTGGTCGTGGAGCGAGGGGACGACACATGAAGGCACGCCTGCTGACCGCCCTGGCCCTGACTGCTGTCCTGGTGACGAGCGGGTGCGGCTCCGGCTCCGACGACGACGGCGGCTCGGGCACCCCGGCCGCCTCCGGCTCCGCGGGTGGTTCGAAGGGCAAGCTGACCGTGCTGGCCGCCGCGTCGCTGACCGAGTCCTTCGACAAGATCGGAACCCTGTTCGAGCAAGCCAACCCCGGTGTCGAGGTGACCTTCTCGTACGGCGGCAGTTCCGGGCTGGCCACGCAGATCACCTCGGGCGCGCCCGCCGACGTGTTCGCCGCCGCGAGCCCGGCCACCATGAAGACCGCCACCGACGCCGGCGACGCCAGCGGCACCCCCGCCACGTTCGTCAAGAACCAGCTTGTCATCGCCGTGCCGAAGGGCAACCCGAAGGGCATCACCTCGCTGGCGGCGATGGCCAAGCCGGAGTTCAAGGTGGCTCTGTGCGCCGAGCAGGTGCCGTGCGGCGCGGCCGCCCAGAAGGCCCTCACCGCAGCCAGTATCAAGGTCACCCCGGTGACCCAGGAGCAGGACGTCAAGGCGGCGCTGTCCAAGGTCAAGCTCGGTGAGGTCGACGCGGCGCTGGTCTACCGCACCGATGCCAAGGCGGCTGCGGCCGATGTGGACGGCGTGGAGTTCCCGGAGTCCGCGCAGGCCATCAACGACTACCCGATCGTCGCGCTGAAGAACGCGGTGAACCCCTCGGGCGCAAGCGCGTTCGTGACCTTCGTCCAGACCCCGCAGGCTCAGCAGGTGCTGACCGAGGCGGGGTTCCAGCAGCCCTGAGCGCGCCCAGCCGGCGCATCCCGCTGGCCCTGGCGATCCCCGCGATCGCCGGGCTGGCGTTTCTCGTGCTGCCGCTGGCCGGCCTGCTCGTCCGGGCGCCGTGGACCACGCTGCCCGAGCGGCTGACCGAGCCGGGCGTGCTGGCCGCGTTGCGCCTGTCCTTACTGACCGCCACGCTGGCCACCGGCGTCTGCTTGGTTCTGGGCGTACCGCTGGCCTGGCTTCTGGGCCGGACCGGCTTCCCCGGCCGCCGCTTCGTCCGGGCGCTGGTCACCGTGCCGCTGGTCCTGCCGCCCGTGGTCGGGGGTGTGGCGCTGCTGCTGGTGTTCGGCCGGCGCGGGCTGGTCGGCGAGTGGCTGGACACCACGTTCGGGTTCACGCTGCCGTTCACCACGACCGGGGTGGTGGTGGCCGAGGCGTTCGTGGCGATGCCGTTCCTGGTGATCAGCGTCGAGGGGGCGCTGCGGGCCGCCGATGCGCGCTATGAGGAGGCGGCGGCGACGCTGGGGGCGAGCCGGTGGACGGCCTTCCGGCGGGTGACGTTGCCGTTGATCGCGCCGGGGGTGGCCGCGGGTGCGGTGCTGTGCTGGGCGCGGGCGCTGGGGGAATTCGGGGCAACGATCACGTTCGCCGGCAACTTTCCGGGACGTACCCAGACCATGCCTTTGGCTGTTTATCTTGCCCTGGAACAGGACCTGGACGCGGCGATCGTGCTGAGCCTGGTGCTGGTGGTGGTGTCGGTCGCGATCCTGGCCGCGCTGCGCGACAAGTGGGCCGGTGTGACGTGAGCCTCGACGCGCACCTCGTGGTCCGGCGGGAGAGCTTCACTTTGGACGCCACGCTCACGGCTGGTGCTGGCGAAGTGGTAGCGCTGCTGGGTCCCAATGGCGCCGGCAAAACCACTGCTCTACGCGCGCTGGCCGGGCTGATCGGCCTCGACGGCGGGCACATCTCGCTCGACGGCCACCGCGTCGAGAAGGTGCCGCCCGAGCACCGGCACATCGGCGTGGTGTTCCAGGACTACCTGCTCTTCCCGCACCTGAGCGCGCTGGACAACGTCGCGTTCGGACCGCGCTGCCGGGGGGTGGCGAAAACCGAGTCGCGGGTCCGGGCCGCAGACCAGCTCGCGCGGGTGGGTCTTTCCGAGCACGTACGCAAAAAGCCCCGTCAACTCTCCGGCGGGCAGGCCCAGCGCGTGGCCCTCGCCCGGGCCCTCGCCACCGACCCGCAGCTGCTCCTGCTCGACGAACCGCTGGCCGCCCTGGACGCGCGGACCCGCCTGGACACCCGTGCGCATCTGCGCGGGCATCTCGCCGGGCATGCCGGCCCGACCGTGCTGGTGACCCATGACCCGCTGGACGCCATGATGCTGGCCGACCGCCTGGTCATCATCGAAGACGGCCGTGTCGTGCAAACCGGCGACGCTGCGAGCGTGACCTCGCAGCCGCGCACCGACTATGTGGCCCGGCTGGTCGGACTCAACCTGTACCGCGGGCAATGCGTGGACACCCGGGCCGGCATTGCGGGCGGCTTCGCATTGACCGTCCGCAGCCCGGTGACCGGGGACGTCTTCGTGGCCTTCCCGCCGTCAGCTGTCGCGTTGTATCCGGAGCGGCCCGAGGGCAGCCCGCGCAACACCTGGCCGGCGACGGTCACCGCGGTGGCCCGGCACGGCGACGCCCTGCGCGTCGAGCTGGCCGGGCCGATCGCGGTGGCCGCCGACATCACCCCGGCCGCCGCGGTCCAGCTCGCGCTGGAACCGGGCAGCCGGGTGTGGGCCAGCGTCAAGGCGACCGAGGTGAGCGCCTACCCCGCGGCCACGAACGTGTAGGTGCCCGAGCCGAGCGAGTACTCCCCCGGTCCCTGCGGCACAGCTTCCGGCGGGGCGGTGATCCGCGTCCCCGGTACGCGAACGGTCGCCGTGGTGTTCGGCGGAACGGTGACCCGCAAGGTCAAGCCGTCAGCACGCTGCCATTGCGTCTTGACCGGCCCGTAGGCCGTCGTCAGTGACGTGGTCGCCGCAGTGAGCGACCCGCCGGGCTTGGGCGCGAGCAGCAGCCGCTGATATCCCGGCGCCGCGGGGGCGATGCCACCGACCTCGCGGTAGAGCCAGTCACCGACCGAGCCGAGGCCGTAGTGGTTGAACGAGTTCATGCCCGGGTCCTGCAGGCTGCCGTCCGGGCGGATCCCGTCCCAGCGCTCCCAGATCGTGGTGGCGCCGCGCGAGTTCATGTAGCCCCAGCCGGGATAGTCCGGCTGCTGCAGAATCCGGTACGCGGTGTCGACGTGCCCGTGGCCGGCCAGCACCGGCAACAGGTTCTCCACACCCATGAAGCCGACCGACAAGTGACCGTCCCGCGAGGCCACCTTGGCCGCCAGCTTGTCCGCGACCGCCTGCTGCCGGTCCGGGGGCACCAGGCCGAAGGCGAGCGCGAGGACGTACCCCGTCTGGCTGTTGTTCCCGACCGTCCCGTCCGCCGCAACGAACCGGGAGTTGAACGCGGCCGCGATCTGATCGGCCAGGGTGGCGTACTGCTGGGCCTGCCCGGTCCGCCCGGTGGCCGCCGCCATCCGCGACACCAGCCGCGCCGACCAGCCGAAGAACGCGGTGCTGGTCAGGTCGTTGGCGGTCGGGTCATCGACGTTGAGCCAGTCGCCGTAGGTCTCGTGATCCCGGATCAAGCCGGGGTTCGCCGTTGAGCGCAGGTAGTCGACATACTTGGCCATCGCCGCGAAGTGCTTGTCGGCCACCGAGAGATCACCGAAGCGCTGCCACACCGTGTAGGGCACGATCACCCCCGCGTCGGCCCAGCCCGCCTTGCCCGCCCCGCTGATCACGGCCGGGGCGACATCGGTGAACGCGCCGTCGGAGCGCTGGGCGTCCACCAGGTCGTCGGCGAACTTGGCGAGCAGCCCGTGGGTGTCGAAGTTGAACGTCGAGGTGGCCCCGAACGCCGCGATGTCACCGGTCCAACCGAGCCGCTCGTCGCGCTGCGGGCAGTCGGTCGGGATCGAGAGCATGTTCGAGCGGGCGCCCCACACGATGTTGTGCTGCAGCTGGTTGACGAGCGGGTCGCTGGTGCGGAAGTCGCCGGTGGCTGCGCCATCGGTCCAGGCCGCCAGCCCGGTGATCGAGTTCTTCGTGGGCGTACCGGGGAAGCCGGTGATCTCGACGTAGCGGTAGCCGTGCACCGTGAAGTGCGGTTCGAAGGTCTGCTCCTTGGTGGAGCTCGCGAGCGTGAACGTGTCCGTGGCCTGGGCCGCGCGGAGGTTGGCCGTGTACAGGGTGCCGTCCTCGTTGAGGATTTCCCCGTGGCGCAGGGTCACCTTGGCGCCGGCCGGGCCGCTGAGCCTCAGCCGGTTCCAGCCGGTGAAGTTCTGACCCAGATCGGCGATCCAGACCCCCGGCTCCGGCTCGGTCAGCCGCACGGTCTTCAGCTCCTGCTGCACTGTCACACCAGGATCAACCTGGGCCACCATCGTCGGCGCCGGGTCGCTGCGCACGGTCACCGGCCGCGCAGCGCCTGCCGGAATCCGGGCATCCTGATCCTCGCCGTGGTACAGGTCGTCGGCGACGATCGGGCTGGCGGTGGCCACCCACGATCCATCGGTACGCACGTCAGCGCGCGTTCCATCGGCGTACTCGATGCTGAGTTGCGCGGAGTACCAGGGCGTTTTGCCGTACAGCTGGCTGCCCGCGAACCCGACGTTACCCGAGTACCACCCGTTGCCCAGCAGCGCCGACACGTCGTTGCTGCCCTGCCTGAGGGCCGACGTCACGTCGTACGTGCGGTACTGCAGCCGTTTGGTGTAGTCCGTCCATCCCGGAGCCAGACGCTCGTCGCTGACTTTGCGCCCGTTGAGGTAGGTCTCGTGCAGCCCCAGCGCCGTGGCGAACAGCCGCGCGCGGGCCACCGGCTTGGTCACCGTGAACGCCTTGCCGAGCCGGGGAGCCGGGTTCGGCACCACGACCTGGTCACCCCACGGGCCGCTACGGTAAGCCGCAGCCACCTGAGCGGCCGGCCAGGCGCTGTCGTCAAAGCCCACCTGCTGCCATCCGTCCGGTGCCGTCTGCGCGGCCTTCCACCCCGCATCGCTCACCAGGTTCGCGGCGCCCTGCACCTTCACGATCACTCCGGCAGGCCCGGCCGACGTGTTGGTGGCAGCAACAGCAATGATATTCGCCCCGGTACGAAGCTGAGCACTGATGTCGACCGAGGTAGCTCGTTTCCACGAGTCAGCAGCCCGGCGCGACGCCGCCACCTTGGTGCCGTTGACCCACACGTCAGCCGTGTCGTCCCCGGTCACCACCACCGTGGTTCGCCCGGTCGTGGTCGCCAGCTCGAAACTGCGCCGGAAGTAGCGCTCGGCGGCCGGTGCGGTGCCGGCCGGATCCCCCTCCGGGAACCAGATCCACGAGGCGCCCTCCAGGTTCGCCGTCCCCGGATCCCCGATGAAGCCGGCCTGCCAGGCGTCGAGCCCGGTGTCGAAGCGGGCTACCGGGCTGTAGGCGCTGGGTCGTCCCTGGGCGTCCCAGATGCGCACCCGCCAGAAGTAGGTGCGGTTCGGGGCGAGAGGGCTGCCGCCGTACGAGATGTCAGTTGATTGGGCCGATGCCGTTGGCCCGCTGTCCCAGACGTCCTTGCCGCCGGGCGTGGTGCCCACGGTGATCTGGTAGCGCCCCTGCAGTTGACCTTTCGCGGTGCTGGTGAGCCGCCAGCCGAAGCGCGGGTTTCTGGCATCGATCCCGAGCGGGTTGGTCTGACGTTCCGTGGTCAACGCGGTCACTTTCACCTGGGCCGCCGCCGCGCTGCTGGTCTTGACAGTCGACGTGCTCCGGTGCAGAACGCGCGCCGCTACCCACTTCTGCGGTACCGCGTCGGCTGCCTGCCAAGCCTGATCGGTGACCAGGTCAACCACGCTCCCGGTGCCTTGCACGCGCAGATGCCCCAGCACACCGGCCGGACCGGGCGTGCTGTTCCGCGCGGCGACGAGCAGCGTGTTGGTGCCCGCCTTCAACGCCGCCGCCAGGTCCACGGTCAACGCGGTCCGCCAGGCGTTGGGTTGTCGCGGGGAACCGGCCAGCCAGGTCCCGTTGAGCCAGACATCCACGGTGTCATCGCCGGTGATGAGCAGGTGCGAGGTGGTGTATGGGCCGGCGGGGGCGGTGAAGGTTCGCTGGAAGTAGCGGGTGGCGGCGGGGGCTGAGGTGGGCTGCTGTTCAGGGAACCAGATCCAGGAGGCCTTGGTCAGGGAGAGGTGCGGGAG
>NZ_LOJP01000001.1:5219131-5235824 GCF_001553785.1 Actinoplanes sp. TFC3
CCTACACCCCGACCCCCGACGACCCGGCCGTCCGCCCGGTGCCCCTGCCCCGCGACCCCCGGCACACCCCCTCGCGCGGCACCGTACGCGTCGTGCTGCGCACCAACCTCGGGGTGATTCCGCTGGACCTCGATCGCGCCCAGGCCCCCTGCACCGTGCAGAGTTTCCTGCACCTGGTCCGGCACAGGTTCTACGACCGCACGATCTGCCACCGGCTCACCAGCTATCCGACCCTGTCGGTGCTGCAGTGCGGCGACCCCTCGGGCACCGGTGAGGGTGGGCCGGGCTACCGCTACCGCGACGAGTTGCCGACCGGCCTGCCGCCCGCGCCCACCGATCCCACCGGGCAGCGCCGCGTCTACGCCCGGGGTGTGCTGGCCATGGCCAACGCCGGGCCGGACACCAACGGCAGCCAGTTCTTCCTGGTGTACGCCAATTCGGCGCTGCGCCCGAACTACACCATCTTCGGCGAGGTGCGTCCGGCCGGGCTTCGGACCCTGGACCGGGTGGCCGCCGGTGGGGTGGCGGCAACCCCGGAGGATCCGGCTCCGGTGGACGGCCCGCCCGCACGGCGTACCGAGATCCGCTCGGCGCGCGTCTCCCCTGGTGCAGGCAGGTCCTAAGATCGCGGGGTGACCACGGCGACGGCGGAGACGGTACGACCAGAGCACGCCCCGCCGGAGCCCGGACCGGCGCCGGTGATCGTGCCTGAGCTCGTGCGGCGCCGGCTGGCGACGCTGGAGAACTGGCGGGATCCGTGGTCGTGGGTGGTGACCGCCGTGGTGGTGGCCATCGCGACGGTGTTGCGGCTGGTCGGCATCACCCACCCCAAGGGTTACATCTTCGACGAGGTGTACTACCCAACCGACGCCTGGGACATGGTGCAGCACGGCGTGGAGTGGGACCCCGAGCACGGCGGCCCGGCGTACGTGGTGCATCCGCCGCTGGGCAAGTGGCTCATCGCGCTGGGGGAGAAGGCGTTCGGCAACACCGAGCTGGGCTGGCGCTTCCCGGCCGCGATCGCCGGGATTCTGATGATCCTGGTGCTCGTGCGGGTGGCGTACCGGCTGTTTCACTCGATCGTGCTGGCCGGGCTGGCGGGGCTGCTCATGGCGCTCGACGGCTTCCAGTTCGTGCTCTCGCGTACCTCCCTGCTCGACATCTTTCTCGGGCTTTTCACCCTGCTGACCTTCGCGGCCATGGTCCTCGACCGCGATCACTACCGCCGGCGCCTGCTGCGGGCCCTCGAACACGGCTGGCACCCCGGCGACCGGCGCCCGCTGATCGTGCCGTGGTGGCTGCTCGTCTCCGGCGTCACGTTCGGGCTGGCCTGCGGCGTCAAGTGGAGTGCGTTGTTCTTCGCCCCGTTCTTCGCCCTGCTCGTGATCCTGTGGCGCGTGCAGGCCCGCCGCTCCGCCGGGGTTCGCCGCCCGATCGTCTCCGGCCTGCTCGGCGACCTGGGTTTGCTGGCGCTCAGCTTCGTGCTCACGGTGCCCACCTACCTGGCCACCTGGACCGGGTGGTTCCGCACGGACACCGGCTACTTCCGGCACTACCGGCAGGCCAACGGGCTCAGCGAGCACCCGGTCATTGGTGCGCTGCTGAACCTGGCGCACTATCACCACGAGGCGTACACCTTTCACAGCGGCCTGACCACGACCCACCGCTACCAGTCGTGGCCTTGGCAGTGGCTGCTGCTCGGACGCCCGGTCTCGTTCTACGCCCCGCCGAACACCACCGGGTGCGGCGCGTCCAAGTGCGTGCCCGAGGTGCTGCTGCTGGGCACGCCGGTGCTGTGGTGGTCCTTCCTGCCCGCCCTGGCCGCGCTGGTGTGGTTCGGCATCGCCCGTCGCGACTGGCGGGCCCTGGCCATCGGTACGGGGGTGGTCGCCGGTCTGCTGCCGTGGTTCTACTTCGCGGTCCAGGACGGGCGCACCATGTTCTCCTTCTACGTCCTGCCCGCCCTGCCGTTCCTGGTCCTCGCCGTCGTCTATGTGCTCGGCGCGATCATGACCCCACCGGGCGGCACAGTCACCGGCCCTGGTCGCTGCGACCGCCAGTTGATCGGCGGCGTCACTGCCGGGGTCTATCTGGTGCTGGTCGCGCTCTGCTTCGCGTACTTCTATCCGATCTTCGTCGGGCAGATGATCACCTACGACGAGTGGTGGTCGCGCATGTGGCTCGGCGGCCGCTGGGTCTGAACCGGGCCGAAATTGGCTCGCAACCTTTCCGGCGACGGGTGGCGTTCTTTCCGGCATGACAACCTCGAGATCCTCCCGGAGCCGGCCGAAGGAGGGTGCGTGAGATCCGACGACGATTTCCGCGCCTTCGTCGAGGCGCACCGGGATGCCCTGGTGCGCACCGCCTACCTGATCATGGGTGATCGGGGGCACGCCGAGGACCTGGTGCAGTCGGCGCTGGAGAAGACGCACCGGCGCTGGAACCGGGTCGGCACCATGGCCGCCCCGGTCGCGTACGTCCGCAAGACCATGGTCAACACGGCCACCTCCTGGCGCCGTCGCCGCCGGGTGCCCGAGGTGCCGCTGCTCGCCTCGCACGCCGGTCAGCCCGTCGACCCCTACGGCGCCTCCGACGAGCGGCACCGCGTTGTTGCCGCGCTGCGCAAGCTGCCCCCGAAAATGCGGGCCGTGCTGGTGCTGCGCTACTTCGAGGACCTCAGCGAAGCCGAGACCGCCGAGGCGCTCGGTTGCTCGCTCGGCACCGTGAAGAGCCAGTCGTCGCGGGGTCTGGCCCGCCTGCGCGAGCAGTTGACCATCTCCGCTGTCGCCGCCCCCTTGACCGTCAGCCTGCCCGGGAGGGCCTCATGACCTCGAACCTGGAAACACTGCTGCGCGACAGCCTGCACGCCGAGGCCGAGCAGGTGACCGGCCAGCCCGACCCGTACGAGACCTTCGTGCGCCTGGAACGCAAGCACAAGCGCAACCGCTACCTCGCCGTGTCGGCGGGGGGAGTGGCCGTCGTGGCCGTGGCCGCCGGGGTGCTCACCAACCCGGGCCTGATGTCGCAGGCCGCCAACGCGCACGGGCCGTCGCGTCTGGCGCAGGGATCGGTGCGGGGTTCGCTGGGTACGGACCAAGCGTGGCTGGATGCCTTCCGCGCCACTTTGCGGGTCTCCAGCAACGACGGCGACGAGGACTGGAAGCTCGACCGGGACAAGGTCGAGGTGGTGTGGGCCGGGGAGGTGCCCGGGGCGCGGATCGTCGTGGCCGACGTGCCGTTCCGCAACGACGGTGTCACCGACTGGCATCTGCAGTCCTTCGAGGGGGCGCCCGGTTCCGCGCCGGAGAAGATGTATGAGAACGGCGACATCGGCATGGACGGCACCGGGCTGGTGGGCACCATCGCCATGGGCAGCGACACCAAGCCCGGCTACGCGCTGGCGATCGGCCCGGCGGGCAGCACGGTGACGCTGCAGACCGGCCTGCAGTACGGTGCCGACGGCCACGTGCACGCCACCGGCGACAAGACCGGAAAGCCCGGCGACGGCATCGCGTACGTCCCGATCGCCCCGGCTCCGGGCGGCTCGCTGTCGTCGCTGACGCTGGCGGACGTCGTCGATCGGGGCCGGACGCTGTTCCACGGCATCGTC
This sequence comes from Actinoplanes sp. TFC3, assembly GCF_001553785.1. Classification (GTDB taxonomy): domain Bacteria; phylum Actinomycetota; class Actinomycetes; order Mycobacteriales; family Micromonosporaceae; genus Actinoplanes. The sequence goes on from NZ_LOJP01000001.1 coordinate 5,222,742, forward strand.
AGCGCGGGCTGGGCCTCGGACGAGAACAGCGCGGTCAGCCGGGCCAACCCGGAGTACTTCGACCGTGGCCGGGGCGTCACCGAGGCGACGGCTCGTGCGGCGCTCGCCGGGCACTCCTTCGACCCGGTGGTGTTCCAGCAGTTGGCCGGATGGTCGTTGCAGGAAGCCAACCTGGTCGCCAGCCAGGTCACCTTGACCGTGCCGTGGACCGGTAAGGTCGAGGGCCAGCCGGCCATCATGTGGCACCTGCAGGTCCACGGCGGGGGCGTGCTGACCTTCTTCACGCACGCCGCTGACGGTCACCGGATGGACAAGTTCCTGCTGCAACCGGTCGCCGGAGCCGATGAGCGGCCGATGGCCTGGCGGCTGCGCGGCGATAGCTCCGAGCGGCGCACCGATCGCGTCGCCGTGGTCGCCCCGGGCGCCACCACCGCGAGCATCTCCGTCAACGGCGGGGCCCCGATCGCGGTTGCGTTGGACAGCACCGGCTTTGCGATGGCCACCGTGCCCAGCGACGCCAAGGCCACCATCACGGCGCAGCGAGCCGGTGGCGCGAAGATCACCGCTCCGATCCTGCCGTTCGAGACGGCGATCACCATGCCGGGTACCTCACCCGGCAACACGCTGGCCGGCTGAGAAGCGGCTCAGCCGAGGGGTCCGCTGGGCCGGATCGACAAGCACCGAGATGCCGATCTTCGTGACGTGGACGGACGTCTATAGTCTCGGCCATGTCGATCGACCGTCTTCTGGCCCGGCCCAGTCTCGCCCCGGCCGGCCCTGCCCCGGCGCCCCGGCCGGCCGGGCGGACGGTGGCGGTCGTCGGCGCCGTCCCGCTGGTCGCCGCCGTGGTGTTCCTGCTGGTCCCGCCGATGGGCATCGACCTCGCGGCGCAGGTCGCGCACGGCGACTTCTACGCCCGGCACGGCGGCGCGCTGCTCGACTTCGGCTGGTACGCCGGTACGTCGCCACTCGGTTACAGTTTGCTGACCCCCGCGCCGATGGCGTGGCTCGGCGGCGGCACGGGCGGCGCCAAGGCCCTTGGGGCGATCGCCACGGTCGCCGCGTCGCTTCTGCTCACCCTGTTGCTGCTGCGCACCGGCGCACGCCGACCCCTCGTGGCCGCGCTGCTCGGCGCGTTCGGCATCTTCGGCAACATCGTCTCCGGCCGGGTCACCTTCACCGCCGGCCTGGTGTTCGGCCTCGCGGCGCTGCTGGCCCTGACCGGATCGCGGCCGTGGCGGCGCCCGCTCGCGGTGGTTGCGGCTGCGCTGGCCGGCGCGGCGAGCCCGGTCGCCGGGCTGTTCCTCGGGCTGGCCGGAACGGCGTTGCTGCTCGGTGCGGGCCGGCGCAAGACCTCGGGCACCAGCCGGATCGACGGCCTGGTCGTCGCGGCGGGTGCCGCGGTGCCCACCCTCGGGTTGTCGTTGCTGTTCGGCGCGGGCGGCTCGATGAACACCATCGACTCCGACACGCTGCGCTCGTGCACCGTGAGCCTGCTCGTCGCCGTGCTCGTGCCGCGTCCCGCCGTCCGCATCGGTGCCCTGCTCAGCGCGGCCGGTGTGATCGCGGCGAGCGTGCTGACCACCCCGGTGGGGCTCAACGCGGGCCGGCTGTCCGCGACGTTCGCCCTGGCGGTGCTCGCTGGGTACGCCGCCGTGCCCTCGCCGATCCGCGTGCCCGAGCGCCTTCGCCGTCCCGTCGTGTCCCTGGCGGCCGTCGTCGTGCTGCTGGCCGGGGTCGCGCTGTGGCAGCATCCGATGGCGGTGAACGACCTGCGCGGCACCGGTGACCCGATGGCCTCGCCGGAATACTTCCAGCCGCTGCTCGACGAGGTGGCGCGCCGCCAGCCCGTGGGCCGCATCGAAGTCGTGCCGACCGCCAACTACTGGGAAGCGGCCTACGTTCCGGGCACCGCCCCACTGGCCCGCGGCTGGTTGCGTCAGGCCGACACCGATCGCAACGCGGTCTTCTTCGAGGGCAAGTTCACCGCCGCCCGTTACCAGAGCTGGCTGCACGACAGCGGGGTGTCGCTGGTCGCCATCGCCGACGCGCCCGCCGCGTCGGTCGCCCGGCGCGAGGCCAAGCTGGTCCGCTCCAGGCCGTCGTTCCTCAAGCAGGTGTGGCGGAACAAGAACTGGACGCTGTACGAGGTGAGCGGCAGCCCGGCGTTCGTGACCGGGGCCGCCCTGGTCTCCTCGACCGACGCCGCGGTGACGCTCGACGTGACGTCTCCCGGCGATGTGCTGGTGCGCCTGCGCTGGTCGCGGTGGCTCAGCCTGCGGGGCCCGGACGGGTGCCTGCAGCCCGCCGGACAAGGCTGGACAACATTGCGGGCCAGCGCGCCCGGCCGCTATGTGCTAAGCGGTTCATTGACCTCCGGATCTGCTTGCTGAAGACAGTAAGAAAGCAGGTCCAGGCCCGTGGCCTCGCATTAAGTAAGCATTAAGTAAGGCTGCCTGAAGGACGCGGGCTGCGCTGAAACCTGTGCAGTACAGGGACTTCCGGGCGCCCGCACAGTATGCCGCAGACGCCTGCACTGCGGTGTCCCGTTTGGCGAGTAGTGGGCTGTGACCTGCATTTAAACATGGACCTGAACAAATACTTGAGCAAACCTTAAAATTCCGGCTATGGTGCTGCCGCCATCTTTCACAATCATGGGGGAGGAAAAATGGTGAGTGGGCGAAGCCTGCTTTCCGTACATTCGCGGCCATCAACATCCCGGCGTTCCACGGCGGTCATCCTGACCGCAGCCATGCTCGTCTCGGCAGCCGACGCGGTCACGTCACCGCAGCCGGCACTGGCCGCACCGAGCGCGCCGGCTCAGCGGGCAACCGTGCTGGAGCGCCCCGACGAAGCCTCGGCTCTCGTCACCGCCCGCATGAACCACGGCCCGGTGAAGATCACCGGGCTGACCACCGAGACCTCCGAGTTCTTCGCCCAGCCGGACGGCACGGTCGAGGCCACAGTGCACGCCGCCCCGGTGCGGGTGCGCTCCGGAAACCAGTGGGTGCCGGTCGACCTGAAGCTGCGCGCCAACGCCGACGGCACGGTCTCCTCGGTGGCCCACCCCGAGGGGCTCACGATCTCCGGAGCCCGCACGGGCACCGCGGGGGCGCTGGCCACCGTCGGACACGGCGCCGAGCAGATCTCGATGGGCTGGACCGGCAAGCTGCCCGAGCCGGTGCTTGAGGGCGCGCGGGCCACCTACCGCGACGTGCTGCCCGGCATCGACCTGGCCGTCGAGGCCACCCGGACCGGCTTCGAGCAGTTCGTCGTCGTCAAGACCCGCGAGGCGGCCACCCGCGTCGGCGAGCTCTCGCTGCCGCTGACCGGCGCGTCGGTGTCCTCGTACACCCGTGACGCCTCCGGCGCGCTGGTGCTGAAGAACAAGAAGGGCCGCACGCTCGCCACCTCACCGACCCCGATGATGTGGGACGCCCAGGTCGGCGCGGACGGTGTGACCCCCAAGCGGCAGACCGTCGTGACATCGGCGGCTACCAGACGTACCGCCAAATCCGCCTCGGCCGGTCGCAATGCCTCCGCCCCCGGGGTTGACGTCCGCCTCACCCCGGACCGCGCCTGGATCAACGACCCGGCCACCCAGTTCCCGGTCACCATCGACCCGCAGGTGGCGGTCGGCACCGTCTTCGACACCTACGTCACCGACGGCGACACCGGCGACCGCGGCGGCGTCAACAACCTGCAGATCGGCTTGCTCAGCGGGGCCGGCGGCAAGCGCACCCGGTCCTTCGTCTCGTGGGACACCACGGCGTTGCGCGGGAAGCAGATCACCGCAGCCACGGCGTCGTTCTACAACTACTACTCGACGACCTGCGCCGCGAACTCGTGGGAGATCTGGTCGACGAACGCGTTCAACGACGCGACCCGCTGGGCCAACCAGCCGGCCTGGCTGACCAAGGAAGCCTCGGCCACCGGCACGCGTGGCTTCGACTCCTCCTGCGGTGACGCCTACGTCGCCATCTCGGCGACCTCGTTCTTCCAGCGCGCCGCCACGGCCAACCAGACCCGCGGCTACATGGGCATCCGGGCCACCAGCGAGACGGCGACCAGCGCGTTCAAGCAGTTCCGCTCGCGTAACGCGGCGGAGAGCAACCAGGTTCCCAAGGCCACGGTCACCTACAACTCGTACCCGGTGATCGGCACCCGCTCCACGGTGCCGGCCACCGCCTGCGCCACGGGCACCGCGCGGCCGTTCATCGCCTCGAAGACCCCGCAGCTCAAGGCCAAGCTCACCGACCCCGAGGGCACCGCGATGACGGCGTCCTTCGAGTGGTCCACGACCGCCGGGGCCGGCGTCACCACGGCCACCACCGCCAAGGCGGCCTCCGGTTCCACGTTCTCGACGACGATCCCGGCGAACGCGCTGGCCGAGAACGGTTCCTACCGCTGGCGGGTACGCGGATACGACAGCACCGGCTATTCGCCGTGGTCGGCGTACTGCGAGTTCACCGTGGACACCACGGCCCCCGCGCTGCCCGCCGTGGCCTCCACGGACTACCCGGCCGGCCAGTGGTCGGGCGGCGCCGGTTCGCCCGGCAAGTTCACCCTGTCCGCCAGCGGCGCGACCGACGTCGCCTCCTACCAGTACGGGCTCGACGTCAACCCGCCGGACCAGACGGTGAACGCCGCCAGCCTGGGCGCGGCCGCCACGGTGACGATCACTCCGGCCACCGCCGGTGCCCACACGCTCTACGTCCGCTCGCGTGACCGGGCCGGCAACCTCTCACCGGTCAAGACGTACAGCTTCTCCGCCGGTGGCGCCGCCATCACCGCACCGAAGGACGGCGACCTGTCGGCCGGTTTCGTGGCCATCGAGGGCAGCGGCAACAGCACCTCGACCGGCGTCACCTACCAGTGGCGCCGCGGTGACCTCGACACCTGGACCACCATCCCCACCGGCGATGTCACCACCGCCGCCGGCCAGCAGGCGGTCACCTGGCCGCTGAGCGTGCCGGCCGGGGGCAGCGCGCCCAAGCTCAACTGGAACCTGGCCCAGACGGTGAACGCCGCCGAGGCCGGGCCCGACCCGCTGGACGGCCCGGTGCAGTTGCGTGGCCTGTTCACCGGCGGCGCGGGAGCCACCTCGAACCCCGTCAAGCTGACGCTCGACCGCAACCGCGCCTGGGCGGCCACCGAGGACGTCGGGGTCGGCTCGGTCAACCTGATCACCGGCAACCTCGCCACCGAGGAGCGGGACTCGGCGACCGGGGCGAGCCTCGGCCGTACCGCCAACTCCCGCCTCGCCAGGGAGGTCGACCCGATGTTCGGTCCGGGATGGTCCTCCAGCGTCTCGGTCACCGGCGACGACAGCGGCTACACCACTCTGAGCGTCACCGGTTCGCTCGTGCAGATCGCCCTGGACGACGGCGCGACCATGGGCTTCACCAAGAAGACGGCCACGACCTTCACGCCGCAGGTCGGCCTGGAGAACCTCAAACTGGCCTACACCGCCACGGGTGACACCTACACGCTGACCGACGAGGCCGGCCTGGCGGTCACCTTCGGCCGTCCCGGGACCCAGCCCGCCGGTCAGTACGTGCCCACCTCGGCGGCAGCAAAGGGAACCACCGACAAGATCTCCTACTCGTGGGAGACCGTCACTGTCGCGGGCGCCGCGATCACCCGGCCCACCCTGGCCATCAACCCGCCGCCCGCCGGTATCACCTGCACCGCGGCGAGCCTGGTCAAGGGCTGCCGGGCCACGAAGTTCAGCTACGCCACCGCCAGCACCGCGTCGGGCACCGCGCCCAACCAGTGGGGCGACTACGCCGGTCGGATCAAGGAACTGACGTTCACGGCGTGGGACCCGGATGCCTCGCCGGCGCAGATGAAGACCGTGGTGCTCAAGCGCTACGCCTACGACAACACCGGCCGGCTGCGGTCGGCGTGGGACCCGCGGCTCGACCGCACCGAGTCCGGTGTGGTGCGCCACCTCGAGACCACCTACGCCTACGACGCCGACGGCCTGGTCAGCGAGGTTCGCCCCGCCGGTCAGGAACCGTGGAACCTGATCTACTCGGTGATCCCCGGTGACTCCGGCAAGGGCCGCCTGGTCCAGGTCGCCCGGGGCATCGGCACCGCCATCGCGCGCACCACCGTCGTCTACGCCGTCCCGCTCACCGGGGCCGGAGCGCCGTACGACCTGTCCGCCGCCCAGACGGCTCGCTGGGCCCAGCCGGAAGCTCCGGTGCTGGCCACCGCGCTGTTCCCGGCCACCCAGGTGCCCGACGGCAACCAGGCGACCGGAGCCCTGCCGTCCTCGTACGAGCGGGCCTCGATCTCCTACCTCGACGCCAACGGTCGCACCGTCAACGGCGCCGAGCCGGGCGGGTACATCAGCTCGCAGTCCTACGACAAGTGGGGCAACCAGATCCGCAGCCTGGACGCCGCCAACCGCCAGCAGGCGCTGGAGGACTCCACGACCGACACCGCCGACCAGGAAGCCGGCCTCGCCGGGTCGCTGTCCGAGCTCAACGTCTTCTCCGGTGACGGCAGCCGGTTGACCAGCGCGTTCGAGCCCGAGCGCGAGGTCAGCCTGCCCGACGGCTCGTCCGTGCGGGGCCGGCCGTACACCGAGTACAGCTACGACGAGGGCGCACCGGCCACCGACGAGCCGTTCAACGTGGTCACCACCGAGACCCGGATGGTCCGGGTCTGGGGCAGCGACGGCGCCACCTACGACGCCGACAAGCGGACCACGAAGACCACGTACGACTGGACGTTGCTGGAGCCGCTGACCGAGACGGTCGACCCGGGCGGTCTCAACCTGGTGACGCGCTACCAGTACGACCCGGTCAGCAAGCGCAAGATCTCGGAGACCGCACCCGGTGGCTCCGCGGCCGGCGACACCCCGTCGACCCAGCGCATCCTGTACTACCGGGTGGGCACCGGCTCGGGCAACGCCGCTTGCGACAACCGGCCCGAGTTCAACGACCTGATCTGCCGGGTTGAGCCCGGTGGTCAGGCCGAGAGCGGTCCTGCCGTGCCGGTCAAGGTCGTCACGTACGACATGTTCGGCCAGGTCCGCAAGACCGAGGAGTCGACCTCGGCCGGGGTGCAGCGCACGACCACCGCCACCTACGACGCCGCGAACCGCCCGCAGCAGCAGAGCATCACGGCGGCCGCGGGTCTGGGTGAGGCTGTGCCGGTCACTCGCACGGTCTACGACCCGGCGACGGGCCTGCTCACCCGGCTGCAGAGCGTGGACGCGAACGGCGCTGTCACGGCCGAGATCGTTTACGGGTACGACACGCTGGGCCGGGCCCGGTCGTACAAGGACGCCGACGGCATCACGTCGACCTTCGACTACGACCTGCTCGACCGTCCGACCACCACCACCGACGGGCTCGGCACGCGGACGTACGCCTATGACGGCGGTACGGAACGCCGTGGCCTGCCCACCTCGGTGGCCGATTCGCAGGCCGGCACGTACACCGCGGCCTACGACGCGAACGGCGGCGTGATCAGCCAGCAGTGGCCGAACGGCGTGGTCGTGCAGGCCGAGGCGAACGAGGCCGGCGACGCGGTGGGCATCACGTACACCCAGGCCGGTTGCGCCGCCGACGACTGCACCCTGTTCTCCGAATCGCTCACGGCTTCGGTGCACAGCCAGGTCAGCAACCGCACCTCCAGCCTGTCGCAGCAGGACTTCTCCTACGACAGCGCGGGCCGGCTGGCCAAGGTGCAGGACACGGTCGACAGCAACTGCGTCACCCGGGTCTTCGGGTACGACGCGGGCACCAACCGCACGTCGACCACCTCGTACGACGCCACCGAGGACGGCTCCTGCCAGACCGGCACCGTCGCCGGTCAGGTCACCCGGGGCTACGACAAGGCGGACCGGCTCACCACCGCCGGTTACGAGTACGACGCTCTGGGCCGTACCCGGATCGTGCCCGCGGTTGACTCCCCGATCCCCGGCGGCGGACAGTCCGAGGTCTCCTACTACGCCTCGAACCTGACCCGCAAGATCGTGCAGGACGACCGGTCGTCGGTGTACCAGCTGGACGTCACCGGCAACCGTTACCGCTCGCGGGCCGAGACCCGCGGCGCGGCGACCACCACCAAGGTCAACCACTACAGCGCGGACGGGGACTCGCCGAGCTGGACCGATGAGGGCAACACCACGACGACCCGCACGATTGTGGGCATCGCGGGCACCACCGGCACGCACAGCTCCACCGCCGGGCTCACATCGTTCATCACCAACCTGCACGGCGATGTGGTTGCCGGGATGGCCGGGTCCAGCCAGGGCCTGGCGTACACCAGCGACTACACCGAGGACGGCCAGCCGCGTACCCCCGGCGCGGAGACGCACCGGTACGGCTGGCTCGGCTCGGAGCAGCGCGCCAGCGACACCCCGAACGGGCTGACCCTGATGGGCGTGCGGCTCTACAACCCCACCACCTCGCGGTTCCTGTCGGTCGACCCGGTCCGCGGCGGCAACGCCAACGACTACGACTACTGCTCGGGTGACTCGGTCAACTGCAGCGACGTGTCCGGTGCCTTCAGCTGCAAGTGGCAGAAGAAGTCGGTGTCGCTCAACTGGCGGGGCTGGAAGTACGACCTGAAGCGCAAGTGCTGGATCACCAACGCCGAAACCCGCTTCCTCATGATGTACGGCGGCTTCAGTGCCGCCATGTACGGCGTGTTCGCCGGGTTCACCGCCCCTCTGATCGCCACCGGGGCCGGCATCCTGGTGCCGTTGGCGCTGGCAGCGATGGGAGCCATCATCGGCGCCATCGTCTGGTTCGCGGACAAGATCTACGAGGACCGCTGCGGCAAGCGCAAGGGCTTCTACGTCAACGCGCGGATCTACAAGAACCGTGGGTGGTCGCGGCGGCCGCACTGGAGCGCCGGAATGGGATGTAACAAGTAATGGCCGAGCCTTCCGGAAACGACACCAGGGTTGAGGTCAGGGTTCGCTTGGCGGACCTGGACGCCGTGCGGTGGCCGCAGCGGCCGCTGGTCGGCGATGGTGCTGACACCACACCGGTCGCGGTGCCGCTGCCCCACCTGGCCTGGACACGCACGGCCACGGTGCCGGTGCCGGTGGGTACCGGCGTCGCGGACCGGGTCGCGGTCGTGCTGCGGCTGCGCAAGCTGTACGAGTACGCCGTTCTCCCGGCGATCCTGGTACTGCTGGTGCTGGCCGCCGCGATGCTGGTGCTGAGCTGGCCGGGCACCGTGCCCAACGGCCGGTTCCTCGGCGGGGTGCTCGGGATCGCCGCGTTCACCTTGATCCTGCTCGGCTTCGGCCTGCAGGTCCTGGCCGTCGCGGCGAGGGCACCACGGGTCGCGGGCGGCGAGTTGCTGCTCGCCCGCGCGCACGCCGACGTCGCCCGGGAGGCGATCGCCCTGAACCCCTCGGGGCTGGTCAGGATCCACCAGAAGTAGCGCAAAAGGTTGCCGGCGCGTTCTTCACCAAGAGCGCGCCGGCACTCTTCACCCTGGCCATGGAAGCGCTCCAACTGGTTCGGCATGGAAACCGGCAACAAAACGTTCCACGCCTCTGGTCGAGCAACCCGACCCGCGGCGCGAGGTGAGGAAGTCGTGCACTTCGGCTCGGTTGTCCACCCTTCGCCGGCCCCGCTGAGCGATGTCCTACCGGTACACCCCTGGAGCCTCCATTAGTATCATTACCCTGTCATTCATCAGGGTTAGGAGTCATATGAGGGGCAAGACGGTTCTGGTCACCGGCGCGACCTCCGGGCTGGGCCGCCGGCTCGCTGGGGACCTGGCCACGCGCGGTGCCACTGTGCTGCTGCACGGGCGCGACGAGCACCGGCTGCATGCCGTGGCCCAGGAGCTGCGTGGCACGGCCGCAGCCGTGCGCACCTATTGCGCCGACCTGGCCGACCTGGACCAGGTGCGGGAGCTGACCGAGCGTCTGCGCGACGCCGAGCCACGCCTGGATGTGCTGGTCAACAACGCCGGGCTGGGTGGCGGCAGCGATCCGGCGCGCCGCGAGACCGGGCCGCAGGGCTACGAGCTGCGGCTGACCGTCAACCACTTGGCGCCGTACCTGTTGATCCAGGAACTGGCCCCGCTGCTCGCCGCCTCCGCGCCGGCGCGGGTGGTCAACGTGGCCTCCAGCGGGCAGGTGCCGATCGCTCTCGACGACGTCATGATGCAGCGCGGCTACCAGGGCATCCACGCCTACTGCCGCAGCAAGGTCGCGCTCATCATGGCCACGTTCGACCTTGCCGCCGACCTCGCCGGGCGTGGCATCACAGTGAACGCTCTGCACCCGGCCGAGCTGATGGATACCGCGATGGTGCGCCGGAGCGGGTTCGCGCCTGCCGCCACGGTGGCCGACGGCGCCGCGGCAACCATGCGACTGATCGAGGATCCCGCGCTGGACGGCGTCACCGGTCAGTATTTCGATCGCTTCACCGCCGCCCCCGCGCACCCGCAGGTGTACGACGAAACCGCCCGCGCCCGCATCCGCGTGGTCACCGAACAGCTGACCGGTCTGCAGCCGTTCTCTGGTCTGCCTGGAGCCTGACCCCCGAGGCTGACGGGAGCCGCCAGTGAGGGGATCCCGTGCACCTACACCACGCCGCCGAACGCCGGCCGGCGGCGTTCGCCCAGCGCGGCCATCGCCTCCTTGAAGTCCGCGGTGGCGAACGAGCCGGTCATCAGCTCCAGCGACTCGCCGACCGCCGTCGGACCGTCCTGAGCCAACCCGCGCCAGACCTGCTCGCGGATCACCGCGAGCGAGGACGGCGAGCAGTGCTCGGCGAGCTGCTGGGCGTACGCCTGCGCGGCGCCCAGCACCTCGTCGCGCGGCAGCACCTTCTGCACCAGCCCGATGGCGTGCGCCTCGGCGGCGGTGACCTTGCGTGCCGACAGCAGCAGATCGAGGGCGTGCGCCGGGCCGATCAAGCGGGGCAGCAGCCAGGCGCTGCCGTGCTCGGCGATCAGACCCAGGCGGGCGAACACCGTGCTGAACTGCGCGTGCTCGGCGGCGAAGCGCAAATCGGCGTAGAGGGCGTGCACCAGCCCGAGCCCGGCCGCGCTGCCATTGACCGCCGCGATGAGCGGGGTGCCCAGCGTCAGGGGCAGATGGGCGGGCTGCCCGAGCGCGTCCTGCAACGCCTGCTGCGCCTCATCACCCTGCAACGCATCCAGCAGCGAGGCCTCCGCGCCGGCGCAGAAGCTGCCGCCGCGGCCGGTGACCACGATGGCGCGGACCTGCGGGTCGGCGTCGGCCGCGGCCAGCGCGTCGTAGTAGGCGGCGAACATCGCCAGGTCCATGGCGTTGCGCCGCTCCGGGCGCTCGAAGGTGATCGTGCGGACCCGCTGCGCGTCGGCGACCTCGATTCCATGCATGAACACTGTTATACATCAGCGCTCTGATAGGAGTCGATATGTTGTTCCCGCACCCGCTGGCCCTGCGAGCCACCCGCACCTGGCTGCCCGAGAAGCACATCAGCGCCCGCGAAGCCGTCTCGTACGGCCTGCTCGACGACGAAACCGCCACCGACCTCGGCTACCGGCAGCTCCCGGTCGCCGCCGACGCCCCGCCCGCCATGGCCGTGCTGGCCGCCCGCGCCGCCCTGACCGCCGCCCAGGTGAGCGGCGACGCCGTCGACCTGCTGCTGCACGCGTGGATCCACCACCAGGGCCACGACCTGTGGTCCCCGGCGCACTACATCGCCCGCGAACTCGGCGTCGGCACCCCACCGATCGGCATCCAGCAGCTCTGCAACGGCGGCGCAGCGGCCCTGGAACTTGCCGCCACCCGCCTGCTGGCCGACCCGTCCACCGCCACCGCCGTGATCACCACCGCGGACCGCTTCGCCGAGCCCGGCTTCAACCGCTGGGCCGGGGACTACGGCATCGCCTACGGTGACGGCGCTACCGCCACGGTGCTGACGCGCGCGGACGACGGACCGGCCGAGTTGTATCTGCACGCGCTGGCCACCGCTGCGGCACCGGAGCTCGAACGCATGCACCGCGGGGATGACGAGTTCAGCCCGGCGGCACGCTGGCATTCCGGCACGGTGGACCTGCGCCGGACGAAGAAGGCATACCTGACGGCGTACGGGATGGACAGCTTCGTCGCGGCCAGCCACCGCAACACCGCGGCGGTGGTGCAGCGCTGCCTGACCGAGGCCGGGCTGGCGGCCGGCGATCCCCGGCTGCGAGCGGTGCTGCTGCCCCGGCTGGGTGCCAAGGTGCTCCACCAGGCGTACGTGCCGGTGGTGCAGGCGCTGACCCCGGCGCCGGTGCGCATCACCGGGCGCGACACCGGGCACCTCGGTGCCGGCGACGCCCTGGCCAGCGTGGCCGAACTGGTCGCCGGCGACGACCTGCGCCCCGGCGACCACGCCCTGGTCGTCAACGCGGGCGCCGGGTTCACCTGGTCCGCCCTGCTGGTGAGCCGGCCCTGAGATCGAGCCGGCCCTAGGCGCTCAGCACCGCGATGGCGCGTTCCAGCATCTCGCGCAACTGCTTACGCTCGGCCGCGGTGAACTCCGCGGCCAGCTTGTTCTCCACCCGCAGCGCCGCTGCGTCGGCGTCGGTGACCAGGCTGCGACCGGCCTCGGTGACCCGGTTGACCAGCAGCTTCTGGTGCATCTGGGAGTGCTCGCGAGCGATCAGCCCTTTGGCCTCGAGGTTGGCCAGCACCGTCGACATGGTCTGCGGGGTGACCATCGAGTCGCGGGCCAGTTGCGCTGCCGACATCCCGTCGGCGGAGGCCAGCAGCAGCAGGGTCGCGTACTGCGGCACGGTGAGGTCGAACTCGCGCAGGGCGGCGGTCTTGCGGGCGATCAGCGCCTGCTCGGCCCGCTTGATGACGTGCCCCAGGCGGTTACCGGCAACCTCGGCAGCCTTTCCGCGCTTACCCGCCCCCGAGCCGGCTCGCGCGCCAGCAGTAGTTGTCATGGCAAGAGCCTCTCACTTCGCAGGGTACGCAGCAATGATCGTACTCGTACAAGCATTCTCCGGTCGTTCTTGAGTGCGCCATCCCGATGTCCTGTGCCGCTCCCGGAGGGTGGGCTCGCAGGCTGGTGTCATGACGGCCCCCCGAACCGCGGCACCCCCCACCACGAC
>NZ_LOJP01000001.1:5235924-5549340 GCF_001553785.1 Actinoplanes sp. TFC3
GGGGTGGGTGCCGGCCTGGCCGCGGGTTGCTGGGCGGGGCCGCCATTTCGGGCGGATGCGACAGCGGGCAGGGAGCGCGGCGCCTTCAAGGAGTGCGCGGCGGCCGGGGGTGATGAGGCTGAAGCGGGGGATGTGGTGAGAGGAAGGGTGATGAGCGCGGCCAGGGTGGCGGCCGCGAGCATCCGGATTTTTGCCATGCGGATCTCCTCGGTGGTTGAGAAGGCACGGGACCAGTCACGCATTTAAACGTTTCAATACAGTGACGTCTTGAGCGTAGGCCGAACGGTGACCATTTTTCAATTCCCCGCCCGCACCTCGCCCCGCTCCCAGCTACGTTGGGAGGCGTGCAGGATCTCGAACTCGCCGACTACCGCGCCGCAGTAGCTCGCCTCTACCTCTCCGCCGCCGGCCTCGAAGACTTCCGGGCTCAACGCGACCACCTCTTCGCCACCCACCCGCAGTCCGCCATCGCGCGGGGTGAGCCCTTCGACGGGCTGCGGTACTTCGCGCCCACCGACGAGTTCATCGCCGAGGTCGACCTGCGGGAGGCTCCGGGCGAGATCGACATCGACACCGGCGGGCCGGATGGGGTGTGCCATTACTCGCGGGCCGGAATTCTGCAGACGCCGTGGGGGGAGCTGTCGTTGTGGTGGCTTCGGGCGTACGGCGGCGGGCTGTTTCTTCCCGTTCGTGATCTGACCAGTGGTCCCGAGAGCTATGGCGGCGGGCGGTATCTCACCGACACGGTCAAGGGGACGCATGGGCGCGGCCTGGAACTGCTCGGCGGCAACCGGGTCCGGCTCGACTTCAACTACTTGTACAACCCGAGTTGCGCCTACAACGAGGCGTGGCTGTGCCCGCTCGCGCCGCCGGAGAACACGCTGCGGGTGGCCATCAGGGCCGGAGAACTCAAGTACCACTCAGCGAACTCACAACAAAGCGACGCATAGTGGGGTGACCGTTATCGGCTCTGGAGGTCACCGTGGGTCCCCTGCTCGCTCTTGTGAGCTTCGTGTTGCTGCTGGTGCAGGTGCTCCTGATCGTGCGGGCCATCCTCGACTGGAGTGTGGCGCTGGCCGGCCCGAGCATGCCCGGTTCGTTCCGGTCCCGGCTGACCCGCGGTGTGTGGTCGGTCACCGAACCGATCCTCGCCCCGGTTCGCCGCGTGATTCCACCGCTGCGGGCCGGCGGGCTCAGCATTGACCTGTCGTTCATCGTCGTCTTCATCGCGATCGTGCTGATCCGCAGCTTCATCTGAGGCGCTCTGGCCTTGCGTTCTGCCTCTCGCTGGGTGGATGGGCAGTGGGACGGGCAGGACAGGCTGCCAAATCTGTGGGAGAAAGACGTCGCCGGTCTGCCCTAGGATCTCTCGTGGACGGACTTTGTCCCGTGGGATGGAGGCTTGATGAGCAGCGGAACTGCTGACGTGAACCGGTTCGACACGACGGTTGCGCACCCGGCCCGGCGCTACAACTACTGGCTGGGCGGCAAGGACAACTTCGCCGCCGACCGGGCGTCCGGCGACGCCATCGAGGCCGCCATGCCGAGCATCCGCCTGATGGCGATCGAGAACCGCAAGTTCCTGGGCCGGGCCGTGGAATACCTGGCCGGGCAGGGCATCCGCCAGTTCCTCGACATCGGCACCGGCATCCCGGCACCGGGCAACACCCACGACGTGGCCCAGACCATCCAACCGACCACCCACACCGTGTACGTGGACAACGACCCGATCGTGCTCACCCACGCCCGCGCCCTGATCACCACCGGTCCGCAGGGCGCGATCTCCTACATCGACGCCGACCTGCGCGAACCCCAGGCGATCCTGGACCACCCGGAGCTGGCGGCCACCCTCAACTTCGACGAGCCCATCGCCCTGCTGCTGGTGGCCGTCCTGCACTTCATCCGCGACGACGAGAACCCGCAGGCCACCATCGACACGCTCGTCGGCGCCCTGCCGCCGGGCAGCTACGTGGTGGCCACCCACGCCACCTGGGAATACCAGTCCCCGGAGGCGATCGCGGAGCTCACCGCCAACAACAAGGACGGCCGCTTCGTCCCCCGCACCGGCGTGCAGCTCGCGGAGCTGCTGCACGACCTCGACTTCATCGACCCGGGCCTGGTCTCGGTTTCGCGCTGGCGAGCCGGCCAGGAGCCCCAGCCCCGCCCGGCCGTGGAAGAGGTCTCCTGCAACGGCGTGGTGGCCCGCCTGCGCAGCAAGGGCGTGTCCTAGTCGTTGCGAGCGGCTTCCGGGCCGGTGATGCGTTGCAGCAGCGGCAGCGTTGAGGCGATGACCCCGAGCGAGCCCAGCAGCCCCAGCCCCACCACCAGGTAGAACGCCACCCCGGGCGAGTGCAGCGTGAGGTGCATCTGGGCCTTGAGGAACAGATGCGCACAGGCCAGCCCGGCCCCGACGGCCACCAGCGACGCGGTCAGCAGCGGTGTCACGCTTTCCAGGGCCACCACCCGGCGCAGCGTGCCGAGCGAGACCCCGGTCAGCCGGAGCACGCTGAACGGACGGCGGCGCTCGGTCAGCCCGCCCGCGACGCTGACTGCGAGGCTCAGGCCGGCCAGGATCAGCGAGGCCAGCACCACGACGTTGGCCAGGCGCTTCCAGCCCTCGAACACCCGGGCTCCATCCGCCTGCCAGTCGACGCCGGTGATCGCCCCGAAGCGCATCGGGTGCGTCCCGTTCAGCACGCTGCGGGCCCGTTCGACAGCGCCGATCGAGCCGTCGGTGGCCACCACCAGCGACATCGCTTGCATCGAGGCGAGCCGGCTCTCGGGGACGTCGGCGGCGGGCCAGCCGACGGCGTACGGGGCGGTCCATTCGTTGTCGGCGGATGCGGTGAGGTCCGGGAACACCCAGGCTGTGCGGGCGCCGGGCAGGCAGTGCGTCGCCGCCGGGAGGCGGGCGATGTCCGCGCAGGAGGCGAGGGCGTACGGGAAAACCCCATCGGTCTGCGGAACCGTGATGCCGGGCGCCGGCACCCGGGCCACCGCCACGCCCCGGACGCCCCGGACGGAGGCCAGCGACGCCGGTGCGACAGCTCCGGTCGGGGCGTTCTTCTCGTCGCGGAACAGCTGGAACATCATCGCGTTGGAGCCCGGGTCGAAGTGCCCCCGGTCGGCGGCGATCGTACCCATCACGCCGACCGCGACGCTGGTGACGAACAGGGCCAGTACGAGCCCGCTCACCGCACGGAAGCCGGTGGCCGGGTTGTCGGCCAGGCGCCGGGCCGCGATCAGGGCCGCCGGGCGCCGGGCCCTACCGGCCAGCACCCGCGAGGCCACCATGGTCAGCCACGGACCGGCGATGACCAGCCCGGCCATGACCACCAGGAGGCCCGGCAGGAAGGCGAGCACCTGGCCCTGCGTCGTCTCCGGCCGGCGTCCGATGAAGAAGGCCAGTTCGGCGACCCCCAGGACCAGCAGGATCACCCGGTACGCCCGCGGCGGCTTCGGCGTGGCCCGCCGGCTCACCCCGAGCGGCGAGATCCGGACCCGCCGCAGCGCGAACCGTGCCGCCAGCGCCGAAGCCACCGGTACGCCGGCGATCACCGCGAGCAGCCCCCACAGCCCTGGGGACAGGTCGGCGGGAAACAGCGGCGCACCGGTCAGCGGTATCTCCGCCAGCCGGTCGCGGAGGGCATAGAACAACGCGACACCGGCCACTGTGCCCACCGCGGCGGACACCGTGCTCTCCACCGCCGACATGATCGCCACCTGCCGCGGGGTGGCGCCGGCCAGCCGCATCGCCGCGAACCGCTGCTCGCGCCGGGCGGCGGCCAGCCGGGTGGCCGAGCCGATCAGGATGAGCAGCGGGAAGATCAGGGCGGCGGCGATCACGGCCAGGATGAGCTGCAGGCCGCCGGCCGGGATCCCGGACCAGCAACCACCGGGACAGTGCGCCGGCGCGGAGTCTGGGATCGCCGAGACCTGGACTGCGCCGGTACGGCCGGAAAGCTCGTCCGCCCGGTATCCGACAACGGCGATCAGCGAATCCGGGGCGGGCAGCGCCGCTGGGCCCACGGTCCCGGCCAGCACGCCGGGGAACCGGTTCTTGAGCTGGTCGGCGGGCTGCGTGGCAATCAGGCGTTGCAGGGCCGGCGAGGCGAAGTACTCCCCCGGTGCGGGTAGCCGGGTCAGTCCGGGCGGGAGCAGGGCGGACGACCCGGTGGCGGCCACGTCGACGCGACCGATCGAGCTGCCGGCGTACGTGTCGATGCGCAGCCGCCACCACAGCGGGTCGCGGTCGCCGGGCTGGGCGGGATGCAGGCCCGCGTTCGCCCAGCCGTAGCGGTCGCTCTGCTTGACCACCCCGGACATCCCCCCGACCGCGGCGAGCAGCATGGCCACACCGAGGGCGACGGCTGCCGCGATGAGCGTGAGCCGGATCGCCGCTTCCCGGCCTCCCGCGAGGGCGAGCCGCAATCCGAGCCGGATCACGACGCACCCACCGTTTCCATGCTGACCCCGTGGACCTTGCCATCGCGAACTGTCACTTCCCGATCGGCGTACGCCGCCACGCGCGGTTCGTGGGTGACCACCACGACGGTGGTTCCCTCCTCCCGGGCGGTGTCCACCATCAGCCCCATGACCTGCTCACCGGTCAGTGAGTCGAGCGACCCGGTCGGCTCGTCGGCGAACAGCACCCGCGGCCGGGCGACCATGCCGCGCGCGAGCGCCACCCGCTGCGCCTGGCCACCCGACAACTCCCCCGAGCGGCGGTGGCCCAGCCCGTCCAGGCCCAGCCGGGGGAACCAGGCGCGGGCCTGGCGTACCGCTTCGGCTCGCTTGACGCCGTTGAGCAGCAGCGGAAGAGCGACGTTCTCCTCGGCGGTCAGCTCGGGCACCAACTGTCCGAACTGGAACACGAAGCCGAACTTCTCGCGCCGCAGCTCGCTGCGCCCGTTCTCACCCAGCGTGTCGATCCGCTGCCCGTCGCAGTGGATCTCGCCCTCGTCGGGCACGAGGATGCCGGCCAGGCAGTGCAGCAACGTCGACTTGCCGGACCCGCTGGGCCCCATGATCGCCAGGATCTCGCCGGCTGCGACGGTGAGGTCGGCCCCGCGCAGGGCCGGGGTGGTGCCGAAGGACAGGGTGACGCCGCGGGCGCTGAGCAGGCTCATTTGGTGACCTCGCGGGCCAGCGCGTCCAGCCGGGAGGCGGTGAGCTCGATCCAGCGCAGGTCGGCTTCGAGGTGGAAGAGGCCGTGATCGGCGAGCAGGGCGTCGACGAGTTCGCCGGAGCGCTTGAGCTCGGTCAGCTCGCGCATGCGCTGCAGGTGGGCGGTGCGCTGGCGGTCCAGGTATTCCTCGGCGGGCCGGCCGAGCATCAGCGACAGCGTCACCTTGGCGAACAGGGTGGTCTGCAGGTGCGGCTCGGGTTCGACCGGCTGGGTCAGCCAGGTGCTGACCTCGGTCGCCCCGGTGTCGGTGATGACGTAGCGCTTGCGGTCCGGGCCCTCCCCCGGGCCGACCTCGCTGACGACGACCTTGCCGTCGCGGGTGAGCCGGGACAGCGTGGAGTAGACCTGGCCGAAGGAGAGCGGCTTACCGCGCCCGAAGAATGCGTCGTAGTCGCGCTTGAGGTCGTAACCGTGGCTGGGCTCGCGCTCAAGCAACCCCAGCAGCGTCAAAGGCACCGTCATGCCGACCACTATACTCTCGGAGTATACGTTCAGAGAACACCCATCCTGAGCCCACCCGAATTTCGGGCAGAACCCGTGTGCGGCGCCCGGCCCGGCAACCCAGGGATGCTCTGATTACCGCCTCAAGATCATTCGGCTTCCAGCTTGCCCAGCTTCTTCGGCTTCTTCAGCGGGGTACTCATGAACACCCGGCCCACCGCCGCCATCATCACCCCGGCCACGGCCGCCGCCCTGGCCGTCGCCACCATCCCGGCCTTCGCGACGACCGCACCCACCCCGGCAGCCGCGCCGGCGCGCCCGGTCGCCCTGTCCTGCACCGGTTACTTCAACACCACCGTTGCCGGCCTGGCCCCCGGCCAGTCCAGGACCGCGCCGTCCGACCACTTCGGAACGTCGCAGCCGGGCACCATCGACGCGTGCCTCGACGGCCCCCGTACCGCCGACTTCGATCTGGTCCTGCAACGCCGCGACCCGGCCCGAGCCTGGGTCACCGTCGCCACCGCTCCGGCCGGGGGCGCCGGGAAAGTCCTTTCGTACACCGGCCTGGCCGGCACGTACCGCCTGCTGGTCACCGCGATCAGCGGGAGCGGGGGCTACACGGTGGGACTCAATCGCCCAGGGTTCTCGCACTGAGCCCCACCGCTAGCGCTACCTGATCAGCCGCAGTTGGCCCAGCCGCTGGTGTAGCTCTTCTTCTGCGAGTAGCCGAAGAAGCGGACACACTTACCCTTGCTCTTCTGCTTCACCGGACCCGCATAGTAGGTGTAGTTGCCCGTGTCGTACGCCCAGGATCCGCCCTTGACCTGCAGCCCGGCGGTCACCTTGGTGGCCTTGCCCAGCGACTTGGTCTTGATCGTCACGACGCACGTCGACGACCCGTTGTAGAGCTGGTACGACGTGGCGCCGGGCAGCTTGTGCGAGCGCTGCACCTTGTACCCGCTCCCGCACACACCCTGCGGCGTGCAGGAAGCAGCAGCGTTCGCCGGAGCCCCGGTCAGCAGCACCCCGGCCGCGATCACCAGAGACAGAGTCTTCTTTACGACAACCCCTTACGTCTGTTATGGGTGTTTCGCGGAATTAACGAGTTCGCGGTGGATCACGTGGCGGCCTACGGTGGCGGTTCGCCACACGCACAGGACACCGCCCGCGAGATCCTTCTCGGCAAGGGCTCGCGGCCGTCGCGCTCCTGAACGCCCAGGGGATTCTCGTCACCTTCCGCCGCCCGCCGCCGCCCCACCCACCGAAGACATGACAAATGTCAGTGGCTGAGTGAGTGCTCGCTCAGTAAGGTTGCCGGGTGAGTTCGGCGTCTGGGCAGGTTCGGCGGCGGCGGGTGCCTGCCATGGCCCCCGAGGATCGGCGGGCTGCCCTCATCGAGGCGACCATCCCGTTGATTCTCGAGTTCGGGGTGGAGGTCAGCACCCGGCAGATCGCCCAGGCCGCCGGGGTGGCCGAGGGCACGATCTTCGGGGTCTTTCCCGACAAGACGTCGCTGCTGGTGGCCGCGCTGGTCAAGGCCTCCGATCCGCAGCCGACGCTCGACGGGCTGGCCCGCATCGACCCGGCCAAGGGGCTGCGGGTACGCCTGGCCGTGGCGGCCGAGCTGGTCAACGCTCGCTTTCAGGCCAACGTGCAGCTCATGAACGCCGTCCGCAAGCTGATCATCGGCGGCGCCCATCCGAGTGCGGCGGCTCAGATGATGGAGGCCCGCAGCAAGCTTCTGGCCGCCCTCACCGAGCTTCTCCAATCCGACGCCGCGCTGCTGCGCCGGCCGCCCGATGCGGTGGCCGGGTTGCTGCTGCTGTTCTGCGGCGCCAATGTTTACGGGCCCTTCGGGGATCCCGAGAATTTTGACGGCGAGGAGCTGGTGTCGCTGCTTCTCGACGGGCTACTCGAACGTTCTTCCACCGGCAACCACCACGGGGGTGTCTGACAGGTGCTTTTCCGGCTCTTGCGCGCACGGCTGCGGCCGTACGGGAAACCAATCTTTTTGGTTGTCTTGTTTCAGTTCGTGGCCACGCTGGCGACGCTTTATCTGCCCACGTTGAACGCCGACATCATCGACAACGGCGTGGTTCCGGGCGACACCGGTTATGTCATGCGGGTCGGCCTGGAAATGCTGGGCATCACGCTGGTGCAGATCACCGCCCAGGTGGCCGCCGTGTATTTCGGGGCGCAGACCGCCATGGGCGTGGGGCGCGACCTTCGCGGGGCGATTTTCTCGCGGGTCATGGCCTTTTCCACCCGTGAGGTGGGGCAGTTCGGCGCGCCCTCGCTGATCACGCGCACCACAAACGATGTCCAGCAGGTGCAGATGCTGGTCCTGATGACGTTCCTGCTCATGGTGTCGGCGCCGATCATGTGTGCCGGTGGCGTGCTGCTCGCCCTGCACCAGGATGTGCCGCTGTCCGGGTTGCTGCTGGTCATCGTGCCGGTGCTGCTCGTGGTGGTGGGCACGATCATCTCGATCATGCGGCCGTTGTTCCGGTCCATGCAGGTGCGCATCGACAAGGTCAACCGGATCATGCGCGAGCAGATCACCGGCATCCGGGTGATCCGCGCCTTCGTCCGCGACGAGCACGAGCGCAGCCGGTACGGCGGGGCCAACGCCGAACTGACCGACGTCTCGCTGCGGGTCGGCCGGGTCATGGCGGCGATGTTCCCCACCGTCCTGCTCATCGTGAACCTGTCCAGCATCGCCGTGCTCTGGTTCGGCGGGCACCGCATCGACGCCGGGTCCATGCAGGTCGGCGCGCTGACGGCGTTCCTCAGCTATCTGATGCAGATTCTGATGGCGATCATGATGGCGACCTTCATGTTCGTGATGATTCCCCGGGCCGAGGTGTGTGCCGAGCGCATCGAGGAGGTGCTGGGGACCGCTTCGTCCGTACATGCTGCGGCGGAGCCGGTTCGGGAGCTGGAGCGGCACGGTTTCCTGCAGTTGCGCGGGGTGGACTTCCACTACCCCGGCGCGGCTGCCCCGGTGCTGCGCGAGGTGGCTCTGACCGCACGCCCGGGCGAGGTGACGGCCGTGATCGGCAGCACCGGCGCCGGCAAGACGACGCTGCTCAACCTGGTGCCGCGGCTGTTCGACGCGACCGGCGGTGAGGTGCTGGTCGACGGGGTGAACGTGCGCGACCTCGATTCCGAACTGTTGTCGCGGGTGGTGGGGCTGGTGCCGCAGAAGCCTTACCTGTTCACCGGCACGGTGGCCTCGAACTTGCGCTACGGCAACCCCGATGCCACCGATGAGGAGCTCTGGTCGGCGCTGGAGGTGGCGCAGGCCCGCGACTTCGTCGAGCGCATGGACGGCGGGCTCGAAGCACCGATCGCCCAGGGCGGCACCAACGTCTCGGGCGGGCAGCGCCAGCGGCTCGCGATCGCCCGGGTGCTGGTGCACCACCCGGAAATCTACCTGTTCGACGACTCGTTCTCGGCGCTGGACTACGCCACCGACGCGGCGTTGCGGGCGGCCCTGGCCGAGCGCACGGCCGAGGCCACCGTGGTGATCGTGGCGCAGCGGGTCAGCACGATCCGCGACGCCGACCGCATCGTGGTGCTCGACGACGGCCAGGTGGTCGGCACGGGCACGCACGACGAGCTCATGGACACCAACGAGACCTACCGCGAGATCGTGCTGTCCCAGCTGACCGAACAGGAGGCGGCCGCGTGACCGCGCCGGCAAGAAGGCCGCAAGGTCCGCCGATGGGCGGGCCGGGACGGATGATGGCCGGCGGCATGCCGGCCGAGAAGCTGCAGGATTTCAAGGGCTCCTCCAAGCGCCTGCTCGGCATGCTGCGCCCGGACCGCGCCCTGGTCGCCCTGATCGCGCTGTTCGGCGTCGTTAGCGTCGCGCTGTCGGTCACCGGGCCGCGCATCCTGGGCCACGCCACCGACATCATCTTCGACGGGGTGGTGAGCAAGAAGCTGCCCGCCGGGCTCACCAAGGAGCAGGTGATCGAGCAGCTGCGGGCGCGGGGGGAGACCAACCAGGCCAAGATGCTCGAGTCGATGAACATCCTGCCGGGGCGGGGCATCGACTTCACCGCGCTCGCGCATGTGCTCATGTGGGTGCTGGCGCTCTACGTGGCGGCCTGGCTCTTCGGGGTACTGCAGGGCAGGCTGACCGCCCGGGTCGTGCAGAACACCGTGTTCCGGCTGCGCCAGCAGGTCGAGGAGAAGCTGGGCCGGTTGCCGCTGTCGTATTTCGATCAGCAGCCGCGCGGCGAGGTGCTGAGCCGGGCGACGAACGACACCGACAACATCGCGCAGACCCTGCAACAGACGATCGCCCAGCTCGTGACGTCGTTGCTGACCATCGTGGGCGTACTGGCGATGATGTTCTGGATCTCGCCCCTGCTCGCGCTCATCGCCCTGATCACCGTGCCGCTGTCGTTCTGGGTGACCACCCGCATCGGCAAGCGCTCGCAGCCGCAGTTCGTGGCGCAGTGGGCGACGACCGGGCGGCTCAACGCTCACATCGAGGAGATGTTCACCGGGCATTCGCTGGTCCGGGTCTTCGGCCGCGACCGCGAGGCGATGGAGACCTTCGAGAAGCACAACGACGAGTTGTACGCCTCCAGCTTCCGCGCTCAGTTCATCTCGGGCCTGATCCAGCCGGCCATGATGTTCCTCAGCAACGTCAACTACGTGCTGGTGGCGGTGGTCGGCGGGCTGCGGGTGGCCTCGGGTTCGCTGTCGCTGGGTGAGGTGCAGGCGTTCGTGCAGTACTCGCGCCAGTTCAGCCAGCCGCTGACCCAGGTGGCGAGCATGGCCAACCTGGTGCAGTCCGGGGTGGCCTCGGCCGAGCGGGTGTTCGCGCTGCTGGACGCGCCGGAGCAGAGCCCCGACCCGGCGATGGACGGGGTTCGCCCGATCCAGGGCCGGGTGGCCTTCGAGCATGTGTCGTTCCGGTACGTCCCGGATCAGCCGCTCATCGAGGACCTGTCGTTCACCGTCGAACCGGGGCAGACCGTGGCGATCGTGGGCCCCACCGGCGCGGGCAAAACCACGCTGGTCAACCTGCTGATGCGCTTCTACGAGGTGAGCTCGGGGCGGATCACGCTGGACGGGCTGGACATCGCCACCATGCCGCGCGCGGAACTGCGCGAGCACATGGGCATGGTGCTGCAGGACACCTGGCTGTTCGGGGGCACGATCGCGGAGAACATCGGGTACGGCGCCGACTCCCCCTCGCCGGCCAAGGTGGACGAGGCGGCGCAGGCGGCGCACGTGGACCGGTTCGTGCGCTCGCTGCCCGACGGCATCGAGACGATGATCGACGACGAGGGTTCGAACGTCTCCGCCGGGGAGAAGCAGCTGATCACGATCGCCCGGGCGTTCCTGGCCGAGCCGAGCATCCTGATCCTGGACGAGGCGACCAGCTCGGTGGACACGCGCACCGAGGTGCTGATCCAGAAGGCGATGAACACGCTGCGCTCGGGTCGTACGTCGTTCGTCATCGCGCACCGGCTGTCGACCATCCGGGACGCCGACGTGATCCTGGTGATGGACGGTGGCGCGATCGTCGAACAGGGCACGCACGACGAGCTGATCGCGGTTGACGGGGCCTACGCCAGGTTGTACTCCGCGCAGTTCGCCCAGGCCGCTGTGGAAGTCGAGTAGAGAAACGGAGAAGGGCGGCCCGTTCGGGCCGCCCTTCTCTTTGGAACTCTGTTGGGTCAGCGCACCGTGACGCGCGCGCTCTTCGAGGTGTTGGTCAGCAGGCCGGCGTCGCCGTCACCGTAGACCGTCGCCTTGAACAGGTAGGACTTACCCGAAGTACCGTTGATGGTCTTCGTGTAGGCCCCGCTGGCGTTCAGCAGGCCGGTGCCGACGGTGGTCCAGGTGCCATCGGTGTTGGCCCGCAGCACGCGCACGCTCAAGCCGCGCACCTTCGGGTCGCCGATGACCGACAGCGTGACCTTGCCCTTGCTGGAGGAGCGGACCGCGAAGTCCGGGTCTTCCTTCAAGTTCACCTTGATGGTGTCGGACTCGATGTCACCGTTGGACACCTTGAACCACCAGCCGGTGGTGGTGAACTCCGGCGAGAAGGAGTAGGCACCGGTGGCGTTCGCCGTGGTGGTGCCCAGGTTCTCCCACGCGGCGTCGTCGTCGCTGCCGATCGCCTTGCCCCACAGGGTCAGGTTGGCCGAGGCGGGAGCCATGCCGCTCAGGCGCAGCGAGCCGGCACCGAGGCGGAAGCTGGCCGCCGACATCAGCGTGATGGTGTCATCGCTGGGCTCGGGCTGGGTGGCCCCGTTGGCGGCGATGGTGATGATGCCCTCGGTCACCGTGGCGCTGTTGTTGAGCCCGACGCCCTTGACGATGATCGTCTCGGCCGGCTCCGCCGTGGTGTCCGTGTTGATCTTCAGGTCGGTGACCTTGACCGACGAACCGCTCAGCGTCCACGCCGGGATGTTGGTAGCGGTGACGCCCGGGTTGACGAAGTCGTCAGCGCTGGCGGCCTTGCTGCCGTTGGACGAACCACCGGCGAACGAGACGGCCACCGACGGCGGGATCTGCGACTGACCGGTGTAGGTGCCGGTGACGGTGACGGTGTCACCCTCGTTGGCGGTGGCGCTGTTGATCTCGAAGTCGGGCGCCTTGTCGTCGTTCTGCAGCGTCAGCTTCGCGGTCTTGGTGGTCGGCGCACCCAGGTACGGAACGCTCGAGTTGTCGGCGGTCGCGGTGAAGTATGCCGTCTCGTCGGTCTCGTACACCGTGTCGCCGTTGATCAGCAGCACGCCGTACCCGCTGGTCGCCTCGGCGGGGATGCTGATCGCCGTGTTGAACAGCTGGTAGTCGTTGCCACCAGGGATGGTGAAGCCGTTGAACGTGATCTCGTCGTCGTCGGCCGTACCGTTGTTGGCCGACGTGGTGTCGGTCAGCGTGAACGACAGCGGGCGGTCCGAGGCGTTGCTCAGCGACACCGGCAGCACGGCGGCCGTGGTGTCGTTGCCCTCCATCATCGACCTGTCCGCAAACACCAGGGTCGGCGTGGCGTCGTCGTCGATGATCGTGACCGTGCGCTTCGGGTTGACCCCGAGGTCGATCGTCGAGTCGTTGGGCAGCGCGCTCAGCAGCAGGTCGACCTTCTCACCGTCGGTGGGGGTCGGCGTCGCGCCGCTGCCCTCGTCGATCGTGTCGCCGATGATGTCGACAGTGAACGTCTGCGTGGTCACACCCGGCGCAAACGTCAGCGTGCCGTTCGCGTCGACGTAGTCCTTGCCGGCCACCGCGTAGCCGAGGCCGACGTCGGTCGGCGCGGTCTTCCAGTTGACCCGGACCGTCTGGCTGGAGGCAGCGCTCAGCTTGGCGGTGAAGGTCTGAGCCTTGCGGCCCGTGTTGCCCTCGATCACGGTCGTCGGCTCGACGGTCACCGTCGGGGCGTCGTTGCCGTTGGTGATCGTCCCGGTGCCCGAGGTGGTCGCGCCGAGCGTGGCGTTGCCCGCGTTGCTCAACGAGACGGTGAAGTCCTCGTCGCCCTCGGACAGGTTGTCCTTGAGGGTGGCGATGGAGATCTTCGCCTGCGTCGTGTTCGCCGGGATGGTGACCGTGCGCGAGGTCGGGTAGGTGAAGTCGGTGCCCGGGGTCGCCGCGTTCGGCGCCTTGCCCGCCGCGGACCAGTCCACGGTGACCGGCTTCTCGGAGCCGTGGTTGAGCGAGACGATGAAGTCGATCGTCGAGCCCTCGGGGCCGCTGCCGCCACCGGTCAGCGTGATGACCGGCGCGGTGTCACCGTCGGTGATGCTGACCGTGATCTGCTGCTGCGCGGTGTTCGCCACGTTGGTGGCGGTGCCGTTGACCGTGAAGGTCTCCGGGCTGGCCGAGTCCTGGATCTCGTCCTTGACGATCGAGATGTCCTTGGTGATCGTCCGCTGCCCGGCGGGGATGGTGACCGTGGTGTTGTTGGGCAGCGCCTGGTAGTCGGCCGGCGACTTGGCGGTGCCGTCGGCGGTGCTGAGGGTGACGACCGAGTCCAGCCCCGACACCTTGTCGAGCTGCGCGGTGATGGTGGTCTTGTTGTCCGTGCCGTCGTTCGCCGGGTTCGGGTTGGCGGACATGCTGAACGTCGGCGCGGTGTCGTCGTTGGTGATGGTGCCGACGAAGGTCTTCAGCAGGTTGCCGCCGCTGGAAGCGTCGTAGACCTGCAGCGCGAACGACTCGTCGTTCTCGTAGAGCGTGTCCGCCGTAGTGGTGACCGGCACCGCCTGCGTCGCCGCGGCACCGGTGCCGAAGGTGACCTTCTGACGGGTGATCGGCGTGTAGTCCTGATCGGCGCCGTTGGTCGCGGTTGCCTTGTGAGCGGCGTCAGCAGCCGTGGCGTCGTCGGCCGTGGACACCCAGACGTCGCCCGTGGACGCGCTGGTGATGTTGAAGGTGACCGGGGTGCCCTCGGCGGCGGACGCGGGGGGAGCGGTCAGGTCGTTGGCAGCGACGACGGCTTGCGCCGGCGAGGTGAGAAGGACGGCCGGGGCGAAGGCGATCGCACCCGCGACGGCGGCCGACAGTGCCGTACGGACCGACTTGGGGCCACGCAGCATGAACGGTACCGAGCCGCTCTTGACTGCATGGGCTGGCTGATAGCGCATGTGTTTCTGTCTCCTTCGGCGGCTGGGCCGCCTCCCACTCGGGAGGCCCCTGGCTTTGCGTCCCCGCCTTGCGACGGGATTGCCTTTCTCTGAGCCGCATGCGACGGCTTAGGGCGCGGGCCGGTTGCGCGGGGACAAAGCTCGCACTTGGGAACTGCGCCGAAGTGACTGTAACCACGGAATTACGGCTCTGTGGGCGATTTGGGTTTTTCGCCCAGATGACCGGGACTGATGCGTAATAAGCGTCATTTAGCGTCCTGTTTGTCCATTATTGACCGATTTTTGAAGCACGGGAATCCAGCCGAGAAGGGCAAGCAAAGCGAACAAGGCCAGCAAGGGCACCCGCCACCAAAAGCTCAGCGCCGGAGTCAAAGCGGGTTGCGCCACCACCCACGGACGCGCGAGCTTGGACCAGGCCAGGAAGGCATCACCGATCGGAGCGAGGCCGCCGGCATAGCGTTTCGACCCGGGCGTCGACACCGGTACGCCCACAAGTTCCCCATAGTTGTCCAACGCCCCGGCCAGCCGGGCATCACCCTGCACCCGGGCCGCCCCGAGCGTGACCACCGTGGCCGCCAGGCTGGTCCCCAGCACCAGGGGCCCCGAGTCCACGTCACCCCGCCCCGCCACCCCGGACGGATACTCCCGCAC
Organism: Actinoplanes sp. TFC3; assembly: GCF_001553785.1. Taxonomy (GTDB): domain Bacteria; phylum Actinomycetota; class Actinomycetes; order Mycobacteriales; family Micromonosporaceae; genus Actinoplanes. The sequence goes on from NZ_LOJP01000001.1 coordinate 5,250,820, forward strand.
CCCGGGGCCGAGCCGCAGCGGGCGCACCACGAACCGCGACCGGAAGATCGTGAACTGCGAGCGCGCGAACACCGGGTCGATGTCCACCAGGAACCGCTCGATGATGGCCTGCGAGGAGCCCCGCGCCACCGACTGCGGCGTGCCGGTCGCCGCGTCCACCTGGTGCGGCATCAACCCGGTCGCCGGGTCCAGCCGGGTCTGCACCGCATCGAGCCAGCGGGTGACGGTGGCGGCGAAGCGCGGTGTCAGCAGCTTGTCGTGCAGGCGCAGCGACGCGATCGCCACCGTCGAGTCCACCGGCCACGCCTGACCCGGGTACGCCTGCAGGTAGGGCGTGGACGCGGCATCGAACGCGGCGGCCAGCGCGGCCGACGAGCTCTCGAACTGCGCTCGCAGCCCCGGATCCTCGCCCAGCGACAGCACGCCGCCGCGCAGCCAGTTCGTCCAGCCCTGATAGAACACGCCGTACGCGGGGATCAGCCCGGCATCGAACGGCGCCCGGCCGGCCGGATCCTCCAGGCGCGTCAGGGCCCACCGCGCCTCGTCAGCGTTGCCAAGGTCGACCTGGGCGAGGCCGTACAGGGCGTAAAGGAAGAAATAGCCTTCGGGATAGAGCTTTTGCGCGTCCTCGGCTGCCCCGTGGTCCAGCCGGTCACGCAGGAAGGCGAGCTGCCGCCGTACCCCCGCGATGCCGTCCGCAGGCGCAACCAGCCGCACGGCCGCCAGCAGGGCGAGGAGCGTGACCACGACCGCGGCGACCCTTCGGAGCATGTCGCCGAGCCTAAGATCCGGCTGCCACCGGTACGGTCGGAGCATGGCCTATGACGCAGCGTTGGCCGAGCGATTGCGAGATCTCCTGGCCCCGCGGCCGGGCATCCTCGCCAAGCCGATGTTCGGCGGCCTGTGCTTCCTCAGCGACGGCAACATGCTGGTGTGCATCTGGGGCGACGACCTGATGGTCCGCGTCGGACGGGAGGCCACCGAGGAAGCGCTCAGGCACCCCGGCACCCGGCCGTGCGATGTGACCGGACGCCCGATGCGCGGCTGGGTGGTGGTCGACGGCGAACAGCTCGACGACGAGACGCTGGAGCAGTGGGTGAAACGAGCCGGTGCCTTCGTCGCCACGCTTGTACCCAAGTGACGTTCACCTTTGGTTCACTTGCGAGGGCCAGGACCGCCGGAGTTTGCTCGCCCTTCGCTTGTTCTCCACCGTCGCGACGCTTGCGAATGATGCTGTATTGCGCATGAACGCACTTCGTCAGCTTCGCGGCCGCCGGGCCGCCGTGGTGCTTGCCGCGGCCGCAGTGGTAGCCGTGCCCTCGGTGGCGCTCGCGGGCGACTCCCACCAGGACAACACCAAGAACGCCAAGCACGCGATCCAGGGCGGCAAGGCCCGCAACGTGATCCTGCTGATCGGCGACGGCATGGGCGACAGCGAGATCACCATCGCACGCAACTACCAGGTCGGCGCGAACGGCCGGCTCGCCATGGACACGCTCCCGCTGACCGGCGCGTACACCACGTACGCCGTGCAGAAGGAGAACCCCGACCTGCCCGAGTACGTCACCGACTCGGCCGCCTCGGGCTCCGGCTGGGCGACCGGGCACAAGACCTACAACGGCGCCATCTCGGTCACCGCCGACGAGAAGCCCAAGGCGACCATCCTGGAGCTGGCCCAGGCGGCCGGCTACCGCACCGGCGACGTCACCACCGCCGAGCTGCAGGACGCCACCCCGGCCGTGCTGGGCTCGCACGTCATCAACCGCGACTGCAAGGGCCCGGACGCGATGGCCAAGTGCGCGGTGAACGACAAGGTCAACGGCGGCGCCGGCTCGATCGCCGAACAGCTCGTGCAGACCAAGCCTGACGTCCTGCTGGGCGGCGGCAAGCAGTACTTCGACCAGACCGTCAAGGCCGGCAGGTACCAGGGCCAGACGGTGACCCAGCAGGCGCAGGCCAACGGCTACCAGGTCGTCACCGACGCCGCCGGGCTGGCCGCGGCCAAGGGGAACCAGCCGATCCTGGGCGCGTTCGCCAAGAACAACATGGACCTGGAGTGGGTGGGCCCGGCCCCGACCCGCACCGGGACCGCGCCGGCGACCTGTGCCACCAACACCGCTCGTACGGCCACCCAGCCGCACCTGGTCGACATGGCGAGCAAGGCGCTCGACGTGCTGGACAAGCAGACCAAGCACAGCCGTAAGGGCTTCTTCCTGCAGATCGAGGGCGCCTCGATCGACAAGCAGGACCACTCGGCCAACCCGTGCGGGCAGATCGGCGAGACCGTGGCGTTCGACGCGGCGGTCAAGAAGGCGCTGGACTACCAGAGGAAGAACCCCGGCACCCTGGTCGTCGTCACCGCCGACCACGGCCACACCAGCCAGATCGTGGAGACCGCCACGATGGGCTACACCGCCACGCTGATCACGCACGACAAGGCCAACATGACGATCAGCTACGCGACCTCGGAGATCTCCGGTTCGCAGCAGCACACCGGCACCGAGGTGCGCATCGCCGCAGGTGGCCCGCAGGCGGCCAACGTGCTCGGCGTGACCAACCAAACCGACCTGTTCTTCACGATGAAGCGGGCGCTCGGGCTCAAGTAGGGGCCGATATGCTTGCGGCCCCATGCGCAAGCTCGTCACCGCGACGGCCGTCGTCGTCCTGTCCGCCGCAGCCCTGCTGCCGGCCTGTGCTCAGGATGACGACGGCCGTCCGCATCGCTCCCCCTCGACGGTGGTCCTGGACGCGACGGTGCCGGTCGTCGCCGACACCACGATCAGCCAGGTGGCGCAGGACGGTGAGCTGAGCGCGGCGACCACGCTGGCGACCTGCCCGGTGCTGTGCGAGAACAACCCGGCCGGCCAGCGTGACGCGCACCTTCAGTTCAGCGTCGACCAGCTTCCCCCGGATGCCACCGGCGTCACGGCCAAGCTGCGCATCTACGCCTGGCACGACGCCGGCGCCCGGATGCTGACCCGCACGGTGCCCGGGGATCTGCAAGCCGCGCGGATTGCCGGCGGCGGCAGCTTTCAGGCCGTCGACGGGGTCAAGGCAGGATTCAACGAGCTTCCGGTTTCGATCGATCGCAACGGTACTTACACAGTCCTGCTCTCCCAGAAGAACTTCGACAGCCGCGTCTATTGGGCTTCCCTGGAGAATCCGAGACCCGAACTGCGACCGCAGCTCATGCTCTCCTACCACGCCACCTGGAAGCTCGCCTGGGCCGACGAGTTCACCGGCAGCACCCTGGATGCCGGCAAATGGAACCTGCGCAACGGCGAGGCCCGCGACGTCGACCTCGGCTGCAACGTCGACAGCCCGGAGAACACGTTCGTCAGCGGCGGCCTGCTGACGCTGCGCGCCCTGCGCAAGCCGGTGCCGTGCGGCTCGCAGACCCGCCAGTTCACCCAGTCGTACCTCGACACCATGGGCAAGGCGTCGTGGACGTACGGCCGGTTCGAGATCCGCGCCAAGTCGCCGACCACGCCCACGGGGTCCACCGGGATCTGGCCGGCGTTCTGGCTGCGCCCCGACGACGGGGGCAACGGCGAGATCGACGTGACCGAGCTGCCCGGTGGCACCGCGTGGCACAGCCAGGCCACGGCCTCCATCTTCTGGGACTACACCCCGGTCAAGCAGGACCTCCGGGTTACCCTGCCCGGCGGCGGCACCCCGGCCGACGGCTTCCACACCTACGCCACGGAGTGGTCGGCCACCTCGCTGAAGTGGTACTACGACGGCCAGCTCGTGTGGACCCGGGATCGCACCACCACCCCCTGGTACGACAAGGCGTTCACCAAGCCGTACAACTTGCGGCTCAACATGCAGGTCGGCGGCTGGCTCGGCACCCCCGACGCGGCCACCGTCTTCCCCGCGGACTTCCTTGTCGACTGGGTCCGGGTCTACCAACAGCCTTCTTGAGGGGGCTGCGGCCTTGAGGAGGCTCGAAGGGACCACGAGTAGTCTCCAGCGGTGGCCATCGAATCGACGCAAATGACGGTGCTTGATCGCCAGGACGGGCTGGGCTGGGTGGCCCGGGCCTTGTTCGCAGATCCGGGGGTCTCCGTCACGCTCGGCAACGATCCTGCCGCGCGGCTGCGCTACGCGGTGATCCCGTCGGTGGAGAACGCCAAGTTCCTGCTGCCGCTGGCGTCCAAGAAGGTCACCGCCGCGTCGCTACTGGCCTACAACGCGCTGCGCCCTCCCAAGGTCCGCGCCAGCCGAGCCGCGATCGGCCTGCTCGCCAGGGCCGGGCTGCTCGGCTTGACCAAGGCGCCGGTGCTGTCGGTGCACGGCGACGAGCTGCTGTCCGACTTCCTGGCCGCCCGGCTGGGCTTCGACCGGCTGCACGCGGCCATCGGCATCCGTCCGCCGGACCCGCACCACAAGCCCACGATGCAGCTGTTCGACGACGCCGGGCAGCCGCGCGGCTACGCCAAGATCGGCTGGAACGATGGCACCCGCGCGATGGTCCGTTCCGAGGCGGCCACGCTGTCCGGCCTGCCCACCGGCGGCGGCTTCCCGCCCGCGCCCCGGCTGCTGCTGCACACCCAGTGGCACGGCCGGGAGATCGCCATCATCGAGCCGATGCCCCGCGACGTGCGCCGCATCCGCAAGCCGGACGAGCCGCGGCTGGACGCGATGCGAGCCGTCGCCCGGCGCGGCGGCCCGGCCAATCCCCCGCAGCCGGTGACCGGGTTGCTGGCCCATTGGCGGCGGCGGGCCGTCGGGGCCGACCCGCGCATTCACGGCTTCATCGACCGGATGGCCACGGATCTGACGCTGGAATTCGGCGACTGGCACGGCGACTGGGTGCCGTGGAACATAGCCCGGCAGCGCGGCAATCTGCTGGTGTGGGACTGGGAGAACCGCGCTTCGGGCGTACCGCTGGGATTTGATCTGGCCCATCAGGCTTTTCAGACCGCGTTGTCGACGCATCGGCGCCCGGCCTTCGATTGTGCGATTGCCGTGGACGCCACACTGATGCGACACGGTCCGGCGCTGGGCCTGGACGCCGAGCGGCAGAAATTCGTTGCCGACGCCTATCTGATCGAGCTGTGGCTGCGCACCTTTGAGTTGTCGCACGGGGGCGCGGGCTGGAACCCGAAGCTCCACCCCGCGTTGCTGGAGGTGCTTGCTACCAGGTGAACCGCATACCGAGCCGGTCCTCGAGCGCCGCGTTGAACGGCTTGTAGTAGTCGGTCAGCTCGGCGCGCACACCGTCGTCCATGCCCTTGCTCGGGCGGTCGTTGAACACGTCATAGGACGGCAGTTCGTGCGGCGGCAAACCAATGAAATGAAGGATCTGCGCGTACGTCTGAGCCGGCTCGCGATAAAATGTCTCGCTCGCCACGAACAACAATTGCGAGCTGTCGAACCGCTGCAGCCACGGTTCGAGATGCTCCAGATAGCGTCCGCGCGCACGGTAGGAATACCAGTCGTGGGCCTCGGAGAATTCGCCGGCCGTGCGTTCGCCCTCGGCGGCCAGCGCGTCGGCGAAACTGAGCGGCTCGACGCCCTCACCGCGGCGTTCCTTCCAATGCGAGAATGCCCGTTCCACCGGATTGCGCAGCAGCACAATCATTTTCGCCCGCGGCATCAGCTCGGCCACCCGGCCCGCCGCCAGCGGATGGAACATGTACAAGGGCGCCGCCTCGCCGGCTTTCACCGGGCCGCCGTGCTTGCGCTCCAGGGCGGCCCGCTGCCGTTCGGTCGGGAAATGCGAGCGATACCAAGCCTCGCCGCGCTCGTAGTTCTCCTCGAAGTAGTGCGACGTCTTGGTGTTCCACGCCGGAAACAGCCGCGGCACCAACGGATGCTGGATGAGATAACGCCACAACGACGTCGTGCCACCGCGTTTCGTGCCGATCACCAGGAAGTCCGGCAACGGCCGCCGGTCGCTGGTCCGCTCGCCGTAGCGCACGAGCAACTCGCGGACCTGCTCCTTCGCCCCGGTCGGAGCGAGATTCTTGATGCTGTCCCTCACGACTTCTCCCTGAGGCTCTTCACCGCGCCACGCACCCGGGAATCGCCCAGTGACGCCAGGCCTGCGGCGGCCACCAGCGCGAGCGCAAGGCTCAAACCCGCAATTCCCCGGCCCACGGCCCAGGTGCCGATCAATGCCGCCAGGCCCGTCGCGCCCATCACGCTGAAAGCAGCAATGGCCACCGTACGACCAAAAAGCGCCTCGCCCAGCGCCCGCCGAGCCAACACCGCGGCAAGAACGTTCTCCACGACAATGCCGAGCGACCAAGCGACAGCCGCACCCAGCGCACCATGCTCGGGAATGAGCACGAAGGCCGCGGCCACGTTGCACCCCAGCCCGGACACGGTGGCCAGCAAGTGGCTCCGGCTGTTGCCGCTCATCAGCAACACCGTCTGGACCAAGCCGACCCCGACGTTCACCAGCATTGCGACCGCCAGCACGGCCATCGCAGTGGCCCCGGACTCGAACTGCGAGCCGAACAGCCGCAGGAACGCCGGCGCGAACACGGCTAGCAGCAGGTACGCCGGCCACGACAGCAACACGATCCACAACGACGTACGCCGGTAGACCTGCGCCGCCTCATGCCGCCGGTCCGCGCCGAGCAGCCGGGACAGCTGCGGCGCGATGGCCACCCGCAGCCCCTGCATGATCAGCAACCCGGCCAGCGTGTACCGCCCCACCGCGGCGAAAACGCCGGCTTCGCGTTGGCTGGCCAGCGCACCGGTGAGCAGGACCCCCACCCACATGCTGCTCGCGTCGATCGCCACCGACGCCGCCCGCGGCAACGCGAAACCCCAGAACGTGTGCCAGTCCTCGCTCTGCGGCTTGCGGCCCAGCGGCAGCGGCTTGGCCACCAGCACCAGCGCGATCAGCAGCGCGGCGACGATCGGCAGCAGCCAGCCCGCGAAGCCGAGCACCACGCCGCCTCCGGCCAGCACCGCGGCGATCATCAGCACCGGGCGCGCAACGGGGACCAGCAGGAACTGCACGCCCACGTACGCCGACACCGGGCGAGTGGCCCGCACCGCCGCCAGCACCACCGTCGACCCGACGATCAGGGGCACCCCGGCAAACGCCAGGCGCAGCAGGTCGGTGCCGTCCGGCTCGTCGAGCAGGGTCCGGCTCAGCGGACCGGCGAAGGTCCAACCGGCCACTGCCACCAGCAGCGACAACCCGACGGTGGGCAGCACCGCCACGCTCAACAGCCGGGCGGCGTCGCCGCTGGCTCCGCTGGTCCGGCGCGGGATCGACCACATCAGCGCGGTGTCGGCGCCCAGGCAGCACACCGCCCCGACGATGGTGACCAGGCCGATGACGCTGAACAGGGCACCGGAGCCGTCGGCGCCGAACGTGCGCACGATGACGGTGGTGAGCACGAAGCCGAACAGCCCGTTCACCGCCGCGCCGACCAGGCCGATGGCGCCGTTACGCGTGCTTTGCCGTACCTCTGACGTGGTTGTCACTAAATGCCTTTGCCGCGTTTCTGGGCCATCCGCAGGGCCCGCTCGCCGGTCATCAACCCCATGATCACGGGTACGGTGGCCAGCACCCGTTTCTCCAACGGGTTGAGCCGGATCACCGCGGCCAGCTCCTTGATCGCCTCGGTCCGGCGGTGACCCGAGGCCAGCGCGAACGCGATCTGCCCCCGCAGCCGAGCCATGCCCTCGCGGCTCTGCGCAAGTTCGGGATGCTTGGCGATCAGATAGCGCTGCGCCTCGACGATCATCGCCCAGCGGCCGAAGTAGAACGAGCCGCCGTGCCAGTCGACGATGACCAGCGCCTCCCGCACGATGGCGATCGGCGTCTGCGCGGCCACCCGCAGCAGCCACTCGTAGTCCTCGCTGTAGCCGCCCGGGATGTCCTCGTCCACCGGGCCCGCGGCCGCCCACACCGAGCGGCGCACCAGCATCGTGCTGGAGTGCACCTCCATGATCCGGTCGGCCAGGAAGTCGTCGAGGTAGACGAAGTCGCTGTCGAGCACCCGGTCCTTGTCGATGCCGGGTCCGCGCAGCCGCAGTCCGCAGCTGACCGCCCCGATCTCCGGGTGCACGAGCAGAGCCGTCTGGCGGGCCAGCTTGCTCGGCAGCCAGATGTCATCGTCGTCGCAGAACGCCAGCAGCTCCCCGGTCGCCGCGTCCACCCCGCTGTTGCGCCCGCCAGGCAGGCCCTGGCGGTGGGTGTTGGAGATCAGCTTGAGCGCGCGGTTGGGGCCAACCGGCACCACCAGGTCCCGCACGGGCACGTGGTCGAACACCACGATGCACTCCACGCGGCCCTCGTACTCCTGGTTCAGGATGCTCGCGACAGCGCGTTCCAGCAGGCCCGGCCGGTCGCGGGTGGCGACGACAACCGTGACATCCGGGACCTGACTACGCACCCTTGCCTCCCGTCACGACGAAACCGGCGGTCTGCGCGCCGGCCGAGCGCAGCCGATCCACCAGCCGGGTCAGATCACTGGTACGCGTCCGGTCCTGCGCCACCACCAGCACGGCCACGCCGGACTGGGCCGCGCGCACCCCACGCTCGTCGGTGTCCGAGGGCGGGGCGTCGACCACGATGACCCCGGCGCTCGGCTCCTCGCCCAGCGTGCACAGCCGCACCACCCCGCCACCGATGAGCACGACCAGCGGCGAGCGGTTGTCCGCGCCCGGCGCCGGCGACAGCGGCGCCGGGGAGACCGGCGGCGCCGGCTTCTTGGCCTCGATGATCAGCGTGGCGTCGGGATCCTGGGTCTGCACCTGCATCGGCGCCGCGGGAACTCCGTAGACGCCGTTCTGCGGCTTGGGGGTCGCGCCGTAAACCCGGGTCGCAGCCGGGGTCGGCGGTGTCACCGAGGCCCGCGAGGACCCGTTGATCCCCGGTTTCGGCGACGGGGTGACGACCCGCGGGCGCGGCGGGGTGCGTTTCTGCGCCGCGAACAGGATGCTCTTCAGCTCCTCCTGCGACTCCACGGGCGCGGCCAGCGTGATGTCGCGGCCCGCCTCGGCCAGCGCCACCGCAACGTTGCCGGTCACCGTCGTACGGCCCTCGTCGTTGCGGCTGGACAGCACCACCAGGTGCTGGTCGGAGTGCCCGTCGATCCACTTGAGCAGGGCCAGCGAGGCATACCGGGCGTCGGCCGCGGCCGCCTCGTCGGAGGTGCGGCCACCGGCGCGCACCGAGCCGATCGCGGGCAGGCCGATCAGCTCAGCGGCCTGTTCCCCCGAACGGATGCGGCGGTCCAGCGCCTCGCGCCCGTGCGCCGCGACCATGCCCAGCAGCAGCCCGCCGAGCAGCGCGGCGGCCACGAACAGCGGCGCTGCGTCGTGGCTGGACGGCACCGGCGCGCGAGCGGCAGCGGTGATCGATCCGGGGCTCAGGTCCGCGGAGGCCACCTTGGCGCGCGCGTTCGCAAGCTGAGCGATCTGGTCGTTGAGCGCGCTCACCTGGTTGAGCATGGCCTGCGCGCGCGGCGACATGTTCTCCACGTTGGACTCGCCGGACGGCAGGCCCTTCTGCGCGGCCTGCCGCTGCGAGGTCACCGACTTGATGGTGTCGTCGTACGACAGCATCAGCGCGGCCCGCTGCGTCTTGTAGATGTCCTCGCGCACCTTCAGGTAGGTCTCGGCGGCCGTGTTGGCGCCGGTGATCGCGCTGTCCTCGGTGTCGTCGGCGTAGGAGAAGCGCAGCACCTGCCCGCCGGTGGGCACCTCGGTGGTCAGCGCCTCGCGCACGTCGTCCGGGTCGCGTTTGAGGATCCTGGCGGTGGAGTCGATGACGTCGTTGCCGAGCGCGATACCGTTCTCGGCGGTCATGTTGATGGCCTTGTCGGCGCCGCTGGACGGCGTGGTGAACGGGTCGGTCACCACCGGGCGCAGCACCACGACGCTGGTGGCCGTGTAGGTGGCCGGGAACAGCAGCAGGTAGGCGAGCACGCCGAACGTCAGGATGCCCGCCGTCGCCGCCACGATCCGCCACCGGCGCAGCGGAATCAGCACGACGTCCGCAAAGCCGACGACCCGCTGCCGGCTACCGGCCACGGAATCAGTCACATCCATCAGTCGTCTCCCGGACCTTCATGATGTCGGGGCCCGGCCGGTGGCCGGGCCCCGCTTGCCCTGCCTCAGTTCGTCGCGAAGAACAGCGTCGCGTTGCTCCAGTTCAGCGCCGTGGTCTTCGCGGCCAGCACGCTGCCCGGGCCGGCCACCGCGGTGGCCGCGGCCGGGTCGAACGCCACGCTGCGCAGCGAGCCGTCCGCGCTGCCGTAGACGATCTTGTTGTTGACCCAGGTCATGCCGCGCACGGTACGCCAGTCGATGCCCGAGGTGGGCAGCGTCATCTCGGTGTCCCCGACGATCGAGCCGTCCGGCGTCAGGTAGCGGTAGTACAGCGCGGTGCCGGTGGCCGTCGTGTAGTACATCCGGCCCTTGAGGTAGAACGCGCCAGTCATGTCGCCGGCCTTGTACCAGGCGTTGTAGCCGCTGCCGACCCATGGCACGCTGAGTGTGCCGGCGCTGAGCGTTGACACGTTGAGCACGTTGCCGGTGGTGGCCCAGTACACCTTGGTGGACAGCGCGAACGCGGCCTTGGCCGAGGTGAGCTTGGGCTGGCTGACCGTGCTGGCCGCGCCCAGGGTCGTACCGTTGAACGTCAACTTCTTGACCGAGCCGTTGCCGTTGCCCAGGTACAGGTAACCGGAGGTGGCGGTCGGCGCGTCCTGCGCGGCGATCGTGCGCCCACCGGCGGTCGGGAAGTAGCCGAGCCGGCCGTGGTACTCGTTGCCGAGCCCGTCGGAGTCCTGGCCGAGGAACAGCCCGGCCGGGCCCTTCCACAGCTCCCAGACGATCGCGCCCCATGCGGTGCCGCCGGAGGGCAGCGCGCTACCCGGCGAACGGCCCGGGTTCCAGGCCAGCGGGCGGCCGTTCTGCGCGTCGAGCGCGGCCACACCGTAGCGGTCGACACCGCCGTCGCCCTTGGCGTCGTTGCCGTTGTTGTTGTTCTGCCAGCGGAAATGCCCGGCCACGTACACGACGTTGTTGGCGTACTCCAGCGAGGTGACCGAGTCCCGGCCGGTCTCGGCGACCCAGGTGGCCTTGACGTTGGTGCCCCGGTCGGCGGTTTCCCAGCGGGCGGTGGTGTCGCAGTAGGCCAGGCCCTCGCTCTCGCCACCGTCGGCCACGATCGCGAAGGACTTGCCGTCGTCGGCGAAGTCCACGTCACGGGCGTAGAACGGGAACGCATCGCTGGCACACGCGGCCACGTAGCGGTCGGTGCTCCAGTCGGCGACGGCCGGGGTGCCGGTGGTGTCGATCAGTACCACCTGGTTGCGGGCCGCGGCGTTGACCTTGGTGAAGTTGCCGACCGCCACGACCGTCTTGCCGTCGGGCGCCACGTCGAGACCCCACACCAGCTCGGTGGAGTTCGGGTATGGCCGGGCGCCGCTCGCGTCGATCTGGAACGTCGCGTCGATCGCCCCGGTGCTCGCGTTGAGGCGGGCCAGCAGCGAGTGCTGGGTGCCGTTCACCCAGTGGAAGGCGCCGGCGATGTAGAGGTTGTTGCCCCGCACGATGGCGCGGCGCACGGTGCCACCGTCGCCGCGGCCGGCCCAGCTCGTCACCGTGGCGCCCGAGGACGGGTCCAGCTCGACGAGGTTCTTGCGGGCGACGCCGTTCACGGTGCCGAAGCTGCCGCCGACGATGAGCTTGTTGTCCGGGCTGACCGCCAGGGTCTGCACCGCGCCGTCGAGCACCGGCTTGAACCCGGTCTGGAGCGCCCCGGTATTGACGTTGTACGCGATCAGGTTGTTCGCGGCGGTCCAACTGGTCGCGCCGGAGGCCTTGATGCCGGTGAACGAACCGCCGGCGTACACGATGTCGCCGATCTGCGCGAACGCCCGCATGCTGCCGTTCTGGGCGTGCGGCGTGTTGTCCGCCGGGTTCGCCGTCACGAGGGTCGCCGCCGCGGTCGGCGGAACGTACACGGCGTTCGCCGGGATGGCGGTCGCGGCGACCGTCAGACTCACCACCGCGGCCGGCACCAGAACCCTGGTGAACGGCCGTGGCCGGAGTCGGCGCTTCAGGGACACGGGTCCTCCTGCTGTCACGTCACTTCACTTCACTTCACTGGCGGTTCAGCTTGAACGGGGTGACGCCGGGGGTGGCTCGCACCGACCATCCGGCGGCGGTGTGCAGATCCGCGAGCGTGACGTCTTCGGCTTCGCGGGCCACGACCAGCTTGCGGCTCTCCAGCTCGCGCGCCATCTCGACCTGGTGGTCGTCGACGTGCTCGCCGTGGGCCTTGCGCCGTGGAACGTACAGGGCGCGCTTGCCGGCTTGCATGGCGGCCAGCGCCGATCCCACACCGGCATGCGAGATGACCACGTCGGCGTCGGCCAGCCGGGTGCGCAGCTCGTCGATCGGCACCTGACGACGGGCTCCGGCCGGCATCTTGTCTATCACGGTGGCGCCGACCTGCCACAGCACGTCCCACTCGGCCGGCAACAACGCGACGAGCCGGTTGAGCAAGCGGGGGAACGTATAGCGCTCGTGCGTGCCGAGCGTGACGACAACCTTGCGGATCGTGGGTGAATCGGTGAGTGCCTCGGCCTCGAACGCGTCGAAAATGGAGCCGCCGAACTGCCACTGCCCATCGGCCCACGACGGATACTGCGTAAAAAGGCGGATTCCCGGTACGCGCGCAGCCAAGCGGCCGGTAAGCGAGGGCCCCTGCGTGCGGGTCGCACTCTCGATGTACGAGCACGGGATGCCCGCTGCCACCCCGGGCAGGAAGAACGCCATCGCCACGCTCGCGCCGGTGCTGATGATGTGGTCGTACCGCTGCGCCTTGAGCATGCGCCGCGCCACCCGCAGGTCGCGCAGCACCCCGGCCACGTCGCGACTGGTGGCCGGCGGCACGAAGACGACGTCCTCACCGGCGAGCAGCGACCGGCTCTGCGGGCTGTCGAAGGTGACCCACCGGCGTGCGCCGAGGCCCAGCCTGGGCGCGAGATCGTGCAGCTCGGCAAGGTGGCCACCGGTGGAGGCGACAAGCAGACTCGTCATGGTCTCAGTACGCCCCGGATCCGCGGACGACGGCGAAGGCGGTCCTCATCAGAATGACCAGGTCCACGGTCAGCGACCAGTTCTCCACATACTGGATGTCCAGCCGGACCGATTCCTCCCAGGACAGGTCGGAGCGCCCGCTGACCTGCCACAAACCAGTCATACCAGGCTTGACCACGAGCCGGCGCCGCATGTCCTCGGGATACATCTCGACCTCGCGCGGCAGCGGCGGCCGCGGCCCGACCAGCGACATCTGCCCCATCAGCACGTTGATGAGCTGTGGCAACTCGTCGAGCGAGAAGCGGCGCAGGATCCGCCCGGAGCGGGTGACCCGGGGATCCTGCTTCATCTTGAACAAGACCCCGTCACCGTCCTGCGACAGGGCGGCCAGGCGTGCCTCGGCGTCGACGTGCATGGTGCGGAACTTGAACATCCGGAAGGTTTCGCCACCACGGGCGACCCGCACCTGCCGGAAGAAGATCGGGCCGCCGGTGTCGAGCTTGATGCTCAACGCCACGGCCAGGAACACCGGGGAGAGCAGCAGGAGAAGAAAGCCCGACACGACCAGGTCGAACAGCCCCTTGACGAACCGCCGGCCGCCGGAGAGCCGGGCATGCTCGATGTGCATCATCGGCAACCCGTCCACCGGTCGCACCGTGATCCGGTCCCCAGCGGTGTCCACCAGCGAGGACGAAACAATCAGGTCGATGTCGTCGCGCTCCAACTGCCACGCCAGCCGCCGCAACATCGCCCCGTCCAGCTCGGGGCAGGTCAGCACCATGACAGTGTCGGCCCCCGTAGCCGCGGCGGAGTTGGCGGCGGCATTGAGCCCACCGAAGATGGGCACGTCGAGCCTCGGGCCCGCGGTGGCGATCTGATCCAGCGGCAGGCACGCCCCGATGACCTGGAACCCGTGGTAGTAGCGGCGGTGCAACTGCCCAGTCATCTGCGCAACAGCGGCGGCATGGCCGAGCACGAGGACGCGGTGCATGCAGGCCCCACCCCGCCGAGCCCGCTGCAAGATCTTGCGCAGCACAAACCGGCCGGACAGGGAGAAGAAGGTCGTCAGAACCAGGGCTATGAGCAGATACCCCCGAGCAAGATCAGCATGCACCACGTACGAAGTCAGCACGATCGCCAGCGTCAGGTGCACCCCGGCCCGAAGAACCCGCTGATACTCCTCCCCGCCGACAAAAAGGACACGCCGCTCGTACGCCTTGCTCAACGCCAGCAGACCCACCCACAACGGCGGAATAAGAGCGGACAGAACCAGGTACCAGTCGGCGTAGTCAGCCCCCCGGAACCGCAAGAAGAACGCGGCCAACGTGGCGGCGACGGTCGCCCCGAAGTCGGTAACGAGCAGCAGCTTGACGTACCGCGCTTCCCACACCCAGCGATCAGCATGCCCGCGGGCCCAGAAGTCAGGGAGGTCACGCTCGGTGAAGCCCGAGTACTGGGGGGTCCGGGGGATTTCCTGGGTGGCGACTTCTTCGGTTTGCGCCCCATCGTGCAGGGGCGGGTGGGCTTGCGGGCGGGACCTGGTGGTCGCGCCCCTGAGGGTGGCCTGGGCGGCCTCGGAGAGGGTGGCTCCGGCGTCGCCGCGCAGGGTGGCTCCGGCGTCGCCGCGCAGGGCTGCGCCTGCCTGGGCCCAGGACGCTGCGTTTGCTGCGCTCTGCTGGGCCGCGTGGGCGCTGTCGTGCTGCGTCGCTTCGGGGTGCGGGGCTTGCAGCGTCGCTTGCGTCACCTCGGGGCCGAAGTCCTGCAGCATGCCGTGCGCCCCTTCGGGCAGCGGCGCGCGCGTCTCCTGCGGACTTGCGGCTTTCGCCCCAGCGTCCCCGAACCATGAGGCGGCCAGCCCTGTCTGCATGCCCGCCTCCTGCCCTGGGCCCGCTTGCAAGCCTGGAGACCGTGCTGCCGACTCCCCCGCTCGCGGGCCCAAGCCTTCAGCCTGCAGCCCCGCGGCCCCCTCCGCCGCGCCCGATCCCTCAAAGCGCGCAGCAAGCCTCGATTGCGTGTCGTCCAGCTTCGGCACCCGCAGCCGGGACTGACTGTCCTCCGCACCGGGCACCCGCAGCCGGGACTGGCTCTCCTCGGGGTGCGGCATGCGTTGCCGGGACTGCATCTCCTGGGGCACGCGCAGTCTTGCCTGGGTGTCCTCGAGCAGCCGGGCCGGTTTGTCCTCGAACTGGGATGCGCGCAGCCCGGCCGGCGCGGCTGGCTCTTCGGGCGCTGGCCGCGGTATCTCCTGCGTGGCGACCTCCCCGGTCGCCGCCTTCGTCGTCGTCACGAAGCTTCTGCCTCCAGTGAGACCCCACGCCCACTTGGCAATTCCTGGCACTCCACCTTTGTCACGCACCCCACCCCTTGGCCCACAGCAAAACAAGCGCAAGGAACAACCCTGGCGGTGAACGCTAGACGAAGATCACGTATTTACCGACCCGCGTGTCAAAATCTTTATCGGCGCTCCACAGCAAAAGTTCGGATGCCGGCGCGGGCGGCATCCGAGCGCATTGCAGGTTAACTCCGATCTACTTCGGACAAAATAGCAGTCCAAGCAGGCGTGAAGGAAGTCTCCCGTCTATGTCCATTCAGTCCGGTTTGACCGGTCTATTTGTCCGACTCGGGGAGTTAGTGACACCGGACGGTAGCACACCGTACCGCTGCGACTCCGGCGAGGGAGCACTTGTGATCTTCGATACCGAATAGCTTCCGGTGCGATCCCGGCAACTCGATGTGACCGTCGTTAACGGCGGGAGGCAAACGTCACTGCGCACTTGACAGTTAACTGTGCCACTTCTCCCAACCGGTTCCCACCCATTGCTGGAAGCGCTCCCATTTCTTGTACCCACTAAAGCGCTACATAAAGGGGAACCGATCTCTACCGAGGACGGCCCGACCACGCCCCGGCACCGCGCTCGTCCGCAAAAGATCATGCGAAAAAAGACCGGAGCGGTAGGAGAAGCAATCCGCGCCGACGCAGATCACTCATACCGCGCAACGACCGCAGCCTGGCGATCGAGAAGAAGCCCCCGATGCGGACTGTGCCAACCGACGGCAGCGTCCCGGACCCGGCAAGCTCATCGATTCAAAATTTCGCCGACCAGTCGTAACGCCAACGCGGGACACTGATCAACAGCCCGCTCGGCGTTCTTCCGCAGCGCCGCCGGCACCACCGGCCGGACCTCCCCGCTACGGGCCAGCGGGTATCCCCAGTCGTCCTCGACCAGGATCTCGGGCAGCAGCTCGGCACAGAGACCACGCCCATCACAGGCTGTCCAGTCAATGTGGAGTCTGTTTTCGCTCATCGCTCCCCCTCCCCGCGCCCACGCCAAAAAGAGGCCGGCCCAGGCGAGGACAAGGCCGGAGCCGAGGCCGGCTCGGACAGAGACGGGGCCACGCACCACCCCGCCAGATGCGCTGCGACATCCGCCTCGAAAACCCGCATAGCGCTGCGAACCATCCGAACCGTCCCATCCGGATGCCGGCACGCTCCCCGCCCGCTGACCAGCGCACTCAGCCGCTCCACCTCGGCGGTCAGCCCCGGCCGCACCCGCCGCCGGGCCAGGTCACCCAGCGTCGCCGCCAACCGCGGCAAGCCGTTGATGCACGGCCCGCATTGGCCCGCCACTTCCCCGGCCAGGTACCCGGCGATCCGAGCCGTCTCCATCAGCCCGCACCCGTCAGCGGCCAGCGCGACCACCACCCCCGCGCCCGGCGTTGCCCCGAAGGGCGCCAGGCCTGCCCGGCTGAAGGGCAGGTCGGGCAGCGCCGGAACCCAGCCACCGTGGTACCCGCCGAGCAGCAGCGCCTGCAACCGGGTGGCCGGGCCGCCGGCGGCGTCGACGAGGTCGCTCAGGCGTACCCCATAAGCGGCTTCCACCACGCCCGGAGCCTGCACCGCACCGCTCACCGTGGCCAGGAACGTGCCCGGCTCGTCGGACGTGCCCGCCTCGCGGAACCACTGGGGGCCGAAGCGGGCGAGCAGCGCGATGTGGCCCAGCGTTTCGACGTTCTGCACCAGGGTGGGGGAGCCATTCACGCCGGCCTCGGTGACCCGAAGGCGCTTGTCCGACGGCACGGCGGGCTTGCCGGACACCGCGTTGACCAGCGCGGATTCCTCCCCCGCGACGAACCGGTCAGGCGCGATCGTCACCGTCACGGGCACGGCGTCCAGTCCCGCATCGCGCCGGGCGTCGAGCGCGCGGCGGACATCGGCGGCCGCCGCGGTGGAGACGTAAAGATGGGCCTGGCGCGCGCCCAGGGCCTGGGCGACCACCTGCAAACCGTCAAGAACAAGGTGCGGTTGGTACGCCAGCAGCGCGCGATCCTTGCCGCTGGCCGGCTCGCCTTCGGAGCCGTTGCCGACTACGACGGGCACGCCGTTGGCTCCGAGAACCGCGTCAACTTTGCGCCACGCAGGGAAGCCGGCCCCACCACGCCCGGTCAGTCCGGCGTCGCGCAGCAGGGCGACCAGTTGCGCTCCGGTGAGCCGGGGCGCGCGGGCGTACCGGGCGAGGTGGGGGTCGAGGCGTCCATCGGTGCTGCCCGCGAGCAGGCGCCGGCCCGCGCCGGGCGGGGCGTCCACGGTAGTCATCGAACCTCCTGCAGGGCGCGGGGACGGCGGCGTGGCACGCGGTCCGGGTGGCGGGGGAAGGATGGGGTGAACCGCCAGACCACTGCGGCGAGGACCAGGGCGGCGCAGAGGGCGGTGACCGTACGCAGCCACCAGGAGCCGCCGTCGGTGCCGGTTTGCAGGCCGTGCAGCACGGCAACCGGCCAGCACAGGTAGGCCAGCCAGTGCACCGCCCGCCACGCCCGCGCCCCGAGCCGGTGGCGCAGCAGACTGGTAAGGATCAGCGCGAGAACCAGGTCGAAGCCGACGGTTCCCAAGCCGATCCAGAACGGTCGATATTCGGCGAAGAACGGCAACACAAGGTCGAAAGCGCGCAATTGGGCGTACGGATCAAAATAGAGCGCAACCACGTGCCCGAGCAGGAAGACGACGGCCAGCAGCCCCGCATTGCGGTGAAGCAGGCTGACTGCGAAGCGCGGCAGCCCGAATGCCGTCCGCCCCGACCGCGCGCCGATTCCCAGGGCGACCACGATGGACAGCAGGACGAGCGAAACAAGCCCCGTTCCCCGCCCGAAATACCAGAGCGCATCGGTCATGCCGGCCACCCACCCAGCCGAACAACCTCCATACCGGGAGTTACCAGCCGCGCGGGACAACCCTCGAGCACATCCCCATTTCCCCGTACGATCGCAGCGGTGCTGAGCGTATTGGCCCGCAAACACGAGAACGCAGCCACCGAAACCGTTCGCCACACCGCTCGCACCGGCCGTCCCGTCCGCGGGTCCAGGATGTGGTGCAGCGACTCCCCCGCCCGGGACCACGTGCGGCTGACCGTGCTCGAAGAGGCGAGCGCCGCCCCGGCCGGAAGCCCCACAACACACCGGGGATCCCCAGGCCGATCCTGCACGAGTACCCGCCAATCCCCCTCCGGCGCCGGCCCGGCCGTAGCGATGTCCCCACCAAGCGCCACCATCACCCCGGTACCAAGCCGGTGCGCCACCCGCAGCGCCGCCCGATCAGCCGCCACAGCCTTAGCGGTAGCGCCCAGATCAAGAAGCACCCCATCCGGCACAGTGAGCCGCTCCCCGGCAAGACGGACATCACGCCAATCCGGAGCCGCAAACACGCGTACGGCCGGAGCAACCTCCCGCCCGGTGATGGCAGCGAAATCCCTGTCGTAGCCCAGCCCGCTCAACGCCGCCCCCACCGTCGGATCAACATCCCCGCCGGTACGCGCAGCAGCATCCAACGCCGCCGCGACGAGATCGGCCAGCAGCGGGCTGACGGTCACGGGGAGCCCCCGGTTCCGGCAGGCCCGCCGCAGCTCGGAGTCCGGCCGGAACCGGCTGCACGCTGCGTCAACAGCGGCAAGCTCGGCCTTGACGAGCGCCGTTGCCGCGTCGAGGGAGCCGGGGTCGGTGACCACGATGCGCGCGGTAGTACCCCAGACCGGCCACTGAGCGGTGTCCGCACCAACGGGAAGCATCTCGATCAGCGGCATGTCAGGAACCTCCCGACGTGGCTTGCCCCGAGTCGCCATCCCGATCGGTGAGCTGCGGGGTGCCGCTGCTGACCTGACCTGAACCGCTGTCGCTGTCACCGGTCGACCCGCTGTCAACCGTCGCATCGCCGCTGCCAGTCGAGCCGGTGGCGGAACCGGAGCCGCTACCGCCAGTCGAGCCGGTACCGGTGCCGGTGCCGGTGGCGGTGCCGGTCGAGGCGGCGTGGGCGGCGAGGCCGGTGGCCAGCGTGCCGGCGAGTCCGGCGGCGACGAGGGCGCCGGTGAGTGCCGTGGTTCGGCGTAGTGCCTTGTCGCGGTCCATCGGTGATCGTCTCCCTGAGGCTGGGGCGCGTCTTTGTTGACGACTCAACCAATGTGCGGGCTCAACCTCTCTGCGCCCTGTGGTCGCCCTGAGCGGTTCCTGTGGATGCCCGGCGCCGCGCCCCACCAGGGGTCAGAGCATGTCCAGCCCCATCGCCTTGGTGACTGCGGCCGTACGGTCAGCGACGCCCAACTTGGAGAAGGCCCGCAGCAGGTGCGTCTTCACGGTCGCCTCGGTGATGTGCAGCTCCTTGCCGATCTCCCCGTTCGTCCGACCGCGGGCCACCAACCGCAACACTTCGGCCTCGCGCGCGGACAGACTCGGCGGCGCCGGACTACGCGCCTGCCGTACCAGCGTCGACGCCACACTCGGAGCCAGCACCGTCTCCCCCCGCGCAGCCGCCCACACAGCCTCAGCCAGGTCAGCCGCCGACGCATCCTTGAGCAGGTATCCCCCAGCCCCAGCCTCGATGGCCCGCAAGATGTCGCGATCCGACTCGTAGGTGGTGAGCACCAGCACCCGGACCCCCGGCACCCGAGCCACAATCGCCCCGGTCGCCTCCACGCCATCCATCCCCGGCATCCGCAGGTCCATCAGCACGATGTCCGGCTTCAGCTCAACAGCCCGGGCCAGCCCCTCATCCCCCGACGAGGCCTCGCCGGCAACGACCAGACCGGGCTCGCTCTCCACCATCCCCCGCAGCCCATGCCGCACCACCGGATGGTCATCCACCAGCAGAACCCGGATCATCCCCACTCCCCCCAGAGCCGGTCATCAACACACCGCCGCCATCCTCCACCTGCCCTCGCGCCCCGGCCGATGCACTCCCTCGAAGAACACGAGCTTCCGGGGTACGGCGGAAAGCGGCCGAGATCTCAAGAGCCGACCGCAGGAACAAGCCGGGTGGCGCGAGGCCCGCCTCAGATCGCCGCTCAGCCCCGCACCGCGCGCGGTGCGGGGTCTGCAACGCCCCCGGTGGCGCTCCGAACCCAGCACCGCCCGCGTCTCTGCAAGCCACCAGGCCCACCCACAGCAACGCCCAGCCCACCCCCCGGACACGCCCCACACCCGACGAACCACCCACCGGCTCCTGCGCGCCTCCTCCGAATCCGCACCTCACAACCCCGGCCCGGCTACCCCCGGTCACCCGGGAATCTCCAGCTCAACGGTCACACCCCGGCCAGGCACGCTCCGGACCGTCAACTCCCCGCCCACCTGATCGGCGCGCGCTTGCATGCCGGTCAGCCCGAACCCGCGCGACGAACCAGCCGCGAAGCCGGCGCCGTCGTCCTGCACGGACAGCCGGACCTGCTCCTCTGTGTACGCCAGCACCACGGTGACCTGGGCGGCCGCGGCGTGGCGGCGGGCGTTGGTCAGCGCTTCCTGGGCTGTTCGGAGGAGGACAACTTCTACTGCTGTGGGGAGGGCGCGGTGGGTTCCCGTGCAGCGGAACGTGGCTGGTTGCGGGGTTCGGGTGGCTTGGCGGCGTACGGCTTCGGGCAGGGATCCCGTGCCCAGGGCGGAGGGGGTGAGGGCGGCGACCAGGGTTCGCGACTCGGCCAGGTTTTCCTTGGCGGTGTCGACGGCCAGGCGCAGGCGGTCGTCGGTGAGGTGGGGGTCGGCGGCTTGGAGCAGGGTGATGATGCTGGTGAAGCCCTGGGCGAGGGTGTCGTGGATCTCGCCGGCCAGGCGGGCTCGTTCGGCGGCGGCACCGGCTTCGTGGGAGAGACGGCTGACCTCGGCCCGGCTGGTTTCGAGTTCGGCGATGAGGGCTGCGCGTTCCTCGCTCTGGATGATGATGCGGGTGATGAACAGGCCCATGCCCACGGCCACCGTGGCGGTCATGGCGAAGATGGGTCCGTTCATCGCCACGAAAGTCCAGTCGCCGCCGCCGCGCAGGAAGCCGGCGAAGATCGGGGCGGTGTTGGCTACCAGGACAGCGCCGACTGCCCTGGTCACCGGGAGGATCATGAACAGCAGCGGACAGAGCGCGAACAGCAGATAGCTGACGGTGCTCAGGGCGAACGTACCGACCGCGAACGCCGTCAGGGTGGCGTAGACATACCAATCGCCGCCGGGCCGGCCACGCACCAGCTTGCGGCCGGCAAACCAGTAGAGCCCGGCCATGACGGCGATGACGCCCTCGGCCACGGGGGTGTCGCGGGGTTGCCAGGCGAACAGCACCGCCGTGGCCACCGCGCCCGCGACGACCGCGAAGTACCCGTCCCAGAACCGCTGGTCCTTCATCAGTCGCGGCGGCTCGTCCAGCGGAAGGTGGCCAGCGACAGCACCAGCCCCGCCACGCACCAGACGGCCAGGATGAGGGCGATGCGCCCGTGCTCCCAGGTGCCGGCGGCTTCCATCGAGACGGCGCTGTCGGGCAGGAACACCGAGCGGAAGCCCTGGGCCATCCACTTGACCGGGAAGAACGAGGCCAGCGTGATCATCCAGCCGGGGAGCTGAGTGATCGGGTGGATGAAGACGCCGGACAGGAACTGCAATGCCACGACGGGAACGTTGAGCACCGCGCCGGCCGTACGCGAGTTGCGCACCAGCGCACTGGCGGCGATGCCCAGCAGGCTGCACGCGGTGACGCTGAGCAGGAAGATCCAGGCGAAGGTGAGCCATCGTCCGGCATCGCTGGGCAGGGGCATGTCGAAGACCAGGACGCCAACCGCGAGCAGCACCACCACCTCGGCCGCGGTCAGGGCGGCGACCAGGATGAGCTTGCCGAGGAAGTAGGCGGTGGCGGTGGCAGGGGTGCCGCGCAGCCGTTTGAGCGTGCCGTCCTCGCGGTCGGTGGCAATGCCCACGCCCATGGTGATGAACGCGGTGGTCACGGTCCCGTACGCGATCATGCTGGCGGTGAAGACGCGGGCCGCGCTGAGGCCGGGATGGTCGTAGCTGTCGGAGAAGATCGTGCCGAACAGCAGCAGCAGGAGCGCCGGGAAGAAGAAGGTGAAGATCAGCGAGGTCTTGTCCCTGACGAACTGCAGGATCTCGATGCCGCCGCGGCGCCGGCCGATGGTGAGGGTGCTGGTCATCCGCGTTCTCCGATCAGGGCGAGGTAGGTGTCCTCGAGGGTGGGGCGGGTGACGGTCAGGTCGCTGAGGTCGGCGCCCTCGGACGCCAGCCGCACGATCAGCGCGGCCGGGTCGGCGGTGTGCTCGCTGCGCCCGCCCGACCAGGTGACCCGCGCCTGCGCGGTGGCCCGGCCGCCGAGGGTGGCGGGGGTGCCCTCGGCGACGATAGCGCCGGCCGCTATGACGGCGAGCCGGTCGGCCAGCGCCTCGGCCTCGTCGAGGTAGTGCGTGGTCAGCAGGATGGTGGTGCCCTCGCCGGACAGCTTGCGGATGAGCTCCCAGAACTGCCGCCGCGCCTCCGGGTCGAAGCCGGTGGTCGGCTCGTCCAGGAACACGATGTCGGGGCGCCCGACAATGCCGAGGGCCACGTCGAGGCGGCGCCGCTGGCCGCCCGAGAGGGTGCGCACCCGGGCCTTGGCCTTGTCGGTGAGCCCGACCAGCTCGATGACCTCGGCGGGTAGCCGGGGCCGGGGGTAGAAGCCGGCGAGGTGGCGCACGGTCTCGTGCACGGTGAGGTCGGCGGCGTCGGACGTGCTCTGCAGCACAATGCCGATCCGAGCCCGCCAGTGCCGGTCGGCGCGCCCGGGGTCGGTGCCGAGCACTGACACCTCGCCCGCGGTGCGGCGGCGATGGCCCTCGAGGATCTCGACGGTGGTGGTCTTGCCGGCGCCATTCGGCCCGAGCAGCGCGAAGATCTCGCCGGTCTCGACGGTGAGATCCAGGCCGTCAACGGCGGAGAAGGTTCCGTAGGTCTTGCGCAAGCCTCGGACGTGGATGGCGGTCATGGCATAGAGCCTGCCCGGTTCGCGGGCCGGGCGGGACGACCGAGTGGCTGTCATTCGCTGTCCACCGTTCGGTGGACAGCGGCGTCATTCCCAGCGGAAGTTGCGGGCGGCGAGCGTCAATCCCACGGCCGCCCACAGCGTCAGGCTCAACCAGATCGAGCCGGCCACCGCGGTGCCGTGAGTAAGCGTGGCGCGCAGAGCTTCGGCGTGCGCGGCCAGCGGGAGCAGGAAGTAGCCGGCCGTCCCGAGGTCGGGCGCGGCGAACATGATGCCCCCCGCCGCCAGCATCAACACGTAGATCAAGGTCGCTCCGCCGGTCACGGTCTCCGGCCGCAGCAGGCTGGCGAGCAGCAGCGCGAAGCCGCAATAGGCCGCCGTAGCCAGCACAGTGACGCCAATTGCAGGGACCACCTGCGAGAGATCCGGCCGCCAGCCGACCACCACCCCGACCAGCGCAAGCACCAGAATCTGCAACGCCACCAGGCAGAGAATGGCAGCGGTCTTGGAAAAAATGAGGCCGGGGCGGGTGAGCGGAGAAGCGCCGAGCCTTTTCAGCACGCCGTAACTGCGCTCGTATCCGGTGGTGATCGCCTGCCCGGTAAAAGCCGTCGACATCACGGTCAGCGCCAGCACACCAGGAACAACATAACCAAGACGATCATCCGACGGTACGTTCGTAGCTCGCGTCAACCCGGCGCCGAGCAGCACCAGCAGCGGCACTCCCATCGCGAGCACGACGGCCTCGCTGCGCCGGGCGGTGAGCACCAGTTCCATGCGTACCTGGCTCTTGAGGATGCTGCGCATGGAGGCGCGTCCCGGAGCGGGGGTGAAGGTGCCGGCGGTCATCGGGTCGCTCCCGCGGTCAGGGCCAAGTAGACGTCTTCCAAGGTGCGCCGGCGCGTGTTCACCGCGGTGACCTGTGCCCCGGCGCGGGCGAACCAGGCGAGCACCTCGGCCAGCGACTCGGTGTCGAGGGCACCGGCGATCGCGTATTCGCCAGGGCCCTCCTCGGCCACCCGCACGTCGAGGCGCGTGGCGAGGTCGGTGACGGGAAGGCCGGGCTCTGCTCGTACCTGTAGAAGGTCTATCCCGGCAGCGGCCGTGAGCTCCGCGGGTGTGCCGGTCGCCGCGACCACCCCGTTGTCCATGATGACGACGTGGTCGGCAAGGCTTTCGGCCTCGTCCAGCAGGTGCGTGGTCAGCAGGACCGAAACGCCGTCGGCGCGCAAACTGTCGACCAGCTCCCAGGTGGTCTGACGCGCGCCCACGTCCATGCCCGCCGTCGGCTCGTCGAGAAAGACCAATTCGGGCCGACCGACCAGAGCCACGGCGAGCGAGAGCCGCTGCTGCTCGCCGCCGGACAGCCGCCGGAACCGGGTCTTGGCGAACTTCCGCAGGCCCAGCCGGTCGAGCAACATGTCCACATCGAGCGGATTGGCAGAGTACGAAGCAAAGAGCCGCAGGATTTCGCCGGCCGTGGCCCAGGGGTAGACCCCGCCGGACTGCAGCATGATTCCCAACCGCGGCATCAGGCTGTCATGGTCTGCGATCGGGTCGAGCCCGAGCACCCGGGCCGAGCCGGCGTCCGGCCCGCGGAAACCCTCGCAGACCTGCAACAAGCTGGTCTTCCCCGCGCCGTTGTTGCCGAGCAGGGCCAGAATCGAGCCGCGCGGAACGCTCAGCGAAACGCCGTTCACGGCCGTGACCTCGCCGTACTTGACGACGACATCCTGAACTTCGACGGCCTCCAGCATGCCCGAAACTGTACTCACCGCCCCCGCCAGATCCGCCCGGGTGTGGTCCGCGCCGCATCCAGCCGCTATGCTGGCCGCTTGGGAGCGCTCCCAAGGTAAGCGGGGGCAGGCCGCCGGCGCGGACCGGTTTCCCCCCGATGACCTGCACTGGCGCAGGTCACCACGGCGGCGGCCTGACACTCGCGGCTGGCTGCACCTTGTGGCTGTGACCTCTTCTGGGCGAATGCCGCACGGGCCCGCGACGGTCGGAGCCGCAAGCTCAGGTGGGTGGATCGGTAAGGTGCTGACCCATGACGGCCTCGGTGGAGATTTATACGGATGGCGCCTGCGTACCCAACCCCGGACCGGGTGGCTGGGGCGCGGTGCTGCGCTGGGGCACGACCGAGAAGGATCTGTGCGGCGGCGAGGCCGGTTCGACCACCAACAACCGCATGGAGCTGATGGCCCCGATCCGCGCCCTGGAAAGCCTGACGCGCGCGCCGCTGCCGGTGCTGCTGTACACCGACAGCATCTACGTGCGCGACGGCATCACAAAATGGATGCCACGCTGGAAGGCCAACGGCTGGCAGACCTCGGCCAAGCAGCCGGTGAAGAACGTCGACCTCTGGCAACGCCTCGACACGGCAGTCCGCCGCCACGACGTGCAATGGCACTGGGTCAAGGGCCACGCCGGCCACCCCGAGAACGAGCGCGCTGATCGGCTGGCGGCCCGGGGCCTGCAGGAAGCTCTCGCTGCGGCGCGCGGCTGAGAAGCGGACCGGGTTCCGTCTCGCAGGGGATGGCCGGGCTGCGGCGGGCCCAGCCCTGCGAAACAGAACCTAGCTAGCTGGCACGAGGGCGCGGGATGGTGGGGGCCAGGCGCGTGGTGGTCTCGCCGTCGGCGTCGGCTGCGGCGGTGCCGGGCACCTTGGCGCGGGCTACGCGGTCCGGCGGGAGGCGGTAGGTGGCGGCTTGCACCAGCTCGTCCGGCACCAGGTGACGGCCGCCCTTGGCAGGGGCTGCGGCTTGCGCCGATTCGCTGGGGACGTCTGCGACCTCGGCGGGCGATGCATGATCAACTGGCCCGGCGAGCTCCGCTGAGGAGGCAGACGCCGCGGAGTCGCCGGGCCGTTCGCCACCGGCCGGGTTCACCGCAGCCGCAGCGGCGGCAAGAAGCGCAGCGCCCCCCAGCAGCGCAGCATCCGCGGAGCCAGCGGAATCGACCTCGGACAGCGACGACGGCGACGACGACGAGACCGACGCAGGCTCAGCAGCAGCGACCACCCTGGCGGTGGCGCGAACAGGGCGGCGAGGGGCGATCATCCGGGCCGCCGTGGAGAAGACGCTGCGGGTGCCTTTGTCGAAGCCGTCCTGATAGGCCTCGTCGCGGTCGACGCCGACGACGTACCACTGGTGCAGGCGGCCGGCCACGTATCCCGCGCATGCGGTGAAGGCGGCCAAGAGGGCGATGAGCAGAGCCGCAGTCATGCGACCGATTCTGACCAGTGTATTGACTGGCAGCTATAGCCCGTTCGACGTACCCCGATCGATGGACAAGCGCCCTCAGCGAGCCGGCGCGCCCGACGGCGGAGTCCCGCCCGGAGCACCAGACGGCGGAGTCCCGCCCGGAGCACCAGACGGCGGAGTCCCGCCCGGAGCACCGGAAGGAGGCGTGCCGCCGGGAGCACCCCCACCACTCTCCTGGCCCGCCGGATCCACTGCGATGGTCAGCGTGGCCCGGTACCCCGCAGAAACACTTCCGCTCATCGTGGCCAGCTCGGTCACCGCAGAGTCATCGCCGAACACATTGTCTGTGGCCAAACTGACCTGGCTCAGGTTCGAGACGCTCTTTGTGTAGCCGTCCGTTGCGTACACAGCGTCAGCGGCCTGCTCAGGGATCGCTATCTGTGAGGTCTTGACGATCGTGCCGGAGCCGCTGGTCGCCTCGGTCAGGGAGGGGTAGACCTCGAAGTGGATGTGCGGCCAGCGACCGGAGTAGCAGGCCGGGAAGATGCTGGTGAAGGTGACCGTGCCGGTGTCGTCGGTTTCTTGGATGCCGCGCAGGTAGTTCTGGTCGGTGATGCCTGTGGAGTACAGCGAGTAGTTGCCATCGCGGTCGCAGTGCCAGGCGTAAACCGCTGCCCCCGTCACCGGCGCGCCGGCAAGATCCTTCACGACCAGGGCGAATTCGAGGGGTACGCCCGCAGCGGTCCCCGTCGCATCCCCGAACGACGACCGGATGTCCTTGCGCACGATCCCGTCCAGCGTGCGCGCATCGGGACCGTTCGACCCGTCCGCCGGATAGGGGCCGGCAGTTTCCGACTCCACCTCGGTCAACGAAGACGAAGACGAAGATGAGGAGGAGGTGGCGGCGGGGGAAGAGGAATCAGAGGAGCCACAAGCGGCGACGAAGGCGAGCGTCCCCATTCCGCCCAACCCGGCCAGCAACCGCCGCCGGGACATGGTCCTCAGGTCGAAAGCCAGGCCCTTGTCATGGACCCGGCGCACATAAGCAGCATTGTCATCAGGAGATGGGGACGAAGCAGACGAAGAAGTGGCCATGGGATAAGCAAAGCGACTCCACCTGTCCAATCGCTGTGACGAGTGAATGCGTTTCTTGTGGACGTACCCGAAGATCTAGGCTCTCGGCGTGCCGATCGATCTCTACATCTCCACCGACATCGAGGCGGACGGCCCGATCCCGGGCCCCTACTCGATGCTCTCCTTCGGCATGGCGGCCGCGGCGACGTTCGACGGGACCACGTTCACCCGCCTGGAACCGGCCACCTTCTACCGTGAGCTGCAGCCGATCTCGCCGGACTTCGTGCCCGAGGCGCTGGCGGTCAGCGGACTGGATCGGGCCGCTCTGGCTCGTACCGGGACGCCTCCCGCCCTGGCCATGACCGAAAACGTTGCGTGGCTGGCCGACATGGCCGAGCGGCACCGGGCCCGTCCGGTTTTTGTCGCCTACCCGCTGGGCTTCGACTGGATGTTCACCTACTGGTATCAGGTTCGCTTCACCGGGGGCTCGCCGTTCGGGCATTCGGGGCATCTTGACGTCAAGACGATGTACGCGATCAAGGCCCGCAAGCCCGTTCGCAGCGTGGGCAAGCGTTCGATGCCGCAGCACCTGCTCGGCGACGGCGCGCACACGCATCACGCCCTCGATGATGCGCTGGAGCAGGCCGACATGTTCTGCAAAATCTTCGAAGCTTGGTAAAGAGATGTTGCGCAACATCTCCTAACCATGGCAGGGTGGGGGCATGGCTCAGATCAAAGACGCCGCCGTCCTCAAAGCCGTGGCCCATCCCCTGCGGCGCCGGTTGCTGGACGTGTTGCGCGTTGACGGGCCGTCCATGCCCAGCGTGCTGGCCCGCACCACCGGGCAAGCCGTCGCCAACATCAGCCACCACCTGCGGGTGCTCGCCGAGGCCGGCCTCATCGAGGAAGCCCCCGAGCTGGCCCGCAACCGCAAGGAGCACTGGTGGCGGATGCCGGACCGCGCGATCCGCTGGAGCTCGACCGACTTCACCCCGGACGTGACCGATGCCGCCGAGTCGCTGGGCCTGCAACGCCAGGTCGAGCTGACCTCGACGTGGCTCGGGAGCCCGGCCTCGAGGGAGGAACCGTGGGCATCCGCAGCATTCTCAACCGATGGCTTCCTGCGCCTGAGCCCGGGCGAACTGGCCGAGCTGGGCGATCAGATCCAGCAGGTGATCGACCGCTTCGCCAACCGCCCGGACAGCGAGGACCGCGAGCCGGTGTTCGTGCTCGGCCGCGGCTTCCCGGCTCGCCCCTGAGAGACGGTGCGCTGCGCCAGCTCTGGGCGGGGATGACGGTCAGCAAGCTCGGCAGTTCCGTGGCCGGCATTGCCACCCCGCTGATCGCCGTGCAGGTCCTGGACGCCAGCGCGTTCATGGTCAGCCTGCTCACCGCTGCGGCGTGGCTGCCGTGGCTGATCGTGGGGCTGCCTGCCGGGGCCTGGGTCGACCGGGTTGCCCGCAAGCCGGTGATGCTGATCAGTGACCTGGCCTCGGCCGCGGTGGTGATCAGCGTGCCGGTGGCGGCGTGGCTGGGCCTGCTCACCATCGGTCAGCTGCTGGTGGTTGCGATGCTGCTCGGCGCGGCGTCGGTGTTCTTCACTGTGGCGTGGACGGCCTACCTGCCAGCCATGTTCGACAAGGATCGGCTGGTCACGGCGAATGCACTGTTGCAGGGCACCGAGTCGGCATCACAGGTGGCCGGGCCGGCGCTCGGCGGGGTGCTGGTCGCGGCGGTCAGCGCGGTGGCTGGGCTGGCGGTGGACGCGTTCAGCTTCCTGGTGTCGGCGTTTTTCCTGTCGCGCATCCGCCGGCCCGAACGCCGCCCCGAGGTGGTGCGCGGCCCGAGCATCCGCAGCGACATCACGACTGGGATCCACTGGCTGGTGCGCGACCGCTATCTGCGCAACCTCACCATCCATGGCGCCGCCGCCAACTTGATGCTGACCGGTATGAACGCGCTGCTCGTGGTCTTCTTGGTGCGCGAGGTCAAGCTCGGCACCACGGCTGTGGGCGTGCTACTGGCTGTCGCGGCGGTTGGTGGCGTGGGGGCTGCGGCGGCCGCTCCGGTGCTGGCCCGGCGGTTCGGCGCAGCTCGCACGATCGTGGGGTGCAAGGTGTTCGCCGGGGTTGCGTCGGTGCTCGTGCCGCTGACCGTGCCGGGGTTCGGGCTGGTCGTGTTCGTGCTGGGGCTGGGCGGCGTCGGGTTCGGCGTGGTCGCGGGCAACGTGCTCGCGGGCAGCTTCCGTCAGGCGTACTGCCCGTCCGCGCTACTGGGCCGGGTCGTGACGGGCATGCAGTTCGTCAACCTGGGCGCGATCCCGGTGGGGGCGGTGCTGGGCGGGGCGGCGGCGACGGCGTTCGGGGTCAGAACGGCAACAACCATCATGACCCTCGGGTACGCCCTCAGCGGCCTGATCATGCTGCTCGGACCGCTGCGGGGACGGCGTGACCTCCCCGAGGCGCCGCTCAGTCAGCCGCCCGTCGCGCGCGAGCTCGCCGTTTGCCCTCGTGCATAGCCGCGACCCGGGCCACCGGGATGGTGTGGCCCTGCTCGACCAGGCCGGCATCGAGCGGCTGAGGAGCCGGCATGGCCGCGGCCCACGGGTCACCGTCGCCGAGCAGGCCGAGCGCTGAACGTACCGTGAAATCGGCCGGAACCACGTCGTCCAGCCGGTCCCAGCCCACCGGGAAGGACACCGGCAGACCCGGCCGCACCCGCGGGCTGTAGGCCGCCACCACGCTCGCGCCACCGGAGCGGGTGGCGTCCAGGAACACCTTGCCGTGCCGGTCCTCGCGGATGAACGCGGTGGTGGCGAGCTGCGGGTCCAGTTGCTCTGCCCGGGCCGCCACCGCCCGCGTCGCCGCTGCCACATCCCCGGTCTCGGCGGTGCCGTCCAGCGGTACGAAAATGTGCACGCCCTTGGAACCACTGGTCTTCACCGCACCGGCCAGGCCCGCGTCGGCCAGCGCCCGCCGGACAAGCTTGGCCGCGGCGACCACCAGGGTGAAGTCGCCTCCCTCGGGCGGGTCCAGGTCCATGATCAGGTGGGTCGGGCGTTCCCGGCCGGCAACCGTCATCAGCGTCGGGTGGTATTCGATGGCGCGCTGGTTACCGAACCACAGCAACGTTTTCCGGTCGTTGCACAGCGCGTAGCGGACTTCGCGGTGCGACGCCTCGGCCCAGACCTTCGTGCGCGGCACCCACTCCGGGGTGTACTTCGGCAGGTTTTTCTGCATGAATTGGTCCTGGCCGCGCAGCACCCGCACCACGGAAAGCGGCCGGTCCCGCAACACCGGAATGATGCGATCGCGTACGGCGTCGAGGTAGTCGATGAGCTCGCGCTTGGTGACCCCGGCGTCCGGGAACAGCTCCTGGTCGAGGTTGGTGAGCGGCACTCCGTCGCGTTCTTCGCTCACGAGCGCACCACGCTCACCGAGGCGACCAGCATGGCCAGGGTGAGCACGACGTAACACCCGCCGGTGAAGTAGAGGCCGCTGCGGGTGGCCAGGGTCGCGGCGGTGAACGGCAGCACGACCGCGAGCAGCGCGGCCAGCATGATCACGCCATCCTCGCGCTGGGCGCCGAGCACGCCCCAGCCGAGCAGGAACGGCACCGACACCAGCCAGGCCAGGGTGACGACCGCGACGTGCAGGGCGGCCTGGGTCCGGCGCTCGGCGGCGATCCGGTCGGCGCGGACCTCGGCGGCCGTGCGGTGCACCACGGCCGGGACCGGCTGCTCAATCTCCAGCGTCACGACTGAATCCTTACCCAGGTGCGCGCTCTCCGCTGCCGCGGGCAATCAATGTGGTGGAAATCGTTACGGTACGAGCCGGGCCCCGGAACCCGCTGATCCGCTCGTGGGCCAGCCGCGCAGCCTCCCGGCCCATGGCCACCGGGTCATGCGCCACCACCGTTGTCCCGATGACATCGGCCAGGTCGAAGTCGTCGAAACCGATGAGCGCGGGCGGGTTCTGCTGACCGTGCAGCACCCGCAGTGCCCCCGTGGTGAGCCGGTTGTTGGTGGTGAACAATGCCGTCGGACGCGGCTCCAGCGCCATCAGCTCGCGGACGGTCTCCTCGGCCCGGTGCACGTCGTGCACATCGGTGCGCAGGTAAGGCTTCCACTGCGCGTTGCCGGCTGCCTCCATCGCGTGCACGAACCCTTCGATGCGTCCGCGCTGGGGAACCTTGGTGGCCAGGTCGGCTACCAACGCGATGCGCCGGTGGCCCTTGGACAGCAGATGCTCGCCGGCCGCCCGGGCGCCCCCGGCGTTGTCTATCAGCACCGCGTCCGCGGCCAGCCCGTCCGGCGGCCGGTCCAGGAACACGAACGGCACCCCGCGGTTGCCCTCGATCGCCAGGTAGTCGTGGTGCTCGCCGCTGGGCACGATGAGCAGGGCGCGTACCCGCCGCTGCAGGAACGCGTCCACCAGCGCCTGCTCCTGCTCGGCGTCCTCGTCGTTGTTGGCCGTGACGAGTTGCAGGCCGTGCTGGCGCAGCTCCCGCTCGATGCCGCTGGCCACCGCAGAGTAGAACGGGTTCGTCAGGTCCCCGCTGATCAACCCGACCAGCGCGGAGGTGGCACCGCGGCGCAGCTCCCGGGCGATGCCGTTGATCCGGTAGCCCAGCTTGTCGGCGGCCTCGCGCACCCGCCGGCCGGTGGCCTCGGCGACGTTCGGCTCGTCGTTGAGCGCCCGGGAGGCGGTTTTGAGGCTGACCCCGGCGAGCGCGGCAACCTGGGTGAGGGTGGGCCGGCGCCCGGCCGCGTCGTCGTGGAAGGTGTCCAGGACACTCTCGAAGATCTCGGCGGGCCGTTCCATGGGCCGGGATGCGGACATGCTTCTCCGGATTCTGCGGCGATGCGGTACAGCAGTATGACATCGATGTCTGCGACCGTTCACCCACCGGCGCCCGAATCCCTCCAATCGGCGTATTCAGCATCTTCCGCCACGGGCCACCGCCGCTGCGGGTGCCGCACGGCCCAGCCGCGCTGCTTGCGGTCCGGCGGCCTTACCAAAAGCGCATTGCGAGGTGGCACGGATTGGGGAGTAAAGGGTGGCGCGGGCCTGCTTAGCATCGACGGCGCTATTGCGTGCCGGTAGGCCGTTCCCCGAACAGCGGAAAATGCGGGTAATTGCGACATGGTCACCAGAAGAACAGCTTTGACGGCCGCAGCAAGCGCCGTTGCCGGCACCTTGGCCGGGTGCTCGTCCGATCCCGAAGTCAAGCCGGCCTTTGTCACGCCGTCGGCACCACCGGCTACGTCGAAGACAGTCAAGCCTGCGAGCAGCAGCTCACCCACAGTGATCGGCAACGGCAGCACCAGCTACACCGGACCGCAGCCGCATCAGCCTGTCACCGAGCGGCTCAAGCCGGGCGAAACCCCGCCGCAATTCGTGGTTTTCTCCTGGGACGGCGCGGGCACCGCAAAATTGTTCGAGCGGTTCCGCAAACTGTCAGGGGAACTGCATGGTTCGATGACTTTCTTCCTTACCGGCATCTACACGCTGCCGCGCTCGAAAAGAAAGCTCTATCACCCGCCGCGCCACCCGGTCGGCGCGTCGGCGATCGGTTACCTGTCGGACAAGGCCGTGCACGGGTGCATCGGTCAGCTCGGGCCGGCCTGGCTCGAAGGCCACGAGATCGGCACGCACTTCAACGGCCACTTCTGCGGCGCCGGCGGGGTGCAGGACTGGTCCCCGGCAGACTGGGACAGCGAGATCGACCAGGCCCTCGGGTTCGTGGCGAAGTGGCGTACCAACACCGGGTTCGACGATCTGCCGACGTTGCCGTTCGACTACAAGCGCGAGCTGGTGGGCGGGCGCACGCCATGCCTGCAGGGGCGCAAGAACCTGCTCAAGTCCGAGCACCTGAAGACGTGGAAGTACGACAGCTCGGGCACCGGCACCCAGGTGTGGCCCACGCGGACCAAGGGCGGGCTGTGGAACCTGCCGATGCAGGGCATCCCGTTCCCCGGCCACAGCTTCGAGGTCATCTCGATGGACTACAACATGATGTTCAACCAGTCCGGCACCCCCAGCGGCGACCCGTCGATGCACCCGACCTGGAAGCGCCAGGCCCGCGAGGCCTACCTGGCCGGGTTCCGCCGGGCGTACGAGGGCAACCGCGCTCCCCTGATCATCGGCAACCACTTCGAGAACTGGAACCGCGGCATCTACATGGACGCCGTCGAGGAGGCCGCCCGCGAGATGGCGCAGCACTCCGACGTACGGCTGGTGTCCTTCAAGCAGTTGGTCGCCTGGCTGGAAGCCCAGGACCCCAAGGTGCTCGGAAAGCTGCACGCCCTGCCGGTCGGTCAGAAGCCAGCGGGCGGGTGGAAGTCGTTCTCCTGAACCGGCAGAGTGGGGGCATGGTTCTGCGATGGAGTGTGATCGGCGCACCGAGCAGCGCGGGGGCTCACACGCCGGGCGTGGAGCAGGCGCCGGCTGCCCTGCGGGCGGCGGGCCTGTTCGCCGCGTTCGAGGATCGCGGGATCTCGGCCCAGGACCTCGGTGACGTCTCCGGGTTCCGCTGGCGGCCCGACCCGCACCGCCCGACCGCCCAGAACGCCGGCGCGGTGGCCCGGGTGGCCCTCGAAGTCGCCAAGGCGGTGGCCACGGCACCCGGCACGCCGCTGGTGCTGGGCGGCGACTGCACGGTGACGCTGGGCCTGGTTGCCGGTTCCGGGCGCCGGCCCGCTCTGGTCTACATCGACGGCGGCCCCGACCTGTACACCCCGGAGACCCGCCCGCACGGCAACCTCGACGCCATGGGGCTGTCCCACCTGCTCGGGCTGCCGGGCTGCGATCCGCTGGTCGCCTCCATCGCCTCGCTCAGCCCGCGGCAGGTGGTGCTCTACGGCGACGACCTGCCGCCGGAGGACCACGAACACAGGCTCGCCACCCGGCTGCGTCTCACCCACATCCAGGCCGAGGAGATCAGCACCGGACCGGCGAAGGCCGCCGCCCGTGCCCGCTTCGCCGCGGAGGACGCCGCCGAGCAGTTCGTCGTCCACTTCGACGTGGACGTGCTGCGCTTCATCGAGGCACCGTTCGCCGACGTGCCCGAGCCGCAGGGGCTCAGCCTCGCCGAGGTGACCGGGACGCTCGCGGTGCTCACGGCCAGCCCGCAGTTCGCCGGGCTGAGCGTCACCGAGGTCAACCCCGCGCACGTACCGGAGGAGCTCGGCCTGCGCCCGCTCATCGACGCGCTGGCCGCCGGGCTCGGCTGACCCGGTCGAATTGACATCGATGTCAGAGAGGTCTTGCTTATCGATGCACCTAGAGATAACGATGTGTCGCGGATGTTTCCGCTTCGCTACCGCGTGAGCGGAGGCGTCCGGCCCGCCCATCCCGCGACAAGGAGACGGCATGCATCGACCTCGATGGAGTGTCGCTGTTGTATCCGTAAGTATGGTGGCCGCCGCTGCGGCTGCCACCCCCGGCGGTGCGGCCCAGGCCGCCGCCGCCACCTCGTTCTCGTCCTCCTTCGAGGCCGGTGATCCCCAGCCGACCTGGACCGATACCGTCGACGGCGAGCGCAGCAGCGGGGTTGACGGCACCGTCAACGCCGGCATGCCGGGCAGCCTGCGCGCTCACGTCACCGCCATCGCGGCAAACGCCCAGCCCAACAGCAACGAGGGCGTCACCAACCTCAACGATGGCAACCCCGAGACCAAGTGGCTCGTGGACACCCCGGCCAGCTGGGCGCAGTACACGCTGGACGCCCCGGCCAAGGCGGTCAAGTACGCGCTGACCTCTGCCAACGACGCCCCCGAACGGGACCCGCGGGACTGGACGCTGGAAGGCTCGACCGACGGTACGACGTGGACCACTGTCGACACCCAGACCGGGCAGAGCTTCACCGAGCGGTTCCAGACCAAGACCTACACGGTCGCCAACCCGGGTGACTACACGTACTACCGGCTGAGCATCACCGGGCACCCGTCGGGCAACCTGACCCAGCTGGCCGACCTGGAACTGGCCGACGCCAGCACCAGCACGCCGACCACCGGGCCGATGCAGAGCCGGATCGGCAACGGCCCGGCCAGCTCCCCGACCGCCAAGGCGAACGTCGGGTACACCGGGCTCAAGGCGCTGCAGCTAGCCGGGCACCAGACGGCGGAGGGGCGCGGGTACTCCTACAACAAGGTCTTCGACGTTGAGGTTGCGGTCACCAACGACACCGAGCTGTCGTACCTGGTGCTGCCCGAGTTCAACCGCAAGGACCTGAGCAACCCGGCGACGTACACCTCGGTGGATCTCGCCTTCACCGACGGCACCTACCTCTCGCAGCTGGGCGCGCTGGACCAGAACGGCATCGAGGTCAGCCCGACCGCTCAGGGTGCCTCCAAGACGCTGTACACCCAGCAGTGGAACAAGCGGACCAGCCGCATCGGCTCGGTGGCCGCGGGCAAGACCATCGACCGCATCCTGGTCGGCTACGACAAGCCCAGCGGTCCGACCGACTTCAAGATCTGGTACGACGACATCGCGCTCAAGCAGGTCGCGCCGGCCAAGCCCAAGAGCCACCTCTCGGAGTACGCCGAGACGCGCCGCGGCACCCAGTCGTCGGGCGACTTCTCGCGGGGCAACAACTTCCCGGCCACCGCGGTGCCGCACGGCTTCAACTTCTGGACCCCGGTGACCAACGCCGGATCCACCTCCTGGCTGTACGAGTACCACCGCCAGAACAACGCCGCGAACCGCCCGACTCTGCAGGCCTTCGCCGCCAGCCACGAGCCCAGCCCGTGGATGGGTGACCGGCAGACGTTCCAGATCATGCCCTCGGACGCGGCCGGCACGCCGGATGCGAACCGGGCCAACCGCCAGCTCGCGTACGGCCACGAGAACGAGGTCGCCAAGCCGTACTACTACGGGGTGACCTTCGACAGCGGACTCAAGACCGAGTTCGCGCCGACCGATCACGGTGCGCTGTTCCAGTTCACCTTCACCGGCAACGGCGGCAACCTGATCTTCGACAACGTGAACAACAACGCGGGCCTGACCATCGACGCCGCGAACAACGCGGTCAGCGGCTGGTCCGATGTCGCCAGTGGCCTGTCCAACGGCGCCACCCGCATGTTCATGTACGCCACCCTGGACACCCCGGTCACCGCGAGCGGCATGCTGGCCACCGGCAACCGTCCGTCCACCGGCTACGTCAAGGTCGGCGC
Organism: Actinoplanes sp. TFC3; assembly: GCF_001553785.1. GTDB lineage: Bacteria > Actinomycetota > Actinomycetes > Mycobacteriales > Micromonosporaceae > Actinoplanes. The sequence continues at coordinate 5,287,565 of NZ_LOJP01000001.1, forward strand.
CAAGAACGTCAGCATGCGCATCGCCACCTCGCTGCTCAGCGTCGAGCAGGCCAAGCGCAACCTCGAACTCGAACTCGGCGCCGGCAGCACGCTGGCCTCGGTGCGCGACCAGGCGCAGCAGGCCTGGGACGCCAAGATGCACACCGTCGAGGTCGAGGGCGCCTCCGAGGACCAGCTCACCACGCTGTACTCGAACCTGTACCGGCTGTTCCTCTACCCGAACTCGGCGTTCGAGAACACCGGCACCGCCGCGGCCCCGGTGTACAAGCACGCCGTGCAGTCCTCGGTGACCGCCCCGGCCAGCACGCCCACGCAGACGGGCGCGCAGGTCAAGGACGGCAAGGTGTACGTCAACAACGGCTTCTGGGACACGTACCGCACCACGTGGCCGGCGTACTCGCTGCTCACCCCGAAGGACGCCGGCGAGATGGTCAACGGCTTCCTGCAGCAGTACAAGGACGGCGGCTGGGTGTCGCGCTGGTCCTCCCCCGGCTACGCGAACCTGATGGTCGGCACCAGCTCGGATGTCGCCTTCGCGGACGCGTACCTCAAGGGCGTACCGGATATCGATCTTGAAGCCATGTACCAGGCGGCCATCAAGAACGCGACGGTGACCCCGCCGAACCAGAACGTCGGCCGCAAGGCCCTCGACACGTCCATCTTCAAGGGCTACACGCCCAGCGACGCGACCGGTGAGGCCATGTCGTGGGCGATGGACGGCTACATCAACGACTTCGGCATCGCCAACATGGCAGCGGAGCTGGCCAAGAAGGGCGGCCCGAAGGCGGCGGAGTACAAAGAACAGTCGGAGTACTTCCGCAACCGCGCGCTGAACTACGTCAACATGTTCGACCCCTCGGTGGACTTCTTCCAGGGCAAGGACCGGGCGGGCAACTGGCGCAACTCGCCGTCGTCGTACGACCCGCGGGTCTGGGGCTACGACTACACCGAGACCAACGGCTGGAACATGGCGTTCCACGTGCCGCAGGACGGTCAGGGCCTGGCCAACCTGTACGGCGGCAAGGACGAGCTGGCCAAGAAGCTTGACGACTTCTTCGCCACCCCGGAGACGGCCGGTTTCCCGGGCTCGTACGGCGGCACGATCCACGAGATGATCGAGGCGCGCGACGTACGGATGGGTCAGTGGGGCTTCAGCAACCAGCCCTCGCACCACATCCCGTACATGTATGACTACGCCGGTCAGCCGGCCAAGGCGCAGTCCACCGTCCGCGAGGCGCTGTCCCGGCTCTACCTGGGCAGCGACATCGGCCAGGGCTACCCGGGCGATGAGGACAACGGCGAAACCAGCGCCTGGTACGTGTTCAGCGCGCTGGGCTTCTACCCCCTGCAGATGGGCAGCCCGCAGTACGCGATCGGGTCGCCGCTGTTCAAGAAGGCCACCGTCAACCTCGGCGGCGGCAAGAAGATCGTGGTCAACGCGCCGAAGAACAGCGCCAAGAACGTGTACGTGCAGTCGTTGCGGGTCAACGGCGAGTCCTACAAGTCGACGTCGCTGCCGCACGACCTGCTGGCCGACGGCGCCACGCTCGACTTCGTGATGGGCCCGAAGCCCTCCACGTGGGGCACCAACAAGGACGCCGCCCCGCCGTCGATCACCACCGGCACCGAGATCCCGAACCCGCTGCGTGACCTCGCGGCACCGGGCAAGGGCACGGCTTCGGACCCGGCGCTGGTCGACGACACCTCGAACACCCGCACGGTGTTCAACAGCGCCACCCCGAGCTGGACCTACCAGTTCGCCAGCGGCGGGGAGCAGGCCGACTACTACACCCTCACCTCGGGTGCGGTGGCCGGTGACCCGAAGTCGTGGAAGCTGTCCGGCTCGTACGACGGCAGCACCTGGACCACCATCGACGAGCGCAGCAACCAGAGTTTCGACTGGCGGCTGCAGACCAAGCCGTTCAAGATCGCCAAGCCGGGCCGGTACGCGCAGTACAAGCTCGACGTCACGGCGAACACCGGCGAGGCGACCACCACGCTGGCCGAGGTCGAACTGCTCGGCAAGCCGGCCCCGGCCTGCACCACTACGATCGCCGGCAAGACCGTCGGGGAGGTCACGGCCACCTCGGGCGTCACCTGCATCACCTCGGGCGCAACGGTGACCGGCAAGGTGACCGTGCGCAAGGGCGCCTCGCTGTATGTCTCCGGCTCGACCCTGCAGAAGTCGGTGACCGCCCGGGAGGCGGGCACGGTGGCCCTGCTGGGTGCCACGGTGAAGGGGGCGCTGTCGGTGACGGGATCTGGTCCCGTACAGCTGGAGCACTCGCTCCTGCTGGGCGACGTGACCCTGACCGGCAACACGACCGCGACGATCGTCGCGGACGACACCCTCGGCGCGTCGCTGACCTGCACCGGCAACGAGCCGGCGCCGGTGAACAACGGCTTGGCGAACGAGACGAGCAGCCCTCGCCTCGGCCAGTGCGCCGAGCTGTAACAACGTTGTAAGGCAGTAGGCCGCGGTTCCTGGCAACGGGGGCCGCGGCCTACTGTTTCCTCCATGTCTGACGACGATCTGTGGAACGCGATCGAGGCCGCCGACCTGTGCACGCTGGCGACGATCAAGAAGGATGGCCGGCCCCAGCTCTCCGACGTGAACTACACGGCCGCTGCTGCACCGCGCATGCTGCGTGTATCGACCCGGTCGTCGCTGGCAAAGGTTGCGAATCTGCGCCGCGACCCGCGCGCGACGATCCGGGTCGGCCCCCCGAACGGTGGGTACGTGACCGCCGAGGTGAGCGCGACCATGTCCAAGCCGGCCGCCGACGAGCACGACGAGACGGTCGAGGAACTGATCGAGATGTACCGGCTGATCGGCAAGCGCGAACACCCCAACTGGGCCGACTACCGGCGCGCGATGGTGGCGGATGGCCGGCTCGTGCTGCGGCTGCAGGTGGAGAAGCTCTACGGCTGGCTCGTCTGAGGTCGCATCCGGCTGGGGTGCTCAGCGGAACAGCTCGATCAGCGCGTCCGGCCGGTCCAGCGGGACGATGTGCCCGCAGCGCTCCAGCAGCACGCCCTGCAGATCATCGGCAAGCGGCTGCAACTGCCGGTGCAGCCGCTCGCCCACCACATCGCCGCCGATGGCCACCGTGGGCACCCGCAGCGGGCCGGCCGCGCGGATCAGTCCGGCGTTCGCGGCCATTGCGCGATAGAACCCGAAGCCGCGCCGCAGCCGATCGCGGCCGGTATAGGCGCTCACGAACGCGGCTCGCACGTCGTCGTCGGTAATGGTTCGCAGGAACCATCCGAGATACTCGGGTTCACGCCCGTCAAGCACGCTCTCGGCCAGCCCCGGGACGGCATGGAACCCGAACCACCACGGCGGCGTCTCGAAGCCACCGGCCATCCCGGGCAGCGTCGCCTCCATCAGCACCAGCCGCGTCACCCGCTCGGGATGCCGGGCGGCCATCAGGAACGCCGCCGGCACCGCCGCATCGATCGCGGCGATCTCAGCCGCCGGCAGCTTCAGCGCATCCAGCAGCCCCCGGACATCCTCGGCCCCGGTGCCGGCATCGAATCCGTCGTCCACGGCGTCGCTCGCACCGATCCCACGAAGATCCGGCGCGATCACCATCCGTCCGGGAAGGCTCACCTTCTCCCACACCCGGTGCGTGTGCGGCCACCCGTGCAGCAACACGAGCGGCCGCCCCTGTCCTCTGATCGCAACCTCAAGCCCGGTCCCGTTAGTTTCGATCCGCATGCTTCCCAACCCTGGAGCGCACAAGATGGTGGATCAAGAACGCACTTTCCCGGTACGTGGTGAGCACGCGGTAACCGGGGATGTCTTCAACCCGGCCTGTCCGACCCGCGACCTCCTCGACCGGATCGGCGACAAATGGACGTCCATGCTGGTCAAGGTGCTCGCCGAAGCGCACCCGCAGGAACGGGGTTTTGCCGTCCTGCGCCGGGCCATGCCGGGCATCTCCCACAAGATGTTGTCCCAGACCCTGCGCAACCTGGCCCAGGACGGGCTGCTCACCCGCCGCGTCGAACCGGCGACGCCACCACGGACCTACTACGCCTTGACGCCGCTTGGCCTGTCGCTGGACGCTCCACTGGCCGCCGTACGAGCCTGGGCCGAAGCCAACATGCCCGCCATCCGCGACAACCGCGCCGGCCGTCACCGATGAGTTCGGATCCCCGCGCGAGTCTGACCGGATGAAACCGATGAACCGGACCTGAGGAGAGCACCGTGACTGCCACCTACACCTTCGACGTGTTCACCAGCCTCGACGGCTTCGGCGCGGCCTCCGGCAGCGACTGGGGTGGTTACTGGGGCAAGCAGGGCCCCGAGCTGCTCGCCCACCGCTTGGCCGCGTACGAGACGCCGCAGCGCATGGTTTTCGGGGCCACCACGTACCGGGCGTTCGCGCAGATGCTGGCCGCCGGCACCGACGAGACCGTGCGCGACGCCTGGGTGAGCCGGATGCGAGCCCTGCCCGCCATCGTCGTGTCGAACTCGCTGCAGGAGCCGCTCGACTGGGCGGACGCAACAGTGGTCAAGGGCGACGCTGTCGAGGTCGTCGCCCGGCTCAAGGAGGAGTCGGACGTGCCGCTGCGCTCGCACGGCAGCCTGTCGATGAACCGGGCCCTGATGGCCGCCGGCCTGGTCGATCGGGTCCAGGTGACGCTGTTCCCGGTGATCACCGGCCGGACCGGTGCCGACCCGATTTTCGCCGGAGCCGCCGACTTCGACCTCGACCTGCTCGAGACCCGGACCCTGGACGGTCACACCCAGGAACTCGTCTACCGGCCTACCCTGCACAAGGTCTAGGGAGTGACGCATTCCGGGTTAATTTCGACCTCACATACTACTGGCTTCTGACTTTCGTCAGGCGTCCCGGCAGGCGCTCCTGTTCTTGCGGCCACCAGCCGCATCGGGTGATGCCAGCGCCGCAAATGCACCGCCCATTTCGGGGCGTCTCAGTTGTTGAGTGCGGACCTCAGCAGCTCGTGCAACTGGTCGGTGCAGCGCAGCAATCGCCCGGCGACCTCGTCAAAGAGAGCGGCATCGGCGCGGGCTCCCTCTTTCCACAAGGCCCGCAAGGCTGCCTGGCTGACCGCCAACTGGGTGGCCGCGCCCTCGATGCCGTTCCTCAGCTCGTCCCGAGGTCCCGGCGGCGCGAACTCCACCGCTCCCCGCGCTGCCCGCAACGGCTCCCCGGGCACCGCGAACACCGCCGCCGCGTCCCCACCGGCCCGGTCGGCTCCGATCCAGGCCAGCAAGTGCTCAAGCTCGGTAGCGGCCACCGTCATCCGGCCGATCGCGGTGAGGGTCTCGGCGGCCAGCTTCTGCATGCGCAGAGGTTAGACCTCCGCCCCGAACCGGCACCTGGCGGGCGGTCGTACGCCCAACCGCCGTAGCCCTCGCAGCCTCCGCGACCCTGGTCACCGCGTCCGGCACCGCGCAGGCAACCACCTCCGCCGCCGCGGGCAACACCGGGTCGCTGCACGGCTCGCGGCACATCGTCTTCCCGAGAGCCTGCTCGGCCAGCGCATCGCCTTGATGCGTGGCCGACCTCGGCAAACGCGACGAGATCGGTTTCCTGCCGGGCGTCGGCACCCCGTACACCGCGGTCAAGGACGGCGACCATTGGCCGGCACCAACCGGAACCGCCGGACCGGACCCGATGATGAGGTCCGATTTCCGCCAGCCGTCAGCCCCGGGAGCGGGGAGGCTGGGCCGGTGACTGAACTGACGATGAAGGCCCGTACCTTCCGCAACCTCAGCAACGGCCCGGTTTTGGTGCTGCCGAACGCCTGGGATGCCGCCAGCGCCGCGGTGATCGTGCGGGCGGGCGCCCCGGCCATCGCGACGACCAGCGGCGGGGTGGCCTGGTCGCTGGGACGCCCAGATGGGCAAGGGCTCACCAGACAAGAGATGGCTGACGCGGTACGGCGAATCGCCGCCGCCGTTGACGTGCCGGTGACCGCTGATCTGGAAGGCGGCTACGGACCCGCACCCGGGGACGTTGCGGCGACCGTGCAAGCGGCGATTGAAGCGGGCGCGGTCGGCATGAACCTCGAGGACAGCGGCGCGGAGGGGCTGTTCTCCCCCACGGACCAGGCTGATCGGATCCGGGCGGGACGCGAGGCTGCCGCGGCGGCCGGCTTGCCCGAGTTCTTCCTCAACGCGCGCACCGATGTGTTCCTGCGCCAAGCCGGCGACGAGCACGAGGTGACCGCACGCGCGGAGTTGTACGCCAAGGCCGGGGCGGACGGGTTGTTCGTACCGGGGCTGGTTGACGTTGCGGTGCTGGGGCGGTTGACTGCGGCCGTGGGGCTGCCGGTGAACGCGATGGCCGGGCCGGGCGGGCCGGGCGTGGCCGAGTTCGCCGCTGCGGGCGTCAAGCGGGTCAGCGTGGGTACGGCGATCGCGCAGGCGGCGTACGGGCTGGCCGAACGCGCGGCCCGCGAGGTGCTCGGCGCCGGCACCTACTCGTCGTTCGCCGAGGGTGTGGCGTACGGCGACCTGAACGCGCTGACCCGGCGGTAGAACGGCGACACGGGCCTCACCTGGGAAGGTGAGACCCGTGTCCGAGGGGCGCTCAGGAAATCGTGAGCGCGTACAAGCTGACCCGTCCGTCGTTCGGCAGCGTGACCGAGCGGATCTGCGCGCCGGCGGTCAGCGGGACCGCGGCGCTGAACAGGCTGGTCGCCGGGCCGTCAACGCCCTGACCGGCCTTGATGCGGTGCGGCATGGCCAGGGCCTGCTTGGTGCCGGCGGCCGCCGTGCCACACCAGTCGGCGATCGTGACCGCTGCCGTTTCCGACGAGCCGTCGGCGTAGCCGATGGTCAGCGGCACGGTCACCGGGCCGTTGTGCGTGGTGGCGACCAGGTTGAGGGTGCTGTGATCGCCCGCGGGGACCAGCAGCGACTGTCCCTTGGCCTGCACGAAGTTGGCCTTCGTGCCGGTCGGGTCGGGCGCCTCGTAGGTCACGCCGTCCCAGGTCACCGGGCCGGCTTTGGGCAGCAGGTCGGCGTCGTAGCTCCAGCCACCACCGTCGAAGTTGCCCTCGGTGGTCGCGGTAACTGTGGCCGTACCGTCAAGGTTGCGTTGCCCGCTCAGATCGACCCGGCAGGCGCTGCCGCTGTCGACGCAGCTTGTCGCCTTCACGGCCTGGACGGTAGCGGTCCTGGTGACCGTGTTGGCGCCCGGCGCGGTGACCTTGACCGTCACCTGGTACGAACCCTCGGGCGTGCCCTTGGGCACCACCACGACCACCTTCGCCTTGCCCGCCTTGGGCATGTGGTTGCTGGTCAGCGTCTGCTGCGCCGGCCCGGCCGACACCTTCCACCCGGCCGGCACCGTAGCGGTAACCGTGGGGGTGATCGTTGTCGGAGCCTGACCGAGCAGGTCGACGGTGAACGTCGCCTTCTCCGTCTCCGTGGACGACGCGGGAATCGCTGCGGACGCGGGACGCAGCGAGGCGTCGATGTGGGTGCGGTTGTCCGGCGACGCCTGGTTGACCGACGGCGGCTCGGCGGTCTCCACCGTGCCCCACTTCGACGGCCGGCTGCCCAGCGTGTGGGTCAGCGTGCCACCGGAGGCGATCTGCGACCAGTTGACCCAGTTGGCGGTCACCGGCTTGCCGTTGAGCGACACGCTCTGGATGTAGCGGTTGGTGTCCGAGGCGCCGGGGGCGTTGATCGTCAGCGTCTTGCCGCCGACGTTGACCTTCGCCGACGGGAACTGCGGGCTCGACACGGCCAGGAAGTTCGCGCCGCTCATCGTCGGGTAGAGGCCCAGCGAGGAGAAGACGTACCAGGCGCTCATCGTGCCGAGGTCGTCGTTGCCGGTCATGCCGTCGGGGCCGGTGGTGAACAGGGTCATCGCGGCGCGAACCACGGTGGCCGTCTTCGCCGGGGCGCCGGCCCAGTGGTACATGTACGGCGCGAGCAGGTCGGGCTCGTTGTTCGGGTTGTACGTGCTCTTCGCGTAGTAGTCGTACGGGCTGTTGATCCACTCGGTCCGCGCGGTGCCGGCCGGGTCGGTGAGCAGCTTGTCGTAGGCGAAGAAGTCGTCCAGGCGGCGCTCGGTCTTGCGGCGCCCGCCCAGCAACTGCACGAGACCGGCCGGGTCCTGCGGTACGAGCCACTGGTACTGGTACGAGCCGCCCTCGTGGAACTGCTCGTCAGCGGCGATCGGGTCGTACGGCGTGAGCCAGGTGCCATCCACCGTGCGCGGGCGGAAGCCGTCGATCGAGGTGTCCCACAGGTTGCGGTACCACTGACCCCGCTCGGCGAACAGCTTGGCGTCCGCGGTCTTGCCCAGGCCCTCGGCCATCAGCGCGAGCGACGCGTCGGCGGCGGAGTATTCCAGCGTGGCCGAGGCGGGGGGGTTGCAGTCGTTGTCACCGCCCTTGTTCACGCAGTCCTTGCCGAGCTCCAGGCCCGACGGGATGTAACCGCGCTCGGCGTAGTAGTCCTGCCCGGTGCGCCCGTTATACGGCGAGCCGGCCGGGGGCTGGCTGGTGGCGTTGGCCTTGAGCAGCGCGTACGCCTCTTCCTCGTGACCCTTGAGCAGGCCCTTGGACCAGGCTTCGACCAGGAACGGGGTGACCGGGTCACCGGTCATGATGTTGGTTTCGCTGTTGGCCAGCGCCCAGCGGGGCAGCCATCCGCCGTCACGCCCGATGCCCACCACCGACAGCGCGACATCGCGCGCCACGTCCGGCGCAAGCATCTCGAGCAGCTGGTTCTGCGGGCGGTAGGTGTCCCACAGCGAGAAGTTCTGGTACGGCGTGTAGCCGCTGGCAGTGTGCACCTTGCGGTCGAAGCCGACGTACTGCCCGTCGACGTCGCCGGCCAGGTTCGGGTGCAGCAGCGAGTGGTAGAGCGCGGTGTAGAACACGCTGCGCCGGTCCTGCGAGCCGCCGCCGATCTGGATGCGGTCCAGCTCGTCGACCCAGGTGCTGCGCAGCTTGGCGCGGGTGGCGTCGAAGTCGTACGAGTCGGCGGTCTCGGCCTGCAGGTTCTTGCGGGCGCCGTCCAGACCGGTGTACGACAGCGCCACCTTGACCACGACATCGCGGTCGGTGTTCGCGTCGAAGGTGACCCACGCGCCGTTCGAGCCGGTGCCGGATGCGTCCTTGCCGCCGGGGGTCAGCGTGGCCCCGCGCCAGGTGCCGGAGGCCTTGAACGGCCGGTCGAAGCTGGCGGTGAAGTAGACCGTGTGGTCGTCCTTACCGGCGCAGAAATTGCCGGCGTGCACCCGGCCCTCGACGGTACGGTCGCCGACCACGTGGATCTCGGAGTCGAACACCGACTGGTTGGCCTTGCCGGTGTTGAACATGACGTTCGCGTCGCCGGTGGCCGGGAAGGTGTAGCGCTGCCAGCCGGTGCGCGGGGTCGCGGTCAGCTCGGCCTGGGTGTTGTATTTCGACAGCCCGACCCGGTAGTAGCCCGGTGAGGCCTGCTCATCGCTGTGCGAGAAGCCCGAGCGGTAGGCGTTGGGGTCCGAGGTGGTCACCGCGCCCGTGGTGGGCAGCATCGGCAACTCACCGGCAACCCCGCAGCCCACACCGGACAGGTGGGTCTGGCTGAAGCCGTAGATGCTGTTCTGCTGGTAGTCGTAGCCACCCTGGCCACCGGTGTCCGGGCTGACCTGGACCATGCCGAACGGCGCGCTGGCGCCAGGGAAGGTGTTGCCGAAATTCTGGGACCCGACGAACGGGTGCACCAAGTCGACCGGCGCCGGGTCCGCGGGTGCGGCCTGCGCAGGGATGGCTTGCGCGGCGGTGGCGGTGACCACCAGGGCGCTGGCCAGCAATAACCGACGGAGCATGGACAAACCTCCGGTGAACGACGTCACAGTCCTGTGACAACGTTGTCACAGGCGTGTGACGCATGTCAATGACAGCGGCTGCTCCCCCTTTGCACCCGGCTTCGCAGTGGCTCACAGCCCGAAGCCCTCAGATGGGATGGCCCCGGTCCGATTGCGGCGGTTGCAAGCCCCGCCCCCGCCCTGAGAAGAGCGCCGATGGCAGCCACCCCGGACCGCCGCTCGCGGCCGTCCGGCGTACGCCACGCGGTCTGCGCCGCTGGGCGACCCTGGGCCTGGTCGTCGCCGTGCTGGTCGCCGGCTTCGGCCTGGTGCTGAGCCTCGGCCTGGGCGGGCCCGACGTGTCCAAGACGATCTCCAACCTCGGGCTGTGCGCGGGCGCGCTCACCGCGGCGATCGCCTGCCTGGTGCGCGCGGCCACCTTGCGCGGCCGGATGCGGGCCACCTGGGGGCTCATCGGTCTCGGCGTGCTGTCCTGGGGTCTCGGGCAGGTCACCGGCGTGGCGCTGGAAACCTTCACCGGCTCGATCCCGCTGCCCTCGCAGGCCGACATCGGCTACCTGGGCATGGTGCTGCTGACCCCGGCCGGGCTGCTGATGCTGCCGGTGGCCGCGCAGACCCTGGCCAACCGGGCACGCAGCGTGCTGGACGGGCTGATGGTTGCCGCGTCGCTGATGCTGATGGCCTGGATCTTCGTCGTCGAACCGCTGATCGAGGCGGGCGGCGACAGCGCGCTGGCGCTCTACGTCAGCCTGGCCTACCCGCTGGGCGACGTCGTCATCGTTACCATCGTGATCTACATGCTGGCGTTGCAGCGCCGGCGCGGGCGGTCGCTGGCCCACCTCGCGTTCGTGGGTGCGGGCATCGTGGCGTTCGCCGTCTCCGACATCTGCTACGCCTACCTCAACCTGATCGGCGCCTACCGCTCCGGCGGGGTCACCGACATCGGCTGGTTCGCGGGCTTCTGCCTCATCCTGCTCGCCGCGACCCGCCCGGTGCAGGACGCCTCGGAGCAGGACCAGGCGGAAGAGACGGGCAGCCAGCCGATCGGGGTGCTGCTGCCGTACGTGGCAGTGCTCGCCGCCCTGGCCACCAGCGTGGTCTGGTACGCCCAGACCGGCCAGAGCAGCGCGTTCGTGGCGTACTCGCGCTCGGCGCTGATCCTGCTCATCGTGGGCCGGCAACTGCTCACCCTGCTGGAGAACCGGGGGCTGACCCGCGACCTGGAGGCCCGCGTGGCCAGCCGCACCGCCGAGCTGTTCGCCAGCGAGCAGCGCTTCCACGCCCTGGTGCAGCACAGCTCCGATGTGGTCACCGTGGTCGGGGTCGACAGCGAGGTGCTGTACCAGAGCGAGTCCGTGCAGCGCGTGTTCGGCTACCCGGCGCAGGTGCTCACCGGGCGCAGGCTGACCAGCGTCATCACCGCCGAGGCGGCCGGGCGGCTGGCCGACGCGTTGCGCTCGGTGAGCGTACGGCCCTATGCCACAACGGTTCTGGAAGTGACCGTGCGCCACCGCGATCGCCGGCTGCGTCAGGCCGAGATCACCATCACCAACCTGCTGGCCGACCCCAACGTGGGCGGCCTGGTGCTCAACACCCGCGACATCAGCGAGCGCAAGGAACTGCAGGAACAACTGGTCCACGAGGCGTACCACGACGCGCTGACCCAGCTGGCCAACCGGGCGCTGTTCCGCGAGAAGGTTGCCGAGGCGCTGGCCCAGCGCACCGGCGACGACGAGGTCTCCGTGCTGTTCCTGGACCTGGACGGGTTCAAGGAGGTCAACGACAGCCTCGGGCACCTGGCCGGCGACATGCTGCTGGTTCAGGTCGCGGACCGGCTGACCCAGTCGGTGCGCGACGGTGATGTGGTGGCCCGCTTCGGCGGTGACGAATTTGCCGTGCTGATCTGCTCGCCGCGGGAAACCGACGACGCGGAGAACGTGGCGCGCCGGATCGTGCACGGTCTGCATGAGCCGTTCCGGATCGAAGAGCGGGATCTGCACGTACGAGGAAGCGTCGGACTTGCGGCCCACAGCTCGCTCGGCGAGGGCGCCGGGGCCCGCGGCGACGATGCCGAGCAGTTGATGCGCAACGCCGACCTGGCCATGTACAAGGCGAAGGCCACCGGCGGCAGCGACTACGCGGCGTACGACCCGCAGATGCTCTCCGGCCTGGTCGAGCGGCTCGAGCTGGAGGCCGACCTGCGGCTGGCCCTGGATCGCGGCGAGCTGGAACTGCACTACCAGCCGACCATCGACATGACCGACAGCCGGGTGATCGGCTTCGAGGCGCTGGTCCGCTGGCGCCACCTCACCCGGGGCCTGATCTCGCCGATGAGCTTCATCCCGCTGGCCGAGGCGACCGGCATGATCGTGCCGCTGGGCCGCTGGGTACTCGAAGAGGCGTGCCGGCAGGCCATGGACTGGGCCGCGCAGACCGGTCAGCCGCCGGTGAAGATGGCCGTCAACGTGTCGGTGCGCCAGTTCGACCGTACCGACCTGGCCGCCGAGGTGCTCGACGTGCTGCAGCGCACCGGGATGCCGGCCGACCGGCTGTGCCTGGAGATGACCGAGAGCGTGCTGATGACCGACACCGAGGAGAACCTCGCGCAGCTCCTCAAGCTCAAGGCGCTCGGGGTCACACTTGCCATCGACGACTTCGGCACCGGTTACTCGTCACTGGCCTACCTGCGCCGGTTCCCGGTCGATACGCTCAAGATCGACCGCTCGTTCGTGGAGCGGCTCGGCGAGCAGACCGACGCCACCGCGCTGGCCAGCACCATCGTGCAGCTGGGCCAGAGCCTCGGCATGTCCACCGTGGCCGAAGGCATCGAGGAGTACGGCCAGCTCGCCGCGCTGCGGACAATGGGATGCACGTTCGCCCAGGGCTTCTACTTCTCCCGCCCGGTGCCCGCCGCCACGGCCGGTCAGCTGCTGCTCGACTCGTCCCCCGAAATGTTGGAGAAGCGATGACCTCCGCCCTGACCGGCACGCGCGCCGAGCTGCCCGGGTCCTGGCCCGCCGCCCTCGCGCCGGACTGCCTCGAGGTGATCGACCTGCCGACGCCGTACCTGGTCACCGATCTGGACACGGTCGCCGGGCGGCTGAGCGCGTTCACCGGGGCCCTGCCGGGTTTCCAGACGTTCTACGCGATGAAATGCAACCCCAGTGCCGAAATCCTGATGACGGTACGAGACCAGAACGCGAGTTTCGAAGTCGCTTCCCTCGGCGAGTTGCACCAGCTCGAACGCCTCGGCGTGACCCCGGCGGACGTGCTGTACAGCAACCCGGTCAAGCCGCCGGCCCACATCGCCGCCGCGTACGCCGCCGGACTGTGGCGCTTCAGCTTCGACTCGCCCAACGAGTTGCGCAAGCTCGCCGAGCACGCCCCGGGCAGCGCGGTGTACCTGCGGCTGCACGTGGACGACAGCGAGAGCTCGTTCCCGTTGTCGCGAAAGTTCGGCGCGGAGCTGCACGAGGGACGCGATCTGCTGGTGCTGGCGCGACGGTTGGGGCTGCGGCCGTACGGGATCACCTTTCACGTCGGTTCGCAGTGCGCCAACGCCGACGCGTGGCGCCAGGCCATCGACGCCTCCGGCAAAATCATGTCCAGCCTGCTCGACGAGGGCATCCGGCTGGAGATGCTCGACATCGGCGGCGGCTTCCCGGCCCGCTACGCCACCGGCGTCCCCTCGATCGAGGAGATCGGCGCCGTGGTCACCGCCGCGGTTGACGACGTGCTGCCGTACCGGCCGGGCCTGCTGGCCGCCGAGCCGGGCCGGCACCTGGTTGCCGAGCCCGCCGTGATGGCCGCCGGGGTCATCGGCCGCGAGGTGCGCGGCGGGGAGAACTGGCTGTTCGTCGACGTCAGCGCGTACCACGGGATGATGGAGACCATCCAGCTACCGACCGGCTGGGACTTCCCGGTCCGCTCCACCGCCGACGGGCCCGCCGACGCGCCGCGGCTGCCGTTCACCGTCACCGGGCCCAGCTGCGACAGCTCCGACACGATGTTCTACGGGCTGTCGCTGCCGGCCACCATCGACGTCGGCGACACCCTGTACATCGGGTCGGCCGGGGCGTACACGCTGAGCTACGCTTCGGCGTTCAACGGGTTCCCACCGCCCACCCCGCTGTTCGTAGGCAACCCTCCCTGGCAGCTATGACCCGCCGCGGCGCCCACCGCCGCGTCGGTCCCATCGGCGTGCGCCGGGCCGGCCGGCTGCGCGAACTGCTCACCGCCGGGGTCGCCGACTCGTTCGGCATGTCGCTCGGCTGGACCGTGCTGGTGCTGCTCGCGGTGTCGCGCGGTGGGCTGGCCGAGGCGGCGCTGTACAACGCGGCGATGCTGCTGGGCGTAGTGCTCTCGGCCCCCGCTACCGGCTGGCTGGCCCGGCGTCTGCCGGGCCGCAGCTTGTTGCGCGGTGCGGCGGGGACCGAGATGGTGCTGCGGGTGGTGGCGCTGGCCGGGCTGATCGGCGGGCTGCCGTCGTACCTCATCGCGATCCTGATTGTGGTCATGCACGTGGCGGCCTGGGTGGGTTTCGCGGCCATGCGCGCGGAGGTCGCGGCCGTCGATGCCGGTCACCGTTCGATGACGCGCTATGCGCTGGCGATTGCTGCGGTCGAAGCTGCCGGTACGGGGGTAGGCGCGCTGCTGCCGGTCGGTCCGGACGGCTATCCCACCGGCTTCTTCCTGACGGCGATCTTCGTGCTGTATGCGGGTTCGCTGGTGCCGACGTTCCTCAGCGCCCGGCGGGCTCGCCGCTTGGCGCCGGTGAGGGTTGTGGTCCGAGAGCGCCGGCGCCTGGCCATCTCGCCGCACTTTCTCATCGCGGGCGGCGGGATCATGCTGCTCGCCTCCGGTCCGACGCTGCTCGCCGTCCCGCTGACCACCGAACTGCACGGGCGGCACTGGGTAGCCGGGGCCGCTGTGGCGTTCAGCGTGGGCTGCCTGCTGGCCACCGCCGCGGTCGAGGCCATCCGGCGCATGCAGTTGCCGGCCACGCTGCGCTGGTCGCTCTGGGGGCTGGGCATGCTGGTGGGCTGGATCGCCGCGCCCTACCACGCGATCAGTGTGGTAGTCGCGCAATTCTTCGCCGGGCTGAGCCAGACCGCGTTCGAAGGCGACATGGACGCGGTGGTGGCCGAGAAGGCCCCGGCCGACGGGGTGACGACGGCTCTGGCCTACAGCGCGTCGATCCGGGCGCTGGGCAGCTCAATCGCGGTCAAGCTGCTGCCGCTGCTGGTGGCCGCGCAGGGCCTCGACATGGCGGTCAGCGCGGCGGCGCTGGTGCTGGGAATCTCGGCGCTGGTGTTGTGGGCGCTGACCAGCATGCCGTGGGTGACCCGCCGGCCGGTTGCGCTGGTCCACTACCTTCGCGCGAATGTGGCCCACGCGGATGTTCCGCAGGCGCCATGAGGCGGTCAACTATGCGCTGAAGCTGACCGCGCTGCACGAGAAGCCGGTCACCGCGCTGGTGTTCGCCACCGTGGTCAGCACCATTTTGTCGTACGTGCTGAATCGGGAATGGTCGTTCCGCCACCGATTCTGGGCACCTGACCGCCATGTTTTTCCTCGCCGTAGACGCCGCCGGCAATAGTCGATCTGCTCGGCTACTTCGGCGCCGGTGACATCGTCGCCTTCTGCTGCTTGCATTCATCGACCGTAGTGCAAATCGGGAACACAACCTCCTGCACGCCGGGGATCGCCTTGAGATCGGTCTCGACCTGACCGCCCTTGAATTCCCGAAGCCTCGCCATGCTCGCAAGCTTGATCCGGAAAGACTCCGGCAGCGCGTCAGGGCTGACGCTCTTGATGAAGTCCGGATCGTCGGCCCAGAGATCCTTGAACTTGCGGTACGCCTCGTCCTTGCTCTCATACCGAACCGAGCTGACCTCGGGCAAAGCCTGCAACGAAGTCTGCAGTTGAGTCCGCTGAGCGTCGGTCACGTCGTCCCGCAGGAAGACGGAAAACTCGGCGACGTCATCAAGCTTGAAGCCGAGCTCATCCTCGGGGTTGTCCTTCTTGAGCAGGCCACAGCCGCTGAGAGCAACCACGGTGAGAACGGTGAGGAGAAGTGTCAGTCGGCGCACGGGCGGGAGGCTAGCAGCAATCCGCTTGGCCTGGGATCCCGGCTCATTCAGGGGCGCCTTGAGCGAAGTCGCTGAGCTGCCGGCGCAGAGCGGCAACGGTGTCGTCAACCGCCTGCCTCCCCGCCGCCGAGTACTCGGCTTTTTCCTCGGCGTATTTGTCATGGACCGCTTGCAGGCATTGCTTGAGCGGCACCCGCTTCAGGTCGGCCTCGACAAACGCCATCATCACGGCGGATCGGACCTGTTCCTGCACGGCTTGACGTTCCTCCGCCAGAGCCCCGCGGCTGAGACGACAGATCTCGATGGTCTCTCGCCCGCGGTCGCTGTCGTTCTTGGGAGCAATCGCCCCGGCAACACCGAACCTCAGATGGTCAGCGGGTTCGTCGATGCAGGGATGCAGCAGCAGCGGCTGTTCCACGCCGTTCAGCTCGGCCGTATCGGCCGGGTCATTGAGCTGCGCCGGCGACCAGACCCGCGTCCCCTGGATCGGGAACTGGTCTTGTTTGGCATCGCCGCTGTTGCACCGATCGCACGCCGGCACGATGTTGCGCCAGTCGTGCGCCAGCCAGTAGTAGCCGGAAGTGCTGCCGCCGGGATTCTGCTGCGCAACAAGCTTCTTTGTGGCAAGGTCTCGCACGGAGATGCGGCTCTTGGGACGGTAATGCTCGGCCGCGCCCCACGATTGAGCGCTCATCTTGGTCTCGCAGTAGGCGCACTTGCCGTGGAACACGTGGTCCAGCAGCCACGACTTGAGTTCTGACCACAGCGTTTGACGGAAGCGAAGTTCAGTGCCCTGGTCGGCGTCGGCACAGACCCGGGCGGTCGCCGCGTGCGCCCGGCGAACCCAGTCATCGAACCAGGCCTTCTCGTCGGGTTCCAGCGCCGCCGGATCGAACGGCACGCGCCGCATCAGCCTTCGTCCCCGTTGACTTCACGCAGATATTCGTCGGCCTGCTGCATGAGGTTGGTACGGGCATCCTCGGGCAGCCCGCGCAAGGCTCCGAGCAGGGTTGCGTCGACCAGCTCAGCGGCCCGGCGCTGGGTAGCGGTTTCCTCGTGGCGGGGGATGTCACGAGAAAGCTGTTCGGCTAGTTCGGCGACGCGGCTCGGGCTTGCCGCCGGATCGGCGAGAGCCTTCTCGTAGTCCTCCAAGTTCTGCTCGACCCGAGTGTCCCGGCTCGTACCCAACCCGAATGCGGGACTGGTCAGAATCTGATCGGCGCGCCATCCCCGCAATTCCTGCGAAGGCTGCACGCTTCCCATACCCGCCTCGTCACGGTGAATCGTCAGCACCTCGCCGACGTTCAAAGCGCCGACGATAAGCGGCGAGTGCGTCGTTGCGATCACCTGCACCTCGGGCAGCAACCGGCGCAGGGTGGGGACGATGAGGCGTTGCCACTCGGGATGCAGGTGCGCATCCAGCTCATCGACAATCACCAGGGCGTGCCGCTGAGTAAGTCTCTCAACGGGTTCATCGAAGCGATCGATGAGCCGGCGCAGCACCGTGCCGACCCACGAAACGGTCGAGAGGGTGCCTTGGCTCAGCGTCCGCAGCGGCACCGTCGAGTCGCCGAACCGCACCAGGACGTCCCACGAATCGCTGTCCAGCCCGGCGTAGTGGATCGGCATCCCCGGCGTCAACGAGCGCCACAATTCGAAGACGGACTCCAACCGGCGGCGAGCGGCCTCCGAGTCGCCCAGACTTATGCCTTGCGCAACGACAGCAAGGTTGACCAGCCATTGCTGCAGATCGTCGAGGCGGGTGTCAGTGTCCCCGCGCCGCAAAGCCTCAAGGTCCGAGGGATGACCGATGCCGAGCACCCGCTCCTCACGTGGCCCCCGAGGCGCCTTCTTGGAAATTCCGCGAACCGCCGGGAAGCCAAGCGCTAGTAGCTCGCCGACCTCCACCGGCGTCGGCGTTGCTGCCTTGACGCGCACTCTGGTGCGTTCCCGGACCAGTTCGGTGCGATATGTGGTGTCCCCGATGACGAGCTCGATCAAGCCGGACGAGCTACCGACGCTCAGCAAGTCGTTGGCTTCCTCGGGGGTGACGCTCTGCCCGCACAGCACCAACGCCATGGCTCTCAGCAGCGTCGACTTACCAGCCCCGTTGTCGCCAAGCAGCACCGTCCACTCATCGGAGATCGGCACTTTCAATGATGTGAAGGGGCCGATGTTGTGCAGTTCCAGATGGCGAAGCCGACGATGGGACCGCGCTGGCGATCGCGCGGTGCGCAGCCTGGGCAGCTCACGAAGGAGACTCACCAGACGTGTCCGCCAAGTACCACCCTCCTCGGCGAGAGGCTCGCGCACGTTGTATCTGGATCGCAGTAACCGTATGTCGATCGGCGAACTGTCTTCGAGCAGTGCGTAATGGGCATGGTCGGCATAAGAGACCTCAGCCCCGCCGAAGAGATCCGCTACTGTCCCCGCGTTGACGCCCACGATAAAGGCACTGTTCGTCGCCAGAGCTGAACTCAAGAATTGTCCGAATTCGGAGTCGCGACCATAGCGGCCTTCATACTCCGCAAGCGACGGCATAAGCGAACGAGGACTTTGATAATCGCCCAGCGGTTTCATGATGATCGTCGAATCACCGCTCAGCACGGATCGATGCGGGAGCGGTTTGCCCGGCAGCATGATCCAGGGCGGGCGTTCCACCAATCGCTCGATGGAGTCATCCCAGGCGAAGCTGATGATGGCGGCAAATGGCAGCCGGACCAGATCCGTCAGCCACTGCGGCCGTTGCGATACGTAATCGGCACGGCGCCGGTGAAGAGTCTGATAAATGGCGCGCGAAACCCGGTCGTTGCCCGACTCGGCGACCGCGAGCGCGGCCAACGCGTCAAGATCGACCAGTCGCATGGCGCTGATAGTTCCGGGCCGCAGCTGAAGATCGGCGGGCAACAGGGCCGACCCGTGCTCAATGAGCACATCCCGCAGCGTTGGCGCTCCGACCGCCTGGGCAACGCCGTCGCCGATGACCAGCACGCACCGGCCGTCCCGCAGCCGCTCGGCGAATCGCGGGAGGAAGGACTCAGGCTCGGTCAACAGATCTCCACAATTGGTCCAGCACTGGCGGAAGTCTAACCGCCCCTCCCGCCGATCAGCGCTTATCCGAGTGGCCCAGGCCGCGCTCCGGGGCGATCCGGTCCCGCACCAACCGCTTGAGCTCCGCCAGTTCCGGATGCCCGCTTTCCTTGCGCGACCAGATCGTCTCCCCGTCGAGGCGGATGTCGAACACGCCGCCCGTGCCCGGGATCAGGGCCACCTCGCCCAACTCTTTCTGGAACGTGGTCAGCAGCTCCTGAGCGGTCCAGCCGGCGCGCAGCAGCCAGCGGCATTGGGTGCAGTACTCGATTTCCAGGCGGGGTTGGTGCACGGTCTCCAGTATGCCGGACCTCCCGAGCCGTCGATGGCCGGTGGAACAGCGTGAGGACATGGCGACCCCGTCTCGTCGAGCCTGGGACCCCATCGCTGATGGTCAATGAACCGTCCCGGCGGGCGGCTTCGGGTTCCGGAACTTCGCACATTGCGGCGACGTGCCCGGCCCGGCGGGCTCCGATCGACAGCAGCGCGACCTGCGGGTCTTTCATCACGTCCCGGTGAAACCTGGCGGGAACATTGCTGAGAAAGCGCTTCCCGACCTGTGACCAGGCATTGACACCCATGCAACGGGGAGTTCACAGTGGCGTACCAAAGAGCGCTTTCTCCCCTCTTGTAAGCGCTCTGTAACACCAACGTCACATCCCCCACTTCTTGATTCCCCGCAAGGAGGACCCATGAGGATCCGCACCAGAGCTGACACAACCGGCAGCAAGATCCATTCGAGAACAGGACCAACGGCGCGCAGAAAGCTCCGCCTCACCACCCTCGGCGCAGCCCTGATCGCCCTGCTCGGCGCGTACTTCGTGGCCACCACGGGCAGCGCCTCGGCCGCCGAGACCATCGTGTCGCAGGGCAAGCCGACAACTGCCTCGTCGGCGGAATGGGAGGGTACCCCCGCCTCCGCCGCCACCGACGGCAACGCCGGCACCCGCTGGTCGAGCGCGTTCTCCGCCTCCCCGCAGTGGCTGCAGGTGGACCTGGGCTCCACCATGGCGATCACCCGCGTCAACCTGAACTGGGAGAACGCGTTCGCCAACGCCTTCACCGTGCAGCTGTCCACGAACGGCAGCACGTTCACCAACGCCACCGGCACGCTCAAGGGCAACGCCGGCGCGCAGAACATCACGGTCACAGGCAACGCGCGCTACGTGCGGCTCAATCTGACCGAACGCGCGCTCACGCTCTATGGCTACTCGCTGTGGGAATTCCAGGTGTACGCCGACGGCGCCGGCGGTCCCACCACGCCTCCCCCGGCCGGTGGTGCCACGCTGCTCTCCTACAACAAGCCCGCGTTCGCTTCGAGTGAGCAGAACGACGTCAACTGCAACCCGTGTACGGCGAACAAGGCGTTTGACCTCGACCCGGCCACGCGCTGGGCCACCAGCTCGACCACCGGCTGGGTCGACCCGGGCTGGATCTACGTCGACCTGGGGGCCACCGCGCAGATCAGCCGCGTCGAGCTGCAATGGGACCCGGCGTATGCGACCGCGTACAAGATTCAGGTTTCGCCGAACGCCTCCACCTGGACCGATATCTACTCGACCACGACCGGGCGGGGCTTCAAGGAGGTCCTGAACGTCAGCGGCACCGGGCGTTACGTGCGCCTGTACGGCACCGCGCGCGTCGGCCCGTACGGCTACTCGCTGTACGACTTCAACGTCTACGGCACCGGCGGCGCCCCGAACACCCCGCCCGCCAAGCCCGCCGATCCCACGTTCCCGGCCACCCGGCTGGTCTTCCAGGACGAGTTCAACGACCCGGCCGGCACCAAGCCGAGCACCGCGAAGTGGACGTACGACCCGGGGGTGCCGCAGAACGGCGAGGTGCAGTACTACACCGAGAACAGCAACAACGCGCAGATGAACGGGCAGGGTCAGCTGGTGATCGAGGCGCGCAAGGAAGCCTCGAACGGGCGCGACTACACCTCGGCGCGGATGAACACCAGCAACAAGTTCAGCTTCCAGTACGGCCGGGTCGAGGCCCGCATCAAGGTGCCCAAGGGCAACGGGCTGTGGCCGGCGTTCTGGATGATGGGCTCGGACTTCCTGGCGGGGCGCCCGTGGCCGTACAACGGCGAGGTCGACATCATGGAGGTCCTGGGGCGCAACACCAGCGAGGCCTACTCCACGCTGCACGCCCCGCAATACAACGGCGCCGGAGGGTACGGCCAGAAGTACGCCACCGTGGACCTGTCGCAGGACTTCCACGTCTGGGCGGCCGAGTGGGACAGCAAGGGCATCAAGTTCCTGCTCGACGGTCAGCAGGTCTTCTACGCCAGCAAGGCCACTGTCGAGGCGACCCGCGGCCCGTGGATCTTCGACCACCCGTTCTACATCATCCTCAACCTCGCGGTCGGCGGCGACTTCCCCGGCCCGATCGACGCTTCCACCCCGTTCCCCTCCCGGATGCTCGTCGACTACGTCCGCGTCTACCAGTGAGCCGGCCCGCCGGCCCCTGCCGCTGACCTGACGACCGCATCCACCTCGCCGGAGCAGGGCCCCCATCCCTGCTCCGGCGCACCAACCTAGGAGAGCCGATGCGCAGAAAGAGCGTCACCCTCGCCGCCATCCTGATCATCTTCCTCGGTTTGACCCCGACCAGCGCCAACGCCGCCGACGGCATCATCTCCACCGGCAAGGCGGCCACCGCGTCGTCCACCGAATCGGCTGCTTTCCCGGCTGCCAACGCCGTCGACGGCAACGCCGGCACCCGCTGGTCCAGCGCCTTCGCCGACCCGCAGTGGCTGCAGATCGATCTCGGGGCCGCGGCCACCGTCTCGTCGGTCGTACTCGATTGGGAAACCGCGTACTCGCGGACGTACAGCATCAAGATCTCTTCGAACGGCACCTCCTGGACCACCCTCAGGAGCAACCTCACCGGCGCGACCGGCCGTCAGACGGTCGCGGTCTCGGGGTCCGGACGCTACGTCCGGATGGAATCGACGGCACGTGCCACGCAGTGGGGGGTCTCGCTGGCTGAATTCGAGGTGTACGGCCAAGGCGGCGCGCCCACGACTCCCCCCGCAATCCCGCCCGGAGCCGTTCGCGTGGCGGAATTCCTGGCCGACTGCCCGGCAAGTCACCGGCTGCCCGACGACCCGATCATCTTCCCGAACATGCCGGGTGCCTCGCACATGCACAGCTTCTTCGGCAGCGAGACAACCAAGGCCAGCACCACGGTCACCGACCTGATCAACGCCAACAGCAACTGCAACCCGTCGATCGACAAGTCGGCGTACTGGATTCCGACGTTCTACAACAACAATGTGCCGGTCGAACCCACCACCGGGGTGTTCTACTACCTCGGCGAGGGCGTGAGCGACCAGCTGATCGCCCAGACCCAGCCGTTCCCGGTGGGCCTGCGCATCGTGGCCGGCAACGCCAAGGCCACCGGGCCGCAGGACAACACGATCTCGCGCTGGTCGTGCCTGGGCGCCGGGGAGGTCAACCCGTCGCACGACTTCGTCACCTGCCCGCCCGGGTCGATGCTGGAGTCCTACCTCGACTTCCCGCACTGCTGGGACGGGGTGAACCTGGACTCTGCCGATCACAAGAGCCACATGGCGTACCCGGTGGGCAACGCGTGCCCGGCCAGCCACCCGGTGGTCGTGCCGAAGCTGCGCCAGGTCATGCGTTACCCGGTCAACGGCAACCCGGCCGGCTTCCGGCTCGCCTCGGGCGCCGGGTACACGATGCACGGCGACTTCTTCAACGCGTGGCCGGCCGATGAGATGGCCCGCCGGGTCACCGATTGCATCCGCGTCATCGTCAAGTGCGGCACGAACGGCCGTCCGTAATGACCTCCTCAGCCGCCGGGGCGGGCCGCTCCGGCGGCTGGGGAGTCCGTGACGCTGCTATAACAGTTCCCATGAGCAGCCGCGGCGGCCGCGGGGGCCAGCACCCGACGATGGATCAGGTCGCCGAGGCCGCCGGCGTGTCCCGGGCCACGGTCTCGCGGGTGATAAACGGCGCGCCCACCGTCGACGCGAAGATCCGCGAGATGGTCCAGCGGGCCATCGCCGCAACCGGTTACGTCCCCAATGTCGCCGCCCGCTCGCTGGTCACCCGCAAGTCGAACTCGGTGGCGCTGGTGATCTCCGAGCCGGACCGCCCGCACGACTCGTCGTTTCTCAACCGGATCTTCACCGACCCCTACTTCGGCCGGATCACCGCCGGGGCCACCGGGGCGCTGCGCCCGCACGACATCCACCTGGTGATCATCCCGACCGACTCGGCCGACCATCACCACGTGCTGCGCTACCTGCGCCAGGGCCACGTCGACGGGGTGCTGCTGATCAGCAGCCACGAGCAGGATCCGCTGCCCCGCCAGGTGCACGACCTCGGCATCCCGGCGGTGGTGTCGGCGCGCCCGGCGGTGCCGCTGGCCACCAGCTTCGTCGACGTCGATCAGCGCCTCGGCGCCCGGCTCGCCGCCGAGCACCTGCTGGCCCGGGGCTGCCAGCGGCTGGCCACGATCAGCGGGCCGCTCGACATTCCGTCGGGGCAGGACCGGCTCGAGGGCTTCCGGTCGTACCTGGCCGAGCGTGGGTTCGCCGAGGTGCCGATGGTGGAGGGCGACTTCACCCGGCACGGCGGGGAGGAAGGGGCGCGGCGGCTGCTGGGGTCGTACCCGGATCTCGATGGTCTGTTCGTGGGTAACGACCTGATGGCCGAGGGGGCGTTGGGTGCGGTGCAGGATCTCGGTCGCCGGGTGCCGGGGGATCTCGCGGTGGTGGGCTTCGACGACAGCGGCGCCGCCCTGGAGTGCCGCCCGCTGCTGACCACGATCCGCCAGCCGGTCGAGGAGATGGCCGCGGAGATGGCCGAGATGCTGCTCGCCCAGATCAACTCGCCGGGGCGGTTACCGCGCTCGGTGACGTTCCAGCCCACCCTCGTCGTCCGAGAGTCAGCGTGAGCGACCTGCTGATCAACCTGCTGGCCAGCATCATCGCGGGAACAGCGGTCTGGCTCGCCCAGTTCGGCCTGCGCCGGCGCCATCTGGAGCAGAAGCGGGGGTTTTTCGGCCTGACCGCCAACGGGTCGAGCCTGCTGGTGACCGGGCGGCATTTCTCCTCCCCGAGCGAGCACAGCGTGCACCGGCGTGACGTGTCGGCGCTGGTCGAGCTGGCCACCGTGGTCCGCGAGTGCGGCGGCCGGGCAGATCTCGTCGGAGGCGCCGATCTGCGCGAGGAGTTGGGCCGGGTCAGCGAGTTCTGCGTGGGTGGGCCGGCTACCAACCCGCGCGCGGTGGTGCATCTGCGCACCGCGCTGCGCGGCGTCACCTACGCGGGCCGCAATCTGAGTGTGGGTGGTGTCGACTACGCCAACGACGCCGAGAACCGCTATGCCATCCTCACCCGGTTCTTCGCGCCGGTGGGTGGTCGGCCGGTGTTCTACCTGGGCGGACTGAGTTCCGAGGGCAACCTGGCTGCCGCCCGGTATCTGGCGAAGGAGCATGCGGCGCTGCTTCGGACGTACGGGATGAGTAGCGCCTTCTGCCTGGTCTTGCGCGTTCGGGAGCCGGAGGCCTACGGGACCGACTTCACCGAAGTGGTCGCGGACGTGAGCGATGTCGCGTTCCTTGCGCCGCCAAGCGGAGAAGGATGAGGACATGGACATTCTTGTTGCGGGCGGGCACGGCAAGATCGCGCTGCGCCTGCTGAAGCTGCTGACCGATCAGGGACACACCGCGCGCGGGCTGATCCGCAAGCCCGAGCAGGCCGATGAGCTGAGGGCCGTCGGCGCGGTGCCGGTGCTCGGCGATCTGGAGAACGACGAATCGCTCGAAGCCCCGGTGCAGGGCGCCGATGCCGTGGTGTTCGCGGCGGGTGCCGGACCGGGCAGTGGCGACGCACGCAAGCGGACGGTCGATCTGGGTGGTGCCGTCAAGCTGGCCGATGCGGCGATCAAGACCGGGGCGCGACGGTACGTTCTCATCTCCTCGATCGGCGCCGACCGCCCCGATTCGGCCGGTGACTCCATGCGCGCCTATCTGCAGGCCAAGGCCGAGGCGGACGACTATGTCCGCGGCACCGGGCTGGACTACACGATCGTGCGGCCCGGCTCGCTGACCGATGATCCCGGCACCGGCCTGGTCATCGCCAGCACGCGGCTGGGCAACCGCGGCCCGATCCCGCGCGACGACGTGGCCGCGGTGCTGGCCGCCACGCTGACCACGCCCGCAACCATCGGCGTAACCTTCGAGGTCTTCGCCGGGGACACCCCTGTTGAGCAGGCCCTCACCGGGCTTGCCTGATCACGGTACTCTCCTCCTGCTTCCCCCAAGCTTTCCACAAGGGACGTTTTACCTCCCGCTCTCCACCTGTTTCCACAAGGGAGGACCTCGTCCTGCTCTCCATGGAGGAGACCGAGTGTTGCTGTTCCGAGCGGGTGCCGTGGTGGCGGCCGCGGCACTGCTGGCCGGGTGCACGTCGGCCGCCAGCCAGGCCGAGACGCCCGGTCTCGATCCGCGCGGCACGGTGTTCACCACCGTCAAGCCGGTCAAGCAGGATCTGACCAACCGGATCTCGCTGACCGGCAAGGTGACGATCGACCCGGTGTTCGGCATCGTCGCCCCGGCCGGCGGTGAGCTGCGCTACCTCGAACGCCAGCCCACCAAGACCCCGGTGAAGCGGCTGACCTGGGTGGCCACCGTGTGGGAGCACGACCAGGCGCACCGGGTGCAGATCCCCAAGGGGTCCACGCTCGCCGGCCGGCTGCTCGACGATCACGCCAAGGTCGCCAAGGGCATGCCGGTGATCTCGGCGAAGCACGCCGGTTACGGGATCGTCGCGGACATCAGCAGCGACCTGGCGTACCGGATCTCCGGCGACCCCGAGTCGGTGCAGGGGCAGATCCAGAACGGTCCCGGGCCGTTCAAGTGCAAGCCGCTGGGCACGATCGCGGCGCTGCCCGAGGGTACGATCCCGGCGCCGCCGACCACCGCCCCGACCACCCCGGCCCCGGGCGCCTCGGGGGCACCGGCGGCACCGGCGGCACCGCCCGCCGCCGACGAACCCACCCCGGCCGGGGGTTCGGACGCCACCGGCATCCGGATGGTGTGCATCGCCCCGGACGAGGTGCCGCTGATCAACGGCGCCTCGGTCACCCTCGACGTGGTCACCGACAAGGCCTCGAAGGTGCTGGTGCTGCCGGTCGAGGCGGTCGCCGGCACCAAGAGCCACGGCAAGGTCGACGTGGTCGGCGCGGATCGTGAGCGCAAGACCGTCGACGTCACGCTGGGCCTGACCGACGGCAAGGTCATCGAGATCAAGAAGGGGCTGACCGGCTCGGAGGACATCGCCGTACCCGGCCCCGACCTGCCCGCCGCCCCCGAGGGTGCCGGCGAGGCCACCGGATGAGCGCGCTGATCGAGCTCGACGGCATCACCAAGATCCTCAAGGGTCAGCAGGAGCCGCGGACCATCCTGTCCGGCGTCGACCTGCAGGTGCACGAGGGGCACAGCATGGCGATCGTCGGGCGCTCCGGCTCCGGCAAGAGCACGCTGCTGAGCATCCTCGGGCTGTTCGACCGCCCCGACGAGGGCCGCTACCTGCTGGCCGGTCAGGACATCACCCGGCTGCCCGAGCGCAAGGCGGCCAAGCTGCGCAGCTCGCACTTCGGGTTCGTCTTCCAACGCTTCTTCCTGCTCAAGCATCTGACGGCGGCCCAGAACGTGTCGATGGCGCTGGTGAACGGGCAGGGCTGGCTGCCGCGCCGGGACCGCCGCGCCCGGGTGCTGGAGGCCCTCGACCGGGTCGGCATCGCGCACCTGGCCAAGAACCGCCCGGCCCGGATGTCCGGTGGCGAGCAGCAGCGGGTGGCCATCGCCCGCGCGCTCGTACGCAACCCGCGGATCCTGCTCGCCGACGAACCCACCGGCGCGCTGGACACCGAGACCGGCACCGCGGTGATCGAGGCACTGCTCGGCGCGACCACCCGCGGCTGCGCGCTGGTCCTGGTCACCCACGACCGCGACCACGCCGCCCGGATGGACCGCACCCTCGACCTGGTCGACGGCGTGCTGACCGCGCGGGTGCCCTCGTGAGGCGCTTTTCCGGCCGGTTCCGCTCGGCCCTGATCATCGGTGTGCAGGGCATCCGGGCTCGCAAGCTGCGCACCCTGCTGTCCATGGTCAGCCTGTTCCTGGGCGTGCTGGCCGTGGTCGTGGTGCAGACCGGCGCCAGCGTCGCCCAGCGGGCCTTGCTGTCGGACATCGAGCTGACCTCGGGCATCGACGGCACCGCGGTGCTGGACTTCAACTCCACACCGGAGTCGGCAGCCGTCGTGCTCGACACCCTCAAGAAGCGTCCGCAGGCCACCGGCACCGTCGCCCTGTCGGCGATCATCGGCGAGCCCGGCGTCCAGGCGATCAACCCGGGCGGCTCGCCGTTCGACCAGAACTGGGGTCCCACCCAGGTCTGCACCCCCGACGGCACCTGCACGGTCAGCAACGAACCACCCGGGCAGGCCATCGAGCTGCAGCTGACCGCGCTGACCAGCGACGTACGGCAATTCCGGCCGTTCCGCCCCCAGTCGGGCAACTGGCTGGACTTCTCCACGGTCCCGGCCCTGGCCCCGCGCCTGGTCCTCAACCGCGAGGCGGCAAAGGGCTTCACCGAGCACCGCGTGCCGGCCGAGATGCGGCTGCGCGGCGCCACCACCAACATGACCCCGCAGCTCATCGGCGTGGTGGACGACGGCGACTCGGCCCCGCACGCCTACGTCCGCATGGACGAGCTAGCCGCCTGGCTCCCGCCGGCCGGGCTCGCCGACCCCGCCGTCGGCGGTTACGTGCAGATCCTGATGCCCGCGAACGACCCGGTGCAGCAGGTGCTTGTCTCGAAGCTGCAGGCCATCAACGCCAGCCCGATGATCACCACGATCAACAGCAAGAAGGACCAGGAGAGCCAGCTCAAGATGCTCAGGCTGATCTTCCTGGCGATGGCCGGCCTGGTGCTGCTGATCGGCGTGGCCGGCATCCTCAACGTCGGGCTGGCCACGGTCGGCGAACGCGTCGAGGAGTTCGCCCTGCGACGGGCGGTCGGCACACCCCGGGCGCTGCTGGCCGGCATCGTGCTGGCCGAAACGCTGCTGACCGGCCTGCTCACCGCCGCCGCGGCGATCGGTGTGAGCGCGCTTGGGCTCAAAGCGGCCTCGATGCTGCTGGGCAGCCAGACTCCCTTCCTGCAGAACGTGCAGTTCCCGTGGGACGCGGGCGTCGCCGGAATCATCGCGGGCCTGGCCGCCGGCGTGCTGGGCGGTTTCATCCCGGCCCTGCGCGCAGCCGGCATCCCCATCGCCACGGTGATGCGTGCCTGACCCGTTTCCGTCAGACCGAGAAGCCGCCGTCGACGTTGATGACGGCTCCGGTGACGTACCGGGCGCCGTCCCCGGCGAGATAGGTGACTGCCATCGCGATCTCGGCCGGCGTCCCGTAACGGCCCAGCGCGGTGAAGCCGCTGATCGTCGCCGCCGCTGGGCCGCCGGCCGGGTTCATGTCGGTGTCGATCGGGCCGGGGTTCACCAGGTTCACGGTGATGCCGCGGGGGCCGAGGTCCCGGCTGAGCCCCTTCGTCAGTCCTACCAGGGCGGTCTTGCTCATCGAGTACAGCGAGAAGCCGGGGAACACCGTACGTTCCACCATGTTGCTTCCGATGGTGATGATTCGTCCGCCCTCCCCCATGTGCCGTGCAGCAGCCTTTGAGGCCAGAAATGGTGCCCGCACGTTGACGGCGATCATGTGGTCGAACTCCTGCTGCCCGAGCTGTTCCACAGGGGCGACGAAGAACACCGCCGCGTTGTTGACCAGAACGTCAATCCGCCCCCACTCGGCGACCGCCCGGTCGACCGTGGCGGTCACCGCCTGCGGGTCGGCGCTGTCCACCTGCACCGCCAGACCGCGGCGTCCAAAGCTTTCGATCTGCTTCACCACGGCCGCGGCCTGATCGTCGCGGTGCTGGTACGTCAGCACCACATCAGCGCCCACCTCAGCCAGACCCGCCGCAACACCCGCGCCAATACCCCGGCTCCCGCCGATCACCAGTGCCACTTTGCCGTCAAGATCCGTTGTCATGTCCCCACTGTGGTCCACCAGCAGGAGCTGGTCTGGCGGTAATCAGACCACGCGTTCGCCGAGGAATACCCCTCTTGCACCACTGTGCAGGGCCGACCCCACCCCTAATTGCTGTAAATCCGCCCAGGAGTGATCAGCACGGCCGTCCGGCGCTGCTCAGCCATTGTCCGGTCGTACTCGTCCCAGTTGTCGTGGGTGCCGCCGGCTGCCGTGAAGATGTCGCGCAGCAGCCGGGGCAGCACGTCCGCCGTCAGCCAGGGTTGGGGGTCGTCGGGGCCGGCCAGTTCGGCGAGGCCTTCGATGGTGGCCCATTGCCAGCCCGTTCGCAGGGTTGTGGTCAGGTGGGGGCGGGCGCGCAGGTTGGCGAGTTTGACCTTGCCGTACGTGACGAAGGCCAGAACCTCTGCGCCGGTTGCCGGGTGGGACAGGACGCCGGTGTTGACCAGGGTTGACTGGATGGTCTGGTCGGCTCGCAAGGTGGAAACGATGGCCAGGCCGCTTTCGTCGCGGACCAGGTTCCAGGTTTCCCGCAGGGTTGTCATGAGGCGGCCGGAGGCCGGGGCGCGTCCGGGGGAAGGCCCTCCTCGGCGTTGTGCAGGAACTGTTCGATCCAGCCGATGCGCTCGGCGCTCAGGCCTGCGGCTCGGGCCTGGTCGAGGGCCTCGTGCAGGTGGGCCAGGCCCTGGTCGCGCAGGCCGTCGGTGATCTCGGCCAGCCCCAGGGCCACGGTGCCGCCGGGGATCCAGCGCTGGTCCCCCAGCTCCTCGCGCAGGTCGTGGGAGATGCGCAGGTGATGCAGGGCCCGGTCGGACTGCAGATCGCTCAGCGCGTAGTAGAAGCCGACGTGGCGGTGGACTTCGGAGCGCAGCAGCAGGTCGCCGTGCTTGTCGGCCAGTTGGAGGGCCTCGGTGTAGTTCGGCATCGCGGCGTCCCAGTCACCCCTCAGCACCTGGTGGACCAGGCCCAGGCCGAACAGCGACTCGGCAACCGCGGCCGGGTCGCCCAGGTCGCGGCGGATCTCCAGGGCCTGCTCGAACAGGCGTTGCTCGGCATCCGCGTCCGCCTTGGCCAGGTCGCCGTCGAGGGCCTTGAAGTGGGCGAGCATGCCCAGCCGGTCCAGGGCTGCCGCTTCGAGCACCCGGTCACCGCTCTCCCGAGCCCTGGTGAGCAGCTCGGCGAAGGTGGTTTCGGCCTCGGTGTAGTCGCCTGTCCGGAACGCGGCTTCGTACAGCGCTTCGTTCCCGCTGGTCAGTGTTTCCCCCATGGGGGGAGATTACTGCGCGGAACAGGCGGAAGCTGCCCCGATGGCTCGGCCCGCCCGGGCGGCTGCGGGGCTGCGGTGCGTCGCGCAGCGCCGGCGGATCTACCTGCGGCAGCGCGGTTCCTCGCAGTCCAAGCCGGTGGGCTCAGCCCACACCACCACCACTGGCGAGGAAAGCTAGGGCGTGTCCTCCTCCCAGGGGTCGGGCACCGGGTCGCCTGCGTAGTCCTCGGCCGGGCCGGGGTCATGGTCGGTGGCATATTGCTCGCCCTCGGCCAGGTCCTGGTCGCTGAGCGGGATCTGGCGTTCGGGTGGGGCCGGGTCGGGGGCGGTCGCGTCGGTCATGATGCTCCCTGGGTTCGCACGGTTGTCCGACGATCTTGCACCCGGCGGGGTCGGCGCGCTGGTGTCGTACCCGGAAATGTCCTTCTTCTGAAAAGGTTCTGGCATGGCTCTGCTGCTTGAGGACATGAGCGATGCCAACTTCGCCCGGCGCCGGCCCGGATTGATCGCCGATACGGCCGCCGCGATGGTTCGCGCCGAGGGTCGCCACCAGCAGGAAGCCGAAGTGGAGGCCGAACGCAGCGTCGCCGGGCAGTTGCCGCAGGGCCCCCGCACGCCCGGTCAGTTGCTGCGCAGGGCTGTGGTCGATGGGCGCGAGGTCGGTTGGGTCTGGGTGTCGCTGCCTGGCTCGATGATGCCCTCGATGGCGTGGATCTCGGATCTGGTGGTGGATCCCGAGCATCGCCGCCAGGGGCACGGCACCGCCATCATCGCCGAGGTGGAACGCGACCTCATCGAGCGAGGCCTGCCCCGCGTGGGGCTGAACGTGTTCGGTGGCAACGATCCGGCCCGGCAGCTTTACGCCCGGCAGGGCTACGGGATCATCAACCAGCAGCGGGCGCGGGCGCTGACCGGCATCCCGCCGGCCGCGGGCATCGAGCTGGTGCCCATGCGCGACTTCGACCGGCGCATGACCGCTTTGATCGAGGACTACGCCGGCGATTTGCAAGAAGAGCAAGGCCTATCCAGGTACGAAGCCACGTCCACCGCCCACCGCCAGGCCCGCGAATGGCTCCCCGACGGCACCGCGACCGAGGGTGCCATCCTGCGCACGGTATGGGCCGGCGGCAACGAGGTCGGCTGGGTGTGGGCCGGTCTGCCCTCGCGTCCGCGCCCCGGGATGGGCTGGCTGCACAACATCGAGATCGACGAGCCGCACCGCTCGCGGGGCTACGGCAGCCTGGTGATCGCCGCGATGCAGCGCGAATTCCAGCACCGCGGGCTGCGTAGCATGGGGCTCAACGTGCACGGCTGCAACGTGCGCGCGCAGGCCCTCTACGATCGGCTCGGTTTCGAGTTGCTCGCGCAGCAGATGGCCAAGGATCTGCCCGCGCTGCAGGAGTAGGTTGCGGGGCATGCTGATCAGCTGTGCGTGCCCGGTGTCCGGAGCGTGGGCGAGCCCGATGTCGGTGACCGGTTTTGCGATGCGAGCCGAGGAGCTGGGCTATCACGGGTTGTGGGCGTTCCAGCGGCTTCTGGCCGGCGTGGAGCAGAACCTCACGCCGGAATACCGCAGCGTGCTCGATCCGCTGCTGGCGCTGACCTACGCGGCTGCGCGCACGACGTCGATCCGGCTGGGCGTGGCGGTGATCAATTTGCCGTACCTGTCCCCGGCCTATCTGGCCAAGCAGGCGAGCACGCTTGATGTGTTGTCCGGTGGGCGCTTCGACTTGGGGCTGGGAACCGGCTGGTCCGACGTCGAGTTCGCGGCGACCAATTCCGATCCTCGGCCGCGCGGTCGACGTACCGAGGAATATCTTGCGGCTTTGTCATCGCTTTTCAATGATCGCGTGGCAGCTTTTGATGGGGAGTTCTACACCGTTCCACCGAGCACCATGGCCCCCGCACCCGTGCAAGCCGGTGGCCCGCCGATTCTGCTCGGGGGCACCGCCGATATCGCGTTGCGCCGGGCCGGACGCCTCGCCGCGGGCTGGGTGAGCAGCAGCCGGGCCACGCTTGAGGACATCAACCGCGGCACCCAGATCGTGCGCCGCGCCGCCGAGGAAGCCGGGCGCGATCCCGACGCCGTGCGCATCGTCGTGCGGGGCGTGGTCAAAGCCGGACTGCGCGACGACACCGTTCCCTTGTCCGGCACCTGGGAGCAGATCAAGGCCGGAGCGCAACGGTACGCCGAAGCTGGCGTCACCGAATTGTTCTACGACCTCAACTGGGACCCGGCCATCGGTAGCCCGCAGGCCGACCCGCGCGCCGCCGGCGAACGCGCCGAGCAGATCATGACCGCGCTTGCCCCGAACTGACGAACAAAAAGGCGCGGGAAACCAAGTGATCTCCCGCGCCTCAAAGGTATTGCTTACTGGAACGGTGTGAGGGTGATGCCGATCGAGGTCGGGTCACCGCTGTGCACCAGCGACTCCTGGTTGGCCACGTCGTCGAAGGCGAACGCGTAGGCCTTGCCGTCCACCATGTTCTCGTGGATCAGCTTCGCGTACTCGTTCGTCGGGTCGTGCTTGTAGAACGTCGACGCATCGGTGCTGGGCTCCTCGGCCTGCGAGCCGAGCGTGGTGCGCTGCAGCGCCGCGCACAGGCTGCGGGCGATCGGCCCGACCACCAGGTCGTTCGGGGCAGCCAGGTTGCCGTCACAGCCCCACACGTTCGAGGTCGTCGGCTTGGTGATCGACGCGACCTGCGCGCCCGAGCTGTCGGTGAAGTTCATCACCGCTCCGGAGGTACGGCCGGAGAACACCTTGCCGGGCTGGTCGGCGAACGGCTTGACGGTCAGCGGGGTGTCGGCGTACGCGGCCCACGCCTCGTCGATGTAGCCGGCCAGGTAGTTCGGGTCGAAGCCACCGGCGTCGGCCCCCTTGCCGGGCGCGAGCACCCGCAGCACAGTGCCGTCCTCGCGGGTCTGCACCAGCTTGGCGAAGTCGGCGTCGCCCTTGAGCCCGTCGATGACCGCGTCACGGCCACCTGGCTTGAGTTCACCGGTGGTCAGCGTCTGCCCATCGCCACCGGTCGTGCTCACCTTGTGCGGCACACCGAACATGTCGACCTGCGAGCTGTTGAGGAACACGCCCGAGTCGTTGTAGGTGAACTCGCTCCAGTCGAACAGGATGTTGCTGTTGGCGTCGCCGGCTGCCCACGGCGCCGGCTGCACCAGGCCGTTGTTTTCGGCAATCTTGAAGTCGAGCTTGTCGCCGAACGCCATGTACATGCGCCCGGACAGCCCCCTGGGCACCTCGATGGTCTTGCTGGCGCCGTTCGCGGGCCCGTCGATCGACACGTCGGGCGCCGGCACCGGCGGGTTGGCGCCACCGGACCAGGCGGTGAACGCGCCGGCCTCGTTGACGTAGCCCAGCTTGCCGTTGGTCTCACCGAGCACGTACAGGTGCACGGCTTCGCCGCGGCCGGAGTTGTTGGTGACGGTCAGCGGAAGCAGGTCGGGCAGGGTTGCCGCCGAGGCGTCGGGGATGACCGCGACGGCGGCGGGCACTGCCACGGCCGCTACCGCGAGACCGAGCAGGGATTTGCGGTTGAGTCGCACAGGCACTCCAGGGTCCGGCCCCAATTCGTGCAGGCCCCGGCGTTCGTAGCTGCCGGCCGTTGCCGACCGGCCCAGCCGGGTAGGGATCCTGCACCGGCCAGGTCGCTTCGGGGCGGACTGGGAAGGGGGATACGCCCTGACCGTGACGCTCCGTTAGAAGAGAGCGCTCTCACACTGTTGTCCGCTCGCTCGCCGATGTCAATCGATGAGCGGGACTCGTAGCACACCATCCAGGGTGTGCCATTCTGCGGCTATCACCCCAGGTCAGCCGCTCTTCCAGGGATATTTCGAGAACTTTCTCCGGCGGCCCCGGCGTCCTCAGGTGACGGCATGGACCGGCTGCGTTGGCGGTCCAGCTTCTGCGGCCCCGGGCCGTCTTCATGCGCGGTCCCGGGCCGTCTTTTGGCGGCCCGGCACGTCTGTGGTCAGGCTGTCGCGACCGCGAACTTGCGCGGCTTGGCCTGCTCGGTGACCGGGATACTGAGGGTGAGCACCCCGTTGTCGTAGCGCGCCTCGAGCCGGTCTGTGTCCAGCGTCTCGGACAGGAAGACCTGCCGGGAAACGGGACCCTGCGGGCGCTCGGCCACCATGTACGTGACGCCCTCGCGCTCGACCCGCTTGCGCTCGGCACGCACGGTCAGGACCTTGCGGTCAACTGAGATGTCGATGCCGGCCGGGTTGACGCCGGGCAGGTCGATGTCGATGAAGAACTGGTCGCCCTCGCGGTAAGCGTCAAGCCGCGCACCCGAGTTGCGGGTCGTGGTGTCGAAGACGCGGGCGGTCAAACGGTCGAACTCGCGAAAGGCATCGTTACACAGCACCATGGGGATCTCCTCCGGTTCCCGAGGTTGAGCGTTGTGCGCTCAAGTCTCATCACCAAGGATGCCTCGGCCAGCATCCGATCATCACCGTGAGCTGCACCACCACCATCGTCGCCGCCATCACAGGAAGCGTAATTCGAACATGTGTGCGAAGATGAGCCGGTGGCTGACCAGGCAACGATCCTGCATGCCGACCTGGACTCGTTCTACGCGTCGGTCGAGCAGCGTGACGATCCCGGGCTGCGGGGGCGCCCGGTTCTCGTCGGCGGCGGGGTCGTCTTGGCGGCCAGCTACGAGGCAAAGGCTTCAGGGGTACGTACACCGATGGGCATCGCTCAGGCCCGGGCGCTCTGTCCGTCGGCAATCCTGGTGCCCCCGCGCATGAAGGCCTACTCGGCGGCCAGCAAGGCCGTGTTCGAGGTGTTCCGCGACACCACGCCGATCGTCGAGCCGCTCTCCATCGACGAGGCGTTCCTGGAGGTCGGCGGGCTGGCTCGGATCAGCGGCACCCCCGAGAGCATTGCCGCCCGGCTGCGCGCCGAGGTGCGGACCCGGGCCGGGCTGCCGATCACCGTCGGGGTGGCGCGCACCAAGTTCCTCGCCAAGGTAGCCAGCGCGGTCGGCAAGCCGGACGGGCTGCTCGTCGTGCCGCCCGGCGAGGAACTGGCCTTTCTGCACCCGCTGCCCATCGAGCGGCTCTGGGGCGTCGGCCCGGTAACCGCGGGCAAGCTGCGCGAACGTCAGATCCACACAGTCGGCCACGTGGCCCGCCTCGGCGAAGCGGCGCTGGTCACCCTGCTCGGCGTCCACGCCGGCCGGCATCTGCACGCCCTGGCCCACAACCGCGACTCCCGGCGCGTGAAGGCCGGCCACCGCCGCGGCTCGATCGGCTCGCAATGCGCGCTGGGCCGGCGACCTCGGCCCTTCGAGGAGATCGACGCAACCCTGGCCGCCCTGGTGGACCGCGTTACCCGGCGCATGCGCTCGGCGGGGCGGGCCGGGCGCACGGTGACGCTGCGGCTGCGCTTCGGCGACTTCACCCGGGCCACCCGCTCCCGCAGCCTGCTCAAGGCGACCATGCAGACCCGGGCGATCCTGGACACCGCGCGCACCCTGCTGTGGACGGCCCGGCCACTGATCGAGGAAAGGGGGATAACGCTGGTCGGCGTGGCGGTGGGCAACCTCGACAGCGATGGAGGTGTCCAGCTCGAACTGCCGTTCCAGGACCCGCACGACGATGGGCTCGACACCGCGCTTGACGCCGTACGGGATCGATTCGGTTCGGCTTCGGTGACCCGCGCGGCGACGCTGGGACGTGACCTGGGTCCATCGGTGCCCCTCCTGCCGGATTGAGCAGCGGGCCACCTGAAAGACTGCTGGCGTGCGGAAGAT
This sequence comes from Actinoplanes sp. TFC3, assembly GCF_001553785.1. Classification (GTDB taxonomy): domain Bacteria; phylum Actinomycetota; class Actinomycetes; order Mycobacteriales; family Micromonosporaceae; genus Actinoplanes. Next base: position 5,323,687 of record NZ_LOJP01000001.1, read on the forward strand.
CTATGTCATCGGGATCGGGGCCGGCGACCCGGACCACCTCACCCTGCAGGCGGCGAAGGCGATCGGGCGCACCGACGTGTTCTTCCTGCTCGACAAGGGCGAGGTCAAGGAGAGCATGATCGAGCTGCGCCGGCGCGTGCTCAAGGCCTATGGCAAGCCGAGCCGCCGGATAGCCGAGGGCCGCGATCCCGACCGCGACCGCACGCCCAAGGACTACGAGGGCACGATAGCCGACTGGCGGCACCGGCGTTCCGAGGTCACCGAGGCGCTCATCCGCGAGCACCTGCTGGAGGACGAGACCGGTGCGTTCCTGGTGTGGGGCGACCCGTCGCTCTACGACTCGACGATGGCGATCCTCGAGGAGATCCTGACCCGCGGTGACACGGCGTTCGAGTACGAGGTCGTGCCCGGGATCAGCAGCATCTCGGCGTTGGCGGCCAAACACCGCATCGGCGTCAACCGGGTCGGCCAGCCGTTCCAGGTGACCACCGGCCGCCGCCTGGCCGAACAGTGGCCGGACAAGGTCGACGACGTGATCGTGATGCTCGACGCCGGTCAGACCTTCGGCGAGGTCGAGGCCAGGAACGTGGACATTTACTGGGGTGCCTACATCGGCACGCCGGACGAGCTGTTGATCTCGGGACCGTTGCAGGAAGTGGCCGACGAGATCCGCCGGGTCCGAGCCGAAGCCCGCGAACGCCACGGCTGGATCATGGACACATACCTGCTGCGCCGCCGTTAGCATCGTGCGATGCTCATCGATGGCTTCGCCGTGGCGCTGAAGCGGCTGGGGTGGTTCAGCGACCCGACCTGGACGCATGGTCAGCTTGTGCAACGCGCCCTCTCCGGCCTCAACCGGGCGGAACTGGCGCGGTACGGGTTTGCGAGCAGCGCGCACCTGCGCGCCGGCATCCAAGCGCCACGCTTTGGGCGTACCCCCTGGAGATCTTCCCTGCTGTCACCGACGATGACGTCCGCGCGGCCGCCAGGGCCGAGCTGATCGAGTATCGGGGCTGGGCGGCGCGGCGGCCGGGTTCTGGCTCGACCCCGAGCTTGCCGAGGTGGGGCTGACGTCGATGGCTCGCGGACGGCACGCGCTGGCGCACGGCACGCTGCTCACCAAGACGCAGGCGATCCGGCAAGTCCACGCTCCGGCGTGGCTGATCGACCAGCTCGCGGCACGCCGGCGCGGGGAGGCTGTCGCTTCGCCGCGTTTGCGTACTGCACTGGTGGCCCGGCGCGACGCCCGCCGGACGGTCAAGCAGGCCCGTCAGGCTCAGGTTTGTTTCGCGGGGAATGTCCGGGCTGCGGCGGGTGCTCGTCCTCCCCCTTCCTCTTCGACCCCTCAGGCGTCCACTTCGGACTGGCTCGGCCGCACCCGAAGATGCGCACGTTCCCCCTGCCGGCCGAAGAGGCTGAGGACCTCGACCGGTTGCTCATCCGCGCAGCCGAACCAGTGGGGCGTTCGGGTATCGAATTCTGCAGCCTCCCCTGGGTGGAGGGTCAAATCCTGATCGCCCAGGATCAGGCGGAGGCGGCCGTTGAGGATGTAGATCCAGTCGTAGCCCTCGTGGGTCTGCGGGTCGATGCCGTCGCGGAGGCCGGGCGAAATGATCATCTTGAAGGCTTGGATGCCGCCGGGGCGCCGGGTCAGCGGCAGGACCGTCATGCCGTGCAGGTTGGCCGGGCGCAGGTGCACGCGGGGGTCGCCGGTGGGTGGGGCGCCGACCATTTCGTCGAGCGTGACGCCGTAGGCCTGGGCCAGCGGCAGCATCAGCTCGAGGGTCGGTTTGCGGCTGCCCGACTCGAGCCGGGACAGCGTGCTCACCGAGATGCCGGTCTGCGCGGACAGGTCGGCCAGCGTGATGTCGCGCCGGTGCCGTAAAGCGCGCAGCCGCGGACCGACTGCGTCCAGTGCTTGATCGAGATCCATGCTCTCACTTTGCCATATCAGCAAGGTTCCTTGCCGCGAGCGCAGTGGGCGCGCATCGTTTGACGCATGACAGAAGTAGTGATCATCGGCGGTGGAGCCGCCGGCTTGAACGGGGCCTTGATGCTGGCCCGATCCCGGCGCTCGGTGGTGGTGATCGACGCGGGCCAGCCGCGGAACGCACCGGCCGCTGGGGTGCACGGTTTGCTGGGCCGCGAGGGCATGCCGCCGGCCGAGCTGCTGGCCCGGGGAAGAGCGGAAGTCGAGATGTACGGCGGAACCATTCGCCCCGGCACCGTGGATCACGTGACGCGCGACGGCGATGGGTTTGTGGTGGCGCTCGGTGACGGAACCTCGCTGCGAGCCCGGCGCATTCTGGTGGCCAGCGGCCTGGTGGATGAGCTGCCGGACGTACCCGGCCTGCGCGAGCGTTGGGGCAAGGACGTGTTGCACTGCCCGTACTGCCACGGCTGGGAAGCCCGGGACAAGGCGATCGGCGTGCTGGCCACCAGCCCGATGTCGATGCACCAGGCGCTGCTGTTCCGCCAGCTCAGCGACGACATCACATTGTTTACGCACACGTGCACGCCGGCGGAGACCGCGGCGCTCGTGGCGGATGAGAAGCTCGCCGCGCTGGGGATAAGGGTCGTCGCAGGCAAGGTAGCGGAGATAGTCACCGAAGCAGCCGACCGGCTGACCGGGGTGCGGCTGGAGGACGGCACCCTGGTCAGCCGGGACGTTGTCACGGTGGCGGCCCGGATGGTTCCGCGCGTCGGGTTCCTCGCCGGGCTGGGGATCAAGCCCATCGAGCACCCGTCCGGCATGGGCGATTACGTTCCTGCCGACCCGACCGGGCTGACCGAGGTGGCCGGGGTGTGGATCGCCGGCAACGCCACCGACCTGGCCGCTCAGGTCGGGTCGGCCGCCGCGGCGGGGGCGCTTGCGGGTGCCCGGATCAACGCCGACCTGGTTGAGGAGGACACCGCGGCTGCGGTGCGCCGTTACTCGTCGCCCTCCAAGTCGCCTTCGGTTTCCAGGTAGATCTGCTGGAGCGCGGCCAGCGTGTCCGGGTCGGGAGCTTCCCACAGCTTGCGGTCGGCCGCTTCGAGCAGGCGCTCGGTGATGCCGTGCAGCGCCCACGGGTTGGACTGGGTCATGAACTTCTGGTTCTCCGGGTCCAGCACGTAGCTGGCCGCAAGCTGCTCGTACATCCAGTCGGCGACCACGCCGGCGGTGGCGTCGTAGCCGAAGAGGTAATCGACGGTGGCGGCGAGCTCGAAGGCACCCTTGTAGCCGTGGCGCTGCATGGCCGCGATCCAGCGGGGGTTGACGACCCGGGCGCGGAAGATGCGGGCGGTCTCCTCGGTGAGGCTGCGGGTCCGCGCCGCGTCCGGGTTGGTGGAGTCGCCGATGTACGCGGCCGGCGCGCGCCCGGTCAGCGCTCGCACGGTGGCGATCATGCCGCCGTGGTACTGGAAGTAGTCGTCGGAGTCGGCGATGTCGTGCTCGCGGGTGTCGATGTTCTTCGCGGCGACCTCGATGCGCTTGTACGCGGTCTCCATGTCGCCGCGCGCCTCGACGCCGTCCAGACCCCGGCCGTACGCGAAGCCGCCCCACACCGCGTAGACCTCGGCCAGGTCGGCATCGCCGCGCCAGTTGCGGCTGTCGATCAGCGGGAGGATGCCGGCACCGTAGGCACCCGGGCGCGACCCGAAGATCCGGGTGGTGGCCTGCCGCCAGGACTTGCCCGAGCCGGCGTCCGCGCTCGCGTGGGCCCGCACGAAGTTCTGCTCCGGCGTTTCCTGCAGCCCGGCAACCAGCGCGACGGCATCGTCTAGCAGGGCAACCACGTGCGGGAATGCGTCGCGGAAGAAGCCGGAGATGCGCACGGTCACGTCGATGCGCGGGCGGCCCAGCTCGTCCAGCGTGATCGGCTCGATGCCGGTGACCCGCCGCGAGGCCGGGTCCCAGATCGGGCGCACGCCCAGCAGCGCCAGGATCTCCGCGATGTCATCGCCAGCGGTGCGCATCGCGCTGGTGCCCCACGCCGACAGCCCGACCGATTTCGGCCAGTCGCCGTAGTCCTCGCGATACCGCTTGAGCAGCGACTCGGCCATGGCCTGACCGGTCTCCCAGGCCAGCGTGCTCGGGATCGCCTTGGGGTCGACGGAGTAGAAGTTGCGACCGGTCGGCAGCACGTTGATCAGCCCGCGCAACGGCGAACCGCTCGGCCCGGCCGGCACGTAGCCGCCGTCGAGGGCGTGCAGGACGTTGGTCAGCTCGTCGGTGGTCTTCGCCAGCCTCGGTACGACCTCGGTCGCCGCGAACGCCAGGATCTTCTTCACCTGCTCGTCGGCCGTGATATCGGGCACCTCGGCCGGCCAGCCCGCCTCCTCCATCGCGGTGACCAGCGCGCGGGCCTGCGCCTCGACCGCGTCGGTTTCGGCGGTGGACGCATCCTCGGACAGCCCCAGCGCCTCGCGCAGACCCGGCAGCGCGGCCACCTGACCGGCCCACATCTGGCGGGCCCGCAGCATTGCCAGGACCAGGTTGATCCGTGCTTCACCGGTCGGGGCGGCGCCGAGCACGTGCAGCCCGTCGCGGATCTGCACGTCCTTGACCTCGCACAGCCAGCCGTCGACGTGCAGGATGAACTCGTCGAACTCCTCGTCGCCGGGCCGGCTCTCCAGCCCCAGGTCGTGGTCCATCTTGGCGGCCTGGATGAGGGTCCAGATCTGCGCGCGGATCGCGGGCAGCTTCGCCGGGTCGAGCGCGGCGATGTTCGCGTGCTCGTCGAGCAGTTGCTCGAGGCGGGCGATGTCGCCATATGACTCGGCGCGAGCCATCGGCGGGATCAGGTGGTCGACCAGCGTGGCGTGGGCGCGGCGCTTGGCCTGGGTGCCCTCGCCCGGGTCGTTGACCAGGAACGGGTAGATCAGCGGCAGGTTGCCCAGCGCCGCGTCGGTGCCGTCGGAGCCGGACATGCCCACGTTCTTGCCGGGCAGCCATTCCAGGTTGCCGTGCTTGCCCACGTGCACCACGGCGTGGGCGCCGAAGTCATCGGCCAGCCAGCGGTAGGCGGCCAGGTAGTGGTGGCTCGGGGGCAGGTCGGGGTCGTGGTAGATGGCCACCGGGTTGGCCCCGAACCCGCGCGGCGGCTGCACCATGACCACGGTGTTCTCGTCGCGCAGCGCGGCCAGCACGATGTCGGTGCCGTCGACATAGAGCTCACCCGGCGGCGGACCCCAGTGCCGGGTGACCCCGTCGCGCAGATCCTCGGGCAGGGTCGCGAACCAGGCGGCGTACTTGTCGCCGTTGATGCGCACCGGGTTGCCGGCCAGTTGTTCCTCGGTCAGCCAGTCCGGGTCCTGGCCGCCCGCGGCGATCAGCGCGTGGATGAGCGCGTCGCCGTCCTGCTCGGCCACGCCCGGGAACTCGCCGATGCGGTAGCCGCGTTCCTTCATCGCTGCGAGCAGCCGGACCGTGGAGACCGGGGTGTCCAGGCCAACCGCGTTGCCGATCCGCGAGTGCTTCGTCGGGTAGGCCGAGAGCATGACCACCACGCGGCGCTCGGCCGGCGGAATGTGGCGCAGCCGCGCGTGGGCGACGGCGATGCCGGCGACGCGGCCGGCGCGTTCGAGGTCGGGAACGTACACGGAAAGGCCATCGGGGTCGATCTCCTTGAAGGAGAACGGGACGGTGATGATGCGCCCGTCGAACTCGGGGATGGCGACCTGGGTGGCGGCGTCCAGCGGGGAGAGCCCGTCGTCGCTGGCCTCCCAGGCCTCCCGGCTGCTGGTCAGGCACAACCCCTGCAGGATCGGCACGTCGAGATCCGCGAGCACCCCGACATCCCACGCTTCGTCGTCGCCGCCGGCACTGACCGTGGCGGGCTTGGTGCCGCCGGCCGCGAGGACGGTGACGACGAGGGCGTCGGCCTTGCGCAACTCGGCCAGAAGGTCAGCCGAAGCCGTACGCAGGGAAGCGGTGTAAATCGGCAGCGCCCGCGCACCTTCCGCCTCGACCGCCAGGCACAGCGCCTCGATGAAATGGGTGTTCCCCGCCATGTGGTGCGCGCGGTAGTAGAGGATCGCGACGGTCGGTCCGGTCGTGGCGGCGCTTTCCCGCTCCAGCACGCCCCACTCGGGAGCGGGCGTCGGCGCAGCGAACCCGTTGCCGGTCAGCAGGATCGTGTCGGACAGGAAGTCGAAGAGCGCACCCAGGTTTTCCGCCCCGCCATAGGCGAGGTAGGCGTGCGCCTCACCAGCCACGCCGGCCGGCACGGTCGACAGCTTCATCAGGTCGGCGTCGGGCATCTGCTCGCCGCCGAGCACCACCACCGGGACCGGCCCGGCCAGCAGCGCGTCAAGCCCTTCCTCCCAGGCCCGGCGCCCGCCCAGGATGCGCACGACGATGAGGTCGACGCCGTCGGTCAGGGCGGGCAGATCGTCGAGCCCAACGCGGGCGGGATTGCCCAGCCGCCATTCGCGGCCGCTCGCACGAGCGCTGAGCAGATCGGTGTCAGACGTCGACAGCAGCAGAAACACGGCTCTCCCCTCGGGGTCCGCGCCCCGGGTCGAAGGAACAACGGCGACTTGGAGTTCCTGACTGCCGGGCTGCGTGGCTTTCGCCGTGCCCGTTCACAGTGGCGGGACCGCGCCGGATTCGCACCGGCTTCCTCCGCGGCGTCGCCGCTCGCAGACCCCCACTCTGCCGACCCGGCGCCTCCGAAGTCAACGTGAGCCGCCGGGTGTGACGATGGCGACCGGCGGGCGGAAAGTGTCGGGGGCGGTCCGTAGTATCCGGGCCGTGTCATCATCCGACCTCGTCCGCTTGCCGGCCGGTTCCCCGAACCGAGCCGGCGCTGACGCGTGCCCAGGGGCGCTGAAGCTGCACGAGGCTGCCGACGGGCCGCTGGCCAGGGTGCGCATTCCGGGCGGCCGGATCACGGGGGCGCAGCTCAGGGCGCTGCGCGAGCTGGCCGAGGAGTGGGGCGACGGGCACATCGAGCTGACCAGCCGCGCCAACCTGCAGCTGCGAGCGTTGCGCGGGGCCCCGGCAGTGCAGCTTGCGGCCCGGTTGGGGGCCGCCGGGTTACTGCCGTCAGAAACCCATGAGCTGGTACGTAACATCGCCGCGTCACCGCTGCTCCCCGAGCCCCGGGTGGTCGCTGAGCTGGACGCGGCGTTGTGCGCGGATCCGGTGCTGGCGGCATTGCCGGGGCGGTTCCTGTTCGCCATCGACTCCGGCGCGGGCGATGTCGCCTTCTCGGCTGATGTCGCAGCGTTGCCACTCACCAGGCGCGAGGTCTCTGGCGCGAAGTCCGATCCGGGGCTGTCTGCGATCTTGTTCGCGGGGCGCGACAGTGGGCTGCGAGCCGGGGCCGATCTCATCGTTCCGGCGCTCATAGCCGCAGCTCACGCGTTCCTCAACCTTGCCGGTGAGGAGGCTGCGGCCAGCGGCCGGCGTGCGTGGCGGCTGCGGGAGATCACCGATGGGCCGCTGCGGGCGGCGAGGCTCGTCGCGGGCACGCTCGGCACGACGCTCAGCGAAGGCGGGGATCCGACGCTGGTGCGGCCCGGTGTTCGGGAACCTGTCGGTGTGGTCGCGCAGGGTGACGGGCGGGTTGCCGTGGGGGCGCTGGTGCCGCTCGGGCGACTTGTGGACGTACAGATGAAGGCCCTGGAGTCCGCTTTTGATCTGGTCGTCACGCCGTGGCGCGGGGTCGTTGTGCCGGACTTGTCGCCGGCCGAGGCCGACGGGTGGGTGGACCGGCTGACGGCGGCCGGGCTGGAGGTTGCGGCCGGGTCGCGGTGGGCCGGGGTGACTGCTTGTGCGGGGCGGCCGGGGTGTGCGAAGTCGCTGGCAGACGTCCGGCACGATGCCGATGCGGCGACGACGGCCGGCGATGGGTTGCCGGTTCATTGGATCGGTTGCGCGCGAGGATGCGGCAGCCCGGCGGGGCCACATGTACGGGTGGAGGCGACGGGTTCGGGATATGCGGTCGGGTCGCCGCACGGAAGCGGAACGGCCGGCGTCGGGCAGGTGGGCGCGCTGGTGGCAGGGTTGAGGGAAGGCTGAAATGGATTACGTGCGTGACGGGGCGGAGATCTATCGGCGGTCGTTCGCGACCATCCGGTCCGAGGCCGATTTGTCCGGGCTGCCGGCCGATGTGGCGCGGGTCGCTGTGCGCATGATTCACGCGTGCGGCATGGTGGATCTCGCCGGGGACATCGCGTGGAGTCCCGGCGTGGTGACGGCTGCGCGCAAGGCCCTGCTGTCCGGCGCTCCGATCCTGTGCGACGCCGAGATGGTGGCTTCCGGGGTGACGCGTAAACGGCTGCCCGCCGGCAACGAGGTCATCTGCACGCTGCGTGATCCCGCCGTTCCGGGGCTGGCCGCCGAAATCGGTAACACCCGCAGTGCCGCGGCGCTCGACCTGTGGGGCGACCGGTTGGACGGCGCCGTCGTGGCCATCGGCAACGCGCCGACCGCGCTGTTCCGGTTGCTGGAGATGGTGGCGGCCGGGGCGCCTCGACCGGCGGCGGTGCTGGGGATGCCGGTTGGCTTCATCGGCGCCGCGGAATCCAAGGACGCGCTCGTTGAGTCCGATTTGGAATACCTAGTCGTGCGCGGGCGGCGCGGCGGCAGTGCGATCACGGCGGCCGCGGTCAACGCGCTCGCTTCGGAAGAGGAGTGACGGTGGCGGGTCGGCTGTACGGCGTGGGTCTGGGCCCCGGCGATCCCGAGCTCGTCACGGTCAAGGCGGCGCGGCTGATCGCCCAGGCGGACGTGGTCGCCTACCACGCCGCGCGGCACGGACGCTCCAACGCGCGCGCGATCGCGGCCTCCTACCTGCGCGACGGGCAGATCGAGGAGCCGCTGATCTACCCCGTGACCACCGAGACAACCGACCATCCGGGCGGCTACCAGGGCGCGATCGACGAGTTCTACACCGCCAGCGCCGAACGCCTGGCCGCCCACCTCGACGCCGGCCGCGACGTCGTGGTGCTCGCCGAAGGTGACCCGTTCTTCTACGGCTCCTACATGCACATGCACAAACGCCTAGCCGACCGGTACGAAGCCACCGTCGTCCCCGGCGTGACCTCGGTCAGCGCCGCGTCGGCCGTGCTGGGCCGCCCGCTGATGGAACGCGACGAAACCCTGACGGTGCTGCCCGGCACCCTGCCGCCGGACGAGCTGGCCGCCCGCCTGGCCACCACCGACTCGGCCGCGATCATGAAGCTGGGCCGCACGTTCGAAGGTGTCCGCGAGGCCCTCGACCGCGCCGGCCGCCTCGACGACGCCTGGTATGTCGAGCGCGCCACCACCGACCGCCAGCGCTCCGGCCGGGTCGCCGACATCGACCCGGACACCGTGCCGTACTTCTCTTTGGCGCTGCTGCCGAGCCCGGCGGTGACCGCTTTTGTCGCCCCGCAACCGGCTACCCTTTCGCAGGCCACCGGCTCGGTGACGGTTGTCGGGCTGGGGCCGGGTGCCCGCGACTGGCTCACCCCGGAGGCTCAGGCGGCGCTCGCCGAGGCGGACGACCTCGTGGGCTATGGACCGTACGTGGACCGGGTTCCCGCCAACCCCCGCCAGCGCCGGCACTCCTCGGACAACCGGGTCGAGGCGGAACGGGCCGCGTTCGCTCTTGACCTGGCCAAACAGGGCAGGCGCGTGGCCGTGGTGTCCTCCGGCGACCCGGGTGTGTTCGCGATGGCCGCGGCGGTGCTGGAGGTCAGCGGGGATCCGCAGTGGAAGGACGTCCCGGTGCGGGTCGTACCGGGGCTGACCGCGGCGCAGGCGGTGGCGAGCCGGGTGGGCGCGCCGCTGGGCCATGACTTCTGCATCATGTCGCTGTCGGACCGCCTCAAGCCCTGGCCGGTGATCGAGTCCCGCCTGGTGGCAGCGGCGGGCGCGGACCTCGTGATCGCCATCTACAACCCGGCGTCCCAGAGTCGCAAGGAGCAGCTGGTACGAGCGCGGCAGCTCCTGCTCGACCACCGCGACCCGCAGACGCCGGTGATCGTGGGCCGCGACGTCGGCGGGCCGCAGGAGACGATCCGGGTGACGACGCTCGCCGAGCTGGACCCGGCGAGCGTCGACATGCGGTGCCTGCTGATCATCGGCTCGACCCAGACGCGGGTGGTGACCCGCGGCGACGGGTCGGTCCAGGTTTTCACCTCACGGTATTACCCCGCGCCGGATTGACGTCAGTTGGTGTAGACCGCCGGGGTGCCCTCGGCGGTGGTGTCGAGGACCGGGGCGTAGCGGGCGGTGAAGTACCCGTTCGCCGGGCAGGTCACCGGACCCGAGGACTTGGCGAACGCCTGGTTGGCGAACGCGATGGAGTTGTCGTCGTTGGCTGAGACGCCGGTGATGGCGTTGCCGTTGGCGCGGTAGACGCAGGTCACCGAGCCAAGGATCGTACCCAGGTTCAGCGTGGTCTGGATCGGCGCCGCATCGGTGCCAGAGACCGTGACCGTTCCCGTGATGCTCTCCACAGTGGTCGTGAACGGCAAGTTGTTCACCGTCACGCTGTTGACGCGGGTGACGCCGAGAATGTTGGCGGTGCACGAGGCGAACGTGTGCGCCGTCGCCGACTCGGTTGCCACGCCCGGCGCGACCGGGTTGTCGACAACCGTGGCGGTGAACGCCGACTGGGCGCACTTGATCCCGGTGGTGCCGCCCGAGGTGGTGGCGAAGTCGGCAGTGGTGCCGGTGGCGACCGCTGCGTTCAGCACATCGCCAACGGCAACTGCGGTGCCACCCGCAGAGCCGGCGGTCAGGACGTTCGAGGCGGGCAGCGGGTCGTCGTCCGCGGAGGCCGGTGCTCCGATCAGGCCCACGGACAGGGCGGTGAGGGCAGAGATCACAAACATGCTTCGGTACGCGCGCATGGCTTCTCCTTGCGAGGCTTTCGCTTGCGAGGCTTCTTCTGCGAGTGGAAAGCGGAAAGCGCGACCGGGCTGCGTTGCGGGCAGCCGGGTGCTGGGCGCTCGGCGACATTGACGCTCAGCTCGTCGGTTTATAGACCCGATTCCGACGTAACGTCAAGGTAGCAAATACTTAACATTGCAGCCCTGGTAATCCAACCCGCCTTGGTCTTGACCCACCTGCTACCGAGCGGTAACTTCGCCGGACCGACATTGACGCACGGCAATTGATCAGCAAGCCAACCGTGTCAATCCAGGAGCGGCAGATGACAACAACCAATGATCCACCCGAGGTGGCCCCGCTGGATCGCGGCGGAGTCCGGTGGAAGCGTTTCGGCGGGATGCTGGCGCTGACTACGGCGCTGACCGCGGGCTTGGTCGCGCTCACCGCCCAGGGCGTCCTAGCAGCGAACTTCTCCATCTCCGGCATGCCGTTCACGGTCACCGCGACCCAGCTGCACGGCGACGGATTCGAGCAGTTCGCCACGCTGGACCACATGATCGAGAACAGTCCGAACGAGAATGACACCGGCGGCCAGGTCGTGGTCATTGTGTCGGCGATCGACAAGGCCCAGTTGACCAAGCTGTGCCAGAGCGTGTCGCTCGGCGGCAAATTCCTGACCATCACCGCCGGCGACGGAGCCACCCCGGTCAAGGCCGACAGCCTGGTTGTCGACTCGGATCTGATTGCCGGTGACGCCGATTTCAAGAACATCGACATCGGCCAGGACTCCAGCACATTCGACGAAGTAAACGACCGCAGAAACGGCGGTAAGATCAAAGGCGGCGAAGGCGTCTTCGGCCAGCAAGCGCAAACCGTGGACATCGCCAACCTGAGGCAGAACAACTACGCCACCACCGCGGCCAAGTTCACGCTGCCACACCTGCGCATGTCGTTCACCGACGACGGCTGCTGACCATGAGCGGGCGGACGTGGTCCTTCGCACGCTGGCGGCACGCCCGCCCGTTCTGGGGCGCCCTGCTCATCACCCTGTCCGGCGCCGAAATCCTGGCCACGGTCAAGGCGCCCCTCCCGGTGATCGTGCACGTCGGCATGCAAGGGCTGGCGGGCATGCTGGTGCCGCTGCTCCTGCTGCTCTGCGGGATCTTGCTGCTGATCAACCCGGAGCAGCGGCTGTTCTACTCGCTCGTGGCCACCGTGCTGACCCTTGCCTCGTGGATCACTTCGAACTTGGGCGGCTTCTTTGTTGGGCTGCTGCTGGGGTTGGTGGGCAGCGCGCTGGCGTTCGCCTGGTCGCCGTCGAAGGTGCGCGGGGGCGGCGGCCGCAAGCGGCGCGAGGATGACGGCCACACGCGGGCCGGGGGCGGCGGCCGCGTGCCGGCACACGCTGGCGAGGTGAGTAGGTCGCTGGAACCGATTGAGGCGGAAGGACGCCTGGACTCGGCCGCGGTGCACGCCCCCGAGGCAGGCACACGCGTCGACCTGGCTGCAGCGGACACCTCCGAGCTAGAGGCGCGCGTGTATCAAGCCCCGGAGCCCGCGGCCGAGGCGGCGACAGATGCGGAACCGGTTGCGGGGCGGACGGCGCGGTCAGGTCAGGCTGTTGAGCCAGATGATGGCCTCCTCGACGGTCGGGGCGGTCGGCACGGACTTCGGTAGTGGTGGGCGGTCGACCAGGATGACCGGTACTGCTTCGGCGCGGGCGGCATCGAGTTTTGCGGTGTCGCCTCCGCTGTTCTTGGTGACCAGGACGTCGACGCGGTGGCGGCGGAGCAGGTCGCGTTCGCCGTCGATGGTGAACGGGCCACGGTCGAGCAGGATCTCGAGCCGGGGCGGCACGGGTGGGGCCGGGGCTTCGACCGAGCGGGACAGGAACCAGCAGGTGTCCAGCTCCGCGAACGCCGCGATGCTCTGCCGGCCGGTGGTCAGGAACACGCGCTCCCCGATCGAGGGCACCAGCGCCGCTGCCGCCGGAACCGACTCGACCCGGTGCCACACGTCCCCGGTCTGCGCGGTCCAGCCTGGACGCCGCAGGATCAGCAGTGGCAGCCCGGTCGCCTCGGCCGCCGCGACGGCGTGAGATGTCATCGTGGCGGCAAAGGGGTGGGTCGCGTCCACCAGGGCATCGATGCGTTGCTCATGCAGGTAGCGCTTCAGCCCGTCCACGCCGCCGAATCCGCCGATGCGAACCTCGCCGCGAGGCAGCAGCGGCGCCGAAGTCCGTCCCGCAAGAGAGCTGACCACCTCCACACCGCGACCTGAATCCCCATCGGCGAAAGCCCCACCATCGAGGGCCTCACGAGCGAGACCCGCGCGAGCAGCCGGCCCCTCCCCCGCAACCCGATCGGCGAGCGCCCGCGCTTCGGTGGTGCCGCCCAGGAGCAGGATCCTCAGGGGCGGCATCGGTCGGCCGAGTACAGGTGGCTGTCGGGGAACTGGGATGCCGTCAGGGCGGCGCCGACCACGATGACCGCCGTGCGTTTGATGCCTGCCTCCCGGACCTTGGGGGCGATGTCGGCCAGGGTGCCGCGTACGATCTGCTCGTCCTCGCGGCTGGCTCGGGCTACCACCGCCACCGGGCAGGCTTCGCCGTAGTTGGGCACCAGCTCGGCAACGACTGCCTCGATGCGCTGGACGGCCAGGTGCAGCACCATGGTGGCGCGGCTGGCGCCGAGGGTGGCGAGGTTTTCGCCGGGTGGCATGGCGGTGGCTCGTTCAGCGGTGCGGGTCAGGATCACCGTCTGCGCGACCTCGGGCACTGTGAACTCGCGCGCGAGCGATGCCGCGGCTGCCGCGAATGCGGGTACGCCGGGGACCACCTCGTAGGGCACGCCGGCCTCGTCCAAGCGGCGCATCTGCTCGGCCACCGCGCTGAACACAGAGGGGTCTCCGGAGTGCAGGCGGGCCACGTCCTGACCTGCTGCCGTCGCCTTGACCAGCTCGGTGATGATCTGGTCCAGGTTGAGGTCGGCGGTATCCACCAGCCGGGCGTCCGGTGGGCACACCTCCAGCAGTTCGCGGGGCACGAGGCTGCCCGCATACAGGCAGACGGGTGCCGCGGCGAGGATACGCTGGCCTCGTACCGTGATGAGGTCCGCAGCCCCGGGGCCTGCTCCGATGAAGTGAACCGTCATGGCTTGACCACCGCCCAGATCGTGACTGGCATCATCGCTCGCCATCCCGTGAATCCGCCGATCGGCGACGCGCGACTGACCGCGAGGCGGGTCAGCTCGCCACCGAGCTTGGCATACCAGGCCGCGAGCACCGCTTCCGATTCAAGCGTGACCGCGTTGGCGACCAGCCGTCCGCCTGCCGGCAACGCGTCCCACGCCGCTTCGAGGACGCCCTCGCGCGTTACTCCGCCGCCGATGAAGACCACGTCGGGCGTGGGCAAGCCGGTAAGGGCGGCGGGTGCACGGCCTTGCACAACCTTGATCTCCGGTACGCCCAAAGCCCGCGCGTTCCCCTCGATCCGCCCGGCCCGGGTCGCATCGGACTCGATGGCAACCGCCCGGCACGCGGAGTGCGAGCGCATCCACTCGATCGCGATGCTGCCCGAGCCCGCCCCGATGTCCCAGAGAATCTCGCCGGGCTGGGGGCCGAGCAGCGCCAGGGTGACAGCTCGAACTTCGCGCTTCGTGAGTTGGCCGTCGGTGTCGAATGCGTCATCCGGCAACCCTGGCACGCGGGGCCGGGCAGCGCCTCCTCGTCCACACTGGATGCCGATCACGTTGAGTGATCCACACCCGGTGACCTGGATCGTGTCGGCGGCCCCCGTGACGAGCGTCTCATTTTCCGAACCGAGCTGTCCGAGAATGGTCATCGTGGCGCTTCCGTAGCCTCTGGCCTGCAAAAGCGCTGCCACCTGGGCGGGAGTGCCCGCATCGCGGCCGAGCACGAGGATGCGGCGATTTGGGTGGATTAGCGGATGGAGCTCAGCTACCGGCGCCGTCACTACGCTGAGTAAATCCACGTCCGCCAACGGCCATCCGAGCCGGGCGGCCGCCAGCGAGACCGATGACGGATGCGGGAGGATCGTCACGTCGTTCACGAAGCGCTGAAGGGTGGCACCGACGCCGTGGAACATGGGGTCACCGCTGGCCACCACGGCCACGCGACGGTCCCGGTGAGCGTCGAGCAGACCGGGCAGCGCGGGAAGCATCGGGGAGGGCCAGGCGACACGGTCGCCAGGCACTTCGCCGGCGGGAAGGAGATCGAGTTGACGCTCGCTACCGAAGATCACGTCCGCGGCGGACAGGGCCGCCCGGGCCGTACCGGAAAGTCCGCTCCAGCCGTCGGCGCCGATGCCGACCACGGTCAGCCGGGCGGGGTTGTCAGTCACCACGTGACGTTAGCTGTCCGACGGCTCGCGTTCGCCCGCCGCACCCCGGAGATCGATAGCTTTCGCTGCATGAAGCACGGACTGCCCGGGACAGGCGCCATCATCTGGACTTTCCGGTCAGCGGGCTGATCGAAAAGATCATCTCCGGCAACGAGTTTTTCGCGGCTTCGTTGAGCCTTCCCGCAGCGGCTCGCGTATCACCACCCGACGGCCACCCGAGACTGGTCGTCACGCCGGCCGCTGGGGGGTGGCCGACGCCGCAGACGAACTGGCGAGCAGGTGTGGCGGATGGTTTTCCAAACCTTCGAGGATCAGCGAGCCGCCCGGGACTCCTGGGGCGACGGCGGGAGCTTCTGGGACGAGCCGGAGCTCAACCGCAACGTGCCCCGCGGCGACATCGTCGTGGAGTCACCGGACAACCCTTCCGGCTGGCAGGGCAGCGGTCCGGCGATCGCCACCGATGACCGGCCGCCCGCCGAGGCGACCTCGGGTAACCGCCTGTTCACGGTGCTGCTGTTCTTCGCCGGCCTGGCCACGAGCCTGGCGCTCTGGCTGTTCGAGACCGAGGCCGGTGCGGTCAGCGACACGCCGGCCCTGATGATGGCGGTCGGGCGCCTCACCGGGCTCGCCGGCGGGTATGTGCTGTTCATCCAGCTACTGATGATGAGCCGGGTCTCGTTCCTCGAGGAGTGGGTCGGCGCTCGCGACCTGCTGCGCTGGCACCGGTGGCTGGGCACGTCCCTGGTGCTGCTGGTGGGCGCGCACGTCGTGTTCATCGTGTACGGCTACGCGCTCACCGCCGGGACCGGCGTGGTCGATCAGGGCTGGACCATGATCACCACGTTCCCGGACATGATCAAGGCAACGATCGCCACCGGTCTGCTGGTGTTCATCAGCCTGATCTCGATCCGGACGCTGCGCAACAAGCTGAACTACGAGCTCTGGCACCTGATCCACCTGACCGGCTACCTCGTGTTGCTGCTGGGCTACGGCCACCAGGTCGTGATGGGCGCCAACCTGTCCGGCCGGTTCGCCGACGTCTTCTGGCCCGGTCTGGGCGCCCTCGTCATCGCCGCGCTGGTCTGGGGCCGGATCGTCGAGCCGCTCTGGCTGAACACGCGCCACCGCTTCGAGGTCGCCGAGGTGGTCGCCGAGGGCGCCAACACGTTCTCGATCTACATCGACGGGCGCAACCTCGACCGGCTCCCCGCCCAGGCGGGGCAGTTCATGCGCTGGCGGTTCTTCACCCGCAACGGCTGGTGGCAGTCGCACCCCTTCTCGCTGTCCGCCGCGCCGAACCCGCAATGGCTGCGCCTGACGGTCACCGCGGTCGGCGGTCACACAAGCCTGCTGGGTCAGATGCATCCAGGCACCAAGATCTGGGCGGAAGGACCTTTCGGTACGTTCACGGCCCAGCGCCGGACCCGCCGCCGGGCACTGCTCATCGCCGGTGGCAGTGGCATCGCCCCCATCCGCGCGCTGCTCGAGGACATGCCGCCGGACACCATCGTCATCTACCGCGCCAGCCGGCCCGATGAGCTGGTGTTCCGCGAGGAACTCGAGGACCTGGCCGAGCGCCGCGACGCCTGGGTGCGCTACATCGTCGGCTCCCGCACCGACCCCGGCCCGCGGCGGCTGTTCACCTCGGAGGGCCTGCTCGGGCTGGTCCCCGACGTCAACCGCCGCGACGTTTACCTGTGCGGCCCGCCCGGCCTGGTCGGCACGGCCGTGCAGACGCTGCGGGAACTCGACGTACCCGACAGTCAGATGCACCTCGACCCCTTCGAATTCTGAGTCTGGGAGTTAGTGATGCGACGCAGCACCGCAGCAGCCGTAGGGACGCTCACCGGAGCCGCCCTGATCATCGGCGTGCGTTTGAGCGTGTCCGCCCCCGGCGTCGTGGCCGCGCCGCCCGCCGTCGACCTGGCCGGCGAAGGACTGGACGCCCCGGCCGCGAACGACCCGACCTCACCGCCGAGCAAGACGGGCGGCAAGGAGGACGATGCCAAGGAAGGCGACGGCAAGCAGAAGGAAGATGGCGCCGAGCAGGACGCCGGGAACAAGGACGAGTCTTCCGGTGCGGCGGGCGGCAGCGGGCTGACCGACGGGATCTTCAAGGGCACCGCGGTGAAGAACCCGTACGGCACCGTGCAGGTCTCCATCAAAATTTCCGGCGGCAAGATCACCGCGGCGGACGCGACGTACCCGACAACCGCGGACAGCGCCACGATCAACCCGCCGGCTGTGGCCGCGCTCAAGCAGGAAACGCTCAAGGCTCAGAGCGCGGACGTCAACGCCGTCTCGGGGGCGACTTTCACGAGCGAGTCCTACGTGAAATCGCTTCAGGCCGCGATCGACAAGGCCGGCGCGTAGGTTCGGCTGCATGCAGCATGCCGAGCACGTCATGGGTACGGTCGTCAGCATCGACGTGGCCGATGAGCTGCCCGACCCACAGGTGCACACCATGATCGAGGACGTCTGCGGCTGGTTGCACGAGGTGGACGAGCGCTTCAGCACGTACCGCCCGGACAGCGAGGTCAGCCGATTCCGCCGCCGGGAGATCCCGCTCGACGACTGCTCACCGGACATGCGCACGGTCCTGGAGGCCTGCGCGGACCTCTGGCGCTTCACCGACGGCTTCTTCGACGCATACGCCGGCGGCCCCCTCGACCCGTCCGGCTACGTGAAGGGCTGGTCGGTCGAACTCGCGTCGGCTCGGCTGGCGGCCTGCGGCTCGGTCCGCCACTGCATCAGCGCAGGCGGGGACATCCGCGCCCGGGGTCGCAGCGCGGCGGGCGAGCCGTGGAAGGTCGGCATCCGCCACCCCTGGGAGGCGGACAAGCTGAGCTGGGTCCTCGGCGTGGCCGACGGGGCGGTGGCCACCTCCGGCACGTACGAACGCGGCCACCACGTGTTCAACCCCCGCACGGGCGCCCCGGCTCGCGGCCTGCGCTCGGTGACCGTGGTGGGGCCGGACCTGGCGCTGGCCGATGCGTACGCCACGGCGGCCCTGGCCATGGGGCAGTCCGGCATCAACTGGCTGGCCAAGCTGGTGCCCGAGGGCTACGAATCCGCGGTGGTGACCGACGACGGGCGCGCGTTCACGTCCGCTGGGCTGCCGGTGCTGACCTAGAAGTCGGCGAACAGGTAAGGCATCTTCTTGGGGAACAGCGCTCCCAACATCTCCAGGGCGTCTGTATCGACCTGGCCGAAGCCACGCAACGTCACTTCCAGCGGGTCCAGCACCCCGTAGGCGAGGGCAGAGATGCCCGCGCAGGTCAGGGTTGCCTGTGGATCATCCTTGGTCTCCTCGACCGCCAGGGAGCCTGCGTCGCCGGCGATGCGGTAGCGGCCGGCCAGAAAAGAGTCGCCGGTGACCTCAACTGTGACGTCGAGGCTCGCCGGGGTGTGCAGGCCGTTGAGGGCCCGCATGCTGAGCAGGCGCACCATGGGAGCGCCCTGACGGGGAAATTCGGTGCGCCCCTCGGTCAGCACAGCCAGGTCCGTACCCCAAAGATCCGGCACTTCGTCCGTGCTGATCTTGACTTGAACGCGCGCGACCTGGTCGACATGGCGGGCCAGGTACTGCAGGAGCAGCGTCCGGGCGAGCGGACCGGTCGTGAGCAGGTCACCGGCCACGAGGTCCCCGCCGTACCGCTCGACGCGGTAGGGAACCGCACCCACGACCTCGCCGCCGACCCGCGCGAGCGCAACCCACTGGGTCTTGTCGTCGCGCAGCCAGCCGCTGAAGACCTCGTCGAAGACCGCAAAGCCGTGCCGCTCCCCCAGCAACCGGTGCATGAGGGTGGAGAACTCCGCGAAAGCCGCCGCCGGCGTCAACCGCACCACCTCCCCCGGCAGCTCGATGCGCTGCAAATGATCGAGGCCTTCAGGGGCGAATATGGCGGTACGAACACGGGGCACCCCCACATAGCCGAAGCGCGCGTAGAACGAGGGGCGGAACGGGTAGAGCGCGCTGACCAGACGGTCCTGCTCCCGGCTCAGCTCGAGAAGTTGAGTGAGCAATTGGCGCACATACCCCTTGCGGCGCGCCTCCGGATGCGAGACGACCGTCGCGATGCCCGCCATGTCGTGCACCACACCGCGCACGTTCTGCCGCATGGGGATCGCGGTGACCGAGGCGAGCGGCCGGCCTTCCTCCTCGGCAACCAGCGCGGTCACCGTGCCGTAGTAGGGCGCCCGGCTGGCGTAGGCCTCGCGGTCGGCATCGGTCCCCGGCGACGGCGAGAACGCGTAGAAGGACAGCGGAAACACCACGTCAAGCCGCTCATCGGCGGAGATCTGCCGTATCTGCATGTCCCCATCCAACCCCGGACGGCGGGGATAACTCGCGCTTTGGGCTGTTCGCGGGCGGTTGCGGTGAGCCTGGGCGACTCGCCGGGGTACCCCGGTTTGGCAAGGGCTGGGGAGACCAGCTAATGTTTCATCCGTCGCCGGGGGAACCCGGAAAGACAAGCGGACGTAGCGCAGCTGGTAGCGCATCACCTTGCCAAGGTGAGGGTCGCGGGTTCGAATCCCGTCGTCCGCTCGGAGAGGCCGCGACAGGTTAAATGTGCGGGGCCAGCTCGGTGGAGTGGCCGAGAGGCGAGGCAACGGCCTGCAAAGCCGTGTACACGGGTTCAAATCCCGTCTCCACCTCGGCAACAGTACGAGGGCGATTGGCGCAGCGGGAGCGCGCTTCCTTGACACGGAAGAGGTCACTGGTTCGATCCCAGTATCGCCCACCAGCTCAGAGGCCCTGTCCCATAGGCGGACAGGGCCTCTTGCTGTCTCCGGGTGACTAACTGGGTGACTAAGCCTCGGACTCGCCGTCGTTGGCGAAGATCCGGTTCATGGCGGCTGCGCCAGTGAGCAGGACGGGCCGTAGTTGATGCCGGTACACCTTCTCGGTGACCGAGGTGCCGGAATGTCCGCAGAGATCAGCGATGTCTTTCAGAGAGACGCCGTCGTCCGACAGCAGCGACACAAAGCTGTGGCGTAGCTCCCGAGGTGTCCAGTCGGCCGGGTTCAGACCAGCGGCCTTGGTGATCCGGCGAAAGGCGCGACGGACGTTAGCAGCGTCGAGCGCGGTGCCGATGGAGGACGCAAAGACCAGATCAAACGCGCGCCAGTAAACGCCGGCCTTTTCGCGGTCTTGAGTTTGCAAGCCGAGCTGGGTGCGTAGAGCGACTACACCTCTAAGGGGTATCGCAAGGGTTCGGCGAGACTTACGCGTCTTGGTGTCCCCGCCTTCACGCACGGAATGCCACACCTGAATTGAAGGTGGCACCGGATTGTCATCACCGGGTCGGCCGTCGAGGTCAACGCGAGCCCAGGTGAGAGCGCGTAGTTCTTCAGTGCGCGCTCCCGTAAGGAGCGACAGCACTACGTAGGCATAGAGGCGCGAGTCTTCAGCCGCATTCAGAAGGGCCTTCGCGGCATCGAGTGTGAGCGATTTCGAGGGGCGGCCGGGCTTGCCAGCAGGGATCCCGCAAAGGGCAACGACGTTACGGTTGACCTTGTCCCGAGCCATGGCCCGATTGATGACGCGGTTCAAGCACTCGTACACCCGTTGCACCGTGCTTGTGCTAAGGGTCTTGGCGATGTAGAGCAGCCACCGGTCGACGTCGGTAGCAGTGAGTTCCCGCAATTTGCGAGCACCCAGGCCCGCAGTAATGTGCTTGCACAGGTAGCGGTTCTTGTCGATGGTGTTGGCGCTACGGCCGGTCAGTCCGTAGGTAAGCCAGTCTTCGACGGCCTGGGCGACGGTGTAACCCGTCTGCGCTGTGGAAAGCCCATCCTCGTACTCGCGGATCTTTACGCGAAGAGCAGCATGGGCTTCTGTTTTGGTTTTGCCGCTTGCTTTGCGCACGATGCGCTTGCCTGCCGGGGTGTAGCCGACGGTTACTGAGGCAATCCAGCGTTGTCGCGCTTCGTCCCAGTGCAGTCCGCCATCGCCTCGGCTTCGGCGTTTGGTCATGCGGCGACTCCTTTCGTGCTCTCCCGTTCGAGTAGGGAGACGTATTCGGTGATGGCCGATTCGGGCACGAGCCGGGTGCGGCCTTCCTTGACGGTGCGCAGTCGGCCGGAGCGGATGAGTTCGTAAATGACGGAGCGGCTGAGGCTCAGTAGCCGCATGGCTTCGGGGATGCGGTACAAAGCCTTCCGCTGGTATTCGTCCAAGGGTGTTCCCTTCGTGGTGTGATCAGGCGGCTTGCAGAGTGACCAGGACGGTTGAACCGGCCTCGTGGGCGAGTTCTTCGCGTCCGGCTTCGTTTCGGGCACGGGCCATCGCGGCGGCGGTGTTGGCGAGGAGGGCGTCGCCGTTGTTGTGCCAGCCGACTCCGGCAAAGGACAGGGTGCCGACGATCAGCGTCGTCTCGTCGAGGTGGTCGACCGAGCGGACGGTGCCAGGGTCAGTGGCGGCCTGGTCCTCGGTGCGTCGGTAGACGATGCGGGTGTCTCGGAGGGTGGCGAAACGCACGACGCGGCGGCGGGTTTTAGTGAGGAAGTGTCCGGCGAAGCCGAACCGGTGTGCCCATCGACGCAGCCGCGCATACGGGTTGGTGGCCATGCCGCTGGTGGTGAGTTTGGTGTCAAGGTTGGCTTGACGTTCGGCGACGCAGACGGGGCAGGCCCGGTAGCGGGTGTGGGTGCCGCAGTCCGGGCAGTCCCACGGTTCGCCGAACGGGCCGCCGGTCGCAGGGCGGGTCCGGCCGCCAGGAGGCCGGGTACGAGCAGACAGATCAGAGATGGGACGTCCGATTCGCCAGCAGGCGGCGACGAGTCGGGCGATGTGGTCGCCGTCGGGATCGTATTGGCCGATGGTGTCGTCGGTGATGCGGGTGGAGGAGAACCCGGTAGCTTCGGTGCTCTTGGTCGTGTACTTGGCGAGGTAGCCGGCTTTTTGCGAGGCGACCTGTTCACTGACCATGTCGTCGGTGATGGAGCCGTCCCCCGCAAGGGCCAGCGCTTGGATGTCAAAGCCCTTATCTGGGTCTCCCCACCTGATTTCCCAGCCTTGCGACCGGTCCGGGTGTGCCGGGGTGGTGAAGGAGATGGTCCCGACCGCGTTGTGGAAGGCGGCAATGATGTCGTCGACGTCCACGCCTGGCGGAGGGATGAGGACGGCGTCGGGGTCGTCGGGGTGGACGCCGTCCAGGCGGACCAGGGCATGGAAGTGCACGACGGCGCGGCGTTGCATCTCGGCGGCTTTGCCGTGGGTGAGCTGCGCCGGGGGCACCATACGCACCTTGCCGCTCGGCGTGGTTTTGGCGACCGGGGGTAGGCCGCGGGCTTTGCAGAGGTGGGCGAGGTAGCGGTCGGCGGCTTGTTTGGTGCGGTGCCACAGTTCGGTGGAGAACAGGTTCCACACGACGTGGTGGTCGTAGTCGTAGCAGTCGAGGCATAACGGTTGCCCGAGGGTGGGGTCGTCGGCGGTGTGGCGTCGCCAGCAGACGACCGGTTGCCCGTGTTCGCACGGTGCAGGGGTGTCGCGGCGAGCGTGGCAGGGTTCGGCCTGGCAGGTGCAACGTTTGCGGTTCGTGCAGGTGTGTTTGCGAACGACGCGGGTGTGCACGGTACCGAAGCTGGGAGCGGTGAAAGTGGGAAACACGGCCGGGTGTTTCGCGACCGTGGCCGGGATGCCTTTACCACCAACGAGGAAGCTACGCAGAATCTGGAACGCGTCGCGTTGATAGGTACGAGCGCAGGACGGGCAGACCGAGGCGAGGCGGGTGCCGCAAGCTTTGTAGATGGCGGCGTCAGGCAGCTGGTCAGTGTGCCGGGAGTCGAGCAGACGCCCGGTGGCCGCTTCGATGCTGTCGAGGGTTCCGGAAAGCCGGATCGGACGTGTACAGCCTGAGGCGGCCTGTACGTGCGACAGCCAGTCGAAGTAGTTGCCACGCGATGCGCGGGCGAGGGCTTGCCCGGCTACGAGGTGGCCGGGGGCGATAGGGAGCTGAGCCGTTTCGGCGTTCGAGCCCGCATCCCGGGCAGGGTGCTCCCGGGATGCGAGGTCCAGCGTGGAAACGCTCATGGTTAGGCAGCTGTCCAGGTACAGGGGAGCTGCGGGCCGATGTGGCCGTGGTAGGTCTGCGTGATGGCGTGTTCGATGACGGTGGTCCGGCAGGCCGGGCACTGGAGTTCGTTACGCAGGCGGCGACGGCAGTCAACAGTGACGCTGGTGTCGCCGGAGTGCAGGGTGATGGGTGCTCGGCAGGGTCCGCCGTGGACGACGGTGATGATCGTCTGGCGGGTGTCGTAAGGGTGTGGTTGCGGATCAGCCGGGCAGGTGTGGGTGTGTTGGTGGATGTCGACGTGGATGAAGGTCATCGGGCACCTCCAGTCAGGGCCGGGGTGTGCCCGTTGATGCGGGCCGGTGACGGATGAATGGCGTTGAGGAGTTGGGTGGCGACGGCAGGGGTCACGCTCATGCGGGTGGCCAGTTCGTCGACGGTGATGGGTCGTCCGGTGGTCTGTTCGTGCTGGACGGTAGAGAACCGAGCGGTGGTCAGCAGGTGCGCCGGCACGGGCGTCGGGGGCTCGGACGCGGTGTCCGGCGGGTTGAGGACTGCTGCCGGTGGGTTGGGTTCAACGGGTGCCGTCGGTGTGGTGGTGACCGGGTCTATGCCGGTCGCCGGGGTGCTGGTGATGGTGTTGGCAGCCGCGAGCAGTTCGGCCGCTTGCTGCTCGATGGCGGCGAAGTCCGGACGGATGCGCCCGGCAACGAGTTCGACGCCGATGACCAGGACCACGACCAGGGCGAAGACGACGCGCAGGCCGAGGCTGCCGGGGGCGAGGAAGTTGACGGTGGCTGACAGCAGCGCGGTCCCGGCGAAGACGATGAGGGCGCCGCGTTTGGCGTCCTTGGCGATGCCCGCTGTGCGGACGACGATGAGCATCGAGACCATGTTGGCGTCGAAGATGAGCGGGACGATGTAGGCGAAGTAGTCCGCGCCTTGCTGCCACAGGTAGTGGGCTTGGTGCAGGTAGCTGGTAGCCAGTGCGCCGAGCAAGGCGAAACGGTTGTACCGTTTGATCGCTTCAATGGCTTTGAGCATGTTGGGCACAGCGCTTTTGGCGTATTCGGTGGCGAACTGCTCGGTCAGGTTTGAGGTTTTGACTGACTCGTCAGCAACGGTGTGGTCCGAGACGCTACGTGGTTGGCGGAGTTTCATCGGATGCCTCCGTCGTTGGTGACGGGGATGACGGCGGTGACGCCGCAGCAGTGTTCGCACCAGACGGCGACGTAGCCGTCGTCGAGCATGTCGTTGATGCGTTCGTCGAGGGTTTCGTATTCGGCGGGATACAGCGACAGGCCGTCGCAGTCGTCGCACCAGTGCTGGGTGGGGCACAGCCGCAGGACGGGGCCAAGGTCGGGGTGGATTCCGGCAGGTGCCATGCCGTTGATGCAGTAGAGGCAGTCGTGTTGGCTCAGATGGTTGCCGAGGTCTTGCAGACTCATCAGATGGCCTCCTTACGGGTGCGGCCGGTAAGGCGGTGCACGGTGACCCCGTCGGGGACCGGAACGGTCTGGGTGTCGTCGTCGGGGCGGGTGTAGCCGTAGCCCAGGTCAGCGGCGCTGTGTCCGGGCCGGGTGAGCCGCTCGGGGGCCGACAGGGCGTGTAGTTCGGCGTGGTGGGTCATGGCGGTCACCGCCCGGGTTCGCAGGTCAAGCAGGCGCCGGTGCGGCGCGGGATGTAGTAGTCGCGGGTGGTGCCGCAGACACCGCAGGTGCGGCGAGCCAGCAGGGCTTTGCCGATGGCGCCGAGCTGGGCCGGGCTGGGTGTGCGTTTGGGCGCGGCCAGATCACGGCGGTAGAGCAGGGCGGTGCGCCGTTGCGTGCGGTGGCGCCACAGGATTTGCGCGACGGGGTCGTGCCCACCAGGGCAGAGCCCTTGGTTGCGGAGCTGGCGCCGGGTGAGCAGGCCATCGGGGGCCATGCGGAAGGGGAAGGTGGGGAAGCCGTAGCGGCTGCCGGTGGGGTCGTAAAACTCGACGCGGATACCGGTGCGCTCGCCGAGGGCGTCAAAAAAGGTGTTGGTCAGTGCGCTGGTGGTCACTGCTCGCCTCCCCACCGTTGGTGAGCGGCTTGACGGCTGATTCCGAGCCGGTCGGCTATTTCGGCCCAGGAGTAGCCGTGGGTACGTAGTCCTTTGACGGCGTCGCCGATGGAGTCGTCGAGCAGGGTGGACAGGCCGACCATGTCGCGCAGGGCTTCTACGTCACCGGTAGCGACGCGTCGGGCGTAGGCGCGAATGATGCGTCGCACGAACGCGGCGTATTCGTCGTTCTCCACCACGACGCGGCGGCGTGGTTTGAGGGGCCGGCTTTCATTGTCGGCGGGGTTGAGTGTCAAGGCTTGGTTGACGTAGAACAGGCTCACCGGGCACCCCTGGTGTGATGGGTGCTGTCCCATTCGTCGGCAGCGTCATTGAGGGCTGCTGTGACGTCCTTGATGGTGCGATCTTGTTCGTCGTTCCACTGGGATACGACGTCGAAGGCGCTGGCCTTCCAGGTAACCGTGTCGGCGCTGTCGTACTCGGGGTCGAGGTAAGCGGCGAAGACGCGCACTCCGCGGATGGCGGTGTCGGTGTTGTCGTCATCGGCCGTGTCGTCGGAGCCGAGGATGGGACGGCCGTGGGCGCAGACGTTGATAGCGCCAAGGGCGCAGGCGGGCGGGAAGTTGACCTCGTTCGTCAGGTCGAAGAAGTCGTTGCGGATCCAGCCGTACCGCTGGAGGTAGATCGCGGCACTGCGCAGCAGCACACCCGGGGTCATGTCGGGGTCAAGGTCGGTCGTGGTGGTTGGTTGTTGGGTAGCCTTCATGGCAGCCACGTCCTTTCGAAGGGCTGTTGGTTGGTGGTCGGCAGAACCCGCCCGGTGCTTGTCGAGGGCGTGGGATCGGGTTCTGTCGGCCGGTCAGCGGTTGCGCAGGCGCAGGTATCGGCGGTGCCGGGGGTCGTGAGGTCCGGCGATGGTGGGTGCGGTTGCCTGCACGAGGCGTCCGGAGGTGCGCAGGGCATGGACGAGGGCGGTGGTTTCCTCGGGTGTGCCGATGATCCAGAGTTCGGTGTACTGGGCGGCTTTCTGGTTGTCGTTGCGGGCTTGAGTCCGTTCACGGGTGGTCATGCGGCCATCTCCCAGTCAGTGGGTGAGAGGTTGCGGGTGGGCTGGCGCAGCCAGGCGGCGTAGTCGGCGATGCCGTAGATCTGCTGGTCGGACAGGTAGGCGGCTTTGATGCGTTTGGGTGTGCTGCCTTCGGCCAGCAGCCAGGCGGCGCCGCGGTTTTCGGGGTCGATGTCGCTGGCGGTGTAGCCCTGCTCGGCCCAGCCGGAGCCAAGGATGACGTCGGAGCTGCCGGTGGTGGTGCAGCGGAACGCGCAGCGGTAGCCGAACAGGTCGCGCAGGCTGGCGGGGATGATGTCCCAGGAGGTGCGCTGGCTGGCGGCGACTACCGGCATGGCGGCGGCGCGGCCGAGGGCGACCAGTCCGCGGAGCAGGGTCAGATATTCCTCGCGTTGTTCCTTGGTGCCCAGCACGGTGGAGTACATGGCGAGTTCGTCGATGACGGTGAGGATGGCCGACAGGTCGTCGGTGGCGGTGACTTTGCGGCGGCGGTTGGCCAGCAGCCATTGGTATCGGTTGTGGGCGACGGTGAGCAGACGCCGCAGGACGCGGATGGCCTGGTCGAGGTCGTCGCCTATGAAGGCGTCGCAGATGGGTGCCCAGGGGCCGAGTTCGACCCATTTGGCGTCCATCGCCACGAGGCGGGTTTTGTCGCACAGCGCGGCGGTGGAGGTGATGGTATTGATGAGGCCGGATTTCCCGGCGCCGGGTTCGCCTGCCATCAGCAGGTTGTGCCCGGGGATGTCGAGCATGACGTGTTCACCGAACTCGTCGATGCCGATGAACATGGGGTCGAACATCGACATCCCCGGCCACACAGGCACTCCATCGGTTCCGAGCGGATCTCGGGCAATGGTGGACATGAGATGTCGCCTCCTGGGCGGTTGTGTGCAGGACGCCCACCGTGGGACGTCCTGCCCGGGGTTGATTAGATCCAGTCGCTGATGTCGTCTCCGTCGTCGGCGGCTGTCGCGGCGGAGGCCGCTGGCTCACGGCCGTTGCTGCTGGCAGCGGTCGCCTTGGTTTTGGCGGCTGCCGGGGTGGCAGGGGGAATGTCCTCGACGTCGGGCAGGTCGAGGCCGGTAACGGTGGCCGGCTTTTTGTCAGCGACCGGCGCGACGGGTTCGATGAGATCAACGAGTGGTGATCCGACCGTGGCGGTCAGCACTTCACGTCGTTTGATGTCGAAGCGAATGAATGCTGAGTCGCTGGTCCCGGCCTGCTGGACGAATGCCGAGGTGGCGTGACAGGCAACGGCGATCTTGTCGAGTTGCTGAGTCAAATAGGACAGTGACAGCCCGGGGCGCAGCATGACCCAGACACGTTCGCCGACCGGAGTCGGCCAGGCGCCCAGAACGAAGGGCAGGCTGCCGGACTTGTTGGCGATGATGAATTGGGAGAAGCACACGCGTAGCCGGTGACGTACGACGACGCACCAGGCAGTAGCGACGATTCGATTCCGCGCTCCGGGAATCACCGCAGGAGCGCCAACCACGCTCATCAGGACCAGCAGAGTGACCCACGGAGCCGTATGGACAGCCAAGGCGGTCCATGCCCATGCAGCGCTCATGGTGAGCACAATTTCCGGTGCCCACCACCAAAGAAGCCGCAGGACCGGCCAGATCCGGACGAGAACCCATGCACCAGCGCCGCTGAAGGCGGCGGCGAAAGCTGCGGGAAACACAGCCAGCAGCGGGTGCATGTACTGCGCTGCCACGACCAAAGTGATCAATAAGACGGTGACGGCGGTGATGACGAAGGCGAACCGGGCGTTGCGCTGCGAGGAGCGGTGCACCTGCTGTTCGATGACAGTGACTGTTCCGGAACGTCGACCGAAACCGCGTCCTGCGCTAGATTTGGACATGACACGTCCTCCCTCGTGAGGGGTGGATGGGTTGGAGAAGGCGCGGGGTCGGCAGGTTCGGAGCCAGTACCGACCCCCGCTTAACGTGTGACAGATCAGCGTCCGGTCAGGCGGGCCAAACCGGTCGTGATGAGCTGGTCACGCAATTCGTTGGCGTAATCGTTTCCGGCGACAAGGCGAATCATGTCGAGGGTTTGCGTTGCCGCGACGCCATCAGCCGCATCAACGTTTGCGGCCAGAAGCCGTAGCAGACAATCTGGCACGAAGGTAGGAATTAGGATTCCTCTCAGATCGTGCTGATACCGAGTAAGCGATGTGGCGTCTTTAGGCGTAGATCTGCATTCCGGGTTCCCACCGGTCGGTAGCCCGTTTGATAGCGACGTCGATCTGGACATTCAGCAGAGAGTCCCGGTACTTGGACCCGGCTACCTTCTCGATCAGGTCCAGAGTCTCTGCAGCGGCAATCGGCCGCTTTTCAAATAGTTCGGCTCGAAGCTTGTTGAGTAGCTGCACCAGGATTTCTTGTCCGACGATGTGCATGGCCGAGCCCTTTCGATGCCGTGAGCAGTTAAAGTAGTCAGAAGATTGCGGTCACGAGACCGGCCACGACGGCGCATCCGAGGCCGCCCATGAGGAGATCGACGGCGAGGCGAACGCGTCGGTACTTTCGCTGTACCGCGCGTGACAACCACCAGAGTTGCTGAGCCCGGTATTCGGCACTATCCGTGTCGATGTTGTGCAGATCCTCAGCAAGAGCGTGCGCCGATTCGGCTGCGGCGTACCTGACGAATCCATGGTTACCGCCGAGCGAGGGCCGGATAGCAGCACCAAGGAGCATCAACGCGGAGCCAATCAGTGCGATGGCTGCCATAGCCGGCATGATGCCGACAGCGTCGACGTGGCTCTTCGCCAGCAATCCGATGCCTCCGGTGAGAACGGCCAGCGAGAAACCGAACAAGATGGACGCTTTGGTGTCCACACGACCCATGTGTGCTTGGACTTCGGTGATAGCGATCGTGGCGCTGTCGCTGTGATCCGGTGAACGACGGGCAGCGTTCGTGAGACGACGAGACATGACAACCATCCCTTGATTTCGAAGGGCGTACAGGTTGGAAAGGCGGCGAGGTCGGCAGGTTCGGAGCCAGTACCGACCCCGCGCCACACTTTCGGGAAACAGCCACGAGAAGCGGCTCAGAAGGCGATGCAGAGACGAGAGCATCACCAAGATTGCGATAGAACAGCGGTTGATCGGCCGCGAGATGTAGCGGTGTGCCACGGACACTGTGGCGGTAGTACAGATGGCGCTTGGCGAAGGACCTACTTGGCCGAGGAACCAGTGAGCGGCTTCAGCGACACCGCGCGGAACGCCACGCCGTTACGCCCGTTGGTCGCCCACGGAATGGCCTCAAGCTGCTCGACAGCGACGAGCTGTCCCACCGTCACGTTCGGCTTCTCTCCCGCCGTAGTGACAGCGATAACCTCGCCACCAGTCTCATCGAGCACGATGACCTGGGTCGTCCACATGAGCCGGCCCGTTCCCTTCTCGGACCGCTGGTTGCCGTTCTGGTCGTTCTTCGGCTCAGTCGGCTTCGACACCGTAACCTGCTTACCGGTCGTGTCCACATACAGCTTCATGAGGATTACCTCCCTGTCTTGAGCGCGTCCCCAGTGGACGACTGCTCTGCGCGAATCTGTGATTCGCACCTCCAATAAGACAGCTGCGGGAGTGACGCGGTAATGGCCTTGCGGGGACGCCTGGGACGTTTATAGTGGAGGAAACGTCCCGCCTGGATCGGATGAACCAATGGCAAACGAACGCCTGCGCGATGCACTTGATCGAGCACGTGTGACACCAGCAGAACTTGCGCTTCACACAGAGACCGACATCAAGACGGTGAGCCGCTGGATTGGCGGCAGAGTGCCGCACCCCCGCACTCGCTTCAAGATCGCAAAGCGTTTGAAGGAGGACGAGGACTTTTTGTGGCCAGGGGCGCGGAAGGCAAGCCCACAGACCACTGACACCTCCGGAATAGTGCAGTTTTACAACAACCGCGGAGCCGTACCAGCGACTTTATGGGACCGGTTACTTGACGCCGCAACTGGCGAGGTCGGAATTTTGGTCTATGTTGGAATGTTCCTTACCGAGAAGCCAGACCTGCTGACTCGGTTGCGAGCGAAGGCAAACACTGGTGTTCGCGTCAGGGTTCTTCTTGGCGACCGTAACGCGGATGCCGTGAAGCAGCGCAGCCATGACGAGGGCATCGGCCGGGAAACGATTTCTGCGAAGATAGACCAGGCCGACGCCTTCTTTCGTCCCCTGATCGGAACAGCGAACATCGACCTACGGCATCACGGCACTGTCCTATACAACAGCATCTACCGCTTCGACAATGACATGATTGTCAATCCCCATATATATGGCAAAACTGCTCCGATGGCTCCCGCCATGCATGTGCGCCGAACATCTACGTTTGGCCTCTTCGACGCATACACGGAAAGTTTTGAAGCCGTGTGGGATGCCGCGATGACGCAGGACGGAGGACAGGCACATGCCGAAGACTGACTACCTTGACGATCCCCATGCACCGAAGGCCAACTCTTTGGTCGTTGCGGTGGCAGTAGTCGTACGTGACGAGACTGAGCGTGTACTGCTCATTAGACGGTCTGATAACAATTTCTGGGCCCTACCCGGGGGTGCACAGGAGCTGGGCGAGACGGTTTCACAAGCTGCTGTACGTGAGGTCGAAGAGGAGACAGGGTTGCGTGTCCGAATCACGGGCATCTCCGGTGTCTACTCCGACCCTAGGCACGTGATTGCCTACGACGACGGGGAAGTACGCCAGGAATTCTCGATCTGTTTACGTGGTCAACCGGATGCCGGCAGCCTGCGTACCAGCGCTGAGTCGGTAGAAGTCCGCTGGGTTCCAACGACTGAGCTGGCATCGCTACCAATGCACCCATCTATGGCTTTACGAGTTCAGCACGGTCTAGAGGGGCGCGAGCCTTACATCGGTTAGGAAAGACCAATCTGACGAAGTCTGGTGTGGGTACGACCTATAGCGGCGCTTAAGTCTGGCGTTGCCTCCTCGATAAAGTTAGTCACGAGATTGCGAGGCCCGTACCGTTGCTTAATTTCTTCCACTCTGTCGCGGAACTCTGTGGGTTCCCCATCGGGTGTTGTGGTTAGGTCACACGTCCAGAGAGCGTCCCGCACGGGACCTTCTTCGTCCTGAAAAGGCACTAACTTGTCAGCGATTCCCCGCAAGCGTGCCTCTCGGATCGCGCACGAGTGATGTGCGACTAGATGGACCAGGCGTTTAGGCGCATCGACTGATCGCAGGAAGTAGGCACCGTCCAGCGGATGAAAACCCGTCCGAACGAGATCTGGCGCATACCCGACATCGTGGAGAATGGCCGCAGCCTCTAATAAAGGGGCATCGTCACCCACAACACCAGCGAGCACTTGCGCTTTTCTGGCTACTCCTTGCACATGCATCCAACGACGAGGAAGCGTGCCAGCAAGTATTAGCTCGGAGAGTTCGTACGCCCACGCGATCAAGGACATGCAAAGACAGTAACCGCCGACATCTATCGAACCTACTACCCCGGGGCCGGTCGGCAGCCAGGAAGCGTGTTCAAACTTTCTGTACGTCTTTAAAGCGGCCCGAAGCGGGCCGCTCACGCCGCCGCCTGGGCGCGCGTCCGCCGCTTAGCTGGCGCACACGACGACCACGCAGGCAGCCCGTCGGCTGGCGTGCATAAGCGGATCGGGCCGCGGCGACGACAGGTACATGGGTGGTGGTGGGGAAGGAGTTGGCCGGCTGCCGACCGGGTCGGCCTGGGCGACGCGGTCGGGGACCGCCTCGCGGCCGTAGGGCGGGTCGCTGCCGTCGAGCGCCGGGGTTGGCGGCGCGCAGTGTGCCGGGCCGCTCCTCCAAGCTCAAGGGCGCTTCGCGTCGCGAGCGACGGCCACAAACCGGCCGCCCTTGACCTTGGAGCCTCTGCGACCCTCGGGCAGGTGTCGTGGGCAGGCCGATGGCCTGCCCTTAGATGGCGCGCGCCGCCAACCCCGCCACCGACTCGGTGTCAACGCCAGGTGCTGTCAAGAGCGGCTTGACGAGAGGCTCGTCAGGGAGACTCGGCAAGGGTTGCAGTGCGCCCATACCCTCGCGTTGTGTCGTCGTCGGCTACAACTCCTTGGTGGGCCATCCCGCTGGTGGCTGGTCTGTTTGCCTTCTTTGGCGTTCTCCTAGCGCAGGTCGTGACTCTATGGATTGAGCGTGGTCGCAACCGGCGCGACGACAGGCGGCGGTGGGATCAAGAGCGCCGTACGTTGTATGCCCGGATATTCGACTACGCCACGGTGAAGGCACTGGAGCGTTGTCAGGGGCGTCTTGAGACTGGAATTTGGCCCACAATGGATGAAGACGTCCTTAAGCTCCCGATGGAGCTGGAAATGCTCTCGACTTCACCGGTTCGTGCTACCGGAAAGCATTTGTTAAATTTGGTTTCGGACGTCAGCAAGTTTGCCGTAGATGACAAACTGATGGTCACAGCATCGGCTGAACTTGGAAAGCGAATGCACAGATTTATGACAGCCGTCCGTGATGAGCTTGGAATTGAGCTACATGACAGCCGAAAAGTCATCATAACCTCTGCGTCGCGGACAAGGTTGCTCAAAGCAGGTGTCTTCTTAATGCTGGCAGCTATAGGCTTCCGTGGCCCGACCAAACGTCTCATAAATCAAGAGAAGCTAGCCTTCCCAGGCTACTTCCAGGAGAGTGCTAGAGGCGCAACGGTCGATCCGGAAGTATCAGCTCCGAGTGACTAACTGGGTGACAATCGCTAGTGATTGCAGCGGACTTCCACGGACGACTGGGGACAGATCCCCGCAGGTCATCGACGTGTTGACCAAGCTCATTCAAGATCATAAGTTGCCTGGGGGTCAAGGTGTCGCGGACGCGATCGAGGCCGTGCACCTTTACTCACTCGTCTGCCTCAAGGCGCGCCGACGATCTTTCCAAGAGATGGCGTTCTCGTCGATTACTAGATTGTTTTCTGCGAGCAGAACGTCATAGTCGCTTTCGCCAAACGAAAAAGGCGGTAGCGCACGATAAAGCGCGGGGTCAGATAGTAGATCTGGAAGGCGCCTGGGCTGGTCCCAGCCCTCACGCCGCCAACGGCGGCCGGAAGGATCAGTGAACTCTAGAACCACTCGCAGTTGGTATGGAGTGAATGGACCGCCACAGCTGACCTGCTCCGAGTAGTAGCCTGGGGAGACCCCGCGAAACTCGGCTAGTTCAGACTTGCCGGGTCGGATGTAATGCAGAACATATCGCTGAGGATGACTTGGGATGCGAACGATAACGTCGAAGACGAATGCATCGCTCTCATTTGAGACGTTGATGAATAGTCGTTCGGTCTCGGGATCATCGGGATTCACTTCTGACTCGCCGATTTCGGCGATGATCATCCGCGCTCGCCAAGAGTCAGCGTCTCTCTGACGCACTTCCCGGTCGCGGGCTTCTGCTGCCTGCGTCCTGCGCTCTTCAGCATATCTGGCAGCTTCGATGCGCCGCCCTCGGATTTCAACACCAAGCAACGATGCCGCCGCAATCACTGCGAGGATGGACCCGACCCCACCTAGCATGTCACCGAGGGCACCCCACTGGTCGGCAGAATAGGCCAGCTGCATTTGGTATAGCGCCATCCCTAGATAGACCACGACACGACGGTAGTCGAAGGTCGCAACGGTGGGCTGCCAGCCCGAGCGCGGTGCCGGAGCCCTTCAATGACAGCAACGCTGACAGCAACCGGCCCGGACGACGTCGACCAGCACGAAGTGGAGTCATACAGCCGTCCGAGGTCACGGACGCGGCCAGACAGCGACGGACGTCGCGCCCAGGACTTACAAGCGAGGGGTCAAGCCGAGCCCTGCGCAGTGCCGAGCACGTGACGAGTCTCGGTGAGCCCTCGTGACATGTGACCCTGTGCTACGCATCGGTTACATGATAGACAGTTGTCCATGGGTTGGCTGGATGGGTTTAGGGCAAGAGAGCGTGAGTCGACCGCACATGAATCACGGGTTCACAGATGCGTGGGCCTGTCCGCGGTGCTCGTCCGATGCCACGTCGATACCTGGAGCTTCGTGCTGCTACAGATGACGCGGAGCTCTGGCGGCATCCTCACCCCGGCGGCGCGCTGGTCCGAGGATCAGTCGGACACGCGCACTTGGGTTGACGAAGAGCTGAAGTTGATGGACGTGAAGTTGTCTGGGCCTCGGCTGGCCGACGTGGTCCAAATGCTGTGGTATTTGCCGAACGAGCGACGAGGTTGGGGCAGGCCCGCTGGCCTCGTCAGTAAAGAGTTTGTGGTCGTCACCGGAGTCGATTCGCAGAAGGCCCAGCGGATCTACGACGCAATCGCGCCCGTCATCGAGCGAGTGGAGGTCAACTCGCCGCGGCGCTCAGAGCTGCCTACCGTGATCATCGATGACGCCATTGGCTCTACAAGCTGAGAGACTTCGTCCGACTACGCCGTTTGGGTCTCGTTCGTTGCGCTGGACTTGGGTCTAGGGACCTCCGAATCGAGAATGCGTCGTTGAGTGATGTGTCGTCCTGGCAAGCGTGAGTGTCTAACTGGGTGACAATCAAGGGCTACAACGCCGGACAACCATGGACGCTCGCGGACCGTTCGACCAGGTCAAGGGCACGGCAATCCAAGCTTGAAGGAGCATGATCGTTCCTTGACACGGAAGAGGTCACTGGTTCGATCCCAGTATCGCCCACCAGCAATACCTTGCAACCGGATGCCTCCTCGGCATCCGGTTTCTTTGGTTTACTGGACCAAGAACTACCGCACCTCGCTGGAACACGACGACGCCGGAGCGTTTCGACCGGCGATGAGGCACTTCCGGGACGATGAGCGTCCGGCTATGGAGACGGGCTGGATACCTCCGTTTCAGCCATCTTTGATCATGACGCGCCCACGAGATGCAGAGGTCGGACGTCTGCGGAAAGCGCGGACTGCGCCCCTGAGCGGTGAGAAGTCAGCGGGCAGGCTGATGGCCTGCCCGCTGAACCCTTCCTGCATCGGCGGTGCGTTACTCGAACCGCGTCAGCAACGAAACCCGGCTAAAGGTTGTTGATCCCGGCCAGCAGCTCCGCCTCGGTCAGGTTCTCCAGGACCGCGTCCTGCTTGCGACCCAGGACCTCCAGCAGCTTCTCCTTCTCCAGCTTCTTCGCCGCTGCCGCCTTCGCCGCCTGCTCCTCCGCGAGGCGGATGGCAATGACGTGCTTGACGACCTCCAGCTTGGTTTCCCAGGTCGCCTTGGCCGGGTTGGTCTCGGTGGCCACGAACGACTCGGTGCCGACGGCCTTGAGCTCGGAGTTGACGGCCTTGGCCACGTCGTCGAGGCTGAAGCCGGACTTGGCGGTCAGCGGGAGCTCCCACAGCTGTTCCGTGGTCAGCAGGCCCTTAGCCGACGGATAGCGGAACTTCTCCCGGGTGGCCTTTTCAAAAATGGTCACGATCGCCTCTTCGAAGGATGTCGGGGCAAAGGAATCAGAACTGGATGCTGACGAGGTGCCGCCGGCCGCCGGTCATGGTCACCTTGGCGACCACAGAGCTGCGGACCGTGGAGCTGAAGCCGAGACCGGACAGCTGATCCGGGGACGGCTCACACTTGGTGCGGTCGCCGAGGACCTCGAACACCTTGCGGTGCGGTTGCAGGTCGCCACGGAGAAACTCGTTGTAGATTCCCCGGGTCGGCTGGTCGTTGACGCACCCTTTCAAGATGAAGAAGTAGTGGCGGTTGCCGACCTCGTTATCGTCGAAGTAGTTCGGCGAGTACATGACGGTGGACACCGGCACAAACTGTTCGGTGGTGATGCCCCACAGGTCCTTGCCGGCGCTGCCCCGCTGCATGTCCCTACCTGGCCGGAAAGCGGTGATCACCTCGTCGGCAACCGTCATCCGGCCCACCTCGACGGTCTCCTTGTGGCCGACCGCCCGCTCGTGGCTGTAATGCTCGATTTTCCCGTTGCTCTCCGTCTCGACCACGAAGCCGACCTGGGTGCTTTCCCGCTTGTTGAACTGGTTCACCTCGATCCGGTAGTCGCCGTTGAGGATGCGGCCGGTCCAGGTGACGTTCTCCACCGGCTCACGGGTGAACTGAGCGCCCGCGTTCATGTCGACGTCCAGCTTGTTGCGCTTGTCCTTGTACCAGATGTGGTCGCCGTTGGGTTCGAACACGTGCAGGTCGAGGTCGTCGTGGTTGAACCAGGACAGGCTCACCCGCAGCTTGCCGGTGACATTGCCGCCGGCCCGCTTGACCTTCTCCTTGATCGAGTCGGTGAGGTTGCCGCCGTACGACCAACCGAAATCGTTGTCCCACTTGAACAACCGCGGGGCGGCCGGGTCCCGTCCGGTGGTGAGGCTGACGAGATGCGGTTCGTGGCTGTTGGCCACCCACAGTTCGATGTTCGCGGCGCCAGGCAGGAGGTTCTTCATGAAGGCGGCCACAGGAATCTCCTCCGGCTTCGCGTCACGAAGGTGCGGACCTGACGACCTGGCGGTGGCCGCCTGCATGAGCAGCCCTTCGAGGCCGTCCTTCATCCGCGACTGCGTGTCGTTGTCGACCCACAGCACGTTGGTGACCGACACGTCGGACAGCCGGGCGAAGCGTCGCTGCAACGACTCCTCGAGGCCCAAATCGCCGATGGTCTTCATGGCCGCCTTGACCATGGCCGGGGTGATCAACGCCGTGGGGCGCTGGTAATTCTGCGGTGCCACCTTCGTCTCGAACGACCGGACCGCATGCTCCAGGTCGACACCCGAGGAGAGATCCTGGACGAGGGTGCCGATCACCGTGTTGCGGAATCGGGCCGCCGGGTTCAGGGCGTTGGCGAAAACGAAGGCTCGCCCGTCGCTCGACTGTGCCCACCGGTTCTGCAGCGACCGGAACTCGGTCACCGCCCGGCGATGCTCCGCGCCGCGGTAGAGGGCGTTCTCGTCGATGAGGTCGACGACGGCGTCCAGAGCATGCTGGGTCAGCTCTGTCAGGCCCCGCTGGAACACCTGCACCGCGCCGTCGAAAGCGCCCCGTGCCGCGCCGGCGTCCTCGATGCGATGCCGCTTCCCCACCTGGCCGTGCAGGTGGTGCCACACCTCGACCTGGCCATCGCGCAGCGTCCGGGTCGTCTTCGTACCGTACTGCGCCTGGGTGGACCGGAAAATGCTGGACAACGGCAGCGTGCCGACAAATTCGTCCATTGCCGCGGCGACAACGGAGAAGACGGGGTCGGATGCGGACACCCCGGACCAGAGGGTGCGCACCTGGCCGTCGTGGATCCCGACGACGTTACCGAAGTTCTTGACGAACCCGCGGCAGGTCGAACAGTCGTACTGGGATCGCTCGCGGAACCGGGGATTGGCGCCGGCGGGAAAGGAATCGAGAAAGGTGAGCCAGAGTGAGTCCCGGTCGAGACCGTCGCCGACAACGTACAACTCACCCTTGGACAGTGCGGACAGACGTACGGTTACGTCCGTCACGAACCGCTGGAAATCACCCATCGTGCCGTCTCCCTTGATCACCGGAGATTTTAGGGAGCACAAGCAATCGGAGAAACGCATTTCCGGCCGTCCGCCCGGTCTTGGACAAAGCCGAGGCGGTCGGAGCCGGCTCCTGTGGCGCACTGTCTGTTGGTCGCGTTCCCGCGCTTCGCCGGCGCCCTGCAGGCCCTCCCCGCAGTGGGTGGCCGTCAACGGCGACGACCACCCACCACTTCCGCCAGCTCGACCGGCTTGCTCAGGGCCACGCAATGGCTCGCCGCAAGTTCCACGGGCACGACGGCGAGCCGGTCCTTCGCGAGCCGGCGCAGGAAGGGGGCGGGGAAGCAGCGATCCTCGGTGCCCAGCACGAAGGTGGTCGGCACGTCCGGCCACGCGTCGAGCGGCCAGGGTTGAGCGGTGGCGGCCGGGGAGGGATGGTTGCGGCCTTTGCTCATTGCTTCTTCGGCGCGTTCGCGGAGGACGTCGTGGAAGTAGGTCACATAGGGATCGTCGCTGGGCGGGTGGTTCTTGACTGCCTCGGCGTAGCCGCTGGTGGTCCACCATTCGTCCGGGGTCTCGCCGCGCTTCGGGACCATCCCGGCTACCAGGACGAGTTCCTGAACCGGGCGGCGGGCGGCTACGAGGGGTGCGGTGAAGGCGCCGAAGGACTGGGCTACCACGACGAGATCGTCAGGGAGTCGTCATCGGCGGGAAGGTCGGGGGCGATCACGGTGTGGCCATGGGATTGAAGCTCGGCTGCGACCAGGTGCCAGTACCAGCTCGAATCACCGGCACCGTGAATCAACGCGAAGGTGCTCACGGCTTCAGTGTGCGCCTTGGCGCGGGGGCCAAGTGTGCGGCTGGAGCTTGCGGATCACCGGAGGCTGCCCTGAGGTTGGCTTGATGTTGGCCCGGCACTATTGCAGCTATGAGAGATCAGGGAAGCGTGACGCTGGCGACGGACGAGAAGTCGCCGCTGCCGGCCCGGTACGCGACGACCTGGTACGAGCCCGCGACAAGGGCAGAAGACGACGAAGAGAACTGCTCGGTGGCGGTGCCGGTGACCAGGCCGAGGCGGGTGAGGGAGTGAGTTTCTCCCGCAACGGCGTCCTCGACCATGAGAAACGGCTGGACCGAGACGGCGCCGGCCGGAGCGACGACTGAATAGGAGCTGGTCACCCAGCCCGCGATGCCGTCCACGGTGGCCTTGTTCGAGGTGGCAAGGCGTGAAACCTTGCCGGCCGCGTCGGTGAAGGCCAGGCCCGCGCGAACCTTGCGCGCAGCGGTGGCGGCCTGAAATGAGGCTACTGAGGTGTAGGTGGCGCCCGCGGTGACCGGGGACTTCTTGCCGGTGACATTCATCTGCCCAGCCGCGGTGGCAGTCAGGGCCAGCGTTGAGCCGGTACGCGACAAACGGGCAGTGAAGCCTGGGGTCCACGAGTCGTCGCTACCGACCAGGTTGCCGGGGACGGTGGCGCTGCCGACGGGCAGGTCGGCGAGCTGGACGCCGTTGCGGAAGACGCGGTAGCCGGCGATCGGGTTCGTGCTGGTGGCGTAGGACTCCGACCAGGTCAGGGCGGACGAGGTAGTGGCCAGGCCGGTCGGCGCCTCGGGGGCCAGCGCAGCCGTGCGCACCGGGGTGGCCACGATGCCGGAGACCGAGTTGGCGTTCAGCGTGGCGCCGGGAACGGCCTTGGCGCCCTGATAGATGCCGTACCAGGTGGTCGGGTTGGCCTGGTTGTCGACAACCGTGTTGCCCTGCACGGTGTCGCCGATGCCCACGGTGATGGCGATGCCGGAGGTGTCGACGCGGCCGGCGCCGGTGTTGTACTCGGTCGCGCCGCCGAAGCCTGCGTTGACGACCTGGTTGCCGGTGATCGTGTCGGGCGCCGTTTTCACGGTGCTGTTTCCGTACACGATGATGCCGCTCTGCCGGGAACGCTCGATGACGTTGTCGCGAATGGTGTTGGCGCCGCCGGCTCGCACAATGTGGTCGGTGGTGCTTGTGCTTTCGTCGGCCAGGGTGCCGGAAGTGCCGCCGGTGCCATCGGAGTCGGTGTAGTCGTTGTAGCTGACCGCCACGCCGGTGGTGTAGGAGTCGAGGATCCGGTTCTCGGCCACGAGCATGCCGCGCGGGTTGGTGATGTCCTTGTTCGGCGCCATGTGCGGGTAGTTGGCGTTCGAGGAAAGCACGATGTGTGCGCCTTCGAGCGTGTTGCCGATCGCCGTGGAGCTCTGCACGCCTTCGAAGTACATGTTGCCGTACTCGTTGACGCCGCGCGCGGCTGCGACGTCCGGATTGGTGTGCACGACGTTGTTGCGGACGATTGTGCGTACCGCGTTGACGAAGTCGAAGCTGTTGCCCCGGATCGTGGCATCGAACTGGTTGCCCTCGATCACGGTGTCGTCATTGCGCCCGCCACCGATGTTGTCCTCGTCGCCGGATTCCGCGCCGCCCCAATTGTCGAAACGGTTGTCGAGCACGCGCACGCCGACGGTTTGCGACACCCACATCTTGAAGTAGCCGAGGTTGGTGAAACGCACCTGCCGCACGGTCCAGCGGTCCCCGGCTTTGATCCCGCCGCCGGTGTTTGCCGACGCCTGGAAATCGCAGTCCTGCCCCGGGCGACCCGGCAAGGAAGAAGCAACAGGCGAACCCGCGTCCGTGCGGCAATTGCCGTTCACGGTCAGATCGGAGACCAGGTTCTGACTGCCGGCCTCTTTCGCGTCCGCCGGTCGAATCAGAAAGCCGTAACCGAAATTCTTCGGAGAATCCATGACCAGGCTCGTGGCGGTCATTCCCGCGCCGCGCACGCTGACGTTCGCCGGCAGTTTCAGGCTGTTGCTCAGCCGGTACGTCCCCGGCTGCAGCAACACCGTCGCCGTCGGCTGGGTCCGCGTCGCAGCCGCCGTAATCGCCTGCGTCAGCGCCGCATAGTCGTCGGCTTCGCCGCCCTTGGGTGCGGGAGCCGCCACACACGTCGCCTCGGCCGCGCACTCCGCCGCAGTCATCGGTGCCGGGCTGACCGAGGAGGCCAACGAGTACGGCGCAGCATCCAGCAGAGGCGAGGCAGCGGAGGCCGAGGCCGGGGCGGCCAGCAGCCCGAGGGCAGCCGGCAGCGCCACAGCAACGGCGGCGACGTGGTGCAGACGCATGGGAACTCCGGGGGTGCGGTTGTGGTGCGAATCGGGTGCAACCGTACGAGACGGCTGCGGCCCTGGACCTCCGCCAAAGGGGTGATCGGGCCTGGCCGCTCGGTGGCGACCAGGCCCGGCGTGAAGGGCTAAGCGAAGGTGATGGTGCTGGCTTCGCTCGTACCGCCCGGGCCCACGAGGGTGAGGTCCAGCGAGCCGGCCGGGCGGGCCGGGATGACGACCTTGAGCTGGGTGTCCGAGACCTTCGTGAAGCCGATGACCGAGGTGCCCAGCAGCGCCTTGGTCACGCCGGCCAACCCGGTGCCGGTGATCGTGACCGAGGTCGAGGTCCTGGTGGAGCCCTTGGCCACGCTCAGCGCGGTGATGCCCGGCGGCGGCGGAGCGATCCAGGTGTACGACGAGCCCGCGGCCGATGTGCCACCCGGCGTGGTGACCTGAATGTCAGCCGAGCCGGCGGCGTGCACCGGCAGGGTCAGCTTGAGCTGGGTGCCGGAAACCTTGGTGTACGAGGTGACCACGCCACCGACCGTCACCCGGGTCGAGTCGGTGAAGCCGGTACCGGTGACCACGATGGCCGTACGGACATTGGTGGCTCCGCTGCTCGGCGTGAGGGTCGTGATCTCGGGGACCGGCGGGGCGGCATAGGTGAAATCCCCACCCGTGCTCGTGCCACCCGGCGTGGTCAGCACCAGGCTGACCGAACCTGCCGCGTGCGCCGGGAGCGTGGCCTTGAGCTGCGTCGCCGAAACCTTGGTGAAGCCGACCGTCTTGCCGTCCAGCGTCATCTTGGTGGCGCCGGCGAAATCGGTGCCGGTGATGACCACCGGGGTGCTCTTGTACGTCAGACCGCCCGCCGGGCTCAGCGAGGTGATCACCGGCGCCGGGGGCAGCACGTAGGTGAGCTGACCGGCCGGGTTGCTGGTGCCGTACGTGTTGGTGACCGTGACCGGGTAGGTGCCCACCGGGCGCCCCGGCGTGGTGAACGTCAGCGACGTCGCGGTCACCGACTTGGCCGGCGCGGCGACCGTACCGATCTTGACGCTGGTGACGCCGCCGAGGTCCGTACCCGTCAGCGTCACCGATTGACCACCCAGGACCGTGACGGACGACGGGCTCAGCGCCACGACCCCCGGGGCGGGCGGGATGTAGGTGAACTTGCTGGCCGTGCTGACCGCGCTGGTGCCTGCGGCGCTGCCGACCGTGACGTCGACGATGCCGGCGGCGTGCGCCGGGGCCACGGCCACCAGCTTTGTCACACCCCCGGTGACGGTTGGCGTGAACGACGCCGGGGTGTCACCGAACGCGACCGAGGTGGCGCTGGACAGGCCCGATCCGGTGATGGTCACCGGGGTGCCGCTGGTTGCCTTGAGCACCGACAGCGCGGCCACGCTCGGGGGGATCGCGACCGGCTCGGCCGGGGTGGTGATGCCGCTGACCGTGAACGCGCTGGTCGCCTGCTTGGCCACGAACCCCCACGACAGGTGGGCGTCGCCGCTGTTGCCCCAGTTCGGACCCCACGAGTTGCGGATGAAGACGCCCTGGGCGTCGTAGCCGTAGACGGCCACCATGTGCCCGCCCAGGTTCGAGCCGGTCGTGGTGCTGTAAAGGCTGTGCTTGCCCAGGTACATGAAGTCCCGGAACACCGGCATGCCCAGCGCCACCGGGGTGCCCGAAGCGAGCGCCTGCATGATCGCGGTCTGCGCGCCGGAGCCCTGGTTGGCCCCGTTGAACAGCCGGGTCCACCCGCTGACCCGGTAGTTCTTGGCGTTGTCGATCTCGGCCTGGGTGGGGGCGGCCTGCCAGTTCGTGGCGCCCTGCCAGTAATCGTCCTGGGTGTCGATGCCGGCGGACTGCGCGTTGGCGAGCACCCAGTCGGCAACCAGCCCGGCCGTCGGTGCACCGCCCTTGGCCACGTTGCGCATGTAGAGGAACAGGGGGGCGTACGGGGCGCCGGCGCCGTTGGTCCGGTTCGCCCAGTAGCCCATGATGCTGTAGCCGATGCTCCAGGCCACGCAGGCGCCGATCTGCCCCTGGTCGCTGACCGCGGGGGCATACTCGCGCAGGTCGACGCTGGCGGGCAGCACCTCCTGGGCGCGGATCCCGGCGCTGGCAACTTTGCGGCCACCGGTGGTCAGCAGGCCACCGACGGCGTGGGGAAGGGCCGTAGCGGCCTGAGCGGGGGTGGCGGCAATCGAGACGGGCAGCGCGGTCAGGACGACCGCGGCCAGCACCAATCGGCTCCGGCGTAGCGCGCGGGGTAGCAGGCGCATCCGTGAGTCCTTCCTCAAGGTCTGACAAGGCCCGCCCCATCGGCTCGGTTGAGCCGAACCTGAGGTGAACCAGAGGAAGCGGGACCGGCTAGCGTGAGGCCGGTGCGGAATCCCAGGCGTGCCCGATGGCTGATCGCGACGATGGTGCTGGGTCTGGCGGCGTGCTCGCCCCGGGCTTCCTCACCGGCTCCGGAGGCGTTCACCCCCAGCGCTGTGCCGGTGCCGGGCGCGTCCCCGTCGGCGGTTGACTGCGTGACCCGCACGGTGGCGGGGATGTCGCTGCCGGAGCGAGCCGGGCAGCTACTGATGATCGGTACGCCGGTCGGGTCGCCGCTGGGCCTTGGACGTACCGTGAAGCAATTGCACTTGGGTGGGATCTTCCTCGCCGGGCGAAGCACGAGGCCGGCTGCGGAACTCAAGGCGGATATCGCCACGCTCACCAAGGCGGGCACGGTTCCGCCGCTGGTCGCGCTGGATCAAGAGGGCGGCAGCGTCCAGACGCTCAAGGGCAAGGACTTCCCGCTGCTGCCGTCCGCACAGCGCCTGGGCGACGGGCCTTCGGACAAACTGCGCGATACGGTACGACAAAGCGCACGCGGCCTCAGCACCATCGGGATCACGCTCAACCTGGCCCCCGTCGCCGACACGGTCCCCGACGACCTCGGCCTGGCCAACCCGCCGATCGGAGCGTTCCGCCGCCAGTACGGATCGGACCCCAAGAAGGTGGCGGCCGCCATGACCACTGTCGTGCCCGCG
This sequence comes from Actinoplanes sp. TFC3, assembly GCF_001553785.1. Classification (GTDB taxonomy): domain Bacteria; phylum Actinomycetota; class Actinomycetes; order Mycobacteriales; family Micromonosporaceae; genus Actinoplanes. Next base: position 5,367,588 of record NZ_LOJP01000001.1, read on the forward strand.
TTCCAGGACGAGGGCGTGCTCACGGTGCTCAAGCACTTCCCCGGCCTGGGCCGCGTGCGAGCCAACACCGACGTCTCCGCCAACGTGGTCGACGCCCAGGCCAGCGCCACGGATCCCTATCTCGAACCCTTCGCCGCCGGCATCGAAGCAGGCTCCACGGCGGTCATGATCGCCTCAGCCCGGTACCCCCGCCTCGACCGCTCAACAATCGCCGCCTACTCCAAGCCGATCATCACCGGCCTGCTGCGCGACAAACTGGGCTTCCAGGGCATGGTGGTCTCCGACGACCTGGGCGCAGCCGACGCAGCAGCCATCGTCGCGGTGGGCGAACGAGCGGTGCGCTTCGTGGCCGCGGGAGGCGACCTGACGCTGACCATCCGGCCTGAGGACGCCGAACCGATGGCTGAAGCTCTGATCGCCGAGGCAAAAAAGTCACCCGGCTTTGCCGCCCGGGTGAGCGACGCAGCCCGCCACGTCCTGACCGCCAAAGCCCGAGCAGGCCTGCTGAGCTGCAGCTAACCGCCCTCAGCCGCAGCGGTCTGCAAGAATCTGATCGATGCGGCCGAAAACGCTCAGGCTCGGGGTACGCCGGGCGATGGTGTGCGACATGAGCGGCACGAGCCTCGCCGAGTCGCCGCGGTCCCCGGTTACGGCGGCCGCGGTGCAAGTCACCGCCCTGCTCGACCAGGCGGAAGAGGCGCGGCTGCGCGGCGACTACCGCGCCGGGTCGTCCCTGGCCCGCCAGTCCGCTGCGCTCGCCGCGTCCGCCGGGGACGGCGCTGGGGAAGCCCGTGCACTGCGGTCCATGGCCAACCAGTTGCTGCGCCTGGGTGAGCAAGAGGCCGCGGTCACCGCGTGCCGGGAGGCCGTCGCGGTGCTGGAAACGCTGCAGGACGACCCGGCGATCTGCGAGGTGCTCACCGCGCAGGCGATGCCGCTGACCGACCTCGGCATGCACGAGGAGGCCCTGGAGGCGCTGGCCCGGGCGTACGAGATCGCGCAGAAGCTGGGCGACCGGACCCTGTTGTACTGGGTGCACAACCGCACGGGTGTGGTGCACGGCAGCATGGGCGACCGGGACCGCAGCACCGCGTGTCTGATGAAGGCGCTGACCATCGTTGAGGGCATGGATGACGAGGCTCGCTTCTGCATCCTCAACAACCTGGGCGACAACGCCGTCTACCAGATTCCGCTGCTGCGCGCCGACGGCAACCACGCGGGGGCGCGGGAGACGCTGGACAACGCGCTGACGTACGTGGATGAGGCTCTGCAGCTTGCCCGGGATGCCCGGCACCCGTACCGGGAATCGATCTGCCTGGACAACTACGGGATGCTGCGCGCGCTGGACGGCGACTTCGAGAGTGCCGACCGGATGATCGAGGATTCGCGGGCCATCGCGGTGATTCACGGCTACCGCTCGCTGGAGTCGGCCGCGCTGCAGCATCAGGCGCATGTCCGGTTGATGCGCGGCGAGTGCGCCAAGGCCATCGAGGGACTGCTCGAGGCTCTGGTCCGGGCCGCCGACGCCGGGGAGACCCCGATGATGATGGAAATTCATCGGGAGCTGTCCGACGCGTACGAACAAGTCGCCGACTTTCCCGCCGCCTTGCTGCACTACAAAGCCTTCCACGCGTTGGAACGCACCGCCCACAACCACGTCGCCGCCGCCCGTGCCCGGATGGCCGTGCACCGTTTCGAACTGGACAACGCCCGGCTCGAAGCCGAGCTGGCCCAGGTGCGCAGCGCCGAGCTGGAAGTCGCAACCCTGGCATGGCAGCGTCAGGCCACCGAGGACCCGCTGACCGGGCTGCCCAACCGGCGCTACGCCGAGGCCCGGTTGCCCGAGATGCTGGTCTCCGGCGGTTCGCTGAGCGTGGCGATGGCCGACGTGGACCTGTTCAAGGGGGTGAACGACCGGTTCGGGCACTTCGTCGGCGATGAGGTGCTGCGCCAGATCGCGGCGGTACTGCGCGACAACGTGCGCGACACCGACCTGGTGGCCCGCATGGGCGGCGAGGAGTTCATGGTTGCCCTGGACGGGGTGGATGCCGGCGAGGCCCGGGCACGCTGTGAGATCTTGCGGGCGCAGGTGGCTTCGTACCCGTGGGAAGGTCTGCAGCCCGGTCTGCGCGTGACCATCAGTTTCGGCCTGGCCGTCGTGCCCGCCGCCGGCGATCTTCCGGCCGCCATGGTGCTGGCCGACCGCCGGTTGTACGAGGCGAAGCGAGCCGGGCGCAACCGCGTCAAGGGTGACTGAGGCCCACGGCCGCATCGTCGGCGATCCGACCCGACGACCACACGTTCCGCCTGGTCGACCTGCTGCTGATCGCGTTCGAGGGTCGCAAGGAGCTGCTTGCGCCGCTGGGGGACGCGGCACCGGCGGCCTGACACGAGCGGTGACGGCGGCGGCACTGTGTGGTGATTGCGTACGGTTCGAGTCAAGCGTCTGCCATCATGGCCGGATGCTTGTGAGTGCCCGGATGCTGCGCAGTGTTGTCGCCGTTGTCGCCGTCGCCTCGTTCGCGGGGTGCTCCGGCGACGACTCGCCCGAACCGGACACCGGCAAGATCACCGCCGACACCATGCGGGCGGCATTGCTGCAGGCCACCGAGATCGGGCCGACCTGGAAGGCGCCGCAGGAGTCGGCTGCGCCCACCGAGCTGGTGAGCATCTGCGGGGCTGACAGCGCTGCTGCGGTCGTACCGGGGAAACCGTCTGTCATTGCTTCGCCGCTGTCCGATGAGGGCACGAAGGGGGCGCAGAGCCTGACGCAGTACGCGTTGATCTACGACGATGCGGTGTCGGCGGACACGGCTGTCGCCACGCTACGCACGCTCGGTGAGGCGTGCCCGGCCAGTGTGCAGCGGCCCGCGAAGACCGGCGACCGGGATGAGCCCGCATACACCGAGACTTCGCGAACCACCACACTGGAACAGGGCTCCTGGAGTGGCTTCGTCACCGTGCGCAACAAGCAGTACGAGAAGGCGCATCCCGCCACCGCCGACACCGCAGTCGTGGCGCTCAGCCGCGCCAACGTCGTCCTTGTCGACCAGTACGCGATCTATCGGCTCGGCACGTCCGGCGCCAGCGCGAACCCCCAGTTCACCAACGACTGGCAGAAGCTGGTCGGCACCACCCTCAGCCGCGTGAAGTAACGCCGAGATCGGCTTCGCGGTGGCCTTCGGCGTGCTGCTCGACACGCCCGTGGTCCGCTCGGTGCTGGTCACCGCGCTCACCCTCGACGTGGGCCGGTGGATGTGGTGGCCCAACCGGATGGGCCGCATCCCGCAGGAGCCGTTCTGGAACACGTTGTCGTACAGCAACAAGAGCTGGCATGTTCTGCAGCTCACCGGCGCGAAGACCGCGGAGACCCGGGCCCGCCGCCTCGACAAGTCGATCACGCTGCTGGCCAGCGGCAAGGCTCGCTGAGAGATGGGCGCCAGCTATCAGACGATCCTGACGACCGTCCGCGAGGGCCGGGCGTACCACGACTACCTCAGCGACCAGTCCTACCTGGAGGACGGCTGGGACGAGGACGACAACGAGATCAAGTTCGACTGCCTGGGCCGCATCTATCCCCCGGCGCCACCCGCCCACCGGTGCGTACGGCGCCGACCCGGCCGCGTTTCTCCCGCTGGGCGTCGGCTCGGTTGATCAGGCGGAGCTGGGCGCTCTGCTCGCCGCAGATCAGGGGTTGACTGCCGACGATTTGCACGTGTCATTGCTTCTTCAGCGCTTCTGCGGCCTTTGGGCTCTTGGGAAGCTGCGTTCAGGAGTCCAGCCAGCCGCAGTCGGAGCAGACGTCGAAGCCTCGGAACTGGGCGAGCCGGCGGCGGGTGCAGACCGGGCAGGCCACGTGGTAGCGCTCGGGATGCCCGGCGCCGAGGGTGGAGGCCGCCACCACGGTGAAGTACAGCCGGCGCTGCCACAGCCCGTCTCCCGGGTCGACCGCGAGGATGCCCGCGCGGGTGTGCACGTCGAGGCGGGCCATCACGCGGGTGTCGGCGCCGGCCGCCGGCGGGATCAGCAGCAGAGCGGACACGTCGGCGGGTTTGACGTCCTCGAGACCCGAGATCATCCGGGCGTCGCGGCGTACGCCCTCCGGGCCGAGCGGCGAGACCGGCAGGTCGGCGCACCATGCCGGGCGGGGGCCGGGATCGGACTGCCCGAGCCGGGTCCGGAACACCGTCCACAGCCCCAGATGCTCCGAGCCCACCACCCCGATCTTGACGTCGCTGCCCCGCTCGTCGTTGAGCCCGACGAGCTGTGGCCCCCACTTGGCCGCCCGCTGCGCCGCGGCGACCGCGATCCCCAAGCCGGGGAACAGGATGGCCGCGACCACCTCGGTGAAGCGCCACAGCCCGCCGCGCGCAACGTCCCCGGCTATCTCGTCGCAGCGGGCCGCCGCCCATTCGGAGACCCGGCGCTGCTGCGGGCGGTCGGGTAGCTGGAAGCGCCGGTGCACGGGGGACGAGCCGCTGGGCTCGAACCAGGACTGCGGCTGTGCGGGCATCGACACATGCTGTCACCGCCCGTCCGTGCGCGGCTACCGCCCGAGCACCCCACCGGACCCGGGAAACCCCGTGTGACCTGCAAGATCTCCCGGTCCGGTGAGCACGCGAGGTAACCCGTTCGGGTTAAAGAGCGCTGGCGCAGAGCAGGCGGTTCGGGGAGCCGGTGCCGGGGCTCGTGACTATCCGCGCGGAGCGGGGGGTTCGTACAGTGGCTGCCATGGAGCCTGATCTGGGCCTGCTGTCGGCGACTGAGCAGCACGCATACCGGTTGCTCGTTCGCCTCGGCGGCGCCCAACCCGAGGATCTCGCCGCGCACGACGCGATGTCGGCCGGCGAGGCGGCGACGGCGCTGGAAGGGTTGCGGGCCAAGGGATTGGCCGGTCCGGGGCCGGTGTTCCACCCGCTGCCGCCGGATGTGGCACTTGGCGACGTACTGCTGCGACGGCAACAGGCTCTGGAGAACGAACGGCGTACGGTGGCTGCGCTGAGCGAGGACTACCGCAGCCACACCCGGCGGCGCAGCTCGGAGCATCTGGTGGAGATCGTGGTGGGCGCCACGGCGCTGCGCCAGCGGCTGCGCGAGATGCAGGACTCGGCGCGCGGGGAGATCCTCTGGTTCTGCCGGGCGAACCCGCTGGCGATGGCCGGTCCGGAGAATGCCGAGGAGGGTTCGGCGCTGGATCGGGGGGTGAGCTACCGCGCCATCTACGAGCGGGAGCTGCTGGAATTGCCCGGCGAGTTGGAGAGCATCCTCGACTCGGTGGCGCACGGCGAGGAGGCCCGGACGTTGCCGGAGCTGCCGGTGCGCCTGGCGATCGCCGACCGGTCGCTGGCCATTTGCCCGCTCGTACCGGATGAATCTCGTGGGCTGGGGGAACCCACGGCCGCGCTCATCCGGTCGAGCGAGTTGCTTGACGCCATGGTGGCGCTTTTCGAGAGCTATTGGGAGCGCGCGACGCCGCTGGTGGCCGAGGCGTCGCGCGCGGATCTGCAGCAGTCCGAGGTGCTGCTGTTGTCACTGTTCGTCTCGGGCATGCCGGACAAGTCGATCGCCACCCACCTGGGAGTGAGCAAGCGAACCGTGCAGCGCCGGCTGGACCGCCTGATGGACCTGGCCGGCGTGGACACCCGCACCGGCCTGGCGTTTCAGGCGGCCCGTCGCGGCTGGCTCGCTCAGCCCCGCCCGTAGGCCCGGATCACCGTTTGCTGGAGAGTGTTACCCGCGGTGTCCTGGGCGGTCACCCGGATGGACACCGGGGTGCGCCCCGGCGGCACCAAGACGGTCGAGCCGGCGAGTACTGCAGGCTTCCACGACCGGCCGTCATCGGTGGAGATCTCGGCTCTGCGGGATTTCAGCTTGGCCGTGAAGGACAGATTCAGCCCGTACGGCCGTACGTCGTAATCCACCCCCAGCAGCGGCAGCTTGCCCTCGCCGTTCGACGTGAACGTCCACTCGGTGTCCGTGTGGGTGCCGTAGATCCAGTCCTCGTTGCTGCGCGCCGTGCTCACCTTGAACCGGTAGCTCGCCATGCCCGGCGTGGTTGTCACGTTCTGCTCGCCGCTGGGGAATTCCCCGATCAGCTTGCCGTCGCGCCACAACGCGGCCGAAACCCGGTCCCCGCCCACCGCGGTCTGGTAGTGCCCGTCGCCGTCCACGAACTCCGGCACCTGCAGATGCAGCACGTCGCCGGCCCGATACGAACCACGGTTCGACGGTCGCACCACCGGACCCACCCACGTCTCGGCGCTGCGGCCGGGGCGGTAGCTGGTCACCGGCCCGAAGAAGCCGTCCTGCAGCTGTCCCATGGTGTTCGACGGGTAGACATGGGCCACCTCGTGCTGCCACAACGAATCCCCGGCCGACACCCACTCCTCGCGTGCCGATGGCGTCTTCACCGGCCGTGACGTGTCGTTCCACGCGAACGTCTGCCAGGGTCGCCAGGTGAAGCGCTGCTCGCGTACCCAATCCAGACCGCCGTTGTGTGCGTAGCGCGACGTGATGCGCTGGCTGTTACCCGCCGTGACGTGGTGGACGATGCGATCGGGAATGCGGCCGGAGGACACCTGCTGCACGTCGTAAAGGAAGGGGCTGGAGGTCGTCAGCGTGAGGTCCAGCATCGAGGGCGCCTTGCTCAGCAGCCGCTCGCCGTCGTCATGCGCGACGGTGAGACCGACCACCGGGTACCGGTCGGCGGCCCCGGCCTGCGGGTTCCACACCGTCCACGCCGACCACCCAGCCGGGCGCACCAGCAGCGCGACAGCCGCTCCGGCCTTACCCGCGGCAGCGATCTGGGCAGACTCGTCCGCATCGGTCGGCGCAATGAGCACCGCCTTGCCCCGCACATCCCCGGCACCCCACTTCACCAACGGATAACGCCGCGTGCCGGCAAAGACCGGAGACAGATTCATCAGGTACGAGGTGAGTGCCGCACCGACGCCGGGAACCTTCAGCTGCACCATAGGCGCCACGAGCTGCCAGCGCGACGAGAACTCGAAGGAGCCCTCGGCGACCTTCTTCGTCGGCGTCACGTTGACCTGCTTGATGGTGCTGAAATGCATGACACCGTGCGAGATGCTGCGTCCGGTGCCGGTGACGCGGTGCACGTAGTAGCTGATCACGTTCTGCTGCTCGGCCGGGCGCGGCGTCACGATCCGGATCGGGTTGCCCCGGCGCGCATCGACCAGCACGGTGATGTCGTGGTCGACCTTCAGCTCCGGGATCGTTACGAACGTGGCCTGCTCGCGGTCCGGGGTGTTGTCCTCGACGAGCGCGTCCAAGAAGTAAGCACCCTCCTGCAGCTCGTAGGTGTTGCCCTCGGAGCCCAGCCAGCTGAGGGTGTCGAACCGGCTGTCATCGCCGCGCAGGTTGAGCACCGGAACCCCGGTGGGTCGTCCCGAACGGTCCACGGCCTTGACGGTGACCTTGTGGGTCGGCCCCGTGACGACCGCGCCGACCGCGGTGGTGACGGTGATGCCCGGGGCGGCTGCGGTGATCCAGCCACTGAATTTGCCCGGCTTGAGCCCACCGAACGCCACCGTCGCCGAGACGGTGGCCGAGCCGTTCGCAGGAACGGTGATCGTGGACGCGCTGAGCTGCACCGCCGCAGGCTTCTGCAGGTTCAGCGTCACCGGTGCTGCGCCGTCGTTCGTGTACGTGAGGGTCTTGGCTTGACTCGGATCGCCGGTCTTGTGTTGTCCGTAGTCGGCGATCGGCGTCCCCGTGACCGGCTGCGTGACCGCGCGAGCCACGTCGACGCGGCCGGCGCCTTGGGCGTACACGTCGGATCCGGGTGTGGTCCTGGCCGTGCTCACCAGCGCTTCCTTGATCCGCTGCCCGGACCAGTCGGGGTGTTCTTGCGCGAGAATCGCGGCAGCCCCGGCCACATGCGGCGTCGCCATCGACGTGCCCGAGGCCGCGGTGTAGAAGGCATCCAGCGGCTCCCCCATGCTGGTCCCAGCCGCGCGAGCCGCCACGATGTCGACGCCCGGCGCGGTGATCTCGGGCTTGAGACCCAGGTTGCCCACGCGCGGGCCCCGGCTGGAGAAGGGCGCAAGCTGGTCCTGCCGATCCACGGCGCCCACCGTGAGAGCATCGGCGGCGGCACCGGGCGTGCCCACCGTGGAATCCGCGCCCTCATTACCGGCGGCGATGACGAACAGCATGCCGGTTGACTCGCTGAGATCATCAACGGCAAGGCTCATCGGATCAAGCCCATCGGTCGCCTCCCCGCCGAGACTGACGTTGACAACCTTGGCACCCTGCTCGGCGGCCCACTGCATACCCGCGATGATCTCGGACTCGTAGCCGGTACCGTCATCCCCGAGCACCTTGCCGATGAGCAGGTCGGCGCCATAGGCAACGCCCTTGCGGCTACCCCCGGACGCCGCCCCGGACCCCGCCACGGTCGATGCCACATGCGTGCCGTGCCCGAACCTGTCCACGGCATCGGGGCTGCTGCTGAAGTTCGCGGTGCCGGAGATCCGGCCGGCCAGGTCGGGATGCGCGGCGTCGACGCCGGTGTCGAGCACGGCGACCTTGACGCCTTTGCCGGTGAAACCGCGCTGCCAGGCGGTGGGGGCACCGATCTGGGCGGTGCTGCGGTCGAGAGCCGGCTTGACCTTCGCGTCGAGGAAGATCCGGGTGCCTTCCTGCGGCTGTCGTTGGTGTTTGGCCGGCTGCTGCGCTGTTCGTTCTGCGGCTGCTTGCTGCTGGCGGATTGCGGCTGTTTGCTGCTGCCAGAAACCGGCGAGGGAAGTCTTGCCGGGTTTGACCGCCGTAGCACCGATGCTGCTCAGCACCTCCCCCGTAGTCCGCAGGCCTGAGGCAGCCCCCTGAACGATCAGCGGCAGCGAGGCGGAGTCCGCGTCGCCATACCCGTCGGCAACCAGGCGCTGCACATTGAACAGATCGGCATCCACCCGCCCGGACTCGATCAGAGGCACCGCATCAGCCGGCACCACCCGCAACCCGCCGTCGGTCTCAAAGGTATGAAAGCTGATGCGCTCCCGCCCCGCGGCCGGAGTGACGGTGGCGGCGTACCGCCCGGGCGCGGCCTGAGTCAGATTGACGATGTCACCGGTGACGAGGGTGAGCGTGCTCTGCTGAGGTTGTGGTTGCCGAGCGTGAAGTTGTGGTTCCCGCGCGGCAGCCGGACCAGCCACGGCCGTGGCTGTGCCCGTAACACCGAGCAGGACGCCGAGGAGCAGACGACCGAACATGGGGACTCCTTCTTGCGTTGCTTCGCTGCACGCATCATCGAGTCCCGATGTTCACCCCGGTGTTTCCAACCCCTGCCGCCATCTCGCCATGGCATCAAGTGGACACCGCCGCCTGGGTTTCCCTGCGGGTGGCTTGATCGTCGGCGTCAACCGGGCTCAGCCGCCCAGCGGTTCCCTCAGTCAACCTCCGGTCCGGTCTTCCCGCCCAGCGTCAGTCGGAGCCGGCGTCGGCGGGACCCTCCAGCCCGTCCTTCTCGTCGCGCTCGGCCCAGGCGAGCAGGGGCTGCAGATCGTATTCTGAATTGTCAATACCCGCGTGCAGATCACCCAGCTCGGCGAATCGCGCAGGCATCGTGAGAATGGTGAAATCGTCCGGCTCGGCGTCGTCCACCTCTTTCCATGAAATGGGTGCTGAGACGGTGCCGCGCTGATTTCCACGTACCGAATAAGCACTGGCAATGGTGTGATCGCGCGCATTCTGGTTATAGTCGACGAATAATGCCCGCGGATCCCGGTCCCGCCGCCACCAGGTCGTCGTCACATCATCGGGGGCCCGCCGCTCAACCTCACGAGCAAATGCCAGGGCGGCCCGCCGTACGTCCGAAAAGCCATGGTCGGGCTTGACCCGGACGTAGATGTGCAGACCCCGGCCGCCTGAGGTCTTCGGATAACCGGTGATGCCCAGCTCATCGAGCACCTCGTGAGCCACCTGAGCAACCCGCCGAACCGTAGCGAAATCGCATTCCGGCATAGGATCGAGGTCGATCCGCCACTCATCCGGCTTTTCGGTATCAGCTCGCCGGGAATTCCACGGATGAAACTCAACAGTCGACATCTGAACGGCCCAAACAACGTCGCCGATCTTGGTCACACACAATTCATCGGCATACCGGTTGTACCGCGGAAACTTGATCCGGACAGTCTCCAACCACGGCGGAGCCCCATGCGGCACCCGCTTCTGATGCACCTTGTCACCGGCCAGCCCCTCGGGAAACCGATGCAGCATGCAAGGCCGCTCCCGCAACGCGCGAACAATCCCATCGCCCACGCTCAGGTAATACTTCGCAAGGTCCAACTTGGTCAGGCCGAGCTCGGGAAAGTACACCCGATCCGGATGAGAAACCCGAACCGTGACCCCCCCCGCCTCAACCTCAGCAGCCGGCGGCTTAGTGGCCATGGATCACAACGTAGTGGCAAACACGCCCCCAGGTGTGCTTTGTCCGCCGCGCGCCTCCTCCCCACCGCGCACCTCCACCCCACCGCGCGCCTCCACCCACCGCGCACCTCGCTCAGCATCGTGCGCCTTCGCCCTTCCGTGCGTCATGGCTTTCGAGGCACCCGGCGGGTCTCAGTCCGCAGCGCGGTGCCTGCCGGTCCTGACCGGTTCAAGGTGTCGCTTCTCGCCGCCGCGGCGCTTGACGGCGTACATGGCGTGGTCGGCGGCGCGCAGGGCTGCGTCGGGGTCGTCGGCCGGGGCGGCCAGGTGTATGCCGACGCTGGCACCGATGGTGACCTCGTGGCCGAGCACCGGGAACGGACGGCTCAGGGCGTGCCGGACGCGGCCGCTCATGGACTCGGCGTCGTCGGGGGCGACGATGCCTGGCATGAGGACCACGAACTCGTCACCGCCGACGCGGGCGAGCACGTCTTGCTCGCGGACGCAGGAACTGAGCCGGGCAGCTACCTGACGCAGCAGTTCGTCGCCGGCCTCGTGGCCGTACGCGTCGTTCACCGGCTTGAAGCCGTCGAGGTCGACGAACAGGACTGCCACCGAGTCGCGCCGAAGTGAGGAGTCGAGGGCGTCCTGCAGGCGGCGGCGGTTGGGTAGACCGGTCAGGGCGTCGTGCTGCGCCTCGTACGTCAACCGTTCCTGGAAGGCTCGGTTATCCGAGATGTCGCGGGCGTTGATGACGATGCCGTTGAGCGCCGGGTTGTGCATCTGATTCGACGCGGTGAACTCGAACCACGTCGCCACCCCGCCGGCGTTGAGAATGCGGGTCTGCAGGCGCATGACACCGGCGTGCTTGGTTTTGAGGTCCTCGAAGACCGCAACCATCTGCGCCCGGTCGTCGGGATGCACCAGCTCGAAGACGTTGCTGCCCTGCAGCGACCCGGCCGGGAAGTGCAGCACGCTCGCCGCGCTCGGGCTGGAGAACGCCACCCGGCCGTCACCGTCGAGCACCGCCACCATGTCGGGGGCGTGCTGGAACAGCGCCTGGAACCGTTCGTCGGCCTGACGGCGCTGCACCTGAGTGCGGTACCCGAGGATGGAGATGCCCACCGCGCCGATCAGCAGCATCGCGAGCAGCGTGACGTTGATGGTCTGGCTGCGGCTGTGCACCGCGCCGTCAAACGAGGCCATGGTCTGCGTGCGCACGTACGCCCAGCCACCCGGCAGCACGTCCCCGCTCACCACGCTGGCGATCCGGTCGACGCCCTCGGACTTGTACTCGACGAACGTGGGCCCCGAAGCTCGCGCCCGGATGGCCGCGCTGATCTGAGGGTCGATCACCGTGCCGATGGCGTTGGCGTCGCTGCTGAAGCCGACCACGCCGCTGCTGTCGACCAGCAAGGTGACGTGCGCGGAACTTTTCAGCTTGGCGGTGTATGCCTGCAGGGTCGTGCTGGCCAGCTCGGTGTATCCCACGAGCACAGCGGCAGTGGCGCCGTTGACGCGAACAGGAACCGCGACGGCCTGCACGCCGACCGGCTTGCCGTCGCTGCTCGGCACCAGCATCACGCCGGAAAATCCGGTGCTGCTCATGGTCTGGTAGCCGGCATCGGAGGCAGGCGGCAGCGCGTTCACCGTGGTCGCGTTCAGCGGCGAACCGGCCGGGGTCGTGATGGCCGCCCCGTACGAGAACACGTCGGACTTGCGCACGAAGTCAGTGAGGGCGGCGGAGTCACCGGCGTTCCCGGCGCCGAGGTTGAAAGGGTAGCTTCCGGCATACGCCGCCAGCTCCTTGGCCCACAGCAGTTGCAGGGACCCGGCCAGGGTGGCGTTGTTCACCGCAAGTGCCTGCGTGTCGGCACGGTGCACCGTGTCAGCGGCCCGCAGCGCGGACCGGTTGACGAGCACGCCGACGATGCCGACAGCCACCAGCAGCAGAACGCTGACGACCACGGCGATCCAATTACGCAGCCGCATGGATACCCTCCTCACCGCCACCATCGGGCGCACCCGAGCCGATCTGAAGGAAACAGCCCTTACACCGGTCCAACCGTGAAGATCGAGATGGTCAGCAGTACGGCACATCCCACGAGCACGGCCCCAGCACCGACAACATCGGTCAGCGACCCGAGCACCGTGTGAGCAAGCAGAAGAGGAACGCTCTGAACCCACACCACGATTGCTTGCATGCGAGCGAGATGGGTTTCAGGTGCCCGGGCCAGCAGAAGCGGAGCGATGCCGGTGGCGAACATCCCCACCCCTGCACCGATGATCACGGCGGCGGCAATGGCCGGAAAGGGATGCCGGGCCAGGCCGAGGCCGAGTGCGCCGGCAGCCGCTAGAAGGAGACCGTGGGTCAGATTCGGGCGTTTACCGGTTTTCAGGACGAGTAGCGCGATGAACGCCGAGACGAGGGCAATCATGCCCGCAATCAGCCCAGCTTCAGTGGCCGGCCAGTGGCGCTGGTGGGCAAGGATCGGGATCAGCGAGCTGGTGACCGGGAGCAGAAAGAACGCGGCTACAGCGGTCAGCAGGAGGGCTCGCCGCATCACCAGGTCCGAGAACGCCACTCGCAAGCCATCTCGGATTTCCCGTCTTCCCTCAGAAGATTTCTCCTCTACCTCTGCCGAGGACCTCCCCTGCCCCTGCCCCTCCGCCTTCTCCTTCAGCATCGATGCATCTTGCATTGAGAAACTTGCCCGCTGTGATACCAAAGCTGAGGCGAGGCGCACGCGCTGACGTCTTCGAGCCTCCGGAGCCACTATTGATGACCGAGGCCTGATCAGCAGGAGAACTGCGGCCATGCCCACGAAGGTTGCAGCGTTGATGACGGCTGCCAGAGGGAGACCGTCAGCCGAGACCAGCACACCGCCCAGCGCCGGACCGGCGAAAGCTGCCAGCTGACCGGCCAGCTGACGAGCCGATGCTGCCCGGGTAAGGTGCGCCGGCGTCACCAGCCGACGAGGCATGGACCCGGTCGACGGCAGGTAGAACGCATCGGCGATGCCGATGACCAGTGCCGCCGCCACCAGCACCGCGGGATGGTCCGTGATCCGCCACGCGACCAGCGCAAGGGACAGGGTCACCCCGGCCATCGCCACGTCGGCTGCGATCATGACCTGCCAGGCGCCGATGCGGTCCGCTACCGCGCCACCGACCAGTAGCAGGAGCCCGCGTGGCACCACGATGGCGGTGAGCACCAGACCAGCCCAGGCTCCGCCCCAGCCAGCCGCTGACCAGGCCATGGCGAAGCCCATCACCTGCGTACCTGTTGATGACAGCGTGGCTGCACCGAGCCACCATCCGAATCTGCGCACCTCGTCACCGTGGAGCCTCGACTTGGTCGAGGGTCAAATCCGGAAATCGGATTTGTGTCTCCCCTAAGGGCAGGGTGCAGGGTGACACCCATGAACATCCCAATCGGCGAGCTGGCGCAGCGAACAGGAATGACGGTCAGGGCCATCAGGTTCTATTCCGACCGGGGACTGGTGCCTGTTGCTGAGCGCACCCCCGCTGGTTACCGACGCTATGACGCGGAGGCCGTCGCCCGGCTCGACTTGATCCGGACATTGCGCGAGCTCGGCTTGAACCTGCCCACGATCCGTCAGGTCGTGGATCGGGAGCTAGCTCTTGCCGACGTTGCCGCCGCCCATGCGGAGGCGCTGTCCGTGCAGATAAAGACACTACGGTTCCGGAGAGCGGCGCTGCTGGCGGTCGCTCAGCGCGGATCAGCGCGTCTGTTGTCGGAGGTGACCGCCTTCTCCACAGATGAGCGACGGCGCCTGGCCGACGAGTTTCTCGACTCCGTCTTCGGTGACCACAGCGAGCACCCGGCCTTCGACGGAATCGCTCGCTCGCTGACCCCTGAGCTTCCCGACGCCCCCACCGCCGAGCAGGTCGACGCGTGGGTCGAATGGGCCCAGCTCGCCCGGGACCCCGATTTCCGCGGCTCCCTGAGCCGCCTCGCCGCACAGCACGCCGCCGACCAGCGAGGGCGTCTCCGGCGGGACGTTGTGGCTACCGTGCGCGACATGGCCAGTCCGGTGATGTACGCGCCTCCAGCCTCGCCCCAGGCGGCCCAGGTCGTGTCCATGGTGCTGGCGGACTACGGCGACGTTTGCGGGCTCGAGCCGGGAGACGAACTGCAGCAGCGGCTGATCAGCAGGTTGGAGGCGGCGAAGGATCCTCGACGGGAGCGCTACCTGCACCATCTGTCGGTGATCAACGGATGGACCGAGTCGGAACCGTTGGGGCCGGCGCTCGAATGGTTCCTCGAAGCGCTCCAGGCCACTACTTCCGCCACGGCGGCCGCTCACCATGCAGCCACCACTGCAGGGCCTGGGTGACCCGGGGCAGAACCAGATAGGTCATCAAGGGAGTGAGGCAGATCGTGGTGGCCAGGGTACGCACGACGACGTTGACGTCCGCCAGGAGAGAGCCGATGGTTACCGCCGCGAGCAGGCTGAGCGGGAAGAAGCCGATCCAGATCGTCACCGCCTGCTTCCAGCGTGGTGGAGGCGCCGGGGCGACGGTCAGGTCGTCGATCGAGTGCTCGCGTGGCGGGTCGAACCACCCCTCGATACCGGTGCGTCGTTCGACGCGGGTGTGCTCGACCATGCCCTGCGCCGAGGACAGCCACCACTGCCGTTGTGCTGACTCCTCCCAGGAGTGCAGGGCAGCCGCATCGGCGAAGCGGTACAGCATGTGCCAATCGATCGAGCCCAGCTGCGGGCGCATCCAGCCGACCCCGAGGAAGCCCGGAAAGTGCTCGGCCAGAGCTGCGCCGGCGCGGACCCAGGCGAGCATCTCCGCGTTACGTGACGGATCTGCTCGACGGGTGATTGCCACGGTGACGGCAAGTTCGTGTGGTGCGGTGTGCATGGCCCCTATCCTGCGTTGCTCGTGTTACCAGCGTGCGCGCTTCGGTCGTACAGCTGAGGTAGGTTCTCGACCATGACGGCGCTTCGAAAGACATCCATGGCTGCTATCGGCCTTGTCATCGTCGCCGCGACAGGCGGCTTCACCGCACATACCCCAGCGCCGTCGTGGCAACTCTCGGACACGGGCGTCACGGCCAGGTTCCGTGGGCTCGCCCCGGTCAGCGCAAAGGTCGCGTGGGTGGCCGGATCCGAAGGCACCATTCTCCGTACGGTCGATGGCGCGCGTTCCTGGCAGCGAGTCGGCCCGCCGGGCGCAGCCGAATTGCAGTTCCGCGACATCGAAGCCTTCGACGCCGACCACGCAGTGGCGCTGACGATCGGCGAGGGCGAACAGTCCCGGCTCTATGCCACGGCCAACGGCGGCCGCACCTGGACGGAAACGTTCCGCAACACCGATCCGGCAGCGTTCTACGACTGCGTCACCTTCCTCGACCGCCGCCACGGCTTGGCGTTGTCCGATCCGGTCGGCGGCAAATTTCGCATTCTCGCCACGTCGGATGGCGGCCGCAGCTGGGCGGTGCAGCCCGCCGCCGGAATGCCGGACGCATTGACCGGCGAGTTCGCGTTCGCCGCCAGCGGCACGTGCCTCGTCACTGCCGACCACCATGGCTCCGGCCAGGCTTGGTTCGCCACGGGCGGCGGAGAAGAAGCTCGTGTTTTCCGTACGGTCAATGCGGGCCGGTCCTGGACCGTCACCGGCACTGCCATCCCCAGCGGTCCGAGCGCGGGCATCTACAGCCTGGCCTTCCGCGATCCTCGGCACGGCCTTGCAGTCGGCGGCGACTACGCCACGCCGGAGGCCGCCCCGGACGCGGCAGCGACATCCCACGACGGCGGCCGAACCTGGACACCTGCCCGCACCGAGCCGGGCGAGTACCGGTCGGGCGCAGCCTGGATTGGCGCCTCCACGGCGTTGGCAGTCGGCCCTACAGGCAGTGACATCTCCTACACCGGCGGGCGCACGTGGTTGAAGTTCACCGCCGGCAGCTTCGACGCGGTGCAATGCGTCAGCGGTGCCTGCTGGGCTTCCGGTGAGCAGGGCCGCGTGGCGACGTTGAGCTGGAAGCGCTGACCTTGGCGGAGAAGGGAAGCTGGTGGCAAAACAAGGCGTGGGTCGTCGCTGGCATCGCGGGGCTCGTGGTGATTTCGTGCTGCCTGTCCAACGTCGCATCCAACCTCGATGTGATGTTCGACGAGACGCCGCACATCTGGCTTGCAGTAGCAGCGGCCGTCGCTGTGGCGGCTGCTGTCGCCTCGGCGTGGACCTGGTTGCGTGCTCGCCGCGCCCGGCGCGAGATCGAGGCCTGGACGGACTGGCAGCGCGTCGGCACTGACGGTCCTTGGCCCTGGGAGAAGTCCCTGCCCGCAATGGCTCCCGGAAACGTCGACCTCGTTCCGGACCATGGCCCCATCACGGTGCTGTCCGCCTGGTCGGGCTGGGTAGACGGCCTGCCGGTCCGAGCCGGCGAACTCTCGTGGTCGAGTACGTCGCTGGTCCGCATGACCGGCAAGGCTGACGGTGCCGGCGTATTCGCCTGCGTATCCCTTCCCCGCCCGCTGCCACCGATGGCCGTACACCTACGCGGACAGGCTGCCGGCAAAGAGTTCCAGGACCGCTTTACCGTGCTGGGCGCCGAAGCTCCCGAGCGAATCGGCCAGGTCCTGCGCATCGTGCACATCGACGGCACAGTTCCGACCTGGACGCTCCTGGACAACGAACTCTTCGCCTTCGTCCCCCTGCGCGAACCCGCCCGCCCCCGGCACATCCGCGACGCAGCTCAACGTCTGGCTTGGGTGGCCCAACTCCTGCTCACCGAACCCAACAAGCCCCAGGGCCGCCCCACTTGAGCCAGGGTCGACCGCTGGCCGCTCCCCGACCGCTGGCCGCTCCCCGACCGCTGGCCGCGCTTCAAATGCTGCCCGCTCTCCACCTCGAGTCACTGAGGCTGGCCGGGCGACCCCCGCCGAACGCCGTTCCGCCTTCCGCCACTCAAGCGCCGATCACAAGCGCGCCACTGCAAAGCGTTTGCGCCTCTGCCGTCATGCGTTCAAGTAAGCGAGCACGGCGAGCACCCGGCGGTTGTCGTCGTCGGATGGTGGCATGGCGAGCTTGGTGAAGATGTTGGTGATGTGCTTGCTGATTGCCTTTTCGGTGATGAAGAGCTTGGCGGCGATTGCGCCGTTGGAGCGGCCCTCGGCCATTTCGGCCAGCACTTCGCGTTCGCGGGCGGTGAGCGCTGCCAAGGGTTCGCGGCGGGCCAGGAGCTGGGACACTACTTCGGGGTCCATGGCTGTGCCGCCGTCTGCCACGCGTCTGACTGCGTCCACGAACTGGGCCACATTGGCGACGCGGTCCTTGAGCAGGTAGCCCACTCCGCCACCGGAGCCGGTCAGCAGCTCGCGAGCGTACAGAGGCTCGACATGTTGGGAAAGCACCAGCACCGGCAGGCCTGGAACCTCGGTGCGGGCATCGATCGCGGCTTGCAGGCCTTCGTCGGTGAACGTCGGGGGCAGCCGTACGTCGACTACGGCCACGTCCGGCCGGTGTTTCAGCAGCGCCGGTAGCAATGCCGGGCCGTTGCCCACTGCCTCGACGACCCCGAAGTCGAACGCCTCCAACAGGCGGGTCAACCCGTCCCGGAGAAGGGCGAGGTCTTCGGCGATGACAACGCGCACGGTAGCTCCATGGTGACAACTGTCGGTCCGCCCGGCGGCGAGGACAGCGACATCGTCCCATCAAATACGGCGAGGCGACGTCTCACACCACTCAGCCCGGTCCCCGCTGAGGGGTCCGCGCCTCCACGACCGTCATCGAGAATCACCATAGTCAGCAAGGCGTCGGTGTGCCGGATGGACACCGCAGCCGTGTTGGCGCCGCTGTGCCGCACAACGTTGGTCAACGCCTCAGCGGTCGCGAAGTACGCCGCCGACTCCACGGGGGTTTCCGGGCGGCCCGGCAGCTCGATGTCCACGCTGATGGGCATCGGCAGGCTGAGCGCCAGCGCCCGGACGGCACCGTCGAGGCCTCGTTCGGCCAGCACCGGCGGATGAATGCCTCGCACCAGGTCGCGCAGCTCCACCAACGCCGACCCGCTCGTCTCTCGCGCCTCTGCCAGCAGTTTCCGGACCATCTCCGGATCCCGGTCGAGTAGCTCCTCAGCCAGGCCGATGGTCATGCCCAGCGACACCAGGCGAGCCTGCGCGCCGTCGTGCAGGTCACGCTCGATGCGGCGTAACTCGGCGGCTTGCGCGTCCACGGTGTCCGAGCGCGTCTCGGTCAGCTGGGCGACGCGCAACCGTAGCTGGGCGTTCTTCGTAGGTGCCAGAAGTGTCCAGGCGAACAGCGCTTCCACCCTGCGCAGTTGGGGTGCCGCGATCAGGCCGGTCATCAGGAACAGGACACCTTGCGGGAAGGAAAGCACTCCTTGGCTGAAACTTCCGATCGGCCAGAAAAGTCCGTAGCCGTACCAGTCCACGCCGAGATAGAGCCACAGCGGCAGGAGGGTGACGCCTTCGAGACCGTACAGCGGAATGGCGATCGACACCGCGCCCAGCGCGATACCGATGATCGCGCCGGGTAGCAGCCAGGCCAGGTCGCGCCAGGTCGCCGGGTCGGTCAGAATCCACTTGTAGCGGCGCCAGCCGACGGGCAGGGATCCCTTCGGGCGCGGCGCATAAGGACGCTCGATCGTCACGCACCAACCCGCGGCGAGCCGCCGGGCCAGGTCGGCGCGAGCGCGCACGAGTGAGGTGGCGAAGGGCAACGCGACCATGCCGATGCCGGCCGCCGGGGTCAAAGCCAGAGCAACGATCCAGAGCACGAGCAGCGGCAGGTTGAGCACCGACAGCGCAATCCCGGCCCAGCCGAGACCGACGGCGCGCAGCCCGTTGCGTACCCATGTCTCGATCCCCATGGGTTTCATTGTTGCCCCGGGCCGGGCTGGGCACAGTAGTGCTGGCTCCCGTATGTGTACTCCGGTTCAGCCCGCTCAAGGGTAGGGCTAGCGTTACCCAGAACTCGGGAGCTAGCCCTCCTGACGATGAGCGGAAACCGCGAGACGGTGGACGCATGACAACAACAACCACGCAGCGGCCACGGTCCACGGACTTCGCCGAGCTCGGCCGGCGGATAACCGGCGCGGGCCTGCTGACGCGCAAACCGGGCTACTACACAGTGCGCTTGAGTGTCGTGGCCCTGATGCTGGTCGGTGGTTGGGTGGCCTTCTTCCTCATAGGCGCGTCCTGGTGGACGTCGGCGGTGG
Source organism: Actinoplanes sp. TFC3 (assembly GCF_001553785.1). GTDB lineage: Bacteria > Actinomycetota > Actinomycetes > Mycobacteriales > Micromonosporaceae > Actinoplanes. The sequence continues at coordinate 5,387,194 of NZ_LOJP01000001.1, forward strand.
CGGCGTTCCTGGCTGTCACGTTCGCCCAGGTGGCGCTCGTGGCCCACGATCTCGCACACCGTCAGGTTTTCCGGACTCAAGCACCGAGCGCTCGGGCAGGCATGATCGCGGGCAACCTGGCCATCGGCATGAGCTATGGCTACTGGCAGGACAAGCACACCAGGCACCACGCCAATCCCAACCACGACGATCTCGATCCCGACGTGGCGCCGGCGGTGCTCGTCTGGTCGCAGGACGCGGCGCGCACCCGGCGCGGACGGATGCAGCGCTGGCTCACACGCAACCAGGCCTGGCTGTTCTTCCCACTGCTCACTCTGCTCGGCCTGAGTTTGCACAAGGACAGCATCAAGGCGCTGCTCAACGGTTCGATCAAGCGCCGCGGGTGGGAGTCGGTGCTGCTGGCCGCTCACTTGATCTTCTATGTAACCGCCTTGGTGACCGTGTTGCAACCATTGCAGGCGTTGACTTTCTTCGTGATCCACCAAGGACTGTTCGGGGTATACCTCGGCCTGACCTTCGCACCGAACCACAAGGGCATGCCGCACCCCACCGGCGACGAGGACTTCCTCCGCAAACAGGTTCTGACGTCCCGCAACGTCCGCGGCGGCCGGCTTACCGACATCGCCCTGGGCGGCCTCAACTACCAGATCGAACACCACCTCTTCCCGGCCATGCCGACGCGCAACCTGCGCCGCGCCCAACCGATCGTGCGGGCCTACTGCCGGGAGATCGGCGTGACCTACGAGGAGACAGGCCTGATCGAGTCCTACGGCATCGCGTTGAAGCACCTGCACGAGGTGGGAGAACCCCTGCGATGACATACCCAGGGGCACGGAGAAGCGCGCCGGTTCCGCAGTCATCGAAAACTGCGGTGCCCCGGCTGATCAAAATGTGGTTGACCGGCTGCCGGTCGCCGTGATGGGGTGAGCCCGCCCGCCGATCGGTGCAAGGTCTGATCGGCGCGAGCAGATGGACCCTCTGCTTGAAGGAATGACGCCTGTGATCTCGGTGAGCCAAGAAGCCGCCTGAGCGTTCCGCGCTACGAACTCGTTTCCAGCGCCTTTGCGTGGCGGCCGCGCTTTCTTCGTCGTCCGTGCACGTCTTCCTTCACCATGCAGAGGTTCACCTTGAGCTTGGATGCCCGCATTCAAGAGTCCGTGGTCGACAACCTGGCCGCCCGGCCCGCACCCGTCGCCGTCGGACCGTTCATCATCGGCGTCGACCCCGGCACCGACAGCCCCGGCATCAACTACGCCACACCGCGACCGGGCCACACCATCACCCCAGCCGACATCACCGCACTGGTGACGGCGTTCCGAACGGCAGAACGCAAACCCCGATTGGAGTACGTCACCAGCACTGCCCCCGACCTCGAACACCTGCTTCTGAACGCCGGATTCGCCGTCGAGGAACGGCACGACTACCTCGTCTGCTCACCTGGTTCGCTGCGGGTTCCACCGATACCCGACGGCTTCCGGGTACTGTCGCCGGCCAACTCCGAGCAGCGCATCGCCATGGTCAATGCCCAGAACGAGGCGTTCGGGGGTGAACCTACGGCCACCGAGCAAGACGCCGAACGCATCGCGCACTTGCAGGACCGCGGCGGCGTTGCGTTCATGGCCATTGATGCGGTCGGCGTGTGCGTGGGCGGTGGTATGGCGACACCACCTAACGGAGGCGGAGGGGGTACGCCCGCTGAGAGCAAGCCCTTGGGCGGCTCGCGCGAAAGCGAGCGCCCGGAAGGCCGGCAAGCGAGCGAGCCAGCGGACGGCCAGCAAGGGAGCGAGCTGGCGAATGGCGGGGTCAGTGAAGTGACGGGGATTGCGGTTGTGACGGCGTACCGGCGGCGGGGGCTTGCTGCGGCGATCACCGGGGCCATTACGGTGCAGCTTTTTGGTGCGGGGGTTGAGGTTGCTTGGCTGGAGGCTTCGGGGCCGGATTCGTGGCGAATCTATGAGCGGGTTGGGTATCGACCGTCGGGCAAGCGACTTTATATGTGCCTGGATCGGGTCGCGGGCTAATTTGGCGGTATGACCACGTCGGCGAGTTGGTTTCAGTCGGTCACCGCCGGCTGGCCGAACTTGTTGCAGGGGCTTGTCAGTGCTGTGATCACTGGTCTGGTGGCGGCTCTGGTCAGCCTTACGGTGGTGAGGCTTACCGACTCGTCGCTGCGCAAGCTGGCTTTGCAGCAACAGGCTCGCGACAAGGTTGTTGACGCTCTTGAGTCCGGCATGCGGACGTTTGTTGGCGTGCCGGACGAGCGTTCGTTGCGGGCGGACATTGAGGACGTTGCGGTCCTTGATCTCCGCTTCCGCATCGCCGCGGCGGTGGTGGCTGCTCAGGATCGGCAGTTCAGCACCGAGCTTGACCGGGTTGCTACTCGGCTGCACGAACTCACCGAGCGCTGGAGTCAGGATGCGGCGCTGGGAACCAAGGAGGCTGCGCTGGATCGGTACAACGAGGTGTGGCAGATCTTCGCCTCCTGCCAAGACGCCATGATTACCTGGTTGCGGCGCGCCGAGCCGGGCTTCCAGGGGTGAAGCCTCGCCTCCAGATCCAGGACATTGACTCCGGGCGCACGAAATCAGAACAAGGACCAAGATCGAGAGTTCCGCACCGAGACGGACGGTTCAGGCGCAAGACGAATCAGGTGTCAGCAGAACAGGAAGTCGGTTGCGCGCCGCCGTGGAAGCGAACGCATCAAACCCAGGCTCACCCGCGGAACTCACCCGGCGGCGTTTCCTTCCCCTCACCGTTCTTCGCCTGCTCAGCCTCCCGAAGCTCCACCCGCCGGATCTTCCCCGAAATGGTCTTCGGCAGGTCAGTGAATTCCAGACGCCGAATCCTCTGGTAAGGCGACAAATGCGTCAGGGAATGCTCGAAGATGGCTTTTGCCGTTTCCTCGGTCGGTTCCCAGCCGGCAGCTAGCACCACGTACGCCTTGGGCACGTTGAGGCGCAGCGCGTCGGGTGATGGCACCACGGCCGCTTCCACCACCGCTTCATGCTTGATCAGGACGCTTTCGAGTTCGAAGGGGGAGATTCGGTAATCCGAGGCTTTGAACACGTCGTCGGTGCGGCCTATGTAGGTGATGTATCCGTCCTTGTCTTGCGAGCCCACGTCGCCGGTGTGGTAGTAGCCGTCGGCCATTACTGCGGCGGTTAGGTCTTCGTCACCGTGGTAGCCGACCATGAGCCCGACGGGGCGCGGGTCGAGCTGCAGGCAGATCTCGCCCTCGGTGGCCGGCTTCCCCGTCAGCGGGTCGATCAGGGCTACGCGGAACCCAGGCACCGGGCGGCCCATCGAGCCCGGACGTACCGGCTGACCAGGTGTGTTGGCGATCTGGACCGACGTCTCGGTCTGGCCGAAGCCGTCGCGGATGGTCACGCCCCAGGCCTCGCGTACCCGCTCGATGACCTCGGGGTTGAGTGGCTCTCCGGCCCCCACCACCAGGCGGGGCGGGGTGCGCAGGGTGCTCAGGTCCGATTGGATCAGCATGCGCCATACGGTGGGCGGCGCACAGAAGCTGGTCACCTCGCAGCGCTGCATCTCGGCCAGCAGCCGCGCGGCGTCGAAGCGGGTGTAGTTGTAGATGAACACGCAAGCCTGGGCGTTCCACGGGGCAAAAACGTTGCTCCAGGCGTGCTTGGCCCAGCCGGGGGACGAGATGTTGAGGTGGATGTCTCCGGGCTGCAGGCCGATCCAGTACATGGTCGACAGGTGGCCGGCCGGGTACGAGGCGTGCGTGTGTTCCACCAGCTTGGGTTGGGCTGTGGTGCCGGATGTGAAGTAGAGCAGCAGCGTGTCGTCGGCGTGGGTCGGGCCGTCCGGCTGGAACGTGGTGCTCTGGTCGTACCCGTCGGAGAAGGTTTTCCATCCCTCGACCGGTTCTCCCACCGCGACCCTCGTCACGTTTTCGTCGATGCCTTCGAAGCGTGGCGCGGCGCTCGAAAGCGCGACCACATGCTGGGCGCCGCCGCGCGCGACACGGGTGCGGACGTCGGCCGGGCCCAGCAGCGGAGTGGCCGGGATGAGCACTGCGCCCAGCTTCATCGCGGCCAGGATAGTTTCCCACAGTTCGACCTGGTTGCCCAGCATGAGGACCAGCCGGTCGCCGCGTTTGACGCCTTGCGCGCGCAGCCAATTGGCCACCTGGTTTGAGCGCTGGGACATCTGCTCGTAGGACAGCTTCTGCTCCGAGCCGTCCTCTTCGACGATCCAGAGCGCAGGTGCATCGTTACCCTGGGCGATTACGTCGAACCAGTCGAGGGCCCAGTTGAACTCGCCGAGCTGGGGCCAGGCGAAGGTCGCGTAGGCGTCGGCGTAGTTCTCGCGACGCTCGATGAGGAAATCGCGGGCGGCCCGGAAAGCTGCAGTACCCATGCTGATCAGCTTGCGCCGGGCCGCCGGTCGGCACTACCCCCGGGTGGGGGTGGGTGCCACCTCGTGGGACTGCTCGGGCACGGCGAGCACTGCCGCAGCGGCGCGGGCCTTGGCCAGGGCCACCGGGAAGGCGCGGGTGGACTGCCAGAGGCGGTAGATCAGGCGCAGTTCGAAGACCAGCATCAGGGCCCCGGCCAGCACCGCGAAGGGAATGATCAGGCCGGTCAGGGGGCCGATGATGAAGACCGTCATCTCGTACTCGATGCCGCTGAACAGGTGTGTGCGGATGCGCCGCGACAGCAGCAGGTGGCGAACCTTCGCGCGCGGGCCGTGAGCGACGGCGGCGGCCGCAGCGGGAGCTTCGGGCGGCGGCGGGAGGATCGGGCCGCGCGCTTCGGCGATCTGGTCGCGCATGGTCTGGCGGACCTTGGCCATCTGCTGGCCGTTGAGATAGCGGAACAGGTCCAGGAAGACCACGGCGATCATGACCCAGAGGTACGTGTCAGAGCCCGTCCGTTCGTACTGGCCACCGAAGAGCGCCAGGGCACAGATGAACACGCGAACCCGGTCGAACATGAAGTCGAGCCAGGTCCCGAACATCGACCCGGTTCCATTGAGCCGGGCGATCTTGCCGTCCATGCAGTCGACGATGAAGCTGACGTGGAACAGCAGCGCCCCGGCCACGACCCACCAGCGCTCACCCGTGGCGAACGCCGCGGCGGCTCCCAGGCCGAGGATGGTTGCGATTCCGGTGAGAAAATTCGGCGTGATCCACCGGTACGGCGAGACGAGCCACACCAACCGGGCCGCCACCGGGTCCACCAGCAGCACAGTCCACCAGGCGTCCTTGGCTTTGTAGGTCTGCTCGCGGATCTCGCGCAGGGATGAGCGTCGCACCATAACCCCAATCAACGCCCCGGCCCCGCACCGGAAACGTCTTATGTCCGTTTTGTTAGCCTAGCGACCACCTCTGTCTAGGTGATCGTGAAATTGTCACGTTACAAAGGTGCCTGAGCTTGGCGGCCGCCGAGGGGCGGTCCTCTTCGGTCGAGAGTTCCCCGGATCGCCCGGAGCTGTCCGGCAGGTCGAGGTGCTTCCAGGCCGCCAAGAAGCCCTCGGAGCGGTCCGGTAGCTCGAGCCCGAGGAGCCCTCAGAGCGGCGCCGAGTTCCGAGCCATTGGAATCCCCAGAGCAGCCCGGCGGCAGCATGCCATATATCTCCCCTGGCGGACATCCCCGGCTCGCCGATCGTTCACTTCGATGCCCGTGAAATACCCTGGCGCACTTTACGCAGTCCGATCGGACAGGGTGTCGCGTTCGTCGCGTTCGCGGGCGCCTCAAGGTGCGCTCGCAGAGGGAAGCAGCCAGCGAGAGGGCCACAGCCCGACCGGAGAAGAAGTCACGGCCGAAAAGAGAGGTCCGGCCGCAGAGAAGGCGCGATTAAATGCGTTGAAGAACGCCGCCGGCCTGTTCTATGGTTTTCCCATGACGAAGCGAATGCGCACCACCCCGGCACGGCGAAGCGGCTGACAATCAGCCTCCTCCGTCCGCCGCCGGCCTGCCCGGCGGCTTTTTCTTTTCCTACCCCCATGGCGCAGTGGGACAGCGCGCGACGCTACGAACGTCGAGGCCGCAGGTTCGAATCCTGCTGGGGGTGCGCAGCAGTAAACCGGGCGCCGCTAGCTCAACTGGCAGAGCAATTGACTCTTAATCAATCGGTTCGGGGTTCGATTCCCCGGCGGCGCACTTTCCTTGGAAATTCATCACCGCAGGCGGGGCGTTGGCTGCCCGGCCGCCGCTCATAACGGCGGAAGGCCCGGTTCGACACCGGGGCCTGCGACTCGGCACCCCATCGAGGTCGCCATGCAGGACCTGTCGCCGATGGTGGTGGTCCCGGTGGCCGCCGCCCGCAGGAGCCTGCGCAAGCTGCGGGGGCGGGAAGCCGGGGCTGGTGCCCGGGTTCGCGGGCGTGGCGGTGTCTAGCCGCCCAGGTTCCGCAAGTTCGTCCGAGCCAGGTGCAGCATCGACCCGACCCCGCCACCCAGCACCGTCTTACTCGTCGACAGCGCAAAGCCCTTCGCCTCGGCGGCCGTGATGTGCGGCGGCATGGACAGCGCGTCCGGATCTGTCACCACGTCCAGCAGGGCCGGGCCGTCATGGTCGAGGACCGCCCGCAGGGCACTGCGCACCTCGTCCGGCTTCTCGACGCGCACCGCATGGAAACCCGCCGCCCGGGCAATAGCGGCAAAATCAACCGCATCATGATCCGTCTCGTACGGCGGAGCGCCGTCGACCATCATCTCCAGCCGGACCATGCCCAAGCTCGAGTTGTTGAACACGACCACCTTGACGGGCAGCCGGTGGGTGCGCACGGTCAGCAACTCGCCGAGCAGCATGGCCAGGCCACCGTCGCCGGACATCGAGATGACCTGGCGGTTGCGGTCGACGAGCTGGGCGCCGATCGCATGCGGCAACGCGTTGGCCATCGTGCCGTGCACCCACGAACCCATCAGCCGCCGCCGGCCGTTCGGCGTGATGTAGCGGGCAATCCAGGTGCAGCACATGCCGGTGTCGGCAGTGAACACCGCGTCGCCGGCGGCCTCCTCGTCGAGGATCGACGCCACGTACTCGGGGTGGATCGGGGTCAGGTGCTCGACGTCGTGGGTGTACGCCTCGACCGTGCTGTCCAGCTTCTTGCTGTGCTCCCTGAGCGTCTTGTCCAGGAACGAGCGGTCGTCGCGCGCGGTCAGCAGCGGCAGCAGCCCCCGGATCGTCGCCCCCACATCGCCGGCCACGCCCAGTTCCAGCTCGGAACGCCGGCCCAGACGCGACGGGTCGATGTCGACCTGGATGGTGTTCTTCTGCGGCAGGAAAGCGCGGTAGGGGAAGTCGGTGCCGAGCAGCAACAACACGTCGGCTTCGTGGCAGGCGTCGTAACACGCGCCATAGCCCAGCAAACCTGACATACCCACGTCGTACGGGTTGTCGTACTGCAGGATGTCCTTGCCCCTGAGGCTGTGACCCACCGGGGCATTCAGCGCCGCAGCCAGCGCGAGCACCTCCTCGCGCGCGTCCGCACACCCGATGCCGGCAAAGATCGCCACCTTGGCCGCGCCGTTGAGCCGGGCCGCCAGGTCCTCGAGCACCTCGGGCGCCGGAGCGGGCAGGGGGCGGCGAGCGGCCGGCGCCGACGATCCGGTCTCGTTGACCGCGTCCGCCTCCAGCAGGTCCCCCGGCGCCACCAGCACCGCAGCGCCCTGCAACCCGACCGCGTTCTGGATCGCGACGCGGGCCATCCGGGGCATCTGCGCCGGCGTGGACAGCAGCTCGGCCCAGTGGCTGGCCTGCTCGAACAGCCGCTTCGGGTCGGTCTCCTGGAAGAAACCGGTGCCGATCTCGGTCGAGGTGATGTGCGAGGCGATCGCCAGCACCGGCGCGCCCGAGCGGTGCGCATCGAAGACGCCCTGGATCAGGTGGGTGTTGCCCGGCCCGGCGCTGCCCGCGCAGACCGCCAGCTTGCCCGTGAGCTGGGCCTCGGCCGCCGCCGCGAACGCCGCTGCCTCCTCGTTGTGCACATGCACCCAGTCGATCGCGTCGTTGCGCCGGATCGCGTCGCTGAGCGCGTTGAGGCTGTCCCCGACAATGCCGTAGATCCGCTCGACGCCGGCCTGCACCAGCACCTCGACGAGCTGATCGGCAACGGTCTGCTTCTTTCCGAAAGCCATGGCGCCCGAGTACCCCGGTATCCGGGTTTCGAACTCCGCGGCGGCTGTGTCCTACGTCGACAGAGCCGGGCTACTCATCCTCCGGCGGGGAAGGTACGTTGATGTCCATGACGGTCCCCGCTGGCATCGATGTCAATGTGCCGAACGCCGCCCGGATGTACGACTACTACCTGGGCGGCAAGGACAACTTCGCAGCCGACCGGGCCGCCGCCGAAGCCGTCCTGGCCGTGGCCCCCGAGATGCGCGCGGCCGCCGCCTCGGGCCGGGCGCTGATCGAGCGGGTCGTCAACCACCTGGTCCGCGAACGCGGCATCCGTCAGATCCTCGACCTGGGCTCGGGGCTGCCCGCGGCCAAGAACGTGCACGAGTTCGCCCAGGCGGCCCACCCGGACGCCCGCGTGGTCTACGTCGACTACGACGACGTGGTCTGCACCCACGGCCGGTTCCTGCTGACCGACCCGGGCCGCGCGCGCATCGTGCACCGCGACTTCCTGGAACCCGAGACCATCCTGCAGGACCCCGAGGTCACCGGCCTGCTCGACTTCGACCAGCCGGTCGCCGTGCTGATGATGTTCCTGCTGCACCTGGTTCCGGACAGCGCCCACCCGCACGACGCGGTGGCCGAGTACCGCAAGGCCCTCGCCCCGGGCAGCTACTTGGCCATCTCGCACGCGGCGAACGACGCCCGGCCCGACTACATGGCCCGCATCTCCGACATCTACGAGCGCGCCAACACCCCGTTCACGCCGCGCGACCGCCCGAGCATCGAGGCCTTCTTTGGCGACTTCGTCTTCGAGGCGCCGGGGCTGGTGAACATCTGGCCGCACGAGGCGTTGCCGGCCGGGGTGGATCCGGAGCTGGCCCGCACCGGCTATGGCGGCGTGGCCCGCAAACCCTGAGCTGACCTCAGCGCAGACAGGCCAGCAGGTAGGACAGGCCGGCCGGCAAGACAGCTCAGCGTGCCCGCCCGGTCCGGAACGCGTAGGCGACAAGGGCGGCCCGATCCCGGCACGCCGTCTTGGCCAGCAGATGGTTGATGTGCGTCTTCACCGTCGCCTCGGACACGTGCAGCCGCCCCGCGATCTCCGCGTTGCTGTGCCCGTGGGCGATCTCGCGCAGCACGTCCTCCTCGCGCGCGGTCAGCAACCCCGACGGTGACTCCGGAGCCACCCCGAACGGCGCCCCCGCGGCCAGCGCCTCCAGCAACCGCCGCTGCACCGACGGGTCGAGTTGGGCCTCCCCCGCCGCCACCGTCAGCACGGCCTGCCGGATCTCCTCGGCTCCCGCATCCTTGGTCAGGTAACCCTTCGCCCCGGCCTGCAAAGCCTGGAAAACCGACCGATCATCCGCGTACGTCGTGAGCACCACAACCCGCGCCCGCGCCCCCGAGGCCACCAGTCGTGACGTTGCCTCGATCCCATCCACGCCGGGCATGTTGAGGTCCATCAGAATCACGTCCGGGTCGTGCTCGCCGGCCTGGCGGATCGCGTCGCCGCCGTCGATGGCCGTGCCGACCACGGTGATGTCGTCGAGCAGCCCGAGCATCATCGCCAAGCCGTCCCGGACCACCTTCTGGTCGTCGGCCACTAGCACGGTGACAGTCACTGTGCGCCTTTCAAGGGAAGGGACAACCACACCCGCCAGCCTGCCCCCTCGGGACCGGCCGTCAACTGCCCACCGGCCAGCGCCGCGCGCTCGGCCAGCCCGGTCAACCCGAACCCACCCGAGGGCAACTGCGGGACCGGCGAGCCGCCGCTGTCGGTGACCGAAACTTCGACAGCCGCATCGGTCCACGTCAACGACACCGCGACGGTAGCGGACGGACCGGCGTGCTTGGCCGCGTTGGTCAGCGCTTCCTGCACCGTGCGGTACAACGCCAGCCCGTCCTCGGGTGGCATCGGGCGCGGCGTGCCGGTGACGGTCAGCGTCGCCCCGGAATTCTGCACGAGCTCGGGGATCAGCGACGGCCCCGGCACCCGGTCGCCGCGCAGCGTCTCGACTACCTGGCGAGCCCCGCTCAAGCCGTCACGGGCCAGGCTGTGCGCCCCGGAGATCTGCTCGATCACCCGCGGGTCGGCCGACGTCTTCGTGGCCAGCAGGCGTGCCCCTTCCAACTTGACTGTCAGCCCGGCCAGCGTGTGCGCGAGGACGTCGTGCAGTTCGCGGGCGATGCGGGAGCGCTCGGCCAGCCGGGCCGACTCCTCTCGGGCCGCGCGGGTCTCAGCCTCCTGGGCGAGGCGTTCCTCGGCGGCGTCGCGGGCGGCCCGGTTGGCTTGCGCGAAGGCCGACGCCATGAACAGGAAGAAGCCGCCGATGGCCAGGTTGAGAAACGCGGTGATGCCGTGCTGGGCGTTGTACGCCTCGACCAAGGCCGTGCAGGCGACCACCAGCCCGCCGCAGATCAGGGCGATCCGGCGCGGCAGGCGCAACCCCATCCCCGCCACCGCCATGAACCCCAGCACATAGCCGGGGCCGTCCGGGCGGACCAGGTCGATGCCCGCCCCGCACAGCCCGGCGCCGGTCAGTGCGATCGCCTGCCCGGACAGCCCGGCGGCCCGGATCCACAGCGAGGTGCCGGCGAGCCACAATGCCAGCCCGGCCACGACCAGCACCGGTAGCAGGATGCGGGCGGCCCCCGGCTCGGGCAGCCCGGCCAGGATCGCGTCGACCGCGATGACTGCCGCGCTGGCCCAGACCAGGGGCCGGTACCCGACGCTGGAGTTCACCGCGCCATTGTCCCGGACAACTCGGGGCGGCGGACGCGGGACGCGGCGATCACGGTGACGGCGAGCCGGGCGAGCACCATGGTCAGCGCCATCAGCACGAACGCGGCGGTCCAGGCGTCGGCGCCGGTGATCAGGTTGTCGCGGGAGAACGTGATCAGGGCCTCGGTGAACCAGTGGTCGGCGCCGTAGATGAACAGCATGCGCGCCACGGTGACGCCGGCCCAGATCGTGGCGAAGCCGAGCCCGGCGGTGGTCAGGATCTTGCCGGTGGAGGTGTCGCGGTGGACCTTGACCAACAGGCCGGAACCGATGCCGAGGGCGAGGCCGAAACCGGCGAACGCCAGCACCAGGGGGATGTCATTGCCGCCGGTCGGGAACGAGTGCAGGTAGTACGCCGCGACGCCGAGCACGATGAGCACCGGGCGGATGAGGCGGTGCTTGGCGTATTCGTGGGTGCCAAGGCCGGTGGTCAGAACGAGAACCAGGATGCCGATGCTGATCAGGTAGTTCGTCATGTGTCAAACGATCCGGCAGAACCGTCGATCACGAATCGGCGCACAGATGGAGTTCCCGCCTCCACCCGGGGGTGGAGACGGGAACCCAGGGGTGGAGACAGGAACCCAGGGTGGAGACGGGCCGGGAGCTACGACCTCAGCAGCGGCCGAGGTCCTCCCACTGTTGCGTCCAGCCGGGCTCGGAGCCCTGCGTCCAGTAGCGGGCCCGCCAGAGGTGCTTGCCCTGACCGGAAGCCGGGCCGCTCGGGTCGCCGTACTTGCTCTTCTCGTGCACCACCGTCGAGCCGCCGGTGTAGACGGTCCCGAAGGACCATTCCGGTGCGGTCGAGCAGTTGCCGGTGGTCGGCGGCTCGACGGTGGTCCTCAACCACCAACGGCCCCGGCACCCCCACCGACGAGGCCGACCCCAGATGACCACCCCCCGCCTGCTCATCGTCACCGCGGTAGAACCGGAAGCCCAAGCAGTCCGAGCCGGCCTCTCCGCAAGCGGGATCGAGCCTGTGACCGCCGCCTCGCAGGTCGGCCGCACCGGCGCAGCGATCTTCGCTGTTGCGGCTGTCGGCGTCGGCCCTGCCGCTGCGGCCGCCGGCACCGCGCGCCTGCTCGCCCTCGCCGAAGCTCGCGGCGAGCCCTGCACCGCCGTGATCAGCACCGGCATCGCCGGCGGATTCGCCGGCCGAGCCGCAGTCGGCGGCACCGTCCTCGGCGTACGTTCCCTGGCCGCGGATCTCGGCGCCGAGACCCCCACCCAGGACCCCTCCAGCCACGCCTTCCTCCCCATCGAGGAACTCGGCTTCGGCACAAGTGTCATCGCCGCCGATCCCGACCTCCTCGACGCCGTGACCTCCGCCCTGCCCGAGGCCATCCGCGGCGACATCCTCACCCTGGCCACGGTCACCGGCACGGCCGGCACCACCGCTCGCCTCGAAGCTCAGTACCCGCACGCCGTGGCCGAGGCGATGGAGGGCTTCGGCGTAGCCAGCGCGGCCCGAGCGCTGGGCCTGCCCTTCCTCGAACTGCGCGCGATCTCCAACCCCATCGGCCCCCGTGACCGGGCTAGTTGGCGGCTACAAGAAGCTTTCGGGGCCCTCACTGGAGGGTGGCAGAGAGCCGGCAAAGTTCTCCACTGAGCCTGTGGATAACTTTGTGGACAACCAGTTGGCGGCGGAATGTGGCCCAGACAACGTGTGGCAAGTCAGACACCGTTCGGTGCGGGTCAGCGGGCCTCCCCGTCGATACGGTGAGGGACGTGGCACTTTCCCTGGCGGTTTCGCCCTGCCCCAATGACACGTTCGTCTTCCATGCGCTCGTGCACGGTCTCATCCCGGGCGCCGAGCCGGTCGAGCTGACGTTCGCCGACGTCGATGTCACCAACACCGCTGCCGAGCGGGGCGAGTTCGACCTGGTCAAGGTCAGCTACGCCGCGCTGCCCTGGCTGCTGGACGACTACGAGCTGATCCCCTGCGGCGGCGCTCTGGGCCGGGGCTGCGGTCCGCTGGTGCTCACCAAGGCGGGCCACAACGACGACCTCAGCGGCGCCACGGTTGCCGTCCCCGGCGACCGGACCACGGCGTACCTGCTGTTCCGCCTCTGGTCGGCAGGCAACCCGCCCGCCGCCATCGAGGTGGTGCCGTTCCACGAGATCATGCCGGGGGTGGCCGAGGGACGCTTCGACGCCGGCCTGGTCATCCACGAGGCTCGGTTCACCTACCCGAGGTACGGCCTGACCTCGCTGGTCGACCTGGGCGAATGGTGGGAGTCGGACACCGGGTTGCCGATTCCGCTCGGCGCGATTCTGGCCCGCAAGGGCAAGGTTGACCCGCAGGAGGCCGCGGAGTGGATCCGCACCTCGGTGAGCATGGCCTGGGCCGACCCCGACGCGAGCCGCGAGTTCGTGCTGGCCAACGCCCAGGAGATGGAACCCGACGTCGTGCAGCAGCACATCAAGCTGTACGTCAACGAGTTCACCCTCGACCTGGGCAAGGAGGGCCTGGCCGCCGCCGACGCCCTGCTCAGCCGGTCCGCCGCCGCCGGCATCACCCCGCCCGTCCGCAGCCTGCTCGCCTGACAAGGCCCGGCGAGCCGGCCAAAGCCGGGCGAAGCGAGAGGGCCGCCCCCAAGGACGGCCCTCAAGCTGATAAACCCCTAAACCTCCAGCTCACGTGCCACCGCGTGAACAAGCTGCGCGACCTTCTGGGACGTCCGCTTGTCCGGATAGCGACCGCGCCGCAAGTCGGGCTGCACCTTCGCCTCGAGGACCTTGATCATGTCCTCGACCATGCCGTGGAGCTCGTCGGCGGGGCGGCGGCGCAGCTCGGCCACCGAGGGCGGGGCGTCGAGGACCTTGACACCGTGGGCCTGGGCGCCCTTGCGGCCGTCCATCACGCCGAACTCGATCCGCTGGCCGGCCCGCAGGTCCTCGACCCCGGACGGCAGGGATGTCTTGGGCAGGAACACGTCTCCGCCCTCGTCGCTGGTGACGAAACCGAATCCCTTCGTCGCGTCGTACCACTTCACTCGACCCGTGGGCACCGCTGACCTCAACTTCACTCAATGGACTCGATTGCTCACGGCTAGGTTATCGAGCGTGACGCTCAGGTCCCAACCGTAATCTCAGCCAGGAGTGCGGGGAACCCGGTCAAGTCAGACAAAACGCGTGCGGCTCCGGCGGAAGTAAGGTCGTCGATCGAGCACGGCCCGGTGGCCACGCCGATGCCCGGGATCTCGGCGGTACGGGCCGCCACCATGTCGGCCACGTGATCCCCGACATACCAGCGCACCCGGTGCCCGGCCAGCGCCGTGGCCTTGCCCTCGGCGAACAGGTCACCGGCCAGCTCGTCGTACGGCAAGCCGAGATGTTCGAGGTGCAGCGCGGCCAGCCGGCCCAGCTTCGAGGTCACCACGACGACCCGCAGCCCGCGCCCGCGTACGGCAGCCAGCGCGTCAACCGCCCCGGGCATCGGAGCCGTGGGCGCGATGGCGTGCTCGGCGTACAGCGTGCGGTAGGTGGTGACCGCCTGCTCCACGTCGGCTTCCGGGAACCAGTTGCGCAGCTCGGTGCGCAGCGGCGGCCCAAGCCTGGTGACCGCTAGATCGGCGTCGACATACACGCCGGTCGCAGCGGTGAGCGCCCGGTAGGCCTCCCGGATGCCGGGCCGAGAGTCGATCAGGGTCATGTCCAGATCGAAGCCGACCGCGGGAGCGGCAGCTGTCACGGAGTGGTGGCCGGGGTGTAGGTCAAGCTCTCCACCGGCAGCGGGAAGGTCTGGTCGTCACCGAACGGCGACGGGGCGGCCGCCCGGTCGGACACGATTTCCGACACCGACAGGTGCCCGTCCTTGAGCGGCGACTCCGGCACCTGTCCCGGGCGGGAAGCGCGTGCTTCACCGACGTCGACGGACGTGCCGGGCATCTTCTTGTTGGCGGCCACGGGTGACTCCTCAGGATTTTCCACGGTCCGGCCACGCCCCGGACCCCTCACCATGCTCCCACGGCGGTTAGCGTTGGATGCGATGGCCACCGCATTCGCCGATCAGTTGAGGGCTCTCTCCGACGAGGCTCTGGGCGCGCTCATCCAGTTGCGCCCCGATCTTGTCGTGCCCGTACCCGCCGACGTGTCCGCTCTCGCCGTGCGGGCTCAATCCCGCGGCTCGGTAGCTCGCTGCCTCGATGCCCTGGACGAGTTCACCCTCGCCGTGCTCGATGCCGCCCGGCTGAGCCGGTCGGAGCAAACCGCGTTGACCTCGCTCTCCGCGATTATCGAGCTCACCGCGGGCATTGACCCCGAAGAGGTACGAACAGGGCTCGGCCGCCTACGCGCCCGTTTCCTGCTGTACGGCCCCGACGACGCGTTGCACGTGGTGGGCACGGTCGACGAGGTCACCTCCCCCTACCCGGCCGGTCTCGGGCGCCCCGCGGACTACCTGGATGCCCAGGCGGCAGCTCTTTGTGCGGACAAGGCCAAGCTTCGCCGTACGGTCATGGCTGCCCCCGCCGGCGCCCGCGCAATCCTGGACCGGCTCGCCGCAGGTCCCCCGGTCGGCGCGCTCGCCGCCGGCGGCAAAGTCGCCGAGCCGGTGCAGTGGCTGATCGACAACCACATGCTGGTCCCGGTTTCCGAGGTGGGCCGTGCGCCCCGCGCCGACGGTGAGCTGGTCGAGCTGCCGCGTGAGATCGGTCTGCTGCTGCGCCGCGACGAGGGTCCGCTGGGTGAGTTGCGCCCGCACCCGCCCGCACCGCCGGGCGTGCAGCGCGATCCCAAGCCGGTCGACTCGGCCGGGGCCGGTCAGGTCATGGAGGCCGTGCGCAACACCGAGATGCTGCTGGACGCGCTCGCGGTAGAGCCGGCCATCGGGTTGAAGACCGGAGGTTTGGGCGTACGGGATCTCAAGCGTCTCAGCCGTGCCGTGAACCTCGACGAACCGTCGACCGCGCTGCTGATCGAGGTTGCGCATGCGTCCGGGCTGCTGGGCGAGACCGATGTCAGCGGCACCGGCCGGGGTGTGACGACCAGCCGGGCCGGTGGCGCCGCGGACGAGATTTTTCTGCCCACCGGAGCTTATGACCTGTGGCGGGCGCTGAGCATCGCCCAGCGCTGGGAAGCCCTGGCCAACTCGTGGCTGGCCATGACCCGTCAGCCCAGCTTGATCGGCCAGCGCGACGACCGGGACCGCCCGGTCAACGTGCTGGCTCCCGATGCCGAACGTGCCGGCGCGCCGCAGGCCCGGCGGGAGGTGCTGGCGGTGCTGACCGATTTGCCTCCGGGCACCGCGCCGAAGACCGATGACGTACTCGGGCTGCTGTCGTGGCAGGCGCCGCGCCGCGCGCGAGGTCGCGAGCAGGCGCATCGTGACGCTCTGAGCGGGGCCGCGACGTTGGGCGTGACGGGATTGGGGGCGCTTACCTCGTACGGGAAATTGCTGCAAACCGGCACCGAACCCGACGACCAGGACCCGCTCGGCACCGGGCCGGACGGCGGCCGCGTGCCCGGCGCCTCCGAAGCCGTGCGCGCCCTCGACGCGCTGCTGCCCGCTCCCGTCGACCACGTGCTCGTGCAGGCCGACCTGTCAGTGGTGGTGCCCGGTCCTCCGGAGCCCGAACTCGCCGCCGAGCTGGAGGCTGTCGCCGAGCTGGAGTCCGCCGGCGGGGCCAGCGTGCACCGGGTCACCGCGGCCAGCGTGCGCCGGGCGCTCGACGTCGGGTACGCCGCCGCCGACCTGCACGCCCTGTTCCAGCGCCGTTCGCGCACCCCGATCCCGCAGGCGCTGACCTACCTGATCGACGACGCCGCCCGTAAGCACGGCGGTCTGCGCACCGGTTCGGCCGGTTCCTACCTGCGCAGCGACGACGAGGCCCTGGTCGCCGAGGTGCTGGTCGACAAGCGTCTGCAGTCGCTGGTCCTGCGCCGACTGGCCCCTACAGTGCTGGTCAGCCCGCTGCAGCTGTCCCGGTTGCTGGGGGTCCTGCGCGATTGCGGGTACGCCCCGGTGGCCGAGGACGCGGTGGGCGCGGCGGTGCTCAGCCGGCCGAAGGTTCGGCGCGCTCCCACCCGTACCCCCGTATCGGCTCGGCTGGGCGACCAGGGCGGACCCCCCTTGCTGGCTGGACCACGACTGGCCGGGGTGGTTGAACAGATCCGCCGTGGCGATCTGGCCACCCGCGCGGCCCGGCGTGCCCCGGTCACCGTGCGTGCGGCCAACGGGCAGAGCGTCCCCGGGCTGACCTCCGTGCAAGCTCATACGCAGGCCATGGCGGTGTTGCAGCAGGCTGTGCGCGACAAGGCGCGGGTCTGGATCGGCTACGTGGACTCGCACGGCGCCACCCTGTCGCGGCTGGTGCGCCCGGTGTCGCTGAGCGCCGGCTATCTGCGCGCCGAGGACGAACGCACTGAGACCTCGCACACGTTCGCCCTGCACCGGGTGACCGCGGCTGTGCTGGAGGAATAGGGCGGGTTCGCCGGGGCGTGTCAGACTGGAGGGTCTTCTCAAATTCGTGGAAGGGCATCTTGGTGAGCGGCGGACCCCTGATCGTGCAGTCCGACAAGACCCTGTTGCTGGAGGTCGACCACCCCGATGCGCAGGCGTGCCGGATGGCCATCGCCCCGTTCGCGGAGCTGGAACGCTCCCCGGAACACGTGCACACCTACCGGCTGACCCCGCTGGGCCTGTGGAACGCCCGCGCGGCCGGCCACGACGCCGAGAGCGTGGTCGACTCGCTGATCAAGTTCTCCCGCTACCCGGTGCCGCACGCGCTGCTGGTCGACGTGGCCGAAACCATGGACCGCTACGGCCGCCTGCAGTTGGTCAACGACCCGTCGCACGGGCTCGTGCTGCGCGGACTCGACAAAATCGTGCTGGTCGAGGTGGCCAAGAGCAAGAAGCTGGCCGGCATGCTGGGGGCGCGCCTCGACGACGAGACGATCGTGGTGCACCCCTCCGAGCGGGGGCGGCTCAAGCAGGCGCTGCTCAAGCTGGGCTGGCCGGCCGAGGACCTGGCGGGCTACGTGGACGGCGAGGCGCACGAGATCTCGCTGGCCCAGGACGGCTGGACGCTGCGGTCGTACCAGCAGGAGGCCGTTGATGGTTTCTGGGCCGGCGGTTCGGGTGTGGTCGTCTTGCCCTGCGGGGCCGGAAAGACGCTGGTCGGGGCGGCCGCGATGGCCACCGCGCAGGCCACCACGCTGATCCTGGTGACCAACACGGTGGCGGGCCGGCAGTGGAAGCGCGAACTCATCGCCCGCACCAGCCTCACCGAGGAAGAGATCGGTGAGTACTCCGGTGAGCGCAAGGAGATCCGCCCGGTCACCATCGCCACGTACCAGGTGCTGACCTCCCGCCGCGGCGGCGCCTTCACCCACCTGGACCTGTTCGGCGCCCGCGACTGGGGCCTGGTCATCTACGACGAGGTGCACCTGCTGCCCGCGCCGATCTTCCGGTTCACCGCTGATTTGCAGGCCCGCCGCCGCCTGGGCTTGACGGCGACGCTGGTGCGCGAGGACGGCCGGGAGGGAGACGTGTTCTCGCTGATCGGCCCCAAGCGCTACGACGCCCCGTGGAAGGACATCGAGGCGCAGGGCTGGATCGCCCCGGCTCAGTGCACCGAGGTCCGGGTCACCCTCACCGATGCCGAGCGGATGACGTACGCCGTGACCGAGGCCGAGGAGCGCTACCGCGTAGCAGCCACGGCTCGCACCAAGTTGCCTGTCGTCCGGGCGCTCGTCGAGAAGCACCCCGATGAGCAGGTGCTGGTGATCGGTGGCTACATCGAACAGCTACACCAACTCGGCGAATACCTGGGCGCCCCCATCGTGCAAGGCTCGACAACGAACAAGGAACGCGAGCGCCTGTTCGACGAGTTCCGATCGGGCCAACTCCGCACGCTGGTCATCTCGAAGGTCGGCAACTTCAGCATCGACCTCCCCGAGGCGGCGGTGGCGATCCAGGTCTCTGGAACGTTCGGCTCCCGCCAGGAGGAAGCCCAGCGCCTCGGCCGGGTCCTGCGCCCCAAGGCCGATGGCCGCCAGGCGCATTTCTACACGGTGGTGTCACGGGACACGATCGACACGGAGTACGCCGCGCACAGGCAGCGCTTCCTCGCTGAGCAGGGGTACGCGTACACCATTGTGGACGCTGATGACATTCTCGGGCCGGCGCTGCCTCAGGTGGATTGAGCTCGGTTTTGGGTTGAGCCGGGCGGGCCGGAGCCGGGTTCAATCGGTTGGCTGCGGGGCGTCGGCGGTTTCGGTGGACCCCGGCGGGTCGACGGCGACTCCCTCGCCGGCCGTGCGGGCCGGATCTGCTGGGTCGACCGGGTCCGCTGGGTTGACCGGCGCTTCCGGTTCGACCGACACCACCGCGTCCGGCGGTACCACCGCAACGGGCTCCGCGCTTTCCCCGCGCCCGATCATGAGGGCCCCGCCAAGACAGCCGAGCAGCAGCACGACGGCCAGCGCGATTCCGCCGGCAAGCACCGCACCGAGCCAGGGCGGGCCACCCTGACCGCTCGTCGGGGGCGGCATCGGCGGACCGGCAACCGGCGGTATCGACGAGAACGAGCTGCGACCGGCGGCACCCGGCCCCCTGGGCGGAAACGGTCCCGGCCGACTTCGCGCGGAAGCCCTCCCGGCCCGATAGACATTCCCCTCGCCCGCAACCGAGCCAACCACCCGATCGGCCGGCGGCGGAACAACAGGCGCAGCGGCCGGGGGCACGTAAGCCTCCGGCGTGGGAGGCGGCGGAGTAACCGACGCCGACGCGCTCCTGCCTACTGCAAACTGGACAGGCGGCACTACAGCGTCCGGTATGCAGGACGCAGGCGGCGCGGGCGACTCGGCAGCGTCCGGCGCAGGCGAAACCGGCGCGGAAGGCGAAACCGGCGGCGCAGGCGCAGAAACCGGCTTCACCTCAGCCGTAGCAGCCGACAACGCCGATACTGCCCCGGCCGGAACAGCCGAAGCATCAGGCGTAACCGCAGCCCGCCCGGAAAAGCGAGCCGCAGCCCCCGCAAAGATGGCCGCCCCGGCAGCCGCAGCCAAGGCCGGTTGCCGGCCGGTCTTGCCCAGGCCCGCTTCCTCATAGGCCGCCGCGGCGATCGCTTCCGGGCTGCCGAGGCGTTCGAGGATGTCCAGCAGCTCCGGCTCGCCGGCTTCGGGGTGGTCGGCACGTTCGTTGGCTACGTGGGCTTCGAGGTCGCGGACCAGTTCGCGGCGTTGGAGCACCGGGAGGTCGCGCAGGTGGTGCTCCAGCTCGTGCAGGTATTCGGCGACTAAGGTGTCGCATTTGTCGGTGCTCATTGCTCACCGGTCCCTACGAGACGGTCGACGGTCTGGCGGAACGCGGTCCACTCGGTGCGGAAGTGCTCCAGCGCCGAGCGACCGTTCTCGGTCAGGGCGTAGTAGCGCCGCGGCGGTCCGGAGGGGGACTCGCTCCATTTGCTGTCCAGCCAGCCGGCTCGGCGCAGGCGGGACAGCAGCGGGTAGATCGTGCCTTCCGAGGCGGCCAGGTTGGGCTCATCGCCGAGCCGGCGCACGATCTCGGTGCCGTACCGGTCCTCGTCCTCGACCATGGCGAGCACGCAGAACTCGAGAGTTCCGCGTCGCAAGCCGGTCGAGAGCTGCGCCACATCCGCCATGCGGCACACGGTACCTTGCGCCACAAGGTACCTCAAGGCCGCATCCACCAACCGCAAGGCGCCGGTGAAGCAACAGCTAGCGAACCGGCACCCGAGGCCCCAACTCCAGCAAATCCGCGAGCAGATCCCCATACTCGTCGAGGCGGTCAAGCACCTCCCCCGCCGAGAACTGCCGCGCCTGAATCTCCCCCAGCGCCATAGCCTCGACCTCATCCCAGGTCATTGGCGTCGAGGCGGTAGGCGATTCCTGAGCGCGCAGCGAATACGGCGCCACCGTCGTCTTGGCCGCCGCGTTCTGGCTCCAGTCGATGAAAATCTTTCCCGGCCGGATCGCCTTTGCCATTTTGGCCGTGATGGACCCGGGCACTTGCGCCGATAACTGCTCGGCCACCCGCTTGGCATAACCGGAAACAACGTCGGCGTCCTGCTTGCCAGAGATCGGCACGCAGAGCTGCATCCCTTTCTTTCCGGACGTTTTCGGGTACGCCCGCAGCCCGTCCTCGGCCAGTTGATCGCGCATCAGCATCGCGACCGCGCAGCATTCCCGCAGCCCGGCCGGCGCCCCCGGATCCAGGTCAACCACGAGCAGATCCGGCGCCTTACCCACTCTCCATTGCGGGGTGTGCAGCTCCAGCGAGGCCAGATTGGCAACCCAGACCAGGGTGGCCAACTCGTCCACCACAACAAAGTCGATCGTTTCTCGTGACTTCGTGGAACCCGGCACCGGCAGCTTTTCCAGCCGTACCCAGGAAGGGGTTCCTCCTGGCGCGTTCTTCTCGAAGAAATGGGCACCGGCCACCCCGTTGGGATAGCGGATCCGGGTCAGCGCCCGGCCCTGCAAGTGCGGCAGCAGCACCGGGGCCACGCGCGTGTAGTAGTCGATGACCTCGCCCTTGGTGAACCCGGCTTCGGGGTACATCACCTTGTCGAGGTTGGACAGCTCGACGTCTCTTCCCTCGATCTGAACGGCGAAGCGACTAGGAGCCACTGTCGTCCTCCTCCACGCATTCCTCGGGCGACTTGTCGGGGCGCAGCCGCAGGAAACGCGGGAATCGCAGCCGACCGTCCGGGGTCTTGTTGCCGTAACGCACCTCGACCACCAGATCCGGGCTTACCCAATGCGCGCCGCGAGCATCCTCCCTGGGCACGGCTCCGGCGGTGAACGGCGTTTGCTCGGTGACCAGCGGGGTGAGCGCGGACAGCAATTCACGCTCGGCCGCGGCTCCGATGCCCCCGCCGACCCGGCCGCGAAAACGCAGCGTGCCGCCGGGTCCGGGCAATCCGACCAGCAATCCGCCGATTTTGCGCGCGCCGGGTCGCCAGCCGCCGATGACGTAGTCGCCGGTGCGGTCGAATTTGACTTTGACCCAGTCCGGGGAGCGGGTGCCGGGCACGTACACCGATTCCAACCGCTTGGCGACCACACCTTCGAGGTTGTTCTCGCGGGCTGCCGCCTCGGTCGCGCTTCCATCCGGAAATACCGGGGGTACGGTCCAACGACCCATTCCCAGGTCCAGCTGTTCGAGAAGGGCGCGCCTCTGGACGTACGGTAGATCAAGTAATGACCGGTCCCCCAGCCGCAGCAGGTCGAAAATCATGTAGGTCGCCGGAAGGCTCACCGCGAGCCGCGCCGCCTTACTGGTGTCCCGCACGTGCATGCGCTCGGCGAGCGAGGTGAACGACGGGCGGCCCAGCGCATTCAGCACCACCATTTCCCCGTCGAGCAGCGAGCCGGCCGGCAGCTCCAGGCTCGCAATTTCGGGGTAAGCGGCGGTGACCGCAGCGCCGGAGCGCGCCCACAGCCGGGGTGAATTGCCGTCGAAGGACGCCAGCACGCGCACGCCGTCCCACTTGAATTCGTAACTCCAGGCCGAGCCCAGCGGCAATCGGCCCGCGGTGGCGAGCATCGGCGACAAGGGAGCTCCCGGCACATGATCACCATAGGCAGCCGCGTTCGTGTGAGCCGGAAAACCGGCAATGATCCACCCAGGGCGACAAAAGCACCATGACCTTACGCAACCGCCCCGCTGATGCCATCCTTGATCGAAGGGCAGCTCACAACGGGGTAGGAGGCCGCCATGCGGGCGATTTGGAAGGGTGCGGTCTCGTTCGGCCTGGTGTCGATCGCCGTAAAGCTGTATTCCGCAACCGAGGAAAAGGACATCCGCTTCCATCAGGTGCACCGCACCGACGGCGGCCGGATCAAATATCAGCGCACCTGCTCGGTCGACGGTGAAGTGGTCAGCTACGACGACATCGCCAAGGGATACGACATCGGCGGCGGTGAAATGGTGATCCTCACCGACGAGGATTTCGCCGACTTGCCGCTGACCACCTCGCGGGCGATCGATGTGCTGCAGTTCGTCCCCGCCGAGCAGATCGACCCGCTGCTGTTCGCCAAGGCCTACTACCTGGAACCCGAGGGCCAAGCCACCAAGCCGTACGTGCTGCTGCGCGACGCGCTCATCGAGTCCGACCGGGTCGCCGTGGTCAAGATCGCGCTGCGCCAGCGCGAACAGCTCGCCACCCTGCGGGTCCACGACGACGTGCTCGTGCTCAACACGATGCTCTGGCCCGACGAGGTCCGTACGCCCGACTTCGGTTTCCTGGACGACGACATCGAGACCCGCCCGGCCGAGCTGGCGATGGCCGGCTCGCTGATCGACTCGATGGCCGGCAGCTTCAAGCCCGACGAGTTCACCGACAACTACCGGGCGGCGCTGCAGGAGGTCATCGACGCCAAGGTCGAAGGCCGTGAGGTGGTGGCCCCGGAAGAGACCGAGGAGGCCCCCGCGGCCGCGGTGGACCTGATGGCCGCGCTGAAAGCCTCGGTTGAGCGGGCAAAGCAGGCCCGCGGCGAGGCGGCCCCGGCAAAGAAGGCAACCAAGAAGACGACGCCAGCGAAGGCCACACCGGCAAAGAAGGCGACCAAGAAGTCCGCGTGATTGACTTGATCCCGTGGCACTGACGTGGGACGAGTCTTATCTTGGCCGGGTACGCAGCAGCGTCGGGGACGCCGACACCCTGCTGTTCGTGGGGGCGCGTGGCGTGATCCTGGACGAGCAGAACAGGCTGTGCATGATCCAGCGCTCCGACAACCATCGCTGGGCCATCCCGGCCGGCGCGATGGAGCTGGGCGAAAGCATGGAGGAGTGCGCGATTCGTGAGGTGTGGGAGGAGACGGGACTGCGGGCGACCTCGCTGACCCCGTTCTCGTTCCACACAGCGCTGACGTATACCAACCAGTTCGGTCACTCGTACCAGCAGATCCTGATGTCCTTCCGGATCCACACCTGGGAGGGTGAACTGCTGCGCCAGACCGAGGAGTCGGTGGACGCCGGCTTCTTCCCGCTGGACGCGCTACCCGGCGACAAATCCCCGGTGGTCGAGGAGACCCTGGCCGACCTGGCCTCCTTCGAAGCAACCGGACGCCTGGTGCTGAAATAGCGTTGCGCTGGCAGCGCGCTGGGCCACGGAATCGCTCAGCTGGGCGGTCCGGCGCTGGCGGGGCTTCTGATCGCCTCGGCCGAACTGTGGATCGGCATTCTTTGCGTTGCCGGTACGGCCACCCTGGCCCTCGCCTTGCCGGCAATTCGACGGTACGACGGCAAAGACGGGCCGGCCCGCAAGAAAGCGGCCGATGAAGCGTGGCAGGAACACGTCAGCGGCGCACGAACCTGAGCTCGTGCGCCGCTGAATGACAATCGTCAGGCGTGCTGTTTCTGGTGCGAGCCCTCGGCGATCTCCTCGAGCATCTTGTCGCAGAACGCTGGGAGATCATCGGGCTTGCGGCTGGTCACCAGCCCCTGATCCACATGGACCTGCTCGTCGACCCACGTCGCCCCCGCGTTCGCGAGGTCGGTGCGCAGGCTCGGCCAACTGGTCAGCGTGCGGCCGTCGACCACGCCGGCTTCCACCAGCGTCCACGGACCGTGGCAGATCGCCGCCACCGGCTTGCCCGCGGTGAAGAAGTCCCGCACGAAGCGAACCGCGTCCGGGTCCATCCGCAGGAAATCCGGGTTGGCTACGCCACCGGGCAGGACGAGCGCGTCGAAACGATCTGCGCTGGCGTCCTTTACCTGCTCGTCAACCGGATAGGTCCGCGCCTTGTCCAGGTGGTTCACGGCCTGGATCTCACCGCTTTTGATGGAGACGAGCACCGCCTCGCCGCCCGCGTTTTCCACGGCCTTGCGCGGCTCGGTGTACTCGACTTCCTCAACACCGTCGGTCGCAAGGAACGCGACGCGCTTGCCTTTGATGGAGGTTGCCATTGTCGATTCCCCTTTTGCTCGGCACTTTGGCTGTGCCCGGAAGAGGGGGTCCCAAACGTGTGCCCTACCGGTCGGCAGCGGCGCGGGTGCGAGCAAAGGCCGTCCGCCGGTTCACCAGCTCGCCGCCGAACCAGGCGCCGAACACGGCACCGGCCAGGGCGAGCACCTCAACCGTGAACAGGCCCCCGCCGGCGACCCGGTCGCTGGAGCTCATCCGCACCATCAAGATGACCGCGAACAGGATGAGCACGCCCATGTTGGCCAGCCCCTGCAGCACGCCGATGCGCTTGGCCGAGGTGCCGTTGGGCACGAACATCAGGTCGATCGCACCGGCGAGCGCGGCGAGCACCCCGCCGACCAGACCGGCGACGATGTTCCAGTAGGCGAGTGCCCCCAGGATGTCCGGGCCGCCGAGCAGGTTTCCGAGGTCGAAGAGAAGGGCCATCGCGAACAGTCCGAGCGGGAACATCACCAGCACGGGCTGCACCGCCTGCCCGGCGATTCTGAGTCGGCTCTCCATGCTGTTCGTCACGCTCCCCTACCTGCTGCAACACGCGGTCGCATCAGGCCTACCCGACCCGCCAGCCCACGAAACTCCATCGATCATCACCACGTTTAGGGTGTTGACCATGCAGCTCGCGTCGAACATCCTGGTGGGTCTGGTGGCCCTCATCCACCTCTACATTCTGGTGCTTGAGATGTTCCTCTGGCGTACGGAACGCACTCGCGCCACTTTCGGTATCACCGCGGAGTTCGCCCGCGAAAGCGCGCCATTGGCGGCGAACCAGGGTCTGTACAACGGCTTCCTCGCCGCCGGCCTCATTTACGGCCTCGTCACCGGCAACACCGAGTTCCAGATATTTTTCCTGAGCTGCGTCATCATCGCCGGAATTTTTGGCGCCATCACGTCCACTCGCAAAATCCTGTACGTGCAGGTCATCCCGGGTGCCGCGGCGCTGGCCCTGGTGCTGCTGGCCCGCTGAGCGGCAATCGGCGTGTACGCAATCTGCAATATGGCAGATTGATGTGTGGCGAAGTGCCACCATGGCATGCTTCACTGAGGGTACGGGCCAGCTTGACCGACGGTACGGGAATGAGGACGGCACCCGGCGGCAACCGGGTGCCGCTGTCGCCTCATTCGCTCAGTCAGGTGCCCGTAATCGTTCATGGAGCATCCGAGCGAGGCGGGAAATCTCTCTGCGCCAATGGCGGCTCGCCTTCCTTCTCCTCGCAAGCAAACCGGGAGGGGGCATTCGCCATGCGCATCTACTACCGGTCCTACGACGCGGTGGTCACCAGCGACTACTTCATTTCTCGCTCCCCGGCCACGACGAGGGCCTTCCTGGTCCAGGACCTGCGGGACGCCTGCATCATCCAGCCCCGCTCCGGCCTGGCCGCCGCCTGCGCAACCCTGTTCCTGCGCGCCGAGCCGCAGCCCTGGCTCCTGGAAGCGACCTACCACGGTGACCAGGTGACGCTGTACGAGTCCACCGATGCCCGGGTGTTCAGCCAGGTCAGCCGCGCCCTGCGCCGGGCCATGGAGGACGGGCGCCCGCCGCGCGCCTCCAACGGCCTGTCCGCCGCCTGACCTCTCTCCCCTTCTCCGCCACCTTGCTTGACACCCCGCCTTGATCGAGATAGCCGGTAGCTTATGCGCAATCTGCAAGGTGGCAGGTAGATTGGTAGCGGACTGCCGGGTGGCCATGCTGTACTGGCTACGCAAGGTAAGGGCGGTGTCTCATCGAGGGAAAACGGCACCCGGCGGCAACCGGGTGCCGTTGTGTTCTCCGCCCCGGCGGCCCCAGCGGCCGGCAACGCGAGGCCGGAATCTCTCAGCACCTCCTCTGCTCGCACTGCAGTGCTGGCCAGGAAAGGAGCTCACCGATGCGCACCTACTACCGCAGTCGTGAAGCGCTTGTGACCGACGAATACTTCGTGTGGCGCACAACCGGCGGCATCTTCCCGGTCGCCGAGCTCCGCGACGTCCGCCTCGTCCGCGGCGATGCCGGCCGCGTCGGACTCGTCGCCATGGTCGCCACCACGGCCGGCCTTGTCACCCTGGCGGGGGCAAGTTGGGCGCTGCTGGACCGCACAGCCGGATTTGCCCTGGCCGGCGCGGTGACCCTGATAGCCGCCTTCGTCGTCCGATCGCCCCGTCGTAAGCAGACCAAGGAACGCCGGGTGGAGGCGCTGTTCCGCGGTGCCCGGGTGACGCTGTACTCATCCTCCGATGAGCGGGTGTTCAACCAGGTCACCCGCGCTTTGCGACGCTCCATGGAGTCCCGGGACCAGTCACGCGACGGCTACGGCCTCGCTGCGGCTTGATCGATGCCCCGGCCCCGTACCCACCAACCGTTTCAGTTAGGTGAAATGTGTGCGGGGCCAAGGCCCGTGATGGTAGGACGTTGGATAACATGCGCCCTGGCACCTTGCGAGGTCGCAGATTAGGCCTCGGTGCTCTGTTGCGTTCGTGCGTTCTGTTCCGTCCTCAAGGTTCTGTCCGTCTGACGATGAAGGACTTATGGCTGAGGTAGTCTCGCCAACCGTCGCGCGCCGACGCGTGCGTCTGGCCCTGCGCGAGGCGCGGGAAGCCCACGGGCTCACTCAGCAGCAAGTTGCTGAGGAGATGGAGTGGAGCCTCAGCAAGGTCATCCGCATCGAGAACGGCGACGTGACAATCGCTCCCAATGACCTTCGCCCACTGCTGTCCATGTACGGCATCAAGGACCGCGAACGCGTCAGTGACCTGTTGACCGCTGCAAAGATTGCGCGCACTCGGCAGCGTCAGGCGTGGTACCAGGCGCCGGAGTTCCGAGAGTGGCTGTCCGACGCGACACTGCGGCACATCGAGTACGAGGCCGAGGCGGTCGCCCTGCGGTCGTACTCCATCTATTACATTCCCGGTTTCTTGCAGACGCCCCAATACGCCGCGGCGCTGACCGGGAAGTTTCGCGGTGACATCGGCGAGGAACGGATCCGCACCCTTCTCAAGGCCCGCCAGCTGCGCCATGAGACGTTGTTCGCGCGGCTCAGCCAGGTCGAAATCGTCCTGCTGCTCGAGGAGTCGGTCTTCATGCGGCCGATCGGTGGCGCCGAGGTGTTCGCCGAGCAGCTACGGCAGTTGAAGGCCGTGGCCGAGCAGGGCCATGTTCTGCTGCGCATGCTTCCATTCGACCTGGATTACTCGATCCCCACCACCAACAGCTATGACCTGTTGCTGCTGAGCGGCAGTGCGGCTGACAGCGAGATCATGTATCGCGAGAACGGCTTCACCGACGAGGTCCTGGAAGACCGGACGATCACCCAGCGGTATCGCGATCGATTCGAAGAGCTTTGGTCCCAGTCGACCAGCGAGTCCGACACAATCGGATTCGTTGACGAGCGAATCAAGGAGTTGGAGACACAATCATAAGACACGTTGAGATCATGATCATTGCTTTGTCACGGTGCGCCAACGGCGGCGCGCGAGAGACCGGAGAAAGAAGTGGCTACCAACGAGACGCCCGAGTGGCGTAAGAGCTCCTACTGCACCAACGGGACCTGCATTGAGGTTGCTGAGGTCGCGGGCGAATTCCTGATCCGCGACAGCAAGAGCCCGGCTCAGTCCCCGCTGCGCTTCACTGCGGATGAGTGGACAGCCTTCGTCCGCGGTGTCAACGAGGGTGAATTCACCTTCGAGTGATGCCATGGCCGTTCGGCCGTTCCCGGCGTGCGTCCGGGGGCTTCCGGGCGGCCATTTGTATACCAAGCGTGCTGTCGTGATTCACCGCATCAGCCGCACTGCGCATGGAAGACAAGCCAAAAGCGCGCAGGATGGACAAACCAATGTGTCCGTATAGGTTTATTTCAGGGCAAATCATCGGGTAGTTCCCGATCACTCGCTGTTCACTCCTGCCATGTTCCCGCGCCGTCACCTACCTTGGGACTCGGGAACTTGTACGGAGGGGCGCCATGGCTGATTCCTATGAACCGATGTGGCACAGAAGCAGCAGATGCGCGAACGGCACCTGCGTAGAAGTCGCCAGGACCGGCGACGAGTACTTGATCCGGGACGGCAAGAACCCGGCTGGGACGCCACTACGGCTCCCCGCGCCGGCCTGGAACGCATTCGTTGCCGCGGTCAAAGCCGGCGAGTTCGGATAGCGCGTACTTAACTCAACGACGCTGCTACCCCCCTGCGAGGGGGGCATACTGCGCAGATGGGTGACTTCGAGGCACAAGTCGATCCGGCCACGATGGGCGGGCCCGCTCGCTTTCCGGACCTGGCTGAGGCTGCCGAGGCGTTGCTCGACGAGTTGACCAGCAGGTATGTCGTGGACCGGCGGGAAACCAAGGAGCCGCTCGGGTCGCAGCCGTACGCGGAGGTCGCCCGGACCGTGTGGCTGCTGCCGCGTAACCCCGCTGCCGGCCCGCTGGCCATGGCGTTTCCGGACTCCGGAGCCGGGGTGGTGCTGCGGCTCGGGCGGTGGTTCGTGCAGAGCCTGCCGGGCTACGACGACGATCCCGCCGAGCTGCGCAAGCTGGTCACCGCGCACATCGAGGGCGGGTTGTGGGAACGCATCCACCGGCGGCTGAGCACGTCGGTACGCGAGACACGGCTGATCGGTCCGGAGATCAAGGTCAGCCGGGACGCCCCGGTGGAGGCGGCCGAGGCGCGGGCCGCCCGGCGTGCGGGCTTCGCCGCCGCGGTGCAGTGGTCGCCCTGGCCGCGCCGTCCCTGAGATCTTTGGTCTTTAGACTTCCCGTTCGTGACAGCGCAGTGGGATGTGGCCGTGGTCGGTGCCGGACCGGGGGGCCTGGCGGCCGCCTGTGCGGCGGCAACGGGCGGGGCTCGGACGATCGTGCTGGAACGCGCGGAGCACCCGCGCTACAAGACCTGCGGTGGCGGGCTCATCGGACCTTCGCTGGCGATCGCCGAGTCGCGGATCGACGTCCCGGTCCGCGACACCATCACTGCGTTGACATTTTCCGATCGGGGCAAGCGAGGCTTCCGGCGTACGGCTCAAAAGCCAGTGCTGACCCTGGTACGTCGTGACGACTTCGATTTCGCCTGGTATCGAGCCGCAGTCGCAGCCGGCGCCCACGTCCAGCAGAATGCCCAGGTCCGCGCGATCGAGCAGGACGACGACACCGCCACGGTAACCCTGGCCAGCGGTGAGACGATCAGCGCACGTACGGTGATCGGCGCCGAAGGGTCAGCAGCGATCAGCTCCCGGCACGTCGGCGTCACGTTCGACCAGCAGGACCTGGGGCTGGAAGTCGAGCTCGCGGCCACCGAAGCCGACCGGGTGGCCTGGCGCGGCCGGGTGCACCTCGACTGGGGCGCTGCGCCGGGCTCATACGGCTGGGTGTTCCCCAAAATGAAGGACTGCAAACTGCACCCGCCGGGCTGCCGGTCAAAGGAGTGCCTCACCCAGGACGACGAGCTGACGGTTGGCGTGATCATGCGCAAGGGGCAGGGCGCGCAGACCAAGCAGTACCTGGCTACCTTTCTCGACCAGCTCGGGCTGACCGGCCGGCGGGTGGTGCGCGACTCGGGTCACCTCACGCGGTGCCGAGCCGTCGATGCACCGTTGCGCAAGGGCCGGGTGCTCGTGGTCGGTGACGCGGCGGGGCTGCTGGAGCCGTGGACCCGCGAGGGGATCAGTTACGCGTTGCGCTCGGGGACCTGGGCCGGCGAGGTGGCGGCGCGCGCGACGACGGTGAGTGAGCTGCGGACGTACGAGCAGAGGATTTTGACCGAATTGGCGCCTGAAATGGCGGCCGGCCGCACCATGCTGGACGTTTTCGAAAGGCGGCGGGCTCTTGTGCATGCGGCGTTCGCGACTTCGCTGGGCTGGCGCGCGTTCCAGGAGTTCTGCCGCGGCGAGCTATCGATGGCGAATGTGCTGCAGCGGCGCAAGATCCGGGCGGCGCTTCGCTTGTTCGGCTGAGCCCGTGGATGGCTAATTCGCTGGTGGGTTTGGGGACAGGGCACTGGTGGTGTTGCCCTGGTTCAGGAACGTGGTGAGTTGTTGCGCGGTCAGTGGTTTGGCGAAGAGGTAGCCCTGGGCCAGGTGGCAGCCGAGGAGTTGCAGTTCGGTGGCTTGCGCGGCGGTTTCGACGCCTTCGGCGAGGGTGTTCATGCAGAGGACCTGGGCGAGCCGGATGATGGCTTCGGCGACGGCGGCGCCGCGGGTGGTGCTGTCAAGTTTCGCCACAAAGCTGCGATCGATTTTCAGGACGTCGACGGGTAGTTGAGTGAGTTGGTGCAGAGAGGAGTAGCCGGTGCCGAAGTCGTCGATGGCGATTTTGATGCCATGCCGGCGCAACTCCTCCAGTACCGGGATGGCGAAGTCCTCGTCGACGATCGCGGACTCGGTAATCTCGAGATTGAGCGCTTCTGCGGGTAGGCCGGTCTGGGTCAGGACCCTGAGCACGTCGTTGAGGAACAGCGGCTCCTTGAGTTGGATCGCGGAGATGTTGACCGCAGCGTGCAGGTCGGCGCGCTCGGTGCTTTCGGTGCGCCAGCGCTGGAGTTGCTCGCAGGTTTCGCGAAGCACGCTCATGCCGAGTTGGTGGATGACGCCGATGCGTTCGGCGATCGGAATGAACTCCATCGGCGAGACTGCACCGAGCTGCGGGTGCTGCCAGCGCAGCAGTGCCTCCATGCCCACGGGCCGGCGTGTGCCCAGGTCGACGACCGGCTGGTAAACGACGGTGAACTGATCGGTGCCGACCGCTTGGAGCAGGGCGTCGCCGACCATGGTGTCGCGGGTGCGCCGGTCGGTCATCGCCGGGTCCCAGACTTTCCAGCCGTGGTTGCCGGAGCGTTTCGACTCGTACATGGCCAGATCGGCACGACGCTTGAGGTCCTCAGCGGTGTCGTCGGGACGGGCTGTGGCCAGTCCGATGCTGGCCTTGATGGTGATCGTGTCACTGCCGGCGGGTACCGGATTGGCATCCAGCGAGGCAAGGATCCGTTCGGCGACTGTCACAGCCTTATCGTCCTGGCTGACGTCTTCGAGTACGACGACGAACTCGTCGCCGCCGATGCGGGCGGCAACATCGCCGTGGCGGGTCTCGTCACGCAGCAGCCGGGCGAATTCGATGAGCAGGCGGTCACCGACGTCATGGCCGTAGCGGTCGTTGACCTGTTTGAAGCCGTCCAGATCGAGCAGCATCACCGCGGGTTGCTTCTGGCGCTGCAGGGCTTGCTGGAGGGCATCATGCAGACCGGTCAGGTTGGCCAGTCCGGTGAGCGGGTCGGTCTCATTGAGCCGGCGGCTCTCCCGCAGCGAGATGATCTGCCGCACGGCCAGCGCCGTGGTCATCGCCGTCTGAATGATGGACAGCCCACCCCACAACGCCAAAGCATGCTGACGGACAGTGACCACCAGCATCAGGGTGTTCCCCAGCCCTACGCCGACGTAGGGCAGGTGGGTCAGCCACGGCGGTATCCGTAGGATCCGTGTCCGGTCAGGGGGTACCGCAGTGGCGGGCGAGCTGGCGAGTATCGCCGCAACCGTCATCAACAGTGACGCGGTGATCAGAGCTGCACAAAGCAGAAACGAGTTCTGTGCCCGCGAACCATGAAGGGTCGCGGCGGAGAACGCCGAATAGCTGACGGCGTAGAGCAGAGTGCCGGCGAACAGGACGGTCAGTGGTTGCGTCAGCCGGGTCACCGCCCCCCGCAGCAGCACTGCGGTCACCGCAGCCAACGCCATCAGTTGACTCGCAACCGACCCGAGGTCGAGAAGCCATCGGAGGCCCGGTCGGGCTGCTGCAGGGGCAAGGACGAAGTACCAGGCGAGCATCAGGCCGCTGAAGAACACGGTGGCGACCTCGGCCACGAAACCCCAGCGCTGGGCACCGCGCACTCGGGCGACTGACACCGTCGTTGCAGCGATCGCGAGGCACACGAACATTGCCATCCCACCGAGAGCGCCGGCCCACTGCCACCCGGTGCTCCCGGTGATCGAATACAGGGCGTACCAGATTCCACTGACCAGCGACAACACCCGGCTGGCAGCGATCAGGCGCCACGTCAACGGCCCCGCCGCATGTCGCGCCGCCTTCA
Source organism: Actinoplanes sp. TFC3 (assembly GCF_001553785.1). Taxonomy (GTDB): domain Bacteria; phylum Actinomycetota; class Actinomycetes; order Mycobacteriales; family Micromonosporaceae; genus Actinoplanes. Next base: position 5,420,001 of record NZ_LOJP01000001.1, read on the forward strand.
CACTGAAGAAGACACCGACGGCGTTAAGCACCACCAGCGAGACTCTCAACACGGCCGGCCGCAGCTCCGCATCAATGAGTGCTATCGCCTGTCCCGCCACCACCGCAGCGATCAGCACTATCGCCACACCGGGCAGCATTCTTGATCGACGCTCCACAGGCGTTACATCGACACAATCGCCCTGCGATAAAGCGTGACCCCGCAGTTGCTCCTGATCAGGCCAAAGCGGCATGCATGACCGTGGAGGGCTTGTCACCTACGCAGGGTTGGAGTGGTGGGGGCCAGCTATACCATCGGCCTGACCTGGATACCTCTTGTATCCAAAAATCAGCAGGCGATGGCCCCAGGGGCGCTTCGGTACGGGGGCAGGGGGACTTCAACGCCGGTTTACTGACGCCGCTGCCGACCGAGAGTTGCTGTTCGACCGCGAACAGGCCGGCGTTGGCTGCGACCGGTCGGGCGCTCCATGCGGCTGCGCGTGGGCGCATAGGCTGAGCGAGTGGTCGCCGATCCGGAAGCGAACCCGGCCGGGATGACGCCGCAGGTGGAGTGTGCCTCGGATAGAGGCGCGTGGCTGGCTGGGCCGGCGGACGGCAGCCGCGCTGGTGGCCGGTTTGCTGGCCAGCGAGGCTTTTGGTGGATCAAGCGACTACGCCGTCTTCACGGTTACCATGAACAACCCCGGCGAACTCCTGGGCGGCCGTATTCAGCATCACCTGACTCGCAGACCCCCTCGGTTCCGTTCCTGGCTCGCGTAGGAAAGGCAGTGACGCCATGCGCCCCGGACAAGGAAGGCTCCTCGCAGTCCTCCTTCTAACTGCAGGATGCACGCTGGCTGCAGGATGCACGCTGACATCCGCATCCGCACGAGCCACCGCCTCGGCGCCACCGGCCACCATCCCGTCCATCCAGCAATGGACAGCCGCCTCGGGGAACTACACCTTCACCGCGGCATCACGGATCGTGACGAGTACCGCAGACTTGCAGCCCGCTGCGGGACTGCTCGCCGCGGACCTGCGGGCCATCACCGGCTATCCAGTGCCGATCGCGTCCGGCACCCCAGCCGACGGTGACGTCCTCCTGACCACAGGCAGTTTCGGCGACGAGGGCTATCGGCTCGCTCTGGCCGGCACCGCCACGATCAGCGGCAGCACCACCGGGGTTTTCTACGGAACCCAGACCCTGCTGCAGATGCTCAAGCAGGACCGATCCCTGCCCCAAGGCACCGCCACCGACGCGCCGGTCTACCGCGATCGCGGCTTCATGATCGACACCGGCCGCAAGTTCTACACCATCGACTGGCTACGCGCTCGGGTACGCGAACTGGCGTACCTGAAGTACAACCGGCTGCACCTGCACCTGACCGACGACCAGGAATTCCGCATCGAGAGCAACAGCCACCCCGAGGTCGTGTCGGCAACGCACTACACCAAAGCGCAGATCGCCGACCTCGTGGCATATGCGGCCCAGTACCAGATAACGATCGTTCCCGAGATCGACATGCCTGGGCACATGACCCGCATCCTGCGGGACAAACCCAGCCTCAGCCTGGTGCGCAACAACGGCACACGCAGCCTGGACCTGTCCAGCGACCAGGCCTGGCCCTTGGCCCGCGATCTGATCACCGAGTACCTACCTCTCTTCACCGGCCCCTACTGGCATCTCGGCGCCGACGAATGGCTCAGCACCGCGGAAATCTCCCAGTTCCCGCAGCTCGACCAGCGCGCCCAACAACTGTTCGGCGACTCCGCTACCGGCCGGGACCTGCAATACGACTTCATCAACAAGGTCAACGACCTGGTACGGGCCAACGGCAAGACCCTACGGATCTGGAACGACCAACTCGTCCCGGGAACCGTCGTCGACGTCGCGCCGACCGTCCAGATTGCACACTGGTACGGCACGACCGACATGACCCCGCAGACCCTCGCCGATCGCGGCCACGACCTCATCAACGCCAACTGGAACCAGCTGTACTACATCATCGGCATCAGCCGGCCCGACCCTGCTGCCATCTACGAATCGTTCGTTCCCAACCAGTTCGCCTTTGACACCGGCAACACCACCATCGCAAGGCTTGACCCGCACTTGCTGGGCTCTCAGCTGAGCCTCTGGGGCGAGCCCGGCCGCGACGAGCCCGAGAACGACATCGCCACCAACCTGAAGAACCCGCTGCGGGCCCTCATCCAGATCACCTGGGGCTCGCCGAAACCCACTTCGACGTACAACACGTACACCGCCATCATCAGAGCCGTCGGAGACGCACCCGCCGGTGGCACCGCTCCTGTGACACCGACACCGACGGCGTCCGCACAGTTCAAGGTGCGGTAACACTTCCCGGCAGCGGACGGTCCACCAAGCGCACACCGCCACCAGCGAGGGCGGCACCAAGGCCGGCGCCGGCAAGGGAGCGGGTTGGCAGACAGCTCCGACAGATGACCAGGTCGCGGCTACCGGAGCCTGCTGCGCTTCCACAAGGCGAGTCGAGCTCTCGCCGAACGCCTTGGCGACGGGCCAGTGATCCGCGACAACGACGCAGAGCCGAACAACAGGCCATCGACCCGGACCCGGCCGGAGCCTCTCAGCACTATCTGAATCCGGACAACGCTCACGCATCACCGCCGGATTTGATGCCACTCACCATGACCGCAGCGGTTTACGGAGGGACGACTCAAATCCTCATCGAGGAAAAATGCCCTGACCTGCGTTTCCGCTGATCAGGGCATTACATGGAGCCGCCTGACGGAATCGAACCGTCGACCTACGCTGCTCGACCACCGGGCCTCCCGGCTTGTCAATGATTGTTACAAGTAGCCACTGACCTGCAAAGATGCCGGATCGAACTAGTCATTGTTCGTCACCCGTAGTCGTCTGTTGGCGGGGGTTTTCGGGGGGTAAACGGGGGGCGCAATCGTAGATGCTGGGACGACCACGCCGTCGCATCAGCCCTGGTGGCGCCCAATCGCCGGGACGGTCACCAGCACCGCGATCAGCCCGCGGCGTAACCCGAATCGTGCGTCGCCTCGAGAATATTCCCTTCCTGAAGAACCCGGGTGCCAGGAACGGCTCGCCGTCCCCCGACACCCGCCAGCTTCTAGGGTTCGGGATTCTCACCGCTACTGAGTTCCTCGTTGCGGCGCCGTGGCCGGAAGACGTCGACGATGGCGCCGAGCGCCCCTTGAGGATCGTGGTACTCCGTGACGGTGCGCGTCTCGAACGAGCCGTCCTTACGCCGCACGACACGGGTCTCGCTACGCTTCACGTTTCTCGTGACTAGCAGATAGACGCCGTATACGCAGCTGACCGACACCACGGCGACCTCGATGAGCGGCATCTTTCCCTTGGCCTCGAGGATAGCGTCGCGCACCGACTCGCGCGCTTCGCCGTCCTCGTCCCACCCGGCGCTAAGCACGAACAGCGCCACCGCGTCGACGACGCCGGGATCCTGCTCCAGGCGTGCCAGACTCGCCGAGACGGCGTCGAGCCGGTCCTCACCGACGAGGGCGGCGTGCATGTCCTCGGGGGTCACATCCGGGAATCGGTCGGCGATGTAGTAGCGCAGCGCCTGCTGCACCACGTCGTTGTCGGCGTGCTGCTGGGCGAGAAAATCCGTAAAGGTCGGCATCACCAGGCTCCTTCGACGATGAAACTTTGTGACCGCCAGTCAGGAAGGCCATTGTTGCGCAGGTACGTGGCCGTGATGCGGACGGCAGCGCTCGGCGCGACGCCCGTCTGCAGGAGATGCGCCAGCCGGGACAGCACCGGGAAGATGTCGGCCCCGATCACGTCCCATTGCGGAGCCACCAGCGTCGACAGCCCTACGAACCGCATCCCTGCCAGCACCCCGGTGTTGTAGCCGATTGCCGCCTCGGACATCAGCGCGGAGCTGCAGGCGCCGGAGAGCAGTGTCGCCGGCGCGGAGGCGAGCCTGCTCATCTGCTGGACGTCGAACCGGTGCCGCCTGCCGAACTCGCTGCTGCTCGCCACCGAGTGCGCCAGCGGAAGGCGATCGCTATCAGCGACCATGTAGGCCATTTGCCCGGTTGCCGGCGACACATAGCCGTGCACCGCGAGGACGGCGAGATCAACTCCGGTGAGTAGTTCCGACAGGCTTTGTGAGTCGCACTCGACACCGCGCAGCACGACCGCGGCGCCCCTGCCGGCCTCTTCGGCGAGCTTCCACATCGCGTCGATCGTGGCTTGGTCCTCACCGGCGCGCGGCACCACCGCGACGCCGGTGACCTCGGGCGGGGTTCGGACGGCCACGTCGACTGCGGACAGGAAGACGCCGGGCCAGCCGGACTCGTACGACACCGTCAAATTCTCGGGAACAGCGAGGTGCCAGGGCAGGGACGAGTGCCGGGGGGAACGCAGCACCACGACGTGATCCCCTGGGGCCCCCCGCGTGGAGAGCAGCTCGCGCAGCCAGGACTCCCAGGTCAGCCAGCCTGGGGTCTCAAACGGGCTGCCGCGCCGGGCCGGACGCCAAGTGGCTAGCCGATACCGCAGGAGCGCATTCACCGCGTCGAGCCCGGCGCCGGTCGGCCAGGCCACTCGCACTCGTGCCACCGTTCCTTCCGGCAGCACCGTCGTGAGCATCGACCAGCCGGAGTCCTCGCCCAGCCATTCGATGACGTGCAGAGAGCCGTCCGCCTGACGCAACACTGGCCATGCCTGGTCGGCGGCGAAGGCGCCGACGAGATCACCCTCCATCGCGGCACCGGCAGCCGACCACAGCAGTCGCGACCGGGGCATCTCGGCGATCAACTGTAGCTCCGCGTCACCGAGATCGGAGGCCGTAGCGACCTTCACCGCCTCATTCCAGGCGTTCCGCATGACCGCGTTAGGGCTGCCTGCGGATACCCACGGAACGAACTTCTCGTCGACCTCGCCGACCGCTCGGATCGTGAGGTCGAACCAGTGCTGGACCCGAGCCGTTCCAACCTCGGTCTCCTCGAAGGCACGGCGTATCTGAAACGGCAGGTAACGCTCTTCGAAGCCGTTCGCCATGGCCCCCATCGCGGCGGTCACCACCCGCCACGTGACGTTCGCCGTCGCGGGATCGTCGCGCTCAGCGCGCAGGCACAGATAAGTGCCCCAAATGACCGCCTCCATCATGTCTCCCCCGGCGACCGCCCGCTCGAAGGCATCGGATCCGCGCTCTGAGACTGTCTCCGCGAGCACCGTGCATCGGGGGTCGTCATACGGCGGGGATACCAGCAGCGCGCACGCGCCGATCGCGTAGGACAGCGGCTCGAATCGGAAGCTGAAGCCGAGGATGTGCTCTGCGAGTTCGCCGTCGGCAGGCAGACCCATCTGGCTGCGACAGTGCATCATCTGAGCGGCGAACCGGCTCGACTGATAGCGGACGGCCACTCGCAGGGCTTTGTCATAGGCGTAACGGAACTGTTTTAGGGCAGCCCCATAGTGTCCCACCCGCATCAAGGTTGTCGCGAACGCCTCGTGCGTGCCGATCCCCGCGTCGTCGCCCGCAACTTGCTCAAACACCGCCAACGACTCACCGACGCGATTCATCTCGCGGAGAACGCTGGCTTTGATGACCGCAACACCCTCCCAATTCGCATCCTCGGTCACCGATTCCCAACTCTCGATGGCCTCGATGCGCTTCAGCACCTCCTGGTGGCGGCTGAGCCGGCGCAGGGATTGGCCCTCCAGCATGAGGAAATACAACCGCATACCGATGTCCATGTTCGGGAGTCGGCGAGTGATTGCCTCCACTATGCGAAGGGCCGAACTGGGCAATCCCGAGTTGCTCAACGCATACCCGAGCGCGTGCGCGCCGACCTCGGCCATGTGCTCCGGTAATTCCCCGATGACCAAGTCCGACAAGCGGTGCAGGGCTATAAGATCACGCTTTTCGAACCATTTGCGGGAGACAGCGGTCACCATGTGCTCGAAGCGATGAGGGCCCGCCCACTGCAATTCCTTCAAGAAGGCGAATGCGTCCTCCGGTGTCTGGAAGTTCAGCTGCAGCGTCGCCCAGATCTCAGCAAGCTGCTCCTCGGTCAGGTATGGCGCCAGCACCTCCGCAAGGGTGTCCGTAAGTTCGAACGATCCGGGAAGCCCGTCGTCGCGTGCTGTCCGGCTGAAGTGATGAACGTAGTCCTGCGCGCCGAGGATTAGACCGCGGGCGCTGATCACGCTTGCCATCCGCTCTGGCGTGAGCGTGATCCGTTCCGGGTTGAGCCGGCCGGCCGCGGCGAACTCGTCGATGTGAAGCCGCAGATAGAGCCACTTCTTTGCGAGGTTGCGCGCTTGGAGTTCCGGTGTCTCAACGTCGCGATAGCGCAGGGCCGCCAGCATCAGCTCCCGATAGAACAGCGGGACGAGGCGATTCTCCGGCGGTTCCGTCTGAACGTCCTGATCGGAGAGCTCCGCGAACAGATCCACGGCTCCCGGGAGGATATCCCAATCGTCGAGGTAGGCGGTCAGGAATTCCTCCAGATCGAGCCCGCTGTCAGCCGTTGAGTAGGTGAGGGCCAGGTACAGTAGCTGCCACGTCCAGGTCTGCGCGTACGAAGCGGTTGCCATCGGGTCGCTGACCCCGAGGAGCCGTGAACCGGGAATGCCACCGAGCGCGAGAGCGCGGTAGGCGCTCCAGTTCCGCCGGGTAAACGCACCCCACATAGAGGGCATTTCCTCAGGCGGAGCCGCTGCGAACGCGGCAATCGCCTCAAAGCGCGGACGGATCACCTGCTTGACAAAGTAAAAGAACTCGTCGCGTCCCCGCGCCATCATCAGATCGTGAGACGTCATTTCCGCTTGCTCGATGGCGGCGGAGAAGCTGGCCACCGGCCGTGCGGAAGGATCGTCACCGATGCACATCAGGATGCGTTCGTCACCGGTGGGATCTAGGAAGACAAAGAACAGCACGCGCTCGTCGGGCAGGCTGCAACCTGCGTCGCAGCGCACGTGGTCGAGGTCGCGGCGCAGCAGCGCGTTCATGTGCCGCCCATCGGTGTCGTGCACCACGACGGCCGGAATCCGGCCCCCGGCCGACTCCGAGACAGGGGCACCACAGTCGCAGGTCGGTAGATCCTTTTCAGGCTCCACTATGGGTGGGACGGTCACGAGACACCTCCGGTCACTACCGACGGCTATCAGATCATCGCACTTTGCGGGCGCCCAGCGCGATCATCTAACGGTCCAGCGGACGTCTTGGCGAGGAGTCCGCCGACGATCTCGATCAGGCCCACGTCGCCCCCGGAAGTTGGAGGGCTCCGGGCGGACCACTGTAGCCGGGCGTTGGCCGGGAAGCCGGGCCGGTGGCGCGATCCAACCGAAAGTGGGAGGCGGTCTTGACGCGCAAGTCGGTTCGTTGTGGACCGCGATGCGTCCCTCGCACTCGACCACTGCGTAACGATGACAAGAGTCGACAACCTACGCTGCTCGATCACCGCGGTTCCCGGCTTGTCAGTGGTTGTCAAGAGTGACCGCTGACCTGCGAGGATGCCAGATCAACTTAGTCATTGCTCGTCACCGACCGTCGTCTGTTGGCAAGGGTTTTCGGGGGGGTAAACGGGGGGCGCAATCGCTGGCGCTGGGACGACCGGGCTGCCGCATTAGGCCTGGTGGCGTTTGTCCGCTGGTTAGGCCACCAGCTCTGTGGTCAGCCCGAGTCGTGACCGAACTCGTGCGTCGCCTGAAGCGATTGCTTTAGTCACCAGGTCGCGCCGTCGGCATACGAGGCTCCACAACGGGGTGCGGTTTCTGCACAGGATTTTCGGTGCCGCGCTTCGCTGTATACCCAGCTCAGACGGCTGAGTCGACGGAAACTAGCCGGCGTTGTGAAGGTGTCCAGGTACGACCGCGGCCGGACGACGAAGATTGTGACAGCTTCGTCGGGCTCGCCTACGATAATGGACGCCGGCCGTCGACTTCTATACGCCGACTCCGGCACCGCGCATAGCGTCCGAGCCTTCTTGAACCGTTCTGTCGGCTGATTCTGGTGTGGCTGCGCCTGGTACTTCTGGGTGCGAAGGCAGCCGCACGATGAAGGTCGTGACGGCTTCGTCGTGTTCGCTGATGGTGATGGTGCCGCCGTGTTGCTCGATGATGGCGCGGGCGTAGGTCAGTCCGAGGCCGATGCCGGGCAGGCCGCTGTGCTGTGCTCGTTCGCCGCGGAAGAGCAGGTCGAAGACGCGGTTGCGTTCGTCGGCGGGGATGCGGGTGCCGGTGTTGGTGACGGCGAGCACGGCGGTGTGTCCGTCGGCGTGCAGGGTGAGTCCGATGGTGCTGTCTTCGTGGGCCCAGGTCAGGGCATTACTGAGCAGTTCGCTGACGACGTTATGCAACCGGTCGGGATCGCCATCGATCATCACTTCGGGTCCGGTATTCACCGCGATGGTGATCGTGGGGCGCGGAGTGGCTCGGGCAACTGCGGTGCGGACCACGTCGGCAAGATTGATGCGCCGGGGGTGCAAGGCGATCTGCCCCGAGCGGGCGCCGGCCACGTCGAGCAACCGGCGATCAGCGCGGGCAGGCGATCAGTGTTGCGGTTCATGACCTGAAGCATCTGGGTGCGGTCGGCGATGGTCATGCCGGGTTCGGTGAGCAGCATGTCGGTGTAGGACTGGATGCTGGTCAACGGGGTTCGTAGCTCGTGACCGACCAGGGCGATGTATTCGTCGCGGCTCTGATCGAGTTCGGCGGCGTACTGTTCGGCCCGGCGGCGTTCGAGGAATTCCCCGGCGTGCGCGGCGATACCGGTCATGACGGCAGTGCGGGTGTCGTCGGGGATTTCAGTGTTGGCGCTGTAGCAGATAAGCACTCCCAGGGTTGTCGAACCGCTGGGAACCGGCACGGTCAAGGCACCTTTCAGGGTGCCCCAGTCGCTGGCCTGCCGTGCGGCGTCCGCGTCGGCGTGCAGGTCGGTCGACCATTCGGGCGTGGTGCTTCAGGCCGACCAGCGTCAGGTCGAGGCTGGCCTGCCGGAGCAGGGTCAGTGAGCGGAGGAGCTCGAACCGGTTCCTCTGCAAGTCGCCGAGCAGGCCGTGGACCTTTTGTCATTTCCGCTTTAGGTAAGTCTGGTACAACCGGCGACGCCTTGTATTCAGGTCCAGCTCGATGACCTGTTGCTGGTTGGCAGGCAGTTCTATGACGACGTCGGCCTTCCGGCGGCGCAGCATGAGCGGGAGGATCTGCCCGCGCTGGCGACGATTCCGCCGATTCGACGCTTGAGCTTCAGGCACCGACTGGCAACAGTCGCCCGCCACCCAACCGTGTGACTTGGATAGCGGTCCTCCACTGTGGGTAGCAATGTATGGAGGTGGGAGGGGACGCGCTTGTTTCAAGACCTTCGGTGGCGACGATTCTGGTCCCGGCTTGCCTTATTTCAGGCGGCCCAGTTCACCGCCTTCCTCCTGCTAGGCCGCTCCCTGTTCGGGTCGTTTCGCGTCGCGGTTGCATCCGCTGCCCTGTTGACCGCCGTCTCAGGCCTCGGTGCGGTCCTCTACACGGATACGGTGTGGTCGGATACCCCAACCGGGAGACGTCGACGCGTTATTGTCACCATCTGGGCCACTGCCGTTGGCCTGTGCGTCGCATTGGGGTTGCGCCTGTGGCTCACCTTGCCCTGGGCGGTCGTGGTAGCCGCAGGGCTGACAGCGGCCCTCACCGCTGGCGTCGTCTACGGCCGACAAAGCCCACGAACCATCAACGCCATGCAGGTCAGCTTGTCAATCATGCGAATCGAATCGCCGGCCGAAGCACAGGACGTGATCCGCGACTGCTCGGTCGCCCTGGAACGGCCGGACCTACCCAACGACCGACGCCTACTCACCGAACTTAACCAGGCCCGCGCCCGGACTATGCTTGCCCTGCGACGCGGCCACGGCCACGAGCTTCAAGCGGCGCTCGCCACCCTGCGCCAAGTCCTGCAAGACTCGACCATTGATCCGGTATGGGCGGTCATGGCCGCCGATGATCTGGTCAACGCTATGAGTTTGGCGGCAGAGCAAACCCGGGACCCCCAGGGATACGCCGAAGCGAGAGAACTTCTGGCGTACTGGTCGGACAAAGCGCCGGAGGTCGAGGCCGAAGCGCGGGTACATGCGCATCGGGCAGGCTTCCACCTGTTTCTCGCGAGAGACGGAGATGCCGGCCACTATTGGCTCGCCCTCGCCGCGCAACAGCAGGCGGTGAATATCGGTCGGCCGCCGTCTGCCGATCACGTCGGCACCCTTGGCGTCATCCTCAGCCAAAGTTACGGCGTCACTGGCCAAGACCGATCGGTGGATGCCATCCAACACTGCCGAGACGCAGTCGCTCAGTCTCACGGCGATCGAGTTTCGAAGCTCCAGCTGGCCCAGTGTCTATATTTCTGCGCGGCCGGTGGCATACCCGGATCTGGCCAGTGTATCGCCGAGGCCCGATCCATCCTCGAACCGCTCGCCCGCCGCCCAGGCCCCCTCGGCATCCGCGCCAAAGGCATTCTCGTCGATCTGGACGGTTTGATATGAGATGGCCGACCCGCCGCAAACGACCGACTACCGTAGCCGAACGCTACCGCTCCCTCATCGACGAAGCTGTCGATGACAGCGTTTTTAATCTTGTCGGCGCCGTGGACGACTGGCTCGCCGCAGCCATGAACCATGGATCCGACGACGACCGGGCGGAGGCCCTCCACTACCGCACGGTTGCCCTCGTCCAGCGCGCCCGCGACCCGGTCACGCTCGCCGAACGCGAACGCCTACTAATCAGCAACGAAGGTATCCCCGCCGAGGCAGGCTACTGGCTAGCCCGTACTCAGCGGACCCGCGACGCTGTGACCGCCATTGAGACATCTCGGGCGGTCTTGTATGACCGGCTGACCGGATGGTTCGACCCGACCCTCCTTACCGCACTGCACGCTACCGGCCACGCCCGGCTCTTGGGCCGCTACACGACGGCCCTTGCGGCACTTAGCGACGGCTACCGCGACGAGTACACCCGGCAACCGGCCCTCCAACCCGGCATGACAGTTGAAGGCCGCCACTACGCCACAGGGCACACCACCGCGTTGCATGCCGCCGCCGCAGAGGTCGACCGGCTTCAGCAGGACATCGAGAAGGTGACCGGCCAGCCGATACCTCCGTTAGAGCCGATCACCTATGACCTCGTGCAGGCAGCGGTCGCCACTATGCCGGTAATCTACCTGGCCGCCGCCAACGATTCCGGGTATGCCCTGATCGTCACCGACACGGCCGAACCACAACCTGTCTGGCTACCGGGGCTCACTGCCCACGCGGCCACCAGACGGGTCAGTGAGCTGCAGGAACCCAACACTCGCCCGCAATTGCTCGGCTCGGTCGACGACACCGTGCGGTGGCTCGCCGAGACCGCTCTGGTGCCACTAGCGGACTGGATTCGTGCCTGCCCAGTGCTTCGGACCGGTCCCATCGGTCTCGTGGCCGTCGGCGTGACTGGCGCGCTTCCGATCGCGGCCGCGCTGCTACAGCAGGATGGTCCTGCCGTGTGGCACCTGCCCTATGCCCGAACCCTGACAACGGACCGGCAGCCGTTACGGCCGCCGTGGAAGGTACGGATCTGCGCGGCCCCCCAAGTGCCCCTCTTGCGCCGGCTGCCGCGCACCGACAGGGACATCACTTGGCTGCAGGAACGCTATGGCACACACATCCGCGCCGCACCCGACGCAACACGTGACGACGGCATCGAAGCGTTGCGCGAGGGCGACGTCGTAGAGCTGCTATGCCACGGTAAGTCGAAACCGGCCACCCCGCTGGACAGCGCCTTATGCCTCACCGATGGCGAACTGACCGTACGTGATCTCCTGAGCGAAGACCGCATCGGCGCCCGCCTGGCCATCCTCGCCGCCTGCGAGGGCCAGCGATTTGACCTGCGCATGTCTGACGAGATCATCGGCCTGCCCCTTGCTCTTCACCAGGCCGGCACGGACGCAGTCATCGCTGGACAGTGGCCGGTAGACGACATCCCTACCGGGCTGCTCATGCGGCGGCTACACGATAATCTCGCCGACGGCGCGCATCCCGCACAAGCACTGACGCAGGCCCAAAACTGGCTACGGACTTCCTCCCGCCGAGAACTGGCCGACACCTACCCCAATGGCTACCAGATGCTCAGCGCCGACGGCACGCTGAGACCGTACTCTCACCCGGCGCATTGGGCCGGATTTACCTGCAGCGGATACCTCACTACCCACTCATCAGGAGACCGACCTTGAGCGAAAACACCATCCACCTGGACATTGATGGCCTGACCGGTGACGAGGTAGACGCAGCAAAAGCCGCGGCCGCCGCCCTTGGCGCTGAGCTGGAGGAGCTCTCCGTCACCCAAAACGCCGAAGACTTCTTTCAGAACGCGCCGGTGGTGATCACGGTCCTCACTCCGTTCCTCAAAGTGGCAGCCCAGGCCGCCGCGCCAAAACTGGCTGCCTTCCTCAAACGGGCGCTGGGCCGGCGTGCACCCCGAACAATCCACCTCACCGACCACGACCTCTACCTGGAGTGGACCGAGGCCACCGAGAAACACACCGCCGAGGCGATCGAGGCGATCCGAACACTCGACACCGCGCCCTTCGCACCTGGCAGCGTCCTTTACTTCGACGTGCCGACCAGCCAGTGGCGGCCCCGCTCGACTTCGTGAAGTGCAAGACAACTCGAACACCATCTTGCAATTTCTTATCTGCACCCTGGCATGGCGCTGAGGTCGTTCTTGCCTAGCTACGCTCGTCGAGGACTGCGTAACGTTGACAAGAGTCGACAACCTACGCTTACCAAATGCAATGATCCAGAGCTTGTCATTGCCTGTCAGATCATGGCGTTGATCTGCGCGAACGCCGTACGGACGTGATCGTCTCTTGTCGCTGATAGTCAACCCTTGGCAGGGGTTTTCGGGGGGTAAACGGGGGCGCCACCATGCCAACGTGGGCCGGTCGTGCTGACGGCAATCCGGGCCGCCTCGAGCGCTGTAGCCGACATCCGGTGCCTCAGCGGCTCATGCCAGGACAATTGCTCAGCAACATCTTGATCGCCTGGGTAACACGTACGCTGTGGCAGGGCGGATCGCCGGACCGGTCTGTTCCGCGGTGCGGCCGGTCCTCGACTGACGTTAGCTTCCCCACTCATCGGTCAACTCTGCCCAAGCCCCGGCCACCTCACGGTGCATTTCCTGCGCCACTCGCTCCTGCTCAACGGCGAGGCGAAAGTCGGCATGGCTGGCGGTTACGGTCAGGTCCGGCTCACTACCGGAAGACAGCAGCGCCGGGCGCCCCGCACCCTCACGCATCGCCGTCTGCTGCAGCCTGTTGGCAGTAGCGGCCAGACGTTGCAGAGGTAGGCGCAGACGGTCCGGGACACGAGCCGACAGCTGTTCCGTCTCCCTGGCGAATTCGCCAAGCCGCAAGGCGTCGAGTCCAGTCGCGGTGAACGGGCCGTCGTGCCGGATCCGCCACTCAATCTGCTGCCCCAGCCGAAGCAACTCACTTGTCTCTATGTATTGGTGCTGGCGGGCGTCCCGTCGTGCTTGCTGATTCTGCAGTTCGAGCTGGTATTCAGCTTGGCGCGCTCCTTCCCGGCTTCGCTCAGCTTGATCGCTGCCTTCCTTGTCTATCTCGTGCCGGCGTTGCCAGCGAGCGATCGCAACGGCGACCGTCATTCCAACGATGCCGATCACGATCCCGGCGGCGACGGCGAGCCAGTCACCGTTGGTCACACCGTCGAGCGCCCACGTGTGTGCCGCGGAGAGTTGAATGGTCATGACATCCTCCCCGAGGATGCCACGTCACCAGGCACGCAGCCGATACTGGCAACCAGGACCCCCACCGTATCGGGCTCCTCACCACCGCCGGGCGCCTGAGTCCCGCCAGCAAGCACAGAGGTCGGACGCTGCTTCATCCACGGAGCTTGGAACGCCACGGTTGCTCTCCTACTGATGTCGCCTCGTATCGGACTTCTCCCACTCAGCCTCGCAACGCCAGCGGTGTCCTAGTAAATGGGGCGAGGATGGCCTATCGAACTGCCCGATCCGCTGAGCAGACGTTCGAGGACGTGTCGTCACACTCAAATGATGCTCAGGACAGCTGCAGGGATGACATAACAGGGGCAAGCAGACATTAAACGGCGCGGTTATGACGGACGATCATTGGCATCCGGCCGCAATGCCCGTCCAGCATCGTCCAGCCTGACCAGACGTCGAGCGCGAGCCGCACGAGTGCGGTCGAATCCGAACACGAGGCCCTGGCGCACCCCATGAGGGCGACGACCAATGCCGCGCCGATGACGAGTGCTTGATCTATCGAGATAGGCATGGCGACTCCGTCTGCCGGTGTGGATCTCGGGCGACCCTTCCTGCTACGATAGTGTCAGACTCTGACGGTTTCTGACAACCCTGACAACGGAGAAGTCGACGTGCCGATCGCTGTTCCTCCCGAGGATCAGGTACCTCAGGGTCCACTAAGAGACTTCGTCATGGCCCTGCATGAGCTATATGCGGCAGCCGGCAAACCGAGCGTGCGCATGGTCAGTAGGGCGATCCACGCACGGAATGACATGCGTGATCACGTCAGCCACGAAACCATGAGTGCCATGCTCCGCGGCAGGAATCTGCCGAGGTGGTCCAAGGCGGAGAGCGTGGCACGGCAGTTGGCCGACTGGAGCGCCGGTGAAACGGATGGCGAGCGGGTCCTCCGTGACCTCTACCAACTCTGGCTGAGGGCAGAAGACGTTCGGGAGTCCTCTCCGGAGGGCGATTCCCTAAGCCCGGTCTCGCACCCGCCCGCATCGGTCTCCAGCACGAAGCCCGCCGCGGAGAACCACTTCGTCGGCCGACGCGACGCCCTCCGCCAGTTGGAAGACTGGATATCACATGACGAGAAGCCCATCGTTCTTATCACCGGCAGCCCCGGTGTTGGCAAGAGCGCCCTGCTCAACCGGTTCGTCGAGGCGTCGCGATCGGATTTTCCGGATGGCATCCTGCTCACCGATCTGCACGACCGGCAGCAGCTACCCCGGGCCCCATCGGATGTTCTAGGAGGTTTGCTGAGCCGACTCGGCGTTGCTCCGACCGGTATACCGCCGGAGCTTCCGGACCGCGTGTCGCTCTATCGAGCGCTACTCACAGGACGACGGACGCTGGTCGCATTCGACAACGCCGATACCGCCGAACAACTGCGTCCCTTGCTGCCAGCCGTCCCGGGGCCCCGGGTGCTGGTCGCGACGCGCAGGGCCATGCATGGAGTAGCGGCGCGCGAAGGCGCCGCTACTCTGGCCCTCGCTTCGCTCCCGCATGACGAGGCGATCGAAGTGCTTACTGTTGCCATCGGAGCAGATCGTGTACGCCAGGAACCCGCCGATGCGGATGCAATCGTCGAGCTATGCGGTGGCCTGCCGTTGGCGCTGCGGATCGCTGGGGCGCAATTGGCGGTGCACCCCAACTGGAGTCTTCGAGAACTCCGAAGGCGACTCACAGATGCCCGAATTGACACTTTGTCCCTCGACGATCCGCTGGCCGACATCGGCGTGCTTCTGGAAGGTTCGTTGAGCGCCGTCTCATCCGCCGCAACCCACCTGCTGAGGGAGCTCTCCATGCGAGGTCCCGAGGAATTCGAAATTGAGGCTGTGCAGACGCTCCTCGGGGCAGACGGCTCCGTGAGCGAGCGGCTGGTCAACGAGCTGAGCAACGTTAGTCTTATCAGCGGCCCCGACCAGCGCGGGAAGTACTTCATCCACGATCTTGTCCGGGCCTTCATACGGGAAAAAAGGTCGACGGCCCAATAGGGCTCTCTCTACAACGCCGCGTGTCGCCGGCTTCCCGCAATTACTCCGAGTCGGCCCTGGCGAACCCCGTCGACATCCCCGAGGCGGCCGACGTAGACCACCACAAGGCCGCTTGAAACAACGAGACTTCGCTCGCGGCCGTCAGCTTCTGCGATCATGCGGGGATGTTGCCGCCGCCGGGAGCCTCGGGAAGTCCCATCGCCGTAAAGGACTCGTTTGACGTGCCGGTCTTCGTACGCTGGTCCGGGCCAGATCTTGAACCGGTGCGTCGGCCTATGCCCTCGCGGGTTGCTGGCGCCTGGCGTCCCTGGCCGGGCCATAGTCCGCAAATTCCGGCTAGCGGCGACTATCGCACCACCACAACTTGGCGGGATGTTCTGGACGCGGCGCTGTCCGTAGGTCGGGATCCGACAGCATGGCTCGCCGCAGTACCGGCGCTTGCCTGGTCCGAGATCGTGGCTCGCAGATCGCCGCTGGTCGCTTATCTGTGCCGCAGCGAGATTCTGTCCGCAGGGGCAGTTGCCCGGCATATCGTCGAACCCAACGTCATCTACACCAGCGGTACGGAGGACACAGCCCAGTCTGCATTCGGATATCGCATCGGGATGACGATGGCAGAGTGGGCCTGCCGCGGCCTGATGGGTCTGGGGCCGACGCTACACGCGGAGGCTCGGCCCCCCGTCGGTCACGGACCCGCGTGGATCCCGTCGTTGGGCCTGCCAGACCTCGTCGGATATCACCCCGCGACAGGACTTCCCTGGATCGTCGAGGCCAAAGGAGGCCGCCGGCTCGGTCTGCCTCGTCTACGCGAAGGTGCGACGCAACTCTGCCGGCCCGGTCTGATGACGGGGCCGCACGTCAAAGTTCTGTGCGGCACCAGCCTCACCGATCGATTGTTCATGACGATCGACGTCGAGAATCATGATCCTGCGATGTCCCCGTGGCCGGAGCAGGCCGAGGCCGCAGAGACCGATCGGATTCTGATGCTGGCGCAGTCACGCATGCTGACGTATTTTTCGTTGCGAGCGTTGCCAGCGGACTCGCTGCGGATTCTACCGATCGGGCCGGGCGTTGAGAGTCGGCGCAGCCGACGCGGCGGCGCTGCAACGGTCACGCTCCTCGAGGACGACGAGTCCACACGGGTGGAGCGCCAGGCAGCCCGCCAGGATCCAAGTTATCTGCAGCGACCCGGCGAGCATCGGCTCGACATGCTCACTGGCACCGTACCCGGCACCGATCTCGTCCTTGGCATGTCTCGGCGTTTGTACGCCGCCTGTGAAGAACTCGCTCGCGAACAGGAGCAGATCGCGGTGATGGTGGATCAGGAGATTCCCCGGCCGGACCGCGACGAGGCTGAAGACGTCGCAGATCGGATCCATGCTGCCCGGAGGCAGTTGCTGTATGAGGAGGTGGACAGGTCCGAGGCACGAAACCGTACGCGCGAAGCGTTCGAATCGGCGCAGAGCCGCAACTGGTGGTCGCTGATCGACCGTCCGGCGCGACTCACCCCGGAACCTGAACAGAATGTGCTAGAAGCGGCGACCGAGGACACCTACCTGGCCATCGACGCGCGAACCGCCGAGCTGGCGATGCCGCGCCGGTGACGAGTGGGAATGGCGGCGTCGGTCATGCTTTCCTCCGCAGCGCACCGCTGTGCAGCCACTGCACCAGCGTGGCAGCCAGATGTATCACCGCTTCCGCCTCCGTCTGGAGCTGGCGGCGGGAGGTCGGTGTGCCCGCGTGTCGGGATCGCTGCCCTTCCCACAGCGTCGTCATCAGGGCGATGACCGGTGTTACCGGACCTGGCGTTCCGTCCTTGCCGGGAACGACGAGTTCCCATTTGGCCGACGCGTCCCGCAGATGGTCACGCACCTTTCCCAGGGTGGCGGTCCCATTGCTGGGCAGTACAACCGGGCAGGCGGCGGCCTCGACGGCCTTGACCGCCTCGGCGTACGCCTTGTCCGGGTCGGGGTGCCGGCCGTATGCGGCGGTCCAGGCCGCACTGAGGTGGCCCCCAGACTCAGGGCTGGCCGCTGCGGCGGTCGCGGCGGTCGCGGCGGTGATCGTTTCGTCGCCCCGTCGCTCCACCCCGCCCCCGCCGGTGTTGATCCGCCAGGCTGAGCCGCCGCCGTTCAGGGCATCGCTGAGTTGTGAGCGAGGTCCTGGAATAATCTTTGGATCGCTAATCCAGTCGCGTTTCTCCACGTCGTCGAGCTCGGATTTGGGCCACCAGCGCAGAATGCCGTCGATGACATCGAGAAGATCCTCGCCGTCGAGGTAGCGGTTCACGTCGTCCTCGTCCAAGGCGAGTCGCAGCCGCCACTGCAGCTCTTCTCGGGCGGGCTGGTTGGTGGACCACCGATCGCTCACCCAACTGCGCAACGCCGGGCGCAGGTGATCAGGCACCGCCTCGTACAGGGTCGGGTCCGGCCCCAGACCGGCGGCGCGTCGACTCAGCGGGACCCACGCGGACACCGGCGGCGATGCAGGGGGTAGCCCCGGGGCGGGCTCGCCCCACGGGTTGTCGTTCCAGTCGGTCACGGCGTCACGGTACCGCCGACGGGCGAAAGGGACTGCGAGATAAACGCGAGGACCTGAGCGTGCTGTTCTGCTCGCATGCTGGGGGTCGTCGACACCTTCGCGAGGGACGCTGCCCCGACGAGTATACGCCTGCTCCTTGCGAGTAGTCGCATACTCGCGCTATTCTCGAGGCATCCTAAGAGAGGGGCGACGTTGATCTGGAATGACCCCGGCCCGCCAACCACCTACCGACTTGCCGGTCTCACTAGCCAAGAGTTGTACCGATGAGCCCGCGGTCATGGGTCGGTACGTGGGCCGGCTTGGCAGCACCCGTCGTGCCCGCTCTCGCCGATATGCAATGGTGGGTAGTCCTCTGCGTACTACTTCTCGTGTTGGTGCATCGAATCTTTCCCCAAGCCTCCAAGGACCTACTGACCCTCTGGCTCCGCATCATCCCGCCTAGGAACAACCGGTCGAAGAAGAGGAAGATGGATACAGAAGATGAGTGACTCTCCGAGCGAACGGCTGAGTACCGGCGCCACGAGCGATCCGGTACGGCAGGTCAGTGACACGATCTGGCGTGATCTGAGCCGTCACCGCGGAGTTCTCGATGCAACCGACCTGGGCACCGTCGCTCTTGTGCTTGTGTATCTGCGGAGCCGTCCAGTGTGGGACGCGCTCGCGGATGGGACTTTCGACATAGAACAGGCGATCTACGCGGACGTGTCGGCGGACCAGCACGGTCCTCGAATCCTTCGCCCGGTCCTGGACCTAGTCCGCACCTCGGATGCGCGCCAGCTAGGAGCGCTCCTTCACCTGGTTGGCCGATACAACCTGGCGTCCGTGTCCTTCGCCCAGGTCTTCAGTACCTTGCTGGACCGGATGGCTCTGGATGGCGGACGCAAAGGGGCTGGGGAGTTTCACACGCCTCGATCGATTACCGACCTAGCCGCCGCGCTGCTCACGCCCGCCCCGAACAGCAGGATCTTCGATCCATGCTGCAAAGGGGGTGGATTCCTCGCGGCAATGCTCGACCGGATGACGTTCGAGCGGGAGGATGAAGGCCAGCCGCCGATGGCGTCGATCTCCGACTACTCCGCCCGCTCGTGCGCCTTGGCATATCTCAATCTGCGCATGAGAGGCGTAACCCCCGAGGTCCTACCGAGTCCGGCTGTCAGCCTGCGGGCTGGGGCAGCGAACCAGCAGTTTGATGTTGTCACGACGAATCCGCCGTTCAACCTCACCAACTGGAACCTCGATCAAGGCGTAGAGGGGCGGTGGAAGTACGGGCTGCCACCGGAACACAGTGGCAACTACGCCTGGTTACAGTACGTTGTCGCCTCGCTAGCTGACGGCGGTCGTGCGGCGGTCGTCATGCCGGGGGGAACCGGATTCTCAGAGAACCCGCAAGAGCGCAGCATCAGAAGTGCGATGGTCGAGGACGGTGTGATCTCTGCTGTCATCGCACTTCCCGGCCAGATGTTCGCCAACACTGCCATCCCTGTCACGATGTGGCTGCTCGAGCGATCCACCGTCGCTAGACCTGATGCTGTGCTGTTTGTCGACGCCTCCGAGCTCGGGACTATGCAGGAGCGGGCCCGACGCTCTCTCACCGACACCGATATCGAAAGGATCGTGGAGGCATACGCCGCCTGGCGGGAACTACGGCTTAACGCAGTCCCGGGGTTCGCGGCCGCAGTGTCCATCGAGCAGCTCCGTGACTCCGAGTACAAGCTGAACCCTCGTGCCCACATGGTACCGATGGACGGGTCGCCGGACATCCATGAGCAGACTGTACGGGTGCGCGAGCTGGCGCTACAGCTGCGACGGCTTACAGAGCAGGCTGGCAACGCTGACCGCGTCATCGAGGCGTACCTGGAGGAGCTGTCACTGTGAACGCTCTTGTCGGTCCCGTGCCGGACAACTGGCGGGAAGTGCCACTCGTCGAAGTGTGCGATGTTGTTGCCGGCCCGTCGGCCAACCTGATGCGACCTGCTGAAGACGGCGTACCAGTCAAGGTAGTCGCGCCAAAGAACCTAGAACATGGCCGTGTCACCGGAAGCGTAACCGTACACGTGACGGATGAGGCGTCTAGCAGACTGGACCGCTATCGCGTCGCTCCGGGAGACCTTATCTGTGTACGGACCGGAGACCTCAGCAAGCAGGCGCGGGTCGACTCTGAGCAGGAAGGATGGGTCGTCGGCAACGCCTGCTTCAAGCTACGTCCAAGGCTCGACTCGCATTACCTGTTGCACTATCTGGCGCATCCAGTGATCCGAGAGTGGATCAGTCGGCACTCCTCCACCGCCACCGTACCGACACTGACGCTGAGTACGCTGCGAACCTTGCCCGTGCTGGTCCCGCCGCAGGAAGAACAGGTGAGGATCGGCACCATCCTGGGTGCGCTGGGTGACAAGGCTGCGGTACATCGGGAGATCGTCGCAGTCACCGAAAACCTAGCCGATTCGTTGTTGCCCGTCCTATTAGCGAACCCGAACGGGGCGATCTCCTGGCCGGCGTAACGGCTCCACCAAACCCGGGGAAGCCGCCTTGCATCGGACGAGCACCCTGTAGCGCGCGGGCAGTGCCAGAGATCTCGATACCCCGGGCGCTCTTTTGCTGTCTCAGGTGTCCAGCCTTGCCCGCGTTGCCGACGCGGAGTCGCACCTCAGGTCCAGTTTCTGTCAGTGGGCTAAACCATGATGGCGGGATGGACACGACCCCTCCGGCGCACAGCGAACGTCGAGAAGCCCTGCAGACCATGACGGAGATGGTGCTGAACCTGGTGCCGGTCATCGGTGGCGCCTTCGCCGTGGCTCTGGAACAGCGCTTGAACGCAAAGGTGGATCGCCGGCGTGACGAGTGGCTGGGCGAGCTTGCCACAGGGCTGGAGGAACTCCGGGAGCGGTTCGACGGGTTCGACCCTGATGACCTGGCAGACAACGACACTTTCGTCGACGCCGTGATGACAGCGACACGGATTGCGGCGCGTAACTCCCAGCGGGAGAAGCTCGACGCGCTGCGCAACGCTGTGCTGAATGCCGCTATGCCCGGGGCTCCGGACGAGGACGATCAGCATCGCTTCTTCACCTTGATCGATGACCTGACCCCAACTCATCTGCGGCTGCTGACGCTTCTCAGCGATCCGCCGGGCTGGTTCGACCGCACAGGCCTGGAACGCCCGCAGTTCGCGATGTCGTCGAATCGCACGGTATTGGTGCAGGCCGGGATGCCAGAGCTGGCCGCAAAGGGTGACGACATGATCAAGCGGTTCTACGGCGACCTCGAACGCTGGGACCTCGTCAGTGGAGGCATCTCCGGCATGATGTCGGGCAACGCCGCCTTCAACGTCGCGACGAACGACTACGCCGCCTCCTTCCTCGCATTCATCACCGATCCTCGGGCGACAGTCGCATGACATGCCTAAGGACGCAGGCCGCAGCTTGGGCGTCACAGAGAAGCCGTTCAAGAAGCCGGGAGGCTCAGCGAAGAAGATGCTCGTGAGACCTTCGCGCTTGACGACTGCGTAACGATGACAAGAGTCGACAACCTACGCTCCTCGACTATCGCCATCCCTGGGCTGTCAACAGTTGTCGGCCCTACGCGTTGACCTGCGCGAACGCCGCAAGAAGGTGATCATCACTTGTCATCGCCGACCAGTCATTGGTAGGAATTTTCGGGGGGTAAACGGGGGCTGCCCACCGCCGCGCAGCGACCGCATCCCAGGCTGGCGCAGGTTGGTGCCCCGGCCGGACACCTCACAGACATACAACGATGTCCGGCAATCGGGCAGTAATTGATCTGAGTGCAAGCTACATGATGCTCACCCACTACCGCCTGGGCCAGCGTCGTCACCATGTGTGTGACACTCGGCCTCAGCGGCATCATGCGATCATCTTGGGGTGCTCCAGGTCATCACGGGGATGTACTTCGGTGACGTCGCGCTGAATGCGACGGAGCATCGCCGAACCCTCTACACCAACGCGGACTCTCGGTGGTCGGGCCGGTCGACCTGCCCGTGGGCAGCCTGACACCGGCGACCGACACGGAGGTCGTCAACACTGTCTTGCTTGAGTACACCGAGCGGTTGGAAGCCGTCCTGCCCGACGGCACCGAGGACTTCATGATCTCGACTGGTGGAGACGAGATCGCCGACGATCTGGCCGTTGTGCTGTCGTTCGCCTTGAACGCTACGTTCACCCCGATTCGTGAGAAGGCCGACCGCCTGATCAAAAAGCCCTCGGAGTCAACCCGACGGTTGGTGCCCGCAGACGTCCTACCCAGTACGTTCACGCCGCGTCTCGTCCTGCGCGCCGCCGACGTCGAGGCTTTGCTCGCCTTCACAACGAGCTTGCTCGCGCTCAACCGTAAAGTTTATGAGCAGGCCATGCGAGCGATGCGCCGCATCGTCACCGCCAGCGAGCGCATCGCCGAAGACCCCACACTCGCCTACACCGACTACGTCGCGGCGCTGGAATCCTTGTCGGCGGACACCGTGGTCCCTGATTCAGGGTGGGACCGTTACCCGCACGAGAAGAAGAAGATCCTCGACCCGGTGCTCGCCAAGCTGCCCGAGGAACAAACCACCGAGATGCGCTCGGCGATCCTGAAGGCTGATAAGGCGGGCATTGCCGCCCGATATAAGGCGTTTATGGATAGCCACCTTCGCCCCAGCTTTTTCCGCGAGGAAGCCGTCGGTGTGGTTCGGCCCGTGACCGGGGCCGCCCTGCCGTTGCTGGTCGCCCAGTCGTACACCACCCGTTCGAAAAGCGTCCACGAGCTCAGGGAACTGCGCCGGGAGACTTGGCTGCATGCCGGTGGCGCCCACACTGTCGATGTGCCGGACGTCGGGCTGATGCTCACCCACGAGGGCCTCAACCGGCTGGCGCGGCACGTGGTCCGGACCTTCGTCCAGCGAGGCTCGACCGAAGTCGACCGCGCCTACCGGTGGCGTGATCACCTGCCCAACGTCATCCAGGTCCGGTTGGCTCCGGAGTTCTACCTGGGACACCCCGAAGCGATGACGAAGTCCACCGCTGGCGCCAGGGCCGGCGAGTTCTTCGGCTACATCATCGAGGTCCTAGCCGGACGCGACGAGCATCTGCGCGTCGACATGCGCCCGGTACTCGAACGAATCGAACTCGCGTTGGCCACGCACCGCAAGCGCGTGGTCCGCGAGCCGATGCTGGCGATCTACCTGCTATGGCACCGGCTAATGGAAGCCCAGTTCCACCGTCCCGCGCCTGACAAGGTGCTCACGGCGGCGCTTACAGAACTGCAGGAACCGAGCATGTTCGCGTTCACCGCCGGGGTTCTGCTGGGCAGCACCCCGCCATGGTCCGTCGACGACCTGTGTGATCTCGCCGAGCAACGGTACGAGGACATGCGCCGGCGCCAGCCCGTCGAGTTGCCCCCGCGGGTAGACGCCGCGCTTTGGACGCTCGTCGCGCAGCGCCTGCGGGATGACGGCGCACCCACAACACTGATCTGCGCAGCGATCGACCGGGCGGTGAAGTGCTCGCCGGGCGACGAGGACGTCATGGGACTCGAACAATGGTTTACCTCCGGTCGATTGGACGATCTCGACCTGCAGGCGTTGATCCTCGGCCGCTCACCGCTTAAGCGCTCGGTTACGCCCTAGCGGAGGAGTGAGCGGCCGGGCGCCGTCAAGCCCCCGCACAGAACGGCCATGGCCAGTGCAGCATTCAGAATGCTCGGCCTCGCGGCAGGCTAGGGCTAGCCTTGGAAGCCGTGGATGCGGACACGTTGAGCGCTGTCGGATCGATTTCCAGCGCTGGCACGGCGGTTGTAGCACTCGGTATCGCGGTTTTGGCTTGGCGTACTGCGAACAGTTCCACGCGAGCTGCTGAGGCGCTAACCCGGATCGAGGCAGATCGTCGACACGCTGAAATGCGGCCGCAGCTCAAGGTGACCGCCGAGACGCTTGGTGAGCTGGACGGCGGTGATGACAGCTCCAGGATTCTCTACGTGAAGCTTGTGGGACCGCCTGCGCTGGAGTATCTCGACTCAATTGATGTGAAGGTGCTGCCGTTGGCGGTGCCCGTGCCGAACGCCGACGGCAAGATTGAGTACGAGGAAGAAAACTGGCCCTTCCTCTTTGTGCAAGACCCGCCGAAAGGGCCTCACTCATCCCAGGAGCGGATCGGCAAGATCAGGGTCAGCCAAAGGCGCGGATGCTTCATGGTTACTCCACCCGACGGGGACTGGTTGATCGGCATCGCGGACGATGAGCTGGAAGTTGAGTTGACCTGCCGACGTGGCGGTTATAAGCCATGGATCACGACGACCACAGTGGGCGTGCCGCGTCCTAACGGGAAATGATCTAGGCGCTGGTCGACAGCACCCGCAAACCATCGGATTACAACTTCCGCATCGCTTCATGGCGCAAGGTGTAGCCGGATAGCGCAGGACATCAGGCCGACCTGAAGTCTGGTCGCGGTCAGTCGGTGAGGGCCCGCCGTGCTCCCGGTAGCAGACCCACCAACTCACGAAGTGCCGCCTGGCGGCCGAGCAGATCGAAGGCGCGCGCCGCCGGGTATACGAGCGCATCGGTGGTCACTGACAGTGCCAACCGCAGGAAGTCTCGTGGTGTTCGTGGCATCCATTCCCGGCTTCCGTCCGGGTTCTCAATCTCTTCATAGCCGTAGGAGAGTCGCCAGAACTCCATGTGGGAAGCGCCGCAGATGAAGGCGTAGGGCCCCTTGTCCTCCGCGTGGCCGATGTCGCCCATGAACCGGGCGACGCGGTCGGTGTAGCCCGTCTTCCGCTGGCCTTCGCAGCCAACCCATACGCCCTTATGGCTGTGGTCTGGGCGAAGGCCCAGCTCACGCTCGTAGAGCGCGACCATGTCGTCGACGGTTTGACCGTATCCAGAGCCAAGTTGCACTTGCAGCTTGGCGGCGGTGCCCTGCAGCGCACAGGCGCTTTGCCGGCGCAACACATACAAGCGGGCCATCCGCGCCCGCCCGCCGATGCCGGGCTCGAGCAGCCACCACACCTGCGCCGCGGACTCCAGCACACTGCGGACCAAGGTCTCGATGGCCAGCCCGGACGACGCCCCGGACACGAGCAGCGTCCGGACCACGTTAGCGCTATCCAGCCCGGCGTCGGTCAGCAACGCGGCCGCCGCAACAACGTCCAGCGCCACCGATGACCCCCACGGCTGGCCGTCAGGGCGTGATTCGGCTGCGGCACCGGTGATGTTGTGGCTGGCTTCGGACTGCCAGCACGGCCCCCTGTCGGCGTACGGCTAGGAGTGCAGAGCCGCGTACGGCTGAACGTGCAGAGGTGAGCACAAGTTGTCCGTCGTACGTTAAATGCTGGGCGTGACGCTGTCCTGGTCGTTGTCGGGCAGATGTTGGGCGGCTGGCGATGGGGGCGTTGGATGAGCAGCGGTGGCTGGACGTGCGCCGGTTCCGGGCCTTGCACCAGGCCGGTGCGAGCGTCTCGGAGATCGCCCGCGAGACGGGCCTGAACTGGCGGACGGTCAAGAAGTATCTGGCTATGATCTGACGCCGCCGCCGCCGCCGCAGCGGCGGGGCAGGCCGGCTCGTGGGCAGGTGATCGACGCGTTCGCGCATGTCGTTGACGCGTGGCTGCGGGCGGAGTTGCTGCTCAAGGGCACGGTGATCCATGAACGGCTGGTCGAGCAGTACGGATTCACCGGCGACTACCAGCGGGTGAAGCTGTATCTGCAGCAGGCCAGGCCAGGCCAGGCCGCGGATCGCGGCCGAGCTGGGAATCAGCCCGGACCAGTTGGCCGGGCTGCACCGCCGGTTCGAGGTCATCCCGGGTGCTCAAGCCCAGGTCGACTGGGGCGACGAAGGTGCCATCCTCGCCCACGTCGGGATCCCGAAGGTCTACTCGTTCTACATGGTGCTCTCGTACTCCCGAGACCCGTTCTGCTGCTTCACCACCAGCCAGGACCTAGCCGCGTTCTGGGGCGCCCACCGGCTGGCGTTCGCCCACTTCGGCGGGGTGCCTGGCTCGATCGTCTACGACCGGACCAAGACCGTGGTCCGCCGGCACGTCGCCCCTGGCCAGGCGGTCCCGCTGCATCCCGAAGCGGTCGGGTTCGCCGGGCACTACGACTTCGACATCGACGTGCTCGCGGCCTACCGGCCGACCGGCAAAGGCCGGGTGGAACGGCAAGTCACCATCGTGCGGGACCACGTCCTGGCAGGGCGGGCGTTCTCGTCGCTGGCCGAGATCGACGCCGCGTTCATGGCGTGGGTGCCGCAGCGTCGCGGACTGCGGCACCGGACCCACGGTGAGATCATCGGGGTCCGGGCGGTCCGTGACCACGAGGCACTACGGCCGATCCCGGCCAAGCCGTATGTCGTCGCCGACCGGCATCTTCGGCACGTCGGCAAGGACTGCCTGGTCGCCTACGCCGGCAACCTCTACTCGGTGCCGGCCCACAAGGTCCGCCACCGCCAGCTGGTCGAGATCCGCGCGACCGCCGCCAGCCCAGAGCGGACCACCCTGCTGGCCACCCACTCCAGGGCGGTCGGCCGCGGCGCCCGCATCGTCGACGAGGCGCACTGGGACGGTCTGCCCGATGGCCACACCCGCGCGGTCAC
Source organism: Actinoplanes sp. TFC3 (assembly GCF_001553785.1). GTDB lineage: Bacteria > Actinomycetota > Actinomycetes > Mycobacteriales > Micromonosporaceae > Actinoplanes. The sequence continues at coordinate 5,446,879 of NZ_LOJP01000001.1, forward strand.
CACCGGCGATCCCCTCGATCCGGTGCCACAGCCACGCCGTCATCCCAGCCCGGGCAGCGACCGCGGACCGCTGCAAAACCTGCTCACCCGGGCGGCCGCGCAGGTCATCGTCGAGGCCAGGCCTCTGTCGGTCTATGAGCAGATCGCTGCGGCCAGCCCGTTCACCAACCGCCCACACCTGAAGGACTTCTCTCGTGACTGAGCTGGTCAGCAACCGCATCGAAGCCAGCGCCACCAAGCTCGGGCTGCCGCACCTGGCCAAGACGCTGCATGAGCTCGCCCGCCGCGCCGACACCGCCGCCATGGGCAACCTCGACTTCCTCGACCTGATCCTGCAAGAGGAACTCGCCGTCAAAGATGAACGCCGCTACCGCGCCGGACTGCGCCTGTCGAAGCTGCCGCACCACAAGACCCTCGACGACGACGACTTCGCCTACCAACCCGACCTGGACCCCCGCAAAGTCCGCGACCTCTCCACCCTCGTATTCGTGCAGGCCAAAGCCAACGTCGCCCTGCTCGGACCACCCGGAGTCGGCAAGACCCACATCGCCGTCGCGCTCGCGGTCGCCGCCTGCCGGGCCGGGTTCACCGTCTACTTCACCACCCTCGATGATCTGGTCCGCCAGCTCAAAGCCGCCGACGCGATCGGCTGGCTCACCCGCAAACTGCGCACCTACCTGCGCCCCCACGTCCTCGTGATCGATGGAGTCGGCTACCAGCCCCTCGAACGGCCCGAGGCCAACCTGGTTTTCCAGGTCATCTCAAAAAGGTACGAAAAAGGCTCTACGCTGCTCACCTCAAACAAAGGCTTCGGCGAATGGGGCCAGGTCTTCGGCGATGAGGTCCTGGCCACCGCCATCCTCGACCGGCTGCTGCACCACTGCGGCGTCGTCCCGATCAACGGGCCCAGCTACCGGCTCAAGAACCGCCTAACCGCGATCGAGAACGTCGCCTGAACACCCAGCAACGTCCGCGGCTCACAGCCGCCGACCAGCATCAACGCCCATCACGGCCTCTGCGATAAGAGGCGACGAGCCAGCCGACAAATACAACCAGCAGCAAGACCACCACAACAACGCTGATATGCCAGGGCTTCATGAGGTCTCCCGGATGATGAGTCGCTGAAAAGCTGATCCACGGCATGACCACGCCGCCGGCTCGTCGAGCGTATCGAACCATCACCAACCGCAGGAACGACACGTCAGCGCATCCATCGCTCTGCAAGATCAGCCGTACTTACCTCTGCACTCGAGCGAGTACACCGACACCTGGTCCCAGGCCGCGTCCTGCTGCGCCCGAGTCAGCACCCGCAGCGACTGCAGCAACTCGCTGTCCTGCGGCAACGGCCGGTGCGCCTCAGCGTCGGTGCGCAGAATGTTCGCCAGCACCATCGCGTCGAACGCATCGGACTTCCCCCGCGAGGACCGGTAACGGTCTCGATAACGCGACACCGAGAACGGGTTGATCGCGAACACCTGCCGGCCAGCCGCACGCAAACCCGTCACCAGCAAACCCTGACTCGTCTCAATCGCCACGGGCAGCTTCCCGCCCACCGGATCGTGCTCGGCCAGCAGCGCCAGTACCTGACTCAGCCCTGCCGCATCATCACCGATCCTGACCGAGGCCACCACCACGCCACTCTCGTCGACCAGCGCCACATCGTGATGATCCTGCGCCCAGTCAATCCCACACGCCACCGCCGCCACCGCGGCTCCTCTCTGTCTCGACCACAGCGAGGCGCGACGCCCTAATGGACAGTGCTTGCCGCACGACATCTCACGAGCCGTTCACCTCGCCACCGGCGGCGCCCGCACTCGCGCAAGGCTCCAGGCCTGCGACCAAACCAAGGCTCAGCCCGCCGGCGAACCACGCAAAGATCATCCTCGTCGATCACTGTGACCGCCGCCCGCCCCATACGAACTCCAAGGTCAAACCCTCACATTTAGCAGGGGTCAGGCGACGATCACGATCCACAACGAGGCGCCGATCTCGATTCCCAGGCTCAAAGGCCGACGGCTGGTACGGGCGTCCTCTGTTGCCATTAAGGCTGGTACAACACCCGCCGCCGGCATTCCAGCCTCGGCTACCAAAGCCCAGCCGCCTACGAGAACGGCACCAAAGTCCAGCCACTGACTGCCCTCAAGGTAGCTTGAGGATCAACACAGCGACCTTGTCCGTCGAATCGGTCAGGCCCACAATGCCTGCCGACGAGGCCTACGAGAGCGTCGGTCTCGGAGAACCGCCAGCTTCGCTGGCCCGTTTCGCAGCTATGCGTCGGTAAGGCTCTTTAAGAACCGGGCCTTCTTGACACAGGCGTCCTCATATCCGAGTTGTTGATAGAAGATATGGGTCTCGGTCCGGTGACGGCTGCTGTTGAGCTCCATAGCGAGGCAGCCGACCGCGCGCCTGGTCCTCGATGGCCGTCACCGGCATCCGGCCGACACCCCGGCCGAGGTACTGCTCCTCGACCACAAGGGCGAGCAGCCGCCCGAACTTCCCAGTCTTTTCCAGTATCGGCAGGACGTGCAGCGCCGCGACGCCGATCAGGGCGCCGCCGTCCTCGGCGCCGATCAGCCAGCTTGCGGGGTCCTCCAGCCAGTAGTCGAGTCGTCCGTCCAACTCTGACTCAGTGGTCGGATAGCCGATTTGATCCAGCAGGACGGTCAACGCGGGAAGGTCCTGTCGCCGAACCCGTCGTAGAAGGAGATTCATACGGAGCATCATGTTCGCCGACCGCCCCGGGTCCCAAGTCCAGGGCGCCCGGCTGCAGGCTCACCGTGCGGATACGCCCTGCTTCTCCGACGTGACCAGGCCCGCCTTCTCCAGGACGCGCAGGTGCCGCATGAGCGACGGCAACGTCATCGAGAACGGCGCCGCGAACTCGGAAACGACGGCTGGGGACTTCGCCAGCCGTCCCACAACGGCCCGGCGCGTCGGATCCGCGAGAGCGCGGAGCACGGTGTCGAGCTCGTCGCGACAGTTAGGCACGAGCCTAACTACTGGCCAAGAAAGGAGATCGGTCAACCGTGTCAACGGCGGCCGAATCCAGCATTCGCCCGTCGTCGACAAACCGGCCACGCCGAGAAAATCTGGCCGCCCCCGCTCAGGCGCGCAGAGCCCGTACCGCGGTGGACGACATCGATGCCAGCGCCGGCCGGGTAGGAACGAAGAGGGTCGTCAAGCCCAGCGTTTCGTTCATCGTGGCGAGCTCAAACTCGCGCTGGCAGTCGGTCGAGTTTCTGACCCCTCGGACGATCACGCTGCAGCCGTGCTGTTTGCAGTAGTCCACCGTCAGCCCGTGCCAGGCCGCCACCGAGACGTTCTCCCACTCCACCGGCAGGAGGCGCTCGATCTCCGTAGCTCGCGCATCGGTCGTCTGGGACGGCTGCTTGTTGCCGTTGACGGCGACCAGCACGGTCACGTGATCGAACATGTGGCGTGCCCGGCCGACGACATCGAAGTGGCCCGGCGTGAAGGGGTCGAAGGTTCCGGGATAGACCGCGTGAGTCACCAGACCAGACTAGTACTCCAGCCGCACTTTCAGGTTCGGAGTCTGCGCTAGTAGTGGCTGGTTCGGGCGCGGCATTGATGCCTGCGCCGCCAGCCTGACCACTGCCAGATATGATCTTCGTGGCTGATGCTGGTGATCAGGTGTGCCAGCAAACGTCGGACCTCGCCGAGGGGTAGGACGAGTTTGTCCCGCTCGGGATCGCTGCCCCTCTTGACGCTGCGGCGGTGGCGGCGAGGTACGCGTGGGCCCACATGGCTAGGGTGATGTGGCGGTACCAGGCGTCGTAGCGGCGGACTTGGTAGTCGTCGAGGCCGACCTCGTTCTTCGCGATTTCGAAGCATTCCTCGACCGCCCACCTCGTGCCGGCGAGGCGGATCAGTTCCTCGCCGCCCGTGTTGTCCGGCCGTAGCACAGGTAGTAGGCAAGCTCGGTGGGATCGGTGATGCCGCGCCGGATCAGCAGCCAACGGCGATAGCCGTGTGCAGCGGTGCCGGTATCTGGCAACGTAGCCACAGCCCAGTCGTAGAGTCGTGGACCTTTGACGCCGTCGCCACAGCTAAGACCGTGTGTCAGTTGGGGTCGTTGAATCGCAAGGTCATTCGTTGACCGAGTGTGGATGACGTCGAGAAGTACTGCCCGGAAGCGTTCTGGCGTCTCGCGCAGCCGTTGCTGCCGCCGCACCCGGAAAGGCATCAGGGCGGCGGTCGGCGGCGCACCGACGACCGGGCGATGCTCGCGGCGATCGTGTACGTCATGGAAGCCGGCTGCTCGTGGCGCAAGCTTCCCCACTCGTTCCCCGTGCACTGGCGCACGGCGCACCGCCGGTTCACCGAATGGGTCGAGCATGGGGTGATGACCGCCCTGCACCAGGCAACGCTCGACGTGCTCGGGGTCGCCGGGCAGATCGACTGGTCGCGGGCGAGTATCGACAGCATGCACATCCGTGCGCTCGAAAGGGGAATCTGACCGGGCCCAGCCCGGTAGACCGAGGCAAGCCCGGCTCCAAGATCCACCCCATCAGCGAACGCGGCGGGCTGCCCGTGCACGTCGACATCTCCGCCGCCAACCTCAACGACCACAAGATGCTGCAGGACATGGTCGACGGCATCCGGCCGATCCGTCAGCCCGCCGGCCGCCCACGCAAACGGCCGGCGAAGCTGCACGGCGACAAGGGCTACGCCTATCCCGGATGCCGTGAGTTACTGCATGAGCGCAACATCGTTCCGCGCATCGCTCGCCCGGGAATCGAGTCGTCGAAGCACCTGGGCCGGCACCGCTACGTCATCGAACGTTGCCTGGAATGGACCACCCGGTTCCGGCGCCTGGTCCGCCGCTACGAGCGCAAGGCTTCCCACTTCCTTGGATTCCTGCGCCTAGCCTGTGCTCTGATCTGTTTTCGACGCGCAGCCCGGCTCAACCTGCTGACCAGCAACAACCCCAACTGACACACGGTCTAAGCCTAAGTTGCTTCCAGGCCGGGTCCGGCACGCGGACGGCGAGGGTATCGGCCCGGGAACTGCCGGTCTCGGTGGGGATCTTCTGGTTGCAGGCCACGGCGAGCACGTAGGCGCCCTGCCTGCGTTGCAGGTTACAGGTCGAAACGGAACTTGCTGTCCTTGCCGTAGGCCTCGTCGGCGGTGACCCACTTCGCCGGCATGCCGGCGTCCAGGGCGCGGTTCAGCATGGTCAGGCCTTGTGCGGGTTTGGTCGCGAACCTGACTTGTTCGCCGATACCGGCTTCGGTACGCCGGGCGGGGTTGTCGCACCAGCGTTGCGGCAGATAGAGCTCGCGGTCGATCAGGGTCCGTCCTTTGCTGCTGGCGTAGGCGAGGAAAACGCCGAGCTGGCAGTTCTCGATGCGCCCGGCGGTGCCGGAGTACTGCCGCTGCACGCCGGCGGACTTGACGCCCTCCACGAGGTCTCCGTGCAGATGTTCTTCTTCGTCGATGAGCGATCTACCGGAGACCTCCCTACTTCTCGATCACCGACACGCCGCCTGTGACCCCCACCAGGCAACTGCCACCGGCACGTCTTAAACACGGCCTTGGTCAACGCCGGCCTGTGAGGTGTTCAGTGCGGGTAGGGGCACTTACCGCGGCCCCGGGCCCGGGCGTCCTCGTCGAGATAGAAGTTGGGGCGGAGGTCCGCCTGATCGTAATAGCGGTGAAAGACCGGGGTGATGCCACCAGAGACCGGGGGCACGATCCAGCTCCAGTCGGCGGGCACGGTCCGGCCCTGACGTTCCTCCTTGGCGATGTGGGTGAGGAAGCGGCGCGATTCGGTGTGGTGGTCACTGATCCTGACTCCCGCGACGGTGAAGGAGTGCAGGACAGCAACGTTGATTTCGACCAGAGCGCGGTCCCGCCACAGGGTGGACTCGCTTCTGGTGTCCAGGCCCAGGCGTTCGGCGATCACGGGCAGCAGGTTGTAGCGTTCGGTGTCGACGAGGTTGCGGGCGCCGATCTCGGTACCCATGTACCAGCCGTTGAACGGCGCGAGGGGGTAGTCGATGCCGCCGATCCGCAGCCGCATGTTGGTGATGGCCGGCACGGCGTACCAGCGCAGCCCCAGGTCGGCGAACCAGGAGTGCTCAGGGTGGGTGAGCTCCACTTCGAGGACCAGTTCACGAGGGACGTCAAAGAGCTGCGGTTTGTCATCGGGGGTGTCGATGACCAGGGGCAGAACGTCGAAGGGGCCGCCGGGAGCCTGCCAGCCGAGCCGGCGTACGACGTCGGTGAAGCCGGCGTAGCCCGGGTCGCCGGTGACGCGGCCGTCCTCACGGGGGTAGCCGGCGTAGCGGATGAGCTGGTCGTTCCACATCCGAGGGCCGGCCCGCCGAGGGGTGTCCGGCGCGAAGACGGAGATGGTAGGCCGGATCCGCCCGGTGTTGGTGGCCTGGCGCAGGTGCTCGCACAGGTGCGCATGGACCGCCTGGGGTGTGGTGGCGTCGCGTCGGTCCAGCACGCGCAGGCTGTTCCAGTACAGGCGGCCGATACAACGGCTGGAGTTGCGCCAGGCCACGCGGGCGCCGAAGGTCAGCTCATCCGCGGTATGGGTGTAGGTGCCCGTGTCCCGGATCTCGGCACGCACCTGGCGCAACCGTTCCATCAGGGTGTGCGGCTGGCCGGGTAGCTCCGCGTACAGGAGATCAAGAAATTCCCCCGCCTCGGCCTCGTCGGCTGCGGCGGCGGAGCCGGGCGGCACCGCGGGGTAGGTCCGGTGGCCGGCGCGGGTCTTGTCGCTCATCGCTTCCTCACAGGAGCCGGAAGTGCGCCGTGGTCAAACTTGCGACGGACGTAGGACAGTGAGGAAAGCAGGCCGGAAGAAGTCATCCGCACCTCCCGGCGCCCCACGTCCGGGGCGATGGGCATCGATCCCACCCGGGACCACACCAGGCGCCCGTCCGCGGCCAGCGCGCCACGTGTCCGGCCCTGGTTGTCGGGATGCAGGCAGTACGGCACGTCGAGGTAGCCCGCCCGGAAAGCGATGACCAGGGCCTGGCCCACGTCCGGATGTAAGTTCCTCACGGCGTCGACGAGAGCGGCTGCTTCGGCGTAGATGCCCGTGTCCGCCGGCGGCGGGCCGGTCTGCCGGTGAGTGCGCGCGACGGCGTCAGCGTGCTCCAGCGCTGCCACGTTCTCCGCGATGGTCGGAATGCGGCTCGCCTCGGCCTCGGTCTTGACGATGAGCCGTTCCACGCCGGCCCGGACGGTCAACTGGACGGCGTCGACGAGCAGCCGCCGTGCGCCCGCCGCGGTCTGCGGATACATCCCCATATAGGTGTAGAGCACCAGGTGCCAGTCGACGTCGGGGAACAACGTGCCCGCCAGCCGGCGCAGCGTGTGGATCGCCTCCGCGTCCTGTTCCGGGTGTGTCTGCTGGGCGTAGCTCAGCGAGATGCTGCGCAGCCCGTGCCGGACGAAGAATAGTCCTTCCAGGAGGCTGATCGCGATGAGGAGGCCCGGCGGGCACAGCTGGCCCATCATGCATCCGCCGAAGGTCTCTAGGTGTGGGCGCGCACTGGACCCGGCCAGCAGCTCGCAGGAGCGTTCCCAGCCGGTGACTGCCTCCGTCAACGGCGTCCGGCTGTAGGGCAGGCAGTAGGAGACCGGGCCTCCCTCGCTGGCGTTCAGCCCGACCGCGCCCATGACGCGGAAGATGTCCTGTGGATTGGGGGTGCCGTGCCTGACCTGGACCTGGAAGCCGGCGTCCGGAATCCCCGCCAGGACTTTCTCCGTGGTGGTCAGGGAGTGCGCGACCAGGGGATAGCCGTTCAGCGCCACCCCGTCCGCCAGCGCCCGCCGGGCAAGGTGATGCTGGCCCATCCGGGTGTAGCTGTCCAGGGTGATCGTGCCCGCCGTGACGGCCGCAGCCCGTTTTGTCGCAAGGAGTCCCTCGCGCATGACGCTCGGCACGCTCATACCCATCCGGGGCTGCACGACAAGTCTGCCCGCACTGCTGGTCTGTGCCACGTAGCGTCCGAAATCGGCGGGGACGGGACCGGCAGAGTCCAGCGCGGAGCTCATGAAGCAACCCGGACGGGCAGCCCGCACACGAACGACGTGAAGGCGGCCAGCTCTGCCGAATCGTCGAACACCGCGTCGAACCCCGCCTCGATCAGGGACGATACTTCCGCCGGCGACAGGTCACCGGAGATTCCGAGTTTCCCGCCGATCACGATGGAGGCGTGCGCCAGGTGGCTGCGCAGCTGGCCGGCAACCCGCAGCCCATCCTGGTAGCCATGCCCGTTCACACTGCTGATCACCACCAGATCGGGTGCGATCCGGGCGCATTCGGCTGTCAGGAAGTCATCGGGTGGAGCTGCCCCCAGATTCACGACGTCGCACCCAAGTTCTTCCAGCACCAGCTGCAGGAAGACGAGATTCCACGTATGCGAGTCCGAGGCCACGCTCGCCACGACTGCTGATTTTCTGCGCATAGCCCTCACACCTCTGGCAGGTGATCGTTCGGCGGGAGCGGTCAGCGGCCGGACGGAGCCGGCGCGAGGTGGAACACCTCGCTGTAGGCGATGTCGAGCGTGGTGCGCCCGGTCAACCGCCAGGAGGACTCTTCGAAAAGCGCGCACCATTCCGCGGCGGTGGGAACGTACTGACCCATCAGGGCGTGGGTCACCTCGAAGCCGAGCGTGAAGATCGGCTTGTCGCCGGTGCTCTGCCGGGGGGAGGCATACGTGTCGCTGAGGAGGAAGGTGCCGGCGTTGGGGAACGCCTGCCGGATGCCGTCCAGCGTGCGCAGGCAGGCGTCGCGGGGCCAGAAATCGTGACCGAGGAAGAACGACATCAGCGTGTCGACCTCAGCGAACTCCGGGCGATCGGCCAGCCGCTGGAGATCGCCCTCGATGATCGTGATGCGGTCCGCCAGCCCGGCGTCGGCCACCGCCCGGCAAGCCACCGCGATGGCCCCGCTGTCGCGTTCGATGCCGAGGAAGCGCCGGTCCGGGTAGGTGGTGGCGAGCCGGATGATGCGGTTGGCGCTGCCGCAGCCCAGGTCGGCCAGGAAGGCAAAGTCGTGCTCGCCGAAGAGCCGGTCGACGATGGGGTCGACGAAGTGCCTGCCATAGTCCTTGCCGGCACGGGCTATCGCCCCGCCGTCCCGGTGCCCGGGGTCGGTGGCGGCTCGGGTGGCCTCGGTGGTGAGGCGGGCCATCCGGCTGAGCATCTCGCCGTAACCGCCGACCAGCCACAGGAAGTAGCCCTTGTTGGTCCACACGTCGTCGAACGCCGGACCACCGGCCAGCACCACCGGCCCGGTCTCCACCACACGCAGGACACCGGCGTCGGCCAGGGTGGTCACGACCGCGTGCACAGCCGGCGGGTATAGGCCTCGATCCGCGGCGAACTGGTCACCATCGAGCTTGCCGTGCCGGGCCACCTCATCGAGCAGCCCGATCTCGAAGCTCGCGCTCACCGCGGCTGTGGTCACGTACGCGTTGAAAAGCGATGCAGCTGACATCTCTGTCTCCTTTCATCGGTCGGTGCCGTCTTCCGGGCGGCGACGTCAGGCGGTCAGCCGACTTCCTGACGGAGGCCGTCGGCCGCGGTCACGGCCCGGGCCAGCGCGGCGAGGGCACGGCGCATCTGCGCGGGAGTGCCGATCGAGATCCGGAGGTGCCCCGGCAGACCCATGTCGGCGGTGTCCCGTACGAGGCAGCCGAGTGCCGCCAGGCGCGCAGTGGTCCGAGGTGCTCGCGGACCGAGCCTGACCAGGACGAAGTTGCCGCGGGAGGGCGGCGACTCCAGGCCGATGGCGTGCAGTTCGCTCCGGAATTGCTCGCGTGTCTCCACAACAGCCGCGGCTGTCTCGCGCATGTGCCGCTGGTCGGCGAGGGCCGCGAGGGCGGCGTGCTGGGCCAGCCGGTTGACGCTGTAGGGCAGGGCGCCACGAGCACACTCCACCGCCGCAGTGACAGCCGGGTCGGCGATCAGGTAGCCGATCCGCAGCCCGGCCAGCCCGTACGCCTTTGAGAAGGTACGCAGCACGGCGACCCCGGATCCTTCGGCCGCCCTGGACGCGGCGGAGGTGAAGTCCGGCCCGGCGTACTCGGCGTAAGCCTCGTCGACGACCAGCAACCCGCCGCCCTCGGCAGCCGCGTCTTGAAGCACGGTCAGTTCAGGGGCGTCCAGCACCCCACCGGTCGGGTTGTGCGGGTTGCACACGAAGGCCAGCGGGGCACCATCGCGCAGGTGTTTGGCAACCTCGTCGACGGGCTGCCGGTATCCCTCGAGCGGACAGGGGACAAAGGGGCGACGGGCGGCACGCAGGCTCTCCGTATAGCTCAGGAACGTGCCGGCGGTGACGACTGTCGGCTGCCCCTCATCGGCCAGAGCCAGCGCCAAGAGCAGGATTACCTCGTCGATGCCGTTGCCGAGGGCGATGCGCTCGGGTGCGACACGGTGATGGTGCGCCAGCGCAGCGAGCAGGTCGGCGTCCGGCCGGTCGGGGTAGCGGTGCACCCTCGTCACCTGCGCGGCCAGCACCGCGAGCGCGCGAGGGCTGGCGCCGTACGGGTTCTCACCGGCATGCAGACGCAACACCGCGTCCCCCTCGTCGGGTGCCGACATCACGCCCGTGCCGGGGCGGTCGGCATCACCTGGAGTAGCACACGACCGTCATCCTCCGTCGGCTCGTCCTCGGGAAGGTCGAGCAGGACGAGGCTGATGATCCGCCCGCCCTCCTCGAAGAGCATGTTGTGCTCACGGAGCACCCTCAGCCGCTCTTCGGCAACCGGACTCGATCCCTCCGCGCGCAACACGGCTTCCTCGGTGACCGGCGCCGCCAGGCGCTTGAGTAGACGCAGCATCGCCTCGTCGGCCGGGACCTCGCGAGCCGAGCCGAACCGAGTGTCGACAATCCACTGTGAACCGTCCTCGCGGCGCTGCACTTCGAGCACCGGCTTCTCCGATCGGGCCGTCTGCTCCCGCATGCCGCGCCACTGCTCGACGAGCAGGTTCACCTCGCCCAGCCATTCCACCGCCAGCTCGTGGTACGGAGCCGGCCCGTGGTCGGTGAAGAAGTACGCCAGCTCATCGAGGTCTTCCGCCGGGAAGGGAAACGCCTTCTCGTAGAAGTCCATCGGCTTGAGTTCCAGGCCGTACTTCGCAGGATCGGTGAAGTACGGGCTGTACCGGTCGAACCGCACCAGGTACGCACCACCCGGCGGAGGCAGGTGCATCAGCAACGGCAGATCCTCGACGTATTTGCGGTACACCTCCTCGCGCTCCCCCGGAAATCCCATCAGCAGATTCCAGGCGGGGCTCATCCCGTTCCGGACGCATTTCTTCAGGAACTGGATGTTGAGGAACGCCGTGATCCCCTTGCCCATGAGCTTGAGGGTCTCCGTGGCGAGCGATTCGACGCCGGGCTGCACCCTGGTCACCCCCACCCGCACCATCGCGGCCATGTCCTGACTGCTCAGCGGCAGCTTCACCTCGTAGAAGATGGAGGGGCCGCCGGAGCGCGCCGGCAGCTGCTTGAAGACCTCGCGGGGGAAGTTCTTCGGCAAGATGTTGTCGGTGCACATGAAGCCTCTGGCCTGCCCGTAGAGGGTGGAGAGCCACTCGAACTGGCGCAGCGCCACCTCCGGAGACATCGCGCGGTAGCCCATGCCGAGACCGTTCAGACCGCAGAAGGTGCAGTGCGAGCGCTGACCCCACCAGCAGCCCCGAGAGGTCTCGAACATCAACTCCGGCTTGATCTCCGGATCCGAGCTCAGTTCGGTGCGGACCTTCTGGAAGGCCGCAAGGTAGTCGGCGAAGTCCGGCTCGAAGAAGTCGTCGATGTCGCGATCGCGTCCTACGCCCGCGGCCAGGCGTGCGTCACCGGCGTTCGCCGAGGTGACCACTCCCACGATGTTGTTGACCGCGCCCAGCCCTTCATCCAGGTAGAGCCGGACGAAATCGGGGAACGTGTGGAGGGCGGGCCCGGAGAACACGGCGTCGATGTCAGGCACGTTCCGGGCCAGGACCGCGCCCATCGGCGCCTCACAGTTGGCGCCCCCGAGCACCGCCACCGCCGCCGGGTTGCGAAGCTTCACCAGGCGGGCCATCGCGATGGATGCGTTGGTCTGCGCGAACATCGACGTGAAGCCGATGATGCCCGAGTCGGCCAGAGAATAGCGGTCGCACATCCGGTCGAGGAATTGCGGCAGCCCAGCCCGCAGGTCCAGGATGTTCGACCGGAATCCACTCCATCGAGGCCCGGTGTAGTAACGGGAGAAGTAGTCGCCCTGGTTGTCCGGAGCGTTCGGGAAAGCCAGACCACGGAACATCCACTCGCCGAGCCCGGTGAGCAGGTGTTGAAGCTGGCCGGTGATCTCCTCGTACATCTCGGCGCCGAAGTACCGAGCGAAATCCAAGTTCAGCGAGTGGACGGACGCCTCGACCCGGTCACCGAGTTCCCGCCGGGCCAGCGCCGACAGCTGGCTGAGGGCGAACGAAGGCCGGTCCCAGTCAGCGAAAGGCATGTTCACCAGATTGATCTTCATCCTGCCGTTCCTTCCTGCTGATGGTTGTGAGACGCCCATCCCCGCGTGCGTCCCTGTCAGCCGAGACTCAGCGGAAGGGAGCGCAAGGACCGGAATTCCAGGTTGCTGTTCCATTCCGGAACACCCGCCAGCCGGATCTCCGGGAAACGGGAGAACAGGGCGGTGAAGAACCATTTGATCTCGAGGCTGGCTATCTGCCGGCCGATGCACGCGTGCGGCCCGAATCCGAACGACAGGTTCTTGCCACTGTTCGGCCGGTCGAGGTCGAACTCGTCCGGGTCGTCGAACACAGCCGGATCCCGGTTGGCGGCGCCCAGGAAAAGAGCGACACGTTGTCCGCTCTTGATGCGGACGCCTCGCACGTGCACGTCCGTTGTCGCGACCCGCCAGGTGAACTGGTTCGACGCGTTGTAGCGCACCACCTCGTTCGCGGTGTTGTCCACGCACGCGGGATCCGTCAGAAAGCGAGCGATCTGGCCGGGACTGGTGGCGAACGCTAGCGTGCCGCTGCCGAGGGAACCCGGGGTCGTGGGGGCGAACAGCGCGATCAGCAGCAAAACCAGCTGGTGGACGGTCTGCTCTGGCGTGACCTCGGTCTGGTCGCTGAAACTGCCGGCCAGGCGGGCGATCACGGTGCCCGGGACGACCTTGCCCCGCTTACCCGCGACGAGCTCGAATGCATACTCGTGCAGCTCCGCGAGATGATCGAGCAGTTGGTCGAGCTCCAGCGGCTGCTCCTGGGGACCCGACCAGTAGGTCATCACCCTGTTCACATTCGGTACCACGTCATCGAGGTCCTCCTCGGGAACCCCGAATGCGTGGACAGCGGCCTGCACAGGAAGCTTCTCCGCTAGTCCAGAGACGGCATCGATCTCCGTCACGCCCTCCGGCACGCCGGCCACCAGGTCGCGGGCCACCCGCTCGATGAGCTTGCTGTAAAGGCCGTGGGCCTCATGGGTGAAGCCCGCGGTCGTGGACCTTCTCAGCGCGGCATGACGCGTGCCGTCCGTGTACATCATGACGTTCTTGGTAAACCGGTGGTAAATGTTCTCCGCCGGCAACTCCCGGCCGTTGAACTTGCCGCTGAGGATCTCTTCCATGCGCTCGGCCTTGAATCGGCGGTCACTCAGCGCGGCAGTGCAGTCCTCATATCTGGTGATGGCCCACGCGCTTAGACTGTCACACCAGTGCACCGGCTCACGCTCCGCGAGGCGGGCATAGACGGGGTACGGATCGGGAACGATACCCGGATCCGACAGCGGCGGAATGTTTCCCACGGACTACCTCCTAATGTTGTCCGGACACACGCGATACACCCACAAAGATTTCGCTCAGGACGACGGAGCGGGGCTGTCCATGGCGTCGATCAGGCTCTGCGGACGCATGTCCGTCCACGTGTCGTCGATGAATGTCACGCAGGACTGCCGATCCGACGGCCCGTACGTCACGTTCCAGCCGTCGGGAACGTCGTTCGTGGTCGGCCACAACGAATACTGACCCTCGCCGTTCACCAGGGCGTAGTAGCGGATATCGTCCCGCTCGAATGGATTCTTCACAACCGTTCCCTCTCCACGTCGTGCACGCTGGCCACGAGGGTTTCAGCGATTTCCGTCAGCGGACCGGGGGACATCATCTCCCCGTGCCGGCAATCAATTTCGTACACTTGCACCTGACCGGTGAAATGCTCGGCCCACCGCGCAACGACGTCTGCGGGCGCGACTTTGTTATCGGCCACCGCGGCATAAAAGTGGAGGTCTCCCCGCACGCGGCCGGCCGGACGAGGAAGGCCGCCGATCCGTGCGGAGTTGAGGGCCACCTCAAGGATTCGCTCCACCTGTTCACGGCGCAGGGATCCCAGCGTGCTCATGGGTTCCTGCAGAGCTTCGACAACCCGTTCCATGCCGGCGGACTCGAGCCAGCCGTCCGTCCCGACACCGAACGCCTCCAGAATTCCCCTCAGCATCACCTCGGTCTTCTCGGATTCCTCCTGCTCGGCAACGGGATACGGGGTGGAGTCGAACATCGCCAGGAACTCCACACCGTGTCCGCGTTTCTGCAGCTCCAGCGCCACCGCATGGGCGATCGTCCCGCCGAGCGACCATCCGGCCAGGCGATACGGGCCCGCATTCTGGACCGCGACGATGTCGTCCACGTAATCGCTTGCCATCTCCTCGATGGACCGAGGGAGCGGGCCGCCGGCGTTCAACCCGCGGGCCTGGATCCCGTACACCGGATAGTCCGGGCCGAAATGCTGGAGCAGTCCGGAGTAGCACCAGCTCAAACCGCCAACCGGGTGGACGCAGAAGATGGGGAGACGGCTTCCGCCGGACCGGAGGGGAAGCAGTGGGCTCAGCGCATCAAGCAGCGACGACGGATGCAGCTGCCGGCTGAGAGCCGCGACGGTAGGGGCCTGGAAGAGGGCACGCACGGAGATCTCGGTGCCCAGTTCCGCGTGTATGCGGCGGATCAGCCGGGTCGCGAGCAGGGAGTGCCCACCCAGGTCGAAGAAGCCGTCATCGACGGACACCCGTTCCACCCCGAGGACCTCGGCAAACAGGCTGCACAGCACTCTTTCCTGCTCCGTGCGCGGAGCCCGCCCGACGAGGGTGGGGTAGACCGGGGCCGGCAGCCGGCGGCGGTCGACCTTGCCGTTGGCGGTCAGCGGCAGCGCCTCCAGAACCACCACGGCCGACGGGACCATGTAGTCCGGCAGCCTCACCGCGACACGATCGCGGAGCGCCGCCGCATCGACCACGATGCCGGCGACCGCAACCACGTAGGCGACGATCCGTCTGTCACCCGGGCGGTCCTCCCGCACCACGGCGACCGACTGGTCCACCACGTCGTCCTGCCGGAGCGCCGCCTCGATCTCACCGAGCTCGATCCGGAACCCGCGTACCTTCACCTGGTCATCGATGCGCCCGACGAACTCCAGACGTCCCCGTGGGTGCCACCGCACCTGGTCACCGGTGCGGTACATCCGCTCTCCGGTCCCCCAGGGGTTGGCGACGAACCGTTCAGCGGTCAGGGCCGGCCGGTTCAGATAGCCACGAGCCAAACCCGCCCCAGCCACGTACAGCTCACCGACCACACCGGGCGGGACCGGCTGCAGCCGCTCATCCACCACAAAGACCCGCGTGTTGAACACCGGACGGCCGATGGGAACCTCGGTCACCCGCTCGTTCTCGGACAGCCCGTCAACGACCCAGGACGCCACGTCGACAGTTGCCTCCGAGGGTCCGTAGGCGTTGACCATCCTCCGGCCCGGTGCCCAGCGTTCCACCAGGTCGGCCGACAACGCCTCGCTGCCCGTGATGAGCACCCGCAGGTCTGGATGGTGCGTGGGGGGAAGGCTGGTCAGCACAGCGGGCGGCAGATGGGCATGAGTGATCTTGTGATCGCGGATGAAGCGACTGAGGGGATCCCCGTAGAGAGTCTCCTGCGGGATCACCAGACGTGCTCCAGACAGCAGGGAAAGGCAATATTCGGAAACGGATACGTCGAAGCTGGGAGAAGCGAGCTGCAGGACCCTGCTGCCGGAGTCGATGTCGTACCGGTCGGCCTGGTTGGCGACCAGGCCGGCGATCCCGTGGTGGGTGACGACAACACCCTTGGGACGCCCCGTCGAGCCGGACGTGTAAATGACATATGCAGGATGCGCCAGCCCCAGAGCAACGTCCGGGTCGGACGCCGGATAGGACGACACGTCCGGGAGCTCTATCAGCGTCACCGCCGGCTCGGCATCACCGAGCATGGACGTCGTCCTGTCCGCCGGGTAGTTCTGGTCGATCGGAAGATACGCACCGCCGGCCTTCACCGTCGCCAGCAGGGCCACCACTAAGTCCACCGACCGTGGCAGATTCAGAGCCACGACAGTTTCCGGGCGCACCCCCCGATCGATCAGATGGTGCGCCAGCCTGTTCGCCCGGGCGTTGAGCTCGGCGTAGGTGACTTCCTCGGCTCCGTACACTAAGGCGACAGCGTCCGGCGCCCGCCGGACCTGGGCCTCGAACAACTGCGGGAAGGTCTCGGCAGGAACCTCGCGGTCGGTGTCGTTCCACTCCACCACCAACCGTCGCCGCTCCTGCGGGGCCAGGATGTCGGCCTCGCTGATGCGGATCCCGGGGTCGTGGGCGAAGACGGTCAGCAGGCGGCCCAGCCGCTGACACAGCGTCTCCGCGGTGGCCTGGTCGAACAGGTCCGTCGCGTATTCCAGGACCCCGGCCAGCCCACCGGCAGCCGCGCCCCGGCCCTCCTCCGACAGGCTGAAGGACAGGTCGATCTTGGCGCCGGAGCGGTCGATCGGCCGCCCGTGGATCTCGAGCCCGTGGAGCGCGGCATCGTGCCGGGTGTTGTTCTGCAGGACGAGCACCACCTGGTAGATGGGGTGGTGAGCCAGGCTGCGGGGCGGGTTAAGGATCTCCACGAGTCGTTCGAAGGGGAGGTCCGCGTTGGCGTAGGCGGCCAGATCGCTTTCCCGGACCCGGTCCAGGAGCTCGGCGAAGGTGGGATCCCCCGAGGTGTCGGTGCGCAGAACGAGAGTGTTGACGAAGAAGCCGACCAGGTCGTTGAGGGCGTCGTCGTTCCGACCGGCCATCGCCGCCCCGATGGGAATGTCCGTGCCGGAGCCCAGACGGGTGAGCAACGCGGCCACCGCTGCCTGCAGCACCATGTAGAGGGTGCAGCCGTGCGCCTTGGCCACTTTCACGAGCCCCGCGTGCAGGTCGGCGTCGATGGTGAGGGGAACGGTGGCACCGTGGTAGCTAGCCACCGCGGGGCGAGCCCGGTTGGCCGGCAGTTCCAGCAGATCGGGTGCGCCGGCCAGGGCCTGGCGCCAGAAGCCGGATCGCCGTTCCAGCACGCTCTCCGGGTCGCCCTCCGCACCGAGCACCTCACGCTGCCACAGCGTGAAATCCACGTACTGGACCGGGAGGTCGTCCCAGACCGGCGCCTGCCCCTGGCAGCGGGCCGCATAGGCCGCCGACAGGTCCCGCAGGAGCGGGCCATGGGACCAGCCGTCACTGACGATGTGATGCATCACCAGCAACAGCACGGCGTCGTCTTCGGCCAGGCTGAACAGCTGCGCCCGCACCAGGAGTTCGGCACCGAGGTTGAAGTGGTAGTCGGCCGCTACCTCCAGGGCCGGCGCCAGGTCCCGCTCGTCAACCGCGGTGACCTGCAGACCCGGCAGCGCCTCGGCGGGAGAAAGCACCTTCTGGAACGGCTCACCCTCCCGCTCCGGGAACACCGTGCGCAGGGCCTCGTGTCGGCCCACCACGTCGGCCAATGCCTCCTGGAGCGCGGGTACGTCCACCCGCCCTGACAGACGCACGGGCAAGGGGGAGTTGTAGTTGGCGCTGGAGCCCTCCAGCCGGTCCAGGAACCACAACCTCCGCTGGGCGAACGACAGCGGTACCACCTCGGGACGAACCCGGGTGCGCAACAGCGGCCGGGGCCTACCGGTCCCGTCGCCGCCGGCAGCGAGACCGTCGGCGAGACCAGCCACCGTCGGAGACTGGAACAACGCCCTGATGCTGAGCTCCACACCGAGCACGGCGCGAATGCGGTTGATCAGCCGGGTCGCCAAGAGCGAGTGTCCCCCCAGGTCGAAGAAGTTGTCGTCGATCCCGACCTCGGCCGCACCCAGCACATCGGCGAACAGGCCGCAGAGGATCTCCTCCTGTGGACTTCGCGCCTTCCGGCCGGCAGCCGCACTGCTGTAATGCGGTGTCGGCAAAGCCCTCCGGTTCACCTTCCCGTTCGGCGTCAGCGGCAGCTCCTCCATCACCACGAACGCCGAGGGCACCATGTAGTCCGGGAGCACCTCGGCCACCCGCCGGCGAACCGACGCCTGGTCCACGCCCGGGCCGGTCAGGTAGGCGACCAGGCGCCTGTCGCCAGGACGGTCCTCCCGCACAGTGACCACGGACTGCCGGACACCCGGACACGCGGCGAGAGCGGCCTCGACTTCACCCAGCTCGATGCGGAATCCGCGCACCTTCACCTGGTCGTCGACACGGCCCTGGAACTCCAGCTCGCCCTGGGCGTTCCACCGCACGAGATCACCGGTGCGGTACATGCGCTTCCCGCCCCCTCGGGGATCGGCAACAAACCGTCCCGCGGTCAGGGCCGGCCGGTTCAGATAGCCACGAGCCAGGCCCGTACCCGTCACGTACAACTCGCCCACGACACCGGGAGGCACGAGCCGCAGCCACTCGTCCCGGATCGAGAACCGGGTGTTCCAGAACGGGCGGCCGACGGGGATCGCTCCGGGATCGAGGAGCCGACCGGGCTTGATGCGGAATTCGCTGCAGTTGACGGTGGTCTCGGTATGGCCGTAGGCGTTGATCATGGTCGCGTCCGGATGCCTGGCACGCCATCTGCGCACGGCATCACCGGTGAGCAGTTCACCGCCGGCGATCAGGGTCCCGGACGGGGAGAACTCGTCCGGGAGGTTCTCGAGCACTCCGAGATGGGAGGGGGTGATCTTCATGAACGTCGGCCGGCCGGCGATGGTGGAGTACTCGTCCAGGTCAGCGAGCACCACGCGCCCTCCGCTCACGAGGGGGGTGTAGAGCGCTGTGACAGTCAGGTCGAACGCGATGGACGAGTGCAGCAGTGCTGAACCGGATGCGTCGGGATAGGCCGCCCGCGCACGGTAGAGATAGGCGCCCAGGGAGGCGTGTTCAATCACTACGCCCTTGGGCTCCCCGGTGGAACCGGAGGTGTAGACGACGTACGCCGAGTTTGCCGGAGCCAGACGCACGTCCGGGTTGGCGGCGGAGCAGGAAGAGGCGTCCGGCAGCTCGGTCAGCGTCAGAATCGGGGCGGCGTTAGCGAGTGTGTATGCGATCCGGTCCGCGGGATAGTTCTGGTCGATGGGCAGGTACGCAGCGCCGGACTTCACGGTCGCCAGCAACGCGACGACCAGATCCACGGACCGCGGCAGGCTCAGAGCCACGATGGTCTCCGGTCCCACACCCTGGCCGATCAGGTGGTGCGCCACGCGGTTCGCCCGGGCGTTCAGCTGAGCGTAGGTGACTTCTTCAGCTCCGGACACGACGGCGACAGCGCCGGGCGTCCGCTCCACCTGAGCCTCGAACAGCTCCGGCAACGTGACCGCCGGGACCTCGACAGCAGTGTCGTTCCACTCGTCCAGGGTCCGCAGCTCCATCTCGGACAGTACGTCGATCTCGGCGATCGCCCGTGCCGGGTCCATGATGACCGTACGCAGCACGAGGAGCAACCGGTCCACCATCGCCTGCGCGGTGCGTTCGTCGAAGACGTCGGCGGCGTACCCCAGGTTGCACAGCAGTGCGTCCGGGGTCTCGGTGAAGCTGAAGGTCAGATCGAATTTGGCCGTCTCCATGTGAACCGGCTCCCGGACCATCCGGAGCCCGGCCATCTCCACCACGCTGGCGACCTTGTTCTCCAGCACCAGCATGACCTGGAACAGGGGTGACCGGGACTGCGAGCGTTCCGGCGCCAGCTCCTCCACCAGCAGGTCGAACGGGATGTCTTGGTGGGCGAAGGCGTCGAGGTCTCCTTCGCGGACCCGCCCCAGCAGCTCCGCGAAGGTCGGGTTGCCCGAAAGGTCGGTGCGCAACACCAACGTATTCACGAAGGACCCCACCAGGTCGTCCAGCGCGGCATCAGCGCGGCCGACGACGGCGGTGCCGAGCGGCAGATCCTCCCCGGCTCCCATCCGGGCCAGGACCACCCCGACCGCGGCGTGCAGCACCATGAATAGCGTGGCATCGTGCGCCCGGGCCAGCCGGATCAGCTCCTGGTATGCCGACCCGTCCAGCGATGCGCCGGCCCGCCCGCCGCGATGGGTCGGCACGGCCGGATGCGGGCGGTCGACGGGCAGAGTCAGCTCAGCCGGTGCGCCGGCCATGACCCTGCGCCAGTACACCAGCTGCTGGTTCCGGAGGCTGCCCGGATCCTCGGCGGCCCCGAGCAGCTCCTGCTGCCAGAGCGCGTAGTCGGCGTACTGCACCGGCAATGGGACCAGGTCGGGGGCCCGTCCCTCGCACCGGGCCGCGTAGGCAGCCGAGAGATCACGCCACAGCGGCCCCATCGACCAGCCGTCCCCGGCGATGTGGTGGATCACCACGACCAGGAGGTCGTCGCGCAACCAGACCCGGATGGGTACCTCCCCGGCCAGATCGAACCGGTGTTGCACCGCGGTCTCGATGCCCTCGCGGTGCAGCGGAATCTCGACCGCGTCCAGAACCTTCTGCTGCGGTCGCCCCTCGTGGGCCGGGAACACCGTCCGCAGGGCCTCGTGCCGGGCCACCACATCACCGAACGCCGACTGCAGGGCCGCCACGTTCGGTGTGCCCGTGAGCCGCAGCGCCATGGGCATGTTGTAGGTCGGGCTGGGCCCCTCGAGTTGATTCAGGAACCACCATCTCTGCTGTGCCGCGGACAGTGGCAGCACCTCGGGCCGGGTCAGCTGCCGCAGAGCGGGCCGCACCTGGTCCCCCGTTGCCGCAATCGTCGCTGCCAACGCCGCCGGCGTACGGGCGGCGAACACGTCCCGCACTCGCACCTCCGCCCGCAACGCCGCACGCGTCCGCGAGATCAGCCGGGTGGCCAGCAGCGAATGCCCGCCCAGGAGGAAGAAGTCGTCCTCGACGCCGACCTCCGGCAACTCCAGAAGCTCGGCGTAGAGGCCACACAGGATCTCTTCGACGGCGGTGCGCGGCGCGGCCGAGGCGGCGACCACTGCGGGTGCGGGAAGGGCGTTCTTGTCGATCTTGCCGTTGGGGGTCAGCGGGAACGCGTCGAGGACGACGAATGCTGACGGCACCATGTAGTCGGGCAGTTGCTGGCGCAGGGCGTCCACATCCACCTTCTCGGTGGTGTAGGCGATCAGCCTGTCCTGCCGAGCGACCACGACCGCCTGGCCCGGCAGTGCGGCTTCGACCTCGCCCAGCTCGATGCGGAAACCCCGTACCTTGACCTGGTCGTCTGACCGTCCTACATAGATTATCTGGCCGTCGGCGCGCACCCGGGCCAGGTCCCCTGTGCGGTACATCCGTTCCCCTGCCTGCCCGGGACGCTCGGCGAACGGGTTCGCCACGAACCGCTGCGCGGTCAGCCCGGGCCGGCCCAGGTAACCACGCGCCAGACCTTCGCCGGCGATGTACAGCTCGCCGACGACACCCGCCGGTACGGGCTGCAGCCCGTCGTCCAACAGGTGCACCCGGCTCCCCGGGATCGAGACGCCGATCGACGGCACCCGGCCGTCAGGCAGGAGCGGTTGGCTGAGTGTCGTCTCGATGGTGCACTCCGTGGCACCCCAGGCGTTGATCATGCGTCGGCCCGGAGCCCACCGCGAGACCAGCTCGATCGGGAGGGTTTCTCCGGCCACCAGTAGCGTCCGTACCGTCTGCAGCGTTCCCTCAGGCAGGACTGCCAGCACGGCCGGTGGCAGCATCAGGTGGCTGATGCCATACCGGGAGACCGTCTCGGTCAGTGGCGGCCCGGCGGTGAGCCGCTCGGCGTCCACCATCACGAGGGTGGCGCCGTTCAGCAGCGAATAGCACACCTCAGCTACCGACGAGTCGAAGCTCAACGAGGCGAAGAGGAGCACTCGGTCACCCGGCGCGATGGCGAAGTCCCGGGCCCGGCCGGCCAGCACACCGGTCAGCCCGTGGTGGGTGACCGCGACACCCTTGGGCCGCCCGGTGGAACCGGAGGTGTAGATGAGGTACGCGAGGTTCGCCGGGGTGGCCCGCGGCGGCAGCGGCGCCCCGACAAATGTGTCCACCGTGGCCAGTGCCCGTTCGTCGAGCACCAGCTTCGGTTGCGCATCGGTCAGCATGTAGTCGATCCGTGCCTGCGGATAGCCCGGGTCCACCGGTAGCCACGCGGCACCGGCCATGCTTACACCGAGGACGGCCGCGACCGTCTCGCTGGAACGCGGCAGCACCAGCGCCACCACATCCTCGGGGCCGACGCCACGGTCGACCAGCCAGCGCGCCACCGCGCCGGCCCGGTCCTGCAGCTGCGCAAAGCTGAGGGTGCCCTGCTCGTCCACCACTGCCGGCGCGTCCGGGGTCAGTGCCACCTGCGCCGCGAACAGCTCTGGCAATGTGGCCGTCGGGAGAGTTCCGGTGTCTTCGTTCCCCTCGAAGACAGTCGTCAGCCGGTCCGCTCCGGACAGCACCTCGATGTCGGCTATGCGACGCTGCGGTTGTGCCGTCACCAGCTTGAGGACCCGCGCCAGCCGGTCCGCCATCGCATCCACGGTGATCTGGTCGAAGATGTCGGTGGCGTACTCGATTGTGCCGTTGATGCCAGCGGGCGCACCGTTGCTGTCGAACACCTCGTCGAAGTGGACCGTGAGGTCGAACCTGGCGACGTCCTGCCGGATGTGCTCCGTGCTGACGGTGAGACCGGGCAGGGCAGGCCAGGTCGGCGCGCCGGGCCGCAGCACCATCACGACCTGGATTAGGGGATGCCGGGTCAGCGACCGGTTCGGGGCCAGGTCCTCCACCAGAGCGTCGAAGGGGAGGTCCTGGTTGCGGTAGGCACCGAGGTCGGTCTCGCGCACCCGGCTCAGCAGCTCGACGAAGGTCGGCCGGCCCGACAGGTCCGTCCGTAACACCAGGGTGTTGACGAAGAATCCGACGAGGTCCTCCAGTGCCTCGTCGGTGCGGCCGGCCATCGCGGTGCCGATGAGAACGTCTTCCCCGGCGCCGTGCCGCTGCAGCCAGATCGCCAACCCGGCCTGCAGCACCATGAACAGGCTGGCGCCCTGCTCCTGTCCCACCTGCGTCAGCGCCCGGTGCACTTCGGCATCCAGGGTGAAGCAAGATTCTCCACCGTGGTGAGCGCGAACAGCCGGGTACGGCCTGTCGGTCGGCAGCTGCAACTCCGACGGCGCCCCGGCAAGTGCGCTACGCCAGTAGGCCAACTGCTCCTTCCCCACCGCCTCCAGCAACTCGTCGTACCACAAGGTGTAGTCGGTGTACCGCACCGGCAACTCGGCGAACGTCAGCGGCGCTCCCTGGCAGCGCGCTCGGTAGGCCTCTGCCAGATCTCGCGTCAACGGTGCCAGTGACATCCCGTCACCGGCGATGTGGTGCAGCACCAGCACCAGCACATGCTCGTCGGCTGCGAGCCGGAACAGCCGAGCCAGCACCGGTATGTCCCGCGCCAGGTCGAAGCTGCACCTGGACACCTCACTCATCGTTGCCTGCAGCTGATCGACAGCCAGCTCGCTCAGCGGCAATTCCAGGTGTGCGAGCTCCGGCGGCAACACCTCCTGCCGCGGCACCCCGCCTTCCTCGGGAAATACGGTGCGTAACGTTTCGTGCCGCTCCACCACGTCGTTCATCGCCGTCTGCAGAGCCGTTACATTGAGCTCTCCGGCGAAACGCAATCCGAGTGCGATATTATATGTCGCACCGGCGCCTTCCAGCTGATTCAGGAACCACAGCCGTTGCTGCGCAAACGACAACGAAATCAAGACGTACCTCTATTCTTTGATATTCGTCACAGCTTCGGCCATGCTTTCGCTGATTACTGAGGTCCACCTATTCCACGAGCTCGGAAACTGTCATCCGGGCAGCGTTATCCGCACGACGTGCCGACTCCGACGTCGGCCGCAGGCAGTGACGGACTACCGTTTCCAGGCAGGGATCTCAGCAGGAATCCAGGCAGATTCCCTGGTCCCGGCCTGCCCAGGCACCCTCGGCAGGCACTTGGGACTCGTGATGCACAGCGAGACCGCGCGCCTCACCCGCCCCCGAATAGCCACCTGGGGGCCATCAGGCCTCGTTCTTGACTTCGCAACAGATCCGATGGCGTCCTCACCACAACCATACTGATATTGCCGTGTGAGTCACCGAGGTCCAACGCTCCTCCGGGGGTTGTTAAGGAGTTCGACAAGGACCGACCGGCTTGCAGAAGTCAGTGCCAGGAACTCCACCGTTACCAGGGGCGGGCTCGAAAGTACCATGATGATCGGGTTATGTTAAGCGACGTCGATGAATGATCTTGATCGTCGGACATAAAGGCGTTGTTAGATGGCGATGAATGAGGCAGGCTTACTGAGGTGCAGCTTTCATCGCGTCGGCGGGCAGCTGGACTCGGACGTTTGACGTTCGCCGGGATCCGGTTCCCGCCGGAGCGATCATGGTGGCGGTCCATTGGCACCCGCGTTCTGGACCGGCTTACCGCGATGCCGGGGAACCGCTGGCCACACGCGGGATCGAGGTCGACCGCGCCGCCGTCTGCCCGTAGTCCGCCGGCATCTCGCGCCGTCTCCGCCAGGCGCTCCGCGCCCCTCATGCCCCGGCCCCGAGGCCTCCCGGAAGGTGTCGAGATGTCCCAGTTCTCTGAGAAGACCGACGAACTGACGGCCGCCGTACGCAGCCTCGATATGGGCCAGGTCGTGGCTGCCGTGCCCGCGGGTCTGTCGGCGGAGGTTCTTCAGGAAGCGGCGGCCGGAGTGATGACCCGGCGGCCAGAGCTGCTCGCGCGCCTCGGCCACGACCCGACCGGCAGACCGGTACGCACGACGCTGCCCGCTTCACCCCTGCCATGGATTGAGCACCCCGATGCCGACGTCGACGAGGTGGCCGCCGAGGAGTGGGAGCGGGGATTCGACGTCGGAACCGGCGAGGAACCGCTGCTCCGTTTCGCCCTAGCCAAGACCGAACGCGGCGGCGAAGCCCTGATCCTGACCGCACACCGGGCGGCTCTCGACACCCCCGGCCTGCACAGCCTGCTCACCGGTCTGCTGAACCGGGACCCAGCCGAGGCCGTCGCCCGGCTGCCCACCACAGTGGATCGACCGGATCCCCATGCCGGTGCTGACGTCAGAGTCTGGCGGGCCGAGCTGGCCGGTCCCTTCGAGCCCTGTCTCCTCGGCCGGCCGACCGGCGCCACCCCACGCAGCGAGGTGCTGCCCGTCTCGTTGCCGCGAGAGACCGCCGAGCGCCTGGCAGCCCTCGCGGCCCGGCTCGGCGCGCCGGCCGTCTACCAGAGCATCTGGGCAGTCGTCTGCGCCCGGCTGACGGACCGTCGAGACGTCGTGATCGGCATGGGCGTTGACCACCTGCCGCTGCGAGTCAACCTGGCGGCACACCTCGCGATGCGCGACGTCATCCGATCCGTCACGGGCTTCCATGAGCGGGTCGCGGATCATCTCGACATCTCCGAGTCCGCCCTGCGCGATGTCGCGGGCGTCGAGTCGGAGCTGTTCGACACCGCGATGCTGGTCGACGACTGCCCGTGGGACGACGGTGTCCGGCTGCGCGAGTCCACCCGCCACGCGACCGCGGTGATCGCGCGCACCGGTGGGCCAGTTCCGTTGCTGGAGCTCGTCTATCGCAGCGACCGGTGCACCGCGGATGAGGCCCGGGCCATGGTCGCCCTGCTGTCCCGTGCGGTGCAGGCCGTCACCGCAGACGCCGGAGTGCCCGTCGGTGCTGTCGACTGGCTCGGTGATGAACTGCGCCGTGAGCTGGTGGTCGACTACAACAACACCGCTACCTCCCTGCCCGGTGGTTCCCTGCACGGCCTGTTCGCGGCCCAGGCCGCCCGCACTCCCGGCGCCGCCGCTCTGTCCTGCGCGGGCCGCACGCTCACCTACGCCGCCCTGGACGCTGCGGCGAACCGTCTCGCCCACGCCCTGGTCCGGCTCGGCGTGAGCCCGGGCGACGCGGTGGCACTCCGCCAGGACCGCTCGCTCGATTTCGTCGTGGCGGTCCTGGCCGTCCTCAAGTGCGGCGCGGCATACGTACCCCTAGACCCGCGCCAGCCTGCGGATCGGCTGCGGTGGATGATCGAGGACACCGGCGCGGACATCGTCCTCACCGATCGTGAACCGGACGAGGTCGCCTTCGCGGGTGCCGCCCGCGTACTCACGGTTTCCGCGATCGCGGCGACCGCCGCCGACGAGCCGCAGACCGCGCCGGACCTGGACGTCCACCCCGATCAAGTGGCGTACGTGATGTACACGTCCGGCTCGACCGGCACGCCCAAGGGTGTCGCGACCACCCATCGCAACGTGGCGGAACTCGCCCTCGACCCCTGCTGGGCCACCGGACGGCACAGGCGGGTCCTCGCCTACTCGCCGCTCGCCTTCGACTCCTCCACCTACGAGCTGTGGGTGCCCCTGCTGCACGGGGGCCAGGCCGTCATCGTGCCGAGCCGGCGGATCGACACCCTCGAACTGGCCCGGACGATCGAGCAGCACGACATCACTGCCGTCTACTTCACCACTGCGCTGTTCGACGCCATCGCCCAGGAATCGCCCCGTTCGCTCGCCGGCGTGCAGGAGATCTGGACCGGCGGCGACGTGTTGTCCACAGTTGCCCTGCGCCGCGTCCTGGACACCTGCCCTGGCACCACCGTCGTCCACGTCTACGGGCCGACCGAGACCACTGTCTTCTGCAGCTACGAGTCCTTCGGCACAGACCGCCGGGACGTGGCCGGGCTCAGCCTCGGCGTTCCGATGGCGAACACGGCGATGTACGTCCTGGATGCCCAGCTGCAGCCGGCCCCGCCTGGTATCACCGGCGAGCTCTACGTGGCGGGCACCCATCTGGCCCGGGGTTATGTGGGCCGGCCCGGCCTGACGTCAGAACGCTTCGTGGCCAACCCCTTCGGCCCACCCGGCACACGCATGTACCGCACCGGCGACCTCGTCCGCTGGCGCCACAACGGACTCATCGAATTCATCGGCCGCGCCGACCAGCAAGTCAAACTACGCGGCTACCGGATCGAACCCGGCGAAATCGAAACAGTCCTCCTCCACGCAGACGGTGTCGGCCAAGCAGCAGTGATCGCCCATGCTGAACGACCCGGCGACAAACGCCTCATCGGCTACGTCGTACCCAGCGAGGACTCCACCGTGGACACCACGACGCTCCGACGAACCGTCGCCGCAGCACTGCCCGAATACATGGTGCCGTCCGCGATCATCATCCTCGACTCCCTACCACTGACCGCCCACGGCAAACTCGACCGCGCCGCACTACCCACACCACGCCCGCAAAGCCAAGAAAGCGGCCGACAACCTCGAACCCCAGCCGAAGAAGCCCTCTGCACCCTCTTCGCCGACGTCCTCGACCTACCCCAGGTCACCATCGACGACAACTTCTTCCATCTCGGCGGCCACTCCCTGCTCGCCACCCGCCTCGTCAGCCGCATCCGCAAAGACCTCGGCGCCGACGTCACTGTCCGCGACATCTTCGAAACCCCGACCGTCGCCGAACTCGATGAACGGGTGGGCCGGGCCGGAACGTCAAGCCGGCCCAGGCTGCGGTCGTTTCGCCGCACGGGAGCCAGCTCATGATCCGGTACCTCAGCGGTGACGAGCCGGCGACGCTGTCGAACCGGCGCGCCGGGGTCGCATCCTCCCCCGTCCATCACGGCGAGATCCTGCAAGGGGTCTTCTGGCACGGGGACGGGCTCAGCCGGGGTCTGGTCACCCTCCCCTGCGCCATGTACGCCGTCGAGGCGACGTTCACCCCCGCGGACCGGGACCACGACGCCGGGCTTACGGTGTGGCCGAGCTGGAAGACCAAGGCGCGGCGCGCCGCCGAACTCACCCTGGCGCGAGCGCAGCTGCCGGTCCAGGGGCACCTGGCACTCTCCGGGGACGTGCCCCCGTGCCGTGGCTTCGGGTCGTCCACCAGCGATGTCCTCGCCGCGATCGGCGCGGTCACGGACGCCTTCTCCGGTACGCTGCCCGCCGCGGACCTGGCCCGGCTGGCAGTACAGGCCGAAACGGCCTCGGATTCCCTGATGTTCCTGTCGACCGCCGTGCTTTTCGCCCACCGGGAGGGTGTGGTCATCGAGGACTTCGGGCACCCACTGCCCCCGGTGCGAGTCCTCGGCTTCGGCTGCCGGCCGGAGGCCGGCGACCGGGGCATCGACACTTTGGCTCTGCCGCCCACCCGATACACCACCGACGAGATCAACCAGTTCGCCCGCCTGCGAGAGGTGCTCCGAGAAGCCGTACTGACCAAGGACGTGGAGCTCCTGGGCGGGGTCGCCACCGCGAGCACCCGGATCAACCAGCGTCACCTACCCATTCCTGCCCTCCGACGCATCCTCGCCATCGTCGAGGAGACTGGCGGGGTCGGGCTGCAAACCGCCCACAGTGGAGACATTGCGGGGATCCTCTTCGACCGGGACGACCCTGGCATCGACACCCGCATCGAACGCGCCCAGCAGATGCTGAGTGACATCGGGGTCCTAGATCAATGGAAGTTTACAACTGATGACTGAGACACAGTCGGCAGCCACACTCCCGTCCGCTCTCGAGGCCACCGAACTTCCCCGGATCATCCGGATCACCGGCAACCTCTACGCCGCGGCCTTCAGCCTGATGAAGCTCCTACCGGCGCGATACATCATCGACCGGGCCGAAGCCGAGGGCATCCTCACCCCCGGCACCCCCGTCATCGAGACGTCGTCCGGCAGTTTCGGCCTGGGCCTCGCCCTGGTGTGCCGGCCACGCGGTTATCCGCTCACCATCATCGGGGACGCGGCCATCGACGACGACCTGCGCAACCGGCTTCAGATGCTCGGCTGCCGGATCGAGCTCGTGGAGAACCAAGGAGCACCCGGCGGCATCCAGGGCGCACGCCTGGCCCGGGTCGCCGAACTGCGGCGGGAGCTTCCCGGGAGCTTCGTCCCCGGCCAGTACGACAACCCCGCCAACCCGGCGGCCTACGCGACGGTCGGCGATCTGGTCACCCGTACGCTCGGAGCGGTGGACTGTCTGGTGGGGGCGGTCGGCTCGGGCGGCTCGACCTGTGGCCTGGCGGCCTCGCTGCGGCTGAGCAACCCCGGCCTCCACCTCGTTGGCGTCGACACCCACGGCTCGATCATCTTCGGTCCCGCCGAAGGGCACCGGGTGCTGCGGGGCCTCGGCAACAGCATCATGCCCGGCAACGTCGAGCACACGGCGTTCGACGAGGTGCACTGGGTTTCTCCCACCGAGGCCTTCCACGCCACCCATGACCTCTATCGCGAGAACGGCCTCTTCATGGGACCCACCAGCGGCGCGGCCTTCCAGGTTGCCTCCTGGTGGGCGCGGCACCACCCGTACAGCAGGACCTTGATGCTCCTGCCCGACGAGGGCTACCGCTACCAGTCGACCGTCTACAGCCGTAGCTGGCTCGCGGACAACCACATCGTCCCCGCACCTAACACCGCGGGACCCCGGCTGGTCGAACACCCGGACGAGGCGGGCGATACTTGGTCCCGGATGATCTGGGCCAGGCGCAGCTACGAGGACGCCACCGGCAGGGAGATCCCGGGATGACCTCCACCGCCGTTCTCCTGCTCATCGAGAGCAACACCACCGGCACAGGCCGGCAGTTCGCCAGGTGCGCGCGAGACCTGGGCGTCGAGCCCGTTCTGGTCACTGCCGACCCGGCCCGCTATCCGTACGTCGCCGAGGACCACCTGCGGACCGTGGTCACGGACACCTCCCGTGTGGAGGCGGTGCTCGCCGCGGCGGGTGACCTGGCCGGGCAGGCCCCGATCGCCGGCGTCACGTCCAGCTCCGAGTACTACGTGCTCCCCGCCGCGATCACCGCGCACCACCTGGGTCTGCCGGGGCCCGACGCCGACGCGGTCCGCGCCTGCCGGGACAAGGGCAGCCAGCGCCGGCTGCTCGCCGCGGCAGGCGTTCCCGTACCGCACTCCGTCCTGGCGCGGGACGTCGAAAGCGCAGTCCAGGCGGCGAACGGCCTCGGGTACCCCGTCGTCCTCAAACCCCTGCAGGGCTCCGGCAGCCTCGGCGTGCGCCTGTGCGCCAGCGCCGCCGAAACCGCCGGCCACGCCGCCGAGCTGACCTCTGCCGCGGTCAACGGACGGGGCACCCCGGTGCCGTCCGACATCCTCGTTGAACAATACGTAGGGGGTGACGAGTACTCCGTCGAAGTCTTCGGGGACATCGCTGTGGTCGTCGTACGCAAGCACCTGGGTCCGCTCCCGGGCTTCGTTGAACTCGGCCACGACCTGCCCGCCGGACTGCCCTTCGTCGACGAGACCAATCTGAAGGACTGTGCGGTGCGTGCCGTACGCGCGCTCGATCTCGGCTGGGGCGCCGCTCATGTGGAGCTGCGCATGGCCGGCGACGAGATCTGGCTGATCGAGGTGAACCCCCGGCTGGCCGGCGGGATGATCCCCGAGCTGACCCACCGGGCGCTTGGCGTCGACCTGGTCGGCGCACAGGTGCTGGCAGCGCTGGGCCGCCGCCCCACCCTCGCCGCCGGTCCCGTCCGCGGCGCGGCCATCCGGTTCCTCACGGCCGAGGCCCCCGGCACTCTCGCCGACGGGACCATGACAGCGGCGGCCCTGTCGGCGGCACGCCGGGTACAGGGCGTCCAGGATGCGGAGCTCTACGTCGCTCCAGGCACACGGGTGGCTCCCGCCACAGACTTCCGGGGCCGCCTCGGCCATGTAATCGCCGTGGCTGACCACCACATCGCCGCGGGCCTGGCGGCGGACGAGAGCAGAAAGGCTCTCGCCGAGGCCATCAACACCTTCACGACTGAGAAGGAGGAAGTGCTGTGAGCACGCACATCGCTCCCCGGCGGGCGCCGGGCACCTCGGGCCTCGACACCGGGCGGCTGCACACCGGGCTTGCCGCCGAGGCACACCGCATCGTCTACGACCAGTACCTGCCCGAGGCGCCAGGGTTGGGCGGGGACGGGCTGGGCGAGGAACTGCGCCTGATCAGCGAAGTCGACCGGGCGCACCTGGTGATGCTCAGCGAGCGCGGCATCGTGGCCGCGCCCCGGGCCGCGGCACTGCTGACAGCCATCGGTGAACTGCGCCAAGTCCACTTTGCCCCGATCCACGAGCGCCCGATGCCAAGGGGTGTCTACCTCGCCTACGAGTCCTGGCTGGTGGAACAGCTCGGTGAGGAGACCGGCGGAGTCCTGCACACGGGGCGTTCCCGCAACGACCTCAACGCCACCACGGCCCGGTTGCGGACCCGCGGCTGTTACGCCCCGCTCCTGGCGGCGGTCGAGGAACTCGCCGAGGTCCTGCTGGACCGGGCGGAAGAGTACCGGGCCGTGACGATGCCTGCCTACACCCACGGGCAGCCCGCAGTGCCCATCACCTACGGCCACTATCTCGCCGGCGTCGGTCACGCCGTCCTGCGCGGCCTGTCCGGGCTCCTGTCCGCCGGCGAAGAACTCGACATCAACCCGCTCGGTGCCGGAGCGGTCGGTGGCACCTCGGTCGCCATCGACACCCGGCGCACCAGCAGACTTCTCGGCTTCGCCGGGCCTTCCCTCAACTCGGTGGACGCCGTCGCCTCCCGAGATTTCAGCCTGCGGCTGTTGTCGGCGGCCACGGTGCTCGGCGTCGTGCTCGCGCGTGCGGCCCGCGACTTCTCGTCGTGGACCTCGGAGGAGCTGGCGCTGATCCGTCTCGGCGACGACCTGGTCGGATCGAGCTCGATGATGCCGCAGAAGCGCAACCCCTTCCTCCTCGAACACATCCAGGGAAGGGCCACCAGGAGCCTCGGCGCATTCACGGCCGCGGCATCCGCGATGGCGACAGCCCCCTATTCCAACGCGATCGCGGTCAGCAACGAAGCGATGCGCCATGTCCAGCCCGCGCTCCGGGCAACAGCCGACGCGGTGACGCTGTTGCGGCTCGTGGTCGCGGGGGCGGTGCCGGACGCCGACCGGATGACGGCACGTGCGGTGGATGGCTTCACCTCGGCGACGTACCTCGCGGAACAACTCGTCGCGTCCGGTGTGCCTTTCCGATCCGCGCACCACATCGTCGGCCGTACCGTCCTCAGCGCGCTGGAGACCTCCGGTTCGTTGACCGAGGCCACGCGGGACGTTCCCGAGATCGCCCACGTCGCCGCAGCAGATCCGAGCGGGGAGTGGCTGCAGCCCGCGCTGGTCGCCCAGGCCTGCTCGTACGGCGGTGGGCCCGGCACAGACTCCGGCGCGGCACTGCGTGAGGAACTCACCGCCTTGCGAGTGGAATCCGCTGCCCGAAGCGAACGCTGGACGACGGCGGCCCGCCACCTCGACGAGGTCGTGTCCGGACTGATCGGCGAATCATGATCGACGCGCCCGGATCGTTGACCCCCCTTCGCTACGCACCGTTCCGCTGGCTGGTCGCCGGCCGGACGGTGAGCGTGTTCGGCAGTTCGATCGCCCCCATCGCGCTGGGGTTCGCCGTGCTCGACCTCACCGGCTCAGTGAGTGATCTCGGCGTGATCGTCGGCGCCCGTGCCCTGGCGACGCTTGTGTTCGTCCTGGCCGGTGGGGTGATCGCCGACCGGATTCCCCGCCAGCTGGCGATGGTGACGGCCGGCACCCTGGCCGCGGTCACCCAGGCCGTCGTCGCCGCTCTGATCATCACGGGCACTGGCACCGTTCCGCTGCTGGTGGCGCTTGCTTTTGCCAACGGCATGGCCGGCGCGCTCGCCATTCCCGCCGCCGCGGCGCTCCTCCCCCAAACCGTGCCCCCGCCCGTGCGCCAGCAGGCCAACGGCATCAGCCGGCTCAGCTTCACCAGTGGCATGGTCGGCGGCTCGGCCGCCGGCGGCGTCCTGGTGGCACTGGCAGGCCCGGGGTGGGGACTGGCGGTCAACGCTGCCACCTTCGCCGCCGCGGCTGTCTGCTTCTCCCTCGTGCGACCGGCCGCCACCCAGGACGCGAATGCGCCAGGACGGCGCGTCCTGCGGGAGATGCGCGAAGGATGGACGGAGTTCGTCAGCCACAGTTGGCTCGTGGGAGTGGTCGGCGCCTCCGTGGTCATCAATGCGGTCTTCTACGGCGCCCTGATGGTGCTGGGACCCGCGGTGGCCGATCAGACGATCGGCCGCAGTGCCTGGGGACTGGTCCTCGCCGCCTGGGCCGCCGGTATGGCCGTCGGTGCGGTGATCGCCATGCGCCTGCGGGTGCGCCGGCTGCTGCTGGCCGGGGTGGCCGGCATGGTCCTCATCGTCCCGCTCATACTCAGTCTCGCCCTGGTCCCGCAGGTGCTGACGCTGCTGGTCGCCGCCGCGCTGCTCGCCGGCACCGGCTTCGGGCAGTTCGGCGTCGCGTGGGAGACCACCATGCAGGAGAACATTCCATCCGACAAACTCGCCCGGGTCTATTCCTACGATCTGCTCGGAAGTCTCGTGGCCATGCCAGCCGGCCAGGTAGCCGCCGGCCCCGTCGCCGAATCCGTGGGCACCAGGACCGCGCTGCTGTGCGCCGCCGGCATCCTGGCACTGACAGTGGGCGCCATGGTCGCCCACACCGGCATACGCAGAGTGGAACACCGACCGGTCACCTCACCTGCCGATGAATAGCCACCCTTCAGAAAGGCTTGTCACCCCACCATGCGCAGCCTGATCTCCCTCACTGACCTCAACTCCGCCGAGCTCGGCTACCTGGTGGCCCGCGCCGTCCACCTCGGCCGCAACGGCGTCCGGGCCACCAGCCTGGCCAACCGGGCCGTCGGAATCTACTTCAGCAAGTCCTCCACCCGGACACGCACGTCGTTCTGGGCCGGCGCCACCCGGCTCGGCGCCCACTCCATCGCCTACGGACCCGACGATCTCCAGCTCGTCACCGGCGAGACGCTCCCGGACACCGCCCGGGTCCTGTCGCAGTACCTCGACGCTCTGGTCGTACGGACCAACGGCCCGATCGGGGACATGCGCAGCCTGAGCGAAAACGCCGCACTACCCGTCGTCAACGCTTTGAGCGACTGTGAACACCCCACTCAGGCGATCGCCGACCTGACCACGATCGTCGAGGAGTTCGGTTCCCTGGCCGGACGGCACGTGCTGTGTGTCGGCGAGGGCAACAGCTCAGCCACGGCACTGGCGTACGCCGCCGCCCTCACCCCCGGACTGCGGCTCACCCTGCTGTGCCCGGACGGCTACGGCTTCCCCGGCCATGTCCTGGCCAGGGCCGAACGACTGGGCGCGGGCCACGCCCAGGTAACACAGCACACCGACATCGAACAGGTCACGGGAACGGTGGACGCCATCTACACGAGCCGCTGGCAGACCATGGGCGTCGCGAAGGAGGACCCCGGCTGGCTGAGGGCGTTCGAGGGGTTCCGCATCGATGAGGACTTCGTCGCCAAGGTGGCCTCTCCCCACACCGTGTTCCTGCACGACCTGCCCGCAGTCCGTGGCCAGGAGGTGAGCAACGACGTGCTCGACGGCGCGCGCAGCCGGGCCTGGCGCCAGGCACACCACAAGATGACGGCGGCCATGTCGGTGCTGGAATGGTGCATCACCGGCACCGAGCACACGCACTGAATCAGGCCGTCATCGGAGGCCGGCTCCGGGTCAGCGTGTTCGGTGCCCGCCTCCACGCTCGGTCGCGCCCAGCGCATCGGCGTGTCCGGCCGGTCCGCCACAGCTGGACCTGGTCGGCGTACCTGCGGTGGAAGACGTGGGACGTGCGACTGACCGCGGGGATACTGCGCGGCGCGCTTGCACGCGTAGCCCTATTCAGCCCCGCCGGCGGCGCGCCGGCATGTGCCAGGGGCGGAGCGCCCTCGGGTTCGCTGGTGCGCATGATCGTTTCACCGGTCTACTCCGCTCGCGCCTCGGCTGACCAAGGCGCCGTCGCGTGTCGCAACTGCCAGCCATCGCCGGGGGATTTCCCTCGTCTATGACATGTGCGGCGGCTTCCTGAACGACCCTCAGGCGTTCAGACCGGAGGTGCCAGACTCGTGTACGTTCGAGGTTGAGCAAATCTATATTGTCACCCATCGATCCTCGTCCAGCGCCCTCCCTAGCTTGTCACCAGTCGTCACAGATAGTCTCTGGCCTGCGCAGGCGCGACCGTCCGCTGATCAACGTCTGCCGCCAGTCGTCCCCCGTTGGCATGAGTTTTCGGGGGATAAACGGGGGGCAGGGCAGGACCGGTCCACCGCCGCCGTAGCGAACCGCCGAACCCGACAGCGTCGCACCTGCGCGGCCGTCGGCTTTCAGACCTGCCGTAGGGTCGCTGACGGCCTGGCGTGCGTCAGTGTCGGCGGCGAATACTCCGTGTCCCGCCGCCTATCCGCAAGGCCGCGAACCGCTCGTTTTCAGACCCCTGGACCTCGCCTAATGGCAGATGCCCGGCGCTGGCAAACACCAAGGCGCGCGGATGAGAGAGGTTGACGTTGAGCAGCCGAGGAGAACCAAAGACACTTCGCATCGACAAGGCCAGCCCCGGCCAGGTTGTCGGTCACGCCGACGGATAGGGCGATTCGTAGACGTGTGTTTGGGTCAAGGCCGATTGCACTAACGTCGCTCAGCCGACTACCTGATCAGAAGCAGCGTTGTCGTCACTAACCTGGTCAACATGGCTGAACCCTCGGAGTACGAGCTCGCGGCATGGCGTGACATCCAGCGGTTCAAGGGTCGGCCCCTGTCGGCCGCGATGCGCAGCGTCGGCGAGGGCGTCTCCAACGGTGCCGCAGCACTTGGTCGGCGTGCGACGACGTATCTGGAGAATCACCCGGGAGCCCAATCAGCGGTGTCGCGGGGGCGCGGCATCGTCTCCAAGGGTGCGAGCGCCATCGGCACCGGGGCCAGCAAAGCCGCCGGCGTCCTGCCCACCAGCGCGGCGGACTGGAGCGGCACGGCTCTGGGTTCGGCCCAACGCACGGTCTCGAAGATTTCACGGGCGGGGCTCTCCCCCACACAGGTGGTGAAACGCCACCAGAAGCGCGGGCACGACGTCACCAAGCTTTCCGACCTGCGGCGCCTCGACCTCGAGCAGATCCATGCGGTCCGCGGGAGGGCATTGAGCTGGTACTACCCGGCTACCGCCGCAGGATCAGGAATGGTCGCGGGCCTGGTGATCTCTGGCGGCGAGCTGGCTACCGCAGTCTCCGGCGGCGCCGCGGCGGCGCCGTCGGGAGGTGCCATCTTCGGTGCCTTCGCCGGCGACGCCGCGATCGTTCTCGGCCTGGCATCACGTGCCGTCGGCCACGTGTCGCTGCTCTACGGCTACGACCCCGAGGAGCCCGCTGAGAAACTCTTCGTGCTGTCCGTCGTCAACGCCGGAACGGCCGCGTCTACCAGCGCGAAGAACGCCGCCTTCGCCGACATCTCGCGACTCACCCAGGCCCTCGTCCGCGGTAAGACGTGGAAAGTTTTGAACGAGTCGGTCGTCGCCCGGATCGCTAAACAGTTCGCTGAGGCGTTCAGCCACAACCTCACCAAGAAGAGCCTCGGCAAAATTGTGCCGGTCGCCGGAGTCCTGGTAGGCGGCACCCTCAACTGGACCACCCTGGAGGGAATCGTCGACACCGCCGACATGGCGTACCGGCGGCGGTTTCTCCTGGACAAGTACCCACAGCTGCGTGACGAGGAGCCGCTCGAAGCGTTCGTCGTCGACGACACGGACGACGATGGATTCAGCGTGCTCGACCAGCTCGCCGAGGAGGGCGAGCCCGACCTGCCTTGATTCAGAAGTTACGGCATGATGCGTTCGCGTAGAACGGCCCAGCGGTGATGCGCTAGACGCTCCTCGTGCTGGAGCCGCGCAGCGGTTCACGCGGCACACCAGGGCGAGAACGAGAACAAGTAAGAGTGTTGCCTCAATGCGCAATGAAGAAAGTCCTACGCGAGCGCATGAAGGAGCCGTTCGGCATGGACATCGGGCCTCGGGTGCAGTACCACTCTGAAGTGGACTACGCATGGTTCTTCGTTCTGGTTGGAGCCGCCGTCGGTGCCGTGCTGATCGTCTGGGTGCTGCCGGGCCGTAGGCCCAAGTACTTGTTGACCTTTAGTATGTTCATCGCGGCAGCCGTGCTCATGTCGGTCGTATCTGGTAGTGGTCTGTGGTCCTGCGTCTCTCTCGGCCTGGCCGCGCTCACGGTCGCAGCGAAGTTTGAGGCACGGAAGTCTCGACGTCTGTCGCCAGGCTAGGAGCCGCAAGTCGGTCGACAGACCCGACTCTGCCACGGCGTAGCCACACCAAGTACCTACATATTGGCTGCACGCGCCACGGCCTCAGTTCGGGTGCCGGTAGGTTCCCGATCAGGGTCGCATCGCATGCTGGCGGCGTACTCGGCCGCGCGGTGCCAGAACGACATTCTGTCCTCGCCGCCCAGCCCCACGTTACCGGTTCGCCGAGCACTAATAGCACTGCATGAGGAGTACGCGTGAAGGCTAACGAGACGACGATTCGTAACCTGCTTCAAGGCGAAAGGCAGTATGTCGTCCCGCTCTACCAGCGGCGTTACAGCTGGAAGCGCCGTGATCTGGCGCAGTTGTGGGCTGATCTCACGCGAGTGGTCGAGGCGGGCGGCACCCACTCCCATTTCCTGGGCTCGGTCGTGCTGGCTCCATCGCCCACGAACACGCCGGCCGGCGTGCAGAGCTGGCTGGTCGTCGACGGACAGCAACGGCTGACCACATTGGGCATCTTGCTCTGCGCCATCCGCGATCATGTCAGAGACACCGATTCCCGACTCGCGGCCAAGATCGACGATCTCTACCTATTCAACAAGTACGCCTCCGGCCCCGACCGTTACACGCTGCTGCCTACCAAAGCGGACCGGTCGGCCTGGATCGCGTTGATCGAACGCGCACCCGACGCCGGCGGCGAGGACCGCATCGGCGAGGCGTACCGCTACTTCCGGGCGGCGCTCCTGCAAGCGGACGACCCCGACGACGAACACGACATCGTCCGGTTAGAGCAGGCCGTCGCCGGACAGTTGAGCATCGTCGAGATCGCTGCACACGCCGACGACAACGTGCATCGGATTTTCGAGTCCCTTAACTACACCGGTCAACCACTCACCCAGGCCGACCTGCTACGCAACTACCTGTTCATGCGGTTGCCGAACCGGGGCGACGACGTCTACGAACGGCAGTGGCTACAGCTGCAGGAATTGCTGACTGACAAGCAGCTCGAGCAGCTCGTCTGGCTCGACCTCGTGCTGCGCGGTGATGACCGGGCAACCCAGGAGTCGATTTACCAAGCCCAGCAGGAACGCCTCAGACAGCTACCGGACGAGGCCGCGATCGAGCAGTGGATCGTCGACCTGCACCACAAGGCGCGACTGTTCCGCAAGATCCTCAACCCACAGCACGAGACCGATCCTAAGCTGCGCCAGGCCCTCGATCGGCTCGACCGCTGGGGCGTCGCCGTAGTCCACCCCGTCGCCTTGCACGTCCTGCTCGCTCACCACGCCGACCAGCTCACCGCTGGGGAGGCTGCGGCCGCTCTGCGCGTCGTTGAGAGCTACTTGGTCCGGCGCACCCTTGTCGGCCTGTCCAGTTCCAATAACAACCGGCTGATGATGTCGCTGGTCAAGGATCTCGGTGAACAGGTCCCGTCGGCCAAGGCCATCGTCCGTGCTTTGTCCGGACCTCGGAAACGCTTCCCCACCGACGAACATGTGCGTGACGCCGTACTGGCCAACAGCTTCTACTGGCTCGGCCGCGGACCTCAACGCGCCTACATCTTGCGCTGCATCGAGGAAGACCACCGCCACGGCGAACCCCTCGACTTCGATAAGGCCAAAGTCACCATCGAACATGTCTTGCCGCAGTCCCCCACCGAGGAGTGGAACCAGATGCTCCTTGCCGACCTACGCGACGGTGAAACCGTCGAGGAACTTCACAGCTCGCTGGTTCACACTCTCGGCAACCTGAGCCTAACCGCTTACAACTCCAAGCTGTCCAACGACGGTTTCGCCGCGAAGAAGCAGATCCTCGCCGACAGCGGCCTCGCCATGAACCGGGACCTCGCCCGCGCCGAACGCTGGGGCCGCCCCGAGATCCACGCCCGCGGCCGGACACTCGCCGAACGCATCACCAAGATGTGGCCCGGACCTGACGAGACCGTCGCAACCACACCACTGACCCCCCGTTGGGCGCTCATGAACCAGATCCTCGCGAGCATCCCCGCCGGCAGATGGACTAGCTACTCCGACATCGCCGAGGTCATCGGCTCACACCAAGTCGCCGTCGGCGCCCGCCTCGCCGCTGTCCAAGTCCCCAATGCCCACCGCGTCCTCAAACTCCACGGCGCCATCTCACCCGAATTCCGCTGGCCCGACCCCGAACGCCAAGACGATCCCAAGACCGTCCTGGAAGCCGAAGGCATCCGATTCGACCAATGGGGCCGTGCCGCAGCCGACCGAAGAATGACCGCCAACGAACTCGCTGAAGCCGTCGGGCTCGACACCGACGGCCCAAGCTCAGCGGTAGGTGACGCCGTCTGAAGCTGTCGCCGACTGGCGCGTGGGCCTACTCCTCGTCGGCTTCCGGGTGATCCACCGCATTGATTTGCGATAGATCCGGTTTGACCGGAGCAGGGGTAGGCATCGGGCCCAGCCCAATCTGCTCGAGCGCATCGTGCAACGTTCCTCGCAGTTGGGAGGCAGCATCTCGCTTGGCCTGAAGGTAGGCGAGCTGCGCAGCAGCGCCTCCAGCCGAACCTGCGTTTTCGTATCCGCCCCAGACCTCTACCCAGTGGTAGTTCCCGCCGCTGTTGTCGATGCGCGCTACTCAGAAAACCTTGCCACGCTTGCGCACGGTCCAATACGTACCGTCAGCGGTGTAGTTCGTGTAAGCCATAAGTCTACGCTAGACGTAACATCGAAAGCTGCAGATACCACGAAAGCTCCGAAAGCTCGACGGACGGACGCTATCGGTGTTCCTACGCATCCGGTATGCCACCCCGTTGGAGGTCAGCCTCACCGACGGGCACCAGCCTTGCCCACGAGGTCCAACGACGACCCTTCACCGATGAGGCATCGAATTGCCGCCACCAGGACTACATCACCGCCGGCCTCACCGACATCTGGCTCTGGCATCCGCGCATCGGCGTGCCCAGCATCGTGAAGCGGGTGAGCTGGACGCTGCCGATGCCTCCCTGTGGGTGGGGGTATGCCTTGGTCCTGAGCGGGCACGATGCTGCCTGCGGTGCGGGCAACGGGCGGTGCGGTGAAGCAGTGGACCATGACTCGGCCGCGGGATCTGCCAGTAGCCGGGCGGACAGTGCGGCTGCGCTGGCGCACGGATAAGTTGGTACGGCGCAACTGGGCGTAGCCGCATCACGACGAAAGGGGAATTCACGGGTGCCCAAGATCAGCTTTGCCGGGGTCACCGCAGCCTCGCTACAGATTGACGACCCGAAGGTGCTCGACCGAGCAAAGAACTCCCCCGAGGTGCACATTGCGTTGCAGATGCTTCGACCCCGGAACTGGTGGGGTGCAGGGATAAGCCCAAATACCCTCCAGCAGCTCTCCCGGGATGACGGCATTCCGGTCGCATGGGTGCCGCCAACCGCAACTTTGAATGATCTCGCATCGGCCGCCAACTCGACTGCCCGTAGCGCGGTACTCCTCGCCCACGAGGGCGCAATCGTCGACGACTGCGTAGAAGCGCTGTACGCATGCGTCCATCCGTGGCTGGCCGACGAAGCCGCTCTTGCCCACCGGGCGTTGAGCGCCTACAAAGACGGGCACTATGAAGCCGCGATGGCCTTGGCCATTGCGCTCGGCGAACCTCTGGCCAAGTGGTGGTCAGTACCTCAACTACCCGACTCCTTCGACACCGAGGAGCATCGACAGGCGTTGCAGGCCACGTTCGACGCCGAGAAAGATGCCGCGAAGGCAGCGGGTCGTAAGCTGCATTCCACCTATCAGCTTGCTCGGGCACTGCTCGACAAGCCCGGCATTGACCCGTCACGGTTGGCGTTCCGGTGGCAGATCGTCGCCGCCCCAATCCCCAAATTCTTCACCCCCTGGCGCGACGGCAAAGATCTGCCCCCGGACGACCTGTCCCGGCACGTGATAGCGCACAGACCGACTGTCGTGCACATGAACCGCCGCAACGCCTTGGTCGCCCAGATGCTCGTCACCTCGCTGCTACGTGAGTGGCAGCACTGGGCTGAGCGCCTTCAAGACTTGCAGGATCTGGCGACTGAACCTGAATAGCGCCTGCGCCCCTTCCATGTTCTTCATGAGTATGGGCGCGGCATCCTCGCGGAGACCCCAGGTCCTCCAATGTCGGCTGTCCGTCAAATTGAGCATGCCTAGACCACGTTGGTGCAGTCATCAACGAGCATGACTTCAGCGCAGACGTGCCGCAGACCCTCGTTCACTGGTTGCCGCCGAGCTGGCTGCCTCGGAGTGCGAGAGCGGCGTGAACTTGGGCAAGAAGGGCGAAGTTGTGCATTCTCGCCAGCTCGCGGTCGGGGTAAGCGTTGTCGTCCACGGTTGCGTGAATCGACTGAGCCATGGCCACGAGTCTCTCGGCTTGGGCGGCGTGTTCATCGGGTGTTATGGATTCACTCTTGCAGAGCCACCGGTTCGGCGAACAGCCCCGCGCTCTCGTGGAAGCGGGCTGATACACCGCGTCTGCGGCGGACGCAAACCTCGACGAGAGGCCTACAACGCTCACACGTATGAGGACGACGCACCGTCCGGTCGACCCTCCACGGCTGGCTCATGGACTAGCGGACGACAGTCGCTGACCCTTCATGCTCGGACCACTGCGTAACGATGACAAGAGTCGACAACCTACGCTCCTCGACCATCGCCCTCTCTAGTGTGTCACTAGTCGTCACAAGTGATCGCTGACCTGCGCAAACGCGGCTACCCGCTGCTCAACATTTGCC
This sequence comes from Actinoplanes sp. TFC3, assembly GCF_001553785.1. GTDB lineage: Bacteria > Actinomycetota > Actinomycetes > Mycobacteriales > Micromonosporaceae > Actinoplanes. The sequence goes on from NZ_LOJP01000001.1 coordinate 5,488,997, forward strand.
GCCAGTCGTCAGCCGTTGGCATGGGTTTTCGGGGGGTAAACGGGGGGCAGGGCATGGCCGGACCGGGCCACCGTCCGCCACAGCGAACCGTGAACCCGGACGGCGTCGTACCTGCGGGGCCGTTGGTCGTCAGACCTGCGATAGGCATGGATTAGCTGTATGCACGCTACGTTCGCCTCCGTTGGCGGTTACTTCAACCACCTTGGCCTGCGCCGATCGCTTCGGCTACCGCTTGCGGGAAACTGCCATGGTCTTGCTCGACGACTCTGAACGACACTGCCACGGCAGCGCCGCCGCTTCCCGGGGCGCGGCTGCGTGTACCGCGTCAGCGTGAACGACCCGTCGCGACCTGCTTGGCTACGCCAGTTGTGTTGTACCGGAACCGAGCCATCTCCACGGTGACTGAGTAATTTTCAGCGATGGCGTCGATGCTGGCCCCGCGGCGGGCGGCAGAGATGAGCAGGTCGCGCGGAAGCAGGAGCGTTCCGCCGAGCGCGGTCGCTTCTTCCTCCTCGTCCGGCTTGCAGGTTCTGAAAGGCATGCCAGCGAGCTCTCGGACCTCGGACAGGTCGTGTTCCAGGATGATGTGGGCGAGCTCGTGGGCGATGTCGCTGTTCTGCCGGCCCCCGCCGGGCCGCGGTGCATCGGCGCGAGGACCTGCACGTCACGGCGCGGGTCGAGCCCGAAGCGTTTAGCGATCCGGGTGCACGCCACGTCGACGGTCAGCGCGGCGGTGGCTTCGGTGTCGTCACAACCGAAGAGGAAGAAGTCGCTCATGCCCTGCAGGATCGGTGGTCGGCCGGCGTTGATCCGGTGGGCGTTGCTGACCACCCCGGAGTCGGCGGCCTGCCGGAACACCTGGGTGAGCCGGACCCGGGGAACCGTGTCCGCGGCGAGCAGATCCCGCAGCACTTCCCCGGCGCCGACGGAAGGGAGCTGATCGACGTCACCGACCAGTAGCAGATGTGCCCCGGGCGGGACGGCCTTGATGAGCTTGTTGGCCAGGATCAGGTCGAGCATGGACGCCTCGTCCGCCACCAGCAGGTCCACGTCGAGGGGGGTGTCACGGTCGTAGGTGGGTTCGCCGCCGGGTTGTAGTTTCAGTAGCCGGTGCACTGTCGCGGCGGGTTGGCCGGTCAGTTCGGCGAGGCGTTTCGCGGCCCGTCCGGTCGGGGCGACGAGCATGATCTTCGCCTTCTTCGCGGCGGCCAGTTCGACGATCGACCGCACGGTGAAGCTCTTCCCGCAGCCGGGCCCGCCGGTAAGCACGGCGACTTTCGACGTGAATGCCAGCCGGACGGCCTGCTGCTGTTCCGGGGCGAGGTCGGTGCCGGTGCGCTTCTTCAGCCAGGTCAGTGCTTTGTCCCAGTCGACGCCGGTGAACTGGGCCATCCGGTCCGCGCGGTCGCCGAGCAGCCGCAGCACCGAACCGGCCAGGGACTGTTCGGCGCGGTGGAACGGCACCAGGTAGATCGCCGGAACCGGCCCATCAGGGCTGGGCAGGCTTTCACGGACGACGCCTTCCTCACCGACCAGATCATCGAGGCAGCGGATGGTCAGCTCGGCGGGTACGTCGAGGATCTTCACCGCGTCGGCGACCAGTTGGGGGGTGGGCAGGTAGCAGTGGCCGTTGTCGGTGGCCTGCGACAACGTGTACTGCAACCCCGCCATGACCCGCTGCGGGCTGTCGTGCGGGATCCCGACAGCCTGCGCGATCGTGTCAGCAGTCTTGAACCCGATCCCCCACACCTCGGCGGCAAGCCGGTACGGCTCGTTCTTCACCACGCTGATCGAGGAGTCTCCGTACTTCTTGTAAATCCGCACCGCGATCGAGGTGGACACCCCCACGCCCTGCAGTTGAGACGGCGTCCATCGGCTCATTGCCGAGCGGCTTTAACAGAATCGCAGATTTCGTTTCTTAGGCAGACCCCGGAGGCGTTGTTGCAACGTGATTCTCGCCTATCCCAATATACCTATGCTGTTAAGGGTGAGGATGAGCAGGGTAAGGGATACACCGAACGTGGCCGTTCCACGAATCATGCATGCCGGAACTTGTTGCCCGTCTAGACGATAAAGAATGGCTCCCAACAGGCCAATGATTATTGCCGTCAAGACTGCTGCAAATAGGACGAGCAGCTTGACCGTGAGTGACGTGTTCATTTACGGCCCTTCGCAAGTCGAGCTTCTGATGGGTTCTAGCTTGAGATCCTTCTCGCGAAGTCGCTATCATTCAGGACTACCTCAAAACTACTCAGGACAAAACCAGATTACGAGGGCGGCATGGGCCGACGACCGAAGCAACTCAAGCCGGACGATCCACTGCACGCGTTTGCCATCGAGCTCAAGACGCTGCGAGACAGTGCCGGGCCAGCAGGCAGCAGCAAAGCGACTTGCGCCGCCGCAGGGATCAATCGGACGACCTACTACGCATGGCTGGCCGGCGGACAGCTTCCTGGCCTAGATGCACTAGAGCTGACGGTGAAGGCATGGGGTGGCAGCCCCGCCTACTGGATCGAGCGTCGAAGGCACACAGAGACGGCGTTAGCCGCCGTGGCCGCCGAGAGGATCGCGAAGACGCGGATACGACCAGCGCAGGACGCACGGAGGCAGGAGCCCGTACCGGTTCGACCGCAGCGACAGCTTGACGGGCTTGCGCCGCCTAGCCACAACGTGGCGCGCGGTGCACGCATACACGAGGCACGCGAGCTGCTGAATCGTATGGGTTTTGACGAGCAACGATCGAACGAAAGATCTGCTTATGTGCTTCTCGCCCTGCTGGCACTGGGACCAGAAAAGTCTTGGGATCAGGCGCAGATGCCCGCCCTCGGCGTACGATCCATTATGCATTGGATCACCGAAAATTACGGCAAAGTTTACGCCGCGAACTCCAGAGAATCTGTCCGCGCGTTTACGCTCCGCCAATTTCTCGACGCCGGCCTCATTGTGGCTAACCCCGACCGACCGAACCGGCCAGTCAACTCGGCGCGGTGGTGTTTCCAGATTAAACAGGAGCATTACCCGTTACTCTCCTCGTACGGCAAAGAAGATTTCGATCAGCTTGTCAGTGAGTTCAAGCTGCTTGAATGAAACAGAGTGGTCGATGTCTGGCGGAGCGCATCATTCTGCCGCCGAGAACGCGCGTTCAAGTCGGCGGCTTCTTGCGTCTGATGGCGGCTTAGTGGACCCAGATGCCGTTTGGTGAGACGCGGCGTGCGAGCCGCTGGCCGGCAGGGCTGAGAGGTGTCGACCATGACAGTTCGGATTGCGGGCAGCCAGCCGACTCTGCGAGCGCTTGGACGAGTGCACTGCCGACTGCTTTGCCCCGGTGCACGGCGGCTGTCCAGATGAGGTCGATGGAGGGCCGGGTGGTGGAGTCGTCGCCGGTGTAGGGGTCGTCCGGGTCGAGGGTCCACCGCCGGTGATGGTCGCGGTCTTCGGCAACGAGGTAGCCGATGATGTATCGCTGGAAGCGGAGTAGGTAGGCGCGGCGGTTGGTAAGGCTGGGTTTCGCCTGGTCGCCGACTTCCCATGTCGTGAAGTCGTAGCCGTTTTCCCGTTTGGGCGCAAGCGCTATCTTGGCAACTAGGCGGCGCCAGGCCACGCCCGACTGCGGGGTTACCAAGGCGATGTTGCCATGCTCCCAGTTGATGTTCCCCGGGATCGGTAGACCGATGGACCACAACTCGTGTTGTGCTTCGTGACGACCGATCCCGAACTCGGCGAAGGCGTCGCGGAACCCACAGGGGCAATCCACAGTTGGTCGGACCTTGACCTGTCGGAACACTACGGGGCTCACGTCATCGCTGCGACCCTGATCCCGGATACGGTCTTCCAACGGGCGCCACGGGCCGTCCGTCTGGGGCACGCGGCTCCAGCGGTCTGGCCGATCGACGTACTCCTCGGGAAAGGCGGCGCGGCTCAGTTTTTCGATGCGAGAAAGCTGGGGCCGGATCCAGACCCCGGAAGGTGTCGCTCGGCCGTTGAGCCGAAGTCCCTGGTGGTGTGCTTTCGCACGCAAGAAGCGTAGGAAAGTATGCGGCCGAGCGTCGAAGTCCACCCCGCGCCGCAGTTGCCGCTCGCCCGGCAACAACCAGTCGCCGATCGGTAAGGCCAGTCGGGAGGCCAAGGCGTCAAGCTTCGAACCGTTACGCTCTTCTTCAGCTGAGCGGAGGGCGTCGACTGTGTCGTCCACATATGGGAACGGCATGAACAGGGTGATGGTGCGGTCTCCGCCACCCCACAGAAAGTTGCCGGTATAGCCGTCCAGGTAAATCCGGTCCATGGCCGCGGACCGCAGCTTGTCGGCTGCCTCTACGATTTCCGCTGGGAGAGCGGACGCTTCGGGCCCGTGGACATCGACGTAGCCGTCACGGTCCAGTTCCACTACCACGTACCACCGCGCCGGCCGGATCGAGATCTTGCGGCTGCGCCATGAAAACGGTGGTGGATCGAGAAAGATGACGTCCTCGGCCATCGCGCCTCCCATTACCGTTACTTAACGCCGACCGCTGCGCCACCGGGCATCTCTCCAGCTCTATGTGATGCCGGGACGCGGCGCGCGGCGTCGCTCGGCCCTATTGCTCTCAGCCGTGCCACGGCTCCGGGTACCGCGATACGAGGCGGCCACCGCCGGCGCCCAACGCATCCTCGGCGAGCTCGTCCCAGTCGGAATACCTGAACCACCTTTTGCCCAGTAGGTGGATTGTCCAGCCTGCAAGGTCACGGAAGGTCAAGATCCGATCGAGTTCGATGGCGTAGGCGTCGCCGCGCGACCCGGGGTCACAGGCAGTGTGGGTGACGCGCCAGCGTGCCGGACCTGGGCGGGTACGGAGGTTGTCGCCCGTCATATTTTCGGTGGCCGGGTGTTCTGCTTCCCATGCTGCCGTCTTCTGCTCGCAGCGCGCGACCTCGTCGTTGTCGACCCACAGATACCCATCATCTGGGGGGACGTTCTGAGCGCACAGGTCGCACACCGCTCGAAGATCCGGTTCTAGCTCAGTCACAGCACTCCCCATATGCACGACGGCGTCCCATCGACGATGGTAACCGCGTACTAAACGGCCGGGGACCTCGCAGGCTGGACCAGCACCCACCAGACATAGCCGTTGCGAAGGCGGCAACGAGCGGAGATACTGGCTGAGCCCGTCGACAACGACATACATCACTTTGAATGAGTGACGGTCGACCCGCGCTGACGGCCACGGAGCCTGAGCGGGCGATCCCGAGCCGTTGAACGGCTCATACACAGGTCATCGACCTTCTTGCGATGACGGGCAACTCATTTCGCGTACGACTCACGCGTCTTGTCATGCCACCCGCCGGGGCTCTGCCGCGCGGGCCCGTCTCGCACGAAGGAACCGAACTCATGGGCGACCTGTCGGTCGTCGGCTTCGACACGCGCACCGGCCGCAGTGTCCATGTCGACGACGCACCCAAGCACGTCTGGAACCAGCACGGGTACGGCGGAACCGCCCCCCTAGTGTGCTGGCACTGCTTCCACGGCGATGAAGCACCACCCGGCACCCTCGTACCGTTGCAGTGCCGCGGCGGCAGGAAGTACGGCAAGGTCAGGACTCACTTCGCGCACCCTCCGGGCATGGCACCGGCCGGCGGCCACCACCCCGAAACCTTGTGGCACGCCAACGCCAAACAGACCCTCCTGCGATGGGCCCGCCAACAGCCCGGAGTCGCCGACGCGGTCACCGAGTATCGGACCGCGGACGGGCGACGCCGCACCGATGTCGAAGTCAGCCTCACCGACGGCACCCGACTCGCCCTCAAGGTTCAACAACAGCCACTTACCGATGAGGCATGGACCCGCCGCCACCAGGACTACACCGCCGCCGGGCTCACCGACATCTGGCTCTGGCACTCCCGCCTCGGCGTACCCGGCATCGCCCGCGACGAGCCTCAATGCCACTGGCGACTCGCCGCCGACCTCAACGCCATCGGTGTTCCCCTGGCACGGCCACACGGCTTCGACGGGGCCTGGTGGATGCGACCCGACCACCGCGTCCGCGCCCTGCATTACCCGCCATGCGCGGGAGACCCGACAGAAGTGCGATGGACCGCCCTCGCCGACTTCACCGCCGGGCCAACCGGCCTACTGCTCCCCGCGACATTCATCGCCGAACTACGCGACGCCACCGCAGCGGTCGCGCGGAAGGCCGACAGAATCCGGCAACGACACTCAGCCCCACCGACGCCAAAGCGACCAGCCCTACAAGGCGGACGAGTCAACTTCGGACGAGTCAACCCACCAGCCGTGCACGATCTCCGCGTTCACGAAGTCCACCGCATCGACGCCCTACCCCCGAACGCAGATCCAGAGCTACGGCGCTACCGCTGCCAAGTCTGCAACTGGGTAACCGGCGACGTACTCAACGACGGCATCCATAAGCTCGTCGAGTGCCGTTGAGGACGACGAGCCGAGACGGCGACGCCCCGATCCCGAGCTGCTCGTTTCAGATTGCTGCGCCATGCCCGGCACCTCAGACTTAGCTCTCAGGGTGGACAGACTACGCTCGCCGACCGCCCTGGCCACCGAAGACCTGTAGAAGTAACTCCAGTCCCGACAGCTCTTGGTCGGATCCCCGGGAGGACATGCCCGAGGTTCGAGGCTGGCCCTTGGCGACTGGGCCGCCTCCTGGCCGCTGTGTCCTGAACATCGCGGCCCCGGCCGATAGTCAGGATTGTGTTCTCCCTATCGTGTGACGGTTCAGAGAGGAATCGTGCGCTCGGTTTGCGCGCCTGGCGGCACCAGCAGCTTCACCAGTTCTCGTTTCGATCGCTCGACCGCATTCTCGAACTCCCGGTTGCCCTTCAAGAGGAACTGGCCTAGTTCGATGATCTCGGCGATTCGCCGGGCCAGCATCAGCTTCTCGTCCGGGCTTACGAACGTCGTTTCGGCGAGCCATTCGACGCCCTCGCCGGCGAGGAAGGTGAACGTGTGAGGCGAGTCCCTGCCCTTGATCCGAATGACCTCGTCGAGTGCGGTCACCGCGTCCAGCGCCTCCTGCTGAGACCGTTCGTCGTGCAGGTCTCGCCGGGCGAGCCGCCAGGCGATCAGGCCCCAGGTAGTGCGTACCTTGTAGTCGGTGGCGCCGTTCGTGCAGCCGAGAGCGGTGCGTACGTCGGTGGCCGCTCGGTCGAGCTGCTGCTTCTCCAATTCGTAGGAACCGCGTTGCAGCCAGTAGTGCAGGTCGTCGGCCAGGTAGCTACGCAACTCGTCATAGATCGCTCGCACACTTGCGATCGGGAGGTCACTCTGCACCATCACGCGGTGGTTGATGAGTGCGACCATGACGCGTCTGAACCGGTTGGTCCGGTCCTTGATGTGCCATGCCCGCTCGACGTAGAACAGCATCAGGTCGGTCATCAGTTCTTGCTGGTAGCCGGGCTGTCGGCGGATTCGTTCCGTGAAGATCTGTTCGGCGATTACTCGGTGCCGACTGCGCAGTTGCCCCGTCTCGCTCTGGGTGACCAGCCGCTTGCGCCTCAACTCGTCGATGATCAGTAGTACACCGGCGGCCGGGTCGTCCTCGGACGCCACCTGCACGAGGTCGTTGACCGACAGTGTCAGTGATCGGTCCTCGTACTGCAGTGCGTAGAACAGGCAGACGAACGAGTAGACGCGCTGGCGGGTGGTATCGAGCTGGTCGAATTCGGACAGTACCCGCGGCCCGAGGCGGAAGCCGAAGATGGCTTCATTCATCGCCATCATCAGATCCTGATCTGAAGCTCGTCGGAGTACGTCAATGCGCATCTCGGGAGTCAGCTGATCCTTGAGACGGCCGAGCTTGCCGTTCAACTCAAGCGCCGTGACCAGCGCACCGAGGTCAGCGTCGGTGAGCTGCAAGGGCGAGATGCGGCGGAACCCGGATCCCAGTAGGTCGGACCGAGTGCTACGGATCGTGGCCACCACCAGCGTCTTGCCACCACGGTTCAGGTCGTGCAGCAAGGACGTGGCTCGGGCACCGAAGATGTCGATGTCGTCGACCAGTATCGCGTCGAGGGACAGCTCCTCGGTCTCCCGGACGAGGTCGCGAAGATCGCGGCTGGCGTCGCGATCCAGCCAGCCCACGGACCGGTCATCCTGCATCAGCTCTATGCCGAACTGCATCAGCGCTGTCGATTTGCCAGTGCCCGACCGGTCCTCCAGGATCACGATCGGGAGTTTGTCCGCCGCGGCTGCACTCGCGTCCCACATCTCTTGCACGGTGGACAGCCGGGCGGGGATCCTGTCGCGGATGTCGCCCCAGCTCGGGTCTTGTCCGTACAGGTACTCATCGTCGCCCGGGCGGGCGGACTCGAGTAGCGTGTTGACCAGCTGAATGCCTGAGCCGCGACGAAGTCCTTCGCGCTGGCGGGCGAGCAATTTGGTGCCCGTCTCGAACTCCTCGACGCCCGGCTGGAGATGCTTGCCGATCACATCGGCCAGCGGCGGAGGGAGCTGCTGAACCCCATACTCTCGCAGCCGGAACTGAACGGTTTCATCCTGTCCAGACGCCACGAGGAAGTAGCTCTGTACGCTCTTGCCCCGGGCACTGACCTCGGGCAGCAACGGCAGGCAATAACTGAGGTGGCGGCTGGACACGTCCGCCGCGACGAGTAGCGCTGGATTCGTCAGCAGGTCTGCCTTCAGCTGACGAAGCCACACCTCGCGTGGTGTCCGGGCTGGTGCCGTCAACTCAAAGTCGACGTCGCGCTGGCCGGAGTCGCTGGCGCCGGCCATAAGGATCACCAGTTCCATATGCCCGGACCCTGGGGTGAGGGGTTCATGAGCGGCGTCCACCACGGAGAACTTCCGCCCGCGCTTGTTCCAAGCCTCGGCAGCGAGGCGCAAGACATTGGTGCCGGACAGGTCGTACACCCGGTACCAGGGTCCCCGCAACAGTGCCTCGGCCAGCTTGTTGGGCGGATCCGCGACCGCTTTAAGCGCGGCGGTGCTGTTGTGTAGAAGATCCGGGTCGGTTCGACGGAGGCTTCGGACGAGCTCGGGCAATGGCACGGCTGTTGACGTGTGGGCCTGCTCGGCCAGGATTTCGTGGAAGTCGTCGGCGTTGCTGACCGGCACGTTCCATTCGTTGATTGATCCGGCCTCCGGGCCGGAGGTGACGACCAGGACCAGCCGGCCGCTGCGCAGCGTGCCAGCGAACGCCTTGGTAACTTCGTCGATAGGCGTGGTGGGCGAAGTCGGCTGGGCGGCGGTCGGAGGTTGGTGGGCCTCGATCAGGCTGACATCGCTTCCGGTGCGCGGCGCGCCGTCCGCGCCCAGCACAAGCGTGCCCACATCCCCGCGTACCAGATTCCACCCAGACGACGGGCCGGGCGTCGCCTCACCGGTTATCAGCGTCGTGGGCGAGCCGAGTTCGCCGACCGGGACGGGCACGATCCGAGCGCTCAGCAGCCACGTGGCAACGTCGTGGTTTGCGTAGCTGCCGATCCCGGCGTCGCGGAGGTGGAGCGGCGTCACCGGGTACAAGTTCCAGTCGGTCAGCGGGGCGTCGTGCAGCAACCGGAAGCTGGTATTGATCGTGACGATGCGAAGCTGCCGGTCGCCAGAGCCGATAACCCCGGAGCCGTCGCCCGGGAGCCTGCCCGCGCGCCATGTCGATGGACGGTGCTGGGCCTCGAACCATGACGTGAAGGCGGCATACCGCCGTGCGACCAGGTCCACCAGGTCCCGATCCTCGCCGCGCCAGAAACTCTCTTCGGTGGCATCCCATCCCGACGTGAGCGTCCGGGCCAGCATACTGCTCGCCGGTATGGCTGCTCCGTCGGCCGGGCCGGGCACCGCCACGATCCGGGGCTGTTGCTCGTCACCGTCCAACATGCAATCGAGCGACAGCTCCTGTACGACCCGATCGAGCTCCCTGAAGTCTTCGTCGCTTCCCGTTCGGGTGAGATTACCCAGCAAGACGAGCGCATCCAGACGGCCGCCGGTGGCCGTGAAGCTGGCTATCTTGCGGCGGCCAGCTTCGATTACCTTCGCAGTACTGGCCGAATCGCCGGCAGCGACAGCCGGGCCGCTGATGGCAAGAACGGCGGGGTCGGACATCCTCAGTCCTTCTCGGTGTAGATGGCCGCGACATCCGCTTTCGCGAGGAAGATGCGCACTCCTCTTTCGGAGCCGCACTTCGGCACAGTGACGGCTATAAAAGGGGCGTTGACGGTTCCAAGCGCCACGGCGCCCTTAAGCCGGTCGCTCGAGATCCCGCACAGTCCGGCCACCGATCGCTGCCCGCTGGCGGTCAGGATGAGGGCGCCGTCGGCTTCCTCGTCCTTCTTTCCGCCGAAGAGAGCCAGGACCAGCGTGAGCAGCGTCAGTCCGAGGGCGACGACGCTTACGCCGTTCGCCTGCTTCTGGCGGCTATCGATGCCGCTGCGCTCCGCGTCGGCCTGTGAGATCAGCTTCTCTATGACGCTACCGGCGTCGAGCGAGACCCGCTTTCCCCCGTACGTCCCCTCGACCGGAACGGCGACGGCACGGACGTAGAGGAGAGCGGCTGCTAGCCAAGCGCCCACAGATATACAACCACTGACCTGAGTGAACCACGGACGATCGCCGAGCGCGGTGAACGTGAAGGTGGCGACGAGAGCGCCCGCGAAGATCGTCACGATCGACTGCGCGGCCTGGGCCCGGCTGCGGGCGGCCGTTCCAACGCGGACGCGATCGGAATAGTACGCGTCGATGACTGCGTCCCGGACCTTGGTCTCGGTCGGCTGAACGCCCTGCTCGTTCAGATGTGGATCCGGCAAGTGTCACCCCAGGCATCGAAGCGTGGCCACGACGATACCGTGGGACCGACCGTCCGAGGTCTCCTCGACACGCTGAGCGTCCGCACGGTGACTCACCAGGTCACCACCTGGGCTTGAGCGGGCGGCCAAGACGTCTCGATCCTGAACGGCTAGTTGCAGACCGCGATGCTGGCTCGCCACACGTCGCTCCTGCGGTCGGCAGGTAGTTCCCGCCGGTCTGTCACCCTCGACCACTGGCTAACGATGACAAGAGTCGACAACCTACGCTGCTCGATCACCGCGTTTCCCGGCTTGTCAGTGGTTGTCACCAGTGGCCGCTGACCTGCGAAGATGCCAGATCGAACTAGTCATTGCTCATCACCGATAGTCATCTGTTGTCAGGGGTTTTCGGGGGGTAAACGGGGGGCGCAATCGCGGGTGCTGGGACGACCGCACCGCCGCATAAGCCCTGGTGGCGTCCATCCCGTTGATGGGCCACCGGCACTGCGATGAGCCCGAGTCGTGACCTGTGATGTGCGCCGCCGGGCCGATGGCAGCGCCTGACTTGTCCGCCTCAGACGCCTGGCCTGCATACGATCGTACGGATGTACGGTGATGGGCGTAGCGCAATATTGAGCCATTTTCATCGTGAGGTGGCTGATCACGGCCCGATCGGACCCAGTGTCGACACAGGACGAGGCTTCCGGTAAGACAGCAGACGACCAAGATTTGATGCCCCAACCGGGAGCCTCGCTGTGCTGTCTTACCCTGCCGCGATTCCGCTGTCCACCCGCAGCCTGAACCACCTCGCCGACCTTATCCGTGCCCACCGCGACCGGCGTCGGTCCCAGTGGCGGCGCCTCGCCCCGGCCGGCTGGCCTACGCGATCCTCGACGGCACCTTGATCCCGATCGACTGGGTCGCCGACCAGAAGCCGTACTACTCAGGTAAGCACCGCCGTCACGGCGTGAACGTGCAGGTCAGAGCCAACCCGGCAAGACGTAGCCGGGCCCAGAACGTCGCGCGTTCGCAGTTCGATGACGGTCGCTGCCCTCACCTATAGTGAACCCATGCCGCCGCCGTTCTACACCGCCGACGCCATCGCCCAGACCCGGCTCTGCTTCCCGCTGACGCCGTCCTAGACAATACTTCGACCTGCGCGGCAACCCGTTCCGCTACCTCGTGCTCGTAGCCGAACGTGGCCTCGGCCCAAGCCGCGTCGCCTACCTCGTAGCCACGCCGAACACCTCTCCCCGTGGAACTGCGACCTGATCAACGTCTCCGCCTCCGGCGACCACACCCCCTTACGCCTTCCTCCGCCGCCGGAATTGATCCGGCCCGCTCCTGGCGTCGGACTTCGATCCGCGGGGCTCGCCGGTGGCAGTAGCGAAAGGTGCCGGGCAATCGCGATGATGTGATCAGGCCGAGCGACAGGGGTGATGGATGGAACGCGCTGAGTCCGATCAGAAGGACGCCTCGCGAATCGCAGATGATTCCTATTCGTGGTATCGAACGGCGGCGATTCGATCCCGGCAGCGCCATCGTGCATCCGCCATAGGGCTGCAAGTGCTTGCGGCCGCGATTCCGGTTTCGGCGGCCATCTCGCCCAGGAATGCCGTGGTCCCTGCCGTCCTCGGCGCCGCCATCGTGGTGTTGTCGGGCGTTCGGAGCACCTTCAATTGGCAGGAAAACTATATCCGGTTTAGCGCTGCCCGTGAGGCGGTCGAGGCACTGCGCCGACTGTATCGGATCGGTGCCGCGCCGTATGACGACGTGGCCACCCGGGATGAGGTTCTTGCGTCCCAGGTCACCGAGATCGAGCAGCAGGAAATGGCCGGCTGGCTGAAGATCGTCGCCAATCCTCGGCAGCGGAATACGCAAGAATCGTGACGCCGGAGCCTGCCAGCTGACACCAGTGATCGGAGGCCGGCCGGATCGGATCCTTACCGGATCCGATCCGGCCGGTCACTCGTCCATCATGTAGTCGTCGGGGATGGTATCGAACCCAGGGACCTGTCGAGGAACCCGCAGGCCGTCCGCCCCCGCCGACTGCACCAACGTGTGCAGGAGCGTGTTGAGCATGTTGGTGATGGCAACCTTGTCGTCGACCGCCGCTTTGAAGGCGCGGAGGGTGCCGATGCGGGCCAGTACGGGCTCCACCGCGTTGCCGAAGCCAAACGAAACCGTATGCGGATGGTGCCTCCAGCTCTTGTCGACGAGAGCGTTGAACTGGGCAGCCCAATCGTTGTCGCTGGGTACGCCGTCGGTAAGGATGAAGACCACAGGGCGAAGGACACCGCGGCCGGTGGCGATCAATTTCGGCACGTCTGCTTCGATACTCTGGCGCACCTGCGCGAACATCGCCCCGTAGTTGGTTTTCGCTGTGCAGGCGAGCTTCGGGAGGCGGGTCAGGTCGTCGATGCTCGTCATTTCGAGGACCACGTGCGGCAGGGTATTGAAAGTGATGATCGAGATGTGGGCGAATTCGGCGACCTTTGGGCTGTCCGCAACGTGGGTGACCACCCGCTTGACCGTCTGGTTGAGCAATTCGGTGTGCTTCTCCATCGAACCGGATGTGTCCACGACAAGGTAGACCGGCAGGCACTTCTTTTTTCCGGTGTTGTCACTCACGAATTAAGCCTTGCCTTTCGCGTCAACTCGCAGGAATTTAGAAGACCCAGTGGATAAGGGCGTAGATGCCGAAGATCACGGCGGCCAGGATTAAAAGGCTCACCACGCAACCCAGCGCCATGTTGCCAGCCGTGACGTTTTGCCCGGGAGCGGGTGTGGAACCGTTCGGTGTCGGTGCCGCGGCACGGGCCGGTTCCGATCTGCGCGTGGGACGCTCCCACTCGACCCAGTCCACGACACCGGTGGCGTCCGGATCCCGCGCCGCCGCGGGTGCCGCAGTGGTGCCCGCGAAGGCGGCGGCCAGCTCGGCGAGCGAAGGGCGCGTGTCCCGGCGGTCCGAGACAAGCATTCTTCGCAACGTATCGGGCGCCGGCCCGGACATCACTCTCAGCGCGGCGAACAGGGGCTCGACGTCGCGGATCTTCGTCAGGCACCGGGCGATCAGCAGCGCCGCGCGATAGCGGTCGGTGTAGTTGTCCACCTTCGTGCCGGGCGGCGTCTTTGGATCGTCGAAGTTGGGGGTGATGACGTAACTTCGCGGCCCGAACGAGCATCCGTCGATGTCCAGCAGAAACACCTCGTGGCCGGCCGGCCGCCAGAACGCGTTCGCATAGGACCAGTCGGCGTACACGAGCCCGCGCTCTTCGAAGAGGGCGGCGATCTGAGCGAGAACTGTGCACATCGCCGCCCGGTCCGCCGCTGACTGGGCCGGGATCTTGCGCTGAGCGAGGTAGCTGTCAGGCATGGCCAGCAGGTCGATCTCAAGCGTGGTCAGGCGGTGCGGGGACTCCGTGTCCGTCGGGGAGCGCCAGGCGACCGTGAAGGACTCCGGCGCCCGTGGCAGCAGCACACCCACCGTCCTGCCGTCCTCGGTGACCCGGCTGATCGGCCAGGAGGTCGCGCTCTCGGTCAGGTGCCGCTGGACCCGGGTCAGCCGGGACGGCTCAGCGATCAACCGGTCGAGTGCCGCGTCATCCAGCTGCGTACACACCTGCGGGGTGTACCTCTTGAAGAGAATGCTGGGATGTGCCGGCACAACCCAGACGCCTTCGCACTGGCCTCCGGTTGCCATCGGTGCCGCCGCGAACCGGCCGACTTCTCTAATGTCGACGACCGCGGGGAATCTGGTGACGGTCACTGATCGTCGCTCTCTCTACCGGTCCAGACCACCACGGCAGTCCGATCGTCCTGCTGTCCCGGCGCGTCAAAATCGACGTCGAGGACGAACGAGGTGAGCTGTGGGGGCTCGGCCCACCTATCGCGCAGCCATTGTCCGAACCCGTTCACTTCGGCGAGCGCATCGCTCACGCCGTCGGTCATCACCGCGAAGACGGCTCCCCGGCCGATCGTGAATGTCTTCTGCACGACAGCCTCCGGGTAGTGCGGCAGGAACTCGGAAAGGGTGTTGCCGTCGAACGAAGACTTCGCGGCTCCGATCATCGCCTCCCAGCCGTTGCTGATGCGGTACCAGGCCGCGCAGTCACCGAGACGGCTCAGCCACAGCGTGCGGAGGCCGTCAGGGCGGGGACGAGTGTCGACCACCGCTACGGTCAGCGTCGTGCGGACGTCGTCAGGGGTGAGACCGCGCTGCTCAGCCGACTGGACCAGCGAACTCGCGATCCGCAGGTAGAGATCCGTGACGACGATCTCGTCCGGGTGCCGCCCGGCGTCGAGATGCCGGCGAATCACGGCGACGGCCTGTCCGGTGGCAACCTGAGCTCCCAGTTCGGAACGGGAACTCGCGCCCAGCCCGTCGGCGACCGCGATGACCAGATAGCGGCCGTCGCGATCCTGGGCCAAGCGGTAGGCGTCCTGCCGTGGCGTCGCGGGCGGCTCGCATCGGTGACCGGCGCCGACCACCGAGGCAGCCCGTACGTGCAGGTCACCGACGACGGCTTGGTCCGCGGCCAGGCCGGACGGCCCTGCTGAGCTGTCCGGCAGCCGCCACGGCAGGCCCGCTGCCGGTGAGCCCGCGCCGAACCGCGGCGGCCACGCCACAACCGGTTCCTGCGGCGCGATGGTGTCGGTCGGCACTGCGAGGGTTTGCCGATGGCCCTGTTTCGGCTGTAGCGGTGATGTGGCTGGACCCTTGCCAGGCGCTGGCTGCTTGGGCACGGACGGCCTGCCGCCCGTCGGTTCCATCACCAAGGGACCGAAGCTGCGCCGCACCCAGGAACTTATCCGTTCGGTAAGCTCGCGTGCCGCGCCCGGCCGTTCGCCGCGGTTGCCGGTCGTCACTTCACTGTTCCGCTTCGCCGCGACCACGCTGCGGCCTGAATCCCTGCCACTCCACCACGCCGTCGGAATCGATGCTCTCGCCGGGCACCGCTTCCGAGGCTGCGGGCAGCCCGGCGGCCGGTCGTGATTGCTTGGGCAGATCGACGGGATACCAGGCCGCCGAGGGCTGAGCCGAGCCTGCCGGCCCTTCACCGCCGGAGGTAGTGCCGTCGGCCAGCGACGATCGCAGCATCTGTACGGCCGCGTCCCGCAGCGGCTCCATATCTACGTCCTGCAAGTTTCCGGTTTCCAGCAGCTTGTCGACGACCGCAGCGGCATTGGCAAACTTGCTCTGTCGTCGTTGTTCCAGTTCGGCTTGCTGGTCGCGCATCATCTGCAGCACCGTCAGTGGTTCGTCCGGGTGGCGGCGCAGGAATGCGGTGATCAGCCCGAACTCTCCCTGGATCATGCTCGCCACCGCGGCGTGCCGCTCCCGTTCCAGCTCGTTCTCGTGCCGCAGGAGTTGGGTGTCGAGCACGTGGCCGCGCTGACCGAGCGACAGCTGGCGATCAATGTGCTTGTGCTGCTGCAGATATTGCTTGGTGGCATCGTCGTGCGTCACGTGTGCCGTGATGCTTTCGATCATCACGCCGAGGCCCGGCAGCTCGATCGGCTGCCGGTCGGTGAGCCGATTGCAGCCGTTCTGCACCGAAGTGAAATCCTCAATATCGTAGCGTCGGCTGACTTCCACCATCCGGGCCATGGCACTGCGAACGACCGACGGCTGTATCCGGCCGTCGGCGCGCTGGGAAATGATCTTAGCGGCGTCGGAGACGCGCCACTCGACGACGGCGTTCACCGCAAAGTTGAAGGAGTCGTTGCGGGAGGGAAGGAGGTCCTGGATCGCGACGCTCTGCGGCGCCTCGTCAATCTCGTACATGGTCCGGTAGCGGCCAGAGAGCAGTTCCCAACGCGACAACGGATGGCCGGGACATTCCACTTTGCCGTCGACCGTGGCGTAAACAGTGATCACGCTGAACGGCCGCACCGGCTTCCACAAGGGAAAGCGCGCGACCGGAGTTTCCCTCAGGACTACGGATTGCGACATGGCAGTCCTCACTGGTTGTACGAGAGTTGAGTGCGGCCGCCGCTGGGCGGGTGCTCCACGGCGTCGAGCACCGCGGCGGCGGTGAGCGGTGCGAAGGTCTTGCCCGAGCGGTTTACCCACGACCGGGCGGTGACAGCGATAATTTTGGCGGTGCGAGTGCTGCCGGCCGCCGAAACCGCGAGGAGCTCGACCAGGGCACGACGGCATGTCTCGTCTCCTTCCGCGACATCGGCCCAGATGCCGGCGACCGCCCGGGCCTCCGGCGCGAAGTGCCGGCCGTTGAGGGTGTGGAACCACGCCGACGCGAGCGTATTGCGCACACGATGGTCGATGGCGGAGAGGGAGAGCAGCAGCGGGCCCTCACGTTCGTAGATCAGGTCGGTGCAGAGGTAGAGGAAGACCAGCTCGCCGGCGGCCGTCCGGCGACGGTCATTCATCCAGCGGACCACCAGATCGAGGACGGGGCCGCCCTTACCGTGCTCGGCGTCAACGAGTTCGGCCAGGCTGTAGGAGATCGCGAGGCCTACGTCGGCGTTGGCTGTGACGGCGAGCTGGTCCAGCCGGTCGAGCGCCCGGTCAGGGAAGTCGCCGCCCAGCGCGGCGCCGTAGACTCGGGCCGCTGTCGCCTGCAGCTGCCAGGGCGCATCCGACGCTGCCCATTCGTCGACCAGGGCCAGCACCTGACGCTGCAGCTCCGGCCGGGTGCCGGGTTCCTGCAGCGCATAGGCCGCGAGCTCGCGGCGTTGCTCCGATCTGCTGCGAGCCCACGGAATGATGACCGTGGGCAGGAGCTGCTCGAACGAACGGCCTGCCAGCTCGCCGACACCTGTCGCGGCGCGGATCCGGACCGCTTCGTCCGGATGGCCACCGAGGTCGCGCAGCCACGCCAGCAAGTCGTCGCGGGCGTCGTCGTATTCCTCCGACACCAGCCGCACTATTTTCGGCGGATAGTCGCTGTTGAGGAAGCGGATCGTCTGAGCGGGCATCGCACCCAGCCGGCTTGGCACAGCTGCCCAGGCCAATACGGCGCGCACCGCGTTGATCCGAGTAGTTGTGCTCTCGGCGAACTTGTTGGTCTGCGCCCCGTTAACGGCCGTCGTCCCGTCCAGCAATTTCTTCAGTGACTCGCTGGTGGTCGACACCGTCCGGTACGGAAGACCGCTCAGCAGGGCCAGCGAGATCGCCAGCGCCTTGTGGGAATTGCTCTTCAGGCTGAGGAACCAGCCCTCGACCTCACGTTCGATCGAATGCCGCATGTCGGCCCGGGCGGCTTCGACGTCCGGCCCATCCGGACCCCAGCTTTCGTGCAGCTGCCAGGCTAGCGCGGCGACCCGATCGCATGGGCTGTCCGCAGTAATCTCCTCGGCGAGAAGTGCTTGGACATCGGGCCGCCGGAGTGCTTCTTTGCTGCGCGAGGTGCCCACCAAGTAGGTCAGGCGGGCCGTGAGCATCTGCACCGGCGTGGGGTGCGGGCCGAGTTTCACGACGAACTGGTGGACGTCCGGATCCCGGAAGGTGACCTCGTCGCTGAGCGTGATGACCACCCGGGACCGCGAGTCTAGCTTGCTCTCCAGGTCGGTGAGCAGGTCGGCGGTGAGGGCCTGGGCGACGGCCGGTGCCATCTCCTCGACCAGGTGCGCGGTGCTTGCCTTGACAGTGCGGGTGATCTCCGCCGGGAGCACCGTCTTCTCGTACGCGAGAAACTGCGTGATCCCGGCGTCGGTGCACACCCGTATCGCCGCCGCGGACTTTCCGTAACCGCGCGGGGCCTGAATGATGATGAGCCGCTTGCCCTGCGCGGCCGCCGCGAGTTTCGGATAGGACTCGCCGGTCGCATACCCGTCGCGAGCGAAGTCGACCAGCCGCCGGCTGACCTCGAGCGTGGTCACCGGCCGGGCACCGTCGAAATGGAACTGCTGATAGATCTTCTGGTCGCCGGCGATGACCGTTCCCTCGACGCGAACGTCGCCGTCGACGCCGATGCCGCCGTGCTTGAAGACCTTCCGGGCCGCCCTCAAGTTCTCGTTGGTCTCGGTTGCACGGCCCGGGGTCGCGGCGTTGGTCCGGAGCTCGTCACCGGCGTCGTTGATCGTCCGTGCGGGTGCGTCGTCGCTCGGGGGAGCTGCCGGCTCCACCGGCTGGCCGCCCGCCCCGGGGGCTGTCATCCGGGGCCACCGAATCCGTTGACATCACCGTTGACGTCGCCGCTAATCACCAGCCCATTGAAGGTCGCATTTCCCCCTACCTGAATGCCTCCGCCGGCCTTCTGTTTCTTATCCTTCGAGTTGCGCGATTTTCGCTCGGGAAGCAGTCGCTGCAGGTCGTGAACAAGATGGTTCAGATCGGCCTCGCTGCGGCTGCGGAACTCGACGGCTTGCAGGCCCGAAACCGTGGCCAGGTCACCCGGTACGGCGTGCGCCGTCAACGGCCAAGCCCCGTCGAGGAGCACCGGGATCACCCGGATCGACAACTTGAGGGCTTCCTTGATCTCGCGGCGGACGAAATCGGCAGGGTCGTCCAGGCGGCGGCGAGTGCCGGACTCGTCCATCAGGCTCAGCCAGTCACGGCCGATGACGGCCAGCAGGACAGTGCTTCCGCGCAGCGCTTTCCAGATCTCGTCGGTAAAGACGTCGCCGCCGTGCATGGACCGGCAGTCGCGAAAGACCTGCTTCGCGCCAAATTTCTCGGCGAGCCTGTCGTAGAGCCATCCGGCGGCGTAGCCGGCGTCATCCGTGCGGTAGTTGATGAACACGTCTGCCATCGGCAGCCTTTCGTGGAGACGGGCGCGGGGTGCCACGTGCCTCTCGCCCTGAGTTGCCGAAGGGAGATCGGTGCGATCCCGGACACGGGCACCGATCTCGCCCTCCATGATGGTCGTGGCGGCATCTGCGAGCAACGCGCCCTGCTCGCCCTGTCGGACGGTCAATAGAAGACGTTTTCTGCAGTGGACAGCCGAGTCGTTCGCCAGATCTCCGCGCGAACGAGCCGTTCCGGCTAAAAGTGCACAATGTTATGTACCAGTGACTCAAAGTCAGAATCTAATATCCTTTGTGTAACCACGGCAGGTCTGCGTGCGGCACCCGCGATGTCACCGCCACCTGGATCAGCCTGGCTGCCAGTGACATCGTGTTCGCTAGCGTGGCTCCGCTCATTTTGCGGCTGCTGGACTCCTGATCATGAGACTGACCGGTGCCGACGAAGAAAGCCGTGCCGACGTGCGGCTGGGCCTACCGTCTACCGATTCCCCCGCGCGGCCACCGCATCCGCCTGCCAATATTCAGCGGAGCTGGGTCCACACGTCGCGCTCGCGGTGGGCAGACGATGCCCTCCGTCCACTCGCGCTCGACCACTGCGCAACGATGACAAGAGTCGACAACCTATGCTGCTCGACCATGGCCTTCCCCGGCTTGTCACCGGTCGTCACGAATGATTGCTGACCTGCGCAGATGCAGTTGCTCGTTGATCAATGCTTGTCACCAATCGTTAGCCGTCGGCATGAGTTTTCGGGGGGTAAAACGGGGGGCAAATGGAACGGCTGGGCCGCCGCCGCAACGAACCGTCAGCCCGGCCAGCATTGTGTCTACGGCGTTTGGTCATCGGACTGGCCCTACAGGTCGTCCGTGCCCTGGAATGCGTCAGGGTGGGCGCCGGACGCTCAGCCTTCCGGCTCTGCAGCGCGAAGGCCGCGAACACTTGTGCCTGAGCTTTGTGCAGGTCGGTGGCTGCGACTAGGGACAACCTGCGTCTGTCGTCGATGCCGACCACCGTGACGATGTGGCGAGACTGCTGTAAAGCGCCATCTTCAACTTCTCGCCGTTGCGCAGTCGCCTACCCGCGTTCTGGGCGGCAGCCCAGCAGCTCAGTAGACACCGGATGCCCGCGCAGTCGAAGGGCTCGCGAGGCACGAACTTTGCGGACTAGGCGGCCCCGGTCGGTGCGCGGACCGCATGCGCGTTGCCTGCTATGGACTGGAGGTCCTTCGGGCCTCAACCCGATCCAGGAGGCGCATCAGCAGGTCAGCCAGCAGCACGACCTCCGCCGCGAGAACTGGATCGTCGTAGTTCACCGCTCGGTGCGACGAGGGGTTCTTGAAAGTACCGATGGCTCCGCGGAACAGCGCCATCATCGCCTCCCGCTCGCCCGATTCAGCCTGGGGGTCAGCCAGCGGTCCCGGGCCCTTCGGGTTGAAGGCATTGGCCATCAACGCAACGCCGATCAGTTCGTCGCCGAAGCTACCAAGGGCGCGGACGCGGATCTCCACCTCTCGCAGGGCGGCGAACGCGGCCAGTTCAAACTCGCCGAGCAGGAACTGGCGTCGGATTGTCCAGGCAAGCGACGGGTGCAGGTCAACGTCGAGTCGCTGTCCCGCCTTGAGCCGTGTCAATCCGTGCTGGAGTGCCTCGCGGCCGGCCTGGGTCACTCGACGCGCATTTGGACTGGTGCTTTGAGCAGGGTTAGGACTGATGAGTGCGTGCGCTTCCAGCCATGACCATGCGTCGGCGATACGTTCGGCAACTCCTGGCTGGTTGAACACTGTGTGACTCTGGGCGGCACCCTTGAAGAACGAGTCGACGTTCCAGCCATTGGGGCCGAAGGCTTCGAGCACGAGCATCGCTAGCGCGTCGATGGGCAGATCTAGCAGTTCGTCTCGGGAATGACTCCACAGCTTCACGCCGGAAGCATGTCATCCGCAGTGTCCATCAACGCCGCACACGCCGTGCGTGCTAGAGCGGATCTGTTCACCGAGCAGCGGGGGCCGCTTGTATGGCGGAACGGAGACAGGCGAAGTTGGATAGTCATGCCGGGCGGATCGCCAAGCTGGCGACTCCTCCCGTGGACCCGCGACCAGCGGATTAAGAGTCCGCTCATCTACCTGTCAGGCGCTACCGCGTCGTGTTATCTCACGCGGCCTGATGCCAATTTACGTGCAGGTTCATCGTTTCGCAATACCGGGTGATGCTGTCGGGTGACAACCGGTACCAGGACCGTGGATCACGCATGGATCACGTTGGGCGGGCGCTGCGGCGGGCGGCTTGCCGGTCAGCTGAACGCGGCGCGTCGTCCGGTCGGGGCACGGCCACAAGCCGGTCGCTGCCGCCGACCTCGTGGCACGCGGGGTGCCGAGATACGCGATGATGTTCCTATGGCGCACCGACTGCTGCAGATTGCACGCCACCGCCTGCTCAGACGGCGCGCACGGGCTTGCTCTGGGCGTCCAGCACTGTCCTCGAGTGAGTTTCGTAAGGAGCCTTGTGAGCGCCCTCGGTAGCTTTATCTGGTCGATCGCCGACCAGCTTCGGGGCCCCTACCGCCCCAACCAGTACGGCAACGTGATCCTCCCGCTCACGATCCTGCGACGCCTCGACTGCATCCTCGAACCCGACCGGGAGACAGTGCGTGCGCTGGCGGCGAAGCACGACAACCCCAACCGGCTCAATATTGAGATTAAGAAGGCGACCGGTAGGCAGTTCTACAACACCTCGAACTACTCCTTCGCCAACCTGCTGGCTGACGCCGATGGGCTGGCGGACAATCTGGCCGACTACATTGATCGGTTCTCGCCCGATGTCGACGTGTTTCAGTACTTCGAGTTCAAGAAGGAAATTCTCGCCCTGGAGAAGGCGGAGCTTCTTCGCGAGGTCATCACCTCCTTCAAGGCCGTCGACCTGCATCCGGACGTCGTCTCCAACGCCGACATGGGCGATGCGTTCGAGTACATCATTCGCAAGTTCAACGAGGCCGCGAACGAGACCTCTGGTGACCACTACACCCCGCGGGACGCGATCCGGCTACTGGTCGACCTTCTCTTCGCCGAGAAGGACGCCGACCTCACCGAGGCCGACATCATCCGCACGCTGTACGACCCCACCGCGGGCACCGGTGGCATGCTCGCCCTGGCCGAAGAGCATCTGCTCGCACAGAACCCCGACGCGAAGCTGAGCCTGTACGGCCAGGAGTACAACCCGCAGTCGTACGCGATCTGCAAGTCCGATCTGCTGGCCAAGGGCCACGACACGACCAACATTGCCTTTGGCAACACCCTCACCGACGACGCGTTCAAAGGCCGCCAGTTCGACTTCTGCATGTCCAACCCGCCCTACGGCGTCGACTGGAAGCAGTACGCCAAGAAGGTCACTGCCGAACGCGATTCCGCCGGCCCTTACGGCCGGTTCGCCCCAGGCCTCCCGTCGACCTCAGATGGGCAGATGCTCTTCCTGCTCCACCTGGCCCACAAGATGCGCGCCCCCGAGGACGGAGGCGGCCGGGTCGGGATCGTGATGAACGGCTCGCCGCTCTTCAACGGGGCCGCCGAGTCCGGCCCCTCCAACATCCGCAAATGGCTGCTGAAGAACGACCTGGTCGATGCCATCGTCGCGTTGCCGACCAGCATGTTCTTCAACACCAGCATCGCAACGTACATCTGGATCCTCGACAACACCAAGCACCCCGACCGCCAGGGCCTCGTACAGCTCATCGACGGCACCTCGTTCTGGACCAAGATGCGCAAGAACCTCGGCTCCAAGGGCCGCGAGATCAGCGATGCTGACCGCGCCAAGGTCGTGAAGCTATACGCCGACTTCACTGACGCCGACCCCGACTACTCCAGAGTCCTGCGCAACGACGAGTTCGGCTACTGGACCATCACCGTCGAACGCCCCCTCGTTGACGAGTCCAGCAACCCCGTCGTCGACCGCAACGGTAAGCCCAAACCGGACACGAAGAAGCGCGACACCGAAAACGTCCCGTTCACCTACGGTGACTCCACCGCCGGCACGGCTGGCAAGGTCGAGGTCATTCAGGCGTACTTCGACACCGAGGTAAAGCCGCATGTGCCTGACGCCTGGATCGACTGGACCAAGGTCAAGACAGGCTACGAGATCCCCTTCGCCCGGCATTTCTACAAGTACGCCCCGCCCCGCCCGCTTGCCGAGATCGACGCCGACCTGGAGAAGCAGGTCGCCAAGATTCTCGACCTACTGCGGGAGGTCGAGAAGTGAGTACGACCGCATTGCCTGCGCCGTCGAAGACCCGTCTCGGCTGGCTGTTCCAGCCGGTCTCCGATCGCGGCCACAAAGAGGCGATGGTCCTAAGCGTCTACCGCGACCACGGCGTGGTCCCAAAGGACAGCCGCACCGACAACTTCAATCGCACGCCCGAGAATCTGAGCAACTACCAACTCGTGCAGCCAGGCGACCTCGTCGTGAACCGGATGAAGGCATGGCAGGGCTCGCTCGGAATCTCCGAGCACCAAGGCATCGTCAGCCCAGACTACGAGGTACTTCGGCCGACTGTCCCCAACTACGACCGCCGTTTCCTCCACAGTCTGCTCCGCTCGCGCGCCCTGATCGACCAGTACGCCCTCCGTTCCACGGGCATTCGCCCGTCCCAGTGGCGCCTGTACTGGGATGAGATGAAGACGATCGAGATTTCCCTGCCCACAGCCGAGCAACAGCGCGCTATCGCCGACTACCTCGACCGCGAGACCGCCCGCATCGACACGCTCATCGAGGAGCAGCAGCGTCTGATCGAGATGCTTGGCGAGCGTCGTCAGGCTGTCATCGATGAGTCGTTCTCGACTCTTGGTGAACCTAGCGTCCAGCTGCGCCGACACATCGATTTTTTGACGAGCGGATCCCGTGGCTGGGGCGACTACTACGCGGACCAAGGGGAGCGTTTCCTCCGGATTGGGAACCTGCCGCGAGCCAACCTCAAAATCCGTGGTGACATCCAATTTGTGGACCTTCCGTCCAACGTGACAGAGGGCTCGCGGACGATGCTCCAGGAAGGCGACCTACTCTTTTCAATCACCGCATATCTGGGATCCGTAGCCGTGGTCGAGGGCGATTGGGTGGGCGCATATGTCAGTCAGCACGTCGCACTTTGCCGCTTGGAACGTGATCAGGTGGACCCCAGGTTCATCGGCTGGTTCATGCTCACCACTACAGGCCAGGACCAGCTCAACGAAGGCGCAGCGGGCGGCACGAAGATGCAGTTGGCGCTCGACGACATTAGAGGGCTTCGCGTGCCGACGGCTCCCATTGAGCAGCAGCGCGGCATGGTTGCACACTTAGACAGGCAGACTACCCAAATCGATGCGTTGGTCGCAGAGACTGAGCGGTTCATCGACTACGCCCGCGAGCGCCGGGCGGCGCTGATCACGGCGGCGGTGACAGGGGAGATCGACGTGCGGGAGATGGCGTGATGGCCGATCACAACGAGGTCGTCTTCGAGTCCGAGATCTGCGCATACCTGGAAGCCCACGGCTGGCTTTACTCGGCGGACGACGTTGGCTACGACCGCGAGCGGGCGATCTTCTCCGAAGACCTGTTCGCGTGGCTGGAGGAGACCCAACAGGCGGCGTACGCGAAGGCTTTGAAAGCCGCAGGATCAGAGGCGAAGTTCCTCGACGTGCTGACGACGGCGCTCGACAAGCCTCTCGAACATGGTGGCGGGACGCTGAACATCCTGCGCAACGGGGTGCAGTACATCGGTGGTGGCCGCTTGAAGATGGCTCAGTTCCGGCCTGAGACCAGCTTGAACGTAACCACTAACGAGCAGTATGTGGCGATGCGGGTGCGGGTGATGCGGCAGGTGCATTTCTCCACCGCTGACCAGCGCAGCATCGACCTGGTCTTCTTCATCAACGGACTCCCGGTGGCCACCGTCGAGCTGAAGACCGACTTCACGCAGTCTCTCGATGAGGCGATCAACCAGTACCGCAAGAACCGACAACCGCTGACCAACGGGCGGCCGGAGCCGCTGTTGTCCTTCGGGCACCGGGCGCTGGTGCACTTCGCGGTCTCCAACGACCTGGCCGCCATGACGACCCGGCTGGAGGGCGAAAAGACGCACTTCTTACCGTTCAACATGGGCCACGAGAAGGGGGCGGGGAATCCGCCAGCTGAGGGTGGCCGTTCGGCGACGGCTTACCTGTGGGAGCGGGTCTGGGACAAAGACGCCTGGCTCACCATCATCGGCCGGCTGGTGATCGTGGAAACCAAGGAAGAGTGGGATGTCGCGACCGGAACCTCAGTTCGGCGTACGAGCATGCTCTTCCCCCGGTTCCACCAGTGGGAGGCCGTGACGAACCTGGTGGCCGCAGTGCGGGAGGAGGGGGTGGGGCAGCGCTATCTGATCGAGCACTCGGCCGGGTCGGGAAAGACGAACACCATCGCTTGGACCGCGCATCGGCTGGCGCGGCTGCACCTGGATGACAAAAAGGTCTTCGACTCGGTGATTGTGGTCGTGGACCGCACTGTGCTCGACGGGCAACTCCAGGATGCGATCCGGCAGATCGACGGGTCGGGGAGGATCGTGGCCACGATCAGCCCGGAGGACGTCCGCAAGGCCGGGGCGAAGTCGAAGTCCGGCCTACTGGCGACCGCTCTGAAGAACGGTGAGCTGATCATCGCGGTGACGGTGCAGACCTTCCCGTTCGCCCTCGACGAGATCCGGGCCGACAAGGGTCTGAAGGGCAAACGGTTCGCGGTGATCGCCGACGAGGCGCACTCCTCGCAGTCCGGGCAGATCTCCTCCAAGCTGAAGGCTGCGCTGACGGCGGAAGAGATCAAGGAGATCGAGGAGGGCGGGGAGGTCGACGTTGAGGCGATTCTGGCCTCGGAGATGACCGAGCGGGCCGAGTCGGAGAACATCTCCTACTTCGCGTTCACGGCGACGCCGAAGAATAAGACCTTGGATCTTTTCGGCCGCAAGGGTCCTGACGGGAAGCCGGTCGAGTTTCACCTTTACTCGATGCGGCAGGCGATCGAGGAGGGCTACATCCTTGACGTGCTCAGGGGCTACCAGCCCTACGACACCGCCCTGAAGATCGCAGGCCGGGCCGAGAGCGGCAACGGTGGCGAGGTGGAGGAGTCCGCAGCCCGTAAGGGGCTGATGCGGTGGGTGAAGCTGCACCCCACCAACATCAGCCAGAAAGTACAAATTATCGTCGAGCACTTCCACGCCAACGTCGCCCACCTGCTGGAGGGCAAGGCAAAGGCGATGGTCGTGACCGACTCGCGCAAAGCTGCGGTGAAGTACAAGAAGGCGATAGACGCCTACATCGCCAAGCGGGCCGCCCAGGATGCCTCGTACAACTACCGCACCCTTGTCGCCTTCTCCGGCTCGGTGAGCATGGCCGAGGATGAAGAGTGGGTCTCGGACTGGGGGCCGCAACCGAGCAAGGACGACGAGTTCACCGAGGCCAACCTGAACCCCGGCGCCGGCTCAGACCTGGCCGCCGCCTTCAAAGGCGCGACCTACAAGATCATGCTGGTCGCCAACAAGTTCCAGACAGGATTCGACCAGCCGCTACTCTCCGCCATGTACGTCGACAAGAAACTCTCCGGGGTCACCACCGTGCAGACCCTCTCCCGGCTCAACCGCACCCACCGCACTGCCGGCGGTGAGCAGAAGCGCAAGACGTTCGTCATCGACTTCGTGAACAAGCCCGAGGACATCCGGACCGCGTTCGAGCCGTACTTCACCAACGCCACCCTCGAGGCTGAGACCGACCCGTACATCGTCGTCCACCTCGCCAATAAGCTCGCGCAGACCGGCATCTACACGCCAGAGCAGGTCCGTGAGGTCGCCGAACTGTGGGTCACCCGCAAAGGCAACAACGCGCTCTCAGCGGCGATCAGCCCGGCCAAGAACGACTTCGCCCGCCGCTACGCGGCCGCGATCGAAGCCGACGACACGCTCACCCTCAACACCCTCGACCTGTTCCGGAAAGACGTCTCGACCTACGTCCGGCTCTACGACTTCATGAGCCAGATCGTCGACTACGGCGACCCGTACATGGAAATGCTTTCAATCTTCCTGCGGCTCCTGGAGAAGGTCATCGCAGACTCCTCCTGGGCCGCGGAGGTCGACCTCTCCGATGTGGTTCTGGTTGGGGTCAAGCACAACAAGGGGACCGAAGTCGACATCTCGCTGACCGGTGACGGCGAGCTCAAGGGCATCGGTGCCGCCGGCACTGGCACCCGGAAGGAGCCGAAGTACGTCGCACTGCAGGTCGTCATCGACAAGATGAACGACCTCTTCGGCGCCGAGTCGTTCTCCGCATCTCAGGTCCGTGAATTCGTGCAGGGATTAGTACTGCAGCTGCTCGCCTACCCGGACCTGGTCAACCAGGCCAAGGTGAACTCGAAGAAACAGTTCATGGAATCGCAGGACTTCCAGGCGGCGGTCACCGAGGCGGTCGTCGACAATCAGGAGGCCCACAACACCATGGCCGACTACTTCTTCAGCGACGGCCCCAGCATCAGCGCCGTCATCATTGCGCTCGCGGACGCCTTCTACGAGGCCGCAATCGATCAGCAGACGGACGCATGAGCAGGCCACCCCGAAAGGACATCACGCGTTACAGGCCCTGTTCTCTAGACGTTCGGTCTCGTAGATCCCTACGTCGCAGCTATCACCAGCTGTGATAACGCTGTACCGTACTGTGACCTCAATAGACCCGGGGAGTCGCGTCAATGGCCACGAAGTACGGCTACATGATCTACGTCTTTCGAGCACATCCCTACCGCTCGCCAGACGAAGCCGCAGTCCTGGGACAACTCGGCGGTCGGGGAGAGCAAGACGCCTTGACCGTCCTGTACGGGGCTCTGCAGGCGATGACCACGCGCCGGATTTCCGAGAAAAGCAAACACATCCAGGCTCGCACGGTCGACGGTGTCGGCCGGACCATCCGGTTCAGCGTCAGCGTAGGTCAGAGCGGCCAGTCATCGGAATTCTTCGGACCGGATGACTCCGAACCGGTCTTCACCCGCCTGGATGAGCACATCGAAACAAACGTCCGCCGAGGACTCATCGTCGTTCCATCCCGGGCTACGGTCGGCCTGCTGGCCCTGGAGGTCCACGGCCGGTCAGGGGCGAAGGCACTGCTCGTTCCCATCCTTGCGCGGCTTTTCCGTAGGCAAACTGGCCTCGTACTGGACGTAGATGCGATCGCCGACGAGGCCGCCCTGCAAAAGTTCATCGCCGAAGCACAGGCGCACGAGATCACACTGCGACGCACCGGCCTACCGCGCGACATCGCAGACGCCGTGGAGATGAACGCAGAGCAGGCTCCGGCCGGCAAGCTGGAGCTGAGGATCACGCCGGGGCGCTTGAAGCACTTCCAGCAGGCACTGATCGGCAGGCTCCGCGGCGACGACCCGACTCGCTCGGCTCTCCTGCAGATGCACGGGCTCCAGTTCGATGAACTCAGCGTGGGGATGGAAGTGGGAGAGCGCCGCACCACCTTGACCGTCACCGCCGATTCGGCTCCGACGTTCATCTACGACATCCGAACACAGGAGATTCCTGACGAACAGCGCTTCTACGACGAGGTGCTCGGCAGTGTGCGTGAGATGGCCCCCGCCGTCGGCGTAAATGTCACACCCGGCTGGGACAATGAGAAGTGGTCAGACGACGCCCAACAGTTCAGGCTGAACCTGCTGCCGGAGGAATCCGACGATGACGCAGAACCGGACACGACGCAGTAAGTTCTCGGCACTCGCACTTGCCAGCGATCACTACGGCACGCTCAAAAACTTCCAGACCGGCCGGTACAGTCCGGCGGACGTCGCCGTTCACTTCGGTATCCCTGTGGCTCTCGCCGTCCTCGTATGGGCCTTGGGCGCAACTGCACGCAACATCCCAGATGTACTGGCAGCCGTTGCGATCTTCACCGGACTGATCTTCAACGTCTTCGTTTTGATCTTCGATCTGACCGCACGGGCTACCGACAAGCTGGAGGCCGAAAGCCGGGCACTGGTCGACCGGCTGGCCGATGAGCTACGCGCCAACGTCAGCTACGCCGTCCTCGTGGGCATCGTCTTCACCGCCATCCTCGGCGGGGTGACGATGTTCATCGACACTGAAAAGCCGCTCGGCGTTGCCATGACTGCCTTAGTGGTCTTCGTTGGCGTGCACATGCTCTTGACCGTCTTCATGATCCTCAAGCGAGTACGCGCCATGTTCCGCTCCTTCCGGCTCCGGCAAGCAGAAATCATTCCGTAGCGTGATGGGTGAGTTTTCCCGCTGGGCGTCGTGTGCACTTGGCCGGCGAGAACCGCGCACCGCTGCTGAGAGCTCAGCCGAGCGTGTCCGGTGGAAGGCGTCTCGGCGATTCATCTCTCTCGGCATGGCACGTTTGACCGGGGAACTAGGTTGGGATCGTGGCCTATCGCGCGGGATTCGTCTATGTGCTTTCCAACCCGGCGATGCCTGGGCTGGTCAAGGTGGGCTACACCGATCTACTTCCTGAGAATCGGGCCCGCAAGCTGCGCTCGACCGGTGTGCCTTTGCACTTCACCGTTGAGCATCGGATGCTGACATCGCATCCGCAAGCGGTAGAGCGCGCTGCTCACCGGATCCTGCGCGGGGTCCGGGTCAGTGAACAACGGGAGTTCTTTGCCACCGAGGTGCCGGTCGCGGTGAACGCCGTCCGGCAGGCCGTCGCCGAGCAGGATGGCATTGAAGGCTGGCAGACCGACGAGCCGGTACGACTCGACCACGGCGATCGGATCGCACTCAGCCTGCGCGCCGGCCAAATGTTTGCGGTGCTGCCGTACCGCCCGACCAGCGAGACGCAACCACCGTTGGACTTGTGGCAAGCGCACGGCGACGGGGATGTGCTGGAGTTGATGGCCGAGGGCGATCCGCGCTCGGTCTCGGGCTTCTCCCTCATGGATCCGGACGGCGACGAAGACCCGGTCCCCTATCTCAACCGCGAGGAGGACGCGGTCAATGGATGGCTTATCGGTAAGGAGCGGCTAGACCCGGGACAACGCCTCCTCTGGTTGGACGGCCAGTGCAACAAGCCAGCAACGCTGATCGGGTGGTTCGAGTTCCACGCCTTTGGCCAGGTGGTGTGCCGCACGTGGAATCCTCAGCTGACAGATGAGGGCTGGCCGGTCTTGCTCAACCAGTTCGACATCGAACCTACCCCGACCATGGCAGCGGTGCTGCACGGAAGTTGTCGGCTTCCCCGTCCCGAGCTATCCGAGTCGGCTCGGGTTCAAGCGTTAGGTTCTGCCGAATACGGCACCCGGCCGCAGACGGCTGCTCACTGGCTGACTCAGTTGCAGTCACGCGGCCGCTAACGCGGGCAGAGCACATTCCCCGAAGTCTTAAATCGTGCGTCAGCCGGTCGGACTGGCCGACGAGCCAGGCGACCTCGCGGGTGACCCAGGCGGTGGCGGGGTGGGTATCGCGCCGCCGAGCCGGGCCCGGTCGGCGGCGAGCAGCCCGGAGTTGGCCTCGACCAGCAAAGGTCGCGGCAACTGCGGAGGGGTTCGGCAGCGTTGGCGATCACTCCTTGACTGCCCATCTGCGCTTCGCCGATCGTTGACTGGGCGGCTTGCAGGACGCGCCGTATCTGGGCGCCGCAACGGATGATCGGGCGGGGTCACGGGGAGAGGCCCAGGGTGAGTAGGCGACCTCCAACGACGGCCATTGAGGCGACATCCGCGGCACTTCGGACGATTAAGCTCCTGCCTCGGAACCTTTGGCGACATGCTTAACTGTTAGTGGACTGCTTCGAACTCTCTCTGGCATTTGGGACACTTCAGGTTCACACGCCTCGGGGGGGTAGCCCGCTGCAAAGCCGCAGTCCAAGTACGGGCACGTAAGGGCCACAGTCGGATGACTTTCCGGATCATGCACTCGCGTTGTGGTCCGAGAAGCATCGAACCCCGCTCTGAGCAGTTTCCCCAACATCCCGAAGACGAACGCGCACCTGGGGATGAAGATGAAGGGCAGAGCGATGATGACAATGATGATCATCAAGCCAGCCGTGAAGTCCATCTGACACTCCTCGTATGTGCTGCGTAACTTATTGTGCACCCACGCGGCAAGCCAGCGTCATGGCCGATATGGATCAACGAAGGCCCGGGGTCACGACCACAGCGGTCTTCTCTGGGCCAAGGGTCGCCGGGCCGGCACGACGACGTGCAGCTCCATACGCGCCGACATGCCTCGACGCCAAACGTTCAGATGGCCGGGGTGGATGTCCTCTGGTGTACACTCTAGTTGGGCTGTAGCGCCTGCCCGCTCCGAGCCGTGGTGGCCCACGCCCCCCTGGCGTCGAGGACAAGGTTCTCCGAATCGCGTGTTTCAGCTTCGCCAGGTCATCTCTATCCATGGCGGGACGGGTGTGGGGCGTTCCGCGCGTTGGAGACACGATGACGAAAAACCGCCGCGGCAAGGCTGAGGTTCGAAGTTTTCAAGCCGCGACCGGCCTGCCGTACATGGAGGCCCGCCGCCAGGTCACACTGCCCACCTTGGCCGAAGTGATGCAACAGCATCCGCAGCTCAACGACTTTGGTATCGGCGCCTTCGACCCGTGGCGCAAGACCGCGCAGCAGCGCCGCGATGAAATTGCCGTCGGCCGTGTAAGACTCGCCTCCCAAGAGGACACGGTGATGGATGTGGTGAGTTGGCTGCGTGACAACATCACTCCGATCAAGACACTCACCTTCAGTAGTTACGGCGCTAAGCATGTGCTGGAGCGAGCGCCGGGCGGCTGGTACGTGTCCAACGGTGAGTTCATCGCCGCCGCGCTCATTGTCGGCTACCCGTACAGGCACGATGCTCCAAACACGCTGTTCGGGATGAGCAGGCGCGACGTCAGGCGGCTGGAGCAGGCCGCTCGCTAAGGACCGGCAGGGAGAGCGCCCACCTGAGTGTCCACGGGCGGGCGTTCTCGCCGATCTTGAGCGACCGCGGAGGTCCCCGCCCGATGGCTCGGAGTTAGGACGAGGTGTACCGGCCTGGAAAAACAGCCAGGCTGATCGCCGAGATGGGGAGCTTCGTCCAGAACCTTCGAGACGGCGCCCCGTAGCAAGGCGCCCAAATCGGGCAAACGAAGGTCGGTCGCGTATGGTCGCCTCCGTGTTAAAAACGGAAAAGATCCCCGAGCTCGACTACATCGCCAGCGTGGTGAGGGTGCGCGCTGCTGCTGGTGTGGTGCTTCGTGATGAGTTGGGCCGCGTGCTGGTTGTTCATCCGACATACAAGGACGTGTGGGAGTTGCCCGGTGGCACGTTGGAACTGGATGAGTCGCCGGCCGCCGCGTGTGATCGCGAGCTGGAGGAAGAGCTGGGCCTTGTCGTGTCGACCGGTAAGTTGCTCTGCGTTGACTGGGTGCCGCCGAGTCCGCCGTGGGATGGCGGCTTGATGTTCCTCTTCGATGGCGGTGTGCTGAGCGCCGCGCAGATCGGTGCCATCCGGTTGTGCGCCGAGGAGCTGGATCGATTCGAGTTCGTGGAACCGGCAAGGCTCCAGGAAGTGCTGATCGAGCGTCTTGCTCGGCGCGTTAACGCCGCGCTAGAAGCAAGCGCTCGGGGCGGGGGCGTCTACCTCGAAGACGGTGTGGCCGTCGCGAAGGCATAGCGGTTCGACGCGTCCCGAACCAATCGATGTTCGATCAGGGTGGGTGCTCTCGCCGCATCGGAGGTGGCGGCGGCCAGGACGGCTTCGGCTGCGGCGATGGTGGCGGCGGCTTCCCACAGGGTGACGATTGACGACTCGGCGCCGTTCACCGCATCGCGGAAGGCTTCGTGCTCGCTGACCAGTGGTTCCATTTTAGGAATGGCGAAGCGGGTGACGTCTCCCTCGGTGACTCCGCGGAATACCTCGGCGGCAGCCCATTGGGTGCGGGTGGATCCGTTGGCGTAGTAGGTGAGGTCGCCGTGGACGGTGTCGGCGATGAGGCAACCGTGGGCGCCGGTGGCGATGGTGACGCGTTCTTTCATGGGCGATAGCCAGTTGATGAGGTGGCTGGTGACGGTGCCGTCGCTGAGTTCGCCGATGATGGCGACGAGGTCTTCGGGGATGCGTCCGCTGCGGCTGACGGTGCGCGCCGAGACGGAGACCAGGGGTTTGCCGGTGACCCAGGCGGTGATGTCGAGGTCGTGGGTGGCAAGGTCGAGAACGACGCCGACGTCGCGGATGCGCGGCGGGTAGGGGCCTTGCCTGCGGGTGGTGAGTTGGTAGAGCTGGCCGAGGGCTCCGTCGGCAAGGCGTGCTCGCATGGCTTGTAGCGCGGGGTTGTACCGCTCGGTGTGTCCGACTGCTGCGACGATGCGGGCCTGGTCGAACGCCTTGGCGAGTTTTTGAGCTGTTTCCACGTCTGGCGCGATGGGCTTTTCGATGAGGGCGGGTATGCCGGCGGCGGCGAGGGCGAGGCCCACGGTGGCGTGCTGCGCGGTGGGCACCGCCACTACGCAGTAGTCGAGGCGGTAGCGCAAGAGTTCTTCGACCGTGGCGACGACGGGCAGGCTGCGAGCGACATCATGCAGGTCGCCGTGGGGGTCAGCGGCGGCGACGAGTTCTACGCCGGGTAGATGGCTGAGGATGCGGGCGTGGTGGCGGCCCATGGTGCCGAGACCGACGAGCCCGGCCCGGAGCGCGCCGGTCATCGGTTCACCGCTTGGATCAGCCGGTCCAGGTCTGTGGTACTGAGCTGCGGGTGGACGGGCAGGGAGAGCACATCGGTGACCGCTTGTTCGGTGTGCGGCAGCGCAAGGGTTTGGTGGTATGCGGCGCTACGGTGCACGGGTGCCGGGTAGTGGATGCCGGTTTCGATGCCCGCGTCGCTGAGGCGTTGCTGGAGGGCGTCGCGGTCTTGGTGGCGTATCACGTACTGGTGGTAGACGTGGACCGCGCCGGGCATGACGGCCGGGGTGGTGACGCCGGTGAGCCGGTCGCTGAGGTAGGCGGCGTGGGCTTGTCGGCGGGCCGTCCACCAGGGCAGGCAGGCCAGTTGGGTGCGGCCGACGGCGGCGGCGACGTCGGTCATGCGGGCGTTGTAGCCCACGATCTCGTACTGGTAGCGGCCGGTCATGCCCTGGTTGCGGAGCAGGCGGGCCTTGCGGGCGGCCTGCCGGTCGGCGACGACGATCATGCCTCCTTCGATCGTGTGCATGTTCTTCGTCGGGTAGAAGCTGAAGGCCGCAGCGTGGCCGAGTGCGCCGACGGGTGTGCCGTCGTGGGACGCTGCGACGGCTTGGGCGGCGTCTTCGACGATGGCGAGGCCGTGCCGTTGGGCCAGGGGTGTGAGCTGGTGCATCGCGGCGGGGTGGCCGAACAGGTGCACAGGCAGGATCGCGGCGGTGCGGGGGGTGATGGCGGCCGTGACCGCATCCGGGTCGAGGGTGAACGTCTCTGGGCTGATGTCGGCGAACACCGGGGTCGCTCCGGCGTGGGTGACGGCGTGGGCGGTGGCGCCGAAGGTGAACGACGGCAGGATCACTTCGTCGCCGGGACCGATGTCCACGGCGCGCAGTCCGAGGTGCAGGGCGTCGGTTCCGGAGCTGACCGCGATGCAGGGCCGGCCTGCGACGAGGCTGCTGAACTCGTCTTCGAAGGCGGCGACTTCGCTGCCTTGCGCGAGTTGTCGGCTGCGCAGCACCCGGACGGCGGCCTCGATGTCGTCGGTTCCGACGTCGGGATGGGCGAGCGCAACGGTGAACGTCATGACAGTCCACTTCCTCGAAAAGGGGTGGTCGGCGGCGCCCCAGCCGGGGCGCCGCCGGGGTGCTTCCTCAGTTCTCGTCGCGGACGATGGTGGCGCCGAGTGCGGTGAAGCGGCTGATCACGTCGGAGTGCCCTCGGTCGATCATGGCTCCGTTGGTGACGATGGTTTCGCCGTCGGCGACGAGTCCGGCCAGGACGAGTCCGATGCCGGTGCGCAGGTCGCGGGCGATGACCTCGGTGCCCCGGAGGGTTTTGCCGCCGTGCACGACGGCTTTCTCCCCGTCGGCGGTGACGTCGGCGCCGAGCTTGGCGAGTTCGCCGACCAGGCCGTAGCGGGCGTCGTGGATGCGCTCGCGGAAGTAGCTGGTGCCCGCCGCCTGCGTGGCCAGGGCCATCAGCGGGGGTTGCAGGTCGGTGGCGAAGCCGGGGTGGGTGTCGGTGATGACGTTGATCGCGTGCAGCGGGCCGGGACGCTGCACGAGGGTGACGGCGCCGGCGGGCTCGAGAGTCACGCCCATCTGGTGCAGCTTGTGCGCGGCGACCCCGAAGTGGTCCAGGACGGCTCCTCCGACCAGGGTGACGGAGCCGCCGGTGATGGCGGTGGCCATGGCGAGCACGCCTGCGTCGATGCGGTCCGGCATCACCGTGTATTCGGTGGCGTGCAGGTGTTCGACGCCGGTGACGACGATGCGGCCGGTGCCCGCGCCGGTGATCTTCGCGCCCATGGCGGTCAGCATGGCGACGACGTCGAGGACTTCCGGTTCCAGCGCGGCGTTCTCGATCACGGTCTGGCCTGGTGTGAGCACCGCGGCCATGATCAGGTTCTCGGTGCCGGTGTGCGACGGGGTGTCCAGGTAGAGCGGGGCACCGCTGAGGTCGGCGGCTCCTTTGATGTGGATGGTGGTGTCGTGTTCCTCGATGTGGGCGCCGAGACGCGCCAGGCCGCGGTAGTGGAAGTCCAGGCCCCGGGTGCCGAGCGCGCATCCGCCGGCACCTTCGAAGATGACCTCACCGCAGCGGTGCAGGACTGGGGCCAGGAAGAGGACACTGCCGCGGAACCGGCGGGTCAGGTCGGCGGGCAGAAGCGGGCTGGAGACGCTGGTGGCGTCGATGATGAGCAGCCGGTCGCCGGGGTGGTGCTCGACGTGAGCCCCGACCAGGCGGGCCAGTTCGACGGCGCGGTGCACGTCGGTGATGGCCGGGACGTTGCGCAGCACGGTCCGGCCGCTTCTGGCCAGCAGCGCGGCGGCGATCATGGGCAGGGCGGCGTTCTTCGCGCCCTGGATGACGGCGGTGCCGTGCAATGGCCCGGCGGCCTGAACGCGGTATCGCACTTCGGTCATGCGGAGACTTCCTCCTGTGGATGAACCTGTGGAAATCCGGGCGTCGCCCGGGTCCGGGGACGGTAGGGGGTGGTCTTCAGGGGGCGGCAGACAATCCGTGGGGGCGTCGCAGGTAGCGGCGTCCGCAGCTCGGGCAGGTGAGGATGTCGTCGAGGCGGTGACCGCACTGGCAGGCCCAGCCGACCTGCCGGGCCGGGTTACCCATGACCAGCCCGTGATCGGGCACGTCGTGGCCGACCACGGTGCCGACGGCGACCATGGCGAACCGGCCGACGGTGACGCCGGGGACGATGACGGCGTTGGCCCCGATCGTGGCCCCGTAGCGGACCGTCACCGGCTCGCGGCGCCAGTCGTCGCGGCCTTTCAGGTGGCCGTCTGGGGTGACGGACCGGGGCGCGGGGTCCTCCAGCAGACGGACACCGGGGGCGAGCAGCACCCCGTCCTCCAGCACGGCGCCGTAGACCCCGCAGCCGTTCTGGATCTTCACCTTGTCACCGATGACCGCCGCCGAGGAGATGTGTACGCCCTTGCCGAGCACGCAGTCAGCGCCGAGGCGCACGTCGGCGTCGACCTGCGCCTGATGCCAGATGCGGGTACGGGCACCGACAACCGCGCCAGCGGCAACCTCGGCCGACGCCACGATCATCGGCGCATCCGGGTCCGATACGAGCTGCCGAGACAGCGGTGTGTTCATGCCGGGTGCCTCATCGGTTCCAGCAGACGCTCAAGGTCACCGACGGTTCGGACCTTCAGCAGCGCCTCGTCGGACAGCGGACGGCCCGTGCGTTCCTCCAGCAGCACGGCGAGGGTGAGCCGGCCGAGGGAATCCATCCCGAGATCGGCCAGCCGTCCCTCGGGGGTGAGAGTTGATGCCGCGCGTCCGCTGATCTCGGCAAGGACGCTGCGAGCCGGGCCGGGTGCCGGGGTCATCGGATGCGTCCGGCGGCGTCGAGCAGCAGCGGCAGGCACTCGGCCATCGGCGCGCGTTCCCACAGGCGGCGCACCGCCACCGCACGCGGTGAACTACCGGCGGCGATCTCGTGCAGCGCCGCGCCGAGGAAGCGTTCGAGCAGTTCCTGCGATCCGGCGGGCAGGCTGCCGCCGGGCTGGCACAGCATTTCCACCAAACCCCGCGTCGAGGTGGCGATCAGCTCCTGCAGCGCCGGCACGTGCACCTGGCGGCGCGGGCTGTAGGGATGCTCGGCGGTCGAGCCGGGGCTGGTGATCCCGTCGGCGACGATGGTCGCGGCGTGCGGGGCGAGCAGCACGCCGCACCGGTAGGTGCCGGTGGCGAGGTGCACCATCGGGTGACCGGTGCGCCCGAACAGCGGCAGATGATCGGCAGTGACGGGACGATGCCCGACCCGCACCTCGATGAGTTCCGCATCGCGCAGTGTGGTGTTCAGTTCGGCGGTGGCGTCATGCATCAGCGTGGCGAGTTCGTCCAGGGTGGCCCGGCGGCCATAGTCCGGTTCGGTGGACAGCCGGTTCGTGGCACCCAGATACACCCGGCCGTCGGCACGCGGCACCATGTGGCTGCCACACGCGAATCCCCGGTTCGGTGACCGCACAGCGGCGGGCAATGCGAACGGTGCCCGGACAACCACCGACACGCCGCGACCGGACCGCAGCGGTGGAGCCGCGACCTCCTGCGCCAGGTCCGCATCGAGCAGGCCCGTCACACCGGCCCCGGCGGCGAGGACCAGGTGGGCCGCCAGCACGGTGCTGCCGTCGGCGACCTGGACCGCCAGGTGCTCGCCGTGCTCGTGCACACCGGTGGCGGCGGAGTTGAACCAGCGGCAGCGCCGGTGAGCACTCAGGATCGTCGTCAACGCCTCCACCAGCGCACCTGGATCGATGCTGGCCTCGTCGGGCAGCCACAGCGCCTCGGAGGCGCGCACCTGCGGGGCGAGTCCCGCCACGTCGCCGGGTGCGGCGAACTCGGCGGGCGAGCCGTGCGCTTCTGCGGCGGCGGCGATGGCCTTGAGGTGGGCGGTGTCATCGGTGCCGTAGCCGTTCCCGATCACCCACACCCCCGGGATCAACGGCACCTGCCGCCCACTGGCCTCGCCGATCCGGTCCAGCCACGCTTGATATCCGGTCCGGGCGATCAGGCGCTGCGCCACCTCCAACCGGATCCTGTCCGGCGCGTGGGTGGCCTCGACCTCGCTGAACACGGTCAGCATGGCTCCGGCCGCCCGCGACGCCTGGCCGTTGTGCTCCCCGGTGCGCGGGCCGACGATCGTCACGTCCAGGTCCCGGTTCAGCAGCTCGAAGGCGGTCGACAGTCCGAGCAGGCCGGAACCCACCACCACGACGTCCGTCACTGCTTCACTCATGGTCGTCACCTGATCTCCTCGCTTGATGTCGCGCGGGTGGCGGCGAGGGTGTGCACCTCGAAGCGGAGCCCGCGGAACTGCGCACGGCCGGCGGCCCGCAGCGGATAGAGCCTCGACAGCAGCACGTCACGGTGCGCGGCGTACCGGCGCAACGGGATATCGAGCTCGCATATCTGGACCGTGCGGCACTCATAGCCCCGCTGCTCCAAAGCCCGGCGAGTGCGCGGCACATCTGTCAGCGATGAGTGCGTCAACAGCAACGTCCCGCCCGGTGCCAGCAGCTCGTCCAGCCGGGCGAGCAGCACGTCGTACAGGGCGCGGCCGTCACTGCCGCCCACCAGCGCAGCGCCGATCCCGTCAGCGGCGGCATACGCCGGGTCGTCCGGAAAGTGCGGCGGGTTACAGACCACCACATCCCAGCGCTCTTCAACCACCAGCGCCGCCACGTCACCCACAACCACGCTGACCCGGTCCGGGCTGAACCCATTACGCACGACGTTGTCCGTCGTGACCTCGGCGCACAGCTCGTTGATGTCGAGGGCGGTCACATGCGCCGCTCCGCCGTGCAGCAGGGCTACGGTGTAAAGACCTGAGCCGCACCCGACGTCGAGCGCTCGCACTCCTGCCAGCTCCACCGTGACATCGCCGTCAAGCGCCGCTAGCAGTGAGAGCCCCACATCGGTGGGGAAAAGCACTGAGCCGCCCTCGGCCGTGTCGATCTGAACCTGGCCGCCGCGAAAGTCCGCGTCCGCCGACCTGACTTCGTTCTGGTCTAAGCGGAATCGGCATAGCGCATTCGTCTGCGCAGCGGGGATCACGACCCTCCGGGCCTTCGATGCCGGTGCACGAAGCGCGATATCGCTCATCGGAACTCCTTTGAGAGCTTCAACGTTGGGCCTTGGTAAAGGGGAAAGCGAACATTCACATGTGGCGTCGTTAAAGAGCACCAAGATGACTCGCTTCGGACGCGGTCATGAGGCGCTTACCGCGACTGCCTTTCGGAGTCCGTCGGCGTCCAGCACGATGGTGATCGACTCGTCCTGCACGGCGACAGTGTCGACGTCGACCGCGTGGCCGTTGACGGTGACGGTGACG
Source organism: Actinoplanes sp. TFC3 (assembly GCF_001553785.1). Classification (GTDB taxonomy): domain Bacteria; phylum Actinomycetota; class Actinomycetes; order Mycobacteriales; family Micromonosporaceae; genus Actinoplanes. The sequence continues at coordinate 5,528,941 of NZ_LOJP01000001.1, forward strand.
GTGTCGTTGTCGTGCTGCGCGAGCAGCGTGATCAGGTCATTGCGCAACATGCGCGTCCTCACTCGTTGACGGGGGCTGACTGGGTGGTTACGGCTTCTTAGCGACAGCGCCATAGACCGACACGAGATCGACCACTCGGTGCTAGTGCGTTCGATGTGAGACAGCGCTGGATGCTGGTTCCTAGCCGCTACGCCTTCGACACTCATCGGTGACCGGAACCGATCCAAGCGGCCGCGTAAGGTCATCACGGGATCTCAGCTGTGCGCTTCGCTGGCTAGATCCGCAGGGTGGCGTTAGTGCTTGAGCTGGCCTCGTTAGGTTAGTGGTGCAGCAGCGCTGCTAGCCGTGGGTGGTGTCTGGGCGAGGCGTACCAGGGCGACGGCGCTGACCATGGTGGCACCGGTGCTGGGCTGGCTGCTCAGCGTGCGGTAGACCTCGACCACGGCTTCGAAGGGTGTCCATCCGGCGTCGAGCAGGACCCGGACTTTGACAGTGAAGTCATCGGTCTGGGCGCTGGCCCAGTGGTAGTCCTGCTCGGCAGCGGCGACCAGGTGTGCGGGTGGGCGGGGATGGCGGCGTAGCTCGTCGCGGGAAAAGTCGGTCATGGCCGGTGTTCCCTGATGGGGCGGCGGCTGGCGGGTTTTGTCTCTGCGGCGGTGGCGGTAGCGGGGTTGCCGTCCGGTGCGGATTGGCGCCGGGGGCGGTTGTAGCGAGCGATGATGGGGTCGGCGGCGACGCGGTACCAGTCGGTGCTGGTGTGGGTGTAGCCGAGATCTGCCAGGCCGGTGTGCAGGTTGCGGCCGTGGCTCAGGCCCCAGAGCAGCACGGTGTCGCGGTCCTCGTTGCGTACCGCTTGTAGGGCTGCGGCGTCGCGTTCGTCGAGCATGATCTTTTCGGTGGCGCTTTTTCGTTTGCGGGGTGCCTTGGCGTTCAGGCGTACGGCGATGGCGATTTCTTGTTTCACCTTCTTGGCGCCAGCTGTGGTGATACGGCGGCCTTTGATGAGGCGGGCGATGCCGGTGGCCAGGCGGAGTTTGCGTACCCCGATTCTGCGGATGACCTCGATGGTGGGCAGGTCGCAGTCCACCCAGTCAGGTTGCGCCGGGAGTCCTTCGGGCTGGATTTGCCAGCCGATCAGGGTCAGTCGCGCCTGGGTGGTTTTAGCTTCGGCGACCATGGCGGTGATGAGTTTGCGTTCACCCCTGGTGAGAGTGGGTTTGGTGTGCTTCGGCTTGTAGGACTCGCTGTAGACCACAGCGCCGGCTGCGGTGCGGCTGTCGATAGCTTTGCGTAGCTGGGCGTAGTAGTCGCTTTCCCCGAAGTGCACGGTCAGCACGAGGTCGATGACACGGCCGGTGCCGGGGTGGTGGTAGTGATGGATCGGGGAGTACACGGTGTCACCGTCGACACGCACGATAGGAACATGGCTCACGGGTATAAACCCTCCAATGTGGTTCACGAAACGGCAGGAGACGGGTCTCAGAAGGAGTTATGCGGGCGCGGGCACGTAGCGCTTTATAAGCCGGTTACCGATGGGGTCAGGGCTTGCAAGCGACAGCGCCGTAATTGTTGACCTGGCTATCTGGAGCAAGATCAGCGCGTGTTGCGGGTTCTTGGCCGGGCACCAGATCGATGTCACGCGCCGGACCGGGACTGGGTGCCGTATATGCGTCTGGGCCAGGTGGGGGGTGCCAGCGGTGCACGCAGGTGATACCGGGCGGGGTGAGGTGCATGCCGGTGAAGAAGCGGTGGAATTGCTGGCGGGTGCGGCAGACGAAGTCGAGGTTGCTGGCGGCGAGCTGGTCGCGGTCGGCAGGGGTGAGGGTGTCGGCGGTGGCGTGCGAGGCCACCAGGAAGCTGCCGGGTGCCAGGGCGTCCAGCAGCGTCGTCACCGCGTTCAGCGCTTGGGTGTCGTCGGTGACGAAGTGCAGTGTCGCGACGATGAGCAGCGCGACGGGCTGGCTGAGATCCAGGGTTTTGGCCAGGTCGGGGTCGTCGAGGATGGTGTGCGGCTGGCGCAGGTCGGCGTCGAGGTAGGCGGTGCGGCCCTGCGGTGTGCCGGTGAGCAGGGCGCGGGCGTGGACCAGGACGAGGGGGTCATTGTCGACGTAGACGACGCGGGCATCAGGGTGCACGTGCTGAGCGACGTCGTGGGTGTTGGGGGTCATGGGCAGGCCGGTGCCGACGTCAATGTACTGCCGGATGTCGTGGTCCTGGGCGAGGTAGTGCACGGCGCGGTGCAGGAACGAGCGGTTGTGACGGGCGGCGGAGCGTACCCAGGGGAAGACCGCTTCTATACAGTCGCCGGAGTCACGGTCGGCGGCGAAGTTGTCTTTACCGCCGAGCCAGTAGTTGTACCGGCGGGCGGGATGCGCGACGGTGGTGTCGATCAGCGGCGGTCGAGTCGGGTCGGTACTCATCGGCAGGGCCCCGGTCGTGGACGGACGACATGGTTGTTTGCTGGGCGGTAGGTCAGCCACGCGTCGGCTCGGTCAGGCGGGCCGAGACCGGCATCGACGAACAGGGTTAGTGCTGCCCGGATGATGTCCTCGCGGTCGGGGGCGGTGGCCGGGTTGAAGGTGTCCGTCCTGTCGGCCAGCGTCCACAGGCAGTCATTGTTGAAGCAGTCCGGGTCCGTGCCGTAGGCGGCCCTGACCGCGGAGCTCAGATCTCCGATCGTGGTGTCGGCCGCACTGGCGGTGGTATTTGGCGGGGTGTGTGTGCTCTTGATGGTGAGCATGTCGAGGTGGGTCATGGTGTGTCCGTCTGGATGTGGGCGGGTTGTGCGTGCACTCGGGCGGCCAGCCACCCTGTCGCGGCGGCGGTGGGATGCGGGTGTAGGAGTCCGCCCGGTATCGGCGGGGATATCTGGTGTTGTGCTCCTCGTAGACGGCCGGAGCTCATGCCGGTGTGCATAGCGGCGAGTCCGCCGCGGATGGCAGCGGCCTGGCTGGTGGGCGGATAATTGTGCCGGGCGAGGGTGTTCAGCAGGTGGTGGCCGTGGGCGGCGTCGAGGTGGTGGTAGACGGCGACGGCGTGCAACGCGGCGGCGCTCAGCTCGCGGGTGGGGTCGGGCTGGTGCAGGTGGGTGAAGGCGGTGCGGGTGCTGTCGCAGGCGGTGACCGCGTGGGGGTGCCCGGCGAGCACGGCGAGGTCCGCGCCGATCAGCAGGGCGGTGATCAAGCGCGGCCAGTCCTGTGGTTGTAGTTCTCCGGCGGCTCGCGCGGCCTTGATGCTGGCGTGCAATGCCGCGTCGAGGTGGCCGGCTTGCAGCAACGCCTCCACCCGCAGCGCGTGCAGGTCGGCCACCGTCGGTGGGTCGGCGGCGGGGGCCGGCTCGGTGAGCAGTCTGTGCAGGCGATGCGCCGCCCGGTCCGGGTTCCGCAGAGCGGTGAGGCGCAGCACGGTGGTCAACGGGGGTGCACTGGTCGGAGCAGTCATCATCACCTCAACAAGGTCTCGGCCGGGGCGGGGGTTAGAAGATGGCGGTGGCGAGGTCCCCGACCGCCTCGCGGACGGCGGTCACCAGCTGCGGGACGGCGGTTAGCGGGGAGCCGGTAGGGGCGTGTTCGCCGAGGTCATGGACGATCTGACGCAGGACCTGGGCGGCCTCGGTGCTGCTGTAGGGGGTGACCAGCACGGCTTGTAGATTCAGCGCGGCGACCAGGGCGCACAGGCTGTCGATGGCCGGGTCGCCGGTGCGGTAGTGGTAGACGAGCCGGTGATTGAGCTGCCCCTTGTTCCAGCTCAACGCGGACGGGTCGGCGAGGCGGTAGCGGCTCGGCCGCAGGGTGCGGCGGTGCTCGACCACCAGGCCGGCCGCGACGAGGGCGGCCTGGGTGCGCTGATACAGCCGCACATACGGATGGTGCTCACCCGCCGCCAAGTCCGCGGAAGCCGCCCGCAGGAGTTCGGCGAGTCGCGGCTGATCGATGGTGATGGCGTGCAGCACCCCAGCGGTGACCGGATCCAGGTCCGCAGGCGTCTGCCGGTTGCCTGCGCGCGTCGGATACAGGTAGCCCTCGTCGAGGGTGATGCGCTCGGTCAGGAGCAGGTCGGTCAGGGTGGCAGCCATCAACCCGATTGACAGCGACCCGACCGGCAGCAGCAGTTGCAGATCCGTGCGGTCGTCGTGGGCCAGCAGCCACAACCGTTCCCGCAGGGTGCCGATCTCCGCGCGGCTCATGACCGTGCCCGCCCGATCTGCCGGAGCCGCTCGTGAGTCCCGGAATACGGCGCCGCGGCCTTCAGGAGGTGTTTGTCGATGGCGGCGGCGATGGTGTAATCGGCGTCCACGACGTTGCCGACATGCGCCCGCCCGGCCTGCGACACCAGCTGATAGGCGTCAAGCAGATCGAGCCCGGCAAGGGCGGACACGTGGTGGACGAGGTCGTGGTGCGCGGCACGGTAGGTGTCTTCCAGGGGCCGGGCGACACCGATCGACATGAGCGAGGCGTCGGTCTCCAGCTGCGGGGTGCTGGGCCCCGGCTCGCTAGTGACGTCCACGACCAGGGTGACGTCCATCGGCACCTCGACCGCGACGCCGCACAACTCCCCGTCGCCTTGCCGGGCATGCCCGTCCCCGACGGCGAGGAGCGCTCCGTCCACGCCGACCGGCAGATAGAGGGTGGCGCCGGCGGTCAGGAGGGGAAGGTCGAGGTTGCCGCCGTGCACGCCGGGCACGATCGACGCCCGGACTTCGCCGTGGGCGGGGGCGACCCCGATAGTGCCGAGCATCGGCTGCAGCGGCAGGTCGGCGGTGAACGGTGACCGGCGGGCCGTATACCGCACCGTCTGCCGCTCGTGGTCGATCAGGTACTCCCACACCCGCTCCTCCAAGGGCGGATGCAGCATCGCCGTCGCCGCGGTGCCGGTCAATGCGCCGAAGTGCGGGAACGTGGAGGAATACCCGACCTCGCCCGCGGGGGTGAGATCAACGAGGTGGACGGCGAGGGTGGTACCGGGCCGGGCGCCCAGCACGTACAGCGGGCCGGTGACCGGGTTGAGGAACGGGAACTGGCACACCTCGCTCGGCCGGTCGTGCACGGAGGTGACTTCGCCGCCGAAACAGTCCCGCGTACGCAGCCGGACTACTTCGCCTGGCATCACCCGGGCGATCGGGTGCTTCTCACCGAAGGTGTAGCTGATGTGATCGTCGGTGGCGTCGATGAATGTCGGGTCAACCACGGTGACCTGCCAGGTAGTCCTCGTCGGCGCCGATGCCGGACAGGCGGGGGGTGCGCCCGGTGGCGACAAGCCAGATCAGCACGAGTACGCCGATGCCGAGCCAGATAAAACCGACCGTCTGGGCCAGGGCGTTGGCGTTCACGATGACCGCGACCAAGATGACCACGCCGGCAATCGGGAGGACCCAGCTGCGCCACCACCCGGCGACCTTCGGCTGATCGGTGCGCAGGTTGCGGGCCAGGACCGACAGGTGCACCACGATGAACGACAACAGCGCCCCGAAGTTCACCAAACTCGACAGCACCGTGATCCCGTCGTCCCGCGAAGCCATATACAAGCCGAGCACGAGGGACAGGGCGGCGGTGAGCAGGATGCCGTTGACCGGTACCGACCGGCTGACCGACACCCTGGCCAGAAACGACGGAAGCTGCCGGTCGCGGGCCATCGCGTACAGCAGCCGAGAGGTGGCGACCTGGGCGACCATGTTGTTCGACAGGCCCCACGCCAGCGCGGTTGCCAGGGCGGTCACGGTGGCCAGCCACGGCCCGGCAGCGACGCGGGCGGCGTCGTAGAACGCCGTTCCGGCCGGGTCGCCGTCGGCGATCAGGGTGGCCGGGTTGGGCACCAGCAGCGCCGCCAGCATCGCCTGGGCGATGAAGAGCACGCCGATGATTCCGAGGGCGGCGACCATGCCCCGGCTGACCTTGCGCGGTCCGCCCTGGACGTCCTCGGCGAGGGTGGACATGGCGTCGAAGCCCAGGAAGCTGAGCATGCACACCGACATCCCCGTCAGCAGCGTGCCGACCTGGAACTGGGTGCTGGAGAACAGCGGCTCCCACGAGAACCCTCGGCCGGCGCCGGAGGCCAGCGCCGACACGGCCGTCACCACGAACAAGGCGAGGACCGCGAGCGCGGCGACCAGGGCGATGGTGTTCACCCGGCGGGTGGACTTGATCCCCGCCAGGTTGATCCCGACGTTGACCGCCACAAACGCGACGAGCCAGATCCAGGCCGGGATCGAGGGCAGCACCGCGGTCATCGACACCGCCGCAACCAGCGACAGCAGACACGGGATCAGGGTGTAGTCGAGCAGGATCGTCCACCCGGACAGGAACCCGAACCACGGAGCGATCGCCCGCCCGGCGTAGGAATACACCGACCCGGCCATCGGATACGCCCGCACCATCACCCCGTACGACGAGGCGGTCACCATCATCGCGGCCATCCCGAGCAGGTACGTGAGCGCGACCATCCCCGACGATGCCTGGAACACGCTGCCGAAGATCCCGAACGGGGCGATGGGGACCATGAAGATCAGCCCGTAGGTGACCAGATCGCGGAAGCTCAGCGACCGTTGCAACTCCTGGCGATAACCGAACCGTTCCACACCAGCGGAGGGGTCGAGGGTGTGCGTAGTCACCAAACTGGCCTTTCCTATATGTGGGATGCTTACGGAGCCGCCGCGCTGTACCGACTCATCGAAGGTGACCGAGTAGCGTGGGGCCCGGCAGAACCGACGAGGGTCGTTGCGCCGGCATGCTCAGCCCCAGCTCCGCCGCAGTCGTCGCCGGGCTCGGGAGGATCTCATCCGAGCTAACCGCTGATGCTGGGACGATTCATCTACCTACGGGGACGCTGAGGGGACTTCTGTCCAAAGGGGAAACGTCCCGCCAGGTCCTTGAAACGTCCCGGGACGTGCAGGCACAGTTGTGGTCATGAACGAACGCCTGCGAACGTCCATGATGCGGCAGGGCGTAACGACTGAAGATCTTGCTGTCGAGTGCGGCATTGATGTAAAGAGCGTGGAACGGTGGATATCTCTAAATCGAGTGCCTCATCGGCAACATCGATGGGCCGCCGCCAAACTCCTGGGTGCCGACGAGGTCTACCTGTGGCCAGGAACATTGCGACAGGGCACACGTCGGCAGGACGCAAGCAAATCTGAGCTAGTAGAACTCTATCCGGATCGCGCCAGCGTACCGCGAGAGACGTGGCTCCGATTGCTGAATGAAGCGCAAAATAGAATTGATGTCCTGGTGCATTCAGGAACATTTTTTGCGCAGGTTCAGCCGCGCATCGCGCGCATGCTTAATAAACGCGCAGACGAAGGCGTTCAAATCCGGCTTTGCTTCGGCGACCCTAGGGGCGCAGCCGTCTCCGTCAGGGACTTGGAAGAAGGATTAGGAGGCACCCTTCAGGCAAAAATAAGGGCTAGCCTGACATATTACACCGGTCTGACCGAAGTCGAAAACGTTGAGATCCGACTTCATGACACCACGCTGTACAACAGCTTATTTCGTTATGATGACCACGTGATAGTGAACGGACACGTGTACGGCGAGCCGGCGAGCCTGAACCCAACCCTTCATCTAAGAAGAATCGACGGGGGCGTCTTGTTCGATCATTACATTTCATCGTTCGAGAGAGTTTGGTTGCTCGGAAGGCCATGGTTGGGGAATGAGTGATTATGGGGCGCACTGAGTATTGGAACGATCCGGCCGCACCTAAGCCAAACACGCTCGTTCCCGCATGCGGTACGCTGGCCGTCGACCACCTGGGCCGCCTGCTGATGCAGCGTCGACGGGACACTGGGCAATGGGCGTTGCCTATGGGCAAAATGGAGTTCGGCGAGACGCCCTCTCAATGCGCGATCCGAGAGACCCTGGAGGAGACCGGAATCAGCGTAAGAATCATTGGACTTGTCGGAATATATTCAGACCCGCTCCACATCGTCGCCTACTCTGATGGAGAGGTAAGGCAGGAGTATGAGGTCACGCTTCTCGCCGAGCCGGTAAGTGGCAGCCCAACAGAAAACGAAGAGGCCAGCGAGGTCGGATGGTTCACCCTAGGCGAGATTGAACGCCTTGATGTACATGACTCAATGCGGCGTCAGATTTCGGATTACATAAGCGGAGCTATGCCGCACATCGATTAGCTGAGAACTAAAATGTGCGAAGTGACCGATGCGGAGGCTAAGTTGATCCTCTGCACCGGTTACTCACTTAGATTCCGCCCGGATCTTGTTCCGATGCAGATGATGTGTTTGCGGCGGACCGATGGCGTCATCAATAGATCACTTGCGGAGCTCGCTAGCCGAGATCGAACTCCCCGGCCTTGACGCCTTCTAAAAATGCACTCCACTGGTCCGGCGAAAAGGTCAGGACTAACCCCGCCGGATTTTTGCTGTCGCGCATACCGACCACGTCCGGCAAATTATCCGCGACCTCGACGCACTGACCGTTGCTTTGACTGCGCGAGCTCTTGCGCCACCTGGCGCGAGTGAGGTCCACCGAGCCCTCCTTCTGCTATGCAAGATCCCTCGCGACCGCGGCGATAAGCTCGACCGACTTGGTTGCGCTCAACGCGGCGGCATGCATGTGGGTGAACACCATGTTAGCGCGTCGAAGATCATCTTCCTTCTCCATGTACACGTCGCCAGCAAAGCTCTCGACATAAGCGACTGGCGAGTGGACATCTAGGGGGAAATCTAGGATGGCGATGCTGCCCAGCGTGCCTGGGTGGCCACCTTCGGTGAAGGGCAAGACTTGGATCGTTATGTTCGGCAAGGCGCTCGCCTCCTGCAGGTGGTCAAGTTGCTGCCTCATCACCACCCGTCCTCCGATCTGACGACGCAGGGCTCCCTCGTCAATGATCGTCCATAGGTTGAGCCGTGGCTCGTCCGTGAGGCAGGCTTGCCGTGCGATGCGTACCTGTACTCGCTTCTCGATTTGGTCCGGGTCCGGCACAAGGCCTTGCGCGGTCAACAGGGCCCGAGCGTAGTCCGCAGTCTGGAGCAACCCCGGCACTGCCGCGAGTTCGAAGTTCTTCACCTCGGTGGCAGCGGACTCTAGGCCGATGTACATCACGTACGGACCGGGGAGCTGCCCAAACTTGGCCCACCAGCCGCGTTCCCTTCCCTGCTTCTGTAGGTCCAGGAGGGTTTCGCGGACACGCTCGTCCGCGACACCATAGCGCTCGAGGATCACTAAAAGGTCCGGCCTCCCAACCCCCAAATCTCCCGACTCGATCTTGTAAATTTTTGACTCTGAGCAGTCCAGGACACGTGAGATCTCAGCATGAGTGAGGCCAGCGGTCTCGCGTAGGGTGCGCAGCTCCTGCGCGAGTTGCCAGCGCGCGATCGTGGGACCAGATGTCCGTGGCAACCTCCACCTCCACCTGCGGGGACATGGATAGTGTTCCGGCCTCCCCTACCGGAGGCAAGGAGCCGCCGTAGTCAGAGGGTAACGAAGCCAGACCATGACAACTGAATGTTTCTACGACGCTCGCCCATGGCCCCGGCACCTCCGGAAGGCGTGACTGTGCCGGCCATCGGAACATCAGCGAAGGAAGGTCCTCCCCGGCAGCTCCGAACACGCGCGGCAACGGTGGCAAGCTAGCGGAGCTGGTCCGCGACGGCGCGGTTGCCTCAGCCGGCGTAGACATCGCAGGGAACTTCATCTCCGGCCCGCCGACCGGTGCTGAGTTTTTTCAGGCTGATCTGTCCCATCCAGAGTTGCTCCCTCAACTGGCCTGGCCGCACTTGCGATCGAATCCTGTTCCTACAGTCCTTCGCGTACGCAACGGACCCGGTGCACGCCTTGCGGGCCGCGCAAGCGATGTTGAACCAGGACGGGTTCATTCTGCTCACGAGGACCCAGCCCATCCGGTACGCCGTCGAACGTACCGAACGGAACGGGACCACCCTGGGCGAGGAGTACTTCTCCAACGCCGACTACAATTCCCCCAGCCACTGGAACGAGAACATCGCGCAGACCAGGTAGCCCTTCACCATATCTGATCTTCTCAATACGTTTAGCTCCGCCGGACTGTGGATTTAGACCACTGTCGAGCCCCGGCTCACCGACGAAGACGAACGCCGCTACCCGCACAAGTAGCAGTGGATGAATCGTTACCTAAGCATCCTGATCTTCAAGCTACGACCCCTCGCACAAGCATCAAAGCGCCCCACCGCTACGTGACCTGTGTCAGTAGCACACTAACGAACCACCCAGCTACAAGGGCTGGCCCCATCGGTGTCGGGTCGTTGCTGTGGGCTCGAATCGTGGCGGCGAGGCCAGTGATGCCCTGTACTAGGAGTCCGCAGAGGACGCCGACGATAGCGTCTTGCCAGCCAAGCCAACCAAGATTTAGCGCGACTGCCCCGGTTAGAGCCACGTCACCGAGGCCAAGTTGCCCAGGAAGTAACAGCGCAACGATAAATAAAACTGATGCAAATACCATTCCAACGGCGACCGCCCGAAGTAGCGGGTGGATATTCCCGCTTATCCCGGCGGCAACGACGAAGCTCACCAGACAGGCGGCCACCATGCTCGCTGTCAGTAGGTGAGGGAGGCGGTGGCGACGGATGTCGATCACCGCCAGGCCGACACCAAGAACCGCAAAGACCCAGAATGCGGGCAGACCCGGCGATCGCGGGAGGCAGGTTGTAATAAGTCCGGTCACCGTGCCGGTCAGGGCTGACATGGCGGCGACGGCGCTAAGTCGTGCTGGCGCCCCTCGCCACCATCGCTCTGGCAGGCTAATACCTCCGTGTGCCGGTGCCGAGTAGGCGACGGCGGTCATGGGGACAGCAGCGACCGCGCCTGCGACGGTGAAGCCGCTCGCAGCGAGGACATCCATGCCCTACCGGCCGTCCCCGTCGCCTTCGTTAGTGCGATGCTCGCGGGTCCAGCGTTCGATCTCGGTTAGGAGTTCCACCAGTTCGATGCCGGCCGTCATGAGGCGATAGTCAGCGGTATCCGCGTCCTGGCGGTGTTCCACAAGGCCTTCGTCTTCCAGATGCCTCAGCGTGCGAGTCAGGGTGCGGGCATGAACAACGTCGGGACTGGCCTGTGACACAGCATGGTGCAGCTTCGAGTACTGAAGTGGCTGGTCGTGAAGGGCGTACAGGATGACGCGGTTCAGCTTGCGTCTGGCGACGTTGTAGATGGGATCTAGGTCGTTCGTCAGCGCGACTCACCTCCCCCGACACGAGCGCGCGAGCGAAGCGATCACTGTAGCCGGTCGGGCAAGCGATCGGCCATACCTTTGTTAGCGCTCTGACCTGCTCCTCAACCTAGTTGCAAGGGCAGACTCGTCCAAGACCGTCCGTTGTGGTCGTACTCGGCAGGTCGCGTGTCGTCGTCATAGAGCGGATCGATGGCCGCCACGACAGGCGGGCCGGTTCGTGATCAATTCCTGAAGACGGATGAGATGACCGGCGACGGCCTCTCCCTTGGCGGTCAAGTTGAATGCCGTCTGGGCACCCGGCTCGAAGTCCAGGCTCCCGCAGCCGGCGCTGTTTACGAAGTCCTCGGCGGCAAGAGATCGCAGCAGTGCTGTTGCCCGACGCGCCTCGGCAGTGATCTGGGCGAAGGTAGCCGTGCCACCACGGCTGTACATGGCATGCAGAACGTCGAAAGCGCCTGGCCTGGCGAGCAAGGCCAGCGTTCGATCGGTGCGGCCGTGATCGCGCATCGCGGTCCGCCTTTCTCGCGGCCACCGGGGGTTTCGGGGAGTGTAGCTGCCGCTAGATGTTGATGGATCTGTCGCCTAGGCGACAGATCCATCGGCTTGCGGTCTCGACTAATGGCCCCGCACGTACCTCAAGGTACGGACCTCAAGGTACGTGAGGTTCGCGCTGCAAAGGTGCGTACGTGCAGGTACGGAGCTTGCGGCCCCCATGGGGTGACGGTGTAGACACGAGTTGTGACCTGATGGTGGCTGGCTCCAGCGGCCACTGTCGAGGGAACCGGATGCGGGTCTCTGGGATGGGGGCCGTCTACGAGTTGGGGAGGTACTGCCCGGTGTTCACCCGTCAGGTTCCGGCCGGTCTGCTGGCGGCGTCTGTCCTTCTCGCTGCAGGCTGTAGCGCGGATAAGGAAACAAGCGTTCCCGCCAGTCCTCCGCCGGTTCCTTCATCAGCGCCGTCAATCGCTGGGAGCGCGAAGGCCGAGCAAGACGCACTCGTTGCCTACCGCGGCTTGTGGAACGCATTCGTGGAGGCAGGTAAGACTTCGGACGCCGAGTCGGCTGGCCTGCGAACCTACGCTTCGGGCAACGCATTGAAGCTCATTGTCAGCTCTCTGTACACAGACAAAGAGCTTGGCAAGATCACCAAGGGCGAGGTCGCGCTCCAACCGAAGGTCGTCAAGCGCACACCTGAGGTCTCCCCGGCCGCACTGACCATAGAGGACTGTGTTGATGCCACACGCTGGCTCGAATACAAGGCGTCGGGCGGCCTTTGGGACGACAAACCCGGCGGCAAACACCGCAATACCGCCATCATCAAGAAACAGCAAGACGGTGCTTGGAGGGTCGACGCTTTCGCGTTGCGGGGGTCTGGCACATGTTGACCCGCCGGTCGACTCTTCTTCTGTCGGCTTTGATCGCGGCTCTACTCGCCGCGCCGATCCTCGGCGCGGCACCAGCCCGAGCTGACGACGGCACGGGCGGGGTGAACTGCGGGCCTGGGACCGCAAATCCGGGTTGTGACGTTAATGCTGGTACTGGCGGCAGTAATGGGGGCACGAACCCTGGTAAAGGCGGCTCAGGGGGGCAGGGAGGCGATGGTAAATGCCGCAATCCAGCGGCGAAGGAGATTCCCTGTGAACGCGAGGGCGGCTATGCGGGCGCGGACGGGTGCTATTACCAGCCAAGTGATCCACCGCCATCAGTGATCGATGCCTTGGGCGGGCAGCCCGGAGGCGAGGGCGGCTGGTACCTCAAGGTTTGTTACAACGACGACGGCACCACCACAGCCGGTCTCGGCGGTCCCGTCTGGGTTGCCGGAGCGCCGCCAGTCGTGTCGCCGGAGGTGCTTGCCCGTCAGGCGCGCAAACGGCTGAACTTGCCGACCGTAGTCATCACGTTAAATCCGTTTGGTGATCAGCTCGTCAACTTGCCGGTCTGGTTGGCGTTGGACCGCTCGTCGTGGAAGCCGCAGTCTGCGACGGCATCAGCGGGAGCGGTGTCGGTGACGGCGACTGCGCGACCGGTGAAAGTTACTTGGTCGGTGGGTGACGGCAGTGTTGAGACGTGTGAAGGACCGGGGACGGCGTGGACGCCGGGGACTAATCCGAGGTCGGCGTCGCCGGATTGTGGTCATGTCTATCGGCACTCGTCGGCGGGTGTAGCGGGTGGCTCGTACACGGTGACGGCGACGGTGACGTGGGAGGTGACCTGGGCCGGGGCCGGTCAGACCGGCACGGTGCCGGGTCTGGAGACGACTGGTCAGGTGCAGACCCGGGTGCAGGAGTCTCAGGCGGTCTTGAGCCGCTAACACCAGCACGACCCTTTTGTTGAAGCGCGCCAAGTCGGGGAGGACGTTGGTCATGGCGCTAGATTCCATGCGCCCAAAATCAGGGCCGCAAGACCGTTCTACGGGTGCCGTGCCGCGTGTGGGGCGGGGGCCGTGGCGGGCGGCCCGGCGTCGCCGCGGGCTGCCGTTCGTGGCGTTGGGTGGCTTGCTGGTCATCGTGTGCGTGCTGGGCTACGCCTTCGGTGCCGTACGCCTCGGTGACCGGGTCCAGGTGCTCGCCGTGGCCCGTTCGGTGGCGGCCGGTCAGGCGATCACGGCCGCCGATGTGCGGCAGGTCCCGGCGGCGTTGGACCCCGGGGTTCAGCTGGTCCCGGCGGGTCAGGTGCAGCAGGTGATCGGCCGGACGGCGGTGGTGCCATTGCTGCCGGGAACGCTGCTGACGCCGTCGCTGGTCGGGGATGCCGCGTTTCCGCCGCCCGGGAAGGTGGCCGCGTCGGTGGCGTTGAAGCCGGGCCAGTACCCGCAGGGCCTAGCGAGCGGGGCGCGAGTCGCGGTGTACGTCTCCGCCTCGGCTGCCGGTGGTGACGGGCAGCCGGCCCCGGCGAGTCCCGCCAAGTCGGCGGGATCGGCTCCGGTGCGAATGCAGGCGGTAGTGCTCGGGGTGGATCTGGCCGGGGACGGTCAGGGCTCGACGGTGATCTCGTTGCTGCTGGATGCCGCTGACGGTGGACGGCTTGCTGGTGCACCGGCGGGTGCGGTGGTGCTGATGCAGACCGCGCCGGGAGGTAACTGACATGCCGTTGGTGGCGGTGACCTATGTCAAGGGTCGTCCCGGGGCGACGACCACGGCGCTGGGGCTGGCCGCTGTAGCCCCGGCGCAGACGCGGCCGGTGGTGCTGGAGTGTGATCCGGCGGGCGGGGATCTGATGCGCCGCCTCGATTTGGCGGCGACGCCGAGTCTGGTGGACTTGGCCGCCGCTGCCCGGGGTGCCACAACGGCCGAGGCCGCGATTGTGGCGGGCCGTCAGACGGCGATGCTGGGCGGGGAGCTGGTGCCGGTGGTGGTGGCCCCGGCGGGTGGGGCTCAGACCCGCGCGGCGCTGCCGGAGCTGACCGGCACCGGCCGTCCGGTCCTGACGACACCCGAGCGCCTCGTGATTGCCGACTGTGGGCGTCTGGCCCCAGGCTCGGTGGTGTGGCCGCTGCTGCGGCTGGCCGATGTGGTCCTCGTCATGGCGCGCGCCCGCCCTGACGAGCTGGCTCATCTCCGGGAGGCGCTGGGCGAGCTGGTCGACCTCGGCACGGACCGTCTGGCGGTGCTGCTGGCCGCCGGGGGCCTCTACCCGGTCGCGGACGTGGCAGAGGTGCTGACCAAGCACGTGGTCGAGGACCTGGCCCGCGATCCCGGATCGGTGAGCGTGCTCGGCCCGCTGCCCGAGGACCGCAAGACGGCGGCCGTGCTCGGCGGGGACCTGATCGCCGGTCGGCGGTGGCGTCGCCTGCCGCTGATGCGTGCCTACGCCGACGTATTCACCGACCTCGCGCCGCAGTTGAGTGTGGCGCCGGCCGAGCCGCTGCCGAAGGAGGCCCTCGGATGAGCCACCCCACCCCCACCTTCCCGCCGGGCCGAGACCTGGTGCCGCTCGAGACGGCTCCGGACGCCAGCGAGATCCCGGTGGTGCGCCGCATCCGCCGCCAGGTCGCCGAACACCTGACGCGAGCCACCCGGGCGCACGAGAGCGCCACCGGCACGGTGATGTCGGCCGACGAGCAACGGGCGACGACCCGCCGGTTGATCACCACCGCGTTGGACGACTACGCCGCCGAGGAGATGAACGCGGGCCGCCCACCGCTGCGCCCGGACGTGGAGTCGCGGGTCGCGCGGTCGGTGGCCGACATGCTGCTCGGCGCGGGCGGCTTGCAGCCACTGCTCAACGACGAGCGGATCGAGGAAGTCCATGCCAACGGCTGTGACCAGGTGTTCGTGCGCTACACCGACGGCAGCCGGGTCCAGGTTGCCCCGATCGCGGACACCGACTCCGAGATGGTGGAACTCATCCGCCGCCTGGCTGCGGATGCCGGCCGTGCCGAGACCGGCGGTGAAGGCGGGGAGGAACGCCGCTGGGACCGGGCCGCGCCGATCCTGAACCTGCAACTGCCGGACGGCTCGCGGTTGCACGCCATCATGTCGGTGACCCAACGCCCCGCTTTGTCGATCCGCCGTCACCACTACATCAAGGTCACCCTGGGCGAGCTGGAGCAGCTCGGCACCCTGAACCCGGTGTTGCGGGAGGTGTTCACCGCGGCGACCCGAGCCCGGCTGAATACCCTCGCGGCCGGGCGTACCGGCGCCGGGAAAACCACCTTCCTGCGAGCGCTCGCGTCGGTGATCGCCCCGACCGAGCGTATCGTGACCATCGAGGACACCTACGAACTGGCGTTGAACGCCGACAAGGTGCTGCATCCGGACGTGGTCGCCATGCAATCGCGGGAGGCCAACGTCGAAGGCGAAGGCGCCATCGACATGTCCATGCTGTTCCGCAGCGGTTTGCGTATGTCACCGGACCGGGTCATCGTCGGTGAGATCCGTGGGCATGAGGTCATCCCGATGCTCAACGCGATGAGCCAGGGCAACGACGGCTCGTTGGGCACCATCCACGCCTCCTCGACCGCCGGCGTGTTCAAGAAACTCGCCCTGTATGCGGCGCAGTCCCCGGAACGCCTCGACCCGCCGACCACCAATTTGTTGGTGGCCGAGTCGGTGCACCTGGTGCTGCACCTGGCGTTGACCGACACCGGTCGGCGGGTCGTGACCTCCGTCCGCGAAGTCGTCGACGCCGACGGCCTGACGGTGGCCTCGAACGAGATTTTCCGGCCCGGCCCCGACGGGCGCGCGGTGCCCGGCGCGCCGCCGTCAACCCGGCTGCTGAACACCCTCGTGCAGGCCGGGTTCGACCCGGCCCTGTTGGACGAGGCGCGGGCTGCACCCGGTGGCGGGTGGGCGTCATGACGTTGACCGTGCCGGTGGCCGCCATGCTCGGGCTGGGAACCGCGTTCGGGCTGGCCCTGATCGTGCTCGGCTTCTCCGGCCGTGACACCGGGCCCGCCGACTCCACCCCGGCCGACTCGGATGCCGCCCCGTGGTGGTCGAGGTGGACGGCGGGGCGTGGGCCGGTCGACCGGCGGCGGCTGGCGGTGTGTGTGGCCGTGGGGGTGGTGGTGGCGGTGCTGACCCGCTGGCCGGTCGCGGCGGTGCTGTGCGCGCTGGGGGCGTGGGTGCTCCCGGCGATCATCGGCCCGGACCGTGACCACGCCCGCCGGGTCGCGCGGATCGAGGCCATCGCCACGTGGACCGAGGCGCTGCGCGACAACCTGTCCGGCGCGGCCGGGCTGGAGCAGGCCATCACCACCAGCGCCATCGAATCCCCCCAACCTGTCCGTGACGAGGTGACCCGACTGGCCACCCGGCTGCAGCGCGGGTGGCGGCTGAGCGCGGCGCTGCGCACGTTCGCCGCCGAGCTGGCCGACCCGACCGCTGATCTGGTCGTGGCCGGGCTGCTGATGGCGGCACGCGGCAGCGCCGGGCAGCTCGGCGACGTCCTCGGTGAGCTGGCCACCTCCGCGCGGGCGAAGGTCGCCTCCCGGCAGCGCATCGCGGCCAGCCGCAAAAGCAACCGCACCTCGGCGCGGGTCATCGTCGCGGTCACCCTGGCCATGGCCGGGTTCCTCACCCTGCTCAACCGGGGCTATCTCGTGCCGTTCGACACCGCCACCGGACAACTCGTCCTGCTCCTGGCCGGAGCCTGTTTCGGATTGGCGTTCTTCTGGCTCGCGAAGCTGATGCGCGACCGCGACACCTCACGCATCTTGCAGAGCGTCGCCGCCGGTGCCGACACCCGGGCGGTGGTGCGGTCATGACCACCTTCCTGCTGTTCGGCCTCGGCACCGGGGTGGGGTTGTGGCTGCTCGTGGTCGGCTGGCTGCCCCCCCCGCCCCGCCTCGCCACCGCGATCGACGCCCCGTACGGGCGGACCCGGCACGCCGAGGTCGACGCCGAGACCGCCGCGCCCGGGTGGGCGGGACGGTGGGGACGCCCGGCGGTGCGGCTGCTGCGCCGCCTCGGCCTGCCCACCGCGAGTACCCGCCGCGACTTGGCGACTGTGGATAAGCCTGTGGACATCCACCTCGCTGAGCAGGCCACCGCCACCGTGTTCGGGGTGCTGGTCCCGCCGGTGTTCGCCACGCTGCTCAGCCTCGGCGGGGGGAGCTTCGGGTTCACCACTCCCATGCTGGCATCGCTGGTACTCGGGGTGGCCGGATTCGCGGCCCCGGAACTGTCGGTGCGTTCCGAGGCGGCGAAGCACCGGGCGGCGTTCCGCGACGCACTCAGCTCGTTCCTGGACCTAGTGGTGATCAGCCTCGCCGCCGGTTCCGGCGTCGACCAAGCCCTCGACGAAGCCGCCTCCGTCGGATCCGGGCCGGCCTACGCCGAGCTGCGCTACGCCCTGACCGAGGCCCGCCTGGCCCGGGTACCACCCTGGGACATCCTCGCCGTGCTCGGCCAACGCCTCGCCCTGCCCGAGCTCCAGCAACTCGCCGCGAGCGTCGGCATGGCCGGCAGCGAAGGAGCCCGCGTCCGCTCCTCCCTACGCTCCCGCGCGACAGCGCTACGCGACCGGCAACTGACCGACGCCGAAGGCGAAGCCAACGCCGCCACCGAACGCATGAGCCTGCCCATCGTCGCCCTGTTCGCCGGATTCCTGATCTTCCTGGGCTATCCGGCTCTCGCTGCCGTGCTCGGCGGCCTGTGATGTTTGCGGACCTAGGGTTCGTGATTGCTGACGAGTTTGTCATTGAAAGGAGTCTTGCCATGTCTGCCCTGTTCAGTTACTTGACCGCCGAGCTACGGCACCGCTGGAAGCAAGTCCGCGATACCGGCGACGGCGGCTACTCCACCGAAGCCGTCCTTGTGACCGCGCTGCTGGTCGTGCTGGCCATCGCGGTTATCGCCATCATCGCCGCGAAGGTCGCAGGCAAGGCCAACAGCATCAACCTCGGCTGACCCCCGATGCCTGCCGTTCGTTCCCGAGTCCGCCGTGCCGCGCGCTACTGCCCCGCAGCGCGCGGCACGGCCGCGCGCCTACGCGCCCGCTGGCGGCTCGTCGCCGAGCGGCCCGACGCAGGCGCGGTCACCGCCGAGCTGGTCATCGCCATGCCCCTGCTGCTGCTGATGGTGATGCTGGTCATCCAGGCCGGAGTGTGGTGGCACGCCACCCACATCGCCCAGGCCGCCGCCACCCGCGCCGCGAGCACCGCCGCCGCCTACCAGTCCAACGCCAGAGCCGGACAGGAAGTCGGGGCCGGCACCCTCACCGCGATCGGCAGCGGCGTCCTCAAGAACCCCTCCGTGCAGGTGACCCGCACTGCCACTGAGGCCCGCGTCGAGATCCGGGGCACCGCCGAGACCGTCGTACCGGGCGTCCATTGGACGGTCACCGCCGTGGTGGTGCGCCCGGTGGAGAGGTGGACCGGACCATGACCACCCATCGCAGCCCCCGGCGTGCGGTGAGGACGCTGCATGCGGCTGTCATCGCGCGGTGGCGGCGGCTTTCGGCGCACCCGGACGCCGGGTCGAGCACCGCCGAGATGGCCTTGCTCGCCCCTCTGCTGATCATGTTGTTGCTGTTCGTGGTGTTGTGCGGCCGGTTGGCGGGTGCGCAGATCGATGTGGACGCCGCCGCGAGCAGCGGGGCGCGCTCGGGGCCGCTGGCGCGCAGCCAAGGCGCGGCTGTCGCGGGTGCTGAACGCACCGCCCGCGCCAGCCTCAACGCCCGGGGTGTGACCTGCCAGTCCACCGACGTGCAGGTCAGCACCGGCGGTCTGCGGCCGGGCGGAGCGGTCACCGTGACGATCTCGTGCCGCGTCCGGATGTCGGATCTCGTCCTGCTCAAGGTGCCCGGGAGCCGGGTGGTCACCTCCACGGCCACCTCACCCATCGACGAATGGATCGGAGGCGCCCCGTGAAAGACCGCCTGCATGAGCTCGTGCGGTGGGTAAGCCAGCGCACCGGCGGCAGCGACGCCGGACAGGTGACACCCTTCGTGGTGCTGCTCAGCGTCGCCCTGATCGCCGTGGCCGGGCTCGTCCTGGACGCCGGGCTCGCTATTGCGGCGAAGGTGCAGGCCCTCGGCATCGCCGAGTCCGCCGCCCGAGCGGGAGCCCAGCAACTCGACCTGTACGCCTACCGCACCACCGGGGCCACCCGCCTGGATCCTGGCCGTGCTGCCGCGACCGCCCGCTCCTGGCTCGCCTCCGCCGGGCTGGCCGGAGACGCGACCGCGACGGCCACCACGGTCACCGTGACGGTCCGCCGCACCAGCCGCACCCAAGTCCTGCAACTGGTTGGGGTCGGCGGCCTCAACGTGTCAGCGACGGCGACCGCGACGGCGGTGCACGGGGTGACCGGCCCGAACACCTGACCAGGTTCCTGTTTCGGAATGTGAACGGAGGTTGTGAGCATGGTGCGCGTCCTGGCCACCGTTGGCCGGCTGCTCCGAGCAGTGGCCGCCTTCGCCGTCCTGGCTGGCTTCACCGGCGGAGTGCCGTGGCTGCTGAGCGCCTCAGCCGGGTGGCCGCTGACCTGGATCGGCTGGGCGCACCTTGCCGAGGTCCCGAGCCTGGCCGAGATCACGGGCGCTATGACGAACCCGTGGTCGGACCAGATGATCCTCGGCCTGCTGGCCTCGATCGGCTGGGTCCTGTGGTTGATCTTCGTCCGGCACGTCGTCGCCGAAATCATCGAGGCCAGCGCCGATGTAGCCGCCGCCCGGCGGGGCCAGCGTCGCCCACCGGCCGCCGGACGCGGCCCGATCCGCTGGGTCGCCGCCGTGCTGGTCGGCGCGATCATCGGCGCGGTGCTGTTCGACGCCGCCCGCGCCGCCACCGGCCCCACC
>NZ_LOJP01000001.1:5549440-5554641 GCF_001553785.1 Actinoplanes sp. TFC3
GGGTTGGGTTGCGGTGAGGGGTTGGGGTCTGGGTTGGAGCTTGGGGACAGGGCTCAGGCTCAGGGCCCAGCTTTGATGCGCTGCCCTTCTGCACGCCCGACCAGGTCGAGAGCCTGTGCGTCTCTGCAGTGCCAGGGGTTCCACCGCACTTGCGGCTTTGAGATAATCGATTATTGCTGCTAGAGTCGATCGAGAGAGCCGGGGGCCGGCAATCAGGTCGCCTGCCTGGCCGGGATCGGTCACGGCCGGCCTCGGGCGTGCGGCTTGAAGAGTGCGGCTTGGGACGTGCGGCCGCTGGTGCGCGTGAGATGCGTGAGCGCCGATCACTACAGGAGGATTACTATGAATGACCCGTTTGCTCGGTTGCCTGAGGCGGCGAGCTTCACTGTCACCAGCACCAGCGTTGTCGACGGTGGGACGTTGCCCGCCGCACAGTTGTCCGGGATGTTCGGGGTGCCTGGCGGTAAGGACCTTTCGCCGCAGCTAACCTGGACCGGGGCGCCTGAGGGCACCAAGAGTTACGCCGTCACCGTGTACGACCCGGATGCTCCGACCGGTTCGGGGATGTGGCACTGGGCGGTTGCGGACATCCCCGCGGGCGTGACGAGTTTGGCCGAGGGCGCGGGGGATGACACCGGGTCGGGGTTGCCCGGCGGCGCGTTCCAGGTGCCCAATGATGCCCGGCTGGCGCGGTTCGTGGGAGGGGCGCCGCCGGCGGGGCACGGCGCGCACCGGTATGTCATCGTGGTGCACGCCTTGGCGGTCGAGAACATCGGCGTTCCGGCGGACGGTACGCCCGCCCTGCTCGGTTTCACCATGGCCAGCCACATCCTTGGCCGAGCCGTGCTCACCGCGACCGCAGAGACCCCGGCCTGACCACCAGGATTGCCGCGGCTGAGCCGGTGAGAGACCCAGCCGCAGGAACCCGGCGGCGTGCTACAAGGCGAACTGCTGCGTTTCGGGGGCGAGCAACACCTTCAGGTGCCCTCCCCCGGCCGCATCCGCGAAGGCTTGGGCCGCTTCTTCCAGCGGCCGGATTGCGGTGACGAACTCAGCGGCGTCTACCACGCCCTCGCGCAGCAGGGTCATGGCTTCGCGGTAGTCCTCGGGGAGGTACGTTGCGCTGCCTTGGATACGGAGTTGGCTGTCCTGCACCAGGGCCAGGGGCACTGTCACGTCGCCTGGGGGTACGCCTACCACTACTACGGTGCCGCCTTTGTTGGCGATGGCCAGGGCTTGGTGGAGGGTGGACTCCTCTGCGACGCAGTCGAAGACGACGTCTGCGCTTTCTTCGAGCTTTGCACGTACCAGATCGGGGGCTTCTGGCAGTTGGGCGTCCACGACGGCGTCGGCGCCGAACCGCAGGGCTCGGTCTCGGTGGGCTGCTGATCGTGCCGTCATGACGATGCGCTTGGCTCCGCGCGCCCGGGCTACGCGCAGGGTGAGCAGGCCGATGGTGCCGGCGCCCAGGATGGCTACCGCCTTGTCCCCCAGAGGGCCGGCCAGGCGGGTGGCGTGGACCGGCGTGGACAGGGGTTCGATCAGGGCGGCGGCGCGGTCGTCCAGGTCCTCGGGGAGTTCGTGCAGGCGGCGGGCATCGATGGTGAACAGGTCGGCCATGCCGCCTTGCTCGGAGCCGCAGCCGAAGAAGCCCAGGTGCTCGCACAAGTTTTCCCGGCCGGCCCGGCATTGCTTGCACGACCAGCACGGCAGGTCGGGCTCCACGGTGACCCGCGCGCCGGGCAGCACGCTGGTCACCTCTGGGGAGACTGCCAGGACCACACCGACCACCTCGTGGCCGGGGGCGTACGGCGGGGTCACGTTGGGGTGCCGGCCTTGCAGGGCATGAATGTCCGAGCCGCAGACGCCGGACACCGACGTGCGGATCAGGACTTCACCGGGACCGGGTTCCGGTTCGGCGACCTCGCGCACCTCGACGCCGCCGGGAGCCACCACCACCTTGCGCATCATGCTCGGAGGATATGTCCTCAGGGCAGGAAACCATGCCGGCGGGCGGTGGCCACGGTTTCGATGCGGCCGTGGGTGCCGAGTTTGCGCATGGCGTTGCGAAGATAGCTTTTCACCGTTTCCGGCAGCAGGCCCAGGCGCCGCGCGGCTTCGGCGTTGGTGCAGCCGACGGCGACCATGGCCAGCACGTCGACTTCGCGGACGGAGAGCGCTACCACCGACGGTGGCACGGTGGTGGGGCCGCTGAGCAGGGCGCAAATCTGCCGCAGCCGGGTCCGCAGTGCCGGGTCGGTGATCTCCTGAGCGATGGTGCGAAGGTCGGCGTGCGCCTGCCGGACATCCTCCCACTCGGGCGCGGCATGCCCGGTGCGGCTGCGAGCGGCTGCGGTTTCCAGCTCGGTGAGGCGGCGCTGGACTTCCCGGCGTACCGTCAATTCCGTCGCTACCCGGGCCGCTACCTGGCCCATCGCTTCGAGCGCACGGGTGCCCACCGTCAAGGGTTCGCGGGTGCCGGCGTAGAGCACGGCCAGGACCGAACCGCCCAGCGCAACCGGGACGGCGGCGATCGCACGCAGGCCCTCGGCCGTGACCGGGGCGTCGTACTCGTGGCTGATCCGCGGGTCGGCGGCGTAATCCTCGACGCGCGCCGGACGTGCCGTGCTGACCACCCGCCCGCCGAGACCGTTGCCGGTGCTGACCACCAGGCCGTTGAGCGCGGGCGTCATGGTGCCCGCGAACTCAGTCAGACGCAGGGCCCGGCCGTCGCACGCCACCGAGCCGCCGAACGCGACCGGCAGTCCGGTCGCGCGCCGGATGCGGCCCAGCGCTGCGTCTGTTTCGAGCACCTTGCCAGCATGTCGCGAACCGGGGTGCGGGTGCACCCCCGAACGGGGGTGGCAGAGGTCGGCCGGGTGGCTCATGCTGCGCAAATGCTGTCCTACTCCGCCGGTGTGTCCGAGGTTGCGATGCTGGGCGAGACGATCGGGGCCGGCCTGGCCCGCACTGTCGCGCAGTTCGGCGACCGGGAAGCTCTGGTTGATGTCGCGGCCGGTAAGCGGTGGACGTACACGCAATTCGATGCTGCGGTCAATGAAGTGGCTCGGGGTTTGCTCGCGCGCGGCATTGCCAAGGGTGACCGGGTGGGGATCTGGGCGCCGAACTGTGCGGAATGGGTGATCGTGCAATACGCGACCGCCGCGATCGGCGCCATTCTGGTGAACGTCAACCCGGCCTACCGCACGCACGAACTAGCCTATGTGGTCAAGCAGTCCGGGTTGAGCCTGCTGATCAGCGCGGTCAGTTTCAAGACCAGCGACTATCGCGCGATGATCAAGGAGATCGGCTTCTCGCAGACCATTTTCATCGGTACGCCGGACTGGGCCGATCTTGTCGAGTCCGGCACCGGGATCGACCTCGCCCCGCGCGCGGCCGAGCTGAGCTTCGACGATCCGATCAACATCCAGTACACCTCGGGCACCACGGGTTTCCCCAAGGGCGCAACGCTGTCGCACCACAACATCCTCAACAATGGCTTCTTCGTCGGCGAACTGGTCGGCTACACCTCGGCGGACCGGGTGTGCATTCCGGTGCCGCTCTACCATTGTTTCGGCATGGTGATGGGCAATCTCGCGGCCACATCGCACGGCGCCACCATGGTGCTGCCCGCACCGGGATTCGATCCAGCGGCGGCCTTACGGGCCGTCACTTCCGAGAAATGCACCTCGCTGTACGGCGTCCCGACCATGTTCATCGCCGAGCTCGGCCTCCCCGATTTCGCCGGCTACGACCTGAGCAGTTTGCGCACCGGAATCATGGCCGGATCGCCGTGCCCGGTGGAGGTGATGAAACGCGTGGTGGCCGAGATGAACATGGCCGAGGTCGCCATTTGCTACGGCATGACCGAGACCTCGCCGGTGTCCACGATGACCCGCCGCGACGACAGCCTGGTCCGGCGCACCGAAACCGTCGGCCGGGTCATGCCGCACCTGGAGTCCAAGGTCGTCGACCCGGCAACCGGGCTGGTCGTGGCGCGCGGCGAGCCGGGTGAGCTGTGCACCCGCGGCTACTCGGTGATGCTGGGCTACTGGGATCAGCCCGACGCGACGGCCGAGGCGATCGACGCGGCGCGCTGGATGCACACCGGCGACCTGGCGACCATGGACGCGGACGGCTACGTCACCATCGTCGGGCGCATCAAGGACCTGGTCATCCGCGGCGGCGAGAACGTGTACCCGCGCGAGGTCGAGGAGTTCCTGTACACCCACCCCGACGTGGCTGACGTGCAGGTGATCGGGGTGCCCGACGAGAAGTTCGGCGAGGAGCTGATGGCCTGGGTGGTTCTGCGCCCCGGGGCCAACCCGCTGACCGCCGAGGCCGTCCGCGAGTTCTGCCGGGGAAAACTCGCGCACTTCAAGGTGCCCCGGTACGTCTACGTGGTCGACGGCTTCCCGATGACCGTCACCGGCAAGGTCCGCAAGGTCGAGATGCGCTCGCAAGCGGTGGACATCCTGCACCTGCACGACGCGGACGCGGTCAAGAACGCCTGAAGTCGCGCGCCAGCCCGCATCAGTGACTTGATCGCGCTGCCCATTCCTCGGCCGAGTAGTACGGCGAATCGCTCTCCCGCAGCGTCGAATCGGCGCCTCCGGCAAGCAGCAGGCTGACCGCGGCGGAATGGTCCCAGCAGGCCGCGGCGCACAGCGGAAGCCCTTCACTGCACTCATCGTTGGGCCGAGCACCGGCGGCGAGCAGGATCCGGACGTTGCGCGCGTTGCCCTGGACGCTGGCGCGGTAGAGCGGGGTGACGCCCTCAGCATCCGGGCGGTTGGGGTCGGCGCCGGCTCGCAAGAGGGCGGTGACCAGGCGGGCGTTGTCGTCATAGAGCCCGGCCAGTCGTTGCTGGGCCTTCTTGCTGCGCCGCCGGTTCACGCCGCGATTCTGCCAGGCGGTGGATTGCGGGTGGGGGCGGTGCTTTGCCGACCATGCGGTATTCGATTTTGCCGCCGTCGAGCAGGCCGACCAGGTAGGGCCGGCGACGAGATCGCGGCCCGAGCCGGCGTAGCAGTCGCAACGGCTCAACCGAGGGGTGTTGTCTGTCAGGTCTTGGCCAAAACAGTCGGAAACCTTGTTCATAAATTGATGACAATGATTACCTCTGATCATGCGATTGCTCATCCCCTTGGCCGCAGTTGCCCTCATCGTCGGCGCTGCCCCCACTGCCGTTCAGGCCGCGC
>NZ_LOJP01000001.1:5554741-5592733 GCF_001553785.1 Actinoplanes sp. TFC3
AAGCCGGCACCGCCGCGACCGTCGACAAGTCCGGAACGACAGCGACGGCTGTCAACCGGGCCTCAGCCGCCAGCACCGCCGGCTACTGGACCCCCGAGCGCATCGCCGCCGCCAAGCCGGTCGTCGCGCCCAAGCTCACCCCGGCCGCCGCCCCGGTCGCCGAGCCGCAGGGCACCCCGCGGTTCGTGCACGCCACCGAGCCCACCGGGGCGCACACCACGGCCAGCGAGTGGATTACCAACGGGCGGTTGTTCTTCACCAACCCCGGGGTCGGGGACTTTGTGTGCAGCGCCAACGTGGTTTCGAGCAACAACCATGATGTGCTGGCGACCGCGCGGCACTGTGTTGCCGACCCGGGAGCCGGGAAGGTGTATCAGAACTTCCGGTTCGCGCCGGCGTACAACCGGGGGAATGCTCCCTATGGCTGGTGGACGTGGCGCTCGGCCGGGTGGCGGGTGGACGATCTCGGGCCCGGTGGGGACAACGCGTTCATTGTGCTCAACCGCGGAGGCAACGCGAACCTGCACGTGCAGGACGCGGTCGGCGGCTCGGGCATCGGCTTCAACTGGGCAAGCAACAACTATGCGCACGCGATCGGGCTACCGGCCTCGGTGGACTATGCCGTGTGGTGCGAAGGTCAGCCGTACGACGGACCTTCGGGCGGTGTGCAGATCCGCAACTGCAACGGGCTGTCGGGCGGCGCGAGCGGCGGATCGTTCATCGTGAATTACCAGGCTGACGGCTCGGCAGTGCAAACCGCCAGTTACTTCGGCAGTTGGGGTGACGCCTACTGGGCGTACTACCGCGACGTTGCCTGGCAGGTTTACAACGGCGCCCAGAACGCCTGACAAAAGGCCAGATCCGATTGGGGTACGGTCACGCCCGTGGCCGTGCCCGGAAGGCTCACACCGTGCATCGCCGAGGTCGACGGCCATCCCGCTGACCTCGCCGGTCCCCGGCAACGGGCGGCGCCGGACCGGTCGACGCAGCCCTCGCCGCACTGGCCCGCACGCTGGATGGTCCCGCGGCGGCCGAGGCGCACGAGCACGACGCGTTGCCGCCGCCGGACAGCCTTACTCAGTAGGGGTTGCCGGTGCCGGGCAGGCGGCCGCGCAGCACCCCGCCCAGACGCCCGGGCAGATCCGGTTTGGCCGATAACGGCGGGCTGTCGGTGTGCGCCCGGTACGCCATCCCGGTCACCAGTTCCTTGAGCGCGTGCACAGAATCGGTCATCGGCCGCCAGCCCAGCTCGGACTTGATCCGGTCGCAGGACATCAGCGGCGCCTTGAGGCCGAGCTTCACCCAGCCCACGTCGACCGGTTGCAGACGCAGCCACCAGCTCGCGCCGGCCGCGCCGCGCAGCACGAAACCGGGGATCGGCACCTCCCGGCCGTGGAACGTCCCGGCCGCCACGCTCGGGTCGAGCACCGGGCCGGCCGCCACGTTCAGTGGGCCCCGCACATCGGACTGCAGGACCCGGGCGTACGCGTCGGCCAGGTCGTCGGCGTGCACGGCTTGCACCCGCAACGCCGGGTGGGACGGGATGAGCGGGATGCGGCCGTAGCGCAGTAACCGGGCCGGCAGCAGTGGGCCGGCGAAGTAACGGGCGATCTCGGTGCCGACGTCGCGCTGGAAGATCAGGCCCGGCCGCAGCCGCACCACGCGCAACGTCGGGTGATCGGATTCGATGCGGTCCAGATAACTTTCGACCAGAGCCTTGTGCCGGCTGTACGAAGAACCGGGCACCCCGGTGCGGGGGAACGCCTCGGTGACGTAGGCATCCTTGGGACCCGGGGCGTACACGCCGACCGACGAGGCGAACACCAGCGTGGAAACTCCGGCACGCAACACGCCCTCGACCACGGCGCGGCTGCCGAGCACATTGGCTTCGAACAGCCGGCGCTGGTCATGGCTGGGCTGGATCTGCCAGGCCAGGTGCACCACCGCGTCGGCGCCCCGGAAGATCTCGGCGAGCCGGGCCGCTGCCCCCGGATCGGCGATGTCGCAGGCGTGCCACTCGACCACGTCGTACGGCTGGGCGTTCGCCGGTGGCACCCGCCGGACCACGCCGGCCAGGTCGATCCCCGGCTCGTTGCGCAGCCGGCGCAGCAGGGCCGTCCCGGCGTTTCCGGTCGCTCCGACGATCACCACTCGCATGACCGTCCGGTACCCGCAGGGCCGGGCTTGAACCCTGCCGTTCGCGTCCCGGCCGGCGGGCAGCACCGGCCGGGACAAGAACCAGCAATCGCCTGCGGGTCAGTGCTTGCTGTGGTATGCCTCGACGATTGAGCTCGGGATGCGGCCGCGCTCGGAGACCTCGTAACCGTTCTTGCCCGCCCACTCGCGGATCGCCTGGTTCTGGTCGCGGGTCGCCCGGCCGGTGCTGGTCGCCGGACCCCGGCGCACGGCCCGGGCCTCCGCGCCGGTACGGCCCACGCGGGTGGCGGCAGCCAGGTACGGGTCGAGGGCCTTGCGCAGCTTGCCGGCGTTCTTCTCCGACAGGTCGATCGTGTAGTTCACCCCGTCCAGTCCGAACTCCACGGTCCGGTCGGCCTCGCCGCCATCGAGGTCGTCGGTCAGAAGGGTGATTACCTGCTTGGCCATGTTGAAGTCGCTCCTATGGCGGTGCCATTGTGGTCGGGTATTTCAGCGGTTTCATTCTGTCCGCGCCGCAGGTAAGACGCAAATTGTCACAGCGCATGTCGCGCTATTGTGCTCGAAGAAACGCTTTCAATGTGTCGTTCAGCACGATCGAAAGGCACCGGTGGCGTGCGCGGGAACGGCCGGTGAGCGCGGCGGCACGGCCGGGATGCGCTGGTAGGGCGTCCCGAGTGGCGGGCGCGGATCGGCATCGCCTTTGTTCGGCCAGAACGACATCGCCCGTTCGGCGAGCGCGGTGATGGTCAGCGACGGATTCACCCCGAGATTGGCCGGAATGACGGAACCGTCGGCGATGTGCAGTCCTTGGTAGCCGAACACCCGCTGATAGCCGTCGACCACGCCGGTGTCGCGGGAGTCGCCGATCGTCGCGCCGCCGAGAATGTGCGCGGTCATCGGAATGTCGAACACGTCGCCGATCGCGCCGCCCGGCTGGCCACCGATCTTCGCGGCAATCCGGCGCACCGCCTCGTGACCCACCGGGATCCAGGTCGGATTGACCGGCCCGTGGCCCGCTGCGGTGGTCAGGCTGCCGTTGCGCTTACGCCGTACCGTCAGCGAATTGTCCCTGGTCTGCATGACCAGCGCGATGATGGTCCGCTCGCTCCACCGCCGTTTCCACAGCGACTGGGCCAGCAGGGCGGGATGCCGCAGCGCCTGGCCCAGGAAACGCAGCGGGCGCGGCACCCGTCCGCCGCCGTCGACCAGCAGCGTGGTCAGCAGGCTCATCGCATTACTGCCCGGGCCATAACGGACCGGTTCGATATGGGTCTCCGCATCGGGATGAAACGAGGAGGTGATCGCCACTCCGCGAGAGAATGGTTCCGCGGGCACCCGGGCGGCCTGCGCGCCGAGCAATGCCTCGCTATTCGTGCGGGTCAGCGAGCCCAACCGGGGTGAGAGGGCGGGCAGCATTCCGGTGGCTTTCATCTCGTGCAGCAACCGTTGCGTGCCGAGCGCCCCGGCCGCGAGCACCACCTGGTTCGCGGTGAACACCCGCCGTCGAGAAACTATCCGCCAGCCGCCGTGCACCGGGCGCAATCCGGTCACCTCGGTGTCCGGGTGAACCACCGCCCCGGCGCGTTCGGCCAGATACAGGTAATTGAGATCCAGCCGGTTCTTCGCCCCGATCCGGCACCCGATCATGCAATTGCCGCACTCCGTGCAACCGGTGCGCGCGGGGCCCGCGCCGCCGAAATAAGGGTCGGGCACGGTGCGTCCGGGCTCACCGAAAAAGACCCCCACCGGGGTACGGCGAAAAGTACCGCCCACGCCCATGTCCTGCGCCACCGCGGCCACCACCCGGTCGGACGGGGTCATCGACGGTTGCTCGGTGACCCCCAGCATCCGCGACGCCTGGTCATAGTGCGGCAGCAGCTCCGCGGCCCAGTCGGTGATCGCCGACCAGCGTTCGTCGGCGAAGAACCGGGCCGGCGGCTCATACAGCGTGTTCGCATACACCAGCGACCCGCCCCCGACACCGGCCGCCGACAGCACCACGACGTCCTTGAGCAGGGTGATCCGCTGAATGCCGCGCATGCCGAACCCGGGCGCCCACAGAAAACGCCGCAGATCCCACGAGGTCCTGGGCAGGCTGGCGGCGTCCCAGCGCCGGCCCGCCTCCAGCACCGCGACCCGGTAGCCCTTCTCGGCCAGCCGCAGCGCGGTGACGCTGCCGCCGAACCCGCTGCCCACGATCACCACGTCGTAGTCCGCCATCAGGACATGGTAGAAGCGCGCCTGCAGCCGGCGTCAGGTCCGCGACAAGAGCCTGCCCGCATTGTTTGCCGCATGACGAACTCAACGCTCTTCGCCGCAGCGGCTCAGGGCAGGTTGCCGAGGACGACGCGCTCGGAGGTCAGCAGGTATTCGCGCAGTGTTTCGGCGGCCTGTTCTGCCTCGCCGGCTTCGTACAGGGTGGCGATGTCGTCGTTCATCTGCACGAAGGGGCGGTGCAGGGCCTCCGGATCGGGGGCGGCGACGAAGGCCAGTCGCAGTTCCGCGGTCAGTTGCCGCATCCAGGCGTCGAGGCGGGGGCTGCCGGCGAGCGCGACGATCTGCTCGTGGAAGTGCATGTTCGCGGTGCCGACGCCTCGCCAGTCGCCGTTGTCGCGGGCGCGCCCGGCGTCGGTGACCGCGGCGCGCAGGCCCGCGGCTCGGGGTGGGTCGGTGGGAGCCTGGCTGAGCGCGGTGCATTCGAGCAGTACCCGTACGCGGTAGATGTCGGCGATCTGGGCCGGGCTCAGCGAGGCCACGAACACCCCGCGGTGCGGCTGGCGGACCAGCAGGCCCTCCTCGATGAGCGTGGAAAACGCCTCGCGCAACGTGTTGCGGGAAACCCCGAGCGGGCCGGTCAGCGAGGTCTCCGACAGCCGCGAACCCGGCGCCAGCTCACCGTTGATCATCGAGTTGCGCAGCTCTTCGACCGCCCGGGCGGCGGAACCGGTTGTCACCGGTCCAGTCAACCAGCCACGAACCGCAGCGTGGCGCCGGGCCGGGCCTGGGCCGCCCGGTCGGCAGCCTCCGGGGTGAGCACGGCGATGACCGGGTAGCCGCCGGTGACCGGGTGGTCTGCCTGGAACACGATCGGTTTGCCGTCCGGGGGCACCTGCACCGCACCCCGGACCACGCCTTCGCTGGGCAGTTCGCCGGTGCGCGCCCAGGGCAGGGCCGGGCCGTCGAGGCGCAGGCCCACCGAGTCGCTGGCGGGCGTCACGGTGAACGCGGCGCTGAGGAAGGTTTTCACGGCCGCAGCGGTGAACCAGTCGTCGCGGGGGCCGAGGTCGACCTCCAGCGGACCGTCGGCCGGCAGCGCGGGAACGGGCGAGGTGACCGCTTCCAGCGGGCCGATGGGGAGGACATCACCGGCTGCCGGTTTGGCGGGTCCGATGCCGGCGATCCGGTCGGTGGAGCGCGAACCCAGCACTTCGGGCACGCCGAAACCGCCGCGTACGGCAAGGTAGCTGCGCAGGCCGCGCTTGGGCATCGACACTGTTACCGTCGCGCCGGCGTGCACCTCGGTCGCCGTTTCCAGCGCGATGGGGGTGCCGCCCACAATGAGGGCTGCGTCCGTACCGGTTAAGGCAATGGTTGTTGGTTCGTCGAAACTCACCCGCAGCCCGCCCAGCGTGCACTCCAGAACGGCCGTGCCGGGTGGGTTGCCGACCAGAGCGTTCGCGCGCGCAAAGGCCCCGCGATCCACAGCTCCGGACGGCGGCACACCCTGATGCGCGTGCCCCGGCCGCCCGGCATCCTTGAGAACAACGAGCGGCCCGGTTCGCAGAATTCGCAGGCTCACCGCGCCACCGCCTTGAAGATGACCCGCATTCCGGGTACGAGCAGAGCAGGCTCGCTGCGGTCCAAGTCCCACAGCACCGCCGTCGTGCGCCCGATCAACTGCCACCCTCCCGGACTGTCATGCGGGTAAACACCGGAGAACCGCCCGGCCAGGCCCACCGACCCGGCCGGGATCCGCGTGCGCGGCGACTCCCGCCTCGGCACATCCCACTCCCCACCGACCAGGTACCCGAACCCCGGCGCGAACCCCCCGAACGCCATCGTCCACTGCGTACCGGTGTGCCGGGCCACCACCTCGTCAACGGAAACGCCCAAATGCCCGGCCACCCCCGCCAGGTCCGGCCCGTCATAGACCACCGGAATCTCCACGGTGCCCGCCGCCACCCGCGAGAAGGAACCCGGCTCCAACCCGGCAACCGCCGACCGGACCGCCTCCGGCGAGGTCACCCCGGGATCGAGCCGGATCAGCACGGTCCGGGCGGCGGGCACCAGGTCGACAACCCCGGGCAACCCGGCCGCCCGCACCGCGGCATACAACGCCAGCGCCGCCTCGAGGTCGTCCACCTCGGCGAGCACAGCCTCCCGCCCGCACCGCAAGAATCTCGTCATGCCTTGCGCCATTCTTGGCGAAGATCAACGCCGGCAGTCATGAGCCCACCCCGGCAAAGGCAGTTATCCGTACGTCCGCAGCAGTCAGCTTTTCCGCAACCGCACGGGCCAGATCGACGGCTCCCGGTGAGTCGCCGTGCACGCAGATCGAATCTGCTTCCACCTTGATGATCGAGC
Organism: Actinoplanes sp. TFC3; assembly: GCF_001553785.1. Taxonomy (GTDB): domain Bacteria; phylum Actinomycetota; class Actinomycetes; order Mycobacteriales; family Micromonosporaceae; genus Actinoplanes. The sequence goes on from NZ_LOJP01000001.1 coordinate 5,561,483, forward strand.
CGTCCACCGCCACCAGCGTGTGCTCGGTGACCAGGCGCAGCATCCGCTCGGCGACCTCGGCCGGGTCGTGCAGCAGCGCTCCCGGCAACCGCCGGGACACCAGGGTGCCGTCGGCGTTGTAGCCCCGGTCCGCGAACGCCTCGCGGACCGTGCGCAGCCCGGCCTGCGCCGCCAGGTCCAGAAACACCGAGCCGGGCAGCCCGAGCACCGGCAGGTCCGGGTCGTAGCGCCGGACCGCGTCCACCACCGCCGCCGCCTGCTGCTCGTGGTGCACGATCGTGTTGTAGAGCGCGCCGTGCGGTTTGACGTAGAGCACCCGGTCACCGGCCGCGCGGGCCAGCCCGTCGAGCGCCCCCAACTGGTAGATGACGTCGGCGACCAGGTCCTGGGTCTCGTAGTCGATGAACCGGCGGCCGAAGCCGGGCAGATCGCGGTAGCCGACCTGGGCGCCGATCACCACACCGCGTCCGACCGCGCGCTCGCACGTCGCGAGCAGGGTGCGCGGGTCGCCGGCGTGGAAGCCGCAGGCCACGTTGGCGCTGCTGACGATGTCGAGCATCGCCGCGTCGTCGCCCAGGCGCCAGGTGCCGAAGCCCTCGCCGAGGTCGCTGTTGAGATCCACGGTGTCACCCCGCCAGATAGTCGAAGATGGTGCGCGCCGAGACGACGCCCATGTACCAGGTCAGCCCGGCCACCAGCACGCCGAGCACGAGCAGCCATACCGGATAGCGGTAGCCGCGCAGCAACTCGCGCCGGCGCCAGGCCGCGTACAACAGAATCGTCAAGCCGATCGGCAGGATCAGGCCGTTGAACCCGCCGGCGAAGACCAGCAGGGCGGCCGGGGCGGTGCCGATCAGCAGGTAGATGACCGTGGTGACGGCGATGAAGCCGACAGTGCCCCAGGAGCGCAGGCGCGGCTCGTTCATCCGGGCCGAGAAGGCGGTGAAGAACGAGACCGAGGTGTACGCCGCCCCGATCACCGAGGTGATGGCCGCGGCCCAGAGCACCACGCCGAAGGCCCGCTGGCCGAATTCGCCGGCGGCCGACCGGAACGCCTGGGCTGTGGCATTGCCACTGGTGTCGAGCGCGACGCCACCGGCGACCACGCCGAGGATGGCCAGGAACAGCAGGTAGCGCATGAGCCCGGTGACGGCGATGCCGCTGAGCGCACCCCGGGTGACCTCGCGGATGTGCTCGGGTCCGGTGGTGCCGCTGTCCAGCAGCCGGTGTGCCCCGGAATAGGTGATGTAGCCGCCGACCGTGCCGCCGATGATCGTGGTGATCGCGGCGAAGTCGACGTGCTCGGGCAGGATCGTCTGGGTGAGCGCGTCGCCGACCGGGGGCTGCGACACGATCGCCACGTACAGGGTCAGCGCGATCATGACCAGGCCAAGCCCGATGAGCAGCCGGTCCATCGCCATCCCGGCCCGCTTGACCAGGAAGATCGAGATGGCGGTGACCGCGCTGATCAGGCCCCCGATTTTGGGGTTGAGGCCCAGCACGGCGTTGAGCCCGAGGCCCGAGCCGGCCACGTTGCCGATGTTGAACACCAGCCCGCCCAGGATGACCAGGAACGCCAGCAGGTAGCCGGCGCCGGGCACCACCGCGTTGGCGATCTCGTGGGCGCGCTTGCCGCTGACCGAGATGATGCGCCAGATGTTCATCTGCACGACAAAGTCCACCAGGATCGACATGAGGATGCCGAAGGCGAACGCGGCGCCCAGCTTCGCGGTGAACGTGGTCGTCTGGGTGATGAAGCCGGGACCGATGGCGCTGGTGGCCATCAAGAAAATGGCCCCGATCAACGCGGTACGGCGGGAGCGTCGCGTGGCGGTTTCCGTCGTCGTCATGAAGCTCTCCAATCGGGTTGGATCGATGCGGAGGAGCCCCCTTGACGCTAGGGATTGTTCAACGATCCCACAAGGTTTGTTCAACAATCTGCGATTACCGGCCGGTCTACACCTGCCAGACGCTCGTCCGGCGCACCGGCACACTTTCCAGCGACTCGATGACGGGTACCTCGTAGGTGTGCCGGCGAACCATCCCGTCGGTGGGCAGGTAGGCCCGCCCGGGATCGCCGACCAGCACCAGCGCACCCCGGCCTGCGGCGCGCCGCAGGAACGGCAGCACCCGGCCGGCCATCGCCCGGCTGTAGAAGACGTCGCCGGCCAGGATCACCGACGCTTCGTCGTACCCCCGCTCCAGCAGATCTCCCTCGATCAGCGCGACCCGCACCCCGTTGGCCTGCGCGTTCGCCTCGGCCGCGGCCAGCGAGTACGGATCGATGTCGTTGGCGGTCACCGAGCGCGCCCCGGCCCGGGCCGCCGCTACCGCCACCAGCCCCGAACCGGTCGCCAGGTCCAGCACATCCCGGCCGCTGACCAGCTCCGGCTCATCGAGCACGTGCCGGGCCAGCGCCTGCCCACCGGCCCAGGCGAACGCCCAGAACGGCGGGGGTTGCTCGGTCCCGCCCGCCTCGGTGCGTTCCCACAGCTCGATCGGCTCATCGGCCTGGTGCAGCACCAGCTCGGGCAGAAACGGGACAGGAACGATCCGGGTGTTCGCCCGGACGAAGTCGGTTGCAAGGGTCGCCACCCCCTCATTCTGCTCAGCTGCCAGCGGGCCGGACCGATCAGGCTGGCATCGAGCGCGCCGAGGCGAGGAAGGGGACGCCATGCCTGAACGGCTGGTTGCTGCCCTTTTCGGCGTCGTCATGGTGCTGCTGGGCACGCTGTTCACCATTGTGCCCGACGCGCGCCCGGCCATCCGCGTGCTCGCCGCCGCCGGCACGCTGGCCGTGATCGCGCTCGGGCTGCGCCGGCACCGCCCGGAGCGCCGCGGACCGTGGCAACTGCTGACCGTCACCGTGCTGGTCGCGCTCGCCGGTGCCCTGGGCTTCTCCAGCACCTCGGCTCCCTCGGTGGTTCACGGCATCGGCGTCCTGCTGCTGCTCGCGGTGTACCCGCTGCTGGCCGGCGCGCTGGCGCTGTTCGTGCGGCACCGCACCGGTGGGCGCCGCGACCGCGGGGCAACGCTGGACGCGCTCACCCTGACCTTCGGCGTGGCCCTGCTCGCCTGGACGTTCCTGATCGGCCCGCAGATCCGCGACCCCGAACTGTCCGTCAGCACCGTCACGATGGCTGTCGCCTTCCCGGTCGGCGGCCTGCTGTGCGTGGCGGTGCTGGCCCGGCTGCTGATGGTTCCCGGCCGCCGGCCCGCCGCGCTGGCCTGGCTCACCGCTGGCGTACTGGTGATGCTCACCTCCGACATCGGGCCCCACCTCGCCGACGTCCAGGGGACCCCCAACTACCTCGCGGCCCTGGGCCGGCTGCCGTTCTTCGCGGCCCTCGGGCTCGCCGCGCTCGACCCGTCGATGACCACCCTGACCAGCCCCGCGCCGGCCAAGCCGAGCGACCTGGGCCGGGTCCGGCTCGCGCTGCTGGCGCTCGCCGCGCTGAGCGCCCCCGCGGTGCTGATCCTGCAGGTGGGTGTCAACGGCTCGGTGCCCGGCATCCTGGTCATCGCCGGGCTCAGCGCGCTGACCTTCCTGCTGGTCCTGGCGCGGATGGAGGGGCTGATGAGCAGCCACCGGCTGGTCGTGGCCCGCGAACGCGGCCTGCGGGAGGCCTCGGCGGCGCTGGTCTCCGCAGCCGACGCCGACGAGGTCGCCGACGCGGTGCGCCGGGCGGTCACCCAGTTGCTGCCCGCCGACACCCCGCACCGGGTGGTGCTGGCCATGGCCCTGACCGGCCCGGACGAGCAGGTCTCGGACGAAGCGGCGCTGCAGGACGCGCTGGACCGCTCGACCGGTACGGCGGCCCGGCTTGTCGCGGTGCGGGCGGTGGACTGGGCGGTAGCCGTACGGCTCAACCAGTTCACCATGGTGCTGCGGTGCCCGCTGGTGCTCGCCGACCGCCCGGCCGGGGATCCACTGGTCGGCGTGCTGCACGTCGGCGCGCCCACGCGGGCCCTGCTCGACCTGCAGCAGAGCCTCGAAGTGCTGGCCACCCAGGCCGCGCTGGCGTTGGAGCGCATCGAGCTGAGCCAGGAAGTGATCCGGCGCAACAGTGAGGCCTACTTCCGCACGCTGGTGATGAACACCTCCGACGTCATCCTGATCGTCGACGACGAGAACCGCGTCCGGTACGCCAGCCCGTCGGCCGGCCCTGTGCTCGGCACCGACCCGGCCGGCGTGCTGCTGCCCGAACTCATCCACCCCGGCGACCGCCAGCGGCTGGCCGACGTGCTCGCCGCCATCCGCAACGGCGGCAGCACGGCGGAAGGGATCGACCTGCGGGCCCTCGGGCGCCGGCGTACCGAGGTCATGCTCGAAATGCACTGCCGTGACCTGCGCAGCGACCCCACCGTAGCGGCGATGGTGGTTACCCTGCGCGACGTCACCGAGCGGCGCCGGCTCGAACGTGAGCTGACCCACCAGGCGTTCCACGATTCGCTCACCGGGCTGGCCAACCGGGTGCTGTTCACCGACCGGCTGCAGCACGCGCTGGCCCGCGGCGCCCGCGATGGCTCGGTGGTCGGCGTGCTGTTCATCGACCTCGACGACTTCAAAATCGTCAACGACACCCTCGGCCACGCCGTCGGCGACCAACTGCTCATCGCGGTGGCCGAGCGCATCTCCAGCGCCCTGCGCGCCGACGACACCGCAGCCCGCCTCGGCGGTGACGAGTTTGCCGCACTGGTGGAGAACGTGCAGGACCCCGGCGCGGTGGAGGAGACCGCCGAGCGCATCCTGGTGGCGCTGGCCGAGCCGATCATCATCGACGGCGAGGTACTGCAGGCCAACGCGAGCGTGGGCATCACCACCACCCCCGAGGCTGATACTGCGCATGAGCTGCTGCGCCAGGCCGACCTCGCGCTGTACGTGGCCAAGGGCGCGGGCAAGAACCGCTGGCGCCGCTACCAGAACCACCTGCACAGCGCGATGGTCGAGCGGCTTGAGCTGCGCGCAGCCCTGGACCATGCGGTAAACGAGGGCCACTTCCTGCTCCAGTACCAGCCCATCGTCAAACTGGCCGGCGACGAGGCGGTCGGCTTCGAGGCGCTGGTCCGCTGGCACCACCCCGCCCGCGGCATCATCGCCCCCGACCAGTTCATCGAGGTCGCCGAGGAGAGCGGGCTGATCGTGCCGATGGGCCGCTGGGTGCTGGATCAGGCGCTGCACACGGTCGCGCAGTGGTGGCGGGTGCTGCCCCGGGCACACCGGCCGTACGTGAGCGTCAACGTGTCGGTGCGCCAGTTCCGGCAGCCGGGGTTCGTGGACCAGGTGCGGGCGTCGCTGGAGTTTGCGGGCGTACCCCCGCAGGCCCTGATGCTCGAAATAACCGAAACCCTGCTCATGGGCGACGACGAGCGCATCTGGACCGAGCTGGCCACCCTCAGGGAGCTGGGTGTCAAAATCGCCATCGATGACTTCGGCACTGGCTACTCATCGCTGGGCTACCTGCGCCAACGCCCCATCGACGTCCTCAAAATCGACAAAATGTTCATCGACGACATGCTCGGCGACACCCAGCAACTGACCCTGGTCAGCGGCATCGTGTCGCTGGCGCAGTCCCTCGGCCTGACAGTGGTGGCGGAAGGCATCGAAGACGCGGCGCACAAGCGGATGCTGGCGCGGCTGGGCTGTCCGCTGGGGCAGGGCTACTACTACTCGCAGCCGCTGGACGCTACTGAGGCGTTCAGCTGGCTACGCGGACCGCAGGCCGGGATCGCCGCCTGAGATTTCCTCGCTGCCAGCCGATCGATCCGGCAACGACATAGTCCAGCCAAGAGCCGGAACAGATGGTGAAGAGCCGCTGGTCCGGCTCGCTCCGATCCGCACAACGCACGATCAAGCCGTTGTAATGGGTATGGGACCTGGATGTTCTCGACGGAGCCGAAGGACCAGTTGATGCCCGTGCCACCGTGGCGGGAGCGAAGCAGCAACTGACTGCGGCTGGCCGCATAAGACCATACGGAGAACGGCCGATCCGACTCGAAAAGCGTCTGCCCCGGCACGAGATCATCGTCCTTCTCCAGCCACACCTCGGGACCGTCCAGCTGGCCCTTGATTTGCGGGTGGTGCTCGCGGGCCCAATCGTCGATGTCCTCGCCCAGCCAGCCTCGACCACGCTTAAGCACCGCTACAGGCTTGGGGAAGGTGTCGGAAGCACTGAGAACGTCGAGCCACGCCTTCGAGATACTCAACCGCTTGGTTACCTCAGCCGCTCCCATCAGATTCATCATCGCGCGACCCTCCGCGGTGGTCGCGTCCCGTTCAGCGTGACGGAGTCGGGGCAGGGAAACCACGCGCATCCGCAGGCGCACCGAATCTTCCAAGGCTTGCACCACACGCGGACCGGCTCATGTCGTCGCACGTCCTATCGGCAGTACATCGACCTGGAATCCGCGGCGAACGAGATGGAGAATTTCGAGACAATCGTCGTGCCTGGGCTGCTCCAGACTGAGCTGTACGCGCGCTCGATGATCAGCTCCGGCGCGCGGAGGCCGACCCCGGAAGCGGCCGAACAACGAGTAGCCGTCCGGATGGAACGGCAGAAGCTGGTCACGTCGGGCCGGTTGAAATTCGTAGCGGTCATGGACGAAGCCGTCCTCCACCGACAGATCGGCGGTCCCGAAGTCATGCATGACCAGCTCACTGGCATCCTTCAGATAAGCAAGCTCCACAACGTCACTCTCCAGGTGATCCCGTTCGAAGAGGGCGCCTACGCCTCGATGCTGTCGAGCTTCGCTCTGCTGCATTTCCCGGACAGCCCCTCCGTGGTCTACATCGAGGGTCTGACGGGTGACCTCTACGCTGAGGGCGAGGACGTACAACGTTGTGCAACCGTCTTCAGCGAGCTGAGGTCGTCGGCATTGTCGCCCAGCGCTTCGGTCGCGTTTATCAGGCGGATCCGCGATGCGGAACACCAGCCATAGGAGGCATGATGCTCGACCACATCTGGCGCACAAGTACCCGCAGCGGCGACAACGGCCAGTGTGTCGAGGTCCGTCGCGTCAGCGACACGATCGAAGTCCGGGACAGCAAGAACCAGACCGGTCCAGTGCTGACGTTCACCTTCGCCGAGTGGGCGGCCTTCACGAATGGCACCAAGGACGGCGAGTTCGACCTTTGACCGGACACGGGCGGTGTGATTAGGAGCCAGCGTGCTCGGCCACACTTGGCGCACCCATCATCAAGCGCGGCGAGCTTGACCCCTTCGGTGAGCGGGAACGGTTCGCCGTTGAGGTGGGCTAGGTGTGCTGTCCGGGGACGTTGGTCAATCGGGTGATGGGTGGTAGGCCGCCGGTGGCGGTGTGGGGCCGGTGGTGGTTGTAATGGTGCAGGAAGGCGGGTAGGGCTTTCCTGCGGGCCTGTTCGCTGTTGTAGAAGCGGGCGTAGGCCCAGCCGTCGTTGAGGGTGCGGTGGAAGCGTTCGACCTTGCCGTTGGTCTGGGGCCGGTAGGGCCGGGTCTTTTTCGGCCGGATACCGAGTTCGGTGCAGGCGTCGCGCCAGGCGTAGGACTTATATGCCGATCCGTTGTCCGACAACACGCGTTCGACGGTGACGCCGCGCTGGGCGAACCAAGCGACGGCGTTGCGTAGTACGCCGATCGCGGTGGCGGCTTTCTCATCGGTGTGGATTTCGGCGTAGGCGACGCGGGAGTGGTCGTCGATGACGGTGTGCACGAACGCGGTACCCACCTGAGGTGTGTAGATCTTGCTGCGGGCTCCGGTGCGTCGGGCGGTCGCTTCCCGGTTGCGGCGGCCTTGGAGGGGGCCGAGGTAGCGCCAGCCGCCGCCGTCGGGGATGTTGCCGTATTTGGTGACGTCCACGTGCAGCATCGCGCCGGGCCGGTCGTGTTCGTAACGGCGGATCGGTTCGCCGGTAACGCGGTCTATGTGGGAGAGCCGGTTGAGTCGGCAGCGGGTCAGCACCGCATGAACAGTGGACGCCGGCATGCCGAGACGGCCCCCGATCTGGACCGGGCCGAGTCGCTGTTTCCACCGTAGATGCACGATCTTGCGCACCGTGGGACGTGGCGTGCGGGCCGGGCTGTGGTGCGGCCGTGACGAGCGGTCCTGCATGCCCTCAGCACCCTGCTCGCGGTAGCGGTCCGCCCAGCGTTTCGCGGTCCGCCAGGACACGTCGTAGCGTTCCGCCGCTCGTGCGGGTGACCAGCCCTGTTCCACGACCAGACGCGCCAGCCGCAATCGGGCACGCGGGGTCAACGCGGCATTAGCGTGGGACATGAAGGCCTCCTGCTAGCGGAAGTGGTTCCTCGACAGCTCCACTCCACAGCCGGAGGCCTTCACCCGTTCACGACATCAGACCTTGATCGTCAGATCGTGTCGTCACACAATCTCGACCAACCTCCCTGGACAGCACAGCTAGGGCGTCGAGGCGTCTCAGCTGAGGGTCGTGGACATCTGGGCCGTCGGCCGGCGGTTGACCGCCGACGACAATGTTGCCTGAGTGCCGGCGGTGCGCCGGGGGTGTGCTGGCGTGCCCCTTTCCGGGCCGGACACCGAGGAGATCTTCCGGCTTCTTGAGATTGATGCACCGAGTTCCGGGAGCAGTACTGGTTTCTGCAGTAGTGGAACGAGATTCTGGACAACATCGCGGCGTATGCGTATCTCGACGGTGCCGGCGGAGCGAGGCAAGCTGGTCGTGGCCCGGGTCCCCTGGGATGACATTCGTGACTGCGGTCGAGGATGCGGCCCGCCGGCTTGAGTGACACAGGTCACAGCTTGAATTGCACCTGCTGGGCGGGGTGGTGTCGTCTTGCTGATCGTGAAACAGAGCCCCGGCGAGGAGCACCTCGTCCGCCGCATCGCCGCAGGCGACCGGCGCGCGTTCGACGAGCTGTACCGGCGTACCTCGCCGTGGCTGCTCGCCCGGCTGCGCCGCCGGTGCGCCGACGACGACGTGGTCGCCGACGTCATGCAGGAGACCTACCTGGCGGTGTGGCGGGCGGCCAGCAGCTTCGACGGATCGGCTACCTCGGGTAGCGCAGTGGGCTGGCTGTGGACCATCGCGGCGCACCGCCTCGTCGACGCGTTCCGCCGCCGCGCTCGGGTCCGGCAGATGCTCGCCGTGCCGCTGGCCGAGACGGTCGCACCGGCCGCCGAAGACGAGGTGCTGGCCGGTCTGGTCGGGCACGAGATGGAGCAGGCGCTGCTTTCCCTGCCGGTCGAGGCCCGCGAAGTGCTGCGCGCCATGGTGCTCGACGGGTTCTCCGTCCGCGAGACATCGGTTCTGCTGGGCGTGCCGGAGAACACCATCAAGGCTCGGGCCCGGCGGGCCCGGATCGCCCTTCGGGAGGCGCTGTCATGACGACCCACCCCAGTCCCGCGGTGCTGGGCCGCTACGCCGATCGCGACGCCGACCTCGCCGAGGTCACCATCTGGTCGGTCGAGCTGCACCTGGAAACCTGCGCCGACTGCCGCGCCGCGCTCACCACCAGCGGCGACGACCTGCTCGCCCGGATCGCCACCGGTCTGGACACCGCCATCGCCACCGGCCCGGCCTCAGCTCCGCGTCGCCGCTGGCTGGTGGCCCTGCACCGCTGGTTCGTCTGGGCCTCGCTGCCGTGGCTGACCGTGAGCCTGGCCATGCTGGGCTGCGCGGTCCTGATCCAATGGATGCTGCCGGGCTTCCCTAAGCTGGTGCTGCTGCTCGCCCCGGTGGCTCCGCTGCCCGCGGTAGCTGGTGCGTGGACCCGGCGGTTCGACCCGTCCTGGGAACTGCTCGCCGGGACACCCGCCGCCGGCCTGACAATGCTGCTCCGGCGTACGGCAGCAGCTCTTGCCGTCATCGTGCCGGCGCTCACCCTGGCCGGCTTCCAAACCGGGACCCCGCTGGCCATGGGGTTGCTGCCGTGCCTGGCCTTCACCGCCGCCACCATCGCCCTGGGCGCCTTCGTCGGCGTCCGCCGCGCCGCCGCCGGGCTCGGTGCCGCCTGGACGCTGGCCGTCATCACCCCGACCGTCCTGACCACCCACCTGCCTGCCGTGCTGCAACCGGGCACCGCGCCCGTCTGGGCCCTGATGACCGTCGCCCTGGCTGGCTTGGCCGCCACCCGGGCCGGCCACCTTCACCGGCTGATCAGCACCAGCTGAGCAGCCACAACCGAGGAGAAACAGATGCGTACGGTGAGCGCGGCCGAGACGGCCCCCACCCTGCACCCCTGGGCGGTTCACGCCGAAGGACTGCGCGTACGAGCCGGCCGGCACATGGCCGTGGACGGGCTCAACCTGGCGCTGGGCACCGGTGTGCACGGGTTGCTCGGGCCCAACGGCGCCGGCAAGACCACCCTCATGCGCTCGCTGGCCACGGTGCTCAAGCCCGCTGGCGGGCGGCTGGAGCTGCTCGGCGAGCAGGTTGATACCCGCGCCGACCTGCGCCGGGTACGCCGCGGGCTGGGCTACCTGCCGCAGCAGTTCGGGTTCTATCCGCGCTTCACCGTGCGCGAGTTCGTGGAGTACATGGCCTGGCTCAAGGAGATGCCGAAGCAGGCCGTTCCCGGCGCGACGCAGCGGGCGATCGAACGGGTCGGGCTGGCCGCCAAGGCGGATGCGCGGATGAAGACGCTGTCCGGTGGCATGCTGCGCCGGGCCGGCATCGCCCAGGCGATCGTCAACGACCCGGCGGTGCTGCTGCTCGACGAGCCCACCGTCGGTCTGGACCCGGAGCAGCGTCTCGACTTCCGGGAGCTGCTGCGCGACCTGGGCACCGACAGTTGCGTGCTGGTCTCCACCCACCTGGTCGAGGACGTGGTGGCCGCCTGCACCGATGTGGTCATCGTCAACGAGGGCCGGCTGGTCTTCCAGGGCACCCCGGCCGAGCTGACCTCGCAGGGCACCGACGGCGACCCCGGCGACAGCCCGGCCGAGCGCGGCTACTCCGCCCTGCTGCGGCGTCACCGGGCGGGAACCCGATGAGCCGCATCCTGCGCATCGAACTGCGCCGCTCGGTGGCCATCGGCGCCGCCGTCAGCCTCGCCCTCATCGGTTCGCTGGCCATGTACTTCGCCGAGGGGATCGCGTTCTCCACCGGCTGGATCCAGCTGGCGATGACCCAGCGCTGGTACCTGGCTCTGCTGTGGCCGCTGATGCTGGCCACGGGTGCCTGGCAGGCCCGCCGCGAGCACCGTTCGAACGTGGCGGAGCTGTTCGCCACCACGCCCCGGCCCGTACCGCAGCGGGTCGGGCCGACGCTCGGCGCGCTGGCCATCGCCGTGGTCGCCGGATATCTGCTGATGGGGCTGGCCGGTGCCGCCTGGATCGTCGACACCGCGGGCTACCTGCCGGTCGAGGTCTTCGTCGTCACCGCCGTCGGCGCGCTGGCGCTGATCGCCGCGGCCTGGCTCGGCCTGGCCGTCGGCCGGCTGCTGCCGTCCCCGGTCACCGCCCCCGCGGCTGGTGTCGCCGGCCTGGGCGTGCTGCTGATGCTGCCGCTCGCCACCAAGCCGCACGGGTGGCTGGCGCTGACTTTCTCGCCGATGGTCGAGATGAACATGCCGCGCAGCTTCGCCACCGTTCCCGGCACGGTCAGCGCCGCGCAGAGCCTGTGGCTGGCCGGGCTGGCGATCGCCGCCGCGCTGCTGCTCGCCTCCAGCGGCTGGCGCAACCGGGTCGCAGCGGTGCTGCCCGTGGTCGTGGGCGCCGCGCTCGCCGTAACCGTCATGCCGCACGAGAACCGTCTCGTCACCGACGCGGTCGACCCGGTGGCCCGCGAGCTGGTGTGCGCCGCAGGCGAACCGCAGATCTGCCTCAGCCGGGCCCACGAGACGCTGTTGCCCGAGGTGACCGCCCCGGCCCGCGAGGCCCTGGCCGCGCTGAAGAAGCTGCCCGGTGCCCCGGTCCGGGTGCACGAGGACACCTCCGCCTATCCGGACACCTACCCCGAGTTCCACGCCGACACCGTCCTGCTGCACGTTGACGCGGACCGCGAGGGTCACCTGGCGAACCGGCCGGACGTGCTCAACGACGTGGTGACCGGGGCTTTCAGCGGCGCTCCGACTTGCGAGAACGGTCCGGCCTGGGTCGACCGGCTGGCGGCTGCCCACTGGCTGACGGGTACCAGACCGGTGCCGCTGGACCGGGACCTGACGAACAGCCCTGCGCCCGGCCCCGACGTCGAGGACTCCAGCGTGGAAGCCGCCAAGGTATGGCAGCAGCTCCGTGCTCTGCCCGAGGACAAGGCGAGGTCCCGGGTGGCCGCCCTGCGCGAGGCCGCGGTGAACTGCCGGCCGGGTGAAGGAGTGCTCCAGTGAGGGGACTGCACCTCTACCTCCGCTCCCGCCGCGCTCCCGTGGCAATCAGCACAGCCGCAGGCATCACCGTCCTGATGTGGGTGCTGTGGGGCCTGAACTCCGACAGCCCCGAGGCGGGCCGGCAGATGGTTGTCCTGAGCATGCTGCTGCTGGTGGCCGCGCTGACGATGACCTTGAGTGGCCCGGACGACGAGCTGGACAAGACCGGCGCGCTGTCCTGGCCCGTCCGGCGGTCCCTGCATCTGCTGATCGCCCTGGTGCTCATCGGTGGCCTACTGCTGGTCACCCAGTTCACCGGCGCCCGCTTCGGCCCGATGTCGCTGGTGCTGCGGGACACCGCGGGGCTGCTGGGTCTGACCGCGTTGAGCGCTGCCCTCATCGGTACGGCCAAAGCCTGGTTCGCACCGCTGGGCTGGACGTTGGCCGCCGTCCTGTTCCCGCAGGGCGACAACCTGCTGGGCCGCGTCTTGACCTGGCAGGCTCAGGAACCGAGGAGCACCGCCGCGGGCGTGACGGCAGCGGTGCTGGCTCTGGCCGGCCTGATGGCGTACACGGTGGCCGGGCCGGCCCGCAACGCACCAACCGAAGCCGCCGCACAGTGAGGGACGCGGTGTCTGGACGCATCAGCGGGCGTTGAGCGTCCAGGCACGGACGCCGCCGACGATGCCTGCCGTGTTGGGGACCACCACGACATCGTCGCCCATCCGGGCCAGCTGCGCCGGGGTGATCAGCCGGGAGTTGCCGCCGCCCAGATAGACCCGGTCCCACAGGAACACCGGGCGCAGTCCCTCGATGACGTTGCGGACCCGGCGCGACCAGAGTGCGTCACCGAGCCGGCGCCGCTCGTGCTCGCCGATGTAGGTGTCGTAGCTCATCCCCCAGCGCACCGGTGCCTGGCTCATCTCCAGGTGCGGGGCCAGTTGGCCACCGTCGAACAGCGCGCAGCCCAGGCCCGTGCCCAGCGTCAGCACGAGTTCGCAGCCGGTGCCGGCCACCACGCCCGCGCCGTGCACCTCGGCGTCGTTGAGCACCAGGGTCGGCAGGCCGAACGCCTCGGCCAGCGCCGTACGGGCGTCGAAGCCGAACCAGGCATCCTGCAGTTCCGGATCGATTCTGGTACGAGGCCCGCTCCGCGTGATGTAGTGCGGCGTCGCCACCACCACGCCGTGGCGCAGCATGCCCGGCATCCCGACGGTCACCCGGTCCGCGGTCGGCAGGCGCTCCCCCAGAGCCACCAGGGTCTTCACGAAAAGATCCGGAGGCAGCGGGTACGGCGTCGGCACCCGCAACGGCTGCGCGCGCATCGTCCCGGCCTCGTCCAGCACGGAACCCTTGATACCGCCGCCACCGCAGTCAATCGTTAACGTGAAAGCCACGTCACCAGTCTTTCAAACGCCGCTCAGAAGCGTGCGAAGGACCGGATCGGCATCCGCGGGCCGAACTTCGGTGCCATGATGCCGCCCATCGCCAGCAGCTCGCAGACCCGCCCGCGGTGCCCGGCGAACGGCTCGAGCAGCTCGAGCATCCGCGCGTCGGTGCCCCGGGTCTCCCCGGCCAGCGCCCACGCCACCGTGTTCGGAATGTGGAAGTCGCCGACACTGACCGCATCCGCGTCGCCGTAGGCCGTGCGCACCACCTCGGCGGCCGTCCACGGGCCGATGCCGGGAATCGCCACCAGCCGGCGGGTGGCCTCGGCGCTGTCGGCGCACCGTTCCAGCCGGGCCGCGACCGCCGCACCGCGCAGCAGGGCCTGGGTGCGGCGCTGTTCGACGCCGAACGGATGGAACACCCAGTAGGGCGTGGCGGCGACGGCTTCGGGGTCGGGCGGCAGCAGCAGCTCCGCCGGGCCGGGCGCCGGTTCGCCGAAGTGCTTCACCATCGAACGGTAGGCCCGGTGCGCCTCGATGCCGGTGACCTTCTGCTCCAGCACCGCGCGGATCAGCCGGTGGAACACCTGTCCGCTGGCCGGGAACCGCAGCCCACCAAACGTCTTGGCCAGCCGCGCGATCAGCGGATGACTGCGGGCCAGCTCGGCGAATTCCCCCAGGTCGTCGCGCAGTCCGGCGATCGCGTCGGCCCGCTCGGCCATCCAGTCGGCGCCGGGCCCGTGCGCGGTCGCGACCACTTGCGCGTCCACCCTTTTCAGGTGCAAGGACGCAGGCCCTTCAGGGGTACGTCCACAAGTCCAGAATTCGCCGTCGGTGAGCTTGCCGCACGGGTCGTAGCGGACCACCAGCAACGACCGCAAGGTGCCGGTGAAGTGGTAATTCGCCGGCATGTTCAGCCGCCGGACCACTGTCTTCGTCACCGCGCCACTATAGGCTCCCCGCACGCCCGTCCGGTACATCTGCGCGGACATGCCGATGGCCCTGACCGCGCTCCCGGTCAGGGCCATCGGGTATGGGTGGGCGCGGACACCCGAGTCGGTCCGCGTCACCCGGTGGCGGAGCTGGTAGTCGGCGTCCGAACTGGGTACCGCGCCTCCTTTCGTCAGGCGATTCCTGTGCTCGGGCCGCCTGTCGCTGATGCCGCCCGCAGGGGGGTGGGCGGCGATCCGGCCGAACGATGGGGGGCCCCCTGGGGGCGCACCATGTCAGAGGTGGCGCGCCCCGTCAGGGTTCGCCGGCCGGGTTGCGGCAGGGCTCCGTACCTGGATCAGTTGTTGTTGCCGCCGCCGTTGTTCTGGCCGCCACCGTTGTTGCCGCCGCCATTGTTCTGGCCGCCACCGTTGTCGCCGGCACCACCGTTGTCGCCACCGCCGTTGCCGCCGCCGACCTCGATGCGGACCGCGTCGAAGGCGGGGGTCTCGTTGGCGCGCTGCATCATCGGGATGCGGTGCGAGCCGTCACCGGCCCACGAGGCGCACTGGAAGGTGCCCTCGTTCGGCAGGCCCGGGACCTGGATGGTGACCGTGTCGGGGGCCGCGCCACCCTGCTTGTCCTCGGTCGCCACGAAGAACGCGGGGACCGGCGAGGGGTCCGGCGCCTCGTTGGTGCTGCCCAGCACGCGGCAGGCGGTGTGGAAGTGACCGCGGACGATGCCGTTCTGCAGCACCGACGACTCGACGTAGTAGCCACCCTGGCCGGCCGCGAGGAAGCGGTCGCGGATCAGGTTGCGGGTGCTGACCTTGATGGTGAACGCCTCGTTGACGCCGACCTGGGCCGGGGCCTCGGTGATCAGCAGCGACGGGTTGTTCGCGGCCGAGCTGACCTCACCGAACTCGGTGGAGACGCAGCGGTCGCCGTCCTGGAAACCGGTGTGCGGCTGCAGCTGGCTGGTCGAGCAGCTGTTGGTCAGGATGCCGAGGCCGGCTCCGGGAGGCGGGGTGGCCGCGCCACCGCCGTTGTTGCCGCCGCCCTGCTGGCCCCCGCCTTGCTGACCGCCGCCCTGCTGACCGCCACCCTGCTGGCCGCCGCCGGCCGCGGTGCTGCCCGACGGCGTGGGTGCGGCGCTACCGTTGTTGCCGCCGCCGTTGTTGGCACCGCCGCCGTTCTGGTTCATCCACTGGCGGCACCGGGCCCGCAACTGTTCGGTGGTCGGCACATCGCTCGCGCCGTCATCGGAGTGCTGGGTCACGCGCCCCTTGTTGGTGGTGTAGGTGCCCGTCTTCGTCTCCGTCGAGAGCTTCGAACGCTTCGGTGCCTGGATGTTGTTGCAAGCTGCCAGAGCCCGCTGCTGATTGCGGCTCTTCGTGCTCGCGTCCGACACCTGCGTGACGGTGACGATGCTGCCGAAGGCAACCACAGTGGCTACCGCGGCGATGATCCGGCGCCGACCGGTGAACCATGCGGGAAACCTGGATTCGCGCCGGTAGTGCGACCTTCGCATTGCTGACACCTTTCTGTGTCCACACGTGGCGGGTGGTGAATCCGCCTAGGGGTGATGCCGTTGGAGATGCCTGATGGCGGGTGCGGGAGCACCCGGTGGCTAACGCGCCCGGAAGATGCGCATGGTGGTCACCACGCCGGCCACCAGGGCTCCGGCGAGGACGAGCAGAATGACCGAGGTGCTGACCCCGGGCACGCCGCCCGAGCTGCTGGCCGCCGCCAGCATTGCGTTGTCGACCGGGACCGGACCGGCGTTCGTCTTCGCCGGCGGCGGGGCCGTCGGCAGAGCGCCGTAGTCGACGATGCCGCTGCTCTCCAGCAGCGTCATGTGCGTCATCACGAACTGGTTGGCCTGCTGGGCCAGCTTGCGTACCGAGTCGTTGCGGGTGCTGGCCCGGATCGTCGCGATGGCCGGGAAAATCTTGCCGTGGGCCGCCCGCAGCCGATCGATGTAGATCTGATCGAACTGCTTGGACGACTTGGCCGCTTTCATCTCGTCGAGCCAGCTCTGCTGGTCGGTGTTCGGCAGGTTGGGCAGCTCGATGCCGAGCTTCTTGGCCACCGCAACATCCAGCTTGTCCAGCGCCACGTGCTGCTCGCCGATCGAGACGCCGACCTTCCTGACCGCCTCGTTGTCCGACTTCTCCTGCGCCATGTTGCTGGCCGGGATCTCCCACAGCCCGGCGAGCCGGACCTTGATGACGAAATCCTTGTCGGCCGCGGTGAGCGTGCCCGCGCCCTCATCGGTCAGCCCGGTGTTCGGCGGAATCGGTACACCGTCGGCCGCCTTGGCGGCGCCGGCCGGGGCCAGCAACACCGCCAGGGTCATGGCCAGAACGCCCACAAGACCGCGGTTGAGGCGGCGGGAGGAGCGGGCGGCGATCATTCTTCTTACCTCCGAACAACGAGAGAGAAAAAGCAATTTCCGGTTTCGCGACGCCTGGAACGCTAGGTTCACTTCCGGCGGTGCCGCAATGGAAAATGACTGCGGTAAAGACGAATTAAAGAGAACTTATGAACGCTGATTCGCGCTCAGTAGCTGTAATCCGACCCGGAGTCGCTGCCGCTCTCTTGCTTGTCGCTGCCGGAGTCCGCGGGCGGCGCGACAGCCTTGGAGACCTTGGGCAGGCAGGTGAGGTTCTTCTTGCCCTCGGGGGTGATCACGAACCAGGCGCCGGCCACGTTCTGGCCCTTCCACGCACCCGGCTTCTTGTCGCCGATGTAGGTGTAGAGCGGCCAGTTGTCCAGGGTCAACTGCAGCGTGCCGTCCTCGCGCTCGACGGTGCCGACCAGCTTGGCGTCCACTCCGTCCAGCTTGGGCGTCTCACCCTTGTTGATCACCGCGGGCGGCCACACCTTGGCGCAGTCGCCGTAGCAGGTGGTCTTCGCCTCGGGCTTGGCCTTGTCCTTGTCGAACCGGTACAGCACGAAGCCGTCCTGGTTCTGCACGGTCTCGCCCATCTTGTTGACCTTGGCCGCGGTCAGCTCCGAGGTCACCTCGTCATCGCTGAGCTCGGGGGCATCGGAGTCGGTGTCCGCGCCCTCATCGGTCTCCGCGCCGGGCGTCGCGCCCGGGGTAGCTTCGGGGGTCGCCCCCGCCGTAGCCCCTTCAGTCGCGCCGGGGGTGGCGCCCACCGCGTTCGCAGCCGGCTCGGCGCCGTAGTCAGTAGTGCTGCCACCGCCGCTGTAGCCGGCCGGGGCGCAACCGGGCAGCGCAAGCGCCGCCGCGATCGCAGCGCTGGCGACGATCATCTTTCGCTTCACCGGTACCACGAGAGCCCTCCACTGTGATCTTTCAACTCCGTGTCGGGCAGTAGTACGCCTGGCGAGGGCCGCTCGGTTGAAAACAGATCCGATTAAGTTCCCAGAATTTTCTTTGAACCTTTGCGCCCCGCGATCCGTAAAAGATGGCCACCCCGGCGCCACCGGTGGCGGCCGGTAATGGCGCGAACACGAAAAAGCCCGGCCGCACAATGGCGACCGGGCTCGTTTCGGCGAAGCTGATTACGGAACGCGAATGAGCGTCTCCGCGCTGCCGTCGGATTGCACATCCTCGACCTTGATGTGCGCGATCTGATCGCGCGGCAGAGCGGTGACGGCCTGCAGCAGCAGCGGCTCCTTCTGCTCTGCGGTGCCCCAGCCCTTCTCCCCCACCTTCCAGGTGGACAGGGTCTCGGAGCTGCCGTCGGTGCGCACCGCGACAAGCCGGCACGTCTTGGGGCCGTCGATGTTGGCGATCGCGAACGACACCTGGGTGCCCCAGTCCTTGGGCTGGAACGCGACCTCGGCCTTCACCCCGGTGCGCGGGTCCTCGCCGCCGATCACCTCACCGGTCAGGTCGAGGCCACCGATGCCGATGCCATCGCCGGGATCGGGCAACGGATCGATCTTCTTGCTCGACGCCGCCTGCGCGGGGGTCGAGCCACCCGGCTGCTCAGGGGCCAGCCACTTGCCGCCCGCGAACAGCGCGCCGATCGACAGCATGGCGAAGACGACGACCGCGGCGGCCAGGGAGTAGAGACGCCGGCTGTTGGCCCGGCGGCGCTCCTGACGTACCTCTCCGATCATCTGCTTGAGAACGAGCCCGTCCTTGCGGGACTGTTCGGTGGCCACCAGCGCGTCGGCGTCGACATCGCTGAGGATGTCCACCACCGGCAGCAGCGACTCCAGCTCGATCGCACAGGTCGGGCAGTCGATCAGGTGATCCTCGAACCGCGCGGCGTCGCGCTCGTCGAGCACCCCCAAGGCGTACGAGGCCACGTCGAAGTGTTGATCCTGCGTCATTACTCGGTCACCCCCCGCTGCTGCAGAGCCGTACGCAGGGCCCGCAGGGCGTAGTACACACGCGACTTGGCCGTACCGAGAGGCAGACCGAGGACGTCAGCGGCCTCCGGGACGGTTTTGCCACGGAAGTACGTCTCGACCAGGATCTCGCGGTGCGACTGGCTCAGCGTACGCAGGGCGTCGGTGACCGTCATCAGCTGCAGGACCCGATCGGTGTCGTCGGCCGTACTGGGGAAACTCTCCAGCTCCCGGTCATACGTTTCCGGCGGGCGAGCGCTGACGCTGCGGTGGTCGTCGATCGCGATGCGCCGGGCCACGGTGACCAGCCACGGACGCAGCGACTGCTGCCCCTGAGCGCCCAGGCGGTGCGCGTTGCGCCACGCCCGCAGCAGCGTCTCCTGCACGATGTCCTCGGCACGCTGCCGGTCACCGCCGGTCAGCCGCAGCACGAACATCAGCAACGGTCCGGCATGCTCCTCGTAGAGCATGCGGACCAGGGTGTCCTCGTGACTCGCGGTCGCGGACCCGGCCTCATGGCGGGCCTGTCGCGGCATCACGCCGCCATCATTGCCGGCACTTCGGCCTCCGTCGAGAGCCTGCCACCGGCCTCCGGAACGCTGCTGCGTCATGACGCCCGCCCCATCCGGCGTGAGCCGCTCCATGACCATCGCATGCATCGATTCCTCCT
Source organism: Actinoplanes sp. TFC3 (assembly GCF_001553785.1). Lineage (GTDB taxonomy): Bacteria > Actinomycetota > Actinomycetes > Mycobacteriales > Micromonosporaceae > Actinoplanes. The sequence goes on from NZ_LOJP01000001.1 coordinate 5,581,060, forward strand.
GCCGGTGCTTTCCCCGTCGCCCTTAGTACGGGCCAACCTGCCCGGCAGGATCAAAGCGTCGGAGAAAATTTCCGGGCCGTGTGGAGGCACGGGAGCATGGACGCGCAGTCGCAAGAGGTTCCTCCGGTTCCAGGCGCGTGAAGGGCACGCTCGTACGCCCGCAAAAAGCGGTGTCCGGGCGCGCGTCGGGGGGCGCTGCATCCAAGGGAACCGATGTGATTCCCGGGGCACGCGAATAATACTCAGCGAAGCGGCGGCTACGACAGGCGCACAGTGCGTATTGCACACGCTCGTACGATGCGTTGTCAGCGGTGGGTCACCTAGACTTCACGCGGCGTCGTAAAAGGCGGCCGGGATGGGGCTGTGAGTAGCGCTGTGGTCGCGGTGAGCATGTCCCGCGATGGGCGATAAAAGGGGCGAGCCGGACATACAGGCGCCGCTCGGGGGCGGCGCGGGCCGGCGGCGGCGGCGCTTGACGCAGGCGCGCGAGGGTGGCGTCCCGATGTCGCTGGAACGCCACGGCGGCGGAGCTGCTCAGCGCAGGCGCGTGGTGGCCAGGGTCAGGGCTCGGTGCAGGACCCGGGAGTCGCCGAGCATGCCGCGCAGGCGTTTCTCCAGGCCGGCGATCGGCACCAGGTTCTGCGGCGCCCGCGGGTCCTTGTAGGCCGAGGAGGCGAACCGGGGCAGCGTGGCCACCGACAGCTCGGCCAGCTCGATCGCCTGGTCCGGGGTCAGATCCGGCGAGCACTCGATGCGCACGATCCCGGCCCAGGGGGCGCCCGAGGCTCCGGGCAGGCGCAGGTACCACGACCAGCCGCCCCACACCGTTCCCATCGCGAAGACCGGGGTGCGCTGGCCGGGCTTGAGCGAGGTCACCACCGGGGTCAGCGCGGCCGGCAGGTACTGCTTCTGCTGGGTCTTGATGTAACCGATGGTCCGGGGCAAATGGCGGCGGTTGCGCAGCGGCCCGTCCACCACCAGCAGGTCGGCACCGTCGGAGCCGGAGGTCCGGGCGTCGTCGGAGATGTCGAGTTCCAGCGCGGTCAAGGGTCCCTGCACGGCGGCGGGTAGCTTGCTGGCCTCGCCGGTGCCGCTGACCCGATGGATCGTGTAGCGCACCGAACCGGCCTGCAGATCCTCCGCGGACGGGCTGGCCGTGAACAGGCCGCGGGCCACCCGGGCACCGGCCAGCTGGGCGACGCCGTTGCGCAGATCGCAGCGCACCACCCCGGCCGCGTACGACGCTGCGAGCCCGGGGAACGACTGCCCGTCCTCCTCGGCGGTCCACAGCCCGGCGTCGTTGCGGCGTACCCCGTCGACCAGGAACACCACGTCGGGCGCCGTCAACCCGGCCGGTACGTCGATCGGGGCCCACTGCGCCGCGGGCACCTCGACATCGGTGTCGACCTGGGCGCTGCTGGGCGACGCCGGCCCATCCCCACCGTCGCCCCCTTCGAAGCTTGCGCCATAGGCCGGGTCCCAGGCGTCGACGAACATTCTGGTCAAAGGCCGACCCTCTCCACGTGTGCCGTCCGGGCGTCCTTGTGCACCTCGAAGCGCACCGGGACGCGTTCCGCCAGGGCGTGGACGTGGGTCACCACCCCGACCATGCGATCGCCGCGGGCAGCCAGGTTCTCCAGGGTTGCCGCCACGACGTCCAGGGTGCCGCTGTCCAGGGTGCCGAAGCCCTCGTCGAGCACGATGGACTCCAGGCTGGCCGCGGTGGTGGACATGCCCGCGAGCTGCTCGGACAGGGCCAGCGCGAGGGCCAGCGACGCCTGGAAGGTCTCGCCGCCGGACAGGGTGCGCACGCCGCGGCGAAGGCCGGCATCGTGCTGGTCGATGACGTAGAACTCGCCCTTGTCGTGCATGAGCTCGTACTGCTCGCCGGTGAGCTCGCGCAGGATCCGGGACGCGCCGGACACTAGCAGGTCGAGGGCTTCTTCGAGCAGCCAGCGTTCGAAGTTGTTGGCGCGCAGGTGACCCGACAGCGACTTGGCCACGCGGTGGGTGCGGACAAGGTCGGCGCGCTGCTCGGCGTACGCCTGGGCCTGTTGTTGCCGCTCGTGCAGGCGTTGCCAGGCGCCTTCGGCTCGTTCGGCGGCCACGGCGGCCGCGCGGATCAGGTCGGCGTCGGCGTTGCCGGAGGGCGCGTCCAGGCCGGCATCGGTGAACAGGGTGAGCACCTCGGCGCGGGCCTGGCGGGTCTGCCCGGCGGCGGTCTCGACTGCGGCGGCGGCTTCGGCACGGGCGGTTTCGCGCTGGCGGGCGGACTCCTGGGCCCAGCCGACCAGCGCGGTCCACGCCCCGGCCAGGTCGTCGCGGTCGGCCGGAGGCGGACCGAAGCGGGCCACCGCATCGCGCACGGTGTCGAAGGAACGCCACGCCGTGCGCTGCTGGTCCTCGGCCACGGCGACGGCACGCTGGGCCCGGCGCTGGGCCTCGCGGGCGGTGCGGACCTCGGCGCCGGCGTCGTCGAGCTTGCGCTGCAGCCGGGTCAGCTCGGCGAGCTGGGCCTTGAGCGCGTCCTGGCCGGGCGAGTCGGCCAGCGCGGCCTTGACCTCGGCGAGCCGGGACTTGTGGTGCTCGAACTGGGCGCGCTTGCGGTCCAGGCCACGCTCCAGCTCACGGGCGACCGCGTCGCGCTGCTTCCACGCCTTGGCGGCCACGTCGGCGGCGGCTCGGGCGGCCTTGCCCTGGCGTTCGGCCGCCTGCACGGCGGAGCCTTCGGGCATGGCCGGGACGGTGGTCACCGGCTGGGCGCACACCGGGCAGTCGTGGCCGGCGGTGAGGTGGGCGCGCAGGGCGATGGCCCGGTCGACGGTCTGCGCCTCGGAGTAGTCCAGCCGGGCCTGCTCCAGCAACTGCTCGGCGCCCAGGTGGGCGTGCTGGGCGAGCTCGGCGGCCGACACCGCGTCCTTGTACTCGACCTCGGCGACCGAGACCTCGCCCTGGAACCATTCGGCCTGCCCGGTGAGCCGGTCGAACTCGATGTGCCGGTCCAGCATCAGCCCCAGCGAACCGGCGTCGCCGGCGGCCGCGAGCTCCCCTCGTACCTTTTCCTCACGCTCTTCGGCGGACCGCACGGCCGCGGACGCTGCCTCGGCCCCGGTGCGTGCGGCGGCCGCGGCCTGTGCGACCTGGGCACTTCCCGAGGGGGTACGAACACCGCTCAGCGCCGCCAGTTCCTGCGCAATGGCATCCCGCGCCGCAGCCAGCTCCGTTTCCTTGTCCCGCACCTCGCGCAGACGCGGCACGGCCTGCTCGACCGCCGCGGTCAGCTCCCGCATCGCCGCCAGCCGGTCCGCCGCCTGCTCGACCGCCTCATCGCTGGCATCGGCGAGGGCATCGAGGTTCTGATCGACGATCTGTAGCTGATTCTCAGCCTTGCTGGCCCGCGCGCTGGCCCGGGTCTGCACCTCCTCGTAGACGTGCAGGCCGAGCAGGTTGACCAGGATCTGCTGGCGGGTGGCCGGCTTGGCGTGCAGGAAGTCGGCGAACTGGCCCTGCGGCAGCACCACACAGCTGGTGAACTGCTCATACGGCAGCCCTACGGCGCTCACCACGGCCTCGTCCATCTCGGCGGGCGTGCCGGCCAGCACGTCGCCGAGGTCCTCCAGGCTCATTCCGGTGTCCAGCCGGGTCACGTCGAAGCCGGGTGGCATCAGCTGCAGCCCGGCACCGGCGGTCTTGACGTTGCCGCGGCCGTCGCGCCGGACCACCCGGGTTGCCACGTAGCGCGCTCCGGCCGACTCGAAAACCAGCCGGACGCGGGCCTCGGTGGCCGAGGGGGCCAGCGCGTTGCCGATGCCGCGGGTGCCGCCCCAGCGCGGGACGGTGCCGTAGAGCGCGAAGCAGATCGCGTCGAGCACCGTCGACTTGCCCGAGCCGGTGGGCCCGACCAGCGCGAAGTAGTCGGCGTCGGTGAAGTCCACGGTGGTCTCGTCGCGGAACACCGTGAACCCGGCCATGTCGAGCCTGAGAGGTCTCATTTTTCGCTGCTCACCTCGTCGTACAGCTCGTCGAAGAGTTCACGGACGTCGTCCTCGGCGATGCCGCGGTTGTCCAGGTAGTCGCCGAAGAGCTGGCGCGGGGACCGTCCGGCCCGCTGAGCCATCCGCTCGCCCGACTTGTCCGGCACCATGTCCGGGTCGATGCGCACGTCGAGGGCGTTGGGCAGCAACTCCTGCACGTCCTCGCGCAACCCCACCCGCGGCGACTCACGGACATAGACACGCAGCCACGCATCCGGAAGGTTCACCGTGGCGAGCTGTTCGATGGTGCCGCGCACCGTGCGCAGGGTCTTGGCCGCGGTGATCGGCACGTCGCGGGTCTGGGCCGCCTTGTCGGTGGCGACGTCGACGATGGCTACGGAGGGTACGTTCTCCTCCTCGCCGAAGTCGACGGCCAGCGGACTGCCGCAGTAACGGACCGGCCCCGGTCCGATGACGCGCTGTGACCGGTGCAGGTGACCCAGCGCAACGTAGTGGGCGTTCTGCGGGAACACCGTGGCCGGCACCGCGTAGCCCATCACGGTGTGGGCCTCGCGTTCGCCGCCGCCCGCGCTGGCGCCGACCACGGTGAGGTGGGCGGTGAGCAGGTTGACCGCGCCGGGCTGGTCGAAGTCCTCGGTGAGCCGGGCGATCAGCCGCGCGATGTGGTCGGCGTAGGTCTGCTGGGTCTCCGCCGCGGTGAGCTCGTACATCTCCACGGCCCGGATGGCGTAGCGCTGCGACAGGAACGGCAGTGCGGCCAGCCGCCAGCGCTCGCCGGATGCGGTCTCCCCGGTGAGGATGAGGTCCTCGGGCTTGTCGCGCACCGAGCCGCGCAACTCGATGCCGGCCGCGTCGGCCCAGGGGCGCAGCGCGTCCAGGGCATGCCCGTTGTCGTGGTTGCCGCCGATCGCGACCACCCGGGCCCCGGTCTGGCGCAGCGCCGACAACGCCCGGGTCACCACCCGGGTGGAGTCCGGCGAGGGCGCGGCCGTGTCGTACAGGTCACCGGCGACGATGACCAGGTCCGGGCGCTCGGCCCGCGCGACCTCCACGACCTGGGCCAGCACGCGGATGTGCTCCTCGTGCCGGGTGCGTCCCTTCAGGACCTTTCCGACATGCCAGTCGGACGTGTGCAGGATGCGCATCGGGGAACCTTAGAACGGGATGTCGTCGTCCGGCGAACCGCTGCGCCCGCCGACGACCGCGAACGGGTCGACGCCCTGCACGATCGAGCGCATCGTGCCCGCCGGCGGTGGGCCGGACTCGGACTTGCGGGTGGCCCAGGCGGGGAACGGGAACTCCACGCACAGCGGCACCGGGATGTCGGGCTGGTTGACGAACATCGTGCCGGGCCGGGCCAGCAGGGCGCGCTGGCGCATGGCCGGTGGCAGGAAGCCGTATTCGGGGCGCGAAGCCTCGGCCGGGTCGAGCCGGCCGACCACCCGGATCGCCGAGTTGGTGACGATGCGGCGTTCCACCTCGCTGGCGGTCTGCTGCGCGCCGATCAGGATGACGCCCAGCGAGCGGCCGCGCTCGGCGATGTCGAGCAGCACCTCCTTGATCGGTGAGGAACCCTCGCGGGGGGCGTACTTGTTGAGCTCGTCGAGCACCACGAACAGCAGCGGCCGCCCGGTGCCGGACTTCTCCTTGTCGTCAAACTCGGTTTTGAGGGTCACGCCGACCACGAACCGCTGCGCGCGGTCGGGCAGGTTGTGCAGGTCTACGACGGTGACCTGGGCGCTCTCGGCGGTCTTGATCTGGTGCGGGCGGCGGGCGGCCAGGTCACCGCGGATCAGCCGGGACAGGTCGCGCTTGCTGCCGATCAGGCGCCGCGCGAACGCGTTGACCGTGCCCATGTTCACCGCGCTGCCGGCCCAGGTGGAACGGGTCTCGTCGTCGGTGAGCTGGTCGACGACGTGATCCACCAGGTCGCCGTAAGAGCCCAGCCGCCGCCCGTCGATGCTGATCCCGCCCTCGGCCGGGACCGCGTGACGCGCCAGGTGGGCGGTGACCGAGTGCACGACCATCGTGTACTGCTGACGTTCGTCGTCCGCGTCGGCGAACACGTACGGCAACAGCCGCTTCTCGCAGAACTCCTCGAGGGTCCAGTAGAAGCTGTCGACCCCGGTCAGCCGGCTGTTCACGTCGGGGGCACCGGACGAGTCACCGGCCCGTGGCGGCGCGTAGACCCGGACGTCGGGAAACGCCGAGGCGGGCAGCCCGAGCAGCTTGTAGCCGGCTACGGTGGCGTCGTCGAGCTTGGTGTTCTCGTGATCGAGGAAGAGCAGGTCCTCGCCCTTGACGTTGAAGATCAGCGCCCGCGCGTTGGTGCCGTCGGCGCCCAGCGCTCCGGAACGGAACACCGAGTAGAGCAGGAACGTGGCGAAGCTCGTCTTGGTGGCCACGCCGGAGATGCCGGAGATCGACACGTGCGCGCCGCGGGTGCCGTCGAGAAAGTCGGCATTGAGGAACACCGGCACGCCGTCGCGCCCGGTGCCCATCGGCACCCGGCGTTCCATCCGGTCGAAGTGCAGCGCGGCGTCGCGGGCGGCACCGGAGGCGCGGTGCACCACGGCACCGGGGGCGGGCGGCACGTAGAGCTCGGGGTCGACCCGGGTGGTGGTGATCTCGGCGGCCTCCTGCACCAGCGCCGGCAGGGTGCCCTCGGCGATGGCCAACACGTCGGAGTCGAACTGGGCGCCCTCGTGCCGGGCCCGGACCTGAGTGACCACGCCGGCGATCGTCACGGGCTCGCGGTCGGGCAGGTCGCGGCTGGTCACCACCACGTCGTCGAGCTGCAGATAGCTGCCCGGGGTCACCGCCGTCCAGAACTGTAGCGGGGTGGCGTCGGCGGTGCCGAGCACCCGGCCGACCGGGTCGTTGGCGAGCTCTGCTTCATCGGGCACGCCGATCATGTTGCACCAGGGGTCTGACAACTTGACGGACGGCACGTCGGTTGACCCAGATTGTCCACAACTTGTGGGGGTCATCCACAACGTTGTCCACAGGATCTAGCGCGAGTACCGCAGGAACAGCATGTCGTCCTCGTGCAGGACATGGCGCAGCGACATCTTCTGGGGTTCGGCGGGCGGCCCGGCGGCGATGCGGCCCGCGTCACCGCCTGCGAGCAGCGGCGACATGGTCAGGCAGAGCTCGTCGACCAGACCCTCGGCCAGAAGGGCGCCGAACAGATGCGGGCCGCCTTCGCACAGGATCTGAGTGGCGCCCCGGCGGTGCAGTTCGGCGACGAGACCGGCCAGGTCGTCCATGACGATGATCTCGGCGACCTCGGCCAGGCCGGGCGGCGGCGTCGCCCCCGCGCGCGTGAAGATCAGCGGCTTGATCGGGGCGTCGGAGAAGATCAACTGTTCGGGGTCGAGGTCGAGGCTGCCCGAGACGATCGCCATCAGCGGAAACTCGGGCAGGTCATGGGTCTTGCGCCAGGCGCGGGCGCCGGCATCGAGGCGCAGGGCGTCGTAATGCTCCTTCCGTACGGTCCCGGCAGCCGCCACCAGTACGTCACAGACCATCCGCAGCGTGTCGAAAATCCGTTTGTCGCCGGGACCGCCGAGCGCGCCGGACGTGCCGTCGATGGTGACCGCGCCGTCGATGCTGGCGATGAAGTTGACCCGCAGGCACGGCGCCGCGGCGCGCGGGTAGCTATCCGTCAGATCATCGGGGAGGATCATGGCGACGCGGGCCCGGTGACGGGCGGCGTCGGCTGCACCGGTCGATGCTGGCAGTCGCACCACGAACCGCCCCGGCAGTCCTCGTGCCGGCGCTCCTTGCAGGCCCGACAGATCATGGTGTCAGCCTAGGCCACGCCAGGGCAGACACCATTCATAGTGCTGGAGAATAATGCGCGCATGACCAGGCAGCCCCTGCGTTCCCCGGGACGTCCGACGCTCGATGCCGTCGCGGCGCGCGCCGGAGTCGGCCGGGGCACCGCGTCCCGCGTTCTCAACGGCTCCTCGCAGGTGAGCCCGCAAGCCAAGGCGGCCGTCGAGGCAGCGATCGTCGAGCTGGGCTACGTGCCCAACCGTGCCGCCCGCCAACTGGTCACCCAGCGCACCGACTCGGTCGCCCTCGTGGTGTCGGAGTCGCAGGAGCGCCTGTTCGGCGAGCCGTTCTTCGCCGGGGTGCTGCGCGGCATCAATGCCGCCCTGCTGGAGACCCCGTTGCAGTTGTGGCTGGCCATGGCTGCCTCGCCCGAACAGCGCGAGCGCGTGGTCGGGCACCTGACCGGCCACCATGTCGACGGCGTGCTGCTGTTGTCGCTGCACGACGACGACCCGCTGCCGGCGATACTGCGTGAGCGCGGGATGCCGTTCGTGCTGGGTGGCCGGCCCCTGGAGCCGGAGCCCGACGACTTCTTCGTCGATGTCGACAACGTTGCCGGGGCCCGGATGGCTGTCGAGTTCCTGCAGCAGAGTGGGGCGCGCCGGGTGGCCACCGTGGCCGGGCCGCAGGACATGGTGGCCGGGATCGACCGGCTGGCCGGCTACTGCCAGGCGGTGCAGGGCGCGGAGCTGATCGAATACGGCGACTTCAGCGAGGACGGCGGGGCCGGCGCGATGAAGGCCCTGCTTGCCCGCGACCCGGAGCTGGACGCCGTGTTCGTCGCCTCCGACCTGATGGCCAGCGGCGCCCTGCGCGCGTTGCGCGAGGCCGGTCGGCAGGTGCCGGAAGACGTGGCGGTGATCGGCTTCGAGGACGCGCCGGTGGCCCGGCAGACCCAGCCGCCGCTGACCACGGTCCACCAGCCGGTCGAGGACATGGGCAGGCGCATGGCCGAACTGCTGGTGAGCCGCATCCGCCGCGAACCCGCCGACAATTCACATGTTCTGCTCGACACCCACCTAGTCCGTCGCGGAACCGCCTGACCCGTCATAGTCTGGGCGTGATTCAGCGCATATCTATGCGCCTTGACGGCCGGGACATGGCGGCGCAACGGCCGCGAAACTCCACTCGGGCAGGCTCGTGCCGTCACGCCGCCCGATGAGGGGAGTTGCATGTTGCTGCGGGTACGAGTCACTCTGCCGGATCGTCCGGGCGCCCTCGGCCAGGTCGCCCGCACGCTGGGCGTGGCCGGAGCCGACATCGTCCAGGTGGTGGTGCTGGAGCGCCTCGGCGGCCGGGCCGTCGACGACTTCACCGTCGTATGGCCGGGTGCGGCCCGGGTGGACCGCCTGCTCGCCGGGCTCGCCGCCATCCCCGGCGTCCAGGTCGACGGCATCTGGAAGGCCATCGGTGCCCCGGTCTCCGGCGGTCACGACGCCGAACTGCTCGCTCAGGTAGCCGCGAACCCCACCGACGGGCTGGCCACGCTGGTCGACGCGGTGCCAGGCCTGCTGGCCGCCGACTGGGCCGCAGCCGCAGTGGTCCCGGCCGACTGGGCCGCCCGCTCGGCCGCCCCGCGCCTGGCCGCCGACGAGCCGTCGCTGCACCTGCCCACCGGCAGCGAACCCACGGTGGCATACGCGAGCTGGCGCGCCCCCGCACCGCTGCACCTGCCCGAGGTCACCCCGCTGCGCGAGCGCCCGCTGGTCGGCCCGGACGACACCAAGTACGCCGTGGCCCCCTTCGGCCGCGCCGGCCTGGTGCTCGTGGTGGCTCGCTCGGACGCCGACGACCTGCGCGCCGCCGCGTTCCACATCACCGAGGTCGACCGGGTGGCGCAGCTCGTCCGGGCCGCCGCGGTGATCCTGGGCGACCGCCTGGACCGTGCCGGTGTGCCGCCGGTCGCATCGGCTGTGACTGACCCCTCATAAGGGCTGTTGCGTTGGCAATGCGCAGGTAACACCCGCGAGAGACGCTTGAGGCCGGAGCACGAGCGGGAGGGTGAGCATGGCGTTGTGGCGGATCAGGGCGACGGTTGACGACCGCCCCGGCTACCTGTCCGTGCTCACGGCCAGCCTCGCGCTGCGCTCGGTGAACATCCTGGCCGTCCAGGTCCATACGACCGAGGACGGCGCGGTTGACGACTTCCTGGTCGACGCCCCCGACACCATGTCGGAGCCGGAGCTGCACGCCGCCATCATCCGGGGCCGTGGCCGCGACGCGTTCGTCACCCGGGCCGAGGCGCAGGGCCTGGCCGACCAGCCGACCCGCGCGCTGGCCCTGGCCGGTCGGCTGGTGCACGACCCCGACGGGTTGGGCGAGGCCCTGCTGGCTTTGCTGGACGCGGCCGAGGTGCGCTGGCGCCCGGCCGGGACGGTGGTTCTGCACGGCTTCGACGAGCAGCACATGACGCTGATCGACCCGGCCGGCGGCACCTACGAGGTGGTCCGGCCGGCCCCCGCCTTCACCCCGGCGGAGTATGCGCGGGCGCAGGCGCTGGTCGAGGTGAGCAGCGCGCTCGTGCGCCGCACCGCCGAACAGACCACCCTGCTGCTGGCCGACGGCGCCGAACTGCTGGTGCGTGAGGCAACAGCCGAAGACCTCGACGCGGTACGGACACTGCACGCAACCTGCTCCCCCGAATCCCGCCGCCGTCGCTATTTGACGGCCGAGCCCACCGAGACCCGCCTGCACAGGTTGATCGAGCCGTCAGCGGGACTGACCCTGCTAGCGCTGCACTTGGACCCGGCCAGCGGCGAGGAGCGCGTGGTCGCCATGGCCAACCTGCTCACCGAGGGCGACCTGGCCGAGGTGGCGGTGCTGGTAGCCGACCCCTGGCAACGCCGCGGCATCGGCACGGCCCTGCTCCGCCGTGCGGTAGCCGCCGCCGAACGAGCCGAGGTCGAAGCGGTAGTCGCACACATCGGCGCGGACAACGTGGCGGCGCTGCGCACGTTGCGGCGCTTCGGGGCCGAGCCGGGCGAGCGAGACGGCGGGCTGACGACGGTCACGCTGCACTTGCCGGGCCGCCGCCCCGCGGCCAAGGAGGCTCCGGCCACCTTCGGGTGACGGGTGAGAGCGGCGACGGTGGACCTTGCAGGGTCCACCGTCGCCGATGGGTTCTATCCGGGGTCGGCGGCGCTTCCGGGGGCTTTGAGGTCGTCGGCGAGCAGGTCCATCAGGAGGCCGTCGTGCCAGCGGCCGTCGGCGCCGCGCTCGTACTGCCGCATGATTCCCACCGCTCGGAAGCCGGCCTTCTCGTAGCACCGGATGGCCGCCCGATTGTCCGCCGCCGGATCAATCACGATCCGGTGAAAACCCTCGACCTCGACCAGGTACGCCACCAGCGCGCGAACCGCATCCGTCCCGAGCCCCCTGCCGTGCGCAGCCGGGTCGACGAAGATGTCGATGCTCGCGTGCCGATACTCAGGGTCGTCCTCAGCAGCCCACTGAATCCCACCGACGATGCGCTGGCCCTGCCGGATGGTCAGAAACCGCAGCCCGTTGTCCGCAATTGCCTCCCGAACCTCAGCCGCGAGATCAGTTCCACCCCGCCACCGGGCCCGCACCTGCGGAGTAGCACGAATCCTCGCCAACGCCGCAACGTCCGCATCCACTGCTGCACGCAGCGTGACCACGGCCCCAGCCAGCTCCCTGGCCGGCTTGTTGTTCGGTGCGGTGGTCACCGGGACGGCTCACCGTGTGAAACAGCGCCTGGCATGCCCGTACTCTACTAAATGGCAAGTGGTAGTTTGCCCCGCGAAACGGTCGGAGTCATGGAATGCGAGGTTGCGGTGACCGCCAGGCCCCAAGCGCGGGAACCCCGCACCACCCCCACC
>NZ_LOJP01000001.1:5592833-5595049 GCF_001553785.1 Actinoplanes sp. TFC3
GCCCCCGCCGCCGCAGACCTCCCGGCCACCCCGGTCCCGGACGCCACTGAAGGAACCGCTCCGGAGGAGACCCGCGCCTCGCACCCCTCCCCCCGGCACGTCGGGCACGGCGAGTGGCGCGGCATCGTCCTCATCACCGGCACCGACATCGATGTCGGCAAGACCATTGCCGCCGCCGCGATCGCCGCGTCGGCCCAGGCCGCGGGTCTCCGCGTTGCTGTCATCAAGCTGGGCCAGACCGGCACAGCCGATGGTGGCCCGAGCGACACCGACCTGATCACCCGGCTGGCCGCCCCGCATACCTGCCGGACCTTGGCCTCGTACCCCGAGCCGTTGACCCCGCTGGCCGCTGCGCGCGTGGCTGGGCTGGCGCCGCTGGAGTTGTACGAGGTCGTGGACGCGATCCGGGCCGAGGCCGGCAACCATGATCTCGTGCTTGTCGAAGGGGCCGGCGGGTTGCTGGTGCCGGTGGGCGTCCGGCCGTCCGGGCAGGCGTGGACGGCTGGGGACCTGGCTACCTCGTTGGGGGCGCCGGCGATTGTGGTGGCGCATGCGGGGCGGGGGACGATGAACCACACCGCGCTCACGTTGGAGGCCTTGGAGCGGCGCGGTGTTACCGCGAAGGTGATGCTGGGGGCTTGGCCGGGCCAGCCGGAACTGGTGCACTGGGCAAACCTGACCGAGTTGGTGCCGCACCTGGTGGGCGCGTTGCCGGCCGGGGCCGGGCGGATGGACCCGGGGGTGTTCCAGCGGTCGGCGCCGGGGTGGCTCACTCCGGCGTTGTACGGCGTGCTGGACGACTGGCGCGTGTGGGCTGAGGACGTACCGGGATGAAGCGGCTCTTTGGCGGTTAGCGTGGGCTGGTGGATGGCTTAGCCGGGCAAATTGTCCTCGTGCTGGTGCTGGTGCTGGTCAACGCGGCGTTCTCGGGCAGCGAGATGGCGCTGGTGTCGTTGCGCGACAGCCAGGTGCACAAGCTGGAGAAGACCTCACGCTCGGGGCGGCTGCTCGGGCGGCTCGCCCGCGATCCGAACCGTTTCCTGGCCACCATCCAGATCGGGATCACGCTCGCCGGGTTCCTCGCTTCCGCAGCGGCTGCCGTCTCACTGTCGGAGCGGCTGGCGGGGCCGCTCGGCTTTCTGGGGGCGGCGGCGCGGCCCGCGGCGATTGTGCTGGTGACCATTGCGCTCGCCTTCGTCACGCTGGTCATCGGCGAGCTGGCGCCCAAGCGGATCGCCATGCAACGTACCGAAGGATGGGCCCTGCTGGTGGCCCGCCCGCTGGACCTGCTCTCGACGGTCTCGCGCCCGGCGGTCTGGTTGTTGAGCACGGCCACCGACCTCATCGTGCGCCTGGCCGGCGGCGACCCCCGCGCCCAGCGCGAGGAGGTCAGCACCGAGGAGATCCGCGACATGGTTGCGGCGCAGCAGGACTTCTCGGCCGAACAGCGCACGATCATCTCGGGGGCGTTCGAGATCGCCGACCGGATTTTGCGCGAGATCCTGGTGCCCCGCCGCGATGTGCTGACGCTGCCCACCGGTCTGCCCGCCGCAGATGCCCTGCAGCAGCTCATCCGGGGCGGTCACTCACGCGCGCCGGTGGTGGGGCGGGCCGGGCTGGACGATGTCATTGCTGTCGTGCACCTTCGGGACTTGATCGGAGCGCAGGGGCCGGTGGACGCGCTGGGCAGGCCCGGGTTGCTGCTGCCGGAGACCTTGCGGGTGTCCGACGCGCTGCGGCAGATGCGCCTGGACCGCCAGCAGTTGGCCCTGGTGGTGGACGAGCGCGGGGCCATCGACGGCATTGTGACCATGGAGGATCTGGTCGAGGAAATTGTGGGCGAGATCTACGACGAGAGCGACAGGGACGTGGAGTCGGTGGTGACCGAGGCTGACGGCGCGTTGCTGCTGCCCGGGGCGTTCCCGCTGCACGACCTGCCGGACATCGGGTTCGCCGACGGGGTCGACGAGGGCGGGTACACCACGATCGCGGGCCGGATGCTGGCCTCGCTCGGGCACATCCCTACCGCGCCCGGCGAGGTGGTGGCGCTGCCCGAGTTCACCGCCGAGGTGGTCGAGGTGACCGGGCGCGCCATCACCAGCGTCCGGCTGCGAGCGCTGCCGCCGGGAACCTAACGGTCCAGCACGTCGGCCCGGCGTTCAGGTGGCCGGGGGGACGTGCTGGACCGTTAGGTTCCCGGCGGCAGCGCTCGCAGC
>NZ_LOJP01000001.1:5595149-5655155 GCF_001553785.1 Actinoplanes sp. TFC3
GGTGGGCACGGGGTCGAGGTGCTTGGTGACCGTTTCGCCGGCCCGTACCGAGATGGGGGCGCCGTCGTGCTCGAAGGTCATGTCGGCTTCGGTGACCGCGTAGGTGACCTGCGACGGGGTGATCACGACCTCGATGCGGCTCTCCCGCCAGCGCAGGCAGAAGCGCAGCCGGGGCAGGTGACCGGGCAGCCGCGGGTTGAACGACAGCTTGCCGTCGTGGTCGCGCATGCCACCGAAGCCCATCACCAGCGCGATCCAGGCCCCGGCGCACGCGGCGATGTGCAGGCCGTCGCCGCTGGCCTCGCCGCCCGAGCGCAGGTCGAGCAGCGCCGCCTCGGCGACGTAGTCGTGCGCCAGCTCCAAGTGCCCGGTCTCGGCGGCCAGCACGGCCTGCGCGGGAGCCGACAACGATGAGTCGCGGACCGTACGGGCTTCGTAGTAGGCGAAGTTGCGTTCCTTCTCCGCACGGGTGAACGCGTCGGGGCGCAGCATCATCGCGAGCACCAGGTCGGCCTGTTTGACCACTTGGCGGCGGTACAGGTCGAGGTAGGGGAAGTGCAGCATGAGCGGGTAGTCGTCGTCGCTGGTGGCGTCGAAGTCCCACTCCTGACGACGGGTGAAGTTGTGGTGCTGTTCGTGCACGGCGCGGTTCTGGGCGTACGGAACAGTCAGTTTCTGCGCCACCGAGCGCCACCCGCTGATCTCGTCGGCACTGATCCCGCGCTCGCGCAATTGCTCTTCGAACGTCGCGGCACCGAGCAGATTGTGCTGCGCCATGAGGTTGGTGAAGGCGTTGTCGTCGGCCAGCGCCGTGTATTCGTCCGGACCCGTGACGCCGTCGATGTGCGCGACCCCGTCGTCGTCCACGTGGATGTAGCCGTGCCAGAGCCGGGCGGTCTCGACCAGGATGTCCAGACCGGCCTCGCGCAGGAACTCCTCGTCGCCGGTGGCGTGCACATAACGCAGAACCGCGGCCGCGATGTCGGCGTTGACGTGCAGCGCGGCGGTCCCGGCCGGCCAATACCCGGAGTTCTCCCCGCCCGAAATCGTGCGCCACGGGTAGGACGCGCCGGAAAGCCGCAGCTCACGGGCACGGTCCCGGGCCTTCTCGAGTCCCTGATGCCGCCAGCGAAGAGCCAGACCCACACAACCGGGATGGGTGTACGTCAACAGCGGCAACACGAACGTCTCGGTGTCCCACAGCACGTGGCCGTCGTAGCCGTTGCCGGTCAGCCCCTTCGCCGCGATCGGGTGCGGACCGGCCTGGGCCCCCGCCTGCAGCACGTGGAACAGCCCGAACCGGACGCCCTGCTGCACCTGCGGATCGCCGTCGAGCTCCACGTCGGCGCCGGCCCAGAAGTCGTCGAGATACTCGCGCTGCAATCGCAGCAGCTCGTCGAAGCCCAGCTCGGCCGCCTTGTCGCGGGCCTCAAGAGCCCGGTCCACGACATCGTCCTCGGCCCACGAGTAGGCCAGGAACTTCTCCACCCGCAGCGTCTCCCCGGCGGGCACGCTCACCTCGAGCACGGCCCGGATCAGGTCCTCCTCCGAAGACATGTCCGGCTTGCCGATGCTGCTGGTGTGGGCGACCGCCGACGCGACTTCGATGCCGCTGCGCCGGGTGCGGTGGTGCAACACGTCGTCGGAGTGCTCCAGCGAGCGCAGCGGGGACTGCACGGCGGCCGAGGCGCGCGGGTCGTCGCGCTGGTCGGTCTGCTCCTCGTTGGCGAGCAGGTCGGACTCGATGCGCACGCGAACGTCCCGGTCGGCGGCTTCGACCTCGTAGCGGATGGCTGCGACCGAGGGGTGCGGGAACGAGACCAGCCGGGTGCTGCGGATGCGTACCCGGGTGCCGGTCGGCGATTCCCAGTCGACGTCGCGCTGCAGGGTTCCGGCGCGCAGGTCGAGGCAGCGTTCGTGGCGGTGCAGCACCCCGGTCCGGAGGTCGAACGGCTCGTCGTCCACGACCAGCCGGATGAGCTTGCCGTTGGGGGCGTCGATGATCGTCTCGGTGCGCTCGGGGAACCCGTACCCGGCCTCGGGGTAGGTGAGGTCACGCTCCTCATAGAGGGAATTGAGGTACGTCCCCGGCATCCCCACCGGCGAGCCCTCATCCAGGTTCCCGCGCAGACCGATATGCCCATTGGCCAGGGCGAACACCGATTCCGCCTGGCGCAGCGACCCGGTGCCCAGCGCCTTGCCGGCCAGGCTGGTCTCCCGTACGGCCCACTGCTCGGCCGGTCCGATCTCACTCACCGGCCAGCTCCCGCACGCGCTTCTCCAGTTCCTCGGTGCGCAGGCTCGGGCGCCCGCTCGGATGTCCCACGGTGGCTCCCGACGCGGCCACCGCCCACCGCGCAGCCGCCGGATAGTCCTCGCCGCGCAGCAAAGCTGCAGTCAGCGCCGCGGTGAAAGCGTCGCCACCACCGGTCGTGTCGACCACTTTCTCGGTGGTCAACGGCAGGTGCAGGTGCCCGTCGGCCCACACGAACAGGTTGCCATCGTCAACGCCGAGTGCGAGCAGCTTCGGCCCCTTGTCCAGCAGCGCGCGGGCCTTGTCGACCGTCGCAGCGCCGCCCAGCAGCAGGCCCGCTTCCTGCTCATCCGCGCGGATCACATCGGCCGTGGCCAGGTGCGACTCCTCCGGCACCCCGTCCAGCACGATCAAAGCCCCGGCCTGACGGCCCATCCCGGCGGCGGCCAGGGTCGCTTCGGCAGGCTGTTGCAGCTGTACGACCACAGCGCCGGCCCCCTCGATGAGCGCCCGAGCAGCTTCGACGTCCCGCCGGGTCAGCAGCACCGGTTCGGGGAGATGCTGCAGGTAACGCCAGGTGCCATCGGCTTCGAGCACCTCGACGATCAGCCCGGTCAGCGAGCCGCGCCGCCGGACCACCCCGGTGGTGTCGATGCCATCGGCACGGGCCTGCCCGAGCAAGACGTCGCCGATCGTGTCGTCCCCGGCGACGGCGATGAGCTTGGGACGTACCCCGAATTGCGCCAGCGCGACCGCTTGGTTGGCGCCCTTACCACCGAGCTGTTCCCGGCGCTCGCCCGCGTCTGCGGCAGCGCCGCCCTCGGGAACGGCCTCCACGGTGAGAACGAGGTCCCGGGCGAGTTGTCCGACTACGGCGGCTATCGGTGGTGTCACGGATGGCTACTACCCGACAGGTTGTGCGACATTCGCACTTTCAGGAACCCCACAGCCGATTTTTAACGGCTCAGCGGTTGCGGTGCCCCCCGAAAGTTTCCCTAAGCTCGACGCATGACCAACAACAGTCCCGTGTCGGGCGGTGCATACGAATATCTGGACAACATCAGCCTCGACGAGCAGCGCCGGCTCGACGCCGTCCGCCGCTACCGGCTGGTTGATCAGCCGGTCGAGGACGCCTATGACCGGATCGCTTTCGTGGCGGGCGCCATCTTTGAGACCCCGATCGCCACGGTTTCCCTGGTCGAGCAGGACCTGGTGTGGCTGGCGGCGTGCCAGGGCCTGACCGGGGTGCGCTCGGTGGGCCGCGAACCCGGCCTGTGCGCGTCGGTGATCGCCCAGGACGACGTCTACGTGATCAACAACGCCGCTGTCGACCCCCGCACCCTGGAACACCCGCTGGTCCGCGGCGAGCTGGGCCTGCGCTTCTACGCGGCGGCGCCGATCCGCACCCACGACGGCTACCGCCTGGGCACCGTCAACGTGATCGACAACCGCCCCCGCGAAGCGACCCCGCGCCAGCTCAAGGCCCTCGAACACCTGGCGTCGATGGTGTCCGACGAGCTCGAACTGCGCCTGATGGTGATCCGCAGCGCCGCCGCCGAGCAGCGAATGCGCCAGACGGTGTCCTGATCGGTACGGATCTGCGCGCCTCGGCAGCGGGCGGACCCCCTCACTGCGCGCGCAAAGGACCAGCCCACGGCATCCTGCGCGGGCTCGGGGTGCTCAACGCCGCGACGAACGCCGGCGTACGCCGGTTACCTGAAACTCCAGGCAGACACGGCGTACGCCGGCAACTGCAACAGCACCGACGCGTACGGCCCACGCATGCCGGCACTCGGCGCTCGACCTGCTGAACGCCGCCCCGTAACCCGGCTCAGAGCTGCTGCCACCAGCCGTCCACGGCGGGCGGGTTGTCGACATCAACCCGCTCGCCAGGACGGGGGACCGCCAGGTTGACGTTGCGCGCCTTGGCCTCGGCCCAGGCGCGGTCGGCCGGCTCGGGCCAGTCGTGCAGGGCCAGGTTGAACGTGGCCCAGTGCACCGGGATCATCAAGCCGCCCTGCACGTCCACGTGGGTGGCCACGCCGTCCTCGGGGATCATGTGGATGTCCGGCCACGCGTCGCCGTACGCGCCGATCTGCACCAGCGAGACGTCGAACGGACCGTACTGCTCGCCGATCTCCTTGAACCCGGGGAAGTAACCCGTGTCCCCGGAGTAGAAGGCCTTGCGGGTCGGGCCGTTGATCACCCAGGAGGCCCAGAGCGTCTCGTCGCGGGAGAAGCCGCGGCCGGAGAAGTGGCGGGCCGCGGTGGCCACGAACTCCAGGCCGGCGACAGTGGCCTTCTCGTCCCAGTCGAGTTCGATGATCCGGGTGGCCGGCACGCCCCAGCGCTCGAGGTGCGCGCCGATGCCCAGCGGCACCAGGAACGGCGCGGCCTGCAGGTCGACCAGGTTGCGGATACTGTCCATGTCGAGGTGGTCGTAGTGGTCGTGTGAGATCACCACGGCGTCGATGGGCGGCAGCTCGCGCAGCGCCACCGGGGGCTCGTGCAGCCGCTTGGGGCCCTGCAACCGCGAGGGTGAGCAGCGCTCGCTCCACACCGGGTCGAGCAGGACCCGGCGGCCCTCGATCTCAATCAGCGCTGACGAGTGGCCGTACCAGGTCACATAGAGCCCGTCGCCGCCGGTTTCCGGCTTGACCAGCGGGATCGGCGAGCCCGGATGGCGCCGCTCGCGGCCGGTCAGCGTGGCGGCAAGCAGGCGCGGCATGGACGCGGCAGTGATCTCGTCGGAGGCGGGCTCGGTGTTGCGGAACTTGCCACCGGAGAACTGCGGGGACCGCCGGTAGCGCTCACCGCGGTCACCAACGGCGCGCTTGCCGATGCGCCGGGAGCCCATCTGCAGCGGGACGTCGTGGGCGGCCCAGACCGCCGCCGCTCCCAGCGCGAGGGCCACCCAGGCCCCTTTTCGTATCGCCATAGCGCGGTTCCTCCGAGTCGGTGTATCTGAGACGTCCACCCAAGTTTGTCTGGCCGATCGGGTACATCGCCACCACGCGAGGTATGTCACACTGCCCGCCGTGACTGTCGACACCTTGCAGAACCAGCAGCAGTTGCACGTGCGCCAGCGCGTTCGGCTGATGGTCAACCAATATGAGATCCACGCCGTCGCCCCCGATGGCTCCGAAGCCGGCATCCTCGCCTTCGCCCAGCAGAAGCGGATGGCGTTCAAGGAGCAGGTGACGCTCTACACCGACGACACCAAGACCACTCCCGTTCTCGGCTTCAAGGCCCGTCAGGTCATCGACCTGGGCGCGACCTACGACGTGACGGACGCGGCCGGGAGCCCTATCGGCCTGTTCCGCAAGAACTGGAAGGAATCGCTGCTGCGCTCGACGTGGCACCTTGAGCAGCCCGGCTACGGCGAGATGATCGGCCGCGAGACCAACATGGTGGTGGCGGTCCTGCGCCGCTTCGTCGACTCGCTGTCGTGGCTGCCGTACCACTTCGAATTCCTCCTGGGCGACCGCCCGGCGTTCAGCGTGATCAAGAAGTGGGGCCTGCGCGACCGCTACGTCGTGACCATCCACGACCCGCAGCTCGACCGGCGCCTGATCGCCGCGATGGCGGTTGCCCTGGACGCCCTCCAGGCGCGCTGACCTCATGTAATACCGTCGGACGCATGGACGATCCCCGCGCCCGGCGCCTCTTCGGAGACGGCCTCGTCGCCCCCGGCGACCTTGCCACCAGCCCGTTCCGAGTCGACCGGGACCGGATCGTCAGCTCGCCGTTCTTCGCCCGCCTGGCCGGGGTCACCCAGGTGATCTCGCCGGGCGGGGCCGGGCTGCTGGTGCACAACCGGCTCACCCATAGTCTCAAGGTTGCCTCGGTGGCCCGGGCGATTGCCGAGAAACTGCTCATCCGGTACGCCGATCAGCTTGCGAAACTCGGCGGCTGCGACCCGGACGTGGTGGAGGCAGCCGCGCTGGCCCATGATCTGGGTCACCCACCCTTCGGCCACCTCGGCGAACGGGTCCTGGACAACCTGGCCCGTCAGCGGCTGCGGTTGCGCGACGGCTTCGAGGGCAACGCCCAGTCGTACCGCATCGTCACCAGCACCGAGATCCGTGGCCAGGCCACCATCGGGTTGAACCTGACCGCAGCGACGCGGGCCGCCATCCTCAAGTACCCGTGGACCCGGCGCAGCCACCCCGGCCCGCACCCGCGGTTCATGGATCCGCCGCCGCGTGGTGCCGCGGCGCCGGCCGACGACCCGGACGGCGGTTCGCTGAAGTTCGGTGCCTACTCCACCGAGATCGGCGACATGATCGACGCGCGGGAGCCGTTCGCCGGGGTGGTGGCCGGCTGGCAGCAGACCCCCGAGGCCTCGGTGATGGACACCGCCGACGACATCGCGTACGCCATCCACGATCTGGAGGACGTGCACCGCGTCGGGGTACTGCAGCAGGGCTCGGTGGCCGCCGAGCTGATGGCCTGGCAGCGCACGGCGTTCGCCACGGTCGCCGACGAGGACCTGGATCAGCGCCGCCCGGGCAGCTCGATCGAGGCGCTGCGCCGCCAACTGCACCGCAAGGACGGCTGGGTGGCCGATGACGACGCCTTCGCCGCCGCGGTCGAGCAGGTACGCGCCGAACTCGTCGATGGCCTGCTGAGCGTCCCGTTCGACGGCTCGTTGGAGGCTGAATCGCAGGTCGCGGCGTTCTCGGCGACCTGGACCAGGCGGCTGGTCGAGTCGATCGAGGTCACCCGGACCCCGGCGGTGCGCTCGGGGCACGTGCTGCTCGCCCCGGCGCAGTGGCACGAGGTGCAGATCCTCAAGTTCGTGCAGAACCGGTTCGTGCTCGCCCGCCCCGATCTCGCGCTGCATCAGCGCGGGCAGGCCCGGTTGCTGGAGTCGCTGGTCGGCGCGCTGCTGGACTGGCTGGCCGACCCGGACGAGGCGCAGCGGCTGCCCCGGCGGCTGGTCGACCTGGTGGAGCTGGCGGAGCTCGAACTGGCCGATGGCACCCCGGACCACGTGGCGCGGGCGCGCGGTCGAGCGGTGATCGACTTTGTTGCCGCGCTGACGGATGGGCAGGCCGTGGCGTTGATGGATGCGCTGTCCGGTCGTACCCGTCAGTTGTGGACCGATGCTTTTGTCCTCTAGCTGTTGTGCCTGTAGCGGTGTAAGCATGTAATCATGCGCTTCCGTCAACCGTCCGGGAACCGGACCGAGCCCCCACCCGCCGACGACGCAGCCGCCTGGATCACCGGCGCCGTGTCCGACGGCTGGTTCACCGAGCCGCCGCAGGTCGTCATCGACCGCGACGAGATCATCATCTGGGGCCGGGTGAACGCACCCGAGCTCAGCGCCGAAGCCACCGACGCCGACAAGGCCGCCGCCCAG
Organism: Actinoplanes sp. TFC3; assembly: GCF_001553785.1. GTDB lineage: Bacteria > Actinomycetota > Actinomycetes > Mycobacteriales > Micromonosporaceae > Actinoplanes. The sequence continues at coordinate 5,602,769 of NZ_LOJP01000001.1, forward strand.
GCAGGCCGGATCAACCAGTTCCGCGAGGACACCCGCGACGACCGGATCCGGGTGGCCCGCCAGATCGAGCACCGCTACCAGCGCAAAGTCGCCTGGGGCGTGCGCTGCGGCGACACCAACGAACTGTTCACCCACCTGTCCGCGCCGGTCATGACCCGGCTGCGCCAACCCGAACGGCAGGTGCTCGACACGCTTGTCGACGCCGGGGTGGCCCGCAGCCGCTCGGAGGCGCTGGCCTGGTGCGTTCGCCTGGTCGGCGAGCACACCGACGAATGGCTCACCGGCCTGCGCGACGCGCTGACCAAGGTCGAGGATCTGCGGCGGCAGGGGCCTCTCTAAGCTGGTCCGGTGCTGCCTGAGCTCACTGCCGTCCGCTACGTCACGCCGTTACGCGAAGGCGGCTCGCTGCCGGGAATCGTCGAGGCGGAAAACCTCGGCACGTACGTCGTGAAGTTCCGCGGCGCCGGCCAGGGACCCAAGGCGCTGGTCGCCGAGGTGATCTCGGGTGAGCTGGCCCGCCGGCTGGGCCTGCCGGTGCCCGAACTCGTCGTCGTGCAGCTCGACCCGGTGGTGGCCCGGGCCGAGCCCGACGAGGAGGTGCAGGAGCTGATCAAGGCCAGCGCCGGCGCCAACCTCGGGATGGACTACCTGCCCGGTGCGCTCGGGTACGACCCGGTGGCCCACCCGGTGGAAGCTGAGCTGGCCTCGCGGGTGCTCGTGTTCGACGCGTTCGTGGAGAACGTGGACCGTAGCTGGCGCAACCCCAACCTGCTTGTCTGGCACGGCGACCTGTGGCTCATCGATCACGGGGCAACGCTGTACTTCCACCACAACTGGCCGCGCGCCGAAGCCATGGTGCACCGGCGGTACAAGTGGGACGACCACGTGCTCAAGCCGTACGCGACGACCCTCCCGGCGGCCGCGGCCGAGCTGGTGCCGCAGCTGACCGGTGACCTGCTCGACGAGGTGCTCGCGCTGGCCCCCGACGAATGGCTCGCCGCGTTCGACTTCGAAACGGCGGACGCGGCCCGGTCGGCGTACCGCAATCACCTGCTGGCCCGCGCGGCCGAGCCGTCCGCCTGGGTGCCGGCATGATGGCGCGCCACGAGCGGGGTGCCGGCATGATGGCGCCCTACGAGTACGCCGTCATCCAGGCCATGCCCCGCGTCGAACGCGGCGAACTGATCAACGTCGGCGTCGTGCTGTACAGCCAGCGCCGGGATTTCCTGGCGGCGCGAACCCACCTGCACGAGGGGCGGCTGCTGGCGCTGGACGCCAACGCCGACCTGGACGCCATCCGCGCGTCGCTGCAGTCGTGGGAGATCACCTGCGCGGGAGGCGCGGATGGAGGCGCGGCCCGCGACCTGAAGCAGGGTGAGCGGTTCCGCTGGATGGTGGCCCCGCGCAGCACCATCCTGCGCGCAGGGCCGGTGCACATGGGCCTGACCGAGGATCCCGGCGCCGAGCTGGACCGGCTGCTGGCTTTGCTGGTGCGCTGAGCCATGCAGATCACGGCCGTCCCGGGCCTGCCGGCGGATGAGGCCTGCGCGTTGTACAACGCCGTGGGCTGGCAGGGTTACACCAAGGACCCCGAGCTGCTGGTGCGTGCGCTGACCGGCTCGCACCTGCTGCTGACCGCGCGGGATGAGCGGGGGCGCCTGGCCGGGCTGGCTCGCACGATCTCCGACGGCGTCACGGTCTGCTACGTGCAGGACCTGCTGGTTCACCCGGACTTCCAGCGGCGCGGGGTGGGGCGCCTGCTCATGGAGGAACTGAAGAAGCGGTACGAGCACTGCCGCTTCTTCATCCTCTCGACCGACGCTCCCGGCACCTCGGGGGCGCTGACGTCCCACCCGTTCTACCGCTCACTCGGCCTCATCCCCCACCACGAGCAGGACATGACCGCGTTCGGGTTGCCCATCACCTGGTAGTTCGGGATGTTCACTACCCCGGGGGGCGTCAGATCAACTGCTTCAAGACGCTGTTCTCGTACGCCACCACGTCGTCGAAGCGCCCCTCGCGCACCTTGTTCGGCCACTCCGGATCGGCCAGCAGCGAGCGCCCCACGGCCACCAGGTCGAACTCGTCGCGCTCCAGGCGTTCGAGCAGCGGCCCGATCTCGGTGCGCGACGGCTGGCCCTGCCCGGAAAGCGAGTCGGTGAACACGACATCCAGCCCGACCGAGCCCACCGTGATCACCGGGCGACCGGTCAGCTTCTTCACCCAGCCGGCGAGGTTGAGGTCCGAGCCCTCGAACTCGGCCTGCCAGTAGCGCCGGGTCGACGCATGGATGGCGTCGGCACCGGCCACCACGAGCGGGTTGAGGATGCGCTCCAGGGTCTCCGGGTCATCGGCGAGCTTGGCGTCGTACGCGCTGCTCTTCCACTGCGACATCCGGAAGATCACCGGGAAGTCCGGCCCCACCGCGGAGCGCACGGCCGCCACGATCTCGGCCGCGAACTTGGCCCGAGCCACCGGATCGCCGCCATAGGCATCCGTGCGCCGGTTGGTGCGCTCCCAGAAGAACTGGTCAATCAGATACCCGTGCGCGCCGTGCAGCTCGACCGCGTCGAACCCAATCTCCTTGGCGGCCCTGGCGGCCTCGGCGAAGGCCGCAACGATGGCGTCCACGTCGGACACCGTCAGCTCGGCACCCGCAACAGCCAGCGGCGCGCCCTCAAGGTCAAGACCCGAAGGCCCCACCGGCGGCGCATCCGGCACCGGTCCGGCACCCGGTCGCCGCACGGCGCCAACGTGCCAGAGCTGCGGAGCAATCCTGCCCCCGGCGGCGTGCACGGCATCGACCACGTGCCGCCACCCGGTCAGGGCATCCTCGCCGTAGAAGCGCGGCACCCGGTGGCTGGTCCCTGCGGTGGGGTGCCCGACGTAGGTGCCCTCGGTGACGATCAGCCCGGTGCCGCCGGCCGCCCGGCGTGCGTAGTAGGCCGCAACGTCCGGCCCCGGCACCCCGCCCAGCGAGAAGGACCGCGTCATCGGCGCCATCACGATGCGGTTGGGCAGGGAAAGCCCGGCCAGGTCGAACGGGCGGAACAACGGGTTCACGATCATCCTCCGGAAAAGGCCGGGCAAGCGGAGCGCCTGCTCCGCAAAAACGTAACATGCGCTCCGGTTTGCCAGCAGTGACGATAAACTCGTTGCGTGACCGCCTCCGCTGGGCTTGAGCCGGCTTCCGAAGGAGGCATTGCTGGGCCGCCGCAGGTCAGCCGGAAGGATGCCGGCGGACTGCTTCCCAGTCGGGAGGCCGACAGGTCGCCGCAGTCCGGCCGAGAGGCCGACAGGTCGCCGCAGTCCGGCCGAGAGGCCGACAGGTCGCCGCGTTCCGGCCGGGAGGCCGACAAGCCGCCGCGTTCCGGCCGGGAGGCCGACCCGCGGCCGTTGCGGGCTGATGCTGCGCGAAACCGGACGGCGATTGTGCGGGCCGCTCGCGCTGCCTGCGACGAGCATGGCGGGGCCGCCGACGTCCGCGACATCGCGCAGCGGGCCGGCGTCGGGATGGGCACGCTCTACCGGCATTTCCCTTGCAAGGAGGACCTGCTCGCCGAGGTGCTCCACGAGCAGTTCAGCGCCTGGGTGGCCCGGGTCCGCACCGCCGCCACGGCCGCCGACCCGTGGACCGGGCTCACCGCCTTCTTCGATCAGGCGCTGCGGGGGTGTGCCCGCCAGCATGCCGTCATGGATTGCGTGGTCGCCGGCTGGTCGCGCCCGTCCGACGAAATCGCCGTGCTCGGCGACATCATCGACGAACTGCTCGCCCGTGCCCGCGCCGCGAACCTGCTGCGACCCGGCGTCACTCGCGAGGACCTGCTGCTGATGCTGCAATCGCTCAGCTTCACGGTCAAAGTGACACCGGACGACAAATCCTGGACCCGGCTGGTCACCATCTCCCTCGACGGCCTGCGTGCTCACCACCCCACCCCCTTGCCCTAGCTCGCGGCCAAGCCGTTGAGCCGGGTGACCGCTTCGGCGGGTAGCTCCAGCGCAGCCGCGGCAACGTTCTCGCGCAGGTGCGCCACCGAGGACGTACCCGGAATCACCAGCATTGTGGGTGAGCGCTGCAGCAGCCAGGCCAGGGCGGTCTGTTGCGCCGTCGCTCCGGCCTCGGCCGCCACCTCGTCGAGCACCGCGGATTGCAGCGGGCTCCAGCCGCCCAGCGGGAAGAACGGCACGAAGGCGATCCCGTCGGCCGCGAGCGCGTCGATCAGGTCGTCGTCATCGCGCTTGATCAGGTTGTACTGGTTCTGCACGAACACGATGGGCGCGATGGCGCGAGCCTCAGCGACCTGCTCGACGGTCACGTTGGACAGGCCGAGGTGCCGGATCAAACCTTCGGCCTGCAGTGCAACCAGCTCCGCAAAAGGCTCGGCGATCGAGCCGGGTCCTGCCGCGCGCAGGTTGGCCGCGTCGAGTACGTCAAGCCCGAGATTCTTCAGGTTCCCGTGCACCTGCTCGCGAAGATCGTGCGGGGAGGGCTCCCAGGTGCCGCCCGCTCCCCGGCGGAAGCCCAGCTTGGTCACAATGCGCAGATCATCCGGGTACGGATGCAGCGCCTCTCGAATGATCTCGTTCGTAACCGCCGGGCCGTAGTAGTCGCTGGTATCCAGATGCGTGACCCCCAGCTCCACGGCGGCACGCAGCACGCGAACCGCTTCGGCGCGATTCCGGGGAGGACCCCAGGCGTTCGGCCCGGCAAGTTGCATGGCGCCGTAGCCCATCCGGCTCAGCACCAGGTCATCGGCGAGGGCAAGTGTCGTTGTCATGGCTCGATCCTGGGTCGTCGCGGCTCGTAGCGGGAGCCAAAGGCCATGGTGGTAAAGCCGGTACCACTCAGCAGCTCCCTGACTGCGGCAGCATGGGGGAATGAGCGAACTCGGTGCCGCCATCCGAGCTTGGCGCGGCCGGCTTGACCCCGCCCTGGTCGGCCTGGCACACAACTCGCCGCGCCAGGTGCCCGGCCTGCGCCGCGGGGAACTCGCCATGCTGGCCGGCATCTCGGTCGAGTACGTCGTGCAGCTCGAACAAGGCCGCGCCGCGACACCGTCGGCGCAGGTCTGCTCGGCCCTCGCCCGCGCGCTGCGGTTGTCGGACGACGAGCACGCCCACCTGCTACGCCTCGCCGGCCATGCCGCCGATCCGGGGCGGGTCCCGCGGCTGATCCCGGAAAGCCTGCACCGGATCATGGACCAGCTCACCGGCAGCCCGCTCGCGGTGTACGACGCCACCTGGCGGATGCTGCACTGGAATGCCCTGCACGCCGCAACCTTCGGCGACCCGACAACCCAGGCCGGCGATCGCAACGTGCTGATCCGGCAGTTCCCCGGCGAGCCGTCCCGGGTCCGCCAGACTCCGGCCGAGCGCGCCGCGTTCGAGGACTCCCTCGTGTCCGACCTACGCGCCACGACCGGCCGGTATCCGAACGACCCGGACGTCGCGGCGCTGATCACGATGCTGAAACGGATCCCCCGTTTCCACGGGCTCTGGACGAACCAAACGGTGGCCGTGCACGAAAGCGCGGCGAAGACAGTCCAGCACCCCGAGGTGGGGCTCATCGCGTTGGAGTCCAACGTGCTTTCCATCAGTGCCTCCGACCTGCGGCTGGTGGTTTACACGCCGCGCCCCGGCACCGATGCCCGCAGCAAGCTCGACCTGCTGACCGCCATCGGCACCCAGGTGATGAACTGATCATCACCGCTACGGCGAACGCTTTCTTTGCTAGATCCAGCTTTGCGAGATCCGGCGAGCCCGTCATCGCGCCAGAGTCACTTCCTGAGCCTTGGAAAGACGAGGCGACAGACTTTGCACCGTGCGGCCGGGATGCAAGCGAGGGTCTGTGCGGTATCGGTCCTCAAGCATGCGGTCAGCGGTGTCGTCCCCCTCGTCGGCGGCCGACAGGAGAACCGCCAACTCGTCGATCAGGCCCAGATCGCCATCCAGCTCTGTCGACTGCAAGCCGAAGAGATCCCACAGCAGCAGCTCGTCGCCATAGCGGTGGGCCATCTCGTTGAAGACATAGTTGCGGACGAACCAGGCGCCGCGCAGGGACGGCAGATTGGTGGCAACCCCATACGTCTCCACGTCGATCTCACCACGCCGATAGGCAAGCCAGACCTGCGACGCCGGAACCAAGCCACCGGCGCGTAGCGGCACATCGAGCCCGTCGACCGGCAGAGCCCACGACGGGTCGACCTCCACGTCCATCGCATGCCAGCCAGCGCCGTCCCACCATTGCGTGATGACGTGGTCGACGTGGAAATCGGGGGTGAAGTAATCCGCGAAGCCCACCCGGCTGCGGGCCGGTATGCCGTGGTGCCGGAGTGCCGCGACGCTGAGCAAGGCGAAATCGCGGCAACAACCCACGACGCGGTCCTCGACAGGCCGTGGTCCCAGCAGGGAGCCGGGGAAGCGTTGCTGATCGCAGGCGATGATGCGATCCACCCAGCGGTTGTCTATCTCAGCGAGACGGTCGTCAGGAAACTCGATGCCGGCGCCGCGATAATGGACGACAAGGTTCCGGATTGCAGCGCCCAGCCGCGCTGGATCGGACGGCAACCCGGTGAGTAACGGGGCGTATGAGCGTGGATCCGAGTAGGCGGTCTGGCGGGTGTAGTCCATTTCATTCCTCCGGTGAGACAAACGGCATGGCGACGTGCACAAAGGGATCCGAGCCGGCCACATTGATCCAGCTGTCGAGGTAGATCTCGCGTGGCGGCCCGATCACCGGCAGGGCGGCCGCGGACATGTATGACTCCACTGCCGCATACGCGGTCATGATGCGGGGATAGAAACAGTCGTCGCGGGAGACTGTCGCGTAAGCCTCGTCGTGGGCCTGCTCGACGCGGATGACCATGTCCCAGGCAGGCTCGACCGGCCCGGTGAACGGCACGCACACCTCGATCGGCGCGACGCTTTCCGGCGTGACGAAGCCGTGAAAGATGACCCAGTGCTCGCGAGTGGTGATGGCGGCCGCTGCCTCCAGCAGGTTGCGGATCTCCCACTGTCCGCGCTGGATCACGTCGAGCAGGTTCTGCTGATCGGTCTCGAACCGAATCGAAGCGATGTTTGTGGCGGGCACCCACCGCCGGCGTACCGGATATGAGGGTGCGTCAGAGCCGCTCGTCAGCAGTTGCGTGCGCAGCCAGCCCATGCTCTGGCGGCGCACCGAGACCAGTTGCTCCTGCCCGGCCCACCACTGGTCGAGGCGGTCGATGGCTTCCTGCGCCGAACCGGCCAGCACCTCGGCGACAATCGGTAACGGCATGTTCAACTGCCGCATCAGACTGATGCGCCGGGCGCGTTCGAGCTGGCTCGACGCATAGCGCCGGTAACCGCTGACGGGATGCACGGAAGCAGGCGTCAGCAGGCCGGATATGTCGTAGAGGCGAAGAGCCTTTATGGAGAGCCCGGCCTGGCGGCCGAACTGCGCGATGGACAACCCGAGGTCGCTGCGAGTCATGGCGTGAGTTTGCACCCTGCCCCAAGGGCGGACTCAACATGAAGCAACCAACAACACCATCGATGGCCGCGGGCAATGGCCGGAACGAGGTGACTAGGTAGTGGTGCTACCTTGTGCGGCGTGGAGCGACGGCAGCAATGGCTCAGGGGCGTGCTCGACCTGTGCGTGCTCGGCGCGCTCGCGCACGGGGAGTCCTATGGCTATGAGATCGGTCAGCGCCTCGAGAAGAGCGGCCTCGGCCCGATCGCCGGCGGCACTCTCTACCCCGCGCTGCTCCGCCTGGAGCGACTCGGGTTGGTGCTCTCCGACTGGCGGGCCGGCACGAGCGGCCCGGCGCGCAAGTATTACCGGCTCAGCAATGAGGGCACGGCGACGCTGCGGCAGGCGTCGGCCGACTGGGCCGTGTTCGTCAGCAACGTCACCGCAATCATGGAGGTTCCATGACAGTCGAGGACTGGCTCGCCGCGCTCGCGGCCGAATTGCACCGCCGCCGGATCGACCCGGCCGAGGTGGTCGCCGAGGCGGCCGCCCACCTGCGCGACAGCGGACGCCCTCCGATGGAGGTCTTCGGGCCGCCAACCGCCTATGCCGTCACGGTCGTGGACAGCATCCGGGGCACTGCGCCGCCGCGCGATCGCGGTGCGCCCCGCTTACAGGCCAGCAACATCAGCAAACGGTACGGCCGCACAACCGTCCTCACCGGCGTGAACCTGAGCGTCCACGCGGGCGAGGCAGTGGCCGTCATCGGCGGTAACGGTTCGGGCAAAAGCACCTTCCTGCGCATCTGCGCCGGGCTGGACTCCCCCGACGAGGGTCAGGTCCGCCTCCGCGGCACGATCGGGTACTGCCCGCAGGACGGAGGCACCGCCGGCTTTCTCACCCCGGACGAGCACTTCGTGCTGGTGGGCGCGGGGCGGGGCATTCGCCGCACAGCCTCGATAGCGCAGGGCCGGACGGCGGCCGCAGCCCTCGACTGGCCGCGGGGGCACGCAGCCAAGCCAGCCCGGCACCTGTCCGGCGGCACGCGGCAGAAGCTCAACCTGGTGCTGGCCGGGCTGGGCGATCCCGATGTACTGCTGCTCGACGAGCCGTATCAGGGCTTCGACAACGGCAGCTACCTGGACTTCTGGCAGCAGGTGTGGCAGTGGCGCGACGCCGGCAAGGCGATCGTCGTGGTAACTCACCGGTTGGCCGAATTGGACCGTGCCGACACCGTGCTCGATCTGTCCCCGAGGAACCAACGATGAACCGCATTCTGGTCGTCGCCGAGATGGCGCTGCGCGAGATCGTCCGCCGGCGCGGGGTGCTCCTGCTGCTGGTCCTGCTGCCGCTGCTCTTCTACTACAGCCGCCGCGATGAGGCCTATTGGCAGTCGGTGCGCATGGTGACGCTCGGCATCGGGTTCACGCTGAGCACCGCAGCGCTGTTCGCCGGCATGGGTGCGCGGACGATGGATCCGCGCTTGCGGTTGTCCGGCTACTCGGCTTCACAGCTTTACCTCGGTCGGCTGGTGGCGTTGTGGGCGGTGGGGTGCACGGTGTGCGTGCCGTTCTTCCTACTGATCCGATTGGACATCGACCACGTGCGGTACGAGGCTGTCGTCCTGCTCATGGCGCTGACGGTGGCGGTGTCGGCGCCGCTCGGGCTCGCGGTCAGTGCGCTGCTGCCGCGCGAGTTGGAGGGCATGCTCGTGCTGCTGTCCGTGGTGTGCCTGCAGATACTGCTCAACCCGGACAAGACGGTGGCACACGTGTTGCCGTTCTGGTTCTCGCGCGAGATCGGCACGTACGCGATCGAGCACGACGCGGGCACCGGCTACGTAACCCGGGGATGCCTGCACGCCGCGATCACCTTCGCCGTCCTCCTGATCCTGGTCGGAGGGCTGTCGTCGATCCGCCTACGCAGGCGGGCCCACCTGTCAACGGCGTAACCCGGCCCAGCCCAGCGCAGACACCTCAACGGCGTAACCCGGTTCAGCCCAGCGCAGACATTTCAACGGCGTAACCCGGCTCAGCCCAGCGCAGACACCTCAACGGCGTAACCCGAACCGGCGCAACGCCAGCGCCGCCACACCGCTAACCGCAACCGCCCCCGCGGCAGCGAACCCGCCCCGCCCCAACCGCAGCGGGCCCCCTTCAACGCGCGGCTGAGGCTGGTACACGTTTCCGGTACCGGGCGGCGTGCGCTTCTGGGACAGGCCGAGCCGGCTCATCATCGGGCCGACCAGCACGTCGTACACCGGCGGCAGGACCGTGAAGCCGAACTCGGTGAAGCGGTTGGCCAGGCCCACCGACAGCTCGCCACGCGGCTTGTCGGCAAGGCGCACCACGGCGGCGCCCATGCGTTCGGCAGTGTCGACCGGGGGCGGCGGGCGACCCACGAAGCCGGCGTAGTTCGCGGCACTGGTGTAGATGGGCGTGTCCACGCTGCCCGGCACGAGCTGGCAGATGTGGATGTTCTTGTTGTCGCGAGTTTCCTGGCGCAGCGTGCGAACCAACCCGCGGGCACCCCACTTGGCGGTCGCATACGAGGACATGTAGGGCGCGGTGATGTGTGCGAGCAGGGAACTGGACAGGATGAGCGTTCCGTGGCCCTGGGCTCGGAACACGCGCAGCGCGGCTCGGGCTACGTTTGCGGTGCCCAACAGGTCCGTGCTGACCACCTTGTCGAAAACCTGGGGCGGGACGTCTTCGAAACGGCCGTACGCCATCACCGCCGCCGAGTCGGCCCAGACGTCGATGCGGCCGAACTGTTCGACCGCCACCTCGGCGAGTTCTTCGACTTCGCTGCGCACGCCGATGTCGGTGGGTACGACAACCGCCGCTCCCCCGCACTGCGCCGCAACCCGTTCGAGCCCGGCCAGCCCCCGCACGGCGAGCACAACCTTGTCCCCTCGCCTGGCAAAAGCGAGCGCGGCAGCCCGGCCGATTCCGCTTGAAGCCCCGGTCAACACCACCACACGCGTTTTCATGGCCCCCTTCTACCCGCGATCCGATGGCGTGAACACGGCGTGAGCAGGGAGACTGTCGGCATGGACCTGCCGATCAATCCGCCTGTCAAGCCGATGCTCGCCAAGCCGGTCGCCGACATCCCATCGGGGCAGCTCTACGAGCCCAAGTGGGACGGTTTCCGCTCGATCATCTTCCGCGACGGGGCCGAGGTGGAGATCGGCAGCCGCAACGAGAAACCGATGACCCGCTACTTCCCCGAGGTCGTGGAGGCTGTGCTGGCCAACTTCCCGGAACGCGCGGTCATCGACGGCGAAGTGATCGTCGCCGACACCGAGCGCAACACCCTGGACTTCGAGGCCCTGCAGCAGCGCATCCATCCCGCCGCGAGCCGGGTCAAGCTGCTCTCCGAGACCACCCCGGCCGCGTTCGTCGCCTTCGACTTGCTGGCGCTGGGTGACGAGGATCTGAGCGAGCGGCCGTTCGCCGAGCGCCGGGCCCGGCTGGTCGAGGCGCTGGCCGGCGCCAAGCCTCCGGTCTACGTCACCCCGGCCACCGATGACCTGGACACCGCGCGGCGCTGGTTCGCCGAGTTCGAGGGCGCCGGGCTCGACGGGCTGATCGCCAAGGGCAAGGATCTGGGCTATGAGCCGGACAAGCGGGTCATGACCAAGATCAAGCACAAACGTACGGCGGACTGCGTCGTGGCCGGTTATCGCGTGCACAAATCGGCCGAGAACCGGATTGGTTCGCTGCTCCTCGGGCTTTACGACGAGCGCGACGTGCTGGTTTCTGTCGGCGTGATCGGCTCGTTCCCGATGAAGGTGCGCGAGGAGTTGTTCGTCGAGATGCAGCACCTGGTCACCACGTTCGACCAGCACCCGTGGAACTGGGCCGCGCACGAGTCGGGTGAGCGCACCCCGCGCAAGAACGAGGTGAGCCGCTGGAACGCCGGCAAGGACCTCTCGTTCATCCCGTTGCGCCCGGAACGCGTGGTCGAGGTGCGTTACGACTACATGGAAGGCGAACGCTTCCGCCACACCGCGCAGTTCGAGCGCTGGCGCCCCGACCGCGAGCCCCGCACGTGCACGTACGAGCAGCTCGAACGCCCGGTCCGCTTCCAGCTGGCGGATGTCCTGACGAGCCGCTGACCACGAGGGCAGCGGGCGGCGCGTAGCCTCGTGGCGTGAGTCGCACCTTGTCGCGTACCCCCCGCATGGTTCTGGCCGCGATGGCCGTGACGGTCATCGCGACCGCTGGTTGCACGCTGCCGGCGTTCGCGCCCGAGGATGACAGCGCCGCGCCCGGCACCAGCGCAGGCAGCGCGCCCCCGGCCGTGCCCGGCACCCAGGCCCAGTGGACGCCGTGCCCGGAGGTGCCGCAGAAACTTGTCGGTCAGGGCGCTTCCGGCATGGCCTATGACTGCGCCTCGGTCGCGGTGCCGCAGGATTGGAACGCCCCGCAGGGCGGCAAGACGTACACCGTCGCCATGATCCGCGTCCGCTCGGAGGACCAGACCGACCGGGTCGGCTCGCTGCTGATCAACCCCGGCGGTCCGGGCGGTTCGGGCATCGAGTTGGCCATCTACCTCTCGTATGGTCAGACGCTCGGCGGGCTGCCCACCGAGATCACCAACAAGTTCGACATCATCGGCTTCGACCCGCGCGGGGTGGGCCGCTCCAGCCCGGTCAAGTGCATCAGCAACGCCGACCAGGACGCCTCGTTCGCGATGGAGCCCGACCCGGCCTCGGAGGAGGCATTCCAGCAGGCCGTCGCGCTGAACCAGCGGATCGGCAACGAGTGCGGCCGCAAGTACGGCGATCAGCTCACCAACTTCAGCACCGAGCAGGCCGCGCACGACATGGACGCGATCCGCACCGCCGTCGGGGATCAGAAGACCACCTACCTCGGTTTCTCGTACGGCACCCTGCTCGGTGCCACCTACGCGCAACTGTTCCCGGACAAGGTCCGCGCGCTGGTGCTCGACGGCGCGGTGGACCCGAAGCTGGACACCATCGCCTCCTCGGAGACCCAGGCCAAGGGCTTCGAGCGGGCGTTCACCAACTTCACCACCTGGTGCAAGGCCAACGCGACCCGCTGCCCGATCTCCGCCGACCCGCGCAAGGCGGTGACCGACGCACTGGCCAAGGCGCAGGCGTCGCCGTTGAAGGGCACCGACGGGCGCGAGGCCACCTCGGGCTGGGTGTTCCTGTCGGTGATCTCGTCGTTGTACACCGAGACCGGCTGGGTGCGCCTGGCCCGTGCAATCGATGACCTGCAAGGCGGCAACCCGGAGGGTGTCTTCGACCTTGCCGACGAATACGCCGACCGCAAGCCGGACGGTAGCTACTCCAACCTGTTCGACGCCAACTACACGGTGAACTGTGCGGACTCCGCCGAGACGCTGACCATCGACCGGATCCGCCAGTTGCAGAGCGACTGGCGTAAGAAGTACCCGCTGTTCGGCGCGTCCATGGCGGTGGGCATGATGCCGTGCGTCTTCTGGCCGGCCAAGCGCGATCCGTACCCCACCGGCACGGCCAACGGCGCGCCGCCGATCGTGGTCGTGGGCACCACCGGGGACCCCGCAACGCCGTACGAGAACACCGCGCACCTGGCCGGCATGCTCGGCACCGGGCACGTGCTCACCTGGGAGGGCGAGGGCCACACCGCGTACCCGAGTACGAGCTGCATCGTGACCGCCGTGGACCGCTACCTCATCGATCTCCAGGTGCCCCAGCAGGGCCTGAGGTGTCCCGCGCGCTGATGCCCTCGCGTTCGGCCAGTTCCTCCAGGAGCTGGCGGACGCGGCGCAGGTTGTGCTTGAGCTCCTCCTGCTCCTCGTGCTGGAACGCGTCGTGGTCGACGATCAGCTTGCTGGCGAAGTGAGCCGTGATCAGCGGCACCACGACCAGCACCATGACCGAGATGAGCACCGCCGCCATCAGCCGGCCCTGCCACGTCTCGGGTGAGATGTCGCCGTACCCGACGGTCGAGGCGGTCACCACGGCCCACCACACCGCATCGCCGTAGGACGCGTTGTCCTCGAAGCCGTGGTAGAGCACACTGCACACCGCAATGAGCATCAGGTACGACAGAATCAACGTCTTCGGCGAGTTGGCGAGCCACACCAGCCCCCGGTACACGGCACGGAACGGCGCGAGAACCATGTGATCCATCGTGGCAATCTGGCGGGGTGAGTGAACCCACCTTCCGGATCGCAAAACGGCCCGACGTACCGATCCTTCTCGACCTGCTGGCCGACGACGACATCACCCGCAGCCGGGGTTTGCGGGCCACCGAGTCCACCGACGCCGCCTGCTGGGCCGCCTTCGAGGCGATCGACGCCGACCCGCGCAACGAGCTGATCGTCATGGAGTTCGACGGCGAGATCGCCGGCACCTGCCAGCTGACCTTCATCCCGGGTCTGAGCCGCGGCGGCGCGGAACGCATGACCATCGAGGCCGTGCGCACCCGCAGCGACCTGCGCGGCCGGGGGCTCGGCGGGAAGCTGATCCGGTGGGCGCTGGATCGGGCGCGCGAACGTGGTTGCGCCATGGCCCAGCTGACCACCGACAAGCGCCGCGGCGACGCGCACCGGTTCTACGCGGCGCTCGGGTTCGAGCAGTCGCACGAGGGCTTCAAGATCAAGCTTTAGGCCGGTCGCGGTCCTTGGAGGGCTGGACGCGCTTGGGCTCACCCGGCATCTTGGGGTGGTCGGGCGGATAGGGCATGTCGCCGAGACCGGCCTGCTCGTCGCGCTCCACCCATTCCAGGAGCGGGCCGAGGTCGTACGAGATGTCGTCGATGCCCTGGTGCGGGTCCTCGATCTTGGCCAGGCGGGCGGGCACCGTTCGCAGGTCGAAGTCATCCGGTTCCACGTCGGGCAGCTCGTCCCAGGTCACCGGGGTGGACACGGTGGCCCGCTCGTTGGCGCGCAGCGAGTAGGCGCAGGCGATCGTGCGGTCGCGGGCCATCTGGTTGTAGTCGAGGAACACCCGCTCGCCGCGTTCCTCCTTCCACCAGGACGTGGTGATCTTGTCCGGGCGGCGGCGTTCCACCTCGCGGGCCAGCGCGATCGCCGCCCGGCGCACCTGGATGAAGGACCACTCGGGCCGGATCCGGGCGTAGACGTGCACCCCGCGACCGCCGGAGGTCTTCGGGTAGCCGGTCCAGCCGAGGTCGGCCAGCACCTCGCGGACCACCTGGGCGGTGCTGATCACGTCGCCGAAGTCGGTGCCCGGCTGCGGGTCGAGGTCAATGCGCAGCTCATCCGGGTTGTCGGGGGCGGCGGCGCGCACCGGCCAGGCGTGGAACACGACAGTGCCCATCTGCGCGGCCCAGGCCACGTGCGCGAGGTCGGCCGGGCAGAGCTCCTCGGCCGTGCGCCCGCTGGGAAAAGTGATCTCCGCCTTCTGCACCCAGGCCGGCACCCCGCGGGTGGAGATGCGCTTCTGGAAGAACATCTCGCCGTCGATGCCGTCGGGGAACCGCTGCAGCGTGGTCGGCCGGTTGTGCAGGGCGCGCATGATGCCGTCGCCGACCGCCAGGTAGTAGTCGAAAACGTCCCGCTTGGTGTAGCCCTTCGCGGGGAAGCACACCTTGTCGGGGCTGGTCAGGCGCACGGGATGCCCCGCGACCTCGATCTCTTCGGCGGGCTTGGCCATGCCAAGACCATAATCCGGCAACGGCCACGGCCGCCCGCCCGGAAACCGGGTGAACGGCCGTGTCGGAAAAAAGCGTCAGGCGCGACGGCGACGCGACGCGACAACCGCGCCCGCCCCACCGGCGAGCAGGACCGCACCGATGGCCAGAGTCGTGCCCATCGGCGCGCCGGTCAGCGGCAGGGTGCCGCCCGCGCTCACGCCGCCACCCGGGGTGCTCTTGCTCGGGGTCGGCGAGGCCGGCGGGGAGGTCTCCGGGCTCTCGCCGCCCGGCGGGACGGTGTCGACGCTGGCGCTCGGCGTCGGCGTCGACGAGCTCGGTGAACTCGGCGACGGGGTCGGCGAGGTGGACGGGCTCTCGCCGCCGTAGCCGGGGTTGCCCCGGGTCGGGCTGGTGGCGTTGTCGTTCGGCGCTTCGCTGCCGTAGCCGCCGCAGTCCTCGTCACGCTCGCCGTTGGCGCACGGAGTCGTCATGACGGCGGGGTTGATGGCGCGGGCCGCAGCGTCGTTACCGGTGGCCGCGGCGGGCGCTCCGGTGAGAGCCAGGGCAGCGAAAGCGGTGACGCCGGCAACGGGCAGGCCCGCAGCCAAACGGCGCGTCAAACTCATGAGGAGAATCCGTTCTGTAGCCTTTTGGTGCCATTGGTCCGGAGGAGTTTAGCGCCTTGCGTCCCTTTTGCGCGAAGCGCCCCAGGGTCTCTTACGTTGGAACTCCGCCGAATCTGTGACTCCGCCAGAGATGGGCGAGGGCGGAAACCTTCTGCTCGAAGCGCGGGTCGGCGGCGAAGAATTCACCGCTGTACGGCGCCCGCAGTTGCACACTTGTTCCGGAGTTGAGGTACACGGAGACCACCGTGCGGGCCCCTCGGCGCTCGGCGCGCAGATCCACGACCTGGCTCCACGGCTGGGTACCGGCTCCGAACGGCGTCACGGTCCGGATGCCGGCCGCGGTGATCTCGGTGCCGACCCGGCGGCGCAGCAGCTCAGCGGCGAACACGGCGGTTACCGGCGGGCCGAACACGAGCAGCGGCCACAGCCAGGCGACCCCGACGACCAGCGCCGTCGCCAGCAGGACGACAGCGCCGAGCGCGCCGAGAATCAGAGCCCGGCCGAGCGCCTGGTGCCAGGTGGGCCGGAAGTGTGCGGCTTCCATGCGGTGCTCAACGGCGAGTGACCCGGAGCACGCCGCACCGGGGGTGCGCCGCGACGTACCGTGGGGGCATGGCTGCTGATGAGACCACCCTGCCCACCACCGAGGACGAGTGGCGGGTCCGCCTCACCCCCGACGAGTTCCGCGTGCTGCGCCAGGCGGGCACCGAGCGGCCCTGGTCCGGTGAGTATGTGGACACCAAGACCGCCGGCATGTACCAGTGCCGGGCCTGCGGGGCCGAGCTCTACCCGAGTGACACCAAGTTCGATTCGCACTGCGGGTGGCCGTCGTTCGACGACGCCATCCCGGGCGCCGTCAAGGAGATCGACGACGTCAGCCTGGGCATGGTGCGCACCGAGATCCGCTGCGCACGCTGCGACAGCCACCTGGGCCACGTGTTCCGGGGCGAGATGATGACGCCCAAGAACACGCGGCACTGCGTCAACAGCCTGTCGATCCGGCTGGATCCCGCTAGCTGACCGGCTTGGGCTGGGTGGCCCACCACTCGGACGGGATCATTTCGTAGACCTCCTGGGCGAGGTCCTTGAGGTGATCGCCGGTCGCATGCCCGTGGTGGGCATCCGCCAGACCCTGAAGACGCACGTACCACTCGGCGAGCTGCTCGATGGTGACGGAGACCTGATAGTCCATGCGCCCAGCGTAGTAGTTTCCGCGCGGACGTCGACCCTGCCTCGCCGGTCACAGAGAAGGACCCCGCTAGTGGGTCAAGGGCGCGACCTGACAGTGTGGAGAGCGTGCGAAAGCGGGTAGCGGTCATCGGCGGCGGAATTGCCGGGCTGGCCGCGGCGGTCCGGATCCGGGACCGAGCGCCGGACAACACCGAGATCATCGTGTACGAGCAAAGCGGCCGTCTCGGCGGCAAGCTGCACACCGGCGAGCTGGCCGGCGCCCGGGTCGAGCGGGGCGCCGAGTCCATGCTGATGAGCGCCCCCGACGGCGGTGAGTCCGCGGCGATCCACTTCGTGCGGCGCCTCGGTCTGGACCGCAGAATCATGCACCCGGCCCCGATCCCGGCCGCGCTGGCCATCGCCGGCGGTCTCGAGCGCATCCCGGGCGGCACGCTCGTCGGCGTGCCCGGCGATCTCAGCATGCTCGGCACCGTGGCCCGCCCCGCCCCGGGCGCCGACCGCGACCAGGGCCGCCCGCTGCTCGCCGAGGGCGAGGACATCGCCGTGGGTGAGCTGGTCCGCGCGCGCTACGGCGACGAGGTGGCCGATCGCCTGGTGGACCCGATGCTCGGCGGTGTCTACGCCGGACGCGCCGACCGGCTGTCGCTGGCCACCACGATGCCGGCCCTGGCTCGCACCGCCCGGGTCGAGCACACGCTCGCCGGTGCCGTCCGTGCCGCGCAAGCCGCCTCCGTACGCGTGCCCGGCCGGCCGGTTTTCGCCGCGCTCACCGGCGGCATGAGCAGCCTAATCGGCGCGGCGGCGGCCGCCAGTGGAGCCCGGATCAGCCTCGGCCTGCCGGTCCGCGAGATCACCAGGACCAGGCACGGCTGGCGGCTGCTGCTCGGTCCGGTGCCCGCCCCGCAGACCGATGACGTGGACGCGGTGGTGCTCGCCGTGCCCGCCGCCCCGGCCGCCCGCCTGCTGTCCGGCGTCGACCTGAACGCGGCAGCCGGCATCGAGGTGTTGAGTTACGCGTCGGTTGCGCTGGCCGCGTTCGCGTTCGCCCCGGGCACCGAGTTGCCCGAGCTGTCCGGGTTCCTGGTGCCCCCGAGCGAGGGCACACTGGTCAAGGCGGCCACCTTCTTCACCCGCAAATGGCCGGCCGTGGCCGGCTCGGAGGGGCCGGTGGTCGTACGCGTGTCGCTGGGCCGGGCCGGCGAGGAGGAGCGGCTGCAGCATGACGACGCCGTGCTGACCGCCACCGCACACGCCGAGCTGGGCCGGCTGCTGGGCCGCGAGCTGCCCGCGCCGGTCGGCACCTGGCTGCAGCGCTGGGGTGGCGGGCTGCCGCAATACGCGCCCGGCCACCTCGACCGGGTGGCGCTGGCCCGCGCGGCCCTCGGTGAGCATCCCGGGCTGGCCCTGGCCGGTGCCGCGTACGACGGCGTCGGCGTGCCGGCGTGCGTGGCCAGCGGCGAGAAGGCCGCCGACGACGTCCTGAAACACCTGGAGGAGCGATGAGCGAACAGCAGTCAAACGCTGCCCGGATCAACGAGCTGAACGCCACGATCCGCTACACCATGTGGTCGGTCTTCAAGGCCACCACGCCGTTACCGGCCCTGCGCGACGAGCTCAGCGGCGAGGTCGACACCCTGTTCGAGCAGCTTGCCGGCAAGGACGTCACGATCCGGGGCACGTACGACGTCTCCGGGCTGCGCGCCGACGCCGACGTGATGGTGTGGTGGCACTCCAGCTCGTCCGACGCGCTGCAGGACGCCTACGGGCTGTTCCGCCGCACCGCCCTGGGCCGGCACCTGAGCCCGGTCTGGTCGCAGATGGCGCTGCACCGCCCGGCCGAGTTCAACAAGAGCCACCTGCCCGCGTTCCTGGCCGACGAGCAGCCGCGGCCGTACATCTGCGTCTATCCGTTCGTGCGCTCCTACGAGTGGTACCTGCTGCCGGACGAGGAGCGCCGGGCCATGCTGGCCGAGCACGGCAAGATGGCGCGCGGCTACCCCGACGTGCGGGCCAACACGGTGGCCTCGTTCGCGCTCGGCGACTTCGAGTGGATCCTCGCGTTCGAGGCCGACGAGCTGCACCGCATCGTCGACCTCATGCGTGACCTGCGCGCCTCCACGGCCCGCCGGCATGTGCGCGAGGAAGTGCCGTTCTACACCGGTCGCCGCCGCTCGCTCACCGAACTCGTGGCCAACCTCCCTTGAGGACGAGCCATCGGTACGTGGGGGATGCCGTCCTCCACGTACCGCGGCCCGGACTCGGTGAAGCCGAACTTGGCGTAGAAGCCGGTCAGGTGCGCCTGGGCGTCCAGCACGCTCGGGCGGTTGCCGATGATGGTCAGCGCGTGCTCCATCAGCCGGCTGCCGTAACCACCCTTACGCGCCGCCCGAGCCGTGACGACACGCCCGATGCGCTCGGTGTCGCCATCGTCGAGAATTCGTAGATACGCCAGGATCTTGTCGTCGCGGCTCAGCCACACGTGCCGGGTGCCGGGCTCGGCGTCCCGGCCGTCCAGTTCGGGATAGGGGCACTGCTGCTCCACCACGAAGACGTCGACGCGCAGCTTCAGGATCGCGTACAGGGTGGTGCTGCTGAGGTCACGGAAAGAGGTGACCCGGAACTCCTCGGGGTGCATCAGAAGATTTTACGGCGTCACTTTTCGTACCCTCAGGCGTTGGCTCGACAGGAGCCCTGTTCCCTGGGAGCGCAAATGATCAAGCGGAGCAAGTTGTTCGGCAACAAGACCCGGGTCACGTTCTGCCTGCCCCAGGACAGTCCGGCCGGGTCGGTCAGCGTGGTCGGCACGTTCAACGACTGGGTGCCGGGCACGCACGAGCTCAAGGTCCGCAAGGACGGCACCCGGACGGTCACGCTGAACCTGGCGCCCGGACATCACCAGTTCCGCTACCTGGCCGCGGGCGGCGTCTGGCTCGACGACGAGCACGCCGACCGGATCGGCCCGCAGGGCAGCGAACTCGTTCTCTGACGTTTCACCAGCACCGCCACGGGAACGCACCGGGTTAGTTGACGTTACAAACAACTACGGAAGGTGCTCACGTGGCGAACGTGAAACTGGCGATCATTTACTACTCGTCCACCGGCACGATCCACGGCATGGCCGAGCGGCTCCAGCAGGCCGGGGAGAAGGCCGGCGCGGAGGTTCGCCTGCGTCAGGTTGCCGAGCTGGCACCGCGGGAGGCGATCGCCTCGAACGCGGCCTGGAGCCAGCACTTCGACCGGACCAAGGACGAGCCCAAGGCCACCGCGGATGACGTGGTGTGGGCCGACGCGGTGCTGTTCGGCAGCCCGACCCGGTACGGCAACATCGCCAGCCAGCTCAAGCAGTTCCTCGACACGCTCGGCCCGCAGTGGGCGCAGGGCCAGCTGGCCAACAAGGCGTACGCCGGCTTCACCGCCAGCCAGACCGCGCACGGTGGCCAGGAGTCGACGCTGCTCGCCCTGTACAACACGATCCATCACTTCGGCGGCATCGTGGTGGCCCCCGGCTACACCGACCCGCTCAAGTTCGCCGACGGCAACCCGTACGGCGTCTCGCATGTCACCGGCGCGGCAAACGACGCCCCCTTGACCGACGCCGAGTACGCGGCGCTGGACCACATGGCCACCCGCATCGTGACCATCGCCGGCAAGATCAAGGACTGAGCGCTACTCACGGGTCTTACTCAAACAGGCGACGGCGGGCGATTCGAGTCTCCCGCCGTCGTCTCGTGCCCCCGACTGGATGGCACACTGTGCGCCGTGGTCAAGAAGTTCGAAGCAAACTTGAGCGGCGCGGTCTGGCGTCGCAGCGCGGTGTCCGACGGCGCGGCTGTCGAGGTGGCACTGCTGGACAACGGCGTGGCGGTACGCGACTCCCGCACCCCCGAAGGTGACGTCCTGTTCTTCACCCCCGCCGAGTGGGACGCCTTCGTCGGAGGCGCCAAAGACGGAGAATTCGACCTTTAGCGAATTGAACCCGAACAAGGCTCATTTCCCGTTACCTTTGGGGCATGAGCGCATACGAGGGTTCTGAGCTGCTGAAGAAAGTGGAGCGGTACGAGGCTGCCGTCAAGGAGCTGCAGGCCGCTCATGAGGACGTCAAGGGCGTTCTGATCGAGGCCATCCTGTTCGACCGCTGGCAGACGCTCGGCGAGCAGCTCGGCTTCCAGGCCGAGGCGCCCCGCAAGGAGGAGCCGAACCGCGACCTTGCCCAGCTCAACCAGCAGATCTCGGCAATGAGCGACGCCTGGTCCCGCTGACGCAGGCCGGCCCGGCGCGGTAGTAGCGTGTCGGCCATGGTCGACACCCAGTACGAACAGCTGCTGCGCCGCGTTCTGGAAACCGGCATCCCCAAGGCTGACCGCACCGGCACCGGCACGGTCAGTCTCTTCGGGGAACGGCTGCGCTACGACCTGTCCCAGGGCTTCCCGCTGGTCACCACCAAGCGGGTGCACTTCAAGTCGGTAGCCGTCGAGTTGCTCTGGTTCCTGCGCGGCGACAGCAACGTGCAGTGGCTGCGCGAGCAGGGCGTGACCATCTGGGACGAGTGGGCCGACGCCAACGGCGAGCTGGGCCCGGTCTACGGCAAGCAGTGGCGCTCCTGGCCCACCCCGGACGGCGGCCATGCGGACCAGATCACCGACCTGCTCGCCACCCTCAAACATGACCCGGACTCGCGGCGCATGATCGTGTCGGCGTGGAACGTGTCGCAGTTGCCCGAGATGGCCCTGGCCCCCTGTCACGCGATGTTCCAGTTCTACGTCGCCGACGGCCGCCTGTCCTGCCAGCTCTATCAGCGCAGCGCCGACATGTTCCTCGGCGTGCCGTTCAACATCGCCAGTTACGCCCTGCTCACCCACCTGATCGCGGCGCAGACCGGCCTGATCCCCGGCGACTTCATCTGGGTCGGCGGTGACTGCCACATCTACAACAACCACTTCGACCAGGTACGCGAACAGCTCACCCGCAACGCCCACGAGTTCCCGAAGCTGGAAGTCGCCCCGGCGCCTTCGCTGTTCGACTACAAGTTCGAGGACTTCTCGCTGGTGAACTACCTTCACCACGCGGCCCTGCGCGCCCCCGTCGCGGTATGACCGGTCGCACCGGAACTGCGCCGCGCGTTGCGGCCCGCGGAGAGCAAGGGGTGAGGGCCGTGAGGGCATGCCCAGGGGGCACAGAGTGATCCGGCTCATTTGGGCTGAGGCCCGTAACCGGGTGATCGGGAACGACGGCGGGATCCCGTGGCGGGTGCCGGGTGAGCAGAAGATCTTCAAGGACCGCACGATGGGCGGCACCGTGGTCATGGGCCGGGCCACCTGGGACTCGCTGCCCGAGCGGTTCCGGCCGCTGCCCGGGCGCCGCAACGTGGTGCTGAGCCGGCGGCCCGGCTGGTCCGCCGAGGGTGCCGAGGTGCTGGGTTCGGTTGACGAGCTGCTGGCCGGGCTCGACGACTTCTGGGTGATGGGCGGTGCCGAGATCTACACCGCCCTGCTCCCGCATGCCGGGCACATTGTTCGTACCCGTATCGATCTTGATGTTGTGGGTGACACCTACGCGCCGCAGTTGGACCCCGGCTGGGTTGTGCAGAGCGCGCAGCAGCATCCGCAGTTCGTGGTCGAGGACCTCAGACGGAGTGGATCAGCTCCACCAGCCGGGTGAGCACGTCCGGGTCGGTCTCGGGCATGACGCCGTGACCCAGGTTGAACACGTGACCCCGGGCCGCCTTGCCCTGCTCCAGCACGCGGCGGGCCTCACGCTCGACAACCTCCCAGGGCGCGAACAGCACCGCCGGGTCGAGGTTGCCCTGCACCGAATGGTCCGGCCCGACAATCTGCGCGGCCCGGTCCAGCGGGGTCCGCCAGTCCACGCCCACGACGTCCGCGCCGGCCTCGCCCATGGCCTCCAGCAGCAGCCCGGTGCCCACGCCGAAGTGGATGCGCGGCACCCCTGCTTCGGCTAGCCCGCCCAGCACCCGCGAGGAGTGCGGCAGGACGTACTGCCGGTAGTCGGCCTCGGACAGCGCCCCGGCCCACGAGTCGAACAGCTGCACCGCGCTGACCCCGGCCTCGATCTGCACCTGCAGGAACGTCACCGTGATGCCGGCCAAGCGGTCACACAGCGCGTGCCACAGCTGCGGGTCGCCGTACATCATGGCCTTGGTCTTCAGGTACGTCCGCGACGGCCCGCCCTCGATGAGATAGCTGGCCAGCGTGAACGGCGCCCCGGCGAAGCCGATCAGCGGCGTCGCACCCAGCTCCGGCAGCAGCAGCCGCACCGACTCGGCGACGAAGTCCACAGCTTCCGGCTCCAGCACCGGCAACCCTGCCACGTCATCGGCCGTGCGGATCGGCTCGGCCACCACCGGCCCGGTCCCGGCCACGATGTCCAGGTCCACCCCGGCGGCTGCCAGCGGCACCACGATGTCGCTGAACAGGATCGCCGCATCGACGTCGTGCCGGCGTACCGGCTGCAGCGTGATCTCGGTAACCAGATCGGGCCGGCGGCAGGACTCCAGCATCCCGGCGCCCTGCCGGATCTTGCGGTATTCCGGCAGCGACCGGCCGGCCTGCCGCATGAACCAGACCGGGGTGCGGGGCACGTCCAGCCCGCGACACGCGCGGACGAGAGCGGAATCTGCGGGCAAGTTACTCACCCGCGACATCGTGCCACGTGAGTGAACGCGACCACGCGGCGCGCCGCGCCGCGACACGAGGCAGTGATCGGCATACCCTTCGTTGCATGGCGCCTACGTCCGCTGCCCCCGAGGCGTTCACCCGCGCCGTGGCTGGATTGCGGGCAGCCGCCCCGCGCGAGGAGATCCTCCTGGAGGAGATCGCCGCGCCGCAGCGGCTCGCCCCGTACGGCTTCGCGCTGAGCGCCACCGTGCTGCGCGACGGCGAGGAAGTCGCCAGCGGCCGGCTGATCCTGCTGCACGACCCGGCCGGCCACGACGCCTGGCAGGGCAACCTGCGACTGGTGACGCTGATCACCGCCGAACTGGAATCCGACCTGGCCGGCGACCCGCTGCTGCCCGCCGTCGCCTGGACCTGGCTGACCGACGGCCTGGACCAGCAAAGCGCGGCCTACACGGCGATCGGGGGAACCATCACCCAGACCGCGTCGACCCGCTTCGGCGAGCTCGCCGGTCCCCCGCCCACCGCCGACCTCGAGATCCGCGCCTCCTGGACGCCCACCTCGGACGACCTGGGCGCTCACCTGCAGGGCTGGTGCGCGATGCTGTCGTCCACCGCGGGCCTGCCACCGCCCGGGGTGACCTCGTTCAACCGGCAGCGTGCTTCGGCTCCCTGATCGCAAATTCGCGCCGCAGCCGGGTGTATGTGGCCACGACGTCGTCCGGGATGTCGACGTGCGCCAGGAAGCCCTTGCCGAGCGGGCCGTAGCCGTCCGGGGCAAGCCGGGGAATCTCGCCCATGAGCAGGCTGATCCAGTGGTCCATGTCCCACGGCGCCTCGTCGACGAACACCAGCTCACCGGCGCGCTCGGTCACTCGCGGCCTCGTCCCCGCATAGTTGATAACTTCGGGAGCGGCAACCGCCGCGCCTCCGCCGCCCGGCCTCCCGCTTTCGCCCTCCGGCGCCGGACTCAGCGTCCACACCTGCCGGAAAACCGCATCCATCCGCAATTGCATGGATGCATCCTGCACCAGGATCACCCGTGCCGGCGTCATGCCCGCTTCGCGCAGCACCGCTTCCGCGAGCGTCACATTGTTGCCGCAGTTGGTCGACTCGCGCTCCAGCAGGACCTCGGTGATCCCGTGCTCCCCAGCGAGGTAAGCCGCCATCAAGTCGGCCTCGGTCTCGCCGCGATACCCCGGGACCCGCTCCCGCAGCATCGGCGTCGTGTGCCCCTCGCCACCCACCAGCAGCAGCCGTTCAGCCAACCCGTCCCGTATGAACCCGGCCGCCAGGTCCCATCCGGCAGGCGGGCACCCGCCGAACAGGATCAGTACGTCACTCGGCTTCACCTCGTCGCGCCGCCCCAGAAAGGCGGCCAGCGTGTTGAGGTCAGCAGACGTCGAAGGCATCACACGCGGTCTTGATCGGAATCGCCAGCCCGATCCCCTCGGCGTCGCGGGCCTTCGCCGTGGCCAGCCCGATCACCTGGTCGTCGCCGTTGACCACCGGCCCACCCGAGTTGCCCGGGTTGATCGGCGCGTCGAACTGGATCGAGGGCTCGTCGGAGTCGCCCGGGCGGTACGCGCTCACCACGCCCGTGGTCACCGTGTCCTCCAGCCCCAGCGGGCTGCCCACGACCACGACCTGCTGTCCCGGCTTCACGGTCTCCTTCGCGACGGCCAGCCCCGCGATGTCCTTGTCGGCGCGCAGCTGGGCGATGTCCTTGCTCTTGCTGACCTTGACGATAGTTGCGCTGACCTCGTCCTTGCCGCGTTCCAGGAACACCTTCTTGCTGCCGGACTCCCACACCGACTCCACCACGTGATAGTTCGTCAGCAACGTGGACTGCTTGTCCTTGGTGCCGCCAGACGAAGAGTCGCCGCCGGAAGAATCGCCCACCGCGAAGGCCGTACCGGTGAAGTTGCCCGCCCGCACCCGGAACACGCTGGGCAGCACCGACGACGAGATCGCCTCGGGGTCGAACACGCCGGCGAGCTGCTTCTCCAGCTTCTGCGCCCGGTCGGCAAGCTCGGTCTGCCGCTGCTGCGACGCCGCGAGCTGGCCGTTCAGCCGGCTGTCCGCCCGGTCCAGCCGCCAAGCCATGAAGCCGCCGCCCGCCAGCAACAGCAGGGCCAGGAGGATCGGCAGGAGAAGACTGCGGCGTGGTGGGTCCAGCGGTTCCGAGACCACCGGGTACGCCGGGCCGCCTGTGGAGGACACGAGGTAGGGACCGCCCTCGCGGCGCGCCGGGCGGGGATGGCCGATGCGCGGCGGCGGCGCCGGGGGACGGGCCGCGGTGGCCCATTCGCCGGACGGGTGATCGGGCAGGCTCAGCAGCGGATCCTGCGGTTGCCGGCGCTGACCCGGGCCCCCGAAGGGATCGTACGCAGTGGTCATCCGTCGCAAGCCCTCCGGTTTTTGGACGCGTCCGAGGGGTAGTACGGACGCGAACCAGCTGCGGATGTGCCGGTTGCAGGGTTTTTCTGTAGAGGAAATTGATCGAGCATTCGGCGCGCCGGACCCGGCTGCACACGCATCAGTGGCTGTCCACGTACGGTTACGGAGTGACCGACGAAGCACCCCTGCGCCGTCGGGACACGCCGGACCATGTACAAGACGGACCGCACGATGTGCCGCCCGAGCCGACGTCTGGCGGTCCCGAACCTGCCCGCACCTCCGTTCCGCTGACCGCGCCCCGCGAAGGCACCCCACGCCCAGTGGAGTCCACCGGCGAGCTAGCCGACGTCGTGGCCCGCATGGCCACCGGCACCGGACCGGTTGCCGTGGACGCCGAGCGAGCCTCCGGCTACCGCTACACCCAGCGTGCGTATCTGGTGCAGTTGCGCCGCCAGGGCGCGGGCACGGTGCTGATCGACCCGATGCCGCTGAGCGATCTGGGCACGCTCGACGCCGCACTCGCCGACACCGAATGGGTGCTGCACGCCGCCAGCCAGGACCTGGCTTGCCTGGCCGAGATCGGCATGAAGCCCCGGCGGCTGTTCGACACCGAGCTGGCCGCCCGGCTCGCCGGCTTCGAGCGGGTAGGGCTGGCCGCCCTGACCGAACAACTGCTCGGCTACTCGCTGGAGAAGCACCACTCGGCCGCCGACTGGTCCACCCGCCCGCTGCCGGAGTCGTGGCTGACCTACGCCGCCCTCGACGTGGAGCTGCTCACCGACCTGCGCGACCTGCTCGCCACCGAGCTGGAACGCCAGGGCAAGGCCGGCTGGGCGGCCGAGGAGTTCGCCGCCCTGGTGGCCAGCGCCGACCGCCCGCCGCGCACCCGCCCGGACCCGTGGCGGCGCACCTCCGGAATACACCGTGTCCGCGGCGCCCGGGCCCAGTCGCGGGTGCGCGCCCTCTGGTACGCCCGCGACGGTGTGGCGGCCCGGCGCGACTCGGCGCCCGGCCGGGTGCTGCCCGACTCTGCGATCATCGCCGCAGCCGAGCTGGACCCCAAGGATGAGCGCTCGCTGCTCGCCCTGCCCGGCTTCGGCGGCCGCTCGGTACGCCGCCTGGCTCGCGTCTGGCTCGACGCGCTGGACGCCGCTCGCGCGCTCGGCGATGACGAATTGCCGGTCAACCAGCCGGTCGAGGGCCCGCCCCCGCCGCATCGCTGGGCCGAGCGCGACCCGGTCGCTGCGGCCCGGCTGCAACGCTGCCGCGCGGTCGTGGTCGCTGTCGCGGAAGCCCACACGCTGCCGCCGGAAAACCTGATCAGCCCGGACTTCATCCGCAGGCTGGCCTGGTCGCCGCCGGACGAGGTCACCCCGGAGGCCGTGGCGGACACGCTGCGCGGCTTCGGTGCCCGCAACTGGCAGGTGGGCCTGATCGCCGACCAGGTCGCCGCGGCCCTGCCGGACGCCCCACCAGCAGCGGAGTGATCAAACCGCCCCTGTTCGCCGCACTTGAGGGCGCGCAGAACGTGCTGCTGGCCGGCGCCGGAGGCGGTTTCGACGTGTACGCGGGCCTGCCGCTGTTCTTCGCTCTGCGGGAGACCGGCGTGCAGGTCCACTTGGCGAACTACTCGTTCACCGACCTGAGCGCCGTGGACCTGGATGACTGGGTGGAACCGGGCTTGGCCAAGGTCGGCCCGGCCACCCGAGGTCCCGCCGAGTACTTCCCCGAGCGCACCTTGGCCCACTGGCTGGCTGCGAACAACTTGCCCTCGGCCGTCTACGCATTTCCTCGCGTCGGTGTTGAGCCCCTGCGGGACGCGTATCGCAGTCTGATCGCCCGGCTCGGCATCGACGCGGTGGTGCTGGTGGACGGCGGTACCGACATCCTCCTGCGCGGCGATGAGAGCGGATTGGGCACGCCCGAGGAGGACATGGCGAGCTTGGCGGCGACGGCTGCTCTGGACGTACCCATCAAGCTTGTGACGTGCCTTGGCTTTGGCATCGATGCGTTCCATGGGGTCAACCATGTGCAGGTGCTGGAGAACCTCGCCGCCTTGGACCGTGCGGGAGGCTATCTCGGGGCTCTTTCGGTTCAGGGACGTGAGGCTGAGCTTTATCGCGACGCGGTTGCCGACGCCCAGGCCGCCACCCCGCTGCGGCCGAGCATCGTGCACGGGCAGATCGCTGCGGCCACTTCCGGTGCGTTCGGGAACGTGCAATTCACCACTCGTACGGCCGCAAGTGAGCTGTTCGTCAACCCGCTCATGGCGATCTACTTCACCGTGCGCCTCGACGCGCTGGCCAGCCGTAACCTCTACTTGAACCGCCTCTACGGCACGCACGACCTCGCGGAGGTGAGCAGCCGCATCGAGGCCTTCCGGGCGGAAGTGACACCTCGATCGCCACGCAGCTACCCACACTGACTTACCGGCGAGTAACATTGCCGGAATTGAGTGGGGGTTGCTCACGACCTACCTGAAGCGGAGGTCACCGTGCACTGTGCAGACGGTCTCCACCGTCGTGAACGATCTCCATTGGGTTCACGCCTGCGAGGAGGCTTGTTGTGCCCCGAGTAAGTCGCGAGGTCGTCTTTGTCGACGGCGTCCGCACACCGTTCGGCAAGGCCGGCGGCATGTACGCCGAGACCCGCGCCGACGATCTGGTGATCCGGTGCATCCGGGAGCTGATGCGCCGCAACCCGCAGCTGCCCCCCGAGAAGGTGGACGAGGTTGCCATCGCGGCCACCACGCAGACCGGTGACCAGGGCCTGACCATCGGGCGCACCGCCGCCCTGCTGGCCGGCCTGCCCAAGTCCGTGCCCGGGTACGCCATCGACCGCATGTGCGCCGGGGCGATGACCGCTGTGACCAACGTTGCCGGTGGCATCGCGATGGGCGCGTACGACGTGGCCATCGCCGGTGGGGTCGAGCACATGGGCCACCACCCGATGGGCGAGGGCGTCGACCCCAACCCGCGCATCCTGGCCGAGAAGCTGGTCGACCCGTCCGCGCTGGTCATGGGGGCCACGGCGGAGAACCTGCACGACCGGCTGCCCACCATCACCAAGGAGCGCACCGACGCGTTCGGGCTCGCCTCGCAGGAGAAAACCGCGAAGGCGTACGCGAACGGCAAGTTCCAGCCGGACCTGGTGCCGGTGGCGCTGCGCAGCGCCGAGCAGGGCTGGGGGCTGGCCACCGTCGACGAGGCGCCCCGCGAAACCTCGATGGAGAAGCTGACCACGCTCAAGACCCCGTTCCGCCCGCACGGCAAGGTGACCGCGGGTAACGCGGCCGGGCTGAACGACGGGGCCACCGCGGCGCTGCTGGCCGATGAGGAAACCGCGCGTGAGCTGGGGCTGCCGGTGGCGATGCGGCTGGTCTCGTACGGCTTTGTCGGGGTGGAACCGGAGATCATGGGCTACGGCCCGATCCCCTCCACCGAGAAGGCGCTGCGCCTGGCCGGGCTTTCCATCGGCGACATCGGGCTGTTCGAGCTCAACGAGGCCTTCGCGGTGCAGGTGCTGGCGTTCCTCGACCACTTCGGCATCGCCGACGACGACCCGCGGGTGAACCCCTGGGGCGGCGCAATCGCCATGGGACACCCGCTCGCCTCCTCCGGCGTGCGGCTGATGACCCAGTTGGCCCGCCACTTCGAGGAGCACCCCGAGGTCCGCTACGGCCTCACCGCCATGTGCATCGGCATCGGCATGGGCGGCACTGTCATCTGGGAGAACCCGCACTTCGAAGGGGCCGACAAGTGAGCAACGTGCTTCCCGACTACCCCAACGAGGTCGTGACCAAGGCGCTGCTGCGCTTGGTGAGGGTTCCCGGGCTGGACAAGCCGGCCGCGCTGATCACGCTGGACAACGGCTTCGACCACAAGAAGCCGAACAGCTTCGGACCGGCCGGGCTGGCGTCGCTGGACGAGGCGATCACCCAGGCCACCGAGGCGGAGCCGGCTTTCATCGCGCTGACCGGCAAGCCGTACATCTTCTGCGTCGGCGCGGACATCACCGGCATGCCGTTCATCACCCAGCGGGACCAGGCCGTGGCGTTGGGCGAACTGGGTCACCGGGTTTTCGCCCGGCTCAAGAACAGCACCATCCCGACGTTCGCGTTCATCAACGGCGCGGCGCTCGGCGGCGGCCTCGAAGTCTCGCTGCACTGCCACTACCGCACGGTTTCGGGCGGCGCGGCGGCGCTGGGCCTGCCCGAGGTCGCGATCGGCCTGATCCCCGGCTGGGGTGGCAGCCAGTTGCTGCCCAACCTGATCGGGGTGCCGGGGGCGGCGCAGGTCATCCTGCAGAACCCGTTGACCCAGAAGACGCTCAAGCCCAAGCAGGCCCGCGAGCTGGGCATCGCCGACGCGCTGTTCGAGCCGGCCGACTTCCTGGAGGACTCGCTCGCGTGGGCCGCCGGGGTGGTCAAGGGCGAGGTCACTGTCGAGCGTCCCGAGGTCGACAAGGACATGTGGGAGGGCGTGCTCTTCTTCGCCAAGCAACAGCTCGACGAGCGGTTGCACGGTGCGGTGCCGTCGGCCAACAAGGCTCTGGAATTGCTTGCGCTGGCCAAAGAGGCGACATTCGAGGACGGTACGGCCGCAGAAACGCAGGCGCTGGCCGATCTCATCATGGGCGACGAGTCCCGGGCCAGCCTGTACGCCTTCGACCTGGTGCAGCGGCGGGCCAAGCGACCTGTGGGCGTACCGGACAAGGGTCTGGCCCGCAAGGTCACCAAGGTCGGCATCATCGGCGCCGGCCTGATGGCTTCCCAGCTCGCGTTGCTTTTCGTGCGCCGGCTGCAGGTGCCCGTCGTGCTCACCGATCTGGACCAGAGCCGGGTCGACAAGGGTGTGGAATATGTGCACGGCCAGATCGCCAAGCTCGTCGAGAAGCGCCGGATGGACGAGGGTACGGCGGCCAAGCTGCGCGGGCTGGTCACCGGATCGGTGGACAAGTCGGTTTTCGCAGACGCCGAGTTCGTGATCGAGGCGGTGTTCGAGAACCTCGACCTGAAGAAGCAGATCTGGGCCGAGCTGGAGAAGATCGTCAGCCCGGAAGCGGTGCTCGCCACCAACACCTCGTCGCTGCCGGTGACCGAGATGGCCGCCGATCTCGAGCACCCCGAGCGGGTGGTCGGCTTCCACTTCTTCAACCCGGTGGCCGTGCTGCCGCTGCTGGAGATCATCAGGGGCGAGCGCACCGACGACGCGACCCTGGCCACGGCGTTCGCGGTCGGCAAGGAGCTGCGCAAGTCGTGCGTGCTGGTCAAGGACGCCCCGGCGTTCGTGGTCAACCGCCTGCTGACCCGTTTCACCAGCGAGGTGTTCACCGCCATCGACGCCGGCACGCCGCTGGAGACGGTGGACAGCGCCCTCGACCCGCTCGGCCTGCCGATGCGCCCGATCGCGTTGCTGCAGCTCGTGGGCCCCGCGGTGGCTCATCACGTGGGCGAGACGCTGCACCGGGCGTACCCGGACCGCTTCGCCTCGTCGCCCAACCTCGCCAAGATCGTCGAGGCCGGCCTGCCGCTGGTGGCCGATGACGAGATCAACCCCGAGGTGGTCAAGCTCATCGAAGCCGGTGACAAGCCGTTGACCGCCGAAGAGGTACGGACAAAAGCCCTCGAAGCGCTGGCTGGGGAAGCCCGGCTCATGCTGGACGAGGGTGTCGTCGCCGAGGCCCAGGACATCGACCTGTGCATGCTGCTCGGCGCCGGCTGGCCGTTCCACCTCGGCGGGGTGACGCCGTACCTGGACCGCAGCGGCACCTCCGAACGGGTGACCGGTAAGCGTTTCCTCCCACAGGGTGTGGCAAGTCTGCCCGCCTGACATACCGCCGTTATCGGGCACCCCCGCGCCGCTCAGGCCCGGGGGTGCCGGTGCAATGCGGTCCTTTCGGTCTGCCATGATCGCTGACCAGGGGAACCCAGGGACCGCGCGGTGAGGCTAAGCTCCCGAAGGCCCCGATCGACCGTATGGAGCGTTGATGTCCCAGCCGCCGAATCAGCCGCCCTACCCGGGCGAGCCCTACAACCAGCCCGGCCCGGGTCAGCCCTACGGCGCCCCGCCGCCGTCCTCGGGCGGCCCTTACGGTGCTCCGCCCCCTTCCGGACAGCCTTATGGCGCGCAGCCGCCGTCCTCGGGTGGCCCCTACGGTGCGCCAGGGCCTTATGGCACTCCCGGCGGTTACCAGGGCCAGCCCAACCCCGACGTGCCCTCCTCCGTGCCGCCCGGCTACCCGCCGCAGCCGGAGTACGCGCAGCAGGGTGCCTACGGCCAGCCCGGTGCGCCTTTCCAGCAGCAGCCGCCGAAGAAGAAGTCCAAGGTGCTGCCGATCGTCCTGATCTCGCTGGCGGTCCTGCTGGTCCTCTGCGTGGGCGGCGGCACGGCGATCTACCTGGTCGGCAAGAACACCGTCGACGACGTGGCGGACGCCATCGCATCGGCCGCCCCGACCGGCCCCGTGACGACCCCGGACGGCGGCACCACGACCACCGAGCCGGCCGAGGACAACTCCTCGAAGATCACAGTGGTCGAGCCCAAGACGCTGGGCGGGCGCCCCAAGCTGACCGACCCCCAGTTCGCTGGCGCCGCGGAGGAACTGGAGCAGGGCCTCAAGCAGGTACCCGACGCCACCGACACGGTAGGCGCGCTCTACGGCACCCCGTCGAAGCAGGACATCGTGATCGTCGCCGCGGCGGCGGCCAAGGTCAGCGACCCGGAGAAGGAACTCGACAACACGTTCCTGGGCGCGGGCATCGGCGGTCTCAAACTCACCGGCATCACCGAGGCGTCCCCGGGCGACCTGGGCGGCGCGGCCAAGTGCGGCAAGAGCGAAGCCGGCGGCGCCGACCTGATCATGTGCGGCTGGGCCGACGAGGGCAGCATCGGCTGGGTGATCTGGTACTTCAAGTCGATGAGCTCGGCCAAGGCGGAGTTCCCCAAGCTGCGCGCCCAGCTCGAAAAGAAGTCCTGAGTCAAACCGGCACACCGTAGGGCCGCGTCACTCGTTCGTCTCGACTGCGACACGAACACGACGCGGCCCTTCGCGTCTTACGGTTCGATGCCGTACTGAAACCTCAGCCAGCCAGGATGCTCTTTGATTTTCCCCTGACTGGTATGAAGGAGCGTACGGTGATTTTGCCGCGTTTGCGCCGCGTCCGCTGGGCTGTGCGAGCCACCCTCGTCCTGGGCGTAGCGGCCTCCGTGGTCGCCAACATCCTGCACGCCCTGGACAACCCGATCAGCCAGGCCATCGCCGCCTGGCCCCCGCTCGCCCTGCTGCTGACCGTCGAGCTGATCTCCCGCGTACCGGTGCACCGCCGCTCGCTCGCGGTGGCCCGGTTCGCCGCCACGGCCACGATCGCGGGCATCGCGGCGTGGGTGTCGTACTGGCACATGGCCGGGGTGGCGGCGCGCTACGGGGAAACCGGGGCATCGCCGTACCTGCTGCCGTTGTCGGTGGACGGGCTGATCGTGGTGGCGAGCATCTGCCTGGTGGAGCTGGGTGGGCGGATCTCGGCACTGGAACACTCAGCCGGGACAACCCCTGATGCGGTTCCCGGCCTGATCCCCGTCCCGGCCGCGCGATCAGCCGTCCCAACGCCCGCTGAGGCCCAACCCACGCCCGTCGCGACGGCTCGGCAGCGGACGGTTGCGGATGCCTACGCCGAGGCTGCCGTCGCCCTGCCCCAGCGCGTACCGCCGACGACCTCGACCGCAGCAGCCGCTTTCTCGGCGCCGGCGACGCAGCCGCGCTCGGGCAAGCCGCGCCGCTCCCCCGCGGAGACCCTCGCCGCGGCGGCCCGCATCAAAGCGAAGCGGCCCGACGTCACCGACCCTCAGCTCGCCGCGGAACTCGGTATCAGCGTCTCGCGCTGGCGCACCATCCGCCGCGAAACCGGTACAGACGACATGACCCTCGCCGCCTGACCTCAGCTCGGCGCCACCAAGCCTTTCGCGCGCGGCACCGAAGCCGAGGCCGCCACCACAGGCGTAGTGTCCGCCCCCGGCAAACTCACCGTCACTTCCAACCCGCCCCCGGGCTGCGCCACCGCCGACACCGTCCCGCCGTGCGCATCGCATACAGCCCGCACGATCGACAGCCCCAAGCCCGACCCGCGAGATCCTGTACGTTCCCAGCCACCCCGCCGGAACGGCTCGAACAGCCCCGGGACGTCCCTCGGCTCGACCTCGAAGCCGGTGTTGCCCACCACCAGCCGGGCCTGTCCGTCAACGTTCGACGTGCGCAGCCAGAGCTTGCCCATCAGGTGGTTGTAACGGATCGCGTTCTCGATCAGGTTGCCCGCCAGCCGGTCCAGCAGGCTGGGGTCGCCGACCACGTTTGCCGCTTGCAAGTCAGTGGTGACTTCGAGCTTGAGCCGTTCGGCCTCCAGTTTGACCGCCGACAGCGCGTTGTACACGCTGGTCGCCAGGTCGGCCGGCACCTTGCGGACCAGGCGGCGCCCGGACTGGGCCTCGCTGCGGGCCAGCACCAGCAGCGCGTCGACCAGGCCGTTGGCCCGTTCGGAGGCGTTGCGGACAACCTTGGCCATGCGGCGGTACTCGGCGACGTCGGCCTCGTCGTCACTCAGGGTCACGTCGATTTCCGTACGCATCACAGCCAGTGGTGTTCGAAGCTCGTGCGAGGCGTTGGCGACGAAGCGTTTCTGGGACTCGAAGGCGCCCGCCAGGCGGTCGAGCATGGCGTCGAAGGTGCGCGCCAGCTCGGCCACCTCGTCGTCGGCGCCGGAGTAGCGGATGCGTTCGTCGAGGGTTTCCTCGCCGAGGCGCTGCGCCGTGGCGGTCACATTGTGCAGCGGCCGCAGCGCCCGGCCGGCCACCGCGTACGCGCCCGCGATGCCGATTATGCCGATGGCCACGAGCGCGATCAGGCCCTTGAGCAGCAGCTCGTCGGAGGCCCGCTCGACCAGTTGGGTCTGCCAGACCAGCGCGTCCAGGCGTTCGCCGTCGGACAGCACCACCTGGGTGCCCTTCTGCAACTGGTCCGAGGGGGCCAGCGCGTCACCGACCAGCAGCCAGGCCAGCAGCACCAGGATGGCACCGGCTCCGACCAGCAGGATGCCGTTGAGCAGCGTCAGCCGCAGCCGCAACGTGGGCCGTAGCTGCAGCCGCTCGCGCTTGGAGTCGTACACGGTCATGAGGGGGTCACCACCACCGGTTCAGGCACCCGGTAGCCGGCCCCCACGACCGTCTCGATCAGCGGTGGGTCGCCTATCTTCTTGCGCAGCGTCATCACCGTCACCCGGACCGTGGTGGTGAACGGGTCGGTGTTGGCATCCCACACCCGTTCCAGCAGCTCCTCGCTCGACACCACGCCGCCGCGGGCCTTGAGCAGCTCCTCGAGCACCCCGAACTCCTTGTTCGTCAGGTCGATCGGGGCGCCGCCGCGGGTCACCACGCGCCGGGTCTGGTCGAGCACCAGGTTGCCGACCGTGAGCACCGGGGGCGCCGCCGGGGTGGCGCGCCGGCCCAGGGCCTGCACCCGGGCCACCAGCTCGTCAAAGGCGAACGGCTTGGGCAGGTAGTCGTCGGCGCCCAGCTGCAGACCCTCGACGCGGTCGGCGACCGTGCCGCTGGCGGTGAGCATCAGCACCCGGGTCAGTGCGCCCGACTCGACCAGGGCCGCGCAGATCTCGTCGCCGTGCATGCCGGGCAGGTCGCGGTCGAGCACCACGACGTCGTAGCGCGTCACGTACGCCATCTCGTGGCCGGTCAGCCCGTCGTACGCGACGTCGACCGCCATGCCCTTGCGACGCAGCCCCCGCGCGATCGCGTCGCACATGTTCCGCTCGTCTTCCACCACCAGCACGCGCACCCGCGAGGTCCTTCCGAAGCGTGAGAGGCCCAGCTTTACCGTTACCGCGTAAAGGGGCCGTAAATGCAGGCTACCGGCCGGGTTGAGCCAGCGGCCAGATCGCGACTGCGGCGTCCGTGCGGCGGCAGACCAGCACCTCGTGAGTGGCCTGACAGTCGCCCGTGACGTCGTCGGCCGCGCCCAGGCCACCAGTGTCGACCCGCGAGATCACCTCAGGTAGCGGTAGACCTCGACACCGGTCACAGCCCGGCACGCCACGTACGCCGGGCCGGCCAGGCAGGGCGCCATCCCGGCGGGCACCCGGCCGAGCGGCTGCAGCGTCCGGGACCCGGTCAGGAGCAGCGCCACCGCCTTGGCGTCGCCGTCGGGCATGGTCAGCAGGTAGCCGTTGTCGCGGGGCAGCGGCGAGAACGTGGTCCACGGGTCGAGCCGCAGCAGGGGCGTGCCGGTGCGCCGGTCCACCACTGCCTTCGGATCGGCCCCGGAGTACGCCTCGAAGACCTCCTCGGCGCCGAAGCGCATCAGGTCCAAGTCGTCCTTGGAGCGCCACAGCACCGCCCCGGTGGCCGGGTCCAGCACGCTCACCTCGGTGCGGCTCTGCCGGCAGGGCAACCCGGTGCAGGTGACCGAGCTGCCCTGGGAGTCCGGCTGGTCCATCGACCAGCGCTCGGCCAGGCTGCCGGCGGAGTAGGCGACGACCCGGCCGCTTTCGCCGTACGCGCCGTAGTGGACCAGCAGCGTGTCACCCGCGGTCTCGCCCCACGTCGTCGCGGAGCCGCCGCCCTCGACCACACGCTCGTGCAGCACCTTGCCGGTCGTGGCCGAGCGCAATGTGATCCGGTCGGCCGAGAACGTCACCACGGCCGAGCCGGTCCAGGCGCTGGACACCGAGCCGGGCACAGTGGCGCTCCACAGCTCGCGGCCGGTGGCCAGGTCGACGCCGCGCAGCGTGGTGCTCAGGGCCGGCTCGGTGTGCAGGACCTCGCTGGTCGTGCCGTAAAGCCGGCCGGGTTCACCGGAGTCCGGGTCGTACTCGGTGCCGGGGCGGAACTGCTCGTCGGTGACCAGGCCGGTGTGCGTGTCGAGGGGCTGCAGCGGGGTCGGCGAGTTCCAGCGCACCGAGCCGGTGGCGGCGTCGAGCACGGTGGCCGACTGCCGCACGTTCACGACAAGCAGCCCGGCAGTTCGCGCATTGAGTGAATAAAGACCCTCGGTGCCGCCCGGCGGCCCCGGCTGGCGCCATAGCTGTCGGCCATCCGCGGCGGACCAAGCGGAGATCATCGGCGGCACGGTGGCGAAATCCACGGCGTAGACCCGAGCGTCGCCGACCACGAAGTCAGCCTGATCGCCGAACCCCAGGTGGGCGGTGTGCTGCCAGAGCAGCGACGCCTGCGGGGCCGCGCCACCGAGCGCGAGCAGCAGAATCACGCTCATGATCAGGCCGAGGCGCCGATACACGTACGCCGGGGGCGGGCCGCTCACGACGGGCCGAGCCGGGCTGCCGGGGCTCAGCTCGATCAGCGCCACGCTGGCTCATCCCTTCGGCCGGTACCGCCACACCACCAGATCGCCGGAGGTCGCCCGGCACACCAGCCGGTCGGGCACCGATTGGCAGTCACCGGTGCCGGTGGGCAGGTCGCCGAGCAGGCGCGGCTGGGCGTCACCGGGGGCGGCGACGGCGACCATCGTACGGCGGCCCGCGTCGGACGTCCGCGTCACCAGCAGGTGATCGCCGGCGCGGCCGCTGACCACCCGCCAGCCGCGCAGATCGCTGAGCAGCGCGCCGGTGCCGGGGTCGGCGATCCCGACCGGGTCGTTCTCGCCGGCCGGCGTACCGAAAGCAATCACCACACCGTCGCGCTCCTGCACGCTGCGCCACTCCGGGTGGAACCACCGCTGGCTGCCGTCGGCCGGGTCGATCGCCCGCACGCCGTCGGGGCCGGTCAGGCAGGCCAGCACCCCGCACGAGGTGATCCCGAACGCGAACCCGGCCGGGCGCGTCCAGCGCTGCTGGAGGGTGAGCGGGTCGAAGGCGGACACGACCCGTCCGGCCGGTGTGGGGTGGCGCAGCAGGATCAGCCCGCCGGAGACCACCGGGTTGTCGGGCCCGTAGTCCGCCGCAGGCAGCGCGCCCTCGGCCAGCCGCTTGCCGGTGAGCAGGTCGTGCACGGCCACCGTCCGGTTGTCGTGCACCAGCAGCATCCGGGCGCCGTCGTCACCGGGTCCGGGCACGCCCAGCAGCACCGCGGTGGAGGGCACGGGCACCGACCACAGCGTGGCGCCGGTGGCCGGGTCGAGCGCGTCCACCGAGCGCTGCACCCGCCGGCCGGTGCCGGAGTAGCTGCGCACCGGGGTG
The DNA here is from genome assembly GCF_001553785.1 of Actinoplanes sp. TFC3. Classification (GTDB taxonomy): domain Bacteria; phylum Actinomycetota; class Actinomycetes; order Mycobacteriales; family Micromonosporaceae; genus Actinoplanes. Next base: position 5,640,880 of record NZ_LOJP01000001.1, read on the forward strand.
TAGGCGAGCAGGATGGGCGAACCCGCCACGGTCATTACGCTGTCGCTGCGCCGCCACTTGACCGTGCCGTCACCGAGCGAGATCGCCCGGGTGACCGGGTCCCCGCTCAGGCTGCCCGTGGGCGAGCGCAGCAGGAGCAGCCCGGCCCCGGTGGCGAGCCGGTACGTGGGCGCCTCGGTGCCGGTCTGCCAGTGCAGCCCGGCGTCGTCGAGGTCGAACGAGGCCAGCGTGCCCAGCGTCTGCACCAGCAGGGTGCCGTCGCCGGTGATCGTGTACGGGTCGGCCGGGCTGACCGACAGCCGCAGCATCTCGGACAGGGCCGGTGGTGGCGCGGCGGCGGACGCCCCGGCGACCAGCAACACGATCGCGGCGACCAGCGCGGGTGGCACCCACCGCGGCAGCGTGGAGTGCGACGGCCTGACGTACTCGTCCGGCTCGCCACGCTCCATACCAAGATCGATGAACACCGTCGGCCCGTCGACCATCTCCGCCGCCATATCCCAAAGGTAACGGCTGGATAACGAAACCGCCCGCCAGTCGCTGTCCCCGAGGGGCCCTCTTACCGCGCCGGCCGCGGCGCCTTATCAAGGAGCTGACTGCGGCGCTGTATCACCGCTGGACCTTCTTTACGGGGCCGGCTGCGGCTCGGTGTCGGTGGCTTCGAGCCGGGAGACCGCCTCGGTCACGGCTCGCGCGATGTCCTGCGCGGTCAGCCCGAGCGACGCCAGGATCTCCGCCCGGGTGCCCGGCGCGTGCCAGCCCACCGGCACCCCGAAGTCACGCAGCGGCACGTCCACGCCCGCATCGCGCAGCATGCTCGCCACCGCCTCGCCGACGCCACCGGCTCGCACGCCGTCCTCCACCGTGACCACCAGGCGGTGAGCGGCGGCCAGGCCGGCCAGCTCGATCGGCACCGGGCGCACCCAGCGCGGATCGACCACGGTCACGCCGTAGCCGTGCCCGGCGAGCCGCTCGGCGACCTGCATGCCCAGCTTGCCGAACGCCCCCACGGCGACCAGCAGCACGTCCTTGCGCTCGCCCTCGCGCAGCACGTCCACCGGGCCGGCCCGGCGCAGCGCGGGCAGGTCCTCGGCCACCGAACCGGTCGGGAACCGCACGATCGTCGGCCCGTCGTCCACGGCCACCGCCTCGCGCAGCTCCTCGCGCAGCGTGGCGGCGTCGCGGGGAGCGGCGATGCGCAGCCCCGGGACCACGCCGAAGACGCTCATGTCCCAGATGCCGTAGTGGCTGGGCCCATCCGGTCCGGTGATGCCGGCGCGGTCCAGCACGAAGGTCACCGGCAGCCCGTGCATGGCCACGTCAAGCAGCACCTGGTCGAACGCGCGGTTGAGGAACGTGGCGTAGATGGCGGCCACCGGGTGGAGCCCGCCCATGGCCAGTCCGGCGGCCGAGGTGGCGGCGTGCTGCTCGGCGATGCCCACGTCGTACACGCGCTCGGGGTATTTCTGGGCCAGTGCGGCGATGCCGGTCGGCTCGGCCATGGCGGCGGTGATGCCCACCACGTCGGGCCGCTCGCCCGCGATGGCAACCAGCTCCTCGGCGAACACGTGGGTCCACTTGACCGACGGCTTGGCGGTAAGAGCACCGGTCTGCAGGTCGAAGGCGCCGGGGCTGTGGAAGTTGTCCGCCTCGTCGTCCTCGGCGGGCCGGTAGCCGAAACCCTTGCGGGTCACCGCGTGCACGATGACCGGCGCGTTGAAGCCCTTGGCCCGGCGCAGCGCCGACTCCATGGCCTGGGTGTCGTGCCCGTCGATCGGGCCGATGTACTTGATGCCGAGGTCCTCGAACATCGGCTGCGGACTGACCGCGTCCTTGATGCCCTTCTTGACCGCGTGCAGCACCTCGAAGGCCGGCTTGCCGACCACCGGGGTGGAGCCCAGCGCGTTCTTGACCAGGTCGAGTACCCGCTCGTAGCCCGGGTTGAGGCGCAGCGTGGACAGGTGATCGGCGAGCCCGCCGATGGTCGGTGCATACGAGCGGCCGTTGTCGTTGACCACGATGACCAGCCGGTTCTTGGCCGCGGCGATGTTGTTGAGCGCCTCCCAGCACATGCCGCCGGTCAGCGCACCGTCGCCGACGACCGCGACCACGTGCCGGTCCTCGCCGCGCAGCGCGAACGCCTTGGAGATGCCGTCGGCGTACGACAGCGCAGTCGAGGCGTGCGAGTTCTCGACCAGGTCGTGCTCGCTCTCGGCCTGACTCGGGTAGCCCGACAGCCCGCCGCGCTGGCGCAGCATGTCGAACCCGTCCTGGCGCCCGGTCACGATCTTGTGCACGTACGCCTGGTGGCCGGTGTCGAACAGGATCCGGTCGCGCGGGGAGTCGAACACCCGGTGCAGCGCCAGGGTGGTCTCCACGACACCGAGGTTGGGCCCGAGGTGCCCGCCGGTGCGTGACACCTTGGCCACCAGGAAGTCCCGGATCTCCGCGGCAAGCAGGGTGAGCTGTTCAGGGCTCAAACGCTTGAGGTCGCCGGGTCCGGCGATGCTGGCGAGAAGGCCGGCCGTCTGATCACTGCGCTCGCTCATGGGGTGTCAGTCTATCGGTGCTGGGCTCGTGCGCATCTGGCGCGAACGGTCACGATGGCGTCCTCCACAGGATCTGCACATCTCACGCCCGCTCCAGCAGTGTGACGCATTCCACGTGCTGGGTCATGGGGAAGCAGTCGTACGCCCGCAGCGCCTTGACCTCCCAGCCCAGCCCGGTGAACGTCTTGAGGTCGCGGGCCAGCGCCGCCGGGTCACAGGCCACGTAGGCGATGGCCCGGGGCTCGGCGGCCGCGAGCGCACGCACGACTTTGGCTCCGGCTCCGGCGCGCGGCGGGTCCAGCACCACCAGGTCCACCGGTCCAGAGATCCGGCGCCGGGCCAGCGCCGCGTCCACCTTTGCCGCGACGACCTCGACGCCGGTCAGGTCGGCCAGGTTGCGCCGGGCGGCCGCCACGCCCAGCGGCGACGACTCGACCACGGTGGTCCGGGCTCCCGTGTGGGCGCTCAGGGCCGCCGCGAACAGGCCGGCCCCGCCGTACAGGTCCCAGGAGGTCTCCCCCGGCTGCGGATCGAGCAGGTCGAGCACCGCCCCGATCAGGGTGTCCGCCGCGGCCGGGTGGATCTGCCAGAAGCCTTCAGCCGGTACGTGCCACTCGCGCCCTGCGGCTTGTTCGCGCACCTCCCGCGAGGCGTCCACCGGGGCGCCATCCAGCTCATCGAGCAAGGACTCACCTACCGCACCAAACGCCCGGGGCAGCACCGCGACATCGCCACCGCTGGACGCCACCGCAGCGATCGCCGACGTCTCCGGCCAGGTGCGGGTGGTGATGTCGAGCTCCTGCAGCGCCGGTCGGGCGATCCGGCAGAAGTCGATCGGCACGACCTCATGCGAACGGTGTTTGAGCAGGCCGGGGCGGTCGGCGGCGTCCACCGCGTAGCGGATCCGGGAACGCCAGCCGAGCGGGCCACCGGGCAGGGGCTGTGTCCGTACCCCCAAAGCTTTGATGTTGTCGTCGCTCAGCCCGGCCATCCGGGTGAGCAGGTCGTGCACCACCTGGGTCTTCCAATCCAGCTGGGCCGGCGGCGCGACATGCTGCAGGTCGCAGCCGCCGCAGGCATCGGGACGCGCCCACGGGCAGGGCGGCTCGACGCGGTCCGCCGACGCCTCGTGGATGATCACCGCGTCGGCCCGCAGCCAGCCCTTGTGCAGCTCGGTGATCTCGGCCGTGACCCGTTCGCCGGGCAGCGCGTGCCGCACGAAGACCACCCGGCCGTGCTCTCCCCCGATCCGTGCGACGCAGTGCCCGCCGTGCGCCGGGGCCCCCACGGTCAGCTCTAGACGATCCCCTTCGACCAGCTCGCCGGTCACTGGGCAGCCTCGTTCTCGGCAGCGACAGGTTCGGTCGGCGGCGGCACGGGTGCAGGCAGGCGGGTGCGCGGGCCACGTGTCGGACCCCGGCTCAGATCGCGGTCGAAACGCTCGAGGTCGCGGTCCTGGCTGGAGCGCAACTGCCACGGCACGCTGGTCACCATCACCCCCGGCTCGAACAACAACCGGCCCTTGATCCGCAATGCACTCTGATTATGGAGCAAATTCTCCCACCACCGACCAACCACATATTCCGGTACGAACACGGTCACCACATCGCGCGGCGAACCCCGTCGCACGCTCTTCACGAAGTCGATGATCGGCCGGGTGATCTCCCGGTACGGCGAGTCGACGACGGTCAGCTGGACCGGGATCTGCCGGCGCTCCCACTCGGCCTGAATCTTTCGGGTGTCCTTGTCGTCCACGTTCACCGTCACCGCGGTCAACGAGTCCGGCCGGGTGGCCTGGGCATAGGCCACCGCCCGCAACGTCGGCTGGTGCACCTTGCTGACCAGCACCACCGCGTGGTTGCGCGACGGCAGGATCGGGCGTTCCTCGGTGGGCTGCAGCTCCTCGGCGACCCGCACGTAGTGCTTGCGGATGCCCAGCATGAGCGCGTAAATGAAGATCATCGCGGCGATGGCGATCCACGCGCCGAGCAGGAACTTGGTGATCAGCACGACGATCAGCACCGCGCCGGTCAGCGCCATGCCGAACGTGTTGATCGCCCGGGAGCGGATCATCTGGCGCCGCCGCAGCGGGTCCCGCTGGGTGCGCAGCAGCCGGTTCCAGTGCCTGATCATGCCGGCCTGCGACAGCGTGAACGACACGAAGACGCCCACGATGTACAGCTGGATCAGCCGCGTGACCTCGGCGTCGAACGCGACGATGAGCACCATCGCGGCCACCGCCAGGAAGATGATGCCGTTACTGAACGCCAGCCGGTCGCCGCGGGTGTGCAGCTGACGCGGCAGGTAGCGGTCCTGGGCCAGGATCGAGCCGAGCACCGGGAAGCCGTTGAACGCGGTGTTCGCGGCCAGGAACAGGATCAGGGCGGTGACCGCGCCGACCACGTACAGCATGATCGAACCGGCCCCGAAGATCGTCTCGCCGAGCTGGGCGGTCACGGTCTTCTGCACGTAATCCGCCGGCCCGCCGACGATCTGCGAGGGATCCTCGACGAACTGCAGGTGGGTGACGCGGGCCAGCAGCACGATGCCGACCAGCATGGCGATCGCGATCCCGCCGAGCAGCAGCAGTGTGGTGGCCGCGTTTTTGCTCTTCGGTGGCTTGAAAGCGGGCACGCCGTTGGAGATGGCCTCGACCCCGGTGAGCGCCGCACAACCCGAGGAGAACGTGCGCAACAGCAGGAAGACGAAGGCGAAGCTGGTCAGATGGTGTTCCTCGGCGCTGATGTGCAGCCCGGCGCTGGGCGCGCGCAGATCCTGGCCGAGCACGAACACCCGCACCAGACCCGTGACGATCATGGCCAGGATGACGAAAATGAAGGCGTACGTCGGAATTGCGAACGCCGTGCCCGATTCCCGCAGGCCACGCAGGTTGAGGGCGGTGAGGATGGTGACCGCCACCAGCGCGATCCCCAGCTTGTGCTCGGCCACGAACGGCACCACCGAGCCGAGGTTGCTCACCCCCGAGCTGACCGACACCGCCACCGTGAGGATGTAGTCGACCAGCAACGCGCTGGCCACCGCGACCCCGAACTTCGGCCCCAGGTTGACGGTGGCGACCTCGTAGTCACCACCACCGGACGGGTACGCATGCACGTTCTGCCGGTAGCTGGCCACCACGGTCACCATCACGACGGCAACCGCCAGCGTGATCCACGGCGAGATGGCGAACGCGCTGGCGCCCGCAATGGACAGCGTCAGCAGGATCTCGTCGGGCGCATAAGCCACGCTCGACAGCGCGTCCGAGGCGAACACCGGCAGCGCAATCCGCTTCGGCAACAGGGTGTGCTGCAACTTGTCGGAGCGGAAAGGCCGGCCGAGCAGCAGCCGCTTCGCTAAGGACGTCGAACTCGCCACAAGCGCCAAGCGTACGGCTGCCCTCGCCACGCCGCCGGGCGCCCCGGCCACCGCGTTTGGCGAGGGCATGGCACGCTCTGCTCAGAACGCATCCGTCGGGAAGGCGCGAACAGTGCACGTGGTGATCATGGGGTGTGGGCGGCTCGGTTCCACGCTCGCCCAGAAACTCGACGCCCGCGGCCATTCGGTCGCGATCATCGACCAGAACGCTGACGCCTTCCGGCGCCTGGGCGCCGAGTTCGACGGCACCACGGTCACCGGCATCGGCTTCGACCGCGACGTGCTGCGCGAAGCCGGCATCGAACGCGCCGACGCCTTCGCCGCGGTGTCCAGCGGCGACAACTCCAACATCATCTCGGCCCGCCTGGCCCGGGAGAACTACGGAGTGGCCCGGGTGGTGGCCCGGATCTATGACGCCAAACGGGCCCAGGTCTACGAGCGGCTGGGCATCCCCACGGTGGCTACGATCCGCTGGGCCGCCGACCGCATGGTGCGCCACCTGGTGCCGGAGGGAACGGTCGAGGTCTTCCGCGACCCGACCAGCGCAGTCTCGATCGTCGAGGCGCCACTGCACCGCGACTGGGTGGGCCGCACGATCAAGAGCCTCGAAGAGGTCACCGGGGCCCGGGTGGCGTACCTGATGCGCTTCGGCATCGGCTCGCTGGCCACCCCGTCAACCGTGCTGCAGGACGGTGACCAGGTGTTCGTCGTGGTCACCGATGACATCGTCGAGGACGTGCTCGCGGCGGCCGCGAGCACCGGGGTGGGGGGTCTCTGACATGCGGATCGCCATCGCGGGCGCCGGCAACGTGGGCCGGTCGATCGCCCAGGAACTGATCGGCAACGGCCACCAGGTCATGCTGATCGAACGCCAGCCCCGCCAGCTCAGGCCCGAACGCGTACCCGAAGCCGAATGGATCCTCGCCGACGCCTGCGAGGTCTCCAGCCTCGAAGAAGCCGACGTGGCCGGCTGTGACGTGGTCATCGCAGCCACCGGCGACGACAAGGTCAACCTGGTGTGCTCGCTGCTCGCCAAGACCGAGTTCGCGGTCAACCGGGTGGTGGCCCGGGTGAACCGGGCCGAGAACGAATGGCTGTTCACCGAGCAGTGGGGTGTCGACGTCGCCGTGTCGAAGCCCCGCCTGATGGCCGCGCTCGTCGAGGAGGCGGTGACCGTCGGCGACCTGGTGCGGATCATGACGTTCCGCCAGGGTGAGGCGAACCTGGTCGAGATCACGCTGCCGGCCCAGGCGCCGTACGTCGGCCAGGCGGTGCGGTCCGTGCCCATGCCCCGGGACTCGGCCCTGGTCGCCGTCCTGCGCGGGAAGCGCGTCCTGGTTCCCACCCCGGATGATCCGCTCGAGGCCGGGGACGAGCTCATCTTCATCTGCACGGCCGAAGTCGAGGACGAGGTCCGCGCCGTCGTGCTCGGCAAGGCCGCTGACCTGGGGTGACCCGCGCATCGTCCAGCCGCAAGCTCGGTAGCCGCGGCGCGGGCCGGGATCAAGCGATCTCGTTGGTCTGGCGGTTCAGGACCGAAACGAGATGACCTCCCAGGCGACCGGCTCCACTTCGGTCAACCACCGCGCCTGGGACCGGCCACCGTCCACACCATGACGACGTTACGACCGCCATAGCGGTAGAGCGTGCGACTTTGCGCCCTCGTCGTTGGAACGGCTGGCGTCAGGCTCGCTCGGGCTCGGCGGTGGTGCCGGCCTCGGCGGCTTGGGCGCTCGTCACCCGGTGCACGGCCCAGGCGGTGTACGCGAACGTCGCCGCGTAGATCGGCCAGCTGATCAGGATGCGCACGATGCCGATGGCGTTGGCTTCGTCGGCCAGCCAGAGCCAGCCCTGCACGCCCGCCCTGACGAACAGCGACACCGCCCAGACCAGGGTGAGCCACTGGAACGTACGGAACAGCCGCTGATTCCTGAACCAGTCATGCTTGCCGCCGTTGGCCAGCACGCCCCAGACGTACCCGATGATCGGCCTTCGGACCGCCACCGAGATGATCAGGGCGACCACCTGGCCCAGGGTGAGCAGAATGCCCGGGAGATAGAAGTTCTTGGCGTCGCCGGTGCGCCACGCGAGCCACGCGCCGACCGCGATGCCGAAGATGCCGTTCACCGCGTGCCGGACCGGTTGTTTGCGGCTCAGCCGGTACGCGCCGATCGCCAGCGCCGAGCCGACGCTCCCGCCGATCGCCCAGTACAGCGCCGTCTTCTTCGGCAGGTCCAGGACGTTGTCGCCGAGCAGCACGTTGAGCAGTACGAAGGCCAGCACCGGGATGCTCGACTCGATGAGGCCGCGCACGCCGCCCAGTTGCTCGGCGATCTGCTCGCTCATCGAGGGCAGCGGCTGGTCCTCCGGCTCGCCGGCCTTGTGCAGGTCGAGTTCCTCGACAACCTCCTCGGCGACCCGGTCTCCCACCGACTCGTCGGCGGCGTGTTTGGGCTCGCTGCCGGGTGTCACCGGGGCGCCTCCAGCTCGTAGTACGGGTTGTAGATGACCTTGCGCTCGTCGCGGATGGCGATCCGGCCGCGGGCCACAAGCTGGCGGCCCGGCTCGATGCCGGCGATCGAGCGGCGGCCCAGGAAGACCAGGGTCACCACGTCGCTGCCGTCCCACAGGTCGGCTTCGAGCGTGGGCAGGTTGGTGCGCGGAGTGTACGCCACGGTGCGCAGCCGGCCGGATACCGAGACGACCTGACCGCGGTGGCACTGGGTCGCCGGTATCGCGCCGCACTTCTTGCTGTCGCGCTGCAGCTCTTCGGCGTCGAGCTGTTCCTCGGACGCGGTCAGCCGTTCGAAGAAGCGGCGCAACCCGGTGGTGCGCTCATCGGTCGTCATGACCCCGTGACACCTCTTGGTCGGTGGGTGTGCTGCTGGCGGTCGTGCGTGCAGATCCCACGGTACGCCGGGCACGCCCGGGTGATCCACATCACCCGGGCGTCGAGGTCCAACCGGCGCCTCAGCGGGCGTGGCGCCCGTTCGTCGGGGGCTGCTGGTTGCTGGCGGCGTCCGGCGGGGTCGGGTCGTCGTGCACGTGCTCGTGCGGGTGGTCGTGAGCGTGCTGCTCGGCCGCCTCGGACATCTCACGCGGCAGCCGCAGCGGCAGCGCCTCACGCACCGGACGCGCCTCGTCGTCGCGCACCACCACGACGCCGCGCAGGCACTCGCCCAGCACGCCCTCGCGGCGCGGGTCGGCCGCCGCCTCACCCTGGAACAGGGCCCGCAGCATCCATCGCGGGCCGTCCACGCCCACGAAGCGCACGTCGGCCGGGCCGTCCGGGGTGTTCACCCGGGCCGTCAGCTCCACGCCCCACGGGCCGTCGAACTCACGCGGCGCGGCGCCGTCGGACTTCATGGCGCCGGCGATCTCCTCGCGGATCTCGTCCCAGATGCCCTCGGACCGCGGGGCCGCGAACACCCCGAGCTGCAGGGCGCTGTTCTCGTGCACGAGCACGATCTGCTCGACGCCGCCGTCCGGGTTGGCCTGCACCCGTACCTCGATGCCCTCGACCGCCGGGATCAGCAGGCTGCCCAGATCGAGCCGCTGCACCCCCTCGGGCGCCTGGCTGCTGTCCCACGGCCCGAAATCCGGCGCCGGTGGCAGGTCACCCATGCTCTGGGCGAGCGCCGCGGTCTGGGGCGCGTCGTCCGGGCGTACGTGCCGGGGGCCTCCGCGCTTGCGGGAGAACATTTGCTTGCCACCTCTCGAGTTCTAGGACTTCAGGGCGGCGTGCCCGCCCGTCGAGCCATGCCGCCCGGCTCCCCGCGAAGTGCCGGGCAGCTCGTCGACGACGTGGAACACCGCGCGCTCGACCCGCTGGACGACCAGCTGGGCGATGCGGTCGCCGCGGGTGATCTCCACCGTGCTGTGCCGATCATGGTTGATCAGGACGACGAGAATCTCACCCCGGTAACCGGCGTCGACCGTACCGGGCGCGTTGAGCACCGTCACACCCAGCCGCGCCGCCAGGCCCGAGCGCGGGTGTACGAGCCCCACATACCCATCCGGCAGCGCAATAGCCAGCCCGGTGCGTACCGGCACCCGTTCACCCGGAGCGATCCGCACGCTCTCGGCCGCGTACAGGTCGGCACCGGCGTCTCCGGGGTGCGCGTAGGCCGGCAGCGGCAGGTCGGGGTCGAGGAGTCGGACCTGGATGTCCACGCGAAAGTTCCCTCAGGTGATGAGTATTTGGGCAGCACCCCACCCTGCCATCCTGCCGTGGGCGCAGGCGGAGGCGCGCCGTACCCTCACCAGGGTGACATCCGAGCCATCGACCCGCACGGCCGCCCCGGCGACCTACGCCGAGCGGTTGCGCGCGCCCTGGTGGATGTGGCCGGTGGCGCTGGGCTGTTCCGCGCTGCTCGCGGCCGAGATCTGGATGGGCAGCGACGGTCTGCGTGCCTGGGTGCCCTTCGCCGTGCTGCTGCCGCTCTCGTTGCTGCTGCCGTGGTGGCTGGGCCGGATCAAGGTCGCCGTCACCACTTCCGAGTTCCAGGCCGACGACGCCCGGCTGCCGCTTGCGGTGATCTCCGATGTGGTCCCACTGGACGCCGACGGCAAGCGCGAGGTGCTCGGCGTTGGCGCGCACCCGCTGGCTTTCGTGATCCAGCGTCCGTGGATCGGCGGCGCTGTGCAGATCGTGCTGGACGACCCGCAGGATCCGACGCCGTTCTGGGTGATCAGCACGCGGCGCCCCGTCGAGCTGGCCACCGCAGTGCTGGCCGCCCGCCGCGCGGGCTAGCGCGGCAGGGATTTGCGCTTCTTGCTCAAGTCCTTTGTGAGATTCTCACCCAGCGATTTCGTCGCGCGCCGGTTCAGATAGCTGGCCACGACCGCGCCGGTGAGCAGCGGGCCCATTGTGGTCAGATTGCGCCCGAAGCGGCGCAGCAGCGTGCTCTGCAGCTCCTTGCGGGCCGCGGTTCCCAGCACCGTCGCCACTCCCACACCCGGCACCAGGGGGTTCACCCCACGCTGGGAGGACCAAGACTGCACCAACGCCATTGCCTTCTGCCCGGACGTACCCCCGACCGGCTGGCCGTGGACCTCGTGCAGCTCGCCGATCAGCTTCATCTCGATCGCCACCACCGCCACCGTCTCGGCAGCCAGCAGCACCGGAGCCGAGAGCAGGGCCGGCGTAGCAACCCACTCGACCGAAGCCACCCCGCCACCTGCCGCACCCACTCCGGCGGTTGCCCGGCCGGCATTGCGGATCAGCCGTTCGGCGATCTCATCGTCGTCGAGCCCGGCGAAATGCCGGCGCAAGGTTTCAAGATCACGCACCGGTACGTGCGGAGCCACGTCGGCCACCGCATCGGTCATCCAGCGCATGGCCGCCTTGGGCCGGAACAGCTGCCCCAGCCCGCGCCGGCGCACGTCGGCCACCAAGCGGCCCAGCAACCGGCGGCGGTTGTCCGGCGCCAGGTCGTCGGCCGTCAAAGCGGCTACGGTCGCGCCGATGTCCGCGTCCGCCGCGGCTTCCTCGGGCGTTCGCGTGCGCACCAGATCAGTGCCTGGCACGTCTTTCGGAGCCTGGTCGACCTCGCTGAGCTCGGGCCCCGGTTCTGCGGTCGGTACCGAGTTCTCGTCTGGGCGGCTCATGCTGGTCGACCTCCCCGTTCGTTTGCCGTCGGTGACCACATACCCATTGAGACACCTGGGCACACGGATCACCCGCAGGGCGTTCCCCGCACTCCGGGGTTCACGCAGCGCCCGGCCGTCGGCGACGGCCGGGTGGGACTACTCGCAGGGTGTGCGCCGGTTCAGGCACACTCCCGGCAGATCAGCTCCCCGTTGCGCTCAACAGCCAGTTGGCTGCGGTGATGCACGAGGAAACAGCGAGCACAGCGGAACTCATCGGTCTGCATCGGCAGCACCTTGACGGTGAGCTCCTCGTCGGCCAGGTCGGCACCGGGGAGCTCGAAGCTCTCCGCCACCTCTACCTCGTCGACATCCACTGCACCCGACTGCGAGTCGGCGCGGCGGGCCTTGAGTTCCTCGAGGCTGTCCTCGCCGAGGTCGACCTCATCGCGACGCGGGGCGTCGTAGTCGGTGGCCATCGGTCTTCACTCTCCTGTATCGATGTGTCACTTGGCGTAAGTAACGCCAGCGACCGCGTTTCGGTTCCCGTTCTGACGGACTTTTCTCCCCGGCACAGTCAGCAGGGAACGATCGTCCGCCGAGGCGCCCCCACCCCCTCGTGAAACTGCCTCGGCAGACGCGGCACGTTACCTCCCCGGTGGGAGGTCTGTACGCCCGCGGGCAGCCAATTGTTCCCGATGTGACTGAGGCGACATCAAGGTAGGGGTACACGGGCGTGGATCATCGTCGCCGCGCCGGAAAGTTTCCCTGTTTCCGCGCGCGTGGCGGCCTCACGCTAACCTCAGCCGAGACCACCACTGCCGTCGGAACCCTGGAGTAGCTGCCCCATGAGCTTTGCGCGCGTACGAGCCCTCGTGGTGGTCGGCGTCCTCGCCGTCGCTGCCGTGGTCTTCGTGGTGGTAGCGCTGGTCCGCGACACCCAGGGTGGCGCAGTTGCCGGTGGGGGCTGCCCCGACGGCGCCGTGCTGGCCGACGTGACCCTGCCGGACGACCCGCAGGACGTGACGATCAAGGTGCTCAACGGCACCGACCAGCCGGGCGTGGCCGACAACGTGTCGAACGAGTTCAAGAACCGCCGGTTCAAGACGCAGAAGCCGGACGAGGACAAGAAGAAGATCGACGGCGTCGCGGTGATGCGCTACGGCCCGGAGGCGGTCGGCTCGGCGTGGCTGCTGCGGGCGTACTTCCTGGACCAGGTCAAGACCGAGTACAACCCGAAGCGCAAGGGCAAGGTTGTCGACATCTCGATCGGCAAGGACTTCCAGCAGCTCGCCACCACGACCGAGGTCAACCAGTCGCTGGTCGAGCTCGGCGAGCCGCAGACGCCGCCGGGCGCCTGCGCCGCGCCGGCCAAGAAGGACTCCTGAACCTGGCGTTCCGTCGCCGCAGGCGCGCTCCCAGGGCCCTTTACGGGCCGCCTGCGGCGTCAAGCTCCACCAGCACGTCGTGCAGCGCCGGGAAGATCGCCGGCGGAGCCGCCACGAGCATGTGCTGACCGGCCGGGGCACCGTCGAGTCCGGACACCAGCAGCCCGGCCTCGGCGGCCACCAGACCACCGGCGGCGTGGTCCCACGGGTTGAGTCCCTTCTCGAAGTACGCGTCCAGGCTGCCCTCGGCCGCCATGCACAGGTCCAGCGAGGCGGCACCGAAGCGGCGGATGTCGCGCACCCTGGTGATCAGCCCGGCCAGCACCGCGCCCTGATGCGCCCGGCGCGCGGCGTCATAGCCGAAGCCGGTGCCGACCAGAGCCTGATCGAGCGTGGTACGACCCGAACCCCCCAGCCGCCGCCCGTCGCGCCAGGCCCCGCCGCCCAGCGTGGCCGTCCACTCGTCGCCGGTAGCCGCGTTGTGCACCACCCCGGCCACCACGGCGCCCTCCACCTCGGCGGCCAGCGACACGGCGTACTGCGGCAGCCCGTACAGATAGTTCACCGTGCCGTCGATGGGATCCAGGATCCAGCGGACCGCCCCGGTGCTCGTGGTGTCGCCGTACTCCTCGCCCAGCACCCCGTCGCCGGGCCGCTCGACCCGCAGCACCTCGACCACCTGACGCTCCACGGCCTTGTCCGCGGCCGTGACCACATCGGTATCCGTGCTTTTCGTCTCCACGTCATTAATCGCTTCGGCGCGCATGCGCCTGGCGGTCGCAGCCGCCTCCCGCGCGATCCGCACCGCCACAGCCAGCAGATCTTCGGATTTTTCCGGCACTTCACACCCCCAGTTCGGCCTCTTGTATTCTTCCGCCCGGCGCCAGAAGTAAGGTCGGCGACCCCCCGCGGCGCGCTGCGGCGAGAGGATCTCGCTGAACGGCGCTACAATTCACCCCTGCCCACGCTTCACGGACGACCGCCCGCAAGCCAGTCCGGGTCCCGGGGGCTCCCACACCACACCGGCCAGCCTCGTTTCGCCGCGTGCTGCGCTGGGCCCACTGGCCGTTGCTCATCGCCCTCCGGAAGGTCATTCGTGACAGAAGCCCACCAGACCGGTGCCGACGTTCGCTCTCTCACCGAGGCCCTGATCGCCCACGCGCAGGGTGCGGGTGGGCAGATCACGTCGGCCGAGGTCGTGCAGACAGTCGAGTCCGCCGAGGTGACCCCGGCCCAGGCCAAGAAGATTCTCCGCGCCCTGGTGGACGCGGGCATCACGGTGGTCGTCGACGGCTCGGCGAGCACCACCCGCCGCCGGGTCGCCGCCGCTCGGGCCGCGACCCCCGCCTCCAAGGCCACCACCGCCAAGGCCACC
>NZ_LOJP01000001.1:5655255-5658407 GCF_001553785.1 Actinoplanes sp. TFC3
GGGCGCGCGCCCGGGGGCCCCCCCCCCCCCCCGGGGCCCCCCCCGCCCGGGCCGCGCCCCCCGCCTCCAAGGCCACCACCGCCAAGGCCACCCGCCCCCCGGCGGCCAAGAAGGCCGCTCCCGCACCCAAGCAGGCCGACAGCGCGACCGGCGCCGACCAGCCGGCCGCCCCGGCCAAGAAGGCCGTCGCCAAGAAGGCGGGCCCGCCTGCCAAGAAGGCCGGCCCAGCCAAGGCCGCGGCTCCCGGGGAGGCTCCCGCCGAGGGCGAGGAGATCGATCCCGAGGAACTCGCCGCCGAGATCGAAGACGTCGTCGTGGAGGAGCCGGCCGCCATGGTCCAGGCGGCCGCCACCGACGCCGCCAGTTCGGCCACCGACGGCGACTTCGAGTGGGACGACGAGGAGTCCGAGGCGCTCAAGCAGGCCCGCCGCGACGCGGAGCTGACGGCCTCGGCCGACTCGGTCCGGGCCTATCTCAAGCAGATCGGTAAGGTCCCGCTGCTCAACGCCGAGCAGGAGGTCGAGCTCGCCAAGCGGATCGAGGCCGGCCTCTACGCCGCCGAGCGGCTGCGCGCCTGCGAGGAGGGCGAGGAGAAGCTCGAGCGCAACTTCGAGCGCGACCTCAAGTGGATCGGCCGCGACGGCGAGCGGGCCAAGAACCACCTGCTCGAAGCCAACCTGCGGCTCGTGGTCTCGCTGGCCAAGCGCTACACCGGTCGCGGCATGGCGTTCCTGGACCTCATCCAGGAAGGCAACCTCGGCCTCATCCGCGCCGTCGAGAAATTCGACTACACCAAGGGCTACAAGTTCTCCACCTACGCCACCTGGTGGATCCGCCAAGCCATCACCCGCGCCATGGCCGACCAGGCCCGCACCATCCGCATCCCGGTGCACATGGTCGAAGTCATCAACAAGCTCGGCCGCATCCAGCGCGAGCTGCTCCAGGACCTGGGCCGCGAGCCCACCCCGGAGGAGCTGGCCAAGGAGATGGACATCACCCCGGAAAAGGTGCTGGAGATCCAGCAGTACGCCCGGGAGCCCATCTCGCTGGACCAGACCATCGGCGACGAAGGTGACAGCCAGCTCGGTGACTTCATCGAGGACTCCGAGGCGGTCGTGGCCGTCGACGCGGTTTCGTTCTCGCTGCTGCAGGACCAGCTCCAGCAGGTGCTGCAGACGCTCTCCGAGCGCGAGGCGGGCGTGGTCCGGCTGCGCTTCGGCCTGACCGATGGCCAGCCGCGCACGCTTGACGAGATCGGCCAGGTCTATGGCGTGACCCGCGAGCGCATCCGCCAGATCGAGTCGAAGACGATGTCGAAGCTGCGTCACCCGTCGCGCTCGCAGGTGCTGCGCGACTACCTCGACTGACATCTGCACCAGGTGACGCGCCACCGGCGAACAGGCCGGTGGCGCGTTTCTTTTCCGCCGTTGGCGTAATCCCACCGAGGCACGTACATCTTGATCAATACGGCATTTGGTAGCTTCCCGTCAACATTGCGTGCCTTTTTGGTCACTACCCGTACATCCATGGGTGGTCATCAGACCGTTGTGCAGAAGTGATCGTTGACGTGGCACCCTTGGAGCACGGCACACTAGCCGGACCACGTGTGACTTGGGTCCCCCTAGGGCACAGTGGGAAGGCTGCAACGGCCAAGGGTGTTGCACGATGGGTGAACGGTAGCCGAGGAACATGTTCATCGGTGACGACCAGAGGAGGAAGGCGATGACCCCGACTCTCACGCCGCCGGCGGGAAGCGTGGCCGGAACAGCAGCCGATGAACGGTGCGACCGCTGCAATGCAGCCGGTAAGCTCCGTCTGACCCTGGCGGGTGGCGGTGAGCTGGTGTTCTGCGGACACCACGCCAACCGCTACGCCGAGGACTTGGTGAAGATCGCGGTGCAGTACGCGGCCGACCCCGATTTCACGTGGCGCGGCGCGGACAAGATGTCTAACTCCAACTAATCCCCTACAGGCAATACGAGGGCGTCCCGGTGCAGGGGCGCCCTTTCGCCTTTTCTCCAGGGGTATCAGCCGCGCAGATAGCGGCTCAGCATGGCTACGAGCTCGTTCTCGAGACGCTGGGCCTCAACGGACTCGGCCATCAGTTTGTGGGTGACCAGCTCGACGGTGTTCTCGATCAACCGGGCTGCCATGTCGAGGTCGGTTACCCGCACCTCGGGATGCGTGGCCAGCACGTGCTTGAGCTGGGCGATGCGCTTGTGGCTGTACCGGATGATCTTGGTGAGAAGGTCGGGCGACAGTGGGGCTTCTTCGAGCATGAGGCGCAGGAGTCGTGGATCCGCCCGGTGATTGTCGATCGTTTTACGCACGAACAGGCGCAGCACCGTCTCAAGATCGCGGTCCGGTGAGTCAGTGATGGGTGTGTCCGCGCCGCCCTCGTCGATGTGATTGAGGACCAGCTCGGCCAGGATGGCGTCCTTGTTCGGGAAGTACTGGTACAGCGAGCCGATCGAGACGCGGGCCCGCTCGGCGATGCGATTCGTGGTGCCGGCGGCATAGCCGTACTCGGTGAAAATGTGAGCAGCGGCGTTCAGAATCCGATCCCGCGTGAGCTCAGCTCGTACCTGGCGAGGCTTGCGACGTGCGGGTTTCTCCGACGGCATGAGCCTTTCCTTTCCGGCCCCGGAAGCGAGTGGCGAAGTATCTGAATATCAGCTCACAATAGTGTCATGAGCTGGGGAAATATGATAACGACGGTGGACCGGGTCGAGGCCGTTGTGGGGCAGGCCAACCCGCTGGTCATGATGAAGCAGCTCGATCGGCTCGATGACGGCTGCCGTGCCGTGATCGCCCGTTCCCCCCTCGCCGGGTTCGGTTATCTCGACGCCACCGGACATCGCCGGACCACCTTCGTCGGCGGTTCGCCCGGTTTCGTCCGCGTCCATTCCCCCGCCCGCATCTCCTTCGCGCTGCCTGCCCAGGAACAAATGCTCGGCGGCGGAGTTTCCTTCGTTTTCCTGCTGCCAGGCGTCGGCGAAACCCTGCGACTGAACGGCACGGTCAGCTCTCACACAACCGGCATTCTGCAGATCCAGATCACCCAGGTGTACGTCCACTGCGCCCGTTGCATCATGAGATCGCACCTCTGGCAGCCGGCCCCCGCCACCCGCCGCCGCCGACCGTCGCTGACC
>NZ_LOJP01000001.1:5658507-5664844 GCF_001553785.1 Actinoplanes sp. TFC3
GACCCCCAGCGACCCCGGACCCCTCGACCGCCCCGGAGTCCGCGAGTTTCTCGCCGCAGCGCCGTTCCTGGTGCTCTCCAGCGGCGACGCCGCCGGCGGCAGCGACACGAGCCCCCGCGGCGACCAGCCCGGCTTCGTCCAGGTTCTCGACGCGCACACCCTCGCCATCCCGGACCGCAAGGGCAACCAGCGCGCGGACACCTTCCACAACCTGCTGCAGGACAACCGCATCGCCCTCGCCGCGCTGCAGCCCGGCCGTACCCGCATCCTGCACGTCCACGGCACCGCCTCGATCACCGACGACCCGGCGCTGCTGGAAACCATGGCCCTGCGCGGCATGCCTCCGCAGGCAGCGCTGATCGTGCACGTTGCCGGCGCGGAGGTGGTCGACAGCACGGCGGTGACCGAGGCGAACTTGTGGAGCCAAGCGGCGCACGTCGACCCCGCGTCGGTGCCCGACTTGATGGGCCTGGCCGCCCAGCACGCCGCCGCCAACTCGACCGGCGTCACCGGCGTCGTGATGCGGCTGCTGAAGCCGCTGAGCCGCTTCCTCGGTCCCCTGGCCACAATCGGGCTGCGGTCAGCGATACGCAAGGAGGGCTACGCCGCTGAACCGATGCCGGACAGCAGCGGAGCACGGCAGATGCGGGTCGCCGAGATCCGGCGGGAAACCGCGGACGCGGTGACCGTGGTGCTGGAGGACGGCGAGCCGGTGCATTTCCGGCCCGGCCAGTTCTTCACACTGATCGTGGACATCGGTGCGCGTACGGTGCGCCGGGCCTATTCGGCGTCCTCGGTGCCCGGGTCGGCCCGGCTCGAACTGACCGTCAAGCGGGTCGAGGGCGGCGTCTTCTCCACCCACGCGAATCAGGTGCTGCGAGCCGGGGACCAGGTGGCGGTGCGGGGGCCGTCCGGCTCGCTGCGAGCCGGGGAGGAGCTGGTGATGGTTGCGGCGGGGAGTGGGGTCACCCCGATGATGAGCATTATCCGTACGGAATTGGCCGGCACCGCACCCGCTCGGCTGGCCCTGCTCTACGGCAACCGGGATGAGCAGAGCACGCTGTTCGCCGGGGAGCTGGCCCGCCTGGAGCGTGACCACCCGGATCGGCTGAGCGTGAGCCACCGGCTGACCCGGCCCAGCGCCGCGTGGACCGGTGAGCGCGGCCGCATCGACGCGGGGGTGGTCGGCGCGTGGCTCGACAAGCTGGAGCCCACCGGGGCGGCCCGCTACTTGCTGTGCGGGCCCGAGCCGGTGATGAGCACGGTGCGTGATGTACTGAGGCAACGGGGAGTGGCCGAGGACCGGATCGGCCAGGAAAGCTACTCCAGCACGGTCGACGTGGCTGTGGGCGGGCCTCAGCCGATGACCGTCGAGCAGGACGGGCACAAGCTCGCCGAGGTGACCGTGCCGCCGGGTGAGACGTTGTTGTCGGCGGGGCTGGATGCTGGGGTGGCGCTGCCGTACTCGTGCACGGTTGGCAATTGCGGCGAGTGCATGGTGAAGCTGCGCGGTGGCGAGGTCGTCATGAGTGAGCCGAACTGCCTCACGCCCGAGCTGCGGGCGGCCGGCTGGGTGCTGACTTGCGCCGGTCGGCCGCAATCCGCGGTGACGATCGACCTCGCCGAGGAGTAAGGCTCACATCGTCTGAATCGTGGCGATGCGCTCCTCGAGCTGCTCGATGGTCGCCTGAGCCGAGGGCGGTCCGCCGCACAGCCGGCGAAGCTCCGCGTGGATTTTGCCGTGCGGCAGGTTGGTGCGGTGGTGGTGCGCCGCGACCAGGGTGTTGAGCTGGCGGCGCAGGACCACCCGGCGCTCCCCCGCGCTCAGCGGCGCTTCCCGCGGGGCCGGCACTGCGTCCGACGCCGGAACGGTCCTGGCGGCACGCTTCTGGGCGGCGATCTGGTCGGACTGACGCTTGGTCAGCAACGTCGACACCTGGTCGGGGGTCAGCAGGCCGGGCAGGCCGAGGTATTCTTCCTCCTCGGCCGAGCCGGTGCGCGCGCCGGTGCCGAACGACGCACCGTCGTAGATGACCTGGTCCAGCTCGGCGATCGAGGACAGCGCCTCGAACTGCTTCTCAAGCTCGCCCTCGGCCTTCTCCTCACGCTGGGCCCGCTCCAGCAGCGTGTCGTCCAGGCCGTCGGGGTCCTTCGGGGCGCCCAGGATGTGGTCGCGCTGCCGTTCCATCTCGCTGGCCAAGCCCAGCAGGTGGGGCACGCTGGGAACAAAGACAGTGGCGGTTTCCCCCGGACGACGGGTACGAACAAAACGCCCAATGGCCTGCGCGAAGTACAACGGTGTCGAGGCGCTGGTGGCGTACACCCCGACGGCCAGGCGCGGGATGTCGACGCCCTCGGACACCATCCGCACCGCCACCATCCAGCGCTGCTCGGACGCGGCGAACTGGGCGATGCGGTCCGAGGCGCCCTGGTCGTCGGAAAGGACCACTACCGCCTTCTCGCCGGAGACCTCCTCGATCAGCTTCGCGTACGCCCGAGCGGTCTGCTGGTCGCTGGCGATGATCAGGCCACCGGCGTCGCTGATGCCGTGCGAGCGCAGCCGCGACAGCCGGGCGTCGGCCGCGCGCAGCACCTGGGGCATCCAGTCACCCCGGTGGTCGAGCGCAGTGCGCCACGCCTGGGCGATCAGGTCCTTGGTCATCGGCTCGCCGAGACGCGCGGCCAGCTCGTCGCCGGCGTTGGTGCGCCAGCGGGTCTCGCCGGAGTACGCCAGGAAGATCACCGGCCGGACGACGCCGTCGCGCAGGGCGTCGCTGTAGCCGTACACCGAGTCGGAGCGGGAGCGCTGCAGCCCGTCCTGGCCGCGCTCGTAGTCAACGAACGGGATCGGGTTCTCGTCGGAGCGGAAGGGTGTCCCGGTGAGCATCAGCCGGCGCTCGGCCTGGTCGAACGCCTGCTTCACGCCGTCGCCCCAGCTACGCGAGTCGCCCGCGTGGTGGATCTCGTCGAGGATCACCAGCGTGTTGCGGGTCATCGTGCGCCGCCGGTGCACCGCGGGAGCCATGCCGACCTGGGCGTACGTCAGGACCGCGCCGTGGAAGTCGCGCGCGCTGTGCACGTCGGAGTTGCGGAACGACGGGTCGAGCTGGATGCCGACCCGGGCCGCGGCGGTGGCCCACTGGGTCTTCAGGTGCTCGGTGGGGCAGACCACTGTCACCGCGTCGATGGAGCCGTCGTTGAGCAGCTCCGCCGCGATGCGCAACGCGAAGGTGGTCTTACCGGCGCCCGGGGTGGCCACCGCCATGAAATCCGGCGAGCGTTTGCGCAGGTATTTGACCAGGGCCTTGCGCTGCCAGTCACGCAGTGCGGGGAAGGTTTCCAGGTTCGGCAACGGCGGACTCAAGCTCCGAGAATCCCTTCCCACATACGACACAGACGACTCACCAACATAGCGGCTGGCGGGCTCAAGGCACGGCGATCGGCGCCGACCACCGCCGATAGAGTGCCACCAGCCGGACCGCGGTCATCGTCAGGGCGGCCGCGCACAAGGTGATCAGATCGGCCACGTTCAACCAGCTCAGCACCGATACGGCGACCGCGCCGCCGAGCGCGACGACAGCGTAGATGTCGCGTTGCAGCACCGCCGGGATCTCCCCGGTGAGCAGGTCACGGGCCAGCCCGCCGCCGATCGACGTGAGCATTCCCACCAAACAGGCCCCCACCGGCGGGACCCCGGCGTCGAGTGCCTTGAGGGTGCCGGTAACGGTGAACAGGCCCAGGCCGGCCGCGTCCAGCACGAGCACCGTACGACGCAGCCGGTTGAGCTGCGGATGCCACCGGAACACGGCCAGCGAGGCGAGCACGGCGGTGACGGCATAACGCCAGTCGGCGAACGCGAGCGGCGGAACCGCGCCGACCACGAGGTCGCGCAGGATGCCGCCGCCCAGCGCCGCTACGAACCCGACGAAGGCCACGCCGAACAGGTCGAGCCGCTTGCCCACGGCGGCGCTGGCCCCGGAGGCAGCGAAGACCGCGACCCCGATCAGGTCCGCAATGAGCAGGCCGGTCAGTGCTGCATCGCTTCGTAGATCTCCTTGCACTGCGGGCACACCGGGGATCCGGGCTTCGGCGACTTGGTCACCGGGAACTTCTCGCCGCACAGGGCGATCACGAAAGTGCCCATGACCGCACTCTCGGCGATCTTTTCCTTGCGCACGTAGTGGAACATCTCAGGCGCGTCGTCGGTGTCCTGGGTCTCCGGGCGCTCGAGAATCTGAGTGCTCACGGTATCTGCCTCTCGTCGTATGAACGCTTCAGTGCCACCGGCCGTACCCCCGGCTCCTGCGGCGGTGGAAGTCTCAACCAGCAAGTCTGACACCTCACGCCTGACCGGTCCAACGACACAGCTCCCGACAAGGGTCGTACCTTGGTGATCGTGACCGATTCCACGCGGCAGCTGGGCCGCTTCAGCATCAAGTACGGCGAGCACGTGACCCGCGCCCGCCGTGACGGCCTTCCCGTGGTCGCCCTGGAGAGCACGATCATCTCCCACGGCCTGCCCCACCCCGACAACCTGCGGGTGGCCCGCGAGATCGAGCAGACCGTCCGCGACAACGGCGCCGTCCCGGCCACCATCGGCATGATCGGCGGCGAGCTCCTCGTCGGGCTCGAGGACGCCCAGATCGAGCACCTGGCCAGTGCGGACGGCGTGGCCAAGCTGTCCGTGCGTGACCTGGCGCTCGGGGCTGCCACCGGCGCGGACGGGGCCACCACGGTCGCAGCCACCAGCGCGGTTGCCGCGGCGGCCGGGATCGGGGTGTTCGCCACCGGCGGCCTGGGCGGCGTGCACCGGGAGGCGAACGTCACCTTCGACGAGTCCGCCGACCTGACCACGCTCTCGCACACGCCGATTGTCGTGGTGTGCGCCGGCGTGAAGTCGATCCTCGACGTCGGGGCCACCCTGGAACGCCTTGAGACCCTCGGCGTCGCGGTGGCCGGCTACGGCACCAAGCGCTTCCCCGGCTTCTTCACAGCCGACGGCGGCTTCGACGTCGACTGGCAGCTGGACTCCCCCGAGCAGATCGCCGCGGTGATGGCGGCCCGCGCGGATCACGGCGTCGGTGCCGGTGCGCTGGTGCTGGGCAACCCGCTGCCCGCCGAGGAGCAGCTCGACACCGAACTGCACGACCGCACCCTGGCCGAGGGCCTGGAACTGCTGGCCTCGGGCGGCATCAGCGGCAAGGCGGTGACGCCGTTCCTGCTGTCGCACTTCCACAGCAGCACCGAGGGCAAGAGCCTGGAGGTCAACGTGCGCATCATCCTGCGCAACGCGGCTCTCGCAGCGCGGATCGCAGCGGCGGCCACCCCGGCGCCGGCCGCGGTCGGCTTCAGCCTGCCGGGCTGAGTGCCTTGCGCATTCTCGTCGTCGGTGACCTGGTGACCGACGTGCTGGTGACGCGGGCCGGTGCCGTGGTGCCCGGCTCGGACACCGAGGCCGAGATCCGCATCGGCGGGGGCGGCCAGGCGGCGAACACCGCGGCCTGGCTGGCCCACGCCGGGGTGGCGGCCACGCTGATCGCGGCAGCCGGCGACGATCTCGCCGGCCAGCAACGGGTGGCCGAGCTGAACGCCGCAGGCGTGGACTGCGCGGTCCGCCACCACCCCGGCGCGGCGACCGGCAGCATCGTCGTGCTCAGCTCGGCCGGCGACCGCACCATGATCACCGATCGCGGGGCGGCCCTGCTACTCGACCCGGTGGACGTGCAGCAAGCTGTGAAGGCCGCTCCGCAGTCCGTTCACCTGCACCTTTCGGGCTATCCGCTGCTGCACGCGGGGTCGCGGCCGGGCGGTCTGGCGGCGTTGGCGGCGGCCCGCGAGCGGGGGCTTACGACCAGCGTCGACGCGGCTTCAGCGGGTCCGTTGCGCGCCGTTGGTGATTTCCTGGAGCTGGTACGAGGAGTTGACGTGCTGCTCTGCAATGCCGACGAAGCTGAGGTGCTGGCCGGGCCGGGGAGCGCCGGCGAGCAGGCCGGTGTGCTGCGGACGTACGCGAAAAATGTCGTTGTCAAAAGAGGGGCGCACGGGGCGGTCTGGCGATCGAGCGACGGAAGGCTGTATTCCTCGGCGGCCGTGCGAGTGCCCTCCATCGACGCGACCGGAGCCGGCGATGCCTTCGCGGCGGGACTGCTGGCGGCGTGGCTCGGAGGGAAGGGACCGGAAGCCGCGTTGCGCGCCGGGGCGGAAATGGGAGCTGCGGCCGTACGCAAAATCGGGGCCAGACCCTAGACGAGTAATTCCTAACCGCGGTTAGTGGTCGTAGGCGATGAGTGACCTGGTCACGGGCTGGCCGGTTGCCCGGTTGTGCCAGATTGCGGCG
>NZ_LOJP01000001.1:5664944-5709799 GCF_001553785.1 Actinoplanes sp. TFC3
CGGTCAGAAGGGTGTTGATGTCTGTCGTCACAAACGGATCATCGACACCCTTCGTCATGCCCACGACTCAGGGGTAGTTAGGACTTACTCGTCTAGGGTTCGACGTCGATGGTGCGGGCCTTGAGGTCCTCGGCGCTCTCCTGCTCCAGGACCCGCTGCGGGCGAGGCTGCGGCGCGGCCGGATTGGCCTGACTCTTCGGCGGGCGGTCGTTGGCGATGAGGACGGCCATCCAGGGCAGCAGCACCATGCCCGCGGCGCACATGATGAGCCACACCGGCAGTAGCGGCGGCTTGACGCTGATCAGAATCGCGCCCACAATCAGGCACAAGGAACGAAGGCCCATCATCGAGACGTATCGAATTTTCCGGCTGCGCAGCTGATCGCCGGGGCTGCGGGCGGCATTGGTGATCAGGACGGGCCGCTCCGGCTGCTTCTTCACAACCCTCATACTTGCACTGCGACCCGGCTGCGACCACTACAGTTCACGCACCCTTCGCGGCCGCTTTCATCTCCTTCTTGAACGCCCTCACCTTGCTCAGCGATTCGGCGTCCACGATGTCGGCCACGCTCCGGTAAGACCCCTGCTCACCGTAGGCACCAGCGGCCTCCCGCCACCCCGGCGGCTGCACCCCGTACCGCTTACCGAGCAGCGCGGCGAAGATCTGCGACTTCTGCTTACCGAACCCGGGCAGAGCAGCGATCCGCTTGACCAGCTCCTTGCCATCCTCGGCATCGCGCCACAGGTTCACGGCATCACCGTCGTAGGTGCCGACGAGCGCGCGGCAGACCTCCTGGACGCGGCCGGCCATCGCCTTCGGGAAGCGGTGCAGGGCGGGCGGCTCGGCGAAGATCTCGACAAGGGCATCGGGGTCGAAGGCTGCGAGTTCGTCTGCGGTGGGTTCGTGGCCGAGGCGCTGAGCGAGAACGTACGGCGAACTGAACGCCTTCTCCAACGGGATCTGCTGATCCAGCACCATGCCAAGCGTCAGGGCCAGCGGATCCCGGTTAAGAAGTTCGTTTGCTTCGGGCACGATCGGTAGAGCAACAACCATGTTCCACTCAACTTCCATGTGAGCCTCGACGTGTCACCAGGGCAATGCGATCGGTCGATGACATCCTGACTCCCGCGACGGACCGAGCCGCCGGCGAGGATGCGGGGACCGACTACAGCATGACTGACTCAGATGTTCCAGCCGCCGGCATTCAGTGGCTCTACCACTTCACGCATGTCGACAACCTCGCTGCCATCCGGGCCGCCGGAAGCCTGAGCTGCGACGTGGTCGCGCGAGAAGGACTGACCCGTACGGAGGATAGGCGCCAGAGACATCAAGGAGTCCAGACGACAGCGGGCGATCCCCGTCGAGCCGGGCGGCCACGTCGGGGATTACGTACCGTTCTATTTCGCGCCCCGGTCGCCGATGATGTACCGGATCTCCTGCGAGCATCGGGACAGTGTTCCCGATCGCTATCAAGGTGGCGACAAGCCGCTGGCGTATCTGCTCACGACCGTTCGAGCAGTTGTTGACGCTGGGTTGACGTGGATCGCCACAGACGGCAACGCAGCAACGGCCACGTCCGACTTCACCACAGATTTGCAGGCTATGCCCCGCATCGTCGACTAGCCGCTCATGACGAGCGAGCGCTGGAACAACACGCCAGATGACCCGGATCGGCAGCGTCGACGCCAAGCCGAGTTTCTCGTCCACCGCCGGCTGCCGCTCGACCTTGTCCGGTGGATCGGCGTGCACAACGACTACTACAGGTCTCGGGTCGATAAGTTTTTGTTGATCATCACCTTGGTCGGCGGATTATCGTCAGACCCGACTGGTACTACGGATTCGAACGGAGGTGACGAACATGATCGAAGAAGCCCGCGGGAACCTCCTTACGGCCGACACGGAGGCTCTCGTCAACACCGTCAACACCGTGGGCGTCATGGGGAAAGGCATCGCCCTCCAGTTCAAGCGAGCCTTCCCAGCAAACTTTCGTGCATACCGGGCAGCCTGCGCCCGCGGTGAGGTACAGCTGGGCCGAGTTTGGGCGTTTGACACAGGCGTGATCGGCGCTCGGCGTTATGTCCTCAACTTCCCGACAAAGAACCACTGGCGCAGCGATTCGCGGCTGACCGACATCTCCACCGGCCTGGACTCCCTGGTAACGATCATCGGCGAACTCGGAATCACCTCGGTAGCCATACCCGCGCTCGGGTGCGGCAACGGAGGATTGAACTGGAATCAAGTTCGCCCCCTTATTGAAGCGGCTTGCAGGCGCATGCCCGACGTGCGAGCAGTCGTCTATCCGCCTGAGGGTGCTCCCTCGCCAACTGCGATGCCGAACGCCACCCAGCGCCCACCCCTTACTCATCATCGTGCGTTACTGCTGGCAACCATCAACCAATATCTGGTCCGCGCAAGACTTCAGGAGGTCCGCGAAGGCATCAGCGAATTGGAGGTCCAGAAGCTCGCCTACTTCCTCCAAGTCCTGGGCGCTCCACTGACCCTGAACTTCGTTCGCGGGACCTACGGCCCGTACGCCCCTCAACTCGGGCATGTCTTGAATTCCCTCGAGGGTCACCATCTGAGCGGGCTCGGCGACCGATCAGCCAAAGTGACAGAGTTTGCTCCGATAAATCCAGTTGCGGAAAGCGTCGATGCTGCCGAACGTCTGCTGGCCGAGCATCCTGCTGATCTGCAGCGCCTGACGACCCTGCTCGATCTTGTCGAAGGCTTCGAGACTCCGTACAGCCTTGAGCTACTGGCAACGGTGCACTTCGCGTCGGGTCACTCACCGAAAACCGATGACACGGCGACTCTTGCTGATCGAGTTGCGTCCTGGAGCCTGCGCAAGGCTTGGCTGTTCACAGCGAGGCACGTTGCCCTAGCAGCTGAGAGACTCGCCGAGCGCGGCCTTTTGCCGGGCGTGAACTAGTTTCTCCATTTACCCGGTGGCTGGTGGCTACGACCTCCGCACGGGCAGTGCTCCAACGCCCCGTTCATCGAGTCGTATTTGGCGGGCATCTTCCGGAAGCTCGCTGCGGAACCCGCACCGGCCGCCGCATTGCACGGGGACAACAATCCTCTGCTGCGGATGTTCGAGAGCTTTGTCCGATCGGCGCAGGAGTCCCGCGAGACCGGAAAACATCAGGTCGTGGCCTGCTGAACCGATCGGGAAATCGTGGCGGATGCGGGGCGGCGACGGCGGTGGGCTGGGTTGGCCCTCGTTGTGTTTGTGCTGCTGGCCGGCGGTGGGAGCACGGCCTTCGCCACCCTGACGGTGCAGCGGGCCGAGCAGCGCAATGCCGAGCGGGCCATGGAGGAGAACACCACGCTGGTGGTACGGGCCCTGCTGGCCGAGGCGCAGCACTACTCCGATGCCGTACGAGATGTCGCCGCCGGGCTGAACACCCAGGCCAACCTGACCCGGGCCGACTTCTTCACCGCCACCAGCGCCGTCACCAAAGCACGGTTGCCGGGCGCCACCTCCCTTTCCTTCGTTGCGCCGGCGACCACCGCGGCCATCCCGGCAACCCAGGTCTACTGGCGCCGCCAAGGTGCGGTAAACCTGCGGCTCGCGCCCGCGCACAGCGACACCGGCGAGCATTCCTTCGTGGTGTACGGCCGCACCCTGGACTCGGTGCCCGTTCCCATCGGCGTGGACCTGTCCCCGATCAACGCCCCGGCGGAGGCGTTGGCGACCGCTGAGCGGACCGGGCAGGCGACCATGAGTCAGGCGTACGTTCTGGTCAAGGACCGTGACCTGCCGAGGGACCAGCAGCAACTCTCGTTCGTGATCGCCATGCCGGTGTACGCGCCGGGGGACGGCTCGTTACGGGGCTGGGTGGTGCTGGCCGTGCACGGCACCGACTTCCTGCGGGCCAGCATCGCCGAGCAGACCAACAGCGCCGTCAGCGTGGCCCTGGCCGAACGACGGGGGGCCACTACCTTTCCCATTGTCACGGTGGGTGACCCCGACGCGAGCTTGCCGCTGGTTCGTGAACGCACGGTGACCATTGCCCAGCGGGAGTGGCGGCTGACGATCCGCCCGACGGCCCGGTTGCTGAGCGCCTCGGACCGGCGGATGGGCACGATCGCGCTCGCCGGTGGGTCCGTGGTCACGCTGCTGGTGGCCGCGCTGGTCGCCTTGCTGATCGGAGGGCGGAACCGAGCCCTGGCCCGCGTCGAGGAGGCCACCGCGGCCCTGCGCAGCGACCTGAAGCGGCGCAAGGTGATCGAGCGGACGTTGCGTGAACGCGAGGACGAGTTGCGCCGGCTCGCTCTGCACGACTCGCTGACCGGGCTGGCCAACCGCGCCGCGCTGGAGGGACAACTGGAGGCCGCACTGCGTGAGCAGGCCCGCATCGGGCTGCTGCTGATCGACCTCAACGGCTTCAAACCGATCAATGACATGTACGGCCACGCGGCCGGTGACCTGGTGCTCGCCGAGTTCAGCCGGCTGCTCGTGGACAGTGTGCGCGCCCATGACGTGGTGGCCCGCATCGGCGGCGACGAGTTCGTGGTACTGCTGGCCGAGGTGCCGGACGAGGCGCACGCGGTGATGGTGGCGCAGCGCATCCTCGACGCGGCGGCGGCCGGTCCGGTGCGGGTGGACGAGGACACCGTGCCGATCCGGGCCAGCATCGGGGTGACCATCGCCCAACCCGGTGACACGCCGAAGGAGGTGCAGCGCCGCGCCGACGTGGCGATGTACCACGCCAAGCGCACCGGCTCGCACAACCTGGCGGTGCACGACCCGGCGATGGTGGACCGGCGCACTGCGGACGCCGCGCTGGCCGATGACATCCTGGTGGCCCTGGAACGCGACGAGTTGCGCGTGGTCTACCAGCCCATCGTCGACCTGGGCGACGGCTCCCCGGTGGCGGCCGAGACGCTGCTGCGCTGGGAGCACCCCCGGCACGGCCTGGTGCCGCCGGACCGGTTCATCGCGCTGGCCGAGCGCAACGGGTCGATCAACGCGATCGGGTTGTGGGTGCTGGAACAGGCATGCCGGCAAGCTCTGCAATGGGACGTGCGCTACGTCAGCGTGAACATGTCGCCGCGCCAGTTGCAGGAGCCGGCGATCGTGGGCGAGGTGCTCGAGGTGCTGCGGCGTACGGGGCTGGCCCCGGCGAAGCTGGTGCTTGAGGTTACCGAGTCGGTCATGGTGGACGAGACCGCTGGCATTCCGGCGTTGCGGGAGCTGCGAGCGTACGGAATCAGGATCGCGATTGATGATTTTGGCACCGGCTATTCGTCGTTGCACTATCTGACCCGCATGCCGGTGGACATCCTGAAGATCGACCGGAGCTTCGTCAACGAGCTGAACGGTACGCCGGAGGGTGCTGCGGTGACCGAGGCGGTGCTGCGGCTCAGTCACGCTCTGCACCTGACCACGATTGCGGAGGGTATCGAGACGTCGGCCCAGGCTCGTGAGCTGCGTGCGCTCGGCTGCCACACCGGTCAGGGCTACCTGTACGCGCGTCCGCAGCCAGCCACCGAGTTGCGCGGGTTTGCCGCCCCGCTCGACGGGCAACCACTGCCACTATGAGCGACATTAACGACGAGATCGGTCACGGCGAGTACGGCGCGGGCGCGACGGAGGTGCCCAGCACCTACCGTCCGGACAAGGGCGAGGACGACCCGGGCCTGTCGAGCACGTATGAAGCCGGCACCGACCCGGAGGAGCTGCTCAACGGCGGTCCGCGCCCCGAGCACGGCATCATGACCACCACCGGCGGCACCGCAGGACCCAACAGCTTCCGCCAGCCGGCCCGGCACGGCCCCGGCGTCGCGCCCACCACCACTGGCGACGCCACCACCGGCTCGATGGACTCCCCCACCGACGGCGCCACGAGCGACGCCACCAGCAACGCGATCGACTGATCAATTGCGGCTGCCCGCTCCACGAAGAGGGGCGGGCAGTAGGCTGGTGCGCCGATGAGAGCTTTGATCCAGACCGTGAGCCGGGCCAGCGTCACCGTTGACGACGAGGTGGCCGGCAAGATCGAGGACGGCCTGCTGGTGCTGCTCGGGATCACCCATTCCGATACCGAAGCGCTGGCGCAGACCATGGCCCGCAAGGTGCACGAGCTGCGGATCCTTGATGAGGAGCGCTCGGCCTCCGACGCCGGGGCGCCGCTGCTGGTGGTCAGCCAGTTCACCCTGTACGGCGACGCGCGCAAGGGCCGCCGGCCCACCTGGTCGGCTGCCGCGCCCGCCGAGGTTGCCGAGCCCCTGGTCACCGCGTTCGTCGAGGCGTTGCGAGCGCGCGGCGCACACGTGGAGACCGGCCGGTTCCGGACCCACATGCTCGTGGAGAGCGTGAACGTGGGCCCGCGAACCGTCGTACTGGACCTGTGAACGAAAGATTCTCAGAAGAACCCGCGGCGGCGGGCGGACTGTTGCAGCCAGTTGTCGAGCTGCGAGGTCCAGTCGAGCTGGTCGACGGAGTGGTAGTCCACGTCGAAGCGGCCGAACGCGTCGTGGCCCTCGGTGAACAACCCGCCGCGCTTGTCGATCTCCAGCACCACCTGTAGCTGGTGCGGGGTGGGCAGGAACGTCACCTCGAGCTGGTTGATGCCGTGCGCGTACTGCGACGGCGGGTAGAACTCGATCTCCTGGTAGAACGGAAGGTGCTGCTGCACGCCGTAAACGCGGCCGCGTTCCACGTCGGCCCGGCTGAACCGGAAACCCAGTCGCAGGAAGGCGTCGAGGATGCGCTCCTGCGCGGGCAGCGGATGCACCGCCACCGCGTCCAGGTCACCCTTGTCGACCGCCCGGGCCACCTCGAGTTCGGTGCGCAGACCCATCGTCATGCCGTGCAGGTGCTGGCCGTACACCTCGGTGATCGGGGTTTCCCAGGGCACGTCGAAGCGGAACGGTACGTCGTAGCGCGCCCCGGCATCGAGCTTGAACGACCCGGTCAGCCGCTGACGGTGGAACTCCTGGTCGGTGTTGTACTCGCTGTCGCCGCTCTCCACCTCGACCCGGGTGAGCAGACCGACCGACACATACTCGATGTCGACGGGGTGCTCGCCGCCGGTCACGTGCACCTGGCCCTCGAGGTAACCGCCGGGGCGGCAGTTGGGATTCGCCAGCACCGTCTCCACCGACGGACCGCCCACACCCATCGCCTGCATCAGCCGTTTGAAGACCACCCGACCTCCTCCTTACGCCAGTCTTCTCGCAGATTACCCGGCTGGAACAAGCCAACTCGCCGCCGCGATATCCGAAAAGTCGCCGCGTACCGGGCATTGCGTCTCGGGGTTCTCCCTGATTCATGCCACGTGAGCGGCTGCCTCACCTCCGCTTAACGCCCCCCGGTCCAAACTTTTGATCACAACCGCGAAACAGCGGCTGGCAAGCACGACATCGGTTGACGCGGGGAGGGGACTGAAAGGTGGTCCTGCAGATGAAGGCGACGGAGTCCACGGCGGTTGTGCCCGCCGAGAGCATCATGGCTGACGGTGTCGAGCCTCTGGCCGACCTGGACGCCACGGACGAGCGGGGTGTCTCCGCCGACCTGGTGCGGGCCTACCTCAACGGCATCGGCCGCACCCGGCTGCTGACGGCGGTCGAAGAGGTGACCCTCTCCAAGCGGATCGAGGCGGGCCTCTACGCCGAGGAGAAGCTGCCGGAGGCCGGCGACGACCTGGCCCCGCTACTCAAAATCATCGTGGCCGAGGGCCGCACCGCGAAGAACCACCTGCTCGAGGCCAACCTGCGGCTCGTGGTGAGCATCGCGAAGCGCTACACCGGTCGCGGCATGGCGTTCCTGGACCTCATCCAGGAAGGCAACCTCGGCCTCATCCGCGCCGTCGAGAAATTCGACTACACCAAGGGCTACAAGTTCTCCACCTACGCCACCTGGTGGATCCGCCAAGCCATCACCCGCGCCATGGCCGACCAGGCCCGCACCATCCGCATCCCGGTGCACATGGTCGAGCAGGTCAACCGGATGGTCCGGGCGCGCCGCGACCTCGCCACCTCGCTGGGCCGCGAGCCGAGTGTCGCCGAGATCGCCAAGGCCATGGGCGTGCCCGAGTTCCAGATCATCGAGCTCATCTCGTACGACCGCGAGCCGGTCAGCCTGGACCAGGCCGTCGGCGAGGATGGCGAGAGCGCGCTGGGCGACTTCGTGGCAGCGGTCGACCCCAACGCCGAGCCGGGCGCCACGGTCAGCCAGGGCGAGCTGCGCAGCGAGGTCGAGATCGTGCTGGCCACGCTGAGCGAGCGCGAGTCCGCGGTGATCCGGCTGCGCTTCGGCTTGGACGACGGCCGCCAGCGCACCCTCGACGAGGTCGGCCGCGAGTTCGGCCTGAGCCGTGAGCGCATCCGCCAGATCGAGAAGGTCACGATGTCCAAGCTGCGCGACCCGCAGCGCGCCTCGCGCCTCGAGGCCTACGCCGGCTGAGGTCCTGCTCGACGGGTGCCGGTCGCACGGGGAGCGCGACCGGCGCCGCACTGGCAAGATCCTCGCCGTGCGCCGCCTTATGACCGAGGACCTCTGACAGAACCTGATCAGGCGGTGTTGAGGCGGCGGGGGCCGGTGTCGGGGCGGGTGCCGGCTTCACCGGTTTCGATGGAGGCGTGCAGGACCGCGTAGCCGTCCGGGCGGGCCAGCACCGGGTTCAGCGACAGCGCCCGGATGCGGGGGTGCTCGTCGGCGAGGCGGCCCACGCGCAGCAGGAGGTCGATCAAGGCGTCGCGGTCGACCGGCTCGGATCCCCGGTAGCCGTGCAACAGCGGTGCCGCGCGAGGCTCGTCAACCAGGGCGGCGGCAGCGCGGTCGGTCAGGGGCGCGGCCCGCCAGGCGCGGTCGCCGAGAAGTTCGCTGGCTACGCCGCCGAGGCCGAAGCCCACCACCGGTCCGAAGGCCGGGTCCTCGACCACGTCGACCGTGCACGCAACGCCGGGGGCGACCATGGACTGCACCAGCACGTGGGGGCCGAACGCGCCGGCCAGCTCGGCATACGCGGTGCGGACGTCGTCCTGGTGGGCCAGGGCCAGCCGGACCGCCCCCAGGTCGATGCGGTGGCGCAGCGCTCCACCCGCCGCCTTCAACGCCACCGGGTAACCCAAGGCGTCCGCGGCGGCCACTGCTTCGACGGCCGACCTGGCTGAGGTGGAGGGTTCGACGGTGATGCCGTACGCCGCCAGCAGCTCGGTCGGCGGCCCGTCGAGATCCGCCGCGCCGGGGTCCACGCCGGACAACACCGGCAAGGCACCCGGCGGCCGCCGCAGCCATTCGGCGTAGGTAGCCACCCGGCCCAGGGCTCGGACCGCCTCTTCGACCGACGGGTACGACGGCACGGTCGAGGGCAACTGTCCGAGCAGGAACATCGCCACGGTCGGCTTCTCCCCCGCCAGCGCCACGCTGCTCAGCGCCGCGGCGAAGTCGGCGTCCTCGTCGGGCAACTGGCCGGGCAGGGGCGGGGCGAACACCACCACGAGCGCGTCCACCCGGTCGTCGACGGCGGCGTCGGCGAGCGCGTCGGCGAAGTCGTGCGCGCTGGCCTGGGGACTGAGGTCGTGCGGGTAGCCCTCGGCCACGGTCAGGCCGTTGGCCCGGCAGGCGGCCAGGGCCAGCCCGGACAACGCCGAGGAGTTGCCGACCACGGCAACCCGGCGGCCGGCGGGCAGCGGCTGGTGAGCGAGCAGGATGCCGACATCGAACAGCTCGGCCACGGTGTCGACGCGGATGACCCCGGAGCGGGCGAACAGCGCGGTCACCGCCCGGGTGTCGGGGCCGGGAAGGTCACCGGCCAGGCCAGGGGGGCGGGTGGCCGAGGCGACGGCGACGACGGGCTTGACGCGGCTCATCCGGCGGGCCAGGCGGGCGAACTTGCGGGGGTTGCCGAACGTTTCCAAGTAGAGCAGCACGGCGTCGGTGCCCGGGTCGTCCTGCCAGTACTGCAGCAGGTCGTTGCCGCTGACGTCGGCTCGGTTGCCGGCGGACACGAAGCTGGACAAGCCCAGGCCACGCCGTTCCGCTTCGGCCAGCAGCGCGACTCCGAGCGCACCGGACTGGCTGAAGAACCCGACCCGACCGGCGGTGGGCAAGCGCGGCGCGAGCGTGGCGTTCAACCGTACCGCTGGATCGGTGTTCGCCACCCCCAGGCAGTTGGGGCCGATCACGCGCAGACCCGCCGCGCGGGCCGCGTCCATCAGCGCGCGCTGAGCGAGCGTGCCCTCGCCGCCGGCTTCGGCAAAACCGGCGGACACGACGACCAGACCTCCGGCGCCCGCTGCGGCCGCGTCGGTGACAGCCTTGGCCACCCCCTCCGGCGGTACGGCGATCAGCGCGACATCCACCGCAACCCCGGCGTCCACGGCGGACCGGTAGGCCGGCAGTCCCGCCACCCGGTCGGCGCGGCGGTGCACGGGAATGATCGTGCCGGTGTACCCGCCGTCGCGCAGGTGGCCCAGCATCGCCGCGCCGATGCCCTGGCCGCTGGCGCTGGCGCCGTAAACCGCGACCCCGCGCGGGTGCAGCAGCCGGGCGATCGAGCGGGCTTCGGTGCGCTGCTCCCGGCTCTCCTGCACCTCACGCGACTTCTCGGTGGGGGCGATCGGGAACTCCAGGTGCACCACGCCGTCGGCATACTGGCGCTGCACCTGGTAGCCGAAGTCGCTGAAGACGCGCAGCATCCCGCTGTTCTGCGGCAGCACCTCGGCGACGAACCGGGTGATCCCGTGGCCCTGGGCGGCGTCAGCGAGATGCTCCAGCAGCACCGAACCGATGCCGCGGCCCTGATGGGCGTCCTCCACCACGAACGCCACCTCGGCCTCGGAGGAGCCGGGGCCGAGCCGCTCGTAGCGCCCGACCGCCATGATCCGGGGGCCGGACACGATGACGAACGCCTCGCGGTCATGGTGGTCGACGTTGACGAAGCGTTCCAGGTCGCGTTCCGGGATGCGCGGGTAGGGCGAGAAGTAGCGCAGGTAGCGGGTGCGGTCGCTCATCCGCGAGTGGAAGTCGACGATGGCGGCCGCGTCCTCGGGCTCGATCTGGCGCAGGTGCACGGCGCTGCCGTCGGACAGCAGCACATCGGCTTCCCGGCCGGCCATGATCAGTCCCGGCCGTCGTGCGGGTCGAGGCCGAACAGCGGGAAGGCGGCCATGCGCGTGGCGAGGATGGCCTTGTCAACGTCGTCCGGCGTGGTGCCCGGAGCCCAGCGCTCGACCGGGGGCGCGGTGCCGTCGGTCAAGGTCTGCGGAATGTAGGTCTGCGGCCGGCGTTGCGCGGCGAGCCGGCGCCACCCGGGCGGGGTCGGGGTCGCCGGGTCCAGCGGCTCGCCGGTCGCCACCGCCAGCAGGTGCGTCCACGCCCGCGGCACGACCTCCACCAGCGCGTATCCCCCGCCGCCCAGAGCCACCCACTTACCGTCGCACAGGTCGTCGGCGAGGTCCCGCAAGGCGATGTACGCCGCGCGCTGACCGTCGACCGACAGCTTGAGATCGGCCAGCGGATCGAGCCGGTGCGAGTCGGCGCCGCACTGGGTGAACAGGATCTGCGGCTGGAACGCGCGCACCACCGACGGCACGACCGCGTGGAAGGCCCGCAGCCAGCCGGCGTCGCCGGTCGACGGGGGCAGGGCCACGTTGACCGCCGAGCCCTCGGCCCCGGAGCCGCCGGTTTCCTCGGGGTAGCCGGTGCCCGGGAACAGCGTCAGCGGCGACTCGTGCAGGCTCACGGTCAGCACCCGCGGGTCGTTGTAGAACGCGGCCTGCACACCGTCGCCGTGGTGCACGTCGATGTCGATGTACGCGATGCGCTCGGCACCCTGGTCGAGCAGTTGGGCGATGGCCACGGCCGGGTCGTTGTAGACGCAGAACCCGGCGGCGCGCTCGGCCATGGCGTGGTGCAGACCGCCGGAGATGTTCACCGCGCGGGTGGACGCACCCGACCAGACGGCTTCGGCCGCGGCGATCGAGGCCCCGCAGATCCAGGCCGAGGCCTCGTGCATGTTGTCGAACACCGGGTTGTCGACGGTGTTGAGCCCCCAGCCCCGGAAGAACGGGTCGAGCGGGGCATGCCGGACCGCGTCGAGGTAGCCGGCGCTGTGGATGCGGGTCAGCGCCGCCTCGCCGGCCGGGGAGGGGCTGATCATCCGCACCCCGGGCCGGTCCAGCACGCCCAGCTCCCGGGCGAGGGCGACGGTCAGTTCCACCCGCACCGGGTTGAGCGGATGATCACCCATGTCGTAGGCGAGCAGCGCCTCGTCCCACACCACCGCAGTCGTCGCGTCCGCCATGGCAGCCACTCTGCCACGGACCCGCGACAGCTAGAAGCGCCACGGTGCTGACCACGCGGCGGTTCAGTTTCTGGTTCTTGGCGCCCGGTTCGTACCGCCCACGCGGATCTTGGTGCCGATTTTCAGCACCGGTCGGCGCGGGGGTCGGCTCCGGAGCCGCGGGAACGGGAGGCGGGCGGCGGCGGCACGGGCACCGGCGGCACGTAGACCGGCGGAGGGGTGACCGGGACGACGGTTACCGAGGCTGCGAGACCGTGGCCGGTGGTGTTGAGGGCGCGCAGCTTCATCTCGTACGAGATGGCGTTGGTGAGGTCCGTGAGGTTGACTTTGAAGTGCTGGCCGGAGGTAACCGGCGTGACCGGGCGCCACGTCTCGCCGCCGTTGACCGAGACCTCCCACTCCGTGATCGCGCTGCCGCCATCGTCGGTCGGTGCGGAGAACGAGAGGGTGGCGCTGCGGTCCCCGGCGATGGCGGTCAGCGACTCCGGGGCTGTCGGGCCACTCAGCTTGGGGATGCCGTGCTTGCCGGGGCTGGCCGCACCGGCGCCCACCGAGTTCACGGCCCGGACCCGGACCGGGTAGTTGGTGCCGTTGACCAGGTGGGAGAGCGTGCCGCTGCGGGTGCCGTTCTCCCCGGCCGTGGTGGCGAACGTCTGCCAGGTGTCACCGTCGTTGGCGGACACCTCGTAATGCGTGACCGGATCGCCGTTGGCACTGCCCGGCAGGAACGTGATCTTCAGCCGTTCGTTGCCCTCCAGCAGCGTCACCTCAGCCGGCGCGGCCGGGTTGCCGGCCAGGACCGACAACCGCCCCGCCGCCGGTGTCACTTTCAGCAGGTGACAGCCACCGTAGGTGACGATGTACCGGTTTGCCTGGCTGTCCGTCGCGGTGCCCATCGGCTGAGCCAGCGGCGACTGCAGCGCCGGTTCGCCGGTGCCGTTGCCGGCGTAGTAGTCCAGCGAGTAGAGCGGCGGTGGCGGCGAGATACTGTCAGCCAGCGCGGGGCCTGCGAAAGCCGACCACGTCAATCCCAGCGTCAGGGCCATGGCTGACCTCAGGGCAACTTTCCGCCTGCGCAACGCGCACCTCCACCAAGCTGGCATAACGGGCTTTTCACCCGCTAGCGAGCGTAGGAGGATCGGCCTGAGGTTTCTTCACTTTCCACCAAGTACCCCAAGATCACCCTGTTAGACCCGGTAACGACTGCCTGTACGATTGCCGCGTACTCCTTCTACGCGCAGGTCTCCGGCACTCCGCCGCGCCGGGTTGCGACGCCGATCACGTCAGATCCACGCTGTCCGGCGGGAATCGGCGGTAGATGCAGGCTCGTTTAGGCTTGACAGGCACCGCGCAGCTTCGAAGGGTTGAGATCGATGGCGATCAGGACACATAACACGGGCAGTCACACGCACTCGCACAAGCATGATCTCGTCGACACCACCGAGATGTATCTGCGCACCATCCTCGAGCTGGAAGAGGAAGGCGTGCCACCGCTGCGGGCCCGCATCGCCGAGCGGCTGCACCAGAGCGGTCCCACGGTCAGCCAGACGGTCGCCCGGATGGAACGCGACGGGCTGCTCACCGTCGAGAACGACCGCCACCTCGTGCTCACCGAGGACGGGCGCATCTCCGCGGTCGCCGTCATGCGCAAGCACCGCCTCGCCGAGCTGCTGCTGGTCAACGTCATCGGCATGCCGTACGAGGAGGCCCACGAGGAGGCCTGCCGGTGGGAGCACGTGATGAGCGACGACGTCGAGAAGCGCGTCTACGAGCTGCTCAACCGGCCGACGCGGTCGCCGTACGGCAATCCGATCCCCGGTCTTGAAGATCTGGGCATCCCGGCCGGAGAGCCGGTCAAGAGCAGTGCCGCTCAGGTCAGCGCGGGCGAGCGCAACCTGGCGTTCCCAGGGCTCAGCGGCAGCGTGATCGTACGCCGCATCTGCGAGAGCGTGCAGACCAACGCCGGCGTGCTGCGCCAGCTACATGCGGCCGGCATCGACCCGGGCGCAACGGTGACCGTGGCCCAGGAGCGCGACGGCGTGACCATCGACCGCACCGGCGGCGACAAGATCCGCCTCCCCCGCGAGGTGGCCTCGCGGGTCTTCGTCGACGCCCACTGAGTCACTCGATATAGGGACAGTGCCGGCAGCCCCGGCCGCAACACGTGCCCCGCTTGCTGAGAAAGGCGGCGGTCAGCACGAACAGTTGCGTGTCAGGATCCAGATAGCCGGCCTCCCCCGCCTGCACCGCGGCCCGGTGCGCGGCCAGAATCTCGGCCCGGTGCGGATGATCCAGCGCCAACCGGCTCGGGTGCGGCTCCACCGCCTGAACTCTATCGGGGACCAACCATGATCAACGACCGCTTGGTCGACGCGGGCGACCTGCCGCTGGCCATCCGCGACTTCGGCGGCGACCAGCCACCCCTGCTCCTGTTGCACGCCGAGAACGGCAACCTCGCCCAGCTGACCACGCTGGCCCGGGCCCTGCGCCCGGCCCACCGCGTCATCGCCATGGACCTGCGTGGCCATGGCCGCTCGGGCGACGGGGCGTGGAACTGGGACGCTGGCCTGGGCGACATCGCAGCGGTGACGGTGCAGATGGAGCTGCCCCAGCCACCCGCCGTCGTGGGCGTCGGGCTGGGCGGAGTGCTGGCCGTGCTGTGGGGCCAGCGGCATCCCGAAGCGCCGGGCGTGGTCAGCCTTGAATCGCCTGTTCAGACCGGCCTCGAGGCGGGACGCGCGTTCCCCACCGCCGAGCTGCCCGACGTGGTCACGCAGCAGCGCTTGGCCGCCCAAGCGGCGGGGGCCAACGAGAAGCTGTGGATCGAGGCGTTCCGCCGCAACGTGGTGAGCAAGGACGGCACGACCGAGATCCGGCCCTCCGCGCAAACGGCGGCAACGCTGCGCTCGATGCTGGCCGAGGTCGAGCTGGACCTCGCCGCCGGGCAGGCGCCCACGCTGGCGGTGCTGCGGCCGGGAAGCCCGTTCGGCGACCAGGTGGCTGCGGCGGCCAAGACCAACCCGCAGGTGCGGTTCCTGACGCTGGAAGATGCGAGCGAGGAGCTACTGGCTCGGGCGGTTGCCGACTTTTTGAGCTAGCCGGTATCTGCGCGTCGCCGTGCGGCCTTTCCAGAGCGAGAAGGTACGACGTGTCAGCGGCCAACCGGATGACGCTCTACCTCACGTCCTTACGCGGCGGCCCCGGAGAACCTCGGCGAGCGCCCGGTCAACCCCAGCATCCGGTCGAGCAGCGGCGCATCCCCGGGCACCTCCACCGCCGGCCCGTACGCGCCCATCTGCCGGCCCAGTTCGGCCGTTTTCGCCACGTCGGAGTACAGGAACTCGATCAGCTCGGGATCCCACTGCGGGTGCTGGCCGATCGCTGCGGCCAGATCCCAGCCATGCACGACCACCTCGGCGACCGCCATGCCGGCGATCATGGCGGCGGGCATCGGGCCGGAGGGCAGCGTCACCTCACCCTCCCAGGCCGACGGCTTGGCGTAGGCCGCGCCCACCACGGCCAGGCGGTCGAGCAGGCCGGCCGGAGGTTCGCCAGCGCCGGCTGCGGCGATCAGGAAGGCTGAGCTTTCGTGGAAGTGGGCGAGCAGGTCTCGTACCGTGAAAGCGTCGCAGGGGGTGGAAAGATCCTGCTGGGCGGGCGTTATGGCCCGGACCACGGCGGTTGTGGGCCCCAGGGCCAGCGCCATCAGTTCGTGATTGTGCATGTGCGAACACCCTCTTCGGATCACGTATTTGCCATGATGAATGTGTGCAGATCCTCGCAGCCGCCGCGGCGGTTCTTACGCTGATCAGTGGACCTACTCCGCCCGCCGAGTTTGGCAGTGACTGGGCCGATCCGCGGACCGCCGCGCCGCCGGTGGCCGCCCCGCATGCGCCGAGTTGTGCAACGACCATCGTGGACACCGAGTTCCGCGACTTCACGCCGTACACCTCGAATTACCGGCCGTCCTGCCGTGGGCCTTGGCAAAAGGTTGTGTTGCGCCTCGATGGTGCGGTTCAGGGGCGGCAGTACGACCGGCTCGGCTATCTCAAGATCGGCGGTGTCACGGTCTTCAAGACCTCGACGCCCGAGCCCAGCCCGGACGGCATCACCTGGTCCGTCGAGAAGGACGTCACCGAGTACGCATCGCTGCTGACCAGCGCGCAGCCGGTCGAGATGCTGATCGGCAACGTCGTCGACGACACGTACACCGGCGTTCTCGATGTCACCGTCGAACTCACTTTCTATCGCGGCCAGGCAGCCGAGCGGCCGGACATTCTGCCGACCTCGCAAGCCATCCCGCGCAACACCGAAAAGCTTCTTGCCGACGTGTACGCGACCGGCTCGGGCGGTGGCTGCGAGGAATTCTGGTATCTGACCACGCCCACCGGCGTCCCCTATTCCTGCCCGGCCGGCAACGGGCCGTACCGCGAAGTCCAGATCACTATCGACGGGCGAGTCGCTGGCATTGCCGCACCTTATCCGCACATATATACCGGTGGATGGTCCAACCCCTTCCTCTGGTACGTCCTGCCGGCCCCGCGCGCCTTCGACATCCAGCCCATCCGGTACGACCTCACCCCGTTCGCCGGGCTGCTCACCGACGGCAAGGTCCACGACATCACCGTTGGGGTAGCCGGCGTGCCCGAGGGCCAGTCCGGCTGGGACGTGCCGACCTTGTTGCTCGCGTGGCGGGACAAGCAAGCCACCCAAGTGACCGGCCGCCTGCTGAGCACCACGCAAACCCCGCTGCGCAACACGTCGGTCTACACGGCACCCACGCTCACGACCACCGGCGGGCACAGCCTCACAACCAGCGGCTACCTCGACACCTCGCACGGCCGCGTCACCACGACGGTCAGCCGCACCCTGGCCAGCACCAGCAGCCACACCTGGAACGCCGACGAGACCGAGGACGCCCTGCGCGCCCGATGGACCGACAATTCCCGGGTCACGATCAAGAAAGGCCGGGCCAGACCCACCACCATCAAGACCAGTTTCCGGTACGGCCTGAACGGCGCGATTTCCATCTCGGCCGACAACCGGCTCAGCACCACGATCAAGCTGGAGGACAGCGCGGTGAGCCCGGGACGGCGGGTGCTCGACACGTACCAGGGGCAGGCGTCATACCTGCTCAACGTGCCCCGCGACCAGCGCCACGCCACCGGGGTGTCGACCGAGCGCTACCGCGTGTGGCAGCCCGGACCCGGCTACGACCACACGATCCAGGTGCGCAACGGCACTGTGGTAGTGGACCGCTTTAACGGTTAAGTTGGCTCGGTGACGGAGCAAGTACAAACCGCGAAGGTGGCCGTGGCACTGACCTTCGCCATCAACGGCATCAGCTTCGCGGGGTGGCTGGCGCGTGCTCCTGCCGTACGCGATGATCTCGGACTTTCCCCGGCCGGCCTCGGCCTGCTCCTGCTGTGCCTGTCCGGAGCAGCCGTGGCCGCCATCCCGCTCGCCGGCCCGCTGGTGCAACGCTTCGGAGCCAGCCGCGCGGTGCTGGTGGGCAGCATGTCGGTGGTCGCCGGGCTGATCGGGTTGGGCACCGGGGCCGCGCTGGGCTCGGTGCCGGTGGCCGGGTTCGGCCTGGTGCTGCTGGGCTTGGGCAACAGCCTGTGGGACGTCGCGATGAACGTCGAGGGTGCGGCCGTGGAACGCCACCTCGGCCGCACCGTCATGCCGCGCTTCCACGCCGCCTTCAGCCTGGGGACGGTCGGCGGTGCGGGCATCAGCGCGCTGGCGGCGTACCTGGGAATCTCCGCAACCGCCCAGGTCTATGCCACCGCCGTCGTGGCCGCCGCAGTCATGATCTTCACGGTCCGCCGCTACCTCCCGGCGGAACCCACCCCCGAGGAAGCCACCGGCGGCCGCGTCCGCGACGCGTGGCGCGAACCCCGCACCCTGCTGATCGGCGTGATCATGCTGGGCTTCGGCTTCACCGAGGGCGCAGCCAACGACTGGCTGGCCATCAGCCTGGTCGACGGCTACCACGCCACGGAAGCCATCGGCGCGATCGGCTTCGGCTTCTTCGTCACGGCCATGACCCTGGGCCGGCTGTTCGGCGGCACCCTGATCGAACGCTGGGGGCGGGTGGTCGCTTTGCGCGTGACGGCCGCGTCGGCGCTGGTCGGGTTGCTGCTCGCGGTGTCCGGGCTGGGCGTGCCGATGGTGCTGATCGGGGCGCTGTTCTGGGGCGCGGGAGCTTCACTCGGCTTCCCGGTCGGCATGAGCGCGGCGGCGGACGATCCGGTGCGCGCGGCTATCCGGGTGTCGGTGGCCGGGTCGGTGGGGTACGGCGCTTTTCTGGCCGGGCCGCCGTTGATCGGGCTGCTGGCTGAGCACTTCGGGGTGCTGCGGGCGTTGCTCGTGGTGATTGTGGCTATCGGGCTGGGGCTGATCGGCTCGGGGGCGGCACGACCGTTGCCGACGCCGGCCGGAGAGCCGGAGCGCATCACGCCGTAAGCGGCTTGCGATGATGCCGTGCTCCCCGCGGATCGGCAAGACCGCGGTCTGCGCGAGCCGCTTTCATTGTCCGCCTGGTTCAGACGCGCAGCGACCGCCCTTACCCTGGAGGTTCGGGCGGTCGCTGTCTTTCAGCCGCCGGTTGGCTCCGCAACCGTCAAGGTCACCGATCACCAGCCGTGGGCCGCGTCATCGACGAACTCGGCGTTGCATCAAGGCAACGCGACTCGATGTCAGCTACAGCCGGACGTCGAGCCGCAGCCCTCGCACACGTAGCAGCTACCCGCCGGGCGCATCTTCGTGCCGCAGGTGAAGCACAGCGGCGCGTCCGCGGAAGTGCCGAGCACGATTTCCAGCAGTTCCGTCGAGGAGCGGACTGCCTTCTCCACCTCGGCCGCCACTGCTACCGGGATGTCGGCGGTCGGGGACGTCGCCGCACCCACCGGGGCCGAGACCGGGGCGGAGGCTGCCATGCCTTCCAGGTCGATTCCGGCGGCCTCGGCTGCTGCTTCGGCTTGGACCTGGGCGGCACGTTCCTTGGCGGTGAAGATGCCGAGTTCGGCGCGGGTGTCGTACGGCAGGAAGTCCAGCGCCAGGCGACGGAAGATGTAGTCCATCACCGAGGCGGCCATGCGGACGTCCGGGTCGTCGGTCATGCCGGCCGGCTCGAAGCGCATGTTCGTGAACTTGCTGACGTACGTCTCGAGCGGGACGCCGTACTGCAGGCCTATCGAGATGGCCACCGAGAAGGCATCCATCACGCCGGCCAGGGTGGAGCCCTGCTTCGACATCTTGAGGAAGACCTCGCCGAGGCCGTCGTCGGGGTAGGACGA
Source organism: Actinoplanes sp. TFC3 (assembly GCF_001553785.1). Classification (GTDB taxonomy): domain Bacteria; phylum Actinomycetota; class Actinomycetes; order Mycobacteriales; family Micromonosporaceae; genus Actinoplanes. The sequence continues at coordinate 5,684,500 of NZ_LOJP01000001.1, forward strand.
CGCGGTCAGGTAACCCTCGGCGCCGCCGACCGAGAAGGACACCGTCTCCGACGGGCGCTTCTTGGGCAGGCGCTTGCGGACCGGGCGGTACTCGACGACCTTCTCGACGACCTTCTCCGCCACGGCCTCGGCAACCTGCTCGACCGCTGCCTTGTTCGGCTTGGCCACCGAGAGCGGCTGGCCGACCTTGCAGTTGTCACGGTAGATCGCGAGGGCCTTGAGGCCGAGCTTCCAACCCTGGAAGTGGACGTCCTCGATCTCCTCGATGGTCGCCGACTCCGGCATGTTGATCGTCTTGGAGATGGCGCCGGAGATGAACGGCTGCACCGCTGCCATCATCCGCACGTGGCCCATCGGCGCGATGGTGCGCTCGCCCATGGCGCAGTCGAAGACCGCGTAGTGCTCGGGCTTGAGGCCGGGGGCGTCGATCACGTTGCCGTGGTCGGAGATGTGCTCGACGATCGCCTCGACCTGCTCCTCGAGGTAGCCGAGGCTGCGCAGCGCACGCGGGACCGTCTGGTTGACGATCTGCATCGAGCCGCCGCCGACGAGCTTCTTGAACTTGACCAGCGCCAGGTCGGGCTCGACGCCGGTGGTGTCGCAGTCCATCATCAGGCCGATGGTGCCGGTCGGCGCGAGCACGGAGGCCTGGGCGTTGCGCCAGCCGTTCTTCTCACCGATCTTGAGGCCGTTCTGCCACTGCTTCGTGGCCTCCTTGACCAACGCGGTGGCGACCGGGCTGGTCGGGCGGATCACGTCGTTAGCGGCGGCGTGCTTGCGCATGACCCGCTTGTGGGCCTCGGCGTTGCGGGCGTAACCGTCGTACGGGCCCACGACACCGGCGATCTCGGCCGAGCGGCGGTAGGCGGTGCCGGTCATCAGCGAGGTGATACCGGCGGCCACGCTGCGGCCACCCTCGGAGTCGTACGGCAGGCCGGACGCCATCAGCAGGGCGCCCAGGTTGGCGTACCCGATGCCGAGCTGGCGGTAGGCGCGGGTGGTCTCGCCGATCTTCTCGGTCGGGAAGTCGGCGAACGCGATCGAGATCTCCATCGCGGTGATGATGAACTCGACGCTCTTGACGAACTTCTGGACCTCGAAGCTGCCGTCGGGGTTGAGGAACTTCAGCAGGTTGAGCGAGGCCAGGTTGCAGGACGAGTCGTCCAGCGACATGTACTCCGAGCACGGGTTGGACGCGGTGATCCGGCCGGTCTCGGGGTTGGTGTGCCAGTCGTTGATCGTGTCGTCGTACTGCAGACCCGGGTCGGCGCACTCCCACGCGGCCTGGGCGATGTCACGGAACAGCTTCTTGGCGTCGATGCTGTCGATGACCTCACCGTGCAGGCGGCCCCGCAGGTCGAACGTGGTGCCTTCCTCAACGGCGCGCATGAACTCATCGCTCACTCGTACCGAATTGTTGGCGTTCTGGTATTGCACGCTCACGATGTCGGAGCCACCGAGGTCCATGTCGAACCCGGCGTCCCGCAGCGCGCGAATCTTGTTCTCCTCGCGCGCCTTGGTGAAGACGAACTCCTCGATGTCGGGGTGGTCGACGTCCAGGATGACCATCTTGGCCGCACGACGGGTGGCGCCACCGGACTTGATCGTCCCGGCGCTGGCGTCGGCACCGCGCATGAAGCTCACCGGGCCGCTGGCGGTGCCACCGGAGGACAGAAGCTCGCGCGAGGAGCGGATGCGGGAGAGGTTGACGCCGGAACCGGAGCCACCCTTGAAGATCAGGCCCTCTTCCTTATACCAGTCCAGAATCGAGTCCATCGAGTCGTCCACCGACAGGATGAAGCACGCGCTGACCTGCTGCGGAGAGGTCGTGCCGACGTTGAACCAGACCGGCGAGTTGAAGCTGAACACCTGGTGCAGCAGCATCCAGGTCAGCTCGTGCTCGAACAGCTCGGCGTCGGCGGGCGTCGCGAAGTAGCTGTGGTCCTCGCCGGCCTTGCGGTAGGTCTTCACGACCCGGTCGATGAGCTGCTTGAGCGACCATTCCCGCTCCGGCGTGCCGACCGCACCCCGGAAGTACTTGGTGGTGACGATGTTCGCGGCGTTGACGCTCCAGAACTGCGGGTACTCCACGCCCCGCTGCTCGAAGTTGATCGAACCGTCCCGCCAGTTCGTCATGACGACGTCGCGGCGCTCCCACTCGACCTCGTCGTAGGGGTGGACACCCTCGGTGGTCCACACCCGCTCGACCCGCAGCCCCCCGACCGCGGCGCCCCCGTTACCAGCGCGACTACGTTGCCGACCTGCTGTGATGCCGTCACCGGCCATGTGATGCTCCCCCTCGAACGATCGCGGCTTGCCCACCGCGATCCACTTTCCGACTGCCTTCGGGTCAAGACCCCTTATCCGGTACGCCCATAGCGCAGCGAACCGGTACGCGCGGCGCCCCGTGGCGGCGGTGCAGTACTCGCGCCGGTATTGCGATGTCTTGCTATTGCTGCCGCCCTGGCTATGGCTCTGTCAGGCGGCCTCGGCTGGCCTTGTCTTTGACGCGCCGACCTTCGCGTTGGTTATGGGGACCGATCGCTGATCTTCGGTGCCCGGCCGCCTGGTGGCCGGGTGGCCACCACGTGCCGCGCGGCGGTTTCCCGCTCGGTCTCGCCCGGGTCGCTGAGCGCTGCGCTACTTGTTGCGGCGGCTCGCAGCTCGGTGATCTCGCGCTCGAACGCGTCGATCGAGTCGAACGCCTTGTACACGCTGGCGAAGCGCAGGTATGCAACCTGGTCCAGCTCGCGCAGCGGGCTCAGAATCGCCAGCCCGACGTCGTGGCTGGGCACCTCGGCCGCGCCCTTCGCTCGTACCGTCTCTTCGACCTTCTGGGCCAGCAGGGCGATCGAGTCCTCATCCACAGGGCGGCCCTGGCACGCCTTGCGCACCCCGCTCATGATCTTGATCCGGCTGAAAGGCTCGGTCACGCCGCTGCGCTTGACGACGGCGAGCACCGCCTCCTCGACGGTCGTGAACCGCTTGCCGCACTCGGGACACGAGCGGCGGCGGCGGATCAGCTGGCCGTCGTCGGCCTCCCGCGAGTCAACGACCCGAGAATCCGCGTGCCGGCAGTACGGGCACCGCACCGTAATCCTCCTGTCGCAGGAACGTCGACCACCTGATCACCAACGGCAGTTGCCCCGGACCCGAACCGACCTCCGGGCACGCAAAACCGCAGCCCCGAGCTGATCACTTTCCGCCGCGAAGCTGTGGTGCAAACCCGAGAACCGTAGGGGCGAAACCCCAACCTATGGATGACTTACACCCCTGTAACTACTAGATGTTGGGGTCGACGTTATGCCGCTGCGAACCCCGGCGCAAGTCAACCGGCGCGACGACGCGCGGTATTTTCTACCTCAACACGACGGGTACCGCACCGGTCACGGCCAGCACCTAAACCAGTTGATCAAGACATCTTCCGGCGCCCGTTTCGTCACGCTCCAACCCACAGACCCATGGATGCCGTGACGTACGCCTTACCGGTGTTGTCCTTCGCCGTTCCGGCCCGCCGGCCGCCAAGTTCTGGTAGTCAGCCCTCTCAGCGGGGCAAGGTCAATGTCTGCCCGGCATAGATGCCGGTGCCCCGGATGCCGTTCAGACGCCGGATCTCGGGCAGCACGTCCTGAGGTGAGCGGCCAGGCGCCACGCGTGCCGCGATCGACCAGAGCGTGTCCCCAGGCTGCACGACGACGGTAGGCGCCGGCCGATACGGCGTGTCGTCGGCGCGAGAAGCTGTGGTCCACAACACGGCGCTCGCGAGGGATGCCATGAGAATGAAGAAGCCGAGAACGACTGCCCGGCCCCGCCTCGTGAGGCGCAAGGGGGCGGGCCGGGACGGACGCACACCGGTCGCTACCACGGCATATTCCTCTCCACGCAGACATCCCTCGTACGGGCGTTCGATCGAACGCCCGTACGACGGTCTATCAGAACACGCGTACGGAAGTCGAGCACTTCCGAGCGACACGCCGAGAGAATCTCGTACAGATGTTTGAATATGTCGCAGCGCACTACTACGGTTTTGCTTCAAGAGGGGTCAGCCGGCCAAACGTCATCCCCACGGCGGATGTCCGGCTTCCGCGAACGCACCACGTGCCCGGGTGGCACTGGCCGACAGGGAGGGCCGACGTGTCGACCGACGACCGGACGAGCCGGCAGAAGCAAGAGAAGGAATCGAAGCCCGAAGCGACCACCAGAGCGGGAATGCGCCGCCGGACCCCGGCCCGGGCCCGCAGCGCTGACGCGCCGCAGCTACGTGCGGTCACGCCGGTGGTCAGCCAGTTCCCGGACGTGGTGACGGCCGACCTCACGGCCCGCCAGCGCCGCATCCTGGACTTCATCAAGGACTGGGTGGAACGCTACGGCTACCCCCCGAGCGTCCGCGAAATCGGCGAGGCGGTCGGCCTGGTGTCGCCGTCCAGCGTGGCGTACCAACTGAAGGAGCTCGAGAAGAAGGGCTTCCTGCGCCGCGACCCCAACCGCCCCCGCGCAGTAGATGTCCGCTCCCCCAACGAGATGGTCGACGACGAGGCGCTGCGCTCGGCGCGTCCCGCCCCGGCCTACGTCCCCCTGGTCGGTCGCATCGCCGCCGGTGGCCCGATCCTGGCCGAGCAGGCCGTCGAAGACTTCTTCCCGCTCCCCCGGGAACTGGTCGGCGAGGGCGAAGTCTTCATGCTCGAGGTCAAGGGCGACTCGATGATCGACGCAGCTATCTGCAACGGCGACTGGGTAGTGGTCCGCCAGCAACCCACAGCCAACGTCGGCGACATCGTCGCAGCCATGATCGACGGCGAAGCCACGGTGAAGAGCTACCGCCAGCGCGACGGCCATGTCTGGCTGATGCCGGCGAACCCCGCGTTCGATCCCATCCCGGGCGATGACGCTGTGGTCATGGGTCGCGTGGTGGCGGTCCTGCGGCGCGTCTGACGCTGAGGACGGACGGTTCCGGCGGTTGGTTTGCCGAGCCGTCCGTTCGCCGCGCGGTTGAATGTGGGTCCGCTGCCGGGAAGAGCGTCCGCCTTTTCGGGGTGGTGCCGGCTGTTCGGGGTGGTGCTGGCTGTTCGGGGTGGTGCGGGGCCTGGAAACGCGAGGCCGCCCGGCTGGGCTGGGCCTGACAATGCCTTGTTCGGTAGGGCGAAATCGCGCCTGAGCCGGGGAATTGAGGGCCGGAGAGCAGCGACATGCCGGTTGACGCGCTGAACCCATTGAACGGGCGCTGAGTGGCACGGGCGAGCGTAGAACAAGGGGCGCAGCGCCCACACTGCGAACGGCACCGGCTGCGTCGAGGGACGAGACCAATCCTTCTGGCTCACAACAAACGGCGAAGGCCGGACGTCAAAGTCCAGCCTTCGCCGTTTCGTATGTCAGTTCGGGTCAGCGATCGCCGTCGTAGCCCGGGTTCTCGCGGTTGCCTGCCTGCGGGGCCTGCGCGCCGCCGCCGTAGACGCCGCCCCGTGCTGGGCGGGCGCCGCCGGGCTGGGATGCCGGGGACTGGCCGGTGCCGCGAGGGGGCTGAGCACCACGCGGCGGCTGCGCACCCCGTGAGGGCTGGGCCCCCCGAGGAGGCTGACCGCCTTGGGCACCCCGCGGAGATTGGCCGCCCTGGGCACCCCGCGGAGATTGGCCGCCCCGCGGCGGCTGGGCTCCCTGCGGGCCCTGACCGCCGCGAGGACCCTGACTACCGCGAGAAGGCTCCCCACCCCGAGGAGGCTGCGAACCACCCCTAGGCGGCTGAGCACCACCACGAGGCGGCTGAGCACCACCACGAGGCGGCTGAGCACCACCACGAGGCGGCTGAGCACCACCACGAGGCGGCTGAGCACCACCACGAGAAGGCTGAGCCGGGCCGCCGCCCTGCACCGGCCGGGAAGGCTGTGCCGCCCCACCGGGCTGAGCCACACCGGGTCGGCCAGGCTGACTCCCACCGGGCCGGCCAGGCTGACCCCCGGTAGGCCGCCCAGAAGGCGCACCCCCGGGCCGCCCAGGCTGACCACCAGCAGGCCGCCCCTGCGGTCCCCCACCCGGCCGTCCCGGCTGAGCATTGCCACCCGGCCGTCCCGGCTGAGCATTGCCACCCGGCCGCCCAGCCGGAGCAGCACCCCCACCAGGCCGGCCACCGCCGCCATAAACCCCAGCACCAGCAGCCGAAGCCGCCGCACCGGCCTTCTTAGCGCCATAAACCGGCCCGGAAGCCGCAGACGAAGCCGCAGCAGCCGGCCGAGCCGGACCGCCAACCGTCAGCAGCTCCGTCTTGGCGTCGCTCGGCTTCGGACTCAGCAGGTCGTCGGGTTCGTCGTCAGCGGGCGGGTCGAGGGCGCGCTTCTTGCGGGCCTTCATGATGCCGAAGACGCCGGCTCCGACCAGGATCAGACCGATGATGCCTACGCCGGCTACCAGGTAGGTGATGTCGGAGAGGCTGAGGTCGGAGAACCAGCCGGGGCTGCTGTCCTTTGTGGTGTTCGCCGACTCGGTCTTGGCCTGCACCACCGTCGTGGCCGGGGTGTAGGTGCGGATGTAGTTGACCGTGTCGTCGTCGATGTCGCCGAAGTCGGAGACCGTGGCGAAGGACTTGCCGTCCGGGGTGTAGCTGATCGCCTCGCCGAAGGGCTCGTTGGGCAGGCCTGTCGCTTTCGGCTTGGCTTTGAGCGAGGCCACCACGTTGCCGTTTGTGATGTCCCATTCGAAGGCATCGAGGTACGTGCGGAGCGTTACCTTCTTGCCATCGGGGGACATGGCGCCACCGGTCACCACACCCTGCGCCAGGCGCGCGAACATCGTGCCCGCTGTGTCGGTCTTGGGGAGGGCTAACTCGCCGACTTTCCTCAGCGGGACGCCGGCGCTCCCACTGCCGGACTTCAGCTTGCCGTTGGGCTTGTAGAGCTGGGCCGCGCCGGTGACCTCCTTGGTAACGATGATCGGCAGACCATCGCCGTCGATCAGGACGGCTTCGGCGTCGTGGTAGTCGCCCGACGGGTAGGTCAGGCGGTGCAGCTTGGGCTCCTCGGAACCGTCCACCGGCATGCTCCAGAGGGCGATGCCGCGCTCACGGTGCGTGGGCGGGTTGGCGCGCACGCCGTTGTCGCCGGTGTCGGCGATCCAGATGGTCTTGCCGTCCGGGTCGGCGATCATGTCCTCGGTGTCGAGGGGACCGTTGCCGCTGTAGGCGACCTTCTTCGTGATCTTGCACGAGTCGTCCAGGAAGAAGACCTTCTTCTTGGCCGGGTCGTCGGTGCCATCGTTGATCACGACGTAGCCCTTGTCGGTGGCCACGATGCCCGAGAGCTCCTTGAGGAGCGGATCGGTGACCTTGCACACCTTCTTGCCGGCCGCAGCCTTCGCCGTGGTCGCCGTCGCGGCCGGGGTGGCGGAGGCGGGCACGGCACCTGCCATCACGAGCCCGCAGGCAAGGATGGCTGGGAACACGAGACGCCGCATCCGATCAGTGTCGCATGCGGCGTCTCGTATCGGTGTTACGCGTGGATCAAGCCTGGCCACACCGTCAGGCCTTGAACGGTTCGAGCTCGGCCGCGAGCTGCTGGTCGACCCGGACCCGCAGTTCCGATCCCTCATCGGTGTGCCGGGTGTCGAGCACCTGGCCACGCCGGTGGATCCGAGCCACCAGGTCCCCCCGGTCGTACGGCAGCAGCACGCGCAGATCGACAGCCGGGCGCGGCAGGCGTTGCGCGATGGCCGCGTGCACGTCGTCGATGCCCTGACCGCTGCGGGCCGAGGCGAAGACCGCGTCCGGCCAGGCCCGCTTGAGCCGCAGCATGGTTTCCTCGTCGGCCGCGTCGATCTTGTTGACGACGAGCAGCTCGGGAATCCGGTCCGCGCCGACCTCGCTCAGCACCTCGCGGACCGCCGCCACCTGACCCTCGGGGTCGGGGTGCGCACCGTCGACCACGTGCACCACGAGGTCCGCGTACGCCACCTCCTCCAGGGTCGAGCGGAACGCCTCGACGATCTGGTGGGGCAGGTGCCGGACAAAGCCGACCGTGTCGGAGAGCGTGAACACGCGCCCGTCCTCGGCCGCCGTGCGCCGGGTGGTCGGGTCGAGCGTGGCGAACAGCGCGTCCTCCACCAGCACGCCGGCCTTGGTCAGCCGGTTGAGCAGGCTGGACTTGCCCGCGTTGGTGTATCCGGCGATCGCGACGGCGGGCACACCGTTTGACGTACGGCGTGAGCGCTTTGTCTGCCGTACCGTCCGCATGGCTTTGATCTCGCGCCGCAGTTTCGCAATGCGCTGGTTGATCCGTCGCCGGTCGGTCTCGATCTTGGTCTCACCGGGACCACGTGTTCCCACGCCGCCGCCGGCACCGCCACCGGCACCACCGCCCTGACGGGACAGCGACTCACCCCAGCCTCGCAGCCGCGGCAGCAGGTACTGCAACTGGGCCAGCTCGACCTGGGCCTTACCTTCCTTGCTCTTCGCATGCTGGGCGAAGATGTCCAGGATCAGCGCCGTGCGGTCGACGACCTTGACTTTGGTCTGTTGCTCGAGGTTGCGCAACTGCGACGGCGACAGCTCGCCGTCGCAGATGACCGTGTCGGCGCCGCTGGCGATGACCACGTCACGCAGCTCGTCGACCTTGCCCCGGCCGATGAAGGTGGCCGGGTCGGGGCGGCTGCGACGCTGGATGAGGCCTTCGAGCACCTCCGAGCCGGCGGTCTCGGCGAGCGCCGCGAGCTCGGTGAGCGAGTTCTCCGCGTCGGCGATGCTGCCCTCGGTCCAGACGCCGACCAGGACTACTCGCTCGAGCCGCAGCTGCCTGTACTCGACCTCGGTGATGTCCGTGAGCTCGGTCGACAGCCCGGCCACCCGCCGCAGCGAGTGTCGTTCCTCGAGTTCCAGCTCACCGGTGGTGACGTCGGGTTCGAAAAGCTCAGTTCGCAAAAGGGAACCTCCTCAGCCCGATCGTGGCACGTCCGGAGTTTCGGCGCATCCACATAACCTGGCTGGGCGTTGTCGCGTAAGTGTCTGACTCATCTGTAACCACCGCGGTGGATGCCGCTATTCCGCAGGGGCGAGAATGCTGGGACGCACCCGCCAACGACGGAGGGAAATCCGTGGTGACCACCCGCCTGCCCAGCGCAGGATTCTCGATCACTGTCCGTATCGCTGTTACGGCCGACGCCTCTTCCATCGGGCGGCTCACCACCTGCGTCGGTGAGGCGGGTGCGATCGTGACAGCACTCGACGTGGTGGACTCCGATCCCAGCCGCGTCCTGGTCGACCTGACCTGCGACACCGCCGACGCCGCGCATGCCGATCAGGTCGTCAAGAACCTGGAGGAGCAGGACGGCGTCGATGTCCGCAAGGTCTCCGACCGCACGTTCCTGCTGCACCTCGGCGGCAAGATCGAGGTGTCCTCCAAGGTCGCTTTGCGCAACCGTGACGAGTTGTCCCGGGCGTACACCCCGGGCGTGGCGCGGGTCTGCATGGCCATCGCGGAGAACCCGGCCGACGCCCGGCGCCTGACCATCAAGCGCAACACCGTGGCCGTGGTGAGCGACGGCTCGGCAGTGCTGGGTCTGGGCAACATCGGTCCGGCCGCCGCGATGCCGGTGATGGAGGGCAAGGCGGCGCTGTTCAAGCGCTTCGGCGGGGTGGATGCCTGGCCGGTGGTGCTCGACACCCAGGACACCGACGAGATCGTCACCATCGTCAAGGCGATCGCTCCGGCGTACGGCGGCATCAACCTGGAGGACATCGCGGCGCCGCGGTGCTTCGAGATCGAGATGCGGCTGCGCGAGTTGCTCGACATCCCGGTGTTCCACGACGACCAGCACGGCACCGCGATCTGCGTGCTGGCCGCGCTGACCAACGCCTTGCGCGTGGTGGGCAAGAATCTGGCGGACGTCAAGGTGGTGGTGTCGGGCGCCGGGGCGGCAGGCACGGCGATCATGAAGTTGCTGCTGCGTCAGGGCGTGGGTGACATCATCGCGTACGACCGCAGCGGCGCCCTGCACCGCGGCATGCCGGACCTGAACCCGACCTGGCAGTGGCTGACCGAGAACACCAACCGTGACAACTACTCCGGCGACCTGCCGGGCGCGATCGCCGGCGCGGATGTCTTCATCGGCGTGAGCGCACCCAACCTGCTCAGCGGCGACGACATCGCCAAGATGGCGGACAAGTCGATCGTGTTCGCGCTGGCCAACCCGGACCCCGAGGTGGACCCGCGGGAAGCCCGCAAGCACGCCGCCGTGGTGGCCACCGGGCGCTCGGACCAGCCCAACCAGATCAACAACGTGCTGGCTTTCCCCGGCGTGTTCCGCGGCATGCTTGACGTGAGCGCCGAGGAGTTCACCGAGGAGATGGCGCTGGCCGCGGCGATGGCGATCGCCAACGTGGTCGGCGAGGACAAGATCAATCCGACGGTGATCATCCCCAGCGTGTTCGACGCGCGGGTGACCCCGGCGGTGGCAGCGGCGATCCGGGCCACCGTCAAGGGCACCCCGGCCCCGCAGAACCAGGCCGCCACGCCTCAACCGGAGCTGGCGCAGGCCCCCGAAGAAACGTTCTGAGCCCACCCGGTGAGCTCCCCGGTGTGGTCGGTGATCAAGCCGGCCACACCGGCCGCCGCCAGGTCGGGCCAGAGCAGCATGTCGTTTGCCGTCCACGGCATCACCGACACGCCGATCCCGGCCAGCGCCGCCACCGTCGCAGGCGAGCCGAGCACCGCGTTCATCGACGGGTTGCAGTAGGTGATGCCCAGCTCCTGAGCCACGGCAACCTGCTCGTCGTCGAACGGGTCGCGCAGCAGCCCGCGGCGCACGTCGGGCGCCACCTCGCCGGCGAGCCGCACGATCGCCGGGTCGAAGCTCTGCACCACCGTGCGCGCCGGCAGCCCGGCGTCGGTGACCTGGCCGATGATGTTCTTCACCTGCTCCAGCGTCGCCGGCGGCTTGATCTCCAGCAGCAGCTCGACCTGCTCGCTGGGCGCCAGCAGATCCAGGACCTGAGTCAACCTCGGGACCCCGATCCCCGTGTACGCCGGGGAGAACCACGATCCCGCGTCGAGCCCCGCCACCTCGTCGCAGGTCAGCTCCCAGACCTTGCCGGAGCCGCTGGTCGTGCGGTCAACCGTGCGGTCATGGATCACCACGGGCACCCCATCGGCCGTGGTGCGCACGTCAAACTCGATGAACGTGGCCCCGGCCAGCACCCCTGCGGCCAGCGCGGGCAGCGTGTTCTCGGGCGCGACGGCCGAATACCCGCGGTGCGCCACGCGGTGCAGCTGCGCCATCAGGCAGGCGCCCCCGACTGACCCCGGCCAGCGGCCCCGCCCGTCCCAGCGGCGGCTCCGGCCGGCGCAGCGTCTCCGCCAGCGGTCGGCGGGCCGGTCAGGGCGGCCAGGTCGACTTCGCCGGTGGCGACGAGCACGGCCGGGCCGGCCAGCCACCAGCGACCCTCGGCGTCGGCGGTGACCCAGAGGCGGCCGCCCGGTACGTCCACGGCAACGGTGCCCTCGGACTTGCCGGCCTCGCGCAACGCCACGGCACCCACGGCCAGGGCACCGGAGCCACAGGACAGGGTCTCGGCCGAGCCACGTTCGTACACCCGCATGTGCAGGTGCAGGTCGGCGCCGTCGACGGGGGCGCCGAGGGTGGTGAACTCGACGTTGACGCCCTCGGTGAACATGGCCGGGTCAAAGCCGGGAGCCACGTGCAGGTCGAGGGCCGGCAGCCGGACACCATCGGGCAGCGCGGCCACCAGGTGCGGGTTGCCGCAGTTGACCGCCATACCCGCGACGGTCAGCGGGCCGACGGTGGCGGTGCTGGCGGCGTACACCTCCGGGGTCCGCATGTGCACCGCAATGCGCTCGTCGCTTTCCACCACCGCGCGCACGACGCCGGCTCGCGTGGCCACCGGAAGCCCCTCGGGGCCGGCCTCGGCGAGTCCCTGGGTGAGCAGGTAATGCGAGAAGACGCGCACGCCGTTGCCGCACATCTCGGCCAGCGACCCGTCGGCGTTCCAGTAGTCCATGAACCACTCGGCGTCGCCCGCGAAACCCGCGCCCTCGGGGTGCTTGGCGCTGCGCACGACGCGCAGCACGCCGTCTGCGCCGATCCCCTTGTGGCGGTCGCAGAGCGCGCTGACCAGCTCAGGCGTCAGGTCGAGGGCGCCGTCTGGGTCGGCCAGGATGACGAAGTCGTTGCCGGTGCCGTGACCCTTTGTGAAAAACACGCGGTCCATCATCGCGCAGCCCCACGAGCCACTGCCAATGCGGCACGCGTCAGATCCGGGTCGGCGCCATCGAGCCAGCTGATGCGGGGGTCGCGCTTGAACCAGGAGCGCTGCCGCCGTACGAAACGACGGGTTGCCCTCGTGGTGTCCTCCCGGGCTTGCGGGCCGGTCATCGAGCCGTCCAGCTCGGCCAGGGCCTGCTGGTAACCCAGGGCGCGACTGGCCGTGCGTCCCTCCCGCAGGCCCTGAGCGTCGAGCATGCGCACCTCATCGAGCAGACCCTGCTGCCACATCAGGTCCACCCGTTCGGCGATGCGCTCATCAAGTGCGGCAGTGACGCGGTCCACACCGATCTGCACCGCCGGGTAGTACGGCGTGGGCTCAGGTAAATGCGCGGTGAACGTCGAACCGGTCATTTCGATCACTTCCAACGCCCGCACGATCCGCCGTCCGTTCGACGCAAGGATCTTCGCGGCGGCTTCCGGGTCGGCCGCGCGCAGCCGCTCATACAGCGGTGCCGGGCCCGTCTCGGCGAGCTCAGCCTCCAGACGTTCCCGAATAGCGGGATTCGTGCCGGGAAAATCAAATTCTTCGAGAACCGCGCGTACGTACAGACCTGAGCCGCCGACCAGGAGGGGCACCCGACCCCGCGCCACGATGTCGTCGACCGCCGCCCGGGCCGCCTTCTGATACTCGGCGACACTCGCTGTCATCGTCACGTCCCACAGGTCCAGGACGTGATGCGCAACGCCTTCGCGCTCGTCGGAGGTCAGTTTCGCGGTGCCGATGTCCAGGCCCCGGTAGAGCTGCATCGAATCGGCGTTGACCACCTCGCCGCCAAGTTCATGGGCAAGGGCCAGGCTGAGCGCGGACTTCCCGGTAGCGGTCGGGCCGACGACGGCGACGACTCCGGGCGGTGGGAGCAACGGCACGCCAGCCACCGTAACGGGCTGGTCACGGTCGTTCGTGGGCGCTTCCCCCGAACCCGGTTGGACCTGTGACAATGCGCGGACGAGAATGCCGATGGAATGATGGCATCTGACTGCGCCATGGCGGCGCTCCCGGGCGACGAAGCCCGAGACGCCGGGAGAACGAGGATGGGCTCATGATGGACTGGACGACCTTCGGGCGCGTTGATGCCGATGGCACGGTGTACGTGAAGACCGCCGAGGGCGACCGGGTGGTCGGCTCGTGGCAGGCCGGCACGCCGGAAGAGGGCCTTGCCCACTTCGCCCGGCGCTTCGCGGACCTGGTCACCGAGGTCGACCTGGTGGAGGCCCGGCTCAAGTCCGGCGCCGCCGACGCGTCGCACTCGCTGAGCAGCGTCAAGCGCCTGCGCACCGAACTCACCGAAGCTCACGTCGTCGGCGACATCGACGGGCTCGCCGCCCGGCTCGACAAGCTGACCGAGCTCGCCGACACCAAGGCCGACGAGGCCAAGGCCGCCCGCGAGGTGGCCCGCACCGAGGCGGTAGCGCGCAAGACCGCACTGGTCGAGGAGGCCGAGACCCTCGCGGCCGAGGCGACCGGCTGGAAGAGCGCGGGCGACCGGCTCAAAGAAATCCTCGACGAGTGGAAAACCATCCGCGGCGTCGACAAGAAGACCGACGGCGAGCTCTGGAAACGCTTCGCGGCCGCCCGCGACGGCTTCACCCGCCGCCGCGGCGCCCACTTCGCCACCCTCGACGGTCAGCGCAAGCAAGCGCAGACGGCCAAGGAGGAGCTGGTCAAGGAGGCGGAAAGCCTGTCGGAATCCACCGAATGGGGTCCCACGGCCAACCGCCTCAAGGAGCTGATGAACGACTGGAAGGCCGCCCCCCGAGCGGCCAAGGAGGCCGAACAGCGCCTCTGGGAACGCTTCCGGGCCGCCCAGGACGCGTTCTTCAGCCGCCGCAGCGAGGTCTTCTCCGCCCGCGACGCCGAGTACAAGGGCAACCTCGAGAAGAAGCAGGCCATCCTGGCCGAGGTCGAAGCCCTCGACATCGACGCCGACCCCCGTGGAGCCCAGAACAAGCTCCGCGACGCCCAGGCCGCCTGGCACGACGCGGGCCGGGTGCCCCGCGAATCGTCGGCCTCCCTCGACCGGCGCTGGCGCGCCGCCGAGGAGCGCATCCGGGTGGCGATGGACTCGGCTTGGCGCAAGACGGCTCCGCAGGACAATCCGCTGCTACTGCAGATGCGGGAGCAGGTGGCTGAGGCTGAGGACAAGCTGGCTCGGGCTCAGGCTGCTGGCGACAAACGGCGGATCAAGGAGGCTGAGCAGGGGTTGGCTTCCAAGAAGCAGTTCTTGGCGTTGGCTGAGCAGGCTCACTGAGGTTTTCTCTCACCCTGGACGGTGCAGGGCCGGGCGAGGCCCTGCGCGTTCGGATCGGACCGAGCTTTGTTGTTGAGCCCGCAGCCTTGACAGTGATCAGCAGATGCAACTGCACCGCGAGATCAGATGGAGGCTTGGGCTCAAATCCACCCTCAGGCGGGCCGATGCCCAACAAGCCGGACATGCTGAGCCGAAGAGGTATGGCATACCGCTCCGGCTCAACAGTGTCGCTCGGTCCGCCTAGGGGGCGGGGTTGGTGGGTTGCACTCGGGCGATCAGTTGTTTCAGGCGGGTTATTTCTTCGGTGAGGGCTGTGGTGCCGGCGGGGGTCAGGGTGACCCAGGTGCGGCCCCGGCGGCCCTCGTAGCCCTTTTCGATCTCGATCAGGGCAGCTTCTTCGAGCACGCTCAGGTGCTTCGACAGGTTGCCGGCCGTCAGCTCCAGCTGGGTGCGCAGGTAGCCGAACTCGACGCGGCGGGCTTCGTGGGTGATGGTGAGGATGCCGAGCCGTACGCGCTGGTGAACGACGTCGTCCAGGCCCAGGGCGGGGTGGTCCTCCTCGGAAGTGGTCACCGCTGCCGCCGTTGAGCCAGGGCGAACCCGATGGCGCCCAGCAGCAGCACGGTTCCGCTGATGACCTGGTCCGGCACCCACGCCGTGCGCACGTTGCTGCCATTGCCGACCCAGCCGAAGTTGATCGGCACCAGCACGACGGCCAGGTAGCCCACGGTGAAGGCGAACAACGCGAGATTGCGCTCGATGCGGGCCAGTACCAGCAGCGCGATACCGATCATGCCCCACGGTCCGATCAGGCGGTCGAGCAGCAGCAGCCAGGGCGACGTCGGCTGAGGGTTCTCCGGCAGCGGGCGGCCGGCCCAGTAGATCCGCACCGCCACCCACGCCGCGGTGAACAGCAGGGTTGTCACGGCGCCGGCAATCGCGTACGGCATGACCCGCGTGCCAACCCCGCGCGCCCGGGCGACCCGCACGTACGCGTAAGCGATGCCCGCGTAGGTCAGCAGGAAGACCGGCGGCCAGTAGAACAACACGCCTTGGCGCGAGAACCGGCAGACATCCGCGGTCGTGCAGTCCACCGACATCAAGAGCACGTCAGAAACGATCCCCAGGTACGTCACCACGGCCAGCACCAGCAGCGTGACCCAGGTCAGTCGCTGGTCCAGCCGGACCCGGCGCGTCAAAGCACGCACCTCCGACAGAAGCTGGCGAGGATCCCCACCCGCAGTCACAGGTTCACTGTTCATGCCAACACGTTTGCACAACAAACCTATCGGCGCCAGTGCACGGGGCTAACAAAGGTGACGCCAGCCGGGAGGGGTAGCACCTCAGCCCCAACCAAGGCCGGCCTGCGTACCCCCACTCCCCCACAATCCCCACAGCGCGGAAGCCCGACCACCCAGCGAGGAGTGGCCCCCTTGCCCTCTCATGCACCCACCAGCCCTCGACCACCAAACTCAGCCGCAGCCAGCTCCCACGCAAGGCTGAGGGCCGGGGTGGTCGTCATAGGCGTAAAAACCTATGACGACCACCCCGGCCCTCAGCCGTCAACCGCAAGAAGCCCGGATACAGGCTAAAGAGCACACCCTTCGGCAGCAGGCAGCGGAGCAGGAACCCCAAGAGTGGGGAGCCCAAGAGAAACCCCAGGCAACTTGGGAGTCCGCCCGGCCTCGAAGGCATCACCGGCCCGAGTACGCCGGTACGACAGCGGATCACCGTCTGCGTTGAGGTGATGAGGGGCCGCGTACGTCACCACGGTCTCGATCACATCCCCCGGACGCGGGGACAGATCGCCGGTCGCGAAGTGGACGAGCCGGCCGTCCCGGGCACGCCCGCTCATCCGGCCGGTGCGCTCATCCTTGCGGCCTTCGCCGACAGCCACCAGCACCTCGACCTTGGCACCTTCGAGGCGCTTGTTCTCCGCCCAGGTGATCTCTTCGAGCGTGGCGATGAGGCGTTCGTAGCGCTCCTGGACCACCTGCTTGGGGAGCTGCTCCTCCATGGTCGCCGCCGGGGTGCCGGGGCGCTTGGAGTACTGGAAGGTGAAGGCGCTGGAGAAGCGGGCTCGCCGTACCACGTCGAGGGTTTGCTGGAAGTCCTCCTCGGTTTCGCCGGGGAAGCCGACGATGATGTCGGTGGTGATCGCGGCGTCCGGCATGGCGGCGCGGACCTTGTCGATGATGCCGAGGTATTTCTCGGAGCGGTAGCTGCGGCGCATCGCCTTGAGGACGCGGTCGGAGCCGGACTGCAGGGGCATGTGCAGCGAGTGGCACACGTTCGGGGTCTCGGCCATCGCGGCGATCACGTCATCGGTGAAGTCCTTGGGGTGCGGGCTGGTGAAGCGCACCCTTTCCAGGCCCTCGATCGCGCCGGTTGAACGCAGGAGCTTGCCGAAGGCCAGGCGGTCGCCGAACTCCACGCCGTACGAGTTGACGTTCTGACCCAGCAGGGTGACCTCGAGAACGCCTTCCTTGGCCAGCGCCTCGACCTCGGCCAGGATCTCGCCCGGCCGCCGGTCCTTCTCCTTGCCGCGCAACGACGGGACGATGCAGAAGGTGCAGGTGTTGTTGCAGCCCACCGAGATGGAGACCCAGCCCGCGTACGTGGATTCGCGCTTGGTCGGCAGCGTGGACGGGAAGACCTCGAGCGCCTCGAGGATCTCGACTTCGGCTTCCTGATTGTGCCGGGCGCGTTCGAGCAGCGCCGGCAGCGAGCCGATGTTGTGGGTGCCGAACACCACGTCCACCCAGGGGGCGCGCTTGACGATGTCGCCGCGGTCCTTCTGGGCCAGGCAACCGCCGACCGCGATCTGCATGCCGGGGTTCTTGAGCTTGGTGGGGCGCAGGTGACCCAGGTTGCCGTAGAGGCGGTTGTCCGCGTTCTCACGCACCGCGCACGTGTTGAAGACCACGACGTCGGCCTCGTCGGCGTCGGTGGCCCGGGTGTAGCCGGCGTCCTCCATCAGCCCGGAGATGCGCTCGCTGTCGTGCACGTTCATCTGACAGCCGTACGTGCGCACATCGTAGGTGCGGGCGGGGCTGCTCTGCGGAATCAACTCAGTCATGGCAATTGACCAGGGTAGTCCCTACACCGGCGCGGGTGTCTCCGGCGTGGGGTCCGGTTTCCAGCGTGAGGTGGTGCAGCCGGGGGCCACCGCGCAGGCCGGGTCGGCGCCGGTGCAGGGGCGGGCGTGGCGCTTCTCCGTACCGTCATCGGTCTCTTGCTCGTCGACGTGCACTGCCCGCAGCGTTCCGTCGGGGCTGGCACGGACGTAGCGCGAGGGGTTGAGGGTGTCGTCGGGAAACAGGACGGCGACGCCCAGGCGGGTCGCTACGGCACCGGCAACTGCGTCTTCGGGCAGATCCGAGGGGGCGAGGAAACATTCCAGGTTTGTCGGGAAGTCGCCGCCGGTGTGCCACACATCGCACAAGATTGCCCCTTCAACCGGCGCGCCAAGCGTGGCGACGGGTCGCTGCACCACCGTCGAAACCGCGCCGCATACGGCTGTCACCTCGAGGTTCTCAGCGAAACTCCAGCTCCAGAGCCCGTCGGTGGGGTCACCGGTACCCATACCGCTCATCGTGGACATCCCTTCCGGTCCGCATCCGCGGTGTTACTGCTCCGTGACCATTCTCGGCGCGTTCCGATACAACCGCGCCCATAGAGTGGCCCCATCCGAGTGAGTTCCATAGACAGGACGGTGGTCAGACGGTGACGACGAGCGAGCCTCTCATCGTCCTCGAAGGCGTCAACAAGTATTTCGGCCCGCTGCACGTCCTGCAGGATGTCAGCCTGTCCGTGGACCGCGGCGAGGTGGTCGTCGTGATCGGACCTTCCGGGTCGGGTAAGTCGACGCTGTGCCGCGCGATCAACCGCCTCGAGCCGATCAATTCCGGCACCATCACGTTCGACGGCCGCCCGCTGCCGGCCGAGGGTAAGGCCCTCGCTCAGCTGCGCAGCGAGGTTGGCATGGTCTTCCAGTCGTTCAACCTGTTCGCGCACAAGACCATCCTGCAGAACGTGATGCTGGGTCCGGTGAAAGTCCGGGGAGAAAAAGCCGCAGCGGTACGAGACCGCGCGATGAGCCTGCTCGAACGCGTCGGGATCGCCAGCCAGGCGGAGAAGTACCCGGCGCAGCTGTCCGGCGGTCAGCAGCAGCGTGTCGCCATCGCGCGGGCGCTGGCCATGCAGCCCAAGGCGCTGCTGTTCGACGAGCCCACCAGCGCGCTCGACCCGGAGATGGTCGGCGAGGTGCTCGACGTCATGACGTCGCTGGCCCGCGAAGGCATGACCATGGTCGTGGTCACCCACGAGATGGGTTTCGCCCGCCACGCCGCCAACCGGGTGGTCTTCATGGCCGACGGTCAGCTCGTCGAGCAGGCCGAGCCGGAGGAGTTCTTCGCCAGCCCGAAGTCCGAGCGAGCCCGCGACTTCCTGTCGAAGATCCTCACCCACTGACTCTCCACGTCGGAGCTTCGTAGTTCCGACAAATACCTTGCAGGGCCTTCGCAAAGGTCGTGCACTGTCAGTTTGTTTGCAATTCTTGAAACACGAGGAGCGTGACGATGCGCATCACCCGTTTGACGGCGGTAGTTGGGGCCTTCGCCCTGGCGATGGCCGCGGCAGCATGTGGCGGCGACGACAGCGGGTCGGGTTCGGCCAGCGGCATCGTCGGCAAGGCCAGCAAGGACAAGAAGCTGGTGTTCGGCGTCAAGGCCGACCAGCCCGGCCTGGGCCTGCAGACCGGCGGCACCTACACCGGCTTCGACATCGAGATCGCGAAGATCATCGCGAAGGGGCTCGGCGTGCCGGAGTCCGGCATCGAGTACAAGACCACGGTGTCGGCCAACCGTGAGCCGTTCATCCAGCAGGGTCAGGTCGACCTGGTCATCGCGACCTACACGATCAACGACGAGCGCAAGAAGGTCGTCAACTTCGGCGGTCCGTACTACATCGCGGGTCAGGACCTGCTGGTGCGCACCGACTCGACGATCGCCGGTCCCGAGGGCCTGGCCGGCAAGAAGGTCTGCTCGGTGTCCGGCTCCACGCCGGCCAAGCGCATCCAGACCGACTACAAGGACGCGTCGCTGCAGCAGTTCGACTCGTACTCCAAGTGCGTGCAGGCGCTGGCCAACAAGACGGTGGACGCGGTTACGACCGACGACATCATCCTGGCCGGTTACGCCGCTCAGGACCAGTACGCGGGTCAGTTCAAGGTGGTCGGCAAGAAGTTCAGCGACGAGCCGTACGGCATCGGCGTGAAGAAGTCCGACTCCGAGGGCTGCAACAAGATCAACGAGATCCTGAAGGCGTCGGCGAGCGACGGCTCGTACAAGGCGGCGTGGGACAACACGCTTGGCAAGAGCGGCACGGCGGCGCCCACCCTGGACGTCACCAAGCTCACCAACTGCAGCTGATCATCCACTGCAAGCGGGGCGGGGCGCGCCCCCCCCGGTCCCCCCCCGCGCATCACAAGTTTCGGGGGGGGGGGAAGGGGGGGGGGGGGGGCCTCTTCCCCTTCACCAAAAACCGGCGCGGCGGCGCCCCCCCTGGACGTCACCAAGCTCACCAACAGCAGCTGATCATCCACTGCAAGGGGGGGGGGCCCGGCACACGCCGGTCCCGCCCCGCGCATCACAAGTTTTCAGGAGCGAGGAAGCGAGGGCGATGGACGTCTTCTCCGATTCAGCAAACATCGACACGTACGTCACCGGGTTTCTTTGGATCCTGAAACTCACCGCCGCCGGTGCCGTAGGCGCGCTGGTGCTGGGCGTGCTGCTCGCCGGGATGCGGGTCTCCCCCGTGCCGGTGCTGCGCGGCGTTGGCACGGCGTGGGTGAACATCTTCCGGAACACGCCGCTCACGCTGATCGTATTCTTCTGCTACTTCGGCCTGTACTCGGCGCTCGGGTTCGAACTGTCGGACGACATCGACACCAACAACTACTGGCTGGGTGTGGTCGGGCTCTCGGTCTACACCGCCGCGTTCGTGTGCGAGGCGATCCGCTCGGGCATCAACACGGTGCCGGTCGGGCAGGCCGAGGCGGCGCGCGCGATCGGCATGTCGTTCCTGCAGACGCTGCGGATCATCATCCTGCCGCAGGCCGGCCGCGCGGTGGTCGCGCCGCTGGGCAGCATCTTCATCGCGCTGGCAAAGAACGCCACCATCGTGGGCACGATCGGGCTGATGGAATCCTCGTCGGCGATGAAAGAACTGATCAACGCCAACGGTGACGCGGTGATCCCGATCTTCCTGGTCTTTGCCGGTACGTTCGCAGTGGTCCTGATCCCGACCGGTTACCTGTTCGGGTGGCTGGCCAACCGTCTGGCGGTGAAGCGGTGAGCGCCAACACCGACGCGGTCCTCTACGACCATCCGGGACCCAGGGCCAAGGCCCGTAACCTGATCCTCACGATCCTGTTCGGGATTGCCCTGGTCGCGCTGCTGTGGTGGATCTACAGCAAGTTCGACGAGAAGGGCCAGTGGGCGGCGCCGCTGTGGAAGCCGTTCCTCGAGGGCGAGACCTGGACCTCGTACATCCTGCCGGGCCTGTGGTCGACGATCAAAGCAGCAGCGGTGGCGATGGTGCTGTCGCTGGTCTTCGGCATCATCTTCTCGGTGGGCCGGCTCTCGGACCACTGGTGGATCCGCATCCCCGCCGGGGCGATCGTCGAGTTCTTCCGGGCCGTACCGCTGCTGCTGATGATGTTCTTCATCTTCTTCGGCATCCCGTTTTTGACCGAGCAGCCCATGCCGCCGTTCTGGGCGGTGGTGATCGGCCTGACGCTGTACAACGGGTCGGTGCTGGCCGAGGCGTTCCGGGCCGGGATCAACTCGGTGCCGCGCGGGCAGAGCGAAGCCGGGTACGCGATCGGCATGCGCAAGAGCCTGGTGATGCGGGAGATCCTGATCCCGCAGGCGGCGCGGGCCATGCTGCCGGTAATCGTGAGCCAGCTCGTGGTGCTGGTGAAGGACACGGCGCTGGGCTACATCATCGGCTACACCGAGCTGCTGCAGGACGGCGTCAACACGGTGGGCGCGAACTTCGGCAATATCGTGGCGGCGGCCCTCGTGGCGGCGGTCATCTACATCGCGCTGAACGCGTCGCTGACGTTCTTCGCCGGATACCTGGAACGTCGCAGTCGCCGCACCGGCAAGGCCCCGCGCGTGGGTGCGGCAGCCGGTCCGACCGAGGAGGCTACGCCCGTGGTTGCCCCGGGTGGCGGTTTGAGCGGTGGCGGCGGCATCGCCTGAGCACCACTTCGGCGACCGGTTCGGGCTTCGGCTCGGGCCGGGCGTTGTGCTTCTGGTCCTCGGGCTCCTTGGACCTTCTGAGCGGGACCGCTTACGCACGTTGCAGGGTGCGGGTGGCTGTTCTGGAGCGCCAGCTCCTCGGGCGCCCGTGCCCGGCCTCGGCGGGAGCAGCGATCTGTACCCCCCACCCCGCTACGACAGCCAGCCCTTGATTCTTATCTTGCTAGCTCCGTCACCCTGGATTCGCGCACTACTGTCACGCGGATCTGGCCGGGGTAGGTGAGTTCTTCTTCGATTTGCTTGGCGACATCGCGGGCCAGGACCGCAGCGCCGATGTCGTCCACGTCGTCGGGGCGGACCATGACGCGGATTTCGCGGCCGGCCTGCATGGCGAAGACTTTTTCGACGCCCACCTTGCCGCCGGCGATCTCTTCGATGCGCTCGAGCCGCTTGACGTAGGCTTCGAGGCTCTCGCGACGCGCACCCGGACGGCCACCGGAGCAGGCGTCCGCGGCCTGGGTCAGGACGGCCTCGATGGTTTGCGGCTGGACCTCGTTGTGGTGGGCCTCAATGGCATGGACAACATCATCGGACTCGCCGTACTTGCGGGCCAAGTCGGCGCCGATCAGAGCGTGACTGCCCTCGACCTCGTGGGTCAGCGCCTTGCCGATGTCGTGCAGGAACGCGCTGCGCTTCATCGTGGCGACGTCCAAGCCGAGCTCGGCGGCCATGATCCCGGCGATGTGGGCGGTCTCGACAAGGTGTTTGAGAACGTTCTGACCGTAACTCGTGCGGTAGCGCAACCGGCCCACGAGCGTGACCAGTTCCGGATGCAGATCGGTGATGCCGACGTCGACCAGAGCCTCCTCGGCAGCCCGCTCGCACAGCTTGTCGACCTCGTTCTTGGCACTCTCGAACACTTCCTCGATGCGGTGCGGGTGGATCCGCCCGTCGAGCACCAGCTTCTCGAGGGTGAGCCGGCCGACCTCCCGGCGTACCGGATCAAAACACGACAGCAGAACCGCCTCGGGCGTGTCATCGATGATCAAGTTGACCCCGGTGGTCGACTCGAACGCCCGGATGTTGCGGCCCTCGCGGCCGATGATGCGGCCCTTCATTTCATCGCTGGGCAGGTGCAGAACGCTGACCACGCTCTCGGCCGTCTGCTCGCTGGCGATGCGCTGGATGGCGTCGACCACGATGTGCCGGGCCCGGGTGTCGGCGGTGCTCTTCGCCTCACCCTCGATGTCGCGCACCAGGATCGCGGCTTCCCGCTTGGCCTGGCTTTCGATGGCCTCGACCAGCTCGGTGCGGGCCTGCTCCGCGGTGAGGTTCGCTACGCGTTCGAGTTCCTTCTTGTGCTGCTGGCCGGCCTCTTCGTTCTGGATTTCCTTCTCGGCCAGCTTCGTTTCCCGGTCGGCGAGTTCGGCGTCCCGCTTCGCCAGCCGGCGCTCCCGATCGACCAGCCGCTCGACTTCCTCGGCGTGCAGCCGCTCCCGCTCATCGATGCGGGCAGCCCGGCGCTCAACCTCGGCAGCCTGTTCCTTAACGGTCGTGTTCAGCAAGGCCACTTCGCGCTCACCACTGCGGCGTGCGGCGGATCGGACCTGCTCGGCATCGGACTCGGCCTGCCGGTGGGCATGCTCGAGGACCGTGTCGGCTTCCTCATGCGCCGACTCCAAAACCCGCTTCGCCTCGGCCCGGGCGGCGCTGGCTTCAGCCTTAGCTGCGGCAGCTTCAGCCCGTACGCTCGCGGCTTTCGCGTTCGCGTCATCAACCTTGGCCTTGGCCTGCTCCCGGGTCTGCTCCTCGGTACTACGCGACGATTGGATCCGCCGCAAAGCCCGGAACCCCAGAACCAGCCCGGCCGCCACAAAAGCGGCAAGAACGACGATCGCCACCACGAGCACCCAGATGAGGGCCGTCATCTCGCCGTCTCTCCCTTCGCCGCGCCGCAGGGGTTGCGGCCGGTCGTTGTGACCCTGCGATTGGTGCAGGGTCCGCGCGTACCTGTTGGCTGCCGGCCCGGTCCCGGTTCTCCGGGGCTGGCAGGACTGCAGGTTCGCACTTTGCGTGGGCCTGCTTGGTGCAGGACCGCGCTGGACGCGGGTAAGGGATGCCCGACCAAAGGCGGCTGACCGCGGGGGCCGTCGACCGACGGCTCGACTACCCGGCGCCGCTGGGAGTGGCGCGGGGGGCATCGTTGCCGGCGGAGGACCACTGGGTGGTGCTTGTCGTTGCTTCGTCCAGCGCTCGTGCGGTCGGCGAGCGCTGTCGCTGGTGCGGCGATCCTGACTACGTTGTCCGGGGCCGCGCTTCGGTGCTTTTGTCCGCCGCTGTCTGCCTTGGGGTGCTGGTTCGGCCGGCCGGTTCGGAGTTTGGGGCCCTTCTGCGGCACGGACTTACCTGGCCCCCTCCCCTGCGGGCCCTGATTACTGGCGGGTAGACGTTAGTGCTGGCGGTGGTGTGGCTCGGCTGCGGCTTCGCCGGGTGGCTGAGTCGTGGCTTCGCCGGGGTGGCTGGGCCTGGGGTGGGTCGCCGCCATCGCGGTGACGCCCTTGCTGGGCGCTACCCTCGGTGGCGGATGATCCGCCGGGGGGCGGTTTGCTGACGGCGATGGTGTCGCCGGGCTCACCGTCCGGAACCGGAAGTGATGCTGAAAAGTAATGAGATCTATGTTGTGCGCTTAGCCTGCAATGGTCGTACAAACCTTGGTAACGCGAGGCTAGGTCGCGAGTGCCGCTTCGGTCAAGGACTCATGATTCGGCGGGGGATGGGACGTACGGCACAGACATGCTCACGCCCTGCTCAGACCGGTGCCGGGCATTTCAGGCGTAGTCGGCCCAGACCTCGCGCAACGGATCCCACTTCTGGCCGATACCCTCTCTCCAGTACGCGAGCACATACGCCGCGACCGGAGTGGCCGAGTCATCCCACCAGATTCCGGCTACCGTCCGGCCCGAAACCTGGTACGCATACTCCACGTAGTTACCGGTAGTACGCCTCGAGGGCGCAGGCCGCTCCGCCACGGCGCCGACACCCGGAGTCAACTTGCGCGCGTCAACGTTCTGACCGAGCGTGGTAACCCGGGCCTTGTCCCGGTCGGCAGTGCTGGCGTACTGGACGAAGATCACACTCATCGCGTCCATCTCGCAGCGCACCCGGACCTTCTCGCCCTTGTTCAGCGCGGGACCGCTCTTTTCCCCATTCTTCGAGCACCCGGACAGCCGCGACAGCCAGCCTTCACTCACCGTGCTCAGGGGGCCGGTGAACTTCGGCTTGTTGAGCGCGATCTGGTTGCTCTCGTAGGCACCGGCCGAGGCACTGGGCTCGGGAGCCGCTGATGTAGCGAGCGCGGCTACCGGGGTGGTGCCCCTGTCAGGAGCGGTGGCGCGACCTAGGAACCAGCCCCCCGTACCGAAAACAAGCAAGCCTGCGACCAGTCCAGCGACTGCCGGAATGATGAAGCGGCCTTTGGGTTGCTTGGGGGTGGGTTCGATCCGGGGGCCGCTGTAGGAGCGG
>NZ_LOJP01000001.1:5709899-5824908 GCF_001553785.1 Actinoplanes sp. TFC3
GGTGCGGCTCGTTCGGGGTGCGGTGGAACGGGCCGTACGTGGGGGTATCGCCTTGGTTCTGGCGGGTTGGCTCGTTCTGCTGGGCCGCGTTGTTCGAGCCGAGCGCGTGGTTTGGCTGGGCCATGTTGTTCGGCTGGCCCCCGTGCGCCGGTTGGGCTTGGTTGTGGGATTCGGCCTGGACAGCTGGCGGTTGGCCGTACGACGGCTGGGAGTTGTGCTGATATTGACCGGGGGCCGGGTGGGCGTACGGCTGCGCAGGGATTTGGGGGTTGGGTTGCTGACGGCTGCCCGGAGTGATCGTCGGGTAGGAGGCTGTCGGCTGGTGGCCTAGCGGGATCGGAGCAGTTGCTGCCTCGCCTGGCGTTCCGAACTCCTGGTCCGCACCGCTCACCGGACCCATCCCCTCGGCTGTGCTCGTTCCCTGCGCCGGGAATGGTCCCCGGCACCCTGTGCTGTGCAGTCCCCGTGAGTGGTGCTCACCGGCACGCATCGTCTCCCTGCGGCGCGGGCTTCAGCACCCGCGGGAGTTCGCCGTCCCAGGTATGCAGATTACCAGCCAGTCGCCACGGCCGATGTCCCGCAGCGATCGTAGAAAGCCGATGGACCCGCAGCCCAGAGGGGGTGCGGGTCCATCGTTACGGAGCTGTTGCCCGCTTGCTCACTCGCCGTATGTCAGGTGTCGGCCTGCGGCTTGGTTGTGCGTGCGTCAGGCGTCGGCCTGGCCGGGGCGGCGGCGGCGCGTCACGAGGATCATGCCGGCACCTCCCGCGGCGATTGCGGCGCCCACGCCCGCGATGGTGACGACGTTGGTGCCGGTGACCGGGAGGCCGCCGCCGTCGGAGTTCGAGCCACCGCCGGAGCCGCCGGCGTAGTCCGAACCGCTTCCGTTGCCGCCGCCGCCGTTCGATCCACCGCCGTTGCTGCCGCCGTTCGACCCACCGTTGGAGCCGCCGTTGCCGCCACCGTTGGAGCCGCCACCGTTGGAGCCGCCGCCGTTCGAGCCGCCGTTGCCGCCACCGTTGGAGCCGCCGTTGCCGCCCGAGGTGGGCGGGTTGGTCGTCGGGTCGCCGGGGTTGCTACCGCCGCCGCCGGGGGTGTCGCCGCCGCCGTTGCCAGGCGGGGTGTCGCCGCCACCACCGTTGTCGCCGCCACCACCGTTGTCGCCGCCACCGTTACCCGGCGGAGTGTCGCCGCCACCGTCACCGGGCGGGGTGTCGCCACCACCGCCGTTGTCGCCACCGCCGTCACCGGGCGGGGTGTCGCCGCCGCCACCGTTGTCGCCGCCACCGTTGTCGCCGCCGCCGTTGTCGCCGCCGGGCGGGGTGTCGCCACCGCCACCGCCGTCGCTCGGGGGCGGGGTGTTGTCGTCGCCGCCACCACCCGGCGGGTCTTCGTCCGCGGCGGTTGCGGTGTCACCCGCGGCGGCCGTGGCCTGCTCATCGAGCACGACGACACCGCGTGGGTGAACCTGGGTTGTGGAAGCGGCAGCAGCGGAGGCTCCCGCAAGGGCAGCCACGCCGACAGCTCCGACCAAAAAGCCGAGCCGCGCAGCCACACGCACGCCACGACGACGCGCGAGCTGATTGGTTCGCATGTTCCTCCCCGTACTTCAGGAATTCCTTGAGTCCACGGCGGGCGTCGATAAAGACACTGATCTCTATGGCCCAGGCTAGGAGACTACCGGTACGGACGCGTCCGTTCCATCCACGGATGACAATCCCGCCCAAGCGGGACATAGAGCCTCGGCCCGGCGTCCTATGAGCCACTTCCGGATGCGAGAGGTGGCGTTTCCGAGCGCTACGAGGGTCTCTCCTGGTGCGTCGCAGCGTTTCTCGGCACGCCCGGAGCACTTCCGGGCGCCGGGCGCGTCTTCTGGGCGCGGCGCCGGGCGATCTGGGGTGGCGAGACGATTTGCTGCCCAGGAGTTGCCTCGTTATTGCCCGACTGAACTTGGGCTGCCGCGGGTTCCTCCACATTGCCCGGTAAGAAGAAGCGAGACTGTTGCGCCGCGTGCCGGGGTGGTTACGTATGAGGAACTTCCTGGGGTAGGGCGGCAGTACGGGGGTGAAGCTGCTGTCGTACTCAGGATTGAGGCTGAATTGTGTTGTCGGGCCGGGCGACCGTCGCGTTTGGAGGGTGGCGTTTACTGGTCGGTCATGGCGTCGGGGTCGATCTGATCGGCGAACTCCGCGGCTTCGGCGTCGCGGGCGGCCAATGCATCCTTTACCGCGCGGATGGCGGTGCCGGCCGGATATCCCTTGCGGGCGAGCATGCCGACGAGGCGGCGGAAGACCTGATCCGGTGTGCCACGGGCGGTGCGAAGTTTACGGTCGACGAGGGCGCGCGCTGCCTCGGCCTCGGCTTCGTCGTCTACGGCTTCGAGGGCCTCGGTGGCCACCTCCGCGTCGACGCCGTGCTGGCGGAGTTCATTGGCGAGAGCGCGGCGGGCCAGGCCGCGGCCGTGATGGCGGCTGGAGACCCAGGCCCGGGCGAAGGCCGCGTCATCGATGATGCCGACCTCGTCGTACCGGTCGAGCACCTCGGCGATGACTTCTTCCGAGATTTCCTTACGGGTCAGGGCCTTGGCGAGTTCGGCTCTGGTGCGCGGCCGGACGGCTAGCTGGCGCAGGCAGATCTCGCGGGCGATCTCCGATTCGGAGCGTGGCGTTGCATCGCTCGACCCTGCGTTGCCTGAACCGGCGCCGCCTGACCTGGCGCTACCTGACTTGGCGCTGCCTGGCCCGGCGCTGCCTGGTCCGGCGATGTTTGCCGGTGCGCCGTCGGTTCCGAAGGCGGACTCCCCCGGCGAGCCTCGGCGCCGGTCGGTGCCGGCGTTGCCGCGCCGGGACTCGCTACGCCGGGGCTCGCCATCGGGGGAGTCCGGGTCGGAGGACCGTGGGGGAATCGCGTCCCAGCCGCGCCCGGACCGGGCGCCGCGTCGTCCAGCCATGCGCGAAACGCCTCCTCATCACCGCGCGCCGCCGAGGGCGGGGGCTCGTTCGCCGTGAGCCCCGGCTCTTTCAGCCGGCCCCATGAGGTCGGCTGATCCGGTGGCGTGGCTCAGGGCGCAGGATTGCGGCCGCGGTGGGCCGCCGTCCTGCATTGCCTCGGGCCGGACTGCTCAGAAGTCGACCGGGGGGAGCTCCGGACCGCCGGCGGCGTCGCCGGTGGTCTGGCCCACGCCGAGCTTCTCGAGGATCTTCTTTTCGATCTCGGCGGCCACGTCGGGGTTTTCCTTGAGGAACTCGCGGGCCTTTTCCTTGCCCTGCCCGAGCTGGTCGCCGTCGTAGGTGTACCAGGCGCCGGACTTGCGGATGATGCTCTGCTCGACGCCGACGTCGATCAGCGAGCCCTCGCGGGAGATGCCCTTGCCGTACATGATGTCGAACTCGGCCTGCTTGAACGGGGCCGCGACCTTGTTCTTGACGACCTTGACGCGGGTGCGGTTACCCACCACGTCGGTGCCGTCCTTGAGGCTCTCGATGCGGCGCACGTCGAGGCGGACCGAGGCGTAGAACTTGAGCGCGCGGCCACCGGTCGTCGTCTCGGGCGAGCCGAACATGACGCCGATCTTCTCGCGGAGCTGGTTGATGAAGATAGCCGTCGTGCCGGAGTTGTTGAGAATACCGGTGATCTTCCGCAGGGCCTGGCTCATGAGGCGGGCCTGCAGACCGACGTGGCTGTCACCCATCTCGCCCTCGATTTCGGCGCGCGGCACGAGGGCGGCCACCGAGTCGATGACGATGATGTCGAGCGCGCCCGAGCGGATCAGCATGTCCGCGATTTCGAGCGCCTGCTCACCGGTGTCCGGCTGGGACACCAGAAGCGCGTCGGTGTCGACACCGAGGGCGCGCGCGTAGTCCGGGTCGAGCGCGTGCTCCGCGTCGATGAAGGCGGCAATGCCGCCGTTGCGCTGGGCGTTGGCCACCGCGTGCAGGGCCACCGTCGTCTTACCGCTGGACTCCGGTCCGTATACCTCGATGACGCGCCCGCGCGGCAGACCGCCGACGCCGAGCGCCACATCCAGGGCGATGGAGCCGGTCGGGATGATGGCGGTTTCCACCACCGGCCGCTCTCCCAGCCGCATCACCGAGCCCTTGCCGAACTGCTTGTCGATCTGCGCCAGCGCTAGATCGAGCGCCTTGTCCCGGTCAGGTCCTGCCACCATGTCCGCCACCCCTGTATTCGACTTCGCAGGCGTTTTCGCCGAAGCGCTTCTGTTCACCACGCGGGTCACGCTAGACCTTGGGTCTGACAGAAAACGGCCGGACGGCCGCACGCTGTGGATGACCACGCCGCTGAGCACAATAGCCGAACACCTGTACGACCATCGAGCGACACGCCAGAACAAACGTACGAATATGCAGTCAGCGCAGTCGGGCAGGCACTCGATCGGGGTACGAGGTCACCACAGCTCGCCAGACAGTAGCCGTATCGACACCCTGCGCAATGGCTTCATCAATCGTTCGTCCACCAAGGTCCGCAAAGGCGTGATCGGCGGCGAAGCTGTGCGCGTAGGCCGAGCCGAATGCCTGCTCAAGGCGCTGCCAGAAGTCCGTCAACCGCACCTGTGAAGCCTACTCGCGGCGCTGTGGACGGCTACCGACGAGTCGCGGCCTGATGAGATGAAGGTCACCGCTCGACATCACTCATGCCAGGGCGGCTGCGGCGATCTTCAAGTCGTCGACCAGACCCTGGAAGGCTGCGTCACGATCGTCGGCGCGCAGAACCGCGGACGGGTGGATGGTGGCGAGCGCTTGGGTCTCGGAGACCGGGAAGTCGTCGGGGTGCTGGGCCGACGCGGGCCACGGCATGAGCTGCCCACGGGATTTGGTCACCCGGAAGGACGGCCCGAGCAGCGCCTTGGCCGCGGTGGCGCCCAGCATGATGATCATGTCAGGCTTGAGCAGCGCGAACTCGGAAACCAGCCAGGGACGGCAGGCGGTGATATGAGCCGGCCCCGGGCTCTGGTGGATGCGCCGCTTACCGCGCAACTCAAAGCGAAAGTGCTTCACGGCGTTGGTGATGTACACATTCGAGGCATCCAGGCCGGCGGCGTCCACAGCATCGCGCAGCAGTCGACCGGCGGGCCCAACGAACGGCAAGCCCTTCTGGTCCTCCACGTCGCCCGGCTGTTCACCCACGAACACCACCCGGGCTTCGGCGGCGCCCCGGCCGAAGACCGTCTGGGTGGCATCGCGGTAGAGCTCACAGCCCTCGCAATGCGCTGCGGCGGCCTTGAGCTGGTCAAGCTCGTGAGCATCCCCCGGTACGAAGTGCTGCGCGCCGATCGGCGCCTCGGTGCTCGGCATGGCACCGTTCTACCCTCTCCCTTCGCCTTCACGCCCGGCAGTGTCACCCGAACGGTGCCACGCAACGCCTCAGCGGCCCGGCACACCGTTTTCGGCGGGACGGGTCGCCTCGGCCACTGCCTGCGCGAACGGTTCGATGTGGTGAAAATCCAAACGACTGATGGTTATTCGTACGCCCGGAGGTGCGCTGACCCGGAACATCGACCCGGGCGCCACCACATATCCCGAGTCCCGCAGGGCCGTCACTACCCGGGTTTCGTCGGATACCCGTACCCAGAGGTTGATGCCTGTGGAGCCGCGCGCGTCGACACCTCGTTGTTGCAGGGCGTCTCGTAGCGCGTGGCGGCGCTGGTCGTAGCTGCCGGCGGCAACTGCGACTTCGGCGGCGACGCTGTCCTCCAGCCACAGGCGCAGCATCAGCCGCTGCATCACGGTGGACACCCAGCCGGAGGTGATGCGCATGCGGCCGACAACCCGGCCCATTGTCGCCTCGTCGCCGACCATGACGGCCAGTCGCAGGTCAGGGCCGAAAGGCTTGGAGGCCGAGCGGAGGAACACCCAGGAGTCGGTGATGCCGCTCAGCGAATTCAGGGGTACGCCGGACAGCTCGGCGGCGTGGTCATCTTCGACGAGCAGCACATTTCGGTGCTGAGCCAAGATGTCGCGCAGAGCGGCAGCGCGGTGCTCGCTGATAGCTGCGCCTGTCGGGTTCTGGGCTCGGGCGGTGATGACTATTGCTCGTACCCCGGAAGCAATTGCCTTGGTCAGACTGTCGGGAAGTGGACCTTCGTCGTCGACTGCCAGGGAGACGGTCGTCAGCCCCAGCGCGGCCGCCAGGTCGAGCAGATTGGCCCAGCCCGGATCCTCGATGGCGATCGCGTCGCCGGGCCGCAGGTGGGTGATGAGGAGCCGCTCGAGGGCGTCGAGCGCGCCGTTTGTCACGGCGATGACCGCGTTGTCGACGGGCACTCCGTCAGCCCCGAGCCGAGCCCGTGCCACCTCAGCAAATTCCGGAATCGCGCCGGCCGCCGCGTACCCCAGAGGCTCCTCGACCTCGCGCGAAACGGCGCGTAAGTGAGAACCAAGATCGGGCAGCAACCGGACGTCGGGATCTCCTGAGGAAAGGTCGAGCGAGCCCGGCGGCGCAGGCAGACGCAGGGCAGCGCGCGGATCCGCGACCGCCGGACGCGAACGCACGCGTGTGCCCCGTCGGCCGGCCGCCTCCACGATCCCGCGTTGGCGCAGCTCCTGGTAGGCCTTCGAGACGGTCGCCGGACTGACATGCAACTGGTCGGCGAGCAGGCGGATCGGCGGAAGAGCAGCGCCGGCAACAAAATCGCCGCGCAGGACCCCGGTCTCGATGCTGGCCGAGATCGATGAGGCGGTCGAGCCTGTCACCTGATATTGTTCTGCCACAACATAGATTATGTACTAGCACAAAGAACTCTGGCAAGGAGGCTCTCGTGTCCGACGCCTACGAGCGCACCAGCCGCACGACCGCAATGCGCGATCGCGGCCGGATGACCTACGACCGCGACCTCGCCCACGCCATCCTGGACGGGGCCTACGACAGTTCTGTCGCGTTCGTGATCGATGGCGAGCCCCGGGTGCTTCCGATGCTGCACGCCCGCGTCGGTGAGACGCTCTATCTGCACGCCTCCACGGGCAGCCGGCTGGCGCTGTCAGCGCGCGAAAACGGTGTGTCCATTGCTGTTTCGGTGACGCTGATCGACGGGCTCGTCCTCGCGCGCTCGCAGTTCAACCACAGCGCCAACTACCGGTCCGTGGTGGCGCACGGTGTGGCCCGGCCGGTCACTGAGGACGCCGAGAAGAGGGCCGCGCTGACTGCGCTGGTGGACAAGGTCGCGCCCGGGAGGTCGGCTGAAAGCCGCCCACCAACGACCAAGGAATTGGCGACGACGGCGGTTCTGTCCCTGCCGTTGGCAGAGGTTTCCGTTCGGGTACGCGCAAGCGGCGTCATCGACGACCCCGAGGACGAGCAGTTGCCGCACTGGGCCGGCGTCCTCCCCCTGCGCCGCACAGCCGGGCCGCCCGTACCCGCGTTCGGAGTCGGCCGACCGGCCCCTGCGTCGCTTCCGGGCACCCCGACGTCCCCCTGGTTCACGGCGGTGCCGCTGCGAGGACGACATGTGGCATTGGAACCCTTGGCGCAGTCTCATGTGGAGGGCCTGTTCAAGGCGCTGGGCGATGACGAGGTCTGGCAGTTCTTGCCGCATCGCCGGCCGCAGAACCTGGAGGAGATGACGGCGCACGTCAGCTCGGCGGCGCAACAGCACTGGGCGGGTGAACGGGTGCCGTGGGCTCAGTGCGACCCGGTTACCGGTGAAGTGATGGGCATGACGAGCTACCACGACCTCGACGAGACCCGGCAGTCCCTCGGGATCGGACACACGATGCTCGGCCGGCGCTGGTGGCGCAGCGCGGTGAACACCGAGGCCAAGCTTCTCCTGCTGGGGCGGGCTTTCGAGGTGCTCGGGGCGCAGCGGGTGTTCTGGTTCACCGACATTCGCAACGAGCGGTCCCAGCGGGCCATCGCGAGGCTGGGAGCTAGCCGGGACGGGATGATCCGGCGGCATCGGCTGAGACCGGACGGGACTTGGCGTGACTCGGTGCTGTTCGCCATGACTGCCGACGAGTGGCCTGCGGCTCGCGAGCGGCTGGCGGCTCGGCTGGAGCGTGGCTGACCGGACGACCGGGTGACCGGACGACCGGGTGACTTACCGACTGGACGACCGGCGAGCGCGGCAGACCTAAGGGGATGGCTGGCCTGCCGCGCTTCGATGGAGATGGCCGTCAGGCGGAGGCCGGTTCGGTGACGGGGTCCTTGGCACTGGCGGGCGTCGCCGTGGCGGGGGCTGCGGTGCGGCGGCGCAGGAGGGCGTCCAGGGACCACGGGCCGGCTCCGAGGACGGCGATGACCAGGAACGTCCAGGCGTACAGGGCCGGGGTCACGCCGCCGTTCTGGATCGGCAACAGGGCGTTGGGCTGGTGCACCACGAAATAGGCGTACGCCATGGAGCCGGACGCGAGGATGGCTGCCGGGCGGGTGAAGAGGCCGAGCATGACGAGGATGCCGCAGGCGAGCTGGATCAGGCCGGCGTACCAGTTGGGCCAGAGGCCGACTTCTACCGCCTTGCCGGTCTGCGGGTTGCCGCCGAAGAGCCCAAGAACCGATGCGGCGCCGTGCAGGCTGAACAGGAGGCCGATCACGATCCGGAAAACGGACCAGACGGGGGCGGCAAACCTGTGCGTGTCCATGCGTCACTCCTGAGGAATGGGGGAAGTCCACACCGTCGACCAGTAAAAGCCCCAGCCGTACCGATGCGAACCGGTAGACGGACGTTAATATGTTGAAGGTGCAACCTTCAACCCCTGATCCTGGGCAATCGACGCAGAACCATGTCAGAAACATGTGTCGCACATTTCGGGCACGTTAGAACCGCAGGTCACGTGTGGTCGCCTGGGAGTTACTTTCCGCGCTGGATTTTTGCTGAGGATTCGGTCTCGGGTTGGTGAATTGGGGGTGGAGCTGTCGCGGGCTGTTGGCGTGCGGGGATGCTTGGTGCTTCGCGGGGTGTTGACGTGGAGGCGTGGGTACACAGGGGCTGCTGGTAAGCGACGCCGGCTACGCGCAGGGCCGCTGACGCGCAGGGCCGCTGAGGCATGGGGCCGTTGGCACACACGGTCATTGGCGCGCAAGGCCACTGACGCATGGGCCGCTGGCAGTACACGGACCGTTGGTGCGAAAGGCCGCTGGCGCACATGGGCACTAAGCGAACACAGGCACTCAGCGAACACGGGCACTCAGCGAACAACGCCGTTAGCGTC
Source organism: Actinoplanes sp. TFC3 (assembly GCF_001553785.1). GTDB lineage: Bacteria > Actinomycetota > Actinomycetes > Mycobacteriales > Micromonosporaceae > Actinoplanes. The sequence continues at coordinate 5,719,061 of NZ_LOJP01000001.1, forward strand.
CAGCGTCTTTAGCGTGCGGGCCTCCAGCGCACAAGGCCGCCGATGTGCAAGGCCGCCGGCGCTCAAGGCCGTATCCACAAGCGCTCCGGACGGAAGGCATGCCGGTGGGGCGTTACGGGAGTGCGGGAAGGGCTTCGCGGAGGGCGGTTGCTGCGTCCGTTGGGGTGGCTGTGTGGTCCAGGCAGAAGCGGGCGTAGGAGTCTGTTGCGGGGCGCAGGAGGGTGCTGTGCTTCTCGTATTCGAGGATTACTTCCAGGCCGGTTTCATCGGCTACGAAGGTTAGTTCTAGTTCGTCCATGAGCTTGTGCAAGGTTCGGGGCGGGGTGTACTCGAGTTCCTGGTAGAAGGGGAGTTCTAGGCGTACACCGTAGATTGCTCCTCTTTCGACGTTGGCGTTGTGGAAGGTGAAGCCTAGGGTTTCGAGTTCTTCCAGCACCAGGTCCTGGGCTGGGAGCGGGTGGACTGCGACCAGCTCGGCGTCGCCGCAGTCCACGTGTTCTTCTGTGGTTACCTCGGTGCGCAGGCCCATGGTCATTCCTGCCAGCAGCTCACCGTGGGCGTGGGTCAGCGGGGTTTCCCAGGGCGGCGTGATGGTGAAGGGGATGTCCTGGTGTTCCCCGGGTGCCAAGGTGAAACCCGCTGCTACCCAGGCTCGGTGAAATTCCAGCAGGGCGTCGCCGTCTTCCGCCTCGGCCCGGGTTACCAGGCCTACCGCGATGGTTTCGACGGCCACGTCGTAGTCGCCGCCCCGCACCCGGACCGCGCCCATGATCGGGGTGCCGGGGTAGGTGTCCGCAGTGGTCAGCACCGTGTGCACGGTGGGGCCGCCGAGGCCGAAGCCGCGCAACACCTTCTCGAACTCCATCCCCTTCACCTTTCGTCAAAGAAGACCGCGAGCCGCCGAGAAGGCCGAGCTGTCAAAGGGCGGCGAAAGCGCGGCCCCACCAAAGGGCGCTCAGCGCATGCGCCTGCCCACCGGGACCGGGTCGGTTTCGTCGTCGAACTCGCCGATCACCTGCTCCAGGAGGTCTTCCAGGGCCACGAAGCCGACCCGATGCCCACTTCTGGTCACCATGGCGAGTTGGGCCCGGGCAGCCCTCATCTGCGTCACCGCGTCGGTTACCGGGACCGCTGCGTCCAGGGTGAACGGGCGGTCCATCAAATCCTCAGCCGTCACGTCGCGGCCTGCTGTGGTGGCTCGTACGGCCTCGCGGACGTGCACCACGCCAACCACGTCGCCGGCGGCCGACTCCACGGCCAAGCGGGATCGGCCGCTGCGCAGGGAGGCTGCTTCGACGTCCAGGGCTGATGAGGACAGGGTTACCGTCACCAGCTGATCATCGGCGATCAGGACCTCGGCGACCGTGGTCTCCTGCAATTTCAGCATGCTTGTCAGCAGTTCGGTTTGTTCGGCACCGATCAGGCCTTCCGCCCTCGATCGCTCGAGGAGAATGTGCATCTCCTCGGGGCCGTGAGCCTGGGCCAGCTGATCCTGAGCGTGCACGCCGAAGGGGCGAAGGGCCGCGTTGGCCAGCCAGTTGAGCGCCACAAGCGCGGGGTGAACCACCCGTACGAAGCCCCGGAACGGCAACGCCAGCAGGGTGGCCGAGCGCTCCGGATCCGTGATGGCCCACGACTTTGGCATCATCTCGCCCAGCACCAGGTGCAGGAAGGTCACCACGATCAGGGCGACCAGCAGGGCGATGATCTCGCTGGGCACATCCGGCAGGCCCAGCCCGTGCAGCAGGGGGTGCAGCAGGTGCTCGATGGCGGGCTCGGCCAGGGCACCCAGGCCCAGCGAGCACAGGGTGATGCCGAGCTGGGCACCGGCCAGCATGATGGACAGCTCGCGGCTGCCATCCAGGGCTGCCTTGGCGGCTCGGCTCCCCTCCGCGGCGGCGTGCTCCAGCCGGTAACGCTTGCTGGCGACCAGGGCGAACTCGGCGGCGACGAAGAAGCCGTTGCCGGCGAGCAGCAGCAGCGAGCAGATGATGGCCCAGGTGGGGGTCACTGTGCCACCTCCGAGATGCGTACGGACTCCGGTACGTGCCGGTCCACCGACAGCACGGCCAGCGCGGCTCCACTTTCCAGCGACACCGAGTCGCCGACCTGGGGAACCCGGCCCAGGTGGGTCATGACCAGGCCCGACACCGTGTCGTACCCGTCGGCCTCGGGCAGGGTGAGCCCGGTGGCGTCGGCTACCTCGTCGATGCGCCACCGGGCGGGGACGATCCACGAGCCGTCGTCCTGCTGGGTGGGCGCCGGCTCGGGCAGGTCGTCCTCGTCGCGGATGGGGCCGACCAGTTCCTCGGCGATGTCCTCGAGGGTGATGATGCCGGCGAAGCCTCCGTACTCGTCCACGACGCAGGCCAGCTGGCGATGACCGCCGCGCAGGCGGTCCAGGATCGCGGGCAGGCGCAGCGAGGACGGGACGAACAGGGCGGGCGCGCAGAGGTCCTTGACCAACACGTTTGCCCGCGCGGACGGGGGCACGGCGAGGACATCGGCGATGCCGACCACGCCGGCGATTTCATCCACGCCGGTGCCGGAACGAACCGGGAAGCGCGATCGGCCGGTGTCCAGCAGCTCGATGACGCGGGTCGCGGGGTCGGCGGCCTGCACGGTGTGTACGTCCACGCGCGGCACCATCACCTCCGACGCGGTCCGGCGCCGGAAGTCGAGGCCGCGGTCGAGCAGCTCGCTCAGCTCCTCGGTGAGGTGCCCTTCCTCGCGCGACTCGGCGATGATCTGCTCGAGGTCCTCCTCGGTGGCACCCTCGGGCAGCTCTTCGATCGGCTCGATGCCCACGCGGCGCAGCAGCTTGGCCGCGGCCTTGTCGAACAGCTTGATGACCGGGCCGAACACCGCCAGGTACACCAGCGTGGAGCGGCTCAACGCCTTGGCCAGCGGCTCGGGCCGGGCGATCGCCAGGTTCTTGGGGGCGAGCTCGCCGAACACCATCTGCACGACGGTGGCGATCAGCAGCGCCAGCACGACGGAGATGCCGGTGGACACGCCGTCGGGGAGGCCGGTGACGCCCAGCAGCTCGGCGAAGCCCTCACCCAGGAACGGCTCGGCCACATACCCGACGATCAGGGCGGTGACCGTGATGCCGAGCTGGGCGCCGGAGAGCACGAAGGAGAGGCGTTCGGTGACTTTGAGTGCTCGCTCGGCGGCCTGGTCGCCCTGGTCGGCCTGCTGGCGCAGGCGGCCCCGATCGACGGCGACATAGCCGAACTCCTGGGCGACGAAGTAGCCGGTCACGGCCGTCACCAGCAGGACGAGCAAGAGACCCACCAGGATCAACACTGGGAGCTCCGGAAGTGCACAAGAAACACGGAAAGCCGGGCCAAGCCCGGCTGTCTACTGCCGATCATTTGTCAAAGGTATCAGCGTCCGCTGAACACGCGCTGTGAGTATGCCGGGTCCGGGCGGGTGAACCCGGACCCGGCACAGCACTACGCGGAAAGCGACCGGACGGCGTACCCAGAGCTGCACCTGAGCGGCGGTCTTACGCCCTCGGCACCGGTGAAAGATGCCACCGGCGGGAATGCCCGCGGCGGTCGGCGATCAGGTTGCAGCCGGTCACGCCGTTGTTGCCGGAAGAGGCATACCTCAGGTGCCCGAGCCGGTGTAGAAGGTGCTGACGATCATGCCCCAGGTCGCGAAGTTCGCCGGCCAGTCCAGATCGCGGGTCATCAGCCCGTAGGCGTAACCCTCGCCGCCGACGGCCACCCAGCGGGTGATCGAGTGCATCCGCCCGCCGGTCGAGTCGAACGCGTACTCCCAGTCGGCGGCCTTGTTCAGCGCGGGCACGCGGTTGATGCCGTACTGCTTGTAGGCGGGCAGGGCGCCGACCGTGCGCAGCCGGCTCACCTCCTCGCGACAAGCCTTGACCGGATCCCCCCTGGGGTTGCGGGAGGCGTCGACGCTCAGCACGCGGGGCGAGGCAGGGTCGCGGAAACAGAGGGTGGTGCCGATTTTCTCGTACGTCCACCCGTCGGGCACGGCGATGTGGAAGCCACCTTGCGAGAAGTAGGACCAGCCCGGATACAACGCCCAGTTACCCCGCAGCTTCTCGGCGTTCCGTTGCGGCGTCTTGGGCAGGTCAGCGGTGGTCGTACCCAGGCAATTGATGGGGGTAAATCCGCCCGGTGAAGCCGAGAAGCTGGACAGGGCCGGGGACGCCGATGGTTGCGCGACGGGCGGGGCGTTGTCCTTAGCGTGCAGCAGGAAGGCGCCGGCCACCGCAAGAATCACCACGGCGAGCGCTCCCCCGAGCGCGGGTTTGAGCCACCGGCGGCGGCGCGGCGTGGGTGGAGGCGTCGGCGGGTCGATCGTCAGGGGCGCGCTGGGGTGCTCTTCGAGAACCGGCGGCGGCGCGGGACTGACCGGCTTGCGCTGAGCCGGTACGACCGCACGCCCCGAATACAGCGAAGTGACCCCGGACACCGCGCGCAGCCGCTCCTCAACCTCGCGCGCGCCGAGCCGTTCCATCGGCTCACGCTGCAGCAACCCGGTCAGCACCGGCGCGAGCGGCCCGGCTCGTACCGGCATGTCGGGTTCCTCGGTCGCCAGCGCCATCAGCGTGGCCATCGCACTGTCGCGGGCGAACGGGGACCGGCCCTCCACCGCCGCGAACAGTGTCGCCCCGAACGACCACAGGTCCGATTCCACGGTTGAAGCACCGTCGCGCGCGCGTTCCGGCGACACGTACTGCGGGGAACCGACGACCAGCCCAGGACCAGTGACCGAGCCGTCATCGACGAACGTAGCCAGTCCGAAGTCGGTCAGCACGACCCGCCCGTCGTCGCCGATAAGCACGTTGTGCGGCTTCACGTCGCGGTGCAGCACGCCGGCGCGGTGCGCAGCGGTAATGGCCTGCAGCACGTCGAGGCCTATCCGCGCGGCCTGCTCCGGCTCGTAGGGCCCGTCCTCGCCGATCACCTGGTGCAGCGAGCGCGACGGCACGTACTCCATCACGATCCACGGCTGCTCGTCGGCGTGCACCACGTCGTAGATCTTGACCACGTGCGGGTGGTTGAGGCGCGCGGCACTGCGAGCTTCGCGCAGCGTCCGGTCGCGCAGCCGCGCCTTCTCCTCGTCGGTCATCCAGTCGGGCGGCACGAACTCCTTGACCGCCACGTCCCGGTCGAGCATCTCGTCGCGGGCCAGCCAGACCCGGCCCATGCCGCCGCTGCCGACCGGCTCGCGCAGGCGATACCGACCGGCGATGAGCATCCGCCTGACCGCCATCAGCCTCCACCCGTCGTCGATTGCCAGCCTAGCCGCGGCCCGGTTGCCCTGGATACCTCGCTCACCCGGCCACCGCGTAGACCACCAGGTTGTCCCGGTAAGAGCGCAGCTTCCGGTCGAACACCCCGCCACACGTGATCAGCCGCAGTTCCCGGTCGGGGGTCGGTCCGTACACGCGCTCGGACGGGAACGCCACCTTGGGATACCAGGCCGTCGAGGTGACGGTGAACGTGAGCGTCTTGCCGCCGCGGGTCACCTCGATGCGATCCCCGGCCGTCATCTCGCGCAGCCGGTAGAACACCGCCGGCCCGCTTTTGGAGTCCACATGCCCGGCCAGCACGGCCGGTCCCAGATCCCCGGGAGCGGTCCCCTCGGCATACCAACCGGCCTTCTCGTTGCCCTTCGGCGCGACCAGTTCACCATCGGCGCCCTTGTGCAGATCCTCCAGGTCTGCGTCGACGCCGATGGCTTCGACCCGCAGGTGTGTCGGGGGCCCGCTGAGCGCGTTGGCGGCCTGCCCGAACGGGTCGGAAACACCCTCAGGATCAGGCCAATCCGACGGTACGGCCACAGCGCGCTCCGGCACCTCGGCCGGCGAAGCGACGGGCGCAGCCCAGCGCCCGCGATCCCCGGTGTCCTGGGGATCGCGGAGCATCAGGTAGCCCGTGCCTACGACAAAGGCGGTGAGCAGGGCTACTGATACGGGCAGGATGGCTCGCCGCGCTGTGGTGCGTACCGTCATGGAGTTGTCTTGCTCCGCCGCAAGGTGACCGTAACTGCCCCTGCCAGCAGCGCAGCCAGGCCCGCGAGCAGCAGCGCGATCGGCAACTGGCTGGGGCGTTCGGTGCCGCCCAGCCCGGTGGCGACGCCGCCCTGGGGTACGGAACCGGCTCCCGCCGCGTCGATGTGCAGCTCCGGCTTGAGGCCACCCTTCTTGTCATCGAGCACGAGCAGAGAGTAGACGTTGCCCTCGCCCAGGGTGCAGGGCAGCTCGCTGGGTGAGCCGCCGCCGGTGGGCATGACCCGCACCGTCCACTTGCCCGGATTGACCTGGCGGTAGTCGGTGGTGGTCGCGAAGGCCACCCCGTCGGCGATGGCCTTGCCGTTGGTACCGGCGACATCGAGCACGGGGGCTCGTACCGACGCCTGAATGATCCTGATCTTGGATTCGCTGCCCGACGGGAGCTTGAGGTCGTCGCGCAGCACGCGCAGCCCGAGATCGGCGTAGCGGCCCACGCCGGCGACCGTGTAGGCCCCGCCGTCCGCAACCGTCACCTGGGTGGTGAGCACGGGCTTGCTGTCGGACTTCGCGCCGGATTTGCGCATGGCCACCGAGTAGGTGCCGGTGGGCAGGCGCAGGTAGTCGGACATGGCGCCGTACGCGACGCCGTTGAACCGCTGGTCCTTGAGCTTGCCGCCATTGGCTTTCAGGTACACGTCGACGGCCGGGGTGTCGGGGGAAAGATGAGCGAGCCGGACATATCCGGAACCGGCGGCCTGGGCCGGTGCTGCGCACAGCACGGCCACGGTCGCAGCGGCAAGCGCCGCGCCGGAAAGTTTTCTCAACATGGAGCCTCCTGGTCATTACCCTCGGTGGCAACCATCAATGTGGCCTACCTCAGCAGTTCGGCACCATGGTCCATCCGGACGGGTCAATCCGCTGATCGACCGCCCAGCTCATGCCCCGATGTCCGAATCCGCCCACGGTTCGGCTCGGTTTTGTGTCGTACCCCCGGGGCACCATGGTTGACGTGCAGAAAGTGCTGGAGCAGTTCGGCCTGGCCACCCGCGAGTGGTTCAAGGCCGCGTTCGCTGCGCCCACGGCCGCTCAGGCCGGAGCGTGGCAGGCCATCGGCGCCCGGCGCAACGCTCTGGTGGTTGCCCCGACCGGCTCCGGCAAGACGCTCGCCGCGTTCCTCTGGTCGCTCGACCGGCTGGCCCATGAGCCGGCCCCCGAGGACCCGAAACACCGCTGCCGTGTGCTCTACGTCAGCCCGCTCAAGGCCCTGGCGGTCGACGTCGAGCGCAACCTGCGCGCCCCGCTGACCGGCATCCGGCAGGCCTCGGGCCGCCTGGGCGTGCCGCCGCCGGACATCACCGTGGGCATGCGCACCCGCGACACCCCCGCCGACGAGCGCCGCGCGTTCAACCGCACGCCCCCGGACATCCTGATCACCACACCCGAGTCGCTGTTCCTGATCCTCACCTCGGCCGCTCGCGAGTCGCTGCGCGGCGTCGAGACGGTGATCATCGACGAGGTGCACGCGGTCGCCGCCACCAAGCGCGGCGCCCACCTCGCGTTGTCGCTGGAACGCCTCGATGCCCTGCTCCCCCAGCCCGCCCAGCGCGTCGGGCTGTCCGCCACCGTGCGCCCGATCGAGGACACCGCGCGTTTCCTCGGCGGCGCCCAGGACGTGGAGATCGTGCAGCCCAAGAGCACCAAGACCATCGAGGTTTCGGTGCAGGTGCCGGTCGAGGACATGACCCGCCTCGACGAGCAGCCCGAGGTCGACGCCGACGATCCCGGCGCCGGGCGGCACTCGCCGTCGATCTGGCCGGCGGTCGAGGAACGGGTGCTCGACCTGATCCAGGAGCACCGCTCGACAATCGTGTTCACCAACTCCCGGCGCGGGGCCGAGCGGCTGTGCGCTCGGATCAACGAGCTGGCTCTGGAGCGATCCGAGGATTCTCCGGCGGCGGCGCCCTCGAAGAAGCCGCCGGCTCAGATCATGGCTCAGGCCGGTGGGGCGGACGGTGCTCCCCCGGTGGTTGCGCGGGCCCATCACGGCAGCGTGTCGCGCGAGGAGCGCAAACAGATCGAGGAGGCGCTCAAGTCCGGCCAGCTACCCGCCGTGGTCGCCACCTCCAGCCTCGAACTGGGCATCGACATGGGCGCGGTCGACCTGGTGGTGCAGATCGAGGCGCCGCCGTCGGTGTCCGCCGGGCTGCAGCGCATCGGGCGCGCCGGGCACCAGGTGGGCGCGATCTCGCGGGGCGTGGTGTTCCCGAAGCACCGCGGTGACCTCGTCTCCTGCGCGGTGGTCGCCGAGCGGATGGGCGAGGGGGCGATCGAGGAGCTGCGCTACCCCCGCAACCCGCTCGACGTGCTGGCCCAGCAGATCGTCGCGATGGTGGCGCTGGACGAGTGGCACCTCGACGAGCTGGCTGCGCTGGTGCGGCGCTCTGCTCCGTACGCGGAACTGCCGGAATCCGCTCTGCACGCCGTGCTGGACATGCTCTCCGGGCGTTACCCCTCGACCGCCTTCGCCGAGCTGCGGCCCCGGCTGGTCTGGGATCGCACCACCGACCAGCTCACCGGCCGCCCCGGCGCGCAGCGCCTCGCCGTCACCAGCGGCGGCACGATCCCCGACCGCGGCCTGTTCGGGGTGTTCCTGGCCGGCTCGGAGCGCGCCTCGCGGGTCGGTGAGCTGGACGAGGAGATGGTCTACGAGTCCCGGGTGGGCGACGTCTTCCTGCTCGGCTCGACGTCGTGGCGCATCGAGGACATCACGCCCGACCGGGTGCTGGTCTCCCCCGCGCCCGGCGCCCCGGCCAAGATGCCGTTCTGGAAGGGTGACGCGCTGGGCCGCCCGGTCGAGCTGGGCCGGGCGATCGGGGCCCGGCTGCGGTCGCTGATCCGGGCCGGCGACGAGACCGCCGTGGCCTCGCTGCGCGAATCCGGTCTGGACGAGTGGGCCGCCAACAACCTGGTGATGTACATCGGCGAGCAGCGCGAGGCGACCCGCAACCTGCCCGACGACCGGACCGTGGTGGTCGAGCGTTTCCGCGACGAGCTGGGCGACTGGCGGATGACCGTACATTGCGTGCTCGGCGCCCGGGTCAACGCGCCCTGGGCGCTGGCCATCGCGCGCCGGCTCAGCGAGCGCTACGGCGTGGACGGGCAGGTCATGCCCTCCGACGACGGCATCGTGGTGCGCCTGCCCGACACCGCCGAGGAGCCGCCGGGCGCCGACCTGGTCGCCTTCGACCCCGAGGAGATCGCCCAGATCGTCGAGGAGTCGGTCGGCACCTCGGCGCTGTTCGCCTCCCGCTTCCGCGAGTGCGCGGCCCGCTCGCTGCTGCTGCCCCGCCGCGACCCGCGCCGCCGCCAGCCGCTTTGGCAGCAGCGTCAGCGCTCGGCCCAACTGCTCGACGTGGCCCGCGAATTCGCCGACTTCCCGGTCACCCTGGAAGCCGCCCGCGAGTGCCTGCAGGACGTGTTCGACGTTCCGGGCCTGGTCGGGCTCATGCGCGAGATTGCCGGTCGCAAGGTGCGCCTGGTCGAGGCCGAGACGCCGCGCCCGTCGCCGTTCGCCCGCTCGCTGCTGTTCGGCTACGTCGGCGCCTTCCTCTACGAGGGCGATGCCCCGCTGGCCGAGCGGCGGGCCGCCGCGCTGGCCCTGGACTCCACGCTGCTCGGTGAGCTGCTGGGCCGCGTCGACCTGCGCGAGTTGCTCGACCCGACGGTGGTCACCGAGACCGAGAGCCAGTTGCAGTGGCTGTCGACCCAGCGCACTCCCCGCGACGCCGAGGACGCGGCCGAGCTGGTGCGCCTGCTCGGTGATCTGTCCCCGGCCGACCTGACCGCGCGCTCGGTGGAGCTGGCGTGGATGGACGAGCTGGCCGGAGCGCGGCGAGCCATCCGCATCCGGGTGGCCGGCGAGGAACGCTGGATCGGGGTGGAGGACGCCGGGCGTTACCGGGATGCACTGGGTGTGGCGCTGCCCGTGGGGATCCCGGAGGCCTATCTGGAGCCGGTGCCCGATCCGCTGGGGGATCTGGTGGCGCGCTTTGCTCGTACGCATGGACCTTTCGCGGCTGCGACGGCTGCGGCCCGGTTCGGGCTCGGCGTGTTCGTGGTGGAGCAGGCACTCAAGCGGCTCAGCGCGACCGGCCGGGTGGTGTCGGGCGAGTTCTCCCCCGGCGGCGCGGGCAGCGAGTGGTGCGACGCCGAGGTGCTGCGGCTGCTGCGCCGCCGGTCGCTGGCTGCGCTGCGCCGCGAGATCGAGCCGGTCGCGCCGAGGGTGCTGGCCGCCTTCTTGCCGCGCTGGCACCAGATCGGCGGCAACGCGCGCGGAGTCGACGCGCTGGCCTCCTCGATCGAGCAGTTGCAGGGCGTGGCGGCGCCGGCTTCGGCCTGGGAACGCCTGCTGCTGCCGGCGCGCGTCGCGGACTACGCTCCGCCGCAGCTTGATGAGCTGTGCGCGAGCGGTGAGGTGCTGTGGGCGGGATCCGGCAGCATCGCCGGTGGGGACGGCTGGGTGACTCTGGCGTACGCGGACAGCGCGCCGCTGCTGCTGCCGCCCCCGGACGACACGTCGTTGACGCCGCTGCACGAGTCGATCCTGGAGGTGCTCGGCGACGGCCAGGCACTGTTCTTCCGCAACCTGTCCGACCGGGTTGGCTCGACCGACGACGCCGACCTGAGCGCGGCGGTGTGGGACCTGGTCTGGGCCGGCTATCTGACCAATGACACGTTCGCGCCGCTGCGGGCCCTGCTCGGCGGCAGCGGTGCCCACCGCGCCAAGGCAGCCCCGGCCCGCGCCCGCTACCGCCGCCCCGGCCGGCCGAACATGCCCTCGCGCACCGGCCCGCTGCAGATGGCGGGCCGCTGGTCCCGCCTGCCCGGCCGCGACCTCGACCCGACCCGGCGCGCCACCGCCCTGGCCGACCTGCTGCTCGAACGCCACGGCGTGATCACCCGCGGCGCGGTGATGGCCGAGGGCGTGACCGGCGGGTTCGCCGCGGTCTACCCGGTGCTGAGCGCGCTGGAGGAACGAGGAGCGGCCCGGCGCGGCTACTTCGTCGAGGGCCTGGGCGCCGCCCAGTTCGCCGTCCCCGGCGCGGTCGACCGCCTGCGTGCCCTGTCCGAGCCCGCTGAGCTGGCCAAACGCACCGGCGTAGTGGCCACCGTGCTGGCCGCCACCGACCCGGCCAACCCGTACGGCGCCGCCCTGCCCTGGCCCGACCGCGTCGTGGACAGCGGCAACGGCGAAACCACCCCCGCCACCGGCCATCGCGCCGGTCGCAAAGCCGGCGCCCTGGTCGTCCTGGTCGGTGGCGACCTGATCCTGTACGTCGAACGCGGCGGTCGCACGCTGCTGTCGTTCACCGACGACAACGAAGCGCTGGTGGCGGCCGGTCAGGCGCTGGCCGCCTCGGTGAAGTCGGGCTCGCTGGGGCCGATGTCGGTCGAGCGGGCCGATGGTGAGTCGGTGCACGCCTCGCCGCTGCGGGACGCTTTGACGGCGGCGGGGTTCCGGGCCACGCCGCGCGGCTTGCGGTTGCGGGGCTGACGGGGTGGGCGGCTTCTGGGGCTGGCTGCGCGGCCTGCGGGTGCGGGCTGGTGGGGGGGGTGGGGGTGATGGCGAGGATTGCGTTGACCACCGTTTTTGCGGCCGGCGTGGAGGAGGTGTTTGATCTGAGCATCGACGTTGACGTGCATACCGCGTCGATGGCCGGGTCGGGGGAACGCACGGATGGCGGGGTGCGCTCGGGACGCCTTGCGCTGGGTGACACGGTGACGTTCACCGCCCGGCACTTCGGCTTGCCGTGGCGGATGACCTCGCGGATCACGGCATACGAGCGCCCGGTCCGCTTCGTGGACGAGCAGGACCGTGGGCCGTTCCGCACCTGGCGGCACGAGCACACGTTCACCTCAGACGACGAGCGCGGAGTGACGGTCGCCCGGGATCTGATCGACTTCACGGCGCCGTTCGGGATGCTCGGGCGGCTGGTGACCAGGGTGGTGCTGGAACGCTACCTGCGCCGGCTCATCGCCGAGCGCAACGCCTACCTGGCCGGCCTGGTCAGCGGCTCTCCACCATGAGCCGCACCCCGAAAGCCGCGATCACGGTGCCGGTGACCCGGTCGAGCACCCTGCGGGCGGCCGGCTTCTGCAGCAAGCCGCGCACCCGGTGGGCGAGCAGGATGAGCACGGCCGACCACGTGGTGCCCAAGGCGATGTGGATGCACGTCAGCCAGACCCCGAAGCCAAACGCGGGCGCGCCGGCCGGGATGAACTGCGGCAGTAAGGCGACGTAGAAGGCACCCATCTTCGGGTTCAGCAAGTTCGTCAGCAAACCCCGCCGCCACCCGGCCACAGCGGCTGGCGCCGGGGCCTCGGTCACCGTCCGGCGGCTGGCCCACAGCATGCTCACGCCGATCCACAGCAGATAGCCGGCCCCGGCCCAGCGCAGCACCTCGTAAGCCAGGTGCGAGGCGGTCAGGATCGCGGTGATGCCGGCCGAGGTGAGCACACCCCAGACCAGGGTGCCGGCCTGGATGCTGAAGACCACGCCCCAGGCACCGCGCAGCGAACCGGACGCCGCGGTGCGCAGGATCAACGCGGTATCCATGCCCGGGGTGATGGTGAGCAGCCCAACGACGAGAACGAAGGTCACCAGCGCATTGTGTACATCTGGTCCGGGCCGTCCTCGCCGGGCTCGTCGAGGTGGGGTGCTCGGGTGAGACCGGCGTTCAGGGCCACCTTTTGCGAGGCGTGATTTTGTGGACGTACCCGGGCAAGAATGGTCCAATCCGGGAGGTTCTCGCCTGCCCAGACCACGATCGCTGTTGCCACCTCGGTCGCGAAGCCGTTGCCCCAGGCGTGCGGGGCGAAGCGGTAGAAGAGGTTGAGCACCTCGCGGTCGCGGAAGCGGACCACCTTGACGCCGCTGAAGCCAACGATCGCGCCCGTTTCGCGGTTGCGAACCACCCAGTAGCCGAAGCTGTGCCGGCGCCAATGCTCATCCCAGCGGCGGAACAGGTCGTCCGCGTCTGCCCGGGTGGCCAGCAGGTCGGAGGGATTGTGCAGGCACGCCTGCGGGTCGTGGTGGATGGCGAAGATGGCGTCGGTGTCCGCGGGGGCGGGACGGCGCAAAGTCAGACGCGCGGTGACAATCTCCACGGTTAGGACTTTACGAATGCCGGCCGAGATACCGTTCAGCCCCGCCGGAACTCGATCAGGTTGAGTAATCGGCGGGGCCGGACTGAGCAATGCTCAGGCGAGCTGCGGGGCGACCGCTGTGGCTACCAGCTCGACGTGGTTGAGGTCGGACAGGTCGAGGGTCTGCAGGTACAGCCGCGTCGCACCGGCCTCGGCGTAGCGGCCGAGCGTCTCGACGACCTCGTTGGGCGTGCCGACGATGCCCCCGTTGCCGCGCATCTCCTCGACGTCCCGGCCGATGGCCGCGGCCCGGCGCGCCACCTCAGCATCGTCGCGGCCCACGCAGAGCACCGCTGCGGCCGAGAACGCCGGCGGTGTGGCCCGCCCGATCGCCTCCGACGCCTCGCGGACGCGCTGGTACATGGCCGGCAGGTCCTCGATCTTGGCGAACGGGGTGTTGAACTCATCGGCGTAGCGGGCCGCCAGCGCGGGCGTGCGCTTCTTGCCGCTGCCGCCCACGATGATCGGCGGGCGCGGCGACTGGGCCGGTTTGGGCAGCGCCGGCGAGTCGAGGATCTGGTAGTGGTTGCCGTCGAAGCTGTACGTGTCGTCCACCGGCGTTGTCCACAGCCCGGTAACGATTTCGAGCTGCTCCTCGAGCCGGTCGAAGCGTTCGCCGAGCGGCGGGAACGGGATGCCGTACCCGGTGTGCTCGGCTGCGAACCAGCCGCCGCCCAGCCCCAGCTCAACCCGGCCGCCGCTCATCTCGTCCACCTGCGCGACGCTGATTGCCAGTGGGCCCGGCAGTCGGAACGTCGCCGAGGTGACCAGCGTGCCCAGCCGCAGCCGAGAGGTCTGCACGGCCAGCGCGGCGAGCGTGGTCCAGGCGTCGGTCGGACCGGGCCGGCCGTCGCCGCCCATGCTCAGGTAGTGGTCGGAGCGGAAGAACCCGTCGTAACCGGTGTCCTCGGTGACCTGGGCCAGCCGGCGCAGGTCTTCGTAGGTGGCACCCTGCTGGGGCTCGGTGAAGATGACGAGACGCATGGAATCAACCCTGCCAGAGCGGCCGGGGGCAGGTCCGGCACTCAGTGTGGTGGAGCAGTAACGTGATGGCCATGGGCAGCTTTGGATGGATCAGCCTCACGACGGACTACGGCACTTTCGACGGTTTTGTCGCCGCCTGCCATGGGGTGATCGCACGGCAGGCCCCGGATGTCCGTGTCATCGACGTCACACACCACGTTCCCCCGGCCGACGTAGCGCGTGGCGCTGCGGTACTGGCGCAGACCGCGCCCCACCTGCCGCCGTCCGTACACGTCGCTGTGGTCGACCCGGGTGTCGGCACCGAGCGCCGCGGCATCGTCATCGAGACGCCGAACGGCCTGCTCGTCGGCCCGGACAACGGGCTGCTGGTTTGGGCGGCCGAGGCGCTGGGCGGCATCGAGTCGGTGGTCGAGCTGACCAACGAGGACTGGTTCCTCGGCGACATCTCCCGCACCTTCCACGGCCGCGACATCTTCTCCCCGGTGGCGGCCCGGCTCGCGCTGGGAGCGCCGCTGACGGACGCCGGCCGTACCGTCGATCCGCAGTCCGTTGTTCGCTTGCCCGACCCGGTCGTGGCCATCGGTGACGGCTGGATCGAGGCCGAGGTGGTCACGGTCGACCGCTTCGGCAACGTTCAGCTGGCCGCATCGGGGGCGATGCTGCGCGGTTTGGGCCCCGAGCTGCTGCTGTCCGGCAGCGTCAAGGCTCGGCGGGGCCAGACCTTCGGGGACGCGGGTCCGGGCGAGCTGATCGTGTTCGAGGACTCGGCCGGCCGGGTAGCGATCGCGGTGAACGGTGGGCGGGCGGTGGTCGTGCTGTCCGTTACGCCGGGTGACGTCGTGCGGATCGCGGAGCGCTGAGTGGGCTGTCGCAGGCCGCTGGCGGGTTGTTGCGGGCATAGGTGGGTGCTTGGCGGGGCAGGAAGAGATCATGCCCGAAGGTGACACCGTCTGGAACACCGCCCGCGTCGTCGAGAAGGCGCTGGTCGGTGAAATCCTGACCAAGTCGGACTTCCGGGTACCCCAGCTTGCCGCGAAAGATGTGGCCGGCTGGACGGTGGCCGAGTCCGCGAGCCGGGGCAAGCACCTGCTGCTGCGCCTGACCCGCGACGACCGGGCGATGACCTTGCACTCGCATCTGCGCATGGAGGGGGCATGGCGGGCGTACAAGCCGGGAGAACGCTGGACCGGCCGCCCGGCGTACCTGATCCGCGTGGCGTTGCATGCCCCCCGCTCGGTCGCGGTCGGCTTCCACCTGCACGAACTCGCCCTGATCCCCACCGCGGACGAGGAGAAGCTGGTCGGCCATCTGGGGCCGGACCTGCTGGGCGCCGACTGGGATGCCGAGGAAGCGGCCCGGCGCATTGCCGAACGCCCCGACATCACGATCGCTGAGGCCCTGCTCGACCAGCGCAACCTGGCCGGCGTCGGAAACCTGTACAAGGCCGAGACCTTGTTCCTGCGCGGATTATGGCCATGGACGCCGGTCAGCGAGGTAGCCGACGTGAAGGGAACGGTAACGCTCGCGCAAAAGCTGGTCGCCTCGAACAAGGGCCGCTGGACCCAGACGACAACGGGCTCACTGCGAAAAGGCCAGACCAGTTATGTGTACGGTCGCAGAGCCCAGCCTTGTCGACGTTGCGGATCGGCTGTTCAGAAGGCGGATCTGGATGAGCGGGTTACGTACTGGTGTCCGCGGTGTCAGCCGAAGCCTGGGTAGGTGGCCGCGCTCGGAACGCAAGCGATCAGGCTGCCGGCGAGGAAGGCCGCCGAAGCTCGGACAACCCTTCCGCGATCCCCCGCAGCCGGTCGGTGGCGTCGGTCAAGCTGGTCAGTGACGGGTGCTGGCCGGTGACCGGGTGCCCGTCCTCGGCCACGTAGCTGGCGGCCGCGGCGACCAGGCGTTCGTAGGCGGTGACGCCCTCGGTGAACTGGGTGGCCAGGCCTTCGTGGGATTGCTGGAGGGGCGCCCGGCGGTCGGGTTCGGTCAACGGCAGTGCGCGTTCGACGCTGGCTACGCGTTGACCTAAATCTCGGAGCCATTGTTCGGCAACCGTTGCTTCGAGGACTGCGCCCTCGCCGGGGCCGGTGAGGCGACCGGCCAGCCCGGTCAGGGTGGTGGAGGCTCGGTCCAAGCGATCCCAGGCCTGGGCTACCGCGGAGCCGCGGACGGCGTAGCGGTTGCGTTGGCGGCGGACCTCTTGGACCATCTGGCGGCCGGCGGGGAAGCGTTCGACGGCTGCTACCAGGCGTTGACCGGGGAGGGCGGCTGGTGGAGCAGGTGGGGGCTCGATGGCAGCCAGCTCGCGGTGGTCGCTCCAGCGCCACCAGGCGAGGGCGACCGAGGCGCCGGCCGACGCGGCCCAGACCGCGTCGGCGACTCCTATTCCGGCGTAGGGGGTGAGCACGGCGGTGGCGGCGGTCAACCCGCCTCCGAGAACACTCCAGCGGCGGGCTGAACCGCGCAGCTTGTTGAGGCGCCAGAAGTATCGGGTCCGCTCGTCCACCGTGCTGCTCCCCCTGTTGTGGACCTGATCAGCCGGCTGCGGTGGTGTCTCCGCGCTTGCTGTTGTTCATGCTGGCCCGGATCTCGTCGAGGCGGGCCACGCTGGCCGGGTCGGAGGCCGGGGCCTGCTCAACGGCGGGTTGCGCCGGGGTGCCGCCCAGCTTGTCACCGGCCATGCTGGCCCGGATCTGGTCGAGGCGGGACGAGCCGGCCATGTCGAGGCTGGACTGCTGCACCTCGAGCATGCGGCCTTCGACCGAGTTGGCGGCCAGCTCGGCGCGGCCCATGGCGCTGGCGTAGCGCTGCTCGATCTTGTCGCGGACCTCGTCGAGCGACGGCGTGTTGCCGGGCGCGGCGAGTGACGACATGGATTCGAGCGACTTGGCCACGGTTTCCTGCATCTTGGCCTGCTCGAGCTGGCTGAGCAGACGCGACCGCTCGGCGATGCGCTGCTGCAGCACCGTCGCGTTGCGCTCGACCGCGTTGCGGGCCTGCCCGGCCGCGGCGAGGGCCTGGTCGTGCAGGGTCTTGAGGTCTTCCATCGCCTGCTCGCCGGAGACCAACTGGGTCGCCAGCGTCTGGGCGGTTGACTCGTACTTCTGCGCCTCGGCCTCGTCGCCGCCGGCGCGGGCCTTGTCGGCCAGCACGAGCGCCTGCCGGGCCATGCCCTGCAGCTTCTCGACCTCGCCCATCTGCCGCGACAGCTTCATCTCCAGCTGGCGCTGGTTGCCGATCACGGCGGCCGCCTGCTGCACGAGTGCCTGGTGCTGCCGCTGCGCATCCTCGATGGCCTGCTGGATCTGCACCTTGGGATCGGCGTACTCGTCGATCTTCGCGCCGAAGAGCGCCATCATGTAACGCCAGCCCTTGACGAACGGGTTCGCCATATCCGCGGTATCCCCTCAATGTCGCTGCTTCGTACGCGCCACCAACGCGGGCCCGAGGGGTCTTCACGATGGCGCGGGGCTCCATCGTGTCAGCTCCACGCCACCGGCGTCACGTGACCTCGGGGGGATCTCAGGGATTCACCAGGGATCCCCCACCACGAGGCTACGCGCGAATCTTCAATCCGGCGACGCCGGACCCTCGGGTCAAGCCGTCGGACAGCGGACAACCAGAATCTACGCGCGGCACGTGGGCTCACAGCCGCGGCCGGGCGAACAGCCGCGGATCAGGCGGCGTAGATGACCTCACGCTTGCGGGTCGTGCGCAGGGTGGCCTTGAGCGGGGTGTCCTGGCGCACGGAGACCGACACGTTACCGTCGGTGGCAACCTGGCGGACCGGCGTGGCTTCGGCAGTCTTACCGGAGGCAGACTCCGTCCCGGCACCCTTGGCGGCGCTCGGCTCGACCGGCACCAGCACACCATCCATGCCTTCGGCCAGCGCGAGCGTGCCGCTCACCTCGCCGAGCAGTTCGGACAGGCGTGCGCCCAGGGCCTCGCAGATCGCGGCGAGCAGCTCGCTGGATGCTTCCTTCTGGCCACGTTCGATTTCGGAGAGGTACCCGAGGCTGACGTTGGCGGCGGTCGACACCTCACGCAAGGTTCGATGCTGACCCTGCCGGCGCGCCCGAAGTGCGTCACCGATAACCCGGCGTAGCAGGACCATGGCACCTCCTCCTGCGGCGGGGCCACCGGCAACCGCCGGAGGCTTCCCGCAACCGTACCCGGTGTGAGCCACGCCGACATCCCGCCCCGCCGAATTCCGGGACACCGGGGAATGAGCGTGTTCCCGAGTGACTGGGGTGACTGCGCCACCCCGGTGTTGACGCCGGCGATCGCCTATCGATTCCCACTCGTCATTTGCGCAGCTCATCGGCGAGGAGAGCCAACGCCGCCCGGACTGCGCCGGAGCGAATGCCGGCGCGCGAGCCGCTGAGGGAAAACTGTCGGACAGCGGACGAAGTGGGACCCGCCACTCCGGCAAAAACCATGCCAACGGGTTTTCCGTCCTGCGGCTCGGGCCCAGCCACGCCGGTGGTTGCCAGCCCCCAGCCGGCCCCGCACCGATTGCGGGCACCCTCGGCGAGGGCTTGCGCCACGTCGCCGTCGACCGGTCCGCGTTCGGCCAGCAATTCTTCCGGTACGCCCGCAAGTGCGCTCTTCAGCTCGGTTGCATAGACCACGAGTCCACCCCGGAAAACCGCGCTCACCCCGGGAATCTCCACGATCGTGGCAGCCACCAGTCCCCCGGTCAGCGACTCCGCCACCGCCAGCGTCTGCCCGCGCGCGAGCAGCAACCCCACCGCCTCGGACGCCGGGTTCACCGGCGCATCCCCGCCGCACGCATCCGCACCGCCTGCAGCACGTAGTCGACTCCTGTGATGAGAGTCACCAGCAGGGCGGCGATCATGAGCACCGCGCCCACCACGTCGAAGGGCGACGGCACCGGCCACAGGAACCAGGCGATCGCGCCGATCTGCAGGGCGGTCTTGAGCTTGCCGCCGCGGCTGGCCGGGATCACGCCGTACCGGATCACCCAGAAGCGCAGGGCCGTGACCCCCCACTCCCGCACCAGGACCAGCAGCGTCACCCACCAGGGGAGCCGGTCGTAGGTGGAGAGCAGGATCAACGCGCTGCCGGTGAGCGCCTTGTCGGCGATCGGGTCGGCCACCTTGCCGAACGAGGTGACCAGCTCGTAGCGCCGGGCGATCCAGCCGTCGGCATAGTCGGTTGCCGAGGCCACGCAGAACGTCAGGCAGGCGGCGATGCGCCACCTCGCGTCGTCCATGGCCGAGAACATCACAAACACGACGAAAACCGGTACGAGCACGATGCGTACGGCGGTCAGCAGATTCGCGGGATTCAGCAGCGGAACCTGGCGCGGGACCGCGGCTACCGGCACCGGCTCGTCGGTCACGACGCCGCCGTGGGCACAGCCGTGCGGCTGGAGACGGCCGGCGGCGCGGCGGAGATCATCTCGACCGGTACGGCCACCAGGTCGACGCCCTCGGTGGCGGTCACCCGGGCGCGCACGAGATCGCCGGGGCGCAGCGCGGCCAGGTCGACCTGCTCGGCCCCGGCCACCAGCATGGTCGAGCCGTCGACCTCGGGGGCCTGGTGCTCGGCGCGGCCCTCGATCCCGCCGTCGTCCACGGTGTCGATCATGACCTCGACGTGCGAGCCGAGGCGGTCCTCCGCGCGCTGGGCGCACAGTTCGTCGGCCAGTTCGCTGATCTCGGCGTACCGGCGCTGGATGGTGTCCTCGTCGACCTTGCCGGTCAGGCCGGCCGCTTCGGTGCCGTCTTCGTCGCTGTAGTCGAAGATGCCGATGGCGTCCAGGCGGGCCTCGCTGAGGAAGCGGACCAGCTCGTCAAAGTCCTGCTGGGTCTCGCCGGGGAAGCCGACGATGAAGTTGCTGCGCGCGCCGGCCTCGGGGGCCAGGGCGCGGGCGGAGGCGAGCAGCTCGAGGAAGCGCTCGGTGGAGCCGAAGCGGCGCATCCGGCGCAGCACCGGCTCGCTGGAGTGCTGGAAGGACAGGTCGTAGTAGCCGGCCACCCCGGGGGTGGTGGCGATGACCTCGACCAGGCCGGGGCGGGTCTCGGCGGGCTGCAGGTAGCTGGCCCGCACCCGAACGATGCCGTCCACCGCGGCGAGCTGGGGCAGCAGCTTCTCCAGGGCGCGAGGATCGCCGAGGTCCTTGCCGTACGAGGTGCTGTTCTCGCTGACCAGCACGAGCTCGCGCACGCCGGTCTTGGCCAGCCACTCGGCCTCGGCCAGCAACTCCTGGGGGTCGCGGGAGACGAACGCGCCCCGGAACGCCGGGATGGCGCAGAACGCGCACCGGCGGTCGCACCCGCTGGCGAGCTTGAGGCTGGCCACGGGCCCGGTGTCGAGCCGGCGGCGCAGCACCTGGCGCAGGTGGGCCGGGGTGTGGTCGTCGACGGTGGCGTGTCCGGGCACGACCACCTTGGCCGCCTGGCGCTTGACCGGGGTCAGCGGCAGCAGCTCACGCCGGTCGCGCGGGGTGTGCGAGTCGAAGCGCTCGCCGGCCAGCACGCCGTCGAGGCGCGCGGCGATGTCGGTGTAGTCGTCAAAGCCGATCACGGCTTGTGCCTCGGGCAGGCTTTCGGCGAGTTCCTTGCCGTAGCGCTCGGCCATGCAGCCGGCGGCGACGACCTTGGCCCCGGTGTCGGCGGCGGCCAGCAGCGTCTCGATCGAGTCCTGCTTGGCCTTCTCGACGAAGCCGCAGGTGTTGACGACCACCACATCGGCGCTCTCGGCATCCGTGCTGACCTGCCAGCCACCGGCGTCGAGGCGCGCGGCAAGCTCCTCGGAATCAACCTCGTTGCGGGCACAGCCCAGGGTCAGAAGAGCGACGCGGCGGGGGGAAGGAGTCACGGACACTCGGCCAAGGTTACCGGGCCGCGCGGCAATCCCGATCGCCCGTCCGGCTCGTACTGTCACCTGCCGACCATCTGACCGGAAGGCCCTGTTCATCCGTACGGCCTAATGTCCGGCGTCTGTCGAAGCGGGGGTAGGGATGTCGCGTTACCGACCGAACATGGAGTTCGGCCTCGTCCTGGTGCTGGCGGCGCTGGCGATCGCGGTCCGGCTGGCCGGGCGCCACGAGATGACCGCGGACATGCGGATCTTCTTCGTCTGGTACGGCAAACTGGACCGGGCGGGCGGGTTCGCGGGGCTCAGTCAGGAGATCGGTAACTACAACGCGCCATTCCTCTACCTGTTCGCGATCTTGACGTATCTGCCCGGCGCGGTGCTGACGAAAATCAAGATCACGTGGTTCCTCTTCGACGTTCTGCTGGTCTTTTTCACGTACAAAACTGTTGCTATGCGGTGGCCGGAAAGCCGGCGCATTCCCACCCTGGCCGCCCTCATGATGGCCTTTCTACCGACCGTGGTGATCAACAGCTCGTTCTACGGCCAGTGCGACAACATCTGGGCGGCGTTCGCCCTCGGTGGGCTCTATCACCTGCTCAAGGGCAACGACTGGGCCGGAGCCTCGCTGTTCACGGTGGCGCTGGCGTTCAAGCCGCAGGCCATCTTCATCTTCCCGGTGCTGGCGCTGATGATCCTGCTCGGGCAGGCCCGCTGGCGCTCGCTGATCGCCATTCCGGTGGTCTACGTGCTGCTCGACGTCCCGGCCTTTATCGCAGGCCGGAACGTGGTCGAGCTCCTTACGCTTTACAGCCCGTCGCGGCAGTCCCAGTACGTGCCCGCGCTGACCTCCAACGCCGCCAGTGTGTTCGCCTACCTGCCGGTCGACACCCGCAAGGACAGTCTCAAGGCTTTGGGGTACGCCTTCGCGGCCGCCCTGGTCGTCGGCCTGCTCTACGCCGCGGTCGCCAGCGTGAACAAGACCACGAAAAAGCCCTCCCCTGAGACCCTCGTCGTCGCAGCCGGCATGTTCGTCGTGCTGGTGCCGTGGGTGCTGCCCGGCATGCACGAGCGCTACTTCTACCTGGCCGACGTGATGGCCCTGGTGGTCGCGTTCTACCGGCCCCGGCTGTGGCTGCTGCCCATCGCCGTGCAGGCGTCCTCGCTGCTCAGCTACGTGCCGTTCCTGTTCGGCAAGAGGCCGATGTCGTTGATGGTCCCGGCCACCATCATGCTGGTGGTACTGCTGGTGCTGATCTCCACCTTCGCGCGGCGGCTAATCGACCCGCAGGGTGGCCAGAGTCTCCTCCAGTTCGTCGGGCTTGACCAGGACCTCGCGCGCCTTCGACCCCTCGGAGGGCCCGACGATGCCCCGCGTCTCCATGAGGTCCATGAGCCGCCCGGCCTTGGCAAACCCGACGCGGAGCTTGCGCTGCAGCATCGAGGTGGAGCCGAACTGTGAGGTGACGACAAGCTCGATGGCCTGGATCAGCACTTCCAGGTCCTCGCCGATCTCCTCGTCGATCTCCTTCTTCTTGTTTGCCACCGGGGTCGTGACGTCCTCGCGGAACTCCGGTTCGCGCTGGTCCTTGCAGAACTTGACGACGTCGTGGATTTCCTTCTCATCCACCCAGGCGCCCTGGATGCGCACGGGCTTGGACGCGCCCATCGGCAGGAACAGCCCGTCGCCGCGCCCGAGCAGCTTCTCGGCGCCGGGCTGGTCGAGGATGACCCGCGAGTCGGCCAGCGAGCTGGTGGCGAACGCGAGGCGGGACGGGACGTTGGCCTTGATCAGGCCGGTGACCACGTCGACGCTCGGGCGCTGGGTGGCCAGCACGAGATGGATGCCGGCCGCACGCGCCAGCTGGGTGATGCGCACAACCGAGTCCTCGACGTCGCGTGGGGCGACCATCATCAGGTCGGCAAGCTCATCGACGATGACCAGCAGATACGGGTACGGCTTCATGACCCGTTCGCTGCCGGGCGGGGCGGTGATCTCGCCGCTGCGGACCTTGCGGTTGAAGTCGTCGATGTGGCGCACGCCGTTGGCCGCGAGGTCGTCGTAACGCATGTCCATCTCGCGCACGACCCATTCGAGGGCGTCGGCGGCCTTCTTCGGGTTGGTGACGATCGGCGTGACGAGGTGCGGGATTCCCTCGTACGCGGTCATCTCCACCCGTTTGGGGTCCACCAGCAGCAGCCTGACCTCGTCCGGAGTGGCCCGGGTCAGCAGCGACACCAGCAGCGAGTTGAGGCACGAGGACTTGCCCGCGCCGGTGGCTCCGGCGATCAGGATGTGCGGCATCTTGGCCAGGTTGGCCACCACGAAGCCGCCCTCGATGTCCTTGCCGAGGGCCACCAGCATCGGGTGCTGATCGGCGGTGGCGGCCCGGGAGCGCAGCACATCGCCCAGGGACACGTTCTCCGGGTCGGTGTTCGGGATCTCGACGCCCACCGCGCTCTTGCCGGGAATCGGAGACAAAATCCGGACATCGGGCGACTTCACAGCGTACGCGATATTGCGCGACAACTGCGTAATGCGCTCGACCTTGACGCCCGGCCCCACCTCGACCTCGTAACGGGTGACCGTCGGACCCCGGGTGAAGCCGGTGACCTGCGCGTCGACGTTGAACTGCTCGAACACCCCGGTCAGGGCGGCCATGATCTCGTCGTTGGCCTTGCTGCGCATCTTCGGGGCGGATCCCGCGGCCAGCATCGACGCAGGTGGGGGCGTGTACTGCCCCGGCACCGGCTTGATCTCCAGCTGCTCGGCCGCCACGGGCGCCGGCGAGTGCTCGGGAGCCTTGCGCCGGGCCGGCACCTTGGGCAGGCGCGGCACGGCCACCGTGTCGTGCAGGATCTCGTCTTCGTTCCCGGGCGCCTCGTCCTCGGCCGGGGCGAGCCCGATGTCGGCGAGCGAACCCTGCCGCCGCCGCGAGGGCCGCCGGGTCTTGGGCTCCTCCTCGCCGGCTTCGAGCGGGTCCTCCAGCTCGGGCAGCGCGGGGCCGGCCAGCGGGGTTGGTCGCACCGAGCGACCCAGCAGCATGTCGCCGAGCAGGGCCACGCGTTCGGGGACCTTACTGATCGGAGTCGCGGTTACCACCAGCAGACCGAAGACAAAGAGCAGGATCAGCAGCGGTACGGCCACCCAGCCGGTCACCGCCCGTTCGAGCAGCGCGCCCACTCCGTACCCGATGAGACCACCTGCGTCGTCGAGCCCGGCGGTGTTCTTGGCGTCCTGGGAGATGTGCAGCAGGCTCGCGGTGGCGACGATCAGCGCCGACCAGCCGACCAGGGACCGACCGCGGTGCTCGGGGTCGGCGGGCTTGCGCATGAGCCGGATAGCGCCGTACAGCAGCAACAGCGGAAGCAGGACGCCCAGACTACCGAAGAACAGCCGGACGGCATCGGCGAGCCGGGCGCCGACCGGACCGGCCGAACCCACCCAGACCGCCACCCCGACCAGGATGGCCAGGCCCAGCATGAGCAGCCCGGCCCCGTCGCGCCGATGCTCGGGATCGATGTCCTTGGCCGTTGCCGCCTGCCGCCCGACGCCACGGGCGGCCCAGCCCACGCTGGTCGCCACGCCCATCCAGACCGCTCGCACGCCGCTGCCGACCACCGAACCGGCGTTGGGCCGCGCTCGCGTCGCGCTCTTCGCTCGCACCCGGGGCGCTGCCGCCTTGCGAGGTGCCGGCTTGCGGGGAGCTGGCTGCCGGGCACGCGTCGTAGCGGCGCCACCCTTCGTGGCGGCTCCGCGCTTGGACGCGGCTGCGCCCCTGGATCCTGCATTGCCCCGGCTCGCCGGAGGAGTACGGCCCGCCATGCGCATCACCGTAACTGCGCCACGCCCGCGGGGACGCGCGCCGCTCCGTGACCGGGTTTCACTTTTCGTGGTGATTAAGATCAAGCAATGTCAGCGGTTCTGCAGCCCCTGAGCAACGACCTCATCAAGGCGGCCCTCGAGGCCCGGGAGTTCGCGTATGTCGTGGACGAAGACGACGACATCCGCGGCGACTGGCAAGGGTGCCTCATCTACTTCTTCCGGGTCGGCAAGGATCACGAGATCATCCAGGTCCGGATTCTCACCCACTCCGACTTCACCACCGACGACGTGCCCAAGCTGTACGCGTTCTGCAACGCCTGGAATCACGACCGGCTCTGGCCCAAGGCGTACGTGCACACCGCCGACGACGGGGTGGTGCGCGTGGTCGGCGAGGTGGGTGCCGACTTCGAGCACGGCGTCACGCTGCAACAGCTAGACCAGGTGATGATCTGCGGCATCGCGACGGGTGTCGAGCTGGCGGAGGCGGTCGCGGCGCTGGAGTAGCGCGAAGCCGGTCCACGAGGTCAGGATCAGCGCGGCCACCACGATCTGGGCGACCCATTCGTAGCCGTGCGGGTAGAACACCCCAGCGGCATGGTTGTCCAGGAAGCCGCCGTCGAGCGGGGCCTTGCCCAGACCCTGGCGGCCGCGGTCCTCCACCCAGGTCAGCGGGCAGTACAACTTGGCCACCACGATGACCAGCAGCCAGAGGGCGGCCAGGGCCTGCAGCCAGATCAGCCGACGCCAGCGCCAGGCCAGGAAACCGCCGAAGATGCCGAACGCCAGGAACGCGTAGTGCGCGCCCACCGCGAACGCGATCATCAGCTGGTAACCCACGAGGCAACAGTACAAATACGGCGCTGCCCCGCGCAGGACGGAGGATGGCCTACGCGGGGCAGCGAGCTGAGGGACTAGCCGTGGTGCCGGTGACCCCGGCGGTGGTGCCCGTTTTGCGGCGGCGTGGTCGCGGCCGGCGGCTCGGTGGCCTGCGCGGGCGGCTCGGTGGTCGCCCCGGCTGGCGGCGGGGTCGCGGACGCACCGCCACCGGCGCCGCCACCGCTGGTGGTGAGCAGCGTCAGGTTGTTCTTCTCGAGGATCTCGGTGATCGGCTGGAAGAACGTCTCGCCGCCGGTCTCACAGTCGCCGGAGCCGCCCGAGGTCACGCCCTGGGCCTGGTCGCCGGACAGCCACGGGCCGCCCGAGTCGCCCCCCTCGGCGCAGACGTTGGTGCGGGTCAGACCCGTGACCGTACCCTCCGGGTAATTGACCGTCTGGTTCTTGGCCAGGACCGTGCCGCAGAACGTGCCGGTGGTCGAACCCGACCGGCAGATCGCCGCGCCCACGGGAGCCTCGGTGCTGCCCCCGACCGGGAGCGCGTTGCCCTTGAAGTCGTCGACGAACGGCTGCAGGTCCGCGCCGTCAACGGTCTGCACGACGCCGAAGTCCGCGTCGCCCGGGAAGGTCGACGCGACGACCTCGCCCTGCTCGCCGCCCTGGCCGTCGAGGGTCTGCGTGCCGACCTCGCCGCAGTGCCCGGCGGTGACGAAGCCACCTTGCACCGCGAAGCCGATCGAGCAGCGGGCCTGAGCGTTACCCAGGTTGACGAAGTACGCCTCGGCGCCGATCACGTCGGCCAGCGGCTTGGGCGCCGCCTTGACGGTGGCGACCTTGACCTCCGAGGACTTCAAACCGGCGTCCTGGGCGAGCTCCGTGGCGTGCTCGGCGTCGCCGGCCAGCGCCTGCACGACGACCTTGTTCGAGGCCACATCCACGTACCAGCCGGGCAGATCACGGTCGGACTTGGTGGCGGTCTTGTCGAGCGCCTGCTTCGCGGCGTCGAGCTGCTCGACGCTGCGGGTCACCAGCTTGGGCTCGGCGCCGGCCGCGCGGACCTTACCGGCCAGACCCTCATCGGTGATCGCGATGTTCAGGGTGGTGCCGTCGGCGGCGAGCCACGAACCGCCGTAAGCGTTGCCGGTGGCGCTGCGCAGCTGGGTCGCCACACCAGCGGCCCATTTGGCGCGCTTCACCCGGGCGGTCGCCTCGTCAGCGCTGACCCCGAGGTCTCTTTTCATGGCGGCGAGCAACTGCGGGGCAACTGCGTCGCTCTGCGGGGTGACGCGCACGCCGGCCGGGCTGGTGCCCGCCATCGAGGGCAGGGTGAAAGCCACCGCTGCGCCTGCCGCCGCCACCGTCGCCGCAATAGCGACGACCGTTCTCCGCTGCATTCGGTACTCCCCTCGGATCGCGGCGCCGTGGGGGCGGCACCGTGCCCATCGATACGAGGGGGACTCCCGAACAGTTCAAACTTTTCCGATCAGACCTCGACGACCGTGGGCACGATCATCGGCCGGCGACGGTAGGCGTCGTTGACCCAGCGGCCCACCGTACGACGCACGACCTGCTGCAACTGGTGGGTGTCGGTGATGCCTTCCTCGGCCGAGCGGTGCAGCGCGGCGGTCAGCAGAGGAATGACGGGACTGAACGCCTCGGGGTCCTCGGAGAAGCCCTTCGCCATGACGCTGGGCTCCCCCACCACCTTGCCGGTGACCGAGTCGATCACCACGGTGGCGGAGATGAAGCCGCCGTCGCCCAGGATCCGCCGTTCGGTCAGCAGCGACTCGCTGACGTCGCCGACCGCGAGCCCGTCGACGTACACATAGCGGCTCTTGACCTTGCCGACGTGCCGGGCGTGACCCTCGACCAGGTCCACGACGTCGCCGTCCTCGCAGAGCACGACGCGATCCGCCGCGACCCCGGACTCGATGCCGAGCTGGGCGAGCGCGCGCAGATGCCGCCACTCGCCGTGCACCGGCATGAGGTTGCTCGGGCGCACCACGTTGAGCAGATAGAGCAGCTCGCCGGCCGGCGCGTGACCCGAGACGTGCACCTTGGCGGTGTCCTTGTGGATCACCGTGGCACCGGCGCGGGCAAGCTGGTTGATCACCCGGTAGACCGACGTCTCGTTGCCGGGCACCAGCGAGCTGGCCAGCACGACGGTGTCGCCCGGCTCGATGGTGATGTGCCGGTGGTCGCCGGTGGACATCCGCCCGAGCGCGCTCATCGGCTCGCCCTGCGATCCGGTGGACATGAACACGATCTCGTCCGGTGG
This sequence comes from Actinoplanes sp. TFC3, assembly GCF_001553785.1. Taxonomy (GTDB): domain Bacteria; phylum Actinomycetota; class Actinomycetes; order Mycobacteriales; family Micromonosporaceae; genus Actinoplanes. Next base: position 5,747,030 of record NZ_LOJP01000001.1, read on the forward strand.
CAGGTGGGTGGCCTCGTCCAGGCTGACCAGGATGCCATCGGGGATGTGCAGCAGGCCGAGGTCGCGGGCGATGCCCATGTTGCGGACCATGGACCGGCCGATCAGGGCGACCTTGCGCTCGTACTCGTAGGCCGCGTCGAACACCTGCTGAACGCGGTGCACGTGCGAGGCGAAGCTGGCCACGATGACACGGCCGCGGGCCTTGCCGAAGATCGAGTTGAGCACCGGGCCGATGTCCCGCTCGGGCGAGACGAACCCGGGGATCTCCGCGTTCGTCGAGTCCGAGAGCAGCAGGTCCACGCCCTCGGCGCCGAGCCGGGCGAACCCGGCCAGGTCGGTGATCCGCCCGTCCAGCGGCACCTGGTCCATCTTGAAGTCACCGGTGTGCAGCACCAGCCCGGCCGGCGTGCGCACGGCCACCGCGAGGGCGTCCGGGATGGAGTGGTTGACCGCGAAGAACTCCAGCTCGAAGGGTCCGAGCCGTTCGCGCTGACCCTCCCGGACCGTCAGCGTGTACGGATCCAGCCGGCGCTCGGCCAGCTTGGCCTCCACCAGGGCAAGGGTGAACTCCGACCCCACCAGCGGGATGTCCGGCTTGTGGGCCAGCAGGTACGGCACCGCACCGATGTGGTCCTCGTGCCCGTGGGTCAGCACGATCGCCTGCACCGAGTCCAGCCGGTCCAGAATCGGCGTGAAGTCGGGCAGGATCAGGTCGACCCCTGGCTGTTCCACATCGGGGAAGAGCACCCCGCAGTCGACGACCAGCAGCTTGCCGTCGTACTCGTAGACCGTCATGTTCCGGCCGATCGCGCCGAGGCCGCCGAGTGGCATGACGCGCAGGGCGCCCTCCGGCAGCGGCGGTGGCGGTTCCAGCTCGGCGTGCGCTTGGCTCATTTAGCTCTTTCCGGTTCTCTACAGGTCTACGCCGGCCGCTTTGGCGTCCTGGCGCAGTTGGTCCAATTCCGCGTCGGTGGCGTCCACCAGAGGCAAGCGCACCGGCCCGGCGGGCAGCCCGAGGGCGCGCAGGCCGGCCTTGACCAGGATGGTGCCCTGGGTGCGGAAGATTCCGGTGAACAGCGGGAGCAGTTGCCGGTGCAGGTCGAGCGCCTGGGCCACTTCTCCACGCTCGTAGGCCAGGATCATGTCCTTGGTCCGCGCCCCGATGAAGTGCGTCGAGGTGCCGACCACACCCGAGGCGCCCACCGAGAGCCACGGCAAGGTCGAGGCATCCTCGCCGGAGTAGAAGGCGAGGCCGGTGCGGCGCAGCACATCGGAGGTGGCCGCCACATCGAGCTTGGCGTCCTTGACCGCGACGATCCGCTGGTGCTCGGCAGCGCGCACCAGCGTCTCGGTGGCGATGGGGATCCCGGCACGGTGCGGGATGTCGTAGAGCATCACCGGCAGCCCGGTGGCGTCGGCGACGGTGGTGAAGTGCTTGAGCAGCCCGGCCTGCGGCGGCTTGTTGTAGTACGGGGTGACCAGCAGCAGCCCCTGAGCCCCGGCCTTTTCGGCGGAACGGGCCAGCTCGACGGTGTGCGCGGTGTTGTTCGTGCCCACCCCGGCGATGATCTGCGCGCGTCCACCGACGGCCTCGGTGACCACCCGGATCAGCGTTTCCTTCTCCGCGTCGGTGGTGGTGGGCGACTCCCCGCCGGTGCCGCTGAGCACCAGCGCGTCGTGCCCCTGCTTCTCGACCAGCCAGGCGGCCAGGCGGGCGGCGCCATCGGTGTCCAGCGAGCCGTCGGCGGCGAACGGGGTCACCATGGCCGTGATCAGGCGGCCGAAGGGGTGCTGCGTCATGCCCCTAACTTATCGGACCGGGGGGAGCGGTCAGACGTACAGGGACGTGAAGGGTGCCCATGGCAGATTGCGCACCACGCTGAAGACACCCCAGGCTGCGATGAAGGCCCCCATCACGCCCGGCGAGATGCTCAATTGAGGAACGTTCCAGCCGAAGACGCGCCTGAGTGACCAGGCGGCGTACAGATAGAGCAGGAATGGCACGGCGAACACGAACATGACGTGGTGCCGGGCCGCGTCGGGGATGTCGCCGTGCAGCAGGAACCAGGCGGCTCGGGTGCCACCGCAACCCGGGCAGACGAACCCGGTCGTGTACTTGAGCAGGCAGGTGGGGGCGGCCCCGGCGTCGGCGTCGGCCGGGTTGGTGGCCAGCGTGTAGCCGACCGCCCCGGCCATGCAGACCAGCATCGCGGCGGGAGCGACCCAGAGCGGCGAATGCTGCCACTTCGTCTGGATGAAGCGGGAGAACCGGTCCTGCTTCGGCTCAGGATAGGGCGGGTAGTGCGCGTAGGGCGCTTCCAGCACGGCTGTCGCGCTCTGCTCCTGCGCGCTTTGTTCGCTTGGATTTCGGGCGGCCGGACCCTGCGCGTGGGCCGCATGGTGCTCCGGGAAGGCCACCGGGTCGGCCGCGCTGCTCATGGGCGCCACGGTACACCCGCGCCGCTGCTCCCGGCTCAGGCCTGCAGCGCCTTGGCCAGCGTCTCGGCCAAGTCCCCGCGCTCGGGCGCTGCGATCTCCGCCAGCCCCAGCCAGCCCGCCAGCCTGCGCAACTCCCCCGCCAGGGCCTCGGCCGTCTCCTCCCGGTCCGCCCCGGGCTCCAGCCAGGCCGCCGGGATCTGCAGCACCCCGGTCTTGCGGTCGGCTTTCAGGTCCACCCGGGCCGCGAAGCTGTCCCCCAGCAGGAACGGCAGCACGTAGTACCCGTAGAGCCGCTGCGCCGCCGGCACATAGATCTCGATCCGGTAATTCATCGCGAACAGCCGCTCGGTGCGGGCTCGTTCCCAGATCAGCGGGTCGAACGGGCTGACCAGGGTCGACGCCCTTACCCACCGCGGCAATCTGGCCTCATGGTGCAGATACGCCGGCCCCTTCCAGCTCTTCACGGTGACCGGGAGCAACACCTTGTCCTCGATCAGCTCCGCCACCGCCTGCTTGAACCCCGACACCGGCAGCCGGAAGTAGTCGCGCAGCTCCCCCTCGGCCGCCACCCCCAGCGAGCGGGCCGACAGCTCGACCAGCGCGCGGAAGGCGTCCTGCGGCTCGGGGGTCGAGATGTCCAGGATCTTGCGGGGCAAGACGCGTTCGGTGAGGTCGTAGCGCCGGGCGAACGATGTGGTGCGCTCGGCAGCGGTGATCTCCCCGGAGTAGAAGAGCCACTCCAGCGCTTGTTTCACCGCCGACCAGTTCCAACCCCAGTTGTCCTTGGTACGAGGAACATCGTGCTCGATTTCGGCAGCGGTGATTGGCCCCCGGTCTCGCACCTCGCCGAGCACCCGCGCCACAAGCTCGGGCTGCTGGGAGGCGATCCGCACCATGCCGCCCCACGCGTAGTCCCGGGCCCGGGCCATCCGCCAGCGAAACAGCGGCTGCAGGTCGACGGTGATCAGCGACGCTTCGTGTCCCCAGAACTCGAACAGCTCCCGCGGATTGCGGTAGGCCGCGCGCTCCAGCAGCCCGGGGTCGTACGGGCCGAGCCGGCTGTAGAGCGGCATGAAGTGTGCGCGTTGCAGCACGTTCACCGAGTCCATCTGGATCAGATGCAGCCGGCGCAGCACCCGGCGCAGGTGGCGCAGGTCGGTGGCTCCGCCGGGCGCGGGGTCGGTGAAGCCCTGCGCGGCCAGCGTGATCCGGCGGGCCTGGGCAACGCTGAGAGTGTCAGGGACGGCCATAAATACCGGACGCTATCCCACCGGTACGACAAAATCACCCAATGATCGCGATCCACCCCCTGACCGCCGACGATCTACCAGCCGCAGCCGAGGTCCACGTCACCAGCTGGCGCGCCGCCTACGCCGCAATCCTTCCCGCCGACTACCTCGACGCCCTCGATCCGGTGAAGTTCGCCGCCCATCCCCTCCGGCTGTGGGTGCTGGAGGACAACGCCCGCGCCCGCCGCTTCTACGAGCGGGTGGGGTTCACAGCGGACGGCATGCGGGACTTGTGGACGCCGCGGGGCACCACGGTGACCGTACCCGAGTTGCGGTACTCCATGGCTCTGTAGGCTGCCCGGCATGGCTCTCGGCTTCGTCCGTCCCGCCCGTCCCGAGGACGCCGCGGAGATCGCCCGCATCCAGTTGACCACGTGGCGCTCGGCATACCGCCGGCTGTTCCCCGCGCACGTGCTGGCCAGCCTCGACGAGGGCTACCTGGCTCGCGGCTGGAGCGAGGCGATCGAGTCGGCCCCCTCCCCCCGCCACCGCGTGCTGATCGCGGTGGAGCAGGCCGAGAACGCCCAGACCGTGGTCGGCTTCGCGGCCGCCGGGCCGGCCGACGAGCAGGCCCTCGCGCCCGAGGAGCCACCGCTGCCGGACAGCGTCGCCGCGTTCACCGACCTGCTGGTCGAGCCGCGGTGGGGGCGCCGGGGGCACGGCAGCCGGCTGCTGTCGGCCACCGTGGACCTGTGGCGCGAGGACGGGTTCACCTCGGCCGTGGCGTGGGCCTACGACGCCGACGAGGCGATGAAGAAGTTCCTCGGCTCGGCCGGGTGGGAGCCCGACGGCGCGGCTCGCGCGCTGGATGTCGACGACATGCTCGTCAACCAGCTGCGCCTGCACGTCGCCGTGTCAGCCGAGTAGCGGGTCCAGGCCCAGCGTCAGGCCCGGCCGGTTGCCGACGTTGCGCACGGCCAGCAGGACACCGGGCATGAAGGAGGACCGGTCCAGGCTGTCGTGGCGGATCGTGAGCGTTTCTCCGTACGTACCGAAAAGAACTTCTTGATGGGCCACCAGACCCGCCGCCCGCACGGCATGCACGCGCACCCCGTCGATCTGCGTGCCCCGGGCTCCGGACAGCTCTTCCTTCGTCGCGTCGGGCATCGGGCCGAGACCCGCCTCCGCCCGCGCCGCGCCGATCAGCCGGGCCGTGTGGGACGCCGTGCCGCTGGGGGCGTCGAGCTTGCGCGGGTGATGCTGCTCGATGATCTCGGCGGACTCGAAGAACTTGGCCGCCCGCGCCGCGAACTGCATCATCAGGACCGCGCCGATGCCGAAGTTGGGGGCGATCAACACGCCGACGCCCGGCTTCTCCGCCAGCCATCCGCGCACCTGCTCGAGACGCTTGTCGTCAAAACCACTGGTTCCGACGACCGCGTGGATGCCCTCGCCGATCGCCCAACGCAGGGTCCCCATGACCACGCCGGGGTTTGTCACATCGACGATGACCTGCGCGTTCGCAGCCGTGGCGAGCTCGTCGCCCCGGTTGATCGTCGCGACGAGATCGAGGTCACCGGCCGTGTCCACGGCCTTGCAGATCTCAGTGCCCATGCGGCCGCGGGCGCCCACCACGCCGACCCGGATCGGTTCAGTCACCGGTGCAACTTAACGTACCGTTCGGCCAGCCCCACGATCAGGAAGACCATCGCCACATACGCCCACCCGACCAGCACATCGATTACGTAGTGCTCACCCGAGTAGACCAGCGTGAACGTCATGGCCAGCGGGTAGGCCAGCAGCACCGGCCACCATTTCCTGGCCACCATGGGCAGGAAAAAGGCAACGGCCATCATCGCGTACGCCGTGTGCAGCGACGGCATCGCCGCCACCGGATTCGACGCCTCGACCTGCAGCGCGTTGAGGGTGTTGCCCGCACTGTGCAGACCGATCGCGTTCCACCCGTTGGTGGAGATGCGCTCGACGTGCTCGCCCAGCTGACCGTACTTCGAGGCCCACCACGGCGGCGCGGCCGGGTAGAGGAAGTACGTGATCAGCCCGGCCACGCTGAGGGTGAACCAGCGCCGCATGAACCGGGCCCACTGCTCGCGTTTGCGCAGCCACAGCAACACGCCGATGGTCGGCACCGCCAAGAAGTGCGACACGTACACCAGGGAGACGACGACCTCCCACCACTGCACGTGACCGGCCTGGTAGAGGTGCTCCTGCAGCCACACGGTGGGCACGTTGCCGCCGGTGGCCCAGCCGAACATGCCCTGGTCGGCGTGGATCAGCGGGTACACATGCGGGGCGAACAGGTCGTCGGCGTACCCGCGCGAGACGTTGTAGATGACCAGCAGCAGCGAGATGGGCAGCCAGTCGCGCAGGAACAGCAGGTGCTCACGCCACGGCCGGTCGCTGCGCCAGGCGATGGTGGCCAGCCACAGCCAGCCGAACGCGATGAGCGGGTCGCTGGTCGGCACGCCGATGAAGTACGTGCCGACCGCGAACAGCACCGCCCAGATGGACATGCCGATGATCCGGCGTTTCCGGCTGGACTTCTCCCCTGCGGGGGCGGCAGCGGGCGGCGGGGGGCTGATGACGGTCACGGGGTCCCAGGTTAACGGGCGGCGGAAAACGCGTTCTCGTCGAACGGTCCGACCACGGCCAGCGACATCGGCCGGGTCAGCAGGTCGGCGGCGAGCGCGTTGGTTTCCTGCAGGGTGACCGCGTCGACGCGGGCCAGCAGCTCGTCGACGCCCATCAGCCCGCCGTAGAGCAGCTCCGACTTGGCCAGCCGGCTCATCCGCGAGCCGGTGTCCTCCAGGCCCAGCACGTACGCGCCCTTCACCATGCCCTTGCCGCGGGCCAGCTCGGCCTCGGTGATGCCGTCGGCGGCCACCGCGGCCAGTTCGGCGCGGATCAGCTTCAGCACCTCCTCGGCCTTGCCCGGGGCACAGCCCGCGTACACGCCGAACAGCCCGGCATCGGCGTACTGACTGCCGTACGAGTAGACCGAGTAGGCCAGCCCGCGCTTCTCCCGGATCTCCTGGAACAGCCGGCTCGACATGCCGCCACCGAGCACGTTGTTCAGCACGCCCAGCGCGAAGCGCCGCTCATCGCCGCGGGTGATCCCGGTGCCGCCGAGCACCAGGTGTGCCTGCTCGGTGTCGCGGTTGCGAACCACGGTCGCCGGCTTCTGCACCCGGTGCTTCTTGGTGTCCCGCAACGCCGCGGGCTCTCCGGCCGTGTCCAGCGGGCTGCCCGCCAGCGCGGCACGGACCAGCTTGACGACCTTGGTGTGGTCGAGGTTGCCGGCCGCTGTGATGACGATCTGCGAGGCCAGGTAGCGGCTGCGGTAGAACCGGTTGATCTGCGTACGGGTCATCGGGGAAATCGTTTCCTCGGTACCCGAGATCAGCCGGCCCAGCGGCGTCGACGCCCCGAAGAGCGCCTCGGTGAACACATCGTGCACCTCGTCGCCGGGCTCGTCGTCGTGCATGGCGATCTCTTCGAGAATCACGCCCCGCTCGGTCTCCACGTCGGCCGGGTCCAGCACCGAGTTGGCCACCGCGTCACACAGCACGTCGATGGCCAGCGGCAGGTCGGCGTCAAGCACACGTGCGTAGTAGCAGGTGTACTCCTTCGTGGTGAAGGCGTTCGTCTCGCCACCGACAGCCTCGATCTCGGCCGAGATGTCCAGCGCCGATCGCTTCTCGGTGCCCTTGAACAGCAGGTGCTCGAGGAAGTGCGAGGCACCCGACATGGCGGTGGTTTCGTCGCGCGAGCCGATGCGCACCCAGACGCCGAGCGCGGCGCTGCGGGTGGTCGGGATCGCCTCCGTGACGATGCGCAGGCCGCTGGGGAGCACGGTGCGGCGTACACCATCGTGCAAGGTCTTGGTAGAGACGCGGGCCGGCCTTCCGGCCGGCCCGCGGTTGAGCGATGTCATGACTGGAGATCAGCCACGGTCTCCGCCGCGGTCGCCACCGCGGTCGCCGCTCGGACGCGACCGGCGACGCCGGGGCTCGCCGCCCTCGGAACGCTCGCCGCCACGGTCGCCGCGGGGGGCACGCTCCTCGCGGGGATTGTCGGACGCGGCCGGAGCGGCCGGGGCCTCCTCGCCCTCGGGGCGGACCTTGTCCAGGTAGATCTTGCCGCGGTTGTCGATGTCCGCGATGGACACCTCGACCTTGTCGCCGACGTTGAGGAAGTCCTCGACCTTCTCAACGCGCTTGCCGTCGCCCACCTTGGAGATGTGCAGCAGGCCGTCGCGGCCGGGCAGCAGCGAGATGAACGCGCCGAACGCGGCCGTCTTCACCACCGTGCCGAGGAACTTGTCGCCGACCTTGGGCAGCGTCGGGTTCGCGATGGCGTTGATCCGCTCGACCGCGGCGTCGGCCGCCGGGCCGTTGGTCGCGCCGACGTAGATCGTGCCGTCGTCCTCGATGGAGATGTCGGCGCCGGTCTCATCCTGGATCGCGTTGATCGTCTGGCCCTTGGGGCCGATGACCATGCCGATCTTGTCGACCGGGATCTTCACGCTGGTGACGCGCGGGGCGTACTCGCTCATCGAAGCCGGGCCCTCGATCGCCGCGGCCATCACGCCGAGGATCGTGGCGCGGGCGTCGTGCGCCTGCTGCAGAGCGGCGGCCAGCACGTCGGACGGGATGCCGTCGAGCTTGGTGTCCAACTGCAGCGCGGTGACGAACTCGCTGGTGCCGGCGACCTTGAAGTCCATGTCACCGAACGCGTCCTCGGCGCCGAGGATGTCGGTCAGCGCGATGTACTCGGTCTTGCCGTCCACCTCGTCGGAGATCAGACCCATGGCGATGCCGGCGACGGGCGCCTTGAGCGGCACACCGGCGCTGAGCAGGGCCAGCGTGGAGGCGCAGACCGAACCCATGGAGGTCGAGCCGTTCGAGCCGAGGGCCTCGGAGACCTGACGGATCGCGTACGGGAACTCCTCGCGCGAGGGCAGCACGGGCACCAGGGCCCGCTCGGCCAGCGCGCCGTGACCGATCTCGCGGCGCTTCGGCGAGCCCACCCGGCCGGTCTCACCGGTCGAGTACGGCGGGAAGTTGTAGTTGTGCATGTAGCGCTTGGACTTCTCCGGCGCCAGCGTGTCCAGCGCCTGCTCCATGCGCAGCATGTTCAGCGTGGTGACGCCCATGATCTGGGTCTCGCCGCGCTCGAACAGTGCCGAGCCGTGCACCCGGGGCAGGATGCCGACCTCGGCCGACAGCGGCCGGATGTCGCGCGGGCCGCGGCCGTCGATGCGGACCTGCTCGCGCAGCACGCGCTGGCGGACCTCGGTCTTGGTGACCGAGCGGAACGCCGCGCTGATCTCCTTCTCGCGGCCCTCGAAGCGCTCGTCGAGCAGCTCGTGCGCCTTGGCCTTGACCCGGTCGAGGGCCTCCTCGCGCTCCTGCTTGCCAGCGATCTTGAGCGCCTCTGCGGTTTCCTCACGCACGGCCTCGACGACCGCGGTGTGCACGTCGTCCTGGTAGTCGAGGAAGACCGGGAAGTCCTGGACCGGCTTCGCGGCGACCTCCGCCAGCTCGCTCTGTGCGCGGCACAGCTCGCGGAGCGCGGGCTTGGCGGCCTCCAGGCCACCAGCCACGATCTCCTCGGTCGGGGCGGTGGCGCCACCGGCGATCAGCTTGACCGCCTGCGGGGTGGCCTCGGCCTCAACCATCATGATCGCGACATCGCCGTCGGCGGTGACCCGGCCGGCAACCACCATGTCGAAGGTGGCCCGCTCGAGTTCCTCGATGGTCGGGAACGCGACCCACTGCCCGTCGATGTGCGCGACGCGGGTCGAGCCGACCGGACCGCTGAACGGCAGCCCGGACAGCTTGGTCGACATCGAGGCGCCGTTCATGGCGACGACGTCGTAGGGGTGCGAGGGGTCGAGCGCGAGGACGGTCTCGACGACCTGGACCTCGTTGCGCAGGCCCTTGGTGAACGACGGGCGCAGCGGCCGGTCGATCAGCCGGCAGGTGAGGATCGCGTCCTCGCTGGGGCGGCCCTCACGGCGGAAGAACGAGCCGGGGATGCGACCCGCGGCGTACATGCGCTCCTCGACGTCGACGGTCAGCGGGAAGAAGTCGAAGTGCTCCTTCGGCGCCTTGCTGGCCGTGGTGGTCGACAGGACGGTCGTCTCGCCCAGTTGGACGACGACCGAGCCGCCGGCCTGCTTGGCCAGCCGGCCGGTGGAGAAGGTGACCTCCCGGGTGCCGAACGAGCCGTTGTCGATGACGGCGGTGCGCGATTCGGTGCCGAGAGCGTTGTGCTCTGTCATGTGGTGCGGTACTCCTTCGTCGAGGACCCGGCGGTCTCTACAGCGCGGTTTACAGCGTGGCCGGTCTTCGATCGAAGTGCCCGGGAATCGGCCCGGGAACCACTACCGAGGACCGGTGCCGTCTAACTGTGGCCGCGCGGGTCCGTGGGGTAAAGCTCGGGGGAGCAGCCACCTCGGCCACTCCCCCGGTGAAACTAGCGGCGCAGGCCGAGACGCTCGATCAGCGTCCGGTAGCGCGCGATGTCCTTCTTCTGCACGTAGTTGAGCAGACGACGGCGACGGCCCACCAGCAGCAGCAGACCACGACGGCTGTGGTGGTCGTGCTTGTGCACCTTGAGGTGCTCGGTGAGGTCGGCGATCCGCTTGGTGAGCATCGCAACCTGAACCTCGGGAGAGCCGGTATCGCCCTCCAGGGTCGCGTACTCAGTCATGATCTTGGTCTTGGTCTCTTGATCGAGCGCCATGTTCTCCGAACTTCTGTGTTGCCGGTTGAGCGGTTTCCTCGCGACCCGCGGCGTCGGGCAGGTGGGCGAGACCGGGTGCTGGATAAGCCAGCAGCGCCTCAACCTTACCAGCCAGTTATTGGAGAACTACGCGGGTCTGTTCGACGTCCTCGGCGATCTGCGCCACCAACGGCTCGATGGACGTGTATACACGCTGCTCGCGGAGGTGAGCGACGAAGTCGAGGCTGAGCCGCTCGCCGTAGAGGTCGCCGTCGAAGTCCAGGGCGTATGCCTCGACCCGGCGTTCGCGCCCGGAGAAGGTCGGGTTGGTGCCGACCGACACCGAGGCACGCAGCTTCTGCTCGCCGCGGTTGAGCCACGCCGCGTACACCCCGTCGGCCGGGATCGCCGCGTAGTCGTGGCACAACAGGTTGGCGGTCGGGAAGCCGAGTTCACGCCCCCGCTGATCCCCCCGTACGACCACGCCCTCCAACCGGTGCGCCCGGCCCAGCGCAGCACCGGCCGCAGCCACGTCCCCGGCATCCACGCAACTGCGGATGTACGTGGAGGAGAACACCAGCCCGTCGGCGGCCACCAGCGGCGCCTCCTCGACGGTGAAGCCGAACATGTGCCCGAGCTTGGCCAGCATCGCCAGATCGCCGGTGGCCTTGTGGCCGAAGCGGAAGTTGTCCCCCTCCACCACGACCGCGGCGTGCAGCGCCTCGACCAGCACGTCGTGCACGAACTCGTCGGGGCTCAGCCGGGAGAACTCGGGGGTGAACGGAACCACGCACAGTGCGTCCACGCCGAGCTGCTCGATCAGCTCGGCCTTGCGCAGGGGCTCGGTCAGCACCGCCGGATGCGATCCGGGCCGTACCACCTCGGCCGGGTGCGGGTCGAACGTCACGACCACCGACTGCAGACCGGCGTCGCGAGCCCGCTTGACGGTGTGGCCGATGATCCCCTGGTGCCCGCGGTGCACGCCGTCGAATACGCCGATGGTCACCACCGACCGTCCGAACCCGCCCGGCACCGCTTCATAGCCGCGCCACCGCTGCATCTCACGCCTCCCCATGCGCGCCGGATCAGCGCGTCGATCAGGCGTAAGAGTATCGGTCTCACGGACCGCCTGAAACGCTACAGTTGATACCGATATGAGCATCGGGTGGAGTCTGCTGATCCTGCTCGCCGCCGAATGCATGTTCGCGGCTCTGTTCGTGCGCGCAGCGGTCGGCTACCTGCGGCGACGCGATCCGCTGCAACGCGACGTCACACTGGTTTTCCTGCCCTGCACGCTGTGGTTCGCCTTCGCTCTGACCCGGCAGTTGCATGCCATGCCGTCCTGGGTGAGCGTGGTCACTCAGCTGGCGCTGTTCGCCCAGCCCTACCTGACCCTGCGGCTGGCCGCCCGGCTGCGTGAAGTGCCGCGCTGGCTGGATCTGGCGACGCTGGCGGCGTACCTGGGCACCGCCGCACTGCTGATCGTGGCGGAACGCCCGCTGCACGATTCGGTCTGGTATCTCGCCGCTGGTGGTTTCGTGCTCGGCGAGGTCGCGGCCGCGTGGATGCTGTTCGGCAAGGCCTGCACGCGTACGGGGGCCAACCGGGCCCGCCTGACCATCGCCGCGGCGACGACTGTGCTGTTCGCAATGATGATCTCGACGCTGGCCATCGGCACCGTGCATGACAACGACGAGGCGCTGATCGGCACCTACCGCACGCTCGGGCTGATCTGCGGTCTGGGCTATCTGATTGCGTTCGCCCCGCCGCGGCTGCTGCGCCGGGCGTTCTCGGCTTCCACCGCGCAGTCGGTCAGCGAGAAGCTGCTGCGCGAACCGGTGGACTCGCCGGAACAGGTCTGGCAGACGTACGCCGAGATCATGCGCCTCGAGACCGGCGCCGACGCGGTGTCCGTGCTGATGCCGCGCCCGGACGGACGGCTGGCGCCGATCGCGTACGCCGGCCCGCGCCTGACTCCCCCGGAGGGCCTGAGCTTCGACGACCTGACCGCGCTGATCCGCGCCGGACAGCCGGCCCGGCTGCGCGAGGGCGGCGACGCGCTGGTCGAGCACTACGGTGACGACCTGGGCGACGACTTCGTCACGCTGCTGAGCATGCCGGTGCCGCCGGACGCCGAGGGCGCGGTGCTGCTGTTCAACCGCCACCGCGGGCTGTTCAGCGACGACGACCTGCGGCTGTTCGCGCTGCTCGGCGGGCAGGCCGGCATCCTGGCCGAGCGCGTCGCGGTGATGGCCGCGCAGCGCCGGCTGGCTGCCGAGCTGGGCGAGTCGGTGGAAGCGCTCACCCGGGCCAGCGCAGCGAAGAGTGCCTTTCTGGCCAATATGAGCCACGAGCTGCGGACCCCGCTGAACGCGATCATCGGCTTCAGCGACCTGATGCGCATGGAGGAGCCGGACGGCGATCGCCGCCGGGTGCCCGCCGAGTGGGTCGAACACATCCACACCAGCGGGCGGCACCTGCTCGGGTTGATCAACGACATTCTCGACCTGGCGAAAGTGGAGGCCGGGCGGCTGGAGCTGCGGCTGGCTCCGCTGCGCGTCGACACCGCGGTGCGTGAGCTGCTGACCGGCCTGTCGCCGCTGCTCACCACGAAATCGTTGACGGTGGTCACCGAGCTGGCCCCGGCGACGGCGACCGCGGACCGGGTGCGGTTCCGCCAGATCGTGGAGAACCTGCTGTCCAACGCGATCAAGTTCACCCCGGAGGGCGGCAGGCTGACCGTGTCCAGCCGGCGCGAGAAAGACACCGTGCTGGTCACCGTCGCGGACACCGGGATCGGCATCGCGCCCGCCGATCAGGACCGCGTCTTCGAGGAATTCCAGCAGGTCGGCGACCCGGACAAGCAGCGCGCGGGCACCGGTCTGGGGCTGGCCCTGACCAAGCGGCTGGTGGAGGCGCACGGCGGGGAGATCACCCTGGCGTCGGTTCCGGGTCAGGGGAGTTCCTTCAGGGTACGGCTACCCGGCGCGGCCGTCGTGTCCTCGACAACCTCAGCGGACACCGATCAGGGCGTGCGAGTGCTGCTGGTCGAGGACGATCCGCAATCGGCGGAGTTGTTGCGTACCCAGCTGGAACACGCCGGCTACCAGGTCGACGTGGCCGGCACGGGCGAGGCGGGCCTGACCGCCGCCGGAGCCCACCCGCCGGACGCGATCGTGCTGGACGTGGCGCTGCCCGGCATCGACGGCTTCGAGGTCATCCGCCGGCTCAAAGCCGATCCCCGGCTCGCGGATATCCCGGTCTTCTTCGCCACAATCATCGACGAGCGCCCGGCCGGCCTGGCCCTGGGCGCCAGCGACTACTTCGTCAAGCCGGTCGAACCCGCCGCGCTGGTCTCGGCGCTGGCCCGCTCGGTGGCCGCCCGCCCGGCCGCCCCGCGGGTGCTGGTGGTGGATCACGACGACACCATCCGCCAGGCAATTGAGGACGGACTGCGGGCCGGCGGCGCCGACGTGGTCGCAGTGGCCGACGGGAAGGACGGGCTCGCGATGAGCCGCGAGGGCGGCTTCGACCTGATCGTGTGTGACATGCAGTCGCCGTCGGTGGACGGTTTCAGCATGCTCGCCGCGATCGAACAGGACCCCGCCACCCGGCAGACGCCGGTGCTGGGGCTGGCCGCCACGGCGGGCGAGGCCTCGCTGGTGGCGACCGTGATGGCCGGGGGCGTGGTGGCCACCGCGATGGCCGGCGGCGCCGGCGCCGACAAACTTGCGCCGCTGCTGGGCGTGCGCAGCGAGACGAACGACGGCGCTGCCGGGGACAAGGAGAATCCGTGACGGCCGAGAACCCGCGCATCCTGCTGGTCGAGGACGAAGAGCTGAACCGCACGCTGGTCAAGGCCGTGCTGTCGCGAGCCGCGATCGAGGCGGTCCGCGACGCCGAGGTGCTGGACGCCGGCAGCCTCGGTGCCGCCCGCACGCAGCTGAACACCGAGGATGTCGACCTGGTGCTGCTGGACATGAACCTGCCCGACGGCAACGGGTTGCTGCTGGCCAGCGAGCTGGCGTCGGGCTCGGTGGGGGCGGGCCGCCGCAAGCCCGCGGTGGTTGCGGTGACCGCCAGCGTGCTGCCGCAGGACCGGGCGGCCGCGCTGGAGGCCGGGTGTGATGGCTTTCTGGACAAGCCGTACGCCGCCGCTGACCTGGTCGCGACGGTGGCCGAATACCTCAGGCGGGGCTGAGCACGATCTCGGCCCGCGCCTTTCCGTCGCGCTCGGAGACAATGGCCAGGACGTTGCCCGCCGGGTCGAACACCGCGTACGGACCGGCGATGCCCACCGGTTCGAGCGGGCCGCCGTGGCTGAGTACCCGGGCCTCCTCGACGGTCGCCTCACGCTGCGGGAACGCCTGACGCGCAGCTTCGGCCATGGGTAGCGAGACGACGTCGGGGGCACGCTCCTCCAGTTGCTTCAGCGTGGCTGCCCCGGCCAGAGTCAGATCGCCGACGGAGGTACGGCGCAACGCCGTCAGGTGCCCGCCGACGCCCAGCGAGGTGCCCAGATCACGGGCGATGGCGCGGATGTAGGTGCCGCTGGAGCTGGTCACATCAACATCAACATCCACCACATCGTCCGTACGGCGAATCTCCAGCACCTCTTGCCGGAAGATCGTCACCCGGCGCGCAGCCAACTCGACCTGCTCACCGTCACGCACCCGCTTGTACGCCCGCTCGCCGTTGATCTTGATGGCGCTGACCGCACTCGGTACCTGGTCGATCTCCCCGGTGCGCGCGGCCAGCTCGGCGCGGATCGCTTCCCCGGTCAAGCCGGCGGTGGACGCGGTCGAGGTCACGTCGCCTTCCGCGTCATCGGTCACCGTCGCCTGACCCAGCCGGATCGTCGCCGAGTAGCTCTTGCGCGCCCCGATCACATAGGTGAGAAGCCGGGTCGCCCGGTTCACCCCGATGATCAGCACGCCGGTGGCCATCGGGTCGAGGGTGCCACCATGGCCCACCCGCCGCGTCTTGGCCAGGCGCCGGATCCGCGCCACCACGTCATGGGAGGTCATCCCGCCCGGCTTGTCCACCACGATCAGCCCGTCCACGTTCACGGGTCCACCCAACCAGACGCCGTTCACCGGGTTGCGCCCACCACCGCCCAGCGCGGTCCTCGCCACCGCAGCACCAGCGCGACCAGGCGGACCAGCGTGAACATCGCCAGACCGGCCCAGATGCCGGGCAAGCCCCAGTTGCGGACGTACGAGATCCAAATAAGCGGAAGAAAGCCGCCCAGCGCGCCCACCAGGGTCATCGTGCGCAGGTAGCCGACGTCGCCGGCGCCAATCATCACCCCATCGAGGGCGTAGACCACGCCCGCGAACGGCAGCATGCCCACGAACCACGGCCACACCACAGCGGCCTGCTCGTGCACCGCGCGGTCGCCGGTGAACAGGCTTGGGATGACCCCGGCGCCCGCTGCGGCAAGTACCGCGAACGCACCGCCCGCAATGCCCCCGACCAGCGTGACCCTGCGGGCAACCCCGCGGGCAGCCGGCTCGTCACCGGCTCCCAGCGCGGCACCGACCAGCGACTGCGCGGCAATGGCGACGGCGTCCAGGGCCAGCGCGGCGAAGAACCACAACTGCAGGGCGATCTGGTGAGCACCCAACGCCGCCACTCCGAAACGGGCGGCCACCCCGGTCGCCGAGAGCCAGCACGCCTGGAACGCGGCTCCGCGGATCAGCAGGTCTCGGCCCAGCACCAACTGATTGCCGATCACCGCGGGTACGGGCCGCAGCACCACCCGTTCGCGGATGATCGCCCACAGGAAGAGGCCACCGGTGATCGACTGGGCGGTCACATTGGCGATGGCCGAGCCGGCGAGCCCCCAGCCCGCAACGTAGACCAGCAGCGGGCACAGGATCGCCGACAGCACGTTCGCGCCGAGCACGAAGTACAGCGGACGGCGGGTGTCCTGCACCCCGCGCATCCACCCGTTGCCCGCGGCGGCCAGAAGCAACCCCGGCACCCCGAACACGGCGATGCGCAACCAACGCGCGGCGGCCGCGGTGGCTCCGGGGTCGCTGGCCAGGGCCCGGGTCAGCGGACCGGCGAAGACCTGGGCCAGCAGCACCAGCAGCACCCCGGTCATCAACGCCAGCCAGGACGCCTGCACGCCTTCCTCGACCGCTGCGGCACGATCCCCGGCCCCGAACCGGCGCGCGGCGCGACCCGTGGTCCCGTACGCCATCAGCGTGCCGAACCAGACGGCCAGCGACATGACGGTGCCACCAACCGCAACGGCCGCCAACGGCACGCGGCCAAGATGGCCGACCACCGCGGTGTCAACGAGGACGTAGAGCGGCTCGGCCGCGAGCACGACCAGGGCCGGAAAGGCCAACGCGGCGATGCGCCGGCTCAAGGTGCGTTCAGCGGCAGGCAGGCTCATGAGACGTCATGATGCCCGCACAGCCGTAAGGGCCGCAAACGATAGGTGCTAGTTACAGGGCAGGCCTGCCGACGGGCGTGGGCCGACTTACGAGCCGGGCTTACCGGCGGGCGTGGGCCGACTTACAAGCCAGGCTAACCGGCGGGCGTGGGCCGGCCTACCGGCCGCGAGTGTCGTCGGGCGTCCGTCATTCCTGGCGTCCGTTCGTCGACTTGCAGGACAGGCGCGCTGACGGGCGTTCGTCGACTTACAGGACAGCGCACTGACGGGGCGTTCGCCGACTTACTGGCCGGGCTTACTGGCGGGTGTCCATTGACGTCTGCAGGGCGCGGCGCATCTGCTCACGGGCGTCGTCGGAGGGCTGAGGCTTCGGCTTGGCAGCCATGATGGTTCCT
This sequence comes from Actinoplanes sp. TFC3, assembly GCF_001553785.1. GTDB lineage: Bacteria > Actinomycetota > Actinomycetes > Mycobacteriales > Micromonosporaceae > Actinoplanes. Next base: position 5,764,246 of record NZ_LOJP01000001.1, read on the forward strand.
TTCACAGGGATCAATCGAGCGGCGTCCCAAAGACCGTCCCGGGATCACCGGGCGATGCTGGCGGCGCATTCCCGGGACAGGTGGCCCGGGTGGCTCGAGGTCTTCGCCAAGGGGAAACCAAAGGTCACCCGCGGTCATGGTCGTGACCGTGCAAAAACCAAATCACCGTTAACCCAAACTAGCGTTAAGTCCCGCCAGGTATCGCGCAGATCCCAGAAAACGGGACGCAGAAACCCGACAAGGCGAGGTGGCGAGTGGGGTTCGGAGCAGGGTACGGGTGCCGGGATGGCGGTGATTTTGGCCGCGGAGGGAAAGGATGGCGGCGCGGGTTGCGAGCTTCCGGGCGGGGTGGGTTTGCGCCTGGGTGGTGGTTCACGGCGAGTGCTGGGCGCGCGGAACAGATGGGGCAGATGAGGCTTTTCAGGCTGCGGGGGAGGTGACGAAAGCGGGTGGATGGGGCTTCAGCGATGGCGTCGTTGAGGGTTGATCGCCAGTGGGGAAACGTTCGATGGGCCGCTCCGGCCATCCCAGATCAGGCAGCGTCAGACCGCGCCACGCCAGGGCCATCCCGGACGAAGCAGCACCACACCTCTCCAAGCCGGATCGGATTTCACCGGACCGGACCGAGTCAGGCCCAGTCGCGCGCAAGGCCGGGCCCACCGGACCAGGGCCGGATCAGGCCGGGCGGGTCAGGCCAGGGCCGGATCAGGCCGGGCGGGTCAGGCCAGGGCCGGATCGGCAGAACTGGCGCCGCGAGGGGGCGTCAGAACTGGCACCGCAAGAAGACGACCGAAACGGCGCCGCAGGGGATCGCCCAAAACACCGGGCGGGGTCGCTAGGGAGGTCGCCGCGGAGACGGCACGACAGCCGACCTGCGAGACGCCGCCGATTCGGATCACGGTTTCCCGAAGGCCAGGATTGCGCGCAGGTCGCGGCCTACCCGCAGACAAAGCGCGGACAGCACCGCACCCGAGCCCAGCCGGCAACTGAACCCGGCTCGCAAGCGCCGGCCCCAACCCCGTCAGCGCCAAAGCGGCAGCCAAGGCCCGGCCCCGATACAAGCAGCCCTGATACAAGCAGCCCTAGGACACCAGGTGCTTGCTCAGCTCCTGCCGAACTGTAGCGATGACCTCAGCCGGCGTCCCGTACCCGGTGAAGCCAGCCGCCAGCCGATGCCCGCCCCCGTGCAGCGCGATCGCCACCGCGCTCACGTCCACCGCGCCCTTGCTGCGCAGCGACACCGCCCACTCAGTGGGGGCCACCTGCTTGATGACTACTGACACGTCGACCTCGGCCACGCAGCGCACCGGGTCTATCAGCGCGTCGAGCACGTAGGGCCGCTGGGCGTGGCGGTCGAGGTCTTCGAGGGTTGCATATGTCCAGACCATGCCGTGGCCGCCGGCCGCTTCGGGTTCCATTTCAGCGCGGGACAGTACGTCGGCGAAGAGCTTCATTGCTTCGAAGGGGCGGCTGTCGAAGATGCGGCGGGAGATCTCGCCGGGGCGGATGCCGGTTTCGATCAGGCGGGCCGCCATTTCGTGGACCTGGGGGGTGGTCATGTCGAAGCGGAAGGAGCCGGTGTCGGTGGCCAGCGCAATGTAGAGGCACTCGGCGATGTCCGCATCGAGTTCCACATCCAACTGGTCGAGCAGTTCCTCCACCACTACCGAGGTGGCGGCGGCGCGGGGGTTGACCAGGCGGACGTCGCCGAAGCCGGTGTTGGTGGCGTGGTGGTCGAGCACCACGGATGTGGTTGCCCGTTCCAGCCGGTCGGCCAGCGCGCCCATCCGGGACTCGGCGGCCACGTCGAACACCACGACCAGGTCGGGGTCGGCGTGAGCCTCGTGCGCCGGGACCAGCAGGTCGAGGCCCGGCATGGCCGCGAAGGGCGCCGGGACCTCGAACTCGCCGGGGAATGTTGCCTGCAGATTGCGTACGCCCAGCTGCCGCAGCCCGAGACCGAAGCCGAGCATGCTGCCCAGCGCGTCGCCGTCCGGGTTGACGTGGCAGATGAGCAGGACACGGTCGTCCGGGGCCAGCTCCTCGACCGCCGCCACGGCCGGGGCCCAGTTGTCGTTTTCGGCTTCGAATTCCGCTACGGCAGCCGCGATGGCCCGGGAGACCGTGTCCGTCACCGTTTCTCCTCGACGCCTACTCGCTCGTCGGCATCGCCCGCATCGTCCTCGTCTTCCTCGGACTTGTACGGGTCCGGGTCGCCGGCGTAGTGCTTGCCGGCCGCCAGCCGCTGGACTTCCTCGTCGCGGTGCCGGGCGGCAGCAAGCAGGTCGTCGATCTCCTTCGCGTGGTCCTGCACGTTGTCCAGGACGAACGTGAGGCTTGGCGAGTGGCGCAGTCCCAGGGCGTGGCCGACGCGGCTGCGCAGCATGCCCTTGGCGCTCTCCAGCGCTGCGGCGGTCGAAGCCTGCTCGGTCGGGTCCCCGAGCACCGTGTAGAACACCTGCGCGTCCCGCAGGTCGCCCGTGATCCGGGCGTCCGTGACAGTCAGCATGCCGAGCCTGGGGTCCTTGATCTCGCGTACCAGCGAGGCCACCAGCTCCCGCACCCGCTCCGCGTGCCGTCGCGTCTTGGCCGGGTCCGACATACGCCCACCTCCGACAACCGTGCCTACGGGGCTGTCCTGCCCCCGCCTAACTCCCGAAGCCTACCCACCGCGCCTGCGGCCTGAACTGTCGCCACTACTCGTCGTCGTCTTCGCCGTAGAGGCGGCGTTTGACCGATAAGAGGTCAATTTCCGGGCGCCCGGCCACCTGGTTCTCACAGGTATCGACCACGGCGCGGGCCTGGGCCGGCTCGGCGGCCACCACCGCCACCCCGATCCGGGCCCGGCCAACCAGGTCGTGCAGGCCCACCTCGGCCACGCTGACCTCGAACTTTCGCAGCATCGCGATGATCGGGCGAAGATAGGAACGCTTCTGCTTGAGCGTGCGCGAGTCACCGGGCAGAAGCAGGTCGAATACCGCAGTCTCCGTGTACATCAGCGAGCAGAGTACGCCCCGGGTCTGACAACCTCACCCGGATTTGCGGGCCACCAGGATGTCGCGCTCGATGCCCTGGTCGACGCGGTGGCTCAACTCCTGCTCGGCCACGAGTTGCAGGCCGTTGGCGATCAGGATGTCCTCGGCCAACTCACGCTTGGCGACCTTGGTGTTCCAGGACAGCCCGATCGCCGCCCCCGGACGCAGCAGCGGCAGCCATTGCGGGATCGCACGTTCCAGCAGGTCGAGAGGGCTGCGTGTGATGCCGCCGGCATCGTCGTAACTGCCGTGGGCCACCCCATAGGGCAGATCTGCTACCAGTACGTCCGCACAGCCGCCCCGCAGCAACCCGTCGATCTGGGTCGTGTCGGTCTGCAGCACGACCACCTTCTGGACCGCTCCGGCTTTGTGGTCTTCCTTACTGGCTGCGAGTGTGACCTCGAGCCGGCGGGCGGCGCGACGGCCCTGGCGTCGTACCGGAACGAGATCGGCAGTGTGTTTGAGCCTCTTGCGCTTCAACCACGTCTGCAGGAACAGCTTGTACGCCTCCACGTCCTTGCCGTCGATCTCCACCCCGATGGCGTCGTAGCCATACATCAGCGCCTGGTTGAGGGTGGTGCCGCGCCCGGCCAGCGGGTCGAGCACGGTGAGCCCGCCGTCGAGCATGCGGGTCGCCGACGCCGAGCCGAGCAGCGTGAGGTTGAGCAGCAGCTTGGTGAACTGCTCGTTGGTCTTGCCCGCGTACTTCGGGATGGTGATGAGGTCGCTGTCGAAGCGGGCCAGCGGGGTCAGCGTGACCGGACGTAGCAGGTCCTCGGCGGCCTGCTCGAACAGCGCGTAGCCGGCCGACAGGTTGGCCAGGTAGGCAATGTCCTGCGCGGTGAGCTCGCCCTCGAAGGTGATGTAGCCGACGCCACCGATCGTGGTTTCCGCGATGTCGCTCAGCGGGGCGGTGAGCACGCGGGAGAACGCGGCCAGCTCGGCGCGGGTCAGGCGCCCGGCCTGGTCGGCGTAGACACGGTTGGCGGACGGGGCGAGCAGGAGGGCGTAGCGGGACATCTGAGTAGTAAAGACAACGGCCCCCGGTGCCTGAGCACCGGGGGCCGACGTCATACCGCTGGGATCAGGCCCGCGGCTTCTCGCGCATCTCGAAGGTCTCGAACACGTCGCCGATCTGCGGCGTGCCGAAGCCCGAGAAGGTGACGCCACACTCGAAGCCCTCGCGGACCTCGGTTGCGTCGTCCTTGAACCGCCGCAGCGAGTTGATCGTGACGTTCTCCGCCACCACGACACCGTCGCGCAGGACGCGTGCCTTGGCGTTGCGGCGGATGAGGCCCGACCGGACGATCGTACCGGCGATGAGACCGATCTTGGATGAGCGGAAGACCTCGCGGATCTCCGCCGTGCCCTGCTCGACCTCTTCGTACTCCGGCTTGAGCAGGCCCTTGAGCGCCGCCTCGATCTCCTCGATGGCCTGGTAGATCACGCTGTAGTAGCGGATCTCCACGCCGGCGCGGTCGGCGAGCTCCTTGACCTTGTTCGACGCCCGGACGTTGAAGCCGATGATCGTCGCGATCTGCTCCGACGAGGCCGACGCCAGGTTGACGTCGCTCTCGGTGATCGCACCGACGCCGCGGTGGATGACCTTGAGCTGAATCTCGTCCGGAATCTCGATCTTGAACAGCGCGTCCTCGAGGGCCTCGACCGAACCGGACGAGTCACCCTTGATGAGCAGCGTGAGCGAGGTCTTCTCGCCCTCCTTGAGCTGCTCCATGAGCGTCTCGAGGGTGGCCCGGCCACGCGAGTTGGCGAAGCTCGCCGCACGACGGCGGGCTTGCCGCTGCTCGGCGATCTGACGCACCGTGCGGTCGTCCTCGGCCGCCAGGAACGTGTCACCGGCACCCGGCACCGACGTCAGACCCAGCACCAGAACCGGACGGGCCGGCTCGGCCTCGGCGACGTTGTTGCCGTTCTCGTCGAGCATGGCGCGGACGCGGCCGTGCGCGCCACCCGCCACGATCGAGTCGCCGGCCCGCAGCGTGCCCTTCTGCACCAGGACGGTGGCGACCGCACCGCGGCCCTTGTCCAGGTGCGACTCCACCACGACACCCTGCGCCGGGCCGTCGGTCGGAGCGGTGAGCTCCAGCGACGCGTCGGCGGTCAGCAGAACGGCCTCGAGCAGGTCGTCGATGCCGATGCCGGGCTTGGCCGCGACGTTGACGAACATCGTCTCGCCGCCGTACTCCTCGGCGAGCAGCCCGTAGTCGGCCAGCTGCTGGCGGACCTTCTCCGGGTTGGCGTCCGGCTTGTCGACCTTGTTGACCGCGACCACGATCGGGACCTCGGCGGCCTTGGCGTGGTTGAGCGCCTCGACCGTCTGCGGCATGACGCCGTCGTCGGCCGCGACCACCAGGATCACGATGTCCGTCGCCTGGGCACCACGGGCACGCATGGCGGTGAACGCCTCGTGACCCGGGGTGTCGAGGAACGTGATGGCGCGGTCGATGCCGTTGTGCTCGTAGGCGACCTGGTAGGCACCGATGTGCTGGGTGATGCCACCCGCCTCACCGGCGACCACGTTGGTCTTGCGGATGGCGTCGAGCAGCTTCGTCTTACCGTGGTCGACGTGACCCATGACGGTCACCACCGGCGGGCGGGTGACCAGCCGGTCCTCGGCAACCGCGGCGTCGAGGTCGATGTTGAACTGCGCGAGCAGCTCACGGTCCTCGTCCTCGGGGCTGACGATCTGGACGTTGAAGCCCAGGTGCTCCCCCAGCAGCAGCAGCGTGTCATCGGAGCACGACTGCGTCGCCGTGACCATCTCGCCCAGGTTGAACATCTCCTGGACCAGCGAGCCGGGGTTGGCGTTGATCTTGTCAGCGAAGTCGGACAGCGAGGCGCCACGCGACAGCCGGATCTCCTGACCCTGACCGCGCGGAGCACCCGAACTCATCTGCGGAGCCGACAGGTTGTCGAACTCTTGACGCCGCTGCTTCTTCGACTTGCGGCCACGCGTCGGCCGGCCACCCGGCCGCCCGAAGGCACCCGCGGCGCCGCCGCCACGGCCACGACCGCCACCGCCGGGACGACCGGGGGCACCGCCGACCGGGCCACCGCCGCCGCCACCGGGACGGAAGCCGCCACCAGCGCCGCCACCGCCGCCGGGGCCACCGCGGTAGCCACCGCCACCGCCGCCGGCACCCGGGCCGCCGCGGTAGCCACCGCCACCGCCGCCGGCACCACCGGGACGGAAGCCGCCACCAGCGCCACCACCGGGACCGCGACCGCCGCCACCGGGACCGCCGGGGCGACCCGTGCCGGGGCCGGCCGGACGACCGGGACGCTGCGAGGGCATGGACGCGGGGCTGGGCCGCGGCGGCATGGACGCCGGGCTCGGCCGCGGCGGCATGCCGGGCTGGTTGGGACGCGGCATCGACGCCGGGGACGGCCGCGAAGCGCCGCCACCGCCGGAGACACCGAACGGGTTGTTACCGGGCCCACGCGCCGGCGGCCGCGGAGCGCCGCCACCGGGGGCCGGACGGCCCGGAGCGGGGGCACCGGGCGCAGCCGGGCGCGCCGCAGCCGGCGAACCGGGACGCGGCGGGACCGAACCGGGACCCGGCGGGCGCGGGCGGGAGGCGCCACCGTCGGCCGGGGGCTGCTGCGCCCGGCGCTCGGCGTCGCGGGTGCGGGCCTCCTGAGCAGCCTTCACCGCGGCCTCTTGCTCGGCCTTGAGAGCCGATGCGCGAGCCTCGGCGGCCGCCACCTCGATGTCGTGCGCGCTGGCCGGCTTGGCCACCGGACCGGGCCGGGGGCCCGGACGGCCGGGAACCGGCGCCTTGGGACCGGGCCGGGGCCCGGGACCAGGCACGGAGGCACCCGGAGTAGTAGTGGGAGCCGGTGACGCGGTAGCGCTGGGCGCTCCCGGAGCCGGCGTCGGGCGCGGCGGCTGGGGCCGTGCCGTCATCGGGTTGGGGCGGGGCGCGGAGGACGCGGGGGCGCTGCTGGGCGCCGGAGCGGAGGCCGCCGGTGCGGCGGATCCGTTCTGCGCCTCGTAAGCACCACGCAGCCGCCGGGCCACGGGGGCCTCAACCGTGCTGGATGCGGATTTGACGAACTCGCCCATCTCCTTGAGCTTGGCGAGAACGGTCTTGCTGTCGACCCCGAGCTCCTTTGCGAGCTCGTGTACGCGGGCCTTGCCTGGCACTGCACTCCTCACTTTGAGGTCGTGCGAGCCGAACCCGCAGCGACCTCACTCGTGCACTAGAAGCCTGGTCATTTCAGGGACTTCATCGTGTGCTCATGTCGGTCGTCCTACCTTGCTGGGTCGTGACGAGGCACCGACGCCTCGTCATCGGTCGTTCCGCGCGGCGCGGCCGTGCGGATGTGCTCGGCAAGCAAGCCGGTGTCAGCAACACCGGTGAGACGCAACGCACGCCCGAAGGCGCGACGCCGCTCCGCTTGCGCGAAGCAGGCCAGATCAGGATGCAAATGCGCGCCCCGACCCGGCAGCCGGCGGTTCGGATCTGGTTGAAGCCGGAAAGAATCTCCTGCTCCCACCGCGACGAACCGCAGTAACGCCGAGGCTGGCGCGCGTAAGCGACAACCGATGCACGTCCGTTCAGGAACACGCACCGGGCCAGCCCCGCAAAAGTCTACTCCTCGCACGCGCTTCCCGCGTATCCGGTCAGCTTCCGGTCTCGGCGGCATCCCGCTCCGGGGCCGGCGACGCCTCGTTGTCCGGGCGGATGTCGATGCGCCAGCCGGTCAGCCGGGCGGCGAGCCGGGCGTTTTGCCCCTCGCGCCCGATCGCCAGCGACAACTGGAAGTCCGGCACGGTCACCCGGGCGGTGCGTGCGGCCAGGTCAACGACCTCCACCCGCAGTGCCCTGGCAGGCGAGAGGGCATTGCCGACGAACTGCGCCGGGTCCTCGGACCAGTCGATGATGTCGATTTTCTCGCCGTGCAGCTCCGACATCACGGCGCGCACCCGCTGACCCATCGGGCCGATGCAGGCGCCCTTGGCGTTGACGCCGGGGACAGTCGAGTGCACGGCGATCTTCGTACGGTGACCAGACTCACGTGCGATCGCAGCGATCTCCACCACACCGTCGGCGATTTCCGGCACCTCAAGCGAGAAAAGCTTCTTCACCAGCGCGGGGTGCGAGCGCGACAACGTGATCTGCGGACCTCGGAAGCCCTTGGCCACGTGCACCACGATCGCGCGGATGCGGGAGCCGTGGTCGTACGTTTCGCCGGGCACCTGTTCGGCTTGCGGGAGGACGGCCTCCAGCTTGCCCAGGTCGACGATCACGATGCCCTTCTCGGCCCGCGCGGCATCGGCCTGCACGATGCCGGTGACCAGGTCACCGTCGCGCCCGGCGTACTCGCCGAAGTGGACCTCGTCGGTCGCCTCGCGCAGCCGCTGCAGGATCACCTGCTTGGCGGTCATCGCGGCGATGCGCCCGAAGTCGTGCGGGGTGTCGTCCCATTCGCGCACGATCGTGCCGTCGGCATCCAACTCCTGGGCGAACACCAGGGCGGCACCGTTCTTACGGTCGATCTCCACCCGGGCGTGCGCTTCGGCGCCCTCGGTGTGCCGGTAAGCGGTCAGCAGCGCGGTCTCGATCGCCGCGAGGATCGTGTCGAACGGGATCTCCCGCTCGCGCTCCAGGGCGCGCAGCGCCGCGAGGTCGATGTTCACCTGTCCTCGCCCTCCCCATCCTCATCGTCGTCATCGTCTGCGAAGACATCGTCCTCGTCGTCTTCATCGCCGTCTTCGTCGTCCGCGAAGACCGCCTCGTCCAGCCGCTTGAACTCGATCTGGACCTTGCCGGGGCCGAGTTCCGCGTAGGGGATCTCGCTAACCTTCCCGTCCACGTCGAGCACCACGCCGGTGTCATCCGCGCCGGTGATGCGCCCGGTCAGCGCGCGGCCGGCGACGGTGACGCTCACCAGCCGGGTGACGTTGCGCCGCCAGTGCCGGGGCAGGGTCAGCGGCCGGTCCACGCCCGGCGAGCCCACCTCCAGCTGATATTCCCCAGCCAGCACCTCGTCGCCGGACTCGTCGGCCGCGTCCAGGGCATGGGAGATCTCCCGGGACACCACCGCGACGTCGTCCAGGCTGATCCCACCGTCGGCGTCGACGAGCACCCGCACCACGTGCCGGCGGCCGGCCCGCGACAGATTCACCTCTTCGAGGTCGTACCCGGCAGCCACCACCACCGGTTCGATCACGGCTCGGACCCGCGCGCGGGCGGCCACCAGATCGATCCGTGGAGCCGCGGGAGCCGGCTGCTCGGCGGCTGCGTCACGACCCCGCCCACCGGAGTGGCGGTTGTTCGACGGCCGGGCACCGGCGCGACCACGCTGCGTCATCGGGCCCAACCCCTTCTGCTGGAGTATGGCCGGTGGCGAGCGCCGACCGGCCGATCGCCGGGAACACCGGCATGCCACCGGGGCCGTTTTCCCCGGCGGCTGACGCAGAGCGTAACGCGCCGTCATAGGGCCCCGGCCAGCGCCGCACCGAATCGGGGGCCCGCGCAGGTCAGCGGCATGCTGCAGGAGGACGTGCGCGGATGGTGTTGGATGGTCCAGTGAAAAGACGTCAGCTTCTCGGTGGGGTTGCGGGCACGGCCGGTCTCGCCACGCTGACCGGCTGCGGGCTGTTCGGCGACGACCCCGAGCCGGCGCCGGCCCCCGATGCCCTGCAGCCCGTGCTGGACGAGGCGCTCGCGCTGGCCGCCGGCTATGATCGCGCCGCCGTGGCCGACCCGGCGCTGAAGGTCTTCGGCGACGATCACCGGGCGCACGCGGCCGAGCTGGCCAAGCTGATCGGCGCCACCCTGCCCTCGGCCGCGCCCAGCGCACCCGCGGCTGGCAATTCCAAGGCCGCGCTGCGCAAGGCCGAGCAGGCGGCCCAGAAGACCGCGACCGCGGCGTGCAAGACAGCCCCGGCGGAGCGCGCCGGGATCGTGGGTTCGATAGCCGCGGCCCGAGCCGCCCACGCGGAGGCGCTGCGATGAGCGACGCGATGGCAGCCGCGCTGGCTGCGGAAGAAGCGGCTATCTACGCGTACGGGCTGTTGGGCGTGAAACTGACCTCCGACGGTGACCTGACCGAGGCGCGCGCCTGTGAAGCCATCCACCGCGACCGCCGGGACGCGCTGGTGCTGCGGCTGGCAGCGCTGAAGGCCAGCACCGCGCCCGCGCCCGCCGGTTACCAGCTCCCGTTCGAGGTCACCGATCGCGACAGTGCCCTCAAGCTGGCCATCCAGGTGGAGGACGGGGTCGCGCAGGCGTGGCGCGCAACGCTGCCGTCCACCGAGGGTGGCGACCGCTCGACGGCCCTGAGCGCCTTGACCGACGCCGCCGTGCGAGCCACCCGGTGGCGTCGCCGCGGCAATGTCAGCCCGGTGACTCTTCCCTGGCCGGGACGCCCCTAGGAGCCCTGGCCGGGACTGCTCGAACAGCTACGGCAGGGTCAGGATCTCGGCGCCGTCGGCGGTCACCACCAGCGTGTGCTCGAACTGGGCCGTCCACTTGCGGTCCTTGGTGACCACGGTCCAGCCGTCGTTCCACATCTCGTACTCGTGGGTGCCCAGCGTGATCATCGGCTCGATGGTGAAGGTCATGCCCTCCTGCATCACGAGGTCCAGCCGCGGGTTGTCGTAGTGCGGGATGTAGAGGCCGCTGTGGAAGGTCTCGCCGATGCCGTGGCCGGTGAAGTCGCGGATCACGCCGTAGCCGAAGCGGCGCGCGTACGCCTCGATGACCCGCCCGATCGCGTTGATCGGCCGGCCCGGCGCCACCACCTTGATGCCGCGCATCATCGCCTCGTGGGTGCGCTCGACCAGCAGCCGCGCCTCCTCGTTGACCTCGCCGACCAGGAACGTGGCGTCGGTGTCGCCGTGCACCCCGTCGATGTAGGCGGTGACGTCGACGTTGATGATGTCGCCGTTCTCCAGCACCGTGGTGTCCGGGATGCCATGGCAGATGACCTCGTTGAGCGAGGTGCAGCTGGACTTGGGGAAGCCCTTGTAACCCAGTGTCGAGGGGTATGCGCCGTGGTCGACGAGGAACTCGTGCACCACCCGGTCGATCTCGTCAGTGGTGACGCCGGGTTTGCAGTGCTCCCCGGCGAGCTGGGTGGCCTGGGCGGCGAGGCGGCCGGCGACGCGCATCTTCTCGATGGTCTCGGGCGTCTGCACGTGCGAGCCACGCCACTCTTTCGGGCGCTTCTTGCCGACATACTCGGGCCGGGTGATCTGTGGCGGCACCGCCCGCCAAGGCGAGAGCTTTCCCGGAGTCAGCGGGGCACGAACGGTCATGTTCCCAGCCTATCGCCGCAAGGCCGGGCGCTTCGGGCCAGCGGGACCGGTTCTTGCCGCCCTGTGGGCCCTGTGTAATCGTGTCTGCGTGGATCAAGACGGCCCCAAGAACATCTTTTCGGTCACCGCGGCGGTGGCCGGCGAGCGCGTCACCGTCGTCGTGACCGGCGAGGTGGACATGTCGACGGCCGGACAGATGATCCAGACGGCCACCGACGCGCAGACCCGAGCGGTGACGCTGGATCTGCACGGCGTCACGTTCTTCGACTCGGCAGCGATCCAAGCTGTGATCCGGCTCGTCGAGCGGTATGACGGCGGCACACTTGAGGTCGTACCATCGGCTGCGGTTTTGCGGGTTTTGCAGATTTCGGGGTTGGACGCTCAGCCCTGGCTCAAGCGCGGCTGATCGGCCGGCGCAGCGTTACGGACGTGCCCGCCTCGGAACGCGCCACCGACAGTTCCGACAACGCGCCGATCAGCGCCAGCCCGCGGCCCCGGAAGCCCGGACCGGTCGCCGGACGCCACCGGCCGGTGTCGTGCACGGTCGCCGTCACCGCGTCGTCCACCAGCGACACTTCGACGGTTATCACTGGCTCGGCCGGGTCGATCGGATGCTCGATTGCGTTCGCTGCCGCTTCCGAGACTGCCACCGTCACGTCGAAAATGTCATTGTCGGGCACGTCGTTGGCGGTGAGGAAATCCTCCAGACGGCGCCGCAGCACGCTGAGCCGAGTCGGATCCGCGGGCAGCCGCAACACGAACTCAAGCGGCTCGGTGGCCTGCAGCGCCAGCAGCGCGATGTCGTCGCGGCGGGGGCGCACAGCGGCCTTGGCCAGCAGGTTGTCCAGCATATCCTCGACATGGTCGGTGGGTTGGGCCAGGTCCGCGCGGATCTCGGAGAAGCCGGTGTCGATGCCCTGCCGCCGGTCCTCAACAAGACCATCGGTGTAGAGCAGCAGCCGCCGCCCGGGTTCGAGCACGGCCTGCAGCGTCGGATATTGCGAGCCGCCGAGCGCACCGATGGGCGGTCCGAGCGCCGAAGTGTAGAGAAACTCCCCCTCCTCGCCCGCCGCCGCGATGATCGGCGATGGATGCCCGGCCGAGGAGAAATGCAATTCCCTCACGCGAGGATCAAATCGCACGCAGACCACTGTGGCAAATTGCCGCCGGCCGAGGTTGTCCACCAGCCGGTTGAGGCGGGTCAAGGCATCTCCACAATCGAAACCCTCGAGGATGTACGCCCGCAGCGCATTGCGCAGCTGACCCATCACGGCAGCGGCTTGCACACCCTTGCCAACCACATCGCCGATCACCAGGAACAGTTGATCGCCGGGCGCGTGGATGACGTCGTACCAGTCGCCACCCACCTCGGCTTCGGAACTGCCCGGCAGGTAGCGGCTCGCTACGATCGCGCCGGGCATCCGGGGCAGCGACTGCGGCAACAGGCTGTGCTGCAACGTGCTGGCAATGCGGTGCTCGGCCTCGTACAGCCGGGCGTTCTCCAGGCGCAGCCCGATCAACCGGGCCAGCTGGGTGAGCAGCACCGGCTCGGCCGGGCCGTCCGGGCCGGACCACACCGTCAGCTCGCCGAGCGTGGCCCCGGACGTGTCCGGCAACACCAGCACCGCGTCCGGCTGCGCGGTGTCCGATGCTCCCCCGTCCACTTCGGCCCGGGCCCCCGGCGTGGTCACCACGACCCGGCCCGCCGAGGTCATCGCGCGCACGTGCCGAGCCGCCACGTCGAGCACCTCGGCCGTGGTCCGTACGGTGTTCACCGCCGCCGCCGCATCGACCAGCCCGCGCAGCCGGCTGATGATCTGGCGCCGCAGCAGCCCCAGCTCCAAATTGGCCCGTAGCCGCGCGGTCAGCTCGCGCGCCGAGAACGGCTTGACCAGGTAGTCGTCGGCCCCGGCGTTCAAGCCCTCGACCGCGGACTCCTCGCCGGCACGGGCGGAGAGCACCAGGATCGGCACGTCCCGGGTCCGCTCGTCGGCCCGCAACGCCTGGATCAGCCCGAACCCGTCCAGCCGGGGCATCATCACATCGGTCAGCACCAGGTCGAACGGTTCGTCGCGGGCCCGTTCCAGCGCCTCCTGCCCGTCGGCTACCGCTGTCACATCCCAGGTCGGCCGCAGCAGCCGTACCACGTGGTCGCGCAGGTCAGCGTTGTCGTCAGCGACCAGCACCCGCCCCCGGCGGGCAGCCTGCACCTGCCCCGGCGGGGTGGGTACGGCCTCGGGCAAGCTTTCGCCAAGCCACCAGTGCGCCTCCTCGACATACAGCCGGGCCTGGTCGACGAGCAACGCCTCGCCCGGGTCGTCAACGATGCGATCGGCGGCCAGATGGGCGGTCCCGAGCGGGACGGCAACCCGGAACGTGCTGCCCACCCCCGGCGCGCTCTGCGCGGTGGCGGTGCCGGAGTGCAGCTCGACCAGCTCGCGCAGCAAAGCCAGGCCGATGCCGGTGCCCTCGTGGCTGCGCGACCAGCTCCCGGTGACCCGGTGGAACCGATCGAACAGCAGCGCCTGATCCTCGGGCGTGACGCCCACCCCGGTGTCGATCACTTCCAGCACCGCGACCCCGGACTGCTCCGACAGCCGCACGGTGATCCCCCCGGACCGGGTGAACTTGACCGCATTGGAGAGCAGATTGAAGACGATCTTCTCCCACATCTCCCGGTCGACGTAGACGGGCGCGCTCAGCGGCGGGCACTCGACCTTCAGCGACAACCCGGCGCGCTCGGTGGCTGAGCGGAAGGCGCTGGCCAGCCGGGCCGTGTAGTCGGCCAGGTCGGTGGGCCGGTAGGCGGCACGCAGCCGACCGGATTCCAGCCGGGAGAAGTCGAGCACGGTGTTCACCAGCTTCAGCAGCCGCAAGCCGTTGCGCCGCATCGGTTCGAGGCGTTCCCGCTGCTCGGCGTCGATCCCCGGCATCGCCAGCAGATCCTCCAGCGGGCCCAGGATCAAGGTCAACGGCGTGCGGAACTCATGGCTGACGTTGGAAAAGAAGTTGGTCTTGGCCGCGTCGAGGGCCGCCAGCTCGGCGGCGCGTTTTCTCTCCTGCTCGTACGCCCGCAAGTTGGCGACCGCCCGGGAGATCTGTGCGGTGGCCAGCAGCAGGAAGTCCCGGTAATCGTCATCCAGCGCCAGATACCGGCTGACCCCGACAACCAGGGCACCGACATCGGTGGTGCCGATGCCCACGGGCAGCACCAACGCCTCGGGCGCGGCCGATGTGGGCGGTGGATGGGCAACGTCCCCGGCTGCTACCGTGCCGGCCCGATCGGTGCGGATCGCGGTTTCCACGGCTTGCCGCGCGGCGCCTTCCAACGGCCAGCACGCCACCGGCGGCACCCCGGACGATCCGGCCAGCAGCACGGCGTCCCCGCCGGCCGGGTCGTGGAGGTAGAGCGCGGCGAACGGCACGTCACCGTCGTTCTCGCCGAGCACGCGAGCGGCTTGCACCCCGAGCGCGGCCTGATCCGGCGCATCGGCCAGCAGCGAGGCGAGCCGGCTCAGCGTGCGTACCCGCCGGCTGCTGAGCACCTGCGCGGTCGTGTCGCTGACGATGCAGAAAAAGCCGCCAACCGTGCCGTCAGCGAGCCTGATGGGATCGTACGAGATGTCGAAGTAGGTCTCCTCGAGGAAGCCGTGCCGTTCGAGGAGAAAGGGGTGGTCGGAGGCCCAATAGGCTTCGTCGTTGGTGACCACGCCGGTGAACAGGTCCTGCAGCAGACCCCAGGTCTCGGCCCACATCTCGCGGGCGGGCCGGGCCAGGTGAAGGGGATGCTTGATGCCAATCGTCGGGATGTAGGCATCGTTGTAGAGGGCGCAGTAGTCGGGGCCCCAGAAGACGGCGATCTGCGCCTTCGACGCCAGCATGGTGGAAACGGCGTGCACGAACTCATCGGGCCACTGCGCGGGCTCCCCGAGCGGAGTCGCCGCCCAGTCCAGCTCACTCATGCGGCGACCCATCTCACCGCCGCGCTCGAACGCCGTCCGTAGCTGCCCCGGCAGGCCACCGCCCATGCACCCCTCCGGACTGTCTCGACCGATCCCGCTGGGTAAACCGTAGCTAGCCTGGTGCGCGTGACAAACCCGGCCCTCGACCGTGCGCTGACCGACTCCGGCCTACGCCCGCTGCCCCCGGCGGCAACCGAGTTGCTGCAATCCCTGCAAGCCCCGCCGCGGCTGGCCGCGCATCTGCGAGCGGTCCACGATGTGGCCTGGTTGCTGACGGATCGGCTGGGCCGAGCCCGGCCGGAGCTGGACTTCGACACCACGGCGGTGCTGTTCGGCGCGGCGACGCACGACATCGGCAAAGTCATTCATGGCGAAGAACTGGCCGTACCGGGAAATCGGCATGAGGCGGCGGGAAGGGATTTGCTGATCTCGTACGGGGTGCCATGGCATCTTGCTCGTTTTGCCGGCACGCACGGGTCCTGGGACGCCGAGGAAGAGCGGACACTGGAGGATCTGCTGGTCAGCCTGGCGGACAAGGTGTGGAAAGGCGCCCGGGTGCCCAGCCTGGAAGATCAAGTGGCTGGGCATCTCGGCGGGCCGCCCTGGGAAAGCTTCATGTTCCTCGACGATGTAATACAAGAACTGGCCGGGGCCGCTGACTCACGGCTGGCGTTTCAATCGGCCTTTCCGGTGCGTTAGGCCGCTCGCCGCTCTTGCTGTTGCTCCGGAAAGTGCAGACCGGATCGGCGCGCTGCGGCTTCGGCGAGGGCGGCATAAACTCGGAGATCACCGGTACGTTCCGGGTGCCATTGCACGCCGAGAGCAAAAGCGTGCTCCCGATGTTCCATAATTTCCGGAACCCGATCATCGGGACACCACCCGCTGACCGTGAATGTGCCCGGATCATCAACCGCCTGATGGTGGAACGAATTGACGGTGAGCCGCGACCCCAGCAAGGCGAAGGCCGCGGAATGCTCTTGAACAACGACTTCATGCCGTCCGAAATCAGCGGCGTCAGCGGCCAGCGGATCGGTACCCGGGGCGGCCCGGTGCCGCTCATGCCCCACCACATCGGGAAGATGCTGATGCAGCGAACCGCCGGTGGCCACGGCCATGACCTGCATGCCCCGGCACACACCGAGAACGGGAAGGCCCATGTCCAGAGCGGCTCGCATGAGCATCAACTCGGCCGTGTCCCGGGGCTGGTCAGCCTCGGTAGCAGGATGGCGCGCAGCCCGATAAGTCGCCGGATCGATATCCCCGCCCCCGGCAAACAAAATCCCATCAAGCGATTCCAGAACATCCACACCGGGATCATCGGGGGTAACAAGGACAGCCCGGCCGCCAGTAGCATGAACGGCTCGGACATAGGCAATCGGCAGCATCCCTACTTCCTGATTGCTGCCGTTGTACTGGACGTGCTGAGAATACGAGGTCAGTCCGATCAAGGGTCGACGCATGCGAGCGCTCCTCTCGGTCTCTAGATGTCAGACATCGGCCGGAAGTCGAGACGCCTGAGGCCCTCACCGCACCCGGTTCTGGGGTACGGCTGGTTCTTGCCCGGGGTGGGGGTGAGTGGCTGTCGGCTTGGTTCCGGCCGTTCGGTCGGCTGTTGGTCCCGGCTGCCGGGTCCGAGGGGGGTGGCCTGGACTGCTTGGCTCGGGTCGCTGGGTTTCCGGGCCGGTTGGGGTGGCCCGTTGCCGGCGGTTCCTGGGGGTCGCGGTCCGGTGGCCAGCCCGGCGGCACTGCTGGGCTCGTCTCGGAGAGGGTCGATGTCCGGCATCGTTGCGGGGGGTGAGGTTGCCTGACGGCCTCCTTGCCGGGGCGTCCCTGTACTGAAGAGCGCGCCCCGAAAGCCGCTTGTTCCGCTATCTGCGGCATTCACCCGTTAGAGGCCGCGGCTGTGACCAGCGCTCCAAATATGCGTTTGTCCCATACCACCTCAGGGTGCCACTGCACGCCAAGCACGAAGGTCATTTCCGGATCCTCGACGGCCTCGATCAACCCATCGTTCGTACGTCCGGTCACGGTGAGCGACCCCGCATCAGCAACCCCCTGATGGTGGTAGCAGTGCACCGAGCGATCCTCGCCCATGAGCCCGGCAACCCGGCTGCCGGGAATGAAGGACACTTCCTGCTTCCCGTAGACGCCCGGTGCGGGCCGGTGTCCCTCGTGCCGCAGAACGTCGGGCAGATGCTGGTGAAGAGCACCCCCGGCGGCCACGGCGAGCAACTGCATCCCCCGGCACACTCCGAGCACCGGAAGATCCTGAGCAAGAGCCACCCGCGCCAACAGTATCTCGGCCGAATCCCGCTCCGGCCGGGTAACCGTGAGCGGCTCAGCCTGCGCGCCGTACATGTCGGGAGCCAGATCGGCGCCGCCGGAAAGCACCAACCCGTCCAGCACCCGAAGAATGTCGGCATCCATGTCATCGGGCGGAAGAAGCACAACCCGCCCGCCAGCAGCACTCACCGCAGCGACATAGTCATGCGGCACAAGCGCCGTTGGCAGATCGCGCCAAACCCCCCACGTAGCGGGCTCCACGTAGGTGGTGATGCCAATGACCGGGCGCATCTCCGCAACCTTAATCATCGTTCCGCCCAGATCAAGTGGCCGCGATCTGAGAACCACTCCAGCGCACTCCCGCGGGATCGAGCCCGTTCACCGGCGGGCGCGGGGAAGTCGCAGGTCCCCGTGGCACTGCTCCCCGGCCAGGCGCGCCGCCGCTGCACGTCTATATGCGCCACGCCTTCTGCGGGCACGGCTCGGCAACGCATTCTGCGGGCACGAGCGCGCGGCGTCACCCTCTTGAGGGCTGACGCCGCGCCCGGGCCCGTCCGACCCACCGGCACAGCGATCAAAGCGTGCACCGGCAGGGATTCGACCCCTGCGCCTCCTTCATAAGGAAGCGTGCAGTTCGGGTGCCCGCGGTCTGATCGTCCTAAACAAACCATGCGGAATTTCAGCAGGTCGGCACAGTGCGCGATCATCCAACTCCGCTAAGAAGCCGGAACCATTCCCCCGCCCATGCCGGCCATTTCCCTACCTCCGCCCGCTGGTGCACCCCGCCAATCCAGCCACCCCGGCAGCCGGCTCAATCTCCGAGCCAACAACCGCCATCAGGCAGCGACTTCCAAGCCGCCCTCGACGCAGGACCACAGACCACTCTCCCGCACCCCGGCGAATCACAGCGGCGTCACATAGGCCCCCGTAATCCCGCCATCCACGACGAACTGCGAAGCAGTCATGAACGAAGCGTCGTCGCTGGCCAGGAAAGCCACCGCCGCCGCGATCTCCTCAGGCTCCGCGAACCGGCCCATCGGCACATGCACGAGGCGCCGGGCCGCGCGTTCCGGGTCCTTGGCGAACAGGTCCATGAGCAGCGGCGTAGCGACCGGGCCTGGGCAGAGCGCGTTGATGCGGATGCCTTCGCGGGCGAATTGGACTCCGAGCTCGCGGGTCATGGCCAGTACGCCGCCCTTGCTGGCCGTGTACGCGATCTGCGACGTTGCCGCTCCGAGCAGGGCCACGAACGACGCCGTGTTGATAATCGAGCCCTTGCCCTGCCGTTGCATGTGAGGGATCGCGTACTTGCAGCAGAAGAACACGCTGGTGGTGTTGACCTTGAGCACTCGTTCCCACGCTTCGATGCCGGTTACCAGAATCGAATCGTCGCTGGGTGGGGAGATGCCGGCGTTGTTGAAGGCGATGTCCACTCGGCCGTGGCGCTCGGCGACGCCGTCGAAGAGGGCTCGTACCGCATCTTCGTCACTGACGTCGCAGGCCACGAACTCGCCGCCCACTTCCTCGGCGGCGGACTTGCCCGCGTCCTGCGAGATGTCCACGCAGACGACCTTGGCGCCCTCGGCGGCGAACCTGCGCGCGGTGGCCAGCCCGATGCCACTGCCCGCGCCGGTGATGACCGCGACCCGATCTTGCAAACGCTCCACAGCCGACCCTCTCAGCTTTCCGTTGAGATGAACACGTTCTTGACGTCGGTGAAGCCCAGCACCGCGTCGGGACCCAACTCCCGGCCGAACCCGGACTGCTTCATGCCACCGAACGGCGTCCAATAGCGCACCGACGAGTGCGAGTTGACGCTGAGGTTGCCGGTGTCGACGCCCCGGGAGACCCGCAGCGCCCGGCCCAGATCCCGGGTCCAGATCGAGCCGGAGAGCCCGTACTCGGTGTCGTTGGCAAGCTGGACAGCCTCGTCCTCTTCATGGAACGGCAGCACCGAGATGACCGGCCCGAACACCTCCTCGCGCCAGTGCCGATCCCGTGCCGAGTGGGCCAGCAGCACCGTGGGCGGGAACCACCAGCCGTCGCTGCCGGGAGCGGCGCCGGTGAACGCGACCTCGCCCTCGGCGGTGTAGGAGGCCACCTTCTCCCGGTGCGCGGCGGAGATCAGCGGTCCCATCTCGGCCGTGTCGAGCTGCGGGTCCTCCACCCGGAAAGCCTTTACGGCCGGCTCGAGCAGGGCGAGGAAGCGGTCGTACACCGTGTCCTGGACCAGCAGTCGTGACCGTGCGCAACAGTCCTGGCCCGCGTTGTCGAACACGCCGCCCGGAGCGCTTGCCGCGGCCCGTTCCAGGTCAGCGTCGGCGAAGACGATGTTCGCGTTCTTGCCGCCGAGTTCGAGGGTCACCCTCTTCACTTGATCGGCACAGCCAGCCATGATCGACTTGCCGACCCTGGTGGATCCGGTGAAGCAGACCTTCCGGACGCCCGGATGCGTGACGAACCGCTGCCCCACCACGTCACCGCGACCGGGCAGCACCGTGAACACGCCCTCGGGCAGGCCCGCTTCCAACGCCAGCTCACCGAGACGCAAGGCGGTCAGCGGGGTCAGCTCGGCGGGTTTGAGCACCACGGTGTTGCCGGCCGCGAGCGCGGGCGCGAACCCCCATCCGGCGATTGGCATGGGGAAATTCCACGGGACGATGATGCCGACCACGCCGAGCGGTTCGTGGAACGTCAGGTCGATGCCGCCGGCCACCGGGATCTGACGCCCGGCCAACCGTTCGGGCGCCGCCGCGTAGTAATCGAGCACGTCGCGGACGTTGCCGGCTTCCCACCGCGCGTTGCTGATCGTATGCCCCGCATTGCGGACCTCCAGCCGAGCAAGCTCCTCGACGTGCTCGTCAACAACCGCCGCGAAGCGCCTCAGCAGCCGAGCCCGATCCCCCGGTGCGATCTTGCGCCAGCTCTCGAAGGCCCGTTGCGCCCGCTCGATCGCGGCGTCGGTCTCGACAACCCCGTTCAGCGGTACGTCCCGGAGCACGCCCCCGGTCGCCGGGTTGATCAGGTCAATGCTGTCCACGCCCCACCTCCCCGATGATCATCACACGCCGTTCCTGCCGCACCTTCGTTCACAAACGCTCGAATCCGCGCCGCAGCTCCCAGTCGGTGACCGCCGCATCGAACGCCGACAGCTCAACTTTCGCCATGTTCGCGTAGTGCGCCACCACGTCGCCACCGAAGGCCGCGGCGGCAACGGGCCCGGCCTGCCACAACTCCAGGGCCTCGCGCAACGTTGCCGGGACCCGCGGTGCCGTGCTGTCGCCGTACGCGTTGCCTGCGAATTCGTCCTCAAGCACCAGCTCGTTCTCGATCCCGTGCAGCGCCCCCGCGATCAAGGCCGCGATGGCCAGATAGGGATTGACGTCGCCGCCCGGCACCCTGTTCTCCACTCGCATGCCCTGGCCATGGCCGGCGATGCGCAGCGCACATGTGCGGTTGTCGACCCCCCATCGCAGCGCGGTTGGCGCGAAGGAACCGTGCTGATAACGCTTGTAAGAGTTGATGTTCGGCGCGAAGAGCAGGCTGAACTCGCGCATGGTGGCGAGCAATCCGGCCAGCACCTGCTGCCCGAGGACCGACAAATGAGCCGGGCCATCTCCCAGCATCGCCGAGCGGCCGTCCTCGCCCCGCAACGAGAAATGGATGTGACAGGAATTGCCTTCCCGTTCGTTCGGCTTGGCCATGAAGGTCAGCGCCATGCCCTCCTGCGCGGCGATCTCCTTGGCGCCATTCTTGTAGATCACGTGGTTGTCGGCGGCAGCCAGCGCTTCGGCATAGCGGAAGGCAATCTCGTGCTGACCGTAATTGCACTCGCCCTTGGCGCTCTCCGGGGTGAGCCCGGCACCGGCCATCTCATTCCGGATGCGCCGCAACAGCGGCTCGACCCGAGCGGTGCCGAGCAGCGAGTAGTCCACGTTGTACTGATTGGCAGGTGTCAGATCCCGGTAGTTCTTGTCCCACGCCTGTTCGTAACTGTCCTTGTAGAGCACGAATTCAAGTTCGGTCCCGGCGTACGCAGTAAGCCCGCGTCCGGCCAGCCGGTCCAGTTGGCGCCGCAGAATCTGGCGGGGAGACGCGTATACGGGCTGACCATCGGTGGTCTCCAGATCGGCGAGAACCATGGCCGTGCCCGGCTGCCACGGCACCGGCCGCAGCGTCGTGAAGTCGGGTTTCATCACGAAGTCGCCGTAGCCGCTGTTCCAGGACGACATCGCGTAACCGTCGACGGTGTTCATGTCCACGTCGACGGCAAGCAGGTAGTTGCAGCCCTCGCTGGCGCCGGACACCACCTCGTCCATGAAGTAGCGGCCGTGCAGGCGCTTGCCCTGCAGGCGCCCCTGCATGTCGGCGAGCGCGAGCAGGACGGTGTCGATGCTGCCATTGGTGACCGCGACGTCGAGGTCCTCGAGATCCATGGGTGCAGTCCTATCTCACGGGTCCGACAGATTGCCGGGGCCGGGCGGGTCGCCCGGCCCCGGAGACTCAAGATCACTCCGGCGGGGCCGGCAT
Organism: Actinoplanes sp. TFC3; assembly: GCF_001553785.1. Classification (GTDB taxonomy): domain Bacteria; phylum Actinomycetota; class Actinomycetes; order Mycobacteriales; family Micromonosporaceae; genus Actinoplanes. Next base: position 5,786,346 of record NZ_LOJP01000001.1, read on the forward strand.
CGTCTGCTCGCCGTGGGCGGCTTTTTCGATCAGGTTCTGCTTGGGGCCGGTGAACCACTTCCTGGCACTGACAACCCACCAGATCGCGGCGGCTCCGACGACCACTGCGACCGCCACGATGGTGTAGTTGAACGTGCTCGCGGTGATCGGACTCGCGGTCGGCAGGACGAACAAGATGCAGATCAGGACGACCCACACGATCGCGAGCCAGCCGATCGGCGCGCTCCACCGGCCGAGGTGCCACGGACCCGGCCGGAAGTCGGGGTTGAGGCGGCGCAGGAGCACCGGTCCGACGTACGCGATGTAGAGCCCGATGACCGCAATTGACGTCGCCGCGAGATAGGCCGTGGTGTTCCACAACGAAGGCAGAACCAAGATGGTGCTGATCGTCACACACAGCCAGATGGAGTTCGTGGGCGTACCGGTGCGGGGGTTGACCTGTTTCCAGAGCCTCGATCCGGGCAGCGCGCCGTCCCGGGCGAACGCGTAAGCCATCCGGGAATTTGCGGTAACTGAGGCCATTCCGCAGAACCATTGAGCAACCATGCAGATCAACAGGAGGAACGTGCCGAGGTCATGTCCGACGGCGTCGATGAAGATCTGCGCCGGCGGAAGGCCGAGGTCGGTGGTTCGCTCGGCCTCATAGTCCTGAATCGACCAGGTAATGGCCACGAGCAGAACGAAGCCGGCAATGACCGACACCACAACGGACATCACGATTCCGCGCGGTGCCGCACGGGCCGCGTCATGGGTTTCTTCCGCAACGTGGGCCGAGGCGTCATATCCGGTATACGTGTACTGAGCCATCAGCAGACCAACAAGAACCGCATAGGCCCCAGCGCCCGAGAAAGTGAATCCGGTCGCATTCTGCACTTCGAAGAACACTTCAGACAAAGGCTTGTGATCATCCGGTACGACCGCAAGTACGCCGACAATGACGGCAACCCCGACAAGATGCCACCACGCGCTCACATCGGACAGCAATCGCACCAGGTTGACGCCGAAGGTGTTCAGCAACCCGTGCGCGATGATGATCACCAGAAAAATCAGGAACGTACGCCCGGTTGTGACTTCCATGTCGAACGCCAACCCGAGAAAGGCGGACGTGGTGATCGCAGCACCGAAGTCAATGGCCGCGGTGACGGCAACCTCACCGAGGAAGTTGAACCAGCCGACGAACCACGCCCAGGCGGCCTTGTTGCGTTTGGCGAGCGCGGCGGCCCACCAATAGAGGGCTCCCGCGGTGGGGTAGGCGGAGCAGACCTCCGCCATGGCCAGGGCCACGAAGGTGACCATGATGCCGACGAAGAGCCAGCCGATGGTGATGGCCAGCGGACCACCGGCGGTCATGGCGATGCCGTACGACGTGATCGCGCCGGCCAGGATGGAAATGATGGAGAACGAGACCGCGAAGTTCGAGAACCCGGACAGCCGGCGATGCAGTTCCTGCTGGTAGCCAAGCTGAGCAAGTCGTTCTTCGTCGGTGCTGGGGACAGGGTCAGCACTCATGAAGGCTCCCTAGACCGAGGGGCGGCTGTGACCACGGTCACTGCCGTCCGGTGATGATCTCGCCGCGGTGTTACGCCCGTCAATGAGCCGTGTTAATTGCGTTGCTGCGCCTCAGGTACAACCCGCACACTCGTACACATGTCAGGGCATTGGAAAGCGTGGCGCGGCACTCACAGCCGGCACCCACGCTCAGCCCTGCCGGTGTTCTGACGCTGGCAACCAGCGCGCGAGCCCTCGGCAGGCTTCGCGAACACCCCGGGAGTCCATCACTCCCAACCCGCGGCGGCGCGGGGCGCGGTCACCTCTCTCCGACGCAGCTACCGCTGTGCCATGCGCCCGCCCCGCGCCCCGCTCTCAAGCTCGGCAGTCGCCCCCGCTCCTGGCCGGCTCAGCTCAGCTTTTCGGCCTGCTCGAGCCGCGCTTGGCCAGCCGCCGTCCCCAGGATCTCCCTGTGCTCACCGACCGGCTCGGCTCGGGCCGTATGGCTCGGTGGGTTCGACTCACAGTCCTAGTTGCCCAGCCCCCCACCTGGCTTGCATCGCAGCAACAGCCGATTCAGCCCATCCGGACCCGCGACGCGCTCAGGCAGCGGGCTCAACCTCGCCTCATCGCTGCTCAGCGCCGATCCCGCTTACCGCTCTTGCCGGATAAGTCCAAAAAATCTACAGCGGCGAGTCTAGAAATTGACTAGTGACGGGCCTAACATGATCTGAGTCGGCCACGCACAGCCGACATGCAACTGGCACAGACGCTGAGTTGGCTAAGGAGGACGAGATACCGCAGCAACGCGTTCTCACACCGTCCCCGACCCGACAAGAGGTGATCGCAGCCGATGCCCATCACCCAGGCCATCCGCTAGCGGCACGCAAGCGGATCGACCGAGCCGACGACGGTCGGCAAGAGAATTGAACAGCCAAGGCCCCGGTAACCCGCCGGGGCCTTGGACTGCATCTATGGCCCCAACCAGTCCGCCCCAAGCCAAGCCCCCGCGCGCAAAGCGTCCAGGCATCCCAGAGAACCCGCGCTTCCCTGGGCAGTGGCGACCCCAGCCTCAGACGCTCGTAACGAGCCCCCTCGCGCCCCGGCCAAAAGCCGGCTGCGACGCACCAGCACCACCCGTCATCGCAGAGCAGCCCTGCCACCGCAGAGCAGCCCTGCCACCGCAGAGCAGCCTCCGCCACCGCGGAGCCCTCATGCAGAGGTCGTCACGCGAACCGAACGGACCCCGACCGGCCACCCCGGAAGAAGGGCACCATGAACACCGCTTTCGATGACGCCGACTTTCCGGCGTACACCATGGGCCGCGCCGCCGACATCATTGGCGTGACCCCCGCGTTTCTTCGCAGCCTGGGCGCTGCCGGTTTGATCGAGCCGGAGCGTTCGCACGGCGGCCATCGCCGCTACTCCCGCCACCAGCTCCAACTGGCCGGCCGCGCACGTCAACTGCTCGACGAGGGCATTCCGATGGCCGCCGCCTGCCGCATCGTCACGCTGGAGGACCGCCTCGACGCCGCGCACCGGCGCATTACCGAGCTCGGCGGCACCCTCACCCCCGACGACGACGCGGACGTACCCACCTCGACGCACCCCGACATCGCGACGCCCAAGTACTACCCCTCGCCCCGGCCCGACCGGTCCCCCTCCACTCCCTGACCAGCCTGGTCGACCGCCGGCCGCTCAAGCCCGACCGCGGCGAGGCTCGCGTCCCAGAGCCGCCGCGCCCGGTCGGGGTTTGTTGCCCGGCCGGTGGCGACCATCGGCCGGCGCCACGCGAAGTAGCCGCCGGGCACCAGGGCAGCCGGATCGTTGGCCAGCCACAGCAGCGTCTCGGCGCCCTGTTCCGAGCTTTGGAACAGCGCCGGAGCGAAGCGGGCCAGCGTGAACAGCGGGCTGCGCCGTCCGAACCGGCTGCGGATCAAGCCGGGGAAGAAACAGGTTGGCACGATCCCGTATGAGCCCCAGCGCCGCGCCGCCTCGATGGTGAACAACAGGTTGGCCTGCTTTCCGGCCCCGTATGCCAGCCACGAGCTGATCTGGCGACGTCCGGGCCGCGAGACGTCGAGCGTGCCCCAAGCCTCGGCCAGCGAACCCGTGGTGACCATGCGCGCAGGCTCGTTGTCCGTTGCCGCTGCGCGTAACCGGTCGACCAGCAGGTTGGCCAGCAAGAACCCACTCAGGTGGTTGACCTGCATGCCGGGATCGAACCCGTCTGCCGTCAGGCGGCGCGCAGGGGCGAGCTGGCCGGCGTTGTTCACCAGCACGTGGATCTGCTCGTGCTCGGCCGCCACCCGGCGACCCACCTCGCGTACCTCCTCCAGCCGCGCGAAGTCCGCCCGGTACGCCGCCGGCGTCCGCCTGCCCGCGTCCCGGACCGATTCGACGGCCGCTTGAAGCCGGCCCGGATGCCGGCCCAGCAGCACAACGTCGTCGCCATTCCGCGCGAACGCGGTTGCCGCAGCCAGCCCGATGCCCGAACTGGCGCCCGTGATCACCACCGTGTGCCCCACCACAGCATTCGATCATTGCGGCGCGGCTAGCGTGAACGCCATGCCGGAGATCATCAGAGAATGCACCGCGAGCAGCACCTTTGGCCGGGGCGCGCGTGGGTAGGGCGGCCGAGGATGCCCCCGCGGCATCCTCGGCAACAGTTGTCGCGCGCCCGCCGGCGAACTCAGGCGGCCGGGCTCTCGGTGCGGCAGCGGGCGCCGCCGTGCTGGCGGGTTCGGTGACCATGCTCGTCGCCCTGGTCGCCAGCCCCGGGTCCTGGCTACTGGGATACGTCAGCGAGGCGGGCACTGCCGGGCGGCCGTTCGCTGTGGCGTACCGATGCGGACTTGTTCTTCTGGCAGCGGGCGTCGCCTTGCTGGGGCTCGCGTTACGGCCCGCGCCGCAGCCGGTCGCCGCGTTGCTCGGCGCTGCGGCCTTTCTCGCCGCGGTCTCCGGAGTGGTGCCCTGCACGAACCAGTGCCCGTTGCCGCCCTTTGAACCGACGACCGTCAGCGATGTGGTGCACACCGCGGCGAGCATCGCCGGGATGGCGGTGCTGGCAGGCGTGATGGCCATGATCGCGTTCTCCTCGTTCTTCCGCCTGGCCGCCCGGAGGCTGTCCGCAGTCGCCACGCTGATCCTTGTCCCTTTGAGCGCCACCTTGGGCCTGGTCATGCTGTTGGTAGGCCGGGGCTCGGCCGGCGCCGTCGTCGAGAGGCTCGCGCTGACCGTCGCCGTCGCCTGGCTGATCGGCATGTGCAACTTGACGATATTACGTTCTTCCGTAAAAGTGTAATCATGCCAGCCGATGAGCCGCCCACCCTGGAGAACCGAGTCTCGGAGCTCGAGCGGGCTTTCGCCGACTTCATCCGGGACAAGGCCACTCTGGAGCGGCTGCCGCGCGAGCTCGGAAACGCGGACCTGTGGGCGCTTGACGGCCTTCGCAAGCGGGTTGGCGATGACAGTTCGGGTGCGGTGGTCTACACCGGCATTGTCGAGCTTCCGACGGGCGAGCATTACGACTGGCAGCTCGGCACCTCCGTTGACGATCTTTTCGAGGCGGACTGGTCCGACTGGGCGGCGACGCTGGGAGCGCTGGGCCATCCGGTCCGGCTTCTGCTGCTGCGACGAGTCCTTGCCGGCACGCGCACGGCCGCGGAGCTAGCCGCCGACGAAGCGCTCGGCACCACGGGACAGCTATATCACCATCTCCGCCAGTTGGTGAGCACCGGCTGGCTGCACTCGTCCGCACGCGGACGCTATTCCGTTCCCGGGGAAAGAGTCGTTCCACTTCTCGTTGTTCTGACGGGTGCTCGATCATGATCAGGGATCAGTGGGTACGTCCAGGCCCCACCCCGCGTCAGCAACGCACCGACCTGGTGATCGGTTTGGTTGCGGCGGCTTTCGCGGTGCTCAACGTGTTCCTCGCACGCAGTGTCGGCATGTATGCCACCAGCTCGAGTCCCGCTCTGGCCGAGCAGCTCTGCTGGGCAGTGGCGGTGACGTTGCCGCTCTGCTGGCGACGCCGCCAACCCGACGTGGTCGCGATCATCATTGCAGTGACCTTCATCGCCGGACAGATCCGCGGGGCGCAAGAGCAGCAGCTTGCCTCGGGAGCCATCGTGGCAGCCGTCTACACCCTCGGCGCGTGGGGACGAGATCGCCGACGGTCCCGGACGCTGCGGATCTCCGTCATCGCCGCCATGTTCCTGTGGCTGGTCATCGCCTGGTTCCTGAGCCATGACCTCATGCCGGCCGAGGGACCGCCGGGCGCCTCAGGTGAATTGCCCCCGCTTCCGGCCAGCCTCATCAACGGCGTGATCGTCAATGCGGCGGTCTTCGGCATCCCCTATTTGATGGGCAATGCGGCGTGGCAGTCCGCGCTTAGGCAGCACCAACTGGAGGTGCAGACCGAGCAACTTGTCATGGCGCAGAGGCTGGCCGGCGAGCGCGCCGTGATCGATGAGCGGCTGCGCATCGCCCGCGAGCTGCACGACGTTGTGGCGCATCACGTGTCGGTGATGGGAATCCAAGCCTCGGCCTGCCGCCGGGTGCTGGACAAGGATGCCGAACGAGCCCGGACCGCCCTGACAGCAGTGGAAACGAGCGCACGGACCGCGGTGGACGAGCTACGCAGGATGCTCGGCGCGCTGCGAAGTCCCGACAGCAAGCAGACAAGCACCGCTCCGGCTTCGGCTGCCGGGGTGGAGCACATCGAAGACCTGGCTGATCGCGTACGAACAGCCGGCCTCACCACCCACTACGCGGTCTACGGCAACCCGGTGGCAGTGCCCGACTCGATCTCGCAAACGGCCTACCGGATCGCCCAGGAAGCGGTGACCAACGTCCTCAAGCACGCCCGAGCCTCCACGGTCGACATCCGGGTTCGCTACCTGGCCGAGGAGCTGGAACTCGACGTGGCCGACGACGGACTCGCCGAACAGCAGCGCGCGGGCACCCGAGCCGACACCGGCACCGGCACCGGCACCGGCATGGGCATGGGCATGGGCATGGGGATTCTCGGCATGCGCGAACGAGTCGCCGTGCATGACGGCGTACTGGAGATCGGCCCGCGCTCGGGCGGCGGCTTCCGGGTACGAGCGCGCCTGCCCCTCGCCCGGCCGTCCGAAGGGCCAGCGGCCGCGAAGAGAGAGAACGCCAGGAGGAGCGCTGCGAATCCGATGGTGACGGCGGCGCCCAGATGATCCGGGTGCTGCTGGCCGACGATCACCAGCTTGTTCGTACCGGCTTCCGGGTCATCCTGGAGATCGAGGACGACATCGAGGTGGTGGGCGAGGCGTTCGACGGGCGGCAAGCGGTTGAGCTGTCCCGCAGGATGAGGCCGGATGTCGTGCTCATGGACCTGGAGATGCCGGGCATGAACGGTCTCGAGGCGACCGAGGTTGTCACCGCGGAGCAGGGTCCGGCCGTGGTGGTCCTGACGACCTTTGACCGCGACGACTATCTGTTCGCCGCCTTGCGGGCCGGGGCCAGCGGGTTCCTGCTCAAGAACGGCACGCCGGAGGCGCTGATCGAGGCCGTACGCGTGGTGGCGGCGGGTGAGGCCCTTCTCTCACCGGCGATCACGCGGCGGGTCATCGCCGAGTTCGCCGCTACGGGTGCGCCGAGCCAGGCTGCGGCGCGGGTGGAGGAGTTGACGCCGCGCGAGCACGAGGTGTTCGTCCAGCTGGCTGGCGGCGCCACGAATGCTGAGATCGCCACGGCTCTGCGGCTTGGGGAGACCACCGTCAAAACGCATGTGAGCCGGGTGCTGATGAAGATCGGGGCGCGGGACCGGACGCAGGCGGTCGTTCTCGCGTACGAGTGGGGAGTGGTGCGGCCGGGAGGTTGATCCGGTGGTTCGGCGGCGATGTCCTCCGAGCGGAGGACACGGGTTGTCGTTCGCCAGCCGGACGCGGTGATCAGGTAACAAACCCTAGCGTGAAGGGATGACCAACGTGCTGAGCGTCAACGCCATCAGCCGCAGCTTCGGGGACCGTCAGGTGCTCAAGGACGTCACGTTCGACGTCGGGGCCGGGCGGATGACCGGTTTCGTCGGCGCCAACGGGGCCGGCAAGACCACCACCATGCGGATCATGCTGGGCGTGCTCGGTGCCGACTCCGGCGAGGTGCGCTGGCAGGGCCGGCCGCTGACCCGGGATGCGCGGCAGAGCTTCGGCTACATGCCCGAGGAGCGCGGGCTCTATCCCAAGATGACGGTCGCCGACCAGATCGTCTACCTCGCACGCCTGCATGGCATGAGCGCCGGCGACGCCCGCCGCAGCACCGATGCCCTGCTGGAGCGTCTGGGCCTCAGCGACCGCTCCGGCGACCTCGTGGAGAAGCTGTCGCTGGGCAACCAGCAACGCGTGCAGATTGCCGCGGCGCTGGTGCACAACCCGGAGGTGCTGGTCCTGGACGAACCGTTCTCCGGGCTGGACCCGCTCGCCGTCGATGTCGTGCTCGGCGTGCTGCGAGACCGGGCAGCCGCGGGTGCACCGGTGCTCTTCTCCAGCCACCAGCTCGACGTGGTCGAGCGGCTCTGCGACGACCTCGTCATCATCGCCGACGGCACCATCCGCGCGGCCGGCAGCCGCCACCAGCTCCGCATCAGCCATGCCCTGCCGCGGTACCGCATCGAGGTCGGCGCAGACGCCGGCTGGATCCGGGATCAGCCCGGTGTGACACTGCTGGAGCTCGACGGCGCACAAGCCGTGTTCGACCTGGACCCCGGCACCGACGACCAGGAGGTGCTGCGCGCTGCGCTGGCCCGGGGGCCGGTTCGCGCGTTCGGCCCCGTCGCACCGTCCCTGACCGAGATCTTCCGGGAGGTCAACCAGTGACCACGTCAGCCGCCGCCAAGCTGGTCGCCGCACGCGAGATCCGGATGAAGCTGCGCGACAAGACGTTCATCTTCAGCACGGTGTTCTTCTTGCTCGTCGCCGTGGCCAGCACCGTGCTGCCCGCGCTGATCGAAGGTGGCCCGACCAAGGTCGCCGTCTCCGACAGCGCTGCGGTCACCGCCCTGCGCAACGCCGGCCTGGAGGTCAGCGTGGTGCCGGATGACGCCGCGGCCGAACGCGTGCTGCGCGACGGCGACGTCGACGCCGCCGTGGTGTCGGGACCGAAGGTGCTGGCCATGGACGAGACGCCCGCCGACGTGGTCGGGGCGCTGAGCGCTTCGCCCCCGGTGCAGCTGCTCGACCCGGACGCGGTCAACCCGTTCCTCAAGTTCGTCGTGCCGTTCGCCTTGGCCTTCCTCTTCTTCGTCACCTCGTTCACGTTCGGCATGCAGATCGCCCAGAGCGTCACGGAGGAGAAACAGACCCGGATCGTCGAGATTCTGGTGTCCAGCATTCCGGTACGGGCCCTGCTCGCCGGCAAGGTCGGCGCAATCACCCTGCTGGCGTTCGGACAGATCGCCTTGATCGCCCTGGTGGCGTTTGCGGGCATCCAGATCGCCGATGTCGACACCGAGGTGGTGAGCCTCGTCGGCCCGGCCATCGGCTGGTTCATCCCGTTCTTCGTGCTTGGCTTCGTCATGCTGGCAACCCTGTGGGCCGGCGTCGGGGCGCTCGCCGCGCGCCAGGAAGACCTGGCGGGGGCCTCAACACCGCTGCAGATGGCGGTCATGCTGCCCTTCTTCGCGGTGCTGTTCCTCACCGACAACGAACCCGTGATGCGGATCTTGTCGTACATCCCTTTCTCGGCCCCGATCGCCATGCCGGTCCGCCTGTTCAACTCGGACGCGGCGGCTTGGGAACCCGTGGTCTCGCTGCTCATCCTCGCCATCTCGGCCGCCGTCTTCCTCCGAGTAGGCGCCCGCGTGTACGAGGGCTCGCTGCTACGTACCAACGGCCGCACCTCGTTCGCCACCGCCTGGCGCACCCGATCCACTATCGGCTCCTGACGACCCAGGAGATCGGCCCCTGAGACGCAGGGCGCGCCCCGAAACCGAGGGCGCGCCCCAGAACCAGCGCGCGAAGAAGATCAGGCGACCCGGCGGACAATGGCCAGCAGCGACCGCTCAACGTCCTCAATAGGCCGCTCCGGTTGGAACACCAGCCAGTCCACCGCCACCACCAGCCCCACCCCGAACAGGGCCGACGACGCCACCCGGACGTCCAGGTCGGCCGGCAGCTCTCCCGCGTCCACGCCGGCCTGCACCGTTTCGGCTATCACTTCGATTGCTTGTTCGCGGAGCAGGATCAGTGTTTGCTGCCATTCGCGGTTGGTGCGCCACATCTCCGAGAGCAGGAGCTGCGCGAACGCCCGGTACTTGCGGATGTACTCGAGTTGGGCGCGGATCAGGGCGTCCACCGCTTCGCGGGGTGGCAGTCCTTCCACGGCCGTTCGGAAGGCGTCGGTCAGCAGGGCGATCCCGTGGCGCAGCAGGTCCTCGAACAACGCCGTCTTGGAGGCGAAGTTGTAGTACACCGTGCCCTTGGCGACGTTGGCTCGCAGGGCGATGTCGTCGACGGTTGTCGCTGAGAAGCCCTGTTCGGCGATGAGTTCCACAGCCGCCTCGTACAGGCGCTGGCGGGTGTCCGAGCGTCGGCGGGTCCGTCCGTCCACGATTGTCAGATCACCAGCTCCGGATGCAGGTCGGACGGGGTCAGGCGGCGCTTGCGGCGGGCGACGGCGATGGTGAGCGCGAGCGCCCCGAGCCCGTAGCCCAGCAGCGCCACGAAGCCGGTCACCACCGTACCCGCCGGGCCGCCGTCGATGGTGTGCCGTAGCGCTTCCACCACGTACGTCATGGGCAGCAGCGGGTGAATCGCCTGGAAGAACCCCGGCGTGGTCTGCACCGGGTACGTCCCGCCCGACGAGGTGAGCTGCAGCATCAGCAGCGCCAGGGCGAGGATGCGACCGGCCGGGCCGAGCGCCGCGCCCAGCAGCTGCATGATCGCCGCGAACGCCGCTGCGGTGAGCATCAGCAGGGCCAGCGTCAGCACCGGGCTGGCCGGGCTGAGGCCGAGCGCGAAGACGACCACGCAGAACAGCAGCAGAGCCTGCGCAAGTCCCACCGCCACCGCGGGCAGCAGACCGGCCAGCGCCACCCGGTAGGCCGGCGCACCCGACACCACGTAGCGGCGGTTGAGCGGGCGCAGCACCATGTAGGTGATCATGGCGCCGACCCAGAGGGCGAGGGCGAGGAAGTACGGTGCGAAGCCGACGCCGTAGGTTGCCGCGGGGTGCCTTACCGTGCGATCGAGTTGCACGGGGTTGCTCAGCAGGTTGGCGCGGTTGGCCGGGTCGTCACCGAACGACGGGATCCGCTCGGCGCCGTCGCTCAATCCCGAGGCGAGTTGCGCGGCTCCACTTTGCAGGTCGCCCAGGCCGCTCGCCAACTGCTGACCACCCTCCGACAGCGTGCCCAGCCCATTGTCGAGCCGGCGAGCACCCGAGGCGAGTTGGAAAATGCCACCTCGCAGATCCTCCGCTCCGGATGCCGCCTGGTTGGTTCCGCTGCTGAGCTGGCGTGCCCCGGTGGCCAATCGGTTGAGACCCGAGGACAGCTCGTTCACCCGGGATCGGGCCGTCACGATGTCGTCAGCCAAATGCGGGGCGGCCCCGGCAAGCTCGCGCGCGTCCGCCGCCACGGCTTTGAGGCGCTTGCTCAAAGCGTTGAGATCCGAGCCGTCGATAACTGCCTGCACGCGTTTGGCATCGGTCACGAGCTGATTCGCGTACGACCGCGCCTGCTTCACGTCCGGCGTCGAATCCGGCAACCGGTTGAGATAGCGCTGCAGTCGCGTAGCGTTGCGAACCGCGTCGTCGGCAGCGTCGTCGAGCCGGTTCACATTGTTTGCCAGCAGGTCGGCACCACCGGCTACCAAAGTGGCGGACCGCTCGATCAATTCGGCGTTGCGGCGCAGGGCCGGCTCGGCTTTGTCAGCGGCAGCGTCCACGGCCTTCGCAAGTTGTCGCCCGCCCGCCGCCGCTTGCTGGGTCCCGGTGGCCAATTGCGCCGCTCCCGATTGCAAAGCGGCAAGGCCATCGGCGAGGTCGTCGGCTCCCTGCGCCGCCGAGCCGAGTCCGGAGGACAGTTGCCCAGCGCCATTCTCGGCATCGGAAAGCCCGTTGTTCAGCCGGCTGGCGCCCCTCCTGGCGTCGACCAGCCCGCTGTCGAGCTGCTGTGCGCCGTCGGCCGCCTTCTCGGTCTGCGACTTGAGATCGGTGAATCCGACGAGCATTTTGTCGAAGTAGCCGGACTGGGCGGTCTGCGCGGCGGCGGCCCGTACTTCCTCGAACGCGGTGCGCGAGAAAATGCCGGCGAGGTAGTTGGTGGCATCGTCGTTGACCACGACGAGCTGCGCGGCTTTCGGGGCGGCGTTCTCATCGGGCCCGGTTGTCAGGTTCGTGGAGAAGTCGCGGGGAATGCGCAGCGACAGCTGATAACGCCCGTCGGCCAGTCCTTCCTCGGCGCCCTTCTCATCGGTGACATGCCAATCAAAAACTTCCCGCTCGATCAGCTTGTTGGCCAGATCCTGACCGGCGTGGACATTCGTCCCGTCGCTGGCCGTTGCGGCGGTGTCCTGCATGACGAGCGCGGCCGGAATGTGATTGAGCCGGCCATAGGGATCCCAGAACGCATAGAGATACAGGGCGCCGTAGAGCAGCGGGATGACGCAAAGCACGACGAGAGCAGCAGCGGTCAACCGGCCACGCAAGAATCGGCGCAGTTCAAAGCCGGCGAGCCGCACACTGGACGTACCGGTCACTTCACTTCTTCTTTCTGATCCGCACCAAGGTTGATGACAGTGGCGACCCGCGAGTCGTCGACGGAACGGGCGCTGAACAGGACCGCGATCCCGTCCTCGGCCAGTTCGTCAATGAGCGCCCATAGCTGGTCGCGCTCGGATTCGTCGAGACCTTCGTCGGTCGCATCAAGCGCCACAAGCTGCGGTTGCGCGAGGCGCGCCAGGATCACTCCAAGGACCTGGCGCTGGAACGGGCTCAATTCGAAGCCGCGCAGCGAGGGGTCAAGCCCGTGCCAATTGATTTCGGTATCCGGGCGGCGCCCCAGGAGCAGATACCTTTCCTGCACGAGTTCGGCTGCGCTCAATACGTTCTCCGGCTCGGACACCTCGGGCACATAGCCGAGGGCGGCCGTACCCGTCAGATGGACCTGACCGGCAGAAAGCCGGAAGCGCCGGGTAAGCGCGAGCAGCACCGTTGTCCGGCCGCTGCCGGGCGGCCCCACGACAGCGACTTTCTCCCCCGCGTTGATGCGGACATCGAGGTCCCGGAAGAGCCATCGGCGGCGGTGACGGACGCCCGCTCCGCCCGCGGTGAGAACCGGCATGACAATACCTTCTTTGAACTGACTGGTCAGTCTAAAAACATACTCCTCATCTTCATCGATCGATCGGGCACGTGGCGCACCTCACGATCCGCGAGTTGTCCACAGGCTGGCGCCGGGCGGTGGACCGCTCCCCGGCAACCCGGCAGGATCGGGGCATGGTGACGCGATGGGGCATGACCGTTCCACTGGGCGGGGTAGCGCTGACCGAGCACGCCGCGGTCTACGAGGCGTTGAGTGCGGCCGGCTTCACCGACTTCTGGTCGAGTGAGGTGAACGGCACCGACGCGTTCACACCGCTGACGCTGGCGTCGATCTGGCAGCCGCAAGCCCGGCTCGGCACGGCCATCGCACCCGTCTTCACCCGCGGCCCGGCCCTGCTGGCGATGACGGCTGCAGCTCTGGCGGAGGCCGCACCGGGTCGCTTCCAGCTGGGCATCGGCGCCTCTTCGCCCGTCGTCGCCGGCGACTGGAATGCCGCCGAGTTCACCAAGCCCTTTGCGCGCAGCCGCGACATGCTCCGGTTCCTCAAGGCAGCCCTGGCCGGCGAGGTGATCGACGAGACCTACGAGACTTTCCGGGTACGCCGATTCCGGCTCGAACGCCCGCCCGCGGTGCCGCCCCAGATCCTGCTCGCGGCGCTGCGCCCGGGCATGCTCAAGCTCGCCGCCACCGAGGCAGACGGGGTGATCCTCAACTGGCTCGCCGCCACCGACGTCGCGCAGGTCCTGAACGAGGCAAAGACCGGCAAGCCAGACTTCGACATCGTGGCTCGCATCTTCGTCTGCCCGACCGAGGACCGCGAATACGCCCGCACGGTGGGCCGCCGGTTGATTGCCGCCTACCTGACCGTGCCGGCATACCTGGAGTTTCATCGCTGGCTCGGCCGCGAACCCGTGCTGGGCCAATTGCGGGAGGCGTGGGCCACGGGCGATCGGCGGGCGGCGCTAGCGGCGATTCCCGATGAGGTCGTCGACGAGCTGATCGTGCACGGCTCCCCGCAGGAGTGCCGGGCCCATGTCGCTCGCTATGCCGAGGCCGGCGTGACCGTACCGGTAATGGCTTTGCTTCCGACACCCGAGCTGCAGGAAGACGCGACGGCCCTGGGCCGGATCATCACCGGCCTCGGCCGCTGACCCTGCAAACAGCGAGACCGCACACCCACTCACGCCCACGAATGCGCCCAAGAGACAGCGAGGGCGCACCCGGTATCGGGTGCGCCCTCGGTTGAGCCGCGACAATCACTCGCTGTCGGCGAGGATGGCGTACAGCTTGCGCTTGGTTTCGTTGAGCACCGTGAGCGCCTTGTCGCGCTGCTCCGGGGTTCCGTTGAAGCCGACCTGGCGCAGCGCGCTCATGATGCCGACGGCGGCGTCGCGGAAGTCCGCGACCTGGGACATCGTGTCATCGCTGAAGCGCGCCCACGGCGGGTTTTCCGCCGCCGCCTGGGCCTCCTCACGACCGGCATCGGTAAGCGAGAAGCGCTTGCGACCAACGGCCGCCTCGGCCTCGATCAGGCCCTCGTCCTCCAGCAACTGCAGGGTGGGGTAGACCGAGCCGGGGCTGGGGCGCCAGATGCCGCCGGTGCGGCTCTCCAGCTCCTGGATCATCTCGTAGCCGTGCATCGGGCGTTCGAGAAGCAGCGCCAGGATCGCCGGCCGGACGTTGGGGCGACTGCCTCGCCCGCCTCGGCACCCGCCGCCTCGAGGGCCGCCGGGACCCTCAGGCCCCCAGCCCCCGAAGCCGCCATGGCCACCGAAACCGCCACCTTGAGCCGGGCCGCCGAAGGGAAATCCGGGCGGGAACCCGAAGCCACGGGACCGAGCCTCGTGCAGCCGGCGCATGTGTTCGTGCCTCATGATTATCTCCGATCTGTTGTCGATAGTTAGACGATATATCGGCGAACAGTCGAGTGCAAGGCCTTTTCCGGATCCGATGGGAAGCGCGGGGTGTCAGACGCCTTCGATCTGGCAATCTGATACCTGTGTTGACGGTGCCCATACGCCAGCTCGGGGAGTCCGAGCGGGCCACGGTCGAGCGAGTTCTCGATCAAGACCCCTACGCCGGCGCCCAGATTGCCGAGCGCGTGGCGGCGCACGGGCTCAACTGGTGGCGTTCCGACGGTCGCATCTACGGCTACGGCAACGGCCGCCGCATCGAGTCACTGTGCTGGTCAGGAGCCCACCTGGTGCCGGTGTGCGCCAGCGCCCCGGCGGTGGCGGCCTTCGCGGAGCTGCTCGGCTCGGATCCGCGCATCTGCTCGTCGATCATCGGGCGCTCCGAGGCCGTACTCGACCTGTGGGACAGGCTCAGCGCGCATTGGGGCCCGGCCCGCGACGTACGCCCGCACCAGCCGCTGCTCGTGGCGGATCGCGAGGCACCCGTGGCACCCGACCCCGAGGTGCGGCTGGTCAGGCCGGACGAGGTCGATCAGCTCTTCCCAGCCGCGGTGGCGATGTACACCGAAGAGGTCGGCGTCTCCCCGCTGCTCGACGATGGCGGGCGCGGTTACAAGAGGCGGATCGCTGAGCTCGTACGGGGAAAACGAGCCTATGCCCGATTTGTCGGCGACCGCGTGGTCTTCAAGGCCGAACTCGCCATCGTGACCCGGCGCACGACCCAGATCCAGGGCGTCTGGGTGGACCCGGAATATCGAGGTCGAGGGCTCGCGGCCGGAGCCATGGCGGCGGTCCTGCAAGACGCCCTGCAGCGGGTCGCCCCCACCGTCAGCCTGTACGTCAACGACTACAACGCCCCGGCCCGCCGGGTGTACGCCCGCTGCGGCTTCATCCAGCAGGGCAGCTTCGCCACTGTGCTGTTCTGAAGACCTGGGCCGCCCCCGAACGCCAGAAAGGGCGGCACAGGTACTACAACAAGCAGCGCTGTCAGTGCACCGTGACCTGTGCGCCGGGCAGCAGCTCGCGCATCTCGTCGGGCAGCTCGGCGCCCATCTCGTCGGCCAGGCGCAGGGCCTCCTCGACCAGCGTCTCCACGATCACCGACTCCGGCACGGTCTTGATGACCTGACCCTTGACGAAGATCTGTCCCTTGCCGTTGCCCGAGGCCACGCCGAGGTCGGCCTCGCGCGCCTCGCCGGGACCGTTGACGACGCAGCCCATGACCGCCACGCGCAGCGGCACCGGCAGCCCGTCGAGCGCGGCGGTGACCTGCTCGGCCAGGGTGTACACGTCGACCTGGGCGCGCCCGCAGGACGGGCAGGAAACGATCTCCAGGCCACGTTCGCGCAGGCCGAGGGATTCCAGGATGCCCTGACCGACCTTGATCTCCTCGACCGGCGGGGCGGACAGCGACACCCGGATGGTGTCGCCGATGCCCTCGGCGAGCAGGGCCCCGAAGGCCACCGCGCTCTTGATCGTGCCCTGGAACGCCGGGCCGGCCTCGGTCACGCCGAGGTGCAGCGGGTAGTCGCACTGCTCAGCGAGCTGGCGGTAGGCGCGGATCATCACGACCGGGTCGTTGTGCTTGACCGAGATCTTGATGTCGCGGAAGCCGTGCTCCTCGAACAACGAGCACTCCCACAGCGCCGACTCGACCAGCGCCTCGGCGGTGGCCTTGCCGTACTTCTCCATCAGCCGCTTGTCGAGCGAGCCCGCGTTGACGCCGATACGGATCGGCACGCCCGCGTCGCCGGCCGCCTTCGCGATCTCCTTGACCTTGTCGTCGAACTGGCGGATGTTGCCCGGGTTCACCCGCACTGCCGCGCAGCCCGCGTCGATCGCGGCGAACACGTACTTGGGCTGGAAGTGGATGTCGGCGATCACCGGGATCTGCGACTTCTTGGCGATCGCCGGGAGGGCCTCGACGTCGTCCTGCGAGGGCACCGCGACGCGCACGATCTGGCAGCCGGACGCGGTGAGTTCGGCGATCTGCTGCAGCGTCGCGTTGATGTCGGAGGTGAGCGTGGTGGTCATGGACTGCACGCTGACCGGCGCACCACCACCGACGAGGACGCCGCCGACGTTGATCTGACGGCTCGCCCGGCGCGGGGCGAGCGGCGGCGGAGGCACGGCCGGCATGCCAAGACTGATAGCGGTCATGGGTGTGTCACCTCGAGAAGATCGAGATCGGGTTGATGACGTCGGCGGTGATGGTCAGCACGGTGAACGCGCCACCGATCAGGATGACGGCGTAGGTCAACGGCATGAGCTTGTAGTAGTCGACGCGCCCGGGGTCGGGCTTCTTGAGGCGAGCGTAGAGCCACGAGCGGACGCGCTCGAACCAGGCGATGGCAATGTGACCGCCGTCCACCGGCAGGATCGGCAGCAGGTTGAACAGCCCGATGAACACGTTCAGCGAGATGAACACCATCAGGAAGACCTCGGGCACACCGCGTTCGATGGCCTCGCCGCCGAGCCGGCTGGCGCCGACCACGCTGATCGGGGTGTCGGGGTCACGCTCGTTGCCGGTGATGGAGTGCCACAGCGCGGGGATCTTCTCGGGGATCCGGCCGAGCGCCTCGAACGAGCCCTTGACGATGGTCCAGCTGTACGAGAACGTCTCGCCCACGGCCTCGCCCGGGCCATAGGTGACCAGGGCCGGGGTGTCGACAACCGGCCCCACCCCGGCGACCGGGACCTCGGTGACCTTGCCGCTCGGGTCGTCGATCGGGGTGCGCTGGGCCGCGACGAGCTTGACGGTGGCGGTGCCGGCCACGCCGTCGCGGGTGTAGCCGAACGCCACGTCGCCGGGCTTGGCGGCCCGGATGACGTCGGTGAGCTGGCCGTAGTTCTGGATCGGCTGCCCGCCCACGCTGGTGATGACGTCACCGGTCTTGAGCCCGGCGGTCGCCGCGGGGGCGGCGGGGTCTGCGGACGTGCACTCCTGCTCGGAGAGCACGATCTGCACGCACTTGCCGACCGAGATCTTGGCCGGGATGGCCCGCTGCTCGGCCGCAGTCGCCGGATAGGCGGGGTTGGGCAGGCCCACGAAGACCGCGGCGAACCAGATCGCGACGATCGCCAGGATGAAGTGGGTGATCGAGCCGGCCGACATCACGATCGTGCGCTTCCACACCGGGAAGCGCCACATCGCGCGCGGCTGGTCCTCGGGCAGCACGTCGTCGTCCTGCGGCGTCATACCGACGATCTTGCAGAAGCCGCCCAGCGGGATGGCCTTGAGACCGTATTCGGTTTCGCCGCGCTTGAAGGAGAAGATCGTCGGGCCGAAGCCGACGAAATACTGCGTCACCTTCATGTTGAACCGCTTGGCCGTGATCATGTGCCCCAGTTCGTGCAGGGACACCGAGATCAGGATCGCGAGCGCGAACGCCGCCGTTCCCAACCAGTACAGCATCAGGCTCCTTCAGCCGCAGTCGCGATCATCCGCTGTGCCTGGGCCCGCGCCCACGCCTCCGCGGCCAGTACGTCCTCGACGGTACCCGGCGGACCGAAATCGGGAGCCGCCGCCAGCACCGCCGCGATGGTGTCGACGATGCTCAGAAAAGGTAGCCGACCGGACACGAAGGCGGCCACACACTCTTCGTTCGACGCGTTGAAGATCGCCGGCCGGCAGTTACCCTCCCGACCGGCGGCCTTGGCCAGCTCCACCGCGGGGAACGCCTCCGCGTCCAGCGGCCGCAGCTCCCAGTTGTGCGCGAGCGTCCAGTCCACCGCCGCTGCCGCCTCGGGCACCCGATCGGGCCAGGCCAGCGCGAGCGCGATGGGCAACCGCATGTCCGGCGGGCTGGCCTGTGCGAGCGTCGAGCCGTCGGTGAACTCCACCAGCGAGTGCAGCACCGACTGCGGGTGGACCATGACCTCGATGTCGTCGTAGGCCACGTCGAACAGCTCGTGCGCCTCGATCACCTCGAGCCCCTTGTTGACCATGGTGGCGGAGTTGATCGTGACCACCGGGCCCATGTCCCAGGTCGGGTGTTTGAGCGCTTCCTCGGGCGTGACGTTCGTCAACTCGCTGCGCCGCCGATCCCGGAACGCTCCCCCACTCGCGGTCAGCACCAGCCGCCGTACCTCACGCTCGGCGCCACCACGTAGGCACTGCGCAAGCGCCGAGTGCTCGGAGTCCACAGGGACGATCTGCCCCGGCCGCTGGGTGGCGGCCTTCACGAGCGGGCCGCCGGCGACGAGCGACTCCTTGTTTGCCAACGCGAGGGTACGACCAGAGCCCAGCGCCGCCAGCGTAGGAGCAAGTCCCAGGCTCCCCACCACCCCGTTCAGCACCACGTCGCAGGGCCACTGGGCGAGTTCGGTCATCGCGTCGGGCCCGGCCACGATCTTCGGCAGCTTGAAATCGCCGGTGGCCCAGCCCTGCTTCTGCGCCTGCGCATAGAACGCGAGTTGCAGGTCCTGCACCGCACTCGAACGGGCCACGCCGACCACGTCGACGCCCAGCTCCAGCGCCTGAGCAGCGAGCAACTCGACATTGCCCCCGCCTGCGCCGACGGCGACCACCCGGAACTGGCCGGGGTTGCGCCGGACGATGTCGATGGCCTGGGTTCCGATCGACCCGGTGGATCCGAGAAGGACAAGCTCACGCATGCCTGCCATCTTCCCGGACGCGTGCACGCCCGTCGTGGTCAGCCTTGCCCATCACAGCACTCGACAAGTGGGATCACTCGGCTGAGCGGGGTAAGTGAAGGAACATGCGAAGACTGCGCCGGATCGTTGCTGCCGCGTTCCGCCCGTTGCGGGGGCGTGATGTGGCACTGCGGGCGGCAGCGGTGACGTTCTACGGGGGCATCGCCGTGGTGCCCGTCGCGTTGCTGGCAATCTGGATCACCGGGCTGATCGCGGGGGCTGATCGAGTACGGCGGCTCACCGGGCATACAATCGCCGCCCTGCCGGATGCGATCGGGGCGCCGCGGGCGCTCGAGAGTTTGATCAACGCGGGTTTGCACCTGACGCCGGTGCTGGCCCTCGCGAGCCTGTTGCCCGCCACGTTCTACGGCGAGGGCCTGCGACGGGCCTTCGTGTCACTGCGGGACTCCAATGAATCGCTGGTCGGGTGGCGCGGGCGGGTGTTGTGGCTGCCCCTGCTGGCGGCCGCACCGGCACTTCTGCTCGCCCTCTTTCTCGCCCTGCCGGTGACGAGCGGTCTGTGGATTCGTGGCGGCTGGTACTCGGTTCTCGGCGTGGTCCTGTCGTTCCTGGCCGCGTGGCTCGTGCTGACGCCCGTGGTGATCTGGGTCTATCGCGCGGTGGCCCCGGGCCGGCCTGAGTGGCTGGCCACCGTGCTGGTCGGCTCGTTCACCGCCGCCAACATCTCCGGATTCCTGCACGGCTTCGTGTGGTTCTGCTCGTTCCCGCTGGACCTGGGCGTGCCGTTCGGCGGCTTCACCGAGATCGGCGGCATGGTCGCTGTCGGGTTCTGGCTCTACATGTTCCACGTGATCCTGCTGACCGGGTACGCCGACAACCAGAGCGCGAGCACATATCAGCGGGCTAGACGCGCACGGACTCTCGCTGCGGCTGAGGCGTCTCGTGAATCCCGTAGCGGGAGTAGAAGCGACCCAGAATCCCCGGAGCCCACCAGTTCCAGCGGCCCAGCAGACGCATCGTCGCGGGCACCAGCAGCGCCCTGACCAGCGTGGCGTCCACGACAATGGCCACAATCATGCCCACCCCGATGGTCTTGATCACGGTGACGCCCCCGGTAGCGAAGCCCGCGACCACCGTGATCAGCAACAACGCTGCGGCCGTGATGATCCCGCCGGTGTGCTGCAACCCGGTCGCCACGGCCGCGGTGTTGTCCCCGGTGCGGTCCCACTCCTCGCGCACCCGTGAGAGCAGGAACACCTCGTAGTCGGTGGCCAGCCCGAACAGCACCGCGAGCACCAGGATCATGTTGCTGGGCTCGATGAACCCGGTGGACCGGAAGCGCAGCAGACCCTCCAGGTGGCCGTCCTGGAAGATCCAGACGACCACGCCGAACGACGCCCCGATCGACACGGCGTTCATCAGCACCGCCTTGATCGGCAGCAGCACCGAGCCGAACGCGAGGAAGAGCAGCAGCATCGTGGCCACCGCCATGATCAGGGCCATGACCGGCAGCCGGTCGGCGAGGCTCTCCAACAGGTCAAGGTCGATCGCCGGGCGCCCGCCGACCAGCACAGCCGTTCCCCGCGGCAGGCTCAGATCGCGGATCTTGGCAACGATCTCCCGCGACTCGCCCGTGGACAGCTCGGCCGGGTAGGTCACCGTGATCAGCGAGGCCGCACCGCGCTGAGCCGTCACCATCGCCTTCGTCACATCCGGCAGCCCGGCGATCCGGCCGGCGAGGTCACCGGCCGGTCCCCGCACGAACACGGTGATCGGCTCCTCGCCGCCGCCCGGGAATCCGGTTTCGAGCCGCTCCCCCACCACGCGCGCGGAACTGCCAGCGGGCAGGACGCGCTCATCGAAGCCACCGAACTCGACACGCAGGAACGGCGCCGCGAAAGCCACGAGGACGACGAGCACGCCGAGGACGTACACCATCGGTCTCTTCATGACGCTGTGCGCGACGCGCGCCCACGCGCCGGAACCCGCCGCTGGATTGCGCTGAGGCAGCGGGATGCGCAACTTGTCGATGCGATGGCCGAGCAGGAACAGGGCCGCGGGCAACACCGTCAGGGCGGCGAGCATCGCAACGAGCACGGCCGCCATGCCACCGATGGCCATGCCACCGAGGAAGGGCTGCGGGAAGATCAACAAGCTGGAAAGAGCCAGGACGATCGTCAGACCCGAGACCACAACGGTACGACCAGCCGTCGCCACCGTCGTCCTGATCGCGCCCGCCACGTCCTGCCCGCGCGCCAGCTCCTCGCGGAACCGGCTGACCACGAACAACGAGTAGTCGACGGCCATTCCGAGCCCGAGCAGCGTGATCACGTTGATGGCGAACACGCTGATGTCGGTGACGTAGGTGAGGGCCCGCACCGCGACGAACGCCCCGAGGATCGCCAGACCGCCGATGACCAATGGCGACAGGGCGGCAATGAGCCCCCGGAAGATCAGCACGAGCAACACGAACAGCACGGGCAGGGAGAAGATCTCGGCGCGGGTGATGTCCTTCTCGGTCTGCGAGCTGGCCTCGTCGGTGAACGCGACAAGCCCGCCGACCTGCGTGGTCAGCCCGGTGGCGGCGAAAGCCCGCTCGATGCGGTGGTAGGCGGCCACCTTGCCGTCCTCGTCGCCGGCGCGGAGGTAAACGGCTGCGTAGGTGGCGCGCTTGTCGGTGCTGATCAAGGTGGGCGGCGCCTGCGGATCGGTGTACGCGGCGACCTGCTCGACGTCGGCCTGTGCCCGGATCTTGGCCACCGCGGCGGTCACCGCGTCGCGGAATGCCTGATCTTCGACCGTGGCGCCGGGGCTGGACCACAGCACAAGGAGATCCGGATCACGCTGCCCAAGCTCGCGCGCGATGCCCGCGGCGGCTCGGTTGGACTCGCTGTCCGGGTCGTCATAACCCCCGCCGGTGAGCGCGCCGAAGACGCCGGCGCCCCACGTAGCACCGGCCACCACCAGCGCGCACGCCGCCGCGACGACCCACCAGCGGACCGCCACGACGGTTTTGCCCCACCCATCGAACACCTGTCTGTCTTACCCGATCGAGGGCCGGTCACGCGAATAGACCGATAAGAAACTTTCGCCGGAAACATCCCCTCAGCGGACGCGCTATCGTCGTCGCTCATGAGCGATCTACCGTCGAGCGCTGACGTTGTGATCATCGGTTCCGGGCACAACGGCTTGGTGTCCGCGGTGCTGCTCGCCCGCGCGGGCCTGTCCGTCGTGGTGCTGGAAGCCGCGGACGTGCTGGGCGGCGCCACCCGCACCGAGCGGCCGTTCGCCAAGGTGCCCGGCCTGGGCCAGTCCACGGGGTCGTACCTGCTCGGTCTTATGCCCCCCGAGCTGCTCGAACTCCTCGACGTCGACATCCCGGTGCGCCGCCGCGACCCGCACTACTTCCTGCCAACCCCCGGCGGCCCCGGCGCGCCCTACCTGCTGTTCGGCACCGACCGCGAGGCCACGCGCGCCCAGATGGAGGCGTTCTTCTCCCCGCGCGACATCGCCGCCGACGAGGCCCTGCAGGTCGAGATCGCGGCTTTGCGCGCCGACCTGGCCCCGGCCTGGCTGCAGGAGCCGCTGCCGGTGGAAGGCATCGCCGACCGCTACATCCGCCCGCAGCTGCAGAGCACCTTCATCGACCTCGTCCGCGGCTCGGTGGCCGACTACCTGCAGCGCTTCGGCTTCAAGAGCGAACTGCTGATGAGCATGTACGCGGTAACCGACGGGCTCTCCGGCCTCAACGCCGGCCCCGACGACCCCGGCACCGGCCACAACTTCCTGGTCCACAACATGTGCCGCCTGCCCGGCGCCGACGGCACCTGGATGATCGCCGCAGGCGGCATGGGCACCGTGTCGCAAACCTTCGCCTCCGCAGCACGAGGAGCAGGAGCCAACATCTTCACCGGTACGCCGGTAAGCGCCGTCACCGTGGACGGCGGCGCGGCCAGCGGTGTGCAGTTGGCTGACGGGCGTTCGATAGGTGCCCGGGTGGTGCTGGGTGCCTGCGACCCCTACCAGCTCATGTCGCTGGTCCCGGAGGGTGCCCTGCCCGCTGAGCTGACTGCCCGGATGGAGTTGGTGCGGCGCCCGGGAACCACGCTGAAGCTCAACATGGCGCTGTCCGGCCTGCCGGCGTTCAGTTGCCTGCCGCCCGAAGCGCCCTCCCCGTTCGGCTCCACGATCCACCTGCTGCCCGGATCGGCGAGCCTGGGTGCCGCCTCGGCTTCCCCCATGACGGCGCTGCGGTCCATGTGGGAGGACGTGCAAGCCGGTCGCCTCCCCGCCGAGCCGACCATCGAGTGGTATCTGCACACCACCGTCGACCCGTCGCTGCAGGACGAGCACGGCCACCACTCCTCGGCCCTGTTCGTGCAATCGGTGCCCTATCAGCCCGCCGGCACCACCTGGGACGAGGCGCTGCCCGGGTACGTCGACCGGCTGCTCGAGATCTGCGACACCTACGCCCCCGGCGCCTCGGACCTGGTCACCGACATCATGCCGCTGACCCCGCCAGGCATCGAGCAGCACTTCGGCATCACCGGCGGCCACATCCACCACGTCGACAACACTGTTGCCTTCAACGAGCGCATGCCGTACGCGACGGGGCTGGACGGGCTGTACGCGGGCTCGGCGGGCGCCCACCCGGCCGGCAGCGTGATCGGCGCGGCCGGCCACAACGCCGCGCAGCGCATCCTGCGGGACCTGGGCGTCGCTAAACAGCGGTCAGCTCACCGGGGAGCAGGCTGAACAACACCGTGTCCCGGCGCGCGCCCTTGAACCGCAGGTGCGACCGCATGACCCCCTCGCGGACGAACCCGGACCGCTCAGCAACCCGGGCCGAAGCCACGTTGTCCGGCGCACACGTCAACTCAAGCCGCTGCACCCCGAGGTGCGCGAACGTCCAGCCCGCGAGCAGCCGGAGTGAACGGGTCGCCAAGCCTTGCCCGCGGGCCCAGGGTGCCAGCCAGTATCCGATGGCTGCCCGCTGCTCGGAGGCGTTGACGTCGTACACCGACATCGCTCCCAGCACCCGGCCGGGCTTTCCGGCGTCCGCGATCGCGACGTTGAGGGCGTCGCCGGAGAGCCGGTCCTGCTCATCGCGCTCGTACGCGGCGCGGATGTGGGCCTCGGTGAACGGCTCCACGAGCGACCACGAGTACCGCTGGCACAGTTCGTCGGCGAAGCCCTCATACCGCTGGGCGGCGTCTTCCGGCTGCCAGGCCCGCAGCAGCACAACGCCATCGGTGAGTGGTGGTTGGGGATAAGGCAGCGCAGTCACACCGGCCACCCTAGACGAGTAATTCCTAACCGCGGTTAGTGGTCGTAGGCGATGAGTGACCTGGTCACGGGCTGGCCGGTTGCCCGGTTGTGCCAGATTGCGGCGCGGTCAGAAGGGTGTTGATGTCTGTCGTCACAAACGGATCATCGACACCCTTCGTCATGCCCACGACTCAGGGGTAGTTAGGACTTACTCGTCTAGGGCCGCCCCTTCAGCCCTCGGCAAACAGCACATCCCCGGTCGACCGCCAATCCCCGCTGAGCTGGGAGCGCAAGCCGCCGCACTCACCTGGTCCCGGAGCGGAGGCCGCGAGCGGGTCCACTCCCGCAGAACGAAGGGTGCGGGCGGCCGTTCAGGCGCCTCTGGGCGCCTGGCCGCCCGCGCCCGGCCTCGGTGGGAACTGCGGTCAGCACCACCCACCAAGGCACGACATCCGCTTGCAGCCCTTGATTCAGGCCTGCTGCGGCGTCTCAGTCTTCTCGGCGCGGATCTTGTGGCCGACGCTCGTCAGACACCTGCCGCTGGGCAGGTCGAACTTCCAGCCGTGCAGCTGGCAGGTCAGGACGTTGCCGTCGACGATGCCGAAGCGGCTCAGGTCGGCCTTCAGGTGCGGGCAGCGGCGTTGGACGGTCCAGTCACCGAATTGGGTGTCCTCGGCTTCGACGGCCTTCTCGTGCTCGTCATACCAGCCCTCGGCGTATTGGAGGCGTTCCTCGCTGAGACACTTGAAGAAGGCGTAGACGAACTCGTTGTACTGCCCGATGCGGGCGGCGGAGAAGCGGCAGGACAGGAACAGCGAGTTGACCCAGTCGCCCTCGTCGATGTGGATCAGATGCTCGATCAGTTCGCGCTGGGTGCGGAAGCGGTAGCGGACCTTTTCGTCGGCGGCCGGGCGGACCTGCTTGCCGGGGAAGTCGACCAGGATCGACTCGACCGAGCCGCCGTCATAGCTGACCAGGTCGAAGCGGACCGGGCCGCCGACGCCGTTGGCCAGGTAGATGGACTCCTCCAGCAGCGGCTCGATGCGCTTCTTGAGTTCGCCCAGGACGTCGATCTCGGGGTGACGCCACGACGCCTTCTCGGCGGCAATGATCGGAGCCTTGCGCTCGCGCATCTCCTCGAGGTGCGCCTTCTTGTTGGCGAAGAACTCGTCGATGTCGGTGGGGTGCGTGGTCTGGACGCTGGACCGGACCACCTCGGGCGCGCCCCCGACCGGCAGCTCGGTGCCGCCGCTGACCGGAACGCCGGTAATCGTCGCGGCGCCGGCCGGGGTCAGGCTCAGCTCGGACACGCTGCCGGGCAGCAGGACCACACCGTTGGTGCCCCCGACCTTGGCGTATTCGCTCATGAACACGGACTGGTCGGGGAAGATGTTGCCCTCGTCACCGTGGATGTCGTTGAACTGCCACAGCTCGTCGTCGAGGAAGCACGGCGGGCCGGCGATCGGGAAGACGTGGTCGGCCTTGAGGTCGTCGATGTAGCGCCAGGTGCGGTCGAACTGACGGTCGCGCTTCTGCTTGCCGAACGCGGTCTTGGCCGAGCTGGGCAGCTCGTACACCATCGGGTACCAGATGGCGCCGGAAAATTGCAGCATGTGCGCGTGCACGTGGCCAAGCTCGGTGAAGCGGGACAGGTCGGTGGGGCGCGCGTCGTTCTGGTTGAGCACTCGCATGCCGTCGTATTCGACCCACAGCGAGGAGTCGCCGATCGGGCCGTCGGTGGGGCTGATCAGCGCCTGGATCATCACCTTGAGGCCGCCGTCAAGCTCGTGCACCTCGTCGGACTTGGTCCGCAGGAAGCTGGTGAAGCCCAGCTCCCGCAGCTCGTCCTCCAACTGGCTGGTCGGGTATTCCGGCAGCAGCACAGTGGCTTTCTTGCTGATGAAGCGCTTGAGGTGCTCGGCGTCGAAGTGGTCGCGGTGCAGGTGGGAGACGTAGAGGTAGTCGACGTCGCCGAGGGTCTCCCAGTCCAGCAACGAGTTGTCCGGGAAGGGGAACCACGACGCGAAGTACGCCGGGTTGACCCACGGGTCGCACAGAATGCTGCCCGCGCCCGTGTCGATCCGCATGCTGGCGTGGCCAGTGCCCGTGATCCGCACCGTCTTTACTCCCTCGGCTGGTTATTCCGACGGCATCGAAGGTACCGGGTGCGGCCGAGGAGGGCGCGGGCGGAGGGCCGGGCCTGTGGATTACTTGGGCCTTCCCGATGCGCCGGACGGGCGGCGTGCGACACTGAAAGGCGCTCAGAGTGATCGTTTCTTCGGGAGGACCGAGTCGTGGCAGAAGAGCCGGTTTACGCGCCGGACCAGCTCAAGCCGGTCAAGCGTAAGGGCCGTCGGGTCGGTGCGATCGTCAGCGCGGCTGTCCTGCTGCTGATGCTGTGGGGCAACCACGAGGGCAACACCGAAAACTTGTACCTCATCCTCTTCGCCGCGATTCTGATCGTTGCGCTGTTCGTGGACATCGTCCTGCGCCGCAACGGCCTCAGGCCCGAAGACCAGTAGGCAACGCGAAGCCCGCCCTCTCTGCGGAGAAGGCGGGCTTTGCCATGTTCTCAACGGCGGTGCAGCAGGATGTCCTTGACCTCGCGCAGCGCCGCGTCGACCTCAGCCTCGAAGTAACCTCCCGGCACCAGCCCGAACTGCAACGTGTCGAGTTCGTTCTCCGGCACCGGCATCGGGCCACGGCCGGTCATCGCCTGCAGAATGCTCTCGAACAGCCGGTCGACCTGCGCCGGGTCGTAGCCGCTGCCGAAGCGCCGGGGCTGGAACGTGCGTCGTAGCTGGTCCACCCGGTAGAGCTCGGGGCTCCCCCCACCGCCGGGGCCACCGGGGCCCGGCCCGGGACCACCGCTCATCGGCGCGTTCAGGGGCGGACCACTCATCGGCGGGCCGCTCATCGGGGCGTTGCCGCCGCCGAAGCCACCGCGCTCGGGCATGCGGATCTCGGCGGTCATGTCGGCCTTGCCGTGCCGGCCGGGCTCGAACTGCTCGTAGCCGCCGGTGTCGTAGGCCTGCGGCTGCTGCTGGCGCTGCGGCATCTGCTGGCCGCCGTAGGTGGGCTCCTCGTAGCGGCCGTAGGGGTCCGGCGCCGGCATGGGGCGCTGCGGCATCTGCTGCGGCTGCATGCGGTCCTCTTGCGCGTACGGATCGCGGCCGTACTGGTCGTATTGCTCCTCGCGGCCGTACTGTTCCTCGCGGCCATACTGCTGCTGCTCGTCGCGGCCGTACTGGTCGTCGCGGGCGAACTGGCGGTCGTCGAGGCGGGGAGCCTGCAGGCGTTCGGTGGGCGGCGCGCCGCGGCCGAGAGCCTGGCTCATCCGGTCGGGGTTCATGCGCTCGGCCATGCCACCACGCGCAGGCTCGGGACCGGCACGCATCGGGTCGGGACCGCCGCGCATCGGGTCCGGACCGCCGCGCATGGGCTCGGGGCCGCCCCGCATCGGCTCGGGCTGCATGCGGACCTCGGGGCCGCGGCCACCGCGGTCCTCGAACTCGGCGAGCTGACGCTCCACCCGGTCGAGATGCAGGTCGACCTGCCACTCGTCGTAGCCGCCGAAGCGCACGCGGAAGACGACGTCATGCACCTCCTGGGCGCCGCCGGGCGCGCCGGACTGCTCGCCGGCGAGGGTGGCCTCCACACGGTCGAGGAAAGCGTCGACCTCATCCACCTTGTAGCCGCGGCGCAGTGCGCGACGGCGGAAACGCTGCCCCTGACTCGTCACAACGTCTCCCAAATTCGCGTCCGCTGGGATCTGAGCCCAGTCATCGTGCCACCTCCGCGCGGGTGGTGGAGCCCCCTGCGTCCACCGCCGTCAGCTCACTTGCGGCCAGCTGGCCGCATGCACCGTCGATCTCGCGTCCCCGGGTGTCGCGGACCGTGGTGGCCACGCCGGCCTCGCGCAGCCGGCGGACGAACTCCCGCTCGACCGGCTTGGGGCTGGCGTCCCACTTGCTGCCCGGCGTCGGGTTGAGCGGGATCAAGTTCACATGCGCCAGCTTGCCGTGCAGCAGCCTGCCAAGCAGGTCGGCACGCCAAGGCTGATCGTTTACGTCCCTGATCAGGGCGTATTCGATGGAGATCCGGCGGCCGGTCTGCGCCGCGTAGTCGAACGCGGCATCAAGCACCTCGGCCACCTTCCAGCGCTGGTTGACGGGCACTAGCTCATCGCGCAGATCATCATCGGGGGCGTGCAGTGACAGCGCAAGAGTCACCGAGAGCTCTTCGGCGATCAACCGGCGCATAGCGGGCACGAGACCCACGGTGGAGACGGTGATGTGGCGCTGGGACAGGCCCAGGCCCTCCGGAGCGGGCGCGGTGAGGCGCCGGACGGCCTGGATCACCCGGGGGTAGTTGGCCAGCGGCTCGCCCATGCCCATGAAGACCACGCGCGACAGCCGCGGCGGGGAGCCGGTGACCGCGCCGGAGGCCGCCACGCCCGCGAGGTAGACGACCTGGTCGACGATTTCGGCCACCGACAGGTTGCGGGTCAGCCCGGCCTGGCCAGTGGCGCAGAACGGGCAGGCCATGCCGCAGCCCGCCTGGCTGGAGACACACGCGGTGATGCGGTCGGGGTAACCCATGAGCACGCTCTCGACCATGGCGTTGTCGTGCAGCCGCCACAGGGTCTTGCGCGTCGCGCCGTCGTCGCAGGTCAGCTCGCGCTGCGCGGTGAGCAGCGTCGGGAACAGGTCACCGGCGAGCGTGGACCGGGCGGCGGCGGGCAGGTCCGTCATCGCCTCCGGGTCGCGCACGAGCCGGCCGAAGTAGTGGGTGGAGAGCTGCTTGGCCCGGAACGCGGGCAGACCGAGCTCGGTCACCGCAGCCTTGCGCGCCTCCAGGTCCAGGTCGGCCAGGTGGCGCGGGGGCATGGTGGGGCGGCGGCGCGTGGTGACCGCGTCGGGGGTGTCGGGGCTGGTCGGGATGACCGGAAGAATCGTCATGGCCCGTCAAGTCTCCCACGTCGGGTACACATGCCTACCCCGGCGGCGCGATGATCGTGAGCAGCACGTAGGCCGCGGGGACGGCGAACAGGATCGAATCGAGCCGGTCCATCAGCCCGCCGTGCCCGGGCAGCAGGTTGCTCATGTCCTTGATCTTGATGTCGCGCTTGAGCATGGACTCGGCCAGGTCGCCGATGACTGCTGCGACGGAAATCACCGCACCGAACAAGGCACCCCATTGGAACGGGACGCCGACCAGGTAGTGCAGCAGCAGGGAGCTGCCCGCGGACGCGGCGACGATCGAGCCACCGAAGCCCTCCCAGGACTTTTTCGGGCTGATCGCCGGGGCCATCGGGTGCTTGCCGAAGAACACCCCCGCCGCATAGCCACCGGTATCGGACAACACAATCGCGAGCAGGGTGCAGAGCACCCGCTCGGGGCCGTCCTCGGGCTGCACGAGCAGGATGCCAAAGCTGAGCAGGAACGGCACGTACACCGCGATGAGCGCGCTCACGCCCAGATCGTGGCGGATGCGGTCCTTGTGCTCGCTCTCACTGAAACGCCACACGAACGTGGCCAGCAGGGTGGCGACCAGGCCCAGTTGCAGCGCGTCCGGCCCCTCGAACCAGGCCAGCCCAACCATCAGCAGGCCGCCCGCGAGCAGCGGGATCAGCGGAGGCCGGGCTCCGGCCGACCGGAGCGCCCGGACCATTTCCCAGATGCCGACGCTGACGGCCAGCACGATCACACCGAGAAAGGCAGGCGTCCAGACGAACAGCGACACGAGTACGACCAGAACCAGGCCGGCGCCGACTCCGATAGCGGCCGGCAGGTTGCGCCCGGCTCGCCCCTTCGGCTTGGCAGGTTTGCCGTTGCGGCCGGCGCGGCGCTTACCCGGGCCCCGGCGCGCGGCCTCGGCAGCGGTCAATTCCCACTCCGCCTCCGACGTCGAGGTCGCAGCGGTGGGGGCGGCCCAGGCCGGTTCGTCGTCACGCTGCTGGTGCACGGCCGGCCACTCCGCGGGCGGGGTGACTGCCGGCCGCGCCGCGGGCGGGGTGACTCCGGCGTGAGGAGCGGCAGCGTCAGGGGTGCCTGACGCTGCGCCGCCGGTTGAGGGGTGCCCGCCGCCGGGCTCGAGGTACGACATCAGACCTCGAGCAGCTCGGCTTCCTTGTGCTTGACCAGCTCGTCCACCACGGCGACGTAGCGCTGAGTGGTGTCGTCCAGCTCCTTCTCGGCGCGCCGGCCCTCGTCCTCGCCGATCTCGCCGTCCTTGACCGCGCGGTCGATCTGCTCCTTGGCCTTGCGGCGCACGTTGCGGATCGCCACCCGGCCCTCCTCCGACTTGCTGCGCGCGATCTTGATCATGTCGCGGCGCCGTTCCTCGGTCATCTGCGGCAGGTGGATGCGCAGCTGGGTGCCCTCGTTGTTGGGGTTCACGCCGAGGTCGGAGTCGCGGATGGCGCGCTCGATCGGGCCGATCTGCGAGGCGTCGTAGGGCTTCACGATCACCATGCGCGGCTCGGGGACGCCGATCGAGGCCATCTGCGGCACCGGGGTGGGGGCGCCGTAGTAGTCAACGACGATCTTGGCGAACATCGCCGGGGTGGCGCGGCCCGTGCGGATCGCGGCGAACTCCTCCTTGGCGTGCTCGACCGCGCTTTCCATCTTCTCTTCGGCCTCGAAGAGGATTTCGTCGATCTCCACTTCGTCGCCTCCTTGCTTCTGTGTCTGGTGGAAAGGGGTTTACGCGGTGATCAAGGTGCCGATCTTCTCGCCGCTGACGGCTCGCACGATAGTGTCGTCGCCCTGGGCGCCGAAGACGAGCATGGGCAGGCCGTTCTCCTCGCAGAGGCTGAAAGCGGCCTGGTCGGCGACTCGCAGCCCGCGCTGGAGCACGCCGGCGAAGGTGATGTGTTCGATCTTGCGCGCCTCGGGGTCGGTGCGCGGGTCAGCGGTGTAGACGCCGTCGACGCCGTTCTTGCTCATCAGCACGAGGTCGGCGTGGATCTCCAGCGCCCGCTGCGCGGTGACGGTGTCGGTCGAGAAGTACGGCATGCCGGCGCCGGCGCCGAAGATGACGACGCGACCCTTCTCGAGGTGGCGGATCGCGCGCAGCGGGATGTACGGCTCGGCGACCTGGGCCATCGTGATCGCGGTCTGCACCCGCGTCTCGATGCCCTCCTTCTCGAGGAAGTCCTGCAGGGCCAGGCAGTTCATGACCGTGCCGAGCATGCCCATGTAGTCGGCGCGGTTGCGGTCCATGCCGCGCTTCTGCAGCTCGGCGCCGCGGAAGAAGTTGCCGCCACCGACGACCACGGCCACTTGCACGCCCCGGCGGGTCACCGTGGCGATCTGCCGGGCGATGCCCTGCACGACGTCGGGGTCGACACCGACCGCACCGCCGCCGAACACCTCACCGGAGAGCTTGAGGACGACCCGTCGCGGCCGTTCGGGCCGCGGGGAGGGGACCTCGCCCACCACGGCAGTCTGCTCGGTCACCATCGTCATGCCGACCCCGCCCTTCCTTCGCTAACACGAGACCTTATGTGACGGGGAGGCCGGGCGCTTGTCTCGCGTCCCGGCCTCCCGCAATGCGTAGCGGCTGGATTACTCCTGGCCGACCTCGAAGCGGACGAACGCCGTGATCTCGAGACCGGAGTCGGCCGCAACCTGCTTGACCGTCTTCTTGTTGTCGGTGACCGACGGCTGCTCAAGCAGGACGAAGTCCTTGAAGAAGGAGTTCACCCGACCCTCGACGATCTTGGGCAGCGCCTGCTCGGGCTTGCCCTCCTCGCGAGCGGTCTGCTCGGCGATGCTGCGCTCCTTCTCGACCGTCTCGGCCGGGACTTCCTCGCGGGTGAGGAACTTGGGGCGCATGGCCGCGATCTGCATGCCGACCGCGCGGGCGTCGTCGTCGCCGGCCTCGCCGGTCTTGCCGGTGTACTGCACCAGCACGCCCACCTGCGGCGGCAGGTCCTGGGCCTTGCGGTGCAGGTAGACCGCGACGTTGCCGTCAAGCTCGGCGAAGCGGTTGACCACGATCTTCTCGCCGATCTTGGCGGAGAAGTCCTGGATGACGTCGGCTACCGGCTTGCCGTCCAGCGACAGAGCGAGCAGCGCGGCGGCGTCGGCGGCCTTGTTCTGCACACCGAGCTCGACGAGCTGGGCGCCCAGCGCGACGAAGTCGGCGGTCTTGGCGACGAAGTCGGTCTCGCAGTTGAGCTCGAGCAGCGCGTTGCCGGAGTGGCTGACGATGCCGTTGGCGGCGGTGCGCCCGGCCCGCTTGCCGACGTCCTTGGCACCCTTGATGCGCAGGAACTCAACGGCCTTGTCGAAGTCACCGTCCGACTCGTCGAGCGCCTTCTTGCAGTCCATCATGCCGGCGCCGGTGAGGTCGCGGAGCTTCTTGACGTCCGCGGCGGTGTAGTTGGCCATGACTCTCTCTGATCCTCTGAAGTCTCGCTGGCTTGAGTCTCGCTGGCTTGGTGCAAGCCGGCCACCTCGCGGCGGCCGGCTTGTACGGAGGATTTACTCCGCGGCGGTTGCCACCGGCTCGGCGGCGGGGGCAGCCGGCTCAGCCGGCTCGGCCGCGGGGGCAGCCGACTCGGCCGCGGGGGCAGCCGACTCGGCGGCGGGGGCAGCCGGCTCGGCGGCGGCGGGGGCGGCAGCAGCCGGCTCCACGTCCGCGGCCTTCTTCTCGGCACCCTCGTACAGGTCGCGCTCCCACTCGGGCAGCGGCTCACCGGCAGCGACGGTCGCCTCGGGCTTCGAGTCGGCGTCGGCGCCACGGCCCCGGCCGGAGCGGGCGATCAGACCATCGGCGACGGCGGCGGCAACAACCCGGGTCAGCAGCTCGGCCGAGCGGATGGCGTCGTCGTTGCCCGGGATCGGGAAGTCGACCTCGTCGGGGTCGCAGTTGGTGTCGAGCACCGCGATGACCGGGATGCCCAGCTTGCGGGCCTCGTCGACGGCGATGTGCTCCTTCTTGGTGTCGACAACCCAGATCGCCGACGGCACCTTGGTCATGTCACGCAGACCACCGAGGGTCTTGGTGAGCTTCTCCTTCTCGCGCGAGAGCTGGAGGGTCTCCTTCTTGGTGTAACCGGTGGCGGTGCCACTCAGGTCACCCAGAGCCTCGAGCTCCTTCATGCGCTGGAGCCGCTTGTACACCGTCTGGAAGTTGGTGAGCATGCCACCCAGCCAGCGGTGGTTGACGTAGGGCTGACCCACGCGGGTCGCCTGCTCGGCGATCGCTTCCTGAGCCTGCTTCTTGGTGCCGACGAAGAGGATGTGGCCACCCTCGGCGACGGTGTCGCGCACATACGCGTAGGCCTTCTCGATGTAGTCGAGGGTCTGGCGCAGGTCGATGATGTAGATACCGTTGCGCTCGGTGAAGATGAAGCGCTTCATCTTCGGGTTCCAGCGCCGGGTCTGGTGCCCGAAGTGGACACCGCTTTCCAGTAGCTGGCGCATGGTCACGACGGCCATGGTGAATTGCTCCCTGTTTCCCTGGTTGTCACGCTCACCGGCGGTGGGCGTCCTGGCGCCCGGTCGTCGGCCCAGGGTGGGCCCGGGAGAGCCGGGACCAGGGAGGGCCGTCGCTGCCGGCTGATCCGACACCGCTGGGGTATCGGGACACGGCACGTGCAGAGGGCGCGCGAGGTCGACCGCACGAGGCGGTCGCCGGGACCAAGCATACGCCGTAGGCGCCGGAGTCTGCTTCCGGGCAGGTGTGCCCCTGCTTACGCCCTCGAACGGGCCACCCGATCCGACATACCGGACACGCGGGCTCGTGTAGCACAAACGGTGGGAGCCATGCCGGTTATCCACATCTGCTCGCCTTGCGGGATGGCCCGGGTGACCGGGCCGGAGCGCTTTGTCCACAGGCTCGGTCGCGTCGAGGCAGAAAAATTGCCAAGGTCCCCGGCATGACGAACGAGACCAAGGCCGTGGGTGAATACGGCGAGCGCATCGCGGAACGACACCTGTGCGACGAGGGCCTGATCCTGCTGGAGCGCAACTGGCGCTGCGCCGACGGCGAGGTCGACCTGATCCTGCGAGACGGCGACGACCTTGTGTTCTGCGAGGTCAAGACCCGCCGCGGCACGATGTTCGGGCTTGCGGTGGAGGCGATAAACCCCGCGAAGATCCGCCGGCTGCGCCGGCTGGCGGCGATCTGGCTGTCCCAGAATTCCGTACGGCCCCGCGAGGTCCGCTTCGACGTGGTGTCGGTGCTCCCCCAGCCCAAGGGTCCGGCGCACATCGATCACCTGCGGGCGGCGTTCTGACATGAGCTACGCCAGAGTGCTCTGCGTCGGGCTGGTCGGCGTACGCGGCCACGTCGTCGAGGTCGAAGCGGATCTGTCGATCGGACTGCCGGCCCTCGTGCTGACCGGGCTCCCCGACGCCGCCCTGCATGAGGCCCGGGATCGCGTACGGGCGGCCATCGTCAACTCCGGCGAGCGCTGGCCCAACCGTCGCATCACCGTCAACTTGCTGCCGGCCACGCTGCCCAAGCAAGGAAGTGCCTTCGACCTGGCGATCGCCGTTGCGCTGCTCGCCGGGGCGGGAGAGCTGCCCCTCGCCCCCATGGAAGGCGTCGCGGTCCTGGGCGAGTTGGGCCTCGACGGAACGGTACGACCGGTGCGCGGCGTCCTGCCGATGGTCGCAGCGGTCGCGGCGGCCGGGATCACCCGCGTTGTGGTGCCCCTCGGCAACGCCCGCGAGGCAACCCTGGTCCCCGGCCTGACCGTGCAGGCGGTCGACTCGCTGCGCCGGCTGATCGGCTACATCCGCGGCGAGTCGGAACTGCTCCCCCCGCCCCCGCCCGCAGCCGACCCGGTGCCCGACGGCGCCGACCTGGCCGACCTTGCCGGTCAGGAGATGGGCCGCTACGCCATCGAGGTAGCCGCGGCGGGCGGTCATCACATGTCCATGCTCGGGCCGCCCGGCGCCGGCAAGACCATGCTCGCCGAACGCCTCCCCTCGGTCCTGCCCCGGCTCGACGACACCTCCGCACTGGAAGTGACAGCCCTGCACTCCATAGCCGGGCTGCTCCCGCCGGACGGCCAACTGATCAGACGGCCCCCGTTCCAGGCCCCGCATCACAGCGCGAGCACCGCAGCGTTGATCGGTGGCGGCTCGGGCATCGCCCGCCCCGGCGCCATCTCGCTGGCACATCGCGGTGTGCTGCTGCTCGACGAGGCCCCCGAGTTCGCCAACGCAACCCTGCAAGCCCTCCGCCAGCCCTTGGAGAGCGGACGGGTGGTCCTGGCCCGGGCGCGTGGCAGCACCGAATATCCGGCGCGCGTGCAGATCGTCGTGGCCGCGAACCCGTGCCCCTGTGCGGCCTCGTCCGGCGACCAGTACTGCCAGTGCACCGCGCTCGCCCGCCGCCGCTACCTGAGCAAGCTCTCCGGGCCGCTGCTCGACCGGATCGACATCCAGATCAGGCTGCGTCCGGTTCGCGCCGCCCAGCTGATGACCTCGTCATCGGATCCCCCGGAGTCCTCGGCTCACGTAGCCGGGCGCGTGTCCGCCGCCCGGCAGGCAGCCGAGGCCAGGTGGGCGGCCTGGGGCTGGCGGATCAACGCCGACGTACCCGGCCCGCACCTGCGCCGGCCCCCGTTCCGGCTCTCCGCCCGGCAGACCGCAACCCTGCGGGCCAGCCTCGACCGCGGTTCGCTGTCTGCCCGCGGCTTCGACCGAATCCTCCGCTTGGCGTGGACAGTCGCCGACCTGAGCGGACACACCAGCCCCAGCGGCTCCGACGTGGACGAGGCCGCCCAACTCAGAATGGGAGACGCCCGTGACCGGCAAACCCGCCCTTGACCCGAAAGTGCTGCACAGCCTTCGCGCGCTCACTACTTCCCCGGCGCGTTCCGTCGGCATCCAAAGCGCACAACCCAAGATCACCAAGCAGACCGCATGAGTACGGACTCAGCGGGCGACCGTCTGGCCCGGGTGGCCCTCACTTGGCTGGCCGAGCCGGGTAACCGCACCATCTGGCAACTCGTGCAGTCACAAGGAGCCGAGACAACGCTCAAGCAGCTCCTCAAAGGCGAGATCGCGAACAGTTCCCTGCTGGCGGCCGTACGAGCTCGAAGCGGCATCGACGACCCCCGCAGGTTCGCCGACCTCGCGCTGCGCAAGGGTGAACGCCTCGGCGCCCGGGTCATCATCCCTTCGGACCGGGAATGGCCACCCGGTGCCGACGCTTTGGCCACCCTCGAACTGGACGGCACGAACAGCATCGACCGGCACGTCCGGCCACCGCTTTGCCTCTGGGTACGCGGCGAACGCCCACTCAACGACGCCTTCGAACGCTCAGTGGCCGTTGTCGGCGCCCGCGCAGCCACGGAGTACGGCAGGCACGTGACCACGGACATCAGCTTCGGCCTCGCCGAGCAGGAGTGGACAGTGGTGTCGGGCGGCGCCTTCGGCATCGACTCGGCAGCCCATCACGGCGCGCTGGCTGCCGGCGGCCTGACCGTGGCGGTGCTGGCGTGCGGGGTCGACCGGCCGTACCCGCTGGGCAATGCCTCTTTGTTCGAGCAGATCGAGTCGAGTGGGCTGCTGATGAGCGAATGGCCGATCGGTGCCGAGCCGCTGCGCCACCGCTTCTTGATCCGCAATCGCGTGATAGCTGCCGCCACTACCGGCGCGGTGGTGGTGGAGGCGGCGGCGCGCAGTGGGGCGGTGCAGACCATGGGGAGGGTGCTTGCCCTGGGTCGGCGGGCGATGGTCGTACCGGGTCCCGTTACCTCGGCCATGTCCGTGGGCTGCCACGAACTTCTGCGGCGCTGCCCCGAGGCAAGGCTTGTCACCACAGCAGCCCATGTTCTGGACGAGGTGGGCACCATTGGCGAGTACATATCGGAACCAGCCCGCGCCGCGCAACATGCCCGGGACAGCCTCGACGAGGAAAGCGCGCTGGTCCTGGAGGCCATGCCCCTGCTGGGCGCCATCGACCCGGATCAGCTGGCCGCGCGGGCCGGGCTGGGCCTGCGAACGGTGCTGCGGCGCTTGTCCTTGCTGGAGATGAGGGGCCTGGTGATACGCCTGGACGACGGGATAGCGCTGTCCCCGGCAGCCCGCACCAACTCCGACCGCAGAGGCATGCCGCCGCAGCTACCCGGTCTCACCCCGCCCACCGGCGGCGGATAACCATCCCGGGCGCCTGCAGCGCGCTTCTCGCCGAAGCCGCCCGGCTACTGCGATCGCTCAAGCAATCCATTGGGCGGGCAGCATGAATCGCACCGTGGCCGCCCGCCGGGAGCAGGCGGCCTTCGGTGCTGCGGGCCGGGGAGGGTCAGTCCTCGGTGTCGTCGACGTCGCGGCGGTGGACCTTCATCCATGCCTCGACGTCCTCGGTCAGCCAAACCTTGCCTTGCGCAAGGTCTGCCACCGGAGTGGGGAAGTCGGACCTGCTGGTGATCTGGTACGCCCGCTGCCGGCTCACCCCGCCCAAGCGGATACGGATCTCGTGCGCACCCATGAGTTTGATCGCCTTAGCCACGTGATCGACCGTAGGCGTATGACTATTGGTCATGGGTCAACTTCGTCAAAGACACCTAGTTGAGAGTCAAGTACCTTGTACCCATGACGAACCCCGATGACCTGGATCCCGATCCCGTTCCGCCCCCGCTGAACCACCGCCGCAACTGGCGCGCACTGTGGCTTCGCTGCGTCTGCGGCCGCCCGAGCCCCTGCCCGCATTCCCCCGGATCCCGGCAACCGGCCGGTCCGCTTTCCCATGTCGTCTGGCCGCCCACGAAGTTTCCCGGCCCCGCACCGGCCCCTTCGGACGCTGCCGCATGCGCCCCCGCGATCGACCGCTACTTCCCGGTGGACATTCCTGGAATGGTCCCTCCCGCTCCGTCGCCCACCGGGTTTCCGCACCGCCAACTGCCGACCCTGTCCCCCGCGCACGACGACCCTTACGACCCATGGAGCAACACCACATATTTCGTACGTCCACCGCGCAGCGCCCGTTTCCCCGCGCCCCGGCCCAC
>NZ_LOJP01000001.1:5825008-5893886 GCF_001553785.1 Actinoplanes sp. TFC3
GCCCCGAACCCACCCGCGCAAGTCCCCTCCCACCGGCGCAAACACCCCGCCCCCGGCGTTCCTGACCGTGACGGTCCCGCCGCTGAGCAGCCGATCGGAACGCCGTCCCCGGACGCGTAGGATCGGCTTCTCGGCCGGGCCGGCAGCCGGAGTCAGACGGGAAGTTGACGTAACGACGTCTTGCCGTACGTACAGTGCTATGGAGCATCGTGACCACGTAGTGTGTCAGTCATGATCGATCCCTCGGCTGACCGTGCGGTGTTCCGCCAGCTCGCGGATCTCCTGCGCAACCAGATCGAATCCGGTGCACTGGGCCCCGGCGAGCCCCTGCCGAGCGAGCTACGCCTGGCGCAGGAGTACGGCATCAGCCGCACCACCGTGCGCCAAGCCATCGGCCAGCTCCGCACCGAAGGCCTCGTCACCGTCGACCGCCCACGAGGGACCTTCGTCCGAGTCCCCGAGCCCGTCGAAGTGATCCCCCTGGCCCGAGGCGACCGAGCCAGCGCCCGCATGCCCACCGACGCCGAACGCCGCGCCCACCGCCTGGGCGAAGGCGTCCCCGTCCTGGTGATAACAGCCCCCGACGGCACAACCGCAGTCCTCCCCGCCGACCGCGTCCAAGTGACCCGCCCCTGACCGCCCGGCCCCAAGGCGACAGCCCTGCGCCTATCGTCCGGGCGTCGCTGCTAGGTCGTGCCGCAGGCGGATGCGGCCAGCGAGGCCTCTGCCCGCACGCAATGAAGGTCCCGCGTTAACCCGGCCGAGCGGCGCTGCCGCTTCGCGACGCGAGGGTTGCGCCCGCGCAGCCCTCGCCCCACGCCGAAGCAGGCCGCCCCTACGGAAAAGAACCAACCACCCACTCCCTACTTCCGCGTACGCCGCCGATACCCGTGAACCTCATCCCACGACTCGATCACGAGATGATCAGCCGGCTCGCCCACGTACATCAAAGACATCTCCTTCACCTCCACCCGGAAATATCCAGCGTCGGCGACCGCGTCCTTCTCCGGGGCCTGGAACGGGACCGCGAGACCAGTCAGTTTGGCGTCGCCGGCTGGGGAGGGCGGTTCCACTGTGGGGCTGTGGATGGCTATTCGGGGATCCCGATGAATGTCCTGCAGCTTTCGTGCCCCGGGCATGGAGCCGAAGGTGATCTCGCCCTCGGGGGTGAGGACCAGCTCGATGGCGCTGATCCGGGGGGAGCCGTCGCGGCGGAGGGTGGCCAGCGTCTTGTTGGTGCCGGCTTCGAAGCGGGCCTTCACCTTGGCCGCGAACTCCGGATGATCCTGCTCGATTTT
Organism: Actinoplanes sp. TFC3; assembly: GCF_001553785.1. Taxonomy (GTDB): domain Bacteria; phylum Actinomycetota; class Actinomycetes; order Mycobacteriales; family Micromonosporaceae; genus Actinoplanes. Next base: position 5,826,307 of record NZ_LOJP01000001.1, read on the forward strand.
CTGCCAGTTCGCCATGGCGGGACGCTAACGCCGGGGTACGACAGAAACCCAGGTTCACCACGGCGGAACGCTGGCGCCGCGGGGTACGACAGAAAACGCAGGACCGCCACGGCGGGGCGCTGGGAAACGGTCACCACAGGTCGTACTGATCGCGAGCCAGGGTGAAGCCGTGCTGGGTGGCCACGTTTTCGCACCGCAGGAAGGCCTGGGAGCTCTGGCAGCGAAGATCACCCGCCTGCTTGGACTCCCCGTAGGGCAGGGCGGGCGCAGAGGGCTGGCCGAGAACCGTGTCACCAGCACAAACGAACTGCGCCGCGCTCGCCAAGGTGATCCCAGAGCCGTAGCTGAGCTGGCAGTCGGCCGGCTTCGCAGGTGCTTGCCACGTCTTCTTGGCGATGTCGCAGCGGACCTTGGCCGGAGTGAGGTAGCAGCCGATGTTCCCCGACGGGGACGAGAACCCGGAGGAGACCGACGGGGCGTTGCCGAGGGCGTCGTGAGCTGGGGGCGTACCGGTGGATGATGATGTGGGAGCACAGCCAGCCGTCAGGGCAAGCAGGGCTACCAGCGCAACCACCGAACGCACTTGATCCGCACCCCCAAGCGAAACCAGCCAACCGGCCGAACAGCAAACGCCCAACCGGCCGAACAGCAAACGCCCAACCGGCCGAACAGCAACCGGCCGAGCAGAAACGGCTCGACAGGCGCGATGATAGGCAGGTGGAGCAACCGTTGAGCACCCGGGACGCCCATGAGGCATTGCCACCGGCCCTGCGGCAGGCGGTTGACGATTTCGGGCTGCAGCTGGCGCGCGTTGACAACCGATCAGCTCATACCGTGCGCGCGTATGTGGGTGACGTGGTCTCCCTTCTTGCCCATGCCGCCGAGGCCGGTTGCGCGGCGCCGGGGGATCTGGACATCGGAGTGTTGCGGGCCTGGCTGGCCCGGCGGATGGCGGACGGGGCCGCGCGCACGTCGCAGGCTCGGCGGGCGGCGGCAGCGCGCACCTTCACCGTGTGGGCGATGCGGGCCGGGTTGTGCGACTCCGACGTCGGAGCCTCGCTGGCCAGCCCGAAGGCCCATCGCGACCTGCCGTCGGTGTTGCGCGCCGAGCAGGCGGCGGATCTGGTCGAGCGCACGGACGATGACCCCCATGCGGTACGCGACACAGCGGTGCTCGAGCTGCTCTATGCGACCGGGGTGCGCGTGAGCGAGCTGTGCGGGCTCGACCTCGCCGACGTGGACGAGTCCCGGCGGGTGGTCCGCGTGTTCGGCAAAGGCGCCAAGGAGCGGGCTGTCCCCTACGGCGTGCCGGCCCAGCGCGCCCTTGATGCCTGGCTGCGCGACGGACGGCCGAAGCTGGCGCACCCGGGCAGCAAGGATGCCCTCTTTCTCGGGGCGCGCGGGGGTCGCCTGCAGCAGACCGTGGTGCGCCGGATCGTGGCTGCGGCGGCGCAGCGTGCCGGGCTGCCGCACACCAGCCCGCACGATCTGCGGCACTCGGCGGCGACCCATCTGCTGGACGGGGGTGCCGATCTGCGGGCGGTGCAGGATCTGCTCGGACACGCCTCGTTGTCGAGCACCCAGATCTACACCCACGTATCGACGGAACGGCTGCGCGCGGCGTTCGAGCAGGCTCACCCGAGAGCTTGAAGAATTCGTAAACGCCAGCGGGCTCGTGTCGTACGATCGCAGCGTGAGCGCCGGAGATCCGCCCCCGCCCATCCCGGGAGCCCGGCTCCTCTTCTCGCTCGACCCCGGCATCGCCTATCTCAACCACGGCTCGTTCGGGGCCGTGCCGATCGGCGTGCAACGGGCCCAGCAGCGGCTGCGCGACGAAACCGACCGCAATCCGATGGCGTTCTACGCGGGCACCGCGCTGGGCGACCGTATCGTCCACACCCGACGTCACCTGGCCCAGTTTCTCGGGGCCGACCCGGACGGCAGCGCGCTGGTGCCGAACGCGACGGCGGGCGTCTCGCTGGCCCTGCAATCGGTGCGGCTGAAGCCCGGCGATGAGGTGCTGCTCACCGATCACGGCTACGGCGCCAACGAGATGGCAGCCAAACGTCAATGCCGCCGGGACGGGGCCACGGCTCGGACGGTCGCGGTGCCGCTGCTGGCCACGGATGCCGAGGTGGTGGGCCGGATCCGCGACGCGCTGCGGCCCGGCAAGACCAAGCTGCTGATCGTCGACCAGCTGACCTCGCCGACCGCCAAGGTGCTGCCGGTGCGCGACATCGTGGCGGCGGCGCGCGAGCATGAGATCCCGGTGCTGGTCGACGCCGCGCACGCGCCGGGCATGCTGTCGCTGGAGGTCGACCGGATCGGCGCCGACTTCTGGGTGGGCAACCTGCACAAGTGGGCCTATGCGCCGCGGGCCACCGGGCTGTTCAGCGTGTCCCCGGCCTGGCGGCGCCGGATCGAGCCGCTGGTCGTCTCGTGGGAGCAGGAGAGCGGCTTCCCGCACAACGTGGAATTCCAGGGGACGCTGGACTACTCGGCTTGGCTGGCGGCACCGGCCGGGTTGTTCACCATGCGCCAGCTGGGTGCCGGCACCGTGCGGCGGCACAACGCCGAGCTGGCCGCCTATGGCCAGCGGGTGGTCGGGGAGGCGCTGGGCCTGGCCCGCACCGAGCTGCCCGATCCCGGGTCGCCGGAAGCGGCCATGCGGATCGTGCCGATGCCCCCGGGGGTGGCGGCCACCCGGCCCGAGGCATCCGCGCTGCGCCAGCTCATCGCCGACAAGCTGGCCATCGAGGTCGCGCTGAACCCGTGGGGCGGGCGCGGCTGGCTGCGGCTGAGCGCCCAGGCGTACAACCGCGCGGAGGAATACGACCGCCTGGCCGAGCATCTGCCGCAACTGCTCGCCGAACATCACTGAGCCCCGGCCAGCCGGGACACGGGAAGCAGGCGGACCGCACCGGCGCCGAGCAGGGTCAGGGGATCCAGGTAGCCGGCGCCGCGCCGCAGGCCCCAGTGGAGGCAGGCTTCCGTGGGGCAGCCGGGGTGACCGGGTGACAGAAAACCGATCTGCGCACCCGCCGCCACCGCCGAGCCCACCCGGACGACGCCGAGCGACAGCGGCTCATAGGTGGTCCGCAGGCCGTCGGCGTGCGCGATGCTGACCACACCCCGGCCGGCCACGAGCCCCGCGAAGACAATCCTCCCGGCACCGGCCGCGCGGACCGGGGCGCCGGGGAAGGACGACAGGTCGACGCCGCGGTGACCGGCCAGCCAGGGCTGCGCGGGCGGGTCGAAGCGCCGGCTGATCGGGCCCGCGACGGGCCACCCGAACATCAGCAGAGACAGCAGGAGAGCCATGCCCGGCATCCTGCCGAAAACGGCAACCGGGCGTGGCTCCCCCTGTGGACAACTCGCTGGCGGTGCGGATCAGCCGCCGAAGCCCGGCTCGTCCGGGAGCGAGATGTCTGGCTTTTCCAGCTCCTCGACGTTGACGTCCTTGAACGTCATGACCCGCACGTTCTTGACGAACCGGGCCGGGCGGTACATGTCCCAGACCCAGGCGTCATGCATCTCGACCTCGAAGTACACCTCGCCGTCGGAGTTGCGCACGTGCAGGTCCACCTGGTTGGCCAGGTAGAAGCGGCGCTCCGTCTCCACCACGTACGAGAACTGACGGACGATGTCGCGGTACTCCCGGTAGAGCTGCAGCTCCATCTCGGTCTCGTACTTCTCGAGATCCTCTGCGCTCATCGCTTCTCGCCCTCCATTGCCTCATCTTCCCCCACCGGCACCGGCGGCCGAGGCTGCTCGCCCGACGCCACGCCGACGGTACCCTCACTGTCCGCCCAGAGCATCAGCGGCTCGGCCCCGGGCGCGGCGGCTGAGGCCGGCCGACGGGCTCGCGGCGGGCGGTTGCCGCGCCCGGAGGCGGCGGCGACGTTCACATATGAGAACCGGTGCTCGGCGCACGGGCCACGCTCGGTGAGCGCGGTGCTGTGCTCCTCGGTGATGTAGCCCTTGTGCACCGCGAAGCCGTAGCCGGGGAACTTGCCGTCCAGCTCGACCATCAGCCGGTCGCGGGTGACCTTGGCCAGCACGCTGGCCGCCGCGACGCAGGCCGCGACCCGGTCACCTTTCCACACCGCCAGCCCGGGGGCGCCCAGCCCGTCGACCGGAAACCCGTCGGTCAGCACGTATTCCGGCGGGGTGCTCAGCAAGGCCAGCGCCCGGCGCATCGCGGCGAGGTTGCACACGTGCAGCCCGCGGGCGTCGACCTCGGTCGCTGGGATGATAACGACCGACCAGGCCAGGGCGCGCTTGACCACCTGCTCGTAGACACGCTCGCGAGCCGCCGGCGTGAGCAGCTTGGAGTCGGCCAGCTCCTCGATCTCGCCGCGCTTGCCCTCGGGCAGGATGGCCGCTCCGGCGACCAGCGGCCCGGCGCAGGCACCGCGGCCGGCCTCGTCGGCACCGGCCACGTAGCGAAAGCCCCGGCGGTGCAGCGCCTGCTCGATGGCGTAGAGCCCGGCTTCGCGGCGCACCACAGTGCGAGGTGGGGTCAGCATCAGGCGGCTCCCAGCACGCCGGCCCGGCGGATCAGGCCGGCCAAATCGAGCGGGAAGATCTGCTCGGGCGAGGCTTCCACGTCGGCGGCCGACCACCAGCGGTGCTCGGTGATGGTCTGCTGCTCGTCGGCGTCGAACCCGGCGGTGGACACTTCCCAGCTCGGCACGCGGTGCACGAAGAAGTGCTGGCTCTGCTGATAGTGCCGGTTGCGGTAGCTGAACTCGGCGACCTCGTGGTGCACCGGCTCGCCGAGTTCGGCGGCGTCCACGCGCAGGCCGGTCTCCTCGAACAGCTCGCGCGCCGCGCCCTGCGCCGGGGTCTCCCCCTCGTCCAGGCCGCCGCCCGGAGTGAACCACCAGTGCTCGCCGGGCCGGGCCGGGTCACCACCGCGCAGCAGCAGCGCCCGGTCCTTGTCATCGATCAGCAACACCCGCGCCGCTCGTCGCTGAATGTACGTCACGGCTAAAGCCTATTGCGCCGCTCATCGATCTTGAGAGCGGGTGCCGCGGGCCTCACTTGGTCCTGGGCGCGTCCGGCACGTCGTCGAACGACTTGGGCACCGACAGCCAGGTGGCTCGCTTCACCGGCCAGAACACGGTGAACGCCCGGCCGACGATGGAGTCGGACTTGATCGTGGCTTCCTCGATGTTCTCGGTCTGCTCCCAGTGCTCCAGGGAGTCGCCCGAGGCCGAGCGGTGGTCACCCATGACCCACAGGCGCCCCTGCGGCACGGTGATGTCGAACGGCTCGTCGGCGGCCGGGTCCTGGTTGCCGTCGACGTCCTTGTAGATGTACGGCTCGGTGAGCGAGTGACCGTTGATCATCAGGTGCTGCTGGGGGTCGCAGCAGACCACGTGGTCGCCGCCGACGCCGATGATGCGCTTGATGAAGTCTTCGCCCTCGGTGCCGCTCTGCCAGTCCGAGGGCGCCTTGAACACCACGATCTCGCCGCGGCGGGGCTCACGGAAGTCGTAGACCAGCTTGTTGACGAGCACCCGGTCCCAGATGTTGAGGGTGTGCTCCATCGACGGCGACGGGATGTAGAAGGTCTGCAGGACGAATGCCCGCACCAGGACCGCGACCAGGATCGCCACGCCCACCAGGATCGGGAGCTCGCGCCAGAAGGAACCACGGCGCTTCTCGCCGGTCTGCTCGTCAATCACGACCGGAGCCTACGTCGCCGGGGACGGATGCACAGTCCGGAACGCGCGGATACGCCGACACTTAAGAAGAACGGGAGCATCACTGCCGTGCTGGCCGGATCGGGTTGCGGGGCCGGTGGACGACCCAGCGGGGCCGCGCCGACCGGATGTTCGGCCGCGTACGACGTCCAGATGGCGGGCACGGAGAGGCTGGTGAAGCGGCTGGTCGGCCACACGATGACGAAGGCCCGGCCGATCACGTTGTCGATCGGTACCGGGCCCTGGCAGCGCGCGTCCTGCGAGACCAGCCGGTGGTCGCCCATGACGAACATCTCACCCGCCGGGACGGTCACCTCGGTGAAGCGCCGGCTGCTGCACTGGCGCGGGTTGGGCGGCGCGTCTAGGGGGGAATTCTCGGAGATGTACGGCTCGTCGATCGGCTGGCCGTTCACCGTGATCCGGCCCTGCGCGTCGCAGCAGGCCACCTTGTCACCGGGCAGCCCGATCACCCGCTTGATGAAGTCGCGCTCACCCGGACGGCTGACCCCGACGAGGTCGCCGATGGTCCGGCCGAGCTTGGCCCCGAAGGTGTTGCTCAGCGGTGTCGCAGGCTGCTCGGACTCCCAGTTGTCGGGGCCGCGGAACACCACGATCTCGCCGCGCACCGGGTCGCGCATGTCATAGACGACCTTGTTGACCAGCACACGGTCCTTGATCTCCAAGGTGGTCTGCATCGAACCGGAGGGGATGAAGAACGCCTGGACCAGGAAGGTGCGGATCAGCACCGCCAGGCAGAACGCCACCACGAGCAGCAGCGGAAGCTCCTGCCAGAGCGGCATCTCCTTGCGGCGGATGACCCGGCCGCGACGCCGCCCGGAGGAGGCGCCTCGATACCCCTGCATCGGTTCCACGCTACGTCTCTCCCGCCGCCGTCCGAGCGAATCGACCCGGATACAGCACTACCGCCCGGACTTGCCCGCAGGAGCACCTGCGGGGCGTTGGTCGGGCGGTAGTGCGAATGGCCCACCAGCGCGGCGATCGCCGCACCGGCACTGATTCCCATCCGTCACGTGCGCAAGCCTAGCTCTGTTCTACAAACCGGGCAGCGCACCGAACGTCAGTCCGAGGAACCGTACGGCTCGGACCGCTGAGGGGTTCAGCTGACGGTCTGCTTCTCGCGAAGCTCCTTGATCTTGGCCTTCTTGCCGCGCAGCTCGCGCAGGTAGTAGAGCTTGGCCCGGCGCACGTCACCGCGGGTCACGACCTCGATGCGGTCGATCTGCGGGCTGTTCACCGGGTAGGTCCGCTCGACGCCGACGCCGAAGCTGATCTTCCGGACCTTGAACGTCTCGCGCAGACCGCCGCCCTGGCGGCTGATCACGACGCCCTGGAAGACCTGGACGCGGGAACGGTTACCTTCGACGACCCGGGCGTGCACGCGCAGGGTGTCACCCGCGCGGAAGTCGGGAATGTCGGTGCGCTGCGACTGGAGGTCGAGAGCGTCCAGCGTGTTCATCGCTGCATCCTCGTGCTACTCAGAGCGCACCGGGAGTTCGATGCGCACATGGGGTGATTCTGACCTGGTGAAAGGGCAGGTCCTCGTTCGCCACCACGGCGTGGGAGCGAACGGCAACCTCCCTACTTTGCCACACCTGAGCCCGGGATCCGAAATCCGGCCTCCTCGATGGCCCTGCGATCCTTCTTGTCCAGCTTCTCGGCAGGGTAGGCCTCGAAAAGATCAGGGCGTCGTGACGCGGTACGGATGAGCGACCGCTCCCGCCGCCACCGCGCGATCTTCGCGTGGTCCCCGGAGCGCAGCACCTCGGGCACCTCGTGGCCCTGCCAGGTGGCCGGCTTGGTGTAGACCGGCGCCTCGAGCAGCCCGTCGCCGTGCGACTCCTCGGTCAGCGACTCGGCGTTGCCCAGCACCCCGGGCAGCAGCCGGGTGACCGCCTCCATGATCACGATGACTGCGACCTCGCCACCGAACAGCACATAGTCGCCCAGCGAGATCTCCTGCACCGGCATCCGGGCGGCCGCGTCGTCGATCACCCGCTGGTCGATGCCCTCGTACCGGCCGCAGGCGAACACCAGGTGCTCCTGGGCGGCCAGCGCGGCGGCATCGGCCTGGGTGAACGGCTTGCCCACGGGCGAGGGGACCACCAGCAGCGAGGCGGGCGTGGCCACCGAGGTGAGGGCGGCCGACCACGGCTCGGGGCGCATCACCATGCCGGGACCACCGCCGTACGGGGTGTCGTCGACGGTGCGGTGCACGTCGGCGGTCCATGTGCGCAGATCGTGCACGGTGAGGTCGAGGGTCCCGGCGCCGCGGGCCTTGCCGATCAGTGACAGGTCCAGCGGGGCGAAATAGTCCGGGAAGATCGAGATGATGTCGACGCGCACGGCGGGGGCACACCTCCTAGAGGTCGAGCAGGCCCTCGGGCAGGTCGACGACGACCCGGCCACCGGCCAGGTCGACGGTGGGGACCATGGCGGTCACGAACGGGATCAGCGCGGTGCCGCCGGCGGCCTTCTTCAGCACGATCAGGTCGGAGGCAGGCGCGTGGTCGATGCGGTCGACGATGCCCAGCTCGGTGCCGTTCTGGTCGACCACCGAGAGCCCGACGAGCTGGTGGTCGTTGAACTCGTCAGGGTCGTCCGGCGCGGCGATGCCGGCGCTGTCGACCTGCAGGAACACCCCGCGCAGGGCCTCGGCGAGGTTGCGGTCGTACAGACCCTCGAACTGGGCGATGATCTTGCCCTGGTGCCAGCGCACCGACTCGAGGGTGAGTTCGGCGGGCACCTGGAAGGCCACACCGGGCGTGGGGGCGGCGGACGCCGGACCGGCGCTCACCCGGCGGTCCCGGGGGACCTCCGTGGTGAACACCGATCCGACGGCGAATCTCGCCTCTGGATCATCGGTCCGGACGGTCACGAGAACTTCCCCGCGAATGCCGTGCGGCTTACCGATCTGACCGACCACCAGCAGCATCGAACGACAGCCGATCAGTAGGCGTCGACGATGTCGACGCGGATGCCGCGCCCACCGATCGACCCGATGACCTGCCGCAGCGCCTTGGCTGTGCGCCCGCCCCGCCCGATGACCGTTCCCAGGTCCTCGGGGTGCACGCGCACCTCGAGCCGCTTGCCGCGACGCGAGTCGACCATGCGGACCCGGACGTCGTCCGGGTTGTCGACGATGCCCTTGACGAGGTGCTCCAGCGCAGGCCGGAGCGCCCCGTCAGCTCGCGTCGGCGCCGGCACCGGCCGGGTCCTTCGCGTCCTCGGCGACAGCCTCACGGTTGGGCTCGGCCGGGTCGACGGCCTTCGTGTCGGTCGGGCGGCCCTCGGCGACCTCCGGCGCGGCGGGGGTCTTGGCGGCCTCCGGCGCGGCGGCCTTGTCAGCCTTGGCCTTCTTCGGGGTGCTCTTGACCGGGGTCTCGGCAACGCCGGCGGCGGCCTTGGCCTCAGCCTCGTAGGCAGCCTGACGGTTTGCCTTCTCCGGGGCCACGAGCAGCGGCGGCGGGGCCGGCAGACCCTTGAACTGCTGCCAGTCACCGGTCTTCTCGAGGATGCGCTGCACGGCCTCGCTCGGCTGCGCGCCGACCGAGAGCCAGTACTGCACGCGCTCGCTCTTGACCTCGATGACCGACGGGTCATGCTTGGGCTGGTAGATGCCCACGTACTCGATGGCGCGGCCGTCGCGCTTGGTGCGCGAGTCGGCGACGACGATGCGGTACTGCGGGTTGCGGATCTTGCCCATCCGCAGGAGCCGGATCTTTACGGCCACGGTTGTTTCGCTCCAGGTGATGACGTGGGTGAGCCGACGGAACCCACGTGGGGATGCGGGACCGATGTCTCGTGGACTGGCAACGCGAGAAGGGTTAGAGGGCGCCTCTCACATGCCGGATACCAGTCGTCCATTCTGCCAGATGGTAAGCAGCACTTCCCACTCGGCCTGACAACCGGACTTCCAGCGCCAAATCAGGCGCGCGGTACGGGCGGACGGTCCCAGCCGGGTGGGACCTCGGCCACAGGCTCCCATGACGGGTCGGGCTGGAAATCGGTCCACGTGCCGTCGAAGGGGAAGGCGCCCGCCTCGATCTGCTTGACCACGCGCCGGCCCTCAGCCCAGAGGGCGGCCTCGTCCGGCACCCAGTAGTGCTCGGGCAGGGCCAGGCGCTCGGCCAGCTCGGCCTCGTCCTTCCACTGCCATGAGCGGTCCGGGGCGATGACGATGTCGAGATCCTGGTCGATCACGTCGATCCCGCGGGCTCCCCCGGTTGCCGAGTCGTCCCAGCGCAGGGCGCGCTGCTCGAGGTTGACGTACCAGGACGTGAACCGGTCATAGTCGTCGCGGAAGAACCAGACCGAGTAGTCGACGTCCGGCGGGATGAACTTGAGCAGCCCCGGACCCTGCCAGGTGCCCGGCACCACGTGCGTGTCCAGCGTCACCCACTCGGTGAACGGCATGGCACGGATGCCGCGCCCGTCCAGGGCCTGCTCCACCAGCACCGCCGAGCCGCGCGCGAGCCACAGCAGCAGCCCGCGCGCGTCGTCGGAGATCACCCGGCACGGTCGTACGGAGGCCAAACGCGGCCCGTCGATGTTGCGGTAGAGAACCGTGGACCCGGGCTGGAACATCAGTAGGCGCGGGCCAGAATCGCCTGCACGTCCGGGCTGTCGTCCGACTCGGGCACCGAGCCGTCCGGGTTGACCAGGCAGCGGACCGTGACCGCCTTGCCGTTCGCCTCGGCCTCGCCCTCGGGGCCGACCGCCGACCACGGCAGCCGCGCCCAGCCGGTCTGCGCCGCTTCGAGCGCCTCACCCAGCGTCTTCACGTCGACCGTGCGCTCCTCGCGGTGGGCCAGCGCGCTGTCGAACAGGGCCTGCTGGTCGGCCTCGAGCGCGGCGGCAACGGTGGCAGCCACCTCGCCGAGCGCGACCGGCGTCTTGCTGCCATCGGTGCGGCGGGCCACCACGGCGTTGCCGGCCGCCAGGTCACGGGGGCCGACCTCCACGCGCACCGGGATGCCCTGCAGCTCGGCGTCCACGGCGCGACGGCCGAACGGGATGTCGGCGCGGTCGTCGAGCTTTGTGCGTACCCCCGCGGCTTTGAGCTCGTCACGCAGCTTGATCGCCGCCTCGGTGACGCCCTCGCCGGCCTTGACCACCATGATCTGGGCCTGCACGGGCGCGAGCCGGGGCGGAAGCCGCAAGCCGTTGTCGTCGCCGTGCACCATGATCAGGCCACCGATCATGCGGGTGGTGCTGCCCCACGAGGTGGTCCAGGCGTGCTCGACGCTGCCGGCCTGCGAGGTGTACGTGATGTCGAACGCCTTCGCGAAGTTCTGCCCGAGCTCGTGCGAGGTGCCCATCTGCAGCGCCTTGCCGTCGCCCATCATGGCTTCGAGCGTCATCGTGTTGGTGGCCCCGGCGAAGCGCTCACCCTTGGTCTTGCGGCCCGGCACCACCGGGATGGCCAGCAGATTGGCCATGAAGTCCTCGTAGACCGAGTGCAGGATGCGCCGCGCGTAGTCCCGGGCATCGGCCTCGGTGGCGTGCGCGGTGTGACCCTCCTGCCAGAGGAACTCGGTGGTTCGCAGGAACGTGCGCGGGCGCAGCTCCCACCGGACCACGTTGGCCCACTGGTTGAGCAGCAGCGGCAGGTCACGGTACGAGTCGATCCACTTGGCCATGAACTCACCGAAGATCGTCTCGCTGGTCGGGCGGACCACGATGGGCTCGGACAGCTCCTTGCCGCCGGCGTGCGTGACGACCGCGAGCTCCGGCGAGAAGCCCTCGACATGCTGCGCCTCACGGCTCAGGTAGCTCTCCGGGATGAACAGCGGGAAGTACGCGTTCTGCGCCTCCGCCTCCTTGATGCGGGCATCCATCTCGGCCTGCATCCGCTCCCAGATGGCGTACGCGGCCGGACGGATGACCATCGTGCCCCGCACCGGGCCGTTGTCGGCCATCCGAGCCTTGTTGATCAGGTCCTGGTACCAGCGGGGAAAGTCTTCCGCCCGGGGAGTGAGCACGCGCGCCATGGGTGAGGATCCTAGCCGGGGCGCGCGGTCAGCGAACGACGCGACCCTTCAGGATGATGCGGCGCGGCTGGCGGACCACGCGCAGGTCGGCTCGCGGGTCCTCGTCATACACGACAAGGTCGGCCAGCCCGCCCTCCACCAGCCCGGGGAACCCCAGCCATGCGCGGGCCCGCCAGGATGCCGCCGCGAGCACGTCGACGGCGGGGATGCCGGCCTCGTGCAGCAGCAGCATCTCCTCGGCGGCCTGCCCGTGCCGGATGCTGCCACCCGCGTCGGTGCCGACGTAGAGGGGGACGCCGGCCTCGTGAGCTGCGACGACAACGCCGGGGAAGCGGTCGCGCAGGGCGATCATGTGGTCGGCGTACCCGGGGAATTTGGGCCGGGCCTGATCGGCGATCTTCCCGAACGTCCGGATGTTGATCATCGTGGGTACGAGCGCGGTGCCGCGCCGGGCCATCTCGTCAACCAGATCCACCGACAAGCCGGTGCCGTGCTCCACCGAGTCGACCCCGGCGCGGACCATGGCGGCGACGCCTTCCTCGGAGAACGTGTGCACGGCGGCTCGGGCGCCGGCGGCGTGCGCGGCTTCAACGGCGGCGGTCATGGTGGCGGCATCCCACGAGGGCGCGAGGTCACCGACGGACCGGTCGATCCAGTCCCCCACCAGCTTCACCCAACCGGTGCCGGCCTTCGCTTGCGCGGTAACGGTTTCGGCCACGCGGGCGGCTTCCACTTCGATGCCGATGTCCCGCAGATACCGCCGGGGCGAGGCAACATGCCGTCCAGCCCGCGCCAGCCTGGGGATCTCAGGTTCGTCGTCCAATTCGGGATACGGGTACGGCGACCCGGCATCGCGCAACGCCAGCACCCCGGCCGCACGGTCCTGCAACGCCAGCTCACGCGCTTCGTCGAGGCTCTCGATGGGCGTGGCGCCGTACCGGATCCCGAGATGGCAATGCGCATCCACCAGGCCCGGCAGGATCCACCCGCCGTCAACAACGGTTTCGGCATCGCGAACGGGTTCGTAGGTGACCCGGTCGCCGGTCAGCCAGAACTCGCGAACATCACCCTCGGGCAGAACAACCCCACGCACATGCAAAGCCATGCGTCAGGTCTACCCGATCCCCCCGGTCCGCTTCGAGTATCTGGCCTGCACGGTCACGCCTCGCCGGACGGCTCCCGCCATTCGCGGGTCAGCGCCGGCAGGTCGAGGTCACCGGGAGCGGGGATGCCGGTCCCGAAGATCCTCAGGAAGGCTCGCCAGGTCGTCGACGGTCCCGTTCTGCTCGTCAGACCAGGCCCAGACCATCAAGTCGGTGCGGAGCGGCAGTCATCGCTTCTCCCTCGAAGGACGTGGACTGCCGCTCACGTTACTAGACATGTGACCACTTGTCACACGACCATGGTGTCAGTGTTTGTCGTCGTCGCGTTTGGGGTTGTTGAGCTTGTTGAAATCGAGGTTGGGAAGCTTGAAGCCCGGCGGCAGCCCCTGACCCTGGGCCAACGCGTTCGGGTCGAGCCCCGGCGGGAGCTGGGGCATGCCGCCCGGGAAGCCTGCGGGCCGGGCGCCGCCCACGCGGGGACGGTTGCCGCCCTTGGTGCCCTTGCGCTTGTTCTTCGGGCTCTTCGTGGCCTTGCGCCGGCCTCCGCCGGGCAGGCCCATCATGCCGCCCATCTGCTTCATCATCTTCTGCGCTTCGGTGAAGCGGTTGAGCAGTTGGTTGACGTCCATCACCGTGACGCCCGAGCCGCGGGCGATGCGGGCGCGGCGGGAGCCGTTGATGATTTTGGGGTTGGTGCGCTCGCCCGGGGTCATCGAGCGGATGATCGCCGCCACCCGGTCGAAGTGGCTGTCGTCGAGCTCGGCCAGCTGGTCCTTCATCTGGCCCATGCCGGGCATCATGCCCAGGATGTTGGCGATCGGGCCCATCCGGCGCACCGCGATGAGCTGGTCGAGGAAGTCCTCCAGGGTGAACTGCTCGCCACCGAGCAGCTTGGAGGTCATCTTCTCTTTCTGATCCTCGTCGAAGGCCTGCTCGGCCTGCTCGATGAGGGTCAGCACGTCGCCCATGCCCAGGATGCGGCTGGCCATCCGGTCGGGGTGGAAGACGTCGAAGTCCTCGAGCTTCTCGCCCGTGGACGCGAACAGGATGGGCTCGCCGGTGACGTGGCGCACCGACAGGGCGGCACCGCCTCGGGCGTCACCGTCGAGCTTGGAGAGCACCACGCCGGTGATGCCCACGCCGTCGCGGAAGGCCTCGGCGGTGCTCACCGCGTCCTGGCCGACCATGGCGTCGATGACGAAGATGACCTCGTCGGGGTCGACCGCGTCGCGGATGTCGCGGGCCTGCTGCATCATCTCGGCGTCGATGCCCAGGCGGCCGGCGGTGTCGACGATGACGATGTCCTTCGCCATCCGCTTGGCCTGCTCGATGGAGTCCTTCGCCACCTGCACCGGGTCGCCGACGCCGTTGCCGGGCTCGGGGGCGTACACGTCGACGCCTGCGCGCCCGGCCAGCACCTGCAGCTGGTTCACCGCGTTGGGGCGCTGGAGGTCACAGGCGACCAGCAGCGGCTGGTGGCCCTGGCCCTTGAGCCAGCGGGACAGCTTGCCGGCCAGCGTGGTCTTACCGGAGCCCTGCAGGCCGGCGAGCATGATGACGGTCGGCGGCTGCTTGGCGAACTGCAGCCGGCGCCCCTCGCCGCCGAGGACCGCGATGAGTTCCTCGTGGACGATCTTGATGATCTGCTGGGCCGGGTTGAGCGCCTGGGAGACCTCGGCGCCGCGGGCCCGTTCCTTGAGGTTCGCGATAAAGGTCTTGACCACCGGCAGCGCGACGTCAGCCTCGAGCAGCGCGAGACGGATCTCGCGCGCGGTGGCGTCGATGTCGGCGTCGGTGAGCCGGCCCTTGCCCCGGAGTTTGGTGAAGATGCCGGAGAGTCGGTCACTCAGGTTGTCAAACACAGCGCAAGCCTAGCCGCCCGGGGGAACGCTTACCGGTTGCGCATCCGGTACGTCTTCTGCGCGGCCTCGATGCGCATCTGGGTGCGGGTGCCGGGCGCCAGCCCCTTCTTGGCCTTTCCGTACAGGTAGATGCCGCCGCCGACCACTACCGCACCGACGATCAGGTACGCCAGCGCGCCGACGAGCCAGTGCAGCACCGAGACGGCGATCCAGCCCACGACGATCACCCCGGCCACCATGGCGACCAGGTAAGCCACTGCCTTGCCCATGTCGTTCCCCTCTCGCGACAGACCCCCAGCATGCTCCCCGCGCGCAACAAAGCCCATCGGGGCGCTCCCGTAGGGGTGGCAGCCGGCCGTTCGACCGCGCCACACCGGTAAATCGCGTATACCGCTGATATCAGGTGTTATCGACCGCAACCTACCGGTACACCTCGCCGTTGAGGCACAGGAACCGGCGGCCGAGACGCCGACACATCCGGCGGAAGGACGAGCTCGTGCCCCTGCGGCGGCTCCTGCGACTCGCGCCCTGGCAGGTCAGGTCACGCATCATCCGAAGCGTTCAGCGCCGCGTACTGCCGCGGGTCTCCGAGGAACAACGCCTGGGAGTGGCCCGGCGACTCGTGTCGCTGTCACATCCGCCCCAGCTACCGCTCATGCGCACCCCGGCGAACGCCCCGAGCATGCGGGTGCGCACGGGACGCGGGTGGGTGACGGCCCGGCGTGACCCCGGGGCAAGCCCGGCATCGGTACGCCGGGAGAACCTCGACAACGTCATCGCCGCCCTCGACACGGCCGGCATCGACTGGTTCCGGATCCCGGCGAAGGCGCTGCGCATCACCGCCGTCGCCGTGCGCACCACCGACCGGGCTGCAGCCATCAAGGCGCTGGAGCAGAGCACCGGCCTGATCGACGTGATCAAGCCGAAGCGGGTCAAGAAGCGCCGGCAGGCCGAGGTGCTGCGCCTGCACTGGCCGGTCACCGACCCGCACGGCAGCCTGGTGCTCGGTTACGACTTGGGCTGTGAGGTCGAGTTCTGGGCCGAGCACGACGGGGTGCTGCGCGGGCCGCGGCCCAACCCGATCGCCGATGTGGTGGCGGCCGGCGAGGCTGTGGTGCTGGCCCCCGAGGCGGCGTTCGGGGCGTTCAGCTCGCCACACGACCCGCGGACGTACCGGACGAAGCAGATCTTCACGATGCCCGGCCCGGACCGGATCGCCTTCCCGATCGACGTGGTCTACACCTGGGTCGACGGCGGCGATCCGCAGTGGCAGACCCGCAAGGCGGCCGCGCTGGCCGATAACGGCTGGCTGGAAGAAGCGAGCCGGCTGGCGCACAACAACGCGCGCTTCGCCTCGCGCGACGAGCTGCGCTACTCGCTGCGCTCGCTGCACTGCTTCGCGCCCTGGGTGAACCACATCTACCTGGTCACCGACGATCAGGTGCCGGAGTGGCTGGACACCACGCAGCCCGGTCTGACAGTGGTGAGCCACCGGGAGATCTTCGGCGACACCGGGACGCTGCCCACCTTCAACTCGCAGGCGATCGAGTCACGCCTGCACCGCATCCCGGGGCTCAACGAGCACTTCCTGTACCTCAACGACGACGTGTTCCTGGGCCGCCCGGTGAGCCCGGAGCTGTTCTTCACCCCGGGCGGGCTGACTCGATTCTTCCCGTCGAACGCCCAGGTCGACTCGGCCCCGCGCCGCCCCGACGATCCGCCCGCGGACTCGGCCGGCAAGAACAACCGCGAGCTGATCCGTTCGGCGTTCGGCCGGGTGCTGACCCGCAAGATGATGCACACCCCGCACCCGTCGCGGATCACCCTGATCAGCGAGATCGAGCAGCGGTTCAACGAGTACGTCACCGCGACCGCCGGCCACCAGTTCCGCCACCCCGACGACATCGCGCTGCTGTCCTCGCTGCAGCAGTACTACGCGTACCTGACCGGGCGGGCAGCCCCGGGAACCATCGCCTACACGTACGCGGACCTGGCCAACCCGGCGACGCCGTTCAAGCTCGCGCGGCTGTTGCGCCACCGCGACCTGGACACGTTCTGCCTCAACGACACCGACTCCGACGACGCGGTGGCCGCCGAGCAGGTGGCGCTGCTCGGCGAGTTCCTGCCGGCGTACCTGCCGTTCGCGTCGCCGTACGAACGCACCGGGCCGCTTCCGGCTGCCTCCCCGCCGCGGGTGACCGTCCCCGCGCAACCGAGCCCGACCAAGACCCCCAGAAGGAGAACTTTCTCGTGAGCTTCGACGTCGTCATCCTCGGCCTCGGGTACGTGGGGCTGCCCCTGGCCCAGCAGGCCACCCGGGCCGGGCTGCGCGTGCTCGGCTTCGACGTGAACGCGGGCGTGGTCGCCGTGCTGGGCGCCGGGCGCTCCCACGTCGACGATCTGTCCGACGCCGACGTGGCCGAAATGCTGGCCGGCGGTTTCGAGACCATCACCGACGAGACCCGGATCGCCACCGCTGACACCGCGGTCATCTGTGTGCCGACCCCGCTGTCCGAAGGCGACGGCCCGGATCTGCGCGCGGTCATCGGGGCCACCGAGGCGGTCGGGCGCAACCTTCGTACCGGCATGCTGGTCGTGCTCGAATCGACCACCTACCCGGGCACCACCGACGATGTGGTGGGACCGTTGCTGGAGAAGCTGTCCGGGCTCAAGGCGGGCGTGGACTTCCACCTGGCGTTCTCCCCCGAACGCATCGACCCGGGCAACGAGAAGTTCGGCGCGCACAACACCCCCAAGGTTGTTGGCGGCAGCACGCCCGCTTGCACCGACCGGGTGGCCGAGTTCTACGGGCGGTTCGTGGAGACGGTCGTGCGTACCCGCGGCACCCGTGAGGCGGAGACCGCGAAGCTGCTGGAGAACACCTACCGGCACGTCAACATCGCGCTGGTCAACGAGATGGCCCGGTTCTGCCACGAACTCGACATCGACCTGTGGGACGTCATCCACGCCGCTTCGACCAAGCCGTTCGGGTTCCAGGCGTTCTACCCGGGTCCCGGCGTGGGCGGGCACTGCATCCCGATCGACCCGAACTACCTGAGCCACAACGTGCGCACCAAGCTGGGCTACCCGTTCCGGTTCGTGGAGCTGGCGCAGGAGATCAACGCGACGATGCCGGCGTACGTGGCCCGGCGGGCGCAGAACCTGCTCAACGCCGACGGTCAGGCGCTGCACGGCGCGCGGGTGCTGCTGCTGGGCGTCACGTACAAGCCGAACATCGCCGACCAGCGCGAGTCGCCGGCCACGCCCCTGGCCCGGCACCTGGCCTCGCTGGGCGCCCAGCTGACCTACCACGACCCGTACGTCGAGGAGTGGGCCGTCCCGCGCACCGATGACCTGGAAGGTGCCGCAGCCGCAGCCGACCTGGTCATCCTGGTGACCCATCACCGCGACTACGACGCCGATCACCTGGCCGGCATCTCGAAGCGCTTCTTCGACACCCGCGGCGTCACCAGCACCCGGGAGGCGCACCGGCTGTGACCGAGATGAGCACCGCGCCCGTCGCGCCCGCGCCCCGGAAGCCCCGCCCGGCCGGGCAATCCGCCCAGCCCAGCCGAGCCGAGGGGAAACAGAGCCATCGCCGCGACATCGAGGGGCTGCGTGCGGTCGCGGTGCTGCTCGTGGTGGCGTACCACTGTGGGCTGCCCTTTGTCTCCGGGGGTTATGTCGGGGTCGACGTCTTCTTCGTCATCTCCGGCTTCCTGATCACCGGGCTGCTGCTGCGTGAGCGACGCGTCAGCGGCACAATCTCGATCCCGCGCTTCTATGCCCGCCGCGCCCTGCGGCTGCTGCCCGCCTCGACGCTGGTTGTCGTGGTCACGGTGGCGGCGTCGGCGTTGTGGCTGCCGCCGTTGCGGCTCGGCGCGATCCTGTCCGACGCGCTGCACACCTCGATCTACGCGATGAACTACCGGCTCGCGGCGGTCGGCACCGACTATCTGAACGCCGACGCCGATCCCTCGCCGCTGCAACACTTCTGGTCGCTGGCCGTGGAGGAGCAGTTCTATCTGGTCTGGCCGCTGCTGATCCTGGCGCTGGGCCGGCGCCGGCGGGGTCTGGGCCTCGCGCTGTCACTGCTGACCGCCGGTTCGCTGGCCGTCGGGGTGTGGCAGACCCAGGCGAACGCCGGTTGGGCCTATTTCGGTGCGCACACCCGCGCCTGGGAGCTCGGCATCGGTGCACTGCTGGCGCTGGGTGCGGTGCGGCTGCCGGGCTGGTGCGTGCCGGCGGGGTTGGTTGCGGTGGGCGTTTCGGCCGTGCTCTACACCGCTGAAACCCCCTTCCCCGGGTACGCCGCCCTGTTGCCGGTTCTGGGCACCGCAGCGGTGATCGCCGGGGGCACCGGACGTCAGGCGGGTCTGCTCGGCGCGCCGATCCTGCAGGGCATCGGGCGGCTCTCGTACTCCTGGTACCTCTGGCACTGGCCGGTGCTGATGATCGCCCCGGCCGCGCTGGGCCGCCCACTCGCCGTGTGGGAGAACGTGCTGGCCGCGCTGGGTGCACTGGTGCTGGCCGCGCTGACCTACGCGCTGGTGGAGAATCCGGTACGCCACCTGGCTGTTCTGCGCAACCGCCCGTGGCTGGGCATCGGAGCCGGTCTCGGGGTCTCGCTGCTGTGCGCCGGACTGTGCGTGGGCATCACGTACGTCGCCGATCATGTCCGGGGGGCCAGCGACTACCAGGCCACCGTGCTCGATCCGGCCACGTTCAACCCCAAGGACCTGAGCACCGAGATCGCCGGCAGCCTCGATCTGCCCGCGGTGCCGGCCAATCTGACGCCCAAGCTGGCCACGGTGGCCAAGGACAAGCCGCACTTCTACAGCGAGGGCTGCTCCGGCTCGTTCGACGATGCGGAGGTCAAGAAGCCCTGCGCGTACGGCGACCTGTCCTCCGGCACCACCGTGGTGCTGTTCGGCGACTCGCACGCCGGGCACTGGTTCCCGGCGCTGGAGGCGGCGTCGCTGCAACGACACTGGAAGCTTGTTGTGGTGACCAAGAGCGCGTGCAGCGCCGCGGACGGCACGATCTTCCTGCCGCAGCTCAAGCGCGACTTCACCGAGTGCGTGCAGTGGCGCAAGGACGCGTTCGCGTACGTCCGCTCGCTGCACCCGGCGAAGGTGCTGCTGGCCTCCACGTACCCGAGCAGCGAGCTGCTGCACGTGGACGGCACCCAGGACGAGGCGTGGGCGGCGGGCTGGCGGCGGTCGGTGCGCGCGGCGACGGCGCCGGGCACCGAGGTCTACTTCATGAGCGACACGCCCTGGCAGGCCGGCTCGACCCCGGAGTGCCTGTCCGAGCACATGGACCGCCCGTCGGCTTGTGCTCGTACGCGCACGGATGCTCTGGCCCTGCCCGCCCGGCGCAAGCTCGTGGCGGACGCGGCTCGCGCGGCCGGAGCCACGGTCATCGACCCGGTGCCGTGGTTCTGCACCCCTGGCGTCTGCCCGGTCATCGTGGGCAACGTGCTGGTGTACCGCGATCAGCACCACGTGACCACGGCGTACAGCAGATTGCTCGCCCCGCAGCTCGGAGCGGCGCTCGCAGCGTCGTAAAGAGCAGGCGAAAGGGCCGGTTGCTACCTGGTGGCAACCGGCCCTTTTACGGTGTTGCAACGCGGCGATGGCAGGCACCCGAGCGGCAACCCAGCACTCACGGCAAGGCACCTGAACAGGCATCAGCGGGCGCTGCGCGGCACCGAAGGGAACGGTGTACCTGGCGAACAAGCGCCGGGGCGGAGTTCTCTGAAAGGTTGACCCGTGCTGAAGCGCCTCGCCACCCTTGCTCTGATCCCCGCCGCTGCTTTCATCGGCCTGCTCGCCACCGCCGAGGCCGCTCAGGCCGCGCCGGTCTCCACCTCGACGCTGCAGACGCAGATTGTCAGCCTGTCGAACCAGCAGCGCACCGCCGCCGGCTGCAAGGCGCTCACGGTGAACGCGCAGCTGCTCTGGGCTGCCCGCGGTCACAGTAAGTTCATGGCGACGACCGGCGTTTTCAGCCACACCGGCGCCCGCAACTCCTCGTTCATCACCCGCGTCAAGGCTGCCGGTTACACCGCGCCGCGCAGCGAGAACATCGCCTGGGGCTACCGCAGCGCCGCCGAGGTCGTCAACGCGTGGATGAAGTCGCCGGGTCACCGTCGCAACCTGCTCGACTGCGGGGCCAAGACGTTCGCCGTCGGCGTCGTCTACTCCGCCAACGGCACGCCGTACTACACCCAGGAGTTCGGCTCCCGCTAAGTCTTCTCTCTCCCCCGTGACCGGCCCGGCATGCCCCCGCATGCCGGGCCGATCCATTTCCGGCTAAACGGGGACGGCGCTGCGCGAGTACGACATGACGGCGTGCCGGCCCAGCAGGTTCGGCTCGGCGCTCAGCCCAGCGATGCTCTCGGTCCAGCGCCGCACGGCTTCCTGTTCATCGGGGCGGTTCACGTCGTCCAGCACCACGGTGGCGGTCGACGCCAGCCGGCTCTCCAGCACGTGCAGCGCCGGGAACCGGGCATCCGGTCCGGTGGCCGCGGGCGGGCCGTCGATCAGCAGCAGGTCGATGTTGCGCAGGTCGGTGAGCTGCTCCACGTCGTACCAGGAATAGGTCCGGCCGTCGGCAGTCAGCTCGGACAGCGGCGCGATCCGCACCTCGGCGACAGTGGAAAGCCCGTGCGCGGTCAGCATTTCGCGGGTGCGCGCGGCGTAATCGGAGTCGTGGTCGAGCGAGATGAGCTGCCCGCCGATCTTCTCCAGCGCGTAAGCCAGCCACACCGTCGACGTGCCGCTGCCCAGCTCGACCACCAGCCGGGGCTGGTGCAGCTTGATCAGGTGCAGCAGCTCCAGAAGATCCGTCGGGTTGAGCGCGAAGTCACCCGAGGACGGCATCGGCGCGCGCGGGGTGAACTCCTGGAACAACTGGAACATTGCCTCGATCTCGCGGCTCTGCGCGCGCAGCAGCAGATCGTTGCCGTGCCCGTTCTGGCGCAGTCCGCGGGTGATGGTCCGGGTCAGCTCCTGATGCCGGTCGCCAGCGGTCAGCCGTTCCTTCTCCACGGTCGCCACCACGCGGCGCTGCATCTGCTCGACCACGGTACGCAGCTCCCGGTTGGCCGCTTGGCTCGCCCGGTACAGCCCGCCCATCCAGCGCGACAGGTGCAGGATGCCGACCAGTACCACCAGCAGCAGCAGGGCCAGCAGCGAGATGGCCAGGCTCTGATGCCCGGTGCCGGCTGCCACCCAGACCCCGGCGATCAGCACCAGCGCCGCCATGAGAACCACCGCTTGCGGACGGGTCAGGCTCTGCAGCCGTCCCGTCAGCCGACCGCCGAACCGGGTCAGGCTGCTCATGACAAGACCTCCCATATACGCGAATGCAACACGACGCCTAACGGCACGGAACTCCGGCCGTTACGCCGGAAGCGGCTCGGGTGTGCGCTGGGTGGGGGCGGACGGGCGCGGGGCGTGCACGAGACCGGCGATGCGGTCCACGTACAGCTGCGGGTGGTGGGCCTTGGTGATGACCTCGCGGGCGCGGCGGCTCTGCTCGGCGAACAGCACCCGATCGGTGGCGTACCGGCGGATCAGCGCGTCGACCTCGTTCGGCGCACAGTAGATCGCCGCATCGCCGAAGACGGCCGCGTGCTTCTCCTCGGTGATCACCACACAGCCCTGCCCAGCGGCCTCCAGCGCGGGACGCGAATACGTCTCGATCGCCTCCGGATGCGGGAAGTGCAGGTAGAAGTCGAGCTGGTGCAGGAACGTGCGCAGGTCCAGGTCGGTGGCGTCATAGACCAAGTGGGTGTACGGGCCGCCGAGGGTCACATCGGTGCGGGGCCAGTCCGGCATTCTCAGCCGTACGTCCACGGCTCCCACCTCGTCGTAGACGTACAACGCCTCCCGGGTGT
Organism: Actinoplanes sp. TFC3; assembly: GCF_001553785.1. Taxonomy (GTDB): domain Bacteria; phylum Actinomycetota; class Actinomycetes; order Mycobacteriales; family Micromonosporaceae; genus Actinoplanes. The sequence goes on from NZ_LOJP01000001.1 coordinate 5,848,900, forward strand.
CGCGCGGCCACACCCCCTGATCGCACAGGTCGGTGCCGACCACGGGCAGGTCTGCGCCGGCCCCGGATCGGACGGCGGCCCAACGTTCGGTGCCGATCACGGTCGGCAGGTCGTACGGGGTCAGCTCCACGGCCGGCTTGTATGCCCGCAGCACCGCGCGGATCTGCGGGTCCTGCGGGCACCACAGCGGTTCCAGGCCGAACATCCGGTCCGCGATGCGGGTGCAGCCGGCCACGTCGTACCGGTTGTCGAGGCCGTCGCGGCGCACCGGGGCCTGATCGGCGACCACGAGCATCTGCCGGGGGCGCAGCAGGTATTCGTCGCCCTCGGCGAACTGCAGCACCGCGGCGTGCCGGACGATCAGCAGCGCCGTCTCGGCCGCGTCGCCGGGCAGGATCTGGGTGACCCGGCCGGCGTTCACCAGCGCCTGCACCGGCGGGCACAGCGCGTACCGCCGCCGGGCCATCGGTCGCAGCGACTCGATGTGCAGCACGGCCACCCGCAGACCGCGGTCGGCCAGGGCGCGCATCTCCTCCACGGCTGCGAGTTGCGGGCCCTGCAGGAAACGCCAGTCGCCGGCCAGCACGACGTCGTACTCGGGGCGGGGCGGGGCTTCCCCGCGGGCGTACCGTAGATGATCGGGTGCGGCAAACGGCCTTTCGCCGCCATCTTTGGGCAACCACGGCTTGGCGTTGCGGGCCGCGATGCGCGAGTGCCACTGCTGATAGGCCGAGGAGTAGGCAACCCGCGCCGGATGCATCCAGTAGGCGCGGATCTCCGAGCGCGACAACGATCCCAGCGACAGGCGGATCAGCGCGAGCGGCTCGGTCTCCAGGTGACGCACCGCGCGTTCGCCGTGGACCGCTCGCATGCGTCCGATGTACTCCGAGTCCGCGGCCTTGCGCACGCGGTCGAAGTAGCCGATGCGATCCATCACCTGCTGACGCCGGAACAACAGCGACGACGGGTTGAACCGCCCCCGCCGCACCGCCGGGCGGGTCAGCACGAGATCCTCGGTGACCCCCAGACCGTCGCTGGTGGTGGCCACGATCCGCGCGTTCTGCAGCATCGGGCGGACCTGCAGCTCCAGCCGGCGCGGGTGCGACCAGTCGTCGGAGTCCTGGAACGCCACGAACTCGCCCTCGGCCGCATCCAGCCCCGCGTTGCGAGCGGCGTAGGTGCCCTGGTTGTGCGGCTGCTTGACCAGGCGGATCCGCGGACCCATCGCCACCGCGCGCTGCAGCACCTCGTCGAACTCCGGCGGCGAGGCGTCGTCCACGATCACGATCTCGACGTTGCGCCACGACTGGTCCAGGATCGACCGCACCGCGGTGATCAGGCCCTCGCCGGGGTGGAACGCAGTGACGATGACCGAGATGCGCTGGGGCTCCTCGACTGGCGCGGCGGGCGCGGTCACGGTAAGCCGGTCGAAGGGTGAGTCGTGGCTTTCGGCATTGAGCGCCGGGTAGGGCTTGGGCATCAGCCGCTGGAACGCGGCCAGCCACGGTGCGACATCGGCGGTCTGGATGAACGGGTTCACCACATCCAGCTCGAGGTCGCCGCGCACGGCAGGGCTCATCGAGCGGTACGCCGCCAGCAGCTCACGCGCCGCCTGTGGCCCCTTCCACGCGAAGGTCAGCTCGGCGTGCAGCCCCTGATGCGAGCCGGGGACGCCGTCGGCACCGAGGGCTTGGCGCAGCAGCTCGTAGATGGCCAGGGCGTCCGTACGGTCCTCGGGCAGCATGTCCTGCAGCGCGAGCGTCTGTGCCAGCCCGGCGACCACGGAGGGCCGGACGCCACCCTGGATGCCGCGCAGCCACCGCACATCACCGGTACGAGCGGCGGTGAGCAGTTGCTCGTAGGTCGTCCCGGTGCCACGCAGCGCCGTGTAGGCGATCAGTTTGCGCATCTCCAGCGAGCGCAGCCGTACCGCGGTGGCCGGCATCGCCCGCTGCACGTGGTAGCGCGCGATTTTCAGGTAGTCGTCGAGCAGGCCGCCTGGTTCCCCCATGCCTAACGCAACGCCTGCACTTCCCGCTAAGTGACGTCGAAGCGTTTTATTGATTATCCTCTATGCATGGAAGCGCTCCCAAAACTTCGCAGAGTCCTTGCCGCAGCCGCCCTGGCCGTCGCGGCCTCCGTCGTGTGCCTGGTGGCCCCCGCGTACGCCGCCACCGGCCTGCACGTGAGCGGCACGAAGATCGTCGAATCCGGCGGTCAGCCGTTCATCATGCGCGGCATCAACCATGAACACACCTGGTTCACCAACCAGACGTCCTCGTTCGCCGCCATCAAAGCCACCGGCGCCAACACGGTACGGGTGGTGCTCAGCGGCGGCCGCTGGACCGCCAACGCCGCCTCGGATGTGGCAAACGTCATCGCCCTGTGCAAGCAGAACCGGCTCATCTGCGTGCTCGAAGACCACGACACCACCGGCTACGGCGAGGATGCCGACGCCTACACCCTCGACCAGGCCGTGGACTACTGGGTCAGCCTGAAGAGCGTGCTGCAGGGCCAGGAGGACTACGTCATCATCAACATCGGCAACGAGCCGATCGGCAACACCAACCCCGGCCAGTGGACCAGCGCCACCGCCGCAGCCGTGTCCCGCATGCGCAGCAACGGCTTCGAGCACCTGCTCATGGTCGACGCCCCCAACTGGGGCCAGGACTGGCAACACGTCATGCGCGACACCGCCCAGACCGTGCTGGACGCCGACCCCAGGCACAACACCGTGCTGTCGATCCACATGTACGCGGTGTTCAACACGGCAGCCTCGATCACGTCCTACCTGGACACCATTGCGGCAAAGGGCTGGCCGCTGGTGATCGGCGAATTCGGCTGGCAGTTCGACTCGGGCCAGGTGGACGACCAGACGCTGATGGCCGAGGCGGTCAAACGCGGCCTCGGCTACCTGGGCTGGTCCTGGGCCGGCAACAACGACCCCATCCTCGACATGACGAACAACTTCGACCCCACCCAGCTCACCACGTGGGGCAAGCGCATCGTCCAAGGCTCCAACGGCATCACCGTCACCGCGCGGGAAGCAGCCATCTTCGCCGGAACGGGCCCCACAACGCCACCTCCGACCGGTCCCGCCTGCACCGCCGCGTACTCGGTAACCGGCCAGTGGTCCGGCGGCTTCCAAGGCGATGTCAAAGTAACCGCAGGCACCGCGGCCATCCACGGCTGGACAGTAAGCCTGACCTTCCCGAACGGCCAGCAGATCACCCAGGCCTGGGGCGCGACGGTCACCACCACCGGCGCAACCGCGACGGCTCGCAACGTCAGTTACAACGGCTCGCTCACCGCCGGCGCCTCAACGACCTTCGGCTTCCTAGCTTCCTGGGCTGCGAGCAACGGTCCTCCCACGCTGTCCTGCACCGCTGTTTAAACGGCGGCCAGCACTGCGGCCTCGACCTTGGCGCGTTCTGCCTCGTCGGTCCACGCGCCGACGAGGTAGAACGCGTCCACCACATCCCCGCCCAGCGTGGAGATCCGCGCCGCCCGCACCTCGGCCCCGGCCTCGTCCAGCGCCGAAGCCACCCGGTACAGCAGTCCCGACGAGTCCGCGGCCCGCAACTCCAGCACCACCGCGTCCGTGGCAACCTCGCGCAGCCAGATCACCCGCGGCGCCGCCCCCTCGCGGACCGCACCCGCCCGAGCCCGGCGCAGCCGTTGCGTCACCGAGACATCCCCGGTGGCGACCCGGCGCAGGTCAGCGGTCAGCGCCACCGGTTCGGCCGGCGACCCGTACCGCGGCTGGGTCAAAAACTCGACAATCGCCCGCCCGTCCACGGTGGAGGCGTCCGCAGCGAGCACATCGAGGCGGTGCAGAGCCAGCACGCCCGCCACCGAGCCGAGTAACCCCCGCCGGTCGGCTGTGGCCACCGCAACCCGGTCGCCGTCCAGGCGCACGGCCGGCAGTTCCCCCGCCAGCAGCGACGGATCGGGTTCCGGGGCCGACGGCAGCGCGCCCGTGTCCAGCGCCGTGTGCACCTTGCGGACCAGCTCGGCGATCAGCCGGCCCTTCCAATCGGACCAGGCGGCCGGGCCGGTGGCGTGCGAGTCGGCTCGGGTCAGCGCGTGCAGCAGGTCCAGCGTGGTGGTGTCGCCCACCGCTTCGGCGACCGTGGAGATGGTGACCGGGTCGCTCAGGTCGCGCCGGGTTGCCACATCCGGGAGCAGCAGGTGCAGGCGTACCAGCTTCTCGATTACCGTCACGTCGGCTGGCGGCAGGCCGATGCGGGCGGCGATGCCGGCGGCGATCGGGGCTCCCACGATGCTGTGGTCACCGGGCAGGCCCTTGCCGACGTCGTGCAGGAACGCGGCGATCAACAGCAGGTCGGGACGGTCGACTTCGCGGGTGCAGGCGGTCGCCTCGTACGCGGCCTGCACCAGATGCCGGTCGAGGGTGAAGCGGTGCACCGGGTGATGCTGCGGCAGGCTGCGCATCCGGGCCCACTCGGGCAGCCAAGCGTCGGTCAGGGCGTACCGGTCGCAGGCTTCCCAGGTGGGCAGCAGTCCCTGGCCGGAGCCGAGCAGCGACACCAGCGCGGCGCGGGCGGCGGGCGGCCATGGGGTTGGCAGGGGCGGGCAGAACGCGGCGAGCCATTCGCAGGTGGCGCGAGCGATCGGCAGTCGCACGGTGGCCGCGGCTGCGGCCACGCGCAGGGAGAGCGTGGGGTCCGGGACCGGGCCGATGGCCGTACGGGCCAGCACCAGCTCGCCGTCCTGCTCGACCACGTCACGGGCGACCGGGCGGCGCGACGGTTTCCCGGGGATGCTGCCCCGGCGGCGGCCGCTGCGCAGGCGGTCGGCGGCTCGCCAGGCGTCGTCCAGCGCGTGGGCGATGGTGCGGGCGTCCCCGGCCACGCGGCGCAGCACCGTGTCGCCGTCGTCGACGCCGAGCAGCTCGGCGATGGTGCCGCGTTCCTGGGTGATCAGGCGGTCGACGCGGCGGCCGACGGCCAGGTGCAGGGCGTCGCGGGTGTCCAGCAGGCGCAGGTCGGCGGCGCGGACGGCCGGTCGCATGGTGTCGGCGATGCCGGCCCGGCCCAGGCCGCGCAGGATGGTCAGGTCGCGCAGCCCGCCGGCGGCTTCCTTGAGGTCCCCTTCGAGCAGGAACGCGAGCTCGCCATGGGCGGCCCAGCGGCTCACGGTGATCTCTCTGAGCTGCGGCAACAGGCGCACGGCGGTGCGCCGCCATTGGTCGCTGGTGGCGGCGATCAATTCGGCCGACAGTGCGGCGTCGCCGGCGATGTGGCGGGCGTCGAGCAGGCCCAGCGCGGCCTTGACGTCGTCATGGGCCACGGAAAGAGCTTCCGGAAGGGTACGAACAGAGTGGTCCAGCCCCAGCCGCGCATCCCAGATCGGGTACCACAGCGCCGAGGCGATGCGGTCGATGCCGGCCGTTCCGTTGTGCAGCAGCACGAGATCGAGATCGCTGTGCGGCGCGCAGTCGCGGCGTCCCAGCCCCCCGACCGCGATCAGGCTGACGCCGGTGAGGTGGGCCGGGAACATCCCGGTCAGCCAGGTGTCGAGCGCCGTGGCCCGGGCGGTGCGGGCCGCGACGCCAATCTGGTCCCTGAGGGTGTCCAGCGAACCGTCGAGGGGCCCCTGGGGCGCCACCGACGGTTCGCTGACCACGTCATTCACGGTTTTCTACAGCTCAGAGCGCGTCGAGGCCGCGCTCGCCGGTGCGGACCCGGACCACGTCGTCAACGCTCGTGACCCAGACCTTCCCGTCGCCGATTTTGCCGGTACGAGCGGAGTTGACCACCGCGTCGACCACCTTCTCGACGTCCAGCTCGTCGGTCAGCACCTCGACCCGGATCTTGGGCAGGAACTCCACCGTGTACTCGGCTCCCCGGTACACCTCGGTGTGACCCTTCTGACGGCCGTACCCCTGCACCTCGCTCACGGTGAGGCCGGCCACGCCCAGGGCGTGCAGCGCCTCCTTCACCGCGTCGAGCTGGTACGGCTTGATGACCGCGGTCACCAGCTTCATGCTCAGTCCTTCCATCGCAGACATCGGAGAACTTAACCGGCGACCTTCTGGCTGACATCGGCCTTGCCGTCGGCGTCGACGCCGGCCGGCCGGTTGATCCCGGCCATCGCGAACGCGCCGCCACCACCGGTGCCACCGGCGGGGGTGAAGTCGTACGCGGTCTCACCGTGGTCGGCGATGTCGATGCCGCCGATCTCGGCTTCCTCGCTGACCCGCAGCAGCTTGACCGACTTGAGGATCAGCGCGATGACCGCGGCGATCACCAGCGAGTACAGGGTGACCGCGGCGCTGCCGACGAACTGGCGCCACAGCTGGTCCAGGCCGCCGCCGTAGAACAGGCTCTCGCGGCTGGCCACGGCGTTGACCTGGGTGGTGGCGAAGAAGCCGATGCCCAGCGAGCCGATCCAGCCGCCGACGAAGTGCACGCCGACCACGTCGAGCGAGTCGTCGTAGCCGAACTTGTACTTCAGGCCGACCGCCAGGGCGCAGACCGCACCGGCGATGATGCCCAGCACGGCGGCGGGCAGCGGGGCGATGAAGCCACAGGCCGGGGTGATGGCGACCAGGCCGGCAACCGCACCGGAGGACGCACCGACCAGCGTCGGCTTGCCGTCGCGCAGCCACTCCACGATGATCCAGCCGAGCAGCGCGGCGGCCGTGGCGACCTGGGTGTTGACGAACGCGACAGCGGTGACGCCGTCGACGGTCAGCTCGGAGCCGGCGTTGAAGCCGAACCAGCCGAACCACAGCAGCCCGGCGCCGAGCGCGACGAACGGCACGTTGTGCGGGCGCATGTTCTCGCGCGGCCAGCCGATGCGCTTGCCGAGCACCAGGATGACACCGAGCGCGGCGGCACCGGCGTTGATGTGCACCGCCGTACCACCGGCGAAGTCGAGTGCGCCGAGCTTGACACCGATCCAGCCGCCGCCCCAGACCCAGTGGGCGACCGGGACGTAGACGATGGTGAACCAGCCGAGCGCGAAGAGCACCCAGCCGCCGAACTTGAGCCGGTCCGAGAGGGAGCCGCTGATCAGCGCGACGGTGATGATGGCGAACATCATCTGGAAGACCATGAAGACGTACGTCGGGATGCCGGTGCCGGCGCCCGCGACCATCCATTCCTCGCCGATCCAGCCGGTGCCGGTGCCCCAGTACTGACTGAAGCTGCCGAGGATGTTGTTGAAGCCGGCATTGTCATTGGTGCCGAACGCAAGGGTGAAGCCGTACAGCACCCACAGCACGGAGATGAGCCCGATGGCCGAGAAGCTCATCATCATCATGTTAAGAGCGCCCTTGGACCGGTTGAGGCCACCGTAGAACAGCGCCAGACCCGGAGTCATGAGCAATACGAGCGCAGACGACAGGAGCAACCAGGCAGTATTGCCGGTGTTGATCTCCACGCTGCCTCCTCTCGGTTAAGTGTCCTCCCACGGCCTCAGGGCGGCATCGCTCTGGCCGGTGTAGGGCGGAAGCTTTCCGGGCAGCTGTTTCACGGACGGTCCACCGGCGGTTTCCAACGCGTCACCGGATGTTTCGTACGTGTGAAGAAACTCTCACAGCCGCAGCCGCAAAGCCTCCCGAAAAGACACTTATCGCTCAGCGGAGGTCAACGCAGCGCGTACTCCAGGGTGTGGCGCTCGTAATCCAGGAGCCGCAGGTCGCGCATCGGGCGGCGCAGGTGGCCCTTGTGCACGATGCGCACGAACGCCGGGTCACCGGCCGCCGCCATCCGCCGGATGCCCTCGACGTGGTCCACGATCCGCTTGCGGATGGTCCGCACCAGCCGGTGCCGGTCCCGCGGGATCAGCCCGTACGCGTCGGCGAACAGCCGCAGCCGGCGGGGACGGTTGGGCCGCTTCCAGCCCAGCGTGTACGAATCCCGGTCGCTGAACAGCGGCACCCAGGTCCACGCCGCGTAGGCCACGTCGTAGATCCGCGCGCCCGGCGAGGCCAGGTCGAAGTCGATGAGCGCCAGCGTGCCGTCGGGTCGCCAGACCACGTTGTGCGGCGCCGCGTCGTGGTGGCAGATCACCTCGGTGTCCGGCGGGGGCGGGCCGAAGCTGCGCCACACCGCACCCGGCGGCGGCTGGAAACCGTACTGCGCGTCGTGGAACATGCGCAGCATCGTGGCCACCGTGACCAGCGCTTCCTCGGTGGTCCAGTGCGGGGCCAGCGGATACTCCCCGCACTCGCCGTCGAGGTATGACAGGACCTCGCGGCCCCGGTCATCCATGCCCAGCGCGTGCGGCGACCCGGTGAAACCCACCCGCTGCAGGTGGTTGAGCAGCGAGTGCACGGCCGGCGTCCACGGTCCGGCGTTGCGGCGCACGGTGTCGCCGAGCTTGGACACCGTGCTGACGTTCCCGCCGTGCAGAGGGATCTCGCGGAGGGGATCCTGAGTCACCCACGCCCCCCTTTGAAGTAGTGCCACGACACCGCCATGTCGCTGTTGAGCCTAACTGTCGGAGCCAAGCAGGGCCTCGACAAAGGCGGCCGGCTCGAAGGGCGCCAGGTCATCGGGACCCTCGCCCAGGCCGATGAGCTTGACCGGGATGCCCAGCTTGCGCTGCACCGCGATCACAATGCCGCCCTTGGCCGTGCCGTCGAGCTTGGTGAGCACGACGCCGGTCACGTCCACCGCCTCGGTGAACACCCGCGCCTGCTCCAGCCCGTTCTGCCCGGTGGTGGCGTCGAGAATGAGCAGCGTCTCGTCGACCGGCCCGTGCTTCTCCACGACCCGCTTGACCTTGCCCAGCTCGTCCATCAGGCCGATCTTGTTCTGCAGCCGCCCGGCGGTGTCGATCAGCACCGTGTTCACCCCGGTGTCGATACCCCGCTTGACGGCATCGAAAGCCACGCTGGCCGGGTCGCCGCCCTCGGGGCCACGCACGGTCTCCGCGCCGACCCGCTCACCCCAGGTGGCCAGCTGCTCGGCCGCCGCAGCCCGGAACGTGTCGGCCGCACCGAGCAGCACCGAGCGCCCGTCGGCCACCAGCACCCGGGCGATCTTGCCGCAGGTGGTGGTCTTGCCGGCCCCGTTGACCCCGACGACCAGCACCACCGCGGGCCGCCCGTCGTGCGGGGCGGTGCGCAGGCTGCGGTCCAGATCCGGCTCCAGGGCCGCGGTGAGTTCCTCGGCGAGCTGTACGCGTACCTCGGTCACGGTCCTGCTGCCCAGCACCCGCACCCGCTCGCGCAGCCGTTCCACGAGCACCTGGGTGGCCTCGACGCCGACGTCCGCAGTGATCAGGCTGTCCTCGATCTCCTCCCAGGCGTCCTCGTCGAGGTGGTCGCGGGAGAGCACGCTGAGCAGGCCGCGCCCGAAGACGTTCTGCGAGCGGCTGAGCCGGGCCCGCAGCCGGACCAGGCGACCGGAAGTGGGCTCGGGGGTCTCGACGAGCGGCCCGGCGGGCTCCTGCTCGACGGGCGCCTCGACCGGGGGCGCGCGCTCGATCAGCGGCGGCAGGGTCTCGGCGTCCGGGACGACAGGCGGGCGCTCAAGCGTCGTCGTGCCGGTTCGCCCCTGCTCAGAAGGCGGCAGCTCACGCCGGCGCAGGCGCGGCACGACGAGGCCGACGGCCCCGACGATCAGCACCGCCAGCAGGATCAGAGAGGCGACGACGTATTCCATGTACGAAATCCTGACAGATGAGGCTGGGCCCCGTGGTGCCACCTCCACGTGTTGCCCGCCACGCGGGGTGATCCCCCGCTGCCGGAAACCACTATGGCGAAATGCCCGGCCGGTGGGGACGATATGAATCATGAGCCCCGTGCCGGTGATCCGTTGACTTCTTACCTGTTGATCGGCCCGGTGCTGCGCCGCGTCGAGGGCGGCACCGCCACCCTGTGGGTCGAGACCACCGAGCCGGCCACCGTACGCATCGAGGCCACGGCCGGTGGTTCCGGCTCCGCCCAGACCTTCTCCGCGTACGGCCACCACTACGCGATTGTCGTGGTGATCGGTCTGCCGCTCGGGGCAGCCACCGAGTATCAGGTGTGGCTCGACGACAACCAGGTCTGGCCGCTGCCCACCAGCCCCTACCCGCCCAGCATCATCATCACCAGGCCGGCCGACGACAGCCAGCACCCGGTCAGCTTCATCTTCGGCTCGTGCCGCGAGGGAACACCGCAGTCCACGGGTCGCCGCCTGCCGCCCGATGCACTGGATGCGTACGCGCGAAGGCTCATGGCCGATCCGCACAACAGCGACCTTCGCCCGGACCTGATGGTTCTGCTGGGCGACCAGGTGTATGCGGACAACACCTCGGCCAAGATCAAGCGCTTCCTGCGCCGGCGCCGAGCGGCCGGCCACCACGGCCCGGACGACGAGGTGGTCAGCTTCGACGAGTACACGCGGCTCTACCTCGAGTCGTGGCGTGACCCCGAGATCCGCTGGCTGCTGGCCACGGTCCCCAGCGTAATGATCTTCGACGACCACGAGATCATCGACGACTGGAACACCTCGGCCTCCTGGCGCCGGGACATGTCGGCCCAGCCCTGGTGGCAGGAGCGCATCTCCAGCGGCCTGGCGACCTACTGGGTGTATCAGCACCTGGGCAACCTCAGCCCGGCCCACCTGGCCGCCGACCCCCTGCTGGCCGAGATCACCGCGGTCTCCGACGCCACGGACCTGCTGCACGACTTCGGCCTGTCGGTCGACGCCCCCGACTCGACCGAGAACACCGACCGGCCCTACCAGTGGAGCTTTGCCCTGGACGTCGGACGCACCCGCCTGGTCATGCTCGACAACCGCTGCAACCGCGTGCTGACCCCCGGGCGCCGCGAGATGCTCCCCGCGGCGGAGTGGCAGTGGTTCGTCGACCAGGCGCACGGCGACTACGACCACCTGGTGGTCGGCTCATCCCTGCCCTGGCTGATGCCCCCGGCAATCCACCACGTGGAAGCCTGGAACGAGAAACTGGCCAACTCGGCCGGCCCCCGCCGCGCGGCCCTCGCCGAGAAGATCCGCCGCGCGTTCGACCTGGAACACTGGGCGGCGTTCATGCGCTCCTTCGACGCGCTGACCGAGCTCTTCCGCCGCCTTGGCGAAGGTGGCCCGAACGCCCCCGCCCACCGAGTCGGAGCCGGTGGTGCCTACGCCGCCCCGGCCACGATCAGCGTGCTCTCCGGCGACGTCCACCACTCGTACGTGGCCCTGGCCGACCTGGGGCCCTCGGTGACCACGCCCGTCCACCAGCTCACCTGCTCGCCCATTCACAACCAGGTGCCCGCCATCATGCGCCCCTTGATGCGGTTCAGCTGGTCACGGGCGGCGGCCAAGGGGATGCGCGGGCTGGCTCGGTCGGCTGGGGTGCCCCCGCGCCCGATGCTGTGGAAGCGGCTGGCCGGACCGTACTTCGGCAACGCGGTGGGCACGCTGCGGCACGAGGGCCCGCACGCCGAGGTCAAGGTTGAAGGCACGTCGAAGGATGGACATCTCTTTACTGTGGCACAGTTGTCGCTCGACCAGTAGCCTTACGTCTACCACTCAAACCCTCACCTGTTCAAGGATTCTTTCCGGGTTGCCGGGCGTCACGCTTCTTCACCTTGACGAGGCGAACGCACCGCTGGTCGGCACGTTCGCTGCACAAGGCGACGGCAGCATTCCACGGGCACACGCCGTCTGGGCGGCAAGACAACACACCGCTTACTACCTCACCACCGAACCCGAGGAAGTCGTTGATCTTCTCGTGCCGGAGAAGATCCATCCCATCCCCACCAAGGACGCCTGACCCGCCGAAGGGGTAGCAAGCTTTCTCCGCCCGCGCCGGAGCCGCGCACCAGGAATGCTCGGTGGCTGGCGGACCTGGAAGCCGGTCGCCTGCCTGAGCAAGCAGCCCGTCCCGAAACGCCCTGACAAATCCGCAGGAGCCCTCCACAATGTCCGCGTGACGAATTCTTGGACTGCGCCTGCGGCACACCGCCCCGAAGAGCCCATGACCGGCGATGAGCGCCCCATGCTTCAAGGCTGGCTCGACTGGCAACGCCACACCCTGCTGCACAAGTGCGCCGGCCTGACTGCAGAGCAGCTACGCATCGCCGCGGCCGAGCCGTCCAATCTCACCCTGCTGGGCCTGGTCCGGCACATGACCCTGGTTGAGCGTCAGTGGTTCCGCAGCCGCGCGGCCGGTCTGAGCGAGCTTCCCGAACAGTTCGACGATGACCAGGAGTTCACCGATCTGGCGAACGCCGACGCGGAGGCCGATTTTGCCGCCTTCCGGGCTGAGATCGAGGCGGCCGATGAGGCTGTCGCCAAGCTGCCGCTCGATCACGAGTTCGCGACCAAGCGAACCCCAGCCATCAGCCTGCGCTGGGTCTACATCCACATGATCGAGGAGTACGCCCGGCACAACGGCCACGCCGACCTCCTCCGCGAACGCATCGACGGCGAGACCGGGGACTAACCCGAATCGAGAGCCTTTTCGAGGTACGGGATGTCCTGCGCGCCCGACCACCGGAAGGCCAGCAACTTCGCCGCGCGGGCGCCGCGCACCACCCGGTCGTCGTCGTCGACGAACAGGACCCAGGGGGCTTGCAGGCCCAGCGCCTCGCAGGCTCGGGCGAAGAATTCCGGGGCGGGCTTGTGGATCTTCAACTCCGTGGAGCTGATGATCAGGTCGAACTCGTTGGTGAGCCCGAGTGCGTCCAGGTCTGCGGGCAGGCGGTCGGTGGCGTTGGTGGCCAAGCCGACCGGTCGACCGGCTGCGCGTACGGAACGCACGAACGCGAGCGCCTCCGGGTCGACAGTGCCGCGGTGCTGCTGCCACTCGGCAACCGCCTTCTGCGCCGCATCTTCGTCGAGCGGCAGGCGCTTGGCGATCAGGTACATCCACTCGGCGTCGGTGATCTCGCCGGCCACCGCGGGGCGTAGCAGGTCCCACGAGAACGCCGTCGCCATCAGGGCACCCGGGTCCAGGCCGTACGACGACTCGACTCCGGCCGCCACCGAGGGGTCCCAGCGGCGCACCACGCCGTCCAGGTCGATCAGCATGGCTTTGGCAGGTTGGCGCAGCATGCGAAAAGCCTAGCCGCGCAGCCCGCAGCCCAGCCCAGCCCGGGAGGATCAGTCCTCGTCCTCGCGGTTGAGCCGCTGGCTGATCACCTGCGTCACACCGGAGCGCATGGTCACGCCGTACAGCGCGTCGGCGACCTCCATGGTGCGCTTCTGGTGCGTGATGATCAGCAACTGGCTTTTCTCACGGAGCTGCTGGAACAGGGTGATCAGCCGGCCCAGGTTGACGTCGTCGAGGGCCGCCTCGACCTCGTCCATGATGTAGAAGGGGCTGGGGCGGGCGCGGAAGATCGCACACAGCATCGCCACGGCGGTCAGCGAGCGTTCGCCACCGGACAGCAGCGACAGGCGCTTGATCTTCTTGCCCGGCGGGCGGGCCTCCACCTCGACGCCGGTGGTCAGCATGTCCTCGGGGTCGGTGAGCACCAGCCGGCCCTCGCCGCCCGGGAACAGCACCTGGAACACCGTCTGGAACTCCCGCGCGGTGTCCTCAAACGCCGACGCGAACACCTCGAGGATCCGGTCGTCCACGTCCTTGACCACCGTCAGCAGGTCCTTGCGGGTGGCCTTCAGGTCCTCGAGCTGGTCGGAGAGGAACTTGAAGCGCTCCTCCAGCGCCGCGAACTCCTCCAGGGCCAGCGGGTTGACCTTGCCCAGCAGGGTCAGGTCACGCTCGGCCTTGTTGGCCCGCTTCTCCTGGGCCGGGCGGTGGAACGGCACCGGCTCGGGCGGCTCCTTGCCGTCCTTCTCCGCCTGGTTCACCTCGACCTGGGTGGGCGGTACGAGCTGCTCCGGCCCATACTCGGCGACCAGCGTGTCGACGTCCAGCGAGAAGTCCTCGGCCGCCTTGGCCTCCAACTGCTCGATGCGCATCCGCTGCTCGGCCCGCGCCACCTCGTCGCGGTGCACCTCGCTGGTCAGGCGTTCGAGTTCGGACACCAGCCGCTTGGCCGTCGCGCGCACCTCGGACAACTCGGCTTCCCGGGCCATACGCGCGCGCGCCAGCTCGTCGCGGACCTCGACCGCGGCCGCCAGCGAGACCCCGACGCGGCTCAGCGCCGCCGCCGCACCCAGCGCGACAGCCTTGGCGATCTCGGCACCGCGGGCGCGGGCGGCTCGACGGGCGGCCGCGCGTTCCCGGGCCTGGCGCTCGGCGTTGGCCTGACGCAGCAGCGAGTCGGCCCGGCCGGCGATCGAGGAAACCCGCTCCTCGGCCGTGCGCACCGCGAGCCGGACTTCCATCTCGTTCTGCCGGGCCTGCGGGACCAGCGCGGCGAGCCGGTCGCGTTCCTCGGTGGACGGTTCCTCGTCGATCGGCGTGGCCTCGGCCAGGCTCAGCCGCTCCTCCAGCTCGGTCAGCCCGGCCAGGTCACGGTCGCGGTTGCCTTCGGCCTTCTGCCGCGAGGCACCGAGCCGCTCGGACTCGGCCCGGGCGGAACGGGCGGCGGCCCCCAGCTCGGCGAGCCGGCGGGCGGCGGCGTTGCGCTCACCCTCGGCGGCCCGCTTGGCCTGGGCCGCGACGTTCACGGCTTCCTTGCGTTCGGCGACCTCGGCACGGGCCTCGGTCAGCTGGGCCTTGAGCTCGCCGATGGCCTGCTCGGCGGCTTGGCGCTGGGCCTGCGCCTCGTCGACTGCGGCCTGCACCTCGATGTAGCTGGTGGCCTTGCCCGAGCCGCCGGCGGCCGAGTGGGCGCCGAGCACGTCGCCGTCGGGCGTGACCGCTCGCAGCTCGGGGTTGCCGGCAACCAGGGCGGTGGCGGCGGCAAGGTCGGCCACCAGGACCACGTCGCGCAGCGCGCGGTTGAGGGCGGGCCGGATCGTGTCCGGGCAGTCGATGACGTCCGGGGCCCAGGTCGCGCCGCCGGGTAGCTGCGGGCGCAGCGCGTCGAGGCGACCCTGCATGCCGGGGGACGCGGGACCGGCAACAACGAGGGAGGCCCGTCCGGCATCGGCAATTTTGAGCGTACGGATAGCCTCAACAGCCTCGTCCACGCCACTGAGCGCGACCGCATCCGCCAGCCCGCCCAGCGCCGCAGCCAGCGCTGCCTCATGCCCCTGACGCACCGTGAGCATCGACGCCAGGCTGCCGAGCAGGCCGGGAACCTGGTCCGCCTTGCCCAGCAGCGCCCCCGCGCCGTCCTTGCGCTTGAGGCCCAGGGCCAGGGCTTCCTCGCGCGCCTTCCAGCTCGCCGCGTCCTTCTCGGCTGCGCGCTCGGCGTCCGACAGCTCCTTGACCACCGCGGCCGCCTGATCGTGCGCGGCGACCGCCTCGGCGTGCCGGGCGTCCAGCTCGACGTTGTCCCGATCGGCCTCGGTGGACTCGGCGGCAACCGCGTCGACCTCGGCCTGGGCCGCCTCTGCTCGCATCAGCGCGTCGGTGTGCGCGGCGGCGAGGCGCTCGATCTCCTCGGCGGCGCTTCCGGTGCGGGCGCGGGCCGCGTTCACCTGCCCGGTCAGCTTGGCGAGGCCCTCACGGCGGTCGGCGATGGCTTTCGCCGCGGTACGAAGCGAGCCCTCGGCCGCCGCCAGTTGACGTTCCAGCTCCTGGCGGTGCTCGACCGCCTCGGCCAGGCGCATCTGGTCCTCGGTCAGCGCCTCGCGAAGCTCTTCCTCCTGCTCGCGCACGCGTTCGGCCTCGGCGGCCAACTGCTCCGGGTCGCGCCCGGGTCGCTCGTCATCCGGCGCGGCGGACAGGAACCGCAGTCGTTCGGCGGCGAGCTGCTCAGTGGACCGGAAGCGCTCCTGCAGCGCGGACAGCTTGTACCAGGTGTCCTGGGCGGCCTGCAGCAGCGGCGCGTCCTCGGCGTGCGAGGCTTCCAGGTCGGCGAGCATCCGCTGCACTTCGCGGTTTTCCTCTTCGACCTGCTGGCGGCGCTGGCGCATCGCCGACTCGTCGGCGATCTCCTTGTCCAGCGTGGTGCGCAGGGTGTGCAGGTCGTCGGCGAGCAGCCGGAGCCGGGCGTCGCGCAGGTCGGCCTGGATGCCGGCCGCACGCCGGGCCACCTCGGCCTGCTTGCCGAGCGGCTTCAACTGCCGGCGCAGCTCGGCGGTGAGGTCGTTGAGCCGGTTGAGATTGGTCTGCATCGCGTCGAGCTTGCGGATGGCTTTTTCTTTGCGCTTGCGATGCTTGAGGACACCGGCCGCCTCCTCGATGAACGAGCGGCGGTCCTCGGGCTTGGCGTGCAGCATCGCGTCGAGCCGGCCCTGGCCCACGATGATGTGCATCTCCCGGCCGATGCCGGAGTCGGAGAGCAGTTCCTGGATGTCGAGCAGGCGGCACGCGTTGCCGTTGATCTCGTACTCGCTGGCGCCGTCGCGGAACATCCGCCGGGTGATCGACACCTCGGTGTACTCGATGGGCAGCGCCCCGTCGCCGTTGTCGATCGTGAGGGTCACCTCGGCGCGGCCCAGCGGGGCCCGGCCCGCCGTGCCGGCGAAGATGACGTCCTCCATCTTGCCGCCGCGCAGCGCCTTGGCTCCCTGTTCACCGAGCACCCAGGCGATGGCGTCGACGACGTTGGACTTGCCGGAGCCGTTGGGGCCCACCACACAGGTGATGCCCGGCTCCAGCCGCAGCGTCGTAGCGGAGGCGAAGGACTTGAAGCCCTTCACCGTCAGGCTCTTGAGGTGCACGGATCTCCGAGGGTCGGCGGAACTACTGCTGGCCAGCAGGTTACCCGCCGGAGCCGGGCCTGTCCGCCTTCGCCGCGCCTCCCGTTACCGGCGGCGAAAATGGCACATAACACTCAGCACCCGACAGAAAGACGCGCGCCGCCACGGAGGGTGGGGGCGCGCTTTTCTTTCGTGCTGTGATGCTGGCGTTCGCCGAAGGTCAGGTCAGCGCCGGCTCGGTCAGCCGGA
Source organism: Actinoplanes sp. TFC3 (assembly GCF_001553785.1). GTDB lineage: Bacteria > Actinomycetota > Actinomycetes > Mycobacteriales > Micromonosporaceae > Actinoplanes. Next base: position 5,865,783 of record NZ_LOJP01000001.1, read on the forward strand.
GCAGATCGTCCGCCTCGTTCGCCGCGGCGGAGAGACGATCGTTTTCCGCCCGGAGGCGGGTGACCTCGAACTCCAGAGCCTGAACCCTGGAACGCAGACGGGTGACCTCGTCGAGCAGGCGCCGATCGGGCGCCGCACCTACGTGGCCGTAGAGGGCCTTCGCCATGACTTCTCCTTGTGAGACATCACGTCTCTTTGTGATGCGCTGCCGGGAACACGGCCAAACGCGCGCACAGTGGTAGGCACTCTTGCACCCACGGACACGCGTAGGCACAAAGGTCTGTCCTCAACAGTGGTGCTAGAGAGACAGATACCCGCACTCCGAGCTTGAACCGAGCTTCACAATCCGAACCTCAGGACAGAGCTTGAGCGCAGATGGGCGCGACTGGCGACATCTCCATGGTGCGCCGAGGACTCCACTGCGTCAAGCCGTGCGGCAAGCGCCGATCACCGGCAGGCAGTGAATCACGCCACCTTGGCACGCCGGACCCGGTTGGATCAAGCGTTTTACCCCGTCGGGATGACGAGGATCCGGACCGTACGGGCAAATCCGGTGCCCTTGTCTCAAGGCAGCCTTAGGTCTTGCTTAGCCACCTTCCCCGTGTTCAGGAGACTGCTTACGGTAACTGCCGTCGATGGCTTTCGATCTCCGGTCGTCGGCGCAGGAGCGGCGCCGGGTGCCAGTGGCGGGGTACCCGGCCCGCACGCGACCACTCCACCGACCGGAAAAAATCCCCGAGGGGACGTCGAAAGCGGACAAAGCGTCTGGTAACGGCCCGAGCAACTGTCGTCTAGGTGACAGCTTCCCGCTGGTTGAGGCGGCTGTCTCGTTGCAGCCATCGTGATATCGCCCCTTTTGCGCCCGTGGTGCTGACCCATGCGCATCTGTCTGCTGACCGGGGGTGGCTATCCGTTCCGCCGGGACGCCCTGGGCGGCTGGTGTCGCTCCCTCGTCGACGGCCTGGCAGGCCGCGGCGTCCGGTTCCACCTGGTGTCGGTGGGCGATCGGGAGACGCTCGGCGGGCCGGCGTACCGGTTGCCGGAGCACGTCGAGTCGGCGCGCACGGTGGTACTTCCCCGCGACAACGCCGGGTCGAAGAAGCAGGCCACGCTGCTGTGCGAGGGGCTGGCCGAGCAGAACGACGAGAAATTCGCCGCCGGGCTCAAGGCGCTGACCAGGGAAAGCTTGGAAGCCGAGGCGCTGTCGGACGCTTGGCGAGCCGCTCGGGAAGCGGGGCGTGCGGAGCGGCTGCCGCGGTTGAGCCGGCGCGATGCCCGGACCGCGGTGACGTTGTTGCGGCATGCGGCGCGCGCTTTGGCCGTACCGCTGCCGGAGAGTGACCTCGTGCATTGCGTGGGCGGCACGACTCCCCTGCTCACCGCGCTGGCCGGGCACTGGGTTTCGGGCAGTCCGATCTTGCTGACCGAGGCGCGGGCTCCGGTGGCGCGGTTGCGGGCGAGCGAGGAGCGGCTTTCCTCAGCGGTACGAACAGTGCTGCGCCGATTTCGCAGAGCAGTCGCCCGCACCGGGTACGCCGAGGCAGGTCTGATCGCGCCGCTCAGCGAGTACCACCACGCGTGGGCCCTGCGGCACGGCGCGGAACCCTCCCGGCTGATCCCCGTGCCGGCCGGCGTCGACCCGCTCGACTTCCCGGTCGCACCCGAACCCCGCCAGCCGCTCGCCATCGTGTGGGCGGGAAACGGCGGACCGCAGAGTGGCCTGATCGTGCTGCTCAACGCGTTCGCCCAGATCACCCGGGCGGTGCCGGGGACGGTGCTGCACCTGGTCGGCGTGGCACCGGTGCACGAGGAGCATGCCGCCGCGTTGATCGAGCGCAGCGGACTCGGGCGCGCGGTCCGGCTGCACCCGCTGCCCGCCGACCCGCGCCACCGGTACGCCCCCGGTCATCTGGTCGTGCACCTGCCCGGCCCGAGTGACCCGCCGTACCGGCTGATCGAGGCGATGATGTCGGGCCGCGCGGTGGTGGGAGCCGACGCGGGACCAGTCGCCGAGACGCTGGCGGATACCGGGGTGGTCGTACCGCCGAACGATCCGGCCACGCTCGCGGACGCCTGTATCTCGCTGCTCATTGCCCCGGCCCGCCGGCGTGCCCTGGGTGAAGCCGCGCGGCGCCGGGCCCTCGCCTACTTCACCACTGACCGGGTGGTGAACGCCTACGGCGCGCTCTACACCGATCTGGCCGGGCCACCGCCCGCGCCGGCCTACGAGCTGACCCTTGCCGTACCGGCGCCCCGGACGCCGAGGCCGGCCACCCTGCGCTGGCTCGCCGCAGCTCAGGACGACACATGACAAGCCCAACCCGGAGGACGCCGTGAGGACCTTATTTCCCCCGTACGCCCACCCGTCGCCCGAGCACGCCGCCGACCCGGACACCTGGGTCGTGCAGGAGCACCCCGGCCGGCGCCGCTCCCGGCACCACGCGCTGGGCCGGGTGGACCTGGACTGGGGCGGGCGCTCGCTGGCCGACGTGCTCGCCGACGTGGACTCGTGGCGCGAAGACGGTGCCGAGGGGCTGTTCCTGGACCGTGCGCCGGCCGGGTCGGGTGGGGTCGGGCCGGTGGCGTTGATCGTCCGGCTGGCCGCCCGGCGCGGATTGCACCGGGTGGTGCTCAACCCCGGGGTGCCGACCCACCCGCTCTACCGCGATCTCGGGGTGCAGATCTGCACGTTCGACGGGGCGTGGACCTCGTACCAGGGGTGGGCCGGGGACGGGGTGGAGCCGGGCGACGGGCATCTCGTACACGGGGTGCCGGCCGAGATGCTCACCGCGGCCCGCCGGTTGATGGGCCGGCGCGGGGCCGGGTTCGGGCTGGCCACCGATGCCAGCCCGTACGGCGGTGGCACGCTCAGCGAAGCGGCTTGCGAGGACGCGGCTGACAGCGCGGACAGCTGTACGACGAGCGGTTCATGAACTGCTCGCGGCGGATGGCCGTGCCGCACCGGTGACACGGCTGTCCCTCGCGCCCGTAGGCGTTCAGCGAACGGTCGAAGTAGCCGCTTTCGCCGTTCACGTTCACGTAGAGCGCATCGAAGCTGGTCCCGCCGACCTGGATGGCCTCACCGAGTACGTCGCGTACATCGGCGAGCAGGCGTCGTACCGCTGGCTTGGTCAAGGCATCTGTGGGCCGCGCGCCGTGCAGCTTGACCCGCCAGAGCGCCTCGTCGGCATAGATGTTGCCGACGCCGGAGATCAGCGTCTGGTCCAGCAGCGCCCGCTTGATCTCGGTGTGCTTGGCCCGCAGCGAGGCGTTGAACTTGTCGTCGTCGAACAGCGGGTCCATCGGGTCGCGGGCGATGTGCGCGATCTCCTCGGGCAGCTCGGCGCCCCCCTCGGACACCGACAGTCCACCGAACGTGCGCTGGTCGACGAAGCGCAACTCCGGGCCGTCATCGGCGAACTGGAAGCGCACCCGCAGGTGGGTCTCGTCGGGCGCCTCATGCGGCTGCATGAGTAGCTGACCGCTCATCCCCAGGTGGGCGATGATCGCGTCGCCGGAATCCAGCGGCAGCCACAGGTACTTGCCACGGCGTGCGACGCCGGTGACCGTGCGCCCGGCGAGCACGGCCGCGAAGTGCACATCGCCGGGCAGGTGACGCCGGATCGCCCGGGGGTGGCGCACCTCGACCGCCTCGATGCGCCGGCCCGGCACCCACTTGGCCAAGCCCAGCCGGACCGTTTCAACCTCAGGAAGCTCAGGCAAGATCAACCCCTCAGATGGTGTACGGCCACACTGCTACGAGATAGGCGCCGTACCAGAGCCCGAACGCGCCCCAGGCACAGATGGCCAGGATGGCGACCCGGGGACGTGCCTTGGTAGCGGCGGCAACCGCGGGCAGGAGGGTCAACAGTACGGGCAGCAGCAGCCGCGGCTTGGAGTGGTAATAGCCGGCCTGGCCGTAGACGAGAACCATGGCCACCAATCCGTACACCGCCAGCGGCAGCCAGGGCCGCCCGGCCAGTGCGACACCGGCGGCCACCGCGGCGACCAGCAGGATCAGCGCGACGCTCATCGGCACCCAGCCGTCGCCCACGCTCAGCGTGTCGCCGAGGAACGTCAGCGTGCTGCTGCCGTAGTCGAACGATGTCCCCCACCCGGCGGTCTGGATCTTGAACCAGGCGTCCGGCTCGCCGACCCGCCACCCGACCCAGCCCAGGTACGCGGGCACCCCGGCCAGCGCTACGGCTGCGGCCACCAGCGGCGGCCACTTCTTCTCCCCCGCCCTGACGTTGGCGTCGCCCGCCTCTTCGCCCGCCCTTGCGCCGGCCTTGTCGCCGGCTCGAACTGCCAGGATCGCGGCGACGGCCAGGCCCACGGCTGCGGCGGCGCCGGTCGGGCGGGTGAGCGCGCAGCCCAACCCCAGCACCCCGGCGGCCCACCAGACCTTGCGGTGCGCGGCGGCGAACATGCCGGCCACCAGCGCCAGGAACAGGCTCTCGGAGTACGCCATGGACAGCACCACCGACATCGGGGCGCTGCAGCAGATCGCCGCCAGCGCCCAGCCCGCCTTGCGAGAACCGAACAAGGTGGTGCCCAGCAGGTGCAGGGCGACGGCCGCGCCGATCGAGGCGAGCCAGCTCACCGTGAGCGCGGCAGTGCCCGAGCTGAAGCCCAGCGTGGTGAGCAGCCGGATCAGCATCGGGTAGAGCGGGAAGAACGCCAGCTCGTTGCCCTCAAGCGTGCCGGTGGGCCCGTACGTGTAGCCGGTCGGGTAACCCGCGGCCACCCGCTGGAACCAGCCGCCGTCCCAGATCAGCAGGTTGCTGCGCAGCCCGGCCGGCTCCTCGATGGACCGGTCCAGCCCGACCAGCAGCAGGATCTGGACAACCCGGGTCAGCGCCAGGATGCCGATCGCGATGCCGGCCCCTCGCCAGCGCCCGGCCAGGTCCCAGAGCCGGGTTGTCCGCACGTCCGGCTCAGCCACCGCCGTACTCACTGCTCGTCTTTTTCTTCTTCTTGCTCAACGTCTTCCTGCTCGACGTGCCCGCCCCCGGCCACGGCCGGCGGCGGCGTCTCGGCCTGCGAGCGCTCGGTGAGGATGCGCCACGCCGCGGCGGCCGCCCGCTGCTCGGCCTGCTTCTTGCTGCGCCCGTCCGAGCCGCCGTAGCGCTCACCGGCCACCACCACCCAGGCGGTGAAGGTCTTGGCGTGATCCGGCCCGGCGTCCTCGATCACGTAGTCGGGCACGCCCAGCCCCAGCGCCGCGGTCAGCTCCTGCAGGCTGGTTTTCCAGTCCAGCGCGGCGCCGCGCCCGGCCGACTCGGCCATCAGCGGGTCGAACAGCCGGTGGATGACCTCGCCGGCCACTTCGAGGCCGTGCTCGAGGTAAATCGCCCCGAGCAGCGCCTCCAGGGTGTCGGCGAGGATGCTGGCCTTGTCGCGCCCGCCGGTGGTCTCCTCGCCCTTGCCGAGCAGCAGATGCGGGCCGAGCCCCTGCGGACCCAGCGTGCGGGCGACATCGGCCAGCGCGTGCATGTTGACCACGCTGGCGCGCAGCTTGGCGAGCTGGCCCTCGGGCAGGTCCGGGTGGTTGTGGAACAGCGCCGAGGTGATGACCACGCCGAGTACCGAGTCGCCGAGGAACTCCAGGCGCTCGTTGGTGGGCAGGCCGCCGTTCTCATAGGCGTACGAGCGGTGGGTGAGCGCACGCTCCAGCAACTCCGCTTCGAACGGGATGCCGAACGCCTCCTGCAGCGGTTCGGTGGAGGGCCGGAACCGACGTCTGTCGTTACTGCTCATGAACCACCTCTTGCGCTTGGGGGATCTCTGGGCCGCGGATCAGTTCGGCGATGACCGGTACGGCACCGTGGCGGTGCAGGGTAGCGGCAAGCCCGATCCCGGCCGCAACGTCCTGCCACGAAGCCGCGCCGTGACACACCACCACCGTGCCACCCACCCCGAGCAACACGGCGGCGCGCGGCGGTGTCTCCTGCGCGGGATTCGGAGCACCGAGTGTGGCGTACGCGCTCTCGAGCCCCTTGAGCAGCACGTTGCCGCTGAACCCGTCGGTCACCACCACGTCGGCAGGCCCACCGCTGACCACGTCGTTGCCCTCGACCAGCCCGGCGTAGCGAGCCCCGGCAGGCCATCGCAGGCCGGCGATCAACTCGGGCGCGGCGCGGCGCAGCCGGTCACCCTTGCCACGCTCGGTGCCGATGGTGAGCAGGCCCACACGCGGGGCCGGGACGCCGTACACGATCGAGGCGTACGCAGCACCGAGGCGAGCATGGGTGGCCAGGGTAGCGGCATCCGGGTCGACGGAGGAACCCACGTCGAGCAGGACGATCCGGCCGGCCTCGCTGGGCAGCACGGCAGCCAGCGGAGGGCGCCGGATGCCGGGCCAGCGACCGAGCAGCCGGGCGGCGGAAAGCACGATGGTGCCGGTGTCACCGGCGGAAAGAACGGCATCGGCCAGCCCGTCGGCCACCGCCTGAACGGCCGCCCGGGTGCAAGCGGCGGCGATTTCCCGGCTGGGCTCGACCACTTCGAGGGCTGACGGGCTGTTTGCCGCGGCGGCCTCCCGGCTGTGCTCGACCGCTTCGAGCTTTCCAGCGGCCGCGAGGGCAGGGAACGGGAGGGCGCTCACCCGGGCGCGAGATGCGGCGGGGAGGGCGGACAGAAGTAGCTCGGCGGCCTCGGGTGGGCCGACGAGCAACAGCGTAAGGGCTGGGTCGGCCTGGCAGGCGCGCAGAGCGCCGTCAACCACGACGGCGGGAGCTTGGTCCCCGCCGAGGAGGTCGACGGCGATCCGCGCCGTGCCCGGGTCCGCTGCTGCTCCGGCCGGGTGGCTGGAGAGCTGCGGATCCGGGTCACCGGATCGCCGTTGCCCGGGCTCGACCCGCCCGATAATCGGGCGCGTCACTCCGCGAGGCTCAGACCTCGACGACCTGACGGCCGTTGTAGGTGCCACAGACCCCGCACGCAGTGTGCGGCAGGTGCGGCGACTTGCACTGGGGGCATTCCACGGTCTGCACCGCGGTCGCCTTCCAGTTCGCCCGGCGAGACCGGGTGTTGCTGCGCGACATCTTGCGCTTGGGGACGGCCACGGTACCTACTCCTCGTTGTTCGTAATGTTGCGCAAAGCGGCCCAGCGGGCGTCGATGACCTCGTGACTGTGGTCGGCCGGAAGGTCGTCGAAATGCACCCCGCACTCGGGGCACAGCCCGGGGCAGTCCGGCCGGCAGACCGGGTTCGTCGGCAGCGTCAGCACCACCGCGTCCCGTACTGCCGGTTCCAGGTCGATCAGGTCGCCCTGCATGCGGCCGACCTCGTCCTCGTCCGTCGTCTCTTCCGTGGTGCTGTCCTCGTAGGCGAACAGCTCCGCGATCGAGACGTCGAACGTCTGATCGATCTCGTTGAGGCAGCGCCCGCACTCGCCGGTGAGCGAGCCGCGCACGTTGCCGCTGACATACACACCCTCGGACACCGAGGTCAGGCTCAGATCGAGCTCGACGTCGGAGCCCTCGGGCACCGAGATCAATTCCAGGCCGAGGTCCGCCGGTGCCGGGATGACCCGCTTCAGGGCACGCGTCGCACCAGGCTGTCGCGGGAGCTTCGTCGTGTCGACGACCAGCGGCTGCCTGGGATCGAGGTCGTTCTGCGAAATCTTGGGCATCATGAACTCTCAGCCATGGGTAGGCCGACAGAAAAGGTTACCTGAGCAGCGGGCCTAACGTCGAATCGACCCCTGCCAACCAGGACTGCCTGCTCAGAACGGCAGCGGGCGCTCGTTCTCCTCACCCTGGAACGTCCCGATCTCGCGCAGCGCGTGCATTTTGTCGCGGCCACGCTCTATCGATGACAGCGCCCGGGTGAGGAACTGCTCGAAGTTTGCCAGCGCGGTGTCGACGTAGTCGTCGACCTCCTCGCGCAGGCGCTGGGCCTCGGCTCGGGCCTCCGCGATGATCCGGGCGCCCTCGTGCTCGGCCGAGACTGTGATCTCGTTCACCGACACCAGCCGGGCGTGCTCGGTCTCGCCCTCACTGATGATGCGGTCGGCCTCGCGCTTGCCGGCGTCGATGATCTTGTCGCGCTCCTCCAGGAGCGCGACCGCCCGGCGCAGGTCACCCGGGAGTTCCGAGCGCAATTCGTCCAGGAGAGCGACCATCTCGGCGCGGTCGAACATGTAGTTCGTCCGGGACATCGGCACCGACCGTGCCTGCTCCACCATGGAGATGATCTCGTCGATGCGGTCGAGCGGATCCACCGGCGCCTCACTCCTGTCAGCTCGCACTCACGCTGAGTGGTGCGATCACGTTACTGCCGAACCCCGCGGCAAGACCGCGAAGGCCACGCCGTCAGTTTTGCCGCAATCTCGCCGCGAGCCGCTCCCGGACGAAATCCGGCACGTACGACGACGCGTCGCCGCCCCACTTGACGACATCCTTCACCAGGCTCGACGAGAGGAACGAATACAGCGGGTTGGTGGGCATGAACAGCGTCTCAACCCCGGACAGCCCGATGTTCATCTGCGCCATCTGCAATTCGTAGTCGAAGTCGCTGACCGCGCGCAGCCCCTTGATCACCACCGCCGCGCCCTGAGCCCGGCAGAAGTCGACAAGCAGGCCGTGGAAGGACTCGACGCGCACGTTGCCGTACCCCGAGGTCGCCTCGCGCAGCATCTCGATGCGCTCCTCGATGGTGAAGACCCCGGTCTTCGAGTGGTTGATGAGCACGCCGACGATGACTTCGTCGAACAGCTGGCTGGCCCGCCCGACGATGTCGAGGTGACCGTTGGTGACCGGATCGAAAGAACCGGGACAGACCGCACGTCTCATGAGCGGCGACCGTACCAAAGAGTAGTTTCGCCGTAACGCCGGCTTCGATCGGCAGTGATGCCGTCCACCCAGCTCAGCGGCTCCCCGCGTACCGAGGTCCGCGACGACCGCTCGAAGGCCAGCACCGCGCCCTCGGCCAGCCACCCGTTGTCCACGAGGGCTTGCTGCACCAGTTCCACTTCGTCATCGGTGACCGCATAGGGCGGATCGGCGAAGATCACGTCGAAGGGTCCCCCGTCGGGCGGCTGCGCGAGCACCTGCGTCACCTTGCCGGTGACAAGCCGGGCAGCATTGCCAACGCGCAGCGTGACGATGTTGTCGCGGATGGCTCGGGCCGCGCGGGCGTCAGCCTCCACAAGCACCGCGAAAGCCGCACCTCTCGACAAAGATTCCAAACCGACTGCCCCCGAACCGGCATAAAGATCGGCGAATCGGGCGCCATCGAGGTCCACCATGGTGTCGAGCGCGCTGAACAGCGCCTCGCGTACGCGGTCCGATGTGGGCCTGGTCTTGTCGCCCGGCGGCGCCGCCAGCCTGCGGCCCCCATGTGCACCGGCGATGATCCTCGTCATGCAGCCCCGTCCCGAGGTTTGACTAGCACGCTGTGACGCTACGCCACCACCTCCGGGCAGCCACTCCGAAGTGAACTTTTCCTTCCCGGCGAGCACGCAGAGCTTCAATGCGGACGCTCTCGGTCTAGCGAAGATCACAGATATGCATCAACCCGCTTAGGGCGGCCTGAGACGTTTTTCAAATTCCTGTGAGTCGCTATGGTCGCTGAGCCGCCGACGAAACGCTGTCGGCTCGACGATGCGGGGAGGCGTCGTCGCGGGCCATCGCGAACACTCATGAGCAAACGCGACGGTCGCCGAATTGCCTTCCTGTGCCGTACCCCTCGGTCCCCACACAGGAGTAGGCGTGAACCTGCTTAAGTCCTCTCTCAAGCGCACCACGGCGCTTGCGGCCGGCGCCTTCGTCGGTCTGATCGGTGCCGTGGCCCTCACGAGTCCGGCCAGCGCGCACGCGCCTGTCATCTCCGGCCATGCCGACTGCACCACCGATGGCAACTGGAAGGTCGACTGGAAGGTCGCCAATGACTTCCGCCTCTGGGCCACGGTCCGCGAGGTCGTCACCTCCAACGGCGCCCCGGTGTCGGGCGACATCCAGGTCGGCAAGCAGGTTGCGCCGAACTACCGCTCGCCGCTGCGGGGCTCGAGCAAGGCGTCCAGCACCGACGAGAGCGTCAACCTCAAGGTGACCCTGAAGTGGGAAGACGACTTCATCAAGGACGCCAGCGTCACGGTGAACAAGCCGGCCAACTGCGGCCCGGTCACCCCGCCGTCGTCGCCGGCGCCGTCGACCCCCGCGTCGTCGGAGCCCAGCACTCCGGCTTCGGAGGAGCCCTCGACGCCTGCGTCCGAGGAGCCCAGCACCCCGGTTTCGGAGGAGCCCTCGACCCCCGCATCCGAGGAGCCCTCGACCCCCGCGTCGGAGGAGCCCAGCACCCCGCCGACCGACGAGCCCACCCCGCAGCCGACCCCCAGCTACGGCGAGGCCGAGCCGATCTTCGAGGTCACCTGTGACTCGCTGACCATCGGTCTGGACAACCCGGCCGACGGCGTTGAGATCCCGCTGGTCCTCGAGCCCAACAAGGGCGACAAGGTCGTGCTCGACATCAAGCCGGGCGAGAAGAAGACCCACAAGTTCGCGGCCTCCGAGGGCTTCGAGATCAAGGTCTACCTGCAGGGGTACGAGTCGCAGTCCGAGACCATCGCCTGGCAGACGCCGGACGGCTGCTCCACCGGTGGTGCCGGTGGCGGCGACGATGACGGTGGAGCCCTGCCGGTGACCGGTGCCGCCGCGGGCAGCATCGCCGCCGGTGCGGGTGTCCTGCTCGCCGCCGGTATCACGCTGTTCTTCATCGCTCGCCGCCGCAAGGTCAAGTTCACCGCCTGACCTGCTCCGCAGCGCCTAGCGCGTAACGCCTGAACCGAAGGGCGCGTCGACCATCACCGGCCGGCGCGCCCTTCGCCATTCCCCTCACTGACAAGGCGGCTTCGTTGAAACCCCTGCTGCACCTCGCTGCGGGTGCCCTCCTCGCCCTGACCGGCATCGCGGCCACCGCCGCACCGGCCAGCGCGGCCGGCCCCGAGATCACGGTCGCCGGTGCGGCCATTTGCCAGCCCGATGCCGGCGAGTGGCAGGTCACCTGGACCGTCACGAACTCGGGCACCTCGCTGGCGAAAGTGGACAAGCTGAAAGCCGAGCCCGCCGCGGTTCCCGGGCTGTCCAACGGCACCTCGCTCAACCGTCGCAGCCCCAGCGGGGTCAACGGCACCACGATCTTCCAGCAGACGGTGCCGGGCGGCACCGCGTCCGCCTCGGTCTCGTTCGTCGGCATCTGGGCTGACAACACCAAGGACTCGGACAATGCGGCCACCGTCCAGCTCGGTGACTGCAAGCCGGCCGAGGCGCCCTGCGTGCAGCCCGGTGATGCGGCGTTCCACCACACGTTCGCGCTGGCCGGCGGCAAGGCGACCGCGACGGTGACCCTGGACGGCACCGTGAAGCTGTGCGACGCCGAGCCGGTATCGCTGGCCACGTACTTCGCACCGAAGCCGCAGTTCTCGGTGCCGCAGTACCTTTTCGACAGCGCCACGCAGACCATCTCGAACGAGAACCGGTCGGTGGAGCTCAGCGCCGACCTGCCCGCCTGCAACGCGCAGGTGGACCTTTTCTTCGGCGGCGAGGGCGACATCATCCCCGAGATCACCGAGGGCGGCCCGCGCTACGGCAACCGCAAGCTGGGCAGCACCGCCGGGCTCGGCGGCCGGTCGAAGGGTCCGCAAGGCTGGTACAACGGCGGCGACAAGGGCTGCCAGAGCCCGGCCGTGGAGCCGGTGTCCCGCTGCGACGGCACGGTGACGCTGAACCTGAGCAACACCGGAGAGCTGAGCAGGTACGCCGTGGACTTCGCGGTCAAGGCGGGCGCATTCACCAAGACGGTGACCGTGCAGCCTGGCCAGGGCGAGACGGTGACGGTTCCAGCCAACGCGGGCACTGTCACGGTGACCGCCGACGGCCTGGCCGACGTCACCTACGATTGGACGAGCCCCGGCGACTGCAACAACGGCGGCGGCGAAACACCCGGCGGCGGCACGCCCAGCAGCCCAGCCCCCAACAGCCCAGCGCCGAGCAGCCCGGCTCCCAACAGCCCGATCCCGAGCGGCTCAGCCCCGAGCGGCCCGGCTCCGAGCCCTGCACCGGCACCCGGCGGCGACGACGGCGGCCTCCCGGTCACGGGCGCGGCGGCGGGCAGCATCGCGGCGGGCGCGCTGGTGCTGCTGATCGCCGGCGGAGTGGTGTTCTATCTGTCCCGGCGTAAAAAGGTGAAGTTCACCGCGTAAGCAGGTGCGTGGGCGCCCGGAAGCTGCCATCGGGCTCGGGCGCCCACTCATGCACCGCGGACACTGCCGCCACCGGGATCGGGGCGTACAGGTGCGGGAACTGCTGGCCGTCCGGGTCGGGCGGGTCACCGTCCTCCCAGACCACCGGCTTGGGTAGCTTGGCCTCGTCCAGCACCAGCAGCAGGATGTCGGTGCGGCCGCGGACCAGCAGATTGGCGGGAATGTGCACCTGCTCCGGCGACGAGCAGTGAAGGAAGCCCTGCGCCGCCAGCGAGGGTGCGGTGTAGGTGCCCATTCGCAGCGCCGCTTCCCAGTCGGCGCGCGGGCAGAAGTGCAGGATCATCCCTTCTCCAAATACTCGGCGCGTTCCTCGTCGACCAGGGCGGCCACCGAGGCGGCCAGTGCCGGGTAGCGGCGCAGCGTGGGGTCGTCGCTGACCAGCTCGCCGGCTTCGGCGCGGGCCTCGGTGATCAGCTTGCTGTCCCGCAGCAGCGAGAGCAGCCGCAGGTGGCTGTGCTTGCCGGACTGGGAGGCGCCGAGCACGTCGCCCTCGCGGCGTTGCTCAAGGTCCAGTTCGGCCAGCTTGAAGCCGTCGGTGGTGGAGGCCACCGCGTCGAGGCGGTCGCGGGCCGGGGTGCCCTCCATGGCCTCGGTGACCAGCAGGCAGATGCCGGGCGCGGCTCCCCGGCCGACCCGGCCACGAAGCTGGTGCAGCTGGGAGACGCCGAACCGGTCGGCGTCCATGATGATCATCACCGTGGAGTTGGGTACGTCCACCCCCACCTCGATCACCGTCGTCGCCACCAGCACATCCAGTTGCCCCTCGGCGAACCGGCGCATCACCGCATCCTTCTCCTCGGCGGGCAACCGGCCGTGCAGGATGCCGATGCGCAACCCCCGCAGCGGGCCCTCCTCGAGGATCGGCGCCACGTCCAGCACCGCCAGCGGGGGTCGCCGGGTGGACTCGTTGTCGCCGGGTGGTTCGCCGTCGTCCTCCGAACCGTCCGCGTCCCCGATGCGCGGGCAAACCACGTACGCCTGGTGCCCGGCCTTCACCTCTTCCCTCACCCGCACCCAGGCCCGGTCCAGGAAGGCCGGGCGTTCCGGGGGCACCACGTGCGAGGCGATCGGCGAACGGCCCCGCGGCAGTTGCGACAGCGTGGAAGTCTCCAGGTCGCCGTACACCGTCATCGCGACCGTGCGCGGGATCGGCGTGGCGGTCATGACCAGCACGTGCGGGGGCTGGGCGGCCTTGGCGCGCAGGGCGTCGCGCTGCTCGACGCCGAAGCGGTGCTGCTCATCGACCACGACCAGGCCGAGGTCCTTGAAGTCGACGCCCTCGTAGAGCAGCGCGTGGGTGCCCACCACGATCCCGGCGGTGCCGTCGGCCACCTTGGCCAGCGCCGCCCGCCGTGCGGCGGCGCCGAGCGACCCGGTGATCAGCGTCAGCTGGGTCCCGGCCGGATCACCGTCCAGCTTCCCGGCCCGCCCGAGCGCCCCGAGTTGCGCGCCGATGCTGCGGTGGTGCTGCGTTGCCAGGACCTCAGTCGGTGCGAGCAGGGCTGCCTGTCCACCTGCGTCGACAACTTGGAGCATTGCTCGTACCGCCACGAGGGTTTTGCCGGAACCAACCTCCCCCTGCAGCAACCGATGCATGGGGTGGGCGCGGGCCAGGTCCGCAGCGATCTCCTCACCCACCCGCGCCTGACCCTCGGTCAGCTCGTAAGGCAGCGCCGCGTCGAACGCGGCCAGGATCCCGGCGTCCCTGCGGGGTCGCGCCCGCCCCGGAGCCTGCGCTGAGCGGGCCTTTCGCTGCACCAATGTCAGCTGTACGGCAAAAGCCTCGTCCCACTTCAGCCGATACTTCGCCTTGTACAGCTCTTCCTGGGAGCTGGGCCGGTGAATCTCGCGCAGCGCTGTTCCGATGCCGACCAGGTTGCGCTTGGCCCGCACTGTCCCCGGCAGCGGGTCGGCCGGGGGTTCAAAGGTGTCGAGCACGGTCCGCACACACTTGGCGATCGTCCAGGTCGGCACGGCCGCCGCGGCGGGGTACACCGGGATCAGCGCGCCGGCGAACTCCTCGATCTCCTCGGCCGCCTCGTCCTGGGTCGCATCGGCCTTGAGCAGTTGGTACGCCGGCCCGTTGAGCTGTCGCTTGCCGCGGAAGTCGGTGACCTTGCCGGCGAAGAGCCCCCAACGCCCGGTGGTGAGCTCCCGCTCACGCCACGCCTGGTTGAAGAAGGTGCAAGTCAGGGTGGCCCCCGAGCCGTCCCCGATGGTGATTTCGAGCATCGTCCCGCGACGCTGGCGCATGGGCCGTACCGTGCGGCTCTTGACCTGGGCCAGGATCGTGACCTGCTCCCCCACCTGGAGTTCACGCAGGTCGGTATGTTCCCCTCGCTCGTCGTAGCGGCGCGGGAAGTGATAGATGAGGTCACCCGCGGTGTGCAGGTCGAGGTGATCGGCGAGCGCCTTCGCGGTCTTCGCCCCGAGCACGGCCTTCAACGGGGTCGCGGTGGTGGTCGCGGTGGTCGTGTCGGTCATTCCACTCCAACCAGCAGGTGGTAACGGGGCTGCCCGCCCGCATAACACTGCAGCTCGACAAAAGGCCACGCCTGCGCCACATGCGAGCGCAGCACATCCTCCAGATCCGCCGGGGCATCGGCGCCGAGCACCAGCGTGACCAGTTCCCCGCCCCCGCCGAGCATCCTGTCCAGCAACCGCCGGCTGACCTCTTCCAGGGACCCGCCGATCACGTTCACCTCGCCGTCGACCAGCCCCAGCAACTCCCCGGGCCGGCACCACCCAGCGACCGTCAAAGCCTCGCGCGCAGCGGTCGTCACCTCGCCATAACGGCAGGCCCCGACCGCTTCGGCCATCGCAATGACGTCGTCCTCCGAGCGCCGCTGCGGGTCACGCACCGCGAGAGCGGCAAGCGCCTGCACAGGAGATCGAGTGCCAACAACGCTCAGCCGTACGCCCACAGCAGCCGCTTCTTGGGCCGCCGACCCGGCCACCGCGTGGGTGTTGCTGTCATTGGGCAGCAGAATGACGTGCTGGGCATGGGTCCGCAGCACAGCCTCAAGGATCTCGGCGGTAGACGGATTCCGGCCGACCACCACAGCCCCTTCACCGGCGAAGAGCGCGGCCAACCCGTCCCCTTCGGCCACCACAACGGTGGCACTCTCCTGCCGCGGAACATCGTGCTCGCGGCTGGAATCGGTGAGGTGCGTCACGGAGATCCGATGCGGGCGCCCGGCTGCGATGCCGGCCTCGATGGCCGCGCCGATGTCATTGACGGGGACGTGCACGTGCACGTTCCAGGTGGGGGGCTCACCCTCACCGGTGCCCACGATGACCAGGGAGTCGCCGAGCCCGTCGAGCGTGGTTCGCAAGGTCTCCACGGGTTCGACGGTGGCGTCGAGGAGGTACTGCACCTCGTAGCTGGGTTCCTGCCGCCTGACAGGCTGCGGCTCCGGTCTTTCCGGCGGCGCGCTCGGAGCGGGCAGCGTCGCGCTCGGGGCCGCCGGCGTGGTCGTGCTCAGCGCTTCCACCAGGGCGTCGAGCAGCACAACCAGGCCGCGACCACCGGCATCCACCACGCCCGCACGGGCGAGCACGGGAAGCTGCTGCGGTGTGCGGGCCAGCGCCTCGGCCGCCGACCGGGCTGCCTCCCGGGCGACCGCGAGGAGGTCGTCCGATTTGATCCGGTTGGCCCCCTCCGCCGCTGCCGCGACCACGGAGAGAACAGTGCCCTCCACCGGCCGGGCAACTGCCGCGTACGCCGCCTCGCTAGCCGTCTTGAGGGCCCGGGCCAGCTCTCCGCCGCGCACGGCTACCGCGGTGGAAAAGGTATCCGCCATCCCGCGAAGAATCTGGCTGACGATCACGCCCGAGTTGCCACGGGCCCCCAGCAGCGCACCGCGGGCCATCCGCCGCATGACCCGCCCGACGATGGTTTCCCGCTTGTCACCCGCCGCGACGATGTCGCCGTCGAGGACTTCCAGCGCCTCCTGAGCCGAGGTGAGCGTGAGAACCAGGTTCGTGCCGGTGTCGCCATCCGGAACCGGGTAGACGTTCAGCTGGTCAATCTCCTGCTGGTGAGCACGCAAGGCAGCCAGCCCAGCGCCGCACCAGCGACGAACAGCAGCGGCATCCAGCGTTTCCAGCACGCGAAAAGAGTACTAACCACCCCTGACAATTGCTGGCTTGAGCGTGTGCCGCTCGCCAGGCTCCCGCTTCTCCGGCCGCGCCCCCGTCCTTCCGGTCGCGCTTTGGAGCGTGCGCCAGGGGCGATTGGCTGCCGGGCGGGGGCATCGGGTAACCTGGCCAGGTTGCCCGGGCGCAGTCTGTCCGGGGCACCCTCAGTTCGCAGCCGGTTTGATGTCCAAGAGGCCGGCGTATCAATTTTTGGAGTACCCCGTGGCTAGCGTGTGCGACGTCTGTGGCAAGGGACCGGGCTTCGGCCACAACGTGTCCCACTCGCACCGGCGGACCAACCGCCGCTGGAACCCGAACATCCAGTCGGTGCGCACTCCGGCCGGTGGCGGCAACACCAAGAAGCTCAAGGTTTGCACCTCGTGCATCAAGGCCGGCAAGGTCGTCCGCGCCTGACGCGCGTTCCCAGCCGGGCCTGATCACTCAGGTCTGATCAAGCACATCCCGTAGCCGCCGAGGTCATCACGACTCGGCGGCTACGCGTGTATCCCGACCTACGCCAGGCTGCCCGGGATCTCGGCGTGCGGGCTCCGGCTTGAAAGCCGGCCCAGACGTCAGGCCTCAGCCGCCAACCCAGCGCACCCCACGGCCACCCTCAACCAGCGCCAGCCTCAAAGCACCTTCGCGTACGAAAGCACCCCCGCCTCCCCCTTGTAGTACCCGAAGTCCTCGATCCGCGCGTACCCGCACTTCTCATACAGCGCAATCGCCTCGGGCTGCTTGTCCCCGGTCTCGAGAATCACCCGCTTGCGCCCTCGCTCCCGAGCCGACTCCTCAACAGCCGCCAGCACCTGCCGAGCCACCCCGCGTCCCCGGGCTTGCTCGATGGTGAACATGCGCTTGAGTTCGGCATCGTCGCCGTGGGTGCGCCAGCCAGCACAGCCGACCAGCCGGCCCGATGACGAGGCCACCAGGAAAGCGCCGGATGGTGGGGCGAAGTCGGAGGCTGCCACCGGGGTGTCGTCGCCGCTGCCGCCGTACCTGTTGCTCAGTTCGGCCAGGGCAAGGGAGATGAGCGACTGGACGTCGGGGTCGTCGAAACGGGCTTCTCGAATCTGGATCTGTTCCACAGCAGGCAAAGCTAACCCACAGCGGCCGAAGCTAGCTCACCGGAAGTGATCCCAGCCCATCCCGCCCTGCCACGGCCTGCGGTCAACTGTCACGCCGGTGCCCTCGTGCACGCTGCCGATCACGCGCCAAGGCTCCGGCAGGCTCACCCCAGGCGGGAACGTCGCCGCCAGGGCATGGTCGTCGCCGCCGGCCAGCAGCCATTCGAAGGGGTCCACGCCCAGCGCCGAGGCAGCATCGCGCATCTGGTCCGGCACGTCGAAGGCGTCGCGGCGCAGGTCGATGCCCACCACGCTCGCGGTGGCCACGTGGCCGAGGTCCTGCAGCAGTCCGTCGGAGACGTCGATGAGGGCGGTCGCGCCGAGCGCTGCGGCCTGGGCTCCCGCTTCATACGGTACGGCCGGACGACGGTACGACTCGACGAGGACTTTGGGCGTACGAAATCCTCGGGACAGCACCGTGTACCCAGCCGCCGCGTAGCCCGTACGGCCGGCCAAGGCAACCACGTCTCCCGGTTGCGCGCCGGAGCGGACCACCGGGGCGCGCCCACCGAGGTCTCCCAGCGCAGTGACCGCGACCGTCAGGGTGGGGCTTGACGACATGTCGCCGCCCACCACGCTCGCGCCGACCAGCGCCGCCTCGTCCGACAGGCCGGTGGCCAGGTCTTCGGCCCAGGAGGCGTCCAGGTTGGCGGGGACACACAGCGCCACCAGCAGCGCGGTCGGGCGAGCGCCCATAGCGGCGATGTCGGCCAGGTTCGCCGCTGCGGCCCGGTGGCCCACGTCTTCGGCGCTGCACCAGTCGCGGCGGAAGTGCCTTCCTTCCACCAGGACGTCGGTGGATGCCACCACTCTGCCATCCGGCGCGGCCACCACCGCGCCGTCGTCTCCCGGGCCGAGCAGGCCGGCCGGGCCTGACTCAAGCCGGGCGGTGATCCGGGCGATCAGCCCGAATTCTCCGGCCTCCGCGATGCTCACGACTGTTCCGTCCCCTTCGACGCAGTTCGGGACAGCGATGTGCCCCGCAAGGACCGCGTTTCGTACTGTAGTTTCACGTTCGAGTCGCCCTCGGCGGCGGATAGGAGTCGAATCGTGGTCCAGGCATACATCCTCATTCAGACGGAGGTCGGAAAGGCCCGTGACGTGGCCGCCGCGATCGATAAAATTCAGGGCGTCGTGCGGGTGGACGCGGTGACCGGACCGTATGACGTGGTGGTGCTGGCCGAGGGACACACCGTCGATGAACTCGGTCGGATGATTGTGAGCAAAATCCAGTACGTACCGGGCATCACGCGTACCGTCACGTGCTCCGTGGTAAATCTCTGAACCATGGTCGACGTGGAAACCCGCCCCGCTGCACCCGAGGACCGGACCACCCGCAAGGCGGCACTGTGGGCGACGCTGATCGCCGTGCCGGTCACGGTGCTGGCCGGGCTGGGAATCTTCTCGCAGATCGGCTCCACGGACGACAAGCCGGCCGCCCAGCCCTCGGCAACCCAGCCCGCGATTGTGCCGGGCACGCCGGTGCAGATGGCCGCGCCCAAGCTGTCCGCCCGCCAGGCCGAGGTGTGCCTGGCGGTGACCTCGCAGTTGCCGACCAAGGTACGTGACCTGGTCGCCCGCAAGGTCAGCGCCGGCCCAGAGCAGAACGCCGCGTACGGCGAACCCGCCCTGACCGTGGCGTGCGGCGGCACCCAGCCGGCCACGTGCCAGTCGATGACCGCGACGTCGCGCTGTGTGCCGATGGACACCGAGCTGATGAACATGAACCGGGTCTGCTGGTACGCCGATCAGCGCGCCGACGCCACCGTGTTCACCACCATGGACCGCGAGGTCCCCGTGACAGTTACCGTGCCCCAGCAGTACGAACAGGCAGCGCAGTGGGCGAACGAGTTCTCCGACATCGTGGTGGAGACGGACAAGTCCCGCAGCTCGGGTGTCCCCTCCGGCTGCGTCTAGCTCCCGTTCAGTGCAGGCCGGTCCCGCGGCGGAGCGCGGTGCGAATCAGCCGGTCGACGACCTTGGGGTATTCCAGCCCGGTGGCCGCCCACATCAGCGGGAACATCGAGGTCGGCGTGAAGCCGGGCATCGTGTTGATCTCGTTGAGCAGGATCTGGTCGTCGTCAGTGACGAAGAAGTCGACACGGGCCAGCCCCGCGCAGTCCAACGCGCTGAATGTGCGGCAGGCGTATTCCTGCACCTTGGCCAGCACATCGGGCTTGAGGTCGGCGGGTAGCTGATAGGGCGTGCCGCCGTCGAGATACTTGGCCTCGAAGTCGTAGAAGTCGTCGCCGGAGGCGTTGACCAGGATCTCGGCGGGCAGCGAGGCCTCGGGAGAACCACCGGTCTCGCCTTCGAGCACGCCGCATTCGACCTCGCGGCCCACGATTGCCGCTTCGACAAGCACCTTCGGGTCGATCTGGCGGGCTTCGGCGACGGCATCGTCGAGGTCGTCCCAGTTCGAGACCTTGCTGATCCCGTACGACGACCCGGCGCGCGAGGGCTTGACGAACACCGGCAGGCCCAGGCGCTGCTTGTCGGCTTCGGACAGCGAACTCCCGGCGCGCAGCACCGCGTACGGCCCGACCGGGATGCCCTCGGCGGCCGCCAGCTTCTTGGTGAATTCCTTGTCCATGCCGGCCGCGGAGGCGAAGACGTTGGCCCCCACGTACGGCAGGCCGGCCATCTCGAGCATGCCCTGGATGGTGCCGTCCTCGCCGTAGGCGCCGTGCAGGGCGGGGAAGACCACGTCCACGCCGGCCAGCGCGGCCACCCCGCCGGCGGGGTCGACGACCATCAGCCCGGCCGCGGTGGGGTCGGGCGGGAACACCAGCGCGGTGCCCGACTCGGTGGTGACCTCGGGCAGCTTCCCGCCCTCGATGGCGAGCTGTCCGGGGTCGCCCGCGGCGAGGACCCACGCGCCGTCCCGGGTGATGCCGACCGGCACCACCTCGTACTCGTCGGGGTCGAGCGCGGCCAGGATGCTGCCGGCGCTGACAGCCGAGATGGCGTGCTCGGTGCTGCGCCCGCCGAACACGATGGCCACCCGGGTTTTGCGAGGGGTCGTCATGGCAGGCACCCTACTCTGCGTAGGCCAGTTCGCGGCGACGGCTGGCGTTGCCGCGACAAACAGGACACCGAGTCGATCAGACCGATACGAAGAGTAATCATGCGGCGGCGAAGGACTGCGGCAGCGCGCCCTCATCCCACAGCCGGTCCAGGTGGGCCAGGAAGCCGGCCAGGCTGCGTTCCAGCTCCCGGCGCTGCTCCGCGTCCAGCGTCTCCAGCGGGTCGGAGAACACCAGGCCCTCGGGGTGCTTGGCGCGCGTGCCGACGAACTTGTGGCAGGCCGAGCACCAGACGTAGCTCACCAGCGTGGGGCGCCGGGCGTTGGCCGGGGCGTTGACGTAGGCCCGCACGCTGCGCTCACCGCAGGCCGGGCAGACCCGCTCGCCCGGGGCCAGGAAGAAGCTCTCGCCCTCGGCCAGCGCGGTGACCTGCGTACCGGTGAAGCTGCTCCACTCCATCAGGCGGCATCCAGCGCCGCGCTCAGGTCGGCCACCAGGTCGCTGGCGTCCTCGATGCCGCACGAGAGCCGGACGAACCCGGGTGGGGTGTCGTCGCCCCACTGCGCGCGGCGGTCGGCGGTGGTGTGCAGGCCGCCGAACGAGGTGGCCGCGAAGACCAGCTCGGAGGCGGCCAGGAAGCGGGCCACCCGCTCGGCGCTGCCCAGGTCGAACGACACGATGCCGGGGATGCGGCGCATCTGGACGGACGCGATGTCGTACGACGGATCGCTCTGCAGGCCCGGCCACCGCAGGCCCGTCACGTCATCCCGGTCGGCGAGCAGCGCGGCGACCGCTGCCGCGTTGGCAGTCTGCCGGGCCAGCCGCAGATCCAGCGTGGCCAGCGACCGGTGGGCCAGCCAGCAGTCGAACGCGCCAGGAGTGCCACCGGTCTGCGCCCGCCAAGTGGTCACCTTGGCCATCAGGTCCTCGTTGTTGCCGGCCACATAGCCCAGCAGCACGTCGGAGTGGCCCGTCAAAGCCTTTGTGCCCGAGGCGACCACCAGGTCCATGCCGAACGCCAGCGGACGCTGCCCCAGCGGGGTCGCCGTGGTGTTGTCAACCGCCACCAGCGCCCCGGCCGAGTGCGCCAACCGCGCAAGCTCGGCCAGATCGCACACGTCGAGCCCCGGGTTGGCCGGCGTCTCCAGCAGCACCAACCGCACGCCCTCAAACGACGGATACGGCCCGGCCGTGGGCACCAGAACCGTGCTGACGCCCAGGTCGCGCAGGGTGCCCTCGGCGAACGCGCGCACGGTGAAGTAGCCGTCCGCCGGGATCGCCACAGTGTCTCCGCTGCGCAGCACCGACAACAGCAGCGCGGTGATGGCAGCCTGCCCGGTGGCGAACGCCCTTACCGTGCCGCCCTCCAGCTCGCCGATCGCCGCTTCCAGCGCTCGCCGGGTGGGATTGTCGGGGCGCCCGTAGCCGTTCTCCGCCGCCGCCGGACCCTGCTCGGGATCGAGGTGGTAGGGCGCCGCGAAGACCGGTCCCGGCAGGAAGGGCTCACCCGGGACAGGATCAGGAAGCCCCGCATGTACGACCAGAGTCCCGTCGCCAACGTCGCTCACTCTTGCTTCATCTCCCGGCTCATCAACAGTTTCACCGCAACGCGTGGATCGACTCCCTCGTGGCACACCCGCTCGACCTGTTCGGTGATCGGCATCTCGACGCCGTTGGCGCGGGCCAGGTCCCGGATGGCCAGGCAGCTCTTCACACCCTCGGCGGTCTGCTTGGTGGCCCGCTGCGCCTCCTCCAGCGACTCCCCGCGCCCGAGGTGCTCGCCGAAGCGGTGGTTGCGCGACAGCGGCGAGGAGCAGGTCGCCACCAGGTCGCCCAGCCCGGCGAGCCCGGCGAAGGTCATCGGGTCGGCTCCCAGCGCCACCCCGAGCCGCGCGGTCTCGGCCAGCCCCCGGGTGATCAGCGACGCCTTGGTGTTGTCGCCCATGCCCATCGCCGAGGCCATCCCGTAGGCCAGCGCGATGACGTTCTTGACCGCGCCGCCGATTTCGCAGCCGATCACGTCCTCGCTGGTGTACGGCCGGATGTAGGGCAGCGCCACCGCCTGCTGGACCTGCTGCGTGCGACCCGCGTCGAGCCCGGCCACCACGGTCGCGGCGGGCTGCTCGGCGGCGATCTCGGGGGCCAGGTTGGGACCCGAAACGACCACCACCCGGGCCGGGTCGACATGCGCGGTCTCCACGATGACCTGGCTCATCCGCTTGGTGGTGCCCAGCTCGATGCCCTTCATCAGCGAGATCAGCGTGGCGTCGGCGGGCAGGTGCGGCGCCCAGTCGGCCAGGTTGCCGCGCAGCGTCTGCGAGGGCACGGCCAGGAACACCAGCTCGGCGCCGTCCACGGCCTCGGCCAGGTCGCTGGTCGCGGTCACCCGCCGGGGCAGTTGGACACCGGGCAGCGACGCCTCGTTGACATGGTGCTCGCGGATCGCGGCGGCCACCGGCTCGCGGCGCGCCCACATCGTCACGTCGGCACCCGCTTCGGCGAGGACCTTGGCGAAGGCCGTGCCCCACGCTCCGGCACCCAGCATGGCGGCCCGCGTCATGCCAGGTTCTCCGACGCCGGGCCACCATTGGTGCCGTTGTTGCGGGCCGGCGCCGCGTACAGCTGCGCGGGGGGCTGCTCGTGGCGAAGCTCGCTGAGCAGCGACTGGGTGGCCAGCTGAATGGCGTCGGTCATCTGCGTCAGCACCGTGCGGCTCGGCGGGTCGCCCTGCCAGCGGCTCAGATCGACCGGCGGACCGCAGACCACCTTGATGTCGCGGCGCGGCTTGAACGAGACCTTGCCGGTGCGCACGTCGTGGATCTGCTGGGTCCCCCAGGTGGCCATCGGCACCACCGGTGCGCCGGTCACCAGGGCCAGCCGGGCCGCGCCGGTCTTGCCGCGCATCGGCCACAACTCGGGGTCGCGGGTGGTGGTGCCCTCCGGATAAATGACCACAACACCACCCTTCTGAATGGCGTCGACCAGGGTGTCCAGCGACTTGGCGGCCTCGACGCTGCCCCGCACCACCGGGATCTGCCAGGTCTTGTCGAGCAGGAAGCCGACCACCGGGATCTTCCAGATGCTCGACTTGGCCAGGAACCGCGGCCAGCGCCCGGAGCCGTACACGTAATGCGCCACGACCAGCGGATCGAACTGCGACATGTGGTTGGGCGCGATGATGAAACCCCCACCGGGCGGCAGGTTGTCCATGCCGCTCCAGGTGTGCTTCGTCCAGACGGTCATCGTCGGCACGACCAGCGCTACCGCCAGCCGCCGCCAGAACCCGAGCTTGCGCTGCGCCACGGTCACTCCCTCATCCCCCACACCTGCGACGAAATCATGCCTGGTTGCGGTCGGCGGAGCCAGGGCGGGTCCCGGTGGCAGGATTGGCGGGGTGTCGGGACAGCAGTGGACGGCGGTCGTACCGGTCAAGCAGCTCAGCGCGGCGAAGAGCCGGTTGCGAGGTGCGGTGGCCGATGCGCGCCACGAGGAGCTGGCGCTGGCGATGGTGTGCGACACCGTGCTGGCGATCGGTTCCTGTGCGCTGGTCCGCGACGTGATGGTGGTCACCGCCGATGCGCGGGCCGCGGCGGCGGTCAGCGAGCTGGGTGCCCGGGTGGTGGCCGATCCGGGCGGCGATCTGAACGCGGCGATGAGTTTCGGCGCCGACACGGTGGCGGGTCTGGGCCGGCCACGGGCGGTGCTGACCGGGGATCTGCCGGCGTTGCGGCCCGGCGAGCTGGATGCGGCCCTGCAGGCCGCGGGTCAGGACCGTGCTTACGTCGCGGATGCGGTGGGTTCCGGCACAGTTCTTTTGACCACGGGTACGGCCACAGCGCTGGACCCGCACTTCGGGGTGGGCTCCGCCGCGGCGCACGCGGCCTCCGGTGCCCGGGCGCTCACCGGGGATTGGCCGGGACTGCGTCAGGACGTGGACACTCCCGCCGACCTGCGCACCGTGCTGGCCCTGGGGGCCGGCGAACACACCTGTGCCTTACTGCGTGATCTGGGACTCATCACCGGGTGTGCAGCCGTCGGCCCGCGCCGGTAGGCCCGGCCCGGTAGCGTCTGAGGCATGCAGGGCACTATCGCGACGTTCGATATCCAGAACCACACCGGCACGCTGCTGCTGGACGACGGCACCGAGCTCGCATTCCCGGCCGAGGCGTTCCGGGCCTCCGGGTTGCGCCTGCTCCGCCTGGGCCAGCGCGTCGCTGTAGCAACCGGTGACGACGGGCATGTGACCAAGGTCCACCTTCCTGGAATTTCCTGAGCTCTGTTCATTTCCCGTTCACCTCGAACGGGCAATGATGGAATGCATGACCACCCCGGCCTGGACACCCGAGACAACCGTGCCCGTGACGGCCGCTCGCCGCCGCGGGGCAAACGGACGCTTCCTGCCTCGCGCCGACAAATCGGACAGCGCCGTAGTGGCCCCTCAACCCCTGGAGGAAGAGCACGTGGAGGTCACCGAGGACCAGCAGCTCCCCGAGCTGCCGGAGGATCGCTTTCTCAACCGGGAGCTGTCCTGGCTCGACTTCAACGCCCGCGTGCTGGCCCTCGCCGAGGACCCGGGCACACCGCTGCTGGAGCGCGCCAAGTTCCTGGCCATCTTCGCCAGCAACCTCGACGAGTTCTACATGGTGCGGGTGGCCGGGCTCAAGCGGCGGCTCAAGGCGGGGCTGCCGATGCGCGGCGGCGACCGGGCCTCGCTGCGCAGCCAGCTCGAGATGATCACCGAGCGGGCCGCCGACCTGGTCACCCGGCATGCCGCGTGCTTCGCCGAGGAGGTCCGGCCCAAGCTGTCGGCCGAGGGCATCGAAATCGTCCGGTGGTCCGAGCTGGACGCCCCCGAGCGCGAGCGGCTGCGCACGTACTTCCGGGAGCACGTCTTCCCGGTCCTCACCCCGCTGGCCGTCGACCCGGCGCACCCGTTCCCGTACATCTCCAGCCGGTCGCTCAACCTGGCCGTGGTGCTGCGCGACCCGGCCGACAGCAGCAGCGAGTTGTTCGCGCGCATCAAGGTGCCCAACAACGTGCCGCGCTTCGTGACGGTGCAGAACGACAGCCGGGGCGCGCGTTTCCTGCCCGTCGAGGAGCTCATCGCCATCCACCTCGACCAGTTGTTCTCGGGCATGCAGGTGCTGGAATGGCACCTGTTCCGGGTCACCCGCAACGCCGAGGTGGAAGTCGACGAGGATCGCGACGAGGACCTGCTGCAGGCCCTGGAACGCGAGCTGGCCCAGCGCCGGTTCGGTCCGCCCGTACGCCTGGAGGTCGCCGCCTCGATCAGCGATCACGTGCTCGACCTGCTGGCCCGCGAGCTCGACATGAACGATCAGGACGTGCTGCGGGTGCCCAGCCTGCTGGACCTCTCGGCGCTGTGGCAGGTCTACGGCGCGTCCGATCGCGACGACCTCAAGGACCGCCCGTTCGTCCCGGCAACCCACCCGCAGCTGGCCGACGGCGAGGTGCCGCGCAGCGTGTTCAACCGGCTGCGCGAGTGCGACATCCTCGTGCACCACCCGTACCACTCGTTCTCCACCAGCGTGCAGCGCTTCATCGAGCAGGCCGCCGCCGATCCCAACGTGCTGGCCATCAAGCAGACGCTGTACCGCACCAGCGGCGACTCCCCGATCGTCGACGCGCTGGTCGACGCGGCCGCCGCGGGCAAGCAGGTGGTCGTGCTGGTGGAGGTCAAGGCCCGCTTCGACGAGGTCGCCAACATCGGCTGGGCCCGCACCCTGGAACGGGCCGGCTGCCACGTGGTCTACGGGCTGGTCGGGCTCAAGACGCACTGCAAGACCGCGCTGGTGGTGCGGCAGGAGGGCAACCAGATCCGCCGCTACTGCCACATCGGCACGGGCAACTACCACCCCAAGACCGCCCGGCTGTACGAGGACTTCGGCATGCTCACCGCCGACCCTGAGATCGGCGCGGACGTTACCGACTTGTTCAACGTGCTCACCGGATACAGCCGGCAGACCGCGTTCCGGCGGCTGCTGGTGGCGCCGCACGGGGTCCGCAAGGGCCTGATCGAGCGGATCGAGGAGCAGGCCCGCATCGCCCGCGACGGTGGCGAGGCGCTGGTGCAGTTCAAGGTGAACTCCCTGGTCGACGAGGAAACCATCGACGCGCTCTACCGGGCCTCGCGCGACGGCGTGCAGGTCGACCTGGTGATCCGCGGCATGTGCTCGCTGCGCCCGGGAGTGCCGGGGCTCTCGGAGAACATCCGGGTCCGCTCGATTGTGGGGCGCTTCCTCGAGCACTCGCGCATCTTCCGGTTCGGCACCGGCGAGCAGGCCGAGTACTGGATCGGCTCGGCCGACCTCATGCACCGCAACCTCGACCGCCGGGTCGAGGCGCTGGTGCGGGTGACCCTGCCGCCGGCCCAGGAGGACCTGCGCAACGTGCTGGAGCTGGCGATGGACGAGGGCAGCGAGGGCTGGGACCTCGATGCCGGCGGTACCTGGCACCGGCGCACCTCCACGCCCGCGGACCCGCACGTGCACCTGCAGGAGGCGCTGCTGCGCCGGGTCATCGGCAAGGTGGGCTGACCGCGTGGTCAAACCCGTACGCGCGGCCGGCGGGGTCGTGTGGCGCCCGGCCGGCGGCGACATCGAGATCTGCGTGGTGCACCGGCCGTACCTGGCCGACTGGAGTCTGCCCAAGGGCAAGCTCGATGGTTCCGAGCACACGCTGGCTGCGGCCGTACGCGAAGTCCTTGAAGAGACCGGGCTTCGCGCCGAGCCGCAGCTACGGTTGCCCGGGGTGGCGTACACGATGGCCGGCGGGGTGCCCAAAACCGTCGACTTCTGGCTGATGAAGGCCGCGGAAGGTGCGGCCGGGGAGCCGATGGACCCGAGCGAGGTCGACGAGGTCAGGTGGCTGGCACCGCCCGACGCGCTGGCCCGGTTGACCTACCCGGACGACCGGCGCCTGGTCGAGCACGTCACCGGGCTGCCGCCGGTGACCGCGGTGACGCTGCTGATCCGGCACGCCAAGGCGGGCAAGCGCAAGGAGTTCAACGGCGACGACGCGCTGCGCCCGATTGACGAACGCGGCCGGGCCCAGGCCGAGACCATGGGAGTCGTAGCCGAGCTGTTCGCGCCCCAGCGGCTGGTTGCGGCCACGCCGCTGCGGTGCCGGCAGACGTTGGAGCCGCTGTCCGCCCGGTTGGATCTGCCGATCGTCACCGACAGCGCGTTTGCCGAGCCGGCCGAGGGTGACGAGCCGCCGGCCCGGATCAAGGGCGCGGCCGATCGGCTCGTGGAGCTGCGAGCCGCCGGGCCGGCCGTGGCGATCTGCAGTCAGGGCAAGGTGATCCCGGGATTGCTGGCGCTGCTGGAGGGTGCGCAGGACCCGGCGCCGTACAAGACGCCAAAGGGTGAGGGCTGGGTGCTCACCTGGTCGCACGACCGGCTCGTGGCGCTGAGCCGGATCTGAGTTCCCGGCGGCGCGGGGCGGGCGGGGGCAGGGTGTCCGCCCGCCAGTAGCCGATCAGGTCACCGGTGAGCCAGCGGGCCCGCCACAACTCGTCCTCGCG
>NZ_LOJP01000001.1:5893986-5979977 GCF_001553785.1 Actinoplanes sp. TFC3
GGGCTGGGGCAGGGTGTCCGCCCGCCAGTAGCCGATCAGGTCACCGGTGAGCCAGCGGGCCCGCCACAACTCGTCCTCGCGGGGCTCCCAGTCGCGCAACGGCAGCAACGCCACCCGCCAGGCCAGCACGCTGGTGAGGTACCAGCCGTACAACGGGACCAGGCCGAGCAGCGCGTCCTGGCGGCGGTAGGACCCGTGCGGCGCCAGCACCAGCACCGCGGCGGCCGAGCTCACGCCGGTGACCAGCCAGTCCAGCACCCCCAGGCCGGTCCAGCGTTCCATCAGGTCGCCCAGGATCCAGCCCGGCACCACGGCCACAGCGAACACGGCGGCCGCGATCAGCGAGCGAGCGACCGGGCCCCGCGGATGGCCGGGGCGGGAGCGGTCGGGCAAGGATTCCATGCTGCGGACCGTAGGCTGAGCGGCCCGCACAGCGCCGGAACACGCGAAAGGCGTCCACCGTAGGGTGGACGCCTTTCGCTGCGCTGACGAGCCGCTGAGCGTGCTCAGCGGGTCTTGCGAGCCGCGCTGGTGCGCGCGGTGGTGGCCTTGGTGGCCGGGGTCGCCTTGGTGGCGGCCGTGGTCTTACGGGCGGTGGCCTTCTTGGCCGGGGCCGCCTTGGTGGCAGTCGACTTGGCCGGCGCCGACTTGGTCGCCGTCTTCGTCGCCGCCGTCGTCTTGGTGGCAGCCGAGCCGGAAGCCGACTTCGCCGGCGTGCTCTTGGCCGCGGCTGTCTTGGTGGCGGTGGCCGTCTTGGCCGGAGCCGCCTTGGACGCGGTGGTCTTCTTGGCCGCGGTGGACTTCGCCGCGGTGGCGCCGGAAGCAGCCGACTTCGTTGCCGTCGCCTTCGTTGCCGTGGCCTTGCCGGCCGTTGCCTTGGACGCGGTGGCCTTGCTGGCGGTCGTCTTCGTTGCCGTCGCCTTGGCCGCCGTCGTCTTGGTGGCGCCGGCCGGTGCTGCCTTGCTGGCGGTGGACTTCGCCGCCGCCGTCTTTGTCGCCTTGGCCGGAGCGGCCTTGGATGCAGTGGTGGACTTCGCCGCCGCGGTGGTCTTCTTGGCGGCGGCGGCCTTGGCCACCTTGCCGCTGGCGACCATCTCCCGGAAGCCCGTGCCGGGCTTGAAAGCGGGGACGGACGTTTTTTTCACCTTGACTGGTTCGCCGGTGCGTGGATTACGGGCGGTACGCGCGTTGCGTGCCCGCTTCTCGAAGACACCGAAACCGGTAATGGCAACACGGTCGCCCTTGGTGACGGCGTTCTGCACCTCGCTGATGACCGCATCCAGCGCCGCTGTCGCCGTCTTCCGGTCCCCCAGCCGGGCGGCGAGCGCCTCGATGAGCTCGGCCTTGTTCACGGTTTTCCTCCCGAACGTGAGAACTGATGCTTGATAGGTCTGGACCGTCTTAAGCAAGCACCATCGGCCCAATGCGAGCCATTCTGCGCGCACCGTATGCCCTCTGACCAGCAGACACAAACATTCGCCAGAAAAAATTCGTTGTGTCGCAACGGAATTCGCCCCCGCCGGAGACCCGGCGGGGGCGAAAAAGCCTGTGCAGGAACGGCTTTCGAGGCTCAGACAACAACCGGCTTGAAGGACGGACGGCTTTGCTCGTACGAGGTGATGTCGCCCTCGTTGCGCAGGGTCAGTCCGATGTCGTCGAGGCCCTCGAGCAGGCGCCAGCGGCTGAAATCGTCGATCGGGAAGGACCAGACGGCGTCGTCCACGCGCACCTGACGCTCGGTCAGATCCACCGTGATCTGCTTGTCCGGCTCACTGTCGGCCAGGTCCCACAGCGCCTCGATGGCCTTCTGGCCGAGCTGGACCGGCAGCAGCCCCTCCTTGAGCGCGTTACCGCGGAAGATGTCGCCGAAGCGCGCCGCGATAACCGCCTTGAAACCCCAGTCCCGCAGCGCCCAGACGGCGTGCTGACGCGACGAGCCGGTGCCGAAGTCGGGCCCGGCGACCAGGATCGTGGCCCCGGCGTGGGCCGGATTGTTGAGTACGAACGACGGGTCGTCGCGCCACGCGCTGAACAAGCCGTCCTCGAAGCCGGTCCGGGTGACCCGCTTGAGGTAGACGGCCGGGATGATCTGGTCGGTGTCCACATCGGAACGGCGCAGCGGCATCACCGTGCCGCTGTGGGTGGTGAACTTGTCCATGGGAATCTTTCCGTCTCAGAGGTCGGCGGGGGCAGCCAGCTTGCCCACCACGGCGGTGGCGGCAGCGACCTCGGGCGAGACCAGGTGGGTACGCCCGCCCCGGCCCTGCCGGCCCTCGAAGTTGCGGTTGGACGTGGAAGCGGCGCGCTGGCCGGGGTCGAGCGTGTCGGGGTTCATGCCCAGGCACATGGAACAGCCGGCGAAGCGCCATTCCGCGCCCGCGTCGACGAAAATCTTGTCGAGGCCTTCCTGCTCGGCGACCTCACGCACCTGGTACGACCCCGGCACGATCATCATCCGGACGCCCTCGTGCACCTTGTGGCCCCGGATAACCTCGGCCGCGGCGCGCAGATCCTCGATCCGTCCGTTGGTGCAGGAACCCACGAACACCACGTCGACCGGCACGTCCTTGAGCGGCGTGCCCGCCTCCAGGCCCATATAGTCCAGCGCGCGGCGGGCGGCGTTGCGCTCCACCTCGTCGATGAACTCCTCGGGGTCCGGCACAGCGCTGTTCAACGCGGCGCCCTGACCGGGGTTGGTGCCCCAGGTGACAAACGGGCTGATCGCCGACGCGTCGAGGATGACCTCGGTGTCGTACTCGGCCCCCTCGTCGGTGGCCAGCGAACGCCAGTAGTCCACCGCGGCGTCCCAGCCGGCTCCCTTGGGCGCGTGGTCCCGGCCCTGCAGGTAGGCGAACGTGGTGTCGTCCGGTGCGATCATGCCGGCCTTGGCACCCCACTCGATGGACATGTTGCAGATGGTCATCCGGCCCTCCATGGAGAGCTTGCGGATGGCCTCGCCGCGATACTCGACGATGTGGCCGTTGCCGCCGCCGGTGCCGACCTGGGTGATCAGCGCGAGGATCAGGTCCTTGGCGCTGACGCCGGGGCGCAGCTCGCCGACCACCGTGACCGCCATCGTCTTCGGCTTGGACTGCGGCAGCGTCTGGGTGGCGAGCACATGCTCGACCTCGCTGGTGCCGATGCCGAAGGCCAGCGCGCCGAACGCGCCATGGGTTGCGGTGTGCGAGTCACCGCAGACGATCGTCATGCCCGGCTGGGTGAGCCCGAGCTGCGGCCCGATCACGTGCACGATGCCCTGCTGGGCATCGCCGAGCGAGCGGATCTGCACGCCGAACTCGGCGCAGTTCTTGCGCAGCGTCTCGATCTGCGTGCGCGAGGTCGTGTCGGCGATCGTGAGCAGGTCGCCGCGACGGGTGTTGAAAGACGGGTCCGCGTAACCGGTAGGCGTGTTGTGGTCCTCGGTTGCGAGCGTCAGATCGGTACGCCGCACCGGCCGGCCGGCCGTCCGCAGGCCGTCGAAGGCCTGCGGGCTGGTCACCTCGTGCAGCAGGTGCAGGTCGATGTAGAGCAAGTCAGGCTCACCCTCGGCAGACCGAACGACATGGTCGTCCCAGACCTTTTCTGCCAAGGTCTTCGGCTTCGGAGTGACTCCCACCATCTGGACATCCTAAATTCTGGGAGGTATGTTTCGGCTTGTGGGACACAGTATGAGCGGTGTCGGCGTTCTCGACAAGGCGGTAGTCATCCTCGCGGCCTGCGTCGACGGCGCCAGCCTGGCCGAGTTGGTCGACCGGACGAAGCTCCCCCGTGCGACGGCACACCGCCTCGCTCAGGCGCTGGAGATCCACCGGATGCTGGTCCGGGACACCCAGGGCCGCTGGCGTCCGGGCCCCCGGCTGGGCGAGCTGGCCAACGCTGCACCCGACGTGCTGCTGACCGCCGCAGAACCGTTGCTGTCAGCCCTGCGCGACGCCACCGGCGAGAGCGCCCAACTCTACTTGCGCCGCGCGGACGAACGAATCTGCGTAGCCGCGGCCGAACGGGCCAGCGGCCTGCGCGACACCGTGCCGGTCGGATCAGTGCTGCCCATGGTGGCCGGCTCCGCGGCGCAGATCCTGCTGGCCTGGGAACCGCCGGAAGCCGTGATGCCACTGCTGCCCCGCTGCAAGTTCACGGGCCGCACCCTGGCCGAGGTACGCCGCCGCGGCTGGGCGCAAAGCGTTGCCGAACGCGAGCCGGGTGTGGCCAGCGTCTCGGCGCCGATCCGGGACCGGACGGGCCGGGTCATCGCGTCAATTTCAATAAGCGGTCCGATAGAGCGGCTGGGCCGGCGGCCCGGGGAACGGCATGCGATGGCTGTGGTGCGGGCGGGACAGCGGCTCAGCGGACTGTAGGGATTTGCTCCTTCGCTCGCGGTTCCTGGTGGGCGTGGTCGTGGCTCTGTCCGGCGACGATCACGGTGGCCGACCTTGCGCCGGACCACGACGGACCGATGACCTTCGGCGTGGCCGGGCGTGGCGGCGATTACGAAGCCGGGCAGGATCTCGCGGCCAACTCGATCCGCTGCGTGAAGATCGGGCGCCCGGGCAGGCTCGGGTTATCGCCGCTGTGGTCGAAGTGCAAATGGCCGATGAGCTAACCGAGGGCAGGCTTGACTCGTGGCCGGCCAGTTCCGGTCTCAGAGAGCGGCCCGCACGAAATATCCAAAGTTGACGCGGCGCCCACAGAGATCGGTCACACTGACAGTGTCGCGGCCCGGCCGGTGCAGCAGGCCGTCCGCCTCGCCCTCAGCGGAGCGCGGCGTCCGAGCGATCAGCGAGGCGGCGACACGAGGCAACAATGCAGGCGGCAGTCAGTCGGACCAAGGTCGACCGAGGCGGCAGCCGGTCGCAGCCAAAGCCGGAAGGCCGGCAGCGGCCACGCACCCAACAAGCGGCCCATGAACCGAAGATCCAAAGAACTAGAGATCTGAATAGCAAAACGGCCCGTATCCGAAGACACGAGCCGTTTGATGCGTAGTCCCGAAGGGATTCGAACCCTCGCTACCGCCTTGAGAGGGCGGCGTCCTAGGCCGCTAGACGACGGGACCAGGCCTTGCCAGTGGTGCTGTGTTGCCTTGCTCTGGTCTTTCCCCGCTCCAGCAACAGTGCCGAACTCTATCAGAAGTCCAGCGCTGCCAATCTCGCGGGGAGACCGTAGCGCTGGGGTACCAGGACTCGAACCTAGACTAACTGAACCAGAATCAGTCGGGCTGCCAATTACCCCATACCCCATTCAGTCCGGCGCCCCGCTTGGCCTTGCTGTGCGGCTTGCCGTACCGAGAAAGAACTCTACCTGAGCCCATGGTCCCCACCAAATCGGGTTACCGTCTGGCGTTTCCGTGATTCCGCGAGTACTGAGCGTCAAGAGAACGCGGCGGCCTGCGCCCGGGCCCACTCAGCGAACGTCATCGCAGGTCGGCCCGCTACTTCGGCGACCGTGGGCAGGGCCGGCTGTGGGTGATCGATCAGCGCCGCCATCCGTCCCAACGCCGCACCGAGCTGCTCAACCCGTTCCCGGCGGGTCAGCGACTCAAGGCCGGTCAGGTCTTACGACCGGCCTTGAGTCGCTGCTGCAGCAGGCACCGGGCAGCCACCGCGGCAATGTCCTCATGCGCGGAGGGCGCATCCGCAGCCGCGCCCAAGCCGTCGCGCACCCTGTCACCGGCCCGGATCTGTGCCGCCCATGTCTGATGAGTCAGTCCAGCGACACGACCGGGTTGCGCAGCTCGCCGATGCCCTGCACGCTCACCGACACCGTCTCGCCGGAAACCAGCGGGCCGACCCCGGCGGGCGTACCGGTGAGAATCACGTCACCCGGCAGCAGCGTCATGACATGCGACACGTACGACACCAGCGCCGGTACGTCGAACACCATGTCCTTGGTGCGCCCGAGCTGGCGTACCTCCATCTCGTCGGGGTTGCGGCCCACCTCGCAGCGCACCTCGAGGTCGCTGACGTCCAGCTCGGTCTCGATCCACGGACCCAGCGGGCAGAACGAGTCGAAGCCCTTGGCCCGGGTCCACTGCGGGTCGCTGCGCTGCAGGTCGCGGGCGGTTACGTCGTTGCCAACGGTGTAGCCGAAGATGGCCTTCTCGGCGCCGGCGCGGTCCACCCTGCGGGCGCCGCTGGCCCCGATCACCACGGCCAGCTCGGCTTCGTGCTCGACCTGCTGGCTGACCGGCGGGACGCGGATGGCATCGTTGGGGCCGATCACCGAGGTGGACGGCTTGATGAAGATCAGCGGTTCCTTGGGCACCTCGTTGCCCAGCTCGGCCGCGTGGTCGGCGTAGTTGCGCCCGACGCCGATGACCTTGCTGGAGAAGATCGGCGCGAGTAGCCGGATGTCGGCCAGCGCCCAGCGGTTGCCGGTGAAGCGGACGTTCTGGAACGGGATGCTGTCGATCTCGGCGATCGTCAGACCGCCGGTGCCCGACTGCGCCTCCCCCTCGACAACCCCGAAGGACACGCCACCGGCATGAACAAAGCGAGCGAAACGCACGGGTCAACCCCATCCCCAGAAGAACTTTGATTCGGCAAGGTCGAGGCTACGCGCTGCGCGGCACCGCATCCTTGCCGAGCCGAGGGAACGGCTCCAACGCGAACACCACCTCGACCGGCACCTCGAAGTACGCGCAGATGCGCAGCGCGAGGTGCAACGACGGGCTGAACTCGCCGCGTTCCAGGTAGCCGACGGTCTGGTAGTGCACGCCGAGCGCATCGGCCAGCTGGCGCCGGGAGATGCCCCGCTCGGCGCGCAGCATGGCGATGCGGTTGTACGTGATCTCGGAACTCATGGGTGCTCTCTCAGACGGCCCGGGTCATGGCCTTCTCGCGGCGAGCCGCGACGGCGCTGCCTGATTCACGCTCGGCCATGCGGCGCAGCAGGATCGGGGCGATCGCCAGGCCCAGCACCGCCCAGACGCCGAGCACGCCCGCGGTTTCCCAGAGCCGCCACGAATGGCCGAGCTCGGCCGTGGTGAGGGCGTCGGGCAGGAAGACGGAACGCATGCCCAACCCTAGCCAGTAGATCGGGAAGAGCTGCGCAATGGCCTGCAACCAGCCCGGCATCGAGGTGATCGGGTAGAAGATGCCGGAGATCGCGACGAGACCGCCCAGCGGCAGCATCAGGAACCCCAGGTTGCGAGGACCGTCGAGCAGCGAACCGGCCATCGCCCCGATCGGCATGGTGGCGATGAAGCCCAGCGGCACCAGCCACACCAGCGTGAACCAGCCGAACGCGTCGATGTGCAGCCCGTCGACGATGAACAGCCCGGGGATGAGCTGGATGGCCAGGACGATCGCGGACATCCCGCCCACCAGCACGATCTTGCCGACCAGGTAGCCGGACATCCCGTTAGGCGTGGCCTTGGCCCGCAGCAGCGTGCCGTCCTCGCGGTCGACCACGAGCAGCATGGCCACGGTCATCAGGCCGGTGAAGGCAAAGCCCATGCCGAGTGCGCTGGGCAGGGTACGGGCTCCGAGCGAGATATCGGTGCCGGGAACCGTGGCGTCGGCCTCGAAGAAGATCGTGCCGAGCAGCAGGATCGAGGGGGACACGAACTGCCAGATGTCGGCGGCGTGGGTGAGGGTCTGGCGCAACTCGATGCCGCCGCGGGCCAGGCCGGTGCGCGCGGCGGTGGAAACGCTGCTCACAGCGCCTCCTGGAAGGTGCTGGCCGCCTCGTGGGCGCGCCCGGCTTCGGACTCGCGGACCAGAGTCATGTAGGTCTCCTCCAGGCTGGCCCGGCGCACTTCCAGGTCCGTGATCGCGTCGCCGTACTGCTGGAAGAGCTCGCGGACGAAGCGGGTGGCATCGATCGCCGAGTGCACGTACCGCGCCCCGTCACGGGTCCAGCGGATCTCCGATTCACCCGCCACCCGCAGCGACAACTGGTCGGCCGAGCCGTCGGCGATGATCCGGCCGCCGGCCAGGATGACGATGCGATCGGCGAGCTTCTCGGCCTCGTCGAGGTCGTGCGTGGTGAGCAGGATGGTGGTCCCGTCCACATCGGCCAGCCGGTGCACGAGATCGTGGAAGTCGCGGCGGGCGGCCGGATCGAAGCCCACTGTGGGTTCGTCGAGGAACAGCAGTTCGGGCCGGCCGACGATGCCGATCGCCACGTCGAGCCGGCGGCGCTGGCCTCCGGAGAGCTGAGCGATCCGCTGCCGGCTCTGCGCGGTCAGGCCCACCGTTTCGAGCAGATCGTCAACCGGCCACGGACGCGGGAACTCGGCGGTCGAGTAAACGCTGTAATAGGTGCCGAGGTGGTGCAACAGCTCCCGGACCCGCCACTTGCCATGGTCTCGCCACGACTGCAGCACCACTCCGAGCCGCGCCCGCCACCGTTCACCCCCAATTCCAGGATCAACTCCCAGCACGCGTACGTCCCCAGCAGACCGTTTCCGAAAGCCCTCGAGGATCTCAATCGTGGTCGTCTTCCCGGCCCCGTTGGGTCCCAGCAGAGCCAGCACCTCGCCCCGCCGCGCGGTGAACGACACGCCCTGCAGCACATCCTTGGTGCCGTAGCGCATCCGTAAATCCCGTACGTCCAGCACCTGCTCGTCCACCGGCATCGGCACACCGGATTCGAGCACCCCCGTCACCGTCGTCATGTCCAGGACCTTATCAATAATGTAGTAGGTCTACTACGCCTCCGAGCATGCCAACTATTGTCAGCTCCGACGGCGCTCCGATCTCGGTGACCTCCGGCCACAGCCAACTTCCAGACCGGGCTCGGCTCCACCCCGGTGGCGTGGCGGGTGGGCGCAAGGTCATTGCCGGGGCGGCGTACACGGTGCCGGCGGCCTTTGCTCACCATGCCCCGGACGTCGGCGCGCCGGGCGATGTGGCAAACCTCGTTCGGGCGTTCCTCACAACCGGCGGCGTCAGGGCTCGATAGGAATGGACTTGCTGGATACGCTGGTGCGATGGGGATCAGCGAGGACACGGGACTGAGGGAGAAGCGCGCCGGCTCACGGCTGACGCTGACCACGGTGCTGCCCAGCGTCGCGTGGATCCCACTGGCTCGCGGCCATGCCGAGCGCGCCGATGAGATGACCGCCGGGCACCGCGCCCGCAAGCCGGGCGGCGAGAAGCACGCCATAGAGGATTTCCTGTACGACTACTACGGCACCCGCCCGGCTCAGCTTCGCCGCTGGCATCCCGGCGTCGGCACCGGCCTCGCCCCGGCCCCCGACGGCCTGCCCGAGCAAGCGGGGTGGAAGTTCTACACCACGTTGCCCGAGGGCATCGTGACCCTCGACGTCGAGGCTTACATGCACGCCCGCGGGGAAAGCGTGCGCTACATCCACGGCCTGCTCACCGCGACCGCGTCCCGCCCGGCGTTCTCGGGTTGCTTCGGCTTGCACGAGTGGGCCATGGTCTACCGCCAGCCCGAGCACCGCCGCCACGAGCTGCCACTGCGCCTGGGCCAGGAGGAAACCGACAAGGTTGTCGAGCAGCACCCGATTCGCTGCACCCACTTCGACGCGTTCCGCTTCTTCACCCCCGAGGCGGTCGGGCTCAACCGCCTGCAGCCCACCCGCGCCACCCAGGTCGACCTCGACCAGCCGGGTTGCCTGCACGCGGCGATGGATTGCCACAAGTGGGCCGGCAAGCTCGGCCCCGCGGTGCCCGGCGCGCTCGCCCTGGACTGCTTCGCCCTGGCCGGGGACATCCGCCTGCTCGACATGCAGGCGAGCCCCTACGACCTGAGTTCCTATGGTCAACCCGCTGTCAAAATCGAAACCGCCGAGGGCAAGCAGGAGTACGTAACCCGCCAGCGCGAGTTCGCCCGGCGAGCATCCGCCTTGCGGGCCCGGCTGATCCGCGTCTGCGAAGAGCTCCTCGGCCCCGCCCTGGCCGCCGAAAACCGTGAAGCCGTAGCCCCGCACAACGTCTGAACCGGTCAGCCCCTACTGGTCCGGGCCGCCGCGGCGGTCGCGTTTGGTCTGGCTGCGGCGTTTCTTGTCGGCGATGCGGCGTTCCACTGCGCCTCGCGACGGGCGGGTGGCCCGGCGGACCCGGGGCGGCGGCGCTATGGCACCGGCCACGATGCCGGCCAGCCGGGCCGCGGCGGCTTCGCGGTTGCGCAGCTGGGATCGGTGCTCGGAGGCGACCACGGTCAGCACGCCGGCGACCAGCCGGGCGCCGAGCCGTTCGATGGCCCGTTCCTTGAGCGAGGGCGGCAGGATGTCCGAGCCGCCCAGGTCCCAGGAGAGCTCGACCCGCGAGTCGGTGGTGTTGACGCCCTGACCGCCCGGTCCGCTGGCGCGGGAGAAACGCCATCCCAGCTCGGCGGCTGGGATGACGAGGCGGTCGTTCACGAGGACGTCATCGGGCACGAGCGACAGCATCCCATTCGGGGTCGGGAGCCGCCACCGGGTTGTGATCAACCCCGGTCCGGGTGCCCGTCACGGTGGAGCCAGTGCTGGCCAGCACCACCAGGACGGGCGATCCGATGGCGTGCCCGGCGCTGCGAGCCCAGACGCTCGGCCCGCCCCGGGGTTGAGCACACGCCGACAACCGGGACAAGGCGATACTGGAGCCTGACAGAGGAGGTTGCGTGACAGCTCAGCCCGCTCCGGTCGCCGAGACCGGCTATCCGTGGCCCATCGAAACCACTCGCCTGGACAACGGGTTGCGTGTGGTCGTCAGCGAGGACCACACCGCCCCCGTGGTCGGGGTCAATCTCTGGTACGACGTCGGTTCCCGGCATGAACCGGCCGGTCAGACCGGCTTCGCGCACCTCTTCGAGCACCTGATGTTCGAGGGCTCGCAGCACGTCGCCAAGACCGAGCACATGCGCTACGTCCAGGGCGCCGGTGGTTCGCTGAACGCCACCACGAACCCGGATCGCACCAACTATTTCGAGACGCTGCCGGCCGAGCACCTGGAACTCGCGCTCTGGCTGGAAGCCGACCGGATGGGTGGGCTGGTGCCCGCGCTGACCCAGGAAACGCTGGACAACCAGCGCGAGGTGGTCAAGAACGAGCGGCGCCAGCGGTACGACAACGTGCCGTACGGCGATGCCTGGCTACGCCTGCTGCCGCTGCTGTACCCGGCGGGCCACCCGTATCACCACGCGACGATCGGGTCGATGGAGGACCTGAACGCCGCCGGGCTGGACACGTTCAAGGCGTTCCACGCGCGGTACTACGCACCCAACAACGCCGTGCTGACCGTGGTGGGCGATGTCGTAGCGGGTGAGGTCGTCGCGCTCGCCGAGAAGTATTTCGGCTCGATCGAACCCGTCGCCGACATCCCGCCCGCGCCCGCGGGTCACCTGGGCGGACCGGCGACCAGCCCGGCCAGCGAAGTCGTGTACGGCAACGTCCCGGCTCCACGCGTCTACCTGTCCCACCGCACCCACCCGTTCGGCACCGCCGGGTACGACGCGATCACCGTGCTCGCCACCGTGCTGGGCAGCGGTCGCGGCAGCCGGCTCTATCAGCGGCTCGCCGACGGCGCCCGGATCGCCCAGCCGGACTTCATCGGCTCGTACGGAGTGGACCTCGCGCACGCCGCCGCGCCCCTGATCATCACGGCTACCGCGAAGGACGGGGTGGACATCGCCACCCTGACCACGGGGGTCGCCGAGGTGGTCGCCAGCATGCGCAGCGAACCGGTCACCGAGGCCGAGCTGGGCCGGGCCAAGGCGCTGCTGACCACCTCGTGGTGGCGGCAGGTGTCCACGGTCGCCGGGCGGGCCGACACGCTGAGCCGCTACGCCACGCAGTTCGGCGACCCGGCCTCCGCGGCGTACCGGCTGCCGCAGTGGCAGGCCGTCACCGCCGGGGACATCGCCGAGGCGGCCCGCACGCTCAACGCCGAATCCCGCGTCACCCTCACCTATCTGCCATCCGAAGGGGGCACCGAATGAGCCTGGTCCCGACGCGGCCGGAACCCGGCCAGGCCCGGCCGTACTCGTTCCCCGAAATCCGCCGTGTGCGGCTGGCCGGCGGTCAGATTGTCGCCGCGCACCTGCCGGGTCAGTTGCTCGCCAGCGCGACGCTGCTGCTCGACGGAGGTGCCGCCCGCGAGACGATCGGCCGGGAAGGCACCGCCGGGGTGCTCGCCAAGAGCCTGGAGGAGGGCACCTCCGCACGCGACTCGGCGGCGTACGCGCTGGCCCTGGAGGGGCTGGGCGCCGAGCTGACCACCTCGGTGGACTGGGATTCGTTCCGGGTCGGGGTGTCCGTGCCGGTCGGCTTGCTGCCCGGTGCCGTGACGCTGATGGCCGAGGCGGCCCGCACCCCGCGGCTGGACCCGGCGGACGTGGCGCGGGTGCGTGACGACGAGGCGACCGCGCTGCGGATGGACTGGGCGCAGCCGGGTCCGCGGGCCGACGCCGCGCTGCGCGCCGACCTGTTCGGCGCCGGGGAACGCTACGGCCGCCCGCTCAACGGTGACCCGGTGTCGATGGCGGCGGTCACGGTCGAGGACGTCGCGGCGTTCCACGACGCCTGGCTCAAGCGTCCGGGCGTGCTGCTGGTCGCCGGCGACCTGGACAAGCTGGACCTGCAGGAACTGGCGGCGGCCGCGTTCGCCAACACCTCGGGTTCGGCGCCGGCCGCCGAGGGACCGCTGGACGTGCCGGTCGCCGCCGCGCGCCGGGTGCTGCTGGTGGACCGGCCCGGCTCGGTGCAGTCCACGCTGCGCCTCGGCCACCGGGCGCCGGAGCGGGCTCACCCCGGCTACGTGCCGATCTCGCTGGCCGCGACCGTGCTGGGCGGGGCGTTCACTTCCCGGCTCAATCACCTGATCCGCGAGGTCAAGGGCTACACGTACGGCATCCGCGCCGACTTCGCGATGGCCCGCCGGTTCGGCCGGTTCGGGGTGAGCTCGTCGGTGCAGACCGCGGTCACCACGCCGGCGCTGGTCGACACGGTCGGCGAGATCACCCGCACCCAGCTCGACGGCGTTACCGAGGAGGAGCTGGCGGTCGCGCGCACCTGGCGGGCCGGCTCGCTGTCGGTGGACATGCAGACGCCGAGCTCGATCGCCGGGGCGCTGGCCACCCTGGTGATCCACGGGCTGCCCGACGACTACTACCCGACGCTGCGGACCAAGCTGCTGGAGACCACCGCCGAGGAGGTGTCCGCCGCCGCCGCGACGCACCTGCACCCGGGCGGCCTGACGCTGGTGGTCGAGGGCGACGCCGCCGTCATCCGCGATGAGCTGGTGGCCAGCAAGATCGGCGAGGTGGTGGACGCCGAAGTGTGAGCTAAGCTGCTGGGCCACCGTCGCTTTGGCGGTGGCCCCGGCAGTTCAGGACGGCCCCCATGCCCACGAACCTCACCGCCTCCTCGGCCACATTCGCCCGCCGCCGACGGCCCGTTACGGCGCATCCGGCCAACCCCCGGCTGGCCCCGGAAGCCGCGGCGCTCAGCGCGTACGCCCCCCGCACCCTCGCCGACGCAGCGCTGATCGAACCAGTCGCCCGCGCGTACCACTACCTCGACGTGGTACAGGACGCCTACGTCAAGGGCGGTGAGCCGCGGCTGCTGCAGAGCTACAACAACGAGTCCGAGCTGATGACCACCGCGTTCGTTTACGACAACGCGCTGGCCGTGCTCGCCTGGCTGGCCAACCCCACGATCGCCAACGTGCGCCGCGCCCGGCTGGCCGGCGATGCGTTGCTGTGGGCGCAGGCACACGACGAGGCCTACTCCGACGGCCGGCTGCGTCAGGCGTACGCGGCCGGCCCGATGCAGTTCTACGGCGGCGGCCCGTACTTCCCGGGTTTGCGGGGCGCGAACGGCAAGGCGGCGCATCTGTGGCCGTTCGGCTTCGGGGGCTCGTCGACCGGGGACATGGCGTGGGCCGGGCTCGCGCTGGCCCAGCTGTATGTCGACACCCGCATCGGCAAATACCTCGATGGCGCGGTGGCGGTGGGGCGGTGGATCGCGGATCAGCGCTCGCCGTACCACTTCGGCGGGTACCACGGCGGGCTGCAGGCCGACGGCGAGACAACGCAGAAGTGGGCGTCGACCGAGCACAACATCGACGCGTACGCGCTGTTCGACCTGCTGGGCAAGCTGACCAAGGACCGGGTCTGGAACACCCGCGCCGAGGTCGCCGCCGCGTTCGTACGCGCGATGTGGAACCGCGCCGGCGGGCATTTCTGGACCGGCACGCTGGGCGGCAACAACGGCGAGGACCCGGACGCCATCAACGTGGCCAACGTGCCCGAGGACGTGCAGACCTGGGAGCTGCTCGGTTTCGGCGATTCGCGCTACGACTCGGCGGTCGACTGGGCGACCGGCAACCTGTGGAACACCGACGGCAGTGTCTCGGGCGTGACCTACAGCAGCCAGGTGCGCGTCTCCCGCGACGGCGTGCCGGGCAGCTCCCTGCCGCACACCTGCGACGCGGTCTGGCTGGAGGGCAATTCGCACGTAGCTTTGGCGCTGCTCCAGCGGGATGCGCGCGGCGATGCCGTTCTGGCCCGGCAACTTCTGCAGGAAACGGTACGAGCACAGCAGTCGCTCGGGGCCGGCCAGACCGTCGGGCGCACCAGCGACGCGCAGGACGGCAAGCTCGCCAACCCGGCCGAGGGCGGCACCTGGACGGGCACTCCCCTGCCCGCCGCCGGGGGAATCGTGGCCGCCACCAACCCGTTCGACACCGGATTCGAGTTCGGTTACTTCGCCAGCCAGCACGTGGGAGCCACCGCCTGGTTCCTGATGGCGGCGCAGAACTTCAACCCGTACCGATGAGCCTGGATGTTGTGACCTGCGCCTGAATTGCTCGTGAGCGGTGGCGGCGGGCGGATACCGTCGCCTGCGTGACGATCACGAGCTCGGAGCCCGTTGCCAAGCCGGTCCGGGTGCGCCGGACGCTGTGGCTCGTGCTGCTCTGGCTGCTGGTGCTGCCCGGCGTGGCCTGGGTGGCGCTGCGGCTGGCCGGAGCTGAGCGCGGGCCGCTGGTGCCGCTGTTCGCGTTCACGCCCTACGTCGCCGCGTGGTCGGTCGTGCCGGTGCTGCTGGCCCTGGCGACCCGGCGCTGGCTGGTGGCAGCGGTCGCGGCGATCACGGCGACGCTGTTCGTGGTGACGGTGCTGCCGCGGGCGCTGACCGATAACGATC
This sequence comes from Actinoplanes sp. TFC3, assembly GCF_001553785.1. Classification (GTDB taxonomy): domain Bacteria; phylum Actinomycetota; class Actinomycetes; order Mycobacteriales; family Micromonosporaceae; genus Actinoplanes. The sequence goes on from NZ_LOJP01000001.1 coordinate 5,909,078, forward strand.
GGGGCCCGCAGACCGGCGTGACGATCCACGTGATGACGCAGAACATGTTGTTCGGCAACGCCGACGCCGCGCAGATCGTGCAGGACGTCCGCGACCACGATGTCTCGGTGCTGGCGTTGCAGGAGTTCAGCCCGCAGGCGGTGAGCAACCTGGAGAAGGCGGGGCTGGGCCGGCTGCTGCCGTACTCGTCGCTCGGGGCTGAGTGGGGGGCGAGCGGGTCGGGGTTGTATTCCCGGTTCCCGCTGACCGCTGCGGGGGTCGAGCGCAACGGGGCCGGCTTCAACCAGGCGCACGGGACGATTCAACCGGCCGGGGCTGGGCCGGTGGTTATCGAGTCGGCGCATCCGGCGGCGCCGAGCGCTTTGTCCGTACTCGATGACTGGTTCTCTGATCTTGCCGCGGAGCCCCGGGCCGATGCGAGGGGCCCCGCGCGGATCCTGCTCGGCGACTTCAACTCGACCTTGGATCACCAGCCGTTGCGCAAGCTCATCAACAGCGGTTACCGGGACGCGGCGGCGGTCACGGGCAAGGGCCTGATCGGCACGTGGGGGCCGTACGACGGCGACCCGATCCCGCCGGTGACCATCGATCACGTGCTGGTCGACAAGCGCCTCGGTGTCGCGGACGTCTCGGTGCACACCACCCGCAACTCCGACCATCGCGCGGTCATTGCCGAGGTTGTTCTTCCGGTTTCCTGAGCGCGTTGAGCAGGGCCGAGGTCGCGTGGGCGAAGCTGTCCGCCGGCACCGCCCCGGGGTCGATGAGGTGCTGCAGGGCGAGCCCGATGTCCAGGGCCAGCAACGTAGCGGCCACCATCTGCGGGTCGTCCCCCAGGCCGAGCGAAGCGGCGTCGCGCGCGTGGAAGGCCCGAACCGTTTCCAGCCATTGCCGCAGCGTCTCGGTGTCCGATTTGTCGCGCAGACCGTGCAGCGCGAGTTCGAGCAGCGCCATGGCAAACCGCCGCGTTTCCGGCAGGTCGACGTGGGCCGCCCAGGTCTCGCCGATCATGTCGATGTAGGAGCCGGCGGACTCGCGCGGGCGCAGCGGCTCATCACTGTCGATCTTCCGCTGCATGATCGCGGCGATCAGCTCCTTCTTGCCGCTGAAGTTGGCATAGATCGCGCCCTTGGTCAGCCCGGCGTTCGCCGCGATCTGATCGAGCGACGTCTGGTGGATCCCCTTGTCGCCGAACAGGGTCTCGGCGCTGTCCAGCAGCTTCTCGCGCGTCTGGGCCTGCTGCTGCGCCCGGGTCAGCCGCTCTGTCATGCGGTCAGCTTACCCATTGACATCCTGAGCGGTATCCAGATACTAAGTGGTATCCGAATACCGATTGGTATGTGAGGCGACTGTGTTGCACCTCGAAGCGTTGACGAAGACCTACCGCCGGGGCGTGCGCGCCAACGACGGCATCACCCTGCACGTCGCTGCCGGGCAGGTGATCGGCCTGCTCGGGCACAACGGCGCCGGCAAGACCACGTTGCTGAGCCAGGTCATCGGGCTGGTCCGGCCCAGCTCGGGGCGGATCCGGCTGCTCGGGCGCGATCCGGTGGCCGACGCCGCTTGGGCTCGTACCGTCTGCTCCTTCCAACCGCAGGACCAGGCGCCGCTCACCGGCGTGACCACCCGGCAAGCCATCGAGATCGCCGGGCGGCTGCGCGGAGGCAGCCGGGCCGAGGTCCGGCGGCGGACCGCGGAACTGCTCGCTGACCTGGACATCGAGGAGTGGGCCGACTCCCCTGCCGAACGGCTCTCCGGCGGCGTCCGGCGGCTCACCGCGTTCAGCATGGCGGTGGTCACGCCCGGACGTCTGGTCATGCTCGACGAGCCCACAAACGACGTCGATCCGGTACGCCGCCGGCTGCTCTGGGATCAGGTGCGCGAACTCGCCGCCGAGGACCGGGCCATCATGCTGGTCACGCACAACATCGCCGAGGCGGAACGCGCGATCGATCACGCCGTCGTGCTCGACCACGGCCGGGTGGTAGCCACCGGTGCCCCCGCCGACCTGGCCGCCGGGCGCGAGATGCGCCTCGAACTCACCACCCCCGCCGAACTCACCCCGCCGGCCTGGTCGCGGACCGCCCGGCGCGACGGCGACCGGCTCACCATGACGCTGGCCGCCACCGACGCGGCCGCCGCTGTCACCTGGGCCGGGCAGCACACCGGCCGCTTCTCCCTCAACCCCGCCAGCCTCGAGGATGTGTACGTCGATGCGACTCTGGTTGCGTAGTTACCTGCTGCTGGTGCGATGGACCGCGCTACGGCTGCGTTTCATGCTGCCGATGTTCCTGGTCATCCAGACGTTCCTGGCCGTCGGCGTGGTCATCGGGTTCGCTTTCCTGATGCCCGAGGTCGACCCGGCCACCGCGCTCCACCTGTCCACCGGCGCGCCGACGCTCGGCCTGATCGTCATCGGCATGGTGATGGCCCCGCAGTTGGTCGCGGAGTCCAAGAGCCGGGGCACGTTCGCCTACAACCGCACGCTGCCAGTCCCGCGGACCGCGGTGCTGGCCGCCGACCTGACCACGTGGCTGGCCACCGGGTTGCCCGGACTGGTGCTGGGGCTGGTGACCGCGGTGCTGCGTTTTGATCTGCGTCTGCACGTGAGCTGGCTGGTGGGGCCGGCGATGCTGCTGGTCGCGCTGACCGCGACCACTGTGGGCTTCGCCATCGCGTACGCCGCCCCGCCCACCATCACCAACCTGGCCAGCCAGGCCATCGTGTTCATCGCGCTGATGTTCTCGCCGATCAACTACCCGGCGGACCGGCTGCCCGGCTGGTTGCAGGCGGTGCACCACGTGCTTCCGTTCGAGCACATGGCGGATGTCGTACGGGACACGCTCACCACCCCGGCGAGCGGGATCGGTTGGTTGCCGTTCGCCGTGCTCGCCGGGTGGTGCGTGGCCGGCCTGGCCATCACGCTGCGGGTGATGACCAGGCGGGACTGAACTGTTCAGGCGGTGGTGACCGGCGCGGGGGCCAGGCCGAAGGTCAGCGCGTCGGTGAGCGCCTTCCAGGAGGCTTCAACAACATTTTCGTGTACGCCCACGGTGGTCCAGTCGCGCCGGCCGTCCCGGGTCTCGACCAGCACCCGGGTGATGGCGTTCGAGCCGTGCGAGCCCTCGACGATGCGCACCTTGTAGTCGGCGAGCTGGAAGCCCTTGAGTTCGGGGTAGTGCTGGCTCAGGGCCACCCGCAGCGCCTCGTCCAGGGCGTTGACCGGGCCGTTGCCCTCGGCGGTGGCGATCACGCGCTCGCCCCGTACCCGGACCTTGACGGTCGCTTCCGAGATCACCTGGCCGTCCTCGCGGTGCTCGACCTGCGTGCGGTACGACTCCAGGGTGAACGGGCGCGCCAGGGCGGCCCCGGGCAGCGTGTCGCGCACCAGCAGCTCGAAGGAGGCGTCGGCGGCCTCGAACGACCAGCCACCGGCCTCCAGCTCCTTGACCTTGCGGGTCACCTCGGTCAGCGTGTCCGGGTGGCCGGCCAGATCCAGCCCGAGCTCGCGGCTCTTGAGCTCGATGCTGGCCCGGCCGGCCATCTCGGTCACCAGGATCCGCATGTCGTTGCCCACAACCGCCGGGTCGACGTGGTTGTAGAGCAGCGGATCCACCTTGATCGCGCTCGCGTGCAGGCCCGCCTTGTGGGCGAACGCCGCGGCCCCGACATAGGCCTGGTGGGTGTCGGGGGCGATGTTGGCGATCTCCGCGAGCGCGGTCGACACCCGCGTCGCGTTCTCCAGGCACCCGTCCGGTAGGACTTTGAGCCCGAGCTTGAGTTGCAGGTTGCTGACCACCGCGAACAGGTCGGCGTTGCCGGGCCGTTCGCCGTAGCCGTTCGCCGTGCACTGGAAGTGCTGCACGCCGGCCTCGACGGCGGCGATCGTGTTGGCCACCGCGCATGAGGTGTCGTTCTGGCAGTGGATGCCGAGCCGGTCGGCGGGTACGCCGGTGCGCGCCACCACCTCGTTGATCGCGGCGGTGATCATCGACGGGAGCATGCCGCCGTTGGTGTCGCACATGACGACCCGCTCGGCGCCGGCTTCGAACGCGGCCGTGACCACCGACGCGGTGTACTGCGGGTCGTAGCGGAAGCCGTCGAAGAAGTGTTCACAGTCGACGAACGCGCGGCGGCCGTTGGCCACCAGGTGGGCGACGGTGTCGCGGACCATGGCGAGGTTCTCCTCACCGGTGGTGCGCAGCGCCCGCTCGACGTGGCGGATGTCGGACTTGGCCACCACGCAGACCACCGGCGTACCGGCGTCGATCAGCGCCTTGACCTGTGGGTCGGCAGCCACGTCGACGCCGGCCTTGCGGGTGGCACCGAACGCGACGAGCACCGCGTTCTTGAGGTCCAGCTCGGTCTTGGCGCGCTCGAAGAACTCGGTGTCCTTGGGCATCGCACCGGGCCAGCCACCCTCGATGAAACCCACCCCGAACTCGTCGAGCAGCCGCGCGACGGCCAGCTTGTCGACAACCGAGTAGCTGATGCCCTCGCGTTGCCCTCCGTCGCGCAACGTGGTGTCGAAGACCTGGTAGTCCATGGGCGAGGTTCCTTCCTTGACCGATGTGGTGACCCGGGTGTGGTGCCCGGCGAAGCCGGCCCAACAAAAATGACCCCCCGCGGTCGCGGGAGGTCAGCGCGTCGGCAGAGCGTCGCCGGCGCGCTAGGTGCGAATAATCAGCACGAGGGAGTGGGTCACGTAGCGAAGCATGCCACCCACGACGCGACTTTGGGACAGAAGTCCAGACTCCGGGACGGCCAGCATCGCCCGCCCGGGTACGACGGTCACCCGTCCGATCGACGAAACCCGTTAAGTTGAAGGGGTGACGCACCCTCGCACTCTGACGTTCTCGACCAACTACAACTTCCGGGACGTGGGCGGTTACGCCGGGTCCGACGGCCGCGCGGTGCGCTGGCGGCGGCTGTTCCGCTCGGATTCGCTGCACCGGCTCAAGGGCGACGACCTGCAGACGTTCGGCGAGCTCGGGGTGCGCACGGTGATCGACCTGCGGCGGGTGCACGAGGTCGAACGCCACGGCCGGGTGCCCGAGGCCGACGGGTTGGCGTACCACAACCTGGTGATCGAGCACGTCGACTGGGAGAGCGTGCCGGAGCCGGCCGGCTTGCCGCACGAGCGCTGGCTGGCCGATCGCTATCTCAACTTCGCCGAGGACGGCCGGGCCGGGCTGGCCGCGGCGCTCAAGCTGATCGCTGATCCGCAGGCGGCGCCGGTGGTGGTGCACTGCATGGCCGGCAAGGACCGTACGGGGGTGGTGTGCGCGTTGACGCTCGCGCTGCTCGGGGTGTCGGACGGCGACATCGCCGACGACTATGCGCTCACCGAGGCGTCGATGGCGTCGCTGACCACGTATCTGCAGCGCACCAGCCCGGACGTGATGCACGACAAGTACCACATGTTCAACTGCCCGAAGGATGCCATGCTGCTGTTCCTGGCGGACCTGCGGGCGCGGCACGGCTCGGTCGGGGCCTACGTGCGCGACATCGGGGTCACCCCGGAGCAGGTGGCCGCGTTGCGCGACCACCTGCTGGAGGACTGATCAGAGCACGCGGTGCACCCAGCCGAACGGGTCCTCGGCCCGGCCGCGCTGGATGTCGGTCAGCTCCTGGCGCAGCGCCATGGTGACCTCGCCGGAACCGCCGTCGGCCACGGCGAACTCGCCTTCCGCGGACTTCACCGTGCCGATCGGCGTGATGACCGCAGCCGTGCCGCACGCGAACGCCTCGCGGATGCGGCCCGAGCGGGCACCGTCGCGCCACTCGTCCAGGCTGACCTGCCGCTCCTCGACCTTGCGCCCGGCCCGCTGAGCCAGCTTGAGGATCGAGTCGCGGGTGATGCCCGGCAGGATCGTGCCGGTCAGCGGCGGCGTCACCAGGCTGCCGTCGTCGAGCACGAACACGATGTTCATGCCGCCCAGCTCGTCGAGGTACTTGCGCTCGATCGCGTCGAGGTAGACCACCTGGTCGCAGCCGTGCTCGATGGCCTCGGCCTGCGCGGACAGCCCGGCCGCATAATTGCCACCGCACTTGGCCGCGCCGGTGCCACCGGGGGCGGCGCGGGTGTAGTCGGGGGTCACCCACAGGCTGAGTGGCTTCACGCCGCCGCTGAAGTAGGCGCCGGCCGGCGAGGCAATGACCAGGTAGAGGTATTCCATCGCCGGGCGCACGCCGAGGAAGACCTCGCTGGCGTAGGCGAACGGGCGCAGGTAGAGGCTGCTGTCCTCGCCCTGCGGGATCCAGGACCGGTCGATGGTGATGATTTCGTGCAGCGACTTGAGGAACATGTCGACGCCCAGCGCCGGCATGGCCATGCGCGCGGCCGACTCGGCGAAGCGCCGGGCGTTGGCATCCGGGCGGAACATGGCGACGCCGCCGTCGGGCAGCGTGTATGCCTTCAGTCCCTCGAAGATCTCCTGCGCGTAGTGCAGCACAGCCGAAGCCGGGTCCATCGGGATCGGGGCGCGGGCCTCCACGCGGGGCTCGTACCAGCCCTTGCCCTCGGCGTAGCGGACAGTGACCATGTGGTCGGTGAAGATGCGCCCGAAGCCCGGGTTGGCCAGCAGCGTGGCCCGGTCCGCGGCACTGACGGGCGCCGGGTTCGGACGGATCTCGAAGTCGAGGTTGTCACCACCACTCATGGCAGTTGACCTGCTTTCTTCTTCGGTTGAGGCATGAGGAAGCACCCGCAGTGCTCCAGAGAACTTACCCCGAACGCTCGTTCAATGCTGGCATCCGGGTGTGGGCCATCGACCACCCGCTATGGGTGGGACGCCAGGTCAGGCCCCAGGTCGCGCCGGGTGGGGCGACCAGTGCGGGAAAGGTGGGTTCAGGCGGCCGCGGTGGCGACCCGGTCCCCGACTTCGGCGGTGCGCAGCGAGGCTCCCGGCGCGCGGGACGCAACCTCGGCAGCGACCGCCTCGGATACTCGCCGGGCCTCGTCGGGGTGGCCGAGGTGCTCGAGCAGCAGGGCGGCGGAGAGGATGGCGGCAGCCGGATCGGCGATGCCCTGGCCGGCGATGTCCGGTGCGGAGCCGTGTACCGGCTCGAACGTCGACGGGTACTTGCGCTCCGGGTTGACGGAGCCGCTGGCGGCCATGCCGATGCCACCGGTGACGGCAGCGGCGATGTCGGTGAGGATGTCACCGAAGAGGTTGTCGGTCACCACGACGTCGTAGCGCTGCGGGTTGCTCACCATGAACATGCTCGCGGCGTCGATGTGCTGGTATTCCGTTGTCACGCCGGGGAACTCGGCCGCGACGGCGGCGAACGTGCGCGCCCACAGCCCACCGGCGTGGGTGAGCACGTTGGTCTTGTGCACCAGGGTCAGGTGGCGGCGCTCGCGGCGCTGGGCCCGGGCGAACGCGTCGCGCACGACCCGCTCGACGCCGTGGCGGGTGTTCAGGCTCTCCTCAGTGGCGATCTCGGCCGGGGTGTCCTTGTGCAGGATGCCGCCGGCGCCGACGTAGAGACCCTCGGTGCCCTCGCGGACCACCACCATGTCGATCTCGCCGGGCTTGATGCCGGACAGCGGGCTGACCGTGCCGGGCCACAGCCGGGAGGGCCGCAGGTTCACATACTGGTCGAAGTCGAAGCGCAGCTTGAGCAGCAGACCGCGCTCCAGCACGCCGGGCGGGACGCTGGGGTCGCCGATCGCGCCGAGCAGGATGGCGTCGTGCCCGGCAAGCTCGTCCTGAACGGACTGCGGCAGGACCTCGCCGGTGCGGTTGTAGAGCCGGGCACCCAGGTCGTATTCCTGGTATTCGGCGCCGGGCAGGACCGCCTCGACCACCTTGCGCGCCTGCGCGGTCACCTCGGTTCCGATGCCGTCGCCGGCCACCACCGCGATACGCGCCACGCTCACAACTACTCCCTAAATCCAGCTACCAACCTCTGGCGAGCCTAGCCCGCCGTCCCGATCTCCGGTACGGCGGTCCCACTCTGTGGTTAAAGATCGTTAAGGCGCGTGGCCGGGGAACCCGGAACGCGAACAACCCCCGCGTCGCGGCAACGAGCGCGGGGGTTGTCACGACGAGTACGCGTGGCTTCGCGCCCGCCGGGGGTGAAACCACCACACGGGACGGCCGCGGAGATGTCACCCGAAGACATGCCCGCCACGCCCGCGCGGCGGGACCAACGCTAGCGATGCGGACTAATGTCGCGCAAGACGCATGACCCGCGTGTCGGCGCGACAATGGGATGTTTCGCCCCCCGGTATGGCACCATGCGCCGGTGAGTTTCGACCTCGTGGTGTGGGCCATGGACAACGCGGCCCGGCCGGATGACGTGCGGGCCGCCAACGTGCGATGCGCCCGTGGTGAGCACCCGCAACGGCCCGCCGATCCCCGCGTCGTCGCCTTCTACGACGCTCTGACCAGCGCATATCCCGACCGCGGGCCGCGCGCGGGGCTGGCCGGCTCGCCCTGGGCCAGCGCCCCGCTGCACGCCGCCGCGGATCACATCACCATGCGCCTGGACGAGAAGTGCCAGGACTCGGTGCTGGAGACCATCGAGCGGCTGGCCGGCGAGCTCAACCTCGACCTGCTCGACCTGCAGGACGGCACGGTCTACCCACCGCCGGTCAAGGCGCGCTGACTCACTCCTCGCGCAGGTCCACGATGCTGCCCCGGGTCGACCCGACCGCCTCGGCCACCGTGGACAGCAGCTCGGCGTCGACCGAGGAATCCACGGTCAGGGCCATCAGCGCCTCGCCCCCGGCCTCGCGCCGGGCCACCTGCATCGCCGCGATGTTGACCCCGGCCTCGCCGAGCAGCGAGCCGATCCGCCCGATGATGCCCGGCCGGTCGGCGTAGCGGAAGAACAGCAGCACCCCGCCCGCGCCCAGCTCCAGCTCGAACTCGTCGAGGCGGGTGAGCTTGCGGATCTCCCGGGCTCCCGAGGTGGTCACGGTGCCGGCCACGCTCACGCTCCGGCCATCGGGCAGGGCCCCTCGTACGGTCACGAGGTTGTCATGCTCGACCACCTCGTCGCTGGTCACCAGCTCGACCGCGACGCCCCGGCCGGCCGCGAGCTGGGGGGCGTTGACGTAGGTGACCCGCTCCTCGACCACCGAGGCGAACAAACCCTTCGTGGCTGCCAGCTTGAGCACCGTCACGTCGTGGGAAACGATCTCGCCGTGCACCTCGACCGTCACGTTCGCCGCGATGCCACCGGCCACCGCCGTGAAGACCTTGCCGAGCCGTTCGGCGAGCGCGAGCAGCGGCCGTACGTCCTCGTCCACCACGCCGCCGGCCTGCACGTTCACTGCGTCCGGCACGAACTCCCCGCGCAACGCCAGTTTGACGCTGCGCGCCACCGAGAGCCCTGCCTTGTCCTGTGCCTCCGCCGTCGACGCGCCCAGATGCGGTGTCACCACCACGTTGTCGAAGGCGAACAGCGGCGAAGAGGTGGCCGGCTCGGTGACGAACACGTCCAGCCCGGCCCCGGCCACCCGGGCGTCGCTCAGCGCCTCGGCCAGCGCCCGCTCGTCCACCAGCCCGCCGCGAGCAGCGTTGATGATCCGCACCCCGGGCTTGACGAGCGCCAGCTCTTTCTCCCCGATCAAGCCCAAGGTCTCCGGGGTACGGGGTAAGTGCACCGAGATGAAATCGCTCTCCCGCAGCAACTCCTCCAGGCTCACCAGCCGCACGCCCAGCTGAGCCGCCCGCGCCGGTTGGATGTACGGGTCGTACGCGATCAGCCGGGTCCCGAACGCCGCCATCCGCTGCGCGAACAGCACCCCGATGCGGCCCAGCCCGACCACTCCCACGGTCTTGCCCTGCACCTCGACACCGGTGTACCGGGACCGTTTCCACTCCCCGCGTTTGAGGGCAGCGCTGGCGCTGGCTGTGTGCCGGGCCACGCTGAGCAGCAGCGCGACGGCTTGCTCGGCGGCCGAGACGATGTTCGAGGTGGGTGCGTTCACCACCATGACCCCGGAGGCAGTGGCGGCCGGCACGTCCACATTGTCCAGACCCACCCCGGCGCGGGCGACCACCTTGAGCCGGGGTGCCGCAGCGATGGCTTCCCGGTCGACCTGGGTGGCGCTGCGCACGACCAACGCGTCGGCCTCCGCCAGCTCGGTGAGCAGCGCGGCGCGGTCGGTGCCGTCGACCTGGTGGAGCTCGAAATCGGAGGCCAGGACATCGAGGGCGGCGGGTGCGAGTTCCTCAGCGATCAGCACGACAGGCGTCATAGGTCCCCATCTCGCTACATCACGTAACCAGAGGGTGACAGTATTCCTCAGACCGGTAGGCGCCGCCACGCCCACCGGCAGGGTCAGATCGCGTGGTGCGGAATGGCGCGGCGCTCGATCGGTGGCGCCGGCGGGAGGCCGTTGGAGGCGCGCCCGTCGAACTGACGGAAGGACAGCGCTTCGGCGTCCAGGCCGTCGTAGAGCAATTCCAGGTCGAGGCTGGCGACGGGCGGATAGACCCGTTCCTTCGGTGGTTCCTGACCGGCTTGCAGCGCGCCCTGCGAGATCATGAAATCGACGATTGCCTGGCGCACCGAGGGCAGGGTGACCGGCGAGTGGTAGATGACATTGAGGGCTTGCATGCGCATGCCCTGCACGTGTTCCTCGCCCTTGTTGTCGTGGAAATGCGGGTTGCGGGTCTCGATCTGCAGAATCGGCACCGAGCCGGCCATCACCTCCGCATCGCTGCTTTCCAGCACGCCGCCGAACTGCTCGAAGACGTCCATGTACTCGTACGGCTCAACCGCGAAGCCGCCCGCAAGCCGCAGTTTCAGGCCCAGTTCGAGGGTCATGGCATGCTCACCGGCGTTGCCCGTGGCGATGACCTCGGTGCCGAAGCCGGAATACTCGGCGAGGAACTTGTTGAGCCATTCGTTGGTGATCTGGGAACTGCGGCCCTTGCGGCTGAAGAACAACCGGCCGTCACGCAGCTTGGGTTTGGAGTGCCAGGAGATCCGGACCATCGAGTACGCGCTGCCGGCCAGATAGAGCCCCGCCGCATAGGCCTTGCAGTACTCATTGACCGCACCGGGCACGTAATTGTCGGCGTCGACATAGCCGAGGTATTTGCGGCCGGTCATCGCGGCCACCGCCATGCCGATCAGCATGGCCTCGCCCTTGCCGTTACGCACCAGGCCGTCCTCGCCGATCAATTCCGTCATGCCGGCGGCTTTGAACGCGGCGGCCAGGCCCGGGTCTTTTTGATGGACGGCCACCGCGGAACGGCCCGCCAGACGGCAGAACTGCTCAAGCGTCTGCGATTCGATCTCGTAGCGGTCCACCGGACGCCTGTCGCTGTTCGAGACAAGCACAATGAGACAGTCATGGGGAATCCCGGAGAGCACGCCTTCGATGACGCTTCGTGTCTCATTCATGCAGGGGACGACGATTACCATTTGCGACTCGACGGCACGCATTGCTTCCGGCGGCACGACGCGGCTACCAGCCGAAAGGCTCGGCTGACCAGTGTCGTGCACGGCGCCCGAGTCGAGCTCGATCACCCTCTGCAGCTCTTGGATCCGGACCGCGCCGAAGCGCTCACTCCGGAAAGAATCAGCCAGTCGCATGCGGCGAGGCTACCTGCTGCGCACCACCGGCAAGTACCTCAACGATGCACAATTCGATGACGACGCCAATAAGGTAAGAGGGACGTAACGCCCGCGTTTCAAGTAATCGTCGCGTCACCCGGAGCGGGTCGCGGGCCAAAGAAAAAAGCACCGCGACCCGGAGGGCAAAACGGATCAGGCCGTCTCGGTGATCGGCCGGTCCACCCAGCTCATCATGCTGCGCAGCTTGGCGCCGGTGATCTCGATCGGGTGCTGGGCACCCTGCTCGCGGTACTTCTTCAGCGCCGGGGCGCCGGCCTCGTCATCGGCGATGAGGGTGCGGGTGAACTCGCCGGACTGGATGTCGGCGAGGATCTTCTTCATCTCCTCCTTGACCCCGGCGTTGATCACACGCGGGCCGGAGACGTAGTCACCGAACTCGGCGGTGTCCGAGACGCTGTAGCGCATCCGGGAGATGCCGCCCTCGTACATCAGGTCGACGATGAGCTTGAGCTCGTGCAGGCACTCGAAGTAGGCGATCTCCGGGGCGTAGCCGGCCTCGGTGAGCACCTCGAAACCGGTCTGCACCAGCGCCGCCGTGCCACCACAGAGCACCGCCTGCTCGCCGAACAGGTCGGTCTCGGTCTCTTCCTTGAACGTGGTCTTGATGACCCCGGCGCGGGTGCCGCCGATGGCCTTCGCGTACGACAGGGCGAGCGCCTGGGCGCCACCGGTGGCGTCCTGCTCGACGGCGATGAGCGCGGGCACGCCCTTGCCGTCGACGTACTGGCGGCGGACCAGGTGACCCGGGCCCTTGGGGGCGACCATCGCCACGTCGACGTCGGCCGGGGGCTTGATCAGCTCGAAGCGGATGTTCAGGCCGTGGCCGAAGAACAGCGCCTTCCCGGCCGTGAGGTTCGGCTCGATCGACTCGGTGTAGATCTTGCGCTGCGCGGTGTCCGGGGCCAGCACCATGATCACGTCGGCCCAGGCGGACGCCTCGGCGGGGGTGAGCACCTTGAGGCCCTGCTCCTCGGCCTTGGCCCGGCTCTTCGAACCCTCCTTCAGGCCGATCACCACGTCGACGCCCGAATCGCGCAGCGACAGCGAGTGCGCGTGGCCCTGGCTGCCGTAGCCGATCACGGCGACCTTGCGCCCCTGGATGATGGACAGGTCGGCGTCGTCGTCGTAGAACGTTTCCGCGGTCATGACTTCCCTTTCGAAATTCTTGTGTGGGTCAGGCGGGATCAGGCCGCGCGCAGGGCAGGGCCGGTGGTGATGGACCGGCTGCCGCGGCCGATGGCCACGAGACCGGACTGCACCATTTCCTTGATGCCGTACGGCTCGAGGTCGCGCAGCAACGCGTCCAGCTTGTCGGGGTTGCCGGTCGCCTCGATCGTGAGGGTGTCCGGTGCGACGTCGATCACCTTCGCCCTGAACAGCTCGACCGTCTCGAGCACCTGGCTGCGCATGGCCCGCTCGGCGCGGACCTTGACCAGCAGGAGTTCACGCTGCACCGACTGCTGCGGGTCCAGCTCGACGATCTTCAGGACGTTCACCAGCTTGTTGAGCTGCTTGGTCACCTGCTCCAGGGGTGAGGAGTCGGCGTTGACCACGATCGTGATGCGGGAGACGTCGGGGTTCTCCGTCTCGCCCACCGCCAGCGAGTCGATGTTGAAGCTGCGCCGGGAGAAGAGCCCGCTCACCCGGGCCAGCACGCCTGGCTTGTTCTCCACCAGCACCGAGAGGGTGTGCTTGTTCTGGCTGCTCACAGGTCATCCTCTTCGAAGTTGGGGCGCAGGTCCCGGGCGTGCATGATCTCGTCGTTGCTGGTGCCGGCGGCAACCATGGGCCACACCATGGCGTCCTTGCCGACCGTGAAGTCGATCACCACTGGCCGGTCGGTGATGTCCATTGCCGCCTTGATGGTGGCGTCCACGTCGTCCTTGGACTCGCAGCGCAGCCCGATGCAGCCCAGCGCCTCGGCCAGCTTCACGAAGTCGGGGATGCGGTGCTTGTGCGTGCCCAGCTCGGTGTTGGAGTAGCGACCCTCGTAGAACAGGGTCTGCCACTGGCGCACCATGCCCAGGTTGCCGTTGTTGATCACGGCGATCTTGACCGGGATGCCCTCCAGCGCGCAGGTGGCCAGCTCCTGGTTGGTCATCTGGAAACAGCCGTCGCCGTCGATCGCCCACACCGCGGTCTCGGGCCGGCCGACCTTGGCGCCCATCGCGGCGGGCACCGCGTAGCCCATGGTGCCGGCGCCGCCGGAGTTGAGCCAGGTGCCCGGCTTCTCGTACTTGATGAACTGCGAGGCCCACATCTGGTGCTGGCCCACGCCGGCCACGTAGATCGCGTCCGGGCCGGCGAGCTGGCCGATGCGCTCGATCACGTACTGCGGGGCGAGCGTGCCGTCGGTCGGCTCGTCGTAGCCCAGCGGGTAGCGCTCGCGCAGGTCGTTGAGCTGGGCCCACCACGGCTCGTAGGCCGAGGCGCCGGTCGCCGAGGTGGAGATCGCGGCGATCAGCTCGTCGATCACGTGCCGGGCATCGCCCACGATGGGCACGTCGGCGTGGCGGTTCTTGCCGATCTCGGCCGGGTCGATGTCGGCGTGCACGATCTTGGCGTCCGGCGCGAACGAGTCGAGCTGGCCGGTGACCCGGTCGTCGAAGCGGGCGCCGAGGGTCACCAGCAGGTCAGCCTTCTGCAGGGCGTACACCGCGGGAACCGTGCCGTGCATGCCGGGCATGCCCAGATGCTGCGGGTGCGAGTCGGGGAACGCGCCGAGCGCCATCAGCGTGGTGACCACCGGGATGCCGGTGAGCTCGGCCAGCTTGCGCAGCCCGTCGGTGGCGCCGGCCTTGAGCACGCCGCCGCCGACGTAGAGCACCGGGCGCTTGGCCGCGGCGATCAACCGGGCTGCCTCGCGGATCTGCTTGCCGTGCGGGTGCAGGGTGGGCCGGTAGCCGGGCAGGTCCAGCGTCGGCGGCCAGGAGAACGTGGTCTGCGCCTGCTGGACGTCCTTGGGGATGTCGACCAGCACCGGGCCGGGCCGGCCGGTCGAGGCCAGGTGGAACGCCTGCGCGAGAACCTGAGGGATCTCCTCGGGGTCCTGGATCAGGAAGTTGTGCTTCGTGATCGGCAGCGTGATGCCCTGGATATCTGCTTCCTGGAACGCGTCGGTGCCGATGGCGGCGCGCGAGACCTGACCGGTGATCGCCACGATCGGCACCGAGTCCATGTAGGCGTCGGCGATCGCGGTGACCAGGTTGGTGGCGCCCGGCCCGGAGGTGGCGATGCACACGCCGACCTTGCCGGTGGCCTGGGCATAGCCGGTGGCGGCGTGACCCGCGCCCTGCTCGTGGCGCACCAGGATGTGCCGGACCTTGGAGTCGTACAGCGGGTCGTAGGCCGGCAGGATCGTCCCGCCGGGAATGCCGAACGCCACCTCGACGCCGAGCGCCTCCAGTGACCGCACGAGGGAACCGGCCCCGGTGACCGGGGTCGGGGAAGCCGGTACAGCCGTCCCGGAGGCCGCTGCGACGGTGGCCGGGGTAGCGCGGTTTGCGAGGGTCTCTGGCGTGGGTCTCGTCATGACGATCAGGCCTTCGTTCGGGTTCGGATGCCGTTCTTCGCGCAACAAAAAAGGCCCGCGTGCTTTCGCACGGGACCTAGCGCACTGCCCGGGGTTCTAGATGGGCAGCGCGCTCAACTAAGTACGAGGAACGACGAACACATGCGGCTAAGACTGCCCCATCTCACGTGGTGCGTCAACTGATCTCACATCTTGGTCACTCGAAAAGGCCGGATCGGTGGGCAGGACCGCTCTCACCTGCCGCATTCCGGGCCCCAGCATGACGATCTGGCTGCGAGCAGGTGCCGTTGAGGAAACCGGCGGGCGGTTGCGGGCCGGCGGAACCGGGCGTACTCCGCCGGGCCGAGCGGTGAGCAGCTTGGCCTCGAAATGCTCGGCCGGCACGCCCCAGCCGAACAGCGAGCCCTGCCCGAGCCGGCACCCGGCCTGCTCGACCACCTCGCGTTGCGCGGGGGTGCCGACGCCCTCGGCCAGCACCTCCAGGCCCAGCCGGTGCCCGAGGCGCACGACGACGTCGACCAGCGGCGCGGCCATGCCCGTCCGCGACTCCGGCTCGGCGACCAGCGCGTGATCGATCTTCAAGATGTCCACCGGCAGGTCGCGCAGCTGGCCCAGCGAGGAGTAGCCGGCCCCGAAGTCGTCCAGCGCGATCCGCACCCCGGTGGAGCGCAGCTCGACCAGGCGGCGGATCAGCTCTTCCTTGTCGGTGGCCACGGCATGCTCGGTGACCTCCAGCACGAGCCGCTGCGGGGGAACGCCGTACTTCTCCAGCACGCCGGCCACCCGGCACGCGTAGTCGGCGGCGTGCAACTCCTTGGGTGACAGGTTGACCGACACCCACACGTCGTGCCCGGCCGCCAGCCACTGCGAGAGCTGACGGCAAGCCTGGTCGAGCACCCAGGAGCCGAGCACGCAGATGAGATCGGACTCCTCGGCGACCGGGATGAACTCGTCCGGGCGGACCTTGCCCAACTCGGGGTGGGTCCAGCGCAACAGAGCTTCCGCGCCCACTGGACGTACCGATGGAAGCGTCACGACCGGTTGGAACACCAACCGCAACTGATCCCTGTCGATGGCGTGGCGAAGCTCGTTCTCCAGCACGCTGTGCCGGCGCAGCAGCTCGTCATAGCGCTTCTCGTAGCTCTCCACCCGGTTCTTGCCGCGCTGCTTCGCGTAACGCAGCGCCAGATCCGCGTCGCGCATCAGCTCGCCGGTGTCGCCGGGCGCGGGAGAGCCCGCCACGCCCACGCTCGCCGACAGGAAGACCGGCCCGTCGGTGGTGTCGTAGGGCTCGCACAGCACTTCGAGCAGCCGCTCGCTCACCCGCAGCGCTTCCTCGCGGCTCGCCATCATCAGCACCGCGAACTCATCCCCACCCAGCCGCGCGGCCACGTCCCCCTCACGCAGGTTGGCGCGCAGCCGCTCGCCCACCTCAGTCAGAACCGCGTCACCGATGTCATGCCCGCGCATGTCGTTGACGTTCTTGAAGCCATCCAGGTCGATGCTGACCAGCGTGCGGTCGTGCGCGAAGGACGCGTCGGTGCGCAGCGCCCGCACCAGACCCCGCCGGTTGGCCAGCCCGGTGAGCGGATCGGTGTGCGCCAGCTCGCGGAAGTGTGCCTCCCGCTGACGCAACCGCAAGGTGTAATCCCGTACGTCCCCGAGCGCCACGTATTGCCGGGTGACCAGCGCGAAGCCCTCCACCGTGGCGCCCACGAAGCCCAAACCGGTGAATTCGCCGCCGGCCAGCAGGTGGTAACAGCCGGCCAGAAACATCGAGCCCATGGGTACGAACGCATAGCCGGATCCGCGCTGGATGATGTCGCCGGTGACCGTGACCGGCCGGTCCGCGCTGCGCACGCCGCGGGCCACCACGAACAGCCCCGCCGGCAGCAGGATCGCGCTGCTCAGCACGATAACCGGCCAGTCCTGGCAGATGCCGCCGGACAACGCGGTGGCGCCGATCGCCACCATGGTGACCCCGGCGGAGACCCGGACCGTGGCGTAGCGCGGCCGGTGCGCATGCATCGCGAGAATGGTGGTCAGGCCCGTGGCCAGCACCGCGACACCGGCGGGCAGCAACATCGGCAGGCACCGGACCGGGGTGGCCGCGCCCAGGATGCGGGTGGGTGCGGAGACCAGGATCCAGCCCACGAACCAGATCGCCGCCGCGACGATCAGACCGTCGAGCAGGTGACGCAGCGCCGCCCGGCGGCTCTCCGCGGCGCCCGGCAGCATCAAGGTGCCGGTCAGCAGCGTGATCGTGCCCAGGGCCATGGCGAGCGCGACCGCCTGGCCCAGCGTCCGGCCGTCCCGGTGCGGCAGCAGCACCGCGGTAAGCAGGCCGGCCAAGGCGGCGGCGGTCGACAGCGCACCACCCGCAGCCAGCAGGAGGTGGGCCCGGCGCGCGGCACCCGTGTGTTTACGTCCGGATTTGCCCAGCAAGGCGACGGCCGGGACGGCGACCAGGAGGCTCGCCAGCCCGGCCAGCTCCACGCCGGACGGTGAGTGCACGGGAACACTCTGCCGTACCGCGATCATTTGTTGTAGTCCCTGTCACGTCCCGCCTTGCTGTCCCGCCTTGTCGCGCTTCCGCGTCCCGCCTTGTGGAAGCATGACGGGCGGCACACCGGCGGTCCTTACTCGCGGTGGCACTATGGGTGTCATGCCTGAGCTGCGTTCCCGGACCTCAACACACGGTCGGACGATGGCCGGCGCCCGCGCCCTCTGGCGCGCCACCGGCATGACCGACGACGACTTCGGCAAGCCCATCGTGGCGATTGCCAACAGCTACACCCAGTTCGTACCGGGGCATGTGCACCTCAAGGACCTCGGCGGGCTCGTCGCCGACAGCATCGCCGAGGCCGGCGGCGTCGGGCGCGAGTTCAACACCATTGCCGTCGACGACGGCATCGCCATGGGCCACGGCGGCATGCTCTACTCGCTGCCCAGCCGCGAGCTGATCGCCGATGCCGTCGAATACATGGTCAACGCGCACTGCGCCGACGCCCTGGTCTGCATCTCGAACTGCGACAAGATCACCCCCGGCATGCTGATCGCCGCACTGCGGCTCAACATCCCGACGGTGTTCGTCTCCGGCGGCCCGATGGAGGCCGGCAAGACCGTCGCCATCGAGGGCGTGGTGCACGAGAAGCTCGACCTGGTCGACGCGATGAGCGCCAGCGCCAACGACAAGGTCACCGACCAGCAGCTCGACACCATCGAGCGCTCGGCCTGCCCCACCTGCGGTTCGTGCTCCGGCATGTTCACCGCCAACTCGATGAACTGCCTGACCGAGGCGATCGGCCTGGCCCTGCCCGGCAACGGCTCCACGCTGGCCACGCACGCCTCCCGCAAGGCGCTGTTCGAGAAGGCCGGCGCGCTGATCGTCGACATCGCCAAGCAGTACTACGAGAACAACGACGAGAGCGTGCTGCCGCGCACCATCGCCAGCCGCGACGCCTTCGAGAACGCGGTGGCCCTGGACGTGGCGATGGGCGGCTCCACCAACACGGTGCTGCACCTGCTGGCCGCGGCCCGCGAGGCCGGGCTGGACTTCAGCGTCGCCGACATCGACGCGATCTCGCGCCGGGTGCCCTGCCTGAGCAAGGTCGCCCCGAACAGCCCCAAGTACCACATGGAGGACGTGCACCGGGCCGGTGGCATCCCCGCCCTGCTCGGCGAGTTGAACCGCGGTGGCTCGCTCAAGACGAACGTCCGGTCCGTACACTCCCCCGATCTCAGCAGTTGGCTGGACGCCTGGGACATCCGCAGCGGCTCGGCCAGCCCCGAGGCGCTGGAGCTCTTCCACGCCGCCCCCGGCGGCGTGCGCACCACCCAGCCGTTCAGCACCGAGAACCGCTGGGCCACCCTCGACACCGACGCCGAGAGCGGCTGCATCCGCTCGGTCGAGCACGCCTACACCGTCGATGGCGGCCTGGCTATCCTCTTCGGCAACCTCGCCCCGGATGGCTGCGTGGTGAAGACGGCAGGCGTCGATGAGTCGATCTGGAAGTTCACCGGACCGGCCCGCGTCTTCGAGAGCCAAGACGCGGCGGTCGACGGCATCCTCGGCAAGCAGGTGGTCGAGGGGGACGTCGTGGTGATCCGCTACGAGGGCCCCAAGGGCGGCCCCGGCATGCAGGAGATGCTGTACCCGACGAGCTTCCTCAAGGGCCGCGGCCTGGGCAAGGCGTGCGCGCTGATCACCGACGGCCGCTTCTCCGGCGGCACGAGCGGGCTGTCCATCGGCCACGTCTCTCCGGAGGCGGCTTCCGGGGGCCTGATCGCCCTGGTCGAGACCGGCGACGAGATCACCATCGACATCCCCGGCCGCAGCATCACGCTCAACGTGTCGGACGAGGATCTGGCCCAGCGGCGCCACGAAC
Source organism: Actinoplanes sp. TFC3 (assembly GCF_001553785.1). Lineage (GTDB taxonomy): Bacteria > Actinomycetota > Actinomycetes > Mycobacteriales > Micromonosporaceae > Actinoplanes. The sequence goes on from NZ_LOJP01000001.1 coordinate 5,928,599, forward strand.
AGGAGCGGCGGGCCAAGCCTTACACGCCGGCTGACCGGGTGCGGCCGGTGTCGGCGGCCTTGCGGGCATACGCGTCGATGGCTACCAGCGCCAGTGATGGCGCTTACCGGCGGGTGCCCGAGTAGGGCACTGTTCTTTCTTGGTGGCGGCTTGGTGGCGGCTCGGATCTCTGCGTTGAGGAGCCCGAGCCGCCCCGGCAAAGCCTCGAGAAGGCTCAGTAGTCCAGGATCTGGATGTAGTCCCCGGTGCAACTGTCCGACAGCTTCGCCTGGTACGTGCCGTACAGACCGTTGACGTCCCGCCGCCTCAATGTAGTGAAGATCGACGGCTCGTGGGGGGCAGTTCAGGCGCTCAAGGCGCGCGCCGGGCACCCCCGGCCGTCGTTTGCTCTGGTGCAAGGATCCGCGCATACTTGCTCGGGCTCTCGGGGGCCGTCACCCTCTCGGACTCTCGGGCCCGTTACCCTGAGTGAGGGATGGCTGGGAGGTGGGCGTGGGCGACAGCGAGCTGGGGTGGGCCGCGACGCTGCACCGGCTCTGGACGGCCGTCGCTGCGATCACTGCGCGCGACCAGCTTGCGGAGCTTGTTCTGCCGCCGCTGCTGGGTGAGCCGGGGGTGCTCGGCGTGTGGGGGCTGCGTCATGACCCCCGGGGACACACTTCGGCGTACCGGTGGGCGGGCCTGCCATTGGAAGCCGACGACGAGAAGACCGCCGAAGCCCTGGCCGAGGCCGCACCTCAAGAAATCCCGGAATCTCTGGCCAAGCGCGGTGTCCGCCACGCCATCTCCCTCAGCGTCGAAGTCCCCGGCAAATCCGGTGGCACCATGATGGCGCTCACCGACGACACCGCCGACCTCGAGCGGGTACGCGCCTGCCTGGCCCAAGTAGTGGACGTAGCCCGCGAGGCCATCCACCGCCTCGAAGGCCGCCGCGACGAGGAAGCGCAGCAGATCCGTGATGCCCTGCTCGCCGAGGCCTCCCTGCAGATGGACGCCGTCCTCGACACCAAGCAGACGCTGCGCCGGGTGGCTCGCATGGCCGTGCCGGCGATCGCCGAGGGATGCCTGGTCTACACCTGCGACAACGACACGCTCTCGCTCAGCAGCGCCGTCCACGTTGACATGCGCCGGCTCGATGCCGCGTTGAATCACGCCGAGACCACTGACGGGCTGGGGCGGCTGGCCCGGTGTGCAGTGGCCGGGCGGGCCAAGCGGATGCACGTGGAAGCGCCGTTCCAGGCTGGGACCCGGACCCTCCATCCTGAGGTGCTGCGGGCGCGCGGGCGCGTACTCGGTGTTCTGCTGTTCCTCTTCGACCGAGGGGATGAGCGGATTCCGCCGGCCGATTTCTTGCGGGACCTGGCTTATCGGGCGGCCCTGGCGATCGACAACGGGCAGTTGTACGAGCAGCGCCGCCGCGACGTGATGACCATGCAACAGCATCTGCTGCCCGCCCGTCTGCCGGTTGCCAAGGGTCTGCACATGGCGGCGAACTACGCCGTCGGGGACCGGGTGACCGAGGTGGGCGGGGACTTCTACGACGTGGTGGCCCGCTCGGACGGCACGGTGGCGGCGCTGATCGGTGATGTGTGCGGGCGTGGCCCTGAGGCTGCGGCGCTCACCGGGATGGCCCGGCACACCTTGAGCACGCTGCTGCAGGAGGGCGTGTCACCCGGGCGGGCGCTCGGGCGGCTCAACAGTGGCCTGCGGCGCGACGGCTCGTGGCGGTTTGTGACCACCGGTGTGGCGATGCTGCGGCCGGGACCCAGCGAGGTGAGCGTGCGCTGGTTGTCAGCCGGTCATCCGGCGCCGATTGTGGTGCGCCGGGAGCGTCCGGCCGAGGCGGGGCGCGGCGGTGGGATTCCGCTGGGGGTTGTGGCGAAGCCGTCGATCGGGCGGTCGCAGTTGCAGCTGGCGCCGGGTGACACGCTGCTGATGTTCACCGACGGGCTGACCGAGAGCCGCGATGCCGGCGGCGTGATGTTCGAACATCGCGAGCTGTGGAACACGCTCGATCGCCTGCGCGACGCCCCGGTCGAGGAGCTGGTGCGCGAGGTGAGCAGCGCCTCGGCCGCGTTCGGCGGGGGCGGGGGCGATGACATCGCCGTGCTGGCGATCCGCGCGAGGGGGCACCACGATGGCTGACACGGACCCGGATTTCGTCCTGGTGGTCGAGGACTCCGAGGAGGACGTCGAAGCCATCGGGCGGGCCATCGGGCGCTCACATCCGAACGTACGGCTGGAATTCCTGCGGTCGGGCGCCGACGTGCTGCCCCGGCTCAACCAGCCTGACACCGTCCTGCCCGGCCTTGTTCTGCTCGATTTGAACATGCCCGGGGAAGGCGGACTGCAGGTCATTCAACGGGTACGAGCAGAGCCCGCCCTGCCGCACCTGACGCTTGTCGTCTTCACGTCGTCGGAGGATCAGACGGAAGCCGATGCGTGCTATGCGGCCGGGGCGGACAGCTACATCTACAAGCCGATCAACTTCGCTCTGTTCCGTACGGTCCTCACTCAGACGTTGGATTATTGGCGCGCCCGTTCCTGACCGGGAAACGTCGCCCACATCGTCGTGCCCCCGCCCGGCGTCTCCTCGGCCCACACCCGCCCGCCGTGGCGTTCCACGATGCGGCGCACGATCGCCAGCCCCGCGCCCGACCCGTCACCCGGGTTCGTCTTCGGGTGCAGCCGCCGGAAAAGTTGGAACGCCTCCTCGCGTAGGTGCGGTGGCATGCCCACACCGTTGTCCCGTACGAACAAGGCATCCGCTTCCGCCCCCACAGCCACCCGCCGCGCCCCCTGCACCCGGGCATACTTGGCCGCGTTCACCAGCAAGTTGACCAGCACCTCGTCGAACAGCACCGGATCGGCCAGCAGCACGGCCCCCGGATCGGGCAGCTCGATCTCCACGCGCTCGGATTCCAGCCGCGGCCCGGCCACCTCCAGCGCGTGCTCGACGGCGGCCCGCAGGTTCACCGGCTCGCGGCGCAACTCGGTGCGCCCCAGCCTTGAGTAGTAGAGCAGCGCGTTGAGCAGCTCATCCATCCGGGTGGCCAGCCGCTGGATGGAGGTCAGCCGCCGCGCGGTCACCGGGTCCAAGTCGTCCGCCGCGTCCTCGGCGATGAACGCCGCGGTGTTCGCGATGCCCCGCAAGGGCTCCTTCAGATCGTGCGCAGCCGCGTGCGCGAACGAATCCAAGTCGACGTTGCTGCGGCTCAGCTCGGTGTTCAGTGCCACCATCTCGCGCGCGTAAGCCACCGCGATCTCCATGATCCCGCGGCCCAGCTCCCCCGCCATCGCCAGATCCGTCGCGGTCCACGGCAAACTGCGCCCGCGCACGGTGGCCAGGAACACCGCCGTCGACCCGCGCGGGGTCAACCGCTGACCGTGCGGCCCGAGCACCACCGGCGTATCCGGATCGGCCGCCCACCGCCGCCGCGACGTGCGTTCCTTGCGCAGCCACATGATGCTGTCCCCGGCGTTGCTCAACCGCAGCACGAGCGCCCCGGCCAGGTCCGGCGTGCCCGACCCCACCTCGTCGCTGTGCCACAACTCGCCCGCGCCCAACGGCGGAACAGCCGCGGCCAGTGCCGCAACAGCTTCCGGGCCCGGATCAGCCCCGTGCACAACGGTCTCACCATTCATCCGTACGGCCACAGCATCGCAATCCATCACGCGCTCCAACCCGGCGGGCCCCGCGGCCCACCCGGTTGGCAGGTCGGCAGCCACCCGCTCCATCAACCGGACGATGACCGTGCGCGACTGCTCCCGCCCGGCGCTGTCGTCGCGCTCCCGCAACGCCGCCAGGTGCAGGGACAGGGCAACCCCGAAGAACTCGCACGCCGCCCGGAGCTGCGGGCTCAAGGTTTTGACGTCGCGGCCGTGGCAGGCGATCAGCCCCCAGAGCCGCCCGTGGGCCAGCAGCGACACCGACATCGAGGAGGTCACCCCGATGTTGCGCAGGTACTCCAAATGAAAAGGTGACACCGTACGCAGCACCGACAGCGACAGGTCCAGCGGCTCCGCGGTCACCGGCTCCAGCACGGCGGTGGCGTCGTCGACGTCGGCGATGACCCGGATCCAGTTGTGTTCGTACAGCCGGCGGGCTTGCGGGGGGATGTCGGTGGCCGGGAACCACAGTCCCAGCCACGGTTCCCATTCCGGCGCAACCTCCTCGGCGACCACCTCGCCGGGCCCGTCAAAGGACTCGAACCGATAGGCAACCACGCGGTCGTACCCGGTGATCGCTTTGATCTCGCGCACCGCCGCCTGGCAGGCCTCGACGACTGTGGTGGCCCGCTGCAACCGCACGAGCGCTTGCCGGATCGGCGCGTAGAACGCGGTGAATTCGTTGACCGCAGGCCCGGCCGGCTCGAACTCCAGCACCAGCAGCCCCTCGGAGCGGTGCACGGTAACGTCGAAACGCCCGGGAATCTCCAACGGCATCATGGCCGCCTGCCCCGCATCGGCATCCACCAGGGCGAGCAGGGTCTCCAACTGCTCCCCCGTCAGTAGGTGCGACACCGGCGCCCCGATCAGCGGCCCGGCCCCGAGCATCGCCTCGGCGTTCGCGCTCGCTACGACGATCCGGTCACCGTCGATGGCAACCAGCGAACCGTAGGACTGGACGCCCCCCAGCCGGTGAATCGGCTCCCGCACACAGGCCGACAGGTCGAAGGTGGTCCCGGTCTCAACCTCAGCCGCAGCGGCCCGATCATCAGTCACCAGCCGACGGTATCCGGTCTGGCGCGCGTGGTCCGCGGGTGTGTGGGGTGTGGCCTGCTGTTTCGACGCTGCCTGCCTGATCTCCGGCTTACGGCTTGGTGCTTGCGACCGGGACCTGGGTCCTGTTTCGCGGGGGTTGGCCGATCGGCGTGTTCTGGGCGGCGGCCAGCCACCATCGGCCTTCGCGTTCGACCAGCACGTAGAGGGCCATCTCCGAGAACCCGCCCGCTGCGAGGGCCTGCCGGCGGATCTGGGTCACGACGACCCCCGGTGTGGGCGCGAGGACCGACACGACTTCGAAGCGCGAGGCCGGGGCCGGGGCTGGGGTTGTCGACGGCGACTGGTTCATGAATCGACGGTGGATCGCGTTCAACTCCGTGAAGCCGGCCAGCGTTGCTCCGTACGGGCTGCCCCACAGGATGTCGGCGGCGAACCAGGCGTCGTACACGTCGGCGTCCATGGCGTTCCCGCCTAGCTGCAGTTGCGCCGCCAGCTCCGCAGCCACCGTCTCGGCAGCGGCGTGGGCCGCCGGGTCGTTCAACGCCACTCGTTGCTCGGTTCCGGTCATCGGTCGGTCCTCGCTCATGGGGTCGGGCATGCCACGACGGTAGGAGCTCAACCCGGGTTGAGATCAAGCCGTCCGGGGCCGGACCCGTCGCGGCCGGGCTCCACCCCCTCTCGTGCCAGCGGTCGAGGGCGAACCCTCTGCCGTGCACCGCGACCCTTCACAGGAGCGGGCCACCTAACGCGAAACGCCGGCCCCTCCCGCCATCCAAGGCAGAAGGGGCCGGCGCCCGGAACGGGATCAGCCCTTGATCTTCGCGACCTTCGCAGGCGGCGTCAGCTGGTGCACGTCCGCCTTGAGCCCGCCCTTCCGCTGCGTAGCGCCGGAAGCAGCAGCAGGAGCAGCCGCCCCAGGAGCAAACGTCGCCACAATCGGGAAGTCGACGTCCGTGGCCTTGCTCGGCCAGGCGATCCCGAAGCTGGCCCCGGACGGCACCGTGTACGCAAACACCGTCGGGTCGTTAGCAGCCAGGGTTTCCGTGCTTTCCGGGTCGGAGACAAGCCGCCAGGCGCCGAACGTGTCGGTGTTCGAGCCGGTCTCGTAGGACAGGTAGACCTGGCCCAGCGAGTCGCGGGCGCTGATCACCACGCGGCCGGTGGCCGGGTCGGTGGCCGCGCTGGGGGTGCCCACGGCGTTGAGACCCGCGACCGGGGTCAGCGTGGTGGCGTACGAACCGTCGGCGTTCTGTCCCTTGACCTGGATCTGACCGGCGGACGTGCGGCCCACCAGCACCGAGTCGTTGCCCGGCTTGCCCGCTACGGTGAAGCCGGTGAACGTGCCGGTGAGCTGGACCCAGTCGGATAGCTGGCCCGAGGCGAACACCGCAGTCCACAGCCGGTTGGTGGTGTCGTTGGCGAAGACCCGGACACCGGCGGCGGTGCGGACCAGCGAGGGGGTGCCGGTCAGGCTGGTGCCGCCGAGGTTGCGCCAGGCGCCGTAGGGCACCGTGGTGTTGTTGACGACCTGGGGTGCGTACCAGAGCTCACCGTTGACCACGGCGAAAGCGACGAGCGCGCCGTTGGGACCGAGTTGGCCGAGCACCGGCTGCGGGGTGAACGCTCCGCCGATGTCGTGGATGAGACCGTACGAGCCGGAGCCCTTTGCCGTCTCATCGGCCAGCTCGATGTCACCGGCGGCGGCGTCGTGGGCCAGCACCTGCACGCGGCCGTCCTGCAGCCTGGCGCTCTGGGTACGGCCGGTGTAGCCGAAGCCGTCGGTCTGGCTGTAGATCGGCTCGGGGGCGTTGGGGTCGGTGTTCTGCGGGTCGGGGTTGCGGTCGGCCAGCACGGTGAGCTGGTTGTCGACGTTGATCCAACTGTAGTGGACCGGCGCGGTGCCGCCGCTGGTCGCGGCCGTGCCCTGCACCACCGAGATCGGCTGCTTGCTGGTGAACGGGCGCGCCACAGGGGTGCCGGAGGTGGCCGGCGGCTGGAAGAACTGCTCGTTGCCCGCTGTCGTCGACGCCGAGCAGGTGTACTGGATCAGCTGAATGTTGTCGGCAGTGCTGTTGCGCGGCAGGTTGAGGCACTTGCCGCTGCCCACGCCGACGAAGCGTACGGTCGGGCGCCCGGGGATCTCCTCGACGTGCCAGAGGTTGTTGTCGCTGGTGGCGCTGCACGTGTATTGGATGATCAGTGCGTTGTTGGCGGTCGAGGCGCTGGTCACGTTGAGGCACTTGCCCGAGCTGACGACCTGGATCTGGTAGAACCCGCCGGATCCGGCCACCGGGACCAGCTTGAACTTGTCGTTGAGGGCCGTGGCCGAGGTCGAGCAGGTGTACTGGATGACCTTGGCGTTGTTGGCGGTGCTGTTGTTGCCGATGTTGAGGCACTTGCCGCTGTGCCCGAGCCGGAGCGTGCTGCCGGCCGCGGGTGTGGTGGCGGCCTGGGCGGCGGCTGCGGGCACGAGCACCGCACCCGCCGCCATCAGGCACAGCCCAGCCAGAGTGGACAGAGTTCGCATTCAAAGCCCCCGTCGCATCGAAGTACGCAGAAATCTCCCACTTCCCGGCGGTGCCTCGCAACCCCGTCCTCAGCCGCCGGCCACCACGTCGTTGACGCATCGCAGCACGGGTTTGCTGATCAGCGCGGCGGGGTCCAGATCGCCGGCGCCACGGATCCGGAACGTCACCGATTCGCCTGGGAGCAAAGTCACACCGGCACGGTCCACTTCGGCCGCTGGGTCGACGCGGTCGGCGTACAGCGTGAGGTCGCGCAGGGTCGTTGCGGCCGTCACGCGCACGTGCGTCTCGTCGCCGATGACCTCGACGGCAGCCTCGAACTGCGGTGCCGGCCAAGCAATATCCTTGTCCTCGGCGAAGAACCAGAAAGCCCGCTGACCGTCCGCCTCGGCCAGCAGAAAGTCGCCGGAGACGCTGACGTCCACCGTCGTGGCCGAGCCGGGAGCAACGCTCACGCCGACCGATTGCGACGAAACCTCAACCCCTTCCACGGTACGTCCAAAGATCGCCGTTTCGAGCTCCCACACGTCGCCGGAGTCGTTTACGGCAACCAGAGCGACGCCGCCCTCACGAGGCTGGAAAGTCAGCAGTCGCGGGGCAAAGGAGTGGCGCAGCGCGTACCACAAAGGCTTCTTCCGCCCGTCCCCGTCAACCGCTGCCCAGGACGTCACCGGCCAGCAATCGTTGAGTTGCCACATGATCGCGCCCATGCAGTACGGCCGCAGCGAGCGGAAGTGCTCGATTCCCAGAGACAACGCCCGCGCCTGGTTGAGCTGGGTCAGATAGTGCCAATCGTCGAAATCGCGCGGGACCGGCAGGTGGGCGTCGAGCCCGCGTTGCAGCTTCGCGTCGCCGCCGATCGCCTTCTGGTGTGCCTGCATTCCCGGCGAGTCATGGGTCAGCGGATCATCGGTGAGCGCCCGGCGCAGCGTTGCATACGTGGGCGGCGCCTGGTAGCCGAATTCGGCGGCGAAGCGCGGCCGGTATGCGCGGTACTTGGTGTAGTCGTCGGTGTTCCAGACGTCCCAGATGTGCGTGGTCCCGTACGCCGGATCGTTGGGGTGGCGATCCGGGCTTCCCGACCAGGGGCTGCCGGGCCAGTAGAAGCGGCTCGGGTCTTCTTCGGCCACAATGCCGGGCAGCAGGTCGAAATAGAAGCCGGCGCCCCAGGATTTACCGTCGAGTTCGGGGATCCAGCCCCAGTCGGCGTGCCCCCAGATGTTCTCGTTGTTGCCCGTCCACAGCACCAGGCTGGGATGCGAGGCAAGCCGCACCACATTCTCGCGCGCCTCGGCCGCGATCTCACTCGTGAACGGTTCTTCCTCGGGGTAGGCGGCGCAGGCGAAAAGGAAGTCCTGACCGACCAGCAGCCCGAGTTCGTCGGCGAGGCCGTAGAACTCCTCGGATTCGTAGCGGCCACCGCCCCACACCCGCAAATAGTTGACGTTCGCGTCGATGGCCTGCTGGAAACGGTGCCGCAGCCGCTCGGGCGTGACCCGGCTGGCGAACACGTCATCGGGGATCCAGTTGACGCCCTTGACGAACACCGGCACCTCGTTGACCTGCACGGCGAAAGCGCCGTCCGCGGTGTCCACCCGTACGGTCCGGAAACCGACGCGGCGGTGCCAGGAATCGAGGCCGTCACCGAGCACCACATCGAGGTCGTAAAGCGGCTGTTCACCGAATCCCCGCGGCCACCACAACCCGGGGTCCTCGATGTCCAGACGCACCTGCACCTCGTCATCGGTGCAGGTGAGCGTGCGTGTTTGCCCGGCGATTGTTGCGGTGAGGGTGAGCGGGCCGGGGGTGGTGCGCTCGATTCGTACCCGAAGCTCCACCACACCCCGCCCAGCCACGACCGTGACTTGCGGTCGCACCTCGGCCAGCCGGGCCGTTTGCCAGGTGTGCAAACCAATGGGCTGCCAGATTCCGGCGGTGACCAGCGTGGGCCCCCAGTCCCAGCCGAAATTGCAGGCCTGCTTGCGGATGAAGTTGAACGGCTCGGGATAGGCGTTGGGCCGATCGCCGAGCCGCTGCTGCTGCGCCTCGGCATACGTGTACGCCGACTGGAAACGGATTTCCAGGTCGTTGTCGCCCGCTTGCAGGGCCGGGCGCGCATCGAAGCGGTAACCGCGGTGCTGGTTGGAGGTGTGCCCCACTGCGACGCCGTTCAGCATGATCGTGGCGATCGTGTCGAGCCCGTCGCACACCAGATCGGTGCGCTCCTGCCCGCCGTTCCACTCGAAGCGAGTGCGATAGACCCAATCGGTGCGCCCGATCCACGCCACCTCGGCCTCGTTCGAGCCGAGACAGGGATCCTCGATGATCCCGGCGGCGAGCAGATCGGTGTGCACAGAACCCGGCACGGTGGCGGCGACATCGGTGACGTCACCGCCGGTGAGAATCCAGCCTTCATGCAATTCCCGGTACGACGGCACAGTGCTCCTAGCAGTTTCGGTCAGGACTTCACGGCGCCTTCCATGATCCCCCGCACGATCTGCCGCCCGCCCACGAGCAGCAGCGCGAGCAGCGGAACCGTGGCCACGAACGCACCCGCCAGCACCCGGCGGTAGATGACATAGTTTCCGCTCGCCAGGTCCGACAGTGCCACCATCGAGGTCGGGAATTCGGTGCCGTTGAGCGTGATCAGCGGCCATTGGAATTCGTTCCAGGTCGCCACGAAGGTCAGCAGCCCGAGCACCGCGAGGGCCGGGCGAATGGCCGGCAGGATGATGCTGGCGTAGATCCGCATGGTCAGCGCGCCGTCCATCCGGGCGGATTCGACCAGTTCGTCCGGCACCGCGTGCAGGATGAACTGGCGCATGTAGAAAACGCCGAAGGCGCTCACCAGGAACGGCGTGATGACCGCGAGCAGCGTGCCGTTCCAGCCGAGCTTGCCCATCAGGATGTACAACGCCACCACGCCGAGCTGGTTGGGCACGGTCAGCGTCAGGATCACCACGACCATCAGCGGATCGCGGCCACGGAAGCGCAGTTTGGCGAAGGCGAACCCGGCCAGCGAGCAGAAGAACAGCGTCGACACGGTCACGACCGTGGAAACGATGACGCTGTTGATGAGCGAGGCGGTGAAATAGACGTCCTGCATCGTGAAGACCTCGTGCAGGTTGGTCATCAGTTGCCCGCCGGGGAGCACCGACGGCGGAATGGCCGAGACCGCCGCGTCGGTGCTCGTCGCGATGACGAACATCCAGTAGAGCGGAAACGCCGACAACAGCAGAACGGCAGCCAGCGCGGCATAGGTGCGCAGCGTTGCGCGGGTTTCCTGGGGTGCCCGGCCCAGGTCCGAGGGTCGTTGTCTCATCGTTTGCCCCCGCCCAGCCGGTTGGTGAGGAACGCGTTGACGCCGGCGATCACCAGAATGATGAGGAACAGGGCCCACGACATCGCCGCCGCGTACCCCAGATCGAGGTCCTTCCAGCCGGCCTTGTAGATGAGTTGCGCGATGGTCTGCCATTGGCTGTCCGAGCCTCCCGTCGCCGCGGCCGAGTTCTCCTGGAAAAACAGCGCGAGAATGTAACTGAACCGGATAAGTTTCGGACCGTAATCCGGCTCACATCTGACTGTCAATACCGTGTTACGAGTGCGTTTCTGATGTGGGAAAACGCGCATCCCGGGCGCTGTTCCTGCTTGACGGCCACGCAGCCTCATGGTGATGTGGGACACTTAACCGATAAAGAGTTTGGCCGCCTCCAGGGCAATATCGGCGCGCGGTAGCGTGAGAGCGCCCCACCGCGGTGGGCGCTGGAACATGAGAAAGGCGGGGGCTCGTGAAGCGGCCGACTATCGCGGACATCGCCCGCAAGGCCGGCGTGTCCAAGGGCGCGGTGTCATACGCCCTCAACGGCCAGCCCGGCGTGTCCGAGGCCACCCGGCGCCGCATCATGGCGATCGCCGAAGAGATCGGCTTCAACCCGCACAGCGCCGCCCGGGCCTTGTCCGGAGCCAGCTCCCGAGCGGTCGGGCTGACCCTGAGCCGCCCCGCGCGTATCCTCAGCATCGAGCCGTTCTTCATGGGCCTGATCAGCGGCTTCGAGCAGGAGCTGGCCGCCCGCTCGTACGCGCTGACCCTGCAGGTGGTGGCCAGCCCGCAAACCGAGACCGAGGTCTACCGCCGCTGGTGGGGTGAGCGCCGGGTGGACGGCGTCTTCGTGACCGACCTGCGCGAGAACGACGTGCGCATCCCGGTGCTCAACGAACTGCAACTGCCCGCCGTGGTGCTCGGCGGCCCCGGCGACACCGGCCGACTGACCCAGCTCTGGTCCAACGACGCCGGTGCCATCCGCGAGGCAGTCGGCTACCTGATGGCCCTCGGGCACCGCCGCATCGCCCGGGTCGGCGGCCTGCCGGACCTGCTGCACACCCAGACCCGCACCCGCGCGTTCACCGAGATTTGCGCGTCCCTCGGCCTGAGCTCAGCGCTGACGGTCCCCTCGGACTACACCGGCGAGGAAGGCGGACGGGCCACCCGCCGCCTGCTCAGCGCGGGTGAACGCCCCACCGCGATCATCTACGACAACGACGTGATGGCCCTGGCCGGCCTGTCGGTGGCCCAGGAGATGGGTCTGAGCGTCCCGGCCGACCTGTCGATCGTGGCGTGGGACGACTCGCCGCTGTGCTCGCTGGTCCACCCACCGCTGACCGCCCTGAGCCGAGACATCGCCGCGTACGGCGCCCATGCCGCGCGAGCCCTGCTGGCCGCGATCGCCGGCGAACCGGTGCCGAACAGCGAGGAAGGCACCGCCCACCTGACCCCGAGAGGCAGCACGGCACCGCCCGCTTCCTGAGCCGGGGACGAACAGCCGCACCGCTAAAGCGTGCCAGAAGCAGCACCGAAGCGGTCCAGCGCCTCGATCACCACACCGCCAACCCCTCGGCCCGTGCCGTGCCCGGCCTCGTCGATCAGTTCGAGCCTCGCGTCGGGCCAGGCGTTGGCCAGGCGCCAGGGGATGCCGGCGGGGCTGCCGAGGTCGAGACGGCCGTGGACCAGGACGGCGGGGATGCCGGCGAGGCGGTGCGCCCCGGCCAGCAGCTCACCGTCGGCGAACCAGCCGTCGTGGGCCCAGTAGTGGGTGACGAGGCGGGTGAAGGTCATCCGGAACGCCGGATCGTCGTACCGGGGGTCGGGTTTGCTGCCGGGCACGTTGGAGACCAGGGCATCTTCCCAGGCGCACCAGGAACGCGCGGCCTGGTCCCGTACCGTCTCATCGGGGTCGGCCAGGAGCCGGGCGTAAGCAGCGGGCAGGTTGCCGTCACGCTCTGCCACCGGCACCGCGTCGCGGAAACGTTCCCATTGCTCGGGGAAGATGCGGCCGAGGTCGCGGGTGAGCCACCGGTGCTCGGCCGGGGTACTGGTGACGACGCTGAACAGCACAATCTCGCTGACCCGGTCCGGGTGCTTCTCGGCGTAGCCGAGGGCGAGCGCGCTGCCCCAGGATCCGCCGACCAGCAACCACTTGTCGATGTTCAGGTGGACGCGCAGCTTCTCGATGTCGCCCAGCAGGTGCGGCGTGGTGTTCGTCGACAGGTCGCTGCGCACGTCGCCCGCGTCGGGGGTGCTGCGTCCACAGCCGCGCTGGTCGAACAGGACCACCCGGTAGATCGCCGGATCGAACAGCCGCCGCCAGTCGGCGTTCGCGCCCGAGCCGGGACCACCGTGCAACACCAGCGCGGGCTTGCCGTGCGGGTTGCCGCAGCTCTCCCAGTAGACGCAGTGGCCCTCCCCGACGTCGAGCAGGCCGTGGGCGAACGGTTCGATGTCGGGATACAACTGGCTCATGGCGGTGATCCAACCGTGTCACGGCTTGCCGCGCATCCCAGAATTGGCCGCGTCGCGCGGTAACGAGTCCCTGACCGCTGCATGAACCCTTCCCCCGGCTGGGCGCCGGTCGCCCGGCGAGCCCGTCCGCATAGCAGAATGGTGATCATGGACGTTATTCCCGCGGACGGGCATGTGCACAGTGAGTGGTCGTGGGATGCGCCGCTCGGGGCCATGGAGGAGACCTGCGCGCGGGCGGTGGAGATCGGGTTGCCCGCTATCGCCTTCACCGAGCATGCCGATTTCACTACGTGGAAGCTGCTCAACAAGAACATCTTCGAGGATCCGACGCGCAAGAAGCACGCGACACCCGAGGGCATGCTGGTGCCGCCCCGGCTCGACGTGGAGGGTTACCGTGAGTGCTTGGAGCGCTGCCGCGCCAAGTTCCCGGGACTGCGGATCATCCACGGCGTCGAGCTCGGCGAGTCGCACTGGGTCCGGTCCGAGGCCTCTGCGCTGCTCCACGAGGGCGGCTTCGAACGGGTGCTCGGCTCGCTGCACTGCCTGCCCGTCGGCCCCGACGCGGTGCTTGCCGAGGTCTCCGGGATCTACCTCGACCGGCCGGCCGACCAGCTCATCCACGACTACCTGGCCGAGATCACCAAGATGATCAACGGCTCCGACCTGTTCGGCGTGCTGGCCCACCTCGATTACCCCACGCGCGCTTGGCCCGCAAGCCTGGGACCGTTCAACCCCAGCAAATTCGAAGAGGGTTTCCGGTACGCCCTCAGCGCCCTCGCCGCCACCGATCGAGCCCTCGAGGTGAACACTCGCAACCTGCCCTTCCCGGAACTCGTCAAGTGGTTCCGCGACGAGGGCGGCCGGGTGGTCACCTTCGGCAGCGACTCGCACCAGCCCGGCGGCATCACCCACGGCTTCCGCGAGGCCGTCGACATGGTCGAGTCGTTCGGCTTCCGCCCCGGCCGGCACCCCTACGACCGCTGGACCGTCTAGCGGCGTCGCAGGCCGTCTCGGTCCGATAGGACGGGCCTCAGCTACGGTGGCTGTCCAGGTAGGCCTCCATGCGCTCGGCCGGGGCCGGGTGGCCCACCGCGAAGCCCTGCCCGAAGTGGCACCCAGCCTGATGGGCGCGTTCGAGCTGGTCCTGGCTCTCCAGCCCCTTGGCCACCAACTGCAAGCCGAGCCGGCGGCCCAGGCTGACCACCACGTCGATCACCGCGGGCGTGGTGCTGGCCGTGTCGCCCTGGTTGAGCAGCGACTGGTCCAGTTTGAGCATGTCGACCGGCAGCCGGCGCAGGTGCGCCAGGGAGGCCTGGCCGGCGCCGAAATCGTCCAGCGCTGCCCGTACCCCTAATTTTCGCAAGGCCGTCAGCGCCGCCACGATGGCCGGAACGTCCTCCGCAACCCACGTCTCCTGCACCTCGACCACGAGCCGTTCCGGGGCGATGGCATGGCGCGCGAGGATCTCCGCGACGTGCTCCGGGAAGCGGGCGGTGAGCAGCTCGCGGGGTGCGACGTTCACCGACAGCCAAAAGTCGGTGCCGCCGCTCGACCAGCTCGCCAGGTGACGGCAGGCGGCGTCCAGCACCCATTCGTCCAGCTCGGCGGCGCAACCCACCGCGCGGGCGATCGGCAGCAGCTCGGCCGGCAGAACCGTGCCCAGCCGGGGGTGCCGCCAGCGCAGCAACGCCTCGACGCCGGCCGGGTGCGCGTCGCCCAGCGCCACTACCGGTTGGAAGACCAGGTCCAGCTCGCCCCGGTCGGCCGCCCCGAGCAGCTCGCGTTCCAGATCCATGCGCCGGTGCAGCTGGATCTCGACGTCGGTGTCGTACCACTCCACCCGGTCGCGGCCGAGCTGGTGGGCGCGGCTGCGGGCCAGGTCGGCGTGGCGCAGCAGCTCGTCGGAGTCCTTGCCACCGGCCAGTTCGGCCAGCCCCACGCTGGTGTGCAGCTCGACAATGGTGCCGGGTAGCTGGTACGGCTCGACCAGCGCGGTGACGATCCGGGTGGCCAGGGCATACGCCAGCACCGCGCCATCGGTGCTCAGCACCGCGAACTCGTCGCCGCCCAGCCGCGCCGGTACGTCCTCCTGAGCCAGCAGCGCCCGGATGCGCCGGGCCACCTCGATCAGCACCGCGTCCCCGGTCTCGCGGCCCCGGCTGTCGTTGATCTCGGCCAGCCCGTGCAGGTCGATCACCAGCAGCGTGCCCTGCTGACCGGCGCGGCGGCGGAACTCGAGCAGATCGCGCATCAGCGCCCGCCGGTTGGCCAGCCCGGTGAGCTGGTCGGTGTAGCTGAGCCGGTGCAGCGTGCGTTCCAGGTGGCGGCGCTCGCCGACGTCGCGCACGTGCACCACCAGCGCGGCCACCTCGGGCACCCCGCGCTGGTCGGCCACCGTGGATTCGGTGTCGCGCCAGATCCCGTAGCCGTCGCGCAGCCGCGCGTTGAGCAGGGCGGGCGGGCCGTCCTCGCGTTCCCCGGCGAGCAGGACCTCGATCCCGGCCTTGGCGTCGGCGGCGTCGTCCGGGTGGATCAGCTCCAGGAACGTACGGCCGATCACCTCGGCGTCGGCCAGCCCGAACAGCCTCGCGGCGGCCGGGGACTGCCAGCGGATCAGCAGCTCGTCGTCGAGCACCAGGGTCAGGTCGGTGGCCCCGGCGACCAGCGAGCGGAAGTGCGCTTCCTTGGTGCGCAGTTGGCCGGTGTAGCGCCGGATGTCGCGGACCACGAGCAGCTCGCGCATGGTCAGCACGGCCACCATCAGGATGCCCAGCACCACGGCGGCCCGGTCGAAGTTGCCCACGAAGAACAGGTGGTAGAGCGCGGCGACCACCCCGACCGCGGCTGGCACCGCGAGTAGCGGGTAGCCGGACAGGTACTGGTCGGGCTCACGGGGCTCGATCCGGGTGGGCAGGTGCCGCCGCGACCCGCCCTCGGCGGTCAGCGCCAGCCGGGCCACGACGACCAGACCGCACAGCGGCACACTCCAGCCCTTGATGCCGCAGAGCACGAAGTTGACCTCGATGCACAGCGAGATCATCAACGCGATCGCGCCCATCCCGCAGCGCAGGGCCGCCGGGCGGTGCAGCCGCGCTCGCAGCACGATCACGGTGACCATGGAGATGCCGGTGGCGGTCAGCAACGTGCAAACCAGCGCCGCGACCGGCGTCTCGCGCATCGGGGTGACCAGGTAGGCCGCGAAGCCGAGGCTGATGCCCAGGCCGAGCCCGTCGAACACCCGCCGCAGCCGGACCGCGAAGGTGGACGCGGCGCCGGGCAGCAGCGCGGTGCCGAGCACGAAGAAGGCGGCGACAGCGCCCGCGGCACCGACCGCGGCCCAGCCCTGCCCTGCGGCGAGCAGGCCGCAGGTGACCCCGGTGAGCAGGGTCG
This sequence comes from Actinoplanes sp. TFC3, assembly GCF_001553785.1. GTDB lineage: Bacteria > Actinomycetota > Actinomycetes > Mycobacteriales > Micromonosporaceae > Actinoplanes. The sequence goes on from NZ_LOJP01000001.1 coordinate 5,945,036, forward strand.
CTGTGCCGATCAGGCCGGCACCGCGGCAGGCGGCGAAGGCTTGCTCGTCGTGGTGGATGGCCAGGGCCGTACGCCACAGCACGGCGGTGGCGAACACGGCGGCGATGCCCACGGCGCTGGCCAGCGCGAGTACCGGGTCGAGCAGACCGGTCATCCCGGCGACAAGCACCAGGGCAGCCGCCACGGGGGCGACGAGAAACGCCACACGGGTGCTGACCCGCGTGAAAGAGCGCGCGAGGAGCGGCACTGCCACGTCGACGGAACCTCTGCGGGGTGAGGGGGCTGAGGGGAGGGCGGCGCGAGGAACGCTGCCCCACTGCGGGTAACGATCGTCCCCCGGACAGGTTACGTGCGGCCCGGCTGCCTTCGTACCAGCCGATTGTCTGGTATGGACACCAAGATCGCCTGCGGGGCCTGGCCGAAAGACCCGGGCGTGCCGGTGGGAGGATGGCTGGGTGAGTCGCAAGCCTGTTCTGCGCGTACGCCGGTCCGGCGCGCTGGTCCTCGCCGCCTTCATCGCGTTCGTCGGGACGGTGCCGTTCGCCGGGGTGACCTGGCAGTTGGCGCCGCTGCTGCTCATCCCGCTCGCCGTGATGGTCTGGGCCTGGCGCGCGGGCACCGACGTCTTCCCCGAAGGGCTCAAGGTCCGGGCGCTGTTCGGCAGCACCACGCTGACCTGGCCGCAGATCACCGCGTTCGCCCCGGACGAGCGCAACCGGATCTCGGTGCGCACCAACGACAACCGGGTGGTGCCGCTGACCGCGGTGACCACCGACAACCTCCCGGCCGTGCTGGCGGCCGGCGGCCAGGAGGTCAGCTCGCCTCCGGAGGATCAGTAACCCTCGGTCACCAGGTTGATCAGCGGTTCCCCGGCGGCGTGGCGGCGGATCTGATCCCCGGCCAGCCCGTAGGCGCGCGGTCCGAGCCCGTGCACCGACCCGCCGATGTGCGGGGTGATCAGGACGTTCGGTAGCTGCCAGAGTGGGTGACCCGGCGGCAGCGGCTCCGGATCGGTGACGTCGAGCGCCGCGCTGATCCGGCCGCTGGCCAGCTCGGCGACCAGCGCGTCGGTGCCAGCCACCGGTCCGCGCGCAGCGTTGATCAGCAGCGCGCCGTCGGGCAGCGCGGCCAGGAACGCGGCGTCGACCAGCCCCCGGGTCTGCTCGGTCAAGGGCACCAGCAAGATCACGACTTGGGCGTACGGCAGCAGCCCGGCCAGCTCCTCGACGCCATGGACACCGTCCCGCGGCCGGGCCGTGCGGGCCACCCGGGTGATCGTCACGTCGAACGGGGCCAGGTGCTGCTCCACGGCCCGCCCGATCGAACCCGCGCCGACGATCAGCACCTTCTTGCCGGTCAGCTCCTGGGTCGGGGTGCTGCCGGGGACGCCCCACTGTTCGGCGCGCTGGGCTCGTACCCAAGCAGGAAATTGCCGGAAGGCAGCGATCGCCGCGCCGATCACCCACTCGGCCACGGGCTTGTCATGCACCCCTCGCGCGTCACAAAGCTGCACGTCGGAGCGCGTGTGCCCGGCCCAGGCATCGGCGCCGGCGGACAGGAGCTGGACCACCTCAAGCCCGGTGAACGCGGGTAGCTGATCGACCGCACGGGTCACCGACGCGAACGGCGGCACCCAGAACTGCACCGTCGCCGGGTCCGACGGCCAGCTGACCGCGTCCTCGCAGACCTCGACGTCCACCCCGGCCGGAAGCTGTCCCAGCAGCCCGAGCGCCTTCTCATGAGCGATCCACACCTTCATGTCCCACAAGTTAGACGCGGCTACGCTGGAGTCGTGAACGAGGAGGTCGTGTGAGCGAGCGCAGTCGCCGGTTGCGTGCGAGTGCCGTGACGCTGGGTGTGGTGCTGCTGGCCGGCACCGCCTGCAGCTTCGGCCCACCGGACCCCGACGTGGCGGGCGAGCCGCCCAACCTGCCCACCCCCTCGGCCTCGGCACCGGAGTCCTCCGGGCCCGACGGCAGCGAGTCGGCGCAGGAAGCCGTGGTCACCGTGCTCGCGAAGGGCCTCGAGGTGCCATGGGGCCTGGCGTTCCTGCCCGACGGCTCGGCGCTGGTCACCGAGCGCGACACTGCTCGCATCCTGCAGGTCGGCCCGGATTCCGACGCCGAGGGGCTCAAGGTCACCGAGGTGCAGCGGCTCTCCGAGGTCACCGCGGGCGGCGATGGCGGGCTGCTGGGCATCGCGGTCTCCCCCAAGTACGCCAGCGACCAGACGGTGTTCGTCTACTACTCCACCGACAAGGACAACCGGGTCGCCAAGCTCAAGCTCAAAGCCAAGCCGCAGCCCATCCTGACCGGCATCCCGCACTCGGCCCACGACAACGGCGGCCAGCTGGCCTTCGGACCCGACGGCATGCTGTACGTGACCACCGGCGACGCCACCAAGGGCACCCAGGCGCAGAACCCGAAGAACCTCGGCGGCAAGATCCTGCGCGTCACCGCCGACGGCAAGCCCGCGCCGGGCAACCCGGTGAAGGACTCCCCGGTCTGGTCCAGCGGGCACCGCAACGTGCAGGGCATCGCCTGGGACTCGGGCAAGCGCATGTACGCCAGCGAGTCCGACCAGCCCAAGAACGGCGAGCTCAACGTCATCCAGAAGGCCAAGAACTACGGCTGGGCGGCAGCCGACGGCACCACCAACGATCCCAAGTACACAAACCCACTGGTCACGTGGCCGATCGCGGATTCCTACTGCTCGGGCGTGGCGGTGCTGGACCGGACCATCGCCACGGCCTGCCTGGGCGGCGTGCGGATCTGGATGGTCAGCACCACCGGCAACGGCACGCTCGTCGGGCAGCCGCAGAAACTGCTGACCGGTCAGTACGGCCGGTTGCGCGCGCTGGCCGCGGCGCCGGACGGGTCGCTGTGGGTCACCACCTCCAACCAGGAGGAGGGTGGCGACCCGGGTCCCGACGACGACCAGATCATTCGCCTGGTGTTCTCGGAAGGTGGCGCAGGCCGCAGCTGACGCTGGTAATCGTTTGACGACGGGACCGCGGGGGCAGGCTTGGGCGTTGACCATGGATATGACTTTGACGAAGACCAAGGACCTGGTGGGCCGGGTACGCCGGCACCCGTGGACCCGGCGCCTCGGCGTCTGGGCCGCCGTGCTGCTGGTCAGCCTCACCGGCGTCGTCGTCGGCACGATGCTGCTGGCCCACTCCGAGATCGCGGTCGGGCCGTTCCGCGCCGACATGTCGATCAGCCCGTCCGTGCAGGGCGGCACCGAGATCGACATCCCGCCGCTGGGCTCGCTGCACCTGGACAGCCACGACGGGCCCATCCACCTCAAGGTCAACCTGGGTTCGCTGGATCAGCAACGCACCGAGGCCCTGATCGACGACCCCACCGCGATCAGCGCCGCCGGCCAGTCCGCGGTTGACGACGTAACCCAGGGTGTGCTCAAGCTCAGCCTGCGGGCGCTCGGCGCGGCGATCGTCTGCTCGCTGCTGCTGTCCGCGCTGATCTTCCGCAACATCCGCCGGGTCGCCTCGGCCGGCCTGATCTCGCTGGTGGTGACCGGCGGCAGCCTGGGCCTGGCCGCCGGCACGATCCGCCCCGACTCGATCAGCGAACCGCGCTACGAGGGCCTGCTGGTCAACGCGCCGGCGGTGGTCGGTGACGCGCGGCGCATCGCCGACAACTACGGCCGGTACGCCGATCAGCTCGCCGAGCTGGTCAGCAACGTCAGCCGCATCTACACCACGGTCTCCAGCCTGCCGGTGCAGCCGTCCGGCAACACCACGCGCATCCTGCACGTCTCGGACCTGCACCTCAACCCGGCGTCGTGGAGCGTGATCAAGACGGTGGTCAAGCAGTGGGACATCGACGCGATCATCGACACCGGCGACATCGTGGACTGGGGCAGCAGCCCGGAGACGTCGTACGTGAACACCATCGCCACGGTCGGCGTCCCGTACATCTACATCCGCGGCAACCATGACTCCGCGGCGATCCAGGCCGCTGTGGCCCGGCAGAAGAACGCCAAGGTCCTCGACAACTCGATCATCACGATCAACGGGCTGACCATCGCCGGCATCGGCGACCCGGAGTTCACTCCCGACAAGAGCGAAACCCAGGCCCCCGCGGGCGCCGATGACCTGGGCACCAGCCCGCTGCTGGCCGCGGGCGACGAACTCGCCGCCACGATCCGCGCCGCCAAGACCAAGGTCGGGGTGGCGCTGGTACATGACCCGGCCATGGCCCCGCCGCTGTCCGGCACGGTCCCGCTGGTACTGGCCGGGCACACCCACCAGCGCTCGGTGAGCCTGCTCCCGCCCCCGTCCGAGTCGACGGCCTCGGCCTCCCCGGCGCCCTCCCCCTCGGCGGCGGCCACGGCCCCGATGCAGACGCGGCTGCTGGTGGAGGGCTCAACCGGCGGCGCTGGCCTGCGCGGCCTGGAGAAGAAGGAGCCCACGCCGCTGGCCATGTCGGTGCTCTACTTCGACGAAAACCAGAGCTTGAAGGCGTACGACGACATTCGGCTGGGGGGCACCGGGCAGTCCAACGTCGAGGTTCAGCGCAACGTCATCGGCACCAGCCCCGAACCGACCACGAATCCGTCGGTGGTCAACGGGGTGACCCCCGGCATCACCCCGAGCCGCTGACCACCTGCCGCCGATCGGCCCCGGCCCGCGCCGCGACGGCCCGATGCGTGCTCCGCCCAATGCCTACCTCGGCGATGATCTCCAGGGTGGCCACCGCCAGCGCGTGCCGCCGGGCCCGCGGATCGAGCGCCGTCAAAAGGCAGGCGGCTCCGGCCGCCAAGATGGCCGCCGTGCCCAGCCCGGCCGTCAACCGCAAGAAAAAGTGCTCAGCTGAGCCGAGCGAGAATCAACTCCCGAACCGTCTTAGCATCAGCCTGCCCCCGAGTGGTCTTCATGACCGCACCAACCAGAGCACCCGCAGCAGCCACCTTCCCGTCCCGGATTTTCGCCGCAACATCCGGGTTGGCCGCGATCGCCTCGTCAACAGCGGCCTGCAGAGCGCCGGTGTCGGACACAACCTCGAGTCCGCGGGAGGCCATCACCTGGGCGGGATCGCCTTCACCGGCGACGACGCCTTCGAGGACCTGGCGGGCTACCTTGTCGTTCAGTTTGCCGTCGTCGACCAGCTTCTGGAGCTGGGCTACCTGCGCCGGGGTGGCGCCGACGGCCGACAACTCGACGCCGGTTTCGTTGGCGCGGCGGGCCAGTTCGCCCATCCACCACTTGCGGGCGCCCGCGGGGTTGGCTCCGGCGGCGATGGTCTCCTCGATCAGCTCGACGGCGCCGGCGTTGGCGATGGACTGCATGTCGAGTTCGCTGATGGCCCACTCCTCGCGCAGGCGGGCGCGCTTGGTGCTGGGACGCTCGGGCAGCGCAGCCTTGAGTTCGGCTACCCAGGCCGGGTCGGGCGCGATCGGAACCAGGTCGGGCTCGGGGAAGTAGCGGTAATCCGTAGCGGTTTCCTTGGAGCGGCCCGGGCGGGTGTCGCCGGTGTCCTCCTGGAAGTGGCGGGTTTCCTGCAGGATCGAGCCGCCGCCGTCCAGGACCGCGGACTGGCGGATGATTTCGGAGCGGACGGCACGTTCGACCGAGCGCAGGGAGTTGACGTTCTTGGCCTCGGTGCGAGTGCCCCATTCCTCGCCGGACTTGTTGAGCGAGGTGTTGACGTCGCAGCGCAGCGAGCCCTGCTCCATGCGGACGTCGGAGACGCCAAGAGACCGGATGATGTCGCGCAGCTCGCTGACGTAGGCGCGGGCCACCTCGGGGGCGCGGGCGCCCAGGCCGGGGACCGGTTTGGTGACGATCTCGACGAGCGGGATGCCGGCGCGGTTGTAGTCGACCAGCGACTCGGTGGCGCCGTGGATGCGGCCGGTGGCCCCGCCGACGTGCAGGGTCTTGCCGGTGTCCTCTTCCAGGTGCACGCGTTCGATCTCGATGCGGAAGGTCTCGCCGTCCAGTTCCACGTCGACATAGCCGTCGGTGCACAGCGGCTCGTCGTACTGCGAGGTCTGGTAGTTCTTCGGCATGTCGGGGTAGAAGTAGTTCTTCCGCGCCATCCGGCACCAGGTGGCGATGCCGCAGTTGAGCGCGAGCCCGATGCGGATGGTGGCCTCGATGCCGGCGCGGTTGGCCACCGGCAGGGCGCCGGGCAGGGCCAGGCAGACCGGGCACACCTGGGTGTTGGGTTCGGCGCCGAACTCGGTCGGGCAACCGCAGAACATCTTCGTGTTCGTGCCGAGCTCGACGTGCGTCTCGAGGCCGATCACCGGCTCGTAGCGGGCGACAGCATCGTCGTAGGTGGGAAGCACGGTCGTACTCATGCGCTGGACTCCAGGTGACTGCGGGATCCGACAACCCACAAGCCTAGTAGCCGTTTCTGGTGTCCCCACGGCGGGCGCCCATTTCGGTACGGTCACCGCCATGCTCCGTCCCGTCCTGCTCGCCACGAGCCTGCTCTCAGCCGCCCTGCTCACCGCCTGCTCCACCCCCGAAACGAAGCCGGCAGCAAAGCCGTCAGCAGCCGGAGTTACAGGCCAAGCAACGCCCCGGGAGAGCGCACCAACGGCAGCGGGCCAGCCGATAGCGGACCCGATCTACCCCAACCGCGGCCAGGACAACATTGACGTCTTGCATTACGGGCTCGACTTGAGCTGGGACCCCGGGCGTGAGGTTCTCGACGGCATGGCGACTGTTCAGGTACGTCCGGTCACAGACGCGCCTGAGGTGGTTCTCGACTTCATGCCGTACACGCTGAAATCAGTTCTGGTTGACAACAGGCAGGTGGCGGCGAGCGTCAAGAACGAGAAGTTGGTGGTGCCGGCCAAGGTGACCGCGAACAAGACGGTCACTCTGACGGTGAGATACAGCGGGCGGCCGAAGACCACGCCGATGCCCTCGCACCGCTCCGATACCGAGCCGCTGGGTCTGACCGTGACCGATGATGGCGGGCTGTGGACTATGCAGGAACCGTTCGGGGCATTTACCTGGTATCCGGCAAATGACATGCCCTCCGATGAGGCGCTCTACGACATTTCTGTGACGGTGCCGAAGGGCTGGTCCGCGGTGGCCAGTGGCACGCCGGCCGGGCAGCAGGGAACCACGTTTCGTTATCAGAGCAAGGACCCGGTTGCTACCTATCTGACGACACTCGCGGTCGGTAAGTACAAGAAGGTCACCGCGACCGGGCCGCATGGTCTGCCGTTGACGTACTGGTATCGCCCCGGCATCGATGACGCGCTGCTGTCGTCGCTCAAGAAGTCACCGGAATATCTGCGGTTCCTCGAGGAGCGCTTCGGGCCGTACCCGTTTGCGAGCGCGGGCATTGTGCTCGTTGATTCGGCGTCGGGCATGGAAACCCAGCAGATGATCACGATGGGGGGCAAGGTCGGGGTCTTCGATCAGCAGAAACGTGCGGGGTTCCAGGAAGACCTTTTGCACGAGTACGCCCACCAGTGGTTCGGCGACTCGGTGACCCCGGCAACGTGGCGGGATCTGTGGCTGAACGAGGGCTGGGCGACGTACACGCAATTGCTGTGGGAGCAGCAGGTCACCCACCTCAGCGATCAGCAACTCGAAACGTACCTCCGCGGCCGGGACACGGCATTGCGCACGGAACTCGGGCCGCCCGGCAGTCCACAGGCGGCCAACTTCGCGGAAGGCAACGTTTACATGTGCCCGGCTGCGATGCTGCAGCAATTGCACAAGAAGCTCGGCGACGCGAAGTTCTTCGCGCTCGGCACGGCGTGGGTACAAACGCAGAAAAACACCCAGCAGGATCGCGCGTCCTTCATCGCCTTCGTGCAGAAGCAGACCGGTACGGACTACAGCAAGCTCATCAACGCCTGGCTCGACAGCCCGGTAACCCCCTCCTGAGCAGGATGTTCACCTGCGTCGCTGACCGGCTTCGCCGGCCAGCCATCCGCTGGCGCCGTCGGCCTCGCCGGTCATCCGCAATTTCCCGCCGTCCCCGCGGTTGCTGGCATCGCACCGGCGGCCATGATTGTGGCCCGGCCAGCATTTGCCGGGTGGAGGTCTACCAGCGCGACCTGCACAAGGCGTTCAACCCGCAAACAATGCCGGAGCTGGTCGTCCGCGGCTTCAACTGCACAGACGACGACGTCCAACGCCGGTCACCGTCAACGATGGCCCTGACCCACCAGATAGTTAACGACTACGCCCGACAGAAGAGAGACCCTCAGCGGAAGCCCAGCTCTGCAAGAGCTTCGCGGGTTTGACGCCACAACACATCGAAGGCCGGCACGTCACGAAGCTTGGTAAGCGACACCATCGCACCGAGCTGACTGTAGTGGTCGGAGGTGGATCTGCTCAGCTTGGTAATGGTTCGGTCGAGGGTCTGCTCCGGGTCCGCGATGCTCTCGACATGCTTCGGATGTGCGGGGACACCCAATTCCTCGTCGGGCCATCGCACCCCCAAGGCTCGCCGCAGGGAATCCCCGTCCGCCAGCATCCACGCCTCTGTTTCGCGGACCGGCACGGCGGCGATCAGCCGCTCGCTGCGAGATCCCCACCTGACCTGCAACGGTTCCAGCCATTCGGTCTCCGTACGGCCGGGGCGGGCGCCCTGGTCGTGGTGGAAGAAGACGATGGAGAAACTTCCACGGTTGAGATCAACGAGTTCGAGCACCTCGTCGATGCTGCGGGGGCCTTTCTTCTCGCGCACCGCCCGCACGTCGGCGACCTCAACGGAGTCATCGAAGTCGGCGCAGATGTCCTGCAGCATCCGGGCCAGCAAGGGAGGAAGGAACCGATCGTCGGTGGCGCCTTCCGCGATGAGAGCTGAGGTCAGATGCCTCATCAGCGTTCCAGGGCCGCGGATACTTCGAACTCGGCGATCTCGCTGGGGCTGACGACGACGCCCGGTGGCAGGTCGTCCTCGGCGGAGGCTGCCGAGCCGATCAGATACCGGTATTTACTGATGCGGCTGCGTGCCTGCCCCTTACCGGCCCGGGTTGCCACATCCAAATAGATGGCGTCCTGCCGGACCCTTCCCGAGGGCGGCTTCAGGGCTTTAAGAATGGCCGGCGAGTGACTGCTGACGATCAGCTGGGTCAGGGCGCCCTCTTTACGCCCTCTGTCAACCAGGAGGCGCAAGGACTCGACGAACTGGAAGAGCCTCCCCGGGAACATGCCGTTCTCCGGCTCCTCGAAACAGATCAAGCCGGCACCAGCCGGATCGTAGAGGGCGGTGAGAAGAGCAATTGTGCGAAGAGTGCCATCCGAAGCCACCAGCGCCGAATATGGGGCCTCATCCTGGGTGATCACCTCGACCTGCCGTTGACGCCGGGCGTCATCCTCGTTCAAGGCCACTCGGACAATGCCGGGAATGATGGTGGCCACGTCGGCGGACAGGTCGTTCAGCACTCCGTCCGGCCGATCCGCGTCGCCGGTTTCATCAACAAGACGACGCAGTGTATTGGCCAGATGGGCGCCATTGGTAGCCAGCATGTCGGGATCGTCGTAGGAGTCCGGCCGTCGCAGAGCGCTCGGATCGAGGTACAGCAGCCGCCAGGACTGCAATTCGCGCTTCAGGGCGTACAGCAATGGCAGATCCGTCGCCGTCGTGAGCGTGGACAACACGCTCGCGGTCGCGGAGATAGCGCGAAGGTGTCTTGCGCGGCTCGGATTGTCCTGCTCCAGGATGCTGAACCGGGGAAAACCCTGCTCATCCTCGTCGGTTTGCAGGAGATCGGCCACGCCGCCGGAGTACTTCACCTGCGGTCTGGCCGCATGATCGAGGTCCCTGATCCATCGATCATCAGCCTGGCTGATCTTCCGGGCGCTTTCTCGGACGACGAAGGGCCGGAGAGCCCTGGTATGGCCCGTCTCCCGCAACTCGATGACGAGTTCGTAGCGAATACGGGAGTGGCTGACACGAACCGAGTCCCCGAAGGCGTCGGTTACCGAGCCGTCCAGCAGCACCTCGACCGCAAAAGACATGACTCTGACCGGAGTCCCATCGGTGAACCGGTGGAAGAGGTGAGCTATGTCGCCACGCGTCTGCTGTGCCGCCTCCAGCACCGGTTGACCGGCGAGCCGGCTGAGGAACTGGATGGCGTCGAAGATGTTGGACTTGCCGGCATTGTTGCGCCCGATGATGACCAGGAAAGGCGGGATGTCCAGCTTGAAGTCACGGAAGGACTTGAAGCCGTCGATCTCAATCCTGGTCAGCATCGGGCTCGCCCCTTACAGCTCGGGCGGGGTGAAGGTGCCGACGGCTGATTCCAGGGCGGCGGCTACGCGGTACATCCGGTCGTCGGCCATGGTCGGGGCCATGACCTGGAAGCCGACCGGGAGACCCTCGGAGAGCCCGCACGGCACCGAGATGGCCGGGCCGCCGTAGAGGTTGGTCGGGATCGTGTAGAGGTCGGCGAGATACATCTGGTACGGGTCGGAGGTGCGCGAGCCGAACGGGAACGCCACGAACGGGGTGGTCGGCGAGATCAGCACGTCGACCTGCTCGAACGCCGAGGTGAAGTCGCGGGTGATCAGCGTGCGGACCTTCTGGGCCTGGCCGTAGTAGGCGTCGTAGTAGCCGCTGGACAGCGCGTACGTGCCAAGGATGATGCGGCGCTTGACCTCGGGGCCGAAGCCGGCCTCGCGGGTCAGCGACATGACTTCCTCGAGCGCGCGATTGCCGTCGTCGCCGACGCGCAGGCCGTAGCGCACGCCGTCGAAGCGGGCCAGGTTGGACGAGGCCTCGCTCGGGGCGATCAAATAGTACGCCGGGAGCGCGTACTCGAAGTGCGGGCAGGAGATCTCGACGACCTCGGCACCCAGCTTGACCAGCGCGTCGACCGACTCGCGGAACGCCGCCATGACACCCGGTTCGGCGCCCTCGCCGGCGAACTCCTTGACCAGGCCGAGCTTCACGCCGGTCAGGTCACCGGTGGCGCCCAGGCGCGCGGCCGCGACCACGTCGGGCACCGGCTGCGGGATCGACGTCGAGTCGCGCGGGTCGTGCCCGGCGATCGCGGCGTGCAGCAGGGCAGCGTCCTCGACCGTGCGGGCGCAGGGGCCGGGGGTGTCGAGCGAGGACGAGAACGCGATCAGGCCGTAGCGGGAGGTGCCGCCGTAGGTGGGCTTGGCGCCGACTGTGCCGGTGACCGCGCCGGGCTGGCGGATCGAGCCACCGGTGTCGGTGCCGATCGCCAGCGGGGCTTCGTACGCGGCGATCGAAGCGGCACTGCCACCGCCCGAGCCACCGGGGATGCGGCCCAGGTCCCACGGGTTGTTCGTGGGCCCGTAGGCCGAGTATTCGGTGGAGGAGCCCATCGCGAACTCGTCCATGTTGGTCTTGCCCAGCGACACGGTGCCCGCCGCGCGCAGGCGCTCGACGATCGTGGCGTCGTACGGCGGCTTCCAGCCCTCAAGGATCTTCGAGGCAGCGGTGGTGGGCACGCCCTTTGTCGCGATCACGTCCTTGACCGCGACCGGCACCCCGGCGAGCGGGCCGAGCTGCTCACCGCTGGCCCGGCGGGCGTCGATGCCGGCCGCAGCGGCCAACGCGCCCTCGCGGTCGACGTGCAGGAACGCGTGCACGCGCTCGTCGACCGCGGCGATCCGGTCCAGGTGGGCGGTGGCGACCTCGACGGCGGAGGCCTCACCGGAGGCGACCAGGCCGGCGATCTGCGCCGCGGTCATCCGGGTGACGTCACTCACGGCGCTCACTCCTCTTCGCTGAGAATGCGGGGCACGCGGAACCGGCCCTCGGCGGCATCGGGCGCTCCGGCCAGCACGTCGTCCTGCTGGAGGCTGGGCTGCACGACGTCATCGCGGTAGACGTTGGTCAGCGGCACGGAGTGCGACGTCGGAGGGATGTCCTCGGCAGCCACATCGCCGATCCGGGCGACCGACTGCAGGATGACGTCGAGCTGGCCGGCGAACTTGTCCAGCTCCTCCTCGGTCACGGCGAGCCGCGACAGGCGCGCCAGGTGCGCTACCTCTTCGCGGGAGATGGCGGCCATCGTGCCCCCTGGTTGGCTTGAGAAATTCCGACCCGGTGAGTCTATTTGACCCCGCTCAGGTGGTGGCGAGCGCACCGGGAAGCGGCCGGTAGCGGGCCAGCCATTCCGCCAAGTCGGGCGCGGGCATGGGCCGGGCGTGGAACCAGCCCTGCGCGGCATGACAGCCGTACGCCGCCAGCAGCCGCCAGGTCCGCTCGTCCTCGACGCCCTCGGCGACCACCCGCAGCCCCAGGGACCCGGCCAGGTCGACCACCGAGCGCACGATCGCCGCGTCATCGCGGTTCGCCGACATGCCGAGCACGAAGGACCGGTCGATCTTCACCTCGGACAATGGCATCCGGCGCACATGTTGCAGCGAGGAATAGCCGGTGCCGAAATCGTCAAGGGAAATGGCTACTCCGGCGCGGTCCAGACGGGTGATCGTATCCAGCACGCGGTGCGGGTCGGCCATGAGAGCGGACTCGGTGATTTCGAGCTGAAGAAGGTCGGGGGTCACCTCGTACCGGTGCAGAAGGTCTTGAATTTCGGTCGCAATGCCCGGCGCGTGCAAATCCCGGACGCTGACGTTTACCGATGCCCGCAAGGGAAGGCCCGCCGTGTTCCAATCGGCCAGCTGGGCGATTACCTCGTGCAGAACGCGACTGGTGAGCCTGCGCATGATTGGCGTTTTCTCGACCACGCGCAGCAATTCCTCCGGCCCGACCATGCCGCGTTCGGGGTGCTGCCAGCGCAGCAGGGCTTCGACGCCGACCACTTCGCCGGTCGCAATGGCCACCTGAGGCTGGTAGTAAATGGTGATACCGCCGTCGCCTGTTCGCAATGCCTCGCGCAGATCCGCAAGCAGGGCAAGGTCCGGCGCGGGCGGCTCGGCATCCCCTGTGTAAACGGCGAATTGGGCGCCTCGTTGCTTGGCGTCGTACATCGCCGACTCGGCCCGGCGCAGAAGCGTCGCACTGTCCCCCGGCTGCAACGCAATTCCGATGGAAGCGCTCACATCAACCGGCAGACCATTGAGCGCAAAAGGCGTCCCCAGCGCATCGGTCAAATGAGCCGCAACCCGCCGCGCCGCGGCAACCCCTTGCACGCGCGTGGCCAGCACGGCGAATTCGTCGCCCCCCAACCGCACAACAAGATCGTGATCCGGTACGGACGCAGCAAGCCGTTGTCCCACCTCGACAAGCAGCCGGTCACCAAGGGCGTGCCCCAGCGCATCGTTGACCGTTCGGAACCGGTCAATATCGAGCAGCAGCAAGGCCCCGCCGCGTTCGGCAACGGTGGTCTGCAGCGCGCGACGGTTCGGCAGGCCGGTGAGGGCGTCGGTGCGCTCGGAGTCGCGGGCAGAACGGATCATGCGTTGTACAGCATGCAGCGCGAGCAGGACGAGGGGAACGACGGTCAGGCCGGCTTGGGCCGCGGCGAACACAACCGGGCCGAGCAGAAGGAAAGCGGCCGTGGCGAAGAGTTCCAGGCGGCGGCGCTGGTGAGGTTGGCCTTTTGCTGCTCGGGGCCCGGCTGCTGGTAAGCGGTTTCCGGTTGCTCGGGTGCGGGTTTCTATTGCGGTGGCGGCGGCGTGGCGGGCCAGGATCCAGGCGGCTGCGGCGACGACGGTCAGGACGGCGTCGCCCCAGGTCGGTGCACCGTCGATGTGCAGGCCGGTCAGCCCGGCCACCAGGGCCGCGGCGGCCAAGGCGACGACGTGCTGAGCGGCGAGGGAGAGTGCCCGGCGGTTCGAGTGGCGCAGCCGGACTCCGGATATCGCGATGCCCGCCAGTTGGACTGCCAGGGCGGGGACGTACCCCCAAGCCAGCACTATGGCAAAGGTGAAGCAGATCGAAGGCAGAACAACCGCGCTGGCCCGCCGGTTGGCGAGCACGTAAGGCCGGGCATCGACGGCGAGGGCCAAGGCCGCCAGGACCCAGAATTCGGCGTGGAGATCCGCGAAAGATCCGGGGAAAACCAGCCACAGCCCCGCGTCGACAAGCAGCGCGGCACCGACGGCCACCCCCGCCCCGCGACGGGCTCTGCGCGCCCGCCGGTTCCCCGGCATGGAGCAGCGCAACTGTGCGGCATCCATGCGACCTCCACGATGGCGTCGACCGACCGATTGGCGTGCGGCGACCGCGGCCACCTACCAGACGCAGGCCAGCCAAACCGATCCCCCTCACCATAGATCCACATGGACAAAATGCCGCGAAACGTGTTCTGCGTTATCAAATCGCCATAACGTTTCCCACTCGGATCCCCATGAAGATCACCCGTTGGGGTACGGCCGCCGCAGCACCGCAAAGGCAGGTCGGCAGGCGGTGTGGCAGGGAGAAGCAGGTCGTCGGATCGGCAGCGGGCGTCAGGCGCGGGCCCCGGCGAGCGGCCGCGTCCGGCTGGACTGACCGCCGTGGACGCCGAGGACCGCGACTACCGAGCTGCTCGCACGCCAGGGCCACCAAGCCGAGGCGTGACAGGTGGGTCGGCCCCGGACTGGGTGAGCGCTCACTCCTGCGGCGGCTCCTCGGCGATCTCCGCTACCTCGCGAGCCGCGTCCGGCCCCGAGGCCAGCAGCACCGCGAAGCCTTCCTCGTTCAGCACCGGCACCTTCAACTGCAGGGCCTTGTCGTATTTGCTGCCCGGGTTGTCGCCGACCACCACGAACGCGGTTTTCTTCGAGACCGAGCCGCTGATTTTGCCGCCCTGGGCCAGGACCGCCTCGGAGGCTTCGTCACGGGTGTGGGTGGACAGGGTGCCGGTGACCACGACGGTCATGCCGGTCAGCGGGCGGGGGCCGGCGTCGGAACGCTCGTCGGCCATCACCACGCCGGCGGCGCGCCACTTGTCGATGATGTCGCGGTGCCAGTCGACGGTGAACCATTCGCGCAGGCTCTCGGCGATGATGGGGCCCACGCCCTCGACGGCGGACACCTCGTCGACGCGGCCTTCGTCGAGGGCCTGCTGAATTGCCTCCATCGAGGCGAACTCGAGGGCCAGTCCGCGTGCGGCCTTGGGGCCGACATGGCGTACGGACAACGCCACGAGGTAACGCCACAGCGGACGCTTCTTGGCCTCCTCCAGGCTCTCCAGCATCTTGGCCGCGTTGCTGCCCAGGGTGCCGTCCATGTTGACGAAGAACGGCACCTTGAGCAGGTCATCGGCGGTCAGCGCGAACAGGTCGCCCTCGTTGAGGACCACCTCGGAGTCGAGCAGCGCCCGGGCCGCCTTCTCGCCCAGCACCTCGATGTCCAGGAAGTTGCGGCTGCCCACCGCGGACAGGCGTTCGCGGCGCTGGCCAAGGCAGTATTGGGAGTTGGGGCAGCGGATGTCGATGTCGCTTTCCTTGGCCGGGGCCAAGGGGGTGCCGCACTCGGGGCACTCGGTGGGCATCTCGAACGGGCGGGCGCCCTCGGGGCGCAGGTCGACCACCGGGCCGAGGATCTCGGGGATGACGTCGCCGGCCTTGCGCAGCACCACGGTGTCGCCGATCAGCACGCCCTTGCGTTCGACCTCGCGGGCGTTGTGCAGGGTGGCCAGCGCGACGGTGGAGCCGGCGACCCGGACCGGTTCGAGGATGGCGAACGGGGTGACCCTGCCGGTGCGCCCGACGTTCACCGAGATGTCGAGCAGCTTGGTGGTGACTTCCTCGGGCGGGTATTTGTAGGCGATGGCCCAGCGCGGCGCCCGGCTGGTCGAGCCGAGCCGGCCCTGGATGGACACCGAGTTCACCTTGATGACCACGCCGTCGATCTCGTGCTCGACGGAGTGCCGGTTCTTGCCCGCGTAACTCTCGATGAACTCGTGCACGCCGGCCAGGTTTTCGACCAGGCGCCACCGGTCGCTGGTGGGCAGCCCCCACGCCTTGAGCGCCTCATAGGCGTGCGACTGCGAGTCGGGCGTGAAGCCCTTGCGCGCGCCGATGCCGTGCACCACCATGCGCAGCCCACGGGACGCGGTGATCCGGGGGTCCTTCTGGCGCAGGCTGCCGGCGGCGGCGTTGCGCGGGTTGGCGAACGGCGCCTTGCCCGCCTCGACCAGTGACGCGTTGAGGTCGGCGAACGCGGACACCGGGAAGTAGATCTCGCCGCGCACCTCCAGCAGGTCGGGCGGATTGTCGCCGGTGAGGCGCTCGGGGATCTCGCGGATCGTGCGCACGTTGGGCGTGACATCCTCGCCGGTGCGCCCGTCGCCACGGGTGGCGCCACGGACGAGCTTGCCCTTCTCGTACGTCAGATTGATCGCCAGTCCGTCGACCTTGAGCTCGCAGATGAACTCCACCGGGCCACCCGCGTCGCGTTGGGTGCGCTCGGCCCAGGCGGCCAGTTCGTCCTCGTCGAACACGTTGTCCAGCGACATCATCCGCTCGGCGTGGTCCACCGAGGTGAACTGGGTGGAGAACGTGCCGCCGACGTTCTGCGTGGGCGAGCCGGGGGTGCGCAGCGCCGGGAACTGCTGCTCCAGGCCCTCCAGCTCGCGCAGCAGCTTGTCGAACTCGGCGTCGGCGATGGTCGGCGAGTCCAGCACGTAGTAGCGGTATTGATGCCCGCGGATCTCGTCGCTCAGCTCGGCGTGCCGTGCGCTGGCCGCCGAGGTCGGCTCGGCCCCGGCCGCCGCCACCTGCTCGGCGGTCGGCGCAGCGGAGGGAGATGCTGGAAGAGAGTGCTCGGACACCGCGGACCTCCGTGTTTCGTCTTCAAGGGGCACGTTAGTCGTCCCGTACGACAAAACTGGTCGGCTACCGTCGGGGGATGCTGGTGATCTCATGGCTACGCCGGAAAAGAGTGCCGCGGCCCGGGGACATCTGGTGGGCGCAGGTGCCCTATGTGCGCGGACGCGGTTCGAAACTGCGCCCCTGCGTCATCTTGCGCAACAACAGCGACGGCATCCTGGTGCTCAAGATCACCAGCCAGAACAAGAGCCACCGCCGCGATCACCTGCTGATACCGACGCGCCGCTGGGATCCGTACGCGAAAAAGGATTCTTATCTGAACCTGGGCGAGCCGATCCTGGTCCCGCGGGCGGAGTTTCAGCGCCGGGCCGGGCGTGCCGCGTGGGCCGTGCGGCGCCGGATGCGGTCAGTCAGGATTCCACCAGCCGGCGACCGGCGTCACGGCACGCCTTGAGCACCGCCCGCACATAGCCCGGCGACGCCCCGGCCAGCCCACACGCCGGCGTGACGACAACCTGCTCGCTCAGTTGCGCCGCCGGAAAGCTCAGCTTCTGCCACAACGCCCGGACCCGCTCGGCCACCTCGGCCGACGTCGGCGCCTTGCCCGGCACGGCCGGACGGGTGGCCACAGCCCCGGCGAACAGGCCAAGACCGGCCTCGATGGCCTCCCCGACCGGATCAAGATCTTTGAGAAGCGAAAGGTCGAGCGACACGGCCGCGGCCCCAGCATCCCGCAGAACCTGCAACGGTACGTCCGCAGCGCAGCAATGCACGACAACCGGCACATCCACCGCCTCGACAACCGAGCGCAACGCCGACGCCGCGTCCGCCTTGTCGACGGCCCGGTATGCCCCGAGCCCACTTTCGGTAGGCACCCGCCCACCGAGGACCGCGGTCAGCGACGGCTCGTCGAGCTGCACCAGCACCCGGGCCCGGGGCAGCCGCTTCTGCACCTCGGCCACATGCCGGCGCAGCCCCTCGGCCAGCGAGCCGGTCAGGTCGCGCACCGCGCCGGCATCGCGCAGCATCCGCCCGCCGATCGGCAGCTCCAGGCTCGCCGCGAGCGTCCACGGCCCGGCGGCCTGCACCTTGACCAGCCCGGCATATCCCTCGGCCTGCTCGGTCAGCTGGTCGAGGTCGCGTTCGAGCAGGTCATCGGTGCGCCGCCGGTCCTTGCCGGGGCGCGGCGCGATCTGCCAGCGACCCGCGTACAACTGGACCGGCAGCTCGACCAGGAACCCGGCGGTGCGCCCGATCAGGTCGGCGCCGGGCCCGCGGGCGGGCAGCTCGGGCAGGTGCGGCAGGTCGGGCAGCTCGCCGAGCACCAGCCGCTGAGCCTCGGCGATGTCGGTGCCGGGCAGCGATCCGATCCCGGTCGCCGCCCCGGCAGGCCAGGGGAAGTCAGGCACTGTGGCTCGGCACCGGCTCGGCGGCCACCCCGGCGGTGATCGTGGCCGACCCCAGCACGATGTCGCCGGCCGGGTCGGGCCGGTAGGCGACAATCGCCTGCCCGGCGGCCACCCCGCGCGCGGGTGAGCCCAGCCGCGCGGTGAACTCGCCACCCTCCACAGCCACCGTCGCCGGGACGACTTCGCCGTGCGCGCGTAGCTGCACCTCGCACTCGACCGGCGTCGTTTCGCTGTGCCAGATCGGCCGGGTCGCGGTGACCGTGTCCACGGCCAGGTCCTCGCGCGGGCCGACGGTGACGGTGTTGGTCTTCGGCGTGATCGACAGCACGTAGCGGGGGCGGCCGTCGGGGGCGGGCACCCGCAGGTCGAGGCCCTTGCGCTGGCCGATCGTGTAGGCGTAGGCACCGTCGTGCTGCCCGAGCACCGCGCCGGTGCGCCCGTCGACGATGTCGCCGGGTGCCGAGCCGAGCCGGTCGGCCAGGAAGCCCTTGGTGTCGCCGTCGGCGATGAAGCAGATGTCGTTGGAGTCGGGCTTGTCGGCCACGGCCAGCCCACGCTCGGCGGCCTCCTCGCGCACCTGGGCCTTGGTGGAGTCGCCCAGCGGGAAGACGGCCCGGTCGAGCTGCTCGCGGGTGAGCACCGCCAGCACGTACGACTGGTCCTTGGCCAGATCGACGCTGCGCCGCAGCAGCCCGTCGGCACCGAGGCGGGCGTGGTGGCCGGTGACCACCGCGTCGAAGCCCAGCGCGATCGCCCGGTCCAGCACCGCCGCGAACTTGATTTTCTCGTTGCAGCGCAGGCACGGGTTCGGCGTGCGGCCGGCCGCATACTCGTTCACGAAGTCGTCGACGACGCTTTCGTGGAACTGCTCGGCCATGTCCCACACGTAGAACGGGATGCCGATGACGTCGGCGGCGCGCCGGGCATCGCGGGAGTCTTCCAGGGTGCAGCAGCCCCGCGCACCGGTCCGGTAGGTCTGGGGGTTACGCGACAGCGCCAGGTGCACACCGGTCACGTCGTGGCCGGCCTCCCGGGCGCGCGCGGCGGCAACGGCGGAGTCGACCCCGCCGGACATAGCTGCAAGCACTCGCACCGTAAAAGCCTATCCCCTAGGGTCGAGGTGTTTTCCAGGCCGTCGCGCGGCGGGCGCGCTCCACGGCGGCGGGCAGGGCGGCCATCAGCTGGTCGGTTTCCGCCTCGGTTGAGGTGTGCCCGAGGGTGAAGCGCAGCGACGAACGCGCCCGGTCGTGGTCGGCTCCCATCGCCATCAGCACGTGCGAGGGCTGGGCGACGCCCGCCGAGCAGGCCGAGCCGGTGGAGCAGGCGATGCCGTTGGCGTCGAGCAGCAGCAGCAACGCGTCGCCCTCGCAGCCCGGGAACGAGAAATGCGCGTTGCCGGGCAGCCGGTGCACCGGGTCGCCGTTGTAGATGGCATCCGGGATGGCCGCGCAGATCCGCTGCACGAGGTCGTTGCGCAGCGCCGAGACACGGGCCGCGTACTCGTGCTGGGCCTTGACCGCGGCCTCGACCGCCACCGCAAAGGCCACCACGCCGGGGGTGTCCAGGGTGCCGGAGCGCACGTCGCGTTCCTGGCCACCGCCGTGCAGCAGCGGCGTGGCCTGCACATCGCGGCCCAGCAGCAGCGCGCCGACCCCGACCGGGCCGCCCAGCTTGTGACCGGTGAGCGTGAGCGCGGCTGCACCGCTGGCCGCGAAGTCGACCGGAATCTGGCCCACGGCCTGCACTGCGTCGGTGTGGAACGGGATGCCGGCGGCGGCGGCCAGCCCGGCCAGCTCGGCGATCGGCTGCACCGCGCCGACCTCGTTGTTGGCCCACTGCACGCTGATCACGGCGATCTCGGCGCCGTGCTCGTCGATCAGGGCGGCGAGGTCGCCGGGGTTGACCCGGCAGGACGAGTCGACCGGCAGCCAGTCAGCGATCGCCGACTCGCGGGCGGCCAGCCAGTCGACGGAGTCGAGCACCGCGTGGTGCTCGACCGCCGAGGCCACCAGCCGGTTACGCCGGGGGTCGGCGTCGCGCCTGGCGAAGAAAATGCCCTTGGTCGCCAGGTTGTCGCTCTCGGTTCCGCCGCTGGTGAAGATCACCTCGGAGGGCCGGGCGCCGAGCACCGCGGCAATGCGCTCGCGGGACTCCTCGACCTGCCGGCGGGCAGAGCGGCCGGCAGCGTGCAGAGACGACGGATTGCCGATGTCCCGGGCCGCGGTGACGTAGGCGTCGAGCGACTCGGGAAGCATCGGCGTGGTCGCCGCGTGATCCAGGTAGGCCATCGTCGCCAAGCTTATGCCTTGATGCCTCAAGTACTCGCTCCCCGTCCGAGGGCCGGGAACGCGAAACGGCCCAGCACGCTGGTGCTGAGCCGCTTTGCTGGTGTTCAACGTCACTTACGCTTACGGATCTCCTCGGCGACCTGGGGGACGACCTTGAACAGGTCGCCGACCACGCCGTAGTCCGCGAGGTCGAAGATCGGGGCCTCGGGGTCCTTGTTGACCGCGACGATCGTCTTCGAGGTCTGCATGCCGGCGCGGTGCTGGATGGCGCCGGAAATGCCCAGCGCCACGTACAGCTGCGGCGAGACGGTCTTGCCGGTCTGGCCCACCTGGAACTGGTGCGGGTAGTAACCGGAGTCGACAGCGGCGCGGGATGCACCCACGGCACCGCCGAGCAGGTCGGCCACCTCCTCGACCAGCTTGAAGTTGTCGGCGTTGCCCACGCCGCGGCCGCCGGAGACGACGATCGAGGCCTCGGACAGCTCCGGGCGCGAACCCTTCTGCTCGGTCACCCGCTCGACGACCTTGGTCAGCTTGTCCGCTTCGGTCGCGGTGACCGTCAGCTCCTCGGTCGCCGGGGTGGCCGGAGCCGCGGCCGGGGTGACCGAGTTGGGGCGGATGGTGACGATCGGCAGGCCCTTGGTGACCTTGGACTTGACGATCCCCGAGCCGGCAAAGACGACCTGCGTGGCGGTGCCGTCCGCGGCCACCTCGACCGCGTCGGTGAGCAGGCCGTTGTCCAGCTTGACGGCGAGCCGGCCGGCGATCTCCTTGCCCTCCTGGGTGGCGGCGAGCAGGACCGCGGCGGGCTGGACCCGCTGGACCAGCTCGGCCACCGCGGTGGCCTTGGGCGCCACCAGGTAGTCCTCGACGTCCGAGCCGGTGGCGGCGTAGATCTTCTCCGCGCCGTACTCGGCGAGCTTGGCGGTGTCCGCGTCGCCGAACACCACGGCCGACACCGAGCCGAGCCCGCGAGCGATGGTCAGCATCTCGAGCGTGACCTTCTTGACGCCGGACTCGACGACAACCAGAACCTCAGCCATGTCCGGCCCCTCTCAGACGAACTTCTCGGTGGCGAGGTACTCGACGAGCTTGACGCCGCCCTCGCCCTCATCGGTGATCTTGGTGCCGGCGCTGCGCGGCGGGCGCCTGGTGAACTCGAGCACGGCGCTGGTGGCCCCGGCCGCCCCGCGCTCGTCGGCGGAGATGCCGAGGTCGGCCAGCGACAGGCCCTGCACCTGCTTCTTCTTGGCCGCCATGATGCCCTTGAACGAGGGGTAGCGGGGCTCGTTGATGGTGTCCCAGACGCTCACCACGGCGGGGGTGGCGGCGGTGACGATCTCGTAGCCCTCATCGGTCTGCCGCTCGGCGGTCAACTGGGAGCCGTCCACGGTGAGCTTGCGCGCGCCGGTCAGCGCGGCGATGCCCAGCCGCTCGGCGATCATGTGCGGCATGACCTGCACGCGGCCGTCGGTGGACTCGGCGCCGCAGAGGATCAGGTCGGCGTTGAGCGTGCTCAGCGCGCTCGCGAGGACCTTGGAAGTGGCGACCGCGCACGAGCCGTGCAGCGCGTCGTCCTGGATGTGCACGGCCTTGTCCGGGCCCATCTGCAGCGCCTTGCGGACCGATTCGACGGCTTCGGCCGGGCCCATCGTGAGGACGGTGACCTCGCCGCCGTGCGCTTCCTTGAGCTTCAGCGCTTCCTCGATGGCGTATTCGTCCATCTCGTTGATGACGTTGCTCGCTGACCCGCGCTCGACCGTATTGTCCGAAGCGTTCAGGGTGCGCTCGGCACCGGAGTCGGGTACCTGCTTGACCAGTACGACGATGTTCATCGCGCTTCGACAACCCTCCTGGAGATGGCCTCTGCCAGATGTTACCCACGAGTAGCTTGCCCGGTCAGCCGCTACCTGGGTGACACACCTCACCCTTCCATACTGCGTCGCAGCCGCGGAGGCACACCGCAGCCGCCCATTGTTGACCTCCACGGTCAATAATCGACTCGTGCTCGACCAGTGGTTCAACCCGCAGAAGACGCCGATGGCCGGCGAGAAGCCCGACTATCGCTTCTCGCTGGCCAACGAGCGCACCTTCCTGGCCTGGATCCGTACGGCACTGGCCCTGCTGGCCGGCGGGCTGGCCTGCGCCCAGTTCCTGCCGCCGCTGCCCATCGCCCACCTGCGCGAGATCATCGCGGTGGCCCTGCTGCTGCTCGGTGGCGTGGTCGCCCTGCGCGCGGTGGACCACTGGGCTCGTACCGAAAAAGCCATGCGCTTGGGCACCGACTTGCCGCGCTCGCGTTTCCCGGCTGTGCTCGCCCTCATCGTCGCGGCCGGCGCGATCCTGCTCGTGCTCGCGGTGCTGATCAAGGCCCTCGCCTCGTGACCACACCGCGCGACCCCGGCGCCTCGGCCGAACGCACCCGCCTGGCTTGGCGCCGCACGGGTCTGTCGGCCGCCGCGGTTGCGCTGCTCATGCTGCGCCCGGCGTTTGCCCCGGATGCCCGGCTCGCCGCTTTTCTCACAGCGGCGGTCGCGCTGGCCGGCTGGGCGCTGCTGGTGGCCCTGGCCTACCGCCGCGCGCGTGGGCTCAACGCTTGGCCACCGCGCCCCGGTGACCGCACAGTGAGCGCTTATGCACTGATCACCGCGGCCCTCGCGATGGTCGGGATTGTGCTTGTCAGCCTCTGACCGTCGCCGTTGGCCGGTCGGCGCGGCATCATTGCTTGCATGGTCCGCGTGTTCGTCTTCCTGGCGGCAGTACAGCTCGTACTCCTGGTGCTGGCGCTCATCAGCGCGTTGTCGGCCGATCGGGTACGCACCATGCCGCGCGCCCTCTGGGTTCTGGTGGTTCTGTTCATCCCGCTGCTGGGCCCGCTGGCCTACGCGCTGTGGGGCCGCCCGGCGCCAGTGCCGCGCGAGGCGGTGCGGCGGTCGTCCGCGCGCCCGTCCTCCCCGGACGACGACCCGGACTTCCTGCGCTCGGTGGACTCCGAGCAGTCCCGGCGCGACCGCGAGCTGCTGGCGCAGTGGGAACGCGACTTGGAGAAGAACGACGACGCCTGACGGCACTCACGCCAGGTTCGACGAGCGCGGATAGGCGTCGGCCGGGTCGGTCAGCACATTGACCAGGTACGGCACCCCGGCGCCAAATGCCCGTGCCAACGCCGGCCCCACCTCGGCAGCCGTCTCCACTGTCTCGCCGGCTCCGCCGAGCGCCCGCACCACGTCGTCATAGCGCAGACCGAGCTGCAGGTCGGCCGCCACGTCGTAGCCGTACATGGCCCGCATCGGATGCTTCTCCAGCCCCCAGATGCCGTTGTTGCCGACCACGATCACCACGGGCAGCCCCTGCCGGACCAGCGACTCGGCGTCCATCAGCGAGAACCCAGCAGCGCCGTCGCCCATCAACACGCAGATCTGGCGATCCGGGTACGTCACCCGGGCGCCCATCGCGTAACCCATCCCGGTGCCCAGGCAGCCGTATGGTCCCGGGTCCAGCCAGGTGCCCGGCCTGGCCGGTTCGAGATAGCGGCCGGCGTACGAGACGAAGTCGCCCCCATCGCCGATCGTTACGGCGTCGGGGGCCAGGATTTTGCGCAGTTCGCCGTACACCCGGGCGGGTTTGATGGGATCTGTCTCCGCGGCCATGGCCTGCGCGTCCCGGGCCTTGCCGACGTCCTCGGCCGCGCGCAGTTGCGCGACCCAGTCCGGATGCACAGCCCCATGATCGGCCAGGGCGGTGAGCGTGGTCCGCAGGTCGCCCGCCGGGGAGACTGCGGGCTGGACGTGGGTGGCCCGCTGGCTGGGCGCATCGACGATGTGGACGACCTGGGCGGGCTCGAACTCGCCGAAGTTGAGCCGGAAATCCAGCGGCGTGCCGATCACGGCAACCACGTCGGCCTCCCGCAAAGCCACCCGCCGCGCCTTGGCGAACGCCAGCGGATGCCCCGGCGGTAGCGCCCCACGCCCCATGCCGTTGGTGAACACCGGAACGTCCAGCGCCTCGGCGGCGGCCCGCAGCGCCTCGATCGCATCCCCGGCCCACACGTCCGATCCTGCGATGATCACCGGCCGTTCGGCCCCGGCCAGCAGGGTGGCCGCGCGCCGCACCTCGTCGGGATCGGCCGGCACGACGGGGATCCCGGCAGCCTCGGGCACGGTCACCGTCTCGCTCGAGAACAGCACCTCAAGCGGCAGATCGAGAAACGCCGGCCCCCGGTGCGCGGTCGAAGCCGCCGTCAACGCGATGCCAATCTCGGTGGCAATGGCTCCCGTGCTCGCCACTGTGGCCGCGTACTTGGTGACCGGCCGGACCAGCGGGACGTGGTCGAGCTCTTGCAGGCTGCCCGATCCCCAGCGGAACGCCGGCGCCCGGCCCCCGAGCACGAGCACCGGCGAGGCGTTGAAGTAGGCGCTGGTCAGCCCCGAGATGCCGTTCGTCACCCCGGGCCCGGCGGTGAGCACGGCCAGCCCCGGCCGTCGCTGCAGCTTGGCTATGGCCTCGGCCGCGAACACCGCCGACTGCTCATGCCGCACGTCGAAGATCGGGAAACCAGAGCGATGCGCGGCGTCATAGATCGGAAAAACATGCCCACCGGACAGCGTAAAAAGCTCATTGATCCCGTACGCCCGCAGCGCCCCCACCGCGACATCGCCACCATGACCATCGATCTCAGCCGCCATGCCCGCCACGCTACCGGCGCCCTACGACAACAAGCGGCGAAGATCCTCGATCAGATAGCTCAGGCTCGCATTGAAGGGGACTTGAGCGGTGTAGGCGTACGCGACCAGCAACGCCCCGACCGGGACGCCGACGAGGATGACGATGCTGAGCAGGATCTGGAAGGTCCGCAGGGCTCGGCCGGTGCGGCGCTTCGGGCGGGATGGGGCGCCTTGGCGGTTCGGGGCTTGGCTGCCTGGGCGGGCTGCGCCTTGGTAGCCGTCGCCCGGGTAAGCGGCTGCTGGCCGGGATGCATCCTGCACTGAGCGACCAGCGGTCGGCGATGCCGCCTTCCCCGAAGCCGAGGCTGCGCCCTTCCCCGAAGCCCTGCCCCTTCCTGAAACGACGCCCTTCCCCGAGGCGGCAGCGCCCGAACGATCGGCTTCCGGGTCCAAGCGAGTCGCGTCAGGCTGGCCGGAACCGGGCCACGGCGAGCCGGAAGCCGGGCGCAAAGGCGAGATCGGGGCGGCCACCGTGGCTTCCGGGTCGGGCACCCAGACGTGCTGGGCGTCCGGCCACGGGTCGACAGCGGGCGGGAAGCCGCCGGTCAGATCGCGACGGCCGCGCGGGACCGTTTCCATGTCATCCACCGATACCGGCGCCGGGCGCTCCGGTGGGGCGTCACGAGAGACCAGCCGCAGCTCGGAAGTCGGGCCGGGGGATGCCGGCTCGGTAGCCAGCAGCGCCGCGTCGGCCAGGATGCTGCCCTCGGCGACCACCAGCTCGGGTTGTTCGATCACCACCGGCGCCTCGCCCAGCGCGCGATGCAGCAGCGTCGCCACCAGCGGGATCCGGCTGGCCCCGCCGACCAGGAACACGCCCGCAAGCCGGCCGCGGGCCAGGTCGGCCCAGCGCAGCAGCTCGCTGGTCACCTGCACGGTCTGGTCGAGGATCGGACGGGCGAGCTGCTCGAGTTCCTCGCGGGTGACGTGCATCTCGACGTCGAGCAGCGGGATCATCACGTCGGCGGACTGGCTGCGCGACAGCCGTTCCTTGGCGATCCGGGCGTCGTCCCAGAGCTGGCGCTGGGCGCGGCGGTCCTCCAAGGTTTCCGGCTCGCTCAGCCGCTTCCAGGCCTGCGGGTCGCGTTCGGCGCAGATCTTGCCGAGGTGCTCGACGATCGCGGCGTCGATGTCCAGGCCCCCGAGGTCGTCGCGGCCGTCGACGGCGAGGACCTCAAAGCCGTCTGCCGTACGGGCGACCACGCTGGCGTCGAACGTGCCGGCACCGAAGTCGTGGACCACCACGACCGAGCCGATCGGCACCTCGCGGCCGAGCACCTCGGCGAAGTAGGTGGCCGCGGCGACCGGCTCGGCGACCAGGCGGGTGCGTTCCAGCCCGGCCCGGCCGGCCGCCTCGGCGAGCAGGCCGCGGCGGGTGGCGCCCCAGGTGGCAGGGCAGGTGAGGGTGACTTCGGGGCGTACCGGGCCGACCGCGCGGTGCCATTCCTCGACCACTCGGACCAGCACGGCGGCGATGAGGTCGACGATCGGGACCTCGCGCTCGCCGAGCAGCACCAGGTCGTCGTCGATGCGGCGTTTCGGGTTCGGCTCGTAGCGGGCGGGATCACGCCGGGCGCTGTGCACGGCGTCGCGGCCGACGAGCAGGGCGCCGCCGGGTTCGGCGTAGACGGCCGAGGGCAGCAACGGCGAACCGTCGACGAGAATCGGGCGCGCGCGGCCGTCGGGCCAGCGTGCCACCGCGACCGTGTTCGAGGTGCCGAAGTCGACGCCGAGCGCGTGCCGACCCTGGTCGATGGACATGCGGGTCAGTGTAGGCGGTGGCGCCTACGAGTTGATCAGCGCTGCATCACGATGGCGCGCCAGCGCAGCCGGCCGTCGCCATCGCGCCGGCAGCGCACCTCCACCCCGTCGACCGTCCCGAGCATCACCAGGCGCCGTACCGATGCCGCGCCCACCCCAGGCATCGTCACAGAGAGGCGCTTCATGGCAACAGATCGATGAACGCGTGATCCCTCATCGCCCGCGGAACGTCGGTTTGCGCTTCTCCACGAACGCGGTCGTCCCCTCGGTGCGATCCTCGGTGGCGAACAGCCCAGCGAACAAGTGGCTCTCCAGCTCCAGCCCGGAGGCGAGATCCAGGCTCAATCCCCCGTCGATGGCCTGCTTGGCCGCGCGCAGAGCCAGCGCCGGACCATTCAGGTACGGCCGCACGAGCTCAACCGCCGTCGCGTACACGTCCGCCGCCGGGGCGACCCGGTCCGCGAGCCCGATCCGCAGCGCCTCCCCGGCGTCCACCATGCGCCCGGAGAAGACCAGGTCCTTGGCGCGGGCCGGGCCGACGAGCCGGGCCAGCCGCTGCGTGCCCCCGGCGCCGGGGATGATGCCGAGCTTGATCTCCGGCTGACCGAGCTTCGCGTCGTCCGCCACGACCCGCCAGTCGCAGGCCAGCGCCAGCTCGCAACCGCCGCCCAGGGCGTATCCGGTGATCGCCGCGACGACCGGTTTCGGGATGCGCGCGACGGCATCGAAGGCGCTGGACAGTGCGCTTGCTCGTACCGTCATCTCTGGAAAGGTCGTGGTGGTGAACTCGGTGATGTCAGCGCCTGCGGCAAAAACCTTCTCCCCGCCGTACACGACGACGGCACGGACGTCCGGGGAAACGGCCGCGGCCTGCGCCGCTTCCCGCAGCTCCTCCTGGACCTGGGTGTTCAGCGCGTTCATCGGCGGCCGGCGCAGCTGCACAGTCCCGATTCCGTCCTTGGTCTCCAGCTCCACGAACTCGCCCACCGAGCGCCTCCCCAGATCGATCCGCCGTGTCGAAGGACAGGGTAAGCCGGACGGCGGCCGGGTAATAGCATCGCGAGGGAGGGAGGCGTCATGGTCACCTACTACCGCGACGCGGACGTGCTGGTCACCTCCAGTGGCGTGCGGATGGGCGGGCGCGACTACCGGCTGCACGACCTTGCGCGCGTCTGGCACTCGCGCGGTCCACGGCAGTGGTCGAAGCTCGCCGGGCGCGGAGCGCTGGCCGTCGCCATGATCGCACCGCTGGTGATCGGGGCCCTCGGCATTGTGGTGGCGCTGCTGATCGACGCCTCCACCACGATGACCGTCGCGCTGGCCGGCGGGGGCATCCTGATCGGGCTGGCCGCGGTGCCGCTGGCCGACGTGCTGCTCGAGGTGGTGGACCGCTCGTACGACCGCGGCAGCCACAACCTGGAGATCCACGCGCTGGTCCGCGGCACCGAGGTGGTCCTGCTGCGCACCGATGACCGGCAACGCTTCGGACGCATCTACCGGGCGCTGCAACGAGCCCTCGACAATGATGTCGTACCCCGGGGAGGAACCGCTTGAGCAAGTCCAGCCTGCTGCTCGCCGCCACCTTGACCACCACCGGCGTCCTGCACTTCGCCAAGCCGCGCCCGTTCGACCGGATCGTGCCGCGCTCGCTGCCCGGCCGGGCGCGGACCTGGACCTATGCCAGCGGGGTCGCCGAACTGGCCGTTGCCGCCGCGGTCGCCGTCCCGCGCACCCGGCGGCTCGGTGGGCTGGCCGCGGCCGGGCTGTTCGCGGCGGTGTTCCCGGCCAACATCAAGATGGCCGTGGATTGGCGCAAAGCACCGCCGAAACAGCGGGCCATCGCGTATGGCCGCCTTCCGCTGCAGGTCCCGCTGGTGCTGTGGGGGCTCAGTGTCGCGGAAAAGGCCAAAACTCGGCGGTAAGTTGCCGAGAATGGGCCCATGAAGGCCGCCACAGCCGCCCCGAGCGGCGTCGAGCGCACGTTCGGCGAGGACGAGATCATCGTCACCAAGACGGATCCGCGCGGGGTGCTGACGTACGCGAACGATGTCTTTCTGCGGGTGTCGGCGCTGCCCGAGCAGGAGGCGATCGGTCAGCCGCACAACCTGATCCGCCATCCCGACATGCCGCGCGCCGTCTTCAAATTGCTGTGGGACACCCTGCAGGCCAGGCAGGAGATTTTCGCGTACGTCCTCAACCTCGCCCGCGACGGCGCGCACTACTGGGTGCTGGCGCATGTCACGCCGTCCCTCGACCGCCACGGGCAACTGGTCGGCTACCACTCGAGCCGGCGCCGCCCGCAACGGTCCGCCGTCGATGCGGCCGGGCAGGTCTACCGCACCCTGCGCGCCGAGGAACGCAAGCACCCCGGTTCCGCGCCGGCTCTGGAGGCCTCGTGGGCGATGCTGAACACGATGCTAGCCGAGCGCGGTCAGACGTACGACGAATTCGTCTGGGGCCTGACGAACGGGACCGCCGCATGAACTCCGACGCCACGCTGCGCCTGATCGCCGATGTCTGCGCACGGGCGGCGGCCGGTGACTTCGAGGCGCGCCTGCCCGACATCGGCGACTCAGCGCCGGAACAGGCCACCCGCACTGCCCTGAACAGCCTGCTCGACATCACCGACTCGTTCATCCGCGAATCGGCCGCTGCGCTGGGGGCTGCCGCCGAGGGGCGCTACCACCGGCGTTTTCTGACCCAGGGAATGCAGGGCGCTTTTCGTACGGCGGCCCTGCAGATCGCCCAGTCCGAGGATCAGATGAGCGCGTCGGCCGACGGCATGGCCGAGGCGACCCGGTCGCGGGTGGCGCTCGCCGATGAGCTGGAATCGGCGGTGCTGACCGTTTCGGAACAGGTGGCAACCGCGGCCACCGAGATGGGAGCGTCGGCGAACGGGCTGGCCGATTTCGCCCGGGAAGCGGTGGCCGACGCGGGCCGGGGGCTGGAAACCGTGACCGGGCTGCGTACCGCCTCGGAACAGATCCGGCACGCGGTCGACCTGATCAACCAGGTGGCCTCGCAGACCCGGCTGCTGGCCCTGAACGCCACGATCGAGGCCGCGCGGGCCGGAGAGGCGGGGCGCGGCTTCAGCGTGGTCGCAGGTGAGGTGAAGAACCTGGCCAACGAGACCAGCGCCTCCAGCGAGGAGATCATGGGTCAGGTGGCCACGGTCCAGCAGGCGGCCGCCGACGCGGTGAAGGTGCTCGACTCGGTGACCGGCAGCATCCGCGAGATGGGCAACCTGGTGAACGGCATCGCCGCAGCGGTCGACGGCGGCCACGAGTCAGGCACAGCCGGGCTGAGCGCGCTGGCCGAGGTCCTGCGCAGCGAAGTACTGAGTTTCCTGGCCTCGCTCCGCTCGGCTGGCGCTTCGCCCCACCAGCAGTCGGTGTCGAGTGCACCAAGAATGACCCCGGCAAAGAGCGCGTAGTCATTTTGGGCACCGTCCCCACTGACGGGCGAAGTGCGATTGTGGTTGCGGTTACCCCTGCGGTGAATCAGGCCGTCGTGCCGCGGGCGTAGAGGGCGTCGATATCGGCTCGGGCGGGCAGGGAGTTGGAGGCGCCGACCTTGCGGACGCAGGCGGCTCCGGCGGCGTTGGCCCAGCGGATGGCTTCGCTCAAGTCGCGGCCCTCGCCCCAGGCCACTGCCAGGGCCCCGGTGAACGCGTCACCGGCGGCGGTCGTGTCCACCGCGGCGACCTGGTAGGCCGGGATCTGCTCGCGAGCGCCGTCGCGGTCGGCGTACCGGGAACCCTTGCCGCCCAGGGTGAGCACCACCCGCGGGACCAATTCGAGCAGAGCGTCCAGATCAGGCTCTTCCGTGCCGGTGATGGCAGTCGCTTCGCCCTCGTTGACCACCAGCAGGTCGACCACGGCCAGCAGCTCCGGCGGCAGTTCGCGGGCCGGCGCCGCGTTGAGGATCGTGCGGGTGCCGCCCTCGCGGGCCGCCCGGTTGGCCGCGATCACCGTGTCGACCGGGATTTCCTGCTGGCAGAGCAACACGTCACCGACGGCAATGACGGCTTCCTCGGCCGCGCTGAGCCCGGCAAACGTGTTGTTCGCGCCCGGGCTCACCATGATGGTGTTCTCGCCCGCACGGTCGACCATGATGACCGCCACGCCGGACGGGCCATAGCTGGTCCGCACGTTCGCGGTGTCCACGCCCGAGGCGTTGAGCCGGGCCTTGATGGTCACGCCGAACGCATCCGAGCCGATCGCGCCGAGAAATGAGCAAGCCCCACCCGCTCGGGCCGCCGCGATCGCCTGGTTGGCGCCCTTACCGCCCGGCGTCATCATGAAGTCGTCGCCCAGCACGGTCTCACCCGGGCGCGGCAGCCGCTCGGCCAGGCCGACCAGGTCCATGTTGGCGCTGCCCGCGACCACGATGCGCGGCAGGGAGGCGTTCATCAGGCGGCCCGGGCGGTGTAGCGGTCACCGTTGCGGTCCACCACCAGCGGCAGGCCGAACGTCTTGGACAGGTTCTCCGCGGTCAGCGTCTCGCCGAGCAACCCGGCTGCCACGACCGTGCCCTCGCGCAGCAGCAGCGCGTGGGTGAAGCCCGGCGGGATCTCCTCGACGTGATGGGTGACCAGCACCATGGCCGGCGCATCCGGATCCTCGGCCAGCTCGGTGAGCCGGGCCAGCAGGTCCTCGCGCCCGCCCAGGTCGAGCCCGGCGGTGGGCTCGTCGAGCAGCATCAGCTCCGGGTCGGTCATCAGCGCCCGGGCGATCTGGGTGCGCTTCTTCTCGCCCTCGGACAGCGTGCCGAACTCGCGGTCGACCAGCGTGCCCATGCCCAACTGGTGCAGCAGCGCACGGGCCCGGGCCTCGTCCTGCGGGTCGTAGCTCTCGCGCCAGCGGCCCATTACCGACCAGGCGGCGGTGACCACGACGTCGAGAACGCGCTCGGTGGGCGGCACCCGCTCGGCCAGCTGCCCGGTCGTGATGCCGACCCGGGTGCGCAGTTCGTTGACATCGGTACGACCCAAGCGCTCACCCAGCACCCAGGCCACCCCGCGCGACGGATGCAGCCGGGCCGAAGCCAGATTGAGCAACGTGGTCTTGCCGGCCCCGTTCGGGCCCAGGATCACCCACCGCTCGTCCAGCTCGACCTGCCAGGTGAGGCTCCGCAGCAGATGGTTGCCGCCGCGGATGACGCTCACCCGGTCGAAGGAGATGACGGTGTCTTCGTCGGGTGGTGTGGGGGTCGCTGCGTCGAGCACGCGTCCATCCAACCACGCAGCAGCGCCGGCGCCGGACGGCGTGCCGAGGCTCACGCCGTGGTGGACCCGAACACCTCGTCCCGGACCGCGTCCAAGGCGGCCAGCAACGCGCCGTTGAGGATCGGCTCAGCGGCCACCTCGGACACCACAACCTTGGGCGCGACCAGGGCGATCGCGGCGACCTCGGCCTCCACCCGGGCGGCCAGCGCGGTGCCACCGGCCTGGCTGATCGCCCCGGCCAGCACCACCAGCGGCGGGTCGAGCACGATGCAGGTCGCTGCCACACCCAGCGCGAGCCGCCGGGCCAGCTCGTCCAGCACCGGCTCCCCCGCGGCACCCGCGGCCACGGCGGCGCGCACCACATCGGCGGACTCGGCGCCGGTGAAGCCGTGCTGCTTGCCGATCTCCTTGGGCGCGTCGGAGGAGACGAGCCGCTGGAACGCGCCCTGCACCCCGCGTTCGGAGACGTTGTGCGGCACCTCGGCGCCCGACACCGGCAGGTAGCCGATCTCCCCCGCGGCGCCCGTGCTGCCCTGATGCAGCCGCCCGTCGATGACGCTGGCCAGGCCGACACCACGGTCCACCCAGACCAGCGCGAAGTCGTTGACGTTCTTGCCGGCGCCGGCGTGCTGCTCGGCCACGGCCACCAGGTTCACGTCGTTGCCGAAGACCACCGGCACGCTCAGATCGTTGCGCAGGTCGGCCAGCAGACCGCGGTGCCACTTGGGCAGGTCGAACGCGAACGAGACCTCGCTGGTGTTCGGATCGACCAGACCCGGGGTGCCCAGCACGACCCGGCGCACCGAATCCAGGTCGGTGCCCGCCGCGGTGGCCGCTTCGAGCACGGCGTTGTGCACTGCTCGTACCGGATCATCTTTGTCCTGGGTGGACTGCTCACTGCGCCCCACGATCTCGCCGGTGATGTCCGCGCAGGCGGCCACCACCCGATCCGGCAGCACTTCCACCCCGATCACGTAGGCACTGCCCGGCGTCACCGCGTAGAGCTGGGCGTTCGGGCCTCGACCGCCGGCCTGCTCCCCCACCCGCCGCACCAGGCCGCGCTCCTCGAGTCGCTCGACCAACTGCGAGGCGGTCACCTTGCTCAACCCGGTCATCTCGCCGAGCTGGGCGCGCGTCAAAGGCCCCTTGGTCAGCAGAAGCTCCAGCGCCGCGCGATCGTTCAGCGCGCGCAAGAGCCGGGGGGTGCCCGGCAAGCGGGTGGCGGCCATGACAACGTCCCCCTTTAGGCTTTGAGCAAGTCGCCCGCAGCGTAACCGAGGAACCATGCCATGACGATCGACCCGGCGCTGCGCCGGCTCGCGTTGGGGACATTGCTTGCTGCCTTCCCCGGCCCCACCGTGCCGCCCTGGGTGGTCGCCCTGCTCACCGAGGGCCTTGCCGGGATCACCCTGTTCCGGTCCAACCTGGCAGATCAAGACCTGATCAAGACCCTGCACACGGTACGTTCACAGCTGCTCCTGGCCACCGACGAAGAAGGCGGCGACGTGTCCCGGCTGGGCAGCCCCTTCCCCGGAAACGCGGCCCTGGGCGCGGTGGACGACCCGGATCTCACCCATTCGGTGCACAGGGCAATCGGCGCCCAGTTGAGAAGGGCAGGGATCAACCTCACCTTCGCCCCGGTAGTCGATGTCAACACCACCGCCGAGAACCCCATCATCGGCACGCGCGCCTTCGGTGCCTCCCCGGCGCTGGTATCCCGCCACGCCGCAGCGGCAGTAACCGGCCTGCAGTCGGCAGGCGTAGCAGCCTGCGCCAAACACTTCCCCGGCCACGGCGCAACGGTCACGGATTCCCACCTGGCCCTGCCGACCGTCGAGGCGTCCCGGGACTTGTTACGAGCCCGCGACCTGCCCCCCTTCGCCGCAGCCATAGCCGCCGGTACGGCCGCCATCATGACCGCCCACATCAGAATTCCGGGGCTGACGGGCTCCCTGCCGGCGACGTTCAGCGGACAGGTGCTGCAGGGGTTGCTACGGGAGGAGTACGGCTTCAACGGCGCGATCGTTACGGACGCCTTGGAGATGCGCGGAGCTGTTTCGGCGGCGGGGAGTGTTGGGCGGGCTGCGGTGCTGGCTTTAGGGGCGGGGGCTGATGTTCTCTGCTTGGGGGCCCGGGTCAGCGCCGAGGTGGTGGAGGATGTTGTTGCCGAGATCGTGGCTGCTGTACGGGATGGGCGGCTGAGCGGTGACCGGGTGGCCGGGGCTGCCGATCGGGCGGCTCGGCTGGCTTTCGCCTTCCCGATGGCTGCGGCTGCTTCTCCCGCGTCATCTGCCTCTGCTGCCGGGGCGGCGGTTGAGCTGGGCCTTTCGGCGGCGCGGCGGGCGTTGCGGGTTGAGGGTCCGGTCGACGGGTTCGCCGGTGCGCTGGTGGTGCGGGTGCATTCGGGCTCGACCATCGCCGAAGGCTCAACACCCTGGGGCGCATTCCCCGGCGCCATCACGATCGCGGCCGCAACCAGCTCGGCAGAAGACCTGATCACCCAGGCCGGATCGAGGCCCATCGTGCTCGCCGGCCGGCGCCTGCATCGCGACCCGGATATCCGCAACCTGATCGAATCGCTGGCGACCCGCCATACTGTTGCAGTGGTGGAGATGGGCTGGCCGTCCTCGTGGCGCCCGGCCGGCGTGCAGGCGTACCTGACAACCTTCGGTGCCGCCGCCGCAAACACCCAGGCCGCGGCGCACGCCCTCGGCCTGACCCACCACCCGAGCTGAGGCAGCGGCGGGGCCCCCCCCCCCCCCCCCCCCCCCCCCCCCCCCCCCCCCCCGCCGCAACCCCCGCGCCAATACCCCGGCTCCCGCCGATCACCAGTGCCACTTTGCCGTCAAGATCCGTTGTCATGTCCCCACTGTGGTCCACCAGCAGGAGCTGGT
>NZ_LOJP01000001.1:5980077-5993166 GCF_001553785.1 Actinoplanes sp. TFC3
GGCCCCCCCCCCCCCCCCCCCCGGCCCGGGCCCCCCCCCCCCGCCCCCCCCCCCCCCCCGGGCGGGGGCGGGGGGGGCCCCCCCCCCGCCGCTGCCTCTCCCACCCCAGCCGCCGCCCGGTTACTCCGGCCGTCTGCCAGGGCGGATGTGGCGGTGCGCCACAGCGGGGGCCTCGCCGACCGTGCGATGCCGGCATCATGACCACCGATCGTCTGCGCAGGCTGCTCCCCGAACGCGGCGCCACCGCAGATCCTGGGGGCCAACTCACCCCGGCAACTACTGTTCGTGCCCAGCCACACAGCTACAGAAAGTCACCATTATTCGGAGTATTCGCCCTCCCGGCGCGAATACAGCACTTCTGTCCGAATTTCCCGCCCACATTGGTCCGCCCGAACGGACAATTCCCGCACGCTACGCTTCCCTAGTGGGCTGATCATCACGTAGCGTCATGTCTGCAGGTGGATCTGGGGAATGCCGCCGGCGGGCTTCGAGCTTCGGGACCGGTTCGAATTTTCGCGCGGCGGTACAGATGGTGAGCCGGGCGCCCCGATCGTTTCGGGAGCAACGGCCGGGAGGTGCGCCCGGCTCACACTGCAACGACCGGGAAGTGCGGCGCCCGGCTCGCACACCTGCGGCTTAGCGGAACCGGCGCAGGCGCAGGCTGTTGCCGACCACGAAGATCGAGCTCAGCGCCATCGCCGCGCCCGCGATCATCGGGTTGAGCAGGCCCGCGGCGGCCAGCGGAAGCCCGGCGACGTTGTAGGCGAAGGCCCAGAACAGGTTGCCGTGGATGATCTGCACGGTCCGCCGCGACAGCCGTACCGCGTCGACCGCCGCGGCCAGGTCGTCGCGCATCAACGTCAGGTCGGACGCCTCGATGGCCACGTCGGTGCCCGCGCCCATCGCGATGCCGAGGTCGGCCTGGGCCAGCGCCGCCGCGTCGTTGACCCCGTCGCCGACCATGGCCACGACCCGGCCGGACGACTGGAGTTGCTTGACGACGTCGACCTTGCCCGCCGGCAGCACCTCGGCGAGCACCTCGGCGATCCCGATCTCGCCCGCCACCTTCGCCGCGACGGCTTGGGCGTCGCCGGTGGCCAGCACGGGGGTAAGACCCAGGCGGCGTAGGCGGGCGATGGCCGCAGCGCTTTCCGGACGTACGGAATCAGCCAATGCCAGCCGCCCCCGCAGCACGCCATCGGCTCGCACCTCGATCCACGTCAGCGCGGAATCGCCGGAGCCACGGGCGACCTCGACCAACTCGCCGCCGACCGTGCCGCGAACCCCGACGCCGGCCGTCGCCTGGAAATCGGTGACCGGGGCGAGGTCACCCAGCGTGCGGGCGGACTGGGTGATGGCGCGGCCGAGCGGGTGCTCCGACGCGGACTCCACGGCGCCGGCGAGCAGCAGCAGCGCCTCGGCGTCGTAGCCGGGTTCGGGGAGCACCTCACGCACGGTCATGACACCCGTGGTCACCGTGCCGGTCTTGTCGAGCACGATCGTGTCGATCTTGCGGACCGATTCGAGGGCCTCGACGCCGCGGATGAGGATGCCGAGCTGCGCGCCCCGGCCGGTGCCGACGAGCAGGGCGGTGGGCGTGGCCAGACCGAGCGCACAGGGGCAGGCAATGATGAGTACGGCCACAGCAGCCGTGAACGCAGCGGTGGACCCGTCGCCCGCGCCCAGCCAGTAACCCAACGTGGCAACAGCGAGCGTGATGACCACGGGTACGAAGATGCCCGAGATGCGGTCGGCGAGGCGTTGCACTGCCGCCTTACCGGCTTGAGCGTCCTCGACCAGGCGAGCCATCTGGGCAAGCTGGGTGTCGGCGCCGACCCGGGTTGCCCGGACGACCAAGCGGCCGCCCGCGCTCACGGTACCGCCCGTGACGGTGTCACCTTCAGTTACCTCGACCGGCACGGACTCACCGGTGATCAGACTGCGATCGACGGCCGAGGCACCCTCGGTGACGATGCCGTCAGTGGCGATCTTCTGCCCGGGGCGTACCAGGAAATGGTCTCCGGCTTTGAGGTCGTCGATCGGTATCTCGCGGCCGTCGGGGAGCGTGACGGTCTTGGCGCCCAGCTCCAGCAGCGATCGCAGCGCGTCCCCGGCGCGGCGCTTGGCCCGAGCCTCGGCATAGCGTCCAGCCAGCAGAAACGTGGTCACACCGGCGGCGGCTTCGAGGTAAATCGCATCGCCCTCGGCCCCACCATGCAGGGTGAAGGGGTGGGTCATGCCGGGCATCCCCGCATCACCGAGGAAGAGTGCCCACAGCGACCAGATGAAGGCGGCGAGCGTGCCGAGCGACACCAGCGTGTCCATTGTCGCGGCGCCGTGGCGCAGGTTGACCGCCGCAGACCGGTGGAACGGCCACCCTCCGTAGACCACGACCGGCGCGGCAAGGGTCAGCGACAACCACTGCCAGTAGTCGAACTGCCAGGCTGGAACCATCGCGAGCACGATCACCGGAATGCTGAGCATGGCCGAGACGAGCAGCCGAGTGCGCAACGGGTCGCTCGTGGGCGCATTCTCGAGGACCACCACGGGAGCCGGCTCGGCGGCGGTGTAGCCGGTTTTCTCGACCACGGCGATCAGGTCGGCGGCGGTCAGCATGTCGGGGACGGTCGCGCGGGCCTTCTCGGTCGCGTAGTTGACCGTAGCGGTGACGCCCTCGAGCCGGTTGAGCTTCTTCTCGATCCGGTTGGCGCACGCCGCGCAGGTCATGCCGCCGATCTCGAGTTCGATCTGCTGGGCCATACGCCTACTATACCCCGTGGGGGTACCTCGGCCGAGGCGAGCCCGGACGGCCACGTCTGCTGTCTCTGCCGTGCGGGGCGCGGTGACCTGCGCGCGCTGACCCGGGTGCTGATCCTGCTGTGGTGCGCTGATCCTGCCCGCGCTGCCGACATCGATGTCCAGCTTCCAGGGCGCGATGTCGTGGACGGTGCGGCGAGCACTGCGGCGCTGACCGTGTCGGTGTTCCCGGTCAGCATGGCGCTCGCCCGCTTCGGCGGGGACCGGGTCATCCAGCGGCTCGGACCAGTGGTCACCGTGCGGATGGCCGGTGCGTGCGCGGCTGTCGGGGCGTTGACGGTCGTGGTGGGAATTGGGGTCGTACCGGTGCTGATTGGATTTGGTTTGCTGGGTATGGGGATCGCCTACGGCAGCGGTCTCATTGCACCGGGCATCATTGGAGGCCTTGCTCATGCCACATCCCTCACCTTCTCGTTTGTGCTGGTGGCGGCGCTGACCGTCGGGATGGGACTGAGCGCGCGGGCTTTACGCAACCGGTGAACAGGGGGATTTCATGCGAGCGACGGCGATCGACGGCTCGGTGGCGCAGGCAGTGGACGAGGGGCTCGGCTCGCCGATCCTGGTGATCCATGGCGGCATGGGCGATCCGTCGTCGTGGCAGAGGGTCACCGAGCGGCTCCGGCCACGCTTCCGTACCGTCCGCCTGCACCGGCGGCAGTACCGGTTGGACCTGCCGCGCCCCATCACCATGGCCGACGAGGTGGAGCACGTCGCCGCGATCGCCGCGGAACTCGACCGGCCGGTGCTGGTGGGCCACTCCTCGGGCGCGGTGCTGGCGTTGGAAACATTGGTGGCCGACCCCTCTTCCTACGCTGGAGCGGTTCTCTACGAGCCGCCGATCGGTCCGGTCCGGGATGCAGGCTCCGCCCGTGCGGTGCTGGACGAGGGCAACCCCGGCAAGGCGCTTACCGTGTTTCTGCACGACATCGTCGGCATGCCGGCGGCGAGCGCGCTGCTGACCGGCTTCGTCATCGGGCGCAGCGGCTACCGCGACCGGGTGGTGCGCCAGCTCGACGACCACGACCAGATTCACGCCCTCGGTGTGCGCCTGCCCCAGTACGCCAAGGTGCAGCTCCCGGTGCTGCTCATCGGGGGCAGCAAGTCACCGGCCCACCTCGGCGACAAGCTCGACCACTTGCAGCGGACCCTGCCGAACGCCCGCCGGCTGCTGATGCATGGTCAGGGCCACAACGCCGAGATGCACGCCCCGGACCGGCTCGCGGCGGCGATCGAGACGTTCATGGACGAGCTCAAGTAAGCACGCTTCCGCCGTCTACGACCGACACATTGCCGGTGATGTAGTCCTGGTCCATGAGGCTGAGGTAGGCCCTGGCGACATCCTCGGGCTCGGCGACCCGGCCCAGCAGGGTGCCGGCGCCGGCCTGGTCAAGCGGCATGCCGGCGACCAGCGGTGTGCGGGTGAGGCCGGGCGCGACCACGTTAACCCGGATCGGGGCCAGCTCCACGGCCAGCGAACGGGCCGCGGCGATCACCGCCCCGCCGACGGAGGAACCGAGGAGCTTCCCCGCACCGCCGCGCAACGCCGCAGCTCCGGCCGTCAAGGTGATCGAGCCGTGCGGGCTGAGAGTGGGCAGAGCGAGGCGGACGGTGTCGAGCGCGCGGAAGAAGCGGACGTCGAAGAACCTGTGCGCGAGCTCCGGGTCATAGCCGGTGATCGGGCCCCGGACCAGCTCGTCGCCAGCGGTATAGACGAGATGGTCGAACGGCCCGGTTTCGGCGAAGAACGACGTGACCGAGGCGGGCGAGGTGACGTCGACCTTGGTGGCTCGCGAACCCACGATCACCTGGGCTCCGGCGATGGCCGCGGCATGCGCGACCGCCAGGCCGATGCCGCTGGTGCCGCCGATGACCACGATGCGAGTGGAAGAGGAAAGAGGCATGCATCCAGCCTCTTGCGAGACGAGTGCGGCGTCCAAGACCGATCAAGCACCAACTGATGCTTCATCAACATCAGGACAGCTCACGATGTGGGCGCTGCGCATCAGCTCCCGCAAAATCGGGGAGCGGCGGCGCGTCTCGATGGCCAGGCACACCTGGGTGTCGGGCAGGTCGGTCACCACCGCGAACACCAGGTCGGGCCGGTGGTAATAGCGCGCGGCGGACTCGGGGATGACGATGACACCCCGCCCAGCCGCGACACGCTCAAACTTCTCCTCCACGGTCGGCTCAGTCGCCGGCGAAACGAACCCGGTCGGCGGCCCAAAGGCAACTGCCCCGGGCCACTCCGGCACGGTTTCGAGCGGCTGCAGCAACACGTCGCCATCGAGGTCGGCCAGGGTCAGCTCGCTGCGCCCGGCGTGCCGGTGATCGGTGGGCAGCGCTACCACGCGCAGTTCGCAGTACAGGTCGACGACCGTCAAGCCGGTGTCGTCAAAGGGCCGATAGGCGCAGCTGGCATCGAAGCGGCCGTCCCGCAGCGCGGTTATCTGATCGGCCCAGGAGGTGCGGGCGACGTTAACCTGCAGCCCCGGGAAGCGCTCCTCCAGGTGCCGTACCACCGGGGTCATGATCAGGCCGGGCATGAAGCCGATGGTGATGCTGCGGTCCTCGCGATCGGCTACCCGGACCCGCCGTTGCAGAGTCTCCGCCAACCGGAGCAGCTCGCGGGCTTCGTCGCGCAGGAGTTCGCCGGCGGGAGCCAGCCGGGTGCCGGCCCGTGAACGCTCGAACAACCGGACGCCGAGGTCATGCTCCAAGGCGACGATCGAGCGGCTCAGGGCGGGCTGGGCGATGTGCAGGACCTCGGCGGCCCGGCCGTAGTTGAGCTCGTCGGCCAGCGTGAGGAAGTACCGCAGCCGGCGCAGATCCAGGTCACCCATGCCTGCGATCCTCCCTCGCCGGTAGGCGGAAGCGCTGGCCGACCTGTGGAAAGAGAGCAAGCGGCCCCGGCGCAGCACAGCGACGCTGCGCCGGGGACAAGCCGCAAGCTCAGCCGGCGGCCGAGGTCTTGACCAGGGTGCGGATCTGGCGGAGCAGGACCGACAAGGCGGCCAGGTCGCCTGGGGATTCTTCGATGTCGCCCATGGCGTTGCCGGCACGGGCCAGCGACGCCGCGTTGTCCTGCTCCCACTGGGAGACGCGGGCTTCGGGAGTCGCGTCGCCCGGAGTGGAGTGCAGGACCTCGGCGGTCAGGCCGGCCAGGGCCGAGTAGAGGTCGTACCGCAAAGCCATCCGAGCCAAGGTCTGCCAGCGGTCGCCTCGGGGGAGGCGGGAGATGAGCGACAGCAGAACGTCGATCTTGAAGCGTTCGGAGAGGACGAAGTAGACGTTTGCCACGTCGGTTTCGCTCTGACCGGTGACCTTGGCGGTTTCCAGGATGTCCAGGGTGCCGAAGCCGTAGACCACGCGGGCCACGCCGCCGGCCAGGTCGTCGGGGACGCCGTTGCGCTTGAGCATGTCGACGTGGGCCTCGATCGAGCGGCGTTCGGCGCCCTGCACCACTGTGGGCAGCTCGCTGAGCATGGTGGTCACGCCCGGCTGCAGGCGCTTGATCTCACCGGCCACGTCCAGCGGGGAACGCCGGTTGCTGACCAGCCAGCGGACCGCGCGGTCGAGCAGGCGCCGGCTTTCCAGGTGGACCATGGTCTGCGCGAACGTGGGGACCTGGTTGTCCAGCTTCTCCGCGGCGGTCCACAGGCCGGCCAGGCCGTACACGTCGCGGACCACCACGTAGGCGCGGATCACGTCGGCCGCCGAGGCGCCGCTTTCCTCCATGGCGCGGAAGACGAACGAGGTGCCGCCCCGGTTGACCACCTCGTTGACCAGCGAGGTCGAGATGATCTCGCGGCGGAGCCGATGGCCGGTCATCCGGCTGGCGAACCGTTCGCGCAGCGGGGTGGGGAAATACCGGGCGAGGACCGCGTGCGTCCACTCCTCGTCCACGATCGGGTCGGCGAGCACCTGGCGTTCGAGCGAGATTTTGACGTACGCCAGCAGCACCGCGAATTCCGGAGGCGTGAGCCCGTCGCCGGCCTCGTAACGGGCGGCCAGCTCCTTGTCGGTGGGCAGGGCTTCCAGCTCGCGGTTGAGCTGACCGGACTGCTCCAGCGAGATGAGCATGCGGCGGTGCACGGGCAGCAGCGAGTGGGCCTGCTGCCGGGCGTTACCCAGCGCCGTGGCCTGCTCGTAGTTGTCGCGCAGCACCAGCGCGGCGACCTCATCGGTCATCGCGGCCAGCAACTCGTCGCGCTCGCCCACAGTCAGCTCGCCGTCGGTCACCGCGCCGCCGAGCAGGATCTTGATGTTGACCTCGTGGTCCGAGCAGTCCACGCCGGCCGAGTTGTCGATAAAATCGGTGAACACCCGGCCGCCCCGGGAACCGTTGGCGTCGCTCGGGCCGCCACTGCGGGCGTACTCGATGCGGCCCTTCTGGGTGAGTCCCAGGTTGCCGCCCTCGCCGACCACCTGGGCCCGCACCTCCCTGCCGTTGACCCTGATCGCGTCGTTGGCCTTGTCGCCGACGTCGGCATGGGTCTCGGCGGCGGATTTCACGTACGTGCCGATGCCGCCGTTCCACAGCAGGTCGATGGGCGCGGTGAGGATCGCGCGCATCAGCTCCGCCGGGCTGACCGCCTTGGCATCACCGAGCTGCAGCGCGGCGCGGATCTGCGGGCTGACCGGGATCGACTTGGCCGAGCGCGGGTATACCCCGCCGCCCTCGCTGATCAGCGACGTGTCGTAGTCGGCCCACGACGAGCGGCTCAGGTCGAACAGCCTGCGGCGCTCGGCATACGAGGTGGCCGCATCGGGATCCGGGTCGAGGAAGATGTGCCGGTGGTCGAACGCGGCGACCAGGCGGATGTGCTCGGACAGCAGCATGCCGTTGCCGAACACGTCGCCGGACATGTCGCCGACGCCGACCACCGTGAAGTCCTGCGTCTGCGTGTCGGTGCCCAGGTCGCGGAAGTGCTTCTTCACCGACTCCCAGGCGCCGCGCGCGGTGATGCCCATCTTCTTGTGGTCGTAGCCGGCCGAGCCGCCGGAGGCGAACGCGTCGCCCATCCAGAACTCGCGGCCGACCGAGATCTCGTTGGCGATGTCGGAGAACGTCGCGGTGCCCTTGTCCGCCGCCACCACCAGGTAGGGGTCGTCGGCGTCGTGGCGCACCACATCCCGCGGTGGGATGATCTTGCCGCTGAGGATGTTGTCGGTGACGTCGAGCAGCGCGCCGATGAACAGCTTGTAGCACTCGACGGCCTCGTCTCGGTCGCCCGGCTTCTGCTTGAGCACGAAGCCGCCCTTGGCGCCCACCGGCACGATCACCGCGTTTTTCACCATCTGAGCTTTGACCAGGCCGAGCACCTCGGTGCGGA
Organism: Actinoplanes sp. TFC3; assembly: GCF_001553785.1. Lineage (GTDB taxonomy): Bacteria > Actinomycetota > Actinomycetes > Mycobacteriales > Micromonosporaceae > Actinoplanes. The sequence goes on from NZ_LOJP01000001.1 coordinate 5,988,228, forward strand.
AATCCTCCCGCCGATCCGACCAGCGCAGGCCACCGCGGGCGACGGCACCAAAGCGCAGGTGCACGCCCTCGAACCGCGGCGCGTAGACGAAGATCTCGAACTTGGGGCGCGGCTGCGGCAGGTCCGGGATGGCGGTCGGGTCCAGCTTGAACGCCACGTAGGACTTGGGGCGCGCGTCGCTGCCGCGCTGGAAGAAGCTGGTGCGCAGGGTCGCGTTGATCAGCGTCAGGTAGGAGCGCAAGATCCGGTCCTGGTCGAGGCTGTCCACCCCGTCCAGCAGCGTGGCGATCTGCTCGACCAGATCGGCGGCCCGGCGCACCCGCTCCTGCTCGCCGATCTGCAGACGCGGCGAGAACCGCGTCTCGAACAGCCGCACGAGCAACCGCGCGATCTCGGGATAGGAGATGAAGGTCTGTTCCACGTACCGCTGAGAGAAGACGTTTCCGGTCTGCCGTTGATATTTCGCGTACGCCCGCAGCACCACCACCTGCCGCCAGGTCAACCCGGCTCGCAGTACCAGCTCGTTGAACCCGTCGACCTCGGCCTCGTTCTGCCAGGCGGCCGCGAACGCGTTCTCCACCTGCGGGCGGACCTCTGACAACTCGTGGTGCGAGGCCGGCGGCTGCAGACCGAAGTCGTAAAGGTAGACAGTGCCGTCCTGGCGACGTACCTCGTAGGGTCTTTCATCAACGACCCGCACGCCGAGCGAATGCAGCACCGGAAGCACCGCGGACAGCATCATGGGTTCGCCGTAGCGGAAGATTTTGAAGCGCACGTCGGTGTCGTCCGGCTCGGCCGGCCCGTCGTGGGTCAGCCGGCGCTTGCGGTAGAGGTGCATCTCCAGCTGGCCGGCCTCTTCGAGCAGCTCCAGCTTGGCGATGTCCTGCACGGCCTCATACGGCGTGTGCCCGTCCTTGTAGCTGTCCGGGAACGCCAGGCTGTAGCGGTGGAACAGCTCCTTGGCCGGCTCCTCGCCCAGCTTGCGCTCCAGCACCAGGGAGAAGTCGTCGTCCCACATGCGCGTGGCATCGGCGAGCAGCTCGGCCAGCGTGTTCGGGTCAACGGCGCCCGGCGGGTCGGCCGGGTCGGTGCGCACGATGAAGTGCACCCGCGCGAGCATCCGCTCTGTCACCCGGGTGGTGTAGTCGACCCCGATGCCGTTCAGCTCGCGCAGCAGGATCTCCTGCATGGCTTGACGGTTGCCGGTGGTGAAGCGGTCGCGGGGCAGGTAGATCAGGCACGAGATGAAGCGCCCGTAACCGTCGCGGCGCAGGAACAGCCGCAGTTGCCGGCGCCCGGCCATGCGCAGGACACCGATGACTGCCTCATATAAGTCATCGGTCTTGATCTGGAAGAGCTCGTCGCGCGGATAGGTCTCCAGGATCTGCAGCAGGTCCTTGCCGGAGTGCCCGCGCGGCGAGAGACCGGAGCGGTCGAGCACCTCCATGACCTTGCGCCGGACCACCGGCAGCTCGCGCACGCTGGTGCGGTAGGCGGAGCTGGAGAACAGGCCCAGGAAACGCCGCTCGCCGCAAACCTCGCCCCGGTCGTTGAAGACCTTGACGCCGATGTAGTCCAGATAGGCGGAACGGTGCACGGTCGCGCGCGAATTGGCCTTGGTGATGATCAGCAGACGCTTCTCCAGCGCGCGCTGGTGTGCCTCGGGCGCCATCGAGGAGAGCTGACGGGGGGTGCTGTGGTCGCCGCGCAGAATGCCCAGGCCGCTGCCGGGCACCGCGGTCAGCAGGTCGGCCTCGGCGCCCTCGCCGAGCTGGTATTCGCGGTAGCCGAGGAAGGTGAAGTGCTCGTGGGCGAGCCACTTGAGCAGCTCGATCGAGTCGGTGACGTCCTTGTCGGGCACCGGCAGCTTGAGCTCGGAACCGCGCGCGGCGGCCAGCTCGTCGGCGATCACCAGCGCGCGCTGGCGCATCCGTGGCCAGTCGTCGACCGCGTCACGCACGTCGGTCAGCACCCGGCGCAGCTCGTTGTGCAGCTGCTCGCGCGCCTGCCCGGTGCGCACCGGGTCGATCTCGACGCGGATCCAGCTCTCCACCAGGTCGCCGTCGATCGCGTCGTCGGGCTCGACGTTGGCCTCGACCTGGGTCAGCGCCCCGAGCGGCTCGCGGCGCACCACGATCAGCGGGTGCACCAGCAGATGGACCTCGAGCTGGTGCGCGGTGAGCAGGGCGGTGACCGAGTCGACCAGGAACGGCATGTCATCGGTGACCACGGAGATGACGGTGTGCGGCTGGTCGGCGCAGGGTTCGCTGATGTCGAGCTTGAGCTCGCCGGGAAGCCGGGCCGCGGCCAGCTCGCGGTGCTGGCGGGCGGCGTCGAACATCTCCTGCGGCGTGTAGCCGACCAGCTCCTCGTCGGGCGCGAACCGCCAGAAGCGATCGACCAGCGTGGCCGTGCCGTGATCGCGGCCGGCCAGCGCCACCGCCTGCGCCACCAGGCGCTCGGCGTTCGGCAGCGGCTCGTCGAGCTCGTCGTCGGACGTGCCCAGCCGGCCGGTCAGAGCCAGGCCGGGGCCGGGCCCGAAGTCCAGCTCGGGATCGGCATCGTTTGCTGCCTCATCGGTGGCTGCCTCATCGGTGTCAGGCATGACAGACGGCTCCCCTCACCCACGACTTTGTGGGTTCGACGTGTCGGCGCTGAGTTTAGAACAGGGGTCCGACAGCTCGGGCGGACCCCGCGTCCGAAGCCAAGATCCGACAACGAATTCGCTACATCTCACCCAGCACGGGTCAACGTGACGGGCCGCGAGAGGTTACCGTTCCGTACGTCCCCTGGCTCGTACCCCGGAGAGGGGCTCCCCATGCACCGCAGCCGTATCGCAGCGACCTTGACGGGTCTGATTCTGGCAGGAAGCGGCCTGTCCGCCTGCTCGGGTTCCGACGGCCCGGACGACACCGTCGATGCTTTTCTGGAAGGCTGGCGCACGGCGAACCTGAGCAAGGTCGGCTTCGTCACGGCGGCGGGCAGCAAGATCTCGGCGGAGGACGTCTACAAGCAACTGCGCGAGCTGTCCGGCGATCTGGCCAAGTCCACGGTGCTGCTGGCGACGGCGGGTGAGGCGAAGGAAAACGGGGAGAACGCCAGCGAGCCGATCAAGCTGGACTGGACGCTGCCCGGGGGTGCAAGCTGGTCGTACCAGAGCACTGTGCGCCTCACGAAGCACAACACCGACGGCTGGAAGGTGGTCTGGGAGCCGGCCATCGTGCACAGCGAGCTGACCGACGGGGACAAGCTCGGGCTGCGGCGCAAGGCGGCTGACCGGGGCGACCTGCTGGATGCCGCAGGCAAGCCGCTGGTCACCCCGCGGGCGGTGGTCACGATCGGCATCAGCCCCGAACGCATCGAGGACAAGGGCAAGCTGCTCAAGGAGCTGCAGTCGGCGCTCAAGACCGTCGACGTGACGATCAATCAGGAAGACCTCGACACCCGGCTGAAAGGCTCCGATCCCACGGCCTTCGTCGAGGTGGTTACGCTCCGGCGGCCCGATTACGACAAGATCCGCGACAAGGTACGAAACCTGCCCGGCACTGTGTTTCAGGAAGCGAACCGTGACCTGGCCCCGACCCGGATGTTCGCCCGCGCCCTGCTCGGCACGGTGGACCAGGCTACCCGCGACGACATCAACGCTAACCCCGACAACCTGGCGCAGGGTGACATGGTCGGGCACGGTGGCCTGCAGCAGCGCTACGACGGCGACCTGCGCGGGGTTCCGGGCCAGGCGGTGGTGATTGCGCGGCGGACCCCCGACGACAAGGTCGAGGACTCGCAGGTTTACAGCGTCGAACCGGTGGCTGGCAAACCGGTGAAGACGTCGATCGACGTGGACACCCAAATCGCGGCCGACACAGCGGTGGCAGCGGAAAAGAACCCGAGTGCCCTGGTAGCGGTGAAGATCAGCGACTCCAGCGTGCTCGCGGTTTCCAACGGCCCCGACGGTGGCACGGTGGACACAGCGTTGACGGGGCAGGTCCCGCCCGGCTCAACGTTCAAAATGGTGTCGGCCCTGGGCCTGCTGGACAAGAACGCGGTAACCCTCGACGGAAAAGTCGACTGCCCGGCAACGAAAAAGGTCAGCGGCCGCGAATTCAAGAACTCCCATGACATGGAACTAGGGTCCGTTCCGTTCCGCACCGACTTCGCCAAGTCCTGCAACACCGCCTTCGTCAACCTGGCCCCCAAACTGGGAGCAGACGGCCTCCGAGCAGCAGCAACCTCGGTAGGCATCGGCGCCGGATGGGACCTCGGCATGGACTCGTTCAGCGGCAAAGTCTCCCCCGCCGCCTCGGACACTGAACTGGCCGCAGCCACCTTCGGCCAAGGAGCCACGGCGGTAAGCCCCATCGCCATGGCCAGCGCCACCGCAGCCGTAGCCCGAGGTCAGTTCAAGCAGCCGCGCCTGGTCCTCGAACCGGCCCCCAAAATCGCCCCCGACGGCGCCAAGCTCGCCGACACCTCCATCAAACCCCTGCAAACCATGATGCGAGAAGTCGTCACCAAAGGTACGGCCGAAGCCCTCAAAAATGTCAACGGCGGCCCGGTATCGGGTAAAACCGGGACAGCCGAATTCCAAGACGGCTCCGACGAAACCCACTCCTGGTTCATCGGCTGGCAAGGAGACGTGGCCTTCGCCGTCATGGTGCAGAAGGGCGGCCTCGGCTCGGAAGCGGCCGTTCCTGTTGTCAACCGCTTCCTTACCGCACTGAACAAGCCTTAGGTGACGTCGGCCGGCTCTTCGGGACCGATTTCGAAGGCCGGCCGCTGCGCGGGAAGCGAGAAATCTTCGACGGGGCGAGGGCGGAGCATTCCCGGCATGGTGGCTGGGAGGGGGGCTGAGTCGAGGAGAGGGGCTGAGCCGAGGGGGCGCAGAGGTGCGGTCGCTGCTTCATCGGCGGCTTCGAGGGTGGGTTGGTCGTCCTCGGGG
>NZ_LOJP01000010.1 GCF_001553785.1 Actinoplanes sp. TFC3
GAGAGGAAACTATGCCAACAAGCGACTCTCCTCCAAGCGGCTCACCCAGCACGCGCGGAGAATCTTCGGCATAGTCGCGGTCTCGGCATAGGTCGATGCAGAGCAGGTCAACGCGGCCATAGCGGGCGATGGTCTTGGCGAGAATCTTGTCGTCGGCGGCCTCGACCAGTTCGTTGACGAGTTTGGTGGCCTGCACGTAGCGGACGCGGAAGCTGGCCATCGCGGCTTCCTTGCCCAGGGCGATGAGCAGGTGAGACTTGCCAGTGCCGGAATCGCCGACCAGGCAGAGGGGCAGGCCCTTCTTCACCCAGTCGCAGGCGGCGAGGGTGTGGACGACGGCGGGGTCGACGCTCGGGTTGGCGTCGAAGTCGAAGGTGCGCAGGCTCTTGTCCCTCGGGAACGCGGTGGCCTTGATTCGGCGTTCGGAGCGGCGCCGGGCCCGGTCGTCGCACTCGGCCATCAGTAGTTCGGCGAGGAAGCCGCGGTAGGTCATCTGATCGCGGGCGGCGGCCTCGGCCAGGTCGGTGAACTGGGATCTGATGGTGGGCAGCCGCAGAAGTCGGCAGGCGGAGTCGACGGCGGCGTCAGCGGCCTGCTCGGTGGCGTGTCATGGCGCGGTCCCTTCGACGGTGCGGCGATGGCGCAAAAGCTCGTCATAGGCGGTGACCGTGGGCAGCGGCCGCCGGTCGGTGGCAGTTGCGCCAGCCGCCGCTCAGTCAGCGACAACACGTTCCCGGCCGGGTGCCGCATCGTCGAGCCGTCCGGAGCCCGGTGGTCGTCGGTCTCGGCAAACTTGCGGACTTCCAACGCGACCGCGTCGGCGGTGAGGGCTCCGGCGCGGACCGCGGTGGCTAGGCCGGCGGCGACGTGGTCGTGGGGCATGTGCCGGTGCAGCAACAGCACTTCGATCAGGGCTCGGGTGCCGGCGGCGTCGCCATGGACCCGGCGGACGGCTTCCCACCAGGCATCGTGCACCGGCGTGAACCTGCCCGCCGCCCGCGCCTGCTCCAACGCGGTCGCTCCGGGCAGCGCGCCCGGTTTGCGCAGCAGGGCTTCCAGGTAGTGGTCGAGATTGAGCCGGGATCGGGACTTGGCCATCAGCCGTTCGTGCCGGGCCACCGGGTTGCGGCCGTCATAAATGACGAGGTCGGAGGCGTGCAGATGGACCCGGACCTGCCGGCCGACCAGGCGAACCGGCACGGAGTAGCGATTCGTGCGGACGGTTACCTGGCTGAACCGGTCGACGTGCGGGGTCAGCCAGGTGCCGGTCTCGAACGCCTCGTCCGGCAGCGGCGCCAACAGCGGCCGCTCGACGGCGAAGTGCTCGCCGACGGTGTGTGGGCGGGTGCCGATGCGCCCGGCGTCGTCAGCGGCATCCCATTCGTCGACCATGGCGTTGAGCTGCTCGAATGAGTCGACTTGCGGGACCGGGACGAGGTGGTTGCGGCGGAACCAGCCGATCTGTCCTCGACGCCGTCCTTCCCGTGAGCGCCCTGCAGTCCCGGCTGGCAGTAGAAGGCGTCGATGCCGATCCCCGGTGAGTTCATAAATACCGAAGCCTCAGCTGGCTGAACTGGCTCCCAGCAGCCAGCTTGGGACCGGTGAGTTTGTCGTAGTAGCGCCCATATCTTGGCTGCTAACCTCACCCGCAGACTGGGCCGAGACCAAACCGGAGAGCCTAATGCGCTGGTGGGAGCTGTACCGGGCTTTGAAGCCGGACGACATCGACCTGGTGTCTTCGAGAAACACACCCGGCTCGTTCCGCGGGTTTTTCCTGGGGGACAACGGGATCTTGGGACAAGCCGAGTTCTCGAAGGTCGACCTGCGAAAAGTCCTAGCAATCGGAGCGCCTGTTCTCCTTGCAACGGGCTTCATCGGCGGGGTTGCTGCTGCCCCTCGCATCAGGCGCTGGTGGGACGACGAAGCGCTCACCGCCGCTCGGACCGGGTGGAAGCGGGTCACGCGACAGCACCACGATGCTGCTCCTGGCATTCCAAGTGCGGCCGCTGAAGCCTTCTGCAGGGAGGTGGACGTCGCGCTTGAAGGCAGTCGAACCAGCATGAGCAGCGCAGAAGCTCAGCAGTATCTCCTCGAGATCCTGATGGCCGCGGCGATCATCGCCGACAGAATGAGGATCCTGTCCAACGCGGACGTCGAGGACGACGCCGGTCTACCCGAGCTAAAGATTGCGATGGAGAAGCTAACGGCTCGCGAAGTCACCAACACCATCAACCAGATGCTCACGGCTGAGGGCTCTGTTCTTGGCAACGAGACCTCTGAGCTCTTCGCCAAGATCTTTGGCGGTGGTCATGTCGTGGACGGCGAGTATGTGCCGCTGACGAACGACAAGATCAAGGATGTGTTGAGCCCCGACCCACCGAGCGACGACTCCTAGATTCGTGGTCGCAGCAGGTATGTCATTAACTGGGCTCACGCCAGATGGTCTTGGCGTAGCGCAGGGCGGGTTTGGCGGTGAGGCCGAACATGGCGGCGATGTGCAGTGGGTCGCCGTCAACGGCGCGGGCTTCTTCCAGGATGCCGTCCTCGCGGAGTTGAGCGGCGGTGGCCAACAGGCCGTCGAAGAGGCGGGTGAGCCAGTAGGTGCTGACCGGCCCGCGTTCGTGGGCGGTGCGTCGGGTCAGCAGCAGGTGCGGGTTCCCGGTATCCGGCCAGCGCTCATGGCGGTAGTTCAGGTAGCCGGTCAGCGCGGTGGCGGTGAACAGGTCCAGGAGTCGGCGGCCGGCGCCGAGGTCGATGCGCCGGTTGGGCAGATCGACCTGGTCGATCGTTAAGTTACGGACCTGATGAGGGCGTAGGGCGTGGCCGCCGATGAGCACGACCACGGTCTGCAGGGCCGGGTCGTTGCGGGCCGCATCGCCGATGGCGTGCAGTGCGTCCGCAGTCAGTGCAGCCGGTGTGCTCGGGTTCCGGCCACTGACGTGTATCCGGGTCAGCGGATCGGCGAAGACGAGGCGTTGCGCTTTGAGCACGCCGAACAGGCCGCGCAGGGCGTGGGCGTCGCCGGTCTGATGTTTGCGGCCGTCGAGCCAGTCGAGCACGTCCTGGCGGGTGACCTGCCGCAGCGTGGTGTAGCGGTCGGCGGTCTCGATCAGGAACGGGTGGACGGCCGCGAGCAGCGTGAAGGCGGTGATGCGGGGCCGGGCCCGGCGGCGAGGCGTGCCGTGTCGCAGCATGGTGATCCAGGCGTCGAGCTCGTCGCGCAACCGCGAGGGCAGCGTGGAGAACTTGGCGTCGATCCAGACGGTGAGCGAGTCGGTGCGGTCGTCGACGACGACGAGGTGGTCGCCGGCGGCGAACAGGACCTCGAGGACGCGCAGTCCGGGAACGCCGTGCGGGCTCATCGCGGTGACAGTGCTGGCTTTGACAGTCTCACCGGGTTCGTGACAGCTGGCGATCATGCGCAGGCCGCGGCGGACCTGTTGAAGAGTGCGTGGCGGCCAGCCGTTGTGCTCGGCCAGGACATCCGCTTGGCGTAGCACCCGTTGCAGAAAGCCGGGATCGCGAGGGGGGTCGAGGCTGCTGGCGTATCGGCAGTCGCGCGGCGCGTCGACCAGGACCGGCTGCTCCCAGCCCGCCGACCGCGCCGGTGCAGCCACCGAGGGCCGTATCGTCACCGGCAACATTGCAGGCCTTGAGCGCGTCCTGGCTGCTCGCGGCGAGAAGCCGGCGAGGAACAGTTGCTGGCCGGTCTCGGCCGCAACGGTCAGATCCAGGGCAATCTTGTAGTGAGGTCCGGCGATCAAGCTGGCCTGCCGTCGGCAGAGCCGGCAGACTCCGTCCTCGACTACGACGGCTTCCCGAGCGCAGGTCCGGCAGGGGCCGAGCGGATTCTTGCGGGCGAAGGCTTCGCAGCCACGACAGAGCCGCTGGCGCAGCACACCCCAGGCCAGGCACTGCTCGCAGCTGCGCGCCGGGCCCCGGTAGACGCGTTTTCCGCGGCGACGAGGTGATCCTGTTGCCGTCATACCGGGGGTTTGCTACGGCCGGCGTGCCGCCGCTGGATCGGTGCATCGCCCGCGACGGCCCGCAACGGCGCCGCCTCGGCCGGACGCGACATCGAAAGCGGAATGTCTTCCAGCACCAGCAGATCGTTCGGGATGCAGCCCAGCACCGTGCAGATGATCTGCAAGTCTTCCAGCCGGATCGTCACCGGCTGACTCGACCACAAGTGCGACATCTTCCCGGCGCTGATCACCAGGCCGGCGTCCGCGAGCATCGTTTGCAGCTGCGAGGCCTTCCAGATGTCGCGTTGCGCGGCGGCTAGGGCGTGTCCTGTAGGGGTTCTGGCCTGGTATCGGTGATCATGCATTTATGGTGGGACGTGTGAGCTGACCGATAAGGCATGGGGCCGGATCGAACCGCTGCTGCCGCCGGTCGAGAGTGGCGGCCGGCGGTGGCGTGATCACCGTCAGGTAATCAACGCGATCCTGTGGAAGCTTCGAACCGGCGCTCCATGGCGAGACCTGCCCGAACGCTACGGGCCCTGGAAAACCGCGCACGAGCGGCTACGGATCTGGACCGCGGACGGCACCTGGGAACGCATCCTCGACGAGGTGATCGTCAAAGACGACTCCATCGGGAACGTGGAATGGACCTTCAGCGTCGACTCCAGCTCCGTCCGGGCCCACCAGCACTCTGCCGGGGCCCGGAAAAAAGGGGCTGCACCACCGAATGGGTCGAAGACCTCGCCGTCGACGGAGAAGCTCTCGGACGATCCCGCGGCGGACTGACCAGCAAGATCCACCTCGCCGTCGACGGACGCGGACTACCCATGTCGGTCATCCTGACTCCCGGCCAGGCCGGGGACAACCCGCACCTGTTGCCCCTGCTGGACCAGGTCGCGGTCGGCCGTGCCGGACCTGGCCGCCCTCGCACACACCCCCACCGGGTCCTGGCCGACAAGGCCTACTCCCACCCGTCAACCCGAGCAGCGATGCGAGCTCGCGGGATCGCCTTCACCAGCCCGCAACGCAGCGACCAGATCTCCCGCCGCAAAGCCAAAGGCTCCCGCGGCGGACGCCCACCCGCCTTCGACCCCCAGCACTACGCCGGCCGCAACGTCGTCGAGCGCTGCTTCAACCGACTCAAACAATTCCGTGCACTCGCCACCCGCTACGCCAAACGCGTCGCCTACTACCGCTCAGAGATCATCATCGCCGCCATCGTGTTATGGCTGCGTGCCGACCTACAGGACACGGCCTAGGCGCAGGTTCCATTTCATCGTCGGCTCCCGAAACGGTTCGCGGCCCGCTGGCCGGCACCGGCCCAGGCGTCTTCGATGTGGGTCTTGTCGACGTGGACGTAAATCATCGTCGTGTTGAGCCAGGCATGCCCCAAAATCTCCTGGATAGCGACCAGTCCATGCCGTTGCGATAGAGGTCGGAGGCAGCGAAATGGCGCAGCAGATGCGGCGACAACCGGCCGGTCTGCGCGGGCAGGTGGGCGGAGACGGCCTCGACGAGTCCGTCGCGCAGCATGTCGGTGGTCGCGAAGCCGCTGCTGCCGTCGGCCCGGCGGCGTTCGGACGGGAACAGCGGCGCCATCGGGTCGTTGACTCGGTCGTCGAACTCCCACCGCGGTCCGTGCACCCACCAGTCCAGCAGTTCCCGCGAACCGTTGATGAGCGGAACCAGACGTTCCTTCTTCTTACGGCCGTTGCTGCCCTTGCCTCGCAGCAGAACCTTGCCGAACCGGCCCAGTTGCCAGCGCAGGTCGCCCATGCGCAGCAGGGACAGTTCCGACACCCGCGGCCCGATCAAGCTGACCAGCCGAAATGCCGTGTAGTTGCGGACCGCCGGCGCGTACTTGCGAGCGGAATCCAGCCCGTGCTGCCAGCCGGTGAACAGCTGCGTGACCTCCCGCGATGTCGGCGGAATCCGCAGCCGACCGTGGGTGCCGCCGCGCGGCCGGTTCACCTCGTCCAGCGGGGACTCGACCACGAACCCGGTCGCGGCGTGGATGTCCGGCTTGTGCCGCAGCTCGAGGAACTCGAAGTAGACGGCGAACCCGGCGGCCTTGCGGACCTTCATGCCCGGCATCGCTTCGCGCAGATGTCGGCCGAAGAAGGTGTCGATGTGCTGGGGCGTCGTCTCCCATAGCGGCCGGCCGAGCCAGTCTCGCAGTTCCTCGACCGCGGCCACATCGGCTCGGATCGTGGCGTCGGTGATCCCCGCTGACGAGCGGGCCAGCACGAACTCGGCCAGCAGATCCTGCTCAATCGCCGCGATCTGGCCGGGTCCGTCCAGGCGCTGATGCGCCCGCAGGTCCCTGACCACTGCCACCGACACAGCGGTCTCCAGCTCGAAAATCCCCAATGACCATCGGCTTCCCGATGGACATCTCAGGAATCCTGAGACTGGATCTCAGATTCATCGAAGATCAGGAGTCCAGCCCTGCGCCCAGGTCAGCCCGGTCTCCAGGCTGGCCACGATGGACATTTGGCTGCAGGAACTCACGGCAACACAGGTTTAGTGAGACCGAAAGGCCGTCCATCGGGCCGTCTTCACCCGCTGGCGAGAGAAGCCGAGCACCCGCGCAACCGCAGCCTTCAGGTTGTCATAGCGGATCTTGCCGGTCGGGACGCCACCCAGCGTGGTGAACGCGTGGACGTGGCCTTCCAGGAACGCCTCGGTGCCGCCCGAGGCGAAGATCCTTCTCCGCACCAACTTTGTTGGCTTAGCTAGACGCCATAGCTGGCGCAGGTCCATCAACTCCCGAGCTCGGGATATTTTGTCGGCGGTCGCTGGAGAGAAATCCGCTGATGGCGCGGTCGCCGTGGGCGCGTTACTAGGTATGATGTCGCGGCCCCACCCACTCCGAACACCAACGCGTAAATCGCGAGTGACGGTTGGACATTTCCTATATATCCCAGGTAGCTGTTGCCTACCTCTTTCAGGAGCGTGGCGGCGCTGCTGCCTCCGACGACAAAAGTCAGGCTGGACCTAGTGCCGGGTACGACCTTGCACAACTCGCGGGCGTACGCATCTGCGGCCGTGACGACCTCCTCGGACTTGCGCGTATCGTCCTCAGGGTACGTATTCTCGATCCAGAGTCGCCGTTTGGCAAAGTACTCATCTGCAATCCCTGATCTGTAAACATCTAGCACCTTGTGCGGTGGAGCCTCCAGGATGCTACGAAGACTAGGCACGCGAATCTCCAACTCCAGTCGCGACGGCATGAGATACTCTCGATCAACGTTCTCGCTGATCGCCATGGCGGTAGGCGTAAGGGCAGCGACGGAGTGCCGGTTCGCATTGAACGCATCGGCCTGGCTGTTCTCGTAGGCGACATTTACAAGATTTACCAAAAATTGCACTCGTTCGAAAGTGCTTCTGTCTCGACCCTTCTTAACCTCCTCGATCAGTTGTCTAGGCTTGTCGAACTTGGCGTTGTCGTCGAGAATACCGAGCTTCCGGCCCATTACGTTCCACACCTCCGCTCGTCGAATTCCCGGCCGTTGTTCCGGGTCGGCGGAGACGGTTGCGTCCCGCGCTGCGGACAGGACACTTTGACGAAAGTCGGCCGTCTCGGCCCAGAGTTCAGCCTGGCGCCCGAAGATGGCATGGGGAAGCTCGTTGAATGCGAACAGGCGATTGAGGTACACCTCAAATTCGGCACCCATGTCCTTTTCCCAATATGCACGCCGAGCAAACGACGATCCAACAAGTGCTTCATCCAGTGCTTCAGCGACCTTCAGGGGCGTAGTTCCCACCCTCTCATACTGGGTCCTTTCGAGGCCCAAAACATTCTGTTCACCAATTGCGCTGAGCCCGGCTTTGAAGCTATCGGTCGCTTCACCTCGGAATGCTGGCGTGACGAGGCCGTATCGAAGTGCGGTTTGCAGGAATGACCACTTACCGCCAGGCTGGGTGACATGCCTCAGTATCGCTTCGTTGTTGAAGAAGAAGATGTCCGGAAGAATGATGCCGCCCTGCTGGAATAGAATGCTGTAAACCAAACTATTTTCGAACGTGAACGAGTGGTCCGCTATGTTGTGCTCGATACCGCCATCCGCAGCCGAGAAGTAGTAAGGTCGCGTCCAGGGTGAATAACTAGTCGCCTTGATAGGGTCCATGCTGCATGGTTACCGCGTTCGCGTCTAGATCAATATCAGCCGAATGGCTGACTGGGCCGTCCAGCGATATTGCAGAAATGATCATGCATGGTTGTGGGTCGCGCGAAGGGCAACGACTTCCGCCAACTATCGGTTGCATCGAGACACGCCTCAGACCGCTGGCTGGTTCCCACCCGTGAATTGCCTACATGGCGGACAAGCCATGTGTCATCGCGCCGCTCGTGACGGCGAAGCGGACGGCGGAACGTCATACTGATGTGCCATGGCTAGTATTCTTGATGTGCCGGCGTGAGATCAGTCGAGCGCTTCGACGCCTGCCTCTCCGACATCAGCCTGCTTGCGGCGCAGGTCGACCTGCTGCTTCTTCTTAGCGATGTGGCGGAGGCTCTTATCCAGGGCTGCAACTTCGCCGAGCCACTGCATTTGGCGCGCCTCACCCAGCCGCTCACGCGTATTGTGTTCGATTTCCAGTAGGCGGGGCGCCTGCGACGGCGAAATGCGGAGCATTGGGCACCTGACGCAGGCGTGCTTGTGCTGGCAGGGCGTTCCGTAGGGGCGGTCGCAGGTGCCGAGCGCGACTTTGCGGAGTTGGAAGTGATCGCGGAACTCGATCCATTCGGTGTCGGTGGGTTCTCGGTATTCTTCGCTGGGGCGTTGAGCGCGGCGCTGGTCGACAAACCGGCGGTAGCCGGCGATGACCTCTTCCGGGTAGATAGCGACGTATCCCTGCGTGGTGTTGAGGTCGAGATGGCCGAGCAATTTCGCTGCGATGTGGATTGGTAGGCCACTGTTGACGGTTTCCGTGGAAAAGATTCGGCGGAAGTCGCGTGGTGTGAACTTCAGCGGTGTGCCGTCCACGTCGACGGCGTTCGCGCGCTGGGCGAGCTCGGCGAGGAGTTCTCGGATCCGGTCGGGTGGGATGCCCCGCAGCCGGTGGTGGGTGACTCGTTGGAACAGGTGCGGCAGGGCCGGCCCGAATGTGGGCTCGTAGGTGTCGTAGCGGTGCAGCAACCGCACCTTACCGTCGTCGGCTTTGATGCGTCGGATGATGCGGGCCAGCACGGCGACGAGGTCCAGGTCTGCGGGGATGACGCGTTCGAGGTCGGTCTTCGAAGGACTGATCTGCAGCAGGGGCACCATCTCGCCGGTGGGAGCCTTGTATTGGCGCAGGCTTAGGTGGGTCAGCTCGAGGAGTTCCTCGATGCGGGCTCCGGTGCGGCGTAGCACTTCGACGGCGGCCCAGGTCCAGAACGCGTTGTCTTCCAGCCGTGCGGCGTCGAACCGCGGTTTCGGCTCGTCGGGCCGGGTGACGTAGAGCGTGCCCGACTGCCATTTGCTGCGTTCCCGGCTGGCGCACTGGTAACGGATGCCATCGATGACGAACTGCTGGGCGGGACGGGCGTCGCGGACGGTGTCCAGGAGCCGGCGGGCGTGGTCAAGGTGCTCGCGAGCGGCCGTGACCAGCTGGGGCAGGACCGGGATCAGGTTCCGGGTGCCTTGCTGCATGCGGGCCTAGCGCTGGCGGGTCTCCTTGACGTAGCCGCGGACATCGGCGGCGGTGATCGGACACGGCGCGGCCCACGCCGCCCCCCGAGCCGGGTCCTCCAACGCCCACTGCATCAGGTCGAGGTAGAACGAGCGGACGACGAACATGACGGTGTGCACGCCGCGACGAGCTTCGCCGTCGGGCAGCACTCGGACGCGTTGTTTCCAGGCTTGGGTCATCTCGTCGGTCAGGGCGAGGGAGTCGATGCCGGGATGGTGCCGTTCCAGGTCGACCCAGAACAGGGAGACCAGCAGTTGGGCCTGGTTGATCAGTGATCCGTAGTCGAGCATGGCGGCGCGTTCGGTCAGGTAGTGCACGAACACGTCGCGGACCGGCTTGTAGGCGATCGGGTAGCGGTCGACCATCTCCGCGATCGACAGTTGGCCGCGGGCTCGGGCTTGCCGCATGGTCGGCGGGTGGCCGGCAAGTCCGCCGAGCCCGTGCAGGACTTCGTAGGCGAACGCCAGCGCGGTGCCAGGACGGCGCTGTTGCGGCGCTGCGTCGCGTAGGTGGTGAAGTCGGCCAGGTCGAGCCGGCGCAGCTTCTTGCCGGTCACGATCACCATGCGGGTCAGCAGGTTCAGCGCCTCGGTGGCGTGTTCCCCGCCGTCGATGCGGGCCGCGATCTGCACTCCCAGCTCGGCGACCGCGTCGGCCTGGTTGCGCTGGCGAAACGCCGCGTAGACACCCAGCAGCCGGCTGCCCGATAGCCACGTGTAGGTGGGGCGGACCGCGCGGAGCACGATCATCACGCCGAGGCCCTGGGTCAAGCGCTGCCGCAGTCCCGGGCTCAACCCCGGTGGCCCCCATGCTTTGCCCGCCTCGTCGGAGCCGCTTAAGTGTGCTGTCCAGGGAGGTTGGTCGAGATTGTGTGACGACACGATCTGACGATCAAGGTCTGATGTCGTGAACGGGTGAAGGCCTCCGGCTGTGGAG
>NZ_LOJP01000011.1 GCF_001553785.1 Actinoplanes sp. TFC3
CGCGGCGCGCCCGGCCCCGCCCTTCCCCGCTGTCCGCGGCGGGGGCCGGGGCCCCGGGGGGGGGGCGGGGGCGGGCCCCCCCCCCCCCCCCCCACCCCGCCGATGCCGATGAGGTGGACTGTGCCCAGGTCCTCGGCGGTCAACCCGCCAACCGGCTTCAGCTCCACGGTGCTCACAGCGCCACGCTCCTCAGTGCAGATGAGTTCATCGTCCTGCGACCGCCTGGATCACAAAGTCCAGCAGCGCCTCGTCGCCGTCGCGCCGGCCGTACGCGCTGGCCGAGCGGCCCATCGCGGTAAGCCGCTGTGGGTCGCGGGCGAGCGGGATCACCGTACGCTCGATCCACTCGGGGGTGAGCTCGGCATTGTCCACCAGCAGGCCGCCGCCGGATTCGACGACGGGCAGCGCGTTGCGCTTCTGCTCCTGGTTGCTGTGCGGGTAGGGCACGTAGATCGCCGGCATGCCGATGGCCGTGGTCTCGGCCACCGTGATGGCCCCGCCGCGGCACAGCATCAGGTCCGCGGCGGCGTAGCCGAGTTGCATGTCCGACAGGTACGGCACCACGACGTAGGGCACCGGCAGGTCGGTGGGCACGTCGAACGGGTCGTTGCGCCCGCCCTGCACGTGCAGGACCTGGATGCCGGCGTGCGCCAGCTTCTTGGCCGCCCCGGCGACCGCGAGGTTGATCGTGCGGGCCCCCGAGGAGCCGCCGGAGACGAACAGCACCGGCAGGTCGGGGCGCAGCCCGAAGTGGGCGAGCGCCTGGGGGCGCAGCGCGGCACGGTCCATCCGGGCGATCGCGGTGCGCAGCGGCACACCGACCACCGTGGCCTCGCGCAGCGACTCGGCCGCCTGGGGCTGGCCCGGAAAGCCGACCGCGATGTTCTTGGTGAACCGCATGCCCATCCGGTTGGCCACGCCCGGCGGCACGTTCACCTCGTGGATGACGATGGGCAGCTCACGCCGCCAGGCCGCCAGGTAGGCCGGCACCGACACATACCCGCCGAAGCCCACCACGACGTCGGCCTTGACCTCGTCAATGATCTTGCCGGCGGCGTGCGAGGACTTGTACATGCGGTCCGGGGTGCGCAGCAGGTTGAGGTTGAGCGAGCGCGGCAACTGGAACGCCGGGATCACCCGCAAGTCGTAGCCGGCCGGCGGGATGAGCTCGTTCTCCATGCCCTTGGGGCTGCCCAGGGTGGTGATGCGCACCTCGGGGAAGTGCCGGCGCAGCGCGTCGGCAAAGGCGAGCAGCGGATAGATGTGACCGCCGGTGCCTCCCCCAGCGAGCACGACCGACCGCAGCTGACCCATCACCGTCTCCTTCCGGCCCCCCTGGTAGCGCCCATCTTCTGCGCCGGCGGGCGCAGTGGTCCCGGCCGCCGCACGGGGGGTCGCGGCGGCAGCGGGGCCCAGACTAGCCGGACCCACCGAGCGGGCGGACGGGCGTGCAGGGCCCTGGCGGCGTCCGGTTCCGCCCGCGCGAAGGAGGCGAGAATACCGACTCCGGCCATCGTCACGACGAGGGCACTGCCCCCGGAGGAGATGAACGGCAGCGGCAGGCCCGTGATCGGCAGGATTCCGATGACCCCGCCGATGTTGATGACCGCCTGGGCGACCAGCCAGGTGGTGATCCCGGTGGCGGCGAGCCGGCGGAACGGGTCGTCGACGCGGCGGGCGATCCGGAAGCCGGTGTAGGCCAGTACGGCGAACAGCGCGACGATCACCATGCACCCGACGACGCCCAGTTCCTCGGCCACGACGGCGAAGATGAAGTCGTTGTCGGCGGCGGGCAGCCAGTTCCACTTGAGCGCGCCCTTGCCCAGCCCGACGCCGAACCAGCCGCCCTCGTAGATCGCCGAGCGACCCTGGAGCAACTGGTAGCACAGGTCGGAGCCACACTTGTCCAGCGACTGGAACAGCACAGTGATGCGCGCGAGCCGGTAGTTGGGCTCACCCTCGGCGCCGGAGCCGGCACCGCGTGAGGCGGCCGCGATGAGCAGACCGATGCCGGCCAGGCCGAGCACCCCCAGCGCACCGAAGATCCGCAGCCGGATGCCGGCGGCCCAGAGCAGGCCGATGATCAGCGAGAGCAGCACCAGCATCGTGCCGAGGTCGTTGTAGCCGACCAGCACGAACAGCAGCCCGACGACGGGGAACAGCGGCATGGACAGCTCACGCCAGTAGCCCAGCGAGGCGCCCTTGCGCGCGATGATGTCGGCGCCCCACAGCACCACACCGAGCTTGGCGAACTCGGCGGGCTGCAGGCCGAGCGGGCCGACATAGAGCCAGAGCAGGTCGGCGCGCAGCGGGCCGAGGTAGACGCCCTGCTTGGTCACCGGCAGGACGTGCAAGCTGCCCAGCGCGCCGATCAGGTCGAGCACGCCCAGCAGCACAACTGCGGCGCCGAGAATGTAGACGCCCAGGAAGCGCAGGGTGGTGGCGGGCAGCCGCTGACAGACCCAGAACCCGACCAGGCCGAGGGTGGCGAAGATGAGCTGGTTGCGCACCGCGGTGAAGGCGTTGCCGTCCTCGGCGTACGCCCGGACCGCCGTCGCCGAGAACACCATGGTCAGCCCGATCAGCAGCAGCAGCGCCGAGCTGGCGATCAGCAGGTAGTACGACGACAGCGGGCGCGCGAGCAGCCCGTGCACCGCGGGCAGCATCTGCTGGCTCAGGGTCCTGGGGCGTACCGGCAGCGGCGCGGGCTGCACGGTGGCGGCCGGCGACACGGTCACCGTGGTGCGGGTATCGCTCTTGTCCTCCGCCATGCCCCCATCATGGTGGCGCGACACGCCAGCCCCGGGATGCGAACCTGGCGTGTCGTGAGAGATCTATCCCATGACCGCCAGGAAGTCGGAGTAGAAGAGGCCGAGGCCGATGGCCACGCAGATGCCGGCCACGATCCAGAAGCGGACCACGATGTTGACCTCGCTCCAGCCGGCCAGCTCGAAGTGGTGCTGCAGCGGCGACATCCGGAACACGCGCTTGCCGGTGGTCTTGAACGAGATGATCTGGATGACCACGGACATCGTGATGATGACGAACAGCCCGCCGATGATGATCGACAGCAGCGTGGTGCGGGTCGCCATGGCCAGGCCACCGATCAGGCCGCCCAGACCGAGCGCGCCGGTGTCACCCATGAAGATGCGGGCCGGCGAGGTGTTCCACCACAGGAAGCCGACACATGCCCCGGCCGCGGCCGCCGCGATCAACGCCACTTCCAGCGGGTCACGGACTTCGTAACAGTAGTTGCCGGCGTAGTTGGTGTCACCGCACCAGTGCCGGTACTGCCAGAAGCCGATCAGCGCGTACGCCCCGAGGACCAGGATGGACGCGCCGGTGGCGAGCCCGTCAAGTCCGTCGGTGAGGTTCACGCCGTTGGACATCGACATGATCACGAAAACGAACACGATGACCGAGCCGACCTTGCCGACATCCAGGAAGCTGATGTCCCGGATGAACGAGATGTGCTCGCTCGCCACGGTCTGACCGTTGGTGCTCACGACGTACAGGGCGGCCACGCCGAGTCCGCCGCCGACCACCAGCTGACCGAGCAGCTTGCCCTTCGCGCTCAGGCCCGCGGAGTTGCGTTTGCGCACCTTGAGGAAGTCGTCCAGGAAGCCGACAGCGCCGCAGAACACGAACAACCCGAGCAGCACCAGCGCCGTCATGGTCGGCTTGACCTGGGCGATCTGAGCCTCGGGCAGCGTGGTCAGGGCGACGTGCCCGGCCACATAGGCCAGCACCGTGGCGACGATGAACGCCACCCCGCCCATCGTGGGTGTGCCCTTCTTGCCCTGGTGCGAGGCCGGTCCGACCGAGCGGATCGGCTGGCCGGCCTTCAGCGCGGTGAACACGCGGATCGCGACCGGGGTGCCGAACAACGAGATGATGAACGCGACCGCGGCCGCGACGATAACTGCCCTCACGGGCTGACCTCCCCAGTGGCCACACGCAACGCGTCGGCCACCTCCCACGTCCGGTACCGAGAACCCTTTACCAGCACGACATCTCCCGGGCGCAGATCGCCCGTCACGGCCGCGATCGCCGCTGCCTGGTCGGCGGCGGCAATGGCAGAACCCGTCCATTCCGGTACGTCCGCAGCTCCGTCGAGCACCGCAGCCGCCCCGGCCACCGCGATCAGCCGGTCCACCCCGAGTTCGGCGGCGAGCCGGCCCACCTCGGCGTGCCCGGACACTTCCTGATCGCCCAGCTCGGCCATGTAGCCGAGCACCGCGATCGTGCGTCCCTGCCGGCCCATCGCGGCCAGCGCCCGCAGCGCCGCGGCGGTGGACGACGGGTTCGCGTTGTACGAGTCGTCGATCAGCGTCACCCCGTCGGACCGCTCGACCACGTCCATCCGGCGCTCCGAGCGGATGCCGAGGTCGCCCAGCGCCGCGGCCAGCTCGACGACCGGCAGGCCCGCTTCGAGCGCGACGGCGGCCGCGGCGAGCGTGTTGGACACCTGGTGGCGCCCGGCCACGGCCAGCCGCACCGGGGCGTTGCCGGAGCTGGTGACCAGGGTGAACGCCGGGCGCCCGCGAGAATCCAAGGTCACGTGCTCGGCTCGTACCGTGGCATTGGGATCTTCCCCGAACGTCACCACCCGCGCGCTCGTGCGGGGCGCCATGCCGGCCACCAGCGGGTCATCCGCGTTGAGCACCGCCACACCCTCGGCCGGCAAGCTCTCCACCAGCTCGCCCTTGGCCTGCGCGGTGCCCTGCATGGACCCGAACTCGCCGATGTGCGCGGCACCGATGTTGAGCACCAGAGCAATGCGCGGCGCAGCGATCCCGGCCAGATAAGCGATATGCCCGATCCCCCGCGCCCCCATTTCGAGCACCAGGTAGCGGGTGTCAGCGGTGGCCTTGAGCACCGTGCAGGGAAAGCCCAGCTCGTTGTTGGGCGAGCCGGGCGGCGCCACCGTGTCCCCCAGCCGCGCGAGCAGCTGACCGATGTAGTCCTTGGTGGTGGTCTTGCCGGACGAACCGGTCAAGCCGACCACGGTCAGCTGCGGCAGCCGCTGCACCAGCGCGTGCGCGAGCTTGCCCAGCGCGTCGAGCTGATCCTTGACCACCACGCCCGGCTGACCGGTGTCCCGGGTGCCCAGCACGGCGGCGGCACCGGCGGCGATCGCCTTCGCCGCGTACCCGTGCCCGTCCACCTTCTCGCCCTCGAACGCCACGAACAGCCCGCCGGGCATGGGGGCCCGCGAGTCGTACTCCACCGGGCCGCTCACGATCGTGGTGCCGTCGCCGGCGACGCTGCCGCCGGTGATCGCGGCGATTTCGTCCAGAGTCATCGGAATCATGCGGCACCACCCGGGCGCGCGGCCAGCGCGGCGGCCAGCTCGATCCGGTCGTCGAACGGCAGCACCTCGCCGTTCACCTCCTGGCCCCGCTCGTGTCCCTTGCCGAGGACCGCGACGACGTCGCCGGGGCCGGCCAGTCGTACCGCCTCGTCGATGGCGGCCCGGCGGCCCGCCACTTCCATGATCTTCGCAGGTGCGTTGGCCTGCTCAGCCCCTGCCCGCACGGCGGCGCGTACGGCGGCCGGGTCCTCGGTGCGCGGGTTGTCATCGGTGACCACCACCAGATCGGAACCGCGCGCGGCGGCCGCCCCCATCAGCGGGCGCTTCCCGGTGTCCCGGTCGCCGCCGGCGCCGATGACGCACAGCACCTGCCCGCCGCGAGCCGTGGCCAGATCCCGCAACGCGGTCAGCGCGGCGACGATCGCGTCCGGCTTGTGCGCGTAGTCGACGACGCCGAGCACGTCACCCGGCGCGTCCACCCGCTCCAGGCGGCCCGGAACTCCCTTGCAAGCCGCGATGCCATCCGCGGCCACCTGAGCGTCGATGCCCGCCGCGACCAGGCTCGCCAGGGCCAGCAGCGCGTTCGCCACATTGTGCCGCCCGGGCATCTCCACCCCGGCGGGGATGCTCCGGCCCCGATGATGCGCCTGGAACGTCTGGCCTTCGCCGCTCTCCGCGATCGCGGCGGCGTACCAGGTGGCGCTGCTGTCGCCGTTCGCCGAGTAGCTGATCGTGGCCGGCTTGAACAGCGGCTTGAGCGCGGGCTCATCGGCGTTGAGCACCTCGAACTCGCAGCGGCCGTCGAACAGCCGCGCCTTGGCCGCGAAGTAGTCGTCGACGTCGGCGTGGAAGTCGAGGTGGTCCTGGCCGAAGTTGGTGTAGCCGCCGACGGTGAAGCGCACCCCGCCGACCCGGCCCATCACCAGGGCGTGGCTGGACACCTCCATGACCACGGCGGTGACCCCGCGTTCGAGGGCGGCGGCGAGGATGGCGTGCAGGTCGGTGGCCTCCGGCGTGGTGCGCGCGCTGTGCACCACCAGGTCGCCGATGCGGGTCTCGACCGTGCCGATCAGCCCGGTGGTCAGCCCGGCCGCTCGCAGCCCCGATTCGACCAGGTACGCGGTGGACGTCTTGCCCGCCGTACCGGTGAGGCCGATGACGGTGAGCCGCTCGGAGGGGTTGCCGTAGATCGCCGAGGCGGCCACGCCGAGCACCGCGCGCGGGTCGGGCACGACCAGCACCGGCAGGCCCGAGCCGGCCGCGAGGTCACGCCCGGCCGCATCGGTGAGCACCGCTACGGCACCGGCTTGCGCGGCGGCCGCGGTGAACTCGGCGCCGTGACGCCGGGCACCCGGCAACGCGGCGTAGAGATCACCGGGGCGCACCTCGCCGCTGGCGTGGGTGACCCCGGTGACGCTCGACTCGGAGCCGCTCGTCTCGGCCTCGACCAGCACGGCGAGGTCGGTCAGCCGGTACGGCCGGACGGTCTGGGGACGGGGAATGCCGGACACGGCGTCAGACCCTACCCGGTGCCATCCATACCGCTGGCAACGCCATACGGCGCACTAATCCTTCCAGTCGAACTTCGGCGCCGGGGTACCGGACGGTGGCACATAGTATTGGCGCAGCGCGGAGGCCATCATCTTGCTGAAGGCCGGAGCCGCCACGTCACCACCGGTGCCGTTGGGTACGTCGGCGAACACGCCCACCACGAACCGGGGGTTCTCGGCCGGTGCCATGCCGATGAACGAGCCCGCGTTGTGGGAGGTGTACTGCCCGTCGACCAGCATCTTGCCGGTGCCGGTCTTGCCGGACACCCGGTAGCCCTCCACCTTGGCCTTGGTGCCGGTCGCGCCCTTGGCGTCGACGACCGCTTCCATCATTGTCCGCAGCTCGGTGGCCACCTGCGGGCTGAGCACCCGGTGCGTCTCCGGCGCGGCGGGCGGTGTCGACTTGCCCGTCCTGCCGGAGATCGTGGCCTTGATCAGGTGGGGCTGGATGTACACGCCGTCGTTGGCGATCGCCGCGTAGCCAGCCGCCATCTGCAACAGGGTGGCGTCGACGCTGTGGCCGATCGGGACCGCGCCGTACGCCGAGCCGCTCCACTGCGACGGCTCGAGCAGCTTGCCCGGTGCCTCACCCGGCATCCCCTCGTTCGTGGCCCGGCCCAGCCCGAACTTCTGCTGGTACTCGTACAACTTCTCCTTGCCCAGCTTCTGCGCGATCCGGATCGTGCCGATGTTCGAGGAGTACGCCAGCACCTGCGCGACGGTGAGCTTGGTTCCGTTGGCGAAGCCGTGGGTGTCGCTGAACGGCCGGTCGCCCAGCATCAGCCCCTTGCCCACCGTGACCACGCTGTCCGGCGTGATCACGCCTTCCTGCAGGGCCGCGCCGATCGTGAACGCCTTGTGCGTGGACCCTGGGTCGGTGATGATGCTCGACACCGCGTCGTCCCGCTCGTTCGGCTTGGAATCAAACGCCTTCTGCGCGTTGTACGTCGGGTAGCTCGCCTGCGCCAGCACCTCACCGGTCTTGACGTCCAGCACGATCGCCCCGGCCACCGTTGCGTTCACCTCCTGCATGTACGAGGTCAGGTACTTCTGGACCTCGAACTGCAGGTACGTGTCGATGGTGAGCTCGATCGACGAACCCGGCGCGGCCTTGGTCTCGCGGTTGTAGCCGCCGGGGATCTCCTTGGCGAGGTCGCCCTGGCCGGTCTCGTATACCCGCTTGCCGTCGGTGCCGCGCAGCACGTCGTCGTAGCGTGCCTCAACGCCCTCCAGCCCGGTGCGGTCCTCGCCGGTGAAGCCGATGAGGTTCGCAGCCAGGTCGGCGCCGGGCACATCGCGGCGTTCGTCGCGGCGCGACCCGATGCCCGTGAGGTTCAGCTTCTTGATGGTGTCGGCAGTGGAGGGTTCCACGCCGCGCGCCAGGTATTCGAAGTGCGACTCACCGCCGCCGGGGCGCTTCTTCTTCGCCAGCAGTTGCATGAGGTTGGACTGCGGCACCCCGAGCAGCGGCGACAGTTGCGCCGCGACCTGCTGCGGGTTGTCGACCATCTCGGGGTCGGCGTAGATGTAGCGCGCTTCCACGCTGTGCGCGAGCACGGAGCCGTTGCGGTCCAGGATGCTGCCGCGCGGGGCGGGCAGCACGATCTCGGTGAGCCGCTTGTTGCGCTGCTCCAGCAGGCTCGCCGCCTGCGCAGGTGAGTCCATGACCTGCAGGGCCACCAGCCGTACGCCGATTGTCACGAACAGCGTGAGCGCGAGCACGGTGCCCAGCCGCAGCCGCCGGGTGCTGTTCGCCAGCTTCGGCGCCTCGGGCGGGATGACCGGCCGGCGAACCCGGGTATCGGGCTGCCTGCGGCGCGGATCACGGGCCGGCGCCGCGGTGCGACCTTGCGCTGCCTGACGAGCTGTCACCGGTTGACGAGCCGGCATGGCCTTGCGAACCGGCGCATCCCCGCGGTTTGGCGCCGCGCTGCGACGCGGGTTGGCCGTGGTGCGGATGCGGGCAGCGCCAGCGGTTGCGCGGGTGCGTGCCGGCTCGCGGCGCTCCTCGCTCTTGGCCCGGCGGCCGTCGTCGCTTTTTGCCCGGCGGCCGTCGTCGCGGCGTGCCGTGTCCTCCCGGCTGCGACCGCGGCGGTCGTCGCTCCGGCCGCGCCCGTCGTCGCGTCCCCGGCGCCCGTCGGCCGAACCACGCCGATCGTCGTCGCGTCCTTTGCTGCCGTCACCTGCACGGCGGCGGTCGTCGTCGCGGCCCCGGCGCTGCGGTGGCGGGTCGGAGTCGTCGGCATCGCGGCGGCGATCCTCGTCGCGGTGCAGGTCCTCGTCGCGGCGGCGGTCGCGCACCGGGCGGCCGCCGTCGAGCACCTGCAGGGCCGGGCGGAACGGGTCGCCGGTGCGCCCGGCCCGCGGGGACCGGGTGCGCTGGTCGCTCTCGCGGACCGTGCGCCCACGCGGGGTGTACGCCCGCGCGTCGCCGATCCCGCCGAAACCCCGCTCGCCGCCCCCGGGGTGCTGGTCCTCGAGTGACGCGCCGCGCCGGGGCTCTCCCCGGCGCGGCGGCTCGTCGTTACGCGGCGTCACCGCGTTACTGCCCTGCGGCTTCGCCGGTGCCCGGACCCGCGGTCTTGGCCGCGTCGGCCGCCTTCGCGGCGTCGACGGGGTCCTGCGCCGTGACCGAGGTCTGCCCGCTACCCGGTGCCGGCACCCCGATGATCTTGCCGTCGGGCAGCCGGATGTAGGCCGGCGAGTCCGCCTTGACCAGGCCGAGCGCCCGGGCCGCGGCGTCCAGGTTGCCCGGCATGTTGCGGGCCGCGATCTCGTTCTCCAGCGACTGCTGCCTGGCGTCCAGCGACGCCTGCTCTTTCTGCAGCGTGTCCAGGCGGAACGAGTTCTCGGCCGTCTTGGTGTTCACCAGCAGGATGCCCAGCACCCCGACCACCACGACACCCGAGACCAGCGCGATGAACGGCGCCCGCGGCGCGTTGATCGGTGCCGGCGGCGCGACCCGCAGATGCGGTGCCGCAACGGTGCTGCGCGGGTGATCGGCGCGCGGCTCGGTGTCGGGCTTCAGCGCTGCTGTCCCCCGTACCGGAAAATGCCGCGCAGCGCTGGTGCTCTTGCGGGTGTTGCTCTTGTCCCCCTGGCTCGCGATCCGGCCCCCCGACCGCGCTGCCGTTGTCATGCGCTCGTTCAATGCCCCTCCCCCTTCTTTCGTGCCCCCGGGCGCGTACGCCCTCGTCCCCCCTGGGCCGACAGCCGAGGCCGTTCGCGTTCGGCCTGCCCTGCCTGCCCGTGTACGTCGATCCGTTCTGCCGCCCGCAACTTCACCGATGCCGCCCGCGGGTTGTCGGCCACTTCCTGCTCCGTCGGCGGCTCTGACCCCCGGGTCAGCAGCCGCAGACTCGGACCGGTCCCGGGCAGCTCGACCGGCAGGTCGATCGGCCCGGTGCTGCGCGCCCTCTCGGCCAGGGCGCGCTTGACGATCCGGTCCTCCAATGAGTGGTACGACATGACGACAAGCCGCCCCGTCGGGGCGAGCAAGTCCAAAGCAGACGGCAATGCGGACTCAAGTGCGGCGAGTTCCGCATTTACCTCAATACGTAGCGCTTGAAACGTTCTTTTGGCGGGATTTCCACCCGTTCGGCGCGCGGCGGCCGGAATAGCGTCCCGCACCAGGTCCGCCAGCTTCGCCGACGAGACGATCCGCGCCTTCGCCCGCTCCCGCACGATCGCCGAAACGACCCGGGTGGCGAACTTCTCCTCGCCGTACACCCGCAGGATCCGGACCAGCTCGCCCGGTTCGTAGCCGTTCACCACGTCCTCGGCGGTCACCCCGGCGGACTGGTTCATCCGCATGTCGAGCGGGGCGTCCTTGGAATACGCGAAGCCGCGGTCCGCCTCGTCGAGCTGCAACGAGGACACACCCAGGTCCATCAGTCCACCGTGGAACTGCGCCAGCCCGAGCTCGGCAAGCACCTCCGGCAGCTCGTCGAAGACCGCGTGCACCAGGTGCATGCGCCCCTCGAACCGCTGCAGCCGGTGCCGGGCGTGCGCCAGCGCTTCCGGGTCACGATCAAGGCCCACCAGCGTGATGCCGGGGTTGCGCTCCAGCACCGCCTCGGCGTGACCACCCAGGCCGAGCGTGAAGTCGACGTGCACCGCGCCGGGCCGGTCAAGGGCGGGAGTGAGCAGCTCGAGACAGCGCTCGAGCAGCACTGGCACGTGTGTGCCGCGCAGCTCCCCCATGTCGACCCCCATCGCCCCAGCTTCTCCTTGCGTGCACCACCCGGCAGCCATGCCCGGTTGTCGTCCGATCGTCATCCGTACCGCCAGATCCCCATCCGCTCATGCCCGTTGCCGTTCGGGCTTGCCCTCGGCAGAGGACACACGCCTGGCACCGGGGAAGAGGCGCCAGGAGCGGGAGCGGGTGGAGATCTCGCGTTACGGCGGCGGCGACGCCCGGCCGGTTCCACGGCCGGCGGATGCCACGCCTACAGACCGCCGGGCAGCACCCCCTCCTCGATGTCGGCGAAGTCGTCCTCGCTCGCCGAGAGGTATTGCTCCCAGGACTGCTTGTCCCAGATCTCCACCCGCGTGCTCGCCCCGATCACCACGAGTTCGCGGTCGAGAGCCGCATACTCGCGCAGGTGACCCGGGATCGTGACCCGGCCCTGCTTGTCCGGGATCTCGTCGTGCGCACTGGCGAAGAACACCCGGCTGTAGGCGCGGGCCGCCTTGTTCGTGACCGGCGTATCGCGAAGCTGCCCGGCGATGCGCTGGAACTCCGGCATCGGAAACACGTACAGGCACCGTTCCTGCCCCTTGGTGATCACGACACCTCCCGCCAGCTCGTCCCGGAACTTCGCCGGAAGGATCAACCGGCCCTTGTCGTCCAGGCGCGGGGTGTGAGTGCCGAGGAACATCGGCCCAACCCCCCTGCCCATCGGCGGTTCGCGGTCCGCCTCGTTCGCTCGGGCCAGCAGGTCCGTCCCGGCCTGCCACTGTCCTCCACCTTACTCCACTTCACTCCACTCGCAACCGGAATCGGGCCGTCCGCGAACTTCCTTCGGAGACGAATGCGCACGTCAAACGGGGTGGGGTGGAAGTGGAGGGGTTTACCGCTCCGACCATGGTCCACTTTCCGACAAGGCGCCCAAGCGGGCACGAAACTCCGCGCAAAAAGGGCGTTACCCGCACTGGGTAACGCCTCGGGGAGGGAAGTGGAGGGATTGGTGGAGGGATTTCCGCCCCGCCCTTTTGCCGGCTGGGCGGCTTCACGGCCGGTCTTGCTGGATACGACAGCGGGGCACGACCCGTGCCGGGTCGCGCCCCACTGAACTGTCGCTGGAGTTACCGT
The DNA here is from genome assembly GCF_001553785.1 of Actinoplanes sp. TFC3. Lineage (GTDB taxonomy): Bacteria > Actinomycetota > Actinomycetes > Mycobacteriales > Micromonosporaceae > Actinoplanes. Next base: position 12,179 of record NZ_LOJP01000011.1, read on the forward strand.
CAGGCGGCGAGGCGCCGTACGACGTAGTTGTTGCTCCAGATCTTGTGCTTGCCGACCCGGGCACCCGAGTGGGGCGAGTCGTAGATGTAGCCGCCACCGGCGTAGATGCCGGCGTGGTAGCCGTACGAGCCCGATCGGAAGACGATCAGGTCGCCGACCTTCTTGTTGCTCTTGCTGACCGACTTGCCGTACTTCTGCTGCGAGTTCGCCTTGTGCGGCAGGCTCTTGCCGACCGCCTTCTTGTAGACGTACTTGGTGAAGCCCGAGCAGTCGAAGCGCGAGGGACCCGAGGCGCCGTACTTGTACAGCGCGCCCTTGTGCTTCACGGCCTCGTTCAGGATCTTCGCCCCGGCCGCGACCTTCGGCTTGTTGACCGTGATCTTGATGCCCGCGCTCGTGCCGTAGCCGAATGTGCCCCAGCCCGTGTACTGCGTGCGGAACCAGGTGGTGATGCCCGGCTTGGCGGTGAGCGCCACCGTGCCGTTGGCGGTCACGGACTTGGCCGTCCAGGTGGTCCACTTGCCGTTGCGCAGGGCCTGGAGGCGGACGGACCCCTTGGTGACGACCTTACCGGTCCTGGGGTTGATAACCTTCGCCGTCACCTTCACCGACTTGCCCTTGGTGATGGTGCGGGTGGCCGAGTTGGTGATCTTGGGCGTGACCTTTGCCACTGCCGCCGCCTTGACCACCGGAACGGTGGATGCGGAGGCTGCCGGCGTCGCGATCAGCTGACCGGCGCAGAGGCAGAGACCCAAGGACAGTGCGACTGATCCGGTACCGACGGACATGCGGCGGCCCCGGCTCGAACTGCGTTCGTGCACGGTAGAGATATCCCTCCGGCACGCCTGCGAGGTTAGCTGTCGGGTTCGGGCGGGAAGGTTGCCCGGTCGTCAAACAACGACTTCACCCCGAGGTCCACGGATCTTGCGACCCGCGGGACCAGAAATGGGTCCCCCGTCCCTGCCCCCGTATGCCTTTATGGTCGTTCGCGTTCCTGGTGGTCGTCTCGAACGGAGCGGGGCAGGGCTCGGCGTGATCCGTTCGGTACGAGCGGTGGGCGGACGCTCACCGGCCAGACCTTGCTACCTGAAATTTCGTCCGAGCGCAGCACCGCTCTTCGTGACTCTGCGTATTTGGCACAAAAACCAGTGTCCGGTTTGTTATTGACCGGTGACATTTGCCGCCACTCATTGCAATTGTGCGGCTACAAAGCGTCTAAGGTTACGGGTGAATCAGAACACATAAAAAGCCGGCGTCGAGCCGTTCCCGTACCACCTCGGATCGCTGCATTGCCATTTCAAACGCCCCAACAGGCTGATGTTCGTCAACCTTTCGGCCGACCATCGACAACCGTCTCGCCGTTATTCACAGCGCCCCCCGGCGCCACTCGACGTAGTGTCCGTTTCCGGTACCCTCGTCGCCGTGACGGACGGGAAAATGCCCCTGCGGGCCAAGGTCGCGAGCTCCGTCTCGCGCACGGCAGCCGCGATCTCCCGCGCGGCGGGGCGCGGCGACGGCTCGGTGATCGGCGGCTGGATCGGCCTGAAGATCGACCCTGACCTGCTGCGCAACCTGGCCTCCGGGCGGGCCATCGCGCTGGTGTCGGGCACCAACGGCAAGACAACCACCACGCGCTTCACCGCCGCCGCCCTCGGCGTGCTGGGGCCGGTCGCCACCAACTCCTTCGGCGCCAACATGCCCACGGGGCACACCTCGGCGCTGGCCAAGGCGGGCACCACCCCGTTCGCCGTGCTGGAGGTGGACGAGCACTACCTGCCCCGAGTCATCGACGAGACGACGCCGCGGGTGGTCGCACTGCTCAACCTCTCCCGCGACCAACTCGACCGGGCGAAGGAGGTGTCGATGATGGCCCAGATGTGGCGCACTGCCCTCGCCGGGCACCCCGACGTGCACGTCGTGGCCAACGCCGACGACCCGATGGTGGTCTGGGCCGCGACCGGCTCCGCCCAGGTCAGCTGGTTCAGCGCCGGGCAGCGCTGGACCGACGACTCCTGGGTCTGCCCGGAGTGCGGCTCCCCGATCAACCGGGCCCAGGGCGACTGGTGGTGCACCGGCTGCACGCTGCGCCGCCCGCAGGCCCAGTGGACCGTCGAGGAAGAAGGCGTGCTCGACCCCAAGGGCGACTGGCACCTGGTCAAGCTGCAGCTACCCGGTCAGGTCAACCTCGGCAACGCGGCGACCGCCCTGGCCGTGGCCGCGGAATTCGGCGTACGCCCCATCGAAGCGGTGTCCCGCCTGGCCGGGGTCGCCTCGGTGGCCGGCCGCTACGCCCAGGTCGACCGCGACGGGCGCAACATCCGGCTGCTGCTGGCCAAGAACCCGGCCAGCTGGCTCGAGGCCTTCGACATGGCCGAGCAGGCGCCGACGCTGCTGTCCATCAACGCCCGCGACCCCGACGGCTTCGACACCTCCTGGCTCTACGACGTCGACTTCGCCCCGCTGCGCGGCCGGCCGGTGCTCATCACTGGCGACCGCGCGTACGACCTCGCCGTACGCCTCGAAGTGAACGATGTGGCGTTCCGGCACGTGCTTACCTTCGACGAGGCCGTCCAGCTCACCCCGCCGGGCCGCCTCGAAGTGATTGCCAACTACACGGCGTTCCAGGACATCCGAGCGGAGCTGGACCGTGTCAACTGATCTTCCCCGCAGCGGAAAACCGAGGTCAACCCATGAGTGAGAGCACTCTGCGCATCGTCTGGATCTACCCGGACCTGCTGTCGACCTACGGCGACCGGGGCAACCTGCTCATCCTGGCCCGCCGGGCCGCCCAGCGCGGCATCCCGGTGGAGACCTACTCGGTGCGCTCCGACCAGGCCATGCCCTCGACCGCCGACATCTACCTGATCGGCGGCGGCGAGGACGGCCCCCAGGCCCTCGCGGCCCAGCGGCTGATCACCGACGGCGGCCTGCACCGCGCGGTCAACCAGGGCGCCGCCGTGCTCGCCGTGTGCGCCGGCTACCAGCTCTTCGGCAGCTCGTTCTTCGCCAAGGGCACCCAGTGCCGCGGCCTTGGCCTGCTCGACATCACCTCCGACCGCGGCGAGACCCGCGCCGTGGGTGAGGTCCGGGGCGACGTCGACCCGCGACTGGGCCTGCCCCCGCTGACCGGCTTCGAGAACCACGGCGGGCGCACCCACCTCCGCCCGGGCGTCGCACCGCTGGCCCGGGTCACAGCCGGAATCGGGAATGACGGGCAGACCGAGGGCGCTTGGTTCGGCAAGGTGCTCGGCACCTACGCCCACGGCCCCGCACTGGCTCGCAACCCAGCTATAGCCGATCTGCTACTGCGCTGGGCGATCGGCGCGGATAGTCTTGCACCCCTGGACGACACATGGGCCGAGCGGCTCCGAGGCGAAAGACTCGCAGCAGCAAGCGCCGTATGACCCGGTTCCCCGACCAGAAGGCGGTACGACTGCATGACTGACACCCTGATCGCCCCGCGGGGCATCACCACCCCCGCCACGGACCCTCAGGCCAGCCAGCAGCTCCCCGACCCGGCCCCCGCCACCTCGATGAGCCGGCGCCGCCGGCTCACCCGTTTCGGTGTCCTCGGCCTGATCGTCGCCGCCCTGGGCGTGGCTGCCGCAGTTCTCCCGCTGCAGTCGATCGCCGACTCGATCGTCGCCCTGGGCCCGGTCGCCGCCGTGGCGGTAGCCGTGGTCGGCGGCCTGCTCCTCTCGGTGCTGGTCCCGCGCACGGCCATCACCCTGGCCTGCGGCGCCCTCCTCGGCCCGGCCACCGGAGCGGCAACCGCCCTCGCGGCCGCCGTCATCGCCGCCGTCGCCACCTACTACGCGGGCCGCTGGGCCGGCCGGGGTGCCCTGGGCAGCAAGAACGGCAGCCGCATGGAACGCCTCGACGGCTGGCTCAACCGCCGCGGCCTGTCGGCGGTCCTGCTGGTCCGCTTCCTCCCGCTGGCCCCCTTCGGCCTGATCGGCTACGCCTACGGCACGACCTCGGTGTGCCGCAAGCGCTACCTGCTGGGCACGACGCTCGCCTCGATTCCGTCAGCTGTCTCCTACGCGGTGATCGGCGCGGCAGTGGCGGCGCCGGGCTCGCTCAACCCGGTGACGCTGGCGCCGGCGGCCATCGGCATCGGCCTCACCACGGCGATCGTGCTGCGCTGGCGCATCGCCGCCCGCCGCAACGCTGCCGCCGCTGCCGCGGGCTGAGGTCACGCTGCCTGAAGCCAGGCGCCCGATGGGTGCCTGGCATTTGGCGTTCCCTGCCATCACCTTCGCCGAACCGGTTCCAGGATGGCATCACCGCCGACCGCATCGCCTTCGTCGACGGAGAAGGGCCCGGTCCGAGCGGACCGGGCCCTTCTCGTTGAACAGCTCAGACCACCACGCTGACCAGGCGGCCCTTCACAACGATGACCTTGCGCGGCTCCCGGCCGGCCAGCACCTCGGCCACCGCGTCCAGCGCCGCCGCCCGTACGGCATCCTCAGCGGTATCCGGCGCCACCTCGACCCGGCCGCGAACCTTGCCGTTGATCTGCACCGGATAGGTGATCGACTCGGCGGCCAGCTGGGCCGGGTCGGCCGCCGGGAAGTCCGCGTAGGCCAGCGTGCCGGCGTGGCCCAGCTTGCCCCACAGCTCCTCGGCCAGGTGCGGCGCAAACGGCGACATCATCAGCACCAGCGGCTCGACCGCCTCGCGCGACGCCGTCGGCAGTGGGGTCAGCGTATTCGTCAGCTCGATCAGCTTGGCGATGGCCGTGTTGAAGCGCAGCTCCTCCATGTCAGCGCGCACGCCGTCGATCGCCCGGTGCAACGCGCGGCGCGACTTGGCGTCGAGCGGCTCGTCGGTGACCCGCAGCTCGCCGCTGTCCTCGTTGACCACCAGGCGCCAGACCCGCTGCAGGAAGCGCTGCGAGCCGACCGCCGCCCGGGTCTCCCACGGGCGGGAGGCATCCAGCGGGCCCATCGCCATCTCGTAGACCCGGAACGTGTCGGCGCCGTACTCGTGCGCCATCTCGTCGGGCGTCACCACGTTCTTCAGCGACTTGCCCATCTTGCCGTACTCGCGCACGACCTCCTGCTCGCCCAGGAAGTATCTGCCGTCGCGCTCGACCACGTCGCTGGCCTGCACCGGGAACCCGCGGGCGTCCTTGAACGCGTACGCCTGGATGTAGCCCTGGTTGAACAGCTTGCGGAACGGCTCGAACGAGCTCACGTGACCCAGGTCGAACAGCACCTTGTGCCAGAAGCGCGCGTACAGCAGGTGCAGCACCGCGTGCTCGACGCCGCCGACGTACAGGTCGACGCCGCCCGGGTCGCCGGCGCTGCGCGGGCCCATCCAGTAGGCCTCGTTCTCGGGGTCGACGAACGCCTTGTCGTTGTGCGGGTCCAGGTAGCGCAGCTCGTACCAGCAGGAACCGGCCCACTGCGGCATCGTGTTGGTCTCACGGGTGTACGTCTTCGGCCCGTCGCCCAGGTCCAGCTCGACCTGCACCCAGTCCTTCTTGCGCGACAGCGGCGTCTCGGGTTCGCTGCCGGCGTCGTCGGGGTCGAAGGTGCGCGGGGAAAAGTCGTCGACCTCGGGCAGTTCGACCGGCAGCATCGACTCGGGCAGCGCGACGGGCAGGCCGGTCTCGTCGTACACGATCGGGAACGGCTCACCCCAGTAGCGCTGGCGGCTGAACAGCCAGTCGCGCAGCCGGTACGTGGTGGCCCCGCGGCCGTGGCCCTGCTCCTCCAGCCAGCCGATCATGGAGGTCTTGGCGTCGACCACGCTCAGGCCGTCCAGGAAGCCCGAGTTCACCGCTACGCCATCGCCGGTGTAGACGCCCTCGTGGCCCTCGGGAGCGGTGATCGTACGCAGAATGGGCAGGTCGAAGGTCTGCGCGAAGTCCCAGTCCCGCTCGTCGTGGGCGGGCACCGCCATGATCGCGCCGGTGCCGTAGCCGGCCAGCACGTAGTCGGCGATGAACACCGGTACCTGCTCGCCGTTCACCGGGTTGGTCGCGTACGCGCCGGTGAACACGCCGGTCTTGACCTTGGACTCGGCGGTGCGCTCCTCCTCGGTCTTGGCCGCGGCCTGCGCCCGGTAGGCGGCGACGGCGGCTTCCGGGATGGCATGCCCCCCGGTCCACGCGTCCTTCGTGCCCTCGGGCCAGGCTGCGGGAACGATCGAGGAGACCAGGGCGTGCTCGGGCGCCAGCACCATGTAGGTCGCGCCGAACAGCGTGTCGGGCCGGGTGGTGAACACCTCGATGGTGTCGCCGCCGTCCATCGGGAAGCCCACGTGCGCGCCCCGCGAACGGCCGATCCAGTTGCGCTGCATCAGCTTGACCGGCTCGGGCCAGTCCAGCGCGTCCAGGTCGTCGACCAGCCGGTCGCCGTACTCGGTGATGCGCATCATCCACTGCTTCAGCGAGCGCTGGAACACCGGGAAGTTGCCGCGCTCGCTGCGCCCGTCCGGCGTGACCTCCTCGTTGGCCAGCACCGTGCCCAGCCCCGGGCACCAGTTGACCGGCGCCTCGCTGACGTAGGCCAGCCGGTAGCCGTTGACGACCTCACGCCGCTCGACCGCGTCCAACTCGCCCCACGCCTTGCCGCCGGGCACAGCGCGGGTGCCGGCCTCGAACCCGGCGATCAGGTCGGCGATCGGGCGGGCCTTGCGCTGCTCACGGTCGAACCACGAGTTGAAGACCTGCAGGAAGATCCACTGGGTCCAGCGGTAGTAGTCCGGGTCGGTGGTGGAGAACGAGCGCCTTTCGTCGTACGCCAGACCCAGCTTGCGCAGTTGCAGCCGGTAACGCTCGACGTTCTTGGCGGTCGTGGTGCGCGGGTGCGTGCCGGTCTGGACCGCATACTGCTCGGCGGGCAGGCCGAACGCGTCGAAGCCCATCGGGTGCAGCACGTTGAAGCCGGTCATCCGCTTGTACCGGGTGTAGCAGTCGGTGCCGATGTAGCCGAGCGGGTGCCCGACGTGCAGGCCTTCCCCGGAGGGATAGGGGAACATGTCCTGCACGTGCAGCTTCGGGGCGTTCGCCCGCGGGTGGGCGGGATCGGCCAGCTCACCGGTCGGGTTCGGCGCCTGGAAGGTGCCGTGCTGCGACCAGAATTCCTGCCAGCGCGGCTCGATCTCGTTGGCCATCGCCGCCGTGTAGCGGAACGCCGGGACGTCCGCCGCTGCCTCGGACTCGCTCATCGTCACCATCTCGTCTAGTTCAGGGTGGTCTGGGCACAAAAAAGCCCCCTGCCATGAGGGGGCGCCGCGCTGGTCCTTTGACCGCGCGGCTAGCTAAGAAGCAGGACACAGACCATGCGCAAATGATAGCGGTACGTCCGAAGAACCGGCGACCGGTATCCTGTCCGCCCATTCGTGACCGGACCGATACTCACAGTCCGTTGACCCGGTGTCGTAAGCATGATTCGTGCGGGACTCGGCGACTTGCTGTGATCGGGCTAACCTGTGGAGACGGGCGGCGGCGCCGGAGGCCCACGGACACCCCGGCCGCCCGCGAACCTTCGGTTCCCTTTCGGCGTAGTCACGTAGGAAGGTGCTTGAACGACATGGAGGAGGCCCGTGACAACCCCCACCTGGGACGCGCCCGGCGGAGCATTGCCCAACGATGACTTCCGCGCCGCGACCGACGCGATCATCGGCAACATCGAGCAGGTGATCGAGGGCAAGAGCGCAACCGTGCGGCTGGCGCTGGCCGTCCTGCTCGCCGAGGGTCACCTGCTGATCGAGGACGTGCCCGGCGTCGGCAAGACCAAACTTGCCAAGGCCCTAGCGCGCTCGATCGACTGCTCCGTGCGCCGCATCCAGTTCACGCCCGACCTGCTGCCCAGCGATGTGACCGGCGTCAGCGTCTACAACCAGGAGACGCGCGACTTCGAGTTCAAGCCCGGCGCGGTGTTCGCCAACCTGGTGGTCGGCGACGAGATCAACCGAGCCTCGCCGAAGACCCAGTCGGCGCTGCTGGAGTGCATGGAAGAGCGTCAAGTCACCGTCGACGGCACCACGTACGAGCTGCAGTCGCCCTTCATGGTCATCGCGACCCAGAACCCCATCGAGATGGAGGGGACCTATCCGCTGCCCGAGGCGCAGCGCGACCGGTTCACCGCGCGCATCGCGATGGGCTACCCGGACCCCCGCGCCGAGCTGGCGATGCTCAACGGCCACGGCGCCATCGACCCGCTGGCCAGCTTGCGGGCGGTCGCCGACGCCGCGCTCGTACGCCGGCTGATCGCCACGGTCCGCGAGGTGCACGCCGCCGACGCCGTCCAGCAGTATGCAATCGCGCTGGTCAACGCCACCCGCGAGGCCCCCGAGATCCGCCTCGGCGCCTCGCCCCGCTCCACGCTGCAGTTGCTGCGCACCGCGAAAGCGATCGCCGCGCTGGAGGGCCGCGACTATGTGCTGCCCGACGACCTGCAGGCGCTCGCCGTACCGGTGATGGCCCACCGGATCATCCCGACCGCTGACGCGCAGCTCAACCGGCGCACCACCGACACCATCATCTCGGAGATCGTGCACCGGCTCCCGCTGCCGCACGACCGCGCCCGCAACCCCTATGACACCCGCGCCAACGGCGACGGCCGGGCGCAATACGAGTCGCGAGGCCGCTGACATGCGCGAGGCTCTGCGGGGGCTGACCACCCGGGGCCGGTCCTTCCTGGCCGCCGCGATGGCCGCCGCCCTGTCGGCGTTCATCCTCGGCGAGAAGGACCTGCTGCGCGTCGCCATCCTGCTGGCGGCGCTACCCCTGCTGGCCGCCGCGTACGTCGGGCGCAGCCGGTACAAGCTGGCCTGCACCCGCTCGCTGGAGCCGGGCCGCGCCCCGGTCGGCTCCAGCGCCCGGGTCATCCTGCGCCTGCAGAACATGTCCCGGCTGCCCACCGGCACCCTGCTGCTCGAGGACCGGTTGCCGTACGCGCTGGGCAGCCGGCCGCGCGTGGTGCTGGAGCGGCTGGGCGCGCACATGGCCAGCTCGGTGGCGTACACCGTGCGCGCCGACGTGCGCGGCCGTTATCCGGTAGGTCCGCTGGTCATCCGGCTGACCGACCCGTTCGGGCTGTGCGAGCTGACCCGGTCCTTCCCCAGCGTCGACAGCCTCACGGTCATCCCGCAGGTCGTCGCGCTGCCGGCGGTCCGGCTCGCCGGGGAGTACGCGGGCACCGGGGACAGCCGGGCGCGATCGGTGGCCGTGCATGGCGAGGACGACGCGGCGACCCGCGAATACCGGCGCGGCGACGACCTGCGCCGGGTGCACTGGCGCTCCACGGCTCGCACGGGTGAGCTGATGGTCCGGCGCGAGGAGCAGCCTTGGGAATCGCGCGCTACGGTCGTCCTCGATACTCGCCTCTACGCCCATCAGGGTGAGGGGCCGACAGCAAGCTTCGAATGGGCGGTCTCCGCGGCGGCGAGCATCGCGGTCCATCTGCGGCAGGCCGGCTACAAGCTGCGGCTGGTCACGGGCACGGGCATCGACCTCGACGCCATCGAAGCCGGCGGGGAGGGCACCGTGCTCGACACCCTCGCGGACGTCAAGCTGACCCAGACCGGCGACATCTCGACGCTGGTTGACAGCGTGCGCCGCCGCTCCGACGGCGGCCTGGTGATCGGGTTGTTCGGCTCGCTCACGGTGGCTGAGGCAGAGGTGCTGACCGGGCTGCGCAGCAACGGCGCTACCTGCATCGGCTTGCCCATCAACAGCTCGACCTGGGTGAACCTGACGCCCGCGGACCGTCAGGAAGCCGACCGGCAGCACGCGGCGACGTCGCTGGCCCTGGTGCGCAGCGGCTGGCGGTCTCTGCCGGTGGCCCACGGCGACTCGCTGGCTGCGCTGTGGCCGGCGGCCGCCCGGGGATCGCAGGGTTTCGCCTACCGCGCGGCCATGGCCGAGACCGTGGCAGGCATGTGAACATGACGGGAGTTTCGCTGTGACGGGCCGACGACGACTGGGGCTGGTGGCTGCGGCCGCCACGCTGCTGGCTGCGGCACCGCTGTCGGCCATCTTCAGCACCTGGACCTGGCTGCTGCAGTGCATCCTGACCGTGGGCCTGGTGGCGGGTGCGGCCGTGATCGCGCGCACGTTGCGGTTCCCGACCTGGGCGCAGGCCACTGGCATGGTGGTCGTGCTGCTGCTCACGCTGACCTGGATGTTCCCCAGCCACTCGGAACTGCTGGGCCTGATCCCGACTCCCGACACGTTCGGCCACTTCGCCGAGCTGTTCACCCAGGCCGGCACCGACACCCGCTCGTACGGCGTGCCGGTGCCCGACCGCGACGGCCTGCTGTTCATCGCCGCGCTGGGCATCGGCGCGGTTGCCATCGCGGTGGACCTGCTCACCGTGGTGGCCCGCCGCCCGGCCCTTGCCGGTCTGCCCATGCTGGCCATCTACTCGGTGCCGGTGGCGGTCTACATCGACAGCGTCCCGGTTCTGCCGTTCATCATCGGCGCGACCGGCTTCCTCTGGCTGCTGGTCGCCGACAACGTCGACCGGGTGCGCCGCTTCGGCCGCCGCTTCACCGGCGACGGCCGCGACGTCGATGTCTGGGAGCCCTCCCCGCTGGCTGCCGCCGGTCGCCGGCTGGCCGTCATCGGCGTGGCCGCGGCCGTGGTGCTGCCGCTGATCGTGCCCGGGCTCAACACCGGCCTGCTCAACCAGCTCACCCAGGGTGGCAGCGGCGTGGGCGGCGGCGGCGCAGGCGGCGGCGGCAACGGGCGCATCAACCTGTTCGCCGCGCTCTCCGGCCAGCTCACCCAGACCACGACCAAGAACTACCTCAAGGTCAGCACCAACGAGCCCGACCCGTTCTACCTGCGCTTCGGCATCGCCGACGTGCTCACCACCGACGGCTTCGCCAACCGCACGCCGACCGGCAGCCCGGTGTCACGTGGCTTGGACGACCCGCGCCAGAACCCCTCGTCGTTCGGCGGGCAGTACCAGCAGTACCACGCCGAGGTCGAAGTCACCGATGACTATGCGCAGTCGCTGGCTCCGGTCTACACGTCGACCATCAAGATGGACGGGCTCGACGGGGCGTGGTCGTACGACCGCAACGCCCAGGCGGTGTTCTCCACCCGCACCACCACCCGCGGGCAGAAGTACTCCTTCGATTACGTGCGCGCCAAGTTCACCCCGGCCGAGCTGCGCGAGGCCCAGCAACTGCCCGCCGACGACCCGTACGTCACCCAGTTCACCTCGGTGCCGCGCGACCGCAACGTCGAGCAGCTGGTCACCAAGCTGACCCAGGACAAGGACACGCCGTACGACAAGATGATGGCCCTGTACCGCTACTTCTCCAAAGAGAACGGCTTCCAGTACAGCGTCACCACCACCAGCACGGACAGCAGCGCCTCGGCCGTCGCGGCCTTCCTGGAGAACAAGCGCGGCTACTGCCAGCAGTACGCCGGCGCGCTCGCCTGGATGGCCCGCACCGCCGGTCTGCCGGCCCGGGTGGCGTTCGGCTTCACCCGGGGCAACACCCGCGACGGCAACGCGTACGTGCTGACCAACCGCAACGCCCACGCCTGGACCGAGGTCTACTTCGACGGCTACGGCTGGATCCCGTTCGACGCCACCCCGGCCGCCGACGTGGTCGGCTCGTCCCGCTCGGCGTGGGCCCCGGACAACGATCGCGCCGAGGAACCCACCGCCAGCTCATCGGCGACGGCGGCCCCCGGCGCCGCCAGCTCCACCGACCCCAGCGCCGCCGCCCGCCCCGACCGCGACGTCAACTCGGGCCTGAGCGACTCGGCCACCACCACGGCCGACTCGGGCTCGTCGTCCACGGCGCTGCTGATCGCCGCCTTCGTGGCCCTGTTCCTCGCCCTGCTGCTGGTCCCGGCCCTGCGCCGGGTCCTGGTCCGCAAGCGCCGGCACTCCGCCTCGATGCCGGTCACGGCCACCCGTCCGGCCTCACCGCCGGGGTCACCCGAGGTCACCGTGACCACCGAGTCGACCCAGGCCCGCGAGGACGCCCACGCCGCCTGGGACGAGCTGGTCGACACCATGCTCGACTACCGGGTCCCGATCGACCCGACCGAAACACCCCGCCACACCGCCCTGCGCCTGATCCGTGAGGCCGACCTGACCGCCGGCTCGGCCACCAGCGCCACTCTGCTGGGCCACGCCGAGGAACGCGCCCGCTACGCCCGCCAGCCTCTGCGCGGCGACGGCCTGCCGGAGGCCCTCACCCAGGTCCGCAAGGGCCTCTCGGCCACGGCCACCCGCCGCACCCGCCTGGAAGCGCTGCTCCTGCCGCCCTCGGTGATGCTGCGCTGGCGCCTGGCGCTGGGCGAAACCTCCACCCGCTGGATGAGCACCATGAGCCGCGTGCGCGACTCGCTGGTGCGGTTCAGCCCCCGGCGCCTGCTGGCCAACCGGGCCCGCTGACCGATCGGGGTGCCCGCCGCCGGTGGGCGCCCCGATGCTCGGTTGATGGAGCCTGCCGCCGGATGGCAAGATCGTGCCCCGTGATCGTTGATGGGGACGCTGTGATTGATCCGGATCTCGGGACTCGCTCGTGAGGGCGGTCATCGTGGCGGCGGCGGTCGCGTTCGTCGTCTCGCTGTTCGGCACTCCGGTGGCGATCCGGGTGTTCACCGCGCTCAAGGCCGGGCAGCCGATCCGTTCTCTGGGGCTCGCCTCGAACGAGGGCAAGAGGGGCACCCCGGCGATGGGCGGCGTCGTGTTCATCGTGGCGACGCTGGTCGCCTACGTCGCCGGACACCTCGCGCTGACCACGCTGCCCGAGCGGCAGATCGCGCAGGAACAGCCGACCATGACAGCCCTCGTCCTGCTCGGTCTGTTCGTCTTATGCGGTGCGGTCGGCTTCATCGACGATTTCATCAAGGTCCGCCGGCGCAACTCCGACGGCCTGTCCGCCAAGGGCAAACTGCTCGGCCAGACGATCATCGGCATCGGGATCGGCATCACCGCCCTCTACCTGGCAAGCTCCAACGGGCAGACCGTGGCCAGCGAGCACATCTCGTTCATCCGCGACATCAGCTGGCTGAACGTCGGCAAAATCGGCTCGGTGATGGTGTTCGTCTTCGTGATCACGGCGATGTCGAACGGCGTGAACCTCACCGACGGCCTCGACGGCCTGGCCACCGGCGCATCGACCCTGGTGCTCGGCGCCTACGCGCTGATCGGCTACTGGCAGTACCGGCACTGGTGCGCCGACGACACGTACGCCCGCGCGAACGACTACTGCTATCAGGTCCGCGATCCCCTCGAAATCGCCATGATCGCGGCCGCGGCGGCCGCCGCGTGTGTGGGCTTCCTGTGGTGGAACACGTCCCCGGCGCGGATCTTCATGGGCGACGTGGGCGCGCTGGGGCTCGGCGCGTTGATCGGCGGGCTCGCGGTGGCAACCCGCACCACGCTGTTGTCGATCGTGATCGGCGGGCTTTTCTTCATCATCACCGTGACCTGGGTGATCCAGATCGTCTCGTTCCGGACCACGGGCAAACGGGTCTTCCGGATGGTGCCGTTGCACCACCACTTCGAGCTGGCCGGGTGGAGCGAGGTCAACATCGTCATCAGGTTCTGGATGGTGGCCGGCGTCTGCGTCGTGGCCGGCCTGGGCCTGTTCTACTCAGATTTCCTGGCAGCCGTCGGCTAGCACGACATGACGCGCCGGGCTGAGCCGAGCCGAGCCGCGAGGCGCCACGCAGGGCCGCGACGTAACGTGACGGGCCGGACCGCGACGTAACGTGACGCGCAGGGCCGGGCTGCAACGCGCAGGGCCGCGACGTGGCGCGGGAAGCGGGCCGTCGGGCCGGCAGCCGGAAAAGCCGCCGGGGCACGCCGGCAGCCGGATATGGCGAAGGCGGCCGGTGGCCGCCAGTTCGTCAGGGGTGGAGCGTCAAGCTGCGCGCGACCGTGAGCCGCGCGCCGCCAGATCTAACGGTGGCCCTCGGGGCGCTGGCGCCAGCGGTCCTCGAGCCGGTCGACCAGTCCACCGCGGCGGGCCTGGCGGGTGCGGCGGGAGGCGGTGCCGCCGACCACGTGCAGGTCGGGGGCCTGGCCCTTGCGGCGGCTTTGCAGGCCGAGGGCGCAGGCGGCCAGCATGACCACGAAGCCGGCCACGCCGAGCAGCGTATTCTGGCTCACCGCGCCGAAGATCATCACCGCGAGCCCCAGGATGCCCACGAAGGCCGCGACGACGAGGCGGCGGCGGGCATGGAATCGCGGATCACTGTTGCGCACAGCCGAGGCGAACTTGGGGTCCTCGGCAAGCGACTGCTCGATCTGATCGAACAGCCGCTGTTCGTGCTCCGAGAGCGGCACGGCATTCCTCCCCGGGCGCATGTCCGGCCCCCCGGCGGTGGTGCCGGGCGAGCCGATGGTGCGAGGCAACCGACCGGCTGCCTTGCCGACAAGTCTACGAGGGGGCAGGCGGGTCGGAAAGCGGGACGACCGTCGAGTGCGGGTGATTTTCGGTTCCATCTGAGGCGCTTTGTCGCAAAAGACGGAAGGACCCCTCCCGCGAGCAGCCGAAGAGGCCCCAACCCGCAGCACCCGCGCAGCCAAGGACGCCCCGCAATCTCGCAGACCACAGCAGCCAGGGCGCTCCTCGATCTCCAAAACCCAAGCGCCTACCGCGACGCAATCGAAGGCCCAGCAGACCCGGAAGAACCAGAACCCCCGGACTCCCCGGCCGGCCCAGGCCGCAACAAGCTGGCCGGCCCAACAATGGCCCGCCCGAACCGCGCCGCCACCGCATCCGCGGCAGCCTCAGCCTCGCGCCATCCCCGCTCCGGCTCCCCCAACGTCAGTTGCCGCGGCGCGTTCTCCGCCGACCCGAGGTTCTCCACCCGGACACCGACCAGCCGGATCGGCTCGCCCGGTGCGAGGGCCTGGAACAGCGCCCACGACGTCTCGAAGATCTCCCGGGCCACATCGGTGGTTGTCGGCATCGTGCGGGAGCGGCTGACCGTGCGGAAGTCGGCCATCCGCACCTTGATCGACACCGTGCGGCCGACCACGCCGGCCGCGCGCAGCCGGGCTCCTGCCTTGTCGGCGAGGGCGAGCAGGCTGCGCCGGATGGTGGCCGGGTCGGTGACGTCGGTTTCATAGGTCATCTCGGCGCCGATCGACTTCTCCTCGCGTTCGGGCACCACCCGGCGCGGGTCGCGACCCCAGGACAGCTCGTGCAGGTGCGCGGCAGCAGCCTCACCCAGCGACGCCCGCAGCATCCGCACCGGCGCGCGGGCCAGGTCGCCGACGGTGGCCAGGCCGAGCCGGTGCAGGTGCTGGGCGGCCTTCTCCCCCACGCCCCACAGCGCGTCGACCGGCAGCGGGTGCAGGAAGTCAAGCACCTGATCGGCCGGCACCACGATCATGCCGTCGGGTTTGGCGCGGGTGGAACCCAGCTTGGCCACGAACTTGGTCGACGCAACGCCCACCGAGCAGGTCAGCCGCTGGTTCTCATAGACCCGTTCGCGGATCGTGCGGGCGATCACCGCGGGCCGGCCGAGCAGCCGCTGCGCACCGGCCACGTCGAGGAAGGCCTCGTCCAATGACAGCGGCTCGACCAGCGGGGTCATGTCGCGGAAGATTCCCATGACCGCCCGGGAAGCCGCCGAATACTCGGAGAAGTCGGGCGGCAGGAAAACGGCGTGCGGGCACAACGCGCGGGCTCGGCTGGAGGGCATCGCGCTGCGGACGCCGTACCGTCGCGCCTCGTAACTGGCCGAACTCACCACCCCGCGCGGGCCCACTCCGCCGACCACGACGGGTTTGCCCCTCAGCTCCGGGCGCCGGCGCACCTCCACGGAGGCGAAGAATGCGTCCATGTCGACGTGCAGGATCGTGCATCCCGCGTCGTCGGCCTCCGGCCCGAACCGCGGGTCGAACCCCCGCCCAATCGCCTGACTTCGTCCCACGCCGGGAACACTAGTTCGAGGGTCTGACAAAACTGAGCAGCGGAACCGTCATTTCGACAGCGGTCAGCGAACCGTGATAGGCCACCAGCCGTCCCGCGCTCGCCGGTTCGCAGGCCGAGGCCAGCACGACGGTGTGGTCCAGGCAGGCCACTACGACATCGCCGATGCGCGAGCGGTGCGCGTCGGCAACCTGGCCGTACAGCCCCTCTTCGATCGCTTGGTCACGGCCGAGGACCAAGGCCGAGGAGCCCAATTTCTCCCGGTACGTACTCAGCACATCGTCCACCGCCCCCGCCTCGGTGTACAGGTACCGCACCCGCGGCTCGCCGGCCACCCCGATGAGCCCGGCGGACAACTCCGCGTCGAGCGACAGGTCCAGCCGCCCCTCGGCGGGGGTGTTGAGCTGCCCGTGATCGGCGGTGACCAGCAGCGCGGCCCGTGGTGGCAGCCCGTTGACAAGCCGGTCGAGCAGCGTGCCAACCGTCGTGGCGGCCGCTTCCCAGTCCGGCGAGCCGACTCCGGTGCCGTGCCCATGGTGGTCGAGATCGGCGAAGTATCCGTACACGATGCCGGGGCCCTTCAGCGCCGTCAGCATGCCCTCGGCCAGTGCGCCGGGATCAGCCGCGCCGACGAAGGACGCACCGCGGTAGCAGGCCACGGTCAGCCCGCTGCCCTGGAACGACGGCTGAGTGACCTGGGTGGCCGGCACCCCGGCGGCCACGGCGGTTTCGAACCGGGTCGGCATGGGCTGCCACAGCGCCGGGTCCGGGTCCTTGCCCCAGTGGATGTGGTTGAGCACGCCGCCGCCGGGCTTGCGCACGGTGAAGCCGAGAATGCCGTGCTGCCCGGGCGGCCGGCCGGTGCCCAGCGTGGCCAGGCTGACCGGCGTCGTTGAGGGAAAACCCGAGGTCAAGGTCCGTGCGTCGAGTTCCGCCACGATCGGCGCAAGCCGGGCGACTGCCTCCTTCTGGTACACCCCCAGCCCGTCGATCAGCAGCACCGCGACCCGGTCCACATCGCCCAGCGTGGCCCCCAGGGCAAGCACGTCCTCGGCCCCGGGCACGCCGAGCACCGCCGACACGCTCGGCATCAGGTCGGCCAGGCTGTTCTCGCCGTACGCGGGCCGGACGATGTCGAGGTAGCCGCTCACGGGTGCCGCGCGAACAGGTGCAACTGGGAGGCAATGTCGCGGAACGGCGGCCGGGCGGCCAGCGCGAGCTCCAGCTCCAGCATGGCCCGCGCGTCGCCCTCGACCACCGCGGCGGGCAGCAGATCGGCCAGCACGCGTACGCCGTGGATCTCCTCGACGGTGAACCCGGCCGTGCCGAGCAGCGCCGCCGCGGTGTCCGCGTCGTAGCGCCGGCGCAGGGTGTCTCGCTGACCGGCGCGCCCGTCAGCATCATTGAGCAGCGCGGACGCGGCGCCGAGGTGGCCGTTGAACGCGCGTCCCAGCACCGCCGCAGCACGGCTGGCCACGAGCAGGCTGATCGCTCCCCCGGGCCGCAGCGCGGTGCCGATCGCGGCGACCACCTCGGCCGGGTCGTCGACGACTTCGAGAACGGCGTGGCACAGCACGATGTCGGCGGTGCCCGGCTCGACCAGGCCGGCGAGCGCGTCGCCGTCGCCCTGCACGGCCCGGATCCGGTCGGCGACCCCGGCGTCGGCGGCGCGGCGGGTCAGCGCGGCGAGCGCGTCCGGGCTGGCGTCGACCACGGTGACGGTGTGGCCGAGTTCGGCCAGCGGCACGGCGAACCCGCCGGTGCCACCGCCGACGTCCAGCACGGTCAGCTCGGTGCCGGGGTGCCGGTCGAGTTCGCGGCGCAGCACCGCCCAGACGGCGGCCGTGCGCACGGTGACGGGCGGTCGGGGGGTACGCGTCGATGCGGTGTCCACAACCGCAGCGTATCGGCCGTGCACACGCGAGGGGCGGGGAGCCGGAGCTCCCCGCCCGTCAGCGGTATTCCATGATCGAAAAATTCGGGTTACTTGATGGCGTACGCCCGGATGGCCGTCTCGGTGACCGAGCCGGCAGCCGTGCCGGCCGTGGCCCGCAGCGACACGAACCCCGCCTTGGCCGGGTGCCGGATGACCACGCTGCGGTCGGCGCCCGAGCCCCGGACCGGCACCCGCGTCCACGTGGCGCCGTCGTCGAACGACACCTCGGCGCGCACCGACCGGATGCGCGCGGCTCCACCCTGCTGGTCCACGTGCACCGGCACGGTGAGGCTGCGCCCGGCCCGAGCCGCGTTGTGCTCGTCCAGCGCCGGGTCGAACCGGACCGTGCTCAGCGTCAGCAGCGTCGGCTTCTCCTCGCCGGTGTGCCCGGAACGGAACGTCCAGGTGCCGCTGACCTCGGTCGACAGCGTGTGCGGGGCGCCCCGCGAGGCGCTCAGCTCGACGCGGTAGCCGGCCGCTTCGGCCGGCACCGTGAACGAGCCACCCTCGGCATCCTGCTCGCCGACCAGGGTGCCGTTGCGGTAGAGCGCCACGTGCGCCTTGTCCAGCGTCGAGTAGCCCTCCCGGCCGGGTCCCTCACCGTGCGTCGCCACCCCGAAGAACAGCTCGTCGCCCTGACGGAAGCCGAACCCGTACGGTTCCTGCACATCGGCCACGCTGGGGGCGAACACCGCTTTGTTCCACGTTTGACGGTACGTGCGCCGGGCGCGGAACGTGGCCGGGGCCTCGTACGACACGCTCAGCACGGTCGGCCAGCCGTCCTCGTCGGGCTCCCCGTTCTGCTGGAACTCCGAGCTGAACTGCGCGCCGCCGTCGGTGTTGACGTACTCGGTGCGCTGGAACGGCAGGTCGAACGGGATGAACGAGGACCAGTAGCCGCTGTCGCCGTGCCGCGCCGAGTTGGCCTTGGCTCCCAGGGCGCCGCTGGCCTCGGTGTTGTACCGGGCTCGGATGGTGGCCAGGTTGCGCGCCCTCACCGACTTCTGCAGACCGGTGAACATGGTCCGGTCGAAGAACCAGCCGAGGTCGTACACGTAGGGGCTGTTGCGGAATTGATTTTCGGCATTGCGCTGGGCGAACTGGACACTGAGCCCGCTGGAGAACAGCGGCGAACCGGCGCGGTCACCGATCTGGGCCGTGTAGATCCCGGCCGGGCCGTCGCTGATCAAGCCCGAGACGTAGCTGAAGTTGTCGCCCACCCAGCCCCCGTCGACGGCCAGGAACGTGCTCGCCGCACCGGCCGTCGGCACGGTGACCGAAATCGGCTTGGCCACGCGGGCGTCGAACCGGATCGTGCGGGCGCTGTCGAGCACCACCTGCGGATCGATGAGCTGGGTGGCCTCGTTCTGCTGGCCGAAGACGGTGGCGAAGATGCCGTACTCAGCCTTGGGTACGCGCTGCTTGCCGGTCAGCCCGCTGAGGTCGATGCTCTCTCCGGTGGCCAGGTTGACCAGGGAGGCAAAGCCGTCGGTGGCCGGGCTGCCGTCGCGGTTGACGGCCTCGAAGCTGATGTCATAGCTCTCCGGCTCGCGGACCACCGCAACCGGCGTCTCCACCTTCAAGCCGCCGGGGCCGGTAGCCGTGAGGTAGCCCCCGAGGTGACCGTCCGCAACGTTCGCGCTGGTGTCGGAGGTGACGGTGGTGGTCGCGGTGCCGTTGGCGGGCACGGTCAGCGTGGTGGCGGCGACGCTGAAGACCGCGGCGGGTGCGGAGAGGCTGAGCGTCAGCGTGACCGCCTCGGGCCCGTTGTTGCGGTAGGTCACCGTCTTGGTCTCAGGCTGGTCGTCGCCGTGCGGCCACAACCCGCCCTCGAAGCTGAGGGTGCCCTCGTCCACCGCGACCTGCTGGTTGATCGCGCGGGCCACGTCGACCCGGCCGGCCCCCTGGGAGTAGACGTCGAGGCCCTCGGTGGGCTTCGCCGCTCCCATGAGGACGGTCTTACGCTGCCGGGCCGTCCAGCCCGGGTGTTCCTGAGCGAGGATCGCCGCCGCGCCGGCCACATGCGGGGTAGCCATGGACGTACCGGAAAGAGTGGAGTAACCCGGCAGCGGAGCCGGATCGCCGATCACGTCATGAGCGGCCTTGGCCGCGACGATCTCCACGCCCGGCGCGGTGATCTCGGGCTTGATGGCGTTGTCGCCGACGCGCGGGCCCCGGCTGGAGAACTCGGCGAGCTGGTCCTCGCGGTCGACCGCGCCCACGGCCAGCGCGGCGTCGGCGGTGGCCGGCGAGCTGACCGGCGCGAACGTGCCGTCGTTGCCGGCCGCGATGACGAACAGGGTGCCGTACTGCGCGGTGAGCTCGTTGACGGCGGCCTCGAGCGGGTCGATGCCCTCGGAGTCCATGCCGCCCAGGCTCAGGTTGACCACCGAGGCGCGCTGAGCGGCCCAGGCCATGCCGGCCAGAATGGCGGAATCATCACAGAACTCGGTGCCGCACACCTTGCCGATGACAAGCTTCGCGCCGGGCGCCACACCGCGGTAGCGACCGCCGGAGGCAGCGCCGGTGCCGGCGATGGTGGACGCGACGTGCGTACCGTGCCCGACCACGTCGTCCGTGGATGCGGTGCCGGTGAAGTTCTGCGACTCGGCGATCTGCCCGGCCAGATCCGGGTGGGTGGCGTCGATGCCGGTGTCGAGCACGGCAACCTTGACGCCGGTGCCGTCGAACCCGGCCGCCCACGCCGCCGGAGCACCGATCTGCGGAACGCTCTTGTCGAGGCTGACCTTACGCTTGCCGTCGAGCCAGATCTTGTCGGCGGTGGCGTTCGTCAGCGACTGCCACAGCGCCGAGCGACCCTGCTCATCCGCCCGGACCGCCCGGCCTTTGATGACCGGCAGCTCGCGCGTGACACTCACGCCCGGCGCGGCCTGACGGCTGTTCTTCCGGTACGAGACCAGCAGCGGCAAACTTGCTGTGTAACCATCCTTGACCAGCGAACCCACGTCAAAAAGCCGCTTGTCGAGCCGCCCGGCCCGCAGCAACGGCAACGCGTCGGCCGGAATGACAGTCTGGCCCCGCCGCGTCTTCTGGGTGATGAACCGCATGCCGGCCCGCCCCGGTCCGGTCTGGACGGACGTGCCACCGTCGCTGCGCAGCGTGACCCGGTCACCGGTGATGAGGGTGATCTGCTTGCCCGCGGCTTGGCCCGTGGCGTTTTGGTGTGTGGCGCTGCGGCTGGCTGCGTTCGGCTCGCTCGGCACCGCGGCGGCCGCGCCGGCCGGGATTCCGACCGCGGCGGCGGCCGCGACCGTGACGATTCCCCGAAGTATTCGCATGCGTCCTCCCCGTGGCCAGGTCGATCCTGACCGCAAAGATAGACGCTTGCGATTCTGTAAGGTTTCCGCCCTACTTCTGACGGAGATCCGACATTTAGATCATTCTCTAAAACCATCGGTACCCCCGTGCCGGCGCGCATCAAGCAGGCCCTGCCGTACGTCTGTGACCAGGCAATCTTCGTGCCCTGCCAGCGCCCCTCACCAGCGTCTGACACGCCGTCACCAATTGGCACTTGTCCGAACTATATGACCAGCTAGCGGAAGTCGCGGGAAGCCGGAGTAACCGGTGCGGTGAGAGTCTCCAGCCGATCGGCCACCAGGTTGAGCACCCCCTCGGCAGAATTTTCCAGTCTGCCCCGCACGAGCAGAGCCGAGCTGGTCCGCGCCACCCGCCGATACCGCTGCCACAGCCCCGGTGAGCAGGTGACGTTGAGCATCCCGGTCTCGTCCTCGAGGTTGACGAACGTGACCCCGCCAGCGGTCGCCGGACGCTGCCGGTGGGTGACGATGCCGCCCACGTAGATGCGGGTGCCCGCTGCCACCCGTCCGAGCCGGTTGATCGGCAGGGCACCCCGGCGGTCCAGGTCCGCGCGCAGGAACTGAGCCGGGTGCGCGTCCGGCGAGAGCCCGGTCGCCCACACGTCTGCGACCAGTTTGTCCACTTCGCCCAGGCCAGGCAGTGCCGGTGCGTTCGTACCGGTAATGGTGCCCGGCAGCCGGCCCGGTTTGTCCTGCGCCGCCGCGCCTGCCGCCCACAGCGCTTCGCGGCGGGTGAGCCCGAAACCCGCGAACGCATCGGCGGTGGCGAGCGCCTCCAGGTGCGCGGTCGAGCATCCGGCGCGCCGGGCCAGATCGGCCATGTCCCGGTACGGCCCGTGCTCGCGGCGCTCCTGCTCGATCGTCGTAGCCAGGTCCTCGCCGAGGGTGCGCACGCTGGCCAGCCCCATCCGGACCGCCGGACCGCCCAGCCCCCATGCGTGCGGCGGCTCGCCCGGCGCCGAGCCCCACCGGGTCGTCGGCGTGGATTCGAGCACCGCCGCCGCGTCGCTGAGGTTGATGTCCGGGCGGCGTACCTCCACCCCGTGCCGGCGCGCGTCGTCGACCAGCGATTGCGGCGAGTAGAAACCCATTGGCTGCGCGTTGAGCAGAGCCGCGCAGAACGGTGCCGGGTGGTAGCGCTTGAGCCACGCGCTCGCGTACACCAGATAGGCGAAACTCATGGCGTGGCTTTCCGGAAAGCCGTAGTTGGCGAACGCTGACAACTTCTGGAAAAGCTCGTCGGCCAACTCGCCGGTGATGCCGCGTTCGGCCATTCCCTCGTACAACCGGCTTCTGATCCGGTCCATTTTCTCGGCAGATCTTTTGGAACCCATGGCCCGGCGCAGCTGGTCGGCCTCGGCCGGGTCGAAACCGGCGACGTCGATGGCGAGCTGCATGAGCTGTTCCTGGAACAATGGCACGCCAAGCGTTTTGGCCAGCGCGTTCGCCATCAGCGGATGTGGCACCGTGGGTTCTTCGAGACCGTTCTTGCGCCGGATGTACGGGTGCACCGAACCGCCCTGAATGGGTCCGGGACGGATCAGCGCCACCTCGACGACCAGGTCGTAGAACTTGTCTGGTTTCAGGCGCGGCAGCGTAGCCATTTGCGCGCGGCTCTCCACCTGGAAAACGCCAACGGAATCGGCGCGGCGCAACATGGCATAGACCTCGTCGTCGTCCAGGCGCATGGTGCCGATATCAAGATCCAGTTCGATCATGTCGTACGCGTAATGCAGCGCCGACAGCATCCCGAGCCCCAGCAGGTCGAATTTCACCAGCTCGATAGCGGCGCAATCGTCCTTGTCCCACTGCAGCACCGTGCGCCCGGCCATGCGTCCCCATTCGACCGGGCAGACCTCGATGATCGGCCGGTCGCAGATCACCATGCCGCCGGAATGGATGCCCAGGTGCCGGGGAAAGCCCTGCACCTGGTTGGCGAACTCGACAACGTGCTCGGGGATGTCCTCCACGTCCAGGGTGGCGATGCTGCCCCACCGGTCGATCTGTTTGCTCCAGGCGTCCTGCTGCCCGGGCGAGAACCCGAAAGCCTTGGCCATGTCGCGCACCGCCGAGCGAGGCCGGTACGAGATGACGTTGGCCACCTGCGCGGCGTGCTCCCGGCCGTGCTTCTCGTAGACGTATTGAATGACTTCCTCGCGCCGATCCGATTCGATGTCCACGTCGATGTCGGGCGGCCCGTCCCGCTCGGGGGCCAGGAACCGCTCGAACAGCAGGTCGTATTCGACGGCGTCCACATTGGTGATGTGCAGCGAGTAGCAAACCGCCGAATTGGCCGCCGAGCCCCGCCCCTGGCAGTAGATCTTCTTCTGCCTGCAGAAGCGCACGATGTCGTAGACCACGAGGAAGTACCCGGGAAAGTCAAGCTCCTCGATCATACGCAATTCGTGCTCGATCTGCTCGTACGCCTTCGGATGCGCCTGCGGCGGCCCGTACCTTTCCTGCGCGCCGCGCATCGTCAGTTCCCGCAGCCAGCTCATCTCGGTGTGCCCCGGTTCGGGAATGGGGAAATCGGGCAACCGCGGTGCCACCAGGTTGAGGTCGAACGCCAGGTCGTCACCGAACATCGCGGCGTTCTCCACCGCCCCGGGATACGCGGCGAACAACCGTTTCATCTCGGCCCCGCTGCGCAGGTGAGCCGTGCCGGCCGCGGGCAGCCAGCCATCCATGTCGTCCAGCCCGCGCCGGGCCCGCACAGCGGCGAGCGCAGTGGCCAACCGGCGCCGCCCCGGGGTCGCATAGTGCACGTTGCCGGTGGCCACCACTTCGAGACGCCGGCTGCGGGCGAGTTCGTGGAGCACATCGTTGCGATCGTCGTCGCAGGGATCGCCATGCGCGGTCAACTCGACAACCACGTTGCCCCGCCCGAACAACGCCACCAGCCGGTCCAGTTCCCGCGCCGCCCCGATCACGCCCTCGCCGGCCAGCGCCGCCGGCACGCTGCCCTTGCGGCAACCCGTGAGAACCAGAACGTGGTCGCGCAGAACGTCGGCGATTTCCTCCAGGTCCCCGTACACCGGCTTGCCTTTTTCCTTGCCGTCCAACTGCCCGCGCGAAATCGTCCGGGCCAACCGGGCATACCCTTCGGGCCCGTGTGCGAGCGCAAGCAAATGGCGGCCCTCGGGGTCGGCCGTCCCGTTCTGCGGTTTGGCGAGATCCAAGGAGAGCTCGGCGCCGAAAATGGTGGGCAGCGACAACTCCTGGGCGGCCTGGGAGAACCGGACCACCCCGTAGAACCCGTCATGATCGGTCACGGCGAGCGCGGTCAACCCCAGCCGGGCTGCCTCCTCGGCCAATTCCTCGGGGTGGCTGGCACCGTCGAGAAAGCTGAAGTTGCTGTGACAGTGCAGTTCGGCGTACCGGTCGGTGCTGGTCCGGCGAATCAAAGCCGGAGCCGCATATCGTTCCCGCTTGCGACTCCACGCCGGCGCATCCCCGCCATCCCCCGCCAGCGGATCGACAACCTGAAGATGCTGTCGCGTCTTGCCGGTCAGCGCATTTTCCAGCTCACCCCACGAGACCTTCGGATTGTGAAAGCTCACTGGTAGCCGTCCTCAGTCATAGATCGCCTCAACCGACCAATGCCCGCCGGCCAGAGCGAGGAGAAAGGCCCGCCCATCGGCCACAGCCATCTGAGACCGCGCCCGCCGCCGCGCTTCCCCGGGCGCCCACCACCGTTCATCAACCGGCCAGGGCCCCGCCCAGCCCACAATGTCCAAAGGCTCCTCGAACAACAGAACCGAGGGTTTCCCACTCAATTCGAGCCGAGCGCTGACCCCCACCGGCTGCCCCGCACCATCAAGCACCACAGCCGCCTCAGCCCGCGGCAAAACCAAAGCCGGCGCCGGCGCCGGCTTTGGTTTTGCCGCGGGCTGAGGCGGCTGTGGTGCTTGATGGTGCGGGGCAGCCGGTGGGGGTCAGCGCTCGGCTCGAATTGAGTGGGAAACCCTCGGTTCTGTTGTTCGAGGAGCCTTTGGACATTGTGGGCTGGGCGGGGCCCTGGCCGGTTGATGAACGGTGGTGGGCGCCCGGGGAAGCGCGGCGGCGGGCGCGGTCGCAGATGGCTGTGGCCGATGGGCGGGCCTTTCTCCTCGCTCTGGCCGGCGGGCATTGGTCGGTTGAGGCGATCTATGACTGAGGACGGCTACCAGTGAGCTTTCACAATCCGAAGGTCTCGTGGGGTGAGCTGGAAAATGCGCTGACCGGCAAGACGCGACAGCATCTTCAGGTTGTCGATCCGCTGGCGGGGGATGGCGGGGATGCGCCGGCGTGGAGTCGCAAGCGGGAACGATATGCGGCTCCGGCTTTGATTCGCCGGACCAGCACCGACCGGTACGCCGAACTGCACTGTCACAGCAACTTCAGCTTTCTCGACGGTGCCAGCCACCCCGAGGAATTGGCCGAGGAGGCAGCCCGGCTGGGGTTGACCGCGCTCGCCGTGACCGATCATGACGGGTTCTACGGGGTGGTCCGGTTCTCCCAGGCCGCCCAGGAGTTGTCGCTGCCCACCATTTTCGGCGCCGAGCTCTCCTTGGATCTCGCCAAACCGCAGAACGGGACGGCCGACCCCGAGGGCCGCCATTTGCTTGCGCTCGCACACGGGCCCGAAGGGTATGCCCGGTTGGCCCGGACGATTTCGCGCGGGCAGTTGGACGGCAAGGAAAAAGGCAAGCCGGTGTACGGGGACCTGGAGGAAATCGCCGACGTTCTGCGCGACCACGTTCTGGTTCTCACGGGTTGCCGCAAGGGCAGCGTGCCGGCGGCGCTGGCCGGCGAGGGCGTGATCGGGGCGGCGCGGGAACTGGACCGGCTGGTGGCGTTGTTCGGGCGGGGCAACGTGGTTGTCGAGTTGACCGCGCATGGCGATCCCTGCGACGACGATCGCAACGATGTGCTCCACGAACTCGCCCGCAGCCGGCGTCTCGAAGTGGTGGCCACCGGCAACGTGCACTATGCGACCCCGGGGCGGCGCCGGTTGGCCACTGCGCTCGCCGCTGTGCGGGCCCGGCGCGGGCTGGACGACATGGATGGCTGGCTGCCCGCGGCCGGCACGGCTCACCTGCGCAGCGGGGCCGAGATGAAACGGTTGTTCGCCGCGTATCCCGGGGCGGTGGAGAACGCCGCGATGTTCGGTGACGACCTGGCGTTCGACCTCAACCTGGTGGCACCGCGGTTGCCCGATTTCCCCATTCCCGAACCGGGGCACACCGAGATGAGCTGGCTGCGGGAACTGACGATGCGCGGCGCGCAGGAAAGGTACGGGCCGCCGCAGGCGCATCCGAAGGCGTACGAGCAGATCGAGCACGAATTGCGTATGATCGAGGAGCTTGACTTTCCCGGGTACTTCCTCGTGGTCTACGACATCGTGCGCTTCTGCAGGCAGAAGAAGATCTACTGCCAGGGGCGGGGCTCGGCGGCCAATTCGGCGGTTTGCTACTCGCTGCACATCACCAATGTGGACGCCGTCGAATACGACCTGCTGTTCGAGCGGTTCCTGGCCCCCGAGCGGGACGGGCCGCCCGACATCGACGTGGACATCGAATCGGATCGGCGCGAGGAAGTCATTCAATACGTCTACGAGAAGCACGGCCGGGAGCACGCCGCGCAGGTGGCCAACGTCATCTCGTACCGGCCTCGCTCGGCGGTGCGCGACATGGCCAAGGCTTTCGGGTTCTCGCCCGGGCAGCAGGACGCCTGGAGCAAACAGATCGACCGGTGGGGCAGCATCGCCACCCTGGACGTGGAGGACATCCCCGAGCACGTTGTCGAGTTCGCCAACCAGGTGCAGGGCTTTCCCCGGCACCTGGGCATCCATTCCGGCGGCATGGTGATCTGCGACCGGCCGATCATCGAGGTCTGCCCGGTCGAATGGGGACGCATGGCCGGGCGCACGGTGCTGCAGTGGGACAAGGACGATTGCGCCGCTATCGAGCTGGTGAAATTCGACCTGCTGGGGCTCGGGATGCTGTCGGCGCTGCATTACGCGTACGACATGATCGAACTGGATCTTGATATCGGCACCATGCGCCTGGACGACGACGAGGTCTATGCCATGTTGCGCCGCGCCGATTCCGTTGGCGTTTTCCAGGTGGAGAGCCGCGCGCAAATGGCTACGCTGCCGCGCCTGAAACCAGACAAGTTCTACGACCTGGTCGTCGAGGTGGCGCTGATCCGTCCCGGACCCATTCAGGGCGGTTCGGTGCACCCGTACATCCGGCGCAAGAACGGTCTCGAAGAACCCACGGTGCCACATCCGCTGATGGCGAACGCGCTGGCCAAAACGCTTGGCGTGCCATTGTTCCAGGAACAGCTCATGCAGCTCGCCATCGACGTCGCCGGTTTCGACCCGGCCGAGGCCGACCAGCTGCGCCGGGCCATGGGTTCCAAAAGATCTGCCGAGAAAATGGACCGGATCAGAAGCCGGTTGTACGAGGGAATGGCCGAACGCGGCATCACCGGCGAGTTGGCCGACGAGCTTTTCCAGAAGTTGTCAGCGTTCGCCAACTACGGCTTTCCGGAAAGCCACGCCATGAGTTTCGCCTATCTGGTGTACGCGAGCGCGTGGCTCAAGCGCTACCACCCGGCACCGTTCTGCGCGGCTCTGCTCAACGCGCAGCCAATGGGTTTCTACTCGCCGCAATCGCTGGTCGACGACGCGCGCCGGCACGGGGTGGAGGTACGCCGCCCGGACATCAACCTCAGCGACGCGGCGGCGGTGCTCGAATCCACGCCGACGACCCGGTGGGGCTCGGCGCCGGGCGAGCCGCCGCACGCATGGGGGCTGGGCGGTCCGGCGGTCCGGATGGGGCTGGCCAGCGTGCGCACCCTCGGCGAGGACCTGGCTACGACGATCGAGCAGGAGCGCCGCGAGCACGGGCCGTACCGGGACATGGCCGATCTGGCCCGGCGCGCCGGATGCTCGACCGCGCACCTGGAGGCGCTCGCCACCGCCGATGCGTTCGCGGGTTTCGGGCTCACCCGCCGCGAAGCGCTGTGGGCGGCAGGCGCGGCGGCGCAGGACAAACCGGGCCGGCTGCCGGGCACCATTACCGGTACGAACGCACCGGCACTGCCTGGCCTGGGCGAAGTGGACAAACTGGTCGCAGACGTGTGGGCGACCGGGCTCTCGCCGGACGCGCACCCGGCTCAGTTCCTGCGCGCGGACCTGGACCGCCGGGGTGCCCTGCCGATCAACCGGCTCGGACGGGTGGCAGCGGGCACCCGCATCTACGTGGGCGGCATCGTCACCCACCGGCAGCGTCCGGCGACCGCTGGCGGGGTCACGTTCGTCAACCTCGAGGACGAGACCGGGATGCTCAACGTCACCTGCTCACCGGGGCTGTGGCAGCGGTATCGGCGGGTGGCGCGGACCAGCTCGGCTCTGCTCGTGCGGGGCAGACTGGAAAATTCTGCCGAGGGGGTGCTCAACCTGGTGGCCGATCGGCTGGAGACTCTCACCGCACCGGTTACTCCGGCTTCCCGCGACTTCCGCTAGCTGGTCATATAGTTCGGACAAGTGCCAATTGGTGACGGCGTGTCAGACGCTGGTGAGGGGCGCTGGCAGGGCACGAAGATTGCCTGGTCACAGACGTACGGCAGGGCCTGCTTGATGCGCGCCGGCACGGGGGTACCGATGGTTTTAGAGAATGATCTAAATGTCGGATCTCCGTCAGAAGTAGGGCGGAAACCTTACAGAATCGCAAGCGTCTA
Organism: Actinoplanes sp. TFC3; assembly: GCF_001553785.1. GTDB lineage: Bacteria > Actinomycetota > Actinomycetes > Mycobacteriales > Micromonosporaceae > Actinoplanes. Next base: position 41,060 of record NZ_LOJP01000011.1, read on the forward strand.
TCTTTGCGGTCAGGATCGACCTGGCCACGGGGAGGACGCATGCGAATACTTCGGGGAATCGTCACGGTCGCGGCCGCCGCCGCGGTCGGAATCCCGGCCGGCGCGGCCGCCGCGGTGCCGAGCGAGCCGAACGCAGCCAGCCGCAGCGCCACACACCAAAACGCCACGGGCCAAGCCGCGGGCAAGCAGATCACCCTCATCACCGGTGACCGGGTCACGCTGCGCAGCGACGGTGGCACGTCCGTCCAGACCGGACCGGGGCGGGCCGGCATGCGGTTCATCACCCAGAAGACGCGGCGGGGCCAGACTGTCATTCCGGCCGACGCGTTGCCGTTGCTGCGGGCCGGGCGGCTCGACAAGCGGCTTTTTGACGTGGGTTCGCTGGTCAAGGATGGTTACACAGCAAGTTTGCCGCTGCTGGTCTCGTACCGGAAGAACAGCCGTCAGGCCGCGCCGGGCGTGAGTGTCACGCGCGAGCTGCCGGTCATCAAAGGCCGGGCGGTCCGGGCGGATGAGCAGGGTCGCTCGGCGCTGTGGCAGTCGCTGACGAACGCCACCGCCGACAAGATCTGGCTCGACGGCAAGCGTAAGGTCAGCCTCGACAAGAGCGTTCCGCAGATCGGTGCTCCGGCGGCGTGGGCGGCCGGGTTCGACGGCACCGGCGTCAAGGTTGCCGTGCTCGACACCGGCATCGACGCCACCCACCCGGATCTGGCCGGGCAGATCGCCGAGTCGCAGAACTTCACCGGCACCGCATCCACGGACGACGTGGTCGGGCACGGTACGCACGTCGCGTCCACCATCGCCGGCACCGGCGCTGCCTCCGGCGGTCGCTACCGCGGTGTGGCGCCCGGCGCGAAGCTTGTCATCGGCAAGGTGTGCGGCACCGAGTTCTGTGATGATTCCGCCATTCTGGCCGGCATGGCCTGGGCCGCTCAGCGCGCCTCGGTGGTCAACCTGAGCCTGGGCGGCATGGACTCCGAGGGCATCGACCCGCTCGAGGCCGCCGTCAACGAGCTCACCGCGCAGTACGGCACCCTGTTCGTCATCGCGGCCGGCAACGACGGCACGTTCGCGCCGGTCAGCTCGCCGGCCACCGCCGACGCCGCGCTGGCCGTGGGCGCGGTCGACCGCGAGGACCAGCTCGCCGAGTTCTCCAGCCGGGGCCCGCGCGTCGGCGACAACGCCATCAAGCCCGAGATCACCGCGCCGGGCGTGGAGATCGTCGCGGCCAAGGCCGCTCATGACGTGATCGGCGATCCGGCTCCGCTGCCGGGTTACTCCACTCTTTCCGGTACGTCCATGGCTACCCCGCATGTGGCCGGCGCGGCGGCGATCCTCGCTCAGGAACACCCGGGCTGGACGGCCCGGCAGCGTAAGACCGTCCTCATGGGAGCGGCGAAGCCCACCGAGGGCCTCGACGTCTACTCCCAGGGGGCCGGCCGGGTCGACGTGGCCCGCGCGATCAACCAGCAGGTCGCGGTGGACGAGGGCACCCTCAGCTTCGAGGGCGGGTTGTGGCCGCACGGCGACGACCAGCCTGAGACCAAGACGGTGACCTACCGCAACAACGGGCCCGAGGCGGTCACGCTGACGCTCAGCCTCTCCGCACCCGCCGCGGTCTTCAGCGTCGCCGCCACCACGCTGACCGTGCCCGCCAACGGCACCGCGACCACCACCGTCACCTCCGACACCAGCGCGAACGTTGCGGACGGTCACCTCGGGGGCTACCTCACGGCTACCGGCCCCGGCGGCTTGAAGGTGGAGACGCCGGTTGCGGTGGTCCGCGAGCCGGAGAGCTATGACATCAGCTTCGAGGCCGTCAACCGCGACGGCAGCCCGGCCACCGACGGCTTTGCCTCCCTGGTCAACCTGGCCACCGGAGAGAGCATCGACCTCAGCGGGCTGACCGGCAAGCAGCGCGTACCCAAGGCTGAGTACGGCATCTTCGCCACCGTCTTCGGCCAGCAGAACGAGGCCACCCAGCTCATCGATCCGCAGGTGGTGCTCGACAGCGCCCGCACGATCCGGTTCGACGCCCGCGTGGCCAAGCCGATTTCGGTCACCGTGCCGACGGCCGGTGCGGCGAGCACGTTCCTGGCCGTCGACGGGGGCTGGGTGGGCGACAACTTCAGCTACGTCTCGGGCTTGATCAGCGACGGCCCGGCCGGGATCTACACGGCCCAGATCGGTGACCGCGCCGGTTCGCCGCTGTTCTCCAGCGGGCTCAGTGTCCAGTTCGCCCAGCGCAATGCCGAAAATCAATTCCGCAACAGCCCCTACGTGTACGACCTCGGCTGGTTCTTCGACCGGACCATGTTCACCGGTCTGCAGAAGTCGGTGAGGGCGCGCAACCTGGCCACCATCCGAGCCCGGTACAACACCGAGGCCAGCGGCGCCCTGGGAGCCAAGGCCAACTCGGCGCGGCACGGCGACAGCGGCTACTGGTCCTCGTTCATCCCGTTCGACCTGCCGTTCCAGCGCACCGAGTACGTCAACACCGACGGCGGCGCGCAGTTCAGCTCGGAGTTCCAGCAGAACGGGGAGCCCGACGAGGACGGCTGGCCGACCGTGCTGAGCGTGTCGTACGAGGCCCCGGCCACGTTCCGCGCCCGGCGCACGTACCGTCAAACGTGGAACAAAGCGGTGTTCGCCCCCAGCGTGGCCGATGTGCAGGAACCGTACGGGTTCGGCTTCCGTCAGGGCGACGAGCTGTTCTTCGGGGTGGCGACGCACGGTGAGGGACCCGGCCGGGAGGGCTACTCGACGCTGGACAAGGCGCACGTGGCGCTCTACCGCAACGGCACCCTGGTCGGCGAGCAGGATGCCGAGGGTGGCTCGTTCACGGTGCCGGCCGAAGCGGCCGGCTACCGCGTCGAGCTGAGCGCCTCGCGGGGCGCCCCGCACACGCTGTCGACCGAGGTCAGCGGCACCTGGACGTTCCGTTCCGGGCACACCGGCGAGGAGAAGCCGACGCTGCTGACGCTGAGCACGGTCCGGTTCGACCCGGCGCTGGACGAGCACAACGCGGCTCGGGCCGGGCGCAGCCTCACCGTGCCGGTGCACGTGGACCAGCAGGGTGGAGCCGCGCGCATCCGGTCGGTGCGCGCCGAGGTGTCGTTCGACGACGGCGCCACGTGGACGCGGGTGCCGGTCCGGGGCTCGGGCGCCGACCGCAGCGTGGTCATCCGGCACCCGGCCAAGGCGGGGTTCGTGTCGCTGCGGGCCACGGCCGGCACGGCTGCCGGCTCGGTCACCGAGACGGCCATCCGGGCGTACGCCATCAAGTAACCCGAATTTTTCGATCATGGAATACCGCTGACGGGCGGGGAGCTCCGGCTCCCCGCCCCTCGCGTGTGCACGGCCGATACGCTGCGGTTGTGGACACCGCATCGACGCGTACCCCCCGACCGCCCGTCACCGTGCGCACGGCCGCCGTCTGGGCGGTGCTGCGCCGCGAACTCGACCGGCACCCCGGCACCGAGCTGACCGTGCTGGACGTCGGCGGTGGCACCGGCGGGGTCGCCGTGCCGCTGGCCGAACTCGGCCACACCGTCACCGTGGTCGACGCCAGCCCGGACGCGCTCGCCGCGCTGACCCGCCGCGCCGCCGACGCCGGGGTCGCCGACCGGATCCGGGCCGTGCAGGGCGACGGCGACGCGCTCGCCGGCCTGGTCGAGCCGGGCACCGCCGACATCGTGCTGTGCCACGCCGTTCTCGAAGTCGTCGACGACCCGGCCGAGGTGGTCGCCGCGATCGGCACCGCGCTGCGGCCCGGGGGAGCGATCAGCCTGCTCGTGGCCAGCCGTGCTGCGGCGGTGCTGGGACGCGCGTTCAACGGCCACCTCGGCGCCGCGTCCGCGCTGCTCAATGATGCTGACGGGCGCGCCGGTCAGCGAGACACCCTGCGCCGGCGCTACGACGCGGACACCGCGGCGGCGCTGCTCGGCACGGCCGGGTTCACCGTCGAGGAGATCCACGGCGTACGCGTGCTGGCCGATCTGCTGCCCGCCGCGGTGGTCGAGGGCGACGCGCGGGCCATGCTGGAGCTGGAGCTCGCGCTGGCCGCCCGGCCGCCGTTCCGCGACATTGCCTCCCAGTTGCACCTGTTCGCGCGGCACCCGTGAGCGGCTACCTCGACATCGTCCGGCCCGCGTACGGCGAGAACAGCCTGGCCGACCTGATGCCGAGCGTGTCGGCGGTGCTCGGCGTGCCCGGGGCCGAGGACGTGCTTGCCCTGGGGGCCACGCTGGGCGATGTGGACCGGGTCGCGGTGCTGCTGATCGACGGGCTGGGGGTGTACCAGAAGGAGGCAGTCGCCCGGCTTGCGCCGATCGTGGCGGAACTCGACGCACGGACCTTGACCTCGGGTTTTCCCTCAACGACGCCGGTCAGCCTGGCCACGCTGGGCACCGGCCGGCCGCCCGGGCAGCACGGCATTCTCGGCTTCACCGTGCGCAAGCCCGGCGGCGGCGTGCTCAACCACATCCACTGGGGCAAGGACCCGGACCCGGCGCTGTGGCAGCCCATGCCGACCCGGTTCGAAACCGCCGTGGCCGCCGGGGTGCCGGCCACCCAGGTCACTCAGCCGTCGTTCCAGGGCAGCGGGCTGACCGTGGCCTGCTACCGCGGTGCGTCCTTCGTCGGCGCGGCTGATCCCGGCGCACTGGCCGAGGGCATGCTGACGGCGCTGAAGGGCCCCGGCATCGTGTACGGATACTTCGCCGATCTCGACCACCATGGGCACGGCACCGGAGTCGGCTCGCCGGACTGGGAAGCGGCCGCCACGACGGTTGGCACGCTGCTCGACCGGCTTGTCAACGGGCTGCCACCACGGGCCGCGCTGCTGGTCACCGCCGATCACGGGCAGCTCAACATCCCCGCCGAGGGGCGGCTGGACCTGTCGCTCGACGCGGAGTTGTCCGCCGGGCTCATCGGGGTGGCCGGCGAGCCGCGGGTGCGGTACCTGTACACCGAGGCGGGGGCGGTGGACGATGTGCTGAGTACGTACCGGGAGAAATTGGGCTCCTCGGCCTTGGTCCTCGGCCGTGACCAAGCGATCGAAGAGGGGCTGTACGGCCAGGTTGCCGACGCGCACCGCTCGCGCATCGGCGATGTCGTAGTGGCCTGCCTGGACCACACCGTCGTGCTGGCCTCGGCCTGCGAACCGGCGAGCGCGGGACGGCTGGTGGCCTATCACGGTTCGCTGACCGCTGTCGAAATGACGGTTCCGCTGCTCAGTTTTGTCAGACCCTCGAACTAGTGTTCCCGGCGTGGGACGAAGTCAGGCGATTGGGCGGGGGTTCGACCCGCGGTTCGGGCCGGAGGCCGACGACGCGGGATGCACGATCCTGCACGTCGACATGGACGCATTCTTCGCCTCCGTGGAGGTGCGCCGGCGCCCGGAGCTGAGGGGCAAACCCGTCGTGGTCGGCGGAGTGGGCCCGCGCGGGGTGGTGAGTTCGGCCAGTTACGAGGCGCGACGGTACGGCGTCCGCAGCGCGATGCCCTCCAGCCGAGCCCGCGCGTTGTGCCCGCACGCCGTTTTCCTGCCGCCCGACTTCTCCGAGTATTCGGCGGCTTCCCGGGCGGTCATGGGAATCTTCCGCGACATGACCCCGCTGGTCGAGCCGCTGTCATTGGACGAGGCCTTCCTCGACGTGGCCGGTGCGCAGCGGCTGCTCGGCCGGCCCGCGGTGATCGCCCGCACGATCCGCGAACGGGTCTATGAGAACCAGCGGCTGACCTGCTCGGTGGGCGTTGCGTCGACCAAGTTCGTGGCCAAGCTGGGTTCCACCCGCGCCAAACCCGACGGCATGATCGTGGTGCCGGCCGATCAGGTGCTTGACTTCCTGCACCCGCTGCCGGTCGACGCGCTGTGGGGCGTGGGGGAGAAGGCCGCCCAGCACCTGCACCGGCTCGGCCTGGCCACCGTCGGCGACCTGGCCCGCGCGCCGGTGCGGATGCTGCGGGCGTCGCTGGGTGAGGCTGCTGCCGCGCACCTGCACGAGCTGTCCTGGGGTCGCGACCCGCGCCGGGTGGTGCCCGAACGCGAGGAGAAGTCGATCGGCGCCGAGATGACCTATGAAACCGACGTCACCGACCCGGCCACCATCCGGCGCAGCCTGCTCGCCCTCGCCGACAAGGCAGGAGCCCGGCTGCGCGCGGCCGGCGTGGTCGGCCGCACGGTGTCGATCAAGGTGCGGATGGCCGACTTCCGCACGGTCAGCCGCTCCCGCACGATGCCGACAACCACCGATGTGGCCCGGGAGATCTTCGAGACGTCGTGGGCGCTGTTCCAGGCCCTCGCACCGGGCGAGCCGATCCGGCTGGTCGGTGTCCGGGTGGAGAACCTCGGGTCGGCGGAGAACGCGCCGCGGCAACTGACGTTGGGGGAGCCGGAGCGGGGATGGCGCGAGGCTGAGGCTGCCGCGGATGCGGTGGCGGCGCGGTTCGGGCGGGCCATTGTTGGGCCGGCCAGCTTGTTGCGGCCTGGGCCGGCCGGGGAGTCCGGGGGTTCTGGTTCTTCCGGGTCTGCTGGGCCTTCGATTGCGTCGCGGTAGGCGCTTGGGTTTTGGAGATCGAGGAGCGCCCTGGCTGCTGTGGTCTGCGAGATTGCGGGGCGTCCTTGGCTGCGCGGGTGCTGCGGGTTGGGGCCTCTTCGGCTGCTCGCGGGAGGGGTCCTTCCGTCTTTTGCGACAAAGCGCCTCAGATGGAACCGAAAATCACCCGCACTCGACGGTCGTCCCGCTTTCCGACCCGCCTGCCCCCTCGTAGACTTGTCGGCAAGGCAGCCGGTCGGTTGCCTCGCACCATCGGCTCGCCCGGCACCACCGCCGGGGGGCCGGACATGCGCCCGGGGAGGAATGCCGTGCCGCTCTCGGAGCACGAACAGCGGCTGTTCGATCAGATCGAGCAGTCGCTTGCCGAGGACCCCAAGTTCGCCTCGGCTGTGCGCAACAGTGATCCGCGATTCCATGCCCGCCGCCGCCTCGTCGTCGCGGCCTTCGTGGGCATCCTGGGGCTCGCGGTGATGATCTTCGGCGCGGTGAGCCAGAATACGCTGCTCGGCGTGGCCGGCTTCGTGGTCATGCTGGCCGCCTGCGCCCTCGGCCTGCAAAGCCGCCGCAAGGGCCAGGCCCCCGACCTGCACGTGGTCGGCGGCACCGCCTCCCGCCGCACCCGCCAGGCCCGCCGCGGTGGACTGGTCGACCGGCTCGAGGACCGCTGGCGCCAGCGCCCCGAGGGCCACCGTTAGATCTGGCGGCGCGCGGCTCACGGTCGCGCGCAGCTTGACGCTCCACCCCTGACGAACTGGCGGCCACCGGCCGCCTTCGCCATATCCGGCTGCCGGCGTGCCCCGGCGGCTTTTCCGGCTGCCGGCCCGACGGCCCGCTTCCCGCGCCACGTCGCGGCCCTGCGCGTTGCAGCCCGGCCCTGCGCGTCACGTTACGTCGCGGTCCGGCCCGTCACGTTACGTCGCGGCCCTGCGTGGCGCCTCGCGGCTCGGCTCGGCTCAGCCCGGCGCGTCATGTCGTGCTAGCCGACGGCTGCCAGGAAATCTGAGTAGAACAGGCCCAGGCCGGCCACGACGCAGACGCCGGCCACCATCCAGAACCTGATGACGATGTTGACCTCGCTCCACCCGGCCAGCTCGAAGTGGTGGTGCAACGGCACCATCCGGAAGACCCGTTTGCCCGTGGTCCGGAACGAGACGATCTGGATCACCCAGGTCACGGTGATGATGAAGAAAAGCCCGCCGATCACGATCGACAACAGCGTGGTGCGGGTTGCCACCGCGAGCCCGCCGATCAACGCGCCGAGCCCCAGCGCGCCCACGTCGCCCATGAAGATCCGCGCCGGGGACGTGTTCCACCACAGGAAGCCCACACACGCGGCGGCCGCCGCGGCCGCGATCATGGCGATTTCGAGGGGATCGCGGACCTGATAGCAGTAGTCGTTCGCGCGGGCGTACGTGTCGTCGGCGCACCAGTGCCGGTACTGCCAGTAGCCGATCAGCGCGTAGGCGCCGAGCACCAGGGTCGATGCGCCGGTGGCCAGGCCGTCGAGGCCGTCGGTGAGGTTCACGCCGTTCGACATCGCCGTGATCACGAAGACGAACACCATCACCGAGCCGATTTTGCCGACGTTCAGCCAGCTGATGTCGCGGATGAACGAGATGTGCTCGCTGGCCACGGTCTGCCCGTTGGAGCTTGCCAGGTAGAGGGCGGTGATGCCGATCCCGATGCCGATGATCGTCTGGCCGAGCAGTTTGCCCTTGGCGGACAGGCCGTCGGAGTTGCGCCGGCGGACCTTGATGAAATCGTCGATGAAGCCGACCGCACCGCATAAGACGAACAGACCGAGCAGGACGAGGGCTGTCATGGTCGGCTGTTCCTGCGCGATCTGCCGCTCGGGCAGCGTGGTCAGCGCGAGGTGTCCGGCGACGTAGGCGACCAGCGTCGCCACGATGAACACGACGCCGCCCATCGCCGGGGTGCCCCTCTTGCCCTCGTTCGAGGCGAGCCCCAGAGAACGGATCGGCTGCCCGGCCTTGAGCGCGGTGAACACCCGGATCGCCACCGGAGTGCCGAACAGCGAGACGACGAACGCGACCGCCGCCGCCACGATGACCGCCCTCACGAGCGAGTCCCGAGATCCGGATCAATCACAGCGTCCCCATCAACGATCACGGGGCACGATCTTGCCATCCGGCGGCAGGCTCCATCAACCGAGCATCGGGGCGCCCACCGGCGGCGGGCACCCCGATCGGTCAGCGGGCCCGGTTGGCCAGCAGGCGCCGGGGGCTGAACCGCACCAGCGAGTCGCGCACGCGGCTCATGGTGCTCATCCAGCGGGTGGAGGTTTCGCCCAGCGCCAGGCGCCAGCGCAGCATCACCGAGGGCGGCAGGAGCAGCGCTTCCAGGCGGGTGCGGCGGGTGGCCGTGGCCGAGAGGCCCTTGCGGACCTGGGTGAGGGCCTCCGGCAGGCCGTCGCCGCGCAGAGGCTGGCGGGCGTAGCGGGCGCGTTCCTCGGCGTGGCCCAGCAGAGTGGCGCTGGTGGCCGAGCCGGCGGTCAGGTCGGCCTCACGGATCAGGCGCAGGGCGGTGTGGCGGGGTGTTTCGGTCGGGTCGATCGGGACCCGGTAGTCGAGCATGGTGTCGACCAGCTCGTCCCAGGCGGCGTGGGCGTCCTCGCGGGCCTGGGTCGACTCGGTGGTCACGGTGACCTCGGGTGACCCCGGCGGTGAGGCCGGACGGGTGGCCGTGACCGGCATCGAGGCGGAGTGCCGGCGCTTGCGGACCAGGACCCGGCGCAGGGCCGGGACCAGCAGCAGGGCGAGGAACAGGGCCACGAAGGCGGCGATCAGCAGCGCCGTGGACGACGAGCCCGAGTCGGCCGTGGTGGTGGCCGAGTCGCTCAGGCCCGAGTTGACGTCGCGGTCGGGGCGGGCGGCGGCGCTGGGGTCGGTGGAGCTGGCGGCGCCGGGGGCCGCCGTCGCCGATGAGCTGGCGGTGGGTTCCTCGGCGCGATCGTTGTCCGGGGCCCACGCCGAGCGGGACGAGCCGACCACGTCGGCGGCCGGGGTGGCGTCGAACGGGATCCAGCCGTAGCCGTCGAAGTAGACCTCGGTCCAGGCGTGGGCGTTGCGGTTGGTCAGCACGTACGCGTTGCCGTCGCGGGTGTTGCCCCGGGTGAAGCCGAACGCCACCCGGGCCGGCAGACCGGCGGTGCGGGCCATCCAGGCGAGCGCGCCGGCGTACTGCTGGCAGTAGCCGCGCTTGTTCTCCAGGAAGGCCGCGACGGCCGAGGCGCTGCTGTCCGTGCTGGTGGTGGTGACGCTGTACTGGAAGCCGTTCTCTTTGGAGAAGTAGCGGTACAGGGCCATCATCTTGTCGTACGGCGTGTCCTTGTCCTGGGTCAGCTTGGTGACCAGCTGCTCGACGTTGCGGTCGCGCGGCACCGAGGTGAACTGGGTGACGTACGGGTCGTCGGCGGGCAGTTGCTGGGCCTCGCGCAGCTCGGCCGGGGTGAACTTGGCGCGCACGTAATCGAAGGAGTACTTCTGCCCGCGGGTGGTGGTGCGGGTGGAGAACACCGCCTGGGCGTTGCGGTCGTACGACCACGCCCCGTCGAGCCCGTCCATCTTGATGGTCGACGTGTAGACCGGAGCCAGCGACTGCGCATAGTCATCGGTGACTTCGACCTCGGCGTGGTACTGCTGGTACTGCCCGCCGAACGACGAGGGGTTCTGGCGCGGGTCGTCCAAGCCACGTGACACCGGGCTGCCGGTCGGCGTGCGGTTGGCGAAGCCGTCGGTGGTGAGCACGTCGGCGATGCCGAAGCGCAGGTAGAACGGGTCGGGCTCGTTGGTGCTGACCTTGAGGTAGTTCTTGGTCGTGGTCTGGGTGAGCTGGCCGGAGAGCGCGGCGAACAGGTTGATGCGCCCGTTGCCGCCGCCGCCTGCGCCGCCGCCGCCCACGCCGCTGCCACCCTGGGTGAGCTGGTTGAGCAGGCCGGTGTTGAGCCCGGGCACGATCAGCGGCAGCACCACGGCCGCGGCCACGCCGATGACGGCCAGCCGGCGACCGGCGGCAGCCAGCGGGGAGGGCTCCCAGACATCGACGTCGCGGCCGTCGCCGGTGAAGCGGCGGCCGAAGCGGCGCACCCGGTCGACGTTGTCGGCGACCAGCAGCCAGAGGAAGCCGGTCGCGCCGATGATGAACGGCAGAACCGGGACGCTGTCGATGTAGACCGCCACCGGCACCGAGTAGATGGCCAGCATGGGCAGACCGGCAAGGGCCGGGCGGCGGGCCACCACGGTGAGCAGGTCCACCGCGATGGCAACCGCGCCGATGCCCAGCGCGGCGATGAACAGCAGGCCGTCGCGGTCGGGCACCGGCACGCCGTACGAGCGGGTGTCGGTGCCGGCCTGGGTGAACAGCTCGGCGAAGTGGCCGAACGTGTCGGGAGTCGGGATCAGGCCCAGCAGTTCCGAGTGGCTGGGGAACATCCAGGTCAGCGTGAGCAGCAGCACGACCACCATGCCAGTGGCCTGCGCCCAGGTCGGGAACCGCAACGTGCGCGCGATCACGGCCGCACCCGCCACCAGGCCCACGGTCAGGATGCACTGCAGCAGCCAGGTCCAGGTGCTGAAGATGGCCGACAGCGGTGCCGCAGCCAGCAGCGTGGCGGCCGCAGCCACCAGCCCCAGTCGTCGTCGGCCCGTCACAGCGAAACTCCCGTCATGTTCACATGCCTGCCACGGTCTCGGCCATGGCCGCGCGGTAGGCGAAACCCTGCGATCCCCGGGCGGCCGCCGGCCACAGCGCAGCCAGCGAGTCGCCGTGGGCCACCGGCAGAGACCGCCAGCCGCTGCGCACCAGGGCCAGCGACGTCGCCGCGTGCTGCCGGTCGGCTTCCTGACGGTCCGCGGGCGTCAGGTTCACCCAGGTCGAGCTGTTGATGGGCAAGCCGATGCAGGTAGCGCCGTTGCTGCGCAGCCCGGTCAGCACCTCTGCCTCAGCCACCGTGAGCGAGCCGAACAACCCGATCACCAGGCCGCCGTCGGAGCGGCGGCGCACGCTGTCAACCAGCGTCGAGATGTCGCCGGTCTGGGTCAGCTTGACGTCCGCGAGGGTGTCGAGCACGGTGCCCTCCCCGCCGGCTTCGATGGCGTCGAGGTCGATGCCCGTGCCCGTGACCAGCCGCAGCTTGTAGCCGGCCTGCCGCAGATGGACCGCGATGCTCGCCGCCGCGGAGACCGCCCATTCGAAGCTTGCTGTCGGCCCCTCACCCTGATGGGCGTAGAGGCGAGTATCGAGGACGACCGTAGCGCGCGATTCCCAAGGCTGCTCCTCGCGCCGGACCATCAGCTCACCCGTGCGAGCCGTGGAGCGCCAGTGCACCCGGCGCAGGTCGTCGCCGCGCCGGTATTCGCGGGTCGCCGCGTCGTCCTCGCCATGCACGGCCACCGATCGCGCCCGGCTGTCCCCGGTGCCCGCGTACTCCCCGGCGAGCCGGACCGCCGGCAGCGCGACGACCTGCGGGATGACCGTGAGGCTGTCGACGCTGGGGAAGGACCGGGTCAGCTCGCACAGCCCGAACGGGTCGGTCAGCCGGATGACCAGCGGACCTACCGGATAACGGCCGCGCACGTCGGCGCGCACGGTGTACGCCACCGAGCTGGCCATGTGCGCGCCCAGCCGCTCCAGCACCACGCGCGGCCGGCTGCCCAGCGCGTACGGCAACCGGTCCTCGAGCAGCAGGGTGCCGGTGGGCAGCCGGGACATGTTCTGCAGGCGCAGGATGACCCGGGCGCTGGAGCCGACCGGGGCGCGGCCCGGCTCCAGCGAGCGGGTGCAGGCCAGCTTGTACCGGCTGCGCCCGACGTACGCGGCGGCCAGCAGGGGTAGCGCCGCCAGCAGGATGGCGACGCGCAGCAGGTCCTTCTCGCCGAGGATGAACGCCGACAGGGCGGCGGCCATCGCGGCGGCCAGGAAGGACCGGCCCCGGGTGGTCAGCCCCCGCAGAGCCTCGCGCATGTCAGCGGCCTCGCGACTCGTATTGCGCCCGGCCGTCGCCGTTGGCGCGGGTGTCATAGGGGTTGCGGGCGCGGTCGTGCGGCAGCGGGAGCCGGTGCACGATCTCCGAGATGATGGTGTCGGTGGTGCGCCGGTTGAGCTGCGCGTCAGCGGTCGGGATGATCCGGTGGGCCATCACCGGTACGGCGAGCGCCTGCAGGTCGTCGGGCAGCACATAGTCGCGGCCCTCCAGCGCGGCGATCGCTTTCGCGGTGCGCAGCAACTGCAGCGTGGAGCGGGGCGAGGCGCCGAGGCGGATCTCGGGGGCCTCGCGGGTGGCGTTGACCAGCGCGATTGCATACTGCTGGACGGCGTCGGCGGCGTGCACCTCGCGGACCGTGGCGATCAGCCGGCGTACGAGCGCGGCGTCGGCGACCGCCCGCAAGCTGGCCAGCGGGTCGATGGCGCCGTGGCCGTTGAGCATCGCCAGCTCGGCGCGGGGGTCCGGGTAGCCCATCGCGATGCGCGCGGTGAACCGGTCGCGCTGCGCCTCGGGCAGCGGATAGGTCCCCTCCATCTCGATGGGGTTCTGGGTCGCGATGACCATGAAGGGCGACTGCAGCTCGTACGTGGTGCCGTCGACGGTGACTTGACGCTCTTCCATGCACTCCAGCAGCGCCGACTGGGTCTTCGGCGAGGCTCGGTTGATCTCGTCGCCGACCACCAGGTTGGCGAACACCGCGCCGGGCTTGAACTCGAAGTCGCGCGTCTCCTGGTTGTAGACGCTGACGCCGGTCACATCGCTGGGCAGCAGGTCGGGCGTGAACTGGATGCGGCGCACGGAGCAGTCGATCGAGCGCGCTAGGGCCTTGGCAAGTTTGGTCTTGCCGACGCCGGGCACGTCCTCGATCAGCAGGTGACCCTCGGCGAGCAGGACGGCCAGCGCCAGCCGCACGGTTGCGCTCTTGCCCTCGATCACCTGCTCGATGTTGCCGATGATCGCGTCGGTCGCGGCGCGGAAGTCATCGTTGGGCAATGCTCCGCCGGGCGCGTCCCAGGTGGGGGTTGTCACGGGCCTCCTCCATGTCGTTCAAGCACCTTCCTACGTGACTACGCCGAAAGGGAACCGAAGGTTCGCGGGCGGCCGGGGTGTCCGTGGGCCTCCGGCGCCGCCGCCCGTCTCCACAGGTTAGCCCGATCACAGCAAGTCGCCGAGTCCCGCACGAATCATGCTTACGACACCGGGTCAACGGACTGTGAGTATCGGTCCGGTCACGAATGGGCGGACAGGATACCGGTCGCCGGTTCTTCGGACGTACCGCTATCATTTGCGCATGGTCTGTGTCCTGCTTCTTAGCTAGCCGCGCGGTCAAAGGACCAGCGCGGCGCCCCCTCATGGCAGGGGGCTTTTTTGTGCCCAGACCACCCTGAACTAGACGAGATGGTGACGATGAGCGAGTCCGAGGCAGCGGCGGACGTCCCGGCGTTCCGCTACACGGCGGCGATGGCCAACGAGATCGAGCCGCGCTGGCAGGAATTCTGGTCGCAGCACGGCACCTTCCAGGCGCCGAACCCGACCGGTGAGCTGGCCGATCCCGCCCACCCGCGGGCGAACGCCCCGAAGCTGCACGTGCAGGACATGTTCCCCTATCCCTCCGGGGAAGGCCTGCACGTCGGGCACCCGCTCGGCTACATCGGCACCGACTGCTACACCCGGTACAAGCGGATGACCGGCTTCAACGTGCTGCACCCGATGGGCTTCGACGCGTTCGGCCTGCCCGCCGAGCAGTATGCGGTCCAGACCGGCACGCACCCGCGCACCACGACCGCCAAGAACGTCGAGCGTTACCGGCTGCAACTGCGCAAGCTGGGTCTGGCGTACGACGAAAGGCGCTCGTTCTCCACCACCGACCCGGACTACTACCGCTGGACCCAGTGGATCTTCCTGCAGGTCTTCAACTCGTGGTTCGACCGTGAGCAGCGCAAGGCCCGCCCGATCGCCGACCTGATCGCCGGGTTCGAGGCCGGCACCCGCGCTGTGCCCGGCGGCAAGGCGTGGGGCGAGTTGGACGCGGTCGAGCGGCGTGAGGTCGTCAACGGCTACCGGCTGGCCTACGTCAGCGAGGCGCCGGTCAACTGGTGCCCGGGGCTGGGCACGGTGCTGGCCAACGAGGAGGTCACGCCGGACGGGCGCAGCGAGCGCGGCAACTTCCCGGTGTTCCAGCGCTCGCTGAAGCAGTGGATGATGCGCATCACCGAGTACGGCGACCGGCTGGTCGACGACCTGGACGCGCTGGACTGGCCCGAGCCGGTCAAGCTGATGCAGCGCAACTGGATCGGCCGTTCGCGGGGCGCGCACGTGGGCTTCCCGATGGACGGCGGCGACACCATCGAGGTGTTCACCACCCGGCCCGACACGCTGTTCGGCGCGACCTACATGGTGCTGGCGCCCGAGCACGCCCTGGTCTCCTCGATCGTTCCCGCAGCCTGGCCCGAGGGCACGAAGGACGCGTGGACCGGGGGGCATGCCATCCCGGAAGCCGCCGTCGCCGCCTACCGGGCGCAGGCCGCGGCCAAGACCGAGGAGGAGCGCACCGCCGAGTCCAAGGTCAAGACCGGCGTGTTCACCGGCGCGTACGCGACCAACCCGGTGAACGGCGAGCAGGTACCGGTGTTCATCGCCGACTACGTGCTGGCCGGCTACGGCACCGGCGCGATCATGGCGGTGCCCGCCCACGACGAGCGGGACTGGGACTTCGCGCAGACCTTCGACCTGCCCATTCTGCGTACGATCACCGCTCCCGAGGGCCACGAGGGCGTCTACACCGGCGATGGCGTAGCGGTGAACTCGGGCTTCCTGGACGGCCTGAGCGTGGTCGACGCCAAGACCTCCATGATCGGCTGGCTGGAGGAGCAGGGCCACGGCCGCGGGGCCACCACGTACCGGCTGCGCGACTGGCTGTTCAGCCGCCAGCGCTACTGGGGTGAGCCGTTCCCGATCGTGTACGACGAGACCGGCCTGCCCGTCGCGCTGCCCGAGTCGATGCTGCCGGTCGAACTGCCCGAGGTCGACGACTTTTCCCCGCGCACCTTCGACCCCGACGACGCCGGCAGCGAACCCGAGACGCCGCTGTCGCGCAAGAAGGACTGGGTGCAGGTCGAGCTGGACCTGGGCGACGGGCCGAAGACGTACACCCGTGAGACCAACACGATGCCGCAGTGGGCCGGTTCCTGCTGGTACGAGCTGCGCTACCTGGACCCGCACAACGACAAGGCGTTCGTCGACCCCGAGAACGAGGCCTACTGGATGGGCCCGCGCAGCGCCGGCGACCCGGGCGGCGTCGACCTGTACGTCGGCGGCGTCGAGCACGCGGTGCTGCACCTGCTGTACGCGCGCTTCTGGCACAAGGTGCTGTTCGACCTGGGTCACGTGAGCTCGTTCGAGCCGTTCCGCAAGCTGTTCAACCAGGGCTACATCCAGGCGTACGCGTTCAAGGACGCCCGCGGGTTCCCGGTGCAGGCCAGCGACGTGGTCGAGCGCGACGGCAGATACTTCCTGGGCGAGCAGGAGGTCGTGCGCGAGTACGGCAAGATGGGCAAGTCGCTGAAGAACGTGGTGACGCCCGACGAGATGGCGCACGAGTACGGCGCCGACACGTTCCGGGTCTACGAGATGGCGATGGGCCCGCTGGATGCCTCCCGCCCGTGGGAGACCCGGGCGGCGGTCGGCTCGCAGCGCTTCCTGCAGCGGGTCTGGCGCCTGGTGGTCAACGAGGACAGCGGCGAGCTGCGGGTCACCGACGAGCCGCTCGACGCCAAGTCGCGCCGCGCGTTGCACCGGGCGATCGACGGCGTGCGCGCTGACATGGAGGAGCTGCGCTTCAACACGGCCATCGCCAAGCTGATCGAGCTGACGAATACGCTGACCCCACTGCCGACGGCGTCGCGCGAGGCGGTCGAGCCGCTGGTGCTGATGATGTCGCCGTTTGCGCCGCACCTGGCCGAGGAGCTGTGGGGCAAGCTGGGCCACGCCGGCACGCTGGCCTACGCGGACTTCCCGGCGGCCGACCCGGCCCAGCTGGCCGCCGAGTCGATCACCTATCCGGTGCAGATCAACGGCAAGGTTCGCGGCCGGGTCGAGGTGGCGCCGGATACCGCTGAGGATGCCGTACGGGCGGCGGCGCTGGACGCGGTGGCCGAGGTGCTGGCCGGCCGGGAGCCGCGCAAGGTCATCGTTGTGAAGGGCCGCCTGGTCAGCGTGGTGGTCTGAGCTGTTCAACGAGAAGGGCCCGGTCCGCTCGGACCGGGCCCTTCTCCGTCGACGAAGGCGATGCGGTCGGCGGTGATGCCATCCTGGAACCGGTTCGGCGAAGGTGATGGCAGGGAACGCCAAATGCCAGGCACCCATCGGGCGCCTGGCTTCAGGCAGCGTGACCTCAGCCCGCGGCAGCGGCGGCAGCGTTGCGGCGGGCGGCGATGCGCCAGCGCAGCACGATCGCCGTGGTGAGGCCGATGCCGATGGCCGCCGGCGCCAGCGTCACCGGGTTGAGCGAGCCCGGCGCCGCCACTGCCGCGCCGATCACCGCGTAGGAGACAGCTGACGGAATCGAGGCGAGCGTCGTGCCCAGCAGGTAGCGCTTGCGGCACACCGAGGTCGTGCCGTAGGCGTAGCCGATCAGGCCGAAGGGGGCCAGCGGGAGGAAGCGGACCAGCAGGACCGCCGACAGGCCGCGGCGGTTGAGCCAGCCGTCGAGGCGTTCCATGCGGCTGCCGTTCTTGCTGCCCAGGGCACCCCGGCCGGCCCAGCGGCCCGCGTAGTAGGTGGCGACGGCGGCGATGACGGCGGCCGCGAGGGCGGTTGCCGCTCCGGTGGCCGGGCCGAGGAGGGCGCCGCAGGCCAGGGTGATGGCCGTGCGCGGGACCAGCACCGAGAGGAGCAGGCCGCCGACCACGGCTACCGCCACGGCGGCGACCGGGCCCAGGGCGACGATCGAGTCGGCGATCGACTGCAGCGGGAGAACTGCGGCAGCCACGCCCAGGGCGGCGACGATCAGGCCGAGGACACCGAAACGGGTGAGCCGGCGGCGCCGGCTCATCGAGGTGGCGGGGGCCGGGTCGGGGAGCTGCTGGCTGGCCTGAGGGTCCGTGGCGGGGGTGGTGATGCCCCGCGGGGCGATCAGGGTGTCAGTCATGCAGTCGTACCGCCTTCTGGTCGGGGAACCGGGTCATACGGCGCTTGCTGCTGCGAGTCTTTCGCCTCGGAGCCGCTCGGCCCATGTGTCGTCCAGGGGTGCAAGACTATCCGCGCCGATCGCCCAGCGCAGTAGCAGATCGGCTATAGCTGGGTTGCGAGCCAGTGCGGGGCCGTGGGCGTAGGTGCCGAGCACCTTGCCGAACCAAGCGCCCTCGGTCTGCCCGTCATTCCCGATTCCGGCTGTGACCCGGGCCAGCGGTGCGACGCCCGGGCGGAGGTGGGTGCGCCCGCCGTGGTTCTCGAAGCCGGTCAGCGGGGGCAGGCCCAGTCGCGGGTCGACGTCGCCCCGGACCTCACCCACGGCGCGGGTCTCGCCGCGGTCGGAGGTGATGTCGAGCAGGCCAAGGCCGCGGCACTGGGTGCCCTTGGCGAAGAACGAGCTGCCGAAGAGCTGGTAGCCGGCGCACACGGCGAGCACGGCGGCGCCCTGGTTGACCGCGCGGTGCAGGCCGCCGTCGGTGATCAGCCGCTGGGCCGCGAGGGCCTGGGGGCCGTCCTCGCCGCCGCCGATCAGGTAGATGTCGGCGGTCGAGGGCATGGCCTGGTCGGAGCGCACCGAGTAGGTCTCCACCGGGATGCCGCGCTGGGCGGCCCGGCGGGCCAGGATGAGCAGGTTGCCCCGGTCGCCGTAGGTCGACAGCAGGTCCGGGTAGATCCAGACGATGCGCAGAGTGCTCTCACTCATGGGTTGACCTCGGTTTTCCGCTGCGGGGAAGATCAGTTGACACGGTCCAGCTCCGCTCGGATGTCCTGGAACGCCGTGTAGTTGGCAATCACTTCGAGGCGGCCCGGCGGGGTGAGCTGGACGGCCTCGTCGAAGGTAAGCACGTGCCGGAACGCCACATCGTTCACTTCGAGGCGTACGGCGAGGTCGTACGCGCGGTCGCCAGTGATGAGCACCGGCCGGCCGCGCAGCGGGGCGAAGTCGACGTCGTAGAGCCAGGAGGTGTCGAAGCCGTCGGGGTCGCGGGCGTTGATGGACAGCAGCGTCGGCGCCTGCTCGGCCATGTCGAAGGCCTCGAGCCAGCTGGCCGGGTTCTTGGCCAGCAGCAGCCGGATGTTGCGCCCGTCGCGGTCGACCTGGGCGTAGCGGCCGGCCACCGAGGCGACCCCGGCCAGGCGGGACACCGCTTCGATGGGGCGTACGCCGAATTCCGCGGCCACGGCCAGGGCGGTCGCCGCGTTGCCGAGGTTGACCTGACCGGGTAGCTGCAGCTTGACCAGGTGCCAGTCGCCCTTGGGGTCGAGCACGCCTTCTTCCTCGACGGTCCACTGGGCCTGCGGGCGGCGCAGCGTGCAGCCGGTGCACCACCAGTCGCCCTGGGCCCGGTTGATCGGGGAGCCGCACTCCGGGCAGACCCAGGAGTCGTCGGTCCAGCGCTGCCCGGCGCTGAACCAGCTGACCTGGGCGGAGCCGGTCGCGGCCCAGACCACCATCGGGTCGTCGGCGTTGGCCACGACGTGCACGTCGGGGTGCCCGGCGAGGGCAGTGCGCCACATCTGGGCCATCATCGACACCTCCTTCGCCCGGTCGAGTTGGTCGCGGGAGAGGTTGAGCAGTGCGACCACCCGCGGCGTCGTCTCGTCGATGACTCGGGGCAGGTAGTGCTCGTCCACCTCCAGCACGGCGAACGGGGTGGTGCCCGCCTTGGCCAGCGCCGAGGTGTGCCCCGTGGGCATGTTGGCGCCGAAGGAGTTGGTGGCGACCGGCCCCAGCACGCCGAGGGCGGCGGCGGTGAAGCGCGTGGTGGTTGTCTTGCCGTTGGTGCCCGACACCAGCGCGATGGCCCGCCCGGAGGCCAGGTTGCGCAGCAGGTCAGGGTCGATCTTCAGGCCGATCCAGCCGCCGATCACCGAGCCGTCGCCGCGCCCCGCCGCGCGGGAGATCGCGGCTGCCGTGCGCGAGACGGAGCTCGCGACCTTGGCCCGCAGGGGCATTTTCCCGTCCGTCACGGCGACGAGGGTACCGGAAACGGACACTACGTCGAGTGGCGCCGGGGGGCGCTGTGAATAACGGCGAGACGGTTGTCGATGGTCGGCCGAAAGGTTGACGAACATCAGCCTGTTGGGGCGTTTGAAATGGCAATGCAGCGATCCGAGGTGGTACGGGAACGGCTCGACGCCGGCTTTTTATGTGTTCTGATTCACCCGTAACCTTAGACGCTTTGTAGCCGCACAATTGCAATGAGTGGCGGCAAATGTCACCGGTCAATAACAAACCGGACACTGGTTTTTGTGCCAAATACGCAGAGTCACGAAGAGCGGTGCTGCGCTCGGACGAAATTTCAGGTAGCAAGGTCTGGCCGGTGAGCGTCCGCCCACCGCTCGTACCGAACGGATCACGCCGAGCCCTGCCCCGCTCCGTTCGAGACGACCACCAGGAACGCGAACGACCATAAAGGCATACGGGGGCAGGGACGGGGGACCCATTTCTGGTCCCGCGGGTCGCAAGATCCGTGGACCTCGGGGTGAAGTCGTTGTTTGACGACCGGGCAACCTTCCCGCCCGAACCCGACAGCTAACCTCGCAGGCGTGCCGGAGGGATATCTCTACCGTGCACGAACGCAGTTCGAGCCGGGGCCGCCGCATGTCCGTCGGTACCGGATCAGTCGCACTGTCCTTGGGTCTCTGCCTCTGCGCCGGTCAGCTGATCGCGACGCCGGCAGCCTCCGCATCCACCGTTCCGGTGGTCAAGGCGGCGGCAGTGGCAAAGGTCACGCCCAAGATCACCAACTCGGCCACCCGCACCATCACCAAGGGCAAGTCGGTGAAGGTGACGGCGAAGGTTATCAACCCCAGGACCGGTAAGGTCGTCACCAAGGGGTCCGTCCGCCTCCAGGCCCTGCGCAACGGCAAGTGGACCACCTGGACGGCCAAGTCCGTGACCGCCAACGGCACGGTGGCGCTCACCGCCAAGCCGGGCATCACCACCTGGTTCCGCACGCAGTACACGGGCTGGGGCACATTCGGCTACGGCACGAGCGCGGGCATCAAGATCACGGTCAACAAGCCGAAGGTCGCGGCCGGGGCGAAGATCCTGAACGAGGCCGTGAAGCACAAGGGCGCGCTGTACAAGTACGGCGCCTCGGGTCCCTCGCGCTTCGACTGCTCGGGCTTCACCAAGTACGTCTACAAGAAGGCGGTCGGCAAGAGCCTGCCGCACAAGGCGAACTCGCAGCAGAAGTACGGCAAGTCGGTCAGCAAGAGCAACAAGAAGGTCGGCGACCTGATCGTCTTCCGATCGGGCTCGTACGGCTACCACGCCGGCATCTACGCCGGTGGCGGCTACATCTACGACTCGCCCCACTCGGGTGCCCGGGTCGGCAAGCACAAGATCTGGAGCAACAACTACGTCGTACGGCGCCTCGCCGCCTGACGGTAACTCCAGCGACAGTTCAGTGGGGCGCGACCCGGCACGGGTCGTGCCCCGCTGTCGTATCCAGCAAGACCGGCCGTGAAGCCGCCCAGCCGGCAAAAGGGCGGGGCGGAAATCCCTCCACCAATCCCTCCACTTCCCTCCCCGAGGCGTTACCCAGTGCGGGTAACGCCCTTTTTGCGCGGAGTTTCGTGCCCGCTTGGGCGCCTTGTCGGAAAGTGGACCATGGTCGGAGCGGTAAACCCCTCCACTTCCACCCCACCCCGTTTGACGTGCGCATTCGTCTCCGAAGGAAGTTCGCGGACGGCCCGATTCCGGTTGCGAGTGGAGTGAAGTGGAGTAAGGTGGAGGACAGTGGCAGGCCGGGACGGACCTGCTGGCCCGAGCGAACGAGGCGGACCGCGAACCGCCGATGGGCAGGGGGGTTGGGCCGATGTTCCTCGGCACTCACACCCCGCGCCTGGACGACAAGGGCCGGTTGATCCTTCCGGCGAAGTTCCGGGACGAGCTGGCGGGAGGTGTCGTGATCACCAAGGGGCAGGAACGGTGCCTGTACGTGTTTCCGATGCCGGAGTTCCAGCGCATCGCCGGGCAGCTTCGCGATACGCCGGTCACGAACAAGGCGGCCCGCGCCTACAGCCGGGTGTTCTTCGCCAGTGCGCACGACGAGATCCCGGACAAGCAGGGCCGGGTCACGATCCCGGGTCACCTGCGCGAGTATGCGGCTCTCGACCGCGAACTCGTGGTGATCGGGGCGAGCACGCGGGTGGAGATCTGGGACAAGCAGTCCTGGGAGCAATACCTCTCGGCGAGCGAGGACGACTTCGCCGACATCGAGGAGGGGGTGCTGCCCGGCGGTCTGTAGGCGTGGCATCCGCCGGCCGTGGAACCGGCCGGGCGTCGCCGCCGCCGTAACGCGAGATCTCCACCCGCTCCCGCTCCTGGCGCCTCTTCCCCGGTGCCAGGCGTGTGTCCTCTGCCGAGGGCAAGCCCGAACGGCAACGGGCATGAGCGGATGGGGATCTGGCGGTACGGATGACGATCGGACGACAACCGGGCATGGCTGCCGGGTGGTGCACGCAAGGAGAAGCTGGGGCGATGGGGGTCGACATGGGGGAGCTGCGCGGCACACACGTGCCAGTGCTGCTCGAGCGCTGTCTCGAGCTGCTCACTCCCGCCCTTGACCGGCCCGGCGCGGTGCACGTCGACTTCACGCTCGGCCTGGGTGGTCACGCCGAGGCGGTGCTGGAGCGCAACCCCGGCATCACGCTGGTGGGCCTTGATCGTGACCCGGAAGCGCTGGCGCACGCCCGGCACCGGCTGCAGCGGTTCGAGGGGCGCATGCACCTGGTGCACGCGGTCTTCGACGAGCTGCCGGAGGTGCTTGCCGAGCTCGGGCTGGCGCAGTTCCACGGTGGACTGATGGACCTGGGTGTGTCCTCGTTGCAGCTCGACGAGGCGGACCGCGGCTTCGCGTATTCCAAGGACGCCCCGCTCGACATGCGGATGAACCAGTCCGCCGGGGTGACCGCCGAGGACGTGGTGAACGGCTACGAACCGGGCGAGCTGGTCCGGATCCTGCGGGTGTACGGCGAGGAGAAGTTCGCCACCCGGGTCGTTTCGGCGATCGTGCGGGAGCGGGCGAAGGCGCGGATCGTCTCGTCGGCGAAGCTGGCGGACCTGGTGCGGGACGCTATTCCGGCCGCCGCGCGCCGAACGGGTGGAAATCCCGCCAAAAGAACGTTTCAAGCGCTACGTATTGAGGTAAATGCGGAACTCGCCGCACTTGAGTCCGCATTGCCGTCTGCTTTGGACTTGCTCGCCCCGACGGGGCGGCTTGTCGTCATGTCGTACCACTCATTGGAGGACCGGATCGTCAAGCGCGCCCTGGCCGAGAGGGCGCGCAGCACCGGGCCGATCGACCTGCCGGTCGAGCTGCCCGGGACCGGTCCGAGTCTGCGGCTGCTGACCCGGGGGTCAGAGCCGCCGACGGAGCAGGAAGTGGCCGACAACCCGCGGGCGGCATCGGTGAAGTTGCGGGCGGCAGAACGGATCGACGTACACGGGCAGGCAGGGCAGGCCGAACGCGAACGGCCTCGGCTGTCGGCCCAGGGGGGACGAGGGCGTACGCGCCCGGGGGCACGAAAGAAGGGGGAGGGGCATTGAACGAGCGCATGACAACGGCAGCGCGGTCGGGGGGCCGGATCGCGAGCCAGGGGGACAAGAGCAACACCCGCAAGAGCACCAGCGCTGCGCGGCATTTTCCGGTACGGGGGACAGCAGCGCTGAAGCCCGACACCGAGCCGCGCGCCGATCACCCGCGCAGCACCGTTGCGGCACCGCATCTGCGGGTCGCGCCGCCGGCACCGATCAACGCGCCGCGGGCGCCGTTCATCGCGCTGGTCTCGGGTGTCGTGGTGGTCGGGGTGCTGGGCATCCTGCTGGTGAACACCAAGACGGCCGAGAACTCGTTCCGCCTGGACACGCTGCAGAAAGAGCAGGCGTCGCTGGACGCCAGGCAGCAGTCGCTGGAGAACGAGATCGCGGCCCGCAACATGCCGGGCAACCTGGACGCCGCGGCCCGGGCGCTCGGCCTGGTCAAGGCGGACTCGCCGGCCTACATCCGGCTGCCCGACGGCAAGATCATCGGGGTGCCGGCACCGGGTAGCGGGCAGACCTCGGTCACGGCGCAGGACCCCGTCGACGCCGCGAAGGCGGCCGACGCGGCCAAGACCGCGGGTCCGGGCACCGGCGAAGCCGCAGGGCAGTAACGCGGTGACGCCGCGTAACGACGAGCCGCCGCGCCGGGGAGAGCCCCGGCGCGGCGCGTCACTCGAGGACCAGCACCCCGGGGGCGGCGAGCGGGGTTTCGGCGGGATCGGCGACGCGCGGGCGTACACCCCGCGTGGGCGCACGGTCCGCGAGAGCGACCAGCGCACCCGGTCCCCGCGGGCCGGGCGCACCGGCGACCCGTTCCGCCCGGCCCTGCAGGTGCTCGACGGCGGCCGCCCGGTGCGCGACCGCCGCCGCGACGAGGACCTGCACCGCGACGAGGATCGCCGCCGCGATGCCGACGACTCCGACCCGCCACCGCAGCGCCGGGGCCGCGACGACGACCGCCGCCGTGCAGGTGACGGCAGCAAAGGACGCGACGACGATCGGCGTGGTTCGGCCGACGGGCGCCGGGGACGCGACGACGGGCGCGGCCGGAGCGACGACCGCCGCGGTCGCAGCCGGGAGGACACGGCACGCCGCGACGACGGCCGCCGGGCAAAAAGCGACGACGGCCGCCGGGCCAAGAGCGAGGAGCGCCGCGAGCCGGCACGCACCCGCGCAACCGCTGGCGCTGCCCGCATCCGCACCACGGCCAACCCGCGTCGCAGCGCGGCGCCAAACCGCGGGGATGCGCCGGTTCGCAAGGCCATGCCGGCTCGTCAACCGGTGACAGCTCGTCAGGCAGCGCAAGGTCGCACCGCGGCGCCGGCCCGTGATCCGCGCCGCAGGCAGCCCGATACCCGGGTTCGCCGGCCGGTCATCCCGCCCGAGGCGCCGAAGCTGGCGAACAGCACCCGGCGGCTGCGGCTGGGCACCGTGCTCGCGCTCACGCTGTTCGTGACAATCGGCGTACGGCTGGTGGCCCTGCAGGTCATGGACTCACCTGCGCAGGCGGCGAGCCTGCTGGAGCAGCGCAACAAGCGGCTCACCGAGATCGTGCTGCCCGCCCCGCGCGGCAGCATCCTGGACCGCAACGGCTCCGTGCTCGCGCACAGCGTGGAAGCGCGCTACATCTACGCCGACCCCGAGATGGTCGACAACCCGCAGCAGGTCGCGGCGCAACTGTCGCCGCTGCTCGGGGTGCCGCAGTCCAACCTCATGCAACTGCTGGCGAAGAAGAAGCGCCCCGGCGGCGGTGAGTCGCACTTCGAATACCTGGCGCGCGGCGTGGAACCCTCCACTGCCGACACCATCAAGAAGCTGAACCTCACGGGCATCGGGTCGCGCCGCGACGAACGCCGCGATGTGCCCGGCGCCGACCTGGCTGCGAACCTCATCGGCTTCACCGGCGAGGACCGCACCGGGCTGGAGGGCGTTGAGGCACGCTACGACGACGTGCTGCGCGGCACCGACGGCAAGCGGGTATACGAGACCGGCCAGGGCGACCTCGCCAAGGAGATCCCCGGCGGCTACAACCGCGAGACCAAGGCCGCGCCGGGTTCGTCGATCGAGCTCACCATCGACACGTACCTGCAGTTCGAGGTCCAGAAGTACCTGACCTCGTACATGCAGGAGGTGAACGCAACGGTGGCCGGGGCGATCGTGCTGGACGTCAAGACCGGTGAGGTGCTGGCGCAGGCGAGCTACCCGACGTACAACGCGCAGAAGGCGTTTGATTCCAAGCCGAACGAGCGGGACGACGCGGTGTCGAGCATCATCACCGACCCAGGGTCCACGCACAAGGCGTTCACGATCGGCGCGGCCCTGCAGGAAGGCGTGATCACGCCGGACAGCGTGGTCACGGTGGGCAAGGGGCTGATGCTGGGCGACCGGCCGTTCAGCGACACCCACGGCTTCGCCAACGGAACCAAGCTCACCGTCGCGCAGGTGCTGGCGTACTCCTCGAACATCGGCACGATCCGGATCGCGCAGAAGCTGGGCAAGGAGAAGTTGTACGAGTACCAGCAGAAGTTCGGGCTGGGCCGGGCCACGAACGAGGGGATGCCGGGTGAGGCACCGGGCAAGCTGCTCGAGCCGTCGCAGTGGAGCGGCTCGGCGTACGGCGCGGTCCCGATCGGCCACAGCGTCGACGCCACCCTGTTGCAGATGGCGGCTGGCTACGCGGCGATCGCCAACGACGGCGTGTACATCCAGCCCCACCTGATCAAGGCCACGATCTCCGGCAGGACGGGCAAGTCGACACCGCCCGCCGCGCCGGAGACGCACCGGGTGCTCAGCCCGCAGGTGGCCACCGAGCTGCGGACAATGATGGAAGCGGTCGTCGACGCCAAGGGCGCGACCGGCACCAAGGCCAAGGTGGAGGGCTACCGGGTGTCCGGCAAGACCGGCACCGGCAAGATGCTGGTCGACGGGCAGTACACCTCCCACAACGCGGGCTCGTTCATCGGCATGGCACCGGCCGAGAACCCCCGGTTCGTGGTGGGCGTGTTCGCCGACGTACCCAACGGCACCGGTGGTGACGTGGCGGCTCCGGCCTTCAGCAAGATGATGGCCTCCGCGCTGCGCCAATACTATGTGCCACCGTCCGGTACCCCGGCGCCGAAGTTCGACTGGAAGGATTAGTGCGCCGTATGGCGTTGCCAGCGGTATGGATGGCACCGGGTAGGGTCTGACGCCGTGTCCGGCATTCCCCGTCCCCAGACCGTCCGGCCGTACCGGCTGACCGACCTCGCCGTGCTGGTCGAGGCCGAGACGAGCGGCTCCGAGTCGAGCGTCACCGGGGTCACCCACGCCAGCGGCGAGGTGCGCCCCGGTGATCTCTACGCCGCGTTGCCGGGTGCCCGGCGTCACGGCGCCGAGTTCACCGCGGCCGCCGCGCAAGCCGGTGCCGTAGCGGTGCTCACCGATGCGGCCGGGCGTGACCTCGCGGCCGGCTCGGGCCTGCCGGTGCTGGTCGTGCCCGACCCGCGCGCGGTGCTCGGCGTGGCCGCCTCGGCGATCTACGGCAACCCCTCCGAGCGGCTCACCGTCATCGGCCTCACCGGTACGGCGGGCAAGACGTCCACCGCGTACCTGGTCGAATCGGGGCTGCGAGCGGCCGGGCTGACCACCGGGCTGATCGGCACGGTCGAGACCCGCATCGGCGACCTGGTGGTGCACAGCGCGCGCACCACGCCGGAGGCCACCGACCTGCACGCCATCCTCGCCGCCGCCCTCGAACGCGGGGTCACCGCCGTGGTCATGGAGGTGTCCAGCCACGCCCTGGTGATGGGCCGGGTCGGCGGGGTGCGCTTCACCGTCGGCGGCTACACCAACTTCGGCCAGGACCACCTCGACTTCCACGCCGACGTCGACGACTACTTCGCGGCCAAGGCGCGGCTGTTCGACGGCCGCTGCGAGTTCGAGGTGCTCAACGCCGATGAGCCCGCGCTCAAGCCGCTGTTCAAGCCGGCCACGATCAGCTACTCGGCGAACGGCGACAGCAGCGCCACCTGGTACGCCGCCGCGATCGCGGAGAGCGGCGAAGGCCAGACGTTCCAGGCGCATCATCGGGGCCGGAGCATCCCCGCCGGGGTGGAGATGCCCGGGCGGCACAATGTGGCGAACGCGCTGCTGGCCCTGGCGAGCCTGGTCGCGGCGGGCATCGACGCTCAGGTGGCCGCGGATGGCATCGCGGCTTGCAAGGGAGTTCCGGGCCGCCTGGAGCGGGTGGACGCGCCGGGTGACGTGCTCGGCGTCGTCGACTACGCGCACAAGCCGGACGCGATCGTCGCCGCGCTGACCGCGTTGCGGGATCTGGCCACGGCTCGCGGCGGGCAGGTGCTGTGCGTCATCGGCGCCGGCGGCGACCGGGACACCGGGAAGCGCCCGCTGATGGGGGCGGCCGCCGCGCGCGGTTCCGATCTGGTGGTGGTCACCGATGACAACCCGCGCACCGAGGACCCGGCCGCCGTACGCGCCGCCGTGCGGGCAGGGGCTGAGCAGGCCAACGCACCTGCGAAGATCATGGAAGTGGCGGGCCGCCGGGCCGCCATCGACGAGGCGGTACGACTGGCCGGCCCCGGCGACGTCGTCGCGGTCCTCGGCAAGGGACACGAGCGGGGCCAGGAGGTGAACGGCGAGGTGCTGCCGTTCGACGACCGGATCGAGCTGGCCGCCGCGCTGGCCGCGCGCCCGGGTGGTGCCGCATGATTCCGATGACTCTGGACGAAATCGCCGCGATCACCGGCGGCAGCGTCGCCGGCGACGGCACCACGATCGTGAGCGGCCCGGTGGAGTACGACTCGCGGGCCCCCATGCCCGGCGGGCTGTTCGTGGCGTTCGAGGGCGAGAAGGTGGACGGGCACGGGTACGCGGCGAAGGCGATCGCCGCCGGTGCCGCCGCCGTGCTGGGCACCCGGGACACCGGTCAGCCGGGCGTGGTGGTCAAGGATCAGCTCGACGCGCTGGGCAAGCTCGCGCACGCGCTGGTGCAGCGGCTGCCGCAGCTGACCGTGGTCGGCTTGACCGGTTCGTCCGGCAAGACCACCACCAAGGACTACATCGGTCAGCTGCTCGCGCGGCTGGGGGACACGGTGGCGCCGCCCGGCTCGCCCAACAACGAGCTGGGCTTTCCCTGCACGGTGCTCAAGGCCACCGCTGACACCCGCTACCTGGTGCTCGAAATGGGGGCGCGGGGGATCGGGCATATCGCTTATCTGGCCGGGATCGCTGCGCCGCGCATTGCTCTGGTGCTCAACATCGGTGCCGCGCACATCGGCGAGTTCGGGTCCATGCAGGGCACCGCGCAGGCCAAGGGCGAGCTGGTGGAGAGCTTGCCGGCCGAGGGTGTGGCGGTGCTCAACGCGGATGACCCGCTGGTGG
This sequence comes from Actinoplanes sp. TFC3, assembly GCF_001553785.1. Classification (GTDB taxonomy): domain Bacteria; phylum Actinomycetota; class Actinomycetes; order Mycobacteriales; family Micromonosporaceae; genus Actinoplanes. The sequence goes on from NZ_LOJP01000011.1 coordinate 69,753, forward strand.
CCGGCATGGCGCCCCGCACGAGCGCGCGGGTGGTGACGTTCGGGGAAGATCCCAATGCCACGGTACGAGCCGAGCACGTGACCTTGGATTCTCGCGGGCGCCCGGCGTTCACCCTGGTCACCAGCTCCGGCAACGCCCCGGTGCGGCTGGCCGTGGCCGGGCGCCACCAGGTGTCCAACACGCTCGCCGCGGCCGCCGTCGCGCTCGAAGCGGGCCTGCCGGTCGTCGAGCTGGCCGCGGCGCTGGGCGACCTCGGCATCCGCTCGGAGCGCCGGATGGACGTGGTCGAGCGGTCCGACGGGGTGACGCTGATCGACGACTCGTACAACGCGAACCCGTCGTCCACCGCCGCGGCGCTGCGGGCGCTGGCCGCGATGGGCCGGCAGGGACGCACGATCGCGGTGCTCGGCTACATGGCCGAGCTGGGCGATCAGGAAGTGTCCGGGCACGCCGAGGTGGGCCGGCTCGCCGCCGAACTCGGGGTGGACCGGCTGATCGCGGTGGCCGGGGCGGCTGCGGTGCTCGACGGAGCTGCGGACGTACCGGAATGGACGGGTTCTGCCATTGCCGCCGCCGACCAGGCAGCGGCGATCGCGGCCGTGACGGGCGATCTGCGCCCGGGAGATGTCGTGCTGGTAAAGGGTTCTCGGTACCGGACGTGGGAGGTGGCCGACGCGTTGCGTGTGGCCACTGGGGAGGTCAGCCCGTGAGGGCAGTTATCGTCGCGGCCGCGGTCGCGTTCATCATCTCGTTGTTCGGCACCCCGGTCGCGATCCGCGTGTTCACCGCGCTGAAGGCCGGCCAGCCGATCCGCTCGGTCGGACCGGCCTCGCACCAGGGCAAGAAGGGCACACCCACGATGGGCGGGGTGGCGTTCATCGTCGCCACGGTGCTGGCCTATGTGGCCGGGCACGTCGCCCTGACCACGCTGCCCGAGGCTCAGATCGCCCAGGTCAAGCCGACCATGACGGCGCTGGTGCTGCTCGGGTTGTTCGTGTTCTGCGGCGCTGTCGGCTTCCTGGACGACTTCCTCAAGGTGCGCAAACGCAACTCCGCGGGCCTGAGCGCGAAGGGCAAGCTGCTCGGTCAGCTGGTGGTCGGCGGCGGACTCGGCGTGGCCGCCCTGTACGTCGTGAGCACCAACGGTCAGACCGTGGCGAGCGAGCACATCTCGTTCATCCGGGACATCAGCTTCCTGGATGTCGGCAAGGTCGGCTCGGTCATCGTGTTCGTTTTCGTGATCATGTCGATGTCCAACGGCGTGAACCTCACCGACGGACTTGACGGGCTCGCCACCGGCGCGTCCATCCTGGTCCTCGGGGCGTACGCGCTGATCGGCTTCTGGCAGTACCGGCACTGGTGCGGTGACACCAACTACGCCGGCAACTACTGTTACGAAGTCCGTGACCCGCTGGAAGTGGCGTTGATCGCGGCGGCCGCGGCCGGGGCATGTGTCGGCTTCCTGTGGTGGAACACCTCGCCGGCCCGCATCTTCATGGGTGACACCGGCGCGCTCGGTCTGGGCGGCCTGATCGGTGGCCTGGCCATGGCGACCCGCACCACGCTGCTGTCGATCATCATCGGCGGGCTGTTCGTCATCATCACGATGTCCGTGGTCATCCAGATCATCTCGTTCAAGACCACCGGCAAGCGCGTGTTCCGGATGTCGCCGCTGCAGCACCACTTCGAGCTGGCCGGCTGGAGCGAGGTCAACATCGTGGTCCGCTTCTGGATCGTGGCCGGCATCTGCGTGGCCATCGGCCTCGGCCTCTTCTACTCCGACTTCCTGGCGGTCATGGGATAGATCTCTCACGACACGCCAGGTTCGCATCCCGGGGCTGGCGTGTCGCGCCACCATGATGGGGGCATGGCGGAGGACAAGAGCGATACCCGCACCACGGTGACCGTGTCGCCGGCCGCCACCGTGCAGCCCGCGCCGCTGCCGGTACGCCCCAGGACCCTGAGCCAGCAGATGCTGCCCGCGGTGCACGGGCTGCTCGCGCGCCCGCTGTCGTCGTACTACCTGCTGATCGCCAGCTCGGCGCTGCTGCTGCTGATCGGGCTGACCATGGTGTTCTCGGCGACGGCGGTCCGGGCGTACGCCGAGGACGGCAACGCCTTCACCGCGGTGCGCAACCAGCTCATCTTCGCCACCCTCGGCCTGGTCGGGTTCTGGGTCTGTCAGCGGCTGCCCGCCACCACCCTGCGCTTCCTGGGCGTCTACATTCTCGGCGCCGCAGTTGTGCTGCTGGGCGTGCTCGACCTGATCGGCGCGCTGGGCAGCTTGCACGTCCTGCCGGTGACCAAGCAGGGCGTCTACCTCGGCCCGCTGCGCGCCGACCTGCTCTGGCTCTATGTCGGCCCGCTCGGCCTGCAGCCCGCCGAGTTCGCCAAGCTCGGTGTGGTGCTGTGGGGCGCCGACATCATCGCGCGCAAGGGCGCCTCGCTGGGCTACTGGCGTGAGCTGTCCATGCCGCTGTTCCCCGTCGTCGGGCTGCTGTTCGTGCTGGTCGGCTACAACGACCTCGGCACGATGCTGGTGCTGCTCTCGCTGATCATCGGCCTGCTCTGGGCCGCCGGCATCCGGCTGCGGATCTTCGGTGCGCTGGGGGTGCTCGGCCTGGCCGGCATCGGTCTGCTCATCGCGGCCGCCTCACGCGGTGCCGGCTCCGGCGCCGAGGGTGAGCCCAACTACCGGCTCGCGCGCATCACTGTGCTGTTCCAGTCGCTGGACAAGTGTGGCTCCGACCTGTGCTACCAGTTGCTCCAGGGTCGCTCGGCGATCTACGAGGGCGGCTGGTTCGGCGTCGGGCTGGGCAAGGGCGCGCTCAAGTGGAACTGGCTGCCCGCCGCCGACAACGACTTCATCTTCGCCGTCGTGGCCGAGGAACTGGGCGTCGTCGGGTGCATGGTGATCGTCGCGCTGTTCGCCGTACTGGCCTACACCGGCTTCCGGATCGCCCGCCGCGTCGACGACCCGTTCCGCCGGCTCGCCGCCACCGGGATCACCACCTGGCTGGTCGCCCAGGCGGTCATCAACCTCGGCGGGGTCATCGGAATCCTGCCGATCACGGGCCTGCCGCTGCCGTTCATCTCCTCCGGGGGCAGTGCCCTCGTCGTGACGATGGCCGGAGTCGGTATTCTCGCCTCCTTCGCGCGGGCGGAACCGGACGCCGCCAGGGCCCTGCACGCCCGTCCGCCCGCTCGGTGGGTCCGGCTAGTCTGGGCCCCGCTGCCGCCGCGACCCCCCGTGCGGCGGCCGGGACCACTGCGCCCGCCGGCGCAGAAGATGGGCGCTACCAGGGGGGCCGGAAGGAGACGGTGATGGGTCAGCTGCGGTCGGTCGTGCTCGCTGGGGGAGGCACCGGCGGTCACATCTATCCGCTGCTCGCCTTTGCCGACGCGCTGCGCCGGCACTTCCCCGAGGTGCGCATCACCACCCTGGGCAGCCCCAAGGGCATGGAGAACGAGCTCATCCCGCCGGCCGGCTACGACTTGCGGGTGATCCCGGCGTTCCAGTTGCCGCGCTCGCTCAACCTCAACCTGCTGCGCACCCCGGACCGCATGTACAAGTCCTCGCACGCCGCCGGCAAGATCATTGACGAGGTCAAGGCCGACGTCGTGGTGGGCTTCGGCGGGTATGTGTCGGTGCCGGCCTACCTGGCGGCCTGGCGGCGTGAGCTGCCCATCGTCATCCACGAGGTGAACGTGCCGCCGGGCGTGGCCAACCGGATGGGCATGCGGTTCACCAAGAACATCGCGGTCGGCTTTCCGGGCCAGCCCCAGGCGGCCGAGTCGCTGCGCGAGGCCACGGTGGTCGGTGTGCCGCTGCGCACCGCGATCGCCCGGATGGACCGTGCCGCGCTGCGCCCCCAGGCGCTCGCCCACTTCGGGCTGCGCCCCGACCTGCCGGTGCTGTTCGTCTCCGGCGGCTCCTCGGGGGCCCGCACGATCAACCTCGCGGTCGCCGGGGCGGCCAAGAAGCTGGCGCACGCCGGCATCCAGGTCCTGCACGTGCAGGGCGGGCGCAACGACCCGTTCGACGTGCCCACCGACCTGCCGGTGCCCTACGTCGTGGTGCCGTACCTGTCGGACATGCAACTCGGCTACGCCGCCGCGGACCTGATGCTGTGCCGCGGCGGGGCCATCACGGTGGCCGAGACCACGGCCATCGGCATGCCGGCGATCTACGTGCCCTACCCGCACAGCAACCAGGAGCAGAAGCGCAACGCGCTGCCCGTCGTCGAATCCGGCGGCGGCCTGCTGGTGGACAATGCCGAGCTCACCCCCGAGTGGATCGAGCGTACGGTGATCCCGCTCGCCCGCGACCCACAGCGGCTTACCGCGATGGGCCGCTCGGCCAGCGCGTACGGCCGGCGCGACGGCGACGAGGCGCTGCTGGACTTTGTGATCCAGGCGGTCGCAGGACGATGAACTCATCTGCACTGAGGAGCGTGGCGCTGTGAGCACCGTGGAGCTGAAGCCGGTTGGCGGGTTGACCGCCGAGGACCTGGGCACAGTCCACCTCATCGGCATCGGCGGGGTGGGCAGGGGGGGGGGGGGCCCGCCCCCGCCCCCCCCCCGGGGCCCCGGCCCCCGCCGCGGACAGCGGGGAAGGGCGGGGCCGGGCGCGCCGCG
>NZ_LOJP01000012.1 GCF_001553785.1 Actinoplanes sp. TFC3
GCTGGGGGGTGGCTTGGCTTGTGGGGCGGCCGTTGGGTGGTACGTCGGGCCGCCGCTTTCTTGGACGGTTGCGCTGGCGGTGGCGCGGGCGGAGGGCGCCTCGTCCGGGGCAAGAGGCTTCGGCGCTGCGGTGGACTCGGGAGTGGCGGGGCGCTGCAGCGGCTGTGACCAGGGGGGATCATTCGGGCCGTGGGAAGCGGCCTCGGACGAACCGGTACGCGACGCGTCAGCGGGGGTTTCCGAAGAAGCGGAAGCCGCAGCCCCAGCGGGGGTCACGGAAGCAACGCCAGGCACGGAACCGGGACCAGGCGCGTATCCGGGACCGGGCGCAGAAGCAGGGCCAGGGGTGGGAGGCGTGCTGGGCACGGAGGCTGAGCCAGGCGCGGAGGCCGGAACGCCGGAGGCCGGAGCTGCGCCGGTTCCACCAGCGGCAACGGATGCGGTCCCAGAGACGGGCGCGCTCGGGCCGCCGGTGACAGTAGCCCCGGACCCTGCGGCAGGGTTGGCGGCGCCGCGGAACAAGCTACGGTCCGGACCGCCGGAAACCTGCGCCGACGCAGAGAAGTGCCCAGCGCCAGGACCGGCAGGGGCAGCGTGACCCCAAGGTCCTCCTCCCCCACCCGGCTGAGGGGCGGGAACGGCAGAACCGTGCACCACAGCCGGCGCACCAGGCGGAATCGGTCCACCGGAACCGCTGTGGGCCGGATAAGCCGGACCATGCTGCGGGACCGCCGACGGCCGATACACGCCCGGCTCTGAACCCCCGGACGAGGAACCCCCGGACGAGGAACCCGCGCGCGACGGATCATCGGGCGGAAAGCCCGCAGGCGAGGGGCCGCCAGGCGAAGAACCGGCAGGAGGAAGAGGTCCCGCCGGCGGGAAAGGGGTCGACGGCAGCGGGGCTGACTGCGGTGGAGGGGGGAAGGCCGGGGCCGGGTCGTGCGGGACTGGGCGGCCGCCGTGGATGGGGGCCGTGGCGTCCAGTTCTTCCGGAGGCCAGAACGGTTCTACGTCCCGGTCGGGTGGTGAGCCGTTCGTACCCGGGACGTAGACGCGATCGGCGTTCTCGTCCTCCACGGATGGGTCCTCCCCGTCTGGCAGTCAGTACCGTTCCAGCCTCGCACAAACGCTCAGGTGGCGTACACCGCCCATGCCCCGGGCTCCGTCCACCAAGAGCGTTTCCGGGTAGTGCTTCCCGCCACACCATCATCCAGGAACTGCAGTTCGCCGTCGCGTGGTAGCACGGAGACGGCTCGGCCTCGGGCTCGGCGCACTTCTATGCGTACCCGTGGCTTCTTGAAACGCTGTTTGACCACGACCGGGACTGCCACCGCCACCTCGACCCGGCCGTCGGTGGGATCGCCGTCGGCCAGCAGTTGGATGCCGTCGAACTCGGCGTAGGCACCGCCGTTACCGATCGCACACGCGAGGATGCCGTCAGTGCCGTCGGAGAGCACCGCATCGTCCACCTCGACCCGGCCCCGCCACGGCACCGCACGCCCGTTGTCGTCGACCCCACCCACCAGCGCACCATCCACAGTGACCGAACCGCCGTCGTTGCGCAGCAGGTCAAGACGCCGGACTGAGCCTCCCAGCACGGCCGACGCCACTTGCGCGGGATCTCGGGGCAGGCCCAGCTGAGCGGCCAGATCCTCGGTGTTCGCCGGATCCAGGGGCAGGATCGCGATCGGCGGAAGGTCCGGGACAGTGCGGTTGCCGGCGAGATCGGCCGGGCGTTTGCTGGGCGGCGGCGCGTACCGGCGGACCAATCGGCGCATGACGGCGCGTAACTGGCCGTCGGTAGCGGTCGCCACGACCAGCCGGATCTTGCCGTCCGCATCGGGCCAATCGAGGCCGTCGGGGCGAGGCGGGGCGTCCAGGCGGGCGATCACCGCGTCGATCTCGGCATCGGAGCCAGCCACGACGGTTTCGACCCGCGCACCGGCCTCGGCCAGCGCTTCCGCACACTTCAGCACGGGCACGCGAGGGGCGCAATCAGGCCCTTTATCCGGTACGCCACAAGCGCCGCAATCGCCCCCGCAGCCACCACCCC
>NZ_LOJP01000013.1 GCF_001553785.1 Actinoplanes sp. TFC3
CCCGCCGGCACCGTCGACGACTTCGGCGACGCTTGTGGCGGTGGGCCGGGTTTTCACCTGGGAACCGGCCCGGGGCGCGAGGGCCCCCGCCGCTCCGAGCCGGCGTGCGGCCACAACTGCAGCAACCACAGCGATTCCGGTACGGCACCCCGTCATGATCGCCCGGCCCGGCCCGGCTCCCAGCTCGGCACAGGCGCGCTCGACATCGTCCACCATCCGGCGCAGCGACTCGCGCCCGACCGGGATCCCATCCACCAGCAACGCGCCGGTCAGCACGGGGCTGCCTCGTCCGTGCCACAGATCCGGCGGATGCCGACCGGTACGTCCTCGTCATCCACCGGCACCACCACGAGCGCCAGGCGCCCCGTCTCAGCCGCCGCGCGAGCCGCCGCCAGAGCCGGGCGTACGCCTGCGCCGCCGGTCACCGTCGTGGTGAACCCGCCCAGCGAGGTGACCAGCGCGGCCATCGGCAGCGGGGTGCGGAAGTCGGCGAACGTGGACGGCTGATCCTCCTGCCGGCGCAGGAAACGCGGCCAGCCGAAGCCCCGGTTGTCGAAAACCACCATCACCAGGGGGCATCCCAGCTCGGCCGCGGTCGGCAGAGTGTTGACGCTCATGGCGAATGCGCCGTCCCCGCAGACCAGCACGACCGGCCGGCCCGGACGGCTGACGGCCGCGCCGAGCGCCGCGGGCAGGCCGAAGCCCATCATGGTCTGCTCGCCCGGCCCGATGACCGGATACCCGGCAGGCAGGGTGAGCGCGGAAATGTGGTAGCCCCAGATGTCGTGCAATCCGTTCTCCTGCACCAGCACCGCGTCGGGGAACACCTCGGGCAGCACCCGCAGCACCCCGCGGGTGGGCGAGGTGGTGAACGGCACGGCCGCGGCCTCGGCGTCCAGTTGCTTGCGGGCCTCGGCCACACCGGCCAGCCACCCGGCCCGGCCGGCCACCTCGGCACCTTCCACGGGCAGCGCCGCGCCGAGAGCCTCAGCGGTCAGGCGGGCATCACCCAGCAGCATCACCTCGGCCGGTACGGCCCGGTCGAATACTGTGGCGTCGAGGTCGGCATGCACCAGCCGGACCCGGTTCAGGTCCCAGCCCATCCGCACGGTTTCCTCCAGCGCCGAGCCGATGGCCAGCACCACGTCGGCCTCCGCGAACGCGGTGGTCAGCGGGGGCGTGGCGTACAAGCCGGCCAGGCCGAGGCAGTGCGGGTCGTGCTCGTCGAACGTGCCCCGGCCCGATGCGGTGGTGGCGGTGGCCGCACCCCATTGACGAGCCAGCGCGCGGACTGCTTCTTCGGCGCCCGCCGCGCGGACACCACCACCGG
>NZ_LOJP01000014.1 GCF_001553785.1 Actinoplanes sp. TFC3
GGTCGGGGTGGTGGCGCTGACCGGGGGCGCGAGCCGGATCAGCGTGGCGTTGCCGCCGCCGGACGGGACTTTGACCGTGCGCATGTCGGGCGGGGCGAGTTTGCTGGAGGTGCGAACCTCGCACGCTGTGCCGGTGCGCGTGCGGGTGGCGCGCGGGGCCGGGCAGGTGGTGCTGGCCGGCAAAACCCATGAAGGCGTGGCTGCTGGGGGTACGTTCACCTCGCTGGCCTGGGATGATGCGGCTGACCGGGTGGACGTCGACGCAGCGGCCGGGGTATCCGCACTGACCGTCTCCTGACGCCGGCGCGGGATGCCGACGCCATCGGGCGTCCACACCGGCCGTTCTCGAGGCGGACGCGGGCTCAGGACAAGCCCAAGTGGCCGCTTGCTGTCCAGGGCCACCATGTCGGCAGACCGGCGAGCGAACCGGACTTCCCGGGCACCCGGACCGCCGCACCCCGAGGCCGGGGACGGCGATGCAGCGACGCTCCCCTATGATGCGCGCTACATCAAGCACCCGTAGCCGTCCGGAGGCAAGCCGTGCAACCGTTTCTCTTCCTCGTCGGCGGGCTCGTGGTCGGGGGGATAGCCGGCTGGTTCGCCCGCGGCGCCCGACCCGCCCCTGCCGCCCGGCCGGTCCCCTCCGCCTCGGGCACGTCTGCTGGCTCCGAATCAGGTGGTGCGCCGGCTGCTGTGGCTGCGCCGGTGCGGGGCGTTGCGGCGGAGCCGGGCGTTGCGGTGGAGCAGGGCGCGGTGGCCGTGGCGGATTCCGTTGATGGGGAGCGGGACCCGGAAGCGGAAGGCGCAGCGGAAGGCGAGCGCGCGGCCGAGGAAGAACGCGCCGCCGAAGCGGAACGCGCCGCCCAGGAAGAGCGCGCCGCGGAAGTGGAGCGCGAGGCCGAGGAACAGCGCGAGGCCGAGGAACGGCGCGTCGCGGAAGTGGAGCGCGAGGCCGAGGAACAGCGCGAGGCCGAGGAACGGCGCGTCGCGGAAGCAGAGCAGGCCGCGCAAGAGCGGGCCGCGGAAGCGCGGCGCGCGGCAGAAGCGGAACAAGCCGCGGAGGCGCAGCGCGCCGCCGAAAAGGAACGGGCCGCGGAGGCAGAGCGCGCCGCCGAGGTGCAGGACCGAGAGCCCGTACCCGTGAGCGAGCCGAGGCCCGAGCCGATCCCGGTCGCGCAGGCCCCCGAACCCACAGCCGTCTCCCTCGAGCCAGTGGCCCCGAAGCCCGTCACGACCACCGCAGCGCCGTTCATCCCGGCGCAGGCCACCAGCCCCGACGGGAACCAACCCGCGGCCATCGCCCCGCAAGCCGCTCTCAGCGTCGAGCCGCACCCCGTGCTCACGCATGAGCCGGACGACCTGACCAGGATCGCGGGCATCGGGCCGAAGATGGCCATGGCTCTCGCGGCCGGTGGCATCACCACGTTCGAGGAGCTGGCCGCTGCTGACGTGGGCACGCTCAAGGCGACCATCACCGCGGCCGGGATGCGCCTCGCGCCGACCATCGCCTTCTGGCCCGAACGCGCCCAGGCCCTGGCCGCAACGAAATAGCCGCAACGAACAGAGCTCACCGAGGTGCAGCCCCGGACCGATGAGAGGTCCGGGGCTGCACCACCTCAGAGGTACGGCCGGCTGATGATCTCGATCGCGTGGCCGGCGGGGTCCTTGAAGTAGAAGCCCTGGCCGCCGTGCTCGGCGTTCACCTCACCGGGTCGTTTCATCTGGGGGTCCGCCCAGTAGGTGATGCCCCGCCCGGCGATGGTGGCCAGGCAGCGGTCGAACAGGTCGTCGTCGACCAGGAACGCGTAGTGCTGCATCTGGATATCCACCGGCGGCTCGGCGAACTGCAGCAGGACTCCCTCGTCGAGTTGCACGTTGAGGAACAGGCCCCACGACGGGGCTTCCGGCAGCTCGAACAGGTCACGGTAGAACTGCGCCGAAACGGCTTTGTCCTTGGCGGCGATGATGGTGTGGTTGAAGCGGACTGGCATGCGTACCGTCTTCCCGGTCGGTGAAAGAACCCGGCCGGACGCTCACAGCGACCCCAACCACGGAAAAGACCCGGATGCCACGCACCCGGAAATTCCACGCACTGTGCGTGGCGGCTGAAGAAGCCAGAACCTCCGGGGGTAGGCCCATCTGGGGCGCACCCGGAGGTTAGCACAGCCACTTCAGTGCAGGCAGAACTCGTTGCCCTCGGGGTCGCGCAGCACGTACGTCAACGGTCCCCGGTCACTGTGCGCCTCGAACAGCGACGCCCCCAGCCCGATCAGCCGTTCCACCTCGTCGGTCTTCTTCTCGTCGGGTACGTGGATGTCCAGGTGCACGCGGTTCTTCACGGTCTTGCCCTCGGGCACGCGCTGGAAGTACAGCCGGGGTTCCGTGCCGGCGGGGTCGCTGACCGCTGCCACCTCGCGGAAGGCCGGGCGACCCCCGATCTGCACGCGGTCCTCGGCGGGCATGCGGCCCGAGGCCACGAGCTGGTCGACCAGCGCCGAGTGATCTTCCACGACACACCCGAGCACGGCTGCCCAAAATTGGGCCTGGGCGTGGGGATCTGCGCAGTCAAAGGTCACCTGGGTCCGCATGGGACGTCATTGTGCCGTACGCATGTGACGTAGTTGCCAATACTATGCAACAACAACAGTAGCGCCATATGCTGCGGGAACGAGCGCGTTCCTGGGGAGGAATCGATGCAGGTACAGGCGATGCACATCGCCAACGGGATCGTGGACGGGCCGGTCTCGGCGATGTTTGCTGTGTTCGCCGCGCTGGCGCTCGCGTTCTGCGTGTGGCGGGCCCGGGCGGACCTCGACGACCGCCTCGCCCCGATGGCCGGGCTGGTCGCGGCCTTCATCTTTGCCGTGCAGATGCTCAACTTCCAGGTCCTGCCGGGCGTCTCGGGGCACCTGCTGGGCGGCGCGCTGGCCGTGGTGCTGGTCGGCCCGTGGGTGGGCGCGCTGTGCGTGTCGACCGTGCTGATCGTGCAGTGCCTGCTGTTCGCCGACGGCGGGCTCACCGCGCTGGGTCTCAACATCACGAACATGGCTCTGATCGGCACGGCCGCAGGTTACCTGCTGGTCGCCGCGCTCATGCGCCTGCTCCCGAAGACCCCGGCCGGCGTCGGCGCCACCGCGTTCGTCGCCTCGGTCATCGGGGTCGTGCTGGCCTCGCAGGGCTTCGTGTTCGAGTACTGGCTGGGCGGCACCACCCACCTCTCGCTCGCCACCGTCTCCGGCACGATGGCCGGGGTGCACGTGCTGATCGGCATCGGGGAGGGCCTGATCGCCGCCACCACCGTGGCGACAGTGGCCCGGGTGCGCCCCGACCTGGTGTACGCGCTGCGCCGTTTCCGCCCGGCCGCCCCGGCGCCCAAGCCCGTTCCCGTGAAGGAGCCCGCGGCATGAGCAAGCGACTCGGCTGGTTCCTGGCCGGCGGCCTGCTGATCGCGCTGCTGCTGGCCGGGGTGGTCAGCAACTTCGCCTCGGGCAGCCCGGACGGCCTGGACGCCACGGCCCGCGAGGGCTGCACGGTCAACGCCGACGGCGAGATCACCGGCGGCACCTGCATGGCCCAGCAGGAGAAAAACCACCAGATGGCCGGCAGCCCCCTGGCCGGCTACGGCATCAAGGGCATCGACAACCCGTACCTGTCGACCGGGCTGTCCGGGGTGCTGGGCGTGCTGATCACCTTTGGCATCGGCGGCGGGGTGTTCTGGCTGGCGCGCCGGCGCGGCACCAAAGCCGCCGGGCTGGACCGCAGCGAGAAGGCCGGGGTCTGAGTGGGCGCCGGGCACGCGCATCCGCTGCATCTCGACCGGCCCAGCCCGGTGCACCGGCTCGCCCCCGAGGTCAAGATCGCGGCCACGCTGCTGTTCACGATCGTCGTGGTGGCCACGCCACGCGAGGAGTTCTGGGCGTTCGGCGGCTACGCGGTGCTGCTGGCGGTCGTGGCGGCCGTGGCCCGCGTACCGGGAAATTGGCTTCTGAAGCGCGCCTCCATCGAACTGCCGTTGGTGCTGCTGGCGATCGCCCTGCCGTTCGCCGGGCATGGCGAGCGGGTGACGTGGCTGGGCATGTCGCTGTCGGTCGACGGGCTGTACGGCGCCTGGAACATTTTCGCCAAGGGCACCCTGGGCGTGGTCGCCTCGCTGTTGCTGGCCGCGTCGACCACGATGCGTGACCTCATCCTCGGGCTGGACCGGCTGCGCTGCCCCGCCGTTTTCACCCAGATCGCCACGTTCATGCTGCGCTACCTCGACATCCTGGCCGACGACGCGCGGCGCATGCGCGTCGCCCGGCTCTCACGCGGCTACGATCCGAGGTTCCTGTGGCAGGTCAAGGCGTTCGCGGTGAGCGTCGGGTCACTGTTCCTGCGGGCCTACGAACGAGGTGAACGGGTGTATCTGGCGATGGTGTCGCGCGGCTACGACGGGCGGCTGCCGCGCGCGGGGCGCGACAAGGCCACGCCCCGCCAGTGGGTGCAGTCGGCGGCGTTGCCCGTGGCGGCCGCGGCCATTGCGGTGATGGCCAGTTGAGCCTGTCCATCAAGGACCTGACGTTTGCCTACCCCGATGGCAGCGTCGCGTTGCGCGGCGTGAACCTCGAGGTGGGTGACGGCGACCGGGTGGCGCTGCTGGGCCCGAACGGCGCCGGCAAGACCACGCTGGTGCTGCACCTCAACGGTGTGCTGCACGGCGGTGCGGGCACGGTCGAGGTCGGAGGGTTGCGCGTCGAGGCCCGTGACCGCGCCCGGCTCGCCGAGATCCGCCGCCGGGTCGGGATCGTCTTCCAGGACCCCGATGATCAGCTGTTCATGCCCACAGTGGCCGAGGATGTCGCGTTCGGACCGGCGAACCTGGGGATGCGCGGTGCCGAGCTGCAGGCGCGGGTGGACGAGGCGCTCGAGGCGGTGGGGATGGCCGCACACCGCGATCAGGTGCCGCACCACCTGTCGTTCGGTCAGCGCCGCAGGGTTGCCGTGGCCACGGTGCTGGCGATGCGCCCCGAGCTGCTGGTGCTCGACGAGCCGTCGTCCAACCTGGACCCGGCGAGCCGGCGCGAACTGGCCGAGATCCTCGAGCGGCTGCCGGTGACCGTGCTGATGGTGACGCACGATTTGCCGTACGCGATGCAGCTCTGCCCCCGCTCGGTCATTCTCGATGGCGGCCTGATCGTCGCGGACGGCCCAACCCCGCAGATCCTGGCCGATGAGACCTTGCTGCATGCCCACCGCCTGGAGCTTCCCTACGGCTTTCATCCGGTACGCCCATAGCGCCCGCCACCGCCGGGTGCCCGCGCCGGCAAGGTGCACCCCGCATCGGCCAGGTGTCCGTAAAATCCGGAAACTGAGGACTGCTCGCATAAGTCCGTTCTAGGGTTCGCTCGTGGCAACGAGGGCTTCCCGGCCGCTGGGTTCCGGGACGATGAAAAAGGTGGCGGCGGCCACCGCGACACTGCTGGTCGCCGCGCTGGCGGGCCCGCCATTAGCCGCGTATGCCGATGTGGGGCCGGTGAGCGTGAGCGCGCAGGGGGCGCGCATCGCGGTCAACGTGCTGGGCGGCGTGGCGCCGGTCACCATCAACCAGCCGGACCCCGCCAAGACCTGGTCGACCTCCACCGGCGGCGCCGCCAGCACCGCCAGCGTCGCGGGCGCCACGATTTCCAGCGTGCTCAACCTCGCAGCGGTCACCGCGTCGGCCGGCCCGGTCACCGGGGGTGCCACGGCCACCGCGGGCACCGCCGGGCTCAGCGTGCTGGGCCTGCTCAACGTGGGCGCAGTCAGCACCAGTTGCACCATGTCGGCTTCCACGATCGCGACGACCACCGACGTCGCCAACCTGACGCTGGCCGGGGCGAACGTCAACCCGGACGTCAACCTGGCGATCGGGTTGCCCGGCGTGCTGAACGCCATTATCGACAAGCGGATTGCCGCGTACAACGCCGCGAGCGGGCGGCTGGACTACACCGTGCGGGCGATCGACCTGAGCCTGCTCGAAGAGGGCCCGGTGGTCAACGGCTCGGTGATTGTGGGCGAATCCAAGTGCTCGGGCATCGTGAAGCTCGGCGCGGTGAACCTGGCCGCCGCCGCGCTGGCCCCGGGCGAGAACGGCACCCCGAAGGTCACCGTCACCAACACCGGCGACATCGCGGCGCCGGCCACCACGATCCGCATTCCGTTGCCGCCCACCGGCTACACGCTGGGCACGCCCACCGTCACCGGCGGCGGCACCTGCACGACCAGCACCACCCACGTCATCTGCACCGCGGTGACCGTGCCGGGCGGCGGCAACGCGGTCGTGTCGCTGCCCGTCGCGCTGGCCTCCTCGGCCGGCTCGGCGGCGAACTGGGCCCCGGCGGCCGGAACCATCACCGCGGTGAGCACGCCGATCAGCGGCGTCACCGGCACCACGATCAGCGTGACCGGCGGCGGCACCCTGGTCACCCGCCAGCCCGCGCGCAGCACCGGCGGCTCGATCACTGCCGACCCGATGACGGTGGCCGCGGGCAAGGCCACCACCACCACGATCACCGTGAACAACGACGGCCCGTCGGATGCCACCACCACGGTGAGCATCCCGCTGGCGGGTAAGCCAGCCGGGGTCTCGATCGCCTCGGCGACCGTCGGCGGCACCGCGTGCTCGGTGGACGCCACCGCGATCTCCTGTTCCGGGGTCACCGTCCCGGGCGGCGGCAGCGCCACCATCGCCGTGCGGGCCGCGGCCACCACGACCACCGCGCCGGGCACCACCTGGACCGTGACCGGCATGCAGGCCACGCTCAACGGCACCGCGATCAGCGGGCAGGGCCGGGTGCTCACCGTCAGCGACCCCGACGTCAACCTCGACACCGGCGTCTCGATCACCCCGGCCACCGCGGTCCCCGGCGGCGGCCCGGCAACGCCGAAGGTCAGAGTGGCCAACCTGGGCATCATCCCGGCCACCGGCACCACCATCACGCTGCCCGCGCCCCCGGCCGGCTACACCGCCGGCACGGTCACCACGACCGGTGGGGGCACCTGCACCACCACCGCCGGCATCCGCTGCACCGGCGTCACCGTCCCGGCCACCGGCTCGATCACCGTGTCCCTCCCGGTGACGCTGGGTGCCGGGGTCACGGCGCCGTGGACGGCCACGGCAGACGCCCCGGTCACCGCAACGAGCGGGGATTCCACCGGCACGGTCACCGGCACGATCGTCACCGCCGACCCGCGCTGGACCCTGGGTGCCAGCGCCACCGGCCCGGCCGCGCGCACCGTGCGCCCCGGTCAGAACGCCACGATGACGATCACCGTCAGGGACAACGGCCCGTCCGACGCGCGCGGCGCCGGCTTCGTGGTGGTGGCCCCGCAGGGCACCACGTTCGGCACGCTGAGCGGGGCTGCCGCGGCCTGCACCCAGCTCTCCCCCACCACGCTGCGCTGCACCCAGGACATCCCGGCGGCGGGCCCGGCGGTGACGCTGAGCGTCCCGCTGGCCGTGTCCGCCTCGGCCGACCCTGCCGTCCCGCTGACCGGCGGGTGCGTGAGCCTGGACAACGACACCGACTGCGCCGGTACGAGCGACGTCGCGCTGCCTTCGATCCAGCTGCGCACGCCCATCGCCAACCGGCTCACCGTCACCACCACCCCCGCCACCGTCGTCCCGGGCCGTTCGGACACCGGCGTGGTGACCCTGACCTCGACCCAGGACGAGGACGACCTGACGGTCACGATCCCGCTCACCGGCCTGCCGGCCGGGTTCACCGCGAGCACCGCCACCGGCCCGGCCGGGTCGTCGTGCACCGCCGGATCCGCCGCGCTGACCTGCACCGGGGTGCGGCTGAGCGCGGGCCGCGCGGCCACCATCGATGTGCCGGTGGCGCTGGCGTCCGCGGTGACCCCGCCGGCCACCTGGACCGTCAGCCCGCTGACCGTGTCCGACAGCGGGGAGCAGCTGAGCACCAGCGGCGCGCTGGCCAGCGCGGGCACCCCGGTGTACCAGCTGACCGCCGAGGTCAGCGGGCCGGCCGACAACACCGTCGAGCCGGGGCAGACCACCAGCCTGGCGCTGACCGTCAGCAACGCCGGGCCCTCGGACGCGCCCGCCGCCCCGTTCGGCGTGCTGGCCCCGGCCGGCACCACGTTCGCCCCGCTCGCCGGGGAATCGGCCACCGCGTGCCGGCTGTCCGCGGACTCCACCAGCGCCGCCTGCACGGTCACGCTGGCCGCCGGGGTCAGCACACCGCAGCTCGTGCTGCCGGTGAACATCCCGGCCGGCGCGGACGTCAACACCCCGCTCGGCGGCGGCTGCGTGGACCTGGACAACAACGGCTCCTGCGGGGGCGCACCCGACGTGCGGTTCGACCCGATCGAGCTCAAGGTGCCGTTCGCCCAGCAGGTAACGGTGACTGCGGCCCCGGCCACGGTGACGCCTGGCGACGACGACGCCGCGACGCTGAACGTCAACGCGGTGCACGGTGACCTCAGCGGGTTGACCATCACGGTGCCGCTGGCGCTGCCGAGCGGGGTGACGGTCAGCCGGGCCACGGTGGGCGGCTCGGCGTGCCCGGTGCTGGGGGGCCAGATCGTGTGCAGCGACGTCGCGGTCGGGAACGGCGCCAGCGCCGCCATCGCCATCACCGTGCACGCCGCCTCGGACGCGGCCCAGGGCACCTCCTGGACGGCGGCCGGCATCACGGTCGCCAAGGGCAGCGAGTCGATCACGGCGTCGGAGCAGCTCGCCACCATTGGCGCTGCCGAGTACACGCTGCGCGCCACGGTGACCGTGCCCGACCAGGGGACGCTGGAGCCGGGGCAGAGCGGCACCCTGGGCGTACAGGTGGACAACCTCGGACCCTCCGATGCCACCGCCGCCACCATCGGGGTGCTCGCCCCGACCGGCGCGACGCTCGGCACGCCCGCCGACGCCGCCTGCAGCCTGGTCACCGCGACCCGAGCGACCTGCACGTTCAACCTGACCGCGGCGGGCGCACCGCTGGACTTCGCGTTCCCGTTCACCATCGACGCGGGCGCCGACCCCAGCCAGCGGCTGACCGGCGGGTGCATCGACCTGGACGCCGACGGCGTGTGCGGGTCCGGCGACCCGGCCGTCACCGACATCTGGCTGGCCACCCCGCTGAGCCAGATCATCACCATCGGCACCGACGCGGGCACGGTCGTGCCCGGCGAGTCCGGCACCGGGCGCGTCACCCTGCGGGCCAACCGGCCGGTCAGCGGGCTGACCGTGAGCATCCCGCTGAGCCAGTTGCCGGCCGGGTTCACCGCCCCAGGCGCTCTCGTCGACGGCGGTTCCTGCTCGACCAGCGCCACCGACATCACCTGCTCCGGCGTGGACCTCACCGCCGGGGTACGCAAGGACGTGATCGTGCAGGTGGCGCTGGACTCGGCAGTGGTGCCACCGCTGACCTGGACCGCCACCGGCATCTCGGTGACCGACGGCACCGACAACGTCACCGCGAACGGCGCGATCGCTGCAGCGGGTGCACCCGTCACCGCCGTCACCGCCACCGTGACCGGCCCGGCCGACGGCACCGTCCCGGCCGGGGACACCACCACCCTGACCGTGGTCGCGGCCAACGCCGGGCCGTCGGATGCCACCGGGCGCGCGTTCACCGTCACCGCACCGCACGACACCACGTTCGGCACGCTCACCGGGGACGCGGCGAGTCGCTGCCAGGTCGCCGGGGACGCGCTGTCGGTGACCTGCACCGTCAGCCTGCCGGCCGGGACCAGCACGCCCGACCTGGCGCTGTCCCTGGTGGTGGCCGCGGGCGCCGACCCGTTCACCGCGCTGACCGGCGGCTGCGTCAACCTGTCGGGCAGCGCCGGCTGCTCGGGCACCGGAGACAGGAGCATCGACCCGATCGTGCTGAAGGTGCCCTTCGCCCGGCGCGCGCAACTGGTCACCACCAGCGCAGCGCCCGCCCCCGGCACCGAGGACACCGCCACCGTGGGCATCAAGGCGCTGCACGGCGACCTGAGCAACCTGAGGCTGACCATCCCGCTCGCCTCGGTGCCCGCCTCGCTGAGCGTCACGCCCGCCGACGCCGCCTGCACCGCCTTTCCGGGCCAGATCGTGTGCACCGGGCTCGACGTCACCGACCAGCAGACCGCCGGGGTGACCCTGCGCGTACGGGCGACCGCCGCCGCGTCCCCCGGCACCGCCTGGACCGCCACGGGGGTCGTGGCCGACGCCGGCAGCGACAACCAGCTGACCGGCGACCCCCAGCTCGCCCGGGTCGGCGCGCCGCAGGCCACCCTCGCCGCGACCACCACCGCCCCCGACCCGGCGATCCTGCCAGGCGGCACCGGCACCCTGCGCGTCGACGTGGACAACCTCGGTCCGTCCGACCTGGCCGCCGCCACCATCGGCATCGACGTGCCCACCGGCGCCACCCTGGGCTCACTGAGCGCCCCGACTTCCCAGGTGTGCACCGCGAACGCCGGTGGCACCCGGCTGACCTGCACCTTCCCGCTCGCTGCGGATGACACGCCCCGCCGGTTGGACGTGCCGCTGAGGGTGAGCGCCACCGCCGACCCGGGCCAGCCGCTCACCGGCGGCTGCGTCGACCTGAACAACGACGGCGCCTGCGCCGAACCGGCCGACCAGCCAATTCCCGGTCTCGAGCTGGCCACCCCGTTCACCCAGCAGGTCACCATCAGCACCGACCCGGTCACCGTCACCCCGGGCCGCACCCGGGTGGCCCGCGTCGTGGTGGGCACCGACCCGCAGCAGAGCGGCCTGAGCATCGTCATCCCGCTCGCCGACCGGCCCGGCGAGGTCATCGTCGGCACCCCCAGCGTGGCGCCCAGCGGCACCTGCACCAGCGACGCCACCGCGATCCGCTGCACCGGCGTGGACCTCGCCGCCGGCAGCGCCGCCCGGGTGGCCATCCCGCTGTCGGTCACCGCGGCGGCGGCCGCTGGGCAGACGTGGACGGCGACCGGCATCACCGCGAGCAACCCGGGCGGCGACACCGCCACCGGCAGCGGCGTGCTGCTACGCACCGGCCCGGCCGCGTACACGCTGACCGGCTCGGCCAGCGGCCCGGACGCCGGGACGGTGCTGCCCGGTGGAACCGCCGACGTGACGCTCACCCTGGGCAACACCGGCCCGTCGGATGCCACCGACGCCCCGGTCGCCGTGACCGCGCCCAGCGGCACCACGTTCGGTGACCTCGCCGGCCCGGCCGCGCGGAGCTGCACCGCCACCACCAGTACCACGCTGAGCTGCCGGCTCACCCTGCCGGCGACCGCCGACCCGGTCGTGTGGACGCTGCCGGTGCAGATCCCGGCCGGCGCCGACGCCTCGGTGGCGATCACCGGTGGCTGCGCCGACCTGGACGGCGACAACGCGTGCGGCGGCACCAACGACCTCGTGCTGCCCGACATCTCGCTGCGCGCGCCGCTGGGCTCGGTGCTCACGGTCAGCGCCGGCAACCCGTCGATCACCCCCGGCGCCACCGGTACGGCCAACCTGCGCGTCGCCGCCACCCAGGAACGCACCGGGTTGAGCGTCGCAGTGGACACCACCACCCTGCCCGCCGGGCTGAGCATCACCGGCGCGGGCCCGGCCTGCACCGTGACGACCGGCGCGGTCACCTGCACCGGCGTCGGCATCGCGGCCGGCGGCACCTTCGCCGTCCCGCTGGCCCTGAGCGCCGCCGCCGACGCCGACCCGGCCGGGTGGACCCCGGCGGTCACCATCACCGGCGGCGGTGAAACCGTCGACCGCAGCCCGGCCACCGCCACGATCGGCGCGCCGGTGCACCCGCTGAGCGTGGACGTGGAGGTCCCGGCGCCCGGAACGCTGCTGCCCGGCGGCACCGGCGAACTCGCGGTCACCCTGACCAACGACGGACCCTCGCTGTACCGCCAGGCCCGGGTGCAGTTCAAGGCGCCCACCGGCACCACCTTCGGCCCGCTGGGCGTCCCGGCAGCCACGTTCTGCACGGGCACCGCCGCGCTGGTCGACTGCACCGCCGACCTGCCCGCCGGGGACCGCGAGTTCACCCTCACGCTGCTGGTGCCGGGTACCGCCGACCCGGACAGCCCGCTGGACGACGGGTGCGCCGACCTCAACCTCGACGGCGACTGCACCTCCCCGCCGGACGGCTACTTCCCGCCGATCGTGCTGGCCTCGCCGCTGAGCGCCGACGCGCGGGTCAGCACCGAAGCAGGCACCGCCGTACCGGGTGGGGCGGCCACCACCGGTTACGTTGTGGTCGACGCCGACCGGGCGATCACCGGGCTGACCGCCACCGTCGCGGCCACCGCCGTACCGGCTGGCCTGACGATCACAAGGGTCACCGGCCCCGACGGCTCGGTGTGCACGATCAGCGGCACCGCGATCTCGTGCACCGGCGTGGACCTGGCCGCCGGGCAGCACCGGGTCATCGCGGTCACCGCCACCGCGGCGGCGAACCTGCCCGCCGGGATCACCTGGGCGCCGCAGGTGACCCTGCGCAGCTCCGACGGCCGGAGCACCTCGGCCACCGGCACGCTGATCAGCACCGGGACGCCGGTCGCGCCGGTTTCATACGCGCTGGGCACCACCGCCGGGACCACCGAGCCGGGCGCCACCACCACGCTCACCGTTACCGTGCGCAACGCCGGGCCCTCCGACGCCACCGGGGTCACCACCAGCGTGCTCGCGCCGCAGAGCACCACGTTCGGCACGCTCACCGGGCAGGCCGCGACGAACTGCACCCCGGCCGGCGACACCCGGCTGGACTGCCGCTTCGACCTCGCCGCGAGCGCACAACCGCTGATCTGGTCGATTCCGGTGCTGGTGGCGGCCACCGCCGACCCGGTCACCACGCTGGGCGGCGGGTGCCTGGACCGCTCCGGCGACAACACCTGCGGCACCGGCGACGACCCGCTGCCGGGCATCGCGTTGCGCCGCACGCTGGGACAGGCGCTGACCGTCATCGCCGGCAACGCCGCGATCACCCCGGGACGTACCGGCACAGCCACCGTCACCGTCGCCTCGGCCGATGCGCGCAGCGGCCTGGACGTCACGATCCCGTTCGCGGATCTGCCCGCCGGTCTCAGCGTCACCGCGGCCCGCCAGGGCGGTACGGACTGCGTCATCGGCACCACCGACGTCACGTGCTCGGGCGTCACCCTCGCGGCCGGGGCGAGCACCGGCATCGCTTTGTCGCTGTCGGCCACCGCGAACGCGACGCCGGGCGCGGCCTGGTCCCCGGCCGTGGCGATCTCGCAGGCCGCCGCCAGGGTCACCCGCACCGTCACCGCGGCCACCGTGGGCACCGCGACCTCGACGCTGACCGTGACGGTCGTGCCCCCGGCCGCCGGTACGGTCCAGCCCGGCGGCACCGGCACCCTGGCTGTGACTGTCCGCAACAGCGGGCCGTCCAACGCGCTGGCGCACCGGCTCACCTTCACCGCGCCGGGAAGCACCACGTTCGGCACGCCGCCGGTGGACTACTGCTCGGTGGACGCGGCGGGTACCACGGCCACGTGCACGGTTGATGTGGCCGCGGCCGCTTCGCTGCAGTTCACGCTGCCGGTCACCGTGTCCGCGACCGCCGACCCGGGCACTGCGCTGGGCGGCGGCTGCGTGGACACCGACAGCGACGGCACCTGCGACAGCCCGGTCCCGCCGATCGAGTTGGGTACGCCGCTGAGCGGGCGGGTGCGGGTAAGCGTGGCAGGCGCAACGGTCACTCCTGGACGTACCGGCAATGCTGTGGTCCGCGCAACCAGCAGCGCAGCCGTCACCGGCGCCACGGTCTCGCTCCCGCTCGCAGCTCTGCCCGCCGGACTGACGGTCACGGGATTCGGTGGTCCCGCCGGATCCACCTGTACGCGGACCAGCTCGGCGATCACCTGCAGCGGCGTCACCCTGGCCGCCGGTAGCACCGACGTCATCTCGCTGAGCGTCACCGCCACGCCCGCCCTGCGCGCCGGGGTCGCCTGGATCGCGAGCGGCATCACGCTGACCTCGGGCACCGAAAGCGTCACCGGCAGCGGCACCCTGGCCACCACCGGCGCCCCGGTCTCCGCGCTCACCGCCACGGTCACCGGTCCGACCGGCAACCTCGATCCGGGCGAGCTGACCTCGATGGCCGTCACGCTCAGCAACCCCGGCCCGTCGGACGCCACCGGCGTGACCGCCACCGTGTCCGCGCCCACCAACAGCACGTTCGGCGCGCTCTCGGGCCAGGCCGCGATCGACTGCAGCCCGAGCGGCACCACCGCGCTGACCTGCCGCTTCGACCAGGCCGTGGGCGCCGCGAAGACGTGGACCATCCCGGTGCAGGTGTCGGCGGCCGCGCAGGACCAGGACCCGGTCGGCAACGGCTGCGTGAGCATCGCGGGCGCATCCGGGGTGTGTGGCGGCTCGGCCACCGTGGTCAGCCAGGCCGCCGACCGGCCGGTCAGCGAGACCACCGACGTGACGCTGGCCCCCGGCACCATCGCGGCCGGGCGGTCCGGCACCGCCACGATCACTCTCAGCACCGCCGTCGACGAGTCGGCGCTGACGCTGACCGTCCCGCTGGGCACCCTGCCGGCCGGCCTGACCGTCGACGGCGCCAGCATCGGGGGCACCGGCTGCCCGGTCTCCGCCACGGCCATCACCTGCGCGGTCGACGCGCTGATCGCCGGCACCGATGCCACCGTGCAGATCGCGGTCAGCGTGGCCGCGACGGTCGCCACCGCCACGACCTGGAACGTCACCGGGGTCAAGCTGAGCAACAACGCCAACCCCAGCGACTTCCGCTCGGCCGGCGGCGTGCTGGTGACCACCTCGGCGGTCGGCTACACGGTGACGGCCACGGCCGGCGCACCGTCCATCCTCAAGCCGGCACCCGGTCAGACCACGGTGCTGCCGATCACGTTGACCAACAGCGGGCCGCTGGATGCCGACCCGTACACCGCGACGTTCGTGCTGCCCCCCGGCACGACACACGGCACGCTGCCGGACCGCTGCGCCGAGGGCGCGACGGCGAGCATCGTGACGTGCACGGTGTCGCTGGCGGCGGGCGAGAGCACCGACCTCGATCTGCCGCTGGTGATCGGGGGCGGCGCGACGCCCGGTTCGACGATCAGCGGCGGGTGCTTCGACGGCGACGCCAGCGGTACGTGCGGCTCGGACACCGACCTGGCGCTACCGAGCCTGGTGGTCAGCAAGGCGACGGTGGACCTGGACATCAGCTACAGCAACCCCAGGCCCTCCGGCGCCAAGGGTGCGACGGTGCTGCTGCGGTTGCCGTACAGCAACAACGGCTCGCAGAGCGCCGCGGATGTCACGTTCCTGATCGACCCGCCGGCGAACACGACGCTGACCAACGCGGCGGTGCTGCTGGACGCCTCGGCGGCGGAGTTCACCGCGGCCGCCACGTCGGCCGGCACCGTCGACATCGACTGCGAGCCGGCGCCGGACGCGGACGCCAACACGGTGACGTGCACCGGGCCGGATGCCTCGGTCGGGTCGAACAGCGAGCTGTGGCTGTACCTGGCGATCGCGAAGACCGCGAAGGCGGGTACGTACCCGGTGAACGTCATGATCAGCACGACCAGCGCCGAGGGTAACGTCGTCAACAACACGGCTACGGCTCAGCTGACAGTTGCCGGTTCACCCTCCACCAGCGACCCCAGCGATGCGGACGATTCCGACAAGTCCGGTGATGATGGAAACGGGGGCAATGGGGATAACGGCGGCTCGGGTGGTAGCGACAACCTGGCCAAGACCGGCCAGGACCTGACCGGCCTGATCCTGCTCGCCGTGCTGATGATCATCGGTGGTGGGGCGGCGCGCATCGCCGCCCGCAACCGCCGCACCCGGCCTCGCCCCTAGCGCTGGACCGGCCGCTTGAAACGGGCCGGGCGCTTGAAACGGGCCGGGCGCTTGAAACGGGCCGGGCGCTTGAAACGGGCCGGCCGCTTGAAACGGGCCGGGCGCTTGAAACGGGCCGGGCGCTTGAAACGGGCCGGGCGCTCAGGACAGGCCCAGCCCGTGCCGGCCGGTTTCGTTCAGGTCGGCCGGCTGGAAACGGTCCGCCCAGTCGCGTTCGTAGTGTTCCTCGGGGAAGTCGCTGGGGCTGGAGCCGGTGCGGAAGGCCTCACGCACCTCGGCGGCGTACCGCTCGTTGCGCGGGCACCACGGTGCTGCCGGGATGTACATGACGTTGCCCCAGCCGCGCTGGTTCGTCACCGGCGCCACGCTGTGGATCATGTCGGCGTGCCACCACACCGAGTCGCCTGCCTTGACGTCCGGGATGCCGGTGAGGGCGCGCATCAGCAGCGGATGCCACTTCTCGTTGGCCGGGAACACCTGGTTGACGGTGACCCCGCACATGTCGTCGTCCGGCACGTCGCTCAGCAGCGGGCGCAGCATCAGGTACGCCATCGCCTCGGGGATGGGCACGGTGTGCAGCACGCCCTGGTCGTGGTCCATGTCCGACAGCGCCGTCCAGCCCTGGAACGTGCGGAACGCCGAGCACATGGTGCTGCCCGGGTACTGCGGTCCGGCGGTGCGGTAGGCGGGGTCCCAGGGGTCGTACTGCTCGACCGAGCCGTCGAAGAGGTGCCGGAACGCCTTCTGGTAGGCCGAGGTCAGCCACAGGTCCAGCGTGCCGGGGTCCAGGTGGGTGCCCAGCCCGCCGGAGTCGGCGCCCTCGGGCCGGCGCCGGATGCGGTCGGGGTACAGCGAGTCGCGCTGGGGGTCGAACCAGGTGGTGCCCCCGGACTCGTGCTTCCACTGGCTGTTGAGGAAGGCCTGGACGGCAGCCATCCGCTCGCTCTGGCGGGCCTGCATCTGCGCCGGCGACCAGTAGATCGGGTAGATCTCGGGCTTGGAGCCCACGCTGCCGAAGAAGTCGTCGCCGGGGCCGCGGTAGTTTTCGAAGAACCGGTTGCCTTCCACGTACCGCACGATGTCGCGGTCCCAGCCCAGCGCCTGCTCGCGCTCGAAATGGCCCCGCACGACCAGACAGCCACGCCGCCGCACCAGGTCGAATTGCTCGCTGCTCACGGTGCCGGCGGCGATGTCGTCGTACCGGATGACGGGCCACACCTCTTCCCCGCGGGCCTTGGCCGCCTCGACCTGTTCGACCGCTGCATCGATGCGGCCCTCGACGACCGTGAAGACCTCGTCGACGGTACGGCCGGAGCTCGCGATCCGGGCCCGTAGAGCGGTCTTGACCTCGCGGATCGCCGCCCCGAGGTCGTCCGGCGGGCTCTCCCAATGCGGCAGCGTCATCATGTCAACCTTTCAAGTCAGGCTCCCTTACTTGAGCAACGTACGGACCCTCCCCATACAAAGCAAGTCCCCTGACTAGAATTGGCAGGTGGACCTGGCCCGCTCGATGACCGACGAGACCGTGCTGCGTGCCCTCATGCAGCACCGCCGCCTGACCCGCGCCGAGCTCGCCGCGCACACCGGCATCTCCAAGCCCACAGCGGGCGAAAGCGTGCGCCGTCTGAGCGCCGCCGGCCTGCTCGCCGACACCGGCGAACGCACCCCCGGCGGGCGCGGCAAGGGCCGGGTGGGCTCCTACTACGCCCTCACCCCGGACGCCGGCACCGCGCTGGCCGTCAGCATCGGCCCCTCCGGCGCGGTGGCCGAACAGGTCGACGCCTACGGCGACACGGTGGCCCGCGCCCGGCGTCCGCTGCGCACCCCCACCGAGCCCGAAGCGGTCGCCGCGGCGCTGCACGAGCTGACCGCGCTTGCCGGACCGCTGCCCCGGCTGGCGGTGGTCAGCGCCGCCGACCCGGTGGACCGGCGTACCGGGCGCCTGCGCAAGATGCCCGACGCCCCGTTCCTGCTCGGCGACCTCGATCCGGTGGCGGTGCTGTCACCGTACGTCGCCGGTCCGATCACCGTCGACAACGACGTCAACTGGGCCGCCCGCGCCGAACGCGACGCCACCGAGGGGCGCACCGACTTCGCTTACCTGCACCTGGGCGTGGGCCTGGGCGGCGCGGTGGTCAGCGACGGCGAGGTGCGGCGCGGTCACGGCGGCCTGGCCGGCGAACTCGCCCACCTGGTGACCACCGGCCCGAACGGCGACGCCACCGGCTTCATTCAGGTGTTCGGCGAACTCGGCCTGCGCCTGCCCGGTTCGACCGCCATCGACACCGCCCGGCTGCTGGCCGCGGTCACCGGTGACGACCCGGACGCCTCGGCCACCCGCTCGCTGATCGCCCGCGCCGTGGCCGGGGTGGTGGCGGCGGTGGTGGCGCTCACCGACCCGGCCGAAGTGATCCTCGGCGGCTCCTGGGGCCCGCACCCGGCCATCCTCGACGCTGTCAGCGCGGTGGTCGCCCGCCAGCCCCGCCCGGTCCCCCTGCACGCGGCCACCGTGACGGCCGAACCGTCCCTGACCGGAGCCCGCACCGACGCCATAACCCGCCTGCGCACCGCCATCATCACTGCCAGTCAGCCCCCGGGCCCCGCCGCCGATGCCGGGCCGCTGAGCCAGGCCGGTGACCGGTGGGTCAGGCTTGCTGGGCCAGCAGGCGCGTGAGGGTGGTGACCACGCCGTACTCCCGATGCGAAGGCGCCTGGAAGCGCGCCCGCCGCGCCACCTCCGGATGGGCGTCGGCCATCGCGAACGACCATTCGGCGGCGTCGAGCATCTCCAGGTCGTTGAGGTAGTCGCCGAACGCCGCGGTCTGCGCCGGTGTGATGCCCAGCGCCGACTGCAGGGCCCGCACCGCCGCGCCCTTGTCGGCGGTCGCGCTCATCAAGTCGATCCAGTGCACCCCGGAGACCACCACGCGGTTCTTGTCCGAGCGCAAGCGGCTCAGGTGCGGCGCGGTCTGCTGCTCGGCGTTGCCGAAGTCGTACACGGCGACCTTGAGGATCTCGTCGTCGACGGCCGCCAGGTCGCAAACCACCTCGAGGGCGGCGTAGTACTTGCGGGCCTCGCCCAGGAACGCGTCGTCGGTGCGGGACACGTACGCCGACCGCTTGCCGCACACCACCACGCCGAGGTCCGGCCCGTCCGCGGCCAGTTCGTCCAGGGCCACCAGCACCCCCCGGACGAACGCGCCATCGAGGGGATCGGAACTGATCTCCACGCCGTCGCGGACCACGTACGAGCCGTTCTCGGCGATGAACGGCATCCCCTCGGCGGCGTGGGCGAACTCGCGGTGCAGCGTCGCGTACTGGCGCCCGCTGGCCGGCACGAACAGGACTCCCCGGGCCCGCATGTCCGCCAGCAACGGCCACAGCCCGTCCGGGACCTGCCCGTGCTCGTCGAGCAGCGTGCCGTCCATATCCGCTACCACGAGCCGCAGATCGAGCGCCGCCTGAACCGAAGCCGTCATACGTGGCACGCTATCCGGCGTCCGGGGCAGGCTTGCAGGCCGTGCGACAAAAGGTGAGCCGCCTGACTACACCTCTCAGAGAGATCCCGCGAAGCTCGGCAGCGGCCCGAACCGTCCCCGCCGGCGAATCCCTGTTGACCCGCGTTCCACCAGCCGCACCGGCAACAACACCGGCCCGGCAACCGGCGATCCTTCGATCAAATTCAGCAGCCGCCGTACGCCCACAGCCCCCATCTCCCGCAGCGGCGCCGCCACAGTGGTCAGCCCCGGAGTGATCAGCTCCGCCGCCGCCACGTTGCCGAAGCCGACCACGTTCACCTCCTGCGGGACCTGGATGCCACGGGCGGTCAGGGCGCGGATGAGCCCGATCGCGATCAGGTCGTCGTACGCGATGATCGCCGTGGCCGGATGGTGCAGCCACTCCCCCGCAGCGGCCATGCCCCCGGCGGTGGTGGCCGGGAACGGGCCGATGCGCCGCGACTGGACGCCGTACTCGCAGCCGGCCTGGCGCAGCGCCCGCCGGTGCATGCCGTCCGCCCAGCATCCGGCCGGGCCGCCCACATAGGTGACCGATTCGTGGCCCAGGGCGGCCAGGTGGGCCATCACCTGGCGCATGCCGTCGGCGATGTCGGCGATGACGGCCGGCACAGCGGCGCACAGCCGGTCGACCAGCACCGCCGGGCGCTGGGCGGCCAGCCGGAGCAGGTCGTCGTCGCCGGGGGTGCCGGACATGATCAGCGCGCCGTCGACGGTGGCCAGGGCCCGGTCGAACGCCTCGCCCGGGCCGTGGGCAACCACCGTGATGTACCCGGCCTCGCCCGCGGCGTCCTGCGCGCCCCGCATCACCTCGGCGGTGACCGGGTCGGTGACGTCGCTGGCGATCAGGGCGAGCATCGAGGTACGGCCGGTGGGCAGCGCCCGGGCCAGCGGGTTCATCCGGAAGCCGAGCTCGTCGACGGCGTTCCTGATGCGCGCCACGGTGCTGTCGGCCACCCGGCCGGGGCGGGTCAGGGCACGCGAAACCGTCGACGCGGCCACCCCGGCGGACCTGGCGACGTCGTAGATCGTGGGCGCCCGATCTGCCATAGCCTGCAGGCTAACCGGAACACGGCTCGCGTCAGGCCGGATCAACCAGAGCCGTCCGGCTCGATCGGCGATCCGGGCGTCGCACCGCCGGAGAATCAGCCGGCCTCGCCGGGCGATGCCGGGGCGGGCTGCAGGTCGAACGGGTGCCGCAGCCGGGCCATCGCCTCGTCGCTGTGGTCGGCCGCGACGAGGCGCGGGGTGGCGTCGTCGCCGACGGGCTCGGTGCGGAACTGCGGGACGGACAGGACTTCGGGAACCATGCTGTGCGGCTCCTGCTGGTAGTAGAAACAGAACCCGGGGGGCTTACCCCTTTTGTGCCACCGGGAAGCGTCGCTCGATCGAGGGACCGCCGACCGGCCGGCTGCTACAAAGGGTCATGCGGTCCCCACAGTACGGCGTCGTCCGGGTGATGATCGACGGTGGTCGGGAGGTGTGCGTGCGGCTCTTCGGTGAGCTGGACGTGGACTGCCTCGACGACCTGCGCCGCGAGCTGGCCACGGCACGCAACAACCGTGCCCCGCAGTTCGTGGTGGACCTGGGCGAGACCCGGTTCCTGGCGTCGGAGGCGATCGGGGCGCTGCTGGAAGGCTGTCTGCGCGCCCGGGACGCGGGCAAGCAAGTGGAGATCGTCAACGCGCGGGGCATTGTTCGTACCGTCCTGCAGGTGACCGGTGTTCTGGATCTTTTCACCGTGGCCGTCGCACCGCTCGGACTGCGCTGGGCCACCTGAAGGGCCGGTTCGTAACGGCGGGCGGGGGGTGCCATGATGGTCGCCATGACGGCGATCGACTCGACGGTTCCGCACCCGGCCCGCCGCTACAACTACTGGCTCGGCGGCAAGGACAACTTCGCCGCCGACCGCGCTTCCGGTGACGAACTGGAGGCTGCTTTCCCCAATGTCCGCAAGGGAGCACTGGCCAACCGGGCGATGCTGCGCCGGGCCACCCGCTTCCTGGCCGCCGAGGCGGGCATCCGGCAGTTCCTGGACATCGGCACCGGCCTGCCGACCGCCGACAACACCCATGAGGTGGCGCAGAGCGTCGCGCCGGAGAGCCGGATCGTCTATGTCGACAATGATCCGCTGGTCATGGTGCACGCGCGGGCCCTGCTGACCACCAGCCCGCAGGGCCGCACCTCCTACATCGAGGCGGACCTGCGCGACCCGGACGCGATCCTGGCCGACCGCACGTTGCGTGACACCCTGGACCTGAGCCAACCGGTTGCGCTGATGCTCATCGCGGTGCTGCATTTCGTGCACGGTCACGGTGCGGCCAAGCCGATCGTGCAGCGCCTGCTTGCGGATCTGCCCGCCGGCAGCTTCCTGGTGGCAACCCATGCGACCTCCGACTTCGGTACACCGGAGCAGGCGGCCCTCTACCAGCAGATGGTCGAGCAGGGGCGCAGTGACGTGTGGACCCGCCCCCGCGACGAGGTCGCCGAGCTGTTCGAGGGTCTGGAGCTCATCGACCCCGGTGTTGTCCCGGCCAGCAAGTGGCGCCCGGGCCCCGGCGACCCCGCGTTCGCCGACAACGAGGTGAACGTGTGGTCGGGGGTCGGCCGCAAGCCATGAGCGTGCACCCGGTGGCGATGACCGCCGCGCACGCCGGGGCGGTGCTGGCAATCTACGCGGCGGGCATCGCCACCGGGGACGCCACCTTCGAGACCGAGGTGCCGGACTGGGCCGCCTTCGAGCGCACCAAGCTGACCGGCCACAGTTTCGTAGCGCTCGACGGCGACGGCCCGGTGCTCGGCTGGGTGGCCTGCTCACCGGCGTCGGCCCGGCGCGCCTACGCCGGTGTGGTCGAACACTCGATCTATGTGGATCCGGCGGCCGCCGGTCGCGGGGTGGGACGCCTGTTGCTGCAGAAGCTGATCACCTCCACCGAGGCGGCCGGCATCTGGACGGTGCAGTCGGGCGTCTTCCCGGAGAACAAGGCCAGCCTGGCCCTGCACGACCGCTGCGGTTTCCGCCGGGTGGGCACCCGCGAACGGGTCGCCCGGCTCGATGGCGTGTGGCGCGACGTCGTCCTGCTGGAACGTCGCAGCCCCCTGATCAGCTGATCCGCAACGCCTCGGCTCAGCCGTTCCGCAACGCCTCGGCGATTGCCGGGGCGCCGGTGCGGGTGCTCCGGTCGGAGTGGACGTCAACGAGGCGGACCACGCCGGTGCGGCCGGCCACCACCACCGCCGGGTAGGGCAGGGTGGAGCGTCCGGTGCCCAGCGCCGCGGTGGTGGCCGGGCTGCTGAAGCCGATGTTGAACGCGTCGATCAGCGCGT
This sequence comes from Actinoplanes sp. TFC3, assembly GCF_001553785.1. Classification (GTDB taxonomy): domain Bacteria; phylum Actinomycetota; class Actinomycetes; order Mycobacteriales; family Micromonosporaceae; genus Actinoplanes. The sequence goes on from NZ_LOJP01000014.1 coordinate 22,666, forward strand.
GGCGGGGGTCGGAGGCGACCAGCATGCTCAGCCCGGCGCGGTGTTTGAGCTCGGCGAGGCGCTCGGGGCGCTGAGGGCTGACCGCGACGATGTGCGCGTCGATTCCGGAAAGACTCTTCTCGTACGCGGTGAGAGCCTGTTCGCAGCCGGCGGCACCGGCATGGGCGAAGAAGATCAGCACGAGCGGGCCGGTGTGCAGCAGGCGGCGCAGGAAGATCGGGCCCAGGTCGGCTTCCACCAGGGGCAGATCGGGCACCTGGGCACCCGGGGAGATCATGCGGCTCCAGACAGCGTCGCGTTCCAACTGATGGCGGAACGCGGCGTCGGTGGCGGTGCGGGCTTGCACGTCAGGGCGGGCCGAGGTGACGGTCATGGGACTCAGCCTACCCGGTACCGACCCGCATTTCCTATAGGTTTAATATGCTTAACGAACCGTTCGCCGGGCGTTGGCCTGCCCCTTGTGACGCGGCTTGCACGGCGTTATCCGGGGCCATAAGCGGTCAGGCCGTACCAGGCGACGTACTCCTCGGCACCGCCCTCGGCCAGGGCACTGCGCGCATGCCACACCGCGCTGGGCATGGTCTCACCGCGGGCCAACTGCTGGTGCAGCACGGTCATCGCGCCCGCCGACGCGCCATCCGGGATCGGCACGTCGGCCGCGGCCACCCCGGTGCTGCCGTGCGACATCAGGGCACTGGCAAAACCCAGCACTTCATTTCCCATGTACGGCTGCTGCGCCCCGGAGTGACATGACGCCAGCACCACCCGGTGCGGGGCGATGCCGTGAGCCAGCATCTCGTACAAGGTGACCGGCCCGTCGGCCAGTTGCAGCGCGGAGAACAACGGGCTGTCCGAGCGGAACCGGCCGTGGCACGCGAAGTGAGCCAGCCCCGCGTTCTTCACCAGCGCCAGCGTTGCCTCGGCGGTGCTCTGCGGCGGCAGCAGCACCCGGGCCCCGTCGTACTCGCCCGCAACCGCCTTGACCTCAGCACCCGCGCCGTCGAGATCCGGGCCGGCGATCACCACGACCGGCGGCTTCGTCCCGCTCGCCCGGCCCCGGCGGGCGTGCGCCCAGAGCCCCGCCGACGGCACCACCGACACCGGCGCCGAGTGCAGCGCGGACCACGGCACACCGAGCAACTGCGTCGAGGGCACCACGACCAGCGGTACGTCCGCCGGCACCCCCAGCGGCTCGACCAGCAGCCGGGCCAGCTCGTCCACCGCGTCCTGGGTGGCTGTGCGCGCAGCCGCACCGAACCGGGTGCCGCTGAGCAGCCGCCGCAGCCCGAACTCGGCCGCCGCCAGCTCCCCCTGCACCGCCGCCACCGTGCCCAGCTCGATCACCCGCGTCCGGCGCGGGGCCACCACCACGGCCAGCACCCGCTCCCCCATCACCGCATACTCGACCAGCCACTGCCCGTCCAGCGAGCGCCGCAGCTCGGGCAGGCTCGCCGGGGCCGTGGCCTCCCCGCCGTCACCCTGCTCCCCCGACCACGAGCGGCGGCGGATCCGGGCCTCCAGCGCGCTCTGCCGGCTCAGCAGCGCCGCCGGTTCCTCACCACGGTCCAGCCTGGCGTCACGCAACTCCTGCTCGACGTGCCGCAACGCGACCACGTCCTCGTCCACCCCGGTCGCCGGGGGATGCACCCGCAGCAGCGCCGCGGCCCGGGTGCGTTCCAGCCACTCGAAGATCCGCCCCGGCGAGCCGCCGGGCAGCAGGGTGCGCAGCCCGACCTCCCCCAGCTCGGCGCCGTGCCCGGAAGCCAGGACACGCAACTCCAGCGAGGGCAGCGCCGCGCGGTGCCGGGAAAGATCGCGCAGACCTCGTACGCAGGCTCGCAGCACGTGATCAGGGTTCTCCGCCTCGGCCAGCAGGGCCCGGGCCAGGTGACCGCGCAGACGCACCAGCAGCGACTGACCCTTGGCGAGTTCGCCGACCGCCACCAGTTCGCTGCGGGCGGTGTCATGGCGGTGCAGCGCCAGCGCGGCGCGCCCGGCTGCCAGCCGGGCATAGGCGGCTTCCTCGCGCAGGCCCTGGCGTTCCAACGTGGAAGCCGCCCGGCGCAGACGGTGCAGGACAGCTGCGGACGTACCGTCCACAGCCGCGCGGGCCTCCGCTTCCACCACCGCGGCCCGCGCCGCCCAGGCCGGGCGCCGCTGCCGGCGGAAATCGCGCACCGCCGCCTGTGCATCCGCCACGGCAGTCGCCGAATCCCCGAGTTCCAGCGCCAGCCGGGCGCACCGCAGCCGCGCCTCGGCGGCCATCAACCGGGCGCCGTGCTTCTCGAACTCCACCCGCGCCGAGCGGGCCGCCACCGTCGCCTCGTTGAGCAGACGCAGGTCACGCAGCACATCGGCATACTCGACGTGATGCTCGCCCAGCGGCAGCCCGGCCTCGGCGTGCAGACGCCCGGCCTCCTCGAAGCGGCGCACGCTCTCGGCCAGGCGCCCGGCGTGATAGCTCGACCAGGCGTGGCTGTTGGCCACGATCGCGGTGTAGCGGGCCCCCAGCTCCCGGGCCAGCCCCGCGGCGCGGTCCAGGTAGCCCAGCGCGTCGTCCGGGCGCCCGCGCAGGGTGTGGATGTTGGCGAGGTTGTTGGCCGCCTTGACCCACACCACCGGCGGGCTGGCCGGATCGTCGAGCACCTGCGTGTACGCCCCCGCGGCGTCCTCCAGCCGGCCCCGGTTGTGATCGAGCACGGCTAGCTGGAAGCGGATCTCGGGCCGCCCGGCCGGGTCGGCGAGGTCCCCGGCACGGCGCAGGTCGCGGGCCGCGGCGTCATAGCGGCCCAGCTCCTGCAGCGCCACCGAACGGGTGACCAGCACATCGGCGAGCCGGCGGGACAGTACACTGCGGTCCGCCAGCCGCACCGCGCGGTCGAGCAGCCGGCGGGCGCCCTCATTGTCCAAGGTGACGTGACGCACGTACGCGACGGCCCGCAGGCTCGCCACCAACGCCTCGGTGTCGCCGGCCGCCGTGGCGTACGCCACCAGTTTCTCGGCCTCCGCGGCGTATCTGGCCGGATCGACCACGACTCTGTTGTAGGCAGCGTCAGCCTGATCTCGCAGATTTGCATACATGAAAGCCGCCCCGCCTTCCCCAGAAGCACGAGAGTACCGATGACAAGGGAGAAGAATCCATGACCGTCGCGTCCCGCTGGCCGCTCCCCGACCGGCGAACCGCCGCGCAGCTCGCGCAGGACCAGGAGGATGTACGCCGCCAGGTCAGCAAGTTGGCCGCCGCCAACGTGGACCCGGCCGCCCGTCAGGAGCAGGACGTGTTCGTCCAGCGGATTCTGCGCCGCCAGCGCGCCGCCGACGCCGCCCAGGCCACCGACTTCGTGCACTTCCTGCTCGAACCCGGCGGCGACCGCGCCAGCCTGGCCGCCGCCGGTGACCTGGTCGTCGATGCCACCCCGCAGGCCGCGCGGCGCCTGGCGGACCTGCTGCGCGACTACGAGCCCGCCGACCGCCCCGGCCGCAGCCGGCACCGGCGCACCCGGGTGTTCCGCAGCCGGGGCAAGAACGCCGCAGCCCTGCGCGCCGACGCCCGCCGGCTGTGCCGCGAGGACGGCGTGACCGCGAACATCAACGCGATCGTCCCGCTCGGCTATGTCACCAAGGGCAACTCCTACCCGGGCAGCACCGTCGCCCCGGCCCCGTTCGCCACCAACGGCGCCACCGCCCCGGTCCGGGTGGCCCTCATCGACACCGGCATCACCGCCCAGCCCCGCGACGACGGCTGGGACAGCGGGGTGGTCCGCGAGGGCACCGACCCGATCAACGTGCTGGCCCCGTTCGACCGCATCGACTGGTTCGCCGGGCACGGCACGTTCAGCACCGGCATCGTGCGCCAGATCGCCCCCGACGCCGACGTGTCGGTGTACCGGTTCACCACCACCGACGGCCTGGGCACCGACGAAGCCGCCGCTGACATGCTCATCAAGGCCGCCGAGGACGCGGGCGGCGAACGCCTGATCATCAACGCCTCCTTCGGCGCCCCAGCGGTCGACGGCATCCCCCCGCTGGCCATGCAGGAGGCGGTGGCACACATCGCCGCCGAACACCCCAACACCCTGATCGTGGCCAGCGCCGGCAACGACGGCCGTGACCTGCCCCTCTACCCGGCAGCCTTCCCCGGCGTGAAAGCGGTGGGGGCCCTCAACAGCGACCTCACCCCCGCTACGTTCACCAACCGCGGCACCTGGGTCCACTGCGCAGCGGTGGGAGTGGGCATCATCAGCACCTTCGTCGAGGGCAAACTCCCCCCGGAGGACAACATCGGCACCGACGTAACCTTCGGCCCCGACTCCTGGGCCACCTGGAGCGGCACCTCCTTCAGCGCCCCCCAGATCAGCGGCGCGGTAGCAGCCCTGTGCGGCGAAGACCCGTCCCTGACCCCGCACCAGGCGTTCAACCAGCTCATCGCCGGACGGCCCACGGCACCGGGGCTGGGCGCAGTGGTGCACATCCTGCCCGGCACCCCGGTCTGAGCAGACCAGCCGGCGGCCTCTCGGAGGGGTGAGGCCGCCGGCTCCCGGCTCTTTGTACGGGTTTGCGCCTTGGTGATCGCTGGCGGGTGCCCCTGCGGCCCCGTGGACCCCAACTGCCCTTCCACCCCGCCTGCCAAGCCCCAGCTCACCCGCGACCTCGCTGGGGACGGTCACCTCAACGCCGCTGTTCGCCGCAGGGATCCGGCCGCTTCTCGCTGGGTGTCCGGCCGGCCCGGCCCCGCAACCCGGCATGATGACCCCGCCGCACCCACGCACCACCAACCAAGCGGGGAAACCACAAATGTCATTAGCCCCAGAACCAAGCATCCGCCTGCGCCAAGTAGCCGACAGCGACCTGGACGTCTTCTTCCAGCACCAATCCGACCCGCAGGCCACCGCAATGGCAGCCTTCCCCGCCCGGGACCGCGCCACCTTCGACGCGCACTGGGCGAAGATCCGCCCCGCCCCCGGCGTCGTCATGCGCACGATCGACGTCGGCGACCAGGTTGCCGGTTACCTCACGAGCTGGCCCGGCGAGGGGATGCGGCTGCTCGGGTACTGGGTTGGGCGGGAGTTCTGGGGGCGGGGTGTGGCGAGCCGGGCGCTGGCTTTGTTCGTACGGGAAATCGAGGATCGGCCCTTGGGTGCTCATGTTGCTGCGCACAACGGGGGGTCGATACGGGTGTTGGAGAAGTGCGGGTTCCGGCGGGTGGCGCAGGCGCCGGCGGCCGGGGACGGCGTGGAGGAAGTGAGTTTCGTCCTCGATGACTAGGCCTGTTTCGCAGGCCCTGCGAAACAGAACCCAGCGGCTCAGACCAAGGTCCATTGGGTGGCCACGGCGGGGAAGCCTTCGCGGCGCAGGGTGAGGCTCATCGGACCGGGCAGGACGTCCTCGACGACGAACAGACCGCGGCCGTCGGCGTCCACGTGGCGGGAGTCGGTGGCGGCGGGCTGGCGGACCTCGATGGCGGCTGGGCCTCGGGGGGCCAGGTGGCCGGTGAGGCGGCGGCGACCGCCTATCGACTCGACCTGGACGGCGATGACCACCTCGTCGTTGCCGCGCTCGTCGACCACCTGGAAGGTCAGCTGGCGGGGCGGCGGGGCTGCACCGGGGCCGCGAACCGCCATGGCACGGCTGCCGGCGGGCTCGGCGGGGGCGGTGGCGGAGTCCTCGACGAGCTGGGCGAACTCGGCGTCGAGGGCGCGCAGGATGAAGCTCTGCTGGGCCAGCGTCACGAGGTCGGCCGGGGCCGGATCCACGTCGCGGAACATCGCTTCCAGACGGGCGAGCAGCCGTTCGTCGTCCGGGGCGAGGTCGTCGCCGGGCTCGACTGAATCCGTCACGGTGTCTCCTCGGGGCGGGGGGAAAACGCGTTGCGTGGCGCGTTCGTCACTGTCACGATTCCCGAGTTTGGCCGTCGATACCTTCTGTCAGGAATCGGCGCAACTGATTCAGGCAGCGTTTGCGGGTGGGGCCGAGGCTGCCGATCGGCATGTCGAGCGCCGCGGCGGCCAGTTCGTACGACGGGCGGCGGTCCTCGGCGTCGACGATCAGCACCCGCAGCACCTCCTGGCAGCGCTTGCCCAGCTGGCCGAAGGCGTCCCACAGCTCGGCATCGCGCGCGGCCGTGAGCACCGGGCGCTCCGGGTCATGATCCGGGCCGGCCTCACGGTCGAGCAGCCACAGATCGTCAACCGGCTGCGTCCGCCGGCCCCGGCGCAGCGTGGCCCGGGCCTCGTTGCGAGCGGTGGTGCCCAGCCAGGCCCCCAAGCGTTCCGGGTCGCGCAGCGCACTCAGGTTCTCCAGCGCCCGCAGCCAGGTCTGCTGGAAGACGTCGGCGGAGTCCGCCGTACCGAGGCCATGGATCCGGCAGATCGCCCAGACCCGCCCGCTGTAGCGGTCGACGATGCGGTTCCACGCGGGATGGTTGCCCTCGAGCGCCAGGCCGACGAGCCGGGCCAGGTCCTCCACCGGCGCCGTGTCGTTCATCGAGCGGTGTCGTTCATCGGGTGGTGTCACTCATGGTGGTTGGACTCCCGGAAACAGAACCGAAGGTGGGCTGAATTCACCTTAGACCAGCGCCTCACCCGGCCCGGCACCCTGACGCAGCGGGGTTCCCGGCGCGTCCACAGCCGACTAGGTGTGCCGCAGGCGGCGGATCCGGCGGGTGGGCATGGGGACGGTGGAGACTGCCACACCGGTGCGCGAGGCGATCCGGGACGCGTGCGAGGGACAGGTGGGCGTACCGGTGGATGAAGAGGCCCGGAATCTCCTGGCGGGGGCGGCACTACGGCGGGGCGCAGCCGGTGGTGCACGATGAGCATCTGCGGCAGCCGCGCCAAAATGCACGCCTACCGGGAACGCCGCACGCAGAGACCCGGCCTGGGGACAGTAAAGCCTCAGGGCAGTAAAGCCTGAGAACAGCAAAGCCTGAGGGCGGTAAAGCCTGAGGGCGGTAAAGCCTGAGGGCGGTAAAGCCTGAGGGCAGTAAAGCCTGAGGGCAGTTAAAACGCCGCTGCGAATTCCACGGGGGAAGAACTCGCAACGGCGTCATACACACCATAGTCGATGGGCTCGCCATCGTCCAATCGGGTGGGCCGTGATCCTCCGATCGCGGCGGGTCCCGCACATCGGCCACCCTTGATGCGGGGTTGCTCAGTGCGGGCTGGTGCGCACCTCGGGCATCGGCACGCCCTGCGCCCAGGCTGCCTCGCGGATCGTGGTCAGCAGGCGTTCGCGCTGGCCCGGGCGTTGGCGGTCGATGAACAGCACGCCGTCGAGGTGGTCGGTTTCATGCTGGATGCAGCGCGACAGCAGGCCTTCGCCGACGAGTTGGAGGGGGTCGCCGCGCTTGGTGTAGCCCTTGGCCACCACGTTCATCCGGCGACGGGTGTCGAGGTAGATGCCGGGGATGGACAGGCAGCCCTCGAAGCCGTCCTGATCTTCCTCGTCGGGGAACTCGAGCACCGGGTTGACCAGGTGGTCGACCTTGCCGTCGCTGAGTTGCGGGGCCAGGGCGAACACGCGCAGGCTGACGCCGAGTTGCGGCGCGGCCAGCCCAGCCCCCTGGCTGTCGGCGAGGGTTTCGCTCAGATCGTCGACGAGTTTGCGCAGCTCGGCGTCGAAGTCGGTGACCGGTGCGGCCGGGGTGCGCAGCACCCGATCTCCCACCAGCTTGATCGGCAACACAGTCATGGGAGCCAACCTACCGCCGGTTTGCTTGCCCCGGCGGCGGGCACCCGCAGGACATGGGTATCGGATTCCTGAGCGGTGCGGCGGCGGGTGCGGCGGGTACGGCGGCCCTCAACGCTGCCACTTATCTCGACATGGCCGTGCGGGGGCGGGCGGCGAGCAGCACCCCGGAGAAGACCATCGAAGCCATGGAGACCCGGTTGCCGGTGGACGTGCCGGGCGAGGGTGACACGCGGCAGAACCGGGTCAGCGGGATTGCCAGCCTGACCGGGGTGCTCACCGGCGTGGGCATCGGGGTCGCCTACGGGGTGCTTCGCCGCGCCGGTTTCCGCCCGCCGGTGCCGGTGGGGGCGGTGCTGACCGGGGTGAGCGTGATGGGCCTGACCGACCTGTCGATGGCCCGGTTACGGGTCACCGATCCGCGTAGCTGGTCGGCGACCGACTGGGTCAGTGACCTGCTCCCCCACCTGGTGTACGGCGCGGTCACCTACGCCACGCTCGCCGCGCTGGACCGCAACTCTCAGTGACTCAGCCACGACCCTTGAGCACGAACGCCATGCCGGCCAACCAGGGCAGCACCGACAGCACCGCGCCCTTGACCCCGCCGAAGGCGAGCATGCCGAGCGCGACCAGGCACAGCACCACGCCGATGATCAGCGGGACACGGCCGGGCGGGCGCCGCTGTTCGTGGAACGCCGCGGTGAAGCCCGGATCCTCGCGGTGCAGGTTGGCCACGATCTTCTCGAAGCTCGGCTCGTCATCGGCCATGACGCAAAGCTTAGAACCCGGGTACGACGTTTAGGCCCGCCGTGTCCGGCGAATGCGGCGACGATGACGCAGCAGCCGTACCTGACCATGCTCGACACCCTGAGTGAGGGCCCCGACCTGCAGACGTTCCTACGCGAGACGGTACGCATCGCCGCGCGCGACCTATCCGGGGGCGGCTCGTGCGGGCTTGCCGTGTGCTGTGACGAGCACGGGTGGACCACCGCGGCCAGCAGTGATCTGGCGTTACGGGCCGACGAGGCGGGTTACGGCGGGATCGAGAGCCCGGGGCTGGAGGCGATGCAGGCGGGCTCGCTGGTCGAGGTGGATGATCTTGCCGAGGAGTCGCGCTGGGCGGCGTACCGGCCGTACGCGATGGATCTGGGTGTGCGCAGTGTGCTGGCGGCGCCCTTGCCGGCGCAGGGCCGTTCACGGGCCGCGCTGACCGTCTATTCGCAGAAGCCGCACGCGTTCGCCAGCCAGCAGCGCCAGCAGTTCGAGATGTTCGCGGGGGCCTGCGCGGCAGCTCTGGGGGTGGTGCAGCGCCTGGCCGGGCTGACCGAGGTCGAGGATCAGCTGCGTCACGCCCTGGACTCGCGCGGGGTCATCGACCAGGCGATCGGCATCATCATGGCCCAGCAGCGCTGCCCGGGTGACACCGCGTTCGCCATGCTGCGCGCGGCTTCACAACGTCGTAACCGCAAGCTGCGGGACCTGGCCGTCGACATCGTCACGCGGGTCGGGGGTCAGGCTCCGCACCAGCCGACCCCTTTCAAGGTACGAGCACACTGAGGCTTACGACACCAGCAGCCCCAGCACCGGTCCGGCCGAGCGCAACGCCGCGATCAGATGCTCGCCGGACAGCCGCACCGGGTGCCGGTCCTCCCACAGCGCGGCGATCGTCAGCGCGGTGGTGGCGTGCGAGGCGGCGAGCGGCAGCGTCGGGTACCGGCTCATCGCAAGCTGGTCCAGCAGCGGCCGGTGCCGGGCGAAGCGGGCCAGCGAGCGCCACAGCTCGGCCGGCGCGTACGACTCGGCGGCCACCCCGGGCGCTTGCGGCAGCACGCTGATCGCCTCGAACGGCTCGGCCCCGGCCAGCCACATCTCCGCCGCTTCCACGCCGCGGCGCGCCGCCGACTCGCACCAGTACGGCACCAGCGCACCGGCGTGCACCCGCCACGGATCGAACAGCGTGCCGGTCTCCACCACGCAGTGTTCGGTGACCGCCCCGGCCGCCCGCCACCACTGCCGGTACAAATCGGCCACGAACGCGCTCAGCGCCCCGGGCCGCGGATAGCAGATCCGGTACGCCGGGGTGACCCAGCGCCGCAGCTCGTTGTCGAAATCGGGTTCCCCTGCGGTTTCGGCGTACCGGCTGACCGCGCCGGCGCCCGGGGTGGCCCAGCTCGTGACGCCGAGGGTGGCCAGCAGGTCGCCGAACGCCGGGTTGGCGGTGGTGTAGTCGGCGCTGGTCCAGCCGGACACCGGGCTGCCGACCTGGAACCCGTACCCGGGCGTGAGGTCCTCGACCGTCCAGTTGCGCAGGTCGCGCACCATCAGCGCGGGTCCGCCGGCCAGGCGGGTGCGCAGGAACAACCGGTACGCGTGCGGGATGCGCCGCCACCGCACGTGCAAGGTGAGCGTGCTGCCGCACAGCGGGCCGCGCTGCACCGGATCGTGCACCTGGCGCACGCTGACGCCCGGGTTGCCGCCCAGGATGCAGGCGGCGATGTCGCGGCCGTAGTCGCGGGCTCCCCGCCAGTCCTGCACCGCGCCAGGCCAGCGCACAGTGACCACGAACCCGGACGGCAGCCAGGGCGCTCCCAGCGCGGCCGCCAGGTGCACCGCGCCGCCGTGCGCCGATCCGAGCACCATGGCCGGGTAGGAGGCGCCCGGGTAATGGTCCACAATCCACTGTGCCACCGCGTCGGTATCCAGGGCCGCCGCCATCTCCGGGGGCAGCGCGGCAGCGGCGGCGTCACACGCCAGTTCGGTGGCGCGGCGCCGCGCCGGTGCGCGGGGGTGCCGGCCGAGGATCGGGACGCGGTCGAGCCCTCGGCTGTCCTGCTGGTGCAACGCGCGGGCGGCTGCGGCCAGCAGCCCCCGGCCGAGGCTGTCCGGGCACATCGCGTGGGCGGCGAGCGGGGCGGGTAACCCGACGGCGGTCATCGCCGTCCTTCGATCAGGTGAGCCGGGCCGCCGCGCACCTGCGCCGGCACATCCATGAGCTGCCCTCCCGCCGTGCCTGCTGCCGTGGCGAGCAGCCCGAGTACCGCATCCAGCGCGTTTCACACGGGGTGTTTATCGGCACTCCAGGGCATTGCGCACCCTCGGCGGGCGGGACTACGGTCAGCCAGAACGCGGCCGGGCAGCTCACCTCAAGGAGGTGCCGATGACCGCTACACACCCGCCGGGCAACGCGCGGGAAGACCTGGACCAGATCGCCGTCGCCTACGCCGAACGCTGGGCCGTGGCCGGCCCGTCCGGCCGGGCCGCACTGCGCGACAAGGTGATCACCGTGCTGCTGCCGTTCGCCGACCGGCTGGCCCGGCGGTACCGCCTGCGCGGCGAACCGCTCGACGATCTGCAGCAGGTCGCGCGGATGGGCCTGGTCAAATCCATCGACCGGTACGACCCCGGGCGCGGTTCCTTCACGGCGTTCGCGGTCATCACGATAAACGGCGAGATCAAACGCCATTTCCGCGACCGTACGTGGAGCCTGCACGTGGCGCGCCGGCTGCAGGATCTGACCCTGGAGGTGAAGGCGGCCACCGAGGCGCTCGGGCACGCCATGGCCCGCGACCCGACCACGGCGGAGATCGCCGTGCACCTGGGCATGACCGAGGATGACGTATGCCGGGCCCAGTGCGGCGCCGCCGATCACACCGCCCTGTCGCTGGCCCTGCCGGTCGGCGACGATGAGCAGGAGCTGGGCGACATGCTGGGCATGCGGGACGCCTCGATCGAGTCGATGGCCGACCGGATGACCGTGGCCGGGCTGGTGCGCCGCCTGCCGGCCCGGGTGCAGCGGATGATCAGCCTGCGCTTCTACGGCAACCTGACGCAGGCCGAGATCGCCGAGCGGCTGGGCATTTCGCAGATGCACGTGTCGCGGCTGCTGGGTCAGGCGCTGAGCTGGCTGCGGGCGGCGATGCTGAGCGACGTCCCGCCGCCGTGGACGGGTGTGGTGGCCGACGACGATCACAGCAAGCTGTGGATCCGGGTCCGCCGGACGGTGGCGGGGGCGACGGTGCTGGTGTCCGGGGAGATCGACCGGGACACCGCCGAGCAGGCCCGGCTGCGGCTGCACGAGGCAATCGCCCACGCCCCGCCATCGGGGCTGGTGGTGGATCTGACCCGGCTGCCGTTGGTGGACGCGGCGGGGGCGGCGGTGCTGCGCGACATGGCGGTGGCGGCGGCGCTGGCCTCGGTGCCGATCGCGATCACCGGCATGCAGCCGCAGGTCCGCCACGTCCTGACCGTGCTCGGCCTCGACTGCGGCGACGCCTGACCGCAGCTCACCTGGGGCCCGGCCGAAACCCGGCGTGGCCCAAGCCCTGGCCCGCCAAAGCCCGGATCGGCCACGAGACAGCTCTGCGCAGCGAGCTGGAACGCGAAAACCCCTGGACCCGCGGTGCGGATTCAGGGGTTGCGATGTCCCGGACGGGACATCATCACGAGCGGACGACGAGATTCGAACTCGCGACCCTCACCTTGGCAAGGTGATGCGCTACCAGCTGCGCTACGTCCGCGTGCTGCGTGCAGAACTTTACCTCACGGTTCGAGGCGCCCGTCGCGCAGGGTGAGAACCCGGTCGGCGCGGTCCATCAGGCTGGGGTCGTGCGTGGCCACCAGGGCGGTCATGCCGCGGGCGTCGACCAGCGCGCGGAGCAGGTCCATGATGGCCCGCCCGGTTTCGGAGTCGAGCTGGCCGGTGGGTTCGTCGGCGATCAGCAGCGGCGGGTCGTTGGCCAGGGCGCGGGCCACCGCCACGCGCTGCTGCTGACCGCCGGACATCTCGTACGGCCGCTGGTTGGCCTGGGCGCCGAGCCCAACCAGTTCGAGCAGCAGGCTGACCCGTTCCTCGCGCTCCTCGGGGTTCTGAGCGGCCAGGCGCAGCGGCACGCTGATGTTCTCGGCTGCGCTGAGGATCGGGATCAGCCCGAAGGACTGGAACACGAAGCCGATGGTGGTGCGGCGCAGACCCAGCAGGTCGTTCTCCCTCGCGCCGGATACGTCGTGCCCGTCGACCTCGATGGTGCCGCTGCTGGGGCGGTCCAGCCCGCCGATCAGGTTGAGCAGCGTGGTCTTGCCCGCGCCGGAGCGGCCTCGCACGGCGACGAGCTCCCCGCGCCCGGTTTCGAAGGACACGTCGCGTACGGCATGCACGGCGCGGTCCCCCGTACCGTAGTGGCGGTTCAGTTGCTTGACTGTGATCAGCGTGTCACTCATCGCCCGGCCTCACCTGCACGTGGTCGGTTTCCAGCGTCAACTGCACCCGGTCCTTGAGGCTCAGCGCGTCCACGAAGCCCGCCGGCAGCTGCATGCGCCCGGCCCGGTCGAGCACCGCGTACTCCTGGGAGACGATTTCCTCGGCACCGCCGGCGCCGGTGCGGGCGCTGCGGCGTACCTCGGATGCGGTGCGGCCGTCACGGATCGCGACCGTGCGCCGGACCTGGCCCGACACCGCATGGTCATGAGTGACGATCACGATGGTGACGCCCAGTTCGGCGTTGATGGTGCGCAGCGCGACGAACACGTCGGCGGCGGTGGCCTCGTCCAGCTCGCCGGTCGGCTCGTCGGCGAACAGCACCTCGGGGTCGTTGGCCACCGCGACCGCCACCGCCGTGCGCTGCTGCTCGCCGCCGCTCATCTGGTTGGGCCGCCGGTCGGCGCAGTGCGCCACCCCGGTCATGTCCAGCAGTTCCAGGGCCCGTTTGCGACTGGCCCGCCCGGCCAGGCGCATCGGCAGCTCGACGTTCTCGCGGGCGGACAGGTACGGCAGCAGGTTGCGCCCGGTCTGCTGCCACACGAACCCGGCCACCTTGCGGCGGTAGCGCAGCCGGCGCCGCGAGGTCATGGTCAGCAGGTCGAAGCCGGCCACCCGGGCGATGCCGGCGGTCGGCACGTCGAGCCCGGACAGGATGTTGAGCATCGTCGACTTGCCCGAGCCGGAGGCGCCCACGATCGCCAGCAGCTCGCCCTGATCCACGACCAGGTCGAGGCCCTGCAGCGCCACCACCTCGACACCTTCGGTTTTGAAGATGCGCACCAGCCCGTCGCAGACTATGTGCCCGCGCAGCCGGTCGGTGCCCCCGGCCCGGGCCGCGGCCCGCTGGGCTGCCCGGCGTTGCAGCTCGCCGAGATCCGGTCCGGTCATCAGATGTCCTCTCCCAGGCGGAGTGAGGCCCCCAGGCCCATCCGGCGGTGCGCCGCGGTCTCCACGAGCACGGCGGTGGAAAGCCCGGCCAGCAGCAGCGCCAGGGCTTGTACGGCCAGCCACGGGTCGACGGCCACCCGCGGCGCGACCCCGGCGGTGAACGCGTCGAGCCCAAGCGCCGGGCCGATCAGCCGGGGCAGCAGCCAGCCCACCGCCGTACCGGCCAGAAAGGCGACCGCCAGCAGCGGGGTCAGTTCGAGGATCAGCAGGTTGCGGCCCTGGCGCCCGGACAGCCCGAGGGTGCGCAGCCGCGACAGCGCCTGCCCGCGCCCGGGGGCGTCGGCCAGCACCGCGAGCCCGACGGCGAGCAGGGCCAGCACGATTGCGCCCACCGCCCCGGCCAGGAAGACGAAGGTCAGCAGCGCGTTCACACCGCTGTCCTCCAGCTCTTGGCGGTGCTGCTCCCAGGTGATGATCTCGGCCAGGCGGGGCAGCTGCTGATCGGTGACCTGGGTGATGCCGGCGTCGATGGTGCGCCGCAGCAGGGCGAGGTAGTACTCGCGCTGCCCGGCGTCGGCCGCCTTGCGCACCGCGTCGTTGTCGAAGTCGTGCCCGGCGAGCAGGTAGCGGGTGGGCACGAGCGGCTGGAAATCCGGCGCGGGCACCGAGCGCCACGGCAGCGCAATGAACCGTCGGGTGCCGGTTCCCAGGCCGGGGATCTCCGCGGTGGTCTCGGCGACGCGGAACTCGTAGCTGCGGCCCTGCACGGACACCGAGCCACCGGCGCCGATGTCGGCGGCGACGTCCGGGGAGACGACCGCCTGAATCGGGCCGCTGGTGGTGGCCGAGGCCAGCGGCCCGGGCATGCGGGCGGTCACGCCGCTGCGGCGCAGCAGGTCGTTCGCGGCGGCACCGTCGATGATCACCAGCTGGGCCTGGGCGCGGCGCCCGGAGGTTGCGGTGAGCTGGGCGCCCGAGCCGGCCAGCAGCGGGACGGCCGCATCCACGCCGGGCACCTGGGTGAGCAGCCGGTCGGTGCCGGCGGCGAAGCCGAACCCGGTCACCTGGGCGTCGGCGCCGACCGCGCGGTCGGTGGCCCGGTCGCGGGCGTCGCTGATGGTGGAGTTGACCGCGACGGTGAACACGCCGGTGGCCGCGGCGACGATGAGCACGGCGACCGGGCCCGCGGACAGCGGGGTGCCGCGGCCGGCGCGGGCCAGCCCGAGGAAGGCGACGAGTCCCCGGGCGCGGGCCGCCAACCGACCGGCTTTGCGCAGGGGCCAGGGCAGCAGCCGTACGACGGCCAGCGCCGCAGCCGCGCCCAGCAGCACCGGCACCACCGACAGGAACGGGTCCACGCCGTCCTGCACCCCCCGCTGACGCACGAGTACCACGCCGAGCCCGGCCAGCAGCAGCACGAACACCTCACCGGCGAGCCGGCGCGACCCGGGCCGCCCGGGCCGGCGCCCGCCGGTGCCCCCGACCAGCGCGGCCAGCAGCGGAGCCACCCCGACGGCGAGCAGCAGCAACGCAGCGATCAGCGCCGGTTCGCTTCCGGCGGCGCGGCCGGGCAGCAGGGCACAGAACAGCCAGCCGAGCAGCACGGTCGGGGCGACCACCAGCACGGTTTCGGCGAGCGTGCGCAGCGCCACCGTGCCGGCGATCGCACCGCGGGCGCGCAGCAGGGCGTACTCGGCGCGGCGGCGTTCGACCATCAGCAGCGCGGCCAGCAGGATCAGCCCGAGCACGGTGGCGATCAGGCCGGACTCGACGACCGCCACGGTGGCCTGCGCTCCGGACTGGGCCTTGGCGAAGGCCAGCAGCGCTGGTTCTGCATTGGAGCGCAGGGTGCGGCCCTGGGGCGGGTTGCGCCGGGCGTCGACGACGGCGGTGGTCAGCGCGTCGAGGCCGGGCGCGGTGATGCGGTCCACATCCAGGCGGTAGCGCCACCGGCCCTCGAACAGCTCGGTCTGCTTGACCGCCAGCCGGCTGCCCTCAAGGTCGGTGAGCACGGTGCCCTGCCAGGTCATCCCGTCGTCGGCCTGCGGGCAGCCGATGCGTTCGACGCGCTGGGTGTCCCAGTACGGCGCGTCGTCGTCGAGCGGCTCGAACAGCCCGCTGATGAGCACGGTGGTGGTGCCGGCCGCGGTCAGCTTGGTGCCCACCTTCAGCCCGAGCTGCTTGGCGTCCGCGCGCGACACCATTGCTCGCACGGTGGTGGTGTCACTGACCGGTGCCGCGCCCTCGACCACGCGTACGGCCCCGGCCTCGCCGCTCTGGTAGCGCACCCGCAGCGACGGGCGGCACACCCCGGTGTACGGCGCCGGGCCGCTCAAGTTCTGCCCGGGCACTTCGCTGTCTGCGGTGTACCAGCGGTCCTCGACCAGCGCGGGCAGCGGGTCGGGCAGGTCGTGTTCGTAGCTGGGCAGCAGCGCATCGCCCCCGGAGGGCAGGCTTTTGTCGCTCGCGTCGTAGCCAGAACCGAACACGATGTCGCGGTTGAGGTACGACAATCGGCTCAGGTCCGAGCGCAGCCCCTGATCGGTGTAGTGGTTGGCCACCCGGGGCACCCCGGCGACCAGCAGCGCCGCCACCAGCGCGAGCGCAGCCAGCAGGCCCAGATGCCCGCCGAAGGCCCGGATCCGGCGCAGCACCGCGCTCATCTGTCGGCTCCCAGGTACAGCCGGGCCGCGGCCAGCCGGCGCCGCAGCGTGATCCCGGCCAGCGCGCTGAGCCCTGCGGCGAGCACGAACAACAGCAACGCGGTCCCGCCAGCCCGCACCCAGTCCACAACCAGGTACGGCGGTGGCACCGGGCGCGATGCCTGCGGGGTGAGGATCATCAGCGGGGCCATCGCCGCGGCCACCCCGATGCCGACCGCGAGCCCGGCCAGCACCCCGGTCCCGGCCAGGAACGCCTGCTCGGTCATCAGCGAGCGGGCCAGCAGCCGCGGCCCGGCGCCCAGGGTGTGCAGCACGGCCAGCTCGCTGATGCGCCGGCGGGTGGTGGTGCGCACGTCGACGAGCACGCCCGCCGCGGCCAGCAGCAGCGCCCCGATCGCGGCGGCGAACAGCGCGGTGCGCCCGCCCACCCCGTACGAGTCCACAGCCGAGGCCGCCGCCTGTTCCCGGCGGTCGTTCACCTGCAGCCCGCCGAGCCGCAGGGCCTGCATGGCCGCTTGGGTGTGGGTGCTCGCCGGCACGGACAGCCACCATTCCTGGGTCTCGTGCACGATCCCGGCCTGATACAGCAGGTACGCCTGCAGGGTCGGCAGGTCGGCCAGCACCGCGGCGGGGTCGTCGGAGCCGGGCACCGCCACGATGCTGCCGGCCAGGCGCACCGGCACGTCGGCGCCGCCGATGCGCATGGTCACCGGCCGGTCGCCGCTCAGGTGCAGGCGCTGCTGGGCGCCGGGGGTGGCCACGATGGGCACCGGTGGCACCTTCACCGGCCGCACGATGGTGACCTTGGCGCGGCCCAGGCCCCCGGCCGGCACGGTGGCGCCGATCGCCGCGCCGCTGACGACCACCGAGTCGGGTTGCTGCCCGACGCTCATCAGCGCCCACTTGTCACCCAGCGGCAGCGCCTTACCGTCGATCGCGAGCTGGGACAGCCGCAACTCGATGGTGGTTGCCACATAGGACGCGTCGGCGTCGGCCACGAACCCGGCCAGGCGCAGCCCGGTGCCGTCGCCGGGCAGGGCCGCGGTGAAGCGGCCCGGGCTCAGGGGGATGCGGATCGCCTCGCCGGTGCTGTCGACGACGATGGCGGTGATCGTGGGGACTCCCATCGAGCCGATGACCTCGGCCCGGCCGGTCAGCCGGGTGCCGGCGGGCAGCGCGTCCAGCGACACGTCGGGCCGGGCCCCGGTCAGCACCGTGCTGAGGGCTTTCGCGCCGCCGCCGTACAAATCGGAGCGGATCTGCACGCTGCCCCCGGCTGCGATGCCGTCGATGGCGATCAGGTCGGCGGCGCTCTCGCCGATGCTTGCCTGCACGCTTTCGCGCCAGCCGCGCCGCACGTCGGTGACCCCGGACAGCGCGGCCAGCCGCTGTGCTCGCCCGGCCGGGGCGGCGCCGGAGATCTCAGTGAGCCGCAGGTCCGCGCCAACGCCGTGGTCGGCCTGATCGCTGACCGAGCGGCTCGCCGTCCCGGCCAGGCACCAGCCGACAGTGCTGGCCGCCACGGCCAGCGCGAGCAGCAGCACCGGACCGGCGTGCGGGCGGCGACCGGCCTGCCACATGCCGAACAGCGGCGCGAAGCGCTGACCGCCGGTTAGTCGCCGCTCGGTCAGCCGCGCGGCGGGGGCCAGCAGCCGCAGCGCGAGCGTGGCCCCGGCGAGGATGCCGAGGGTAGGCGCCGCAGCCAGCAGCGGGTCGATGCCCAGCCCGCCGCTGGGGCCGCCGGACAGCGGGGAGGCGTAGCGGCGCAGCTGCAGCCAGCCGAGCACGGCCAGCGCGATCAGCAGCACGTCGGCTCCGGCCCGCTGCAGCGCCGCGCGGCGGTTGGGCCGTGAGCGCGCCTGCAGGTCCTCGACGTAGGTGCCACCGCGCAGCACGGGCACGGTGATGGCGGCGGCGCACCCGATCGCGGCCAGTGCAGCGACAATCCAGAGCAGCGGGCCGGGCTGCCACCCGGAGGGTTCGGTGAGCCCGAACCAGCGCCGCTGCCCCGCCAGGTGCACGGCGGCGGCGGCAAGCGGTGCGGCGATGAGCCCGGCCGGCGCCACGACGGCCAGGGCCTCGGCGGCGGTCAGCCCGGCGAGCTGGCGGGAGGTCGCCCCGCGGGCGCGCAGCAGCGCGGACTCGGCGCGGCGGTGCTCGGTGAGCAGCGCGGCGATGAGCACCAGAGCCAGCCCGCTGAGCACGGCGACCAGCAGCACCGGGGTGACCAGTGCGGAGCGGCCCACCAGGTCGGCGCGTTCAAGCCGGTCGATCAGCCCGCTCAGCCCGGTGTCGACCACGGCCGAGGTGCCCAGCCCGCTCTTGGCGGGTAGCTCCGCGCGTTCGGCGGCGGCGGCGTCGGCTGCCCGGCGGACCTGGGTCACCCCGGCGCCGCTCAGGTCGACAGCGGCGAGCCAGGCGGCCGAGGCGTTGCCGGCGAAGGAGCGGGCGAAGTCGGCCCGGTCCACTACCAGCGGCCCGTACGTGGCAGAGCTCGGTGCCACCCCGGCGACCACGTCGGGGGCCAGCTGGAAGTAGGGGTCGGCGGCCTCGTGCGGGCGCCAGATGCCGCTGACCCGCAGCGTGGTGACCTTCTGGTTGATGCGGTTGACCACCGGCACCCGGTCGCCGACGGCCAGGCCGAGCGCGCGGGCCACCCCGGCGCCCACCGCGGTCTGCGGTTGCTGCGCGCCGGGTTCGGGCCAGGCGCCGTCGGTGAGCACCGCGTGGGCGCTCAGGTCGCCGAGGAACATGACCGAGGCGTAGACCACGCCGCCGGAGTCGGGCACGGCGTCGCCGGTGGGGCCGGAGAACGCGCGGCCGGTGGCGTATCCGGCGGCGGAGACGGCGACGTCGCGCCCGCCCAGACCGGCGGCGAAGCGCTGGCGCACGGCGGCGTCGCGGCGATCCAGGTCGGCCGGGTCGCGTCCGGCGGAGCCGCGGACCAGCACGGCGCGTTCGGGGGGAGCCGAGGCGGCCAGGGTGCTGGCCGCGCCGGCGCGCACGACCTCACGGCTGTAGGCTACGAGCCCGGTGAGCAGCAGGGTCGCGATCAGGGCCAGGGCACCGGCGGCAGCCAGCAGGGATCGTGCTGCACCGGCCCGTCGTATGAGCAGACTCATGACCCCGCGCCCTCCCGGCCCCGTCCCGCCGCAAGGACTATAGAGGCCGCGGAGATCGCGGTGGATCAACGCCTCGCCGCTCGGAGCGGATGCGGCGCAGCGTGCGCTGCAGCAGCAGGTCGGCGCCCTCGGGTGGGCCGTCCAGCAGCATGGCTTCGCTCAGCTCGGCGTGTTCGCCGCCCGGCTCCGGCGCGTTCCCCATGCCCCAGGTACGAACGCGGCCCGGCGACCGGTTCGAATTTCCGGACAGAGATGCAAGTCACAACTGTGAATCTTCGCGCCCGAATCGCCCGTCTGTGTCGGCCTGCCAGCCGCCGAATTGACTGATAAAAGGCCGTTTCCGCCGCTTGCTGCCGCCGATCATGATGCTCAGAGTCGTCAGCTAGCATTCGCCGCCGCGCGACTCCTCCGATCAGCTGCAATCTTCAGAGGGTCGGCCCGTCTGCCGAAGGGAACACCGTGAGCAAGACCGCGCGTTCCAAACGCCGCCGCTCGCCCCTGTGGGCGCGGTGGCTCGTCGGCCTGGGTGTCGTGCTGGTGGTGGCCAGCGGCGGCTCGATCGTCGCTGCCAACGTGGTGCTGAGTTCGGCGACCGGCGCGGTCAACGAGACGCCCCTGCTGCCGCAGAATCCCGCCGTCGAGCGCCAGCACGCCGACGTCAAGGGCGCCAAGAACATTCTGCTGGTCGGGCTGGACACCCGGCCGAGCTGGAAGAACAAAGAACCGAGCCGGTCGGACTCGATCATCCTGCTGCACCTGCCGGCCGACCATTCACCGGTCTATCTGGTGTCACTGCCGCGCGACAGCTACGTCGAGATCCCGGCCTACGACAACGGCAAGCAGAAATACGCCGGCGGGCACAACAAGATCAATTCAGCGTTCGCGTACGGCAGCCGTGGCCTGGAAGGCGCCGCGGCTGAGGCGCACGGCTTCGAGCTGCTCACCCTGACCGTGCAGAAGCTGACCGGCATCACCCCCGACGCGGGCGCGATCATCGACTTCACCGGCTTCAAGGATGTGGTGAACGTCCTGGGCCAGGTCTGCATGTACGTCGACGAGGACGTCACGTCGATCCACGTGGGGCACACCGCCGACGGCAAGCAGGCGGTGCCGTACACCACCGACTCGGCCGGGCTGCACCCGCGCAAGGTGCCGGGGGTGACCGCCAACTTCTACAAGAAGGGCGACCACTGCTTCACCCCGGTCGAGGCGCACGACTACGCCCGCCAGCGTGATCTGCTGGCCAACAAGGACTCCGACTACGGCCGCCAGCGCCACCAGCAGCAGCTGCTCAAGGCGATCCTCAAGCAGGCGGTCAAGTCGGGCTTCAACCAGCCGACCAAGCTGCCCAGCCTGCTGTCGGCGATCGGCAAGACCATGACCGTCGACGGCGGCGGGATCCCGCTGGAGGACTGGGCATTCGCGATGAAGAACACCAACCCCGACGACCTGGTCACCATCAAGACCAACGCCGGCACCTTCAACTCCGACTCGATCGCGGGCCTGGGCGACGTCGAGATCCTCAGCGACGACACCATGGACCTGCTGCGCTCGGTCAAGAAGGACACCGTGGCCACCTTCCTGCAGGCCCATCCGGATTGGATCACGCAAAGCTGACCCACCGCCGGGCCCGGCGCGACATGCTGACAGGCATGCCCGTACGACATCGCCTGTCCTGGATCCTGACCCTGGCCACCGCCGGCGCCGTGCTGGCGGCCCCGCCACCCGCAGCCGCGGCGGCCGTGCACTACGGCGGGACGATCACCCGCAACCAGGTCATCGCCCGCGCCGCCGACTGGCTGCGGCGCGGCATCCAGTACTCGCAGAGCAACGCCGACGCGCGCTGGGACGTCAACCGCGGCCGGCGCTACCGCCCCGACTGCTCCGGCATGGTGTCGATGGCCTGGGCGATCGACCCGGCCGCACCCGGTCTGGGCCGCGCTCTGGTCACCTGGGAGATCCCGGCGGTGGCGAACCGGGTCCGCTGGGCCGACGTGCGCCGCGGCGACGCGCTGCTGCACCTGGTGCCCCGCGACCGCTCGCAGGAGCACGTGCAGCTGGTGCAGGCCTGGGCGAACCCGGCCCGCACCCGGCTGTGGGTCATCGAGCAGAGCAGCCGCCGCTACGACATGCGCCGCAAAGTCGTGACGATCGCGGCGGTGCGTAGCGCGTACCAGCCCTACCGTTACCGCTGGATCCGGTAGCTGCCCGCACACCTGATTCGCACCCGTCCCGGACCGTTGTGAGACCCCCTCCGGCCCCACGCTGGAGGCCATGAGCAGATCCGACGTCCTCGCCCTGCCCCGGCGCCTGGCCGGCTGGCAGTGGTTCCTGGTCGCGGCGCCCGTCACCATCGCTTTGTACTACGCGCTGCTCTCGCACGGTCCGGGCTGGGAACCCGAGCAGGCCATGATGTACGCCAGCGCGGACGCGAGCATGGCCGTCGCCGCGCTGCTGGCCGCGCGCCGGCACCTGCAGGTCCGCGGCGGGCTGCTGCTCATCGCCGCCGGCGCGGTGACCGGGGTGATCGGTGACCTGATGTTCTGGATCACCACGCTGACCACCGAGCGCGTCACCTACCTCAACCTGTCCGACCTGGCCTACCTGACCACGTACCTGCTGCTGGCCGCCGGGCTCGTCGTGCTCGTGCGCCGGCGCACCCCGGGCTGGGATCTGGCCGGGCTGGTGGACACCGCCATCGTCGCGGTAGGCGCCGGTTTCCTGGTGTACGCGCTGGTCATCTCGCCCACGCTGGCGGCCGGCGGCGAGCGCAGCGACACCCTGGTCGCGCTGGCGTACCCGATCGGCGACCTGCTGCTGATCGCGGTGGGCGCCCGGCTGCTGATCGGGGCCGGGCCGCGTACGGTGTCGCTCGCCACGGTGGGCACCTGCCTCGCCCTCACCCTGGTCGCCGACATCACCTACAGCGTGCAGGCGCTCAGCGGCTCGTACATGGTAGCGACCTATGTGGACGCGATCTGGATGGCCGCCTAGTTCATTCTCGCCGCGGGCCTGCTGCACCCGTCCATGACCACGATGATCGCGCCGAGCCCGGTGATGACCCCGGACGCCACCCCGGGGCGGCTGGCTCTGCTCGCCGCCGCAGCGCTGCTGGCGCCCGGCACCATGCTGGTGCAGCATCTGCGTGGCGCCGGGGCCCCGATCCTGTCCGGCACCATCGTGTGCGCGCTGCTGTTCCTGCTCGTGCTCGCCCGCATGGCCGGTCTCGTGCAGGCCCAGCGGATCGCGGCGATCACCGACGGCCTTACCGGGCTGCGCAGCCGCGGTTACCTCACGCAGGCCCTGCACACCGAGACCGCCCGTTCGGTGCGCTCGGGCGCGCCGGTCGCGATGCTGCTGCTGGACGTCGATCACTTCAAGACCGTCAACGACACGTACGGCCACAGCGTCGGCGACCAGGTGCTCATGGAGGTGGCTGATCGCCTGCGCCGGCTCGTGCGGCCCGGGGATCTGGTGGCGCGCTACGGCGGCGAGGAGTTCGCGGTTGTGCTGCCCGGCACCGACCTGACCGAGGCCCGCCTGGTCGGTGAGCGGGTCCGCCGGGGCATTGCCGCCGCCCCGATCGCCGTGGGTCCGGGGCGGCTGCGCACCGTCACGGTGTCGGTGGGCCTGGCCGGCATCCCGGATCCCTGCCTGAGCGTGGACGACCTGGTGCTGGCCGCCGACCGTGCCCTGTACGCCGCCAAGCACGCCGGACGCGACCAGGTGGCCTCGGCGGTTTGACCACCGGGCGCGGCGGTCAGTCGACGCCCATGACTGCGCAACCCGCCTGTGCCAGCGCCAGCCTCGCCGAGCTGCTGCTGCCCCCGGTCGACCTGTCGCTGTCGGTCGCGCTGGGCACGGCGGTGCGCCCGATCAGCCGGCTGATGGAGGGGGCGCGCTGAGGTGCCGGGCGAAGAACCGGACCGCGCTTTCGGCCTCGAAGCGCGGTAAGTCCTTGTGCCGTCCCGCATTGGCATGCAGCGTTTTCTCCGGTGAACCGAAGGCGTCGAACAGCTCCAGCGCCGAGGAGCGAGGGATGTGCTCGTCGTCCCACTGCATCACGTACTCGATCGGCACGGTGATCCGCCGGGCTGTCTCGGCTAACGCGTCAGGCCAGTGCTGCCCGAAGACAGCCGCCGAGATGCGCGGTTCGGAGGCCACAAACGGCACCCCGATAGCGGTGGCCATGTTCAACCCGAAGTACCCGACCCGCCGTTCCCCGCCCAGCCAGCAGAGCAGAGCGTCCAGGACTGCATGCCATTCGGGTACGGCCAGAGTGGCCAGACAAGTGTTGTAGCGCACCACGATCGGGCCCTCCGGCTCCCCTGCCGCCCGAGCCCGGAACAGCTCGGCGATCTCTTTCTCGTCGTGCTCCGAGCGCGTCCGGTCGCCGTGGCCGGGGGCGTCGATGACGGCAACATGCAAGCCGCACCCGGCCACCAGCAGCCGCGCCCGCCCGCTCATGGCCGGGGCCTTCTTGTGGGTGCCGCCGCCGTGGCCCATCAGCACCAGCGGTGCCCGGCCGGCAGCCGAGGGCGGCGACCACAGCACGCCGGGAATCGATCCGAGGGTGAAGTCCCGCTCGATGATGGCGTCCAACGAGGACTCGGCGGTGAATCGCAGTGTCTGCACAGGTGTGGCCCTTCGAGAACGGGGCGCCCCCGGCTCAGCTCCCAGGCTGGGCAACGCGAGGAGGCACCCACATGGTTACGACGTTCACGGGGTTCACCTCCTCGAGTAGGCCGACACCGTAGCACCGGCGTGCGGCGCTCAGCGGCCGGATGTCAGCGCGACCAGCTTCTCGAACACCGCGCGCTGAATCTCGGCGAATGGCCGCTGCTCCCCCTCGGTGAGCCAGGCGATGAAGGCCGTACGGAACACCGTCACACCGCTCTCGGCCGCCAGCGCCGCTGTCACCGGGTCGATCCCGCGCTCGGTCAGGGCCGTCGTCAGGGCAGCCGCGACCGAGGACAGCTTGTGCCGCTCGCGTTCCTGGAAGGCCTCGTCCGCGTCGATGACACCTTGCCGCGCGCGGGACCAGGCGCGGCGCTCCTCGGGGAACAGGGTGGCCGCGCCGTCGAGAGCCCGCTCGACCATGGCCATCGGGTCACCGGTGTTGCCGAGCTGGTCGAGGAACGCGTTCTGAAAGTCGGCCTGCCCGGAGAAGAGCACTTCGCGTTTGTCGGTGAAGTAGCGGAAGAAGGTGCGCTCGGTCAGCCCGGCCCGGGCGGCGATCTCGGCGACCGTCACGCCGTCGAACCCGCGGTCGGCGAACAACTCCAGCGCCGCTTGCCCCAGGCGCGCGTCCGCACCACCTTGCCACCTAGCCATGGGCCCCATCCTAAACGCCTGAGTCCGGACCGGAGACTACCGATGTCAGACTCTGACATCAGGGTGTACGCTGATTTCAGTCACTGACATCAGGAGGTCACCCTCATGCGGGTATTCGTCACCGGAGCCACCGGCTGGATCGGCTCTGCCACCGTCGACGAGCTCATCGCGGCCGGCCACGACGTCGTCGGGCTGGCTCGCTCCGACAAGGGCGCCGCGGCGCTCAAGGCCCAGCACGCCACCGTGCTGCAAGCCGACCTCGACGATCTGGAGGCCCTGCGCCGCGGCGCCACCGAGGCCGACGCGGTCATCCACCTGGCCAACAAGCACGACTTCGCCAACCCGGCCGAGTCCAACCGCGCCGAGCGCGCCGCCGTGGAGACCTTCACCGAGGCGCTGGCCGGCACCAACCGCCCGTTCGTTCTCGCCTCCGGCCTGGCCGGGCTCAGCGAGGGGCGTCCGTCGACCGAGCAGGATCCGTCGCCGTTCACCGGCCCGGAATCAGCGCGCGGCGGCGGGGAGAACCTGGCCCTGGACTCCGTCTCGCGCGGCGTGCGCACCATCGCCGCCCGTTTCGCCCCGACCGTGCACGGCACCGGCGACCACGGCTTCATCGCGCTGATCGTGGCCGCGGCCCGCAAGCACGGCGTCTCGGCGTACATCGGTGAGGGCACCAACGCCTGGTCCGCCGTGCACCGCTCGGACGCCGCCCGCCTGGTGCGCCTCGGCCTGGAGCATGCCCCGGCCGGCACCCGCCCGCACGCTGCGGCCGAGCCGGGCATCCCCACCCGCGAGATCGCCGAGGCCATCGGGCGCACGCTGGGCCTGCCGGTCACCTCGGTGGCGCCGCAGGACGCGGTCGAGCACTTCGGTTTCATCGGCCGGTTCTTCGCCATGGACATGCAGGCCACCAGCATCGCCACGAGGGAGTCGCTCTCCTGGCACCCGAGCGGCCCGACGCTGATCGAGGACATCGAGGCGGGTGCGTACACCCGGTCCTGACCTGGCGCCGCGCGACCTTGACGAGCAATCCCGCCCAGCGGCCGGTTTGCGGCGTTGTGGATACTCATGACCTCGTCCGCACACCTGGGGAGCCGGTCATGCCCGCGACGCGTTTTCGTTCGTGGACCTTGCGCAGCCGCGTCATGGCCATCTGCGGGGGGCTGAGCCTGCTGCTGGTCGCGCTCAGCGTCGCGGCGGCGCTGATCGCCGAGGACAGCAGCGGGCGCATCGACGTGCTGGTCAACAAGACCGGCCCGATGCGCACGGCGGGGCAGAGCCTGGACGCGGCCTTCGTGGACCAGGAGACCGGGATGCGCGGGTTCCTGCTCAGCGGCAGACAGGACAACCTCTCCCCGTACGACCGCGGCCGCGCAGCCGAGACCCAGCTGCTGGACCAGATCGCCACCTTGAACGCCAGTGGCCGCAGCGACAAGGCGGTCACGGCCGACCTCGACCTGGTCCGGCAGCGGTCCACCCAGTGGCGCACCACCGTCGCCGAGGCGGTCATCGCGGCGGTGCGCAGCGGTGGACCGCAAGCGGGGCAAGCACTTCCCGGCGCTTCCAGCACCCAGCAGTTCGACGCTGTCCGCGCCGCCGTCGCGCAACTGCAGGGCGACATCTCGACCGTGCGCAACGCTGCGGTGCAACGTGCCAAGGACACCGGCGGGTCGCTGGTCGCGCTGGAACTTCTTGCGGCGGCGGCCGTCGCCCTGGCCGGGGCGGCGCTGATGGTGCTGCTCGACCGGCTGGTCAACCGGCCGGTGCTGCACCTGGCCGGCCAGATCCGCACGGTGGCCGCCGGGGACTACGACCACGACATCACCGGGCGCGGCTCGCCGGAGTTCCGCGCTTTGGCCCGCGACGTCGACGCCATGCGGCGCAAGATCGCCGCTGAGCTGCGCGAGGTGCAGCAAGCGCGGGCGCAGATCGAGTGGGGCAACGCGCAGCTCAAGGTGCAGGCCGAGGAGCTGACCCGCTCCAACCGCGATCTTGAGCAATTCGCGTACGTCGCCTCGCACGACTTGCAGGAGCCGTTGCGCAAGGTCGCAAGTTTCTGCCAGCTCCTGCAACGCCGGTACGCCGGCCAGCTCGACGCACGCGCCGACCAGTACATCGCGTTCGCCGTGGACGGGGCCGAACGCATGCAACGGCTGATCAACGACCTGCTGGCGTTCTCCCGCATCGGCCGGCTCACCACCGGCTTCACCGCCGTGGACCTCGGCCGCGTGCTCACCCAGGTACGCTCGCAACTGGAGGAACGCGCCGGTGCGGATGCCGAGATCAGCTGGTCGGGCCTGCCCACGGTACGCGGCGAGGAGCCGTTGCTGACCACGCTGTTCACCAACCTGATCGGCAACTCGCTCAAGTTCCGCCGCCCCGGGGTGCCGCCGAAAATCAGCGTCACCGGCGTTCGCGAGGACGACCACTGGGCTGTGACCGTACGGGATAACGGCATCGGCATCGAACCGGAATTTGCCGACAAGGTCTTCGTCATCTTCCAGCGTCTGCACCCGCGCGAGGCCTATGAGGGCACGGGCATCGGACTGGCCATCGTGAAGAAGATCGTCGAATACCACGGCGGCACGGTCACGCTGGACACCAGGGTCGAGGAGGGCGCCTGTTTTCGCATCACCTTGCCGGTGCTGGAAGAATAATTCACCGTCGGCGCAGGTGTCCTGGCTGCAGTCCCCCGTTTCGGGTCAGCCATTCACACCTGCCTGCGCGTGCTCTGGCAGTGCGGGCACCACCACGTTTCCCGGTCGTACGGGTCGGCACCGGCGGCCCGGAACGCGACGGGGGTGCCGCAGCGCAGGCAGGGCCGGCGGTATCGCCCGTACACCCAGTGCGTACGGCCGCGGCGCAGATCCCCGGTGGTCGACTGGGTGGCGTTGCGCAGGCCGAGCAGCATCATGCGGTGCGCCCGGTCGAGCGTTGCCGCAATGTCGATGGCGCCGCTGCGGGCGTACGGATGAATCCCCCCGATGAACAGCGACTCGACCGCCCACAGGTTGCCGATCCCGCAGAGGTTGCGCTGATCCATCAGCGCCTGCCGGATGGGCAGGTCCGGGGCTGCCGCCACGTTCGCCACCGCCTCGCCGATCCGCTCCGCCCAGTCGGCGGCCAGGATGTCCGGGCCGAGATGGCCGATCACCGTGTGCTCGCGCGTGGTTGCGACGACCTCCAGCACCGGCATGTCGTGCGCCGCGAGCACCCCCCGCTCGCCCAGATCCAGCCAGGCACCGAGCCGATCGGCTACCGGCCGGGGGCGCCACGCCGGGCGGTGGGTGCGCCAGGAACCCTGCATGCGCAGATGGCTGTGCAGCGTACGGCCGCTGGCGAAACGCATCAGCAGGTGCTTACCCACCGCCGCGACCTCGGTGAGCGTGTCGCCGGCGAAGCGCACCGGCACCTCACCACCGCGCCGGTACTCGCTGTCGAGCACCGGCGCGCCGGCGAACGTGGTGTGCAGGCGGGTGGCGAGACGCCTGATCGAGTCGCCCTCCGCCACGTCCGGCTACTGCCCGATCAGGGTGCGCAGCCGGTCCGCGCCGACCGCCAGCAGCAGCGTGGGCAGCCGGGGGCCGGTCTCCTTGCCGATCAGCAGGCGGTAGATCAGCACGAAGAACGCGCGCTGGGCGACCTTGAGCTCGTTCGTCGGCTTGGTGTCGGCGGGCAGGCCGGCCATCGTCTTGGGCACCCCGTAGAGCAGCGTGGTGAGCCCGCTCAGCGACCAGTTGCCGGTCAGGCCCGCGGCGAGCAGGCGCAGGGATTCGCGCTGGTCCTCCTCGAGCGAGGCGAGCAGCTCCTTGTCGGGCTCGGTGCGTACCTGCGTGCGGGCGTCGGCGTCCATCTGGGTGTTCACCCACACCTGCGCCTTGTCGAGGCGGGGGCGCACCTCGGCCAGCGCGGTCACCGGCCGCTGCGGGTCGAGGTCGTGCAGGATGCGCAGGGTCTGCTCGTCGTCGCCGGTGGTGATGTCGACGATCGAGGCGAGGGTGCGGTACGCGATCGGCACCGGCGTCACCGGCAGCGTCGTGCCCGCCGTGCGGACCGCGCGGTCGTGGGCGGCCTCGTCGGCCGGGGCGGCGGTGCCGGCCGCGATCTTGGCCGCCAGGGCGTCCCACTCGTCGTACATGCGCTGGATCTCGGCATCGAACGCGATCTTGAACGACTGATTCGGCCGGCGGCGCGCGTACAGCCAGCGCAGCAAGGCCGGCTCCATGATGCCCAGCGCGTCGGCCGGGGTCGGCACGGCGCCACGCGAACTCGACATCTTGGCCATGCCGCTGATGCCCACGAACGCGTACATCGGTCCGATCGGCTGCCGTCCGCCGAACACCTCGCTGACGATCTGCCCGCCGACCACGAAGGACGACCCGGGCGAGGAGTGGTCGACGCCCGAGGGTTCGAAGAGCACGCCCTCGTACGCCCAGCGCATCGGCCAGTCGACCTTCCAGACCAGCTTGCCCCGGTTGAACTCCGACAGCAGGACGGTCTCGGTGAAGCCGTCGAGCGTGCACTCGTACGCCATGGCGGTGCTCTGGTCGTCGTAGGCCGTGACCGTCGTCAGATCCTTGCCGCACTCGCCGCAGTAGGGCTTGTAGGGGAAGTAGCCGGTGGTCGCGGTGCCGTCGTCCTCGTCGGCCGCGCCCGAGCCTTCCTCGGCCGCCGCTGCCGCTGCCGCCTCCGCCTCGTCGAGCTTCTGGCTCTGCTTGGGCCCCTTGGCCGGCCGGCCCTTCGTGCGGTAGCGGTCCAGGATCTCGTCGATGCGGGCACGCTCGCGCATGGCCAGAAGAACCTGGTCCCGGTACGCCCCGCAGGTGTACATCTCGGTCTGGCTGATGCCCCGGTACTCGACACCCATCTCGGCGAGCGAGTCGATCATCGCGGCCTTGAAGTGCTCGGCCCAGTTCGGGAACCGGCTGCCGGGCGGCGCGGGCACGGCGGTCAGCGGCTTGCCGATGTGCTCGGCCCACTCCGGCGGGATCCCGGCCGGCACCTTGCGGAACCGGTCGTAGTCGTCCCATGAGATCAGGTGCACCACCTCGTGCCCCCGGCGGCGGATCTCGTCCGCGACCAGGTGCGGGGTCATCACCTCACGCAGGTTGCCCAGGTGGATCGGCCCGGACGGGCTCAGCCCGGACGCGCACACCACGGGCCGCCCCGGCTCCGCGGCGGCGATCACCTCGTCGGCGAACCGGCTCACCCAGTCGACGGGTCCTGCAACTTCAGCCACGATCTCCAACTTCCCCTGTCGTCTCGTCAACCCCCATTTTCCCGCATCGCGGTGCGCGTCCGGGCATGACCCCCGGCTCAGCTCTGACGGGGGCGCCTCAACCCACCGGATTGCGTTGCAGATGCAGGGCCGGCTCGCCACTGCCCGGCGAGATGCTCCCCGAGCCGGCGACGCACGTCCACGAACCAGGCAGGGCCGGCGGCCCCACCGATCAGCTCGACCAGGCGCGGCCCCACGCCGCGCCGGTGCCGCGCGTAGTCGAAGAGGTAGATCTTCGCGTCCGCGGCCCACAGCTCACCATGGATGCCGGGGCAGCTCGGCGCTGGCGTACCGTCGATATTCCGAGGACGGGCTCAGACGTCGAGGCCGGATTCGATGCGCCGGAGCTGGTGGCGGGCCATTGCCAGGTTGGCCTTCGACCTCACCAGCGCCAGGTAGAGGAACAGCCCTTCGCCCGCGCGGCCCTTGAGCGGCCGGATCAGGTGGTACTGCGTCTCCAGCGTGATCAGCACGTCCTCGATCTGCTCGCGGATGCCCAGCATCTCCATGGCCCGCAGCTTGGCCCGGACCACATCGGTGTTGCCGGCCGCCGCCACCGCCAGGTCCAACTCCGGGGTGCCGCCCGCGATGCCCAGCGCCATGCCGCTGGTGTAGTCGACAAGCGCAACGCCGATCGCTCCGTCGATCTGCATCGAGTCCTGGAGAGCGACGTCCATTTCCGGCATGCGTTTACCTCCCGCGGTCGAGGCGGCCCCTCCCGGCCCGGCGGCTGGGGTGTCGCGGCGACGGAACGGGGCCGATCAGTGAGAACGATCAATGAGCGCTGGCCCAGCATCCGGGTGAGCGAGCGGGGCCGGCCGCACCGGCTGTGCGACCGGCCCCGGAGAGAAGCGTCACTCTCATCGCCAGGAATCTGCCCACGTGGCGCTGCAAGGGCTTGCATTCGGCGTCGTCCGGGTGCGGTTGGGGTCGCTCTCCCACGTCACCGTCGAGCCCTCCTTCTTGATGTACTTGTACTGCACCGAGGTGCTGCCCGGCAGGTTCACAGTCGCCTTCCATACCGGGTACGACGCCGAGGACAGCGCCACCGCCTGAGCCGGGTCCCAGTTACCCAGTGCAGCGGTGTTACCGGTAACGAAGACGTTCTGGCCGAACGTGGTTGTCACAGTGGCTTCCACGTTGACTGCTGCGGTCGTACACCCGGTGGGATTGGCATTTCCGCCCCGGGCATTGATATGCAGAGCGAGCGCCGCGTTGGCCCCGACTGTTGCCGTGAATTGCCCAGAGCTGTCAACCGTGTACGCCGTCCCACCGCACGTGCCGTTCGTGAAGTCGCCGGTCATGACGTCGCAGTAGGTGCCCGCGGGCAGCGAGGTCTGGAAGGTGCGGGTCAGCGCCGAGCCCGAGCGGTTGAACGCCACATACGCGTTGCTGCCACGCCCGAACGCGATCTGATTGGACCCGTTGCTCCACCAGTTCGTCACCGCTGCGCCGGCCGCCGCATTGCGCAGGCCCACCATGTTCGCCGTGGTACGCGCCCGGTGCTCGCACTGCCAGCCGCTACCGCAACTCACCGCGTTCGTCGTGCCGTTGCTCGATGAAGGCGGCCCCTGGTCGGCGTTACTGAAGGTGAAGCTCGACATGACCTGCGGCACGCCATACGGATAGGTGATCATAAAGGCTTCGGCCAACGCGTACGAACTGCCGTCCTTGTAGGTCAGCGTCGCCCGCCCATTGCGCTGGGTGTCGTGATTGTCAATGAAAGCGACCGCGTCGCCACTGCTCAACAGCATGGAGCTGGGAACATTGTTCAGGTTCGACAGGCTGCCATTCTTGAACGCTGCCCCCACCACATCGCCATACCGGAATTCCGTCACATCGCCGATCCCGGTGTACTCCTGCGGCGCCGGCTCACCGCTACCGCCCTCGATAACCTCGGAGAACACGTAAGGGTCACCGGTAACCGGGTTGATGAACGCGGACATGTCGGCGGCGGGCATGTGTTTCGCGGCGTCCACCCGGAAACCGTCGACCCCCAGGGAAACCAGATCATTGAGGTACGCCGTCAGCTTGCCGCGCACGTACGTTGATTCGGTCCTCAGGTCGGAGAGGTCAACGAGCTCGCAATTCTGCACCTCCCAGCGGTCACCATAGTTGGCGATATCGTCATTACCGTTGCGCCCGCAGTGGTGAAAATCGTCATTGCCGTACGGCACCGACGGGTACGCATAGTGGCTGTAGGTCGAACCGGCGCTGCCCGCACCCGTCGAACCGCCACCGGCCATATGATTGACAACGGCATCCACATAAATCTTGACGCCGGCCGCATGACATGTCGACACCATGTTTGCGAATTGCGTCCGGTTACCCCGGCGCGTGGTGAGCTGATAGCTGACCGGCTGATAATCCTGCCACCACGGGTAACCGGAGCCGGGTAACACAACGTGTTCCTGCGGCGGGGAGACCTGCACGCCACCGAAGCCCTTGGGGCCCAGGACGGAGGTGCACTCGCTGGCAACCGAGGCCCACGGCCATTCGAAGAGATGAACGATGGTGTCCTTCGCACCCGGGCTCGCTGGCGAAAGCGCCGCGGCGCCGGTGAGCGACGCTGCTGCCGGCGCAGTGACACCGCCGATGATGCCGTATGCGCCGACCGCAGCGGTGACGATGGCGGTCGCCGCGCTGGCAACGACCTTCCGGTTACGCATGGGAAGCCTCCAGGGGGACGCGGGGGAAGCGCCGGATCTCCCTGCGCCTGAAATTTCTTGCGCAGTGCCGTGGAAGTTAGCAGCGTGTTTCACACCGGTAAAGCGATACCCCTCGATGCTCTCGCGGCTAATGTCCCATCTTGCCGGATGTTTCTTACAGGCTTGATCACCCCGCTGTCGCATCGAAGCGTCGAACCGCCAGGTCGCACCCGCCCGCAGCCCCAGCAGCACCCGCAAGAACTTTCAA
The DNA here is from genome assembly GCF_001553785.1 of Actinoplanes sp. TFC3. Taxonomy (GTDB): domain Bacteria; phylum Actinomycetota; class Actinomycetes; order Mycobacteriales; family Micromonosporaceae; genus Actinoplanes. The sequence goes on from NZ_LOJP01000014.1 coordinate 55,810, forward strand.
AGATCCACTTAACAATCTCCCCCGGCAGGCACCGCATGGCGCCGCCGGGCGCCAATTGTGAAGGAATGCATCGCCGGGCAGGCTGGTGCGGGCGACGTGGCCGGCATGCGGCGTGAGGAAACCCGAGGTCCGGCATACCGCGCAGGCGTCAGGCAAGCAGAGCGCAACGCCCCCGCCGATCAAGCCGCCGAAGACCCCACACTCTCCGCGTCCCGCTCCACCTCACTCCCCCGAGCCCCGGCATTGATAGCCGTAGACCCCCGAACCACCAGCTCCGGCGAGAACACGTACTCCGACCGCGGCGCCCCGTGCCCGTTGATCTCATCGACCAGCTGACGAATGGCAGCGTTCCCCATCGCTGCCACCGGTTGCCGCAGCGTCGTCAGCGGCGGGTCGGTGAAGGCGATCAGCGGCGAGTCGTCGAACCCCACCACCGACACGTCCCGCGGCACCGACAATCCCCGGCGGCGGGCCGCTCGGATGGCGCCCAGGGCCATCAGGTCCGATCCGCAGACAAGGCCGGTCACCCCTCGGCCCAGGAGTTGCCCGGCCGCCACCTCGCCGCCCTCCACGCCGAACAAGGTCAGCGCCACCAGCTCGTCGAGTTCGCGGTCGCGCAGGCCGAGTTCGCGGCGCATGGCCGTACGGTAGCCCTCGAGTTTTCTTTGGACGTTGAGGAAACGGTCGGGGCCGGAGACGAAACCGATGCGGCGGTGCCCGAGGGCGACCAGGTGGTTGACCGCGAGCTCGGCGGCCAGGCGGTCGTCGCAGGAGATGAACGGGGCGTCCAGGCCCTCGGCGTAGCCGTTGATGAGCACGATGGGCAGGGGGCGGTCGACGAGCTTCCGGTAGCGCTCATGATCTGCTGTGGTGTCGGCGTGCAGGCCCGACACGAACACGATGCCGGAGACCTGGCGGTCCAGCAGCATCTCCACGTACTCATCCTCGGTGACGCCGCCGGGGGGCTGGGTGCACAGCACCGGGGTGAACCCGGACTGGCTCAGCGCCGACTCGATGGTCTGGGCGAAGGCCGGGAAAATCGGGTTCTCCAGCTCGGGTACGACCAGGCCGACCAGGCCGGCGCTGCGTTTGCGCAAGCGCTCCGGGCGTTCGTAGCCGAGCACGTCGAGCGCCGTCAGCACCGCCTGGCGGGTGTCGGCGGAGACGCCGGGCCGGTCGTTGAGCACGCGCGACACGGTCGCCTCGCTGACCTCGGCCTGGCGCGCGATGTCGGAGAGTCGTGCGCGCATGGGCGTCACTGTAGACCCTGGAAACTCTTGCGGAGAGGTGCAAGGGTCTCCATGGCTTGGAACATCACCGCGACATTGACCGGCTTCAGCGACGGCGATAGCGTTTTCGCCAGCGCCGGGATGCGTACCGGTGTTCGCATCCCGAACATCAGAGAGCATCCCGAAAGACCGTGATCAGGGAGGCTGCGCCATGCCGGTCGACCGTTTCCTGCTCATCGGCGGCGAGGACGTCCCGGCCGCGGACGGGCGCACCACCGAGGATCGCAACCCGCACAACGGCCATCTGCTCGCCCGCGTCGCCGCCGCCGGCCCGCAAGACGTCAAGCGCGCGGTCGACGCCGCCAGCCAAGCATTCCCCATCTGGTCCTCGGCCCCGCCCGCACAGCGCCGCAAGGTCCTCGCCCAGGCCGGCGACCTGCTCGAAGCCCGAGCCACCGAAGCAGCCACGCTGATGGCCGGTGAGACCGGGGGCACGCTGGCCTGGTCGATGTTCAACGTGGGCCTGGCCGCCGCGATGCTGCGCGAGGCCGCCGCCCTGACCACGTTGCCGGTCGGCGAGGTGCTCGCGGGCGACAACCCGGACGCCCTCTCGCTGGCCGTGCGCCAGCCCGCGGGAGTGGTCGCCGCGTTCGCACCCTGGAACGCACCGCTCATCCTCGGCACCCGCGCCATCGCCGCTCCCCTGGCCGCGGGCAACACCGTGGTGGTCAAGGCCAGCGAGGACGCGCCGCTGGCCTGCGCGCTGTTCCTGGCCGACGTGCTGCGCGACGCCGGCCTGCCGCCGGGGGCGCTCAACGTCATCACCAACGACCCGGCCGACGCGGCGCCGGTGGCGCAGGCGCTGATCGCCGATCCGCGCGTACGGCGGGTCAATTTCACGGGTTCGACGACGGTGGGCCGCATCATCGGCGAACTCGCCGCGCGGCACCTGACCCCGGCAGTGCTGGAGCTGGGCGGAAAGAATGCGGTGCTGGTACTCGACGACGCCGACCTGGAGTATGCGGTCGATGCGGTGGCGTTCGGCGCCTACCTCAATTCCGGGCAGATCTGCATGTCGGCCGACCGGGTGCTGGTGGACCGGTCGCTGGCCGCCGAGTTCGCCGCGCGCCTGGCGGACAAGGCCAAGGCGCTACCGTCCGGCGATCCGGCCGATCCGCGTACGGTGATCGGCCCGCTGATCAACCCCGCAGCGGCCGGGCGGGTGGCCGCTCTGGTCGACGACGCGGCAGCCGGCGGCGCCCACGTGCTTTCCGGCGGGGGTACGCCCACAGGTTCCCATTACCCCGCAACAGTCCTGTCCGCCGTCACAGCGGGGATGCGCATCCACACCGAGGAGATCTTCGGCCCGGTCTGCACCGTGCTCAGCGTCGACGGCGATGACGAAGCGGTGGCGGTGGCCAACGACAGCCCGTACGGCCTGACCGCCGGCGTGCTGACCCGCGACCTCTCGCGCGGCCTGGGCGTGGCCCGCCGCCTGCGCACCGGCATCGCCCACGTCAACGACCAGTCCGTGGACGACGATCCCACTGCCCCGTTCGGTGGCGTCGGCGCCTCGGGCTACGGCCGGTTCGGTGGGCGCGCCGGCCTGGAGGCGTTCACCGACCTGCGCTGGATAACCCTTCAGCAGCGCCCCAAGAAGTTCCCGTTCTGAAAGCTCAGTCCATCACCATGGGCGTCCACCGGCCAGGCGCCGCTGGCCGGCCATCCCCTGCGAAACAGAATCTAGGCCCGGTTCTGCCAGGTGCAGATGCATGCCTTGTTGCCGTCGGGGTCGGCGAGCACCCAGAAACTCGGCGCCTCGGCATCGCTGACCAGGGTGCCGCCGGCCGCGAGCGCCGCGTCGATGCGCGGCTGAGCCTGCGCCGGGTCCACCCAGATGTCCGGGTGCCAGTGCTGGCGGGGCTCCTCGGAACCGGACTGCTGGAACCAGAGCGTCGCGACCATGCCGTGCGGGTCGCGTACGTCGTTGCCGTGCGCCTCGCCGCGCAGGATCGCCGCCCAGAACGGGGAGATCGCGGCGTGCGCGGGGGTGTCGAGACCAAATTCGACCTGGGTGAGACCCGCGCACTCGCAGGTGAGGCCGGCCTCGGCGATCAGCGTGGAGATGGTGCGGGCCATGCGGATGTCGCGCCCGGTTACCGCGCCGGTGTCGTGGCTGGTGAGGCGGATGTCCACGTGGGTGTAGCGCAGGTCGAGGTCGGGGTGGTGGTCGGCCCGCTCGGCTGCCTCGCCCAGGGCGTTGACCAGGGCGAGCCCGGCGGCGAAGTCGGGGGTGGGCACGCGGGTGCGCAGGCTGTTCATCAGGTACGCCCACCCGTCCAGTTTTTCGTCGGCTATCTGCTGTGCGCTCAGTCGGGCCATACCGTCATCGTCCCACCGGCGACGATCAGCACCATCCCCAAGGCCACGAACACGACCCGGTTGAAGCGCCCAGCGGGCCGCTCGTTCACGGGCGGCTCAGAGCGCAGTGGGAGGACGCGATGGCGTCATCTGCCCGCACCCTCCCACCACCGGCGGTGATCCGCTCAGCCGAACAGGGCGAACCGCTCCCGGCTGCTCCCGCCCACGGCAGTGAACGCGCCACCGGCGGCGACCTTGCCGTTGCCGGCGGTCAGCACCTGCACGCCGACCTTGCCGTTGAGCCGCGGGTCCCACGCGGTCAGCTTGCCGTTGCTGTCCAGCGCGGCCAGCTTGACCCGGGAGGCGTAGCCGGCCGGGCAGCCAAGCTGCTTGATGGTGCTGGTGGATTTGCAGGCGCGGTCGAAGTGCCCGCCGACGTACGTGGTGGAGCCCAGCACTGCCAGGTTGTGCACGTCGCCGTCGAACAGGTGGGTCCAGCGGACCTTGCCCGTCGCGGTGTAGCCGGCCGCGCGCCCACCCGGGCCGCCGCTGGAGACGCTGATGCCGCTCGGCGAGATGGCGACGTCCATGACGGTGGCCGGGGCGGCGGGCTTGAAGCCCTTGACCAGGCGGCCGTTGGCGGTGGCGACGGCGGCGAGGCGGCGCGCGGGCGAGCCGTTGACCTTGTGGAAGTCGCCGCCCAGGTACAGCCGGGTGCCGGCGGCGGCGAGCGCGCGGATGCGGCTGTCGACCGACGGGTGGAAGGAGCGGTCGAGGGCGCCGGTGGTGTGCCGGAACGCGACCAGGTTGTTGCGGGTGGTGCCGTCCACGGACTTGAACGAGCCGGCGGCGTACACCCGGCCGTTACCGATGGCCAGCGTGCTCACCTCGCCGGAGACCTTGTGCGAGAACGCGGCGAGCTTGCCGGTCGAGGCGTCGAACCGCGCGATCGAGTCGCGGCGCAGGCCGTTGATCTCGTCGAAGTCGCCTGCGGCGTAGATGGCCTGAGGGCCCGAGGAGGTGACGGCCAGCGAGCGCACGGTGCCGTTGGCGGTGGGATTCCAGGGCAACAATGCGCCGGTACGGGCGGAGAACGCGGCCAGTCGTTTGCGCGTGTACGTTTTCCCGTGGGACTTCACCTGCGTGAAAGAGCCCCCGGCATAGATGACATCCCCACGAAAAGCCAGCGCCCACACCGTGGAATTGAATTCCGGGGCGGCGCTGGAGCGCGAAGCAATCGAGGGCGCCGCTGAGGCTGGCGCCGGCAGCAGCGAAACGGCGGCCGTCAGGGCCAGGACGGGAACGGAAAATAGTCGCACGTCTTGATCAACTACTGATGGCGGTATTTGGTTGCGCTCCTTTCGCCGCCTGTATCTGTTCGTAGACCCGCGCCCGCAGAGCGGTGAAGCGCGCATCGGCGCGGGTGTGCAACTGATCGCGCGCGGCGGGCAGGTCCACCAGCAATTCGTCCTGCACCACGGTCGGCGACGCGGACAGCACGAGCACCCGCTGACCCAGGTACACCGCCTCGTCGATGTCGTGGGTGACGAACAGGATCGTCACGCCCAGACGCTGCCACAACGCGCGGACCAGGTCCTCCAGCTCGGCGCGGGTCTGCGCGTCAACAGCGGCGAACGGCTCGTCCATCAGCAGCACGCTGGGCTCGTACGCGACCGCCCGCGCAATGGCCACCCGCTGCTGCATCCCACCGGACAGTTGCCACGGGTTGGACTGCTGCGTGCCGTCCAATCCCACAGCGGTCAACGCCTCGGACACCAATGCGGCCCGCCGCGGCCTGGGCACCCGTTTCTGCCGCAGTGGCAGGTCCACGTTGTCGTGCACGCTCAGCCAGGGAAACAAGCTGCGGCCGTACTCCTGGAAAACGACTGCCATTCCCGGCGGCGGGCCGGTTACCGCATTTCCGGCCAGACGCACTGCTCCCCCGGTGGGGCCGAGCAATCCGGCGACGCAGCGCAGCAATGTGGTTTTCCCGCAGCCCGACGGGCCGACCACGCAGACCAGTTCACCATCGTCCACAGTGAATGTCAGATCGCGTATCGCCTCGACCTCGCGCCGCTGCGAGCGGTACACCTTGCGCAGCCCGCTGACCTCGAGCATGGGTTCCTCCTAGGAGCGTCGCTGCGCCTCGCGGCGACCGTGGTACCAGCCGAGCGCGAACCGTTCGCCGAGCCGGAACAGTTCCGACAGCACGAATCCGAGCAACCCCAGCACGATGATGCCGCTCCACATCTGCGGGATGGCGAAGCTGCGCTGGAACTGCACGATGGTGAAGCCCAGTCCGTTGCTGGCGGCGACCATCTCGCTGATCACCATGAGGATGATCGCCAGCGACAGCGCCTGGCGCAGCCCGGTGATGATCTGCGGTGCGGCACCGGGCAGCAGCAAGTAGCGCAGCCGGGCGAACCCGGTGATGCCGTAGGCCCGGCTCGTGTCGCTGAGCGCCGCGTCCACCGCCCGCACGCCCTCGACCGTGTTGAGCAGAATCGGCCACACGCACCCGGACACGATCACGATGACCTTCATGGCGTTCCCGATCCCGGCAAACACCATGATCACCGGTACGAGCACGGGCGGCGGCACCGCGCGGAAGAACTCCAGCACCGGCTCGGCCGCAGCCCGCAACCGCCGGCTCGCCCCCACCGCGATGCCCAGGCCCACACCCAGCAGTGCCGCCAGGAGATAGCCCGCCGCCAGCCGCCCCAGGCTGGGCAGCACGTCGGCTCGCAGGCGCGGCCAGGTCCACGTGTCCCCGAAGGCGACGAGGATGGTCCGCAGCGGCGGGGCATAGAAACTTTCACTGGTGCGGCTGGCGACGTACCAGAAGAGGAAAAGCGTTACCGGCAGCGCAAGAACCGTCAGGAACCGGCGGATCACCCGGCCACCTCCCCGCGCACGGATTGGTGCCAGGACAGCAGCCGGCGTTCGGCCAGCCGGGCGCCGAGGTTGATGGCGACGCCGAGCAGCCCGGTGACCACGATGAGCGCGTCCATGGTGGCGATCGCCCCGGAGCTCTGCGCGACCGCGATGACCGAGCCGAGTCCGGGCGCACCGATGACCAGTTCGGCGGTGACGGCGAGCACGAGCGCGACAGCGGCGGCCAGGCGCAGCCCGGTGAACACGTACGGCAGCGCGGTCGGCCACAGCACGTGCCGCACCCGGGCCCAGGCGCTGAACCGGAAGCTACGCGCGGTTTCCTCGGCAACGGGGTCCACATCGGCCACGCCGTGCAGTACTTGCACGAGTACTTGCCAGAACGCGGCGTACACCACGAGCAGCAGCGTGGATCCGAGCCCGGTGCCGTAGAGCAGCACGGCGAGCGGGATGAGCGCGACGGACGGGATCGGGCGAAGGAACTCGATGGTCGACGCCGTCCATGTCCGCAGGACCGGGACGGCGCCGATCAGCACCCCGGCCGCGACGCCGAGCGTGCAAGCGATGACCAATCCGATCGCCCATGCCGTCAGCGTGTCACCGACCGCTGTCCAGAACGCCGCCGTGCGGGCCTCGGCGGCCAGCGCTGCGACAATGCGGGAGGCCGGTGGCAGATAGTCGTCGTCAACCAGCCCGAGCCGGGGCAGCAGTTCGGCGAGCCCGAGCAGCCCGGCCAGCCCGGACAGGCGCAGCATCACGGCAGGATCTTGGTCAGGTCCGGCGAGGCCGTACCGAAGATGCCGTCCCGCGCGCCCAGATCGGCAAGCGCCTGCACCGACGCCCGGTTGATCTGCGCGGGCCATTCCGGCAGCGTCAGCGTCTCCCGCAGCTTCGGATCGATTTTGGTGTACGTGGCCAGCGCGGCCCGGACCTCGTCGGGATGGGCGCCGGCGTAGGTCAGCGACTCGGTGATCGCCTCGGTGAAGCGTTTGACCAGGCCGGGGTTGTCCGCGGCCAGCTTGGTGGAGGTGAAGTAGGCGGCCACGGTGAGCTCCGGCGCCGCGTCGACGTAGTTCCAGGCGACCACCCGGCCCCCCGCCGCGGTGATCTGCGACAGCGACGGCTCGACCACCCAGGCCGCGTCGACCTGGCCGTTCTGCACCGCGGCGGGCATGTTCGCGAACGGGATCTCCACGAACGAGATGGTGGCCGGGTCACCGCCGGCTTTGCGCACGGACTCCCGTACCGTGGTGTCGCCGATGTTCTTGAGGGTGTTGACAGCTATTTTCTGGCCGGCCAGCCCCGCGGCGTCCTTGATCGGGCTGTCCCCGCGCACCGCCACGCCGCCGAAGTCCTTGCCGGCCTGCCCGGTCGACGCGACCCCGGCCGCCACCGCCTTGACCGGCACGTTCTTGGTCTGCGCGATCAGCAGCGAGGTCAGGTTGCTGAACCCGAACTGGAACTGCCCGCTGACCACGCCGGGCACGATCACCGCGCCGCCCTGGCCGCTCTCCATGCTCAGCTCGATCTTGCGGGAGCCGAAGAAGCCGCGCTGCTGTCCGAGATAGATCGGTGCGACGTCGACGATCGGGATCACGCCGACCTTGACGCGGTCGACGCCGCCGGAGGAATCGGGGCCGGCCGAGGAGCTGCACCCGGCTGCGGCACCGGCGAGGACGAGAACGACCAGCGCGGTCAGCATGCGTCGCATGGGCGACCCTCCTGGAGTTGTGCGCACAACGCACGTAAGTTCACCAAGAGAACGTAAGACTGTGGCGTGGGTCACGTCAATGATCGACTTCGATGGCAGGCCGCGCCGGATCCGGGCCGCGGCGAGGGTTGTGAGCGACCGTGGGAGGACGCCGGTGCCGGGTCGGGAGCCGTACTTCGTGCAGTCGCTGGAACGCGGGCTGGCCGTGATCCGCGCGTTCGACGCCCACCACCGCGAGCTCACGCTCAGCGAGGTCGCCCGGCTGTGCGGGCTGACCCGGGCCGCCGCCCGCCGGTTCCTGCTGACGCTGAGCGACCTGGGGTTCGTACGCACCGATGGCCGGATGTTCTCGCTGACGCCGCGGGTGCTCGAATTGGGGTACGCGTTCCTGTCCAGCCTGTCGCTGCCCGAGGTGGCCCAGCCGCACCTGGAGAGCCTGGCCGCCGACGTGCACGAGTCCTCGTCGCTGTCGGTGCTCGACGGCGACGACATCGTCTACGTGGCCCGGGTGCCCACGCGCCGCATCATGACCGTGGCGATCAACGTGGGGACGCGCTTCCCGGCGTACGCGACGTCCATGGGCCGGGCCTTGATCGCCCACCTGCCCGACGCCGAGGTCGCCGCGTTCCTCGACCGGGTTGCCCTGCACCGGCTCACCGAGCGCACCATCACCTCGGCACCGGCGCTGGCCGCGGAGCTGACCGCCGTGCGCGAGCAGGGCTGGGCCCTGGTCGACCAGGAACTCGAGGAGGGGCTGCGCTCGATGGCGGCGCCGGTGCACGACCGCAGCGGCGCGGTCGTGGCCGCGGTGAACATCTCGGTGCACGCCAGCCGTACTTCGGTGGCCGAGATGCACGCCCTGCTGCCGCGGCTGCTGGCCACCACGGCGGCAATCGACGCCGACCTGCGAGTCACGACCCCGGGCTGAGCCACTCCTCGTGCAGGATGGCAAAGTCCAGCTCGGTGGACCATTCGCCCTTGAACAACTCGTTGCTGACCAGCCGGGCCTCCAGGCGCATCCCGAGCCGGCGCGCCACCTTCGCCGAGGCTTCGTTGCGCTCGTCCAGGCGTGCGATGACCCGGTGCAGGCCCAGCTCGTCGAAGGCCAGCGCGAGCAGCGCCCAGGCCGCCTCGGTGGCGTAGCCCTGACCAGCGAAGCGGGGGTTGAACACGTACCCGAGCTCGCCGCCGCGGTGCTCGCGGCTGCGCCAGAACAGCACCACGTCCCCGGCCAGCTCCCCGGTGGCCGTGATCTCGGCGCCCAGCGTCAGCGCCTGGCCCTCGTCGGTGAGTTCGGTGGTGGCCCACTGGGTGGCCAGCCGGTGCGCGATGACCTCGGCGGTCATCGGCTCGAACGGCACGTACCGGCAGACATCCTCGCGCCCGCGGTACTCCAGCAACGCCTCGGTGTCCGCGCTCGTCAACGGCCGCAGCAGCAACCGCTCAGTCTTGATCATCCCCGGTCCCCCGCTTCCTGAGGTACGCGCGCCGTAGCCCGGCTGCGCGTAGTACGCGAAATTCTCAGTCATCACCTCGTTGGTGTACAACCGGATCTTGTCGCAGCCCTGCCGCGTGGCCTCGGTCTCCGCCCCCGTCATCGCCCCGCCGGTTACCCTGCCGCTCAGCGGTGCGCGGGTTCCGGGGCCGGGGTGCCGGCGGCCGGGCGCGCCTCGCGTTCCAGGGCCGCACCCTCGACGTCGAGCACCGGTAGCCACTGCAGCCACGACGGCAGCCACCAGCCGGAGCGCCCGAGCAGGCTCAGCGCCGCCGGCACCGCGATCATGCGCACGATGAGGGCGTCGAACAGGATGCCGATGGCCAGCGCGAACGCGATCGGCTTGATGGTGTCGTTGCCCTCGGGCACGAAGCCGGCGAAAACCGCGAACATGATGGTCGCCGCGGCCACCACGACCGGGGCGGCCTGGCGGAAGCCGGTGACCACCGCGTCGCGGGGGCTGGCGCCGTGCGCGTGCGCCTCGTGCATCCGCGAGACCAGGAAGACCTGGTAGTCCATGGCCAGGCCGAACAGGATGCCGATGACGATGATCGGCGAGAGGCTCAGCAGCGGCCCGGTGGTCTCGGCGTTCACGATCTGCTGCAGCCAGCCCCACTGGAACACCGCAGTGGTGGCGCCCAGCGCCGAACCGATGGTGAGCAGGAAGCCGAGCACGCCGACCACCGGCACCAGCACCGAGCGGAACACCAGGATGAGCAGCAGCAGCGCCAGCCCGACGACCAGGATCAGGTAGCGCGGCAGGGCGTCGTCCAGCTTCTGCGACACGTCGACGCTGATCGCGGTCTGGCCGGTGACGTACACGCCCCTCTCGCCGTGGAAGGAGTCGCGCATGGCGTGCACGAGGTCGACTGTCTCGGCGCTGTCGGGTTCGGAGGCCGGGATGACGGTGAGCAGCGCGGCCGAGCCGTTCTGGTTGGGCGTGGGCGGGGCCACCACCGCGACGCCGGGCAGCTTCTGCACGCCGGCGGCGATCGTGGTGGCGCGCTGCGGGGCGCCGGTCCCGTCGACCAGCACCAGCAGCGGGCCGGAGAAGCCGGGACCGAAGTGCTTCGCGATCAGGGCGTCCGCCTTGGCCTGGGTGCTGCCGGCGGCGGGCGGCTGGATCAGGGAGGTGCGCATGGAGAAGAACGGAACAGCGATGACCGCGAGTACGGCCACAGCGCCCAGCAGGCTCAGCACCCGGTGCCGGGTGACCGTGGCACCCCAGCCCCGGTAGAAGCCCCGCCCCTCGGTGGCCGGCGCGGCGGCGGCCTCGAGGGCGCCGGGGGCCCGCAACTTGCGGGGCAGCGCGCGGCGGCCGATGAAGCCGAGCACGGCCGGGACCAGCGTGACCGCGACCAGCACGGCCACCACGATGGTGCCGGCGGCGGCCAGACCCATCTCGGTCAGGAACGGGATCCCGGCGATGGCCAGGCCGGCCAGCGCGATCACCACCGTGATGCCCGCGGTGACCACGGCGGAGCCAGCGGTGCCCACAGCCAGCGCGGCGGCGGCTTCGGGCGTACGTCCTTGCCGCAGCTCCTGCCGGTGGCGCGTAACGATGAACAGCGCGTAGTCGATGCCCACGGCCAGCCCGAGCATGACGGCCAGGATCGGGGTGGTGGACTGCAGGTCGACGAAGCCGCTGAGGGTGGTGATGCCCAGCGCGCCGATGCCGACCCCCACGATCGCGGTGATCAGGTTCATCCCGGCAGTCACCAGCGAGCCGTAGGTCAGCGCCAGCACCAGCAGCGCCACGACCACACCGAGAAGCTCGGCCGGCCCCCCGATGTCGGCGGCGTTCTCCTGGCTGGCCTCCCCGCTGACCTCGACGGTCAGCCCGCTCGCCCCGGCCGCGGCGACCGCGTCGTGCAGGGCAGCGCGCTGCTCGTCGGTGATCTGCGCCGCCTCCACCGGGTAGGTCACCGTGCTGTACGCCGCGGCCTGGTCAGCCGACACCGTCGCGGACTTGGGGTCCAGCGGGTTGGAGGCGCCGGCCACGCCGGGCAGCTTGGCGAGCTGAGCGACCAGCGCCGCGACCTTGGCCGCGTTGGCCCGGTCGGTGACTTTGGCGCCGGTCGGGGCGGCCATCACCACCTGGGCGGTAGCGCCGTTGGCGCCGGAGCCGAAGCGCTTGTCGATCAGGGTGAGCGCCGTGCTGGACTCCTGACCCGGGATGCTGAACGAGTTGACCGTCTTGCCGGCCAGCGTCACTGCCCCCACGCCGGTGGCCAGCAGCACCAGGAACCAGACGGCCGTGACCACGATCCGGTGCCGGAACGCCCCCAGCCCGAGTTGGTGCAGAAAGGTAGCCATGACTCAGGTGTGTCCTCTCAGTGCCCGGCCGGGTGCGGATGCCCCAGCGCGTCGTAGCTCACGGTGACAAGGTGCTCGCGCACATTGTCGGGGGGAAGGTTGCGCAGCCCGAGCGCGGTGACCGCCAGCGCTCCGAGCGCGCCGGTCACCCGCGCGAGCCGCAGCACCTCGGGGCGGGTCGGTGCGGGGCGGGCCGGTGCGCTGCCGGTGGGCTGGAGGCCGAACGCGGCGAGCAGCGCGGCCCCGATCTCGTCGAGCAGTGCCGATTCGCCGGGCTCGGTCAGCTGGCTGAATGCACTCAATATCAGCGCGATAAACCCACGGTGGCGCAGCGAGACGTCGGCGAGGGCGCGCAGCACGGCCAGGTCACGCGCCGGGCCGGGCGGAACCGCGGCAGCGGAGGCCGACACCTCACGCACGGTAGCGGTGCAGCGCTCGACCACGGCCGCCCACAGGGCTTCCTTGCTGGCGAAGCGGTGCAGCAGGCCGGTCTTGGAGTAGCCGGTGGCGTCGGCGATGCGTTGCACGGAGGTTTCCTTGTAGCCGTGCCGGGCAAACAGCTCAGCGGCGTGGTCGATGATCGCATCGTCGATTTCCGCTCGGGTGGCCCCGCCGCATACGGACCAAGTTAGTCCTTCGCCGACCATTTTGGTCCGCAAAGGCGCGGAATGGTGGTCACTGCGGTCCCGGGGCTCTACGTGATGGCGTGCGCGCGGCGTTTGGGCGGACAGGTAGTGCCCGGCAGGGCCTCGGCGCTGGTCTTGAGCAAGGCCCGGTTGGCCAGCCCAGTCGGGCAGTCGTGGGTTGCGGCATCCTCGGCCTCGGCCTGGCTGCGGGCCAGCTCGGCGTGCAGCCGGGCGTGCTACCGGCCCGCCACGCCGAGTTGGACACCGCTCCTCGGCCGGCCCTCACCGCCGTCGACCGAGCGCTCGCCGGGTTCCGCCAAGAACTCCAGCGCCGCGCCGCAGTCGTCGAACATGGGGAACAGCCCGTCCACGTGCATGGTGTGCAGCACGGTGATCACCACGCGGGAGGGCGCGGCCAGGCACACCATGCCACCGCGGCGGCGGGCGTTGCGGTGCGCGCGGACCAACTGACCGAGCATCGCGTCGTCGAGCGTGGGCACCTCGGCGAGGTCGACCACCACGTGCGAATGGGTGTCGACGGCGCTGTGCAGTTCCCGGCGCAAGTCGCACCCGGCGCGGGCGCGCACCACCGCGGCACTGCGACCGGCGGCACCGCGGGCGGCGGCTTCAGAGCGGTTCATCGGGCCTCCTCCACCTCGAGGACGTGGTCGACGCGAGCCAGGCCGAGCATTCTGCGGACCCGGTCCACCGGCGCCCGCAGGGTGAGCCGGCCGTCGGTGCGCATCAAGTCGCGGTGCAACTGCAGCAGCAGGCCGATGGCCGCGGCGTCGATGCGCGGGCTGCGGCGCAGGTCCACCACGAGCCGGGCCGGGCGCAGCGCCGCTGCCGCGCTCAGCCGGGGGCGCCACCGTTCCACGGCGGCGCCGTCCAGCGCCTCCGTGACCACGACAGTCGTCTCCTGAGGGTGCACCACCCAAGGGTGGCCGCGCCGTGTGGCAAGCCCTGCGCATCCATGTGACGGTTGCGTGACAAGTGTCCCGGCGACCGGGGCCGGATTCGCCGTTGGCCGTCCCGCCCGGCAAGACTGGGGGCATGTCAGCCGTGCTGGTGATCGAGGACGACGACCGCATCCGGCTCTCCCTGGTGCTAGCGCTGGAGGATGAGGGGTACGCGGCCAGCGGTGCACCCACCGCCGAGGAGGGGCTCGCCGCACAACGCCGCCAGCCGGCCGACACGGTGCTGGTGGACCTGATGCTGCCCGGCGTCGACGGCTTCGAGTGCATCCGGCAGTTGCGCCGCAGCGATGACGTGCCGATCGTGGTGATCAGCGCCCGTGACGACACCCATGACATCGTGGCGGCGCTGGAGGCGGGCGCCGACGACTACCTGGTCAAGCCGTTGGCGGTCAAGGAGCTGACGGCCCGGCTGCGGGCGTTGCGCCGGCGGGCCCGGGTGGCACTGGCCGACGAGCCGCCGGTGCTGCGCTTCGGCGATCTGGAGATCTCGCCCGAGGCCGGCGAGGTGCGGCTGCACGGCGAGGCGGTGGCGGTCACCCGCACCGAATTCCAGCTCCTCTGCGAGTTGGGTGAGCACCCCGGCCGTGTCCTGTCGCGCCAGCAGTTGCTGCAGCGGGTGTGGGGTTACGACGGCGGCGATGAGCGCCTGGTCGACGTGCATGTGGGCCGGCTGCGCCAGAAAATCGAGGACGGCTCGGGGGCACCGAAGCACCTGGTGACCGTCCGCGGCCTCGGCTACAAGCTGCAACGATGAAGAAGGCCGGATTGCGGGTACGGGTCATCGCCGGCTTCGCTGCCGGCGCCCTCGCGCTGTCGGCCACCTTGGCGCTCGTGTCGTTCCAGGTGATCCGGCAGTCGCTGCTCAGCGAGCGGGAACGCACGGCGGTGCGCGCGGCCTACTACGACGCGGCGATCGTGTGGTCCGGGCTCGGTTCGCAGGAGGTCGGCAGCCTGCTGCGCACATTGGACACCGGGGACAGCCGCCGCGCGGTGCTGTACCGCGACGGCGAATGGTATTCGCGCCAGGCCGACACCGGGGTCACCGACGCCATTCCCGTTGCCCTGCAACGCGAGGCGGGCGACGGCATACCCTCGGTGCAACGGGTACGAGCCGAGGGCCGCGCCGCCCTCGTGGTCGCCGTGCCGCTCTCGCCCACCGCGGTGTTCTACGAGGTCGACTCGCTGCAGGAACTCGACCACACGCTCGGGGTGCTGACGGCGGTGCTGACGGCGGTGGCGGTGAGCGTGGCCGCGCTGGGCGCCCTGCTCGGCTGGTACGCGAGCCGCTACGTGCTGCGCCCGCTGACCCGGGTGGCCGACGCGGCGCAGGAGATCGCCGGCGGCGCGGGTAAGTACCGGCTCGACCCGGCCGCCGAGCCCGATCTGGCCCGGCTCACCACCTCGTTCAACCACATGGTCGACGAGCTGCAGGCCCGCCTGGAACGCGACCGCCGCTTCGCCGCCGACGTCAGCCACGAGCTGCGCTCACCGTTGCAGACCCTGGCGAACGCGGCCAGCGTGCTGGAACGCCGCCGCGACCAGCTCGACGCCCGCACGGCCACCGCGGCGGGCCTGATCACCGACGAGATCGCCCGGTTCCAGCACCTGGTGAACGATCTGCTGGAGCTGTCGCGCGGCGACCGCCCGGCCACCCGCGCCCCGGTCGACCTGCCCGAGCTGGCCCGCCGGGTGTGCCGCGACCACCGGATCAGCCCGGACATCGTGACGCTCAGCGGCCCGGCCACGTGGTGCGTGGATCGCGGGCGGGTCGGCCAGCTGATGGGCAACCTGCTGGAGAATGCGCAGGCGTACGGCGGGGGCGCGGTTGCCGTACGCCTGGCACTGACCGCTTCCACGGGTCGCATCGAGGTGGACGACGAGGGGCCGGGGGTCAGCCCGGACGACAAGCCGGTGATCTTCGACCGGTTCGTGCGGGGGCGCTCGGCGAACGCCCGGGCCGACTCGGCGGGCACCGGGCTGGGGCTGGCCCTGGTCGCCCAGCACGCGGCCGCGCACGGCGGCACCGCCTCGGTGCACGACCGGCCGGGCGGTGGCGCGCGGTTCCGGGTCGAGCTGCCGGAGTGTGCGCCGTGACCCGGCTGGTCGCCGTGCTCGTGGCCGCCGTGCTGGCGCTGGCCGGGTGCGGAGTGCCGCTGGACGACGAGCCCCGCGCCATTGAGACCCCCGGGGTGCTCAACGCCCCGGGCAGCACCGCCCCGGATCAGGCCGGTACGGCGGTGCTGCGGCTCTACCTGGTACGCGACGGCCGGCTTGTGCGCGTACCGCGGAGGGTCCCGGCTCTGCTCGGACCGCACCAGAGCTTGACCGCGCTGCTGGCAGGCCCCACCGCCGATGAGGCCGCGGCCGGTCTGACCAGCGCGTTGTCGACCATGTCGGTGACCGGCCTGCGGCTGGCCGACCACCGGGCGACGGTCAGCATCGCCGATCCGCCCGACCAGTTGGTGCGCAGCGACGACGTGCTCGGCTTCGCCCAGATCGTGTGCACCCTGACCTCGCAGACCGAGGTCGGCACGGTGTCGTTCGAAGCCAACGGTCAGCCCCTGGCCGTACCGCGCGCGGACGGGTCGCTGGCCGACGAGCCGCTCACCATCGCCGACTACAACGGACTGCTATGAACGATCAGTAGTTGCCGTGTGCCTGGAAGTACGACCACGCGCCGCAGGGGGTGCTGTAGCGACCCTTGATGTAGCCCAGGCCCCACTTGATCTGGGTCGCCGGGTTGGTCCGCCAGTCCGAGCCCGCCGAGCTCATCTTGCTGCCCGGCAACGCCTGCGGGATGCCGTACGCCCCGCTCGGGTTCGCGGCCTTGGGGTTCCAGCCGCTCTCCTTGTCCCACAAGTTGCTCAGGCACGGCATCTGGGAGATCCCGAAGCCGCTCTGCAGCACCAGCGCGCAGCCGATCGCCTTGTTGCCGCTGTAGGCGTTGCAGTTGCCCGGGATCTCGACCGTACCGGCCCTCTTCGCGGCAATTTTCCGCTTCTCCGAGGTGCGGGCCTTCTTGGCAGCCGACTGCGCCTCGATCGCCGCCTTCTCGCCCGCCTCGTTCACGGCTTCGCGTTGCAGCGAGCGGGCGGCGGCGTGCTGGTTCTGCCGGGCTCGCAGCAGCACCATCTCGTCAACGTCGGAGCGCAAGGCCAGGGTCGTGGCGTCGCTCACCGGCTGCTGCGGTGGCTCGTCGTGGGCCTGACCGACGTAGAGACCGCCCACCCCACCGGCCACGAGCAGGCCCACCGACGTGGCACGGACGCCGATTTTGCTCCACAGTCGATCCACGCGCGGGCCCCTTCATCGTTGCGACTCGGGCACCTTACAGCACGCCGAGCTGCCCGATCCGGCGCGCGGCCTCGCGGAGACGATCAGGCGCTGCTCACCGGCATCGCCCCGGTGAGCGGCACCGCAGCCCATGGTGTGGGCGGGCATCGTCACGGTGGCGGCCGGGCTGTCGTCCGGGTTGCGCCAGCTATAGTGATGGGCGTCGATTCCAGGGGAGGCACCGATGCGTCCGCTCGCCGCCAGACTCGCCGCTGTTGTCACGCTGGGCGCCGCCGCGTTGCTCGGCACACCGCAGGCCGCGGGGGCCGCTTCCCGGTGCGTCGACAGCTCGCTGCCCGTCACCTATGAGGAGAGCCGGATCGAGACGCCGGCGCTGCCCGGTGGGACGCGGGTGCCCTATGAGCTGGTCGAGCAGGGCGGCTTCACGGCGTACCCCCGGGCTTTGCGTCAGGCTCTGTGTCACGCCCGGTCCGTGAGCGCTGCGGAACGCGTGCTGCAACGGCAGGGAGCGCAGTTGTGGCGCACGGCCGTGGCGCGGGCGCAGGGCCGGATCCAGATGGGCACGATCGAGCGGTACGACGACCGGCCGCTCTACTGGACGAGGTTGCTGGGCACCCGGGACATCCGGCAGTGGGCGCCGCGGTTCGCCGTCACCGGCGCCGAGCGGGCCGGGCTGCTCAAGGCCTACGAGTATGCGGCGCGCGGCATCACCTCCACCGGCTTCGGGCGCGGGGTCACCAAGGTGCTGGTCAGCGGCTTCGACCCGTACCAGCTCAACAATGAGATCCGGCGCTCGAACCCCTCCGGTGCGTCCGCACTGCAGCTCGACGGTCTGACCTACCGCTCGGGCGGGCGCACGGTACGGGTGCAGGCGGTGGTGTTCCCGGTGACCTGGAGCGGCTTCGACGCCGGCGTCGTGGAGGACGCGTTCGGCCCGCACCTGACCCGGCACGCCCGCGAGCGCGCCGATCTGATCATGACGATCAGCCAGGGCAACCGCGGCGTGATGAACATCGAGCAGTGGGCCGGCGCGTGGCGCGGCGGGTCCCCGGACAACAACAACGAGGGGGCGGCCGGCCAGGTCCCGCCGGCGCCGCGCTGGCCGCAGCCGTCGCCGGCCCCGGAGTTCATCGAAACCACGCTGCCCTACCAGGCGATGATCGACGCGGGCACCGGCCCATGGCCGGTCGCGCTCAACCGCCAGATCTGCGAATGGGCCGCCGGTACCCGGCCCACCGGCCCGGTGACGTGCACCGCGAACGGCCCGTCGGCGGGTGGGCAGGCGCAGTCCGGGGGCGGCGGGAACTACCTCTCGAACGAGAGCATGTACCGCTCCAACCGGCTGCGGCTGGAGCTTGGGGCCACCGACATCGCGGGCGGGCACCTGCACATCTCCGCGCTGGTCTATCCGGTCGACCCGCTGGTGCTGATCGACGACGCGTTCGCCGCCGACCGCGCGGCCACCATCGAGCAGACGGTCGCACTGGTCAAAGCGGCGGGTACGGCTGCTTGACGACCCTACGAGATCAGGTCGGGGATGCGCTCGAACAGCTGGGTGGTGTAGGTGACCATCTCGTGCAGCATCCAGTTGCCCGAGAACAGGATGGCGGCGCCCACCCCGGCGGCCTTGGGGACGAACGAGAGCGTCGCTTCCTGAATCTGGGTCACCGACTGGAACAGCGAGATGGCGAAACCGATCACCAGCGCCGTGATGAGCACCGGCGCGCACATCTTGGCCGCGATCGTCATCGCCTGCAGGCCCAGCTCCACGATCTGTGTGTCGGTCATACCCGCCTGTTCGGCCACCCGGCACTCCCGTGGAGTGCAGGACGGTTGCATTCCGGTTCGCAACCGCCGGAATCCTCAAGCCGCGAGTGCACTCCCGTGAGCCCTGCCCGGTAGCGGGGTCGGTGGTGCGCCTGTGACAACCCCTTCGGCGGCCGGGCCGCGAACTTGGGTGCGAAACGGCGGCCTCCGCGCGTGGCCCCTCTCACCGGTGGATCCGGTCAGAAGGCTTCGGGGTGAGGCGACGGGTCAGGTGGCCACGGCGGGGGTCCGTCACCCCGGCACCGCGCCAGCGCGGCAAAAGACCGGTTGCGGGGATCTTGCGGTGTCCTGCCGTATTCGCGGGACCCTCGTTTTCAGGGGCCTCCCGGCCCGATCAGGCGAAGGGGTATCCGCTGCTCAGACAGCATGAAGCGACGCTCGGCCAGCAACCGCGGGCAGCGTGGTGATCGTGGTTGCGGACGCGGGTAGCGTCGGCCGGGCTCTCGCCCCCAAGGAGTTGTCGTCGTGCGCCGTAAACTCGTGGCCCTCACCACGGCCGTCCTGTTCACTTTGACCGGCACCGCCGCGTGCAGCGACGACGACGGTGACGCCAAGGCCGTGCCCACCCGGGGCGGCGACGGCACCGGCAAGGTCGGCGTGATCCTGCCCGACACCACCACCAGCCAGCGCTGGGGCAGCGACGACCCGAAGCTGCTCAAGGCCGCCTTCGACGCCGCCAAGGTCCCGGTGGAGATCGACAACGCGCAGGGCAACCCGGACACCTTCAAAACCATTGGCGACCGCATGATCGCCGACGGTGTGACCGTGTTGATGATCGTAAATCTTGACGCCGGCAGTGGCAAGTACGTTCTCGACAAGGCTCGATCGAACGGTGTGAGGACCATCGATTACGACCGGCTGACCCTCAACGGCGGCGCCGACTACTACGTCAGCTTCAACAACGAAGAGGTCGGTCAGCTACAGGGCAAGGGCCTGGTCTCCTGCCTGAGCGCCGAGGGCGTCAAGACACCGCGCATCGTGTACCTCAACGGCGCGCCCACCGACAACAACGCCTCACAGTACAAGCAGGGCTACGACTCGGTGCTCGGACCCAAGTTCGACGACGGGTCGTACCTCAAGGGACCGGACCAGTCGGTAGCCGGCTGGAAGCGCGAAGAAGCGGTGACGGTCTTCCGCGAGATGTTCAACCAGACCGGCGGCAGGATCGACGGGGTCGTGGCGGCGAACGACACCGTGGCCAGCGCCGCGATCGAGATCCTCAAGGAGCGCAAGCGCAACGGCGAGGTGCCGGTGACCGGGCAGGACGCCGAGGTGCAGGCGCTGCAGAACATCCTGACCGGCGACCAGTGCATGACCGTCTACAAGCCCATCAAGCGCGAGGCCGACGCCGCCGCCAAGCTGGCGATCGGGCTGTTCAGGGGCGACAAGGCCGTCGCCGACGCGCGGGTCAAGGACACCGAGTCCGGGGCCTATGTGCCCGCCGTGCTGGAGTCGCCCATCCAGATCATGAAGAAGGACGTGGCCTCGGTCATCGCCGACGGCTTCGCCACCAGCAAGGCGGTGTGCAGCGGCCGCTTCGCCGTGGCGTGCACCCGGGCGGGGATCGGCTGACGCAACAGATCGATCACGACGAGCACCTCCAGCAAGAGTGTGGCCCCGGGCACTGGTAGCCTTTGCCGCGCTTTCGCCCCTGGAGGAGATCTCGTGCGCCGGAGACTGGTTTCCCTTGTGGCCGCCGGGCTGCTTGCCCTGAGCGGCACTGCAGCCTGCAGTGATGATGGCGGCGACGCCAAGGCCGTGCCCGCGCGCGGCGGCGACGGCACCGGCAAGGTCGGGGTGATCCTGCCCGACACCACCACCAGCCAGCGCTGGGGCACCGACGACCCCAAGCTGCTCAAGGCCGCCTTCGACGCCGCCGACGTCCCGGTGGAGATCGAGAACGCCCAGGGCGACCCGGCGAAGTTCCGCAGCCTCGGCGACAAGATGATCGCGGACGGCGCGACCGTGCTGATCATCGCGGCCCTCGACCCCGACAGCGGCAAGTACGTGCTGGACAAGGCGCGGGCCAATGGCGTCAAGACCATCGACTATGACCGGCTGACGCTCAACGGCGGCGCCGACTACTACGTCAGCTTCGACAACGAGGCGGTCGGCCAGCAGCAGGCAAAGGGTCTCATGCAGTGCCTGAGCAGCAAGAAGGTCAAGACCCCACGGATCGTCTACCTCAACGGCTCGACCACCGACAACAACGCGACGCTGTTCAAGGACGGCGCGGACACGGTCCTCGGTCCCAAGTTCGACGACGGCTCCTACCTCAAGGGTCCCGACCAGGCGGTGGCCGGCTGGAAGCGCGAGGAAGCGGTCACCGTGTTCCGCGAGATGTACGTCCAGACCGGCGGCAGAATCGACGCCGTGCTGGCGGCCAACGACACCATCGCCAGCGCGGCCATCGAGATCCTCAAGGAGCGCAAGCGTAACGGCAAGGTGCCGGTGACCGGGCAGGACGCCGAGGTCCAGGGGCTGCAGAACATCCTGGCGGGCGACCAGTGCATGACCGTCTACAAGCCGATCCGCAAGGAGGCGGACGCCGCCGCCAAACTCGCGATCGGACTGTTCAAGGGCGAGAAGGTCACCGCCGACGACCGGGTCAAGGACCCCGAGTCCGGGGCCTACGTGCCGGCCAAGCTCGAGTCGCCGATCCAGGTCATGAAGAAGGACGTCGCGTCGGTGATCAAGGACGGCTTCGTCACCAAGAAGGCGCTGTGCACCGGCCGCTTCGCGCAGGACTGCAAGTCGGCGGGCATCCTCTGAGCCTGCCGGGCGAGCGGGTCATGACCCTCGGCCGGGCCGGCGCCGCCCTGCTCGCGGGCGTGACGCTGGCGGTCGCCGGGTGCGCACCGACCGGCCCGGCGGGCGCCCCGGCCTGGCACACCGCCGCACCGGCACCCTCGGTCCCCGCGTCGAAGGCACCCGAGGCGGGCAAGAAGCCACGCATCCAGTCCGGCAACGGCGTCAAGGGCCCACTCGGCGAGGTCATCGACCTGGGTGGGTTGAAGGACGGCACCGGCGACCGGTACGTCATCTACGCCGTGACCGGCGGCGCCGTCAACGACACCAGCGACTTCGGCTTCGCCATCGGGGTGCGCCGCCCGGGTAACGTGGTCACCGAGGACCTGACGATCAGCGAATACCAGGGCACCGCCACCACGCCCGGTTTCCACCCGATGCAGGCGCAGATGGATCTGGGGGCCAAGTCGGTGCAGCCCGCGTTCGGCTACTACTCCGGCACGCCGGCGTCGATCACCGTACGCGACACCGGGCGCACGCTCACCGCCCACCTGGCCCGTTGGAGCGAGGACCCGGGCACCACGGTGTTCTGGTTCGACCCGGCCGACGTGCACGACAGCAGCCAATGGTCGGACCTGGGTGCCTATGACGCCTCCGGGGCCCGCCTGCCCGACGGGCACATCGAGCTGTCGACGTTCTGATGCGCCCGCTCGCCGCTCTCGTCCCGATGCTGCTCGCGCTGGCCGCGTGCACCGGCCCCGCCCCGGACAGCACCGGCACCGCGTCTGCGGCGCCGTCGTCCAGCGCGGCCACCGGCGAGTTGCAGCCGGTGTTTCCCGCGCTGACCGGGGACGTGGTCACCAGCGCCAAGCTGCTCACCTTCGACCCGGGCAACCGGGCGGCGATCGTCGAGCCCATCGTGTTCGCGCAGGCCCAGCAGTACTGCGCAAAGATGCACATCGACCCGGTGGACAACCGCTGCGCGCAGGAGCTGATCATCGTCAACAGCAACACCCGGGTGACGCTGGCGATGCGCGCCGGCGTCGAGCTGCGGGGCATGGGTGACGGCACCGGCGACTGCCTCGGCGACATGGACAAGGGCGCCACCTGCAAGGTCACGTCCGCCTACGTGCGCACCCTGGCGCAGAACGATGCCGCAGTGGTGATCACGCTGCGTGACGGCACCCTGGCGCGCATCGCCGAGCTGTATCAGCCCTGACGCGATCAGCCCTGACGCGACCGCCACGACGCCGGCGACAGCAGGCCGTGCTCGGCGAGGCGGTCCCAGAACTTATCCGGTGTGCCGCCCAGCTCGGCCGCGTCCGCCCACGCCTGCTCCCACACCCCGGTGGTCAAGGTGGACCGGCTCGGTGGCTGCCAGATCTGGCCGCGGGCCCGCACCGCCTTGACCGCGGCGCCGGGTAGGCCACCCCAGCTGGTGACGGCGATCTCGGCGGCCCGCAGCAGCCGGTCGTCGGGGTTGGTGGTCATGGCGCGGGCCAGTTCGGGGGCGTCGGCTCGCAGCAGCCGGCCGAGGGCTGATCGCAGCCGCAGCGCCGCCAACTGCGCCGTGCGGGCGGCGGCGATGCCGGGGTTCCTGGCGAGCGGACGCAACGCCGCGGGCAGAGGTGCGTCATGGGTCAGCGGGGTGAGCTTGGGGCGTACCTCCCCGGCAAGCTCTTGAATCGCCGCGGTGAGGGGGCGCCGGGCCGTGGCACTCCACAACTCCCCCACCTCGCCATCGCGGGCGAGCCATTCGCGCACCGCCCGGGTCAGCGTCACGGGCCGCATGCCCTGCTTGATCAGGTCAGTGAGCAGCGGGTTCAGCTCCTGCGCGGCGGCCACCCGGGCCAGCTGAGCACCCCAGGCGCCGGCCCCGCGCATCGTCGCCGACGGGCGCCGGGCCGCCCGCCGTCGAGCCGGAAATTCGGGAAAATTCGCATCTTCCGGTACGTCCACAGCCACGTGGTAGTTCTCGTCACGAAACGCCGCCGCCTCCGGGTGAGCCGGATCCGGCAGCAGAGAAGCCGGGCGGCCGGGACCGGGCGCGACGACACCCTCGGGGTAGCCGTTGAGCCGCGCGATGGCATGGGTCAAATCGGCCAGCCACTCGGTGCCGGTGTCCAGGAACTCCGCCCGCACCTGCGGCGGGATCCGGGTGTCGCCGAGCACTACACAGGCCCGGCGCAGCACCGACTCGCCGTAGTCGCGGGCCACCCTGAGCCGCTCCTCGGCATTTGCCGGGACCAGGTTGCGCAGGTAGTTCGCCGGGCGTGCGGGGTGCCGGGTGAGTCCCTCGACCCGGCGTGCCGATTCGGTGTACTCGCGGGTGGTCAGCAACCCGGCGGCCTCGTCGATGGCGGTGCGGTGCTGCTCCAGGGCCGTGCAGGAATCGGTCAGGGCGGCGGTGATGGCAACGCTGACCAGCACGGCGTCGAGGCCGGCGGGGTCGAGCAGTCCGGCGGCGGAGGCGGCCAGGCGCAGCGCGGCGAAGCGGTGCCCGGCCCGAGCGGCGGCTGCGGCGGCGCCCGACTGTCCGAAAAGGTTCACCAGGATCGGATCGTGGCCGCCGGCCTGCCCGGTGGTCAGCAGCGCGACCAGGGCGTCGCGCCGGTCTCCCGTACCGCCGTCGATGCGGGCTGAGCGGAACCCGTCGCCCAGATCGACGTCGGCGCCGGCCGCAACCACCCCGGCGGTTTCGATGAGCGCTGCGAGCCGGTCCAGGGCGGCCGCGCCGTCCACAGTGGCCGGGCCAACGGCCACGGGAGCGCCGGGGGCCAGTCCGATGAGCGACAGAACCTGGGTTCCCGCGCGTGGGCGCACACCGCCGAGCAGGGTGAACTCCATGCGACCATGATGAACCGGTGCGCCAAGCGAATTACTCGGGCATGAAGGTTCTCCCACGAGTTGACCGCGACCACTAGTTTGTGGCAGTGAAAATCCGGTATATGTTGCACAACGCGTACGGGACTGGTGGCACCATCCGTACGGTCGTCAA
The DNA here is from genome assembly GCF_001553785.1 of Actinoplanes sp. TFC3. Lineage (GTDB taxonomy): Bacteria > Actinomycetota > Actinomycetes > Mycobacteriales > Micromonosporaceae > Actinoplanes. The sequence continues at coordinate 80,284 of NZ_LOJP01000014.1, forward strand.
CCAGGCCAATGCCCTGTGCGCCGAGCATGACGTCGAGGTCGCCAGCGTGTACCGCTCGACCCGGGAGATGGTGTTCCCCCTCGACCCGCGGGTGCGCCTGGTGTCGCTGACGGATCTGCGCGAGGACGGCTCGCGGTGGACCGACAAACCGGGCACGAATTCGCGGTTCTGGCGCAAGACGCGGCGCTTCGCCAACCCGATGCCGCAGCGCCACGACTTCCGCTACCGCCGCTGGGATCCGCTGGTCGACTTCAAGGTGCTGCGCTATGTGCGCGCCCAGCGCGACGCCGTGCTGGTGACCACGCGGCCCGGGCTCAACCTGATGTCGGCCTGGTTCGCGCCGCGCCGGCTGGTGCGGGTGGGTCAGGACCACATGAACCTGAGCAGTTACAAGCCGGCGCTGCGCGAGGCGATCGTGCGCGCCTACCCGCGACTGGACGCGGTCACCGTGCTGACCGAAGCCGATTTGGCCGAGTATCGCGGCGCGGTGGGTGCGAGGGTGCGGCTGGAGCGCATTCCCAACGGCGTTCCGCCGCGTCCGGACGTACCGGGGCAAAAGCGTGCCCCGATCCTGCTCGCGGCCGGACGCCTGAGCCGGCAGAAGGGTTTCGATCTGCTGATCGACGCGTTCGTGCAGGTGCATGCCGTGCACCCGGACTGGCAGCTGCACATCTTCGGCGAGGGCAAGGCGCGGCCCAAGCTGACCGCCCAGATCGAGGAGCGCGGGCTCAAGGGCGTCGTGCGCCTGCGCGGGCTGACCCGCAACCTGGACGCCGAGCTGAACAAGGTGTCGGCGTTCGTGCTCAGCTCCCGCAAGGAAGGGCTGCCGATGGTGCTGCTCGAGGCGATGGGTGCGGGGCTGCCGGTGGTGGCGTTCGACTGCCCGACCGGGCCCGCCGAGGTGGTGGAGAACGAGGTGAACGGGTTGCTGATCCCGGCCGAGGATGTCGATGCCCTGGCCGCCGGGATGATCCGGATGATCACCCAGCCGCACGAGCGGGAGAAGTTCGCCGCCGCCGCCCGCGTGACCAGCGCCGATTATTCGATGCCGGTGATCGCAGCCAGGTGGGAGACGTTGTTCACCGACCTCCGGTCCTGAGGTTTGCGCGCACCGGGTACCCTCCGCCGCGTCCGCACATGAAACGATCTCGGGGAACCGATGCGCCGATCTGACCGCAATTTCTTCACCAACGCCGGCATGCTGACCGTCTGCGGCCTGCTTTCCGGCGTCGTCGTGGCGGCGGCTGCGTTCCCGGCAGTGGCCATGTCCGGGCTGGCCGCCAAGGCCGGCGGCGAGTCGTTCGCCGCGTTGCCCAGCGAGCTGCGCAAGGCCACCGCCCCGCAGGTGAGCCGGGTGGTGGCCGCCGACGGCAAGACCGAGATCGCGGTCTTCTACGATGAGTTCCGCAGCGACGTCCCGCTCAAGGACATCAGCAAGAACATGCTCAACGCCATCGTCGCGGCCGAGGACCACAAGTTCTACAAGCACAACGGCGTCGACCTCAAGGGCGTGGCCCGCGCGATCGTCAGCAACAACAGCGAATCCAACGGCGGTCAGCAGGGTGCCTCCACGCTGACCATGCAGTACGTGCGCATGTCGCTGTCCTACTCGGCGCAGAACTTCCAGGAAGTCGTCGACGCCACCGAGGACACCCCGCAACGCAAGCTCACCGAGATGAAGTACGCGATGCAGGTGGAGAAGGAGCTCAGCAAGGAGCAGATCCTGCAGGGTTACCTCAACCAGGCGCCGTTCGGCAACGGCGCGTACGGCATCTCCGCGGCCTCGCAGGTCTACTTCCAGAAGAAGCCCAAGGATCTCAGCGTGCCCGAGGCGGCGCTGCTGGCCGGCATGGTCAAGGCGCCGACCGGTTTCGACCCGACCACGCCGACGGGCTACCCGGCGGCGCTGGACCGGCGCAACTGGGTGATCGGCAACATGCGCGACCTCAACTACATCACCGCGAAGCAGGCCGCCGACGCCACCAAGGTCAAGCTCGGGCACGAGGCCAAGCGGTCGGGCAACGGCTGCGCGGCGGTCAAGAAGAACGAGTGGGGCTTCTTCTGCGACTACTTCTACCGGTGGTGGCTCAGCCGCGAAGAGTTCGGCAAGAACACCTACGACCGGGAGCGCCGGCTCAAAAGCGGCGGCTACCGCATCCAGGCGTCGATGGACGTGGCGGCCACGGCGTCGACCCGGGCCGCGGTGGCGGATCAGATCGGCATCAACAACCGCGACGCGCTGCTGCTGGCCGCGGTGCAGCCGGGCACCGGCCGGGTCAAGGCGCTGGCTGCGAACCGCCGGTACAAACTCGACGGTGGGCCGCACCCGCAGAACAAGTTGTCCTCGGACCCGAAAAAGGCGGCCAAGAAGATTCGCGGCACCTACCCGAACACCACGAACCCGCTGCTGAGCGGGGGCGGGGACATCACCGGCTACCAGGCCGGCTCGGTGTTCAAGATGTTCACCATGGTCGCGGCGCTGGAGAACGGCTACCCGCTGCCGTACACGATCAACACGACGTACCAGTACAAGAGCTCGCTGTATCTGGACTCCGGGGCTCCGGCGGAGTGCAACGGCCATTACTGCCCGCGCAACGCCTCGCAGAGTGAGAAGGGGCCGTACAACATGTGGTCGGGCTTCGGCAGCTCGGTCAACACCTACTTCGTGCCGCTGGAGGAGAGCGTCGGCGCGGAGAAGGTGGTCGACGTGGCGCACCGCTTCGGCGTGAAGTTCCGCGACCCGCACGACAACGACCTGGCCACCAAGTACGCCCACGACTGGGGGTCGTTCACCCTGGGCGTGTCCTCGTCAACCCCGCTGGACATGGCCAACGCCTACGCCACGCTGGCCGCCGACGGCATGTACTGCGAACCCACCCCGGTGCAACTGATCTCCACCATGACCGGTGAGAAGCTGGACGTGGGCAAGCCGCACTGCAAGCGCGCCACCACCGCCGACGTGGCCCGCGCGGCGATCGACGCGGCCCGCTGCCCGGTCGGTGACTCGGCCCAGCTGGGCTCGTGCGGCGGGCACGCCACCGCGGCGGGGGCCCGCTATGCGGTGGGCCACCCGATCTTCGGCAAGACCGGCACCACCGACAACGACAAGACGGCCTCGCTGATCATCAGCACCCGGTCGATGACGGTGGCGGGCTACCTGGTCAACCCGGACTACCAGAACCACCCGTACAAGATGCGTCACGACGTGGTGAACCCGGCGGTCGAGAAGGCCCTGCACGACATCATGAAGGGCAAGTCCAAGCAGCAGTTCAAGAAGCCGAAGAGTACGAAGATCTCGGTCGGCGAGCAGCGCGACATCCCCGGCGTGAAGTGCACCAGCGTCGAGGAGGCCACCAGCCGCGTGCAGGGGGCCGGATTCGTGGCCGCGGTCGGCGCCGAGGTCGCCTCGGACTGCCCGAAGGGTCAGGCGGCCGGCACCGAGCCGTCCGGGCGCACGATCAAGGGTGGCTTCGTGAGCATCCAGGTCAGCGCGGGTCCCCAGCCCGGCTCGGCACCGTCGGGTGGGCCACAACCGGGCCGTTGATCCTCGAGTCGCCCGCCGGCTCACCGATAACAGCAAGACGCTGGTGCGCCGCTTCCGATACTGATCAGCCGCAGGCACCCCGCTCCGGCGGGGCGCCTGCCCGGTCTCCCCTCCGCCATCGGCACGGCGGTCGATGGGAAGGTAGAGTGCGCACCGCTATGACCATGCCCTTGCGTACCGGCGAACCGGCCCAGCTCGGCGACTACAAGCTGGAGGCCCGGCTGGGGTCCGGCGGCATGGGCACTGTCTACCTGGGCCGGGCCCGCGACGGGCGGCGGGTCGCCATCAAGGTCATCCGCCAGGATCTGTCCTGGGATGACGAGCTGCGCGGGCGGTTCCGCTCGGAGGTCAACCGGGTCCGCCAGGTGCCCTCGTTCTCCACCGCCGCGGTGCTCGACGCCGACCCCGATCACGACCCGCCGTACCTGGTGGTCGAGTACGTGGACGGCCCCAGCCTGGCCACCGTGGTGCGCGAGCGCGGCCCGCTGAGCAGCGACGCGCTGCACAGCATGGCGATCGGCATCAGCACCGCGCTCGTGGCCATCCACGGCGCCGGGGTGATCCACCGCGACCTCAAGCCGGGGAACGTGCTGTTCGCGCTGGGCGGCGTCAAGGTCATCGACTTCGGCATCGCCCGCCCGCTGGAGGTCACCAGCCAGCACACCCGCACCGACCAGATGGTGGGCACGGTGGCCTACATGGCCCCGGAGCGCTTCGACACCGACTCGGCCGGCCCGGTGACCCCGGCCGCCGACATCTTCGCGTGGGGTGTGGTGGTGATGTTCGCCGCCACCGGCCGCACCCCGTTCGGCGCGGAATCCGCCCCGGCCACCGCGATGCGCATCCTCACCCAGGAGCCCGACCTGACCGGGCTCACCGCTCCGTTGCGCACGCTCGTGGCCAGCGCGCTGGCCACGAGCGTGCGCAACGGAGCGGTGAGCCCGGTCAGGTCGGGCTCCTGGGTGAGGATGCGCATCGCGGTGGCCGGGGCGGATTCCGCGCCGAACGGGGTGCGGCCGGTGGCGGCGAACATCACCACCACACCCCACGCGAAGATGTCGGCGGCCGGGGTCACCGGGCCGGCCGAGTCGGTGTCGAAGCGCTCCGGGGCCATGTAGGCCACCGTGCCCACCATCTGGTCGGTGCGGGTGTGCTGGCTGGTGACCTCCAGCGGGCGGGCGATGCCGAAGTCGATGACCTTGACGCCGCCCAGCGCGAACAGCACGTTCCCCGGCTTGAGGTCGCGGTGGATCACCCCGGCGCCGTGGATGGCCACGAGCGCGGTGCTGATGCCGATCGCCATGCTGTGCAGCGCGTCGCTGCTCAGCGGGCCGCGCTCGCGCACCACGGTGGCCAGGCTGGGGCCGTCCACGTACTCGACCACCAGGTACGGCGGGTCGTGATCGGGGTCGGCGTCGAGCACCGCGGCGGTGGAGAACGAGGGCACCTGGCGGACCCGGTTGACCTCCGAGCGGAACCGCCCGCGCAGCTCGTCATCCCAGGACAGATCCTGGCGGATGACCTTGATGGCGACCCGCCGCCCGTCGCGGGCCCGGCCCAGGTAGACAGTGCCCATGCCGCCGGACCCCAGCCGGGCCTCCAGCTTGTAGTCGCCGAGCTGGGCCGGTTCGCCGGTACGCAAGGGCATGGTCATAGCGGTGCGCACTCTACCTTCCCATCGACCGCCGTGCCGATGGCGGAGGGGAGACCGGGCAGGCGCCCCGCCGGAGCGGGGTGCCTGCGGCTGATCAGTATCGGAAGCGGCGCACCAGCGTCTTGCTGTTATCGGTGAGCCGGCGGGCGACTCGAGGATCAACGGCCCGGTTGTGGCCCACCCGACGGTGCCGAGCCGGGCTGGGGACCCGCGCTGACCTGGATGCTCACGAAGCCACCCTTGATCGTGCGCCCGGACGGCTCGGTGCCGGCCGCCTGACCCTTCGGGCAGTCCGAGGCGACCTCGGCGCCGACCGCGGCCACGAATCCGGCCCCCTGCACGCGGCTGGTGGCCTCCTCGACGCTGGTGCACTTCACGCCGGGGATGTCGCGCTGCTCGCCGACCGAGATCTTCGTACTCTTCGGCTTCTTGAACTGCTGCTTGGACTTGCCCTTCATGATGTCGTGCAGGGCCTTCTCGACCGCCGGGTTCACCACGTCGTGACGCATCTTGTACGGGTGGTTCTGGTAGTCCGGGTTGACCAGGTAGCCCGCCACCGTCATCGACCGGGTGCTGATGATCAGCGAGGCCGTCTTGTCGTTGTCGGTGGTGCCGGTCTTGCCGAAGATCGGGTGGCCCACCGCATAGCGGGCCCCCGCCGCGGTGGCGTGCCCGCCGCACGAGCCCAGCTGGGCCGAGTCACCGACCGGGCAGCGGGCCGCGTCGATCGCCGCGCGGGCCACGTCGGCGGTGGTGGCGCGCTTGCAGTGCGGCTTGCCCACGTCCAGCTTCTCACCGGTCATGGTGGAGATCAGTTGCACCGGGGTGGGTTCGCAGTACATGCCGTCGGCGGCCAGCGTGGCGTAGGCGTTGGCCATGTCCAGCGGGGTTGACGAGGACACGCCCAGGGTGAACGACCCCCAGTCGTGGGCGTACTTGGTGGCCAGGTCGTTGTCGTGCGGGTCGCGGAACTTCACGCCGAAGCGGTGCGCCACGTCGACCACCTTCTCCGCGCCGACGCTCTCCTCCAGCGGCACGAAGTAGGTGTTGACCGAGCTGCCGAAGCCCGACCACATGTTGTACGGCCCCTTCTCACTCTGCGAGGCGTTGCGCGGGCAGTAATGGCCGTTGCACTCCGCCGGAGCCCCGGAGTCCAGATACAGCGAGCTCTTGTACTGGTACGTCGTGTTGATCGTGTACGGCAGCGGGTAGCCGTTCTCCAGCGCCGCGACCATGGTGAACATCTTGAACACCGAGCCGGCCTGGTAGCCGGTGATGTCCCCGCCCCCGCTCAGCAGCGGGTTCGTGGTGTTCGGGTAGGTGCCGCGAATCTTCTTGGCCGCCTTTTTCGGGTCCGAGGACAACTTGTTCTGCGGGTGCGGCCCACCGTCGAGTTTGTACCGGCGGTTCGCAGCCAGCGCCTTGACCCGGCCGGTGCCCGGCTGCACCGCGGCCAGCAGCAGCGCGTCGCGGTTGTTGATGCCGATCTGATCCGCCACCGCGGCCCGGGTCGACGCCGTGGCCGCCACGTCCATCGACGCCTGGATGCGGTAGCCGCCGCTTTTGAGCCGGCGCTCCCGGTCGTAGGTGTTCTTGCCGAACTCTTCGCGGCTGAGCCACCACCGGTAGAAGTAGTCGCAGAAGAAGCCCCACTCGTTCTTCTTGACCGCCGCGCAGCCGTTGCCCGACCGCTTGGCCTCGTGCCCGAGCTTGACCTTGGTGGCGTCGGCGGCCTGCTTCGCGGTGATGTAGTTGAGGTCGCGCATGTTGCCGATCACCCAGTTGCGCCGGTCCAGCGCCGCCGGGTAGCCCGTCGGCGTGGTCGGGTCGAAACCGGTCGGCGCCTTGACCATGCCGGCCAGCAGCGCCGCCTCGGGCACGCTGAGATCCTTGGGCTTCTTCTGGAAGTAGACCTGCGAGGCCGCGGAGATGCCGTACGCGCCGTTGCCGAACGGCGCCTGGTTGAGGTAACCCTGCAGGATCTGCTCCTTGCTGAGCTCCTTCTCCACCTGCATCGCGTACTTCATCTCGGTGAGCTTGCGTTGCGGGGTGTCCTCGGTGGCGTCGACGACTTCCTGGAAGTTCTGCGCCGAGTAGGACAGCGACATGCGCACGTACTGCATGGTCAGCGTGGAGGCACCCTGCTGACCGCCGTTGGATTCGCTGTTGTTGCTGACGATCGCGCGGGCCACGCCCTTGAGGTCGACGCCGTTGTGCTTGTAGAACTTGTGGTCCTCGGCCGCGACGATGGCGTTGAGCATGTTCTTGCTGATGTCCTTGAGCGGGACGTCGCTGCGGAACTCATCGTAGAAGACCGCGATCTCGGTCTTGCCGTCGGCGGCCACCACCCGGCTCACCTGCGGGGCGGTGGCCTTGCGCAGCTCGCTGGGCAACGCGGCGAACGACTCGCCGCCGGCCTTGGCGGCCAGCCCGGACATGGCCACTGCCGGGAACGCAGCCGCCGCCACGACGACGCCGGAAAGCAGGCCGCAGACGGTCAGCATGCCGGCGTTGGTGAAGAAATTGCGGTCAGATCGGCGCATCGGTTCCCCGAGATCGTTTCATGTGCGGACGCGGCGGAGGGTACCCGGTGCGCGCAAACCTCAGGACCGGAGGTCGGTGAACAACGTCTCCCACCTGGCTGCGATCACCGGCATCGAATAATCGGCGCTGGTCACGCGGGCGGCGGCGGCGAACTTCTCCCGCTCGTGCGGCTGGGTGATCATCCGGATCATCCCGGCGGCCAGGGCATCGACATCCTCGGCCGGGATCAGCAACCCGTTCACCTCGTTCTCCACCACCTCGGCGGGCCCGGTCGGGCAGTCGAACGCCACCACCGGCAGCCCCGCACCCATCGCCTCGAGCAGCACCATCGGCAGCCCTTCCTTGCGGGAGCTGAGCACGAACGCCGACACCTTGTTCAGCTCGGCGTCCAGGTTGCGGGTCAGCCCGCGCAGGCGCACGACGCCCTTGAGCCCGCGCTCCTCGATCTGGGCGGTCAGCTTGGGCCGCGCCTTGCCCTCGCCGAAGATGTGCAGCTGCCAGTCCGGGTGCACGGCATGCACCTGCACGAACGCGTCGATCAGCAGATCGAAACCCTTCTGCCGGCTCAGGCGTCCGGCCGCGAGCAGGATCGGGGCACGCTTTTGCCCCGGTACGTCCGGACGCGGCGGAACGCCGTTGGGAATGCGCTCCAGCCGCACCCTCGCACCCACCGCGCCGCGATACTCGGCCAAATCGGCTTCGGTCAGCACGGTGACCGCGTCCAGTCGCGGGTAGGCGCGCACGATCGCCTCGCGCAGCGCCGGCTTGTAACTGCTCAGGTTCATGTGGTCCTGACCCACCCGCACCAGCCGGCGCGGCGCGAACCAGGCCGACATCAGGTTGAGCCCGGGCCGCGTGGTCACCAGCACGGCGTCGCGCTGGGCGCGCACATAGCGCAGCACCTTGAAGTCGACCAGCGGATCCCAGCGGCGGTAGCGGAAGTCGTGGCGCTGCGGCATCGGGTTGGCGAAGCGCCGCGTCTTGCGCCAGAACCGCGAATTCGTGCCCGGTTTGTCGGTCCACCGCGAGCCGTCCTCGCGCAGATCCGTCAGCGACACCAGGCGCACCCGCGGGTCGAGGGGGAACACCATCTCCCGGGTCGAGCGGTACACGCTGGCGACCTCGACGTCATGCTCGGCGCACAGGGCATTGGCCTGGTTGACGACCGTACGGATGGTGCCACCAGTCCCGTACGCGTTGTGCAACATATACCGGATTTTCACTGCCACAAACTAGTGGTCGCGGTCAACTCGTGGGAGAACCTTCATGCCCGAGTAATTCGCTTGGCGCACCGGTTCATCATGGTCGCATGGAGTTCACCCTGCTCGGCGGTGTGCGCCCACGCGCGGGAACCCAGGTTCTGTCGCTCATCGGACTGGCCCCCGGCGCTCCCGTGGCCGTTGGCCCGGCCACTGTGGACGGCGCGGCCGCCCTGGACCGGCTCGCAGCGCTCATCGAAACCGCCGGGGTGGTTGCGGCCGGCGCCGACGTCGATCTGGGCGACGGGTTCCGCTCAGCCCGCATCGACGGCGGTACGGGAGACCGGCGCGACGCCCTGGTCGCGCTGCTGACCACCGGGCAGGCCGGCGGCCACGATCCGATCCTGGTGAACCTTTTCGGACAGTCGGGCGCCGCCGCAGCCGCCGCTCGGGCCGGGCACCGCTTCGCCGCGCTGCGCCTGGCCGCCTCCGCCGCCGGACTGCTCGACCCCGCCGGCCTCGACGCCGTGCTGGTCAGCGTTGCCATCACCGCCGCCCTGACCGATTCCTGCACGGCCCTGGAGCAGCACCGCACCGCCATCGACGAGGCCGCCGGGTTGCTGACCACCCGCGAGTACACCGAATCGGCACGCCGGGTCGAGGGACTCACCCGGCACCCCGCACGCCCGGCGAACTACCTGCGCAACCTGGTCCCGGCAAATGCCGAGGAGCGGCTCAGGGTGGCCCGCGACTACGGCGAGTCGGTGCTGCGCCGGGCCTGTGTAGTGCTCGGCGACACCCGGATCCCGCCGCAGGTGCGGGCGGAGTTCCTGGACACCGGCACCGAGTGGCTGGCCGATTTGACCCATGCCATCGCGCGGCTCAACGGCTACCCCGAGGGTGTCGTCGCGCCCGGTCCCGGCCGCCCGGCTTCTCTGCTGCCGGATCCGGCTCACCCGGAGGCGGCGGCGTTTCGTGACGAGAACTACCACGTGGCTGTGGACGTACCGGAAGATGCGAATTTTCCCGAATTTCCGGCTCGACGGCGGGCGGCCCGGCGCCCGTCGGCGACGATGCGCGGGGCCGGCGCCTGGGGTGCTCAGCTGGCCCGGGTGGCCGCCGCGCAGGAGCTGAACCCGCTGCTCACTGACCTGATCAAGCAGGGCATGCGGCCCGTGACGCTGACCCGGGCGGTGCGCGAATGGCTCGCCCGCGATGGCGAGGTGGGGGAGTTGTGGAGTGCCACGGCCCGGCGCCCCCTCACCGCGGCGATTCAAGAGCTTGCCGGGGAGGTACGCCCCAAGCTCACCCCGCTGACCCATGACGCACCTCTGCCCGCGGCGTTGCGTCCGCTCGCCAGGAACCCCGGCATCGCCGCCGCCCGCACGGCGCAGTTGGCGGCGCTGCGGCTGCGATCAGCCCTCGGCCGGCTGCTGCGAGCCGACGCCCCCGAACTGGCCCGCGCCATGACCACCAACCCCGACGACCGGCTGCTGCGGGCCGCCGAGATCGCCGTCACCAGCTGGGGTGGCCTACCCGGCGCCGCGGTCAAGGCGGTGCGGGCCCGCGGCCAGATCTGGCAGCCACCGAGCCGGTCCACCTTGACCACCGGGGTGTGGGAGCAGGCGTGGGCGGACGCGGCCGAGCTGGGCGGCACACCGGATAAGTTCTGGGACCGCCTCGCCGAGCACGGCCTGCTGTCGCCGGCGTCGTGGCGGTCGCGTCAGGGCTGATCGCGTCAGGGCTGATACAGCTCGGCGATGCGCGCCAGGGTGCCGTCACGCAGCGTGATCACCACTGCGGCATCGTTCTGCGCCAGGGTGCGCACGTAGGCGGACGTGACCTTGCAGGTGGCGCCCTTGTCCATGTCGCCGAGGCAGTCGCCGGTGCCGTCACCCATGCCCCGCAGCTCGACGCCGGCGCGCATCGCCAGCGTCACCCGGGTGTTGCTGTTGACGATGATCAGCTCCTGCGCGCAGCGGTTGTCCACCGGGTCGATGTGCATCTTTGCGCAGTACTGCTGGGCCTGCGCGAACACGATGGGCTCGACGATCGCCGCCCGGTTGCCCGGGTCGAAGGTGAGCAGCTTGGCGCTGGTGACCACGTCCCCGGTCAGCGCGGGAAACACCGGCTGCAACTCGCCGGTGGCCGCGCTGGACGACGGCGCCGCAGACGCGGTGCCGGTGCTGTCCGGGGCGGGGCCGGTGCACGCGGCCAGCGCGAGCAGCATCGGGACGAGAGCGGCGAGCGGGCGCATCAGAACGTCGACAGCTCGATGTGCCCGTCGGGCAGGCGGGCCCCGGAGGCGTCATAGGCACCCAGGTCCGACCATTGGCTGCTGTCGTGCACGTCGGCCGGGTCGAACCAGAACACCGTGGTGCCCGGGTCCTCGCTCCAACGGGCCAGGTGGGCGGTGAGCGTGCGCCCGGTGTCGCGTACGGTGATCGACGCCGGCGTGCCGGAGTAGTAGCCGAACGCGGGCTGCACCGACTTGGCCCCCAGATCCATCTGCGCCTGCATCGGGTGGAAACCGGGCGTGGTGGCGGTGCCCTGGTATTCGCTGATCGTCAGGTCCTCGGTGACCACGTTACCCGGGCGGCGCACCCCGATGGCGAAGCCGAAGTCGCTGGTGTCGTTGACGGCGCCGCCGGTCACGGCGTAGATGACGTACCGGTCGCCGGTGCCGTCCTTCAACCCACCCAGGTCGATGACCTCGCCGAGTGGGCCCTTGACGCCGTTGCCGGACTGGATGCGTGGCTTCTTGCCCGCCTCGGGTGCCTTCGACGCGGGGACCGAGGGTGCCGGTGCGGCGGTGTGCCAGGCCGGGGCGCCCGCCGGGCCGGTCGGTGCGCACCCGGCGACCGCCAGCGTCACGCCCGCGAGCAGGGCGGCGCCGGCCCGGCCGAGGGTCATGACCCGCTCGCCCGGCAGGCTCAGAGGATGCCCGCCGACTTGCAGTCCTGCGCGAAGCGGCCGGTGCACAGCGCCTTCTTGGTGACGAAGCCGTCCTTGATCACCGACGCGACGTCCTTCTTCATGACCTGGATCGGCGACTCGAGCTTGGCCGGCACGTAGGCCCCGGACTCGGGGTCCTTGACCCGGTCGTCGGCGGTGACCTTCTCGCCCTTGAACAGTCCGATCGCGAGTTTGGCGGCGGCGTCCGCCTCCTTGCGGATCGGCTTGTAGACGGTCATGCACTGGTCGCCCGCCAGGATGTTCTGCAGCCCCTGGACCTCGGCGTCCTGCCCGGTCACCGGCACCTTGCCGTTACGCTTGCGCTCCTTGAGGATCTCGATGGCCGCGCTGGCGATGGTGTCGTTGGCCGCCAGCACGGCGTCGATTCTGCCGCCGGTCTGGACGTACATCTCGCGGAACACGGTGACCGCTTCCTCGCGCTTCCAGCCGGCCACCGCCTGGTCGGGACCCTTGAGGTAGGAGCCGTCGTCGAACTTGGGACCGAGGACCGTGTCCGCGCCGTCCTTGAACAGCGTCGCGTTGTTGTCGGTGGTCGAGCCGTTGAGGTAGACGATCCGTGGGGTCTTGACCTTCTTGCTGCTCAGGCACTGCATGAGACCCTTTGCCTGCTGCTGGCCGACCGCCTCGTTGTCGAAGCTGACGTAGTAGTCGGCGCCGCCGTTGAGCGTCAGCCGGTCATAGTCGATGGTCTTGACGCCATTGGCCCGCGCCTTGTCCAGCACGTACTTGCCGCTGTCGGGGTCGAGGGCCGCGATGATCAGCACGGTCGCGCCGTCCGCGATCATCTTGTCGCCGAGGCTGCGGAACTTCGCCGGGTCGCCCTGGGCGTTCTCGATCTCCACCGGGACGTCGGCGGCGTCGAAGGCGGCCTTGAGCAGCTTGGGGTCGTCGGTGCCCCAGCGCTGGCTGGTGGTGGTGTCGGGCAGGATCACCCCGACCTTGCCGGTGCCGTCGCCGCCGCGCGCGGGCACGGCCTTGGCGTCGCCGCCATCATCACTGCAGGCTGCAGTGCCGCTCAGGGCAAGCAGCCCGGCGGCCACAAGGGAAACCAGTCTCCGGCGCACGAGATCTCCTCCAGGGGCGAAAGCGCGGCAAAGGCTACCAGTGCCCGGGGCCACACTCTTGCTGGAGGTGCTCGTCGTGATCGATCTGTTGCGTCAGCCGATCCCCGCCCGGGTGCACGCCACGGCGAAGCGGCCGCTGCACACCGCCTTGCTGGTGGCGAAGCCGTCGGCGATGACCGAGGCCACGTCCTTCTTCATGATCTGGATGGGCGACTCCAGCACGGCGGGCACATAGGCCCCGGACTCGGTGTCCTTGACCCGCGCGTCGGCGACGGCCTTGTCGCCCCTGAACAGCCCGATCGCCAGCTTGGCGGCGGCGTCGGCCTCGCGCTTGATGGGCTTGTAGACGGTCATGCACTGGTCGCCGGTCAGGATGTTCTGCAGCGCCTGCACCTCGGCGTCCTGCCCGGTCACCGGCACCTCGCCGTTGCGCTTGCGCTCCTTGAGGATCTCGATCGCGGCGCTGGCCACGGTGTCGTTCGCCGCCACGACCCCGTCGATCCTGCCGCCGGTCTGGTTGAACATCTCGCGGAAGACCGTCACCGCTTCTTCGCGCTTCCAGCCGGCTACCGACTGGTCCGGTCCCTTGAGGTACGACCCGTCGTCGAACTTGGGTCCGAGCACCGAGTCGTAGCCCTGCTTGTACTGTGAGGCGTTGTTGTCGGTGGGCGCGCCGTTGAGGTACACGATGCGCGGTGTCTTGACGCCCTCGGCGCTCAGGCAGGAGACCAGGCCCTTGCCCTGTAGCTGACCGACCTCTTCGTTGTTGAAGCTGACGTAGTAGTCGGCGCCGCCGTTGAGGGTCAGCCGGTCGTAATCGATGGTCCTCACACCGTTCGATCGAGCCTTGTCGAGAACGTACTTGCCACTGCCGGCGTCAAGATTTACGATCATCAACACGGTCACACCGTCGGCGATCATGCGGTCGCCAATGGTTTTGAAGGTGTCCGGGTTGCCCTGCGCGTTGTCGATCTCCACCGGGACCTTGGCGGCGTCGAAGGCGGCCTTGAGCAGCTTCGGGTCGTCGCTGCCCCAGCGCTGGCTGGTGGTGGTGTCGGGCAGGATCACGCCGACCTTGCCGGTGCCGTCGCCGCCCCGGGTGGGCACGGCCTTGGCGTCACCGTCGTCGTCGCTGCACGCGGCGGTGCCGGTCAAAGTGAACAGGACGGCCGTGGTGAGGGCCACGAGTTTACGGCGCACGACGACAACTCCTTGGGGGCGAGAGCCCGGCCGACGCTACCCGCGTCCGCAACCACGATCACCACGCTGCCCGCGGTTGCTGGCCGAGCGTCGCTTCATGCTGTCTGAGCAGCGGATACCCCTTCGCCTGATCGGGCCGGGAGGCCCCTGAAAACGAGGGTCCCGCGAATACGGCAGGACACCGCAAGATCCCCGCAACCGGTCTTTTGCCGCGCTGGCGCGGTGCCGGGGTGACGGACCCCCGCCGTGGCCACCTGACCCGTCGCCTCACCCCGAAGCCTTCTGACCGGATCCACCGGTGAGAGGGGCCACGCGCGGAGGCCGCCGTTTCGCACCCAAGTTCGCGGCCCGGCCGCCGAAGGGGTTGTCACAGGCGCACCACCGACCCCGCTACCGGGCAGGGCTCACGGGAGTGCACTCGCGGCTTGAGGATTCCGGCGGTTGCGAACCGGAATGCAACCGTCCTGCACTCCACGGGAGTGCCGGGTGGCCGAACAGGCGGGTATGACCGACACACAGATCGTGGAGCTGGGCCTGCAGGCGATGACGATCGCGGCCAAGATGTGCGCGCCGGTGCTCATCACGGCGCTGGTGATCGGTTTCGCCATCTCGCTGTTCCAGTCGGTGACCCAGATTCAGGAAGCGACGCTCTCGTTCGTCCCCAAGGCCGCCGGGGTGGGCGCCGCCATCCTGTTCTCGGGCAACTGGATGCTGCACGAGATGGTCACCTACACCACCCAGCTGTTCGAGCGCATCCCCGACCTGATCTCGTAGGGTCGTCAAGCAGCCGTACCCGCCGCTTTGACCAGTGCGACCGTCTGCTCGATGGTGGCCGCGCGGTCGGCGGCGAACGCGTCGTCGATCAGCACCAGCGGGTCGACCGGATAGACCAGCGCGGAGATGTGCAGGTGCCCGCCCGCGATGTCGGTGGCCCCAAGCTCCAGCCGCAGCCGGTTGGAGCGGTACATGCTCTCGTTCGAGAGGTAGTTCCCGCCGCCCCCGGACTGCGCCTGCCCACCCGCCGACGGGCCGTTCGCGGTGCACGTCACCGGGCCGGTGGGCCGGGTACCGGCGGCCCATTCGCAGATCTGGCGGTTGAGCGCGACCGGCCATGGGCCGGTGCCCGCGTCGATCATCGCCTGGTAGGGCAGCGTGGTTTCGATGAACTCCGGGGCCGGCGACGGCTGCGGCCAGCGCGGCGCCGGCGGGACCAGCTCGGCCGCACCCTCGTTGTTGTTGTCCGGGGACCCGCCGCGCCACGCGCCGGCCCACTGCTCGATGTTCATCACGCCGCGGTTGCCCTGGCTGATCGTCATGATCAGATCGGCGCGCTCGCGGGCGTGCCGGGTCAGGTGCGGGCCGAACGCGTCCTCCACGACGCCGGCGTCGAAGCCGCTCCAGGTCACCGGGAACACCACCGCCTGCACCCGTACCGTGCGCCCGCCCGAGCGGTAGGTCAGACCGTCGAGCTGCAGTGCGGACGCACCGGAGGGGTTCGAGCGCCGGATCTCATTGTTGAGCTGGTACGGGTCGAAGCCGCTGACCAGCACCTTGGTGACCCCGCGCCCGAAGCCGGTGGAGGTGATGCCGCGCGCCGCATACTCGTAGGCCTTGAGCAGCCCGGCCCGCTCGGCGCCGGTGACGGCGAACCGCGGCGCCCACTGCCGGATGTCCCGGGTGCCCAGCAACCTCGTCCAGTAGAGCGGCCGGTCGTCGTACCGCTCGATCGTGCCCATCTGGATCCGGCCCTGCGCCCGCGCCACGGCCGTGCGCCACAACTGCGCTCCCTGCCGTTGCAGCACGCGTTCCGCAGCGCTCACGGACCGGGCGTGACACAGAGCCTGACGCAAAGCCCGGGGGTACGCCGTGAAGCCGCCCTGCTCGACCAGCTCATAGGGCACCCGCGTCCCACCGGGCAGCGCCGGCGTCTCGATCCGGCTCTCCTCATAGGTGACGGGCAGCGAGCTGTCGACGCACCGGGAAGCGGCCCCCGCGGCCTGCGGTGTGCCGAGCAACGCGGCGGCGCCCAGCGTGACAACAGCGGCGAGTCTGGCGGCGAGCGGACGCATCGGTGCCTCCCCTGGAATCGACGCCCATCACTATAGCTGGCGCAACCCGGACGACAGCCCGGCCGCCACCGTGACGATGCCCGCCCACACCATGGGCTGCGGTGCCGCTCACCGGGGCGATGCCGGTGAGCAGCGCCTGATCGTCTCCGCGAGGCCGCGCGCCGGATCGGGCAGCTCGGCGTGCTGTAAGGTGCCCGAGTCGCAACGATGAAGGGGCCCGCGCGTGGATCGACTGTGGAGCAAAATCGGCGTCCGTGCCACGTCGGTGGGCCTGCTCGTGGCCGGTGGGGTGGGCGGTCTCTACGTCGGTCAGGCCCACGACGAGCCACCGCAGCAGCCGGTGAGCGACGCCACGACCCTGGCCTTGCGCTCCGACGTTGACGAGATGGTGCTGCTGCGAGCCCGGCAGAACCAGCACGCCGCCGCCCGCTCGCTGCAACGCGAAGCCGTGAACGAGGCGGGCGAGAAGGCGGCGATCGAGGCGCAGTCGGCTGCCAAGAAGGCCCGCACCTCGGAGAAGCGGAAAATTGCCGCGAAGAGGGCCGGTACGGTCGAGATCCCGGGCAACTGCAACGCCTACAGCGGCAACAAGGCGATCGGCTGCGCGCTGGTGCTGCAGAGCGGCTTCGGGATCTCCCAGATGCCGTGCCTGAGCAACTTGTGGGACAAGGAGAGCGGCTGGAACCCCAAGGCCGCGAACCCGAGCGGGGCGTACGGCATCCCGCAGGCGTTGCCGGGCAGCAAGATGAGCTCGGCGGGCTCGGACTGGCGGACCAACCCGGCGACCCAGATCAAGTGGGGCCTGGGCTACATCAAGGGTCGCTACAGCACCCCCTGCGGCGCGTGGTCGTACTTCCAGGCACACGGCAACTACTGATCGTTCATAGCAGTCCGTTGTAGTCGGCGATGGTGAGCGGCTCGTCGGCCAGCGACCCGTCCGCGCGCGGTACGGCCAGGGGCTGACCGTTGGCTTCGAACGACACCGTGCCGACCTCGGTCTGCGAGGTCAGGGTGCACACGATCTGGGCGAAGCCGAGCACGTCGTCGCTGCGCACCAACTGGTCGGGCGGATCGGCGATGCTGACCGTCGCCCGGTGGTCGGCCAGCCGCAGGCCGGTCACCGACATGGTCGACAACGCGCTGGTCAGACCGGCCGCGGCCTCATCGGCGGTGGGGCCTGCCAGCAGCGCGGTCAAGCTCTGGTGCGGTCCGAGCAGAGCCGGGACCCTCCGCGGTACGCGCACAAGCCGGCCGTCGCGTACCAGGTAGAGCCGCAGCACCGCCGTACCGGCCTGATCCGGGGCGGTGCTGCCCGGGGCGTTGAGCACCCCGGGGGTCTCAATGGCGCGGGGCTCGTCGTCCAGCGGCACTCCGCACCCGGCCAGCGCCAGCACGGCGGCCACGAGCACGGCGACCAGCCGGGTCACGGCGCACACTCCGGCAGCTCGACCCGGAACCGCGCGCCACCGCCCGGCCGGTCGTGCACCGAGGCGGTGCCGCCGTGCGCGGCCGCGTGCTGGGCGACCAGGGCCAGCCCCAGCCCGGTGCCCGCCGAGTCGGCCCGGGCGTTCGCCGAGCGCCCCCGCACGAACCGGTCGAAGATCACCGGCTTGTCGTCCGGGCTGACCCCCGGCCCCTCGTCGTCCACCTCGATGCGACCCGTGGAAGCGGTCAGTGCCAGGCGTACGGCAACCGCGCCCCCGCCGAACGCCTGCGCATTCTCCAGCAGGTTGCCCATCAGCTGGCCGACCCGCCCGCGATCCACGCACCACGTGGCCGGGCCGCTGAGCGTCACGATGTCCGGGCTGATCCGGTGGTCGCGGCACACCCGGCGGGCCAGCTCGGGCAGGTCGACCGGGGCGCGGGTGGCCGGGCGGTCGCCGCGCGACAGCTCCAGCAGATCGTTCACCAGGTGCTGGAACCGGGCGATCTCGTCGGTGATCAGGCCCGCCGCGGTGGCCGTGCGGGCGTCGAGCTGGTCGCGGCGGCGTTCCAGCACGCTGGCCGCGTTCGCCAGGGTCTGCAACGGTGAGCGCAGCTCGTGGCTGACGTCGGCGGCGAAGCGGCGGTCGCGTTCCAGGCGGGCCTGCAGCTCGTCGACCATGTGGTTGAACGAGGTGGTGAGCCGGGCCAGATCGGGCTCGGCGGCCGGGTCGAGCCGGTACTTACCCGCGCCGCCGGCGATCTCCTGCGCCGCGTCGGCCACCCGGGTCAGCGGGCGCAGCACGTAGCGGCTCGCGTACCAGCCGAGCAGGGCGCCCAGCGCGGCCACGCTCACCCCCACCGCCGTCAGCACCGCCGTCAGCACCCCGAGCGTGTGGTCGAGTTCCTGCAGCGAGTCGACCTCGTAGAACACCGCGGTGGGCGAGAGCGGCACGGCGACCACGAGGGCGGCGCGGCCCTCGGCTCGTACCCGTTGCACCGAGGGTATGCCGTCGCCCGCCTCGCGTTGCAGGGCAACGGGAATGGCGTCGGTGACCCCGGTGTCGGCCTGGCGCGAATACCATTCGCCGTCGCGGTACAGCACCGCGCGGCGGCTGTCCCCGGTGTCCAATGTGCGCAGCAGGCTGCCGACCTCCTGCGAACCGAGCCCGGACCACACGATCGCCGCGTCGTAGTAGGCCGCGCGCACCGCCGTGCGTTCCCGCTCGCTGAGCAGCGACTGCCGGATCACCTGGAACGACACGAGCGCCAAGGTGGCCGACAGCGCGAGGGCGCCGGCAGCGAAGCCGGCGATGACCCGTACCCGCAATCCGGCCTTCTTCATCGTTGCAGCTTGTAGCCGAGGCCGCGGACGGTCACCAGGTGCTTCGGTGCCCCCGAGCCGTCCTCGATTTTCTGGCGCAGCCGGCCCACATGCACGTCGACCAGGCGCTCATCGCCGCCGTCGTAACCCCACACCCGCTGCAGCAACTGCTGGCGCGACAGGACACGGCCGGGGTGCTCACCCAACTCGCAGAGGAGCTGGAATTCGGTGCGGGTGACCGCCACCGCCTCGCCGTGCAGCCGCACCTCGCCGGCCTCGGGCGAGATCTCCAGATCGCCGAAGCGCAGCACCGGCGGCTCGTCGGCCAGTGCCACCCGGGCCCGCCGGCGCAACGCCCGCAGCCGGGCCGTCAGCTCCTTGACCGCCACCGGCTTGACCAGGTAGTCGTCGGCGCCCGCCTCCAGCGCCGCCACGATGTCATGGGTGTCGTCACGGGCGCTGATCACCACGATCGGCACGTCATCGCTGCGGCGCAACTGCCGGATGCACTCGAAGCCGTCGACGCCGGGCAGCATCAGGTCCACCAGCACCGTGTCGGCCGGCTGGCGGCGTTGTGCGGCGAGCCCCTCCTCGGCGGTGGGTGCACCGCTGGCCGCGTACCCCTCATCCTCCAGCGCTAGCACCAGGGAGAGCCGGATGCGGTCGTCGTCCTCGATCACCAGCACGGCTGACATGCCCCCAGTCTTGCCGGGCGGGACGGCCAACGGCGAATCCGGCCCCGGTCGCCGGGACACTTGTCACGCAACCGTCACATGGATGCGCAGGGCTTGCCACACGGCGCGGCCACCCTTGGGTGGTGCACCCTCAGGAGACGACTGTCGTGGTCACGGAGGCGCTGGACGGCGCCGCCGTGGAACGGTGGCGCCCCCGGCTGAGCGCGGCAGCGGCGCTGCGCCCGGCCCGGCTCGTGGTGGACCTGCGCCGCAGCCCGCGCATCGACGCCGCGGCCATCGGCCTGCTGCTGCAGTTGCACCGCGACTTGATGCGCACCGACGGCCGGCTCACCCTGCGGGCGCCGGTGGACCGGGTCCGCAGAATGCTCGGCCTGGCTCGCGTCGACCACGTCCTCGAGGTGGAGGAGGCCCGATGAACCGCTCTGAAGCCGCCGCCCGCGGTGCCGCCGGTCGCAGTGCCGCGGTGGTGCGCGCCCGCGCCGGGTGCGACTTGCGCCGGGAACTGCACAGCGCCGTCGACACCCATTCGCACGTGGTGGTCGACCTCGCCGAGGTGCCCACGCTCGACGACGCGATGCTCGGTCAGTTGGTCCGCGCGCACCGCAACGCCCGCCGCCGCGGTGGCATGGTGTGCCTGGCCGCGCCCTCCCGCGTGGTGATCACCGTGCTGCACACCATGCACGTGGACGGGCTGTTCCCCATGTTCGACGACTGCGGCGCGGCGCTGGAGTTCTTGGCGGAACCCGGCGAGCGCTCGGTCGACGGCGGTGAGGGCCGGCCGAGGAGCGGTGTCCAACTCGGCGTGGCGGGCCGGTAGCACGCCCGGCTGCACGCCGAGCTGGCCCGCAGCCAGGCCGAGGCCGAGGATGCCGCAACCCACGACTGCCCGACTGGGCTGGCCAACCGGGCCTTGCTCAAGACCAGCGCCGAGGCCCTGCCGGGCACTACCTGTCCGCCCAAACGCCGCGCGCACGCCATCACGTAGAGCCCCGGGACCGCAGTGACCACCATTCCGCGCCTTTGCGGACCAAAATGGTCGGCGAAGGACTAACTTGGTCCGTATGCGGCGGGGCCACCCGAGCGGAAATCGACGATGCGATCATCGACCACGCCGCTGAGCTGTTTGCCCGGCACGGCTACAAGGAAACCTCCGTGCAACGCATCGCCGACGCCACCGGCTACTCCAAGACCGGCCTGCTGCACCGCTTCGCCAGCAAGGAAGCCCTGTGGGCGGCCGTGGTCGAGCGCTGCACCGCTACCGTGCGTGAGGTGTCGGCCTCCGCTGCCGCGGTTCCGCCCGGCCCGGCGCGTGACCTGGCCGTGCTGCGCGCCCTCGCCGACGTCTCGCTGCGCCACCGTGGGTTTATCGCGCTGATATTGAGTGCATTCAGCCAGCTGACCGAGCCCGGCGAATCGGCACTGCTCGACGAGATCGGGGCCGCGCTGCTCGCCGCGTTCGGCCTCCAGCCCACCGGCAGCGCACCGGCCCGCCCCGCACCGACCCGCCCCGAGGTGCTGCGGCTCGCGCGGGTGACCGGCGCGCTCGGAGCGCTGGCGGTCACCGCGCTCGGGCTGCGCAACCTTCCCCCCGACAATGTGCGCGAGCACCTTGTCACCGTGAGCTACGACGCGCTGGGGCATCCGCACCCGGCCGGGCACTGAGAGGACACACCTGAGTCATGGCTACCTTTCTGCACCAACTCGGGCTGGGGGCGTTCCGGCACCGGATCGTGGTCACGGCCGTCTGGTTCCTGGTGCTGCTGGCCACCGGCGTGGGGGCAGTGACGCTGGCCGGCAAGACGGTCAACTCGTTCAGCATCCCGGGTCAGGAGTCCAGCACGGCGCTCACCCTGATCGACAAGCGCTTCGGCTCCGGCGCCAACGGCGCTACCGCCCAGGTGGTGATGGCCGCCCCGACCGGCGCCAAAGTCACCGACCGGGCCAACGCGGCCAAGGTCGCGGCGCTGGTCGCTCAGCTCGCCAAGCTGCCCGGCGTGGCCGGCGCCTCCAACCCGCTGGACCCCAAGTCCGCGACGGTGTCGGCTGACCAGGCCGCGGCGTACAGCACGGTGACCTACCCGGTGGAGGCGGCGCAGATCACCGACGAGCAGCGCGCTGCCCTGCACGACGCGGTCGCCGCGGCCGGGGCGAGCGGGCTGACCGTCGAGGTCAGCGGGGAGGCCAGCCAGGAGAACGCCGCCGACATCGGGGGGCCGGCCGAGCTTCTCGGTGTGGTCGTGGCGCTGCTGGTGCTGGCGCTGACCTACGGCTCGCTGGTGACTGCCGGGATGAACCTGATCACCGCGATCGTGGGGGTCGGCATCGGCGCGCTGGGCATCACCACCCTCAGCGGCTTCGTCGACCTGCAGTCCACCACCCCGATCCTGGCCGTCATGCTCGGGCTGGCCGTGGGCATCGACTACGCGCTGTTCATCGTTACGCGCCACCGGCAGGAGCTGCGGCAAGGACGTACGCCCGAAGCCGCCGCCGCGCTGGCTGTGGGCACCGCTGGCTCCGCCGTGGTCACCGCGGGCATCACGGTGGTGATCGCGCTGGCCGGCCTGGCCATCGCCGGGATCCCGTTCCTGACCGAGATGGGTCTGGCCGCCGCCGGCACCATCGTGGTGGCCGTGCTGGTCGCGGTCACGCTGGTCCCGGCCGTGCTCGGCTTCATCGGCCGCCGCGCGCTGCCCCGCAAGTTGCGGGCCCCCGGCGCCCTCGAGGCCGCCGCCGCGCCGGCCACCGAGGGGCGGGGCTTCTACCGGGGCTGGGGTGCCACGGTCACCCGGCACCGGGTGCTGAGCCTGCTGGGCGCTGTGGCCGTACTCGCGGTCATCGCTGTTCCGTTCTTCTCCATGCGCACCTCCCTGATCCAGCCGCCCGCCGCCGGCAGCACCCAGGCCAAGGCGGACGCCCTGATCGCGAAGCACTTCGGTCCCGGCTTCTCCGGCCCGCTGCTGGTGCTGGTCGACGGGACCGGCGCCCCGCAGCGCGCCACCACGATCGCCGCCGGCGTGCAGAAGCTGCCCGGCGTCGCGGTGGTGGCCCCGCCCACGCCCAACCAGAACGGCTCGGCCGCGCTGCTCACCGTCATCCCGGCCTCCGAACCCGACAGCGCCGAGACAGTCGACCTCGTGCACGCCATGCGCGACTCCTTCCACGGCGAGAGGGGCGTGTACGTCACCGGCCAGACCGCGATCAGCGTCGACGTGTCGCAGAAGCTGGACGACGCCCTGCCGCGCTACCTGATCCTGGTCGTCGGGCTGGCGCTGCTGCTGCTCATCCTGGTGTTCCGCTCGGTGCTGGTGCCGGTGGTCGGCGTGCTCGGCTTCCTGCTCACCATCGGTTCGGCGCTGGGCGCCACCACTGCGGTGTTCCAGTGGGGCTGGCTGCAGCAGATCGTGAACGCCGAGACCACCGGGCCGCTGCTGAGCCTCTCGCCGATCATCGTCATCGGCATCCTGTTCGGCCTGGCCATGGACTACCAGGTCTTCCTGGTCTCGCGGATGCACGAGGCGCACGCGCACGGCGCCAGCCCCCGCGACGCGGTGGTCACCGGCTTCCGCCAGGCCGCCCCGGTCGTGGTGGCCGCGGCGACCATCATGTTCGCGGTTTTCGCCGGCTTCGTGCCCGAGGGCAACGACACCATCAAGCCGATCGCGTTCGCGCTGGCCATCGGCATCCTGTTCGACGCCCTCATCGTGCGCATGATCGCGGTGCCGGCGGCGCTGAGCCTGCTCGGGCGCTCCGGCTGGTGGCTGCCGTCGTGGCTGCAGTGGCTACCGGTGCTCGACGTCGAGGGTGCGGCCCTGGAACGCGAGGCGCGCCCGGCCGCCGGCACCCCGGCCCCGGAACCCGCGCACCGCTGAGCGGCAGGGTAACCGGCGGGGCGATGACGGGGGCGGAGACCGAGGCCACGCGGCAGGGCTGCGACAAGATCCGGTTGTACACCAACGAGGTGATGACTGAGAATTTCGCGTACTACGCGCAGCCGGGCTACGGCGCGCGTACCTCAGGAAGCGGGGGACCGGGGATGATCAAGACTGAGCGGTTGCTGCTGCGGCCGTTGACGAGCGCGGACACCGAGGCGTTGCTGGAGTACCGCGGGCGCGAGGATGTCTGCCGGTACGTGCCGTTCGAGCCGATGACCGCCGAGGTCATCGCGCACCGGCTGGCCACCCAGTGGGCCACCACCGAACTCACCGACGAGGGCCAGGCGCTGACGCTGGGCGCCGAGATCACGGCCACCGGGGAGCTGGCCGGGGACGTGGTGCTGTTCTGGCGCAGCCGCGAGCACCGCGGCGGCGAGCTCGGGTACGTGTTCAACCCCCGCTTCGCTGGTCAGGGCTACGCCACCGAGGCGGCCTGGGCGCTGCTCGCGCTGGCCTTCGACGAGCTGGGCCTGCACCGGGTCATCGCACGCCTGGACGAGCGCAACGAAGCCTCGGCGAAGGTGGCGCGCCGGCTCGGGATGCGCCTGGAGGCCCGGCTGGTCAGCAACGAGTTGTTCAAGGGCGAATGGTCCACCGAGCTGGACTTTGCCATCCTGCACGAGGAGTGGCTCAGCCCGGGGTCGTGACTCGCAGGTCGGCGTCGATTGCCGCCGTGGTGGCCAGCAGCCGCGGCAGCAGGGCGTGCATCTCGGCCACCGAAGTACGGCTGGCGTGCACCGAGATGTTCACCGCGGCCACGACCGCGCCGCTGCGGTCGTGCACCGGCGCCGCCATCGAGCGCAGCCCCTCCTCGAGTTCCTGGTCGACCAGGGCCCAGCCCTGCTCGCGCACGGCGGTCAGCTCCGCGGCCAGCGCCGGTGCCGAGGTGATGGTGCGCTCGGTGAGCCGGTGCAGGGCAACCCGGTCGAGGAACGCGGCGACCTCGGCGTCGGGCAGGTGGGCGATCAAGGCCCGGCCCATGGACGTCGCGTACGCCGGGAAGCGCGTCCCCACGTTGATCGCCACGGTCATGATGCGGCGCGTGGGCACCCGGGCCACGTAGACGATGTCGTCGCCGTCGAGCACCGACAGCGACGAGGACTCGTGCACGTCGGCGGCCAGGCTCTCCAGGTGCGGCTGGGCCACCTCGGGCAGCGACAGGCTGGACAGGAACGCGTACCCCAATTCGAGCACCCGCGGCGTCAGCGAGAACATCCGGCCATCGGTGCGTACGAACCCCAGGTCGCTCAGCGTCAGCAGGAACCGGCGGGCGGCGGCCCGGGTCAGCCCGCACAGCCGGGCGACCTCGCTGAGCGTGAGCTCGCGGTGGTGGGCGTCGAACGCGCGGATCACGGCCAGCCCGCGTTCCAGCGACTGCACGAAGTACGGCTCCCGACCCGGCACCGGCGTCCTCCCACGGTCGCTCACAACCCTCGCCGCGGCCCGGATCCGGCGCGGCCTGCCATCGAAGTCGATCATTGACGTGACCCACGCCACAGTCTTACGTTCTCTTGGTGAACTTACGTGCGTTGTGCGCACAACTCCAGGAGGGTCGCCCATGCGACGCATGCTGACCGCGCTGGTCGTTCTCGTCCTCGCCGGTGCCGCAGCCGGGTGCAGCTCCTCGGCCGGCCCCGATTCCTCCGGCGGCGTCGACCGCGTCAAGGTCGGCGTGATCCCGATCGTCGACGTCGCACCGATCTATCTCGGACAGCAGCGCGGCTTCTTCGGCTCCCGCAAGATCGAGCTGAGCATGGAGAGCGGCCAGGGCGGCGCGGTGATCGTGCCCGGCGTGGTCAGCGGGCAGTTCCAGTTCGGGTTCAGCAACCTGACCTCGCTGCTGATCGCGCAGACCAAGAACGTGCCGGTCAAGGCGGTGGCGGCCGGGGTCGCGTCGACCGGGCAGGCCGGCAAGGACTTCGGCGGCGTGGCGGTGCGCGGGGACAGCCCGATCAAGGACGCCGCGGGGCTGGCCGGCCAGAAAATAGCTGTCAACACCCTCAAGAACATCGGCGACACCACGGTACGGGAGTCCGTGCGCAAAGCCGGCGGTGACCCGGCCACCATCTCGTTCGTGGAGATCCCGTTCGCGAACATGCCCGCCGCGGTGCAGAACGGCCAGGTCGACGCGGCCTGGGTGGTCGAGCCGTCGCTGTCGCAGATCACCGCGGCGGGGGGCCGGGTGGTCGCCTGGAACTACGTCGACGCGGCGCCGGAGCTCACCGTGGCCGCCTACTTCACCTCCACCAAGCTGGCCGCGGACAACCCCGGCCTGGTCAAACGCTTCACCGAGGCGATCACCGAGTCGCTGACCTACGCCGGCGCCCATCCCGACGAGGTCCGGGCCGCGCTGGCCACGTACACCAAAATCGATCCGAAGCTGCGGGAGACGCTGACGCTGCCGGAATGGCCCGCGCAGATCAACCGGGCGTCGGTGCAGGCGCTTGCCGATCTGGGCGCGCGGGACGGCATCTTCGGTACGGCCTCGCCGGACCTGACCAAGATCCTGCCGTGATGCTGCGCCTGTCCGGGCTGGCCGGGCTGCTCGGGCTCGCCGAACTGCTGCCCCGGCTCGGGCTGGTTGACGACGACTATCTGCCACCGGCCTCCCGCATTGTCGCAGCGCTGGCCGCCGAGGCCCGCACGGCGGCGTTCTGGACAGCGGTCGGTGACACGCTGACGGCATGGGCGATCGGATTGGTCATCGCTTGCACGCTCGGCGTCGCGGCCGGGGTGCTGATCGGCGCCGTCCCGGTCCTGCGGACATGGACGGCGTCGACCATCGAGTTCCTTCGCCCGATCCCGTCCGTCGCGCTCATCCCGCTCGCCGTGCTGCTCTACGGCACCGGGCTCGGATCCACGCTGCTGCTCGTGGTGTACGCCGCGTTCTGGCAAGTACTCGTGCAAGTACTGCACGGCGTGGCCGATGTGGACCCCGTTGCCGAGGAAACCGCGCGTAGCTTCCGGTTCAGCGCCTGGGCCCGGGTGCGGCACGTGCTGTGGCCGACCGCGCTGCCGTACGTGTTCACCGGGCTGCGCCTGGCCGCCGCTGTCGCGCTCGTGCTCGCCGTCACCGCCGAACTGGTCATCGGTGCGCCCGGACTCGGCTCGGTCATCGCGGTCGCGCAGAGCTCCGGGGCGATCGCCACCATGGACGCGCTCATCGTGGTCACCGGGCTGCTCGGCGTCGCCATCAACCTCGGCGCCCGGCTGGCCGAACGCCGGCTGCTGTCCTGGCACCAATCCGTGCGCGGGGAGGTGGCCGGGTGATCCGCCGGTTCCTGACGGTTCTTGCGCTGCCGGTAACGCTTTTCCTCTTCTGGTACGTCGCCAGCCGCACCAGTGAAAGTTTCTATGCCCCGCCGCTGCGGACCATCCTCGTCGCCTTCGGGGACACGTGGACCTGGCCGCGCCTGCGAGCCGACGTGCTGCCCAGCCTGGGGCGGCTGGCGGCGGGCTATCTCCTGGCGGCACTGCTGGGTGTGGGCCTGGGCATCGCGGTGGGGGCGAGCCGGCGGTTGCGGGCTGCGGCCGAGCCGGTGCTGGAGTTCTTCCGCGCGGTGCCGCCGCCCGTGCTCGTACCGGTGATCATGGTGTTTGCCGGGATCGGGAACGCCATGAAGGTCATCGTGATCGTGTCCGGGTGCGTGTGGCCGATTCTGCTCAACACGGTCGAGGGCGTGCGGGCGGTGGACGCGGTGCTCAGCGACACGAGCCGGGCCTACGGCATCACCGGGTTCGCCCGGCTGCGCTACTTGCTGCTGCCCGGTGCCGCACCGCAGATCATCACCGGGCTGCGCCAGGCGCTGTCGCTGGCGATCATCCTCATGGTGATCAGCGAGATGGTCGCCGCCAGCAACGGACTGGGCTTCACCATCGTGCAGTTCCAGCGCAGCTTCGCCATCCCGCAGATGTGGAGCGGCATCATCGTGCTGGGGTTGCTCGGATTCGTGCTGTCGGAACTGTTCCGGCTCGGCGAACGGTTCGCGCTCGGCTGGTACCACGGTCGCCGCGAGGCGCAGCGACGCTCCTAGGAGGAACCCATGCTCGAGGTCAGCGGGCTGCGCAAGGTGTACCGCTCGCAGCGGCGCGAGGTCGAGGCGATACGCGATCTGACATTCACTGTGGACGATGGTGAACTGGTCTGCGTGGTCGGCCCGTCGGGCTGCGGGAAAACCACATTGCTGCGCTGCGTCGCCGGATTGCTCGGCCCCACCGGGGGAGCAGTGCGTCTGGCCGGAAATGCGGTAACCGGCCCGCCGCCGGGAATGGCAGTCGTTTTCCAGGAGTACGGCCGCAGCTTGTTTCCCTGGCTGAGCGTGCACGACAACGTGGACCTGCCACTGCGGCAGAAACGGGTGCCCAGGCCGCGGCGGGCCGCATTGGTGTCCGAGGCGTTGACCGCTGTGGGATTGGACGGCACGCAGCAGTCCAACCCGTGGCAACTGTCCGGTGGGATGCAGCAGCGGGTGGCCATTGCGCGGGCGGTCGCGTACGAGCCCAGCGTGCTGCTGATGGACGAGCCGTTCGCCGCTGTTGACGCGCAGACCCGCGCCGAGCTGGAGGACCTGGTCCGCGCGTTGTGGCAGCGTCTGGGCGTGACGATCCTGTTCGTCACCCACGACATCGACGAGGCGGTGTACCTGGGTCAGCGGGTGCTCGTGCTGTCCGCGTCGCCGACCGTGGTGCAGGACGAATTGCTGGTGGACCTGCCCGCCGCGCGCGATCAGTTGCACACCCGCGCCGATGCGCGCTTCACCGCTCTGCGGGCGCGGGTCTACGAACAGATACAGGCGGCGAAAGGAGCGCAACCAAATACCGCCATCAGTAGTTGATCAAGACGTGCGACTATTTTCCGTTCCCGTCCTGGCCCTGACGGCCGCCGTTTCGCTGCTGCCGGCGCCAGCCTCAGCGGCGCCCTCGATTGCTTCGCGCTCCAGCGCCGCCCCGGAATTCAATTCCACGGTGTGGGCGCTGGCTTTTCGTGGGGATGTCATCTATGCCGGGGGCTCTTTCACGCAGGTGAAGTCCCACGGGAAAACGTACACGCGCAAACGACTGGCCGCGTTCTCCGCCCGTACCGGCGCATTGTTGCCCTGGAATCCCACCGCCAACGGCACCGTGCGCTCGCTGGCCGTCACCTCCTCGGGCCCTCAGGCCATCTACGCCGCAGGCGACTTCGACGAGATCAACGGCCTGCGCCGCGACTCGATCGCGCGGTTCGACGCCTCGACCGGCAAGCTCGCCGCGTTCTCGCACAAGGTCTCCGGCGAGGTGAGCACGCTGGCCATCGGTAACGGCCGGGTGTACGCCGCCGGCTCGTTCAAGTCCGTGGACGGCACCACCCGCAACAACCTGGTCGCGTTCCGGCACACCACCGGCGCCCTCGACCGCTCCTTCCACCCGTCGGTCGACAGCCGCATCCGCGCGCTCGCCGCCGCCGGCACCCGGCTGTACCTGGGCGGCGACTTCCACAAGGTCAACGGCTCGCCCGCGCGCCGCCTCGCCGCCGTCGCCACCGCCAACGGCCGCCTGGTCAAGGGCTTCAAGCCCGCCGCCCCGGCCACCGTCATGGACGTCGCCATCTCGCCGAGCGGCATCAGCGTCTCCAGCGGCGGCCCGGGTGGGCGCGCGGCCGGCTACACCGCGACGGGCAAGGTCCGCTGGACCCACCTGTTCGACGGCGACGTGCACAACCTGGCAGTGCTGGGCTCCACCACGTACGTCGGCGGGCACTTCGACCGCGCCTGCAAATCCACCAGCACCATCAAGCAGCTTGGCTGCCCGGCCGGCTACGCCTCCCGGGTCAAGCTGGCCGCGCTGGACAGCAACGGCAAGCTGACCGCGTGGGACCCGCGGCTCAACGGCAAGGTCGGCGTGCAGGTGCTGACCGCCGGCAACGGCAAGGTCGCCGCCGGTGGCGCGTTCACTGCCGTGGGCGGGAGCAGCCGGGAGCGGTTCGCCCTGTTCGGCTGAGCGGATCACCGCCGGTGGTGGGAGGGTGCGGGCAGATGACGCCATCGCGTCCTCCCACTGCGCTCTGAGCCGCCCGTGAACGAGCGGCCCGCTGGGCGCTTCAACCGGGTCGTGTTCGTGGCCTTGGGGATGGTGCTGATCGTCGCCGGTGGGACGATGACGGTATGGCCCGACTGAGCGCACAGCAGATAGCCGACGAAAAACTGGACGGGTGGGCGTACCTGATGAACAGCCTGCGCACCCGCGTGCCCACCCCCGACTTCGCCGCCGGGCTCGCCCTGGTCAACGCCCTGGGCGAGGCAGCCGAGCGGGCCGACCACCACCCCGACCTCGACCTGCGCTACACCCACGTGGACATCCGCCTCACCAGCCACGACACCGGCGCGGTAACCGGGCGCGACATCCGCATGGCCCGCACCATCTCCACGCTGATCGCCGAGGCCGGCCTCACCTGCGAGTGCGCGGGTCTCACCCAGGTCGAATTTGGTCTCGACACCCCCGCGCACGCCGCGATCTCCCCGTTCTGGGCGGCGATCCTGCGCGGCGAGGCGCACGGCAACGACGTACGCGACCCGCACGGCATGGTCGCGACGCTCTGGTTCCAGCAGTCCGGTTCCGAGGAGCCCCGCCAGCACTGGCACCCGGACATCTGGGTGGACCCGGCGCAGGCTCAGCCGCGCATCGACGCGGCGCTCGCGGCCGGCGGCACCCTGGTCAGCGATGCCGAGGCGCCGAGTTTCTGGGTGCTCGCCGACCCCGACGGCAACAAGGCATGCATCTGCACCTGGCAGAACCGGGCCTAGATTCTGTTTCGCAGGGGATGGCCGGCCAGCGGCGCCTGGCCGGTGGACGCCCATGGTGATGGACTGAGCTTTCAGAACGGGAACTTCTTGGGGCGCTGCTGAAGGGTTATCCAGCGCAGGTCGGTGAACGCCTCCAGGCCGGCGCGCCCACCGAACCGGCCGTAGCCCGAGGCGCCGACGCCACCGAACGGGGCAGTGGGATCGTCGTCCACGGACTGGTCGTTGACGTGGGCGATGCCGGTGCGCAGGCGGCGGGCCACGCCCAGGCCGCGCGAGAGGTCGCGGGTCAGCACGCCGGCGGTCAGGCCGTACGGGCTGTCGTTGGCCACCGCCACCGCTTCGTCATCGCCGTCGACGCTGAGCACGGTGCAGACCGGGCCGAAGATCTCCTCGGTGTGGATGCGCATCCCCGCTGTGACGGCGGACAGGACTGTTGCGGGGTAATGGGAACCTGTGGGCGTACCCCCGCCGGAAAGCACGTGGGCGCCGCCGGCTGCCGCGTCGTCGACCAGAGCGGCCACCCGCCCGGCCGCTGCGGGGTTGATCAGCGGGCCGATCACCGTACGCGGATCGGCCGGATCGCCGGACGGTAGCGCCTTGGCCTTGTCCGCCAGGCGCGCGGCGAACTCGGCGGCCAGCGACCGGTCCACCAGCACCCGGTCGGCCGACATGCAGATCTGCCCGGAATTGAGGTAGGCGCCGAACGCCACCGCATCGACCGCATACTCCAGGTCGGCGTCGTCGAGTACCAGCACCGCATTCTTTCCGCCCAGCTCCAGCACTGCCGGGGTCAGGTGCCGCGCGGCGAGTTCGCCGATGATGCGGCCCACCGTCGTCGAACCCGTGAAATTGACCCGCCGTACGCGCGGATCGGCGATCAGCGCCTGCGCCACCGGCGCCGCGTCGGCCGGGTCGTTGGTGATGACGTTGAGCGCCCCCGGCGGCAGGCCGGCGTCGCGCAGCACGTCGGCCAGGAACAGCGCGCAGGCCAGCGGCGCGTCCTCGCTGGCCTTGACCACCACGGTGTTGCCCGCGGCCAGGGGAGCGGCGATGGCGCGGGTGCCGAGGATGAGCGGTGCGTTCCAGGGTGCGAACGCGGCGACCACTCCCGCGGGCTGGCGCACGGCCAGCGAGAGGGCGTCCGGGTTGTCGCCCGCGAGCACCTCGCCGACCGGCAACGTGGTCAGGGCGGCGGCCTCGCGCAGCATCGCGGCGGCCAGGCCCACGTTGAACATCGACCAGGCCAGCGTGCCCCCGGTCTCACCGGCCATCAGCGTGGCTGCTTCGGTGGCTCGGGCTTCGAGCAGGTCGCCGGCCTGGGCGAGGACCTTGCGGCGCTGTGCGGGCGGGGCCGAGGACCAGATGGGGAATGCTTGGCTGGCGGCGTCGACCGCGCGCTTGACGTCTTGCGGGCCGGCGGCGGCGACGCGGGCGAGCAGATGGCCGTTGTGCGGGTTGCGATCCTCGGTGGTGCGCCCGTCCGCGGCCGGGACGTCCTCGCCGCCGATGAGCAGGAAACGGTCGACCGGCATGGCGCAGCCTCCCTGATCACGGTCTTTCGGGATGCTCTCTGATGTTCGGGATGCGAACACCGGTACGCATCCCGGCGCTGGCGAAAACGCTATCGCCGTCGCTGAAGCCGGTCAATGTCGCGGTGATGTTCCAAGCCATGGAGACCCTTGCACCTCTCCGCAAGAGTTTCCAGGGTCTACAGTGACGCCCATGCGCGCACGACTCTCCGACATCGCGCGCCAGGCCGAGGTCAGCGAGGCGACCGTGTCGCGCGTGCTCAACGACCGGCCCGGCGTCTCCGCCGACACCCGCCAGGCGGTGCTGACGGCGCTCGACGTGCTCGGCTACGAACGCCCGGAGCGCTTGCGCAAACGCAGCGCCGGCCTGGTCGGCCTGGTCGTACCCGAGCTGGAGAACCCGATTTTCCCGGCCTTCGCCCAGACCATCGAGTCGGCGCTGAGCCAGTCCGGGTTCACCCCGGTGCTGTGCACCCAGACCCCCGGCGGCGTCACCGAGGATGAGTACGTGGAGATGCTGCTGGACCGCCAGGTCTCCGGCATCGTGTTCGTGTCGGGCCTGCACGCCGACACCACAGCAGATCATGAGCGCTACCGGAAGCTCGTCGACCGCCCCCTGCCCATCGTGCTCATCAACGGCTACGCCGAGGGCCTGGACGCCCCGTTCATCTCCTGCGACGACCGCCTGGCCGCCGAGCTCGCGGTCAACCACCTGGTCGCCCTCGGGCACCGCCGCATCGGTTTCGTCTCCGGCCCCGACCGTTTCCTCAACGTCCAAAGAAAACTCGAGGGCTACCGTACGGCCATGCGCCGCGAACTCGGCCTGCGCGACCGCGAACTCGACGAGCTGGTGGCGCTGACCTTGTTCGGCGTGGAGGGCGGCGAGGTGGCGGCCGGGCAACTCCTGGGCCGAGGGGTGACCGGCCTTGTCTGCGGATCGGACCTGATGGCCCTGGGCGCCATCCGAGCGGCCCGCCGCCGGGGATTGTCGGTGCCGCGGGACGTGTCGGTGGTGGGGTTCGACGACTCGCCGCTGATCGCCTTCACCGCCCCGCCGCTGACGACGCTGCGGCAACCGGTGGCAGCGATGGGGAACGCTGCCATTCGTCAGCTGGTCGATGAGATCAACGGGCACGGGGCGCCGCGGTCGGAGTACGTGTTCTCGCCGGAGCTGGTGGTTCGGGGGTCTACGGCTATCAATGCCGGGGCTCGGGGGAGTGAGGTGGAGCGGGACGCGGAGAGTGTGGGGTCTTCGGCGGCTTGATCGGCGGGGGCGTTGCGCTCTGCTTGCCTGACGCCTGCGCGGTATGCCGGACCTCGGGTTTCCTCACGCCGCATGCCGGCCACGTCGCCCGCACCAGCCTGCCCGGCGATGCATTCCTTCACAATTGGCGCCCGGCGGCGCCATGCGGTGCCTGCCGGGGGAGATTGTTAAGTGGATCTTTGAAAGTTCTTGCGGGTGCTGCTGGGGCTGCGGGCGGGTGCGACCTGGCGGTTCGACGCTTCGATGCGACAGCGGGGTGATCAAGCCTGTAAGAAACATCCGGCAAGATGGGACATTAGCCGCGAGAGCATCGAGGGGTATCGCTTTACCGGTGTGAAACACGCTGCTAACTTCCACGGCACTGCGCAAGAAATTTCAGGCGCAGGGAGATCCGGCGCTTCCCCCGCGTCCCCCTGGAGGCTTCCCATGCGTAACCGGAAGGTCGTTGCCAGCGCGGCGACCGCCATCGTCACCGCTGCGGTCGGCGCATACGGCATCATCGGCGGTGTCACTGCGCCGGCAGCAGCGTCGCTCACCGGCGCCGCGGCGCTTTCGCCAGCGAGCCCGGGTGCGAAGGACACCATCGTTCATCTCTTCGAATGGCCGTGGGCCTCGGTTGCCAGCGAGTGCACCTCCGTCCTGGGCCCCAAGGGCTTCGGTGGCGTGCAGGTCTCCCCGCCGCAGGAACACGTTGTGTTACCCGGCTCCGGTTACCCGTGGTGGCAGGATTATCAGCCGGTCAGCTATCAGCTCACCACGCGCCGGGGTAACCGGACGCAATTCGCAAACATGGTGTCGACATGTCATGCGGCCGGCGTCAAGATTTATGTGGATGCCGTTGTCAATCATATGGCCGGTGGCGGTTCGACGGGTGCGGGCAGCGCCGGTTCGACCTACAGCCACTATGCGTACCCGTCGGTGCCGTACGGCAATGACGATTTTCACCACTGCGGGCGCAACGGTAATGACGATATCGCCAACTATGGTGACCGCTGGGAGGTGCAGAATTGCGAGCTCGTTGACCTCTCCGACCTGAGGACCGAATCAACGTACGTGCGCGGCAAGCTGACGGCGTACCTCAATGATCTGGTTTCCCTGGGGGTCGACGGTTTCCGGGTGGACGCCGCGAAACACATGCCCGCCGCCGACATGTCCGCGTTCATCAACCCGGTTACCGGTGACCCTTACGTGTTCTCCGAGGTTATCGAGGGCGGTAGCGGTGAGCCGGCGCCGCAGGAGTACACCGGGATCGGCGATGTGACGGAATTCCGGTATGGCGATGTGGTGGGGGCAGCGTTCAAGAATGGCAGCCTGTCGAACCTGAACAATGTTCCCAGCTCCATGCTGTTGAGCAGTGGCGACGCGGTCGCTTTCATTGACAATCACGACACCCAGCGCAATGGGCGGGCGACGCTGACCTACAAGGACGGCAGTTCGTACGCGTTGGCCGAAGCCTTTATGATCACCTATCCGTATGGCGTGCCGCAGGTCATGTCGAGCTTCACCTTCAGTAACGCCGACCAGGGGCCGCCTTCATCGAGCAACGGCACGACGAACGCGGTGAGTTGCGGTAGCGGCTGGCAGTGCGAGCACCGGGCGCGTACCACGGCGAACATGGTGGGCCTGCGCAATGCGGCGGCCGGCGCAGCGGTGACGAACTGGTGGAGCAACGGGTCCAATCAGATCGCGTTCGGGCGTGGCAGCAACGCGTATGTGGCGTTCAACCGCTCGGGCTCGGCGCTGACCCGCACCTTCCAGACCTCGCTGCCCGCGGGCACCTACTGCGACGTCATGACCGGCGACTTCACGAACGGCACGTGCGGTGGGACGGCGTACACGGTTGACAGCTCTGGGCAATTCACGGCAACAGTCGGGGCCAACGCGGCGCTCGCTCTGCATATCAATGCCCGGGGCGGAAATGCCAATCCCACCGGGTGTACGACCGCAGCAGTCAACGTGGAAGCCACTGTGACAACCACGTTCGGCCAGAACGTCTTCGTTACCGGTAACACCGCTGCACTGGGTAACTGGGACCCGGCTCAGGCGGTGGCGCTGTCCTCGGCGTCGTACCCGGTATGGAAGGCGACTGTGAACCTGCCGGGCAGCACCTCGGTGCAGTACAAGTACATCAAGAAGGAGGGCTCGACGGTGACGTGGGAGAGCGACCCCAACCGCACCCGGACGACGCCGAATGCAAGCCCTTGCAGCGCCACGTGGGCAGATTCCTGGCGATGAGAGTGACGCTTCTCTCCGGGGCCGGTCGCACAGCCGGTGCGGCCGGCCCCGCTCGCTCACCCGGATGCTGGGCCAGCGCTCATTGATCGTTCTCACTGATCGGCCCCGTTCCGTCGCCGCGACACCCCAGCCGCCGGGCCGGGAGGGGCCGCCTCGACCGCGGGAGGTAAACGCATGCCGGAAATGGACGTCGCTCTCCAGGACTCGATGCAGATCGACGGAGCGATCGGCGTTGCGCTTGTCGACTACACCAGCGGCATGGCGCTGGGCATCGCGGGCGGCACCCCGGAGTTGGACCTGGCGGTGGCGGCGGCCGGCAACACCGATGTGGTCCGGGCCAAGCTGCGGGCCATGGAGATGCTGGGCATCCGCGAGCAGATCGAGGACGTGCTGATCACGCTGGAGACGCAGTACCACCTGATCCGGCCGCTCAAGGGCCGCGCGGGCGAAGGGCTGTTCCTCTACCTGGCGCTGGTGAGGTCGAAGGCCAACCTGGCAATGGCCCGCCACCAGCTCCGGCGCATCGAATCCGGCCTCGACGTCTGAGCCCGTCCTCGGAATATCGACGGTACGCCAGCGCCGAGCTGCCCCGGCATCCATGGTGAGCTGTGGGCCGCGGACGCGAAGATCTACCTCTTCGACTACGCGCGGCACCGGCGCGGCGTGGGGCCGCGCCTGGTCGAGCTGATCGGTGGGGCCGCCGGCCCTGCCTGGTTCGTGGACGTGCGTCGCCGGCTCGGGGAGCATCTCGCCGGGCAGTGGCGAGCCGGCCCTGCATCTGCAACGCAATCCGGTGGGTTGAGGCGCCCCCGTCAGAGCTGAGCCGGGGGTCATGCCCGGACGCGCACCGCGATGCGGGAAAATGGGGGTTGACGAGACGACAGGGGAAGTTGGAGATCGTGGCTGAAGTTGCAGGACCCGTCGACTGGGTGAGCCGGTTCGCCGACGAGGTGATCGCCGCCGCGGAGCCGGGGCGGCCCGTGGTGTGCGCGTCCGGGCTGAGCCCGTCCGGGCCGATCCACCTGGGCAACCTGCGTGAGGTGATGACCCCGCACCTGGTCGCGGACGAGATCCGCCGCCGGGGGCACGAGGTGGTGCACCTGATCTCATGGGACGACTACGACCGGTTCCGCAAGGTGCCGGCCGGGATCCCGCCGGAGTGGGCCGAGCACATCGGCAAGCCGCTGACCGCCGTGCCCGCGCCGCCCGGCAGCCGGTTCCCGAACTGGGCCGAGCACTTCAAGGCCGCGATGATCGACTCGCTCGCCGAGATGGGTGTCGAGTACCGGGGCATCAGCCAGACCGAGATGTACACCTGCGGGGCGTACCGGGACCAGGTTCTTCTGGCCATGCGCGAGCGTGCCCGCATCGACGAGATCCTGGACCGCTACCGCACGAAGGGCCGGCCGGCCAAGGGGCCCAAGCAGAGCCAGAAGCTCGACGAGGCGGAGGCGGCAGCGGCAGCGGCGGCCGAGGAAGGCTCGGGCGCGGCCGACGAGGACGACGGCACCGCGACCACCGGCTACTTCCCCTACAAGCCCTACTGCGGCGAGTGCGGCAAGGATCTGACGACGGTCACGGCCTACGACGACCAGAGCACCGCCATGGCGTACGAGTGCACGCTCGACGGCTTCACCGAGACCGTCCTGCTGTCGGAGTTCAACCGGGGCAAGCTGGTCTGGAAGGTCGACTGGCCGATGCGCTGGGCGTACGAGGGCGTGCTCTTCGAACCCTCGGGCGTCGACCACTCCTCGCCCGGGTCGTCCTTCGTGGTCGGCGGGCAGATCGTCAGCGAGGTGTTCGGCGGACGGCAGCCGATCGGACCGATGTACGCGTTCGTGGGCATCAGCGGCATGGCCAAGATGTCGAGTTCGCGTGGCGCCGTGCCGACCCCGGCCGACGCGCTGGGCATCATGGAGCCGGCCTTGCTGCGCTGGCTGTACGCGCGCCGCCGGCCGAATCAGTCGTTCAAGATCGCGTTCGATGCCGAGATCCAGCGCATGTACGACGAGTGGGACGCCCTGGCGGCCAAGATCGCGGCCGGCACCGCCGCCCCGGCCGACGAGGCCGCCCACGACCGCGCGGTCCGCACGGCGGGCACGACGCTGCCGGTGACGCCGGTGCCGATCGCGTACCGCACCCTCGCCTCGATCGTCGACATCACCACCGGCGACGACGAGCAGACCCTGCGCATCCTGCACGACCTCGACCCGCAGCGGCCGGTGACCGCGCTGGCCGAGGTGCGCCCCCGCCTCGACAAGGCGCAGGTGTGGGTGAACACCCAGATGGACGCCGACGCCCGCACGCAGGTACGCACCGAGCCCGACAAGGAGCTGCTCGCCTCGCTCGAGGAGGACCAGCGCGAATCCCTGCGCCTGCTCGCCGCGGGCCTGACCGGCAACTGGTCGCTGAGCGGGCTCACCACGCTGCTCTACGGGGTGCCCAAGACGATGGCCGGCCTGCCCGCCGACACCAAGCCGACGAACGAGCTCAAGGTCGCCCAGCGCGCGTTCTTCGTGCTGATCTACCGCCTGCTGATCGGCAAGGAGACCGGCCCCCGGCTGCCCACGCTGCTGCTGGCGGTCGGCGCGGACCGGCTGCGCACCCTGATCGGGCAGTAGCCGGACGTGGCGGAGGGCGACTCGATCAGGCGTCTCGCCACCCGCCTGCACACCACGTTCGCCGGCGCGCCGGTGCTCGACAGCGAGTACCGGCGCGGTGGTGAGGTGCCGGTGCGCTTCGCCGGCGACACGCTCACCGAGGTCGCGGCGGTGGGTAAGCACCTGCTGATGCGTTTCGCCAGCGGCCGTACGCTGCACAGCCATCTGCGCATGCAGGGTTCCTGGCGCACCCACCGCCCGGCGTGGCGCCCCCGGCCGGTAGCCGATCGGCTCGGTGCCTGGCTGGATCTGGGCGAGCGGGGGGTGCTCGCGGCGCACGACATGCCGGTGCTGGAGGTCGTCGCAACCACGCGCGAGCACACGGTGATCGGCCATCTCGGCCCGGACATCCTGGCCGCCGACTGGGCGGAGCGGATCGGCGAGGCGGTGGCGAACGTGGCGGCAGCCCCGGACCTGCCCATCCGGCAGGCGCTGATGGATCAGCGCAACCTCTGCGGGATCGGCAACCTGTGGGCGGTCGAGTCGCTGTTCATCGGGGGGATTCATCCGTACGCCCGCAGCGGCGCCATCGACATTGCGGCAACGCTCGACCGGGCGCACCGCATGATGCTGCTCGGCCTGCGCAACGCCACCCAGTCGACCACCGGGGATCTGCGCCGCGGCCGTACGCACTGGGTGTACGGGCGATACCGCCGGCCCTGCCTGCGCTGCGGCACCCCCGTCGCGTTCCGGGCCGCCGGTGCCGACCCGTACGACCGGGAAACGTGGTGGTGCCCGCACTGCCAGAGCACGCGCAGGCAGGTGTGAATGGCTGACCCGAAACGGGGGACTGCAGCCAGGACACCTGCGCCGACGGTGAATTATTCTTCCAGCACCGGCAAGGTGATGCGAAAACAGGCGCCCTCCTCGACCCTGGTGTCCAGCGTGACCGTGCCGCCGTGGTATTCGACGATCTTCTTCACGATGGCCAGTCCGATGCCCGTGCCCTCATAGGCCTCGCGCGGGTGCAGACGCTGGAAGATGACGAAGACCTTGTCGGCAAATTCCGGTTCGATGCCGATGCCGTTATCCCGTACGGTCACAGCCCAGTGGTCGTCCTCGCGAACGCCGGTGACGCTGATTTTCGGCGGCACCCCGGGGCGGCGGAACTTGAGCGAGTTGCCGATCAGGTTGGTGAACAGCGTGGTCAGCAACGGCTCCTCGCCGCGTACCGTGGGCAGGCCCGACCAGCTGATCTCGGCATCCGCACCGGCGCGTTCCTCCAGTTGCGAGCGTACCTGGGTGAGCACGCGGCCGAGGTCCACGGCGGTGAAGCCGGTGGTGAGCCGGCCGATGCGGGAGAACGCCAGCAGGTCGTTGATCAGCCGTTGCATGCGTTCGGCCCCGTCCACGGCGAACGCGATGTACTGGTCGGCGCGTGCGTCGAGCTGGCCGGCGTACCGGCGTTGCAGGAGCTGGCAGAAACTTGCGACCTTGCGCAACGGCTCCTGCAAGTCGTGCGAGGCGACGTACGCGAATTGCTCAAGATCGCGGTTGGAGCGGGTCAGCTCCTCGGCCTGCACCTTGAGCTGCGCGTTGCCCCACTCGATCTGCGCCCGCGCTTGCTGCACCTCGCGCAGCTCAGCGGCGATCTTGCGCCGCATGGCGTCGACGTCGCGGGCCAAAGCGCGGAACTCCGGCGAGCCGCGCCCGGTGATGTCGTGGTCGTAGTCCCCGGCGGCCACCGTGCGGATCTGGCCGGCCAGGTGCAGCACCGGCCGGTTGACCAGCCGGTCGAGCAGCACCATCAGCGCCGCCCCGGCCAGGGCGACGGCCGCCGCCGCAAGAAGTTCCAGCGCGACCAGCGACCCGCCGGTGTCCTTGGCACGTTGCACCGCAGCGTTGCGCACGGTCGAGATGTCGCCCTGCAGTTGCGCGACGGCGGCGCGGACAGCGTCGAACTGCTGGGTGCTGGAAGCGCCGGGAAGTGCTTGCCCCGCTTGCGGTCCACCGCTGCGCACCGCCGCGATGACCGGCTCGGCGACGGTGGTGCGCCACTGGGTGGACCGCTGCCGGACCAGGTCGAGGTCGGCCGTGACCGCCTTGTCGCTGCGGCCACTGGCGTTCAAGGTGGCGATCTGGTCCAGCAGCTGGGTCTCGGCTGCGCGGCCGCGGTCGTACGGGGAGAGGTTGTCCTGTCTGCCGCTGAGCAGGAACCCGCGCATCCCGGTCTCCTGGTCCACGAAGGCCGCGTCCAGGCTCTGCCCCGCCGTGCGCATCGGGCCGGTCTTGTTGACCAGCACGTCGATGCGCCCGCTGCTGTCCTCGGCGATCAGCGCCGCCGCGACGCTGAGCGCGACCAGCAGCAGGCTCAGCCCCCCGCAGATGGCCATGACGCGGCTGCGCAAGGTCCACGAACGAAAACGCGTCGCGGGCATGACCGGCTCCCCAGGTGTGCGGACGAGGTCATGAGTATCCACAACGCCGCAAACCGGCCGCTGGGCGGGATTGCTCGTCAAGGTCGCGCGGCGCCAGGTCAGGACCGGGTGTACGCACCCGCCTCGATGTCCTCGATCAGCGTCGGGCCGCTCGGGTGCCAGGAGAGCGACTCCCTCGTGGCGATGCTGGTGGCCTGCATGTCCATGGCGAAGAACCGGCCGATGAAACCGAAGTGCTCGACCGCGTCCTGCGGCGCCACCGAGGTGACCGGCAGGCCCAGCGTGCGCCCGATGGCCTCGGCGATCTCGCGGGTGGGGATGCCCGGCTCGGCCGCAGCGTGCGGGCGGGTGCCGGCCGGGGCATGCTCCAGGCCGAGGCGCACCAGGCGGGCGGCGTCCGAGCGGTGCACGGCGGACCAGGCGTTGGTGCCCTCACCGATGTACGCCGAGACGCCGTGCTTGCGGGCCGCGGCCACGATCAGCGCGATGAAGCCGTGGTCGCCGGTGCCGTGCACGGTCGGGGCGAAACGGGCGGCGATGGTGCGCACGCCGCGCGAGACGGAGTCCAGGGCCAGGTTCTCCCCGCCGCCGCGCGCTGATTCCGGGCCGGTGAACGGCGACGGATCCTGCTCGGTCGACGGACGCCCCTCGCTGAGCCCGGCCAGGCCGGAGGCGAGAACGAACGGGCGGTTGGTGCCGGCCAGCGCCTCGGTGAAGGTCTCCACGGCGGCGCGCTCGGCGCGGTTGGACTCGGCCGGGTTGGCGAAGTCGTGCTTGTTGGCCAGGTGGATGACCGCGTCGGCCTCGGTGGCGCCGCGGCGCAGGGCCTCCAGATCGTCGAGGTCGGCTTGCAGCACGGTGGCGTGCTGGGCCTTGAGCGCCGCGGCGCCCTTGTCGGAGCGAGCCAGCCCGACGACGTCGTGGCCGGCCGCGATGAGCTCGTCGACGGTGGCAGAGCCGATCCAGCCGGTGGCTCCGGTGACGAATACCCGCATGAGGGTGACCTCCTGATGTCAGTGACTGAAATCAGCGTACACCCTGATGTCAGAGTCTGACATCGGTAGTCTCCGGTCCGGACTCAGGCGTTTAGGATGGGGCCCATGGCTAGGTGGCAAGGTGGTGCGGACGCGCGCCTGGGGCAAGCGGCGCTGGAGTTGTTCGCCGACCGCGGGTTCGACGGCGTGACGGTCGCCGAGATCGCCGCCCGGGCCGGGCTGACCGAGCGCACCTTCTTCCGCTACTTCACCGACAAACGCGAAGTGCTCTTCTCCGGGCAGGCCGACTTTCAGAACGCGTTCCTCGACCAGCTCGGCAACACCGGTGACCCGATGGCCATGGTCGAGCGGGCTCTCGACGGCGCGGCCACCCTGTTCCCCGAGGAGCGCCGCGCCTGGTCCCGCGCGCGGCAAGGTGTCATCGACGCGGACGAGGCCTTCCAGGAACGCGAGCGGCACAAGCTGTCCTCGGTCGCGGCTGCCCTGACGACGGCCCTGACCGAGCGCGGGATCGACCCGGTGACAGCGGCGCTGGCGGCCGAGAGCGGTGTGACGGTGTTCCGTACGGCCTTCATCGCCTGGCTCACCGAGGGGGAGCAGCGGCCATTCGCCGAGATTCAGCGCGCGGTGTTCGAGAAGCTGGTCGCGCTGACATCCGGCCGCTGAGCGCCGCACGCCGGTGCTACGGTGTCGGCCTACTCGAGGAGGTGAACCCCGTGAACGTCGTAACCATGTGGGTGCCTCCTCGCGTTGCCCAGCCTGGGAGCTGAGCCGGGGGCGCCCCGTTCTCGAAGGGCCACACCTGTGCAGACACTGCGATTCACCGCCGAGTCCTCGTTGGACGCCATCATCGAGCGGGACTTCACCCTCGGATCGATTCCCGGCGTGCTGTGGTCGCCGCCCTCGGCTGCCGGCCGGGCACCGCTGGTGCTGATGGGCCACGGCGGCGGCACCCACAAGAAGGCCCCGGCCATGAGCGGGCGGGCGCGGCTGCTGGTGGCCGGGTGCGGCTTGCATGTTGCCGTCATCGACGCCCCCGGCCACGGCGACCGGACGCGCTCGGAGCACGACGAGAAAGAGATCGCCGAGCTGTTCCGGGCTCGGGCGGCAGGGGAGCCGGAGGGCCCGATCGTGGTGCGCTACAACACTTGTCTGGCCACTCTGGCCGTACCCGAATGGCATGCAGTCCTGGACGCTCTGCTCTGCTGGCTGGGCGGGGAACGGCGGGTCGGGTACTTCGGGTTGAACATGGCCACCGCTATCGGGGTGCCGTTTGTGGCCTCCGAACCGCGCATC
The DNA here is from genome assembly GCF_001553785.1 of Actinoplanes sp. TFC3. Lineage (GTDB taxonomy): Bacteria > Actinomycetota > Actinomycetes > Mycobacteriales > Micromonosporaceae > Actinoplanes. The sequence continues at coordinate 123,043 of NZ_LOJP01000014.1, forward strand.
TCGGCGGCTGTCTTCGGGCAGCACTGGCCTGACGCGTTAGCCGAGACAGCCCGGCGGATCACCGTGCCGATCGAGTACGTGATGCAGTGGGACGACGAGCACATCCCTCGCTCCTCGGCGCTGGAGCTGTTCGACGCCTTCGGTTCACCGGAGAAAACGCTGCATGCCAATGCGGGACGGCACAAGGACTTACCGCGCTTCGAGGCCGAAAGCGCGGTCCGGTTCTTCGCCCGGCACCTCAGCGCGCCCCCTCCATCAGCCGGCTGATCGGGCGCACCGCCGTGCCCAGCGCGACCGACAGCGACAGGTCGACCGGGGGCAGCAGCAGCTCGGCGAGGCTGGCGCTGGCACAGGCGGGTTGCGCAGTCATGGGCGTCGACTGACCGCCGCGCCCGGTGGTCAAACCGCCGAGGCCACCTGGTCGCGTCCGGCGTGCTTGGCGGCGTACAGGGCACGGTCGGCGGCCAGCACCAGGTCGTCCACGCTCAGGCAGGGATCCGGGATGCCGGCCAGGCCCACCGACACCGTGACGGTGCGCAGCCGCCCCGGACCCACGGCGATCGGGGCGGCGGCAATGCCCCGGCGGACCCGCTCACCGACCAGGCGGGCCTCGGTCAGGTCGGTGCCGGGCAGCACAACCGCGAACTCCTCGCCGCCGTAGCGCGCCACCAGATCCCCGGGCCGCACGAGCCGGCGCAGGCGATCAGCCACCTCCATGAGCACCTGGTCGCCGACGCTGTGGCCGTACGTGTCGTTGACGGTCTTGAAGTGATCGACGTCCAGCAGCAGCATCGCGACCGGCGCGCCCGAGCGCACCGAACGGGCGGTCTCGGTGTGCAGGGCCTGCGTGAGGTAACCGCGGCTGCGCAGCCCGGTAAGGCCGTCGGTGATCGCCGCGATCCGCTGGGCCTGCACGAGACCGGCCATGCGGGCGAGCACGAGCAGGAACAGCAGCGCGCACACGATGGTGCCGGACAGGATCGGGGCCCCGGCGCCACGCAGATGCTGCACCAGCATGGTGCCGGGCGCCAGCAGCGCTGCGGCGGCGAGCAGAGCCAGCCGCCCCGGGGTGGCGTCCGGGGTCATCACCGGGCTCGGCGCGATCATCGTGGTCATGGACGGGTGCAGCAGGCCCGCGGCGAGAATGAACTAGGCGGCCATCCAGATCGCGTCCACATAGGTCGCTACCATGTACGAGCCGCTGAGCGCCTGCACGCTGTAGGTGATGTCGGCGACCAGGGTGAGGGCGAGGCAGGTGCCCACCGTGGCGAGCGACACCGTACGCGGCCCGGCCCCGATCAGCAGCCGGGCGCCCACCGCGATCAGCAGCAGGTCGCCGATCGGGTACGCCAGCGCGACCAGGGTGTCGCTGCGCTCGCCGCCGGCCGCCAGCGTGGGCGAGATGACCAGCGCGTACACCAGGAAACCGGCGCCTACCGCGACGATGGCGGTGTCCACCAGCCCGGCCAGATCCCAGCCCGGGGTGCGCCGGCGCACGAGCACGACGAGCCCGGCGGCCAGCAGCAGGTACGTGGTCAGGTAGGCCAGGTCGGACAGGTTGAGGTAGGTGACGCGCTCGGTGGTCAGCGTGGTGATCCAGAACATCAGGTCACCGATCACCCCGGTCACCGCGCCGGCGGCGATGAGCAGCAGCCCGCCGCGGACCTGCAGGTGCCGGCGCGCGGCCAGCAGCGCGGCGACGGCCATGCTCGCGTCCGCGCTGGCGTACATCATGGCCTGCTCGGGTTCCCAGCCCGGACCGTGCGAGAGCAGCGCGTAGTACAAAGCGATGGTGACGGGCGCCGCGACCAGGAACCACTGCCAGCCGGCCAGGCGCCGGGGCAGGGCGAGGACGTCGGATCTGCTCATGGCCTCCAGCGTGGGGCCGGAGGGGGTCTCACAACGGTCCGGGACGGGTGCGAATCAGGTGTGCGGGCAGCTACCGGATCCAGCGGTAACGGTAGGGCTGGTACGCGCTACGCACCGCCGCGATCGTCACGACTTTGCGGCGCATGTCGTAGCGGCGGCTGCTCTGCTCGATGACCCACAGCCGGGTGCGGGCCGGGTTCGCCCAGGCCTGCACCAGCTGCACGTGCTCCTGCGAGCGGTCGCGGGGCACCAGGTGCAGCAGCGCGTCGCCGCGGCGCACGTCGGCCCAGCGGACCCGGTTCGCCACCGCCGGGATCTCCCAGGTGACCAGAGCGCGGCCCAGACCGGGTGCGGCCGGGTCGATCGCCCAGGCCATCGACACCATGCCGGAGCAGTCGGGGCGGTAGCGCCGGCCGCGGTTGACGTCCCAGCGCGCGTCGGCGTTGCTCTGCGAGTACTGGATGCCGCGCCGCAGCCAGTCGGCGGCGCGGGCGATGACCTGGTTGCGGGTGATCGTCCCGCCGTAGTGCACGGCCGCCGCGGCTGCGGGTGGCGGGGCCGCCAGCACGGCGCCGGCGGTGGCCAGGGTCAGGATCCAGGACAGGCGATGTCGTACGGGCATGCCTGTCAGCATGTCGCGCCGGGCCCGGCGGTGGGTCAGCTTTGCGTGATCCAATCCGGATGGGCCTGCAGGAAGGTGGCCACGGTGTCCTTCTTGACCGAGCGCAGCAGGTCCATGGTGTCGTCGCTGAGGATCTCGACGTCGCCCAGGCCCGCGATCGAGTCGGAGTTGAAGGTGCCGGCGTTGGTCTTGATGGTGACCAGGTCGTCGGGGTTGGTGTTCTTCATCGCGAATGCCCAGTCCTCCAGCGGGATCCCGCCGCCGTCGACGGTCATGGTCTTGCCGATCGCCGACAGCAGGCTGGGCAGCTTGGTCGGCTGGTTGAAGCCCGACTTGACCGCCTGCTTGAGGATCGCCTTGAGCAGCTGCTGCTGGTGGCGCTGGCGGCCGTAGTCGGAGTCCTTGTTGGCCAGCAGATCACGCTGGCGGGCGTAGTCGTGCGCCTCGACCGGGGTGAAGCAGTGGTCGCCCTTCTTGTAGAAGTTGGCGGTCACCCCCGGCACCTTGCGCGGGTGCAGCCCGGCCGAGTCGGTGGTGTACGGCACCGCCTGCTTGCCGTCGGCGGTGTGCCCCACGTGGATCGACGTGACGTCCTCGTCGACGTACATGCAGACCTGGCCCAGGACGTTCACCACATCCTTGAAGCCGGTGAAGTCGATGATCGCGCCCGCGTCGGGGGTGATGCCGGTCAGCTTCTGCACGGTCAGGGTGAGCAGCTCGAAGCCGTGCGCCTCAGCCGCGGCGCCTTCCAGGCCACGGCTGCCGTACGCGAACGCTGAATTGATCTTGTTGTGCCCGCCGGCGTATTTCTGCTTGCCGTTGTCGTAGGCCGGGATCTCGACGTAGCTGTCGCGCGGCAGTGACACCAGATAGACCGGTGAATGGTCGGCCGGCAGGTGCAGCAGGATGATCGAGTCCGACCGGCTCGGTTCTTTGTTCTTCCAGCTCGGCCGGGTGTCCAGCCCGACCAGCAGAATGTTCTTGGCGCCCTTGACGTCGGCGTGCTGGCGCTCGACGGCGGGATTCTGCGGCAGCAGGGGCGTCTCGTTGACCGCGCCGGTCGCCGAACTCAGCACCACGTTGGCAGCGACGATCGAGCCGCCGCTGGCCACCACCAGCACGACACCCAGGCCGACGAGCCACCGCGCCCACAGGGGCGAGCGGCGGCGTTTGGAACGCGCGGTCTTGCTCACGGTGTTCCCTTCGGCAGACGGGCCGACCCTCTGAAGATTGCAGCTGATCGGAGGAGTCGCGCGGCGGCGAATGCTAGCTGACGACTCTGAGCATCATGATCGGCGGCAGCAAGCGGCGGAAACGGCCTTTTATCAGTCAATTCGGCGGCTGGCAGGCCGACACAGACGGGCGATTCGGGCGCGAAGATTCACAGTTGTGACTTGCATCTCTGTCCGGAAATTCGAACCGGTCGCCGGGCCGCGTTCGTACCTGGGGCATGGGGAACGCGCCGGAGCCGGGCGGCGAACACGCCGAGCTGAGCGAAGCCATGCTGCTGGACGGCCCACCCGAGGGCGCCGACCTGCTGCTGCAGCGCACGCTGCGCCGCATCCGCTCCGAGCGGCGAGGCGTTGATCCACCGCGATCTCCGCGGCCTCTATAGTCCTTGCGGCGGGACGGGGCCGGGAGGGCGCGGGGTCATGAGTCTGCTCATACGACGGGCCGGTGCAGCACGATCCCTGCTGGCTGCCGCCGGTGCCCTGGCCCTGATCGCGACCCTGCTGCTCACCGGGCTCGTAGCCTACAGCCGTGAGGTCGTGCGCGCCGGCGCGGCCAGCACCCTGGCCGCCTCGGCTCCCCCCGAACGCGCCGTGCTGGTCCGCGGCTCCGCCGGACGCGACCCGGCCGACCTGGATCGCCGCGACGCCGCCGTGCGCCAGCGCTTCGCCGCCGGTCTGGGCGGGCGCGACGTCGCCGTCTCCGCCGCCGGATACGCCACCGGCCGCGCGTTCTCCGGCCCCACCGGCGACGCCGTGCCCGACTCCGGCGGCGTGGTCTACGCCTCGGTCATGTTCCTCGGCGACCTGAGCGCCCACGCGGTGCTCACCGACGGCGCCTGGCCCGAACCCGGCGCGCAGCAACCGCAGACCGCGGTGGGCGCCGGGGTGGCCCGCGCGCTCGGCCTGGCCGTCGGCGACCGGGTGCCGGTGGTCAACCGCATCAACCAGAAGGTCACCACGCTGCGGGTCAGCGGCATCTGGCGCCCGCACGAGGCCGCCGACCCCTACTTCCAGCTGGCCCCCGACGTGGTCGCCGGGGTGGCACCGAGCTCTGCCACGTACGGGCCGCTGGTAGTGGACCGGGCCGACTTCGCCCGCTCCTTCGCCGGCAACGCCTCGGCCGCCTGGCTCGCCGCTGTCGACCTGAGCGGCGCCGGGGTGACCCAGGTCCGCCGGGCAGCCGACGCCGCCGCCGCCGAACGCGCGGAGCTACCCGCCAAGAGCGGGCTGGGCACCTCGGCCGTGGTCGACACCGGGCTGAGCGGGCTGATCGACCGGCTTGAACGCGCCGACCTGGTGGGCCGCTCCGCACTGGTCACCCCGGTGCTGCTGGTCGCCGTGCTCAGCGGGCTGGCTCTGGTGCTCATCGCCGCGCTGCTCACCGAGCACCGCCGCGCCGAGTCCGCGCTGCTGCGCGCCCGCGGGGCGACCTCCCGCCAGCTCGCCGGGCTGACCGCCGCCGAGGCCCTGGCCGTCGTGGCGCCCGCCGGGCTCATCGCCGCACCGCTTGCCGCCGCCGCCGTGCACCTGGCGGGGCAGCGGCGCTGGTTCGGGCTCACCGAACCCTCCGGGTGGCAGCCCGGCCCGCTGCTCTGGATTGTCGCTGCACTGGCCGCGATCGGGTGCGCCGCCGCCATCACCGTGCCCGTGCTGCGCGGTGGCACCTACGTCGAGGACCTGCAGGCGCGCTCACGGCCCAACCGCCGCGCGGCGCTGCAGCGGGCCGGAGCCGACGTGCTGCTGATCGCGCTGGCCGTGCTCGGCTGGCTGCAGCTGCGCCGCTACGCCTCCCCGCTGTCCGGCGGCCCCAGCGGCGGGCTGGGCATCGACCCGCTGCTGGCTGCGGCGCCTACCCTCGCCATCCTCGCCGGGGCCACGCTCGCGCTGCGGCTGCTGGCCCCCGCCGCGCGGCTGACCGAGCGGCGACTAACCGGCGGTCAGCGCTTCGCGCCGCTGTTCGGCATGTGGCAGGCCGGTCGCCGCCCGCACGCCGGTCCGGTGCTGCTGCTCGCGCTGGCCGTGGCGGCCAGCACTGTCGGCTGGTGCCTGGCCGGGACGGCGAGCCGCTCGGTCAGCGATCAGGCCGACCACGGCGTTGGCGCGGACCTGCGGCTCACTGAGATCTCCGGCGCCGCCCCGGCCGGGCGAGCACAGCGGCTGGCCGCGCTGTCCGGGGTCACCGACGTGCGGCGCGGCTGGCGCGAAAGCGTGCAGGCAAGCATCGGCGAGAGCGCCGCCGACCTGATCGCCATCGACGGCATCGCAGCCGGGGGCAGCGTGCAGATCCGCTCCGATTTGTACGGCGGCGGCGCGAAAGCCCTCAGCACGGTGCTGACCGGGGCCCGGCCCGACGTGTCGCTGGACGCGCTGCCCGCCGGCACCCGGCTGACCGGCCGGGCCGAGGTCATCGGCTCGATGGGAGTCCCCACGATCACCGCCATCGTCGTCGACAGCACCGGCGAGGCGATCCGCATCCCCCTGAGCCCGGGCCGCTTCACCGCGGCCCTGCCCGGCGACGGCACCGGGCTGCGCCTGGCCGGGTTCGTGGCCGACGCCGACGCGTCCTATGTGGCAACCACCATCGAGTTGCGGCTGTCCCAGCTCGCGATCGACGGTAAGGCGCTGCCGCTGGGTGACAAGTGGGCGCTGATGAGCGTCGGGCAGCAACCCGACTCGGTGGTCGTCAGCGGCGCGGCGATCGGCGCCACCGTGCCGGCCGGGGGCCTGGGCCGCGCCAAGGTCACCATCGTGCGGCCGGTGAAGGTGCCACCGGTGCCCATCGTGGCCACCCCCGGCGCCCAGCAGCGCCTGCACCTGAGCGGCGACCGGCCGGTGACCATGCGCATCGGCGGCGCCGACGTGCCGGTGCGCCTGGCCGGCAGCATCGTGGCGGTGCCCGGCTCCGACGACCCCGCCGCGGTGCTGGCCGACCTGCCGACCCTGCAGGCGTACCTGCTGTATCAGGCCGGGATCGTGCACGAGACCCAGGAATGGTGGCTGTCCGTGCCGGCGAGCACCCACACCCAAGCGGCCATGCAGGCCCTGCGGCTCGGCGGGCTGCAGGTGAACGACCGCCGGGAACAGGCGGCGGCCTCGGCTGTGGACTCGTACGGGGTGGGCGGGCGCACCGCGCTGTTCGCCGCCGCGATCGGGGCGCTGCTGCTGGCCGCGGCGGGCGTGCTCGTCGACGTGCGCACCACCACCCGCCGGCGCATCAGCGAGCTGGCCGTGCTGCACACCCTGGGCGCCGGGCCGCGGCTGCTGGCCCGCTCGCTGATGACCGAGCAGGCGTTCCTGGCCGGGACCGGGGTGCTGGCCGGGCTCGCGGTCGGCATCGGGGTGGCCGCGGCGATGGCCCCGCTGATGATCCTCACCCCGCAGGCATCGCGCCCGGTGCCACCGCCGTACCTGGTTGTGGACTGGGTGCGGGCTGGCGGGACCGCGTTGCTGTTGTTCGTGCTCGCCGCAGGGCTCAGCGCGCTGGCCGGGATCACGCTGCGGCGCCGGCTGGCCGCGGCCCGGCTGTACCTGGGAGCCGACAGATGAGCGCGGTGCTGCGCCGGATCCGGGCCTTCGGCGGGCATCTGGGCCTGCTGGCTGCGCTCGCGCTGGTGGCGGCGCTGCTGGTCGCCGGGGTGCCCCGGGTGGCCAACCACTACACCGATCAGGGGCTGCGCTCGGACCTGAGCCGATTGTCGTACCTCAACCGCGACATCGTGTTCGGTTCTGGCTACGACGCGAGCGACAAAAGCCTGCCCTCCGGGGGCGATGCGCTGCTGCCCAGCTACGAACACGACCTGCCCGACCCGCTGCCCGCGCTGGTCGAGGACCGCTGGTACACCGCAGACAGCGAAGTGCCCGGGCAGAACTTGAGCGGCCCGGCGCCGTACACCGGGGTGTGCCGCCCGTCGCTGCGGGTGCGCTACCAGAGCGGCGAGGCCGGGGCCGTACGCGTGGTCGAGGGCGCGGCACCGGTCAGTGACACCACCACCGTGCGAGCAATGGTGTCGCGCGCGGACGCCAAGCAGCTCGGGCTGAAGGTGGGCACCAAGCTGACCGCGGCCGGCACCACCACCGTGCTCATCAGCGGGCTGTTCGAGCCGCTCGACGACGACGCGCCGTACTGGGACACCCAGCGCGTCGAACGCATCGGCTGCCCGCAGGCCGACGACGGGATGACCTGGCAGGGCACCGTGCTCACCGACCTTGAGGGCAGCCGGCTGGCGGTCAAGCAGACCGAGCTGTTCGAGGGCCGGTGGCGCTACCGCCTGGATGTGGACCGCATCACCGCGCCCGGCCTCGACGCGCTGACCACCGCCGTCGTCGACGCCCGGCGCAACCCGCCCCAGGGCCGCACCCTGCGCTCCAATGCAGAACCAGCGCTGCTGGCCTTCGCCAAGGCCCAGTCCGGAGCGCAGGCCACCGTGGCGGTCGTCGAGTCCGGCCTGATCGCCACCGTGCTCGGGCTGATCCTGCTGGCCGCGCTGCTGATGGTCGAACGCCGCCGCGCCGAGTACGCCCTGCTGCGCGCCCGCGGTGCGATCGCCGGCACGGTGGCGCTGCGCACGCTCGCCGAAACCGTGCTGGTGGTCGCCCCGACCGTGCTGCTCGGCTGGCTGTTCTGTGCCCTGCTGCCCGGCCGCGCCGCCGGAAGCGAACCGGCGCTGATCGCTGCGTTGCTGCTGCTCGCCGTCGGGGTGGCTCCGCTGCTGGCCGCGCTGGTCGGGGGCACCGGCGGGCGCCGGCCCGGGCGGCCCGGGTCGCGCCGGCTCGCCGGTGAGGTGTTCGTGCTGCTGCTGGCCGGGCTCGGCGTGGTACTCGTGCGTCAGCGGGGGGTGCAGGACGGCGTGGACCCGTTCCTGTCGGTGGTGCCGGTGCTGCTGGGCGCGGCTGCGGCGCTGGCCGTCGTACGGCTGCTGCCCTGGCCCCTGCGCAAAGCCGGTCGGTTGGCGGCCCGCGCCCGGGGACTCGTCGCCTTCCTCGGGCTGGCCCGCGCCGGCCGCGGCACCCCGCTGTCCGCGGGCCCGGTCGCCGTGCTCATCGTCGCCGCGGCCACCGGCGTGTTCACCGTCGCGGTCAACTCCACCATCAGCGACGCCCGCGACCGGGCCACCGACCGCGCGGTCGGCGCCGACGCCCAGGTGACCGGGTTCGGCTTCGCCGCCGGCACCGACCGGCTGCTCACCCAGGTGCCCGGCGTGGATGCGGCCGTCCCGCTGCTGGCCGGCTCGGGCGCCCAGCTCACCGCAACCTCCGGGCGCCGCGCCCAGGCCCAGCTGGTGATCATCGACGGTGCCGCCGCGAACGACCTGCTGCGCCGCAGCGGCGTGACCGCCCGCATGCCCGGGTCGCTGGCCTCGGCCACCACCAGCGGCCCGATTCAGGCGGTCGTCTCCCCGGACGTCGCCGCCGACATCGGCGCCGGTGGCTCGGTGTCCGTGCAGGGCCGCAGCTACGAGTTCCGCGTCGCCGAGACCACCGCGGAGATCCCCGGCCTGGGAACCGGCACCCGACGGTTCATTGCGCTGCCGTGGCGCTCGGTGCCCGCGCCGGATTTCCAGCCGCTCGTGCCCACCCGCTACCTGCTCGCCGGGCACGACTTCGACAACGACGCGGTGCGCAAGGCGGCCGACGCCGGGCAGCGCGAGTACTACCTCGCCCTGCTGCGGCGCACCATCGACGCCGGCATCACCCAGGTCACCGATCAGCAGCTGCCCCGCCTGGCCGAGATCATCACCTGGGAGCAGCACCGCCAAGAGCTGGAGGACAGCGGTGTGAACGCGCTGCTGACCTTCGTCTTCCTGGCCGGGGCGGTGGGCTCAATCGTGCTGGCCCTGCTCGCCGTCGGGCTCGCGGTGCTGGCCGACGCCCCCGGGCGCGGGCAGGCGCTGTCGCGGCTGCGCACCCTCGGGCTGTCCGGGCGCCAGGGCCGCAACCTGCTGATCCTCGAACTGACCCCGCTGCTGGCGGTCGCCTTTCTGGCCGGTACGGCGGTGGGCTGGCTGCTGCCCCGGCTGATCGGCCCGGCGCTTGGGCTCGACGCGTTCACCGCCGGGGTCGCGCCGCGGGTGGCCGTCGACCCGTGGCTGGCCGTACAAGCCCTGGCGCTGCTGCTGGCCGGGCTTTCCACCGCCGTGCTCGTGGAGACCGCGGCGCACCGCCGGATGGGCCTGGGGGCCTCACTCCGCCTGGGAGAGGACATCTGATGACCGGACCGGATCTCGGCGAGCTGCAACGCCGGGCAGCCCAGCGGGCCGCGGCCCGGGCCGGGGGCACCGACCGGCTGCGCGGGCACATAGTCTGCGACGGGCTGGTGCGCATCTTCAAAACCGAAGGTGTCGAGGTGGTGGCGCTGCAGGGCCTCGACCTGGTCGTGGATCAGGGCGAGCTGCTGGCGATCGTGGGCGCCTCCGGCTCGGGCAAGTCGACGATGCTCAACATCCTGTCCGGGCTCGACGTGCCGACCGCCGGCATCGCCCGGGTGGCCGGCTTCGACCTGCTGACCATGACCTCGCGGCGCCGGCTGCGCTACCGCCGCAAGGTGGCCGGGTTCGTGTGGCAGCAGACCGGGCGCAACCTGCTGCCGTACCTGTCCGCCCGCGAGAACGTCGAGCTGCCGATGCGCCTGGCCGGGCGGGCCAGTCGCAAACGGGCCCTGGAACTGCTGGACATGACCGGGGTGGCGCACTGCGCCGACCGGCGGCCCAACCAGATGAGCGGCGGCGAGCAGCAGCGCACGGCGGTGGCGGTCGCGGTGGCCAACGACCCCGAGGTGCTGTTCGCCGACGAGCCGACCGGCGAGCTGGACGAGGCCACCGCCGCCGACGTGTTCGTCGCGCTGCGCACCATCAACGCCGAACTGGGCGTCACCATCGTGATCGTCACTCATGACCATGCGGTGTCGGGCCAGGTCCGGCGCACGGTCGCGATCCGTGACGGCCGCACCGCATCCGAGGTACGCCGCAGCGCCCGCACCGGCGCCGGCGGTGCCGAGGAAATCGTCTCCCAGGAGTACTCGGTGCTCGACCGGGCCGGGCGCATGCAGCTGCCGGCGGGCTTCGTGGACGCGCTGAGCCTCAAGGACCGGGTGCAGTTGACGCTGGAAACCGACCACGTGCAGGTGAGGCCGGGCGATGAGTGACACGCTGATCACAGTCAAGCAACTGAACCGCCACTACGGTACGGGGGACCGCGCCGTGCATGCCGTACGCGACGTGTCCTTCGAAACCGGGCGCGGGGAGCTCGTCGCCGTGCGAGGCCGCTCCGGCGCGGGCAAGACCACGCTGCTCAACCTGATCGGCGGGCTGGACCGCCCCAGCAGCGGCACCATCGAGGTCGACGGGCACGACGTATCCGGCGCGAGGGAGAACGACCTGCTGGGTCTGCGCCGCACCACCATCGGCTTCGTGTTCCAGTCCTTCGGGCTGATCCCGATCCTCAGCGCAGCCGAGAACATCAGCGTGCCGCTGCGCCTGGCCGCTCAGAACCCCGAGGAGCGCGAGGAACGGGTCAGCCTGCTGCTCGAACTGGTTGGGCTCGGCGCCCAGGCCAACCAGCGGCCGTACGAGATGTCCGGCGGTCAGCAGCAGCGCGTGGCGGTGGCCCGCGCCCTGGCCAACGACCCGCCGCTGCTGATCGCCGACGAACCCACCGGCCAGCTCGACTCCGAAACCGGGCGGGCCATCATGGACCTGCTCCGCGCGCTGGTCGACGCCCGCGGCATGACCGCCCTGGTGGCCACGCACGACCCCAGCCTGATGGACCGCGCCGACCGGGTTCTCACCCTGCGCGACGGGCGCCTCGAACCGTGAGGTAAAGTTCTGCACGCAGCACGCGGACGTAGCGCAGCTGGTAGCGCATCACCTTGCCAAGGTGAGGGTCGCGAGTTCGAATCTCGTCGTCCGCTCGTGATGATGTCCCGTCCGGGACATCGCAACCCCTGAATCCGCACCGCGGGTCCAGGGGTTTTCGCGTTCCAGCTCGCTGCGCAGAGCTGTCTCGTGGCCGATCCGGGCTTTGGCGGGCCAGGGCTTGGGCCACGCCGGGTTTCGGCCGGGCCCCAGGTGAGCTGCGGTCAGGCGTCGCCGCAGTCGAGGCCGAGCACGGTCAGGACGTGGCGGACCTGCGGCTGCATGCCGGTGATCGCGATCGGCACCGAGGCCAGCGCCGCCGCCACCGCCATGTCGCGCAGCACCGCCGCCCCCGCCGCGTCCACCAACGGCAGCCGGGTCAGATCCACCACCAGCCCCGATGGCGGGGCGTGGGCGATTGCCTCGTGCAGCCGCAGCCGGGCCTGCTCGGCGGTGTCCCGGTCGATCTCCCCGGACACCAGCACCGTCGCCCCCGCCACCGTCCGGCGGACCCGGATCCACAGCTTGCTGTGATCGTCGTCGGCCACCACACCCGTCCACGGCGGCGGGACGTCGCTCAGCATCGCCGCCCGCAGCCAGCTCAGCGCCTGACCCAGCAGCCGCGACACGTGCATCTGCGAAATGCCCAGCCGCTCGGCGATCTCGGCCTGCGTCAGGTTGCCGTAGAAGCGCAGGCTGATCATCCGCTGCACCCGGGCCGGCAGGCGGCGCACCAGCCCGGCCACGGTCATCCGGTCGGCCATCGACTCGATCGAGGCGTCCCGCATGCCCAGCATGTCGCCCAGCTCCTGCTCATCGTCGCCGACCGGCAGGGCCAGCGACAGGGCGGTGTGATCGGCGGCGCCGCACTGGGCCCGGCATACGTCATCCTCGGTCATGCCCAGGTGCACGGCGATCTCCGCCGTGGTCGGGTCGCGGGCCATGGCGTGCCCGAGCGCCTCGGTGGCCGCCTTCACCTCCAGGGTCAGATCCTGCAGCCGGCGCGCCACGTGCAGGCTCCACGTACGGTCGCGGAAATGGCGTTTGATCTCGCCGTTTATCGTGATGACCGCGAACGCCGTGAAGGAACCGCGCCCGGGGTCGTACCGGTCGATGGATTTGACCAGGCCCATCCGCGCGACCTGCTGCAGATCGTCGAGCGGTTCGCCGCGCAGGCGGTACCGCCGGGCCAGCCGGTCGGCGAACGGCAGCAGCACGGTGATCACCTTGTCGCGCAGTGCGGCCCGGCCGGACGGGCCGGCCACGGCCCAGCGTTCGGCGTAGGCGACGGCGATCTGGTCCAGGTCTTCCCGCGCGTTGCCCGGCGGGTGTGTAGCGGTCATCGGCACCTCCTTGAGGTGAGCTGCCCGGCCGCGTTCTGGCTGACCGTAGTCCCGCCCGCCGAGGGTGCGCAATGCCCTGGAGTGCCGATAAACACCCCGTGTGAAACGCGCTGGATGCGGTACTCGGGCTGCTCGCCACGGCAGCAGGCACGGCGGGAGGGCAGCTCATGGATGTGCCGGCGCAGGTGCGCGGCGGCCCGGCTCACCTGATCGAAGGACGGCGATGACCGCCGTCGGGTTACCCGCCCCGCTCGCCGCCCACGCGATGTGCCCGGACAGCCTCGGCCGGGGGCTGCTGGCCGCAGCCGCCCGCGCGTTGCACCAGCAGGACAGCCGAGGGCTCGACCGCGTCCCGATCCTCGGCCGGCACCCCCGCGCACCGGCGCGGCGCCGCGCCACCGAACTGGCGTGTGACGCCGCCGCTGCCGCGCTGCCCCCGGAGATGGCGGCGGCCCTGGATACCGACGCGGTGGCACAGTGGATTGTGGACCATTACCCGGGCGCCTCCTACCCGGCCATGGTGCTCGGATCGGCGCACGGCGGCGCGGTGCACCTGGCGGCCGCGCTGGGAGCGCCCTGGCTGCCGTCCGGGTTCGTGGTCACTGTGCGCTGGCCTGGCGCGGTGCAGGACTGGCGGGGAGCCCGCGACTACGGCCGCGACATCGCCGCCTGCATCCTGGGCGGCAACCCGGGCGTCAGCGTGCGCCAGGTGCACGATCCGGTGCAGCGCGGCCCGCTGTGCGGCAGCACGCTCACCTTGCACGTGCGGTGGCGGCGCATCCCGCACGCGTACCGGTTGTTCCTGCGCACCCGCCTGGCCGGCGGACCCGCGCTGATGGTGCGCGACCTGCGCAACTGGACGGTCGAGGACCTCACGCCCGGGTACGGGTTCCAGGTCGGCAGCCCGGTGTCCGGCTGGACCAGCGCCGACTACACCACCGCCAACCCGGCGTTCGGCGACCTGCTGGCCACCCTCGGCGTCACGAGCTGGGCCACCCCGGGCGCCGGCGCGGTCAGCCGGTACGCCGAAACCGCAGGGGAACCCGATTTCGACAACGAGCTGCGGCGCTGGGTCACCCCGGCGTACCGGATCTGCTATCCGCGGCCCGGGGCGCTGAGCGCGTTCGTGGCCGATTTGTACCGGCAGTGGTGGCGGGCGGCCGGGGCGGTCACCGAACACTGCGTGGTGGAGACCGGCACGCTGTTCGATCCGTGGCGGGTGCACGCCGGTGCGCTGGTGCCGTACTGGTGCGAGTCGGCGGCGCGCCGCGGCGTGGAAGCGGCGGAGATGTGGCTGGCCGGGGCCGAGCCGTTCGAGGCGATCAGCGTGCTGCCGCAAGCGCCCGGGGTGGCCGCCGAGTCGTACGCGCCGGCCGAGCTGTGGCGCTCGCTGGCCCGCTTCGCCCGGCACCGGCCGCTGCTGGACCAGCTTGCGATGAGCCGGTACCCGACGCTGCCGCTCGCCGCCTCGCACGCCACCACCGCGCTGACGATCGCCGCGCTGTGGGAGGACCGGCACCCGGTGCGGCTGTCCGGCGAGCATCTGATCGCGGCGTTGCGCTCGGCCGGACCGGTGCTGGGGCTGCTGGTGTCGTAAGCCTCAGTGTGCTCGTACCTTGAAAGGGGTCGGCTGGTGCGGAGCCTGACCCCCGACCCGCGTGACGATGTCGACGGCCAGGTCCCGCAGCTTGCGGTTACGACGTTGTGAAGCCGCGCGCAGCATGGCGAACGCGGTGTCACCCGGGCAGCGCTGCTGGGCCATGATGATGCCGATCGCCTGGTCGATGACCCCGCGCGAGTCCAGGGCGTGACGCAGCTGATCCTCGACCTCGGTCAGCCCGGCCAGGCGCTGCACCACCCCCAGAGCTGCCGCGCAGGCCCCCGCGAACATCTCGAACTGCTGGCGCTGCTGGCTGGCGAACGCGTGCGGCTTCTGCGAATAGACGGTCAGCGCGGCCCGTGAACGGCCCTGCGCCGGCAAGGGCGCCGCCAGCACACTGCGCACACCCAGATCCATCGCGTACGGCCGGTACGCCGCCCAGCGCGACTCCTCGGCAAGATCATCCACCTCGACCAGCGAGCCCGCCTGCATCGCCTCCAGCCCCGGGCTCTCGATCCCGCCGTAACCCGCCTCGTCGGCCCGTAACGCCAGATCACTGCTGGCCGCGGTGGTCCACCCGTGCTCGTCACAGCACACGGCAAGCCCGCACGAGCCGCCCCCGGATAGGTCGCGCGCGGCGATGCGTACCGTCTCGCGTAGGAACGTCTGCAGGTCGGGGCCCTCACTCAGGGTGTCGAGCATGGTCAGGTACGGCTGCTGCGTCATCGTCGCCGCATTCGCCGGACACGGCGGGCCTAAACGTCGTACCCGGGTTCTAAGCTTTGCGTCATGGCCGATGACGAGCCGAGCTTCGAGAAGATCGTGGCCAACCTGCACCGCGAGGATCCGGGCTTCACCGCGGCGTTCCACGAACAGCGGCGCCCGCCCGGCCGTGTCCCGCTGATCATCGGCGTGGTGCTGTGCCTGGTCGCGCTCGGCATGCTCGCCTTCGGCGGGGTCAAGGGCGCGGTGCTGTCGGTGCTGCCCTGGTTGGCCGGCATGGCGTTCGTGCTCAAGGGTCGTGGCTGAGTCACTGAGAGTTGCGGTCCAGCGCGGCGAGCGTGGCGTAGGTGACCGCGCCGTACACCAGGTGGGGGAGCAGGTCACTGACCCAGTCGGTCGCCGACCAGCTACGCGGATCGGTGACCCGTAACCGGGCCATCGACAGGTCGGTCAGGCCCATCACGCTCACCCCGGTCAGCACCGCCCCCACCGGCACCGGCGGGCGGAAACCGGCGCGGCGAAGCACCCCGTAGGCGACCCCGATGCCCACGCCGGTGAGCACCCCGGTCAGGCTGGCAATCCCGCTGACCCGGTTCTGCCGCGTGTCACCCTCGCCCGGCACGTCCACCGGCAACCGGGTCTCCATGGCTTCGATGGTCTTCTCCGGGGTGCTGCTCGCCGCCCGCCCCCGCACGGCCATGTCGAGATAAGTGGCAGCGTTGAGGGCCGCCGTACCCGCCGCACCCGCCGCCGCACCGCTCAGGAATCCGATACCCATGTCCTGCGGGTGCCCGCCGCCGGGGCAAGCAAACCGGCGGTAGGTTGGCTCCCATGACTGTGTTGCCGATCAAGCTGGTGGGAGATCGGGTGCTGCGCACCCCGGCCGCACCGGTCACCGACTTCGACGCCGAGCTGCGCAAACTCGTCGACGATCTGAGCGAAACCCTCGCCGACAGCCAGGGGGCTGGGCTGGCCGCGCCGCAACTCGGCGTCAGCCTGCGCGTGTTCGCCCTGGCCCCGCAACTCAGCGACGGCAAGGTCGACCACCTGGTCAACCCGGTGCTCGAGTTCCCCGACGAGGAAGATCAGGACGGCTTCGAGGGCTGCCTGTCCATCCCCGGCATCTACCTCGACACCCGTCGCCGGATGAACGTGGTGGCCAAGGGCTACACCAAGCGCGGCGACCCCCTCCAACTCGTCGGCGAAGGCCTGCTGTCGCGCTGCATCCAGCATGAAACCGACCACCTCGACGGCGTGCTGTTCATCGACCGCCAACGCCCGGGCCAGCGCGAACGCCTGCTGACCACGATCCGCGAGGCAGCCTGGGCGCAGGGCGTGCCGATGCCCGAGGTGCGCACCAGCCCGCACTGAGCAACCCCGGATCAAGGGTGGCCGATGTGCGGGACCCGCCGCGATCGGAGGATCACGGCCCACCCGATTGGACGATGGCGAGCCCATCGACTATGGTGTGTATGACGCCGTTGCGAGTTCTTCCCCCGTGGAATTCGCAGCGGCGTTTTAACTGCCCTCAGGCTTTACTGCCCTCAGGCTTTACCGCCCTCAGGCTTTACCGCCCTCAGGCTTTACCGCCCTCAGGCTTTGCTGTTCTCAGGCTTTACTGCCCTGAGGCTTTACTGTCCCCAGGCCGGGTCTCTGCGTGCGGCGTTCCCGGTAGGCGTGCATTTTGGCGCGGCTGCCGCAGATGCTCATCGTGCACCACCGGCTGCGCCCCGCCGTAGTGCCGCCCCCGCCAGGAGATTCCGGGCCTCTTCATCCACCGGTACGCCCACCTGTCCCTCGCACGCGTCCCGGATCGCCTCGCGCACCGGTGTGGCAGTCTCCACCGTCCCCATGCCCACCCGCCGGATCCGCCGCCTGCGGCACACCTAGTCGGCTGTGGACGCGCCGGGAACCCCGCTGCGTCAGGGTGCCGGGCCGGGTGAGGCGCTGGTCTAAGGTGAATTCAGCCCACCTTCGGTTCTGTTTCCGGGAGTCCAACCACCATGAGTGACACCACCCGATGAACGACACCGCTCGATGAACGACACGGCGCCGGTGGAGGACCTGGCCCGGCTCGTCGGCCTGGCGCTCGAGGGCAACCATCCCGCGTGGAACCGCATCGTCGACCGCTACAGCGGGCGGGTCTGGGCGATCTGCCGGATCCATGGCCTCGGTACGGCGGACTCCGCCGACGTCTTCCAGCAGACCTGGCTGCGGGCGCTGGAGAACCTGAGTGCGCTGCGCGACCCGGAACGCTTGGGGGCCTGGCTGGGCACCACCGCTCGCAACGAGGCCCGGGCCACGCTGCGCCGGGGCCGGCGGACGCAGCCGGTTGACGATCTGTGGCTGCTCGACCGTGAGGCCGGCCCGGATCATGACCCGGAGCGCCCGGTGCTCACGGCCGCGCGCGATGCCGAGCTGTGGGACGCCTTCGGCCAGCTGGGCAAGCGCTGCCAGGAGGTGCTGCGGGTGCTGATCGTCGACGCCGAGGACCGCCGCCCGTCGTACGAACTGGCCGCCGCGGCGCTCGACATGCCGATCGGCAGCCTCGGCCCCACCCGCAAACGCTGCCTGAATCAGTTGCGCCGATTCCTGACAGAAGGTATCGACGGCCAAACTCGGGAATCGTGACAGTGACGAACGCGCCACGCAACGCGTTTTCCCCCCGCCCCGAGGAGACACCGTGACGGATTCAGTCGAGCCCGGCGACGACCTCGCCCCGGACGACGAACGGCTGCTCGCCCGTCTGGAAGCGATGTTCCGCGACGTGGATCCGGCCCCGGCCGACCTCGTGACGCTGGCCCAGCAGAGCTTCATCCTGCGCGCCCTCGACGCCGAGTTCGCCCAGCTCGTCGAGGACTCCGCCACCGCCACCGCCGAGCCCGCCGGCAGCCGTGCCATGGCGGTTCGCGGCCCCGGTGCAGCCCCGCCGCCCCGCCAGCTGACCTTCCAGGTGGTCGACGAGCGCGGCAACGACGAGGTGGTCATCGCCGTCCAGGTCGAGTCGATAGGCGGTCGCCGCCGCCTCACCGGCCACCTGGCCCCCCGAGGCCCAGCCGCCATCGAGGTCCGCCAGCCCGCCGCCACCGACTCCCGCCACGTGGACGCCGACGGCCGCGGTCTGTTCGTCGTCGAGGACGTCCTGCCCGGTCCGATGAGCCTCACCCTGCGCCGCGAAGGCTTCCCCGCCGTGGCCACCCAATGGACCTTGGTCTGAGCCGCTGGGTTCTGTTTCGCAGGGCCTGCGAAACAGGCCTAGTCATCGAGGACGAAACTCACTTCCTCCACGCCGTCCCCGGCCGCCGGCGCCTGCGCCACCCGCCGGAACCCGCACTTCTCCAACACCCGTATCGACCCCCCGTTGTGCGCAGCAACATGAGCACCCAAGGGCCGATCCTCGATTTCCCGTACGAACAAAGCCAGCGCCCGGCTCGCCACACCCCGCCCCCAGAACTCCCGCCCAACCCAGTACCCGAGCAGCCGCATCCCCTCGCCGGGCCAGCTCGTGAGGTAACCGGCAACCTGGTCGCCGACGTCGATCGTGCGCATGACGACGCCGGGGGCGGGGCGGATCTTCGCCCAGTGCGCGTCGAAGGTGGCGCGGTCCCGGGCGGGGAAGGCTGCCATTGCGGTGGCCTGCGGGTCGGATTGGTGCTGGAAGAAGACGTCCAGGTCGCTGTCGGCTACTTGGCGCAGGCGGATGCTTGGTTCTGGGGCTAATGACATTTGTGGTTTCCCCGCTTGGTTGGTGGTGCGTGGGTGCGGCGGGGTCATCATGCCGGGTTGCGGGGCCGGGCCGGCCGGACACCCAGCGAGAAGCGGCCGGATCCCTGCGGCGAACAGCGGCGTTGAGGTGACCGTCCCCAGCGAGGTCGCGGGTGAGCTGGGGCTTGGCAGGCGGGGTGGAAGGGCAGTTGGGGTCCACGGGGCCGCAGGGGCACCCGCCAGCGATCACCAAGGCGCAAACCCGTACAAAGAGCCGGGAGCCGGCGGCCTCACCCCTCCGAGAGGCCGCCGGCTGGTCTGCTCAGACCGGGGTGCCGGGCAGGATGTGCACCACTGCGCCCAGCCCCGGTGCCGTGGGCCGTCCGGCGATGAGCTGGTTGAACGCCTGGTGCGGGGTCAGGGACGGGTCTTCGCCGCACAGGGCTGCTACCGCGCCGCTGATCTGGGGGGCGCTGAAGGAGGTGCCGCTCCAGGTGGCCCAGGAGTCGGGGCCGAAGGTTACGTCGGTGCCGATGTTGTCCTCCGGGGGGAGTTTGCCCTCGACGAAGGTGCTGATGATGCCCACTCCCACCGCTGCGCAGTGGACCCAGGTGCCGCGGTTGGTGAACGTAGCGGGGGTGAGGTCGCTGTTGAGGGCCCCCACCGCTTTCACGCCGGGGAAGGCTGCCGGGTAGAGGGGCAGGTCACGGCCGTCGTTGCCGGCGCTGGCCACGATCAGGGTGTTGGGGTGTTCGGCGGCGATGTGTGCCACCGCCTCCTGCATGGCCAGCGGGGGGATGCCGTCGACCGCTGGGGCGCCGAAGGAGGCGTTGATGATCAGGCGTTCGCCGCCCGCGTCCTCGGCGGCCTTGATGAGCATGTCAGCGGCGGCTTCGTCGGTGCCCAGGCCGTCGGTGGTGGTGAACCGGTACACCGACACGTCGGCGTCGGGGGCGATCTGGCGCACGATGCCGGTGCTGAACGTGCCGTGCCCGGCGAACCAGTCGATGCGGTCGAACGGGGCCAGCACGTTGATCGGGTCGGTGCCCTCGCGGACCACCCCGCTGTCCCAGCCGTCGTCGCGGGGCTGGGCGGTGATGCCGGTGTCGATGAGGGCCACCCGGACCGGGGCGGTGGCGCCGTTGGTGGCGAACGGGGCCGGGGCGACGGTGCTGCCCGGGTAGGAGTTGCCCTTGGTGACATAGCCGAGCGGGACGATCGCGTTGATGTTCGCGGTCACGCCGTCCTCGCGGCACAGCCGGCGGGCGTCGGCGCGCAGGGCTGCGGCGTTCTTGCCCCGGCTGCGGAACACCCGGGTGCGCCGGTGCCGGCTGCGGCCGGGGCGGTCGGCGGGCTCGTAGTCGCGCAGCAGGTCCGCCAGGCGCCGCGCGGCCTGCGGGGTGGCATCGACGACCAGGTCACCGGCGGCGGCCAGGCTGGCGCGGTCGCCGCCGGGTTCGAGCAGGAAGTGCACGAAGTCGGTGGCCTGGGCGGCGTCGGCGGCGCGCTGGCGGCGCAGAATCCGCTGGACGAACACGTCCTGCTCCTGACGGGCGGCCGGGTCCACGTTGGCGGCGGCCAACTTGCTGACCTGGCGGCGTACATCCTCCTGGTCCTGCGCGAGCTGCGCGGCGGTTCGCCGGTCGGGGAGCGGCCAGCGGGACGCGACGGTCATGGATTCTTCTCCCTTGTCATCGGTACTCTCGTGCTTCTGGGGAAGGCGGGGCGGCTTTCATGTATGCAAATCTGCGAGATCAGGCTGACGCTGCCTACAACAGAGTCGTGGTCGATCCGGCCAGATACGCCGCGGAGGCCGAGAAACTGGTGGCGTACGCCACGGCGGCCGGCGACACCGAGGCGTTGGTGGCGAGCCTGCGGGCCGTCGCGTACGTGCGTCACGTCACCTTGGACAATGAGGGCGCCCGCCGGCTGCTCGACCGCGCGGTGCGGCTGGCGGACCGCAGTGTACTGTCCCGCCGGCTCGCCGATGTGCTGGTCACCCGTTCGGTGGCGCTGCAGGAGCTGGGCCGCTATGACGCCGCGGCCCGCGACCTGCGCCGTGCCGGGGACCTCGCCGACCCGGCCGGGCGGCCCGAGATCCGCTTCCAGCTAGCCGTGCTCGATCACAACCGGGGCCGGCTGGAGGACGCCGCGGGGGCGTACACGCAGGTGCTCGACGATCCGGCCAGCCCGCCGGTGGTGTGGGTCAAGGCGGCCAACAACCTCGCCAACATCCACACCCTGCGCGGGCGCCCGGACGACGCGCTGGGCTACCTGGACCGCGCCGCGGGGCTGGCCCGGGAGCTGGGGGCCCGCTACACCGCGATCGTGGCCAACAGCCACGCCTGGTCGAGCTATCACGCCGGGCGCCTGGCCGAGAGCGTGCGCCGCTTCGAGGAGGCCGGGCGTCTGCACGCCGAGGCCGGGCTGCCGCTGGGCGAGCATCACGTCGAGTATGCCGATGTGCTGCGTGACCTGCGTCTGCTCAACGAGGCGACGGTGGCGGCCCGCTCGGCGCGGGTGGAGTTCGAGAAGCACGGCGCCCGGTTGATGGCCGCCGAGGCGCGGCTGCGGTGCGCCCGGCTGGCGCTGGAACTCGGGGATTCGGCGACTGCCGTGGCGGATGCACAGGCGGCGGTGCGCGATTTCCGCCGGCAGCGGCGCCCGGCCTGGGCGGCGCGGGCCGCGGTGGTGGAAGCGGAGGCCCGCGCGGCTGTGGACGGTACGTCCGCAGCTGTCCTGCACCGTCTGCGCCGGGCGGCTTCCACGTTGGAACGCCAGGGCCTGCGCGAGGAAGCCGCCTATGCCCGGCTGGCAGCCGGGCGCGCCGCGCTGGCGCTGCACCGCCATGACACCGCCCGCAGCGAACTGGTGGCGGTCGGCGAACTCGCCAAGGGTCAGTCGCTGCTGGTGCGTCTGCGCGGTCACCTGGCCCGGGCCCTGCTGGCCGAGGCGGAGAACCCTGATCACGTGCTGCGAGCCTGCGTACGAGGTCTGCGCGATCTTTCCCGGCACCGCGCGGCGCTGCCCTCGCTGGAGTTGCGTGTCCTGGCTTCCGGGCACGGCGCCGAGCTGGGGGAGGTCGGGCTGCGCACCCTGCTGCCCGGCGGCTCGCCGGGGCGGATCTTCGAGTGGCTGGAACGCACCCGGGCCGCGGCGCTGCTGCGGGTGCATCCCCCGGCGACCGGGGTGGACGAGGACGTGGTCGCGTTGCGGCACGTCGAGCAGGAGTTGCGTGACGCCAGGCTGGACCGTGGTGAGGAACCGGCGGCGCTGCTGAGCCGGCAGAGCGCGCTGGAGGCCCGGATCCGCCGCCGCTCGTGGTCGGGGGAGCAGGGTGACGGCGGGGAGGCCACGGCCCCGGCGAGCCTGCCCGAGCTGCGGCGCTCGCTGGACGGGCAGTGGCTGGTCGAGTATGCGGTGATGGGGGAGCGGGTGCTGGCCGTGGTGGTGGCCCCGCGCCGGACGCGGGTGATCGAGCTGGGCACGGTGGCGGCGGTGCAGGGGGAGCTGGCGGCGGCCGAGTTCGGGCTGCGGCGGCTGCTCAGCGGCACCCGGTTCGGTGCGGCTGCGCGCACAGCCACCCAGGACGCGGTGGACGAGCTGGCCCGGCTGCTGGTCGAGCCGCTGGGGGTGCCGGCGGACGTACCGCTGGTCGTGGTGCCCTCGACGCAGTTGCTCGGTGTGCCGTGGTCCGCGCTGCACTCGGCGCCGGTGTCGGTGGTGCCGTCGGCGGGGCTCTGGGCGCACGCCCGCCGGGGCCGGGCGAGCGGGACGAAGCCGCCGGTCGTGGTGATCGCCGGCCCGGATCTCGACGGCGCGGGTGCTGAGGTCAAGGCGGTTGCGGGCGAGTACGACGGGGCCCGGGTGCTGCTGCCGCCGCAGAGCACCGCCGAGGCAACGCTGGCGCTGGTGAAGAACGCGGGGCTGGCTCACTTCGCGTGCCACGGCCGGTTCCGCTCGGACAGCCCGTTGTTCTCCGCGCTGCAACTGGCCGACGGGCCGGTCACCTTGTACGAGATGCTGGCTCACGGCATCGCCCCGCACCGGGTGGTGCTGGCGTCATGTCACTCCGGGGCGCAGCAGCCGTACATGGGAAATGAAGTGCTGGGTTTTGCCAGTGCCCTGATGTCGCACGGCAGCACCGGGGTGGCCGCGGCCGACGTGCCGATCCCGGATGGCGCGTCGGCGGGCGCGATGACCGTGCTGCACCAGCAGTTGGCCCGCGGTGAGACCATGCCCAGCGCGGTGTGGCATGCGCGCAGTGCCCTGGCCGAGGGCGGTGCCGAGGAGTACGTCGCCTGGTACGGCCTGACCGCTTATGGCCCCGGATAACGCCGTGCAAGCCGCGTCACAAGGGGCAGGCCAACGCCCGGCGAACGGTTCGTTAAGCATATTAAACCTATAGGAAATGCGGGTCGGTACCGGGTAGGCTGAGTCCCATGACCGTCACCTCGGCCCGCCCTGACGTGCAAGCCCGCACCGCCACCGACGCCGCGTTCCGCCATCAGTTGGAACGCGACGCTGTCTGGAGCCGCATGATCTCCCCGGGTGCCCAGGTGCCCGATCTGCCCCTGGTGGAAGCCGACCTGGGCCCGATCTTCCTGCGCCGCCTGCTGCACACCGGCCCGCTCGTGCTGATCTTCTTCGCCCATGCCGGTGCCGCCGGCTGCGAACAGGCTCTCACCGCGTACGAGAAGAGTCTTTCCGGAATCGACGCGCACATCGTCGCGGTCAGCCCTCAGCGCCCCGAGCGCCTCGCCGAGCACAAACACCGCGCCGGGCTGAGCATGCTGGTCGCCTCCGACCCCCGCCACGCGCTGATCGACGCGTTCAACATCGGCTTCAGCAGCCCGGCCACCACCGCGGCGCTGGGCACCGGACGCTCCACCCTGCCCTACCCGGCGGTGGTGGTGGCCGGCCGCACCGGCGTGGTCCGCCTCGTTGACGTCCACTCCGACCGGAGCACCCGCACCGGCGCCCCGGCAATCGCCGAGGCGTTGCGGAACGGCTGAGCCGAGGCGTTGCGGATCAGCTGATCAGGGGGCTGCGACGTTCCAGCAGGACGACGTCGCGCCACACGCCATCGAGCCGGGCGACCCGTTCGCGGGTGCCCACCCGGCGGAAACCGCAGCGGTCGTGCAGGGCCAGGCTGGCCTTGTTCTCCGGGAAGACGCCCGACTGCACCGTCCAGATGCCGGCCGCCTCGGTGGAGGTGATCAGCTTCTGCAGCAACAGGCGTCCCACCCCGCGACCGGCGGCCGCCGGATCCACATAGATCGAGTGTTCGACCACACCGGCGTAGGCGCGCCGGGCCGACGCCGGTGAGCAGGCCACCCAGCCGAGCACCGGGCCGTCGCCGTCGAGCGCTACGAAACTGTGGCCGGTCAGCTTGGTGCGCTCGAAGGCGGCCCAGTCCGGCACCTCGGTCTCGAAGGTGGCGTCCCCGGTGGCGATGCCCGCCGCGTAGATTGCCAGCACCGCCCCGGCGTGCGCGGCGGTCATCGCCACCGGGTGCACGCTCATGGCTTGCGGCCGACCCCCGACCACACGTTCACCTCGTTGTCGGCGAACGCGGGGTCGCCGGGGCCCGGGCGCCACTTGCTGGCCGGGACAACACCGGGGTCGATGAGCTCCAGACCCTCGAACAGCTCGGCGACCTCGTCGCGGGGGCGGGTCCACACGTCACTGCGCCCCTGCTCGACCATCTGCTGGTAGAGGGCCGCCTGCTCCGGTGTACCGAAGTCGGAGGTCGCATGGGTTGCCACCAGGAAGCTGCCGGCGGGCAGATCCGCAAGCAGGCGCTGCACGATCGGCTTGGCCGCACCGTGACCGTGCACGAAATGCAGCACCGCGATGAGCATCAGCGCAACCGGTTGGCTCAGGTCCAGGGTGTCACGCAACGTGCGGTCGGCCAGGATCGCGTCCGGGTCGCGCAGGTCCGCCTCGATGTAGGAGGTGCGGCCCTGCGGGCTGGTGGTCAGCAGGGCCCGCGCGTGCACCATGACCAGCGGATCATTGTCGACATAGACGATCCGGCTCTCCGGCGCGACGCTCTGCGCCACCTCATGGGTGTTGTCGGCGGTCGGCAGCCCGGTGCCGATGTCCAGGAACTGCCGGATGCCCGCCTCGGCGGCCAGGAAGCGGGTGGCCCGGCGCAGCATCGCCCGGTTGGCCAGTGCTCCCTTGCGGACATTGGGGAAAGCAGCCTCCAGTTCGTCACCGGAAGCGCGGTCGGCGGCGAAGTTGTCCTTGCCGCCGAGCCAGTAGTTGTAGCGGCGGGCCGGGTGCGGAACCGTCGAGTCGATCGCCGTCATGGCGACCATCATGGCAGCACCCGCCCGCCGTTACGAACCGGCCCTTCAGGTGGCCCAGCGCAGTCCGAGCGGTGCGACGGCCACGGTGAAAAGATCCAGAACACCGGTCACCTGCAGGACGGTACGAACAATGCCCCGCGCGTTGACGATCTCCACTTGCTTGCCCGCGTCCCGGGCGCGCAGACAGCCTTCCAGCAGCGCCCCGATCGCCTCCGACGCCAGGAACCGGGTCTCGCCCAGGTCCACCACGAACTGCGGGGCACGGTTGTTGCGTGCCGTGGCCAGCTCGCGGCGCAGGTCGTCGAGGCAGTCCACGTCCAGCTCACCGAAGAGCCGCACGCACACCTCCCGACCACCGTCGATCATCACCCGGACGACGCCGTACTGTGGGGACCGCATGACCCTTTGTAGCAGCCGGCCGGTCGGCGGTCCCTCGATCGAGCGACGCTTCCCGGTGGCACAAAAGGGGTAAGCCCCCCGGGTTCTGTTTCTACTACCAGCAGGAGCCGCACAGCATGGTTCCCGAAGTCCTGTCCGTCCCGCAGTTCCGCACCGAGCCCGTCGGCGACGACGCCACCCCGCGCCTCGTCGCGGCCGACCACAGCGACGAGGCGATGGCCCGGCTGCGGCACCCGTTCGACCTGCAGCCCGCCCCGGCATCGCCCGGCGAGGCCGGCTGATTCTCCGGCGGTGCGACGCCCGGATCGCCGATCGAGCCGGACGGCTCTGGTTGATCCGGCCTGACGCGAGCCGTGTTCCGGTTAGCCTGCAGGCTATGGCAGATCGGGCGCCCACGATCTACGACGTCGCCAGGTCCGCCGGGGTGGCCGCGTCGACGGTTTCGCGTGCCCTGACCCGCCCCGGCCGGGTGGCCGACAGCACCGTGGCGCGCATCAGGAACGCCGTCGACGAGCTCGGCTTCCGGATGAACCCGCTGGCCCGGGCGCTGCCCACCGGCCGTACCTCGATGCTCGCCCTGATCGCCAGCGACGTCACCGACCCGGTCACCGCCGAGGTGATGCGGGGCGCGCAGGACGCCGCGGGCGAGGCCGGGTACATCACGGTGGTTGCCCACGGCCCGGGCGAGGCGTTCGACCGGGCCCTGGCCACCGTCGACGGCGCGCTGATCATGTCCGGCACCCCCGGCGACGACGACCTGCTCCGGCTGGCCGCCCAGCGCCCGGCGGTGCTGGTCGACCGGCTGTGCGCCGCTGTGCCGGCCGTCATCGCCGACATCGCCGACGGCATGCGCCAGGTGATGGCCCACCTGGCCGCCCTGGGCCACGAATCGGTCACCTATGTGGGCGGCCCGGCCGGATGCTGGGCGGACGGCATGCACCGGCGGGCGCTGCGCCAGGCCGGCTGCGAGTACGGCGTCCAGTCGCGGCGCATCGGCCCGTTCCCGGCCACCACCGCCGGGGGCATGGCCGCTGCGGGGGAGTGGCTGCACCATCCGGCCACGGCGATCATCGCGTACGACGACCTGATCGCGATCGGGCTCATCCGCGCCCTGACCGCCCGTGGCATCCAGGTCCCGCAGGAGGTGAACGTGGTCGGCTTCGGCAACGTGGCGGCGGCGGAGCTGATCACTCCGGGGCTGACCACTGTGGCGGCGCCGCTGCGGGAGATGGGGGCTGTGGGCGTACGGCGGCTGCTGAATTTGATCGAAGGATCGCCGGTTGCCGGGCCGGTGTTGTTGCCGGTGCGGCTGGTGGAACGCGGGTCAACAGGGATTCGCCGGCGGGGACGGTTCGGGCCGCTGCCGAGCTTCGCGGGATCTCTCTGAGAGGTGTAGTCAGGCGGCTCACCTTTTGTCGCACGGCCTGCAAGCCTGCCCCGGACGCCGGATAGCGTGCCACGTATGACGGCTTCGGTTCAGGCGGCGCTCGATCTGCGGCTCGTGGTAGCGGATATGGACGGCACGCTGCTCGACGAGCACGGGCAGGTCCCGGACGGGCTGTGGCCGTTGCTGGCGGACATGCGGGCCCGGGGAGTCCTGTTCGTGCCGGCCAGCGGGCGCCAGTACGCGACGCTGCACCGCGAGTTCGCCCACGCCGCCGAGGGGATGCCGTTCATCGCCGAGAACGGCTCGTACGTGGTCCGCGACGGCGTGGAGATCAGTTCCGATCCCCTCGATGGCGCGTTCGTCCGGGAGGTGCTGGTGGCCCTGGACGAACTGGCCGCGGACGGGCCGGACCTCGGCGTGGTGGTGTGCGGCAAGCGGTCGGCGTACGTGTCCCGCACCGACGACGCGTTCCTGGGCGAGGCCCGCAAGTACTACGCCGCCCTCGAGGTGGTTTGCGACCTGGCGGCCGTCGACGACGAGATCCTCAAGGTCGCCGTGTACGACTTCGGCAACGCCGAGCAGCAGACCGCGCCGCACCTGAGCCGCTTGCGCTCGGACAAGAACCGCGTGGTGGTCTCCGGGGTGCACTGGATCGACTTGATGAGCGCGACCGCCGACAAGGGCGCGGCGGTGCGGGCCCTGCAGTCGGCGCTGGGCATCACACCGGCGCAGACCGCGGCGTTCGGCGACTACCTCAACGACCTGGAGATGCTCGACGCCGCCGAATGGTCGTTCGCGATGGCCGACGCCCATCCGGAGGTGGCGCGGCGGGCGCGCTTCCAGGCGCCTTCGCATCGGGAGTACGGCGTGGTCACCACCCTCACGCGCCTGCTGGCCCAGCAAGCCTGACCCACCGGTCACCGGCCTGGCTCAGCGGCCCGGCATCGGCGGCGGGGCCCGGGGGCTGACTGGCAGTGATGATGGCGGTGCGCAGGCGGGTTATGGCGTCGGTGCGGGCTCCGGTCAGGGACGGTTCGGCCGTCACGGTGGCCGCGTGCAGGGGGCCCGGGCGGGGCTGGCGGGCGACCACCGCGCTGACAGCGTCGAGGATGGCCGGGTGCGGGCCCCAGGAGCCGCCGAGGATCACTTCGGCCGGGTCGGTGAGCGCCACCACCGCCGCCACCACCCCGGCCACGGCGCGGGCGATCAGCGAGCGGGTGGCCGAGGCGTCCGGGTCGTCACCGGTGACCGCGGCCAGCAGCCGGGCGGTGTCGATGGCGGTCGAACCGGGCAGGCGCAGGCCGAGTTCGCCGAACACCTGAATGAAGCCGGTGGCGTCGCCGTTCGGGCCGGTGGTCACCAGGTGGGCGAGTTCGCCGGCCAGGCCGCCGTGACCGCGCCGCACCTCGCCGTCGCTGACCACCGCGCCGCCCAGGCCCACGCCCAGGTGCAGGTAAGCGAAGTCGGTGCGCCCCTCGGTGGCGTCGCGTTCGGCGCGGGCGGCCCAGTTGACGTCGTTGTCGACGGTGATCGGACCGGCGACGTACGGTGACAGCACCGCCACCGGATCGAGGTCGCCGAGCAGGAACGGGGCGTCGGGCATCTTGCGCAGGCGCCCGGTACGCCGGTCCACCGGGTCGGCGGCGCTGACCACCGCCAGCCGGGGCAGCGGTCCGGCAAGCGCGGTCAGCTCGTGCAGCGCCGCGGCGACCGCTTCGGGCTCGGTGGGGGTGCGCAGCGGACGCCGGGCGCGGGCCACCGTGTCGCCGTAGGCGTCGACCTGTTCGGCCACCGCGCCGGAGGGGCCGATGCTGACGGCCAGCGCGGTGCCGGCGTCCGGGGTGAGGGCGTAGTAGGAGCCCACCCGGCCCTTGCCGCGCCCGCCGGGGGTGCGTTCGCCGGTGTCGGCGAGCAGGCCGGCGGCGCTCAGACGGCGCACGCTTTCGCCCGCTGTGGGCTTGGAGATGCCGGTGTGCGCGGCGAGCTCGGCGCGGGTCAGGCGGCGGTGCTGCATGAGGGCACGCAGCACGGTCTCGTCGGTCATCGAGCGGGCCAGGTCCACCTGCCAATTCTAGTCAGGGGACTTGCTTTGTATGGGGAGGGTCCGTACGTTGCTCAAGTAAGGGAGCCTGACTTGAAAGGTTGACATGATGACGCTGCCGCATTGGGAGAGCCCGCCGGACGACCTCGGGGCGGCGATCCGCGAGGTCAAGACCGCTCTACGGGCCCGGATCGCGAGCTCCGGCCGTACCGTCGACGAGGTCTTCACGGTCGTCGAGGGCCGCATCGATGCAGCGGTCGAACAGGTCGAGGCGGCCAAGGCCCGCGGGGAAGAGGTGTGGCCCGTCATCCGGTACGACGACATCGCCGCCGGCACCGTGAGCAGCGAGCAATTCGACCTGGTGCGGCGGCGTGGCTGTCTGGTCGTGCGGGGCCATTTCGAGCGCGAGCAGGCGCTGGGCTGGGACCGCGACATCGTGCGGTACGTGGAAGGCAACCGGTTCTTCGAAAACTACCGCGGCCCCGGCGACGACTTCTTCGGCAGCGTGGGCTCCAAGCCCGAGATCTACCCGATCTACTGGTCGCCGGCGCAGATGCAGGCCCGCCAGAGCGAGCGGATGGCTGCCGTCCAGGCCTTCCTCAACAGCCAGTGGAAGCACGAGTCCGGGGGCACCACCTGGTTCGACCCCCAGCGCGACTCGCTGTACCCCGACCGCATCCGGCGCCGGCCCGAGGGCGCCGACTCCGGCGGGCTGGGCACCCACCTGGACCCCGGCACGCTGGACCTGTGGCTGACCTCGGCCTACCAGAAGGCGTTCCGGCACCTCTTCGACGGCTCGGTCGAGCAGTACGACCCCTGGGACCCCGCCTACCGCACCGCCGGACCGCAGTACCCGGGCAGCACCATGTGCTCGGCGTTCCGCACGTTCCAGGGCTGGACGGCGCTGTCGGACATGGACCACGACCAGGGCGTGCTGCACACCGTGCCCATCCCCGAGGCGATGGCGTACCTGATGCTGCGCCCGCTGCTGAGCGACGTGCCGGACGACGACATGTGCGGGGTCACCGTCAACCAGGTGTTCCCGGCCAACGAGAAGTGGCATCCGCTGCTGATGCGCGCCCTCACCGGCATCCCGGACGTCAAGGCAGGCGACTCGGTGTGGTGGCACGCCGACATGATCCACAGCGTGGCGCCGGTGACGAACCAGCGCGGCTGGGGCAACGTCATGTACATCCCGGCAGCACCGTGGTGCCCGCGCAACGAGCGGTACGCCGCCGAGGTGCGTGAGGCCTTCCGCACCGGCTCCAGCCCCAGCGACTTCCCCGAGGAACACTACGAACGCGACTGGGCGGACCGTTTCCAGCCGGCCGACCTGAACGAAACCGGCCGGCACGGGCTGGGCCTGTCCTGAGCGCCCGGCCCGTTTCAAGCGCCCGGCCCGTTTCAAGCGCCCGGCCCGTTTCAAGCGGCCGGCCCGTTTCAAGCGCCCGGCCCGTTTCAAGCGCCCGGCCCGTTTCAAGCGCCCGGCCCGTTTCAAGCGGCCGGTCCAGCGCTAGGGGCGAGGCCGGGTGCGGCGGTTGCGGGCGGCGATGCGCGCCGCCCCACCACCGATGATCATCAGCACGGCGAGCAGGATCAGGCCGGTCAGGTCCTGGCCGGTCTTGGCCAGGTTGTCGCTACCACCCGAGCCGCCGTTATCCCCATTGCCCCCGTTTCCATCATCACCGGACTTGTCGGAATCGTCCGCATCGCTGGGGTCGCTGGTGGAGGGTGAACCGGCAACTGTCAGCTGAGCCGTAGCCGTGTTGTTGACGACGTTACCCTCGGCGCTGGTCGTGCTGATCATGACGTTCACCGGGTACGTACCCGCCTTCGCGGTCTTCGCGATCGCCAGGTACAGCCACAGCTCGCTGTTCGACCCGACCGAGGCATCCGGCCCGGTGCACGTCACCGTGTTGGCGTCCGCGTCCGGCGCCGGCTCGCAGTCGATGTCGACGGTGCCGGCCGACGTGGCGGCCGCGGTGAACTCCGCCGCCGAGGCGTCCAGCAGCACCGCCGCGTTGGTCAGCGTCGTGTTCGCCGGCGGGTCGATCAGGAACGTGACATCCGCGGCGCTCTGCGAGCCGTTGTTGCTGTACGGCAACCGCAGCAGCACCGTCGCACCCTTGGCGCCGGAGGGCCTGGGGTTGCTGTAGCTGATGTCCAGGTCCACCGTCGCCTTGCTGACCACCAGGCTCGGTAGCGCCAGGTCGGTGTCCGAGCCGCACGTACCGCTGGCGTCGCCGTCGAAGCACCCGCCGCTGATCGTCGAACCGGGCGTCGCGCCGCCCCCGATCACCAGCGGCAGATCGAGGTCGGTGCTCTCGCCCGCCGCCAGCGACACCGTGCACGTCACGATGCTCGCCGTCGCGCCCTCGGCGCAGCGGTCCGGCAGCGTGCCGTGTGTCGTGCCGGGGGGCAGCACGAACGTCGCGGTGTACGGGTCGGCATCCAGCGGCCCGCTGTTGGTCAACGTGATCGGCAGCACCGTGGTCTGACCGGGTGCCGGCTTGAGGATGGACGGTGCGCCGGCCGTGGCCGTCACCGTGTAGCCGACCGCCGAGGTGGTCACCAGCACGCCGCCGGCCGAGCGGAAGTCGCTGGGGTTGGCGTTGTTGCTCAGCTTGACCCCGGTGACGTTCCAGGTCGTGGCGGTGGCGACCGTCGCGGCCACGCTGACCGCGATCTGCACGGTGGCATCGGTGCCGGCGATCAGCGCGTCGACCGCGCAGGTGATGGCCGTGGCGGAGACCGGGCAGCCGGTGCCCCCGATGCTGGCGCCGTCGACGGTCAGGCCGGCCGGCAGGGTGCCCAGCGGGACGGTCAGCGTCAGCGCCGACTCGTCGACGGCGGTGCTGAGAGTGATCGTGGCGGTGCCGGACCGCCCGGCCGCGATGGTGCCGGGGGCCAGCGTCACGTCGGTGGTCTCGCTGACCGGCCGGTCGGCGGCCTGGCTGACCACGGTGGCCGAGCCGCCACACACCCCGGATGCGCCCGCGATGCTCACGCAGCCGTTGCCGACCGGGTCCTGGTCCTGCGCGGCCGCCGACACCTGCACCGGGATGGTCCACGTCTTCGCGGCGCCCACGGCCTGGTCGAAGCGGCAGGTCAGCGCGGTGGTGCCGCTCGGGCTGCAGTCGATCGCGGCCTGGCCCGAGAGCGCGCCGAACGTGCTGTTGGTGGGCGCGGACACGGTGGCGGTCACGCCGGTGGCGTCCGACGGGCCGGGGTTGCTGAGCGTGACGGCCATCGAGGTCAGCTCGCCCGGATCGAGGTTGCCGGTCGGACCGGTGACCGTGGCGGTGAGCGCGGAGACCGGGGCGCCGGTGGTGGCCAGGGTGCCGCTGCCGGTGACGCTTTCGGTGCCCGAGGTCAGCGTGATGCCGCTCGCGATCCAGGCGACCCCGGCGCGCAGGGCGGGCGTGGCGGTGACGCTCAGCGAGATGACGTCGGTGCTACCGGCGGCCAGGGTGACGCCGCTGCAGGTGATCGCCGAGCTGGTCCGCGTACAGGTGGATCCGGCGGGACCACCGAATCCCGTGACCGTCAGTCCGGCGGGCAGAGCTGCGAGCGGGAGCGAGACCGTGGCGCCGGTGACGGCTGCGCTGCTGGTTGCGCGGACCACAGCATTGCCGGTACGTCCAGGAGTGACCGTTGCGCCTGCCACGCTTACCCGCACCCGCCCGCTCAGCGGCGTACCCAACTCGATCGGCGGGACCGGGCTGTCGCAGGTGCCGTCGCTGTCGGTGTCCACGCAGCCGCCGCCCAGCGCAGTGCCCGGGTCGGCGGTCGCGGACACGGTGACCGGCAGCGTGAACTGCAGCGAAGCGGCCGCGGCCACATCAACCGTGCACGTGGCCGTGGTACCCGCCGCGTCCACCGAGCAGTAGTCCACCGGCGGCGTGCCGAACGTGGTGCTTCCCGGCGCGGTGAAGGTGAGCCGGTGCGCCAGCGCGTTGGACGGCCCGCTGTTGCGGACAGTCACAGCCAGGGTGCCGGTGCCGCCGGGCTGGACCGTACCGGCGGCCGGGGGCACGACCGTCACGGTCAGCGTCGAGGTCGCGGTGCCCACGGTGGCCGCGGTGACGGTGCGGGTGACCCTGGCGGCGGCCTGCGAGATCGCCACGGCCGGGGACCAGGCCGCGCCCGGCGTCGCGTTCGCGGTGGCCGACAGCGACAAAGCGATGCCGGTGCTCGCCCCGGCCGCGAGGGTGACGCCCGAGCACGTGACGTCGGTGGTGCCGATGACGCAGTCCGTACCGCCCTGGCGGGCCGCGGTGACGCTGAGACCGGCGGGCAGATCCGCGAACGGGATCGTGACGTCCAGGCCGCTGCGCGCATCGGCCGAGGCGACGGTGACGGTGGCTGTGCCGGTACGTCCCGGGGTGATCGCGGCGTTGCCGGCGATGACGGTCAGCGCCTGTCCCAGCGTGCGGCGCAACGCGATGCCCGGCAGCGGGTCGTCGCCGGTGCCGCAGGTGTTGTCGCCGGAGCGGTCCAGGCACCCGCCGCCCAGCGTGGTGACCGGGTCGGCGGTGGCCGCCACCAGCACCGGAATCGACCAGATCAGCGGTTGTGCGCTCGCGGCGAGGTCGAAGCGGCAGTCCAGCCGGGTGTCGCCGGCCGGGGTGCAGTTCGTCGCGGCCTGCCCGGTGAGCGTGCCGAACGTGGTGCTCTGCGGCGCGAGCACGCTGGTGGTGACCCCGGTGGCGTCGGAGGGCCCGGCGTTGCGCACGGTAACGGTGAGCGTGGTGGTGGCGCCCGGCTCGGTGGTCCCGGCGGTGGTGCCCAGCGCGTATGAAACCGGCGCGACCGGCGTCCCGGTGCTGATCAGCGTGCCGGTGGCCGAGGTGCTCCGGCCGTCGGAGCTGCGCAGGGTCACCTGCGGCGCCCAGGTGATCCCGGCGGGCAGGTTCGCCGCCGCGGTGGCGGTGACCGCGATGACCCGGTGCTGCCCGGCGGCCAGGTCCACGCCGGTGCACGAGATCGCGGTGCCGCTGATCGTGCACACCGAGCCGTCGGGGCCGGTGACCCTTGTGATCGTCAGGCCAGCCGGTACGGCGGTGGCCGCGACGGTGGCGGTCAGCCCGGTGATCGCCCGGTCGGCGTCGACCACAACGTAACCGGTGGTGGCCGCCCCACCCGGTACGGCGGTGCCTGCTTCGGTGCTGACCCGCGCGTCGGCGCTCAGCGGCGAGGCCAGCACGATCGGCGGGAAGTAGCCGTCCGGCGGGGAGGTGCAGTCGCCGTCGAGGTTGAGGTCGGCGCACCCGTCGTCCAGCGGGCTGTCCGGGTCGGCGGTACCCGGCACCAGCAGCGTGAGGGTGAACTCGCGGTCCCCGGCGGGCAGGTCGGCGGTGCAGTCGACCAGCGCGGCGGTGCCCGTGCAGAACGTGGCTGCCGGGACGCCCAGCGGGCCGAAGGTGGTGCCGGTGGGCGCCTTGAACTGCACCCGGGCCTGGCGGTACAGCGAGGGTCCGTCGTTGGTCAGGGTGACCGCGAGTTCGCCGGTGCCGCCGGGCAGCAGCGTTCCGGGCGCCGGGACCTCCACGTCCACGCTCAGCGGGTGCACCGGCGCGCCGATCGTGGCGGTGGCCGGGCTGCGGTCGACGGTTTCACCGCCGCCGGTGATGGTGACCGCCGGGGTCCACCCGGCCGGGTCGGCGTCGGCGGCGGCGCTCAGGGCCAGCGGGACGGCGAAGGTGCCGCCGGCCGCGATGCCGACGCCGGTGCAGGTGACCGCGCCGGTCGTCACGGTGCAGGCCGGGCCCGCGCCGGTGATGCTCAGCCCGGCGGGCAGGGTGGTGGTGTCCACTGCGACGCTCAACCCGGTGCGTTCCTGGGTGGCGGCGACGCGCAGGTTGGCCGTACCGGTGGCGCCGGGGGTGATCGACGGGTTGCCGGCGCTGACCGTGAGCACCGAGCCCAGCGGCGCGCGCAGCGAGATGTCGGGCAGCACGAGGTCGTTGGTGCCGCCGCACGCGTTGTCGCCGTCCAGGTCGGCGCAGCCACCGGTGATCGCCACCGAGGCGTCGGCGCCGGCCGGGATCTGCACCGGCAGCGTCCACACGACCGGGTCGGCGGTCGCCGGCAGGGTGAGCCGGCAGCTCAGCGTGGTACTGGTGGTGGCGGTGCAGCTCCGCGCGGCCGGGCCGGCGAGGTCACCGAACGTGGTGCCGCTGGGCGCGGTCACGGCGACCGGGGCGTCGGTGGCATCCGACGGGCCGGTGTTGCCCAGGGTGAGCGTCACGTCGGCGGTTCCACCGGGCAGCACCGTCCCGGCGTCCGGGCCGCTGGCCGAGCCGGTCAGCGTGTACGCGGCCGGGCCGGTGCGTAGCAGCACGCCGCTGCCGGTGGCGGTGCCGCCGCCCGGGTTGCTCGCGGTGATGCCGGTCGCCGTCCACGTCTGCCCAGCGGCCGCCGCCGCGGTGACCGACAGCGGGATGGCCACCCGGGCGGCGCTGCCGGCGGCGAGGTCCACGCCGGTGCAGCGGATCGCGGTGGCGTCGCTGGTGCAGGTGCCGCTGGGCGCCACGCTGGGGGTGCCGACGATGACCTCGCCGGGCCGGTCGGCGAGCGGGATGACGATGCTCAGGCCGCTCTGCTGCGGGTCGGTGCCCACCACGACGCGGGCCACCCGGGTGCGGCCCGGGGTGACGGTGACCGGGTCGGTGCTGATGGTGACCTGCTGGGTGAACGGGGTGGCCAGCTCGAGACCGGGAATTGGCTGGTCGGCCGGTTCGGCGCAGGCGCCGTCGTTGTTCAGGTCGACGCAGCCGCCGGTGAGCGGCTGGCCCGGGTCGGCGGTGGCGCTCACCCTCAGCGGCACGTCCAACCGGCGGGGCGTGTCATCCGCAGCGAGCGGGAAGGTGCAGGTCAGCCGGGTGCCACCGGCGTTCGCGGTGCACACCTGGGAAGTCGGGGCGCTCAGTGAGCCCAGGGTGGCGCCGGTGGGCACGTCGATGCCGATGGTGGCGGCGGCCAGGTCGGACGGACCGAGGTTGTCCACGTCGACGCGCAGGGTGCCGGTGCCGCCTGGCAGGATCGCCGGGTCGGGGGCGGTGGTGGTCGCGGCGAGGGTGGCCTGCGGCGCGCCGACCCGGGCGAGCTGGGGGTCGCCGGTCAGCTGGTTGTCGCTGCCGGCGTCGGCCACGACCCCCGTGGCGGTCCAGGCGGTGCCGGGGGACGCGGCGGCGGTCGCCCGTACGCGCAGGGTCACCCCGGCGGTCTGCTGGTCGGTGACGTCGAGCCCGGTGCACACGATCTGGCCCGGAAAGGCGGTGCAGGCGGCGTCGGCGGGTGTGACGCTCAGCGAGGCGGGCACCGAGGCGAGCGGGATGGTCAGCCTCAGGTTGCTCAGGTCGCCGTGCAGCGCCTTGATGCCCACGGTGGCGGTGTCCTCGGTGCCGGGGGCGGGCGCTGCGCTGGTGGTGACCAGTTGCGCGCGCCGGGCGAAGGGCACCTTCAGCACGATCGGGTCGATGCTCCTGTCTCCGGTGCCCGAGCAGCCGGCGCTGCCCGACAGGTTGACGCAGCCGCCGGTCAGCGCGGTGAACGGGTCGGCGCCCGCGGCCACCACCAGGGACAGCGCCAGGTCGGGCGTGCTGGTCCCGGCCGGCAGGCTGACGGTGCAGGTCACCGACAGCGCGTCCCCGGCGACCTGGCAGCGACTCGCCGCGTCCCCGGTGAGCGTGCCGAACGTGGTGTCGTGCGGTGCGGTGACGGTGAACGCGCGCCCGGTGGCATCCGACGGCCCGGCGTTGGCCGCGACCACGGTCAGGGTGGTGGTGTCCCCGGCCGGGACGGTGCCGTCGGCCGGGCCGGTCACGGTGGCGGTGACGGCGGTGACGGGTGCACCCGCTGCAGCGATCGCGCCGTTCGCGGTGACGTTGTCGGTGCCGTCGGTCACCGAGATGCCGGTGGCGGTCCAGGTCAGCGGTGGCACCACTGCCGAGTCCAGCGCCACCTGCACGATCACGTCCTTGCGTACCCCGGCGGTGAGGTCCACGCCGGAGCAGGTGATGTCGGTGGCGCTGGTCGAGCAGGAACCGCCGTCGACGAGAGCGCCTGGGGCGGTGAACCCGGCCGGCAACTGGCTCAGCGGGATGCTCACGGTCAGCCCGCTGACCGGCCGGTTGGCCCGCAGGGTGACGCGCCCGGTGCCGGACTCGCCGGGCACGACCGTGCCCGCGTCGGTGCCGATGGTGATGATCTGGCTCAGCGGGGTGGCCAGCCAGATGTCGGTGACGGCCGGGTCGCCGGACCCGCACACGCCGTCGGCGTCCAGGTCGATGCACCCGCCGGTCAGCCGCTGGCTGGGGTCGGCGCCCGCGTCGATGGTGAACGGGAACGCGAAGTCCAGCGGTGCGCCCGCCGCGGTCAGGTTGAACGTGCAGGTCGCTCGGGTCGCGGTGACCAGGCTGCAGGCGGCGTCGGCGGGCGTGCCGAGCGTCGCGCCGGTCGGGGCGAGCACCCCGATGGTGGCGGCGGTGGCATCGGAGGGTCCGAGGTTGTCCACCTGTACGCCCAGGGTGCCGCTCTGCCCCGGCTCCAGCGTCCCCTGGTCGGGCACGGTCACCGTGGCGCGCAGCGTGTACTCGGCAGCGCCAATGGTGGCGAGCTGCTCCGACGCCGTGATCGACTCGCTGCCCTTGGCGACCGTGATGCCGGCCGCCGTCCAGGAGGTGCCCTGGGCCGCGTCCGAGGCGGCGTGCAC
Source organism: Actinoplanes sp. TFC3 (assembly GCF_001553785.1). Taxonomy (GTDB): domain Bacteria; phylum Actinomycetota; class Actinomycetes; order Mycobacteriales; family Micromonosporaceae; genus Actinoplanes. The sequence continues at coordinate 160,847 of NZ_LOJP01000014.1, forward strand.
GGTGATGGCGATGGCGGCGCTGGCGCCGTTCCCGACCGCGACGTCGCTGCACACGATCTGGCCCCCCAGCACCGGGCACGCCGAGCCGCCCACCGTGGCCCGGCTGACCGTCACCCCGCTCGGCAGCGCCAGCGGCACCGTGATGGTCAACCCGCTGAGGTCACCGTGCACCGCGTTGACGTTCAGCGTCGCGGCGTCGTCGTCGCCAGGCGTCACCGTGGCCGGGGCCGCAGTCACCGTTACCTGCTGGGCGAACGGCACCTTGAGCTCGATCGGGTCGAACCGCACGTCGGGTGCGCCCCCGCAGGAGCCGTTGTTGTCCAGGTCCACGCAGCCGCCGCCGAGCGGGGTGTTGACGTCCGCGCCGGCCGGGATGTTCACCGGCAGCACGAGCTGCGGTGTGCTGACCCCGGCGGCCAGCGTGACCGTGCAGGCGGCGCTGGTGGAGTCCGCGGACAGCCGGCACGCGGTGGCCGATTCCCCGGCGAGCGGGGCGAACGTGGTGCCGGCCGGGGCCAGCACGCCGAACGGGGCGGCGGGCGCGTCCGAGGGCCCGGCGTTGCTGACGGTCAGCGCCAGGCTGGTGGTCTGCCCCGGCTCGACGGTGTTGTCGGCCGGCCCGCTGACCTCGGCGGTCAGCTGGTACACCGGGGTGCCCGCGCTGGCCAGCGCGCCGCTGGTGCTCAGCTGCTCCCCGCTGTCGGACACGGTCAGCGGGCTGACGGTCCAGGTGGCCGGCGGGGTCACCGCGGACGCCAGCGCCACCGGCACATCGATGGTGGCCGCGCGGCCCGCGCTCAGCCGCACCCCGGTGCAGGTCAGCGCGGCGGATCCGGCGGTGCACGACGACCCGGCCGGGCTGGTGGCGGTGCTCGCGGTGAACCCGGCCGGCAGGCCGGTGAGCGGGATCGTGACCGTCAGGTCGTCCTCGTCCTGGGTCGAGGTCAGGGTCACCACGCCGGTGTCCGAACGGCCCGGGACGACGGTGGCGGGGGTGGTGGTGACGGTGAGCCGGTTGGCGATGGGCGTGCGCAGCTGGATCGAAGGCAGCGCGACGTCGCTCGTACCGGCGCAGTCGGTGTCGTTGTCCAGGCTCACGCACCCGCCGGTCAGCGGGACGGCAGGGTCGGCCGAGGCGGACACGGCCAGCGGGACGCTCAGCGTCACCGCCGGGCCCGCCGCCGGGATGTCCTGGGTGCAGCGCAGCGTGGTGGGGGAGAGCTGGGTGCAGGCCGCGGCAGCCCCGCTCAGCGTGCCGAACGTGGTGCCCTGCGGGGCCACCACCACGAAGCCGGCGCCGCGCGCGTCGGACGGGCCGTTGTCCCTGACGGTGATCGTCATCGTGGCGTTCTGACCGGGGCGCACGGTGCGCGCGGCCGGGCCGGTGGCGCTGGCACCCAGGGTCCAGCGCGGGTCGGCGGTGACGATCGTGCCGGTGACCGTGCCGGTGGAATCCCCGCTCGTTGCGGTGACCGGGGCGTCTGCCGTGGCCGTCCACGGCGCCGTGACCCCGGCACCCAGCGTCACCGGGAGGGACACGGTGATCGAGCCGGTGGCCGGGACGGTGACGCCGGTGCAGCGGATGCCGGCGGTGGTGGTGCAGGTGCCCCCACCGGTCGTGGTGACCGTGCCGGCGGTGTAGCCGGCCGGGGGCGCGGGCAGCGTGATGGTGGTGCCGGTGGCCGGGATGATGCCCAGGTTGGCCACTCTGACCTTCGGCGTTGCCGGGCCGCCGCCGGGGACCGCGGTGGCCGGGGTGATCGAGACGCCGGTGTCGAGGTTGACGTCGGGGTCGCTGACGGTGAGCACCCGGCCCTGCCCGCTGATCGCGGTGCCGTTGAGCGTGGCCTGCATGCCGGTCACGGTCCAGGTGGTGCCCGGCGCGGTGGTCGTGGTGGCCGCGGCCCGCACGGCGATGGTGGCGCTGCCGCCGCCCGGGACGGTGACCCCGGAACAGGAGATCGCGGTGGCGTCCACCGAGCACGCGGTGCCGCCGACGGTCGCCGAGGCGATCGAGACCCCGGCTGGCTTACCCGCCAGCGGGATGCTCACCGTGGTGGTGGCATCCGACGGGCCGTCGTTGTTCACGGTGATCGTGGTGGTGGTGGCCTTGCCCGCGGCCACCGTCATCGGGTCGGCAGTGATCGAGCCGCCGGTGCTGCGCGCGGGCTGGCGGGTGACCAGGGTGCCGCCGCCGGTCACGCTGATCGTGGTGCCGGTGACGCCGCTGATCGGCGTGCTCACCGCGGTGATGGTTCCGGCCGCCGGGGCCCAGTTCGCCGCCGAGCCGGCCGAGGAGGCCAGCGCGACGGGCAGCGACACGACCGCGTTGCCGCCGCCCGGCACGGTCACCGCGGTGCAGATGACGTGGGTGGTGCTGGTCGTGCAGGTGCCGCCGCCGGTGACGGTGGGCGTGCCCAGCGTGTAGCCGGTGGGCGGCAACGGAATGCGGATCGTGGTGGCCGGCGCCGCGATGTCGCCGGTGTTGGTGACGGTGACCTTCGGGGTGCCGTTCTCGCCCGGGGCCAGCGCGGCGGCGGCCAGGTTCACCGCGCCGAGCTTCACGATGCCCGAGCACTTGGATTCGCCCACAATCACCGAGCCGTTGACCACCGGGCCCTCTTCGAGCAGGCTCAGGTCGATCGCCCGCACGGTGTAGTCCAGCCGCCCGCTCGCGGCGTTGTACGCGGCAATCCGCTTGTCGATAATGGCGTTCAGCACGCCGGGCAACCCGATCGCCAGGTTGACGTCCGGGTTGACGTTCGCCCCGGCCAGCGTCAGGTTGGCGACGTCGGTGGTCGTCGCGATCGTGGAAGCCGACATGGTGCAACTGGTGCTGACTGCGCCCACGTTGAGCAGGCCCAGCACGCTGAGCCCGGCGGTGCCCGCGGTGGCCGTGGCACCCCCGGTGACCGGGCCGGCCGACGCGGTGACCGCTGCGAGGTTGAGCACGCTGGAAATCGTGGCGCCCGCGACGCTGGCGGTGCTGGCGGCGCCGCCGGTGGAGGTCGACCAGGTCTTGGCGGGGTCCGGCTGGTTGATGGTGACCGGCGCCACGCCGCCCAGCACGTTGACCGCGATGCGCGCCCCCTGCGCGCTCACGCTCACCGGCCCCACATCGGCATACGCGGCTAATGGCGGGCCCGCCAGCGCGGCGACCAGCAGTGTCGCGGTGGCCGCCGCCACCTTTTTCATCGTCCCGGAACCCAGCGGCCGGGAAGCCCTCGTTGCCACGAGCGAACCCTAGAACGGACTTATGCGAGCAGTCCTCAGTTTCCGGATTTTACGGACACCTGGCCGATGCGGGGTGCACCTTGCCGGCGCGGGCACCCGGCGGTGGCGGGCGCTATGGGCGTACCGGATGAAAGCCGTAGGGAAGCTCCAGGCGGTGGGCATGCAGCAAGGTCTCATCGGCCAGGATCTGCGGGGTTGGGCCGTCCGCGACGATCAGGCCGCCATCGAGAATGACCGAGCGGGGGCAGAGCTGCATCGCGTACGGCAAATCGTGCGTCACCATCAGCACGGTCACCGGCAGCCGCTCGAGGATCTCGGCCAGTTCGCGCCGGCTCGCCGGGTCCAGGTTGGACGACGGCTCGTCGAGCACCAGCAGCTCGGGGCGCATCGCCAGCACCGTGGCCACGGCAACCCTGCGGCGCTGACCGAACGACAGGTGGTGCGGCACCTGATCGCGGTGTGCGGCCATCCCCACCGCCTCGAGCGCCTCGTCCACCCGCGCCTGCAGCTCGGCACCGCGCATCCCCAGGTTCGCCGGTCCGAACGCGACATCCTCGGCCACTGTGGGCATGAACAGCTGATCATCGGGGTCCTGGAAGACGATCCCGACCCGGCGGCGGATCTCGGCGAGCCGGGCGCGGTCACGGGCCTCGACGCGCAACCCTCCGACCTCGACCGTGCCCGCACCGCCGTGCAGCACACCGTTGAGGTGCAGCACCAGCGTGGTCTTGCCGGCGCCGTTCGGGCCCAGCAGCGCCACCCGGTCGCCGTCACCCACCTCGAGGTTCACGCCGCGCAACGCGACGCTGCCATCGGGGTAGGCAAACGTCAGGTCCTTGATGGACAGGCTCAACTGGCCATCACCGCAATGGCCGCGGCCGCCACGGGCAACGCCGCCGACTGCACCCACTGGCGGGGCGTGGCCTTGTCGCGCCCCGCGCGCGGCAGCCGCCCGTCGTAGCCGCGCGACACCATCGCCAGATACACCCGTTCACCTCGTTCGTAGGCCCGCAGGAACAGTGACCCGACGCTCACCGCGAACGCCTTGACCTGCCACAGGAACCTCGGATCGTAGCCGCGTGAGAGCCGGGCGACGCGCATGCGCCGCGCGTCGTCGGCCAGGATGTCGAGGTAGCGCAGCATGAACGTGGCGATCTGGGTGAAAACGGCGGGGCAGCGCAGCCGGTCCAGCCCGAGGATGAGGTCACGCATCGTGGTCGACGCGGCCAGCAACAGCGAGGCGACCACGCCCAGGGTGCCCTTGGCGAAAATGTTCCAGGCGCCGTACAGCCCGTCGACCGACAGCGACATGCCCAGCCACGTCACCCGCTCGCCATGCCCGGCGAACGGCAGGGCGATCGCCAGCAGCACCAACGGCAGTTCGATGGAGGCGCGCTTCAGAAGCCAATTTCCCGGTACGCGGGCCACGGCCGCCACGACCGCCAGCAGCACCGCGTAGCCGCCGAACGCCCAGAACTCCTCGCGTGGCGTGGCCACCACGACGATCGTGAACAGCAGCGTGGCCGCGATCTTGACCTCGGGGGCGAGCCGGTGCACCGGGCTGGGCCGGTCGAGATGCAGCGGATGCGCGTGCCCGGCGCCCACTCAGACCCCGGCCTTCTCGCTGCGGTCCAGCCCGGCGGCTTTGGTGCCGCGCCGGCGCGCCAGCCAGAACACCCCGCCGCCGATGCCAAAGGTGATCAGCACGCCCAGCACCCCGGACAGCCCGGTCGACAGGTACGGGTTGTCGATGCCCTTGATGCCGTAGCCGGCCAGGGGGCTGCCGGCCATCTGGTGGTTTTTCTCCTGCTGGGCCATGCAGGTGCCGCCGGTGATCTCGCCGTCGGCGTTGACCGTGCAGCCCTCGCGGGCCGTGGCGTCCAGGCCGTCCGGGCTGCCCGAGGCGAAGTTGCTGACCACCCCGGCCAGCAGCAGCGCGATCAGCAGGCCGCCGGCCAGGAACCAGCCGAGTCGCTTGCTCATGCCGCGGGCTCCTTCACGGGAACGGGCTTGGGCGCCGGGGCGGCCGGGCGGAAACGGCGCAGCGCGTACACCAGGTCGGGGCGCACCCGGGCCACTGTCGCCACGGTGGTGGCGGCGATCAGGCCCTCCCCGATGCCGATCAGCACGTGCACCCCGGCCATCGTGCCGGAGACGGTGGCGAGCGAGAGGTGGGTGGTGCCGCCCAGCCAGTACTCGAACACGAAGCCCTGCGAGGCCAGCACGACCCCGATGACCGAGGCGACGAACGCGGTGGCGCCGACGCCGGCCGGGGTCTTCGGGAGCAGGCGCATGAGCGCGGCGACCAGCAGGTAACCTGCGGCCGTGCCGATCAGAGCCATGTTCGTGATGTTGAGACCCAGCGCGGTGAGCCCGCCGTCGGCGAACAGCAGGCACTGCACGATCAGCACGGTCGACACGCACAGCGCGCCCACCCACGGGCCGACCAGCACCACGGCCAGCGCGCCGCCCAGCAGGTGCCCCGAGACGCCCGGCAGGACCTGGAAGTTGAGCATCTGCACGGCAAAGATGAAGGCCGCGACCAGCCCGGCCATCGGGGCGAGGCGGTCGTCGAGGTCCGCCCGGGCCCGCCACACGCAGAACGCGAGCGCCAGCGCGGCGAACACAGCAAACATCGCCGAGACCGGCCCGTCCACGATCCCGTTGGCGATGTGCATCGCCTGTACCTGCATCGATTCCTCCCCAGGAACGCGCTCGTTCCCGCAGCATATGGCGCTACTGTTGTTGTTGCATAGTATTGGCAACTACGTCACATGCGTACGGCACAATGACGTCCCATGCGGACCCAGGTGACCTTTGACTGCGCAGATCCCCACGCCCAGGCCCAATTTTGGGCAGCCGTGCTCGGGTGTGTCGTGGAAGATCACTCGGCGCTGGTCGACCAGCTCGTGGCCTCGGGCCGCATGCCCGCCGAGGACCGCGTGCAGATCGGGGGTCGCCCGGCCTTCCGCGAGGTGGCAGCGGTCAGCGACCCCGCCGGCACGGAACCCCGGCTGTACTTCCAGCGCGTGCCCGAGGGCAAGACCGTGAAGAACCGCGTGCACCTGGACATCCACGTACCCGACGAGAAGAAGACCGACGAGGTGGAACGGCTGATCGGGCTGGGGGCGTCGCTGTTCGAGGCGCACAGTGACCGGGGACCGTTGACGTACGTGCTGCGCGACCCCGAGGGCAACGAGTTCTGCCTGCACTGAAGTGGCTGTGCTAACCTCCGGGTGCGCCCCAGATGGGCCTACCCCCGGAGGTTCTGGCTTCTTCAGCCGCCACGCACAGTGCGTGGAATTTCCGGGTGCGTGGCATCCGGGTCTTTTCCGTGGTTGGGGTCGCTGTGAGCGTCCGGCCGGGTTCTTTCACCGACCGGGAAGACGGTACGCATGCCAGTCCGCTTCAACCACACCATCATCGCCGCCAAGGACAAAGCCGTTTCGGCGCAGTTCTACCGTGACCTGTTCGAGCTGCCGGAAGCCCCGTCGTGGGGCCTGTTCCTCAACGTGCAACTCGACGAGGGAGTCCTGCTGCAGTTCGCCGAGCCGCCGGTGGATATCCAGATGCAGCACTACGCGTTCCTGGTCGACGACGACCTGTTCGACCGCTGCCTGGCCACCATCGCCGGGCGGGGCATCACCTACTGGGCGGACCCCCAGATGAAACGACCCGGTGAGGTGAACGCCGAGCACGGCGGCCAGGGCTTCTACTTCAAGGACCCCGCCGGCCACGCGATCGAGATCATCAGCCGGCCGTACCTCTGAGGTGGTGCAGCCCCGGACCTCTCATCGGTCCGGGGCTGCACCTCGGTGAGCTCTGTTCGTTGCGGCTATTTCGTTGCGGCCAGGGCCTGGGCGCGTTCGGGCCAGAAGGCGATGGTCGGCGCGAGGCGCATCCCGGCCGCGGTGATGGTCGCCTTGAGCGTGCCCACGTCAGCAGCGGCCAGCTCCTCGAACGTGGTGATGCCACCGGCCGCGAGAGCCATGGCCATCTTCGGCCCGATGCCCGCGATCCTGGTCAGGTCGTCCGGCTCATGCGTGAGCACGGGGTGCGGCTCGACGCTGAGAGCGGCTTGCGGGGCGATGGCCGCGGGTTGGTTCCCGTCGGGGCTGGTGGCCTGCGCCGGGATGAACGGCGCTGCGGTGGTCGTGACGGGCTTCGGGGCCACTGGCTCGAGGGAGACGGCTGTGGGTTCGGGGGCCTGCGCGACCGGGATCGGCTCGGGCCTCGGCTCGCTCACGGGTACGGGCTCTCGGTCCTGCACCTCGGCGGCGCGCTCTGCCTCCGCGGCCCGTTCCTTTTCGGCGGCGCGCTGCGCCTCCGCGGCTTGTTCCGCTTCTGCCGCGCGCCGCGCTTCCGCGGCCCGCTCTTGCGCGGCCTGCTCTGCTTCCGCGACGCGCCGTTCCTCGGCCTCGCGCTGTTCCTCGGCCTCGCGCTCCACTTCCGCGACGCGCCGTTCCTCGGCCTCGCGCTGTTCCTCGGCCTCGCGCTCCACTTCCGCGGCGCGCTCTTCCTGGGCGGCGCGTTCCGCTTCGGCGGCGCGTTCTTCCTCGGCCGCGCGCTCGCCTTCCGCTGCGCCTTCCGCTTCCGGGTCCCGCTCCCCATCAACGGAATCCGCCACGGCCACCGCGCCCTGCTCCACCGCAACGCCCGGCTCCGCCGCAACGCCCCGCACCGGCGCAGCCACAGCAGCCGGCGCACCACCTGATTCGGAGCCAGCAGACGTGCCCGAGGCGGAGGGGACCGGCCGGGCGGCAGGGGCGGGTCGGGCGCCGCGGGCGAACCAGCCGGCTATCCCCCCGACCACGAGCCCGCCGACGAGGAAGAGAAACGGTTGCACGGCTTGCCTCCGGACGGCTACGGGTGCTTGATGTAGCGCGCATCATAGGGGAGCGTCGCTGCATCGCCGTCCCCGGCCTCGGGGTGCGGCGGTCCGGGTGCCCGGGAAGTCCGGTTCGCTCGCCGGTCTGCCGACATGGTGGCCCTGGACAGCAAGCGGCCACTTGGGCTTGTCCTGAGCCCGCGTCCGCCTCGAGAACGGCCGGTGTGGACGCCCGATGGCGTCGGCATCCCGCGCCGGCGTCAGGAGACGGTCAGTGCGGATACCCCGGCCGCTGCGTCGACGTCCACCCGGTCAGCCGCATCATCCCAGGCCAGCGAGGTGAACGTACCCCCAGCAGCCACGCCTTCATGGGTTTTGCCGGCCAGCACCACCTGCCCGGCCCCGCGCGCCACCCGCACGCGCACCGGCACAGCGTGCGAGGTTCGCACCTCCAGCAAACTCGCCCCGCCCGACATGCGCACGGTCAAAGTCCCGTCCGGCGGCGGCAACGCCACGCTGATCCGGCTCGCGCCCCCGGTCAGCGCCACCACCCCGACC
>NZ_LOJP01000015.1 GCF_001553785.1 Actinoplanes sp. TFC3
GCGCAGAAGACATCGCGGCCTCCGGGGCGGCGCCGGGATGCGGCGGCGGGTAGGCCGTGGGCGGCGGGTTCGGCGGGCAGCCCGGCCAGGGCGGCGGCTTCGGCGACGGTGGCCAGGCTCATCCGGGCTTCGGGCACCCACCGCTGCGCCGCCGCCGTAGGGCCTCGGCGGAGGCGCCGGCGGGGGAAGTGCGCTGACAGCAGCCCGAATCCGCTCGTGATGTCGGCGGCGGCGGCCTGGGCGGCGGCCTTGGTCGGGCCGGTCCCGGTGGCGTAGACGGCGACGAGCAGGTGCGGGGCGGCGGCGAGTCTCCCGCGTGCCTGCCGGGCCAGGTCCGCCAGGTACGGGCCGGTCGGGCTGGTGTACCGCCGCGTCGTAGTGGTGGACGGGCCGGGCATAGCCAGGCTGAGCACGCCGAGAATCAGCGCACGCAGCCCATCCGCGAGCAGACCGGCGACACGAGCGGCACCTCGGGCTCGGCGGGCGCGTTCGGGATGGGCGGTAGCGCGGCGCAGCATCTTCAACCGGCGATCAGGCGCACGGCTGATGTGGACTTGCAGCAGCCCACCGCCGGTGCGTCCAGCCGCTGCGAGCCCGTCGAACACCGCCCGCAGCCGGTCCTCGTCCGGCGGGGCACTCTCCCACCGCCGGGAGCTGGCCGTGCTGGTGTCCTCGACCAAAGCAAGCCAGTCCGGTCGAGTCGGGCGCAACATCAGCGTGGTTGCCGTCCCGGCGGTACGCACGCGCGGCGGTCGGGTCTGTTCGGCGCGGACACCGGGCCAGCCCCGCTGCAACGTCCGCAGCACGATGGTCGGGTTGACGCCCGGAGGAAGCCACATCCCAGCACGCATCCCGTGCGGGTCGGACTCGACCTCCCACACGATGCGCGGCGGGCGTAGCGCCCACCGGCGCGGTGCGGGCAACACCGTGGCGAGCAGTTGCCAGAGGTCGACGGTCGCGGCCGGGGTGGCGGTGACCGGCGGAACGATCTGCAACCACTGAGCCTGGGCGGCATGGTTGCGCCACACCCGCCGCCGCCGCGCCCGCAAGGCCACGGCGAGCCCGACGAGGACGGCCAGGCCGGCGAGCAGCAGAGGCCAAAGGTCACCGATGAGCTCCCAGACGGCGCCGGGGGCCTTCTGGCCCCAGGTGCCGCAGGCGATCTCACCGAACGCGGAATTGGGGATGCCGTCGCGGCCGGGCACGCACCCAGGCGGGAACGGCGGCGGGGTCGGGGACGACGGTGTCAGCAGCGCGGACGAGACCGTGAGCAGCTGGGACGACGTATTGAACAACAGGGCAGAGATAGCCATGATGTACTCCCGGGTCAGTCGACGGGATTTACTGGCGGGTCGTGGACGGGCCGGTGATGACCAGGTCGTGTTCGACGTCGTCGGCGAGGCTGTGAAACGCCACCCGGGAAGATCCACACGCGAGGAGAGCGTCTCCGCGTGTGCAGGACAGCAGGAACGCCTGCTCGCCGTCGGTGAGCCCGAACGCCTCGGTCACGGCGTCGATGGCCTGCGGTGCCTGGCGCAGCAGCACCTGGGTTGCGGCGTTGGACACCACGGCCCGGCCGACGTCGGTGCCGAGCACGTCGGCGGCGTCCTGGGTGATCACCGACAACCCGGCGTTGTACTTACGCGCTGACTTCGACAGCCGGAACAGGAAGTCCGCGCCGAGCCCGGCGCGCAGCATCAGCCACGCCTCATCTACCAACACCAGCCGCCGGGTTGAGGCGCCCGTGCGGTTCGCGGTGCTGACGGTGCGCCAGATCGCGTCCAGGATGAGCAGCGTGCCGACCGGCTTCAGCTCCTCTGGCAGGTCCTTGATCGCGTAGACGACCAGGTGCCCGTGCGAGCCGGTGCTGGTGGGGCCGTCGAACAGGCCCTTGAAGGAGCCGGATACATACGGGTAGAGCCGGGCGGCCAGGGTCTGCCCGGCGTCACCGGTGTCCTGCAATGCGGCGGCGACGTCGGCCAGCAGCGGCGCGGGCCGCCGCCAGGTACGCGGGTCGGTGGTGATGCCCTTGCCCCGGTACGCGGCCAGGACCGCCACGTCCAAGGCGGCGGCTTCCTGCGGCGACACCCCGGCACTACCGGTGAGGACCGCGACGAACGTCTGCATGAACAGTGCCCGCCGCACCAGCGCGTCGTCGCCGTCCCCGGCCGACAGATCCAGGGGGTTGATCCGCACGCCGGGCACGCCGGGCCGGATGATCGTCCCGCCGACCGCCTGAGCGAGGCGCACATATTCGTCTTCCGGGTCGATGACGAACGCTTCCACCCCGAGGTACAGGTTGCGTAGGAGGTCGAGTTTGGCCAAATAGGACTTGCCCTCACCGGAGCGGGCGAGGATGACGGAGTTGAAGTTCGACTGCGCCCACCGGTCCCACACCACGACACCGGGTGAGTGCAGGTTGAGGCCGTAGAGCACCCCCATGCCGGTCTCGGCGGCGGTGACCGGCAGGTCCGGCGACGTGAACGGGAACGCGGCGGCCAGGGCGTCGGTGTCGAAGACCCGCTTCATGTTGAGGGCGTCGAACGCCAACGGCAGGCCGGTGATCCAGCCTTGCAACTGCCGCCACGTCGCCGGCGCCACGTCAAGCAGCAGCGACGAGGCGAGCGCGCGGACTTCGGTCAGCCGGTCGGCCAGCTCCGGCTCGCTGTCAGCGTGCACCGTCAGGTACAGACCGAGGCGGAACAGGCGGGCCTCGCCCCGGGCGACACGGGAGGCCAGGTCCGCGGCGTCAGCCGCCGCGGCGTCCAACTCGGGGTCATCGAGGCGGCCCTTGGTCGCGGTCTGCCGGCGCGACGCCTCGAACCGGCCCCGCTGCTTCCGCAATCGCTGGGAGGCAACAACCGGGGGGACGGGTTCGATGTGCAGGGACACGTCCACCCGCCCCGGATAGGACAGCAGCGGCTCGAGCCAGCCAGGGCCGACCTCGGCCGGGTAGCCGGTCACGGCCAAGGCGGCGGAGTAGTCGTCCCCGACCCGCACCGACCGTCCCCCGACCTCAACCGCGTCGGGGCTGCCGGGGACGACCGTCCCCGCCTCGGGGACAACAGCGGAACGGCGGCGCGTAAGCAGGTTCACCATTGCTCGTTTCCTTCCTCGTCGGGGACGGGTCGTCCCGGGCGGCCGGACGCAGCCGGGGACGGTCCGGCGGTCGGGTTGAGGGCGGCGGCCACCGTGGCGGACGCCTCGGCCGACCCGAGGACCGTCGCCGCGACTTCGCAGCCGGACAGCGCCCGCACGGTCTCGGTGGCCTGGTGCGCGGTGTGGCCTGGGCTGCGGGTGCTGCGCACGGCGACGGTGACCTGCCGGTGCAGCAGCTCCCGCCGCGCGGCGAGGTCATCCAGGAACCCCGCGTGTGAGCGGGCCGCCTCTTCCAGGGCGGGGTGCGGCAGGCTCGGCGCCCGCGCCGCCAGCCGGTCGGCCAGGTCGGTGAGGTCGACGCGTTGGGCGCGAACGAGGATCTGCGCGGGGCCGTCGAGGCTGTGCAGCCAGCGGGCGAACCCGGCGACCAGGCCGTTCTGCTCGGCCGGGGTCCGCAGCCCGAACGCCACCGTCGACGCGGCGACCAGGCCAGTGGTGCCCTCCGGGCCAAGGTCGATCAGCCCGTCGGGCGTGATGCCCTTCGCGGGCAGGCGCAGCGGCGCGGGTAGCGGGAGCCGGTCACCCGGCCCCCGCGTGGTGGACACCCACCCGGGGGCAGCGGTGATCGGACCGTCGGCCGGGACGAGCTGGTGCGGGGCACGCCGGTGCCGTACCGCGTTGAGGAGCCACCGGTCGAGGCTGATCCCGTCGCGGCGGCCGACCGCCAGGAAGAACCCCGTCCCGGCGATCGGCAGCGCGCAGACGAGGAACACCGGCGGGGGCACGACCGTCGCGAGGGCGGTCCATGCCGTGTAGAGCAGCAGGCCGATGACGGTCAGGATGACCAACTGCCGCCAGGTCAGACCGAACGCGACCCGATCCTCGCGCTCAACATCGGCGGGCACGCGAGCTCTCAACGGCGCTTCGTCGCTGCGGCGACTCATGACTTACCTCCTCGGGGACGGCGCCGGGCAGGCGGCGGGGACGGGGTCGTCGGAGGCGGGGACGGCGGCGGGGACGGCGGGGCCGGGCGAAACACCGGAGCGGCGCTGCCCGTAGGGCGC
>NZ_LOJP01000016.1 GCF_001553785.1 Actinoplanes sp. TFC3
GAGGCTCATGTCAAGGGTATGACCGCGCGTAACCCACTGGTCCCCGAGGACGTACGCGGCACCTACTCCGGACTCGCCCACCCGAAAATGATCGAACACTTCCACAACCTCGGCATCACCGCCGTCGAACTCATGCCCGTACACCAATTCGTGCACGACAGCACCCTCACCGACCGCGGCCTGAGCAACTACTGGGGCTACAACACCATCGGCTTCTTCGCCCCCCACAACGACTACTCCTCCTTCGGCGGACGCGGCGGCCAAGTCCAAGAATTCAAATCCATGGTCAAAGCCCTGCACGCCGCCGGCATCGAAGTCATCCTCGACGTCGTCTACAACCACACCGCCGAAGGCAACCACCTCGGCCCCACCCTGTCATTCCGCGGCATCGACAACCCCGCCTACTACCGCCTCGTCGACAACGACAAACAGTACTACTACGACACCACCGGCACCGGCAACAGCCTCAACGTACGCCACCACGAATCCCTACGCCTGATCATGGACTCCCTGCGCTACTGGGTCACCGAAATGCACGTCGACGGCTTCCGCTTCGACCTCGCCGCCTCCCTCGCCCGCGAATTCCACGAAGTCAACCGCCTCGCCGCCTTCTTCGACCTCGTCAACCAAGACCCCATCGTCAGCCAAGTCAAACTCATCGCCGAACCCTGGGACGTCGGCGACGGCGGCTACCAAGTCGGCGGATTCCCACCCCTATGGACCGAATGGAACGGCAAATACCGCGACAGCGTCCGCGACTTCTGGCGCGGCGAACCCTCCAGCCTCGGCGAATTCGCCTCCCGCTTCACCGGCTCCTCCGACCTCTACGAAATCGACGGCCGACGCCCCATCGCCTCCATCAACTTCGTCACCGCCCACGACGGCTTCACCCTCAACGACCTCGTCTCCTACAACACCAAACACAACCACGCCAACGGCGAAGAAAACCGCGACGGCGAAAACCACAACCGCTCCTGGAACTGCGGCACCGAAGGCCCCACCGACAACGCCGAAATCATCAACCTACGCGCCCGCCAGCAACGCAACTTCCTCACCACCCTGCTCCTCTCACAAGGCGTCCCCATGATCGCCCACGGCGACGAACTCAGCCGCACCCAACACGGCAACAACAACGTCTACGCCCAAGACAACCAACTCAGCTGGATCGACTGGCACGACGCCCGCCAACACGACATCCTCACCACCTTCACCCAAAGCCTCACCCACCTACGCGCCCAACACCCCATCTTCCGCCGCCGACGCTTCTTCACCGGCCT
>NZ_LOJP01000017.1 GCF_001553785.1 Actinoplanes sp. TFC3
GGCTCCGAGGTTGGGGACGGCGGAGGCGGGGCGGGTTTCGGGGGTGAGCTCAGACATCAGCGGCCTCCGGGGTGATCGATGCGAAGACAACGAGATCTCGGTGCGCGCGGACGTGACGGCCTCCGATGAGCGGCGGCCGGGCGGCCGGGGCCGGCCCGGTGCAGGGGTCGGCTTCGGGCAGGCGCACGAGTAGGGCCGGGATGTGCTGGTGGTAGAGCAGCCCGGCGGTGCGGGCGGCGGCGATGACGGTCGAACGGGGTGCCGGGGCTGCGATGCCCGGCCCGGCGGTGAGCAGGACGGCGAGGAACCCGCCAGGGCGGAGCAGCTCCTGCCAGGCACGCAGTGCCCGGCTCAGGTCGTGCACGTCGCTGATGTCGATGTCCAGGCGCGGCAGGGTTGCCAAGATGAGCCCGGCGTCCGCCGAGGACCGGCCGATAAGGGGCTCTGGCAATACCGGCGGGTGTTCACCCTCGGTGACGGCGATGCCGGGGTGGCGGTGCAAGTATTCGGCGGCGGCGGCCACGGTGGGGTGGCCGCCGGTGTCGAGCACGGTGTCGCCGTCGTGGGTGTAGCGGGCGATGAGGTTGGCGACGTGAGCCGGGTGGATGCCGTACCAGTCGGGCAGCGCTCGCCCGGCCGAGTCGGTAGGGCGGTAGGTGTGGGTGGGGTGCAGGAACAGTCCGACGGGTGCCCGGGTCGGGCGGTTGTCGGTGGGGTGGGTCTGCGGCATGGGTGGTGGGCCATGTCCGCCGACGAACGCTGACATATAGAGATACAGATTCCGGGCCTGTTTTCGACATCGGGCCCCGGCCTCGGCTACTCGCCAGCACCCGCAAACACCCCTGTCGAAGCACCTATAACAAGATCGACTTTGGGTTGAACACGCTGGTCAGAGCCACGCCCGCTGCGCCCTGTGCCCCTCTTCGCGCAAGTCGCGGAGGTGCCGGTGACCGCCGCCACCGCGAACAAGATCAGGCGTCCCTATAACAAGATCACGCACCGCCTATAACAAGATCACCTTCAGGTTGAAAAAGATCATCAACGCCTATAACAAGATCGACATGAGGGTTAAACAAGATCATTAAGGATCGTCGGAGTGCGCTCGCCGCCCGCTCAGGGGTTGAACACGTCTCGCCCGCCCCGCCGTCAAGGACCGTCTGAGACGCAGTCGGGCATTGATGTTCACGGCAGGTCTGCGGCCACCGAGAGCCACCGATTCGTGCTCGTGTGACAGGGGTTGAACACGCAGCCCAACCCCTAATGCGGCCCGTCTCGGCCGACGCGGAATGCGGTCGACGCGTGGCGCTGGCCCGTGCGCTAGCACGGGGGTTGAACACGTGGCGTGACCCTTGAACAAGATCCACAGTGTTCAAGATCTGTGACACCCGAGTGGCGGGATGGGAGCAGTTCCCGCCGGACGGCCCCTTTGAGGCCCCGGCATCCCACACCCACCTCTCGGGGGATTTCCCATGTCCAAGTTCAACCGTTCCGCGCTGCCCACCACCGGTGCGGACGCACCCGCTCTGGTGTTCGGTGAGCAGCCGTTCGACGTGGCCGCGACCGCATTTCGGCTGCTCACCACCGGCCACGAGCCGCTGTCTGTCGACGGTGCCGCGCTCGGCGGGGGCCTGCCCGCCCGGCGGATCGCCCTGTCGGAGCTGGCCGCGATCCTGATGCACCCGTCCTGCGGCTACACCACCAGCGACCAGGTGTGGCGACTGCTTGTCGAGCGTGCCCGCACCGACGGCCCGGCCTGGGTCGTGGGCGCGGTCGTGGTCGCCCTGCCGGGGCTGCGCCAGGCGGCGTACCGGCTGCGGCACTACTCCGGTGACGTGCAGGCCGAGCTGCTGACCGCCGTCGTCGCCGCGCTGCGCACCCTCAAGCTGAGCGGGCCGCGGGTGGCGCAAAGGCTGCTCAGCGCCACCTTCACCGCCGCCCGCGCGGCGTTGCGCGCCGAGCAGACGCGGCCGAAGACGGCGCTGTGGCTGCCGGTGACCGCACCGACGGCCGGGCACCCCGACCCGGTACTCGACCGGGCAGTCACGGCCGGGGTGATCACCGCTGACGAGGCGGAACTGATCGGCGCCACCCGGCTGGAAGGCGTGTCGGTGGCCGGCTACGCGCGCCGTCTCGGCAAGACCCCGAAGGCGGTCTACAAGGCCCGGGGCCGCGCCGCGGAGCGGCTTGTCGCGGCGATCGGCTGCGGTGACCTCACCGACGACGACGCGGACGAGATCGCCGAGGCCACCATGACCCTCGCACCCGACCCGGCGTACCGGCACTGACCTGCACCTTGACGGCCTGATGTCGAAAACAGGGCCGAAATCTGTATCTCTTAATGCGGGACTTTTCCGCACCCGGTGACCTCGTTCGACCGGCCCCGCTGACGGCGCTGACACCCCGTACCGGCCCGCCGACACCCCCTTTGAAGGAGGACGGCCACCGCGCCGGTCACGAGGTCACCACCTCTCGCACATTCGCTCGCCCGGCCCCACCTCCTAGGGGTGTGGGGCCGGGCTGCCTGGAGGTGCCCACGTCCCATGAACCGCCACCCTTTGCACCGCCCCACCCCGACCCCGCGTCGGCCGGTCACCGACCGGCGCGGCCGACGTCTGACCCGCCCCGTCCGGCTGGTCGGCACGGCGACCGCCGTCACCGCCTTGGTGGTCCTGACTTGCGCCGGAACGGCACAAGCCGCCGCCGAGCCGGGAACGGTCGTGCTCGCTGCCGCCTCGATCGATCAGGTTGTCAACAACATCCGACTCTGGTTGATGGGCATCCTCGCCGGCTGGGCCACCTTGTGCCTGACCGTCGGCTTTCTCCGCTACACCAGCGGCGAGCCCGGCGAGGTCGAACGCGGCAAGATCGCCTTCCGCAGCGCCGCGATCGGCTACGCCGGAGCTCTGCTCGCTCCGCTGATCGTCACCATCGTCGGCGGGTGGGTGGCCTGATGACCCCCACCTCCCCGTCCCGCCGCCGGGTACGGCTGCTCGTGCTCACCGTACTCAGCGTCGGCTTGACCGCCGGTCCCGCCCTCGCGGGACCGGCGTGGGCCGACCCGTCCCCGGTCCCCGTCCCCGCGCCGGGCGCACCGTCCCCGACTCTGACGCCCGCGCCGTCCCCGACTCCTGCGCCGACAACGGGTGTGCCGTCCTCGATCCCGACACCACCTGCGGGCGGGCCGACTCCGGTCGTCCCGTCGTCCCCGCCCACGCCTGCGCCGTCCCCGGGGCCGTCCCCGTCCCCGGCACCGACCGACGACGCCGAGCCGGGTCTGTTCGACATCCCCGGTCAGATCCACAAAGCGATCAACGACTTCCTGCTGTGGGTCGCGAAGACGGGGCTGCAGCCGGTGATGGACGCCCTCGGTACCACGGCGTTGTCCACCCCGGACATCACCGGCAACCCGCAAGTCAAGGCGGTCTGGACGACGAGCCTGATCGTCGCGAACGGCATCTACGTGCTGTTCGTGGTCTTCGGCGGACTGATCGTCGCGTCCCGCGAAACCCTGCAGAGCCAGTACGGGTTCAAGCAGATCGCCCCGAGGCTCGCGCTCGGCGCGGTCCTGTCCAACATCAGCGTCATCCTCTACGGCAAAGCCATCGAGGCGACCAACGCCCTGACCGCCGCCATCGCCGGACAAGGCATCGACGGGCCGAACGCGGCCAACGCCATCTTCGGCATCCTCGTTCAGCCGTTGAACGGCACGTCACCCAACATCCTGCTCGCCCTGTTGGTCATCGCCGTGGTCGTCCTCGGCCTGGTCGTGGTCATCACGTTCCTGCTGCGGGTGGCGCTGCTGGTGCTGCTGTTCGGCATCGCACCACTGGCCATGGTGTGTCACGCCCTGCCACAGACCGAGGGCATCGCCTACACCTGGTGGCGGGCCTTCGCCGCGTGCCTCGGCCTGCAGATGGTCCAAGCGGTGATCGTGGTGGCCACCGTCAAGGTGTTCCTCACCCCCTCCGGCCTCGTCCTGCTCGGAGTGCCGGCCACCACGAGTGGCCTACTCGGGGTGCTGGTCTGCGTCTCGATGCTCTGGCTTCTGATCAAAGTGCCCGGCCTGATGAAGCAGTACGTCCTCGCCCCGATGGGGATGCAAAGCCAAGGCCGGGGCCTGATCGGGCAACTCATCCAGGCGTTCGTCATGATCAAAACCCTGGGTGCAGCCGCCGGGCTTACCGGCGCGGCCAAGGCGGGCGGCCGAGCCGCCGCCGCCAGCACGGCGAAGGCGGCCACGAGGACGGCGACGAGGACCGCTCGGCCCGCCCCGGCCCCGCGCGGGCGCGTCGCACGTCCCACTACCCCGCGCCCTGCACCGCCCCGGCCGTCCCCGACCGGCCCGGTGGCGTTC
>NZ_LOJP01000018.1 GCF_001553785.1 Actinoplanes sp. TFC3
CCCCAGCGCCCCGGCGACCACTACCGCCCCGGCGGCCCCGTCCTCGCCTGCGGCCAGTGCCACGCCCTCCACGGGTAACCCGGCAGGGGTGACCTCCCCCGGGCACGACACATCGTCGGCCGCCACCGCTGCACCCGACAGCGGTAGTGATACCGCCGAGCACGGCCATCCGACGGGGGTCAGTCTGCCGTCGCAAGGCTGGGTCAGCCTCGGCCTGGCCGCCCTGATCGCCGCCGTCGCCTCGATGCTGCGCCTGCAGCGCCGCCGCCGCGCCCGGCTGAGCTTCCCCATCGCGGCTCGGATCACTGCCCAGGCCACGCCGGTCCCCGAGTCCCTCGCCGTGGCCGACGCGGTCGGTGCCCGCCACCTACCCGCCGACACCGAACGGCACCGGTCCGCCGCACCCACGGTGCCCGCCCCGATCGGCCTCGACGCCGCCGGGACCGAGGTGAGCTTGTTCGACTTGCCCGGCCCCGGTCTCGCCCTCACCGGTGACGGCGCGGAACCGGCCGCCCGCGCGGTCCTGGCCGCGACGTTGGCCACCGGGGTCACCGCCTCAGCCGACACCCGACCGGTGGTGGTCACTACCACCGAAATCCTTGCCCGTCTCCTGCCCGCCGGTGCGCCGCTGGTCGGCCTGGACGCCGATGGCACCAGCTACGACGGGGAACGCCTCATCGTTCTCAGTGACGCCGCAGCGGCCGTCACGCACGCCGAGGAGGAGATGATTATGCGGCGCCGGCTGCTGGACACCTTCGACCTCGACTCGATCACCGCGTTGAACGAGCGCACCGACCACGCCGAAACGCAACCGCCGTACGTCCTGCTGATCGAGGCGGCCCCGCGCCACGCCGCCCGCCTGCGAGCAGTCGGCGCGCACCAGAGCGCGCTGCACCTGCACCCGGTCATCGTCGGCTCCCTCCAGGACACCCCGACCGTCGACCTCGCGGCCGACGGCACCGTCACCGGCGGCGACCTCGCTCGGCTGGCGCGGCTGTCCACGCTCGCGGCCGGTGATCTCGCCGCCGTGCTGGCGATGCTTACCGACGTGGCACCCCGCCCCGAGCCGGGCCACGATCCCGGCCTGAGTGACCTGGCCACGAGCAACCCGGACCCGAGCGAGCTGGCCGCGGCCCTCAAACCTACGTCCGACGAAGCAGCCGAAGACGCTCCCGCCCAGGCCGGCGGGACCGCTGCACCGGTGCGGTTGCGGGTCCTCGGCCCCCTGCTGGTCGAGACGCAGACCGGGCCGGTCACGACCGGGATGCGCAGCGGCTCCTACACCGTCCTGGCCTCGCTGGCCGTGCACCCGGGCGGACGGACCCTCGACCAGCTCGCCGCTGACCTGCACCCTGACACCGAACCGGGCACCGCAGGCAACCGCATCCGCACCGACATCAGCACCATCCGCCGGGTACTGCGCACCGCCACCGGCACCAAAGAGCCGATGTTCGTCAACTACGACCCGGCGACCGGCCGCTACCGCCTCGACCCGGACCTGATCACCGTGGATCTGTGGCAGATGCTCACCGCCATCAAGACCGCCAACACCGCCGACGACGACCCCACCGCACTCGCCGCGCTGCGCCAGGCCGCCGAGCTGTACACCGGTGACTTCGCCGACGGCGGCGACCAGACCTGGATGACCGACCGCGCCACCACCTACCGCCTGCAAATCCTCGCCGTGTACGCGCGCATCGCCGAAGTCATCGAGGCCGACCACCCCGACCAGGCCGTTGCCGCGCTGGAACGCGCCGTGCAGTTCGACCCGGTCAACGAAGAGCTCTACCAGCGGATCATGCGTATCCACGGCCGGGCCGGACGACCCGACCAGGTACGGCGCATCCTGCGCCGACTGGAGGAACGCCTGGCCGACCTCGGCGACGCCGAACCCTCCGAGCAGACCCGCCGCATCGCCGAACGCCAACTACGCCCGGCCACCCCCAGCAGAGCCCGCTCATGACCCCGTCTACGCAACGGTGGACCCGGTGGGCTGTTCGGCTCACCCTCACCGCCGGAGTCGCCGCCTCCGTCACCGCGAACATCCTGCACGCCCGCGACAACCTCATCTCGCAAGCCATCGCGGCGTGGCCACCCCTCGCCCTGCTGGTCACCGTCGAGCTGGTCACCCGCATCCCCGTCTACCGCAAAACCCTCGGTGTGCTGCGGATCGTCGCCACCACCGCAATCGCCGGGATCGCCGCCTGGATCAGCTATCACCACATGGTCGGCGTGGTCGCTCGTTACGGAGAATCCGGGACGGTGCCGTACCTGCTACCCCTGTCCGTCGACGGGCTCATCGTCGTGGCCTCCATATCCCTGATCGAGCTATCCGGACGCCCCGACCCGCCGCCCGCACCAGCCGCTGCCGCCACGGCCGAGCCGTCCACGACAGGCACCACCGAGACGCCGGCCACGCACACCGCTCCCACCCCACCCCCAATACCGGCACCGGCACCGGCACCGGCACATACGCTGCCATCCCCGGCCACGCGGCCCGATCGGGAGCCTGAAACCGAACCGGTCGATCAGCCCGCCGCCGCATCCGAGCCCCAGCAACCGGAGGCGGACAATGACCTTGCGCCCCGAACCGATCCACCGCCCAACGACCAACCCGCGCTCTCCGACGGTCACGATGTAGACCAGGACGGCGAGGACGAGGAAGACGACGGTGTCGACCTCGCCTCGGATCTGGCACCGCTGCTGCCCGCCGCCCGCACCGCCCGCGACGAACTGATCCGCGAGGGCCGCACCGTGAGCCGTGACGCCCTCGCTCAGCGGCTACGCCGCAACGGTCACGCCATCCGCAACAACCGCGTATCTGAGCTGCTCAACGCCCTGCGCCGGGAGGAGCTGCCGGTCAACGGTGCGCGCCCGACGGTGTCGGCGTGATCGGGCACCGGCGCGCACCCGTGCCGTTCGATGGCCTGGAGGAGACCGCCCATGGACGAGTTCGCACCACTGCGCGACGCCGCCGTGCCGCTCCCGCATCCGCAACACTGCCCGCCCTGGTGTGCCGACTGTCAGCACGACGACCTCGACCCGCCTTACGTGGCCCTGCATCGGAGCCCGCCGGCCATCGTGACCCTTTATGACGAAGGCTGCGATGAGATCCGCGCTCAGGTGCGGGCGGCGTTCTGGGACAAGGCACCGGACTGGATCGGTACCGACCCGGCCGACCTGGAACGCCCCCACGTCGAGGTGGGTTTCCCCGACAGCGGGGACGTGCAGCTCTATCTCAACCCCGGCCAGGCCCGCACCTTCGCCGCCGCCCTCATCCGGGCCGCCGATGCCGCCGACACGGAAGCCTTGTACCGCCCCTCGGCCCCGCCCGCTATGACCTCGACCGCCGTGCCCGCCAGTACGCCGTCACGGCAGGCTTGATGCCTTCGCACCGGTCGGCATGGATAGGTCACGGATGCCCAACTGCCGGGCACCAACCATGATCACCAGGAGAAACGACATGGCAACGAACCACCCGCTACCCGCACGATCGAGGTCGATGAGCAGGTCTACGACGTGCTCGCCCGCACCGCCCGCTCGAGAGACACCGACATCAACGACGTCTTGAAGTACCTGCTCGAAGCCCCCGCAGTCACCGCTGCGCCCCCGTCGGACGACGACGAGGAATGAGCTCACACGCGGGGCGCATCCGGACGGGGGACCGGCGGCGCCCCGCGTGCTTGGCGAGCGAGCCTAATCGATCGCTTCAGCGGCGGTAAGGAGCCTTTGCGCGGTCCGCTGTGCCACCCCGAGGCGGCGGGCCAGCTCCACGCCCAGACCGCGCAGGTCGCGTCCGTCCTGCCGTGCCTCGGCCAGCAGATCGGCGGCGACCTGTAGGCGCGGGTCGTCGGCGTACGGGTGCGGTTTGAGCGGGCCGGTCAGGGTGCCGGGGGTGCGCCCGGTGGACTGGCGGCCGGTGCGGGCGTCGGCGATGGCCCACACGGTGCGCCGATACCAGCGCCGCCGCAACCTGCCGTCGGAGAGGATCTCCACGTCGTCGGGCCGCTCGCGTAGCTCATCGGGCAGGTTGCGGTACGAGCCGTACCGCAAGATTTTCGCGGCCTCACCAGAGCCGACGAGTTCATGCGGGTCGCCGCTACGGTCGACGGTCGTCAAGACGGCGAGTTTCGCCGCGCGGTGCGCCGCGTGGAAAGCCTCGATGTCGTCGAGCCAGAACCATTCACCGCCGGCCTCGTCGGTGAAGGCGTCGGGAAAACCGGTGCGCTCACGCTCGCGGTGCCACAGGTTGATGGTGCGGCGGGCCGCACCGGTCTGCGTGGCAACCCCGGCGCGGTCAAGAGCGACCCGGCCGCTGAAGGTCTGTCTGCCCACGATGACCATCCTCCCTTGGGCGCCTGATCCTCGATGCCCGGTGGTCGGCGGGCCGCGCGTCGGGTGCGCTGTCTCGCTACGATCGGCTCTACGCCCGCTGAGGGAAGATACGGCCTCGTGAGGGCCGTGGGTGACCCGAGGCGGGCGAGGTAGCCGGTGGGGTTTCGCCACACCACTAACTCGGTGTGTCCCACCGGCCACCGAACCCTATGGCGGCTCGCAGTTCCCCGTATTGACGGTGGCGGGTCAGGAGTCCGAGTCGAGGACCCGCCACGCGAACGACGCCATGATCGCGATGGGTAGCGAGGCGATCTTCACCTGGGTCCTCGGGGTAGCCGCGTCGTAGACGGTGAGGATCGCGTTCGCGGTGGTGGCGTCCACGACGATGCCGCCGATCTTGCGGGTGTGCCCAGCTTTCGCCTCGCGCAACTTTCCGACCTGGTTTCGAGGTGTACGCGACGTCCGTTGGGGCGTGGTCGTTTGTCTTCGCGTGCGTTCTAACCGACTGGTCCGGGACGTGTTGTCCCGTCGCGGTTCGGAGGATGCATGAGTGGTCGGCCGGTTCTTGATGATCTGCGAGTTCAGGAGGTGCGGCGGCCGAGCGGCCAGCGGTCGTTCACGATCGTGTGGCCGGAGGGCGTGGTGCATCGACCGGCGGCGTCTTTCTTGGCCGGGTTCGACGGTTCGGGTACGCAACGGACCTATGCCTATCTGCTGGTTGATCATCTGCGGTGGTTGGAACGGGAGGCGCTGCGGCTCGAGTCGGTGACGATCGCGGATTTGAAGCGGTACATGGCCGCGATCGGTGCCCGATTCGCCGGCCCGTTCGGTGAGCCGTGGCGGGTCAAGCCGTTGGGACAGAGTGCGTTGGGTACGGCGGCGTCGTGCTTAAAGGGCTTCTATCTGCACCAGTGCGATCACGGCGTCAACGTGCAGTTGGGGGTTCAGCTTCGGGTGAGCCGGCTGCCGTCGCGGGCCGACCGTGAACGCGCGTTGCTGGGCCACCTGCATCAGTCGATGCCGGCCAACCCGCTTGCTCCGCGCCGGGTTCGCCGTCGGCATCCGAAGCTGCTCCCGGAGGGCGCCAAGGAGCTGCTGCTGGCGGTCGCGGCCACGGCCCGCGACCGGATGGTGATGACCTGGCTGGCAGATGGCGGTTACCGCATCGGCGAGCTTTGTGGGCTGCATCTGTCGGATCTGCATTTGCGTGACGGCGCGTCGTGCGGTGAGTGCGCGGCACCGCACTCGCACGTGTGTCATCGCGGCGACAACCCGAACCAGGCCGAGGCGAAGACGAAGCGGCCGTGGGTTCTGGACGAGGACACGGTGCGTGGCGGCCTGATCAAGCGGGTCAGCCCGGCGATGATCCACACCTATTTCGACTACATGAGAAGCGAGTACCCGCCCGGGACAGAGCACGGGATGCTGCTGGTCCAGCTGGCAGGAGACCGCGCCGGGCAGCCATGGGCGACGGTCGCCGCGCGGCGGATGCTGGAGCGGGCCGGGCACCGCGCCGGGCTCGGCAAGGTCCTCCCGCACGCTTTCCGGCACTCGTTCGCCACCGCGGTGCTGGAAGCCTCCGGCGGTGATCTGCTAATCGCTCGGGACGCCGGCGGGTGGGCGTCGGCGTCGGTGGTGGACGAGATTTATGCACACGTCGACATCACCAACCCGGCGTTCGGCGCGGCGCTGCGCGCGGTCTGGGGTGAGCAGGCATGAGCGCTGTGACGTTGGTGCCGGTGCAGATCACCGGGTCGACGCGCGGACAGCAGGACAGCCGGGTGAAGCGGGACCGGCTGGAGTTGCTGACGGCGCTGATCGGCGGCCCGAGATTCGATCCGCTGCTGCGCCCCGACCTGATGGCGCTGCCGCGCGATCATGCGGTGTTCGGGTGGGCATGCCGTGTTCCCAGCTGCCTGCGGGCCCGCGCCGACAACCGAGACCTGTGCAACAACCACGCCGAGGAACTGAGCGAGGTGACGAAGGCCGGCGGCAGCAGGGCCGAGTTCCTGCGCGCTGCCCGCCCGCTGGAGGCCAGCGACTATATCGAGGAACCGGTCTGCCAGATCTGCTTGTCGCGTCCGGCGGGCAACATCCGGCTGCAGTTGTGTCACCGGCATAGCCAAGCGTGGCTGGCGGCGGGACGTGAAAATCCGGCGATCGGCTTCACAGCGTGGCTGACCGCCCAGGAGCCGCTGCCCGGATTCGGCGGCTGCGTGGTGGCGATCTGCGACGCATTCGCGGTCTCGTCGCGTGGTCTGTGCTCCGGGCACTACAACCGCTACCGCCATCCTGAATCCGGTCGGCGAGGACGGGGCGGGAAACGGTCGTCGACGCCCGTGGACGACAGCGTGTTCGAGGCGTGGTGCCGCACCGCAGACCCGATTTGGCGTCCCGGCCGGCTCACCCTGACCGGCGTGGCCCCGCTGGTGGCCGCGGAGATCAAGTGGGGCATGTTCGTACACGGCCAGCAGCCGCACCACTCGGTCTGGCCGCTGCGCTGGCTGCAGGGCTTGGTCAACCGCTGCCGCGCGCAGAACGTGTCGTCGCTGATGGCCGTCGAGCCGAAGGACTGCCCACCCTACGACCGGATGATCGTCACCGAAATCCGCAACCAGCTGCGCCTGGTCTACTACAGCCCGGCCGACACCAAGGAGGCCGGGTTCATCGAGTTCGACCACTTCGGTGGCCGGCTGCGGTCTCGGCGCAGTTTCTACGATCTGAGCGTGGTGTCGCAGCGCTGGTTGCGTGACCTGCTCTGGGACAACCTCGCCGACCAGTTGCGCGCTCCGAATCCGCCCCGCAGCGATACCCCCTACGACGCGGGCCGGCGCGCCTGCGCCGAGCTGAGCGCCTATCTCGAAGTTGAAGCACCGGCAGGCGGCCACGACCCGGTGTTGCTGAACGCCGAGCACATGCAGGCGTTCGTCGCTGATCAGCGCCACCGGGCCCGCAACGGCCTGCAGTCGCTGGGCTGCTGCGGTCGCGACGGCAAGCCGACCGTGTTCAGCGAGCTCACTCGCACGATCAACGCCAATCACATCCGCCGCGTTCTTCGCCAGGCCATGGACTCGGGCGAGACCGACCGCATCGGGCTTGCCCGCGAGTTCGTGGTCGCTGCTCCGACCGGCGGTGTCCAGTCCAACCGCACCCGCAGGCCATTCCCGGATGATGTCGCCCGGGCGCTGGCCGACGAGGCGAACCTCGCCCTGCTGGCGGACAAGCACGACCCGAACAACGGCGGCATCCGGCTGATCTGGGAAGCGATCATTTACACCGGCCGCCGGTGCGGCGAGGTCATCGGGCTCAAGCTCGAGTGCGCCGAACGTTACAGCGGGCTGCCGGTCCTCTGGCACGACCAGACCAAAGTCGGCAACTACGACGAGGCGATCCGCATCCCCGAGGTGCTCTACACGAAGATCCTCGAACGGCAGCAGCTCACCATCGAACGGTTCACATACCGCCACGGCCGCCCGCCGACCGAACTCGAACGCTCCCGCATGGCGTTGTTTCCCTCGCTGGTGCGCAATCCGGACTGCACCCGGCCGTCCACCTACACCTGGTTCCACACCCACTTCCGCGCCTGGGTCGACGAACTGGACCTCGGCCGCTGGGTCGCCCATCAGGCCCGGCATACTCTGGCCACCAAGCTGCTGGCCAACGGCGCCGCCCTGCACCACATCCGCCGCTACCTCGGCCACGTCTCCCCGAAGATGACCGAGCACTACGCCAAGATCGCCGTCTCGGCACTCGACGAGGTCCTGGACCGCGTCTGGGTCGCCGGGCCGGGAGCACCGGAGCCAGGCCGGCTACTCTCCGGCGACCTGACCGGCCTCACCCGCGAGCAGGCCGACGCCCTGGCCATCGACCTGAGCCGGCGCAGCACCCCGACCGAAGGCGGCTTCTGCACCTTCCAACCCGTCGTCTCCGGCGGCGCCTGCCCGTTCAACCTCAACTGCGAAGGCTGCGACAAATTCGTCATGTCCGGCGCGGACCTGCTCTACTGGCGCCGCAAACGCGAGCAGTGGACCGCCCTCGCGGAACGCGCGCCCGACGATGCCACCGCCGAATACCTGCACCAGGTCTTCGAACCTACCGCCCGCGCCATCGACGGCCTGGAGAAAGCCCTCGCCGGGCTCGGCCTGCTCGACGACGCGCTCGCCCTGGACCTGCGCCGCCCCCAGGACTACTTCCACCGCGTCTGGAGCACCGCGTTCCGCGCCACCCACCTGACCGCCGTTCACACCGAACATCCCGACACCGGCGAGGCGAGGCCATGAACACCGACGCCGCTAACGCGGCCCGCCGCGCCCACGCCGACCGGCTTCTCGACGCCGTCCGCCAGGCGGTGCGCCGGATGCGCCGCGACGGCACCCGGGTCACCGTCCGCGGTGTCGCTCGCCTCTCCGGGACCTCGCGCACCTTCCTCTATGAGAACCCCGACGCCCGGCAGCTGATCGCCGACGCCATAACCACCGCCAGCGAACACGACGCCGCCGGCCGCCACGCCCAGCACATCAGCAGCCAGACCACCGCGTCCTGGCGTGAACGTGCTCTCAACGCCGAGGACCAACTGAGCAAAACGCACCGCGAGATCCACGCACTGCGCGCCCGGACCGGGGACCTGATGGGTCAGCTCGACGAGCTCACCGCCGGCCGTGTCGAGGACGGCATCCAAACCGCCATCGCGGCCAACACCCAACTCAAGCAACAGATCAGGCAACTGAGCGCCACCTGCCGCCAGCTCGAGGACAAGCTGGCCGCGGCCCGCAGCAACAACCGCTTCCTCGACAAACGAGTCGCCGCCCTCGAAGCCGAACTGGTCAAACACGCGCCAGGGACCCGGTCCGGCCGGTGAACCCGTCAAAGCCCGGGTTCTGCAGAGCAGGGCACCGATCACGGCTTCGCCCCCTCATTGGCTCGGCCTTGACCGGCCGCGGTGACCGACGTCCGCTGTGTCAACGCCTGCGGGTCCAGGTCGACCATGATTGGCAGATGGTCCGACAGTTGCCGAGCCGCTGGTGTGTCGATCACTTGGTAACCGCGCAGCGCTGCAGGCCGGGTAGTCCAGAAGACGTCCTCACGCCGGCTCCAGCCGCCACGGTGCCCCCCGTGGCCTTCCACGGCACCCGCAAGGTCGGCGCGGCGTCGTGGAAACCGCTGCGCTGCATCAACTGCGCGGGTCGCCGATCGGCCACCCGAGGCGCGGCCGGGTCGTTCACGGATTCCGACTTGGTCTCCTCGGTACCGGCCGTCAGTTCCTTGCGCCGGGTCGCCCGGTAGCCGCCGATGCCCAGCAGCAGGCGCTCCTTCGTCGCATACATCCTGCGGTACCGGTGATCCATCTCCCGAGAGTGCTGGCCGTCGCCCGCGAGCACGGCGGCCACGCCACGTTGATCCACCTGACCAGCCGCCGCGCCGCCGACCAGCTCGTCCGCCACATCAGCGCCGACCACAGTCGGAGGCGACCGTGACAAGCACCGCGGGTTACCTGCGCGGCGCGGCGTTCGCCAGCACCACCTTCGTCCTCCTCGATTTCGTTATCCGCGCTGGTCGCCGTCTCAGGACAGTCGAAGTCCTCGTTTGAGGCTCGCTCTGGCCTGCGCTGAGGTGGCGGGAAAGGCGCATGGGTCACCGACGTGGTAAGGATGTCGAGGATCGAGTGCTGCCGCCGATGGCGAAGGAGTTGCGGGTGCCGGGTCGGATTGAAGGCGACGATGACGCGTCGGCCGTGGTCGGTGAACCGGCAGTCGTTCGGTCGGTCTACGACGAGCTACCGGTGGTGTCGTACGCCACCGAGGGACCTGATCATCGGATCGTGGCCACCAACGGCATGTTCCGCGCCTATGTGGGGCGTGACCGCATCATCGGGATGGCGGTGCGGGAGGCGTTCCCGGAATCGTTGGGCCAGCAGATCGAGTCGATCTTCGATCAGGTGCTCGCGTCCGGAGAGCAGGTGTACCTGCGCGGATTCCGGGTGCAGTTGACGCGCCAGGACACCGGCGAGCCGATCGAGGTCTACACCGACCAACGGTTCCATCCCCGCCACGGCCCGCAGGGCGAGGTCATCGGGACGATCGTGGACGTGGTGGACGTGACCGAGCAGGTGCGTGAGCAGCAGGCCGCGCTCCGGCAGGCGGTGGAGGCGGAGCGCCGCTACGAGCAGGCCCGTGACGTGATCACGGCGTTGCAGCGTGAGCTGTTGCCGGCCGGGTTGCCGGTGCTGCCCCGTGTGCGGATCGCCGCGAGCTATCTGCTGGCGGATGCCGACACGGCGGCCGGTGGTGACTGGTACGACGCGGTTCCCCTGCCAGATGGGCGGGTCGCGCTGGTCGTCGGGGACGTGGTCGGGCACGGCGTCGCCGCGTCGGCCACCATGGGCCGGCTACAGACGTTGCTGCACGAGCACCTGGTCGCCGGCGGCGACATCGTCGGGGCGCTGACCGCCCTCGACGCGGCTGCGACCCGGATCCGGGGGGCTCGCGCGGCCACGGTCTGCGTGGTCGTTCTGGACCAGGTGAGCGGGGCCGTCGAGTATTGCACGGCCGGTCATCCGCCGCCGTTGATCCTCACCCGCGCGGGTGACTACCGCTACCTGGCTGCGACCGGCGCCGGACCGGTCGGTGTCGGTGGCCGGTTCACCAAGGAGACGGTCGGCGCGGACCGGCTCGACGACGACGAGATCGTGCTGCTCTACACCGACGGCATCCTCGAACGCCCCGGCCGTGACCTGCCGGGCAGCACCGTCGAACTCGCCCAGACCGCGACAGCGGTGGCCGCCGACCGCGCGTTCCGCGACGACACGAGCACCGCAACCGAACGGGTGTGCACGCAGACGCTCGAGTTGATGATCCGGCTCACCGGCCACTCCGACGACATCACCCTGCTCGCCGGGCAGCGCGTCGCCGCCCCGGCCGACCTGGATTTGCACTTGTCCAGCACCGCTGGCTCGCTGGTCAGCATTCGCGAGAGCTTGGCGTCGTGGCTGTCCGAGGCCGGGGTCGGCGAACAGGACGCGGGCGCTCTGCGGCACGCCGTGGTCGAGTTGGTCACCAACGTCATCGACCATGCCTACCTCGATATGCCGGACGTCTTCGCCTACCAGGTCGCCGTCTCGCTCACCGATGCCGGCGAGCTGCACGCGACGGTGACCGACCACGGCCGCTGGCGCACCCCCGTGCCCAGCGCTGACCGCGGGCTCGGCCTGCACTTGACCGAAGCAATGGTCGACACCCTGAACATCACCCACGACGAGAACGGCACCACCGCCGCCGTGACCCTGCGGGTGAGCACCCCGGCTCGGCTGCTGGACGCCGCTGACCTCAGCGCGCGCCCCGGCCCCGAGCCGTCGCGGCAGGCCGATCCGTTCCTGCTGTTCGAGCAGCCATCCGCCCCGGGTCCGCGGGTCCGCGTCGACGGTCCGATCGACGCCGCAACGGTCGACGAATTCGACCGCCTCGCCCGCCAGGCCGGCGTCACCGGCAGCCGGTCGCTGACCATGGATCTGACCGGTGTCACCCATTTGGCCAGCGCCGGCGTGGCCGCACTGCACCGGCTGCGGACTCTGCACGGCGACAATCACACCGAGCTGCGCCTCTACGCTCCGGCCGGGTCACCCGCCGACATGATCCTGTCTCTGACCCAGATCCCGCACGACATCCACGACCCCGACCACGCGGACGAACCGGCGAGCTGACCCCACCACCGATACCAGGGCGCGGCACGGGGGCCACCCTTGAGTCGTTACCCGATCGGCGCGTCGCCGGATCCGGGTTGGCGACGGCGGCGGGAGGGTAGTGTCGCTTCGATGGTGTGTTGCCTTCAGACGCGAGGGCACAGGCCACAGGACCCCTCGAGGATCACATGGGCGTTCCCGATGCTGCCGAATATCTGCACATCGCGGTCAGCGGCGACCGCGACGTCGAGGTCGTGCTGACTGGTGAGCTGGACCGCGACTCCGCTCCGGTACTGACCGACGCTATCGAGAAGGCGTTGACCCCGCCGGCAGCGGTATCGATCCACCTCAACACGGCGCAGGTGTCCTTCCTGGACGCCGCCGGGGCCAGATGTTTGTTGCGATGTCGGACGGTGGGCAACGCGGCGGGCGTCGCTGTGGTTCTGCAAGATCCGTCACGGGCAGTGATGCGGGTCCTCGATGTTCTGGGCTTGTCCGACGTTTTCAGCGTGGCTGGCTCGCTCACCCCGAGTGACCCGGCCGACGGAGCCGGCTTCAGCCCGAGCCGGAATGCGGCCGACGCAGGACATCCGGCCTGCCTTAGCCCTCGACCTCAATCCTGAGGCAGCGTTCCTGTGCGAGTGACGTCCTCGGCGACTAGCGACAACTTTCGGTTGAGATGCTGACTGGTGGTTCGTAGCAGGGCGAACGCCTCGTCGTCAGTGATCTTATGCAGTTGCATCAAGATCCCGACGGCGATACCGATCTGCCGGTTGCTGATCACCGCGTGATCGAGCTGGGTGGCCTTCTCGGAGCTGTCGGCGTGCATGAGCAGCACCCGGGCGTGCGCCGCGAACAACGCCGCCGCAGCGATCGCCTGCCTGTCATACGCGCGGGGCCGGCCACTGTAGAAGTTCAGCGCCGTACGGTCCGGTTCCTCGTTAAGCCGCACCGACAGCAATCCCCGAATCGGGGTACGTCGACGGGCCGCGGCCCGAAACAGGGCCCAGCGCTCATCGTCGTCGAAGTCGGCGACGTGCACGATCTGCTCATCGATCGCCGCGGTCAGGCAGGGCCCGTCACCGAGCGTGTACTGCACGTGGTCGGCGGTCAGGGCGACATCGTCGGAAGACGCGATGCTGCGCGGGCGCTGTCCGGGTGGCCATGCCGTAATCGCGGCCCAGTCACAGCCAGGCACCACGGTCACGGCAAGCTCGACGAGGCGACGCAGAGCTGCGGCCCGGCCCGCGCCCGAGCGCAGCAATTCGTTGATCCGGACGAAGTCGACCGCCAGGTCTTCCGTACCGGTCGCGTCGTCCACCGGGTCCTCCCCGTTTCGAAGCCTGCCAGGGAAGTCCATCACATGTCCTCGCGTCTGCCAATGTGCACAGCGATCGTAGCGGCGCCTGGTGACCCGTTCGGTATGCCCGTCATACGGCAGGCCGACCAGATCGCTAGACGGGTCGTCGGGCGGGCCGCCGGCGCTCACGTGTTCCGGCTGACCGGCAGAGCGCGGATGGTGCCGTGGCGATCGGTGCTCTGCCGGAGGGCGTGATTTCCAGGGTCAACGCCTGGATGTGCTGGGCCAGGACGGTGACGGTGCAGCGCAGTCGCGTGATCTCGGCGTGTTCGGCGCGGTCTCGGACGATGAGGATGAGCTCCAACTGGCGAATCC
This sequence comes from Actinoplanes sp. TFC3, assembly GCF_001553785.1. GTDB lineage: Bacteria > Actinomycetota > Actinomycetes > Mycobacteriales > Micromonosporaceae > Actinoplanes. Next base: position 13,686 of record NZ_LOJP01000018.1, read on the forward strand.
GGTCGCGTAGTCCGGCCAGGGTGTCGCCGGCCGGCGCGCGGCGGTCGGCGGTCTTCCCGCCGATCGACCGACGCGGCGGCACGAGCGCTGACGACATTTGCCTGGTTCGTGTTGATCCTGGCGCTGGGAGAACATGCTTGGCGAGTCGTTCTACGGCGAGCGCTTCGCCGTCTCCGGCGGCTACTTGATCGTCCTGCTTGCCATCGGCGTCGCCGGCCTGATCGCCCGCCACCTGCATCCTGACCGTCGCGGTCTCGCCGCAAGCCAGGCGTCGTGGCTTCTCGCTCCCGTACGGCTCGGACCGGTGCCGGTGCTGACTCGGGCCGAGCTGGTTTATCGGCGGAGGGTTTGTGACGGGGTGGTGCCGTAGGCGGCGTGGTATTCGGCGGTGAAGCGGCTGTGGTTGGCGAAGCCCCAGCGGGCGGCGATGGCGCTGACGGTGGCGCCGGTGGTGGGGTCGGCGGTTTGCAGCTCGTGGTGGGCGCGGCTGAGCCGGACGCGGCGTAGGTAGCCGGTGGGGGTGGTGTCAAGGTGGCGGCGGAAGGCGAGTTGCAGGGTGCGGATGGTGACGTGGGCGGCGGCGGCGATGTCGGCGGGGCTGATGTCGCGGTGGGCGTTGTCGTCGATGAACGCGGTGGCGCGGCGCAGGCTTGCCGGGTGGGCGTCGTGGCGGTCTTCGATGGTGGGTTCGGTCAGTGCCGTGTTCGGGAACGTCACGAGGGTTGCTGTGGCGAGCAGTTGCGCCGTTCCGGCCAGCAGCAGCGGCGCGGCGGCGGCGGGGTTGTCGAGCAGGTCGGCGGCGTACGAGCGGGTTTTCCACCACTGTGCCGCGGCGGCCGGGGAGATCGGGTCGAGGCCGGTGAACCGGATCGGCTCGGGGAGTCGGCCGGGGGCGGTGGCCGCGACTTTGGCGATCTCGGTGAGGTCAATAGCGCAGTTGGTTAGCTCCCCGGGCTGCAGGTGGGCGGTGTACGGCAGGTGGGGGTAGGAGCTGAGGAAGATCTCGCCGATATCGTACTGTTGGTCGGAGCCGGCGCAGTTTCGCTGGACGCGGGCACTGCTCATGCGCGCGACGACGACCTTGTTCAGCGGTTCGTTTTGGAAGTCCAGAACGGCGGACTGGTTCAGGCGATCGAGGGCGAAGGCGCCGGCGTCGGTGGCGCTGAAGCGCAGCAGTGGGCGGTCGAGGTCGCTGCGGATGCGCATGTTGGTGCCGTAGGCGTCGCTGAGGAAACCTTCGATGGCGGAGGCATCGGTGAGTTCGCCCGCGCTCGTGGAGATCAGCGTCGCGGGCCTGCTCACGAGGCGCTCCGTGACACCCCGGCGGCCGGGCCGGCCGACTGCATTGAGGCGCACCTCGGGGATAGGTGAGCAGGCACTGTAACCATGCTCGCTCCTCCTCTCCGGCCGCCGGCCATGTCGATATGTGTTCGAGACGTCGTCCGCTGCGGACGATGCTACGAGCTTTCGTCAGCGTGACCACTTCGCTCACCACACAGGTATCGCCCAGTACCTCGTCTGGTGACGTAGCGGCCTACCGAACGCCGGCCCCAAGCTTAGTCCCGGGCCCACTCGACGCGATGGGTCACGTTTGGCCCGGCGGGTTGCGAGGGCAGAATGGGCGATACGGGTGAGGCCTCGGTGCGGCTGCTCGCTCCGGATCCGGCAGACCCGCGGGCTGTCCGGGTGCTGGCCGGTGGCGCGTTCGACCGCAGCAGCTGTCATCAACTGACGACCGCTGTCAGGGACGCTCTGGCCGTCGGCTCTGACTGCATCGTCGTCGATGTCGAGCACGTCACCTCCATCGACGCGAGCACCATTCGTGCCCTGCTCACCTGCCGGGACCTCGCCGTCGCCGCCGGCGGCAGCCTGCGCGTCGTCAAGGACAGCGGGATCGTCGCCCGGGTCTTGGACATTTGCGATGTGCGACGGTTGTTGTGCCCGCCTGACCCGAGTGGTCCCGTGCCGGTGGTCCGTCCGGCTCCGAAACCGAGCCCATCGTCTGGGGACTCGGCCAGGCCGTTCGTGGCCGAGGTGAACAGATCATCGGCGGTGTTGCGCGGGCATGCCGCTGATCTTGTCGTCGCGTCTCGCGAGATCATGAATCGCATCGCCGCCGACCGTGCTGCCCGTTCGGTCCGGAGTATGAGGCCCGACGGCGAGGGTTAGAAATCAAGACATCGAAGAACGGCGAGGGTCCGTCGACGAGGCGACCATCCTGTTCTCAGAGGTCGAGCGCCACCGCGAGCAAGGTGTGCCCGAGCGGGGAGGCGTAGGAGAGATGGACGGCAAGCTGACAGTTCTCGCAAACGAAGCCAGAGGTGAGTGACCGCCACTGCCAGCGGCGGGTCCGCACCGATATCAAGCCGGACAACGCCCAGGCCATGCCACATCAGCAGGTCATACTACCGCTGCGATAACACCTCGTATTCCGGCCGCCACAAGATGGCGAGGTGGCAATCGGAATGCCTCGCGGGAACCGCGAAGGCAACCATCCCCAGCGCCTCGGCGATCGAAGTCACGAGCCGATCGAGTTCCGCCAGATCCGCGCCCACGGCATAGATTTCCTGCAAACACACCAAGTCCGGCCGCAGGAAACGCAGCGACTCGTGCTGCCCGCGCCGCGTCGACTTCGCCGACTTGCCATACGACAACAGGTTCCAACTCACGGCCCGAATCAACGGCGCGTTCAAGCCGGCACCACCCCACGACGGCCGGCATAACGGCCTCGATCACGAACACACGCGACACGCGCCCGTCCTGCGATCCGGCGCCGTCGCGAACATGTAATCTTCGTGAAGTCCCTGGTCAGAGGCCAGAACCACGCCGCCAGGTCGGTAAGGCACAGCATGGCAATGACGTGCGAGTCGCCGGTGGTCGCGTCGTCCGGGACGGTTTCGAGATCGGCCGCGTCGGGGCAGTCCGGGCAGGTCACCAGGTGCGCCTCGTCGGTGACGCGCGTACCCGGTCCCTCGTCCACGCCGCACAAGGCCCCACGGTGGCGGATCGAGCGCCCGTGGGTGAAGCGGGCCGTCACTCCGTCACCCGCTCGGTGTCGGCCGGCGCGTCGAGGTCGGCCGGGTCGAGGGTGACACCGAGGCGGGTAGCGACGATCCCGTACACGTCCATCAGGAGATGGATGATCTCGGCGCTGAGTGCCTCGTCGAAGTCGTGGGCGATGCGGCACGCGTCGCGCAGTGACCGGCAGGTGCCGGTGAAGGCGGCCACGAGCGCGGCGTGGTCGTCCGTGCGGCGGCACACGACGACGTCGGCGGCGGCGTAGGCGCGTTCGTCGCCGGTCGGGAACCGCAGCCGAAGGCTACGGATGTGGGTGGTGTGCGGGGTCGAGTAGGTGATGTCGGTAATGGTGGCGAGGCGATACTCGGTGGCGTCGGCGGGCTGGCGTACGCGGGCGGTGTCGTTGAGGTCCATAGAGAACTCCCTAGTGAGTTTGCGGGGTGAGGCCAGTCGCGGCGGGGCCGAGACCATCAGCGGCTCGGATGACCGGTGCTGCCGGTCAAGGCCCCGCCGGTCAGTCGGCGGGCGCGGCGGCGGGCAGGGTGTCGAGGTTCGCGCCGAGGTAGGTGTTCGCGGTGGTGGTGAGGGTGTCGAAGAGTTCGCCGAGCTTGGCGTGCATTACGTGATGGCCTTCGGCGGTGGTGGTGGCGTGGTGCAGGATCGTGCGTACGGCGGTGAAGTCGGTGAAGACGATGTCGCGCTCGGCGTCCCACGGGCGCACGGTGATCTCGTCGCGCCAGAACCACTCGGTGATGCCGCTGCGGAACTCGACGCGGTACTTGTCGCCGTCGGTGATGTGCGGTTGCTGGAAGATGTCGATCACGACTCCGGGGTGGCGGTGGTGGACGGACACGACGTCGAGCAGGTCCGGCGCGGCCGGGGTGGGTGCGGGTGGTGGTTCGGTGCTGGTCATCGGGGGTTCCTTGTCGGGGTCAGCGGGTGGGGTGGTCGTGTTCGCCGGTGCCGTTGATCTCGAAAGCGATGACCCGGTCCGAGGTTTCGGTGGTGTCGGCGTGCAGGTAGAAGTCGTGTTGGCGGCGTTGGGCTCCGATGGAGACGCCGTGCAGGTCGAGCACGATGTAGTCGCTGCGCTGGCCCTCGGCGGTGTGGCCGGGGTAGACGCGCAGGTGAAGGTTTTGCAGAACGTCCGCGATGACCGGGTCAAGGTCCCCGATCAAGGTCAGCGCGGCGAGCAGGCGCGGCGCGTTCAGTGCGTGCTGGCCCTCGTTCGTCTCGTCGGGCTGGGAGGTGAGGTCGGGGTTGTTCATGACTCGGTGCCCCTCGTGCTCGCGCCGGCCGCGGTCGAGTCGTCGCCGAGGTCGGTGGTGGGAAAGGCGGGAAGGATCGGGGTGAGGGTGCCGCCGGTGTTCGCGTCGGCCAGAGCGGCGCACGCGATCAGCGCAGCTCCGGCGGCGATGGCCTGTGCCGGGGTGTAGCGGACTCGGACGCTGCGCGTGGCGTCGGGTAGCACGCCGCGTACTTCTACGACGCCCTTCTGCCAGGTGCAGACCGGGAGGCGCTCGTCCGCGACAGCGCGCACGGTGGTGCGGGTGAGCTGGTCATAGGCGGTCATCAGCCGGGCGTGGCAGGTGGTGGCGGCACCCTCGTACTCCGCGATTTCGCGGCGAGGAAGCCGTCGTTGTCGTCGATGAGGCATTCGAGGAGGGCGTGGTGCCGTTCGGCGGCACCGCGTGCGGTCGCGTACTCGTTGATAAGGGTGATCAGGTCTCTCACCACAAGGTCCTTCGCGTCAGGGGCGGGGCCGCGCGGCCGGGCGGGGTGACCGGCCGCGCGGCAGTGCCGCCGGGGGTTAGCGCTGGTGTGCGGGGGTGGCCGGGCCGGGTACGACCGGCGGCGCGGCTGGTGGCGCTACCGGCGCGGTGCCGATGGCCGGTCCGGCGGCGAGCGGGTGAAGCTCGGTCTCGGTTTTGAGGCCGATCCGGTCGATCGCGATGGCTCCGCAGGCGGTCAGGCGGGCGCCGAGGTTGAGGGCCTCGGTGCCGGTGAAGATCACGGCCACCCGCATGGAGGCGCTGTCGATCGCGCGGAGTTCGACGTTGCCGCCGGGCAGCGGCCGGACCGGCATGAACCCCTCCACGGTGGCCTGCGTGTGGACAACCGAGCGGACCGCCCGTTCGACCTCGCGCAGCCGATGCGCGGCGATCTCGTTCCACTGCTGCTCCTGGGCGTGTTGCACGCCTTGCTCGTCGTAGTCGGTCTCGTACGAGGCCGCGATGCGGTGGGCGGTGCTGTTCTGGGCCGCCTCGCACAGGTGACCGATCAGGTCCATCAACTCGTCGGGTGTCATGGCAGGTCCCTCCATCGGTGCGAGGCCGGAGCGGGTCTGTTCGGGTGAAGGCGTACTCAGGCTCGGGGCGGCGGGGCGTAGCCGGACCGATGGCGCGGGTGCCGGACCGCCACCGGTCGGGCCGGTGGGGCCGGGTGGGCGGCGCAGGCCGGGCGGCCCCGGCGGGCGCATTGCCGCCGGGCCGCGTGCGGGACGCCGGGCGGTGTCGGCCGCCGGGGCGGGGTCCGGGGCCGTGCGCCACCAGCGGCGGCGGTGGCGGCCCCGGTGCCGCACAGTCATCAGACAGCCAGCAGATCGAACGCGCGGGCCTTCAGCTCCGCACCCGCACCGGTCAGCGCCCGCGTCGCGCGGACCGCGTCGGTTTTTGCCGGGGCGAAGTGGTCGAGGTACTCGGTGATGGCCTGGTATCCGGCCCACCGGGTGCCCTTGATCGGCTTCTGCGTGTCGGCGTCGCGGATCAGGTACCGCAGCGTGGAGGTGCGCTGTTTCGCGTTGTTCTTCGCCACGTCGGAGGCGGCGTCATCCACCGGCCAAAGCTGGGCGACGATCTTGTCGAACTCGCCCATGGTCATCGCCTCGTTGAGCATCTTCTCCGCGTCGGTTTGCCAGTCGCCGAAGTGCTTCCACACCAGACCCAGCGCCTCGCGGGCCTCGCTGATCTGCGCGTGCACGTTCGAGGTGTGCCGGAAGGTGTACGAGCCCTGCGACCGGGCGTAGGCCATGCGCTGCGTGTTCGCGCACACGATCCGCACCGGCGTGGCGTCAAGGCGCAGCGAGGCGGTTCCGTCGTGCGACGTGGTGGCGGCCAGATAGAGGTCCATCCGGTCGACTCCGGCGATCTCCATCGCGTTCGGCAGCTTCATCGTGACGAAGACGCTCTTGCCTTTACGCATCGAGCCGGCCGTCTCGAAGTGTGCCCCGGACTCGTCCACCAACAGGTTGAGCATCTCGGCTACCTGCTCATTTTGCACGGCGGCGTAGTCATCGCCGACCACCCCGAGATACTCAGTGACACCGGTCTGCGGGTTGGTCCGCACGGTCATGAACTTGTCAGGGCAATCGACCTTCGTCACGCCCTTCTCGGTGATCTCCATACCCTGCAAGGCGATCTTGCGGACCTCCCAGCCGCCGAGCCATGCCTTCGCCATGATCTCCTCGGCCGTCATGCACTCGTCAGTGATTTGCCCGAGCTGGTGCCACGCCGACAACCGGGCGGAGGCGAAGGCGGTCTCGCCGTTCGCAAGTCGTTCGAGTTCGTGTGCCATGACAGGTGTTTCCTTCCATGAGGAGTGCGGGTGATGGCGGCGACGCCGGGGTTTCGCGCCCCGGCGACGCCGTCACAGGTAATGTTTCCTACCTCCACGGGCCGATCAAGCCGGCCGCTAGGAGTCGATGGAGGTTTGTGCCGCCAATCTGGCCACGCCGAACCGGCGGGGTCACCGGATGTCCGGGGCGGGGTGTAGCTGCCCGTCCGGGCCGTACCGGTAGGCGTGCACCGTGCGGAACGGGGCCGGTACGTACACAGTGAACCCGTGCACCGGCAGGAACATCGACCGGTAGGACCGGGTGATGCCCAACGCCCACCCGTCGGGTTTGTTCGCGTGCGAGCCGGGCGGCATGACACCGGCGCTCGGCCGGTCGGCGCGTGCGCGCCGGTGCCGGGCGAGGGCGATATGCGGGCACAACGTCAGAGCCGGTGTCATGCACTCCGGGTGGCCCGGCGGGTCGGTGTAGCGCAGCAGCTCGGCGGCCCGAGGGGTGCCCAGGAACGCCACCCAGTACGACATCGACTCGCCGCACAGAGAGCACCGGCGGTCGGCGGCGAGCTGCGTCGACGTCGAGGTGTTGATCGTCGTGAAGTCGACGTGCGCCCGCTGACCGCCGCGCGGGTCGGGATGCACATTGACCGGCGGAATCGGCAGGCCGCGCCGTGCGTCGCGAGGACGCGCGGCCAGTGACACCGGCAAGTCATCAGCCGCGCCGGACGGCGCGGCGGACGGCCCGCTCATGCCGTCTGTCCGGTCACGTCGTGGCGGGCGTCGGTGATGACTAGGGTCGGGTGTTCCGCGAGCAGGATCTCCCGCGCGATGTCCCATTGCCCCGGGGTCATCGATGAGGCGATGGTGTCGAGGTTGGCGGCCTCCATCACCGTGCGTTGAATGTCGGCCGCGTCGGGGTTGTTGAACACGGCCACCATGTCGCCTCCAGCGACCACGTACACCCGCGCCTCGGTAGCTGTTGAGGGCTCGATCAGCCGGGCTGTGCGGCGGTGCCCGGTGAGCCACTGGCTGATGACCTCGGCCGGGTCACCGTCGATGAGGTCGGTGTCGTATCCCTCGCCGTCGAGCCACGCCAGATGATCGGCGGTCGTCCAATCGGGATGGGTGAGCCAGCTCTGTCGGACGGTCTGCCACATCGTGAGCCGGGCCGGTGCGCCCACCGGTTCGGCCGGTTGCGACCCGTGCGGGCCGGGCACTGGGCACAGCGCGGTGCCGTCGAGGTGCGACGCACCGGGACCTGCGGCGAATCCGGCGAGGGGCCATTCGCGCGGCGGCACCGGCCGTGCCGGTTCGCCACATTCGGGGCAGCGCAACGAGCCGGGCTCGGCGGGGCGGTCGTGGTCATGCGGTGGGGTGTTCATCATCGGGGCCTTTCCGTTCGGGGTGGGCGTGCGGGTGCCGGGGCCGGGCGTGCTGCCCGGCCCCGGCGGAGGTGTCGTTCAGGCCGCAACCGGCACGGCGTCGGCCTCGATGTCGGCGGGCGCGTGGTCGGCGGGCGAGACGTGGGCCGCCCCGTCGTCGGCCGCGTCGGTGGTGCCGGTCTGGTCGTCGGCCGCTTCGTCGGTGTCGGCGGTCTCGTCGGTGTCGTCCGCGCTGTCGGCCTCGTCGGGCGCGTCGTCGGTCAGGGGCCGGGTCATGAAGGCGACCACGTCGGCGGTCGGCTCGGGTGCGGCCTCAGCCAGGGCGTACTTCACCGGGGCCTCGCTGACCAGCACCAGCACGCCGGGCTCGGTCAGCCGGGCCATGGCGTTACCGACCGCGCCAGAGCTACGCCCGCCGAGCTGGCGAGCGACAATGCCAGGGGTGACGTCGTGACCGGTACCGAGATCGCGCATGAACGCCTCAACCTGGTTGCGCAGCCCGTTTTTCACGAGCTTCGCCGACCCGTCGCTGTTGAGTTCGCCGGTGGTGCGGCCGGCGCCGGTACCGGTGGTGCGCCGCGCCGAGGGGCGGCGGATCTTGCGGGTGTGCCCGCACGTCGGGCATGTGCTGGTCGTCGGCGCGTTCGCCGGGTCCACCGTGGCGAGGTCGGCGTCCGCGACCGCCACCCACAACTCGGTACCGTCCTCAGCGGTGGGCAGGCGGCGGGCGGCACCGGCCGCCTCCATCGCGGCGAGGACCGTGTCACCCATCGCGACCGACAGGCCGCTCTCGTTGATCGCCGCGTCGGCGGTGAGGCCGTCCGGGTGACCACCGAGCACACCGGCCATGATCAAAACCCTCAGATCGGGCTGACGCGGGCCGACCGGCGCACCCGACACCGGGGCAACCTCCGCCGCGTCGGTCGGGCTGTCGTCGGTCGGGGTCTCGTTGGCCGGGCTGTCGTTGGCCGGGCTGTCGTTGGCCGGGCTGTCGTTGGCCGGGCTGTCGTTGGCCGGGCTGTCGTTGGCCGGGCTGTCGTTGGCCGGGCTGTCGTCGGCCGGGCTGTCGTCGGCCGGGCTGTCGTCGGCCGGGCTGTCGTCGGCCGGGCTGTCGTCGGCCGGGCTGTCGTCGGCCGGGCTGTCGTTGGCCGGGCTGTCGTCGGCCGGGCTGTCGTCGGCCGGGCTGTCGTTGGCCGGGCTGTCGTCGGCCGCAGTCTCGCTGGCCGGGCTGTCGTCGGCCGGGGTGGTGGTGACGGGGTGCCAGATGTCGGCAGGCTTGCGGTTGCCGTTGGCGGGGCCGGGGGTGCGGGTGGCGGTGCCAGCGGCCTCCATTCC
>NZ_LOJP01000019.1 GCF_001553785.1 Actinoplanes sp. TFC3
CCCTGCTCGCCACCCGCCTCGTCAGCCGCATCCGCAAAGACCTCGGCGCCGACGTCACTGTCCGCGACATCTTCGAAACCCCGACCGTCGCCGAACTGGCGGCGGTCCTCGCCACGCGTGGGGGGTCTCATCGTCCTGACCTGGTGGCCGTGCGTCGCCCGGAGGGGATCCCCCTGTCGTTCGCCCAGCAGCGTCTGTGGTTCCTGAACGAGCTGGAGGGGGCATCGGCGACATACAACATTCCCCTGGCGATCCGGCTCCGGGGCGGGCTCGACCCGGAGGCGCTGCGTCTTGCCCTGGCGGACGTGGTGCGGCGGCACGAGAGCCTGCGCACCGTCTACCCCGTCGGAGAGCATGGCCCCTACCAGCACGTCGAGCCGGCTGCTGGCGTGGCGGTTGAGCTGCCGCAGGTCCCGGTGGAGATGGGTGCTCTGCAGGCTCGGCTGGCCGAGCTGGCAGCCGGCATCTTCGACCTGGCCCGTGTTCCGCCGGTCCGGGCCCATCTGCTGAGGGTGGCCGACGACGACCACGTGCTGTTGCTCGTGGTGCATCACATCGCTTCGGACGGCTGGTCGAATGGGCCGTTGATGCGTGATCTCGGGCTGGCGTACCAGGCGAGGGTGAAAGGCCAGGCAGTGGGCTGGGCGCCGCTGCCGGTGCAGTACGCGGACTATGCGTTGTGGCAGCGTGAGCTGGTGGGCGCGGTGGATGATCCGAAGAGTGTGGCTGCCACCCAGCTTGGCTACTGGCGGGAGCTGCTGGCGCAGCTGCCGGAGGAAGTGACGCTGCCGGGCGCCCGGGTCCGGCCCGCCACCGCCTCCTACCGGGGGGCGAAAGTCAGTGCGGAGCTGCCCCCACGGGTGCACGAGCGTCTGGAGTCCCTGGTCCGTGCTGCGGGTGCATCCCTGTTTATGGCGGTGCATGCGGCGACCGCGGCGGTGCTGACGCGAAGTGGGGCGGGCACGGATGTGCCCATCGGATCGCCGGTCACGGGCCGTACGGATCCTGCGCTGGACGACCTGGTCGGGTTCTTCGTCAACACCCTGGTGCTGCGTACGGACACCAGTGGTGATCCGTCATTCCTCGACCTGCTGGCCCGCGTCCGGGAGACGGATCTGGGTGCCTTGGCGCACCAGGACGTGCCGTTCGACCAGCTCGTCGAGGAGCTGAACCCACCGCGATCCGCCGCCCGTCATCCCTTCTTCCAGGTCGTGGTCACCCTCAGGGACTCGGCCACCCCCGCTCCGGACCTCCCCGGCATGACCACGGAGGCCGCGGAGACCCCGTTGAGCGTCGCGCGTTTCGACCTGACCGTCAACTTCCTGGAGCGGCGGACGCCCGAAGGCCCGGGCGGCGTCGGGCTGAGTGTCGAGTACGCCGCAGACCTGTACGACGCAGACACCGTCCAGGCGTTTGCCGACCGCATCATCCGCTTCCTGGAGGCGGCCGTCGCTGACCCCGTACGGCCTTTCGGCGACCTCGACATCCTGGACGCCGCCGAGTGGCGCCGGGTCAGAGAGCCGGACGCCGGCGACCTGTCACCCCGCAGCGACACCACCGTGCCGGCCGTCATCAAGGGTCACGCGGTGGGCATCCCGGCTGCCCCGGCCGTGGTTTCCGGTGACCACTGCCTGAGCTACGCCGAGTTGGAGGAGCACGCCAATCGCTTCGCGCACCGGCTCGTCGCGGCGGGCGCCGGACCCGAGACCCGGGTGGCGCTCCTGCTCGACCGGTCCCCCGCCGTCCCGGTCGCCATCCTGGCCGTGCTCAAGGCAGGTGGAGTATATGCACCTGTCGACACCGCCTACCCCAGGGCGCGCATCCAGCAGATCCTCACCGCCGCGTCTGCGTCGATCGTCGTCACCACCCACGACCTGACCGACCTGCAGCTTCCCGAGGACACCACCGTCCTGCCCGCTCCGGAGCTGACCGGCTTCAGCCCCGATCAGACGGTGACACCCGCGCCGGACGTGGAGATTCAGCCTGACCAGCTTGCCTGCGCCGTGTTCACCTCGGGTTCCACCGGCGTCCCCAAGGGTGTCGCCATCACTCACCGGAACATCGTCGAACTGAGCCTCGACCGGGCCTTCTCGACCGGCGCGCACGATCGCATGCTGCAGCATTCCTCCATGGCCTTCGACGTCCTCATCTACGAGATGTGGGTGCCTCTGCTGACCGGCCACACGGTGATCGTCGCGCCGCCCGGCAATCTGGATGCCGTCTCCATGGAACAGGTGCTCACTGAGTTCCGGGTCGGGAGTGTCTGGCTCACGGCCGGGCTCTTCCATGTCGTGGCCGAGGAGAACCCGAGCGCTTTCGCCGGGGTGCACCAGGTCTGGACGGGCGGCGACGTAGTCGCGCCGTCGGCGGTCTGCCGGGTCATGGAGCACTGCCCGGGCACCACCGTCGTCAACGGGTACGGGCCGACCGAGACCACCGTCTTCGCCACCTCCTACGAGTCGACCCGGGACAGCCTCCAGGAGGGTTCGTTGCCCATCGGGCTGCCCCTCGACAACACGGGAACGTACGCACTGGACGAGGCGCTGCGGCCGGTACCCGCCGGTGCCGTGGGCGAGCTGTACATCGGTGGCCCCGGCCTGGCCCGGGGTTATGTGGGCCGGCCCGGCCTGACGTCAGAACGCTTCGTGGCCAACCCCTTCGGCCCACCCGGCACACGCATGTACCGCACTGGCG
>NZ_LOJP01000002.1:0-15873 GCF_001553785.1 Actinoplanes sp. TFC3
CTCCGGGAGGGTGGGCTCGGGGTCAACGGTGGACTCGGGTGCGGCGTCAGAGGCGAACTCGGCGTCGGCTGAGGGATCGCGGTTGAAGGCGGGCTCGAAGTCAGCGGAAGGCGCGGGGTCGGCGACGAACGTCGGCCAGCGTTCATTCTTGGGTTCAGTGTCAAGCTCCCGCTCGGCGTCAAGGACTCGCTCAGCGTCACGGTCCTGCTCGGCCGCAAGCGTCGACTCCGACGTAAGCACCGGCTTGGTCCTAAGCTCAGACTTGGCCTCAAACTCTCGCTCAGCCGCCGACTCCGGCCCGGTTCCAAGCTCGGGCTCGACCCCAAGGTCCGGCTCTGCCCCAAGCTCCGACTCGGCCGGGAAATCAGGCCCGGCTACCAGGCCCCGCTCAAACTCCGGCTCGGCCGCAGACTCTGGCTGGGCGACAAGCTCCGGCGCAAACTCCGGTCGGGCTTCGAGCGCAGGCTCAGCATCGAATGGTGGCCGGGACTCGGCTGATGGATCGGGCTCACCCTGGAGATCCGGGTCGGCCTCAGCTTTGGACCAGACTTCGAATACGGGCCCTACCTCGAACCCGGGCCTGACATCGAAGCTTGGTCTCGTTGGGAAGCTGGGCCTGGGTTCGAGCCTGGGCCCCGCACCGACACTGGGCTGGCCATCGAAAGAAGGCCCGGCACCAACGCTCGGACCGTCATCGGACATGGGCCCGGCAGCAACGCTCGGCCCGCCATCGAAAATAGGCCCGGCAGCAGCCTCAACCTCAGCCGCAGCAACGAGATCCGGCGCCGCCGCAACGAGATCCGGCGCCGCCGTAAGCTCGGGCGCCGCTTCGAACCCGTGCTCGCCCTCCATTGCGGGCTCCGCTGCATGCGCGCGTTCAGCCTCCAAGCCGGGCGCGGCTACGTGTCCAAGTTCAGCTTCAGGCCCACGGCCGCCGTCCTCAGACCCTGGCGTCGCCTGACCGCTCTCGAATCCCAAGTCGGCCGCAAGCCCGTAGCCAGCCTCGGAACGGGAGCCGCCTGCAGCCCGAAGTCCCGAAGGTGGCTCGGACGCGAACTGCGCCCAGAACCCGCCAGCAGCCGCTCTACCCCGCGAAAAGTCCGGCCTGGACTCGTCCCGCGCAGCAGGCTCCGACTCAGAAGCTTCAGCCGAAGAGGCAAAGGCTTCGCTCGAAGAGACAATGGTTTTGCTCGAAGAATCGGCGGCCTCAATCGAAGAAGCAACAGCCTCGGCCGAAGACGCAGCAGCCTCGGCAGGAAAAGCGAAGGCCTCAGCGCCAGCCGCATCCTCGGCAGGAGAATCAAGCGCCCGCCCCGACGCCAAAGGCTCTGGAGCCAACACTCCCGGCGTCTCCGGAGGCGTCAGCAGATCCCGGCGAGCGGCCACCAGATCAGGCCGTACATCCACCGTGTGAGCCGACTGCAGCCCAGCCACCAAAGCGGAAGTGATCTCCTCGGCGTACGTGCCGTCCGGGTCGTAATCCGGGTCGAAGACCGTGATCTCCACGCCCAGGCAGTGGGGTGATTCGACCAGCCCAGCCAGCAGGATCTCGAGTTCGGGGAAGGCGATTCCGCCGGGCTCGGGCGCATCTACCGCGGGCATCACCGCGGGGTCCAGGACGTCCACGTCCAGGTGCACCCAGTAGCCGGCGCAGTCGACGAGTTGCTCCTGGGCCCACTGGGCGCTTCGGGCTGCTCCCTCGGTGCGCAAGGTGGGTACCGGGCGGGTGACGATGCCGGCTGCCTGCAGATCGAGCCGGTATTCGTCTTGGGCTCGGATTCCCATGACTACCACGTCGATGTCGCGGTAGTAGGGGCGGCGGCCTTCCATGGCGGCCAGGTCCACCTGGCCTCGGCCGGTTACCAGGGCCAGGTCTTCGCCGGCTGCGGCTCCTACGTAGGAGGCGTTGCCGGGGTGCCTGAAGTCCGAATGACCGTCTACGAAGACCAGGCCGATGTGGCCGCCTACCGACTCCCCCAGCCGGTGCATGGCCAGGGCCGAGCCCAGCACGATGGAGCAGTCCCCACCCAGCACAACCGGGAATTCGCCCTGGTCGAGAATGGCTCCGATGCGATCGGCCAAGCGACGCGAGTAGGTGTTGATCTCGCGGGCGTGGGCTACCCCATCGCCCGGCCGCCAGTCCCCGGGGTCGTAGCGGGGTGGGGTCAGGCAGCCGGCGTCCCGGGCGTTGAGCTTGCGGAGCAGCCCTTGGTCCCTCAGGGCTCCAGGCGCCTTGGCGCAGCCCGGCACCGAGGTCGCGGTCGGCGGGCGCAGACCGAGATTGGACGGTGCGTCGAGCACGGCTATGCGGCGCATGGAGCCCCCCGGAGTCAGGCGGGTCTAGAAGAGCGCGCGGGCGAGCGCGCGGCGGGCGGTGGCCACCGCGGGGTCGTCCGGACCCGCTACGGTGAACAGCGAGAGCAAGTGCTTGCGTACGGCGTCACGGTCGTCGCCGGTGGTGCGCTTGATCAGGGATATCAGACGGTCGTACGCCTCGGGGGCCTGTCCGCTGAGGACTTCGATGTCGGCGGCTAGCCGGTTGTTCTCCACATCATCGGGGTTGGCTGCCGCGGCGGCCATCACCGTGCTGGCGTCCGCGCCGGTCACCCGGCGGTAGAGCTCGACCTGCGCCAGACCCGACTCGGCCGCGTGGTCCTGCGGCGACTCGGCCAGAATCTTTTTGTACGCCGCCTCGGCCTCGTCCAGGTCACCGGTCATCAGCGCGTCGTCCGCAGCGTCCATGCGCGGGTCCTCGGGGGCTGCTACCTCGACGCCGCCGGCCTTGAGCACCGCGTCGACGTAGCGGCGGATCTCGACCTCGGGCAGCACGCCGGTGAAGCCCTCGACGAGCTGGCCGCCGACCACCGCGATCACCATGGGGATGCCCTGCACGCGCAGCGCCTGGGCGAGCCGCGGGTTGGCGTCCACGTCGACCTTGCCGAGCACCCAGCTGCCGCCACCCTCGGCGGCGAGCTTCTCCAGCACCGGGGAGAGCTGCTTGCAGGGCTCGCACCACTCGGCCCAGAAGTCCAGGATGACCGGCGTGGTCATCGACAGCTGCAGCACCGTGGTCTGGAAGTTGGCTTCGGTCACGTCGATGATCGCGGCGCCCGCATCGGCACTGGGGGCGGCACCGGCCGGCGGGGCGGCCGGGGTCGCGGGGCCACCACCGGCAGCCGGGCCGGCTGCGGCGGGGCCGGACGGCTGGCTCGCCGGGCGCAAGGCACCGAGGTCGACCGCGCCGCGGGTGAAGATCGACGGAGTGGTCCGTGGGTCGCTCATGGTTACCTAGTCTCGCACGCGGAAGCCGCCCACCGCCGTGCCGCCGGGCTGGCGATATGAAGCGTCACAGCGGGCGTCAGAAGCGGGCGGGTTCGCGGTAGATGCCCCATTCATCCTTCAGCGCCCCACAGATCTCGCCGAGCGTGGCTTCGGCCCGGGCGGCGTCGAGCATGGCGGGGATCATGTTCTCGCCGGTACGGGCGACGTCGATCAGGTGCTGGAGCGCCTGCTTTGTTCGTACCGGATCACGATGGGTCTTGCGATCGCCCAGGTCGTGCCGCTGCTGGAGCTCGACCTCGTGCGAGACCCGGAGGATTTCCAGGTCCTTGGCGACCGTGCCGGTGTGCACGTTGACCCCGACGATCCGCTTCTCCCCTTTCTCCAGCGACTGCTGATAGGTGAACGCGGCCTCGGCGATGTTGGCGGTGAACCAGCCGTCCTCGATGCCGCGCAGGATGCCTGCGGTGATCGTGCCGTCGTGACCAAGATCGCGGATCCGCGCGAAGATCTCCTCCGCCTCGGCCTCGATCCGGTCGGTCAGCGCCTCCAGATACCAGGAGCCGCCCAGCGGATCCGCGACGTTGGTCACGCCGGTCTCCTCCATCAGCACCTGCTGGGTGCGCAGCGCGATCTCGGCCGACTCATCGGTGGGCAGGGCCAAGGTCTCGTCGAGGGCGTTGGTGTGCAGCGAATTGGTCCCGCCGAGGACAGCGGCAAGGGCTTCCACAGCGGTACGCACAACGTTGTTGACCGGTTGCTGCGCGGTCAGCGACACCCCGGCGGTCTGGGTGTGGAACTTGAGCCAGAGCGCCTTCTCGCTGGTCGCACCGTAGTCGTCGCGCAGGTGCCGGGCCCAGATCCGCCGGGCGGCCCGGAACTTGGCGATCTCCTCGAAGAAGTCGACGTGCGCGTCGAAGAAGAAGCTGAGCCCGGGGGCGAACGTGTTGACGTCCAACCCACGCGAGAGCCCCAGCTCGACATAGCCGAACCCGTCGGCGAGGGTGTACGCAAGCTCCTGCGCAGCGGTCGAACCGGCCTCGCGGATGTGGTAGCCGGACACCGACAGCGGCTTGTAACGCGGGATCTCGGTGGCGCACCACTGCATCAGGTCGCCGATCAGGCGCAGGTGCGGCTCGGGTTCGAACAGCCACTCCTTCTGCGCGATGTACTCCTTGAAGATGTCGGTCTGCAGCGTGCCGTCGAGCTTGCTGAGGTCGGCTCCCTGGCGCTCGGCCGCGACCAGGTACATGCAGAAGACCGGCACCGCCGGGCCGGAGATCGTCATGCTGGTGGTGACGTCCTGCAACGGGATGCCGTCGAAGAGCACGTCCATGTCAGCAGCGCTGTCGATCGCCACGCCGCAGTGCCCGACCTCGCCCAGCGACTGCGGCTCGTCGGAGTCGCGGCCCATCAGCGTGGGCATGTCGAAGGCGACGCTCAACCCGCCACCGCCGGCGGCCAGGATCATCTTGTAGCGCTCGTTTGTCTGCCGGGCGTTGCCGAACCCCGCGAACTGACGGATGGTCCAGGTCCGGCCGCGATAGCCCGTGGGATACAGACCCCGGGTGTACGGGAACTCGCCCGGCCAGCCGATCCGCTCGAAATCGGTGACCGGGTCGCCGGGGGCCGGGCCGTACACCGGGTCGACCGGCACCCCGGACAGCGTGGTGAAGTCGGCGTCCCTCTTGCGGGCATCGTCGTAGCGCTTCTGCCAACGCTCTCGCCCGGCGGCAATGTCAGCGGCGTCCATGCCGCCCATCGTAGGTCATAACTGAACGATCATTAAGGAGTCGCGGACGCCATTCGCGGGCGCGGGCGGTGCGGGCCGATGGGCACCAGGTCAGCCGTCACCGGCGGGGAGAACAGGTAGCCCTGGCCGCGCGCGCAGCCCATGGCCAGCAACTGACCGAGCTGGCGCGGCTCCTCGACGCCCTCGGCCACACAGGTCAGCCCGAGCGCGTGCACCAGGTCGAGGACCGCCTTGAACAGCACCTTTGCCTTGTTGTCCCAGGCCAGCTCGCGCACGAACGAACGGTCGATCTTCACCACGTCGACCGGGAGCTTGCGCAGGTAGGTCAGCGACGAGTAGCCCACGCCGAAGTCGTCCAGCGAGATCCGTACGCCCAGCGCCTTGACCTCGCGCAGGGTGGTGGCCGCGGCGTCGAGGTCGGCGATCAGCGAGGACTCGGTGACCTCCACGGTCAGCGCCTCGCCGGGCAGGTCGTGCTCGCGCAGAGCCGCCCGCACGTCCTCGACCACCCGGCCGGAGACCAGATAGGCAACCGAAAGGTTCACAGCGATCGTGTACGCCGGGTCGGTGCGCCGCCACTCGGCCAGCTGAGCGGCCGCCGCGGTGAGCACCCAGCGGTCGATCTCCACGAGCAGACCGGCATCCTCGGCGGTGGGCAGGAAGTCATCGGGCGGGATCGGCCCGCGCACCGGGTGCTCCCAGCGCACCAGCGCCTCGGCGGCGTGCGAGGCGCCGCTGGCCAGGTCGACCACCGGCTGGTACGCCACGAACAGCTGGCCCTCGGCGAGCGCGACGGCGAGTTCGGCCTGCAACCGGCGGCGCTGTTCGGCCAGGACGGCGAGCTCGCGGTCGTACACCCTGTAGGTGCCCTTGCCGTTGTTCTTCGCCTCGTACATGGCCATGTCGGCCTCGTGCAGCAGGTGATCGCGATCCTCGGCGCCGGCCACCGTGGCGATGCCGACGCTGGCACCCACCACCGCGGGCAGCCCCGGCTCGGCCAGCCGGTCCAGGATCGCGCGGGCCATCGCCCGGGCGTCGCCGACGTCGCCGTGGCGGATCAGCACCGCGAACTCGTCGCCGCCCAGGCGGGCCGGCAGCCCGTCCTCGCCGACCGCCTCGCGCAGCCGCTGCGCGACGGTGACCAGCAGCTCGTCGCCGGCCGAGTGACCGAGGGTGTCGTTCACCGCCTTGAAGCCGTCCAGGTCGACCAGCAGCAGCGCGGACACCGGCTCGCGAGCCAGCTCGGTGGTCAGCTTGTGCCGGTTGGCCAGCCCGGTCAACGCGTCATGGGCGGCCTCGTGGGCGAAGCGCTCGCGCTCCGCGGCCAGGCTGCGGCTCAGCGCGGCATTCAGGCGCAGCTCCACGAACTGGCGGCCGAACACCGCCACCACCAGCATCACGACGGCAAGCACGGTCTCGATGTCGAACGAGCGGCCCTGCAACACGAACGTCATCCCGATGCCGATGAAGATCACCACCGGCACGTACGGCACCACGTTGCCGAACTGGCTCGCCGGCGCCCAGGTGCGCTCCGCACCCTGCGGCAGCGGGGCGAGCGGGGCCAGCGCAAGCAGCCCGGCCGAAGCGATGTAGCCGCCGTGCACGGCCGGGATGAGCCAGCCGATGCCGAACACGTTGCCGATCACCTCGACCAGCAGCGTCACGGTCAGCAGGACCACGCCGCCGGTGACCACCCGCATCGCGGTGCGCCGGTGCAGCGACTGCCCGCTGAGCAGCACCATGGCGATGGCCAGCACACCCGCGGCCAGCACCGGGTAGCTCAGGTCGATGACCGCCGAGGACGGGCTCTCGATCTGGCTCAGCGGATCGAACAGCAGCACCCACACCGCGCCCATCAGCGCGCAGGCGGCGACCAGCCCGTCGAACACCATCCGGAGTTTGCCGGCGGCACCGCGCGGGGCGGTGGGGATGGAGAGCATGCCGGCGACCGCGAAGCCGAACGCGGCCACGTTGATCACGGTGGCCAGCGTGCTCCGGGGCGGGGCGTATCCGGTGCCGGCCGCCGTGATGCCGACCGAGATCTCGGCGAACGCCCAGCAGGCCAGGCCGAGCCCGGTGATGGTCCAGACCCGGCGCGCATGGCCGTGGCTGCGGACCGCGTACGTCAGGTGCACCAGGGCCCCGGCGGTCGTCGCGACCATCATGCACAGGCTGTAGAGGACCACCGAGGACGCCGGGAGCGCGTAAAGCCCCATCTGGATCAGGCCGAACGCCACCCACGCTGCATGGCGGAGTCGGCGGCGCATTGGTTTCTCCCGGGGTACGTCGTCCTGCTGGCACCGGACATGTCGGCTGAGGAGCGCCCGACCTTCGGATTACCGCCTTGCGTCACCCGGGCAGACCAGCGCGGTTGCCGGACTTGACGGCGTACATGGCCATGTCGGCCTCGTGCAGCAGGGTGTCCGGGTCGTGCTCGCCGGGCCGCCCGGTGGCCATGCCGACGCTCGCGCTCAACGCCACCTCATGACCGCCGATGAGCACCCTCGCGTGCAGTTCCTGGGTGAGCGTGGCGGCCAGCACGACCCGTCGCTCGGCCGGCAGGTCCTCCACGAGCACAGCGAACTCGTCCCCGCCGAGCCGGGCGACCAGGTCCTCGGGGCGCACGCAGGCCTGCAGCCGCCGGGCGACCTCGACGAGCAGCTGGTCCCCGGCGGCGTGGCCGTAGGAGTCGTTCACGGGCTTGAAGTCGTCAAGGTCGATCAGGTAGACGGTGATGTCGCGGGTCGCCGTGCTCTCCTGCAACCGGCGCAGGAACAGCCCCCGGTTCGCCAGCTTGGTCAGCGCATCGTGGTAGGCGAGCTCGGTCAGCTGCTGCGTGAGCGCGTCCCGTTCGCGCAGCAGCTCGGCGATGTGCCGGAACGCGGCGACCTGGCGCAGCACCACCAGCGCCGTGGTCAGCACCGCGCCGCCCATCAGCAACCACGAACGCCAGGTCAGGCCCTGCGCCGCGAGCACCGCGAGGGTCACCGCCCAGATTCCGGCCATGGCTACGTACGGCAGAGAACTGAACGGCCGGTCCGCATCCCGCCGCTCCTGGCTGACGTGCCCGGCGTGGATCTGCTTCTCCTGCACCCGCGAGGCGATCGCGGCCAGGGCGCTGCCGGAGACGTTGGCGGCCAGCAGCCAGGGCATCAGCGAGCGGTCGGTGTAGAAGGTCACCGGCGCGGCCTGCGCCACCGCCTCCACCAGCGCGGCCACCCCGAAGATGGTCGAGGCGGCCCGGGAGACCGGCGACCGGCCACCCAGCATGATCTTGACGATGGCGAAGATCGCCACCAGGAACAGGCCCGGCTGGATCAGCAGGGTGATCGCAGCGCGCAGTACCCAGCCCAGGTCGTGCCGCCCGGCAGGCACCTCGAAGATCCACAAACCGACCGTGGTGGCGGCCACCATGACCACCGCCAGATCGATGCGCAACCGCACCTTCTCGGCGGCCTGCAACCGGCCCAGTGGGTAGCGCAGCAGACCGAAAACCATCACGACCAGCCCGAGCACCACGCTGATCGACTGCGGGACCGAACCGATCACCCCGCGCGCCGCCACCGGATCCCAGACGAACGTGGCGAACTGCACCACGATGCCCGCGCTGAACACCAGGGCGCCGCCGCAGATGTGCCACCACAGCCGGCGACCGGCTCGCCCCCGCGCCGAGGTGGCCGGCAAGGCCCGGGCCACCAGCCCCGAGGCCACCATGAGCACGGCCTGCGCGGCCAGCAGGAGCAGCCAGAACACGGCCACTTGGGCTTTCAGGGAGACGTGCGTCGGGGCGAAGCCGAACGAGACAACCATCAGGAGCACGAGGGCCAGCAGCACTGGGTCACGTGTGAGCCGCCGGTCCATGCACGTTCCATCGGCGCGCGACCACAGCTCTTGAGAGGTGCAGGTTCAGCTCAAGCTGTGATCCAGAATCCATCCCTGCGGGTTGCCCTTGCGGTAGAGCATGCGCATGACCAGCGGCATCATCGCGTCCCGCAGGCGCGCGCCGAGCGGTCCGGCGGCCTTGGTGCTGCCGCTGCGCTTGCCATAGGCAACAACCTTTTCAACACGGGGACGACGGATTTTCTCGTACGACCACAGCGCACCGGCAACGTCCGATTCTGATCCCAGGCACCGGCCCAGCACCACCGCATCCTCGATCGCCATGGACGCGCCCTGCCCCGAGGAGGGCGAGACGGCATGGGCGGCATCTCCCACCAGCACGATGTGGTCGCTGCGCCAGACCGGCAGCCGGGGCACGTCCCATGTGTTCCAAGGTCCAAGCGCCGCACCCGACGCCGCGATGATCTCCCGCGCCGGGAAGGGGTCGCCGGCGAACAACTCGAGCAGGTGCGCGTGCCAGCCGGCCGGCGTGAACTCCCCGGGCTCGGCCGGCGTACGGCGGAACGGGTTGGCGAACCACCACACCGAGCCATCCGGCGCGCCCGCCCAGCCGAAGAACGCGCGCCGCCCGAACGCCATCCGCATCACTCCGGGCGGGGGCACCGACGCGACCGGCCGAGCGGTGAAGCCACCGGCGTTGAGCAGCCCTAGATAGCGCGGCGCTGGGGCCTCCGGGTCCAGGGCTTTGCGGGTACGCGAGTGCAGCCCGTCAGCGCCGACGAACAGGTCGGCTGTGGCCGTACTGCCGTCCTCGAACTGCGCTTCGGCGGCGGTGAGGGTGTGCAGGCGTTTGCCGTACGAGATGGGAATGTTTTCGGCTCGTGCCTTGTCACGCAGGGCCCGGTAGAGATCGGCGCGCCGGATGGTCGTCGTGGAGAGCCCGTCGCTGGTCGGTCCCCCGAGCGGCACGTCGGCCAGTAGCTGACCGGCCGCGCCCAGCAACTCGTTACGCGTCGTCGGGAAGCCGGCGGTAAGCAGCTCGGCAGGGTCGAGGTCCAGCTCACGCAGGGCGCGCAGGCCGTTGACGGCCACGGTGACGAAGGCTCCGCGCTCGTCGTCGTCACGGTCATGGGCTTCGAAGATCCGAGCGGTGAACCCGGCTCGGTGCAAGGCGAGGGCGGTGACGGTGCCCGCTATGCCGCCACCGATCACCGCGATGTCTTTAGTCATTAAATGACTATGCAACGTATGACTAAGGCGCGGCAAGCCCCCGTAGGGTGTGGACCATGAGTTCCGCTTCGGCCCGTCGCTCCCCGCTGGCGATGGTGCTGCTGGCTCTCCTGGTGGAAGCGCCGATGCACCCGTACCGGATGCAGCAGATGATCCGGGAGCGCGGGCAGGATCAATTGGTCAATGTGGCCCAGCGCAACAGCGTCTATCAGGCACTGGATCGCCTGGTCAGGGACGGGCTGGCACGGCCCGGCGGCACCGCGCGTGCGGCCGGGCGCCCCGAGCGGACCCGCTACGAGATCACCGACGAGGGCCGGCAGACCTGGCACCGGTGGCTGACCGATGCACTGCCGGCCCCGGCGCGGGAGTTCCCGGAGTTTCCGGCGGCGCTGGCGTTCATTGCCGCGCTCGCCCCGCAGGAGGTGCGCGGGCTGCTGGAGCAGCGGGCCACGGCGCAGCGGGAACGGCTCGCCGCCATCGAGGCTCAGGCGCCGCCCGGGCTGCCACGCATCTTCCTGGTCGAGGACGAATACCGGGCGGCGATGCTGCGCGCCGAGATCACCTGGCTGGGCAGCGTTGTCGCGGACCTGGCCGCCGGGCGGCTGACCTGGGACCTGGCGCTGATCTCAGAGACGCTCGCCGAGTTCGGCCAGTAGCGCGTCGGCGGCCGCGTACGGGTCGATCGCACCCTCGGCGACCTGAGCGGCGAGCTTGGTCAAGGTCGTACCGTTGCGCAGGTCGCCCATCCGGGCCCGCAGCACCCCCAGCGCGATCGCCTCGACCTCGCCCGCGGCCCGGCGCTCGTGGGCGGCCCGCAACCCGCCGGACTTCTCCAGCCAGTCGCGGTGCTTGGCGATCGCGGCGACCACGTCGTCGATGCCCTCGCTCTTGACCGCCGTGGCCCGGACCACCTGAGGGCGCCACTGCCCGGCGGCGCGTTCGCCGAGGCCGAGCATGCCCTGAATGTCGCGGTAGGTGGCGTCGGCCCCGGGCCGGTCGGCCTTGTTGACCACGAACACGTCGGCGATCTCCAGGATGCCGGCCTTCACCGCCTGAATGGCGTCGCCCATGCCCGGGGCCAGCAGCACCAGCGTGGTGTCGGCCAGCGAGGCGATCTCCACCTCGGCCTGCCCGACCCCGACCGTCTCGACCAGCACCACGTCGCAGCCGGCGCCCTCCAGCACCCGGACCGCCTGCGGGGTCGCCGCGGCCAGCCCGCCGAGCTGCCCCCGGCTGGACATCGAGCGGATGTAGACGCCCGGGTCGGTGGTGTGCTCCTGCATCCGCACCCGGTCGCCGAGGATCGCCCCGCCGGTGAACGGGCTGGACGGGTCGACGGCGAGCACGCCCACCCGGTGCCCGGCCCGGCGCAGCGCCCGGACCAGCTCGTTTGTGGTTGTCGACTTGCCCACCCCGGGTGAGCCGGTCAGCCCCACGACCTGGGCCCGGCCCGAGAAGGGGGCCAGCGCCGCGGCCACCTCGCGCAGGCGCGGGTCACCATCCTCGACCATGCTGATCAAGCGCGCGACTGACCGCGGGTCACCGTCGCGCGCACGGGCCACCAGGCTCGGGACGTCTCTTCTCATACCTTGATGATTAAAGCGTCACCCTGGCCGCCGCCACCGCACAGGGCCGCCGCACCCGTGCCACCGCCGCGGCGCTGCAGCTCCAGCGCCAGGGTCAGCACGACCCGGGCCCCGGACATGCCGATCGGGTGGCCCAGCGCGATGGCACCGCCGTTGACGTTGACGATCTCCTCGTTGACCTTGAGCTCGCGCATCGAGTGGATGACAACCTGCGCGAACGCCTCGTTCATCTCGATCAGGTCGAGGTCGTCGACGCCGAGCCCGGCCTTGCCCAGCGCATGCCGGATCGCATTGGCCGGCTGCGCCTGCAGCGAGCTGTCCGGCCCGGCGACGTTGCCGTGCGCGATGATCTCGGCGATCCAGCTCAACCCGAGCTGTTCGGCCTTGGCCCGGCTCATCACCACTACTGCTGCGGCACCGTCGGAGATCGGCGACGCGCTGCCAGCGGTGATCGTGCCGTCCTTGGCGAACGCCGGGCGCAGCTTGCCCAGCGACTCGGCGGTGGCGTCGGGACGCACGCCCTCGTCGGTGTCGATCAGCTCGTCGGTGTCGCGGGCCCCGGCACGTACCGGCACGATCTCCTCGGCGAAGCGGCCCTCGCGCTGGGCGGCGGCGGCCCGCTGGTGGCTCAGCGCCGCGAACGCGTCCTGCTCGGCCCGCGAGATGCCGAGGTCCTTGCCGCTGCGCTCGGTCGACTCGCCCATCGAGATGCCGTCCCACGGATCCATCAGGCCGTCGAAGGCGGTGTGGTCGCGCACCAGGATGTCGCCGAACTTCTTGCCCTGGCGCTGGCCCAGCAGCAGGTGCGGGGCATTGGTCATGGACTCCATGCCACCGGCCACCACGATGTCGAACTCGCCGGCGCGGATCAGCTGGTCGGCCAGCGCAATGGCGTCGAGCCCGGACAGGCACACCTTGTTCACCGTCACGGCCGGCACGGTCATCGGGATGCCGGCGGCCACGGCGGCCTGCCGGGCGGTGATCTGACCGGCGCCGGCCTGCAGCACCTGGCCCATGATCACGTACTCCACCTGCTCCGGGCCGGCCCCGGCGCGCTCCAGCGCGGCCGCGATGGCCGAACCACCCAGGGAGGTGGCGGTCAGGTTCTTGAGGTTGCCCAGGAGGCGGCCCATGGGGGTACGGGCGCCGCTGACGATCACCGAGCTGGTCACGACAAGCTCCGCTTCACTTAACGACAGTTAGGGCAAGACTAACCGGATGACCGTTACGTCACCCAGCGCGCACGGCCGCCACAATGTCACACTCTCCGACATGGATTCCTTGCCTGCCGTGGGCCTGCTGCGCGTCGATCACGTCGGCATTGCCGTCGCCGACCTGGACGAGGCGCTCGCCTTCTACGCCGAGAAGTTCGGGATGCACCTGGTGCACGAGGAGACGAACGAGGAGCAAGGCGTACGAGAGGCCATGATCGCCCCAGACCCCGACGGCACCGGGGCGCGCATCCAGTTGCTGGCGCCGATCCGGGCCGGCTCGGCGATCGCGAAGTTCCTCGATCGCAACGGGCCCGGGCTGCAGCAACTGGCGTACACGGTGCAGGATGTCGACGCGGCAAGCGAGGCGCTGCGGGCCCGCGGGCTGCGGCTGCTCTACGACACTCCCCGGCGCGGCACGGCCGGCTCGCGGATCAACTTCGTGCACCCCAAGGATGCCGGCGGCGTGCTTGTCGAATTGGTGGAGCCTGCCTGATTGATCCATCTTGCGGGTGAAACATCCTGACGGCGCCGCTGCGGGCTGGCAGGATCGGGCGCATCGCGCCGCGCCGCGGGGCATACGTGTGAGACGATCTTCCGCGCCGGGACTGCACAGCAGGTAGCAGTGCCGCGACAGCGTAGCCGCGCCTTCTGCCAGGCCTCGGCCGAACGGCGGGAAGCGGTGCCCGGCGGCCGGGGTAAGGTGATCTCACGGTCGAACACCTGGCCCGTACGCTCTTGCGGAGCCCCCTGGGGGGTCTGCCACTATGTCGCAATGCCCCAGCAGCAGGATGCCAATCTCGCCTTCTTCGAGTCAGCGAATTCGCAGCACGACTTCACCGTTGTCCTCCGTGGATACGACCGCGGGCAGGTCGACGCGCACCTCGGCCGGCTGGTAGCCGCGCTGAACCAGTCCGAGCAGGCCCGCCAAGAGGCCGAGCAGCGGATGAACGACGCGCAGCGCCGCCTGCGGCAGGCCGAGCAGCGTCTCAATGCTCTTGAGCAGAAGCTGGCCGACAGCAACAAGCTGCTCGAGGAGAACAACCGGCCGACGCTGTCCGGGCTGGGCACCCGGGTCGAGCAGATCCTGCGGCTGGCCGAGGAACAGGCGAACGACCATCGCAGCGAGGCCAAGCGGGAGTCCGAGGGCATCCTCTCCGCAGCGCGGCTCGAAGCTCGCGAGATCACGGACAAGGCTCGCGCCGAGGCCGCCGCCATGAAGGCGACCGCCGAGCGCGAGGCTGGGCAGGTCCGCACGCACGCCGAACGCGAGGCCGCCGAGGCCCGGGTTCAGGCCCGGCGCGAGGCGGACACGCTACGCTCGGACGCCGACCGCGAGACCAAGCAACTGCGCACGGTCACCGCGCACGAGGTCGCCGAGCTCAAGTCGACTGTGGAGCGCGAGGTGGCCTCGCTGCGGGCCACCGCCGAGCGGGAGATCACCCAGCTACGCGCCAAGACGGCCCGCGAGGCCGAGGAGAAGCGCGCTGAGGCGACCAAGCTGCTGACCGACTCGCGGGACAAGCGCGACAAGGACCTGCAGGCGCTGGCCCTGGAGATCGCCGAGCGCCGCGAAAAGGCCGAGCGCGAGGAAGCCGAGCGCCACACCGCCCAGGTCACCGCGACCCAGAAGATGGTCGCCGAGGCCGAGGAACGCGCCCGCGCCGCCGAGGACCGGGCCAAGGAGATCGAGCAGCGCGCGGAGAACCGCCGCCTGGAGTCCGAGCGGCACTCCGTGGAGACGGTGGAGAAGGCCCGGACGCTTGCCGAGAAGACGGTCAGCGAGGCTCGTACCGAATCGCAGCGCCTGCTCAGCGAGGCCCGCACCGAGGCCGAGCTGACCACCCAGGCCGCCAAGCGCGAGGTCGAGGACCTGACCCGGCAAAAGGACCAGGTCACCAACCAGCTGGGCCAGATGCTCTCGGGTCTGTCCGGTCTGGTCCCGACCGTCGGCGCGGCAGCCGCTGCGGCCCAGCCCGCTGCCGCCCAGCCGGCCGCGGCTCAGTCGCCCGCCGCCCAGTCCGCCGCCGCTCAACCCGCTCCCAGTGAGCCTGCCGCCGAGGGTGCGGCCAAGCCGGCCGAGGCACCGGCGCAGCGCTCGGCCGAGGAGAACAAGCCGGCCGAGGCCGCGGCCCGCTCGAACAGCTGAGTCGTTCACCACTTGGTCTTCAGTTGCGCCACCTCTGCCGGTGGGTAACGGTTAGAGAGACCGACGGCCGCGAGAATGACGTGAAAACGGGCCGTATCGGAGAACCTCCGGTACGGCCCGTTGCTTTCCGTGCGTAGCCTGAGCACTTGACCAGTCCCACAGGCCGGTGTGTAACCGCACGCCCCGGGACGTCGCGTATGTGAGGATGGACAGCATGTCGCACGGCGGGGAAATCTTCGGTCTCGGTGGAGAGACACCACCGGAGCCCAGCTTCGAGACCGCCCTGCGGGGTTATGAGAAAAAACAGGTCGAGCGGTACGTCGCCCGCGCCGAAACCGAGATCGCCACGCTGATCGGCGAACGGGACAACGCCCAGCTGCAGAACCAGGCCATGATGGGCCAGATCGACCGGCTCCAGCAGGAGCTGGCCGCGGCCCGGCGCAACCCCGGCATGGGCGCCGAGGTTTCCTTCCGGCATCTCGGACCCAAGGTTGAGGAGATCCTCGCCAAGGCCGAGGAAGTGGCAGCCGACATCAAGTCCTCGGCCACCGACGACATCGCCGCCCGCCTGGCCGAGGCCGAGCGCATCCGCGCCGAAGCCGAAGCCCACGCCCACGACGGCGTCCGCGACTTCGAAATCGCCTTGGCCGCCCGTCGCGCCGAGGAGGAGAAGGCCGACGCCGCCCGCCGCGCCGCCGCGGAGAAGTCGCTGGCCCCCCCCCGCCAGTCGGCCGAGCAGATGCGCGCCGAGGCCGAGGGTCTGCTGAGCCGCACCCGCACCGAGGTGCAGCAGCTCACCGAGCGCACCGCCGAGGAGGCCCGGCG
>NZ_LOJP01000002.1:15973-97376 GCF_001553785.1 Actinoplanes sp. TFC3
CCCCCACCTCGCCGACCAGCGCCACCGCCATACCCCCGCCTCGCAGCCCGGCTCCAGCAACGCCACCGCGCAGCCGAGCCAAGACGACGCCGACGCGCAGCCCGGCCAGCACGACGCCGCCCAGCAGCCCACCCAAGGCAGCGCAGCAGCGGCACACGACACCTGGCCCGAAGTCATCCCGCCCGTGGACGACCCGGTCCCAGCCGCAGCCGCAGCCGCAACCCCAGACCCCGCCCTCACCGGCACGGCCGAGGCCTCCGAAACCGACAAGAACGCCGCCATAGCCCAAGCTCGGCACCAAACCGGCGACCTCCCCGAAGACACCGACGCGGATGCGGCAGCAAAGGCCCACGTCAGCGGCCACTTCGGTCTGCCCGGGCCGCCGCTCAGCCGGCGGAATCCGTTCTTGATCGGGCTGACCGGCGGGCTCGGTGTCATTGTGGCGTACGGCATCTTTCTTGGGCTTCGTAATGCTGCCTCCATTCTCGTGCTCATCTTCATCGCCCTGTTCCTGGCTATCGGGTTGAATCCGGCGATCACCCGGATGCAGAGTTGGGGGCTGCCGCGCTGGCTGGCCGTTACGACGATGGCGTTGACCGTTGTGGCCCTGTTGTGCGGTGGCGTTGTGGCGCTCATCCCGCCGGTGGTTACGCAAACGGGGCAGCTTGTTGAGAACGTTCCTGACTTCATTACCAGTTTGCAGCGCAGCAAGACCGTCAACGAGCTGATCACCCGGTACGACGTGATGTCCAAAGTGCAAGGAGCTATCAACGCCGGAACCGTCACCAATGCACTGGGCGGCGTGGTGGGCGGGGCGAAACTGTTGTTCGGCACGATCTTCAATGTGCTTACGGTTATCGTTCTTACCATCTATTTCATGGCGGCCTTTGAGCGGATCAAGCGGGCCGGGTACGCACTGGTCCCGGCTTCGCGGCGCACGCGGGTGCAGTTGCTGACCGATGAGATCCTGGCCAAGGTGGGCGCCTACATGGTCGGGGCGCTGGCTATTGCCGTGCTGGCGGGGCTCTCGACGTGGGTGTTCGCTGTGGTGGTCGGGTTGGCGTACCCCTTCGCCCTCGCCGTTGTGGTTGCGGTTTGTGACCTGATTCCGCAGATCGGGGCGACGCTGGGAGCGGTTATTGTCAGCTTGATCGGGCTGGCTGATTCGCTGACCACCGGGATCATCTGCATTGTGTTCTTCATTATCTACCAGCAGATCGAGAACTATCTGATCTACCCGAATGTGATGAAGCGTTCGGTGAAGGTCAGCGACGTTGCCGCCGTTACCGCTGCACTGCTCGGGGTGGCGCTTTTCGGCGTGATCGGTGCGCTGGTGGCGATTCCGATGGTGGCGGCCATTCAGCTCATTGTCCGTGAAGTGGTGAATCCGAGCATGGAACGCAAATAGGCTAGTGGCTGGTGAGTTCGACGCGGTCCGTGGCGGTGGTCCCGGCCAGATAGGCACGCACGGCCAGCGCCGCGACCGCCGCCTGCACGAGCACGCCGTTCCAGCTCAGCGGGCCGCCCTGACCGATAAGGACAATTGACGGCACGCCCAGCAGCAGCACATCCACCCCGGCGAACGCGGCGATCAGCGGGCCGATGGCGAACGAACCCATCGGCGTGTCCAGCGGCATCAGCCCGTTGTCGACGAACCCGGTGCGAGCCTTGCGAACCGCCGCGACGCCGCCGACCGGGCCTAGCGCCAAACCCAGCAGCCACCACGGCCCGGCCGGTAGCGTGCCGAGCAAGTTCAGCATCGTAAGCGCGGCGGCGGACCAGAAGCCGGCCAGGATCATGGGCACACAGCTACGCTGCAGTACCGCCTCCCGCGAGCTGAGCCCAATCATCCGCAGCATCCACGGGTTGCCGGTGTCGGTCCGCACGTTCGCCGTGGTGACCCCGCCCGCGACCAGCCCGCCGATCAGCACGGCAATGGCCAGCACCCACGCGGGCGCCGAGGAGAACAGCGCGGGCAGCGCCACCCCGCCGAGCAGCCACAGCAACCGCCGCGGACGCCGGCGCAGCAGCAACAGATCCTGCGCGGTCAGCACGGGCAGCCGCGCCCACAGCCGCTTCGAGCGCAGCTTGCGCCGAGCCCAGTAGCGCCGTTCGATCATGTCGGTGACGAAGGACGGTTCCACGCCGAAGGCCGCGTCGGCGAGGGTGCCCGCGGTGGTGGCCGCTTCGAGGATGCGGTCGTTGGGGGTGCGTGCCAGTGTTCGTACCGAATAAGCCAGACCGGCCGCCGCGATCAGCGCAAGCGCGCCAATCGCCGGGACCACCCAGGAGCGCGCGTCGAAGCTCCAGTGGAGGTCGGCGGCCGAGTTCACGACCAGGCCGGCCAGACCGGCGGCGATCAGCAGGTAGGCGGCGTTGTCGGACAGCTCGGTCCACCACTGGCCGGCCTGCGCGGCCAGCGCGACGAACAGCACGACGATGGCGCCGAGCGCGCCCAGCAGCGGCAACTCGGCCACCGGGTGGACCATGACATGGCCCATGATGCCCAGCGCGCCCACCGCACCTGCGACAGCGGCGACCAGGACCGCTACGCCGAGCGAGGGCAGCAGCAGGGAACGGCGGCTGACCGGTGCGGTGAGCAGCCACGATGATGCGGGACGGCTCAGCGCGAGCGGACCGGCGCGGCGCAGCAGCAGGTACAGGGCACCGGCCAGGGCGACGGCGAAGGACACCCCGGCCAGCGGCGCGGCGGTGGGGTGCCCGGGCCACACCACGGCGGCGATCTGGCGGTGCACCATGCCGCCGACGATCGCGACGAACAGCAGCGCGAAGTAGAAGTTGCCGAGCGTCTCGCCGCGTTCCTTGTGGGCGGCCTGGCTGCGGCGCACCCAGCGGCGGACCTGGAGGACCGAAACGGCGGTCATGCCGGTAAGGTGTGCAGCTCGGCCATGCCGATGAGGCTGGTGCCGGCGGCGGTCGCAAACGTGTCATCGTGGCTGGCCATCAGGATGCTGCCGCCGCCGGCGTGGTAGCCGGCGAGCATGGCGGCCACGGTGGCCCGGCCCTCGGGGTCGAGGCGCTGCTCGGGTTCGTCGAGGATGAGCAGCCGGCTGGGGCGCAGCAGGACCAGGGCGAGGGTGAGCCGCTGCTTCTGACCCGACGACATGGACGGCGGGATCGCGTCGGCGTGCCCGCTCAGCCCGAAGCGTTCCAGGGCTTCGTCCACCCCGGCGTCGTCCGGGTCGAGGCCATGCGCGCGACAGACCAGCTCGGCATGTTCGCGGCAGGTCAGCCCGGGATACCAGGTCGGCGGTTCCACGGTGGTGGCCACGGCCCGCCAGAACTCCGGTGTGGAGCCGGGCGGGCCGCCGAAGACCTCGATCTCGCCGGAGTCGGGGCGCTGCAGGCTGGAGATGCACCGCAGCAGCGTGGACTTGCCGATGCCGTTCTCGCCGGTGATGCAGACCCCGGCGCCCAGCGGCACGGTGAGGTCCACCTCCACCAGCACCGGCGTGGAGCCATAGGAAACCGTCAGGCTCCGGACCTCGACCGCTGTTCTGTCCACGACCCCGATGTTAGTTCCTGTACAGAACCTTCAAGGCCTTGACGATGCGTTGCACCTGCTGGGGAGTGCGTTCGAAGGTCATGGCGGGCAGCAGCGAGGGCCCCCGCCGTACGGTGATCGCCTTGGCCACGCCGAACTCGCGCAGCCCGTCCTCGCCGTGGATGCGGCCGAACCCGGAGTCGCCGACTCCGCCGAACGGCAGGTTGCCCATGCCGACGAAAGTGAGCGTGGAGTTCACCGCGACCATGCCCGAGCGCAGCCGGCGGGCGATCCGGATGGCGTTCTTCTTGCCGAAGACCGAGCCGCCCAGGCCGTACGGCAGCGCGTTGGCCTTGCTGATCGCCTCGTCGGCGTCGGAGACCTTGGTGATGGTCAACGTCGGGCCGAAGGTCTCTTCCCGAACGGCAGAGGAGTCTTCCGGTACGTCCACAAGCACAGTAGGCGCGATCAGCGACCCCTGCACCGCGTCGGCACCGCCCAGCACGGCCCGCCCACCGCCGGCCAGCGCGTCGTCGATGTGCCGGCGCACCACGTCGGTCTGGGCCGGCGTCGTCATCGGGCCGATGTCCTCGCCAAGCTTGAGTTTGCCGGCCTTCTCCACCACCGCGGCCACGAACGCGTCGTAGACCGGGGCCACCGCGTACACCCGCTCGATGCCGATGCAGGTCTGCCCGGCGTTGGTCAGCGCACCCCAGACCGCCGCCTCGGCCGCCGCGCGCACATCCGCGTCGGCGTCCACGATCATCGCGTCCTTGCCGCCCGCCTCGATGATCACCGGGGTCAGGTTCTCCGCGCAGGCGGCCATCACCTTCTTGGCCGTGGCGGTGGACCCGGTGAAGGTGATCTTGCCTACCCGGGAGCGGCACAGCGCGGCCCCGGCCTCGCCGAACCCGTGCACCGCCTGCAGCACCGGCTGCTCGGGGACGACTTCGGCGAACGTGTCAGCCAGCCACTGCCCGACCACCGGGGTGTACTCGCTGGGCTTGAACACGACGGCGTTGCCAGCGGCCAGCGCGCCGGAGATGGGCCCGAGCGGCGTGAGGATCGGATAGTTCCACGGTCCGATCACCCCGACCACCCCGTACGGCTGGTACTCCAGGTGCCCCGAGTGCTCGGCCAGCACCAGGCGGGTGCGCATCCGACGCGGCCCGAGCACGCGCTTGGCGTTGCGGGCGGCCCAGTCCAGGTGCTCGATCGCGGCGCTGGTCTCCACGATCGCGTCGGCGTGCGGCTTGCCGCTCTCGGCGTACGCCAGCGCGGCCAGTTCCTCGATGCGTTCCAGGATCAGGGTGCGCCACCGCAGCAGCCGCGCGCGCCGCCCGTCGAAGCCCAGCGACGCCCACCACGCGGCGGCAGTGCGCGCCCGCTCGACCGCGTTGCCGACGTCATCGGCCGAGGACACGGGCACGCGGCCGGCTTCGGCGCCGGTCGTGGGGTTGGTCGAGATCAGCGAGCCATCCTCGACAACGGGCAGGCCGGGCGTGCGGGTAGCCGTCATGGAACGTGATTCTAATTCGCGTGCCCTTGAACACGTACGCTTACGGTGTGAGCCCTCGTCGCAACCGCCCCCGGTCGTCGCAGCGGCCCGCGGTGCCCGCCGAGCCCGAGGACGAGCGTGTGCGCCGGGGCATCGGCGGTGTGCAGCAATACCAGGACGGCGAGTGGATGGTCCGGTCCATCTTCGGTGGCGCGGCGCTCAAGACGTACCGGTGCCCGGGGTGTATGCAGGAAATTCGCCCGGGCGTGGCGCACCTTGTGGCCTGGCCGGCCGACGACCGCGGCGATGAGAGCGACCGGCGGCACTGGCACACCGGGTGCTGGCGGGCCCGCGACCGGCGCAGCCCGACGGTGGAGCGAAGCAGGAACGCCCCGCGCTACGGGTAGGTTTCCACCGTGCCCCTGATTCGCGCCAACTCGGTCCTGCCCGCCAAGCGGACGGACATCCAGCTGCACACCGCCGACGGCCTGGCCCTGGTGGGCGAGCTGGCCGTGCCCGCCGACCGCGAGCCGGTAGCCACGCTGATCTGCCTGCACCCGCTGCCCACCCACGGCGGCATGATGGACAGCCACGTGTTCCGCAAGGCGGCCTGGCGGCTGCCCGCGCTGGCCGGGATCGCGGTGCTGCGCTTCAACACCCGGGGCACCTCCAGCGTGCGCGGCACCAGCGAGGGCGCTTTCTCCGCCGGTGTCGACGAGAAGTACGACGTGGCCGCCGCGATCGAGTATGCGGAGTTCGCCGACCTGCCGGCCATCTGGCTGCTCGGCTGGTCGTTCGGCACCGACCTGACCCTGATGCACGGGTTCGACCCGGCGATCACGGGCGCGATCCTGCTGTCCCCGCCGCTGCGCTTCTCCCAGCCGGCGCACCTCGCGACCTGGGCGGCCGGAGGTAAGCCGCTGACCGCGCTCGTGCCCGAGTTCGACGACTACCTGCGCCCGGCGGAGGCCACGGAGCGCTTCGCCGCGATCCCGCAGGCCGAGGTGGTCGGCGTGCCGGGGGCCAAGCACCTGTGGGTGGGCGACGCCGAGACGGTGCTCGACGAGGTGGTCCGGCGAGTGGCTCCGGAGGTGCCGGTGCCGCTGCCCCGCGACTGGGACGGCCCGATGGAGTCCGGGGACATGAGTTCGTACGCCGACCGCACCGTGGCCGCGTTCGCCGACGTCCCGGTGCCCAAGGCCCTGGAGGATTAGAACAGGGTCAGCTCGTCGCGTTCCATGCCGCGCAGCTTGTTGTAGTCCACGACCACGCAGCGGATGCCGCGGTCCTCGGCCAGCACCCGGGCCTGCGGCTTGATCTCCTGGGCGGCGAACACGCCGGACACCGGGGTGAGCAGCGGGTCGCGGTTCATCAGTTCGAGGTAGCGGGTCAGCTGCTCCACGCCGTCGATCTCGCCGCGCCGTTTGATCTCCACTGCCACCGCGGCTCCGGAGGCGTCGCGGCACAGCAGGTCGACCGGGCCGATCGCGGTCATGAACTCGCGGCGCACCAGCACCCAGCCCTCGCCGAAGGTTTCCGGGTGGGCGGCCAGCAGCTCCTGCAGGTGGGCCTCGACCCCGTCCTTGACCAGCCCCGGGTCCACTCCCAGCTCGTACGAGGTGTCCTGGAAGATCTCCTCGAGGGTGATCCGCAGCTCCTCACCGGCCTTGTTGACCACCTTCCACACCCCTGGCGCCTCCTGCAGCTTGCAGGGCGGGCTCATCCAGTTCAGCGGCTTGTAGGCGCGGTCGTCGGCGTGGATGGACACCGACCCGTCGGCCTTGACCATGAGCAGCCTCGTCGCCGGGGGCAGGTGGGCGGAAAGGCGGCCGACATAGTCCACGGAGCACTTCGCGATGACCAGACGCACCGCACGAGGGTAGCCAATGGTCCCGCGGTCTCGCCGGGCCGGGCGAGCGCGGGGGTGCCATGCTGAGACTGTGCTCGAAGCGCTCACCGGTAGTGGCCTGGCGGCATCGGCCGGGCTGAATGCGTACATTCCCCTGCTCACGATGGGTCTGCTGGCCCGGTTCACCGACACGATCGACCTGCCGCACGGGTGGCAGTGGTTGTCCAACGGGTGGGTGCTGGTCATCCTGACGGTGCTGCTGGCCGTCGAAGTCGTGGCCGACAAGGTCCCGGTGGTGGATCACGTGAACGACGTGGTGCAGACGGTGGTCCGCCCGACCGCGGGTGGCCTGGCGTTCGGGGCCGGCTCGTCGTCGGAGACGGTGACCGTGTCCGATCCGGGGTCGTTCTTCGGCTCGCACCAGTGGGTTCCGGTGGCGGCCGGCGTGCTCATCGCGTTGTGCGTGCACGGCGTCAAGGCGGCGTCACGGCCGGTGGTGAACGCCTCGACGGCGGGGCTGGGCGCGCCGGTGGCCAGCACGGCCGAGGACATCACCAGCGTGGTGCTGTCGGTGCTGGCGATCCTGTTGCCGGTGCTGGTGCTGCTCGGGCTGCTGCTGCTCGTGGCGGCCGGCTGGTGGGTGATCAGGCGGCGTCAGCGGCGCAAGAGGGAACGCAGCGAGTTACGGGGTGTCGAGACCGAGCGCCTGTTTGGTTGACTCTTCCGGTGCCCGCCCCGCTCGCCGTTGCCGCGTTCGCCCTGACCTGGTGGCTGGGCGCTTACCTGGTGGGACGGGACGCGACGAGCACGACGTTGTGGCGGGCGGCCGGGGGGCTGTGGACGTACGGCACAGGTGTTGTGGCCTGGACCGTCGCTCCTGGATCCTTCGCCGCCCAGACCTTGCTCTGCCTGCCCGCGCTGTTCTGGGCGGGAGTAGCGACCGCGCTGCTGCCCTCCGATGTGCCCGAACGCACGCTGGTCAATCGCGGCTGGCCGATTGCCGCGCTGGTGTTCCTGGTTCCCACACTGCTGCTGCCATCGGTGGGCAAGCTGGTCGCATTGGCTCCGCTCGCCGGTGGGCTGGTGTTACTGCTGAGATACCGCCATCGGGTACGTCCACAGCAACTCCCCCCGGCCTTGACGATCGCAGCCGCCCTGTATGTCGCGGGGCTGATCGTCGTCCTCGCGCCCCTCACCTTCGGCGCCCCCGAGCTGGTCATTGCCACGATCGGGCTGGACCTGCTGCTGTGCGGCTTTCTGGTGGCGGCGTTCGACGCGGTGGACACCGGTGAGCGGCTGCTGCCCGACCTGCGCCGCTCGCTGGTGTTCGCCGGGGCCGCCCTGCTGCTGTGCGGCGGACCGGCGGCGATCACCATGCTCGCCGTGCCGGGGCGCGCTACCGTCACCGTGCTGCAGTTCGTGCTGGTCGGGGTGGTGATGAGCGCGGTGGGGCTGGCCGTGCCGGTGCGCGCCGGGCTGGACCGGCTGGCGTTCCTGCACGACGAGCGGCTGCGCCGGGACCGCTCCGCGCTGCTGCTGGCCGCGGAGGCGCTGACCCGGCGGCGTGAGCGGCACCGGATGATCGGGCTGGACGAGGCGGAGTTCCGGCGGCTGGTCCGGCGGGCGCTCGACGGTTTCGGCGACGGCGGCCGGATGCTGCGCAATCCGCTGGCCGAGCTGCCCGCGGTGGACCGCCGGCTGCACGCGCGGGGAGCCGGGCTGGCCGAGCAGCCGCTGGCCCGGGTCGCCGAGCTGCGGGCGGTGCTGGTCGAGCAGGTGGAACGACTCAAGCCGGGCGGGCCGCCGGACACGTCCGAGGAGTGGCGGTTCTACAACGCGCTGCACTATTGCTGCGTGCTGGGGCTGCGGCCGTACGACCGGGCTCCCCAGTTGGACGGGCTGGACCGCGACGCCCGGCGCATCCTGGACTGGATCCGGCGCTATGTGCGCCGCGAGGCGTTGGAGCTGTGGACCACGCAGGCCGCCGAGCAGGTGGCCAGCCGGATGTGGCGTGATTTGTTACGCACCGACCCGCGCTGGCTCACCCGCTCGGACGGTCCGGTAGAAGCGACACGCGGTACAAACAGCCGGTAACTGTCCGAAACTGGTTAAAATCCCCCAACGTGTCTCCCGGGGGGTGTGTGAGTGGGTAGCCACCGCAACGCACTGGTCGCCGTGGTCCGGCAAGAGCTGGCCGAGGCTCGCGGGACCGCCCGGGCCGTGCTGGCCGCGGCCGAGTCCGCCCGCACCGAGGCCCAGCGCCGCAAGAAGCTGATCCGGGAGGCGTACGCAACCTGCCTGGCCCAGCTGGCCGAGGCGCGCGATGCCGCCAAGCAGGACATCCTGCGCCGTACGCACGCCGAGGCGACCACGCTGACCCGCAACGTGGAGTCGCTGGCCGCGCTGTCAGCGCCCGGTGCCGCGGGAACGTCGTGGCGCTACTGGACGCCGACCGAGCCGGACCGGGTGGGCCGCCCAGGGCTGCTGCGCATCGGCACGGTGGCGTACGAGGCCGGCGAGGAGCGCACCAAGCTGCCCGCGCTGGTGCCGTTCCTGGACCACGCACACCTCAATGTGCTCGGCGACCCGGGCGACGCTGACGGGGTGATCTCCGGGCTGCTGCTGCGGGCGCTGGGGACCACCCGGCCCGGCGACGTGCGGCTGAGCATCTACGACCCCGAGCAGCTCGGCGGCACGCTGGCCGGCTTCGCCCCGCTCGGCAACGCCGGGTTGCTGCAGTTCATCAGCCCCGGCGGGCTCGGCGCGGCGCTGGACGACCTGGTCGAGCACATCTGCCGGGTCAACGAGAGCGTACTGGCCGGCGAGTACGGATCGCTGAGCGAGCTGACCGCCGCCACACCCGGGCCGCGTCCGGAGCCGTGGCACGTGGTGGTGCTGCTGCTCGATCCGCGCACCA
This sequence comes from Actinoplanes sp. TFC3, assembly GCF_001553785.1. Lineage (GTDB taxonomy): Bacteria > Actinomycetota > Actinomycetes > Mycobacteriales > Micromonosporaceae > Actinoplanes. The sequence goes on from NZ_LOJP01000002.1 coordinate 25,743, forward strand.
CGAACCTGAGTGAGGCCCAGCAGGCGCAGTTGTCGCGGATCGTACGGACCGGGGTCGCTTGCGGCGTACACCTGATGGTCCGGGGTCTGGAACTGGCCCCGCACCCCACGGTGGAGCGCATCACCGCGTGCAACGGCACCGCGGCCTGCGACACCACCGGCGCTTTGGAGGTGCGGCTCGACACCCCGCCCCCGGCCGACCGGATCGCCGGGCTCTGCCGGGCCACCGCCGAGCGGCTGCGCGAGGGACCGCCACCGGCCCGCTTCAGCGACCTGGAACCCGAGAAGATCTGGGCCTTGTCCTCCGCCCACGGGCTGACCGCCCCGATCGGGGACAGCACCGGCGGTTCGCTGGTGCCGGTGCGGCTCGGCGACGACCCGCCGCACGCGCTGATCGGCGGCCCCTCCGGCTCGGGCAAGACCAACCTCATCTACGCCTGGATCGGCTCGCTGGCCGCCCGCTACGGCCCCGAGGAGCTGGCCCTCTACCTGCTCGACTTCAAGGAGGGCGTGTCGTTCGCGCGGTTCGCCCCGGGGCCACGCGACTCCAGCTGGCTCCCGCAGGTGCGCCTGGCCGGCATCAACGTCAACGGTGACCGCGAGTTCGGCATCGCGCTGCTACGCCACCTCGGCGAGGAACTGCGCACCCGGGCCCAGGCGGCCAAGCGCTACGAGGCCACCAAGCTGTCGGAACTGCGCGCCGAGGACCCGGCCGGTGACTGGCCGCGCATCGTGGCCGTGATCGACGAGTTCCAGGTGCTGCTGGCCGGGCGGGACGCGCTGGCCGAGGAAGCCGTGACGCTGCTGGAGGACCTGGCCCGGCGCGGGCGGTCGCAGGGCATCCACCTGGTGCTGGCCTCGCAGGACGTCTCCGGCATCGAGGCGCTGTGGGGGCGCTCCGGGCTGATCTCGCAGTTCACGCTGCGCATCGCACTGCCCAAGGCCCGGCGCATCCTGGCCGAGAACAACCTGGCCGCCGGGGTCATCCCGCGCTTCCACGCGGTGGTGAACGCCGACTCCGGGGTCACCGGCAGCAACACCGTGGTCCGGCTGCCCGACGCCAGCGACCGGTCGGCCTGGCGCGCCCTGCAACGCAAGCTCTGGGCCCGGCGCTCACGCACCTGTGAGCCGCCCCGGCTGTTCGATGGCGACGCGGTGCCGCGGCTGCCGGAGCAGTACCGGCCCTCGGGGCGGGTGCCGGACAACTCGGCCGACATCGGGTCCTCCCCCGGTGCCGTGCTCGGCGAGCGCATCGACGTGGCCGCCCGGCCCGCCCGGCTGCGACTGGGCCGGATGCCCGGGCGCAACCTCGCGGTGCTGGGTACCCGCACGGACGAGGCCTGCGACGTGCTCGCCGCCGCCGCGCTGTCGCTGGCCGCGCAGGGGCCGGCCCGGTTCAGCATCGCGTGCCTCGACCCCGGGGCCGAGCGGGCCACCGCCCGGCTGATGGCCGAGCTCCCGCACGCCGACTGGTACTCGCGTGCCGACCTCGATGACATGTTCACCACGCTGGTGCCCGAGGGCGTCCCGCACTACGTGCTGGGTTACGCGCTGGACGCGGCCGGGCCGGCGTACCGGGACCGGCTGCGGGCCCTGCTGACCGACGGCCCGGAGCGGCGGCTGCACGTGCTCGGCTGGTGGCGCTCGGTGCCCCGGCTGCGCGATGACCTCGGCGGGATCGGCGCCCGCCTCGACACCATCGGCGCCTGGGTCGCCCTCGACGTGCAGGGACCCGAGCTCAGCCCGCTGTCCCCGCAACCCGGCGGCCCGGTGTGGTACCCGCGCCGGCGCCGGGCCCTGTTCTTCGACCGCTCGGTGCACCGGACCCCGGAAGTGATCATCCCGTACGAGGTGAACAGTGACCACACGTGACCGCGACTACCAGACGATGATGAACGCGCTGGCCGAGGTGGCCCGGCGCAGCAGCTCCGAACTGGAGAACGCCGACCAGGCGTACCAGACGAGCGCGGCGCAGGCGGCCGGCGAGCTGGCCCGGGCCGAGGGGGACGCGGCGGCCGCGGACCGGTGGGCGGGCGCGGCGGCGTCGCAGATGCTGGACGTGGACCGGGAAGCCGAACGGCTGTGGGATCAGTTGCGGCGGGCCCCGGGCGTACGGGTGCGGGCGCTGGGTGAGCTGCCCGAGCCCGCGCCGGTGGAGGCGCTGCCGCGGGTGGCCCTGGAACGCTCGCCGGACTCGGGTGCGCTGGTGCCGGCCCCGCGGCAGTCGGCGCGGACGTTGCTGGCCCGCGCGGCGGAACGCATCGACGTGACTGTGCGGCCGGCCCAGCGCCGGTCCCTGCCGCGCTGGGCGTTGCCGCTGCTGCCGCTGCTGGGGGCGCTGGTCGCCGGGCTCACCGGGCTGGTGGCGGCCGGGCTGGTCACGATGGGTGACTCGCTGGACGCCGGCGCGGCGGTGGTGCGCGGGCTGGGCTGGCTCGGTTTCCTGGTGGCGCCGTCGGCCGGGGTGCCGGTGGCGGCCGTGTTCGCCCATCGCCGGCTGCGGGCGCGCCTGGACATCGGCGGCATCGGGCTGACGTTGATGGGCGGGATGGTGGCCGCCACCGTGCTGTCGGTGACCTTCGCGGCGTCGCGGTAGGGCTTATTTGTCGTACGTGTAGAAGCCCTTGCCGGTCTTACGCCCCAGATCGCCGGCGGTGACCATGCGCTGCAGCAGCTCCGGCGGGAAGAACTTCTCGTCGGCGGTGTCGCGGTAGATGTTGCCGGCCGCGTTGAGCATCACGTCCAGCCCGGTGAGGTCGACAGTGGCCAGCGGACCCATGGTGTGCCCGAAGCCCAGCTTCATGACGGTGTCCAGATCGGCCGCGGAGACCACGCCCGACTCGACCAGCTTGATCGCCTCGACCAGCAGCGCGGAGAACAGCCGGTTGGACACGAACCCGGCCACGTCCCGGTTGACCTCGACGCAGGTTTTGCCGACCTCCTCGGCGAAGGTCCGGGCGCTTCGCAGCGTCTCGTCCGAGGTCTGGTAGCCGCGCACCAGCTCGACCAGCTTCATCATCGGCACCGGGGAGAAGAAGTGGATGCCGACCACCGACTCGGGCCGGGCGGTGACCGTGGCGATCTGGGTGATCGGGATGGCCGAGGTGTTGGTGCCGAGCACCGCGCCGGGCTTGCAGATCTTGTCCAGCGCGCGGAACACCTCGTGCTTGGCCTCGACCTTCTCGAAGATCGCCTCGACGACCACGTCGGCGTCGGCGGCCGCCTCCAGCTCGGTGGTGGTGGTGATCCGCCCGATCGTCGCGTCCGCGTCCTCCTGGGAGATCTTCTGCTTGGTCACGAAGCGGCCCAGCGAGTCCTTGATCGCCCCCAGCCCCCGCGCCAGCGATGCCTCATCGAGGTCGCGCATGGTGACCTGCCACCCGGCCTGCGCCGCTACCTGCGCAATGCCGGATCCCATCAGACCCGAGCCGATGACCGCGAGCCGACCCGCCATGTGTGCCACTCCTTCGTCCGCCGGTTGTGGTGCCGGTCTCAGCCTAACCGCCGCGCTTAACGAACCCTCAGGCACTCATTCGAGGCAATTCCCCAGAAAGCGCGCGCCCACGATGCCAGACTGTGCCCATGCCACCAAGCGACGGCTGGTACCTGCTCGGCCCGTTCATCGCCGTCGCCCTCGTAGCCTTCCTGGGCTCCATCTTCTGGCGGATGGGCCTGCACTGGCGCGACGAGCCGGAACCCGATCTCTTCGACGGTCTCGGCATCTTCCAGGACTTCCGCTACGGGGACGACTACGGCCTGCTCTGCCCGGCAGCGGTAACCGACAACCCCGACGAGGCCCAGGAAATCCGCGATCTGCTCACGGCCGCAAACATCAAATGCACGTCAGCGGTACGTCCAGACGGGCGTTTGTTCGTCCTGGTGTTCCCGGAAACCGCCGAGGAGGCCCGGCGCCTGGTCGGCTCGGATACCTGACCCCGGCCCCGGGTCGCAGCCTCAGAAGTCGTAGGTCGGCTCCGGCACGTCCACCCGCTCCACCTCGACACCCAGGTTGGCCAGGTCGGAGACGAAGTCGGGGTAGCCGCGGTCGATGTGGTGCACCTCGCCCACCTCGGTCACCCCGTCAGCGCACAGGCCCGCGATGACCAGCCCGGCACCGGCGCGGATGTCGGTGGCGCGAACCGGGGCGCCCGAAAGCCGCTCCCGGCCATTGGTGACCGCGTGGTGGCCGTCGGTGCGGATGTCGGCGCCGAGGCGGACCATCTCGTTGACGAACATGAACCGCCCGTCGAAGATGTTCTCGGTGATCAGCGAGGAGCCCTGGCTGACCGCGGCGAGGCCGAGCGCCATCGGCAGCAGGTCGGTCGCGAACCCCGGGTAGGGCAACGTAACGATGTCGACGGCCTTGGGGCGGTCTTCCATCCGTACCCGGAACTGGTTGTCACCCGGCTCGACCACTCCGCCGGCCGAGACCAGCTTGTCCAGCGCGATCTCCAGGTATTCGGGCCGGACCCCGTGCACGGTGACGTCCCCACGGGTCATCGCCGCCGCATAGGCCCAGGTGCCGCCGACGATGCGGTCCCCCACCGTGGTGTGCCGCACCGGCTTGAGCGCGTCCACGCCCTCGATGGTCAGCGTCGACGTGCCCGCCCCGTCGATGCGGGCGCCCATGTCGGTGAGCATCTGGCAGATGTCGACGATCTCCGGCTCGCGGGCCGCGTTGTCGATCTCGGTGACACCCTTGGCCAGGACCGCGGCCATCAGGATGTTCTCGGTGGCGCCGACGCTGGGGAAATCCAGCCAGATCTTGCTGCCACGCAGACCGCTGGGCGCGGAGGCGATCACGAAGCCGTGCTCGTTGGAGATCTCGGCGCCCAGCCGGGCCAGCCCGGAGACGTGCATGTCGAGCCCACGCGAGCCGATCATGTCGCCGCCCGGCAGCGCCACCCGGGTGTAGCCGCGGCGGGCCAGCAGCGGCCCGAGCACGCAGATGGAGGCGCGCAGCCGGCGGACCAGGTCGTAGTCGGCCTCGGCCCCCGGCTCGGCGGGCACATCGATGATCGCCTCGCCGCCGTCGAAATGAACTTCGCAGCCCAGCCGGCGCAGCACCTCGCCCATGATGGCGATGTCGGTGATGCGCGGCACATTGGCAACCACGCTGCGCCCCTCGGCGAGCAACGCGACCGCCATGAGCTTCAGTGCGGAGTTCTTCGCGCCGCCAACGCTGACATCCCCGGAGAGACGCGCGCCGCCCTTGACCCTGATCACATCCACGGGGGCAATCGTATGGGGCGCGTCCAGCGGACCTCCGTAGGGTGGGGTGCATGGCCGTGCATCTCACTCGCATCTACACCCGCACCGGCGACGCCGGCTCGACCCGCCTGGGCAACAACGAGGTAGCCGCGAAGACCGACAACCGCATCGTGGCGTACGCCGACGTCGACGAATGCAACGCAGCCCTCGGCGTGGCGCTGGCCCTGGGTCACCTCGCGCCGGACATCCGCAGCATCCTCACGGCCGTGCAGAACGACCTGTTCGACGTGGGCGCGGACCTGTGCAACCCGCTCTCGGAGGACCCGCCCTACCCGCCGCTGCGGATCCAGGAGTCGTACGTGACGCGGCTCGAAGAATGGTGCGACGAGTACAACGAGCAGTTGCCTGCGCTCGACTCCTTCGTCCTGCCGGGAGGCACGCCGGGAGCGGCGCTCCTGCACGTGGCACGGACGGTGGCCCGGCGGGCGGAACGCTCAGCCTGGTCGCTGATCGAAGACGACGGCGACCGTACGCCCGCACTGCCGGCCAAGTACCTCAACCGCCTCTCGGATCTGCTCTTCATCCTGGCCCGAACCGCGAACGGCTCGGCCGGCGACGTGAAGTGGGTGCCGGGCGGCAAGGCGTCTTAAATTTCGATGGAGCCTTCCAGGTAGAACACGCACGAGCCGAGCAATTGCACCCGGTCCCCGGCGAGGCGGCAGGTCAGCTCACCGCCGCGCTGCGACGCCTGGTAAGCCAAGAACGTGTCCTTGCCGGTCCGGGCGGCCCAGAACGGCGTGAGCCCGCAGTGCGCACCCCCGGTCACCGGGTCCTCCGGGACGCCCTTGGCCGGGGCGAAATACCGGCTGACGAAGTCGTAGGGTCCGTCCCCGGCGGCGGTCACCACCACCCCGGTCCGGTCGAGGCGGGCGATCGCGGCAAGGTCGGGGGTCAGGGCGCGAACAGTGGCGGCGTCGGGCAGCAGGGCCAGGTAGTTGCCCCCGTCCACAGCGGTCTCCAGCGGGGTGACGCCGAGCGCGGCGGCCACCGCAGGCTGCGGCTCCACGGCCCGCACCGTGCGGACCGGCAGGTCCATCCGATAGCCGGCGGCCTCGCGGGTGACCGTCAGCGGCCCGCTCGCGGTGTCGAAGATGACGCTGCTCCGGCCTGATTCCAGCCGTTCGAGGACAACGGCGGACGCTGCGAGCGTCGCGTGCCCGCACAAGGGCACCTCGACGGCCGGGGTGAACCAACGCAGCCGGTAACCGCCATCGCCGGGCACCACGAACGCCGTCTCGGACAGGTTGTTCTCCGCGGCTATGGCCTGCAGCACGACGTCATCGAGGAACTGCTCCAGCACCACCACAGCGGCCGGGTTGCCGGTGAAGCGGCGGGTGGCGAAGGCGTCGAGCTGATAGATCGGGGCGCGCACGCGGGCTTAGTTCTCGGCCGGGCGGGGCGTGATGGTCGGCCGCGGGGCCACGCTGCCGGGCTGTCCCGGGGGGCCGGCTTCGAGCCAGGACAGGAACCCGGTCACCGTCGACTCGGCCATGGCGATCTCGATCTCGGCGCCGGCCTGCTGGCAGAGCAGAACTACCCAATGCCCCGGCATGCTGAGCCGCTCGGGGCCCTCGGGGAGGCGACGGCTGCGGATGGCCAGCACGCGGCGATCGAGAATGCGTTTGGGGCGGAAGGCGAAGCTGAACATGCGGTGGACGCGCAGCTCGTCGCCGACAAAACGGCCCACTCCGGCGGACCAGCCGCGGCCTGGGACCATGGTGCTGGTCCGGACCTGCAGGCGGATCGTGCCACTGCCCACCATCAGCAGGCGGGTGCGGAGGAAGAGCGCGAAGAAGACGACGAGCAGCGCGGCGAGGCAGATTCCGACGATCTCCAGAATCCGCATCGCGTGACGTCAGTGCGCGTCGGCGGTGGAGGCCGGAGTCGCGCTCTCGGCGAGGACGGTCACGCCATTGGCGTCGACGGAGAGGAAGCCGCCGGTCACATCGTAGGTGAGCTGGTCGCTGCCGTTGAGCTTGACGCGTACCTGGGAGGGCTCCTTGAGCAGGCCCAGGAGCGGCGCGTGACCGGGCAGGATGCCGATCTCGCCCTCGGTGGTCCGCGCGACGAGCATCTCGGCGTCGCCGGACCAGATGCGCTCCTCGACGGCGACGACCTGGACGTGCAGCTGCTTGGCCACGCTCTCTCCTGTCAAGCTCGCTGTAACAGTGCTGGTGAACTGCCTGAATTCTAAACGCCCGGGTGACACGCCGGTGCCCCGGGTGGCGACCGCCACTTTCGCGGTGGCTTGTCACATCTCTTGCATGAATTCCGGGTGGTCGATGAGGAAGGAGGAGATGGAGTCGTTGCTGACCGCCTTGAAGAAATCCTCGGCGGACGGGTCGAGGCCCTCACCGATGTACTGCTGACCGTCGAACAGGCTCTTGCCGGGCAGCTTCACCAGCGTCATGTCCTGCGAGCCGACCCCGCGCAGGGCCAGACCCCAGTCGACAACGTTGTGGCCGTTGCCGTCGAAGATCAGCGCGTCGCCGGCCGCGCGCAGCACCTGGTCGAGCTTGACGGGGTTGGTCACCACGTCCTTGCTGAGCGCCTGCTTGGCCATCGCCTGGATGAACTGCTGCTGGTGGCGCTGACGGTCGTAGTCACTGCGGGGCAGGCCGTAGCGCTGGCGTACGTAGTCCAGCGCCTCCCACGCCTGCAGGTGATAGGTGCCCTTCTTGTACGTCTTCTGCGGCCCGATGTACGGGTGGTCGCAGCTGTTGTCGGCGCACTCGGGCCGGCGCGGGCGCGGCTTGCCGTTGGGCTGCAAGTGCTCGGACTTGACGTTCTGGTCGATCGTCATCGTGACGCCGCCCATGGCCTCGACGATGTCCTTGAACCCGTTGAAGTTGATGATCGCGCCGGCGTCGAACTTCTTGATGCCGGTGAGCTGGCCGACGGTCTTGGCGAGCAGGTCGAAGCCCTGGGCGACGTCATGCTTGCCGTTGCCGATGCTGCTGCCGTACGACATTGCGGCATTGATCTTCGAAGTGCCGCCCTGGAACCCGGTCTTGGCGAAGGGCGGGATCTCGACGCGCAGGTCACGCGGGATCGAGAAGAGCTGCGCTTGGTGCAGGCCCTCGGGGATGTGCACCACGATGATCGAGTCGGACAGCGGCGCGGTGGCCTCGTCGCGCGGGTCGATGCCGACCAGCAGGATGTTGAGCGGGCCCTTGATCTCGCTGACCGGGGTCTTGGTGGCGCCCGCGGCGGCATCGCCGAACAGGTCCTTGGTCTCCACCGCGCCCGCATACCGGGCGACCAGCACCTGGGTGGTCACCAGGGCCCCGCCGCCGAGCACCATCAGCACGCAGCCGACGATCGCGCACAACCGCGCCCATAACGGTGATCGCCACTTGGCCTTGGCTTTGCCGCTCTTCGCCACTTGCTCCCCAACTCTCGGGCTATGCGACCAAAGAAACCATGATCGCGAGACTCCGCCGCACGGCCGCCAAGGATATCCGAACGATCAAAGATTTCTTCGCATCCGGACAACCCATCACTGCGAGAACAAACGGACATAACGGTATGGAGGACACGCGGCCCGGCCCCCAGAAGCGCGAAGGCCGCGACGACAGAGTCGACGCGGCCTTCGGTAACACACAGCTCGGCTGGTCAGCCCTTCATGAGCTCGTGGGCGTTCTTCTCGAGGTCCTCGAGGCCACCGCACATGAAGAAGGCCTGCTCCGGGAACGAGTCGTACTCGCCCTCGCTGATCTTCTTGAACGCCTCGATGGTCTCCTTGAGCGGGACCGTCGAGCCGGGAACGCCGGTGAACTGCTCCGCGGCGTAGGTGTTCTGCGAGAGGAAGCGCTCGATGCGGCGAGCCCGCTGCACCGTGACCTTGTCCTCCTCGGAAAGCTCGTCCATGCCGAGGATCGCGATGATGTCCTGCAGGTCCTTGTACTTCTGCAGGATTCGCTGCACCTCGCGGGCGACCGCGTAGTGCTCGGCCCCGACGAACTCGGGCGCCAGGATCCGCGAGCTGGAGGCCAGCGGGTCCACGGCCGGGTAGATGCCCTTGTCGGAGATCGACCGCTCAAGGTTCGTGGTCGCGTCCAGGTGGGCGAAGGTGGTGGCCGGCGCCGGGTCGGTGTAGTCGTCGGCGGGCACGTAGATCGCCTGCAGCGAGGTGATCGCCTTGCCGCGGACCGAGGTGATCCGCTCCTGGAGCTCGCCCATCTCGTCGGCCAGGGTGGGCTGGTAACCCACGGCCGAGGGCATGCGGCCGAGCAGGGTGGAGACCTCGGAACCGGCCTGGGTGAACCGGAAGATGTTGTCGATGAAGAGCAGCACCTCCTGGTTCTGCACGTCCCGGAAGTACTCCGCCATGGTGAGCGCGGTCAGGGCGACCCGCAGGCGGGTGCCCGGCGGCTCGTCCATCTGGCCGAAGACCAGCGCGGTCTTGTCGAGCACGCCACCCTCGTCCATTTCCAGGATGAGGTCGTTGCCCTCGCGGGTGCGCTCACCCACGCCGGCGAACACCGACGTACCACCGAAGTTGCGGGCCACACGGATGATCATCTCCTGGATGAGCACCGTCTTGCCCACGCCCGCGCCGCCGAACAGGCCGATCTTGCCACCACGCACATACGGCGCGAGCAGGTCGAGCACCTTGATGCCGGTCTCCAGCATCTCGGTCTTCGGCTCGAGGTCGGCGAACGCCGGGGGCTTGCGGTGGATCGGCCAGCGCTCGGTGACCTGCAGCGTCTTCGGGTCGGCGTTGAGCACCTCGCCGAGGGCGTTGAACACGTGGCCCTTGGTCACGTCACCGACGGGCACCGAGATCGGCGCACCGGTGTCGCGGACCTCGGCACCCCGGGTGAGGCCGTCGGTCGGCTGCATCGAGATCGCGCGGACCACGTTGTCGCCGAGGTGCTGGGCGATCTCGAGCGTCAGCGTCTTGGTGCCCTCGGAGAGGGTCACGTCGACGTGCAACGCGTTGAAGATCGCCGGCATGGCGTCGCGGGGGAACTCGGCGTCGACGACCGGGCCGATGACCCGCACGACGCGGCCGACGGCGGTCTCCGTCTTGGTGGGCTCAGCTACAGCAGTCATCACACATCACTTCCCGCCGAGGACAGCGCCTCGACGCCGCCGACGATTTCACTGATTTCCTGGGTGATCGCAGCCTGCCGCGCGGAGTTCATCTCGCGCGTGTACCGCTTGAGCAGGTCGTCCGCGTTGTCCGACGCGCTCTTCATCGCCCGGCGCCGCGACGCCGACTCGCTTGCCGCCGACTCCAGCAGCGCGGCGTAGATCCGCGTGTTGAGGTACTTGGGCAGCAGCGCGTCGAGCAGTTCCTCGGCCTCGGGCTCGAACTCGTACGCCGGGCGCAGTCCGGGCTCGCGCTCCTTGTCCTCGACCTGCATCGGCGCCAGGAAGCGCGCCTGCGGGCTCTGGGTCATGAGCGACTTGAACTGGGTGCTGACGATGTGCAGCTCGTCCACGCCCTGGATGCCGTCCGGGCCGTGGCTGGTGTCGGTGTCATCGGCACCGGCCACGAACGCGTCCAGCAGCGAGTCACCGATCTTGCGGGCGTCCTCGAACGTCGGCCGCTCGGAGAACCCGGTCCAGCTGGTCTCGATCGGCCGGTTGCGGAACTTGTAGTAACCGACGCCCTTGCGGCCGACGATGTACAGCGCCACGTCCTTGCCGTCGGCCCGCAGGCGAGCGATGAGCTGCTCGCACGTGCGGATCGCGTTGGCGTTGTAGGCGCCGGCCAGGCCGCGGTCACTGGTGACCAGCAGGACACCCGCCCGCCGCACCCGCGAGCGCGGCTGCAGCAGGGGGTTGTCGACCGACGCGTTCGACGCGAGTGCGGTCAGCACCTGCGTGATCGCCTCCGCGTACGGCTGCGAGGCGGCGACCCGCTCCTGTGCCTTGGCGATGCGGCTGGTCGCAACCAGCTCCTGCGCCTTGGCGATCTTCTTGGTCGACCGGACGGTGCGGATGCGCCGCCGGAGGGCCTGTACCTGACCGGCCATCTAACTCAGGCCTCGTCCGACGCGGGGCGGACCTCGCGGGTCACGGTCTCGCGCGACTGCTGACCGTCGGCAAGCGGCTCGGCAGCGGCCTCGGTGCCTGCACCGGTGCCGGCGTCGCCCGCCTTGAAGCCCTGCTTGAACTCCTGCACGGCCTTCTGCAGCAGGTCAACGGTCTCGTCGGAAAGCTTGCCGCCGGCCGAGATGGTGGCGAACGCGTCGCTGCGGTTGCGCTTGAACCATTCGAGGAACTCGCCCTCGAAGCGGCGCACGTCACCGACCGCGACGTCGTCGAGCTGGCCGGTGGTGCCGGCCCAGATCACGACGATCTGCTCGCCCGAGGACAGCGGCGAGTACTGCGGCTGCTTGAGCAGCTCGACCAGACGGACGCCCTTCTCGAGCTGGGCGCGCGACGCCTTGTCCAGGTCGGAGGCGAAGGCGGAGAACGCCTCCAGCTCACGGAACTGGGCGAGGTCGAGGCGCAGGCGGCCGGAGACCTGGCGCATGCCGCCGACCTGCGCGGAGCCACCGACTCGCGACACCGAGGTGCCGACGTTGATGGCCGGGCGCACACCGGAGGCGAACAGGTCACCCTCGAGGAAGATCTGGCCGTCGGTGATCGAGATGACGTTGGTCGGGATGTAGGCCGAGATGTCGCCGGCCTTGGTCTCGATCAGCGGCAGACCGGTCATCGAGCCGCCACCGAGCTCGTCGGAGAGCTTGGCGCAACGCTCGAGCAGGCGGCTGTGCAGGTAGAAGACGTCGCCCGGGTACGCCTCACGGCCCGGCGGGCGGCGCAGCAGCAGCGACACGGCGCGGTACGCCTCGGCCTGCTTGGTCAGGTCGTCGAAGACGATCAGGACGTGCTTGCCGGCGTACATCCAGTGCTGACCGATCGAGGAACCGGTGTACGGCGCGATGTACTTGAAGCCGGCCGGGTCGGACGCCGGGGAGGCCACGATGGTCGTGTACTCCAGCGCGCCCTGCGCCTCCAGCGTCCCGCGGATGCTGGCGATGGTGGACGCCTTCTGACCGATTGCGACGTAGATGCAGCGGACCTGCTTGTCCGGGTCGCCGGACTCCCAGTTGGCGCGCTGGTTGATGATCGTGTCGAGCGCAACCGTGGTCTTGCCGGTCTTGCGGTCGCCGATGATGAGCTGGCGCTGGCCGCGGCCGATCGGCGTCATGGCGTCGATGGCCTTGATGCCGGTCTGCAGCGGCTGCTTCACCGGCTGGCGGGCCATGACGTTGGGCGCCTGCAGCTCAAGCTCGCGGAAGCCCTCGCTGGCGATCTCGCCACGGTCGTCGATCGGGTTGCCCAGGGCGTCGACCACGCGGCCGAGGTAGGCGTCACCGACGGGCACGGAGAGCACGCGGCCGGTCCGCTTGACCCGCTGCCCCTCTTCGATGTTGGTGTAGTCGCCCAGGACGACGACACCGATCTCGCGAACCTCGAGGTTCAGCGCGACACCCAGGGTGCCGTCCTCGAACTCGAGGAGTTCGTTCGCCTGGGTCGAGGGCAGACCCTCGACGTGCGCGATCCCGTCGCCCGCATCGGAGACGATGCCGACCTCCTCGCGGGAGACCTCGGGCGAATAGGACGAGACGTAGCGCTCTAGCGCCCCCCGGATCTCGTCCGAGGAGATGGTCAGCTCGGCCATCCTCTGCCTTCTCTAGTCGGCTCGGGGCGTCGCCGCGCCCGAGGGCTTTCGGTAGCGTCGCCGCCGCCGAGGGGAAAGAACTATTTAGCGAACGCCTGGCGGGCTTCGTTGAGTCGCCGCAGGATCGTGCCGTCGTAGAGGTCGGAGCCGACACGCACGCTGAGGCCACCGATGATGCTCGGGTCGACTTCGACCTTCAGCGAAACCTGCCGACCGTAGATGTCGGACAACTTGGCGGCGAGCCGCTGCTCCTCCGCATCGTCGAGAACCTTGGCCGCGGTCACGTACGCGAGTTCGCGGTCGCGCTTCGCGGCGGTCAGCTCGACGAGCTTGCTGAGCGAGGACTCGAAGCTCCGGCCACCGAAACCCTCGAGAGCGATCTTGACAAGCTGGAGCGTCGCCGTCTGGACCTTGCCTTTCAGCAGGTCCTCAACGAGCTTAGCCCGCTGGTCGGCCGATGCGCTCGGGTCACTGAGCGTGACGGCCAGCCGGCCGTTGCCGGACACGACCTGGCCGAAACGGAACAGCTCGTCCTCGACATCGGCGAGCTTGCCGTCGCGGTCGGCGGCGGTGAGCACCGTGTCGGTGCCGAGCCGCTCGGTCGCGTCGAGCAGTTCCGCCGGGGCGGACCAGCGACCGGCCACCAGGGTGGCCAGGGTGTCGACCGTGATGACGCTGAGCTTGCCGGAGACCAGCGACTGGAACAGCCCGGCCCGCTCGTCGGCCGACCGCGACGGGTCGGTCAGCGCGCGTCGCAGCCGCGGCTCGCCGCGCAGCAGCCGGGCCACCGCCAGGATCTCATCGGCGATGGTGGCGAGCTGCGCGGCGGTGACCGACGTCGAGCCCGCGGCCAGCTTGTCCGCGGCCGCGGCGTACGACTCCCGGTTGACGGCGGCCATCAGCGGCTGCCCGCGCCGGCGCCGAGCTCGTTGATGAACCGGTCGACGGTGCCCCGGGTGCGGGCCTCGTCAGCGAGCGACTCGCCGACGATGCGACCGGCCAGGTCCACGGCGAGCGTGCCGACCTCGGAGCGCAGCTCACGAACGATGCTCTCGCGCTGGGCGGCGAGCTGCTCGCGGCCGGCCGCGATGATGCGGTCGGACTCTTCGCGGGCCTTGGCCAGAACGTCCTGGCGGATGCCCTCGGCGTCGGCCCGGGCTTCGTCGCGGATGCGGGCGGCCTCGGTGCGAGCCTCGGCCAGCTGCGCGCGGTACTGCTCGAGCAGCCCGTTGGCCTCGGCCTGCGCGGCCTCGGCCCGCTTGATGCCGCCCTCGATCTCGTCGACCCGGGCCCTGAACGTCTCCTCCATGCGGGGGAAGACGAACTTCATCAGGACGAAGCAGAGGATCGCGAAGGCGATAATCCCGACGATGATCTCGGGGACGTGAGGCAGGATGACGTTGCCGCCACCCTCCTCCTCCGCAGCAAGGATCTTCATTGTGCGCACCTCCTGTCCGGTCGCGCCGTGGTGCTGACGGGCATCAGCTTGGGCTTACTGAAGGGCGAACGCGAGGACGAGGCCGAAGAGGGCGAGCGCCTCGACGACCGCGAAGCCGAAGATCAGCCAGGTGCGGTTGAAGCCGGCCGACTCGGGCTGACGGGCGCTGGCCTGGATGTAGGCGGCGAACAGGATGCCGATACCGATGCCGGGACCGATGGCGGCAAGGCCGTAGCCGATGGTGCCGAGCTGGCCATCCACTGCAGCTTGAAGCAGCATTTGCTATTTCCTCCTGGAATTCGCGCGTGACTGTCACGCGTGGCGACAAGGTGCGGTCAGGAACCGCGTGAAACTCGAGCGGAACTCAGTGGTCTTCGGCGAGCGCGCCTTCGAGGTAGTTGGCGGTCAGCATGACGAAGACGTAGGCCTGCAGGAAGATGACCATGACCTCGAAGAACGTCATCACGATGGCCATCAGGAACGAGAACACCGACAGGCCCATGATGAACACGTTGGCGCTGCCCAGCATGGCGACGCCGCCGAGCGTGAACACCAGCAGGATGAGGTGGCCGGCGAACATGTTGGCGAAGAGCCGGACCGCGAGGGTGACCGGTCGCGTGAGGAACGTCGAAATCAGTTCGATCGGGGTGACCAGGATGTAGAGCGGCCACGGGATACCCGGCATGAACAGGTTGACGCGGAAGTAGTGGGCCGCGCCGTGCTTCTTGATGCCCTGGTAGATGAAGAGCAACCAGCTGATGACACCGAGCACCACCGGGAAGGCGATGTGCGCATTCGGCGAGATCTGGAAGAACGGAATAATCGCGAACAGGTTCGTCAGCGCGATGAAGCAGAACAGCACCGTCAGATACGGCGCGAACCGCAGGCCTTCCTTACCGACGACGTCCTGTGCGATGTTCTTGCGAACAAAGCCGTAGATCGATTCGGCGAGCCACTGCTTCTTGGTCGGGACCAGCTGCGGCTTCCGGTAGGACACCAGGAAGTAGATGATCAGAAGCGCGACGGCCAGCCACACCATGAACGTAAGTTTGGTGAATAGCAGACCCCATTCCGAGCCACGGAGTGACGGAATCCAGCTCTCGAAGTCGAAGTCCTGGACCCCGGGCGGGAAGCCCTCGGCCAAGATTGCCGACTGCTCGACCATCGGTCCACCTTCCACGCGTTAACCAAACCTCTTGATGACCAGGTACAAAGACGCGGCCAGTCCAACGATCATGCCAACGAGAAGACCCAGGCGATTAGGCAGATCCAGCCAGAGATCAACCAGATAACCTAATCCGCCCCACACCACAATCCCGCTGAGCAGGGTGCTGAGCGCCGCCCACGCCGACTGATCACCGGTGGGCTGGGGCTTCTTCTGGGGTGGCTGCTCGTCCGCCATGACGCCGAGACCATATCAGCCGCAGAATCAGCGTTGCGCATCGACCCCCGTGCGGCAATGGCTCGGGGGTGGCGCAATCTCTGTGGGCCGTTGGGCGGCGGCCGCCACGTTACTACGAAGGCGCACGCGCTCGCGCGCAACTGTCCGGTCTCGGACGAGTGATTAGCTCGCGAAGCGACCGGCATGGGTGAAGTGTCGCATTCAGCCGGGCGGTAATCCGCTACTTGCAGGGAACACGCACATCAAGATTTAAGGCTCAGGGAACTGACCCGCCAACTCCACGTCAACTGAGCGCCCGTCCAGACGAATACCGCTACAACGACGGCGACTCCCAGCGAGAACAGGCCGGGCCAATCCGCCTCGTTGAGCCGGTAAAGAACGAGCCCGAGCAGAACGCACTTGAGGGCATAAGTGAGCAGCACCACAGGCATCATCAGCTGACGGGCATAGAGGTCGGCCCACGCCACCACCAAGCCGGAGATCGTGTAGCTCACCAGCACCAGCAGCACGCCGCCGGCAGCGCCGAGCGCCGCCATCGGGCCCCGCAGGATCCAGGCCAGCGCGGCCCCCAACACGAGCAGGACGGCGGAACAAGCAAAGCCGAGCGGCAGGTGTTGCAGCCTTTCACGCATTCACGAAAGGTTACGCGAGCTCGTACGAGGATCCCAAAGCGTACGCAGGGAAGCGCTGCGCCAGCTCCTCCGCCCGCACCGCGATCTCCCGCAGAGCCGAGGCCCCCGCCGCCGTTGCGGGATCGGCGCGCACCGCGGTGGCGATCAGCCCGGCGATCTCCCGCATCTGAGCCTCGCCCATCCCCTGCGTCGTCACCGCCGCGGTGCCGACCCGGATACCGGAGGCGGTGGTCGGCTTTTCCGGGTCGAACGGGACGGCGTTCTTGTTGAGCGTGATGCCGGCCTGTTCGCACCGGTCCTCGGCATCGCGCCCGCACACCCCGAGTTCGCGCAGGTCGGCCAGGGCCAAGTGGGTGTCGGTGCCCCCGGCGACCGCCCGCATGCCCTCGGCCGCGAGCCCGGCGGAGAGGGCCTGGCTGTTGCGGACGACCTGGTGGGCGTACCCCTGGAACTCCGGGCGTGACGCCTCCCGCAGCGCCACCGCCTTTGCCGCGATGGCGTGCATCATCGGCCCGCCCTGGGTGAAGGGGAAGACCGCTTTGTCGATGCGTGCGCCCAGCGGCTCACGGCAGAGCAGCATGCCGCCGCGTGGACCCCGCAACACCTTGTGGGTGGTGCACGAAACCACGTCGGCGAACGGTACGGGTGAGGGCACGGCCCGGCCGGCGACCAGCCCGATGATGTGCGCGGCGTCGACCATCAGGTACGCCCCCACCTCGTCGGCGATGTCCCGGAACACCGGGAAGTCCAGCAGCCGCGGGTACGAGGTGGCTCCGCAGATGATCAGGGCCGGCCGGTGCGCCAGGGCCAGTTCGCGCACCTCGTCGTAATCGATGAGCTCGGTGTCCGGGCGCACGTGGTAGCCGACCGTCCGAAACCACTTGCCCGAGAAGTTGACCTTGCTGCCGTGGGTGAGGTGACCCCCGTGCGGCAGGTCCATGGCCAGCACCGTGTCGCCCGGCTGCACCAGTGCCGCGTACGCCGCCATGTTCGCCGACGCCCCCGAGTGCGGCTGCACGTTGACGTGCTCGGCGCCGAACAACGCCTTGGCCCGCTCGATCGCCAGCTTCTCGGCCCGGTCGACCTCGGCACAGCCGCGGTAGTAGCGCTGCCCGGGATAGCCCTCGGCGTACTTGTTCGTCAGCGTGGAGCCGAGCGCGGCGAGCACCGCCGCGGACGTGAAGTTCTCACTGGCGATCAGGTGCAGACCGCTGCGCTGACGTTCCAGCTCACCGAGCAGTACCCCGGCGATCTCGGGATCCTCGCGGCGCAGCGCCTCGAGGTCCGGGCCCCAGAACGTGCCCATCGCGCGCCCCCTCAGGTCGGCGGAAAGCCCGGTAAAAGCATATGGCTTAGCCGCGCTGCCTGCGGGAACACGAAAGTATGCGTTGCTTGGTCACCGGTGCGACCGGTTACATCGGCGGGCGCCTGGTACCCCGGTTGATCGCCGCGGGTCATCAGGTGCGGGCTCTCTCGCGCAGCGCGGGGCGGCTACGGGACGTGCCCTGGGCTCCGCAAGCCGAGATAGTCGAGGGTGATTTGTCCGATCCGGCGTCGCTCGCGGACGCCCTTGACGGCGTCGACGTCGCCTATTTCCTCGTGCACTCGCTGGGTCAGCGCGATTTCGAGCGCATCGACCGGGAAGCCGCCACGAATTTCGCGCGGGCCGCGTACGAGAAAGGCGTCAAAAGAATTGTTTATCTCGGCGGTCCAGAAGTCCCGGCCGATGATCGCCCGTCGGCCCACCTGCGTTCCCGAGCCGAAGTCGGACGCATTCTGCTGGACAGCGGAGTGCCGACGGCAGTTCTGCGGGCCCCGGTCATCATCGGATCGGGCTCGGCGTCCTTTGAGATGTTGCGGTATCTGACCGAACGGCTGCCGGTCATGGTCACTCCCCGCTGGGTCCGCAATCGCATTCAACCGATCGCCGTCCGCGATGTGCTGCGTTATCTGATCGGCGCCGCGACCCTGTCCCCGGACGTCAATCGCGGTTTCGACATCGGCGGCCGGGATGTGCTGACCTACGCCGAAATGATGCAGCGCTACGCCAGAGTCGCCGGATTGCCCCGCCGGATCATTCTCCCGTTGCGCCCCCTGAGCCCGTGGCTTTCCGCGCACTGGGTCGGCGCCATCACCCCGGTGCCCAATGCCATTGCCCGTCCTCTGGTCGCCAGCCTGATCCACGAGGCTGTGGCGCACGAGAACGACATCGCCGGCTACGTCCCGGGTGAGCCGCCGCTCGGTTTTGACGAATCGGTGCGGCTCGCGCTCGGCAAGATCCGCGACGACGAGGTGGAGACCCGCTGGTCCAACGCCTCGGGTGCGGATGCGGCGGCCGAGCCGATGCCCAGCGACCCGGCCTGGACCGGCGGCACGATCTACAAGGACGAGCGCTGCCGCGAGGTGAACGCCCCGGCCGCCGCGCTGTGGCGGGTCATCGAGGGCGTGGGCGGCGACAACGGCTGGTACTCGTTCCCGCTGGCCTGGTCGGTGCGCGGCTGGCTGGACCGGCTGGTCGGCGGCGTGGGCCTGCGACGCGGCCGCCGCGACCGCGACCACCTGTACGTGGGTGAGGCGCTGGACTGGTGGCGGGTCGAGGAGATCAAGCCCGGCGAGCTGCTGCGGTTGCGTGCCGAGATGAAGGTGCCGGGCCGGGCCTGGCTGGAGATGTACGCCGAGGCGCGCCCGGACGGCACCAGCGTCTACCGCCAGCGGGCCCTGTTCGTGCCCCGTGGTCTGGCCGGTCACGCGTACTGGGCGAGCATCCTGCCCTTCCACGGGATCATCTTCAGCGGCATGGCCCGCAACATCGCCAGGGGCGCTATGACGCCGCCGCGCGGGTCAGGCGATCCCGGACGGCCAGCCACTCCTCAGTCGGCGGCGGGTTCTTCGCGATGATCGTGCGGACCCCGCGGTCGTCCAGGCGGTGCAGGGCGGCGTAGAGGTCGGCGGCATACTCGCGCGGGTCGACGCTGAGGATCTCGGCGCCGGGCACGTCCTCGGTCTCGTAGGTGAGCACCGCGACCGGCTCGGGCGCGCTCACCGAGCTCACGTCATCGGTCAGGATCAGCCGGGCCCGGGGTGCGTAGTGGCGCTTGCTCATCCCGGGTGAGGACCGCTCGGCGCCGTCGGCCACCTCGTCGGGCAGCGTGATCGAGCCGGTCACCTGGCGGAGGTCGCGCAGCGGCAGGGCTCCTGGGCGCAGCAGCCGCGGCGGATCCACTGTCACATCCACCACTGTCGACTCGATGCCCCACCGGGTCGGCCCGCCGTCCAGCACCATCGGCACGTCGGGCAGGCTGCGCAAGACGTGCTGGGCGGTGGTCGGCGAGATGCTTTCCGAGCGGTTCGCGCTGGGCGCGGCCAGAGCCAACCCCGAGGCATCAAGCAACTTCAGAGCAACATCATGCGCCGGTACGCGCACAGCGATCGTTCCCGTGCCGAGGTGCCCGGCCCGCTCCACCACCAGGGTCAGCGGCCCCGGCCAGAACTGGGCTGCCAGCTCGTTGGCCAGGTCGGGCCACTGCTTGGCCAGCGCACGGGCCGCGGTGACGTCGGCGACGTGCACGATCAGCGGGTTCCACGACGGACGGTTCTTGAGCCGGTAGATCTCGGCCACCGCGCGCTCGCTGAACGCGTCGGCGCCCAGGCCGTACACGGTCTCGGTGGGGAACGCCACGACCTGCCCGGCCCGCAGCAGGTCGGCGGCGCGGCGGATCCCACCGGCGTCGGCAGTGATGATCACGCGGCCCTCGCAGCCCCCGGCAGCAGCGCCTCGACCAGGGGGTACAGCGATTCGTCGATGTCGTCGGCGATGCGCTGGAAGGTCTGGTCGCCGCGGCCCCACGGGTCGTCGAGGTCGTCGCCGGGTTGCGGCTCGGTGTCCCCGCGCAGCTTGTCCAGCGCCACCACCAGCGCCCGTGCCCGCGCGGCGAACGTCTCGGGGTCGGTGCCCGCGGCGGGCAGCTCCTTGGCCTCGAACTGCTGCAGCAGCCGGGCGAAGTGGCCCAGCACGAACGTGCGGTGGACGGCCTCGGGCAGCAGCGCGGCAACGTAGTCGCTCTGGTCGGCGGTCGCGGTCAGGATCAGATCGGCCTCGGTGAGCTGGGCGCCGGTGAGCTTGCGGGCGGTGAAACCGTCGACACTGCCGCCGCGCAGCCGGATCTGCCGGCCGGCGGGCGGGTTCATCTCCTCGCCGTCGTGCCAGCCACCGGTGCCCGCGCTCCGGCTGACCAGCAGCTCGTGCACGTCGGCGTCGGGATCGAGCTTGCCGAGCCGCTGCTGCGCGGCGAGCACCAGCAACCGCTCGGCCATCGGCGAGCGGCAGATGTTGCCCATGCACACGTGCAGCACGGTGAACGCCATGATCAGGATCCCGCGGGCTGCAGGTCGGGGACCACGTCATGCAGCTTGTCGTATGACAGGGCGCCCTCGCGTAGCACCCGAGGCACGTCACCGGTCACGTCCACCACCGTGCTCGGCGCCGGGTCGTGCGCCACCCCGGCCTCCAGGTAGATGCGCACCGAGTATTCGAGCTGGTCGCGGGCCTCCTCGGCGGTGACCGGCGCGGCCTGGCCAACCTTGTTGGCAGTGGTCACGGCCATCGGGCCGATCTCGCGCAGCACCTCCAGCGCCACCGGGTGCAGCGGCATCCGTACGGCCACCCGCCCCCCGGTCTCGCCCAGATCCCACTGCAGGCTCGGCGAGTGCTCGACGATGATCGTCAGCGCGCCCGGCCAGAACGCGTCAGCCAGATCCCGGGCCGCCTTGGGGATGGAGTAGACCAGCCCGTCCAGGGTGTGCCGCGAGCCGACCAGCACCGGCGGCGCCACCCGGCGGTCGACTCCCCGAGCGGTCTGCAACGCGCTGACCGCATGCGGAGTGAACGCCTCCGCCCCGACGCCGTAGACCGTGTCGGTGGGCAGGACCACGAGTTCCCCGCTGCGAACCGCCTCGACGGCGGCGGCGATGCCGCGATCGCGCTCGGCCACGGTCCGGCAGTCGTAAAGCATCACGACGCCGAGTCTAATTGCCTGATCGCGGTGGCGAATCTAGGGCGCCCAGCAAAGTCGTTATGCCCTTTTACCTCGGTGAAGCGACCATCCGCACGCAGCAGCTCGGGGACATCGGCACCGTGCACGTCGTCGTGCTCGAGGCCCACCACCCCACCGGGACGCAGCAACTCGGCGGCGAGCCGGATCACCGGCCGGATCACGCTCAGCCCGTCCGCTCCCCCGAACACCGCCTCGGCCGGGTCATGATCGGCCACCTCCGGCGGCACCGGGGTTCCCTCGGGCACATAGGGCGGATTGCAGAGCAGCACGTCGACCTGGCCGTGCAGCTCCGCAAGTAACCCGGGGCCGGTGACATCGCCCGGCAGGACGGTCACAACGGGAAACGGCTCGGCGTTGCGTCGCAGATATGACAGTGCCGCCGAGGAGCGCTCGACCGCGATCACCCGGCCCGGCCGGCCCTCATCGGCCACCGACAGGGCGATTGCCCCGCTGCCGCTGCACAGATCGACCACCGTCGCGCCCGGCGCGGTGTGCTCGATCCCCCAACCGGCCAGCAGTTCCGTCTCCGGGCGCGGCACGAAGACCCCGTCGCCGACGGCCAGCTCGAGATGCCGGAACGCGGCGGTGCCCAGCAGGTGCTGCAACGGCACCCGCTGCGCCCGCCGGGCCGTGAGGTTCTCGAATCGGCGCAGCTCAGCGGCGCGCACGGTGTCCACCAGGACGAGCCGGCCGCGGCCGATGCCCAGCACATGCGCGGCGAGCAGCTCGGCATCGACGCGGGGCGATTCAACGCCCGCCTCGGCAAGCTGTTTCGCGGCCGCGACCAGCGCCGGCGCCAAGCGGACGCGATCGGGGTCCGCCGAGGGGTGTTCGTGCGCGAGTGTCACGGCATAATCATGGAACGTCGTTTCGCGGCGGCGACCGGCCGGGTCGTCGATCGATGAACGCCGTCGGCGAGAGGGGCCTGCATGGCCGTGGCGATCCCATGACCTGGTTGGATCAGCTACCGGATTGCGTCGACGACCTGCGCCGGGCCGGCGAGCTCCAGCAGGGCGGCCGCTCCGCCGAGGCGCTGACCATTCTGGACAAGGTGCTCGAGGTCACCACCGACCCGCTGACCCGGGCGTACGCGCTCGTGCAGCGGTTCGGGGCGTTGATCAACCTGGGGCGCATCGCCGAGTTCGCCACCGCCATGACGCTCGCCAGCAACGCCGTCCACGAGACCTCCGACCCCTACCTGCGCGGGCAGATGCACGCGTTCGCGGCGCTCGGCGCGCACCTGCAGAGCGCCCTGGACCGCGGCGTCACCCACCTCGTGCAGTCCGCCCGGGCGCTGGCTGCGGTGCCCGACGGCGACACCGAAACCGCGTGGGGCTGGCACGACCTCGCCATGGCGTACTCCTACTTGGGCTTTCACGGTCACGCGCTGACCGCCATCGAGCAGGCCCGCCAGGTCGGCGCGGCGGCCGGCATGGCCCCGGAGCTGTTCGCCGCCCCCGGCATCCGGCTGCGCAACGCCGTCTCCCTCGATCACCAGGGTGACACCGACGGCTGCCTGCGCGTGCTGCGCGACATCGACGCTGAACTCACCCGCTACCTGGCCACCGGCGCCGACGCGCGGCTGCGGCCCAGCGCCCGCCCGGTGTACGGCTACGCCCTGGCCCGCCGCGCCGCGCTTGGCGAGGCCCCTGAAACCGACGTGACCGAGTTGCTCACCGGCGGCGGCGACAGCGTGCGCTCGCGCGACCTGCGCCACCTCGGCGGGGTGTGCCTGGACATCGCGGCCGGTCAGCCCACCCGGGCGCTGCGCAAACTCGACGCCGTACCGGTGTCGCAGGAGATCCTCGGCGCCGCCGAACCGGCCCGGTTGCGCAGCATCTGCTACGCGGTCGCCGGGGAGCACCAGGCCGCGCACAAGGCCGACCGGTATGCGTTCCGCCTCGCCGCCCAGCGCATCGACCGGCTGCGCGACGGCTATCTGGACGGGGTGGCCGCCCGCCTCGACGCCCAGGAAACCCACCGCGACGCCGGGCGCTACGGCGACGAAACCCTGACCGACCCGCTCACCGGCCTGCCCAACCGCCGCCAGCTCGAACGCTACGTCTCGGCCATGCTGGCCCGTGGGGAACGGGCCGCCATCGGCGTCTGCGACCTGATCGGGTTCACCGCGGTCAACGCCCGGCATGGCCGGCACTGCGGCGACCTGGTGCTGCAACGCATCGCTGGCGTGCTGAGCCGGGTCATGCGCCGCGGTGACTTCGTGGCCCGCTTCGCCGGCGACGAGTTCGTGGTCGTGCTTCCCGGGGCCGGCCCGACCCAGGCGGCCGAGGTGTCGCGCCGGATCAGCGCCGCCGCTGCCGGCGAGAACTGGCAGGTCCTGGTGCCCGGCACCCCGATCGGGCTGGCAGCCGGCTGGTCCGAGGTGGGACCCGACCGGCGCGCCCTGGCTGCCGCGCTGGCCGCCGCGGCAGGCAACCGGACACCTGCCTGAGCCGTAGGTTGGACGACATGGGCGTCATCGAGCTGGGGGTGGTGACGCCGTACGAGCCGGCCGAACCGGTGCGCCCGGACCTGCGGCGCTACCTGATCGCGCTGGTTCTGCTGCTCAGCGCCGGGCTGCTGACCGGGGCCGCGCCGATCCCGCAGCACTCCTTCACCACGCTCTGGCGCATCCCGATAAACGGCAACGAGGACTCGTTCGCCATGAACCCGGGCGGCGTGTACGTGCTGTCGTCGACCGGCGAGCGGCGGGTGACCGCGTACGACCCTCGTACCGGAAAGATCCGCTGGACCCGGATGGTGCGCGACAGCACCTCCTGGATCGACGCGGCCGGCGGCGGCGTGCTGCTCGCGCCCACCAGCGACGGCAGCACCTCGCAGACCATCGCCCTGGAGGACGGCACCGGCCGCGAGCTGTGGCGCCAACCCGGCGACAGCCTGACCGTGCACGCCGGGCTGGTGCTGCTGATCCAGGGCGACCCGGAGATGTCCGCGGTCCGCTCGCTGCGCGTCGTCGACCTGCACACCGGCACCCCCGTGTGGAGCTTCACCGCCGGGCGGCGGCGCACCTGGATCGCCACCGGCGACACCGACGCCGACCGGCTCGTCGTGGCCACCGAGGACGGCGACGTGACAGTGCACGACTTCGGCTCGGGCCGCGTGGTGACGCACGGCTGGGTGCCCTGGCCCGGCGCGATCGCCAGCCCCGACCAGCCGCCCGGCGTCGGCGTCGCGGGCCACACCTTCTTCCTGCCCGGCACCTCCAGCGAACAGCCCGCCATGACCATGTACGACACCGAGACCCTGCACGAACGCTGGCGGCTGTCCAGCCGGTCGATCATCAGCTTCTACGAATGCGGACCGGTGTTCTGCCTCAACGACGACAACGGCCTCTCCGTGTACGATCAAAAAACCGGCCAGCCCCTCTGGCACCGCCCGGGTGAGGGCTATGCCGCCGCCCTGCACCGCGATCGGCTGGTGCTCGAGAACGGCATCGGCGCCCGGCGGGTGCTGGTCGACGCCCGCACCGGACGTGAGCTGGCCGACCTGGGCACCAGCTCGCTCTCGTACGGCGACACCGGCCCGGTCTACTCGCTGGCCCTGACCCACCAACCGCCCGGGCGCACCGCGATCGGCGAGCTCGACGAGCACACCGGCCGCATCGACCTGCGCGGTGCCCTCGACCCGGCCGCCGATTACTGCCAAAGCACCGATCGGCTGCTCGCCTGCTACACCGGCGGCTCACGGCTCACGATCACCGAAATCGGACGGGCTCCCTGAACCGGCGGGGTTGACCTACGCTGCCATCCATGGAAGTCATCGAGCTCGGCGTGGTCACGGATCCGGCCGAGCCGCCCCGCCGGCCGAACGCCTGGGCGCTGAGCCGCCGCCGCGACGTCCGGCGCGGGCTGCTCGCCACGGTCGCCGTGCTGAGCCTGCTGCTGGTCGCCGGGTCGGCACCCCCGAGTTCGGCCGGACCGCACCTGCTGTGGAGCATCCCGATGGCCGGCGCCGATGACTCGTTCACCGCGGCGGACGGCCAGGTGTACGTGCTGAGCGGCTCGCAGGTCGAGGGGCGGCGGCTGGACGCGTACGGGCTGCGTACCGGTAAGAAGGCCGCGAGCATCTCCGACCTGAAGGGCGCCACCTGGATCGGGGCGGTCCAGGCCGGGGTGGTCACCCTGCCGGCCGGCGACGCCACCGCGCAGCTCGACACCGTCGACGGCAACTTCATCCACGAGACCATCGCCGTCGACGCCAAGACCGGCCGGGAACTGTGGCACCTGCCCGGTGAGCTCGCCGCCAGCGACTCCCAGCACGCGGTGCTCAGCCAGTGGGACCAGGCGGGCGCCAGCATCCAGACCCTGCGCGTGGCCGGCCTGCGCGACGGCACCACCGCCTGGGAGCACACCCACACCGACGTACAGGGCTGGTTGCTCGCCAAGGACACCGGGCGGCTCTACACCGCCACCCGCAACGGGCTGCTCAAGGTGCTCGACATCGCCGACGGCAGCACCCTGGTCAGCAAACAACTTCCCGTGCAGAAGCAGCCTGCCTCGGCCGAGCGCTACACGGTCATCAGCGGCGAGCACCAGCAGCTCTTCGTGCGCACCATCGTGGACACCCGGGCCACCGTCGCCGCCTACGACCCGGCCACGCTCGCCGAACGCTGGCATCTCAGCAGCGAAACGTTCGACGGCTTCTACGGGTGCGGGTCGGTCATGTGCCTCAGCGATGCCGCCGGCATCTCCGGCTACGACCCGGCCACCGGTCAACGGCGCTGGCAGCGCGAGGGCAACGGGATGGCCACCGCGATCGGCAACGACCGGATCCTGGTCCCCTACGGCGCCGACGAAAACCAGCACACCCTGGTCGACAGCAGCACCGGGGCCACCCTGGCCGACCTCGGTGCCGCAGCCACCGTGTCCGACGTCGAGAACCCCGGCAGCCGGGCGTACATCCTGAGCGCCATGACCGATCCGCCCGGCCGGACCGCGCTCAGCGAGTTCGACCAGCGCACCGGCAAGGTCGTGCCACGCGGCACCATCGCCCAGACCAAGGAGTACAACTGCCGCGCCTCAGACAACCTGCTGGTCTGCGCCACCGCCGACGGGCGGCTCACGGTCACCGAGGTCCCTTAGGGTCTGACCCATGGGCGTCATCGAGCTCGGCCTCGTCACCGATCATGACGAGACGGTCGACGAGCCGGCCGCCGCCCGGCGCCTGGGCAGCCCCCGCGAGATCCGGCGCGTGCTGGTCGCCGTGGCCGCCGCGTTGTGCCTGCTGCTGTGCACCGCCTCGGCGCCGCCGCACTCGTTCGCGCCCGCGCAGCTGTGGAGCATCCCGCTGCTGAGCGGACAGGACTCCTTCATCTCGGCGGACGACCAGGTGTACGTGTTCACCGGCACGGCGGGCGGCAACCGGCGGCTGAGTGCGTACGGGCTGCGTACCGGAAAATTGCGCTGGACCGTCCCTGAGCTTGACGACGCCGCCTGGATCGGCACCGTGCAGTCGGGGGTCATCATGCTGCCCACCGGCCGGGCCACCGTGGAATTCGACACCGACAACGGTGGCGTCGGTTTCCGGGAGTTCAACCGCGAGACCATCGCCATCGACGCCGCGACCGGCCGGCAGCTGTGGCGACTGCCCGGCGAGGTCGCCGCCAGCCACGGCGACCTGGCACTGCTCACCGAATGGGACGAGCAGGGCAGTACCGTCCGGACTTTGCGCGCGGTCGGCCTGCATGACGGCATCCCGGCCTGGCAGAACTCCCCGGCCGCGGTGCAGAGCTGGACCACCAGCGAGGATCTCGGCCGGCTGGTCACCGCCACCGGCGAAGGGCTCGTGCAGGTGCTCGACTTCGCCGACGGCAGCGTGCAGACCAGCCGGAAACTGCCCTGGGCCGGGCGTGCCACCTCGGGAGACCGCTCCACCGACATCAGCACCGAGGGTCAGCAGCTCGTCGTGCGCAACGTGGCGGGCAGCAAAGCCACCGTCACCGCGTACGACCTCGCCTCGCTCACCGAACGCTGGCACCTCACCAGCGACACTCTCAACGGCTTCTACGGCTGCGGACCGGTGATGTGTCTCAACGACGCGAGCGGCGTGGCCGGCTACGACCGGCTGACCGGACGGCGGCTGTGGCAGCGGGCCAGCGGCGGATGGGCAGTGCCGGTCGGCCCGGACCGGCTCATCCTCGAGGACGGCCAGGAGGGCGCCCGGCATGCCCTGCTCGACAGCCACACCGGCGCCACGCTGGCCGACCTCGGCACCGCCGGCATCGTCTGGGACTACCAGGACACCGCCAGCACCGCGTACGTGCTGATCCGCACGACCAGCCCGCCGCAGCGAACCGCGCTCGGCGAGGTCGACGAGCACTCCGGCGAGATCCGGCTGCGCGGCTTGATCGACGAGATGCAGGACTACGGCTGCCACGCCGAGGGCACGCTGCTGCTGTGCGCCACTGCCGACGGCCGGCTCACCGTCACCGAGACGGCCTGGTTCACGGCCGCCGGCTGATCTCCGACTCCCCCGCCAGCCGCGCCGCCCGGTCCGCCTCGCCCAGCGCGTCCAGCACGGCATCCAGCTCGCCGCCCAGCACCAGGTCGAGGTTGTACGCGGTGTAGCCGATGCGGTGATCGGTGATTCGGTTCTGCGGGAAGTTGTACGTGCGGATGCGCTCCGAGCGGTCCACCGTGCGTACCTGCGCCTTGCGGGCGTCGGACGCGGCGGCGTCGGCCTCCTCCTGCGCGGCGGCCAGCAGCCGGGCCCGCAGGATGCGCATCGCCTGCTCGCGGTTCTGCAGCTGGCTCTTCTCGTTCTGGCAGCTCACCACGATGCCGGTGGGCAGGTGGGTGATCCGCACGGCGGAGTCGGTGGTGTTCACCGACTGCCCACCCGGACCGGACGAACGGAACACATCCACCCGGATGTCGCCCGGATCGATCTGCACGTCGACGTCCTCGGCCTCGGGCAGCACCAGCACTCCGGCCGCCGAGGTGTGGATGCGGCCCTGCGACTCGGTGACGGGCACCCGCTGCACGCGGTGCACGCCACCCTCCCACTTCATCCGGGACCAGACGCCGTGGCCGCCGTCGGGCACGCCCTTGGTCTTCACCGCCACCGAGACGTCCTTCACGCCGCCCAAGTCGGAATCCTGCGCGTCGATGATCTCGACCACCCAGCCCCGGCGCTCGGCGTAGCGGGTGTACATCCGCAGCAGATCGCCGGCGAACAATGCGGACTCCTGCCCACCCTCGCCGGCCTTGATCTCGACGATCACGTCCTTGGCGTCGTGCGGGTCGCGCGGGATCAGCATCTCGCCGAGCTTCTCCTCAAGCGCGGGCAGCACCGCGGCGACCGCGTCCACCTCTGCGGAGAACGACGGATCCTCGGCCGCCAGCTCCCGGGCAGCGGTCAGGTCGGCCCGCGCCGCCTCGAGCTCGGTGTGCGCGGCGTACACCGGCGCGAGCTCGGCGAAGCGCCGCCCGACCCGGCGTACCAGGGCCTGGTCGGAATGGATGGAGGGGTCCTCCATCTGCTTCTCAAGCTGCGCGTACTCGTCCAATAGCTGGCTGAGCCGGTCGTTACTCACAAATCCCCCAACATGCCAACGGCGCCCGGCCCCCCTGCGGGGAACCGGGCGCCGTGGAGGCCGTTACTTCTTCTTGGTGCCGCCGGCGTTGACCTTCGCGTACTTCGCCTGGAACTTGGCGACGCGACCCGCGGTGTCCAGCACGCGCTGCTTGCCCGTGTAGAACGGGTGGCAGGCGCTGCAGGTCTCGACGCGGATGTCGCCCTTGGCGGTGCTGCGGGTCGTGAACGTGCTGCCGCAGGAGCAGATGACCTCGGTCGAGGTGTACTCCGGGTGAATACCGTTCTTCATGTGTGCTCGGTCCCTCTCAAATGAACAGGTCGCCGGGTCGCCGTCGGCTGATCAGCGTGAACCGGAACCTTCTACTGGCCGATGAACCAGTCTGCCACGTCGGGTGTTCCTCGCGGAAATCAGGAGGCAGCGGACGGTCCTTGGTCGATAACGTGAGCAGCCCTCAAGGCATTCCCCACCAGGAGAGGAAAGTGTCATGACGCTGCTCGCGGACGTTCTCGACCCGGCCGAGCTGGCTGCGGCGATCGAGGCCGGGCACGTGCGGGTGCAGCGCCACCCGTCACGGCCGTACGTGATCTACAACTACACCGAGGCGGCCCAGTTCGCCGGCGCCTGGACCCCGGTAACGCTGGCTTGCCGCGGCCTCGTCACCGCCGCCGACGGGACGATCTTGGCTCGCCCCTACGAGAAGTTCTACAACCATGATCAGCCGCAGGCCCCCAAGCTCGACCCGGTTGCCGAAGTACGCACAACCGACAAGGCGGACGGGTCGCTCGGCATCATCTACCCCGATGGCGACACCTGGGCGGTGGCGACCCGTGGTTCCTTCGCCTCGGATCAGGCCCGGCACGCCACTCACCTGCTGCAGACCCGCTACGCCGGCTTCACGCCGCCCGAGGGCCGCACGGTGCTGGTGGAGATCATCTACCCGGAGAACCGGATCGTGGTGAACTACGACGGGCTGGACGACCTGGTGCTGCTCGGTGCCGTGGACATCGCCAGCGGGCGCAGCTTCGGGCCCGAGGCGGTGCCGCAGTGGCCCGGTCCGGTGGTCGAGTCGTTCGCGTACGCGAGCCTGGCCGAAGCGCTGGCCGCTCCGCCGCGCGCGGGGCGGGAGGGGCTGGTCGTGCACTTCCCGGCGACCGACGAGCGGGTAAAGATCAAGTACGCCGGGTACGTCCGGCTGCACCGGCTGGTGACCGGGCTCACCGACCGTACCGTGTGGGAGGTTCTGGTGGCCGGCGGCGACCTCGACGCGCTGACCGAACCCCTGCCCGACGAATTCCATGCGTGGGTTCGCAAGGTCGCCGGGGAATTGATCGCAGCGGTGGACCGGAGGGCAGAGGACGTGGAGAAGGAGTACGCGGCACTGGTAGCCGGCCTGCCCGAGGGCTGGACCCGGCGCGAGTTCGCGGCCCAGGCGGTGCGCAGCCCGAACCGGGGAGCTTTGTTCGCGCGCCTGGACAACAAGGATTACCGGCCCGGCCTGTGGCAACTCGTCAAGCCGGCCGGGGAGGGAAGGCTGTGACCAGGTTGCTGATCACCCGGGGGCTGCCCGCTTCCGGCAAGACCACGTTCGCCCGCAAGCTGCAGCCGCAGGTCGTCCGCGTGAACCGCGATGACCTGCGGCGCATGCTGCACGGCGAGCGGTTGTACACGCAGTGGGCCGAGGGGCAGGTGACGCATGCGCAACGGGCCGCGGTGGAGGCGTTGCTGCGCGCGCACGCCAGCGTGATCGTCGACGACACCAACCTGCGGGCCAAGACCGTACGCGAGTGGGCCGAGCTGGCCGCCAAGTTCGGTGCGTCGTTCGAGGTGCACGACTTCACCGATGTGCCGGTCGAGGAGTGCATCCGCCGCGATGCCGGCCGCCCGGACGGCGAGCGGGTGGGGGCGGACCCGATCCAGCGGATGCACGACCGGTACCTGGCGGG
Source organism: Actinoplanes sp. TFC3 (assembly GCF_001553785.1). GTDB lineage: Bacteria > Actinomycetota > Actinomycetes > Mycobacteriales > Micromonosporaceae > Actinoplanes. The sequence continues at coordinate 56,685 of NZ_LOJP01000002.1, forward strand.
TAGGAACCTGCCGCTGCCGGTGCCGTACGTCGAGCCGGGAGGACCGGGCATCGGGTACGACCCCGATCCGGAGCTGCCTGCGGTGGTGCTTGTCGACATTGACGGCACTGTGGCGTTGATGCGCGACCGCAGCCCGTTCGACTGGGGCCGGGTGGGTGACGACGCGCCCAACCCGGCGGTGATCGCGGCGGTGCGGGCGATGCACGCGGCCGGCAACGCGATCGTGTTCTGTTCCGGGCGCGATGAGGTGTGCCGCCCCGAGACCGAGGCCTGGCTGGATCTTTACGTGAAGGTGCCGTACGAAGGACTATTCATGCGACCGGCCGGCGACAGTCGCAAGGATGCGATCGTGAAGCGGGAGATCTTCGACCGGGAGATCCGCGAGCGCTGGCGGGTGGCCGGCGTCTTCGATGACCGGCAGCAGGTCGTACGGATGTGGCGCGCCCTGGGGCTGACGGTGTTCCAGGTCGCGGAGGGGGACTTCTGAGATGGCCGGGCAGGCGGGCAAGTATCCGCGTACTTTCCACCTGCCCGACTCCCCCGGCGCGTCCAGCGATGACAAGGTGCAGGCCGATCTGAGCTGGCTGGACGGCGAACTGGTGGTCACGGAAAAGCTCGACGGGGGCAACCTGACCTTCACCCGCGACGCGATGTATGCCCGCTCGCTGGATTCCGGGACGAATGCGTGGGACGTGCCGGCCAAGGCATTATGGGCGATGACGGCTTATCGGATTCCGGACGACTGGCGGGTGTGCGGGGAATCCATGTGGGCGCAGCGCAGCATCGCGTACGCGGAGCTGCCCGGTGTTTTCATTGTCTTCGGCATCTGGGACGAGACGAACACGCTGCTGGGCTGGGACGACACGGTGGATTGGGCGCAGCGCCTGGAGCTGCCGGTAGTGCCGGTGCTCTACCGGGGTGGCAGTTTGAGCGAGGCTCGCGCGGCCTGGTCGCTGCGGCATTCGCCGGAAACATCCGAGGGCTTTGTGGTGCGTAGCGCCGGCCGGATTCCCGCCGACGAGTTCAGCGTCAAAGTCCTTAAATGGGTACGTCCGCAGCATGTCCGCACCGAGGCCTCCTGGCGCCACCGCGATGACTTCGCCACCAACGGTTTCGCCTAGAAAACGGGGCCGACCTCGAAAGGCCGGCCCCGTTCTGGAACAACTGCTTATTCGCCGGGTGTGCTCTTCGCGATCTGCATGAGGAACTCGACGTTGGTGCGGGTCTGCTTGAGCCGGTCGAGCAGCAGGTCGAGCGCGGCGCCGGACTCCAGCGAGCTCAGCACCTTGCGCAGCTTGTGCATGATCGCCAGCTCTTCCTTGCCGAGCAGGATCTCTTCCTTACGGGTGCCGGACGGGTGCGTGTCGATGGCCGGGAACGTACGCCGGTCAGCGATCTTGCGGTCCAGCTTGAGCTCGGCGTTGCCGGTGCCCTTGAACTCCTCGAAGATGACCGTGTCCATCATCGAGCCGGTCTCCACCAGCGCGGTGGCGAGAATGGTCAGCGAGCCGCCGTTCTCGATGTTGCGCGCCGCGCCGAGGAAACGCTTCGGCGGGTAGAGGGCCGTGGAGTCGATACCACCGGACATGATGCGGCCGGAGGCGGGCGCCGCCAGGTTGTACGAGCGGCCGAGGCGGGTCACCGAGTCGAGCAGCACGACCACGTCGTGGCCCAGTTCGACCAGGCGCTTGGCCCGCTCGATGGCCAGCTCGGCAACCGTGGTGTGGTCCTGCGGCGGCCGGTCGAAGGTGGCCGCGATGACCTCGCCCTTCACCGAGCGCTGCATGTCGGTGACCTCTTCGGGCCGCTCGTCGACCAGCACGACCATCAGGTGGCACTCGGGGTTGTTGTGGGTGATCGCGTTGGCGATCGCCTGCAGCACCATCGTCTTACCGGCCTTGGGCGGCGAGACGATCAGGGCCCGCTGGCCCTTGCCGAGCGGCATCACCAGGTCGATGACGCGGGTGGTCAGGATGTGCGGCTCGGTTTCCAGCCGCAGACGCTCCTGCGGGTAGAGCGGGGTGAGCTTGTAGAACTCGGGCCGCCGGCGGGCCTCGTCGGGTTCCATCCCGTTGATGGTGTCCAGGCGCACGAGCGGGTTGTACTTGTCGCGGCGCTGCTCACCACCGTCACGCGGCGCGGAGCGCACGGCCCCTGTGACCGCGTCGCCCCGGCGCAGGCCGTGCTTCTTGACCTGCGACATCGACACGTACACGTCGTTGGGGCCGGACAGGTAGCCGGTCGTGCGCACGAACGCGTAGTTGTCGAGCACGTCCAGGATGCCCGCCACCGGGACGAGCACGTCGTCCTCGTTGACGTGCGGTTCCCGGCCGCCGCCCTCGCGGCCACCTTCGCGGCCACCGCGATCCTCACCGTCACGGTCGCGGCCCCGGCGGCGATCCCGGAAGCGGCTGCGGCGGCTGCGACGGCCACCCTCGCCGTTCTCGTTGTCGTCATCGTCGTGGGCGTCGTTGCGCGGGCCGCGGTCGTTGCGGTCGCCGCCGTTGCGGTCGCGGTCGTTGCGGTCGTTGCGGTCGCGGTCGTTGCGCTCGCCCCGGTCGCGGTCGGTGCGGTCGTTGCGCTCGCCGCGGTCCCGGTCACCCCGGTCCCGGTCGGTGCGCTCGCCGCCCTCGGTGCGCTGCTGGTTGCGCTGGCGGTCGCGGTTGCGCTCGCCCCGCTCCGGCCGCTCGCCGGTCTCGACGCCCTCGGTGCGGGTGCCGACCTGCTCGCGCGGCTCCCGGTCGGCCCGGTCGGTGCGGTCCGAACGCTCGGTGCGCTCGGAGCGGTCGCCCCGGTCGCCCCGGTCGGTGCGGTCCGAGCGCTCGGCCCGGTCGCCGCGGTCCTGCCGGTCGCGCCGGCTGCGCCGCGGCTCGGCCTGCTCGGTGGCGGGGGCCGCGTCGACGGGCAGCGCGGTCTGCTCGACCTGCACGGGTGCGGACTGCTCAGCCGCGGGGGCCGGCGCGCTGGCGGGCGCGGGGGCCGACTCGGCGGGTGGTGCGGTAGCGACCGGCGCGCTGGCTGCCGGCGCGGCTGCGGTCGCGGTGGCCGTAGCGGTGCTGCGGCGCGAACGCGGCGCGCTCTCGGCGGCGGGAGCGGCGGCCGCGGAGCCGCCGTTCTGACGCTCGGTGATGGCGGTGATCAGCTCGCCCTTGCGCATCCGGGCGGTGCCGGAGATGCCCAGGGACGCCGCGAGGCTCTGCAGCTCGGGCAGCAGCATCGCGGATAGACCCGTGCCGCCGCGGCGGCGCTTGGTGACAGCCGCGGTGGTGGCGCCGTCATCAGCGACGTCAGAAACACCCGACGTCACGTCGGTGGTGTCGCTCAATGGATTCCTTCCGTCGAAAAAACCAAGACCACCCGGGTCTGCAGCAGCCTGGTGGCCGGGTGCCCTCGGAGCCCGCTTCGCACCTGCGGCGCGGGGTTTTTGCAGCACGGCAGCTCGACGGTTTCCCGACCTGTGCTTCCCGATCGGCCAGGATGGTCCGGCCGGCACGCACAGGTAGGTCTCGGCGAGTGCAGCGACCTGAGGTTCCGCTGCTCGGCGTGTGCCTTGAAAAGAATTGAGACGAGCCAGATCGGCAAAAGTCTCGGGGGTGCGCGCCGAACCGCAGAGATCGCTTGCTTCGCGGGTGTGCTAGGTCTTGAGCGTAGTCAACTCTGGCGACCTGCGGCAACAGGGTCCCGCTCGGCGTGTTCCACCATACTCCCTCTCGCAAGGGCTCCGCTGACATCCACGCCCAACGGTTCGGCGCGCCATGCCGCTCCGGGGTAGAAATCCCCAGGTACAGGCCCCAATGCGAGCACCGTGGGACCTGCTCCGCTGACCACCGCGGCCACGCCGACCGAGCGCAGCGACGCGATCAGCGAGGTGGTGCCGGGCATCGATTCCGCTCGGTAGCTCTGGTGCAGCCGGTCCTCGGTCGCGGCCAGCAGCAGCTCCGGGGCATGCTGCAGGGCGTGCACGAGCAGGGCCGAGCGGGCGCTGTTGAACGCCGCGTCGGCGTGCGGCACGCTGGAGGGCAGCGCCGCCCGCGCCCTCGCCGTCAAACCCCGCTCATCCGGTACGAACACAGTTGCCTGAATGCTGCGGTTGACCTCCAGCCGCACCGCTCGGGCACCACCCGGTTCGGTCCAGGCGATCGTGAACCCGCCCAGCAGGCAGGGCGCCACGTTGTCCGGGTGCCCCTCCAGCCGGGCCGCGATGCGCAGCGCATCCTCGTCGCTGATCAACTCCCTGACCAGGCCGCGAGCCAGTTGCACGCCGCCGACAATGGCGGCCGAGGAGGAACCCAGACCCCGGGCCTGGGGGATCCGGTTGACGCATTCGACTGCCACTCCGGCCGGGCGTTCGCCCAGCTCATCGAAGGTGGCGAGCATTGACCGTACCACCAGATGGGTTTCGTCCTGGGGTAGCTCTGCGGCTCCTTCGCCCGTCACCGAGACGGTGAAGCGGTCCCCGGTGATCCGGGCGGTCAGATCGTCGTAGAGGCTCAGGGCCAGCCCGAGGGAGTCGAACCCCGGCCCGAGGTTGGCGCTGGTCGCCGGCGTGCGCACCCGCACCGGCTCGGAAACGAAGGTCAGGCCCATGGCCTCATGCTAAGGGTCCAGTACGGTGCTGCCATGAGCGTGGGTTACCTCTTCTCCGGCGCGATCGGGCACCTGCCGATGCTGGCCGTGCTGATCGCGGGTTTCGTCCTGGTCGGCCAGCGGCGCGAGCGGCTGGGCCAGCGCAGCACCTTGATGGCCAATCTGGGGCTGAGCGCGTTGATGCTGAGCCAGATCCTCAGCCTGATCTGGACGCTGACGCTGCCGCAGCTGATCCGGGTTACCGACTACGCCTCCACCAGCTACGGTCTGCTCACGTTCGCGGTCAACCTGGTCATCACGCTGCTGGCCGCGATCGGCATTGGTCTGCTCCTCGCCGCGCTGGTGACCCGCACGCCGGCCGGGGTCCCTACGAGGCGTTAGTTTGCTCCCGGCTGAGCTGGCGCATGGCCAGGGTGGCCGGCATCAGGCCGGTGGCGAAGACCCGGCCCCGCAGCCGGTCGGGCACCTCGCCCTGCAGCGCGTAGTTGGACAGCACCCAGTTCGTCCCGCCGGCGAAGTGCGCGCCGAAAACCAGCGCTCCTACCAGCCAGAACCAGGCAGCCAGGCGGATGGCCTCCAGCAGGGCCGGCCAGGTGGGCACCGGGGCGGCGCCGGGGTCGCGGGGCGAGTAAGGACCGAAAGCGGAGTTACCACGTACGCAGACAGTACCGGCCGCCCCGCTGGTGTGCGGGACGGCCGATATCGCCTGGGAACCCTAGGCGGGCTTGGTGCGGTTGGGCAGGGTTTGCGAGCGCACCGGCGCCTCGTGCGCGCCGCCGCTGGAGTCGGGCACCGCCAGGTCGTCCGGCACCGGCACGGCCGCATCGTCGGCGGCATGCTTGGGCGACTCCTCCGCAGTGGGCAGCCCCGCCTTGCGGGCCCGCTTGCGGTCCCGGCGCTTCTGCTTGGTGTTCTCGACCATGGTGTAGAGCGTCGGCACCAGGATCAGCGTCAGCAGCGTCGAGCTGACCAGACCGCCAATGACCACCACGGCCAGCGGCTGCGAGATGAAGCCACCCTCGCCGGTCAGTCCCAGCGCCATCGGGATCAGCGCGAAGATGGTGGCGATGGCGGTCATCAGGATCGGGCGCAGCCGGTGCCGGCCACCCTCCACGACCGCCTCGCGCACGCCCAGGCCGGCCGCCCGGTAGTGGTTGATCAGGTCGAGCAGCACGATCGCGTTGGTGACCACGATGCCGACCAGCATCAGCACACCGATCAGCGCCGGCACACCGAGCGGCGTGCCCGTGGCCAGCAGCAGGGCGATGGCGCCGGTCGCCGCGAACGGGATGGACACCAGCAGCACCAGCGGCTGGATCAGGCTGCGGAACGTCGCCACCATGATGACGAACACGATCGCGATCGCGGCGAGCACCGCCAGGCCCAGGTCGGCGAACGCGTCCGCCTGGTCCTGGCTGCCCCCGCCGATGGAGTACGAAGCCCCGGCCGGCAGCGTCAACCCGTCGAGCTTCTTGGTCAGCTCCTGCGTGGTGGCACCCACGTTGGACCCGGTGGCCGTGCCGTTGACCGTGACGCTGCGGTTGCCGTCGATCCGGGTGACCTCCTCCGGACCGTCGACCTCCTTGACGTCGGCGATCGTATCGAGCGCGACCCGCTGGCCGGTCGGCGTGCTCACCTGCAGCTTGCGCAGTGCGGCGGCATCCGAGGGCGGCGCGCCGAAGGTCACCACGACGTCCTGGCTGGCCCCGTCGATGCTGATCTTGCCGGCCGGTGCGGACCGGAAGGCCCCGGCGACCGCCTGGCCCACTGCCGCCTCGGTCAGCCCGCGGCGGGCGGCGGCCTGCCGGTCGATCTCGACGTCGAGGCGCGGCACGCTGGCGGCCAGCGTCGACTTCACGTCGGTGACGTCCTTGGTGGCCGCCATCGCGTCCTGGACCTGCTTGGTCGCGGCCTGCAGTGCGCTCTGGTCGCTGGCCTGCACGACGACCGAAAGCTGGCTGCCGTTGAACCCGGTGCTGCTGTCCCCGCCGACGGTGACCTCGCCGACGCCGGACAAGCCCTTGAGCTTGTTGCGCAAGTCGTCGGAGATCGCCTCGGAGTCCGCGTTGGACTTGAGCGCCACGTTGTAACTGGCGCCGCTCGCCCCGCCCGACCCGGCGAACGGGTTGAAGTCGCCGCTGCCCACCGTGACCTGGTAGGTCTCGATGCCGTCCTCGGCCGCGAGCACCTCCTCGACCTTCTTGGCGGCGGCGTTTGTCGCGGCCAAGCTGGTGCCCACCGGCAGGTCCTGGCTCACCGTGATGGTGTCCTGGCCGGATTCATCGAGGAAGTTGGTCTCCAGCTTGCTGGCCAGCCCGAGCGTGCCGAGCAGCACGACCACGCCGATCGCGACGGTGGCCCAGCGGGTGCCGCGGCTGCGGGTCACCCAGCGGATGATCGGCAGGTACGCCCGTTGCAACGGGCTGCGCAGCTCCTTCTCCTCGGCGGCCCGGCGGACCTCCTCGGACTCCGAACCGCCCGCCGCTGGGCTCAGGAACCAGTAGGCCAGCACCGGGACGACGGTCAGCGAGACGAACAGCGAAGCGACAAGCGCCACCGTCACGGTGATGGCGAACGGCGCGAACAACTGCCCGACGAACCCGCCGACCAGCGCGATCGGCGCGAAGACGGCGACGGTGGTGAGCGTCGACGCGGTGACCGCCCCGGCCACCTCCTTGACGCCGGACCTGACGGCGTGGACCTTTTCCTCGCCATAGCCCAGATGTCGTTTGATGTTCTCCAGCACCACGATGGAGTCGTCCACCACCCGGCCGACGGCGATGGTCAGCGCGCCCAGGGTGAGCAGGTTGAGCGAGTAGTCGCCGACCCACAGCGCGATGAGCGCGATCAGCACCGACAGCGGGATCGACACCGCAGTCACCAGCGTGGAGCGCAGCGACAGCAGGAAGATCAGGATCACGATGACCGCCATGATCAGGCCCAGCAGGCCCTCGGTGGTCAGGCTCTCGATCGAGCGCTCGACGAACGGCGCCTGGTCGGTGATGACCGTCAGCTTCGCGCCCGAGGCCGACTCCAGGTCGGCGAGCTTGTCGCGCACCTCGTGCGAGATGGCGACCGGGTTGCCCTCGGGCGAGGCGGTCACCGCGATACCGAGGCTGTCCACACCGTCGGTGCGGGTGAACGAGGTGGCGGTGGCGAGCTGGCTGGTCACCGAGGCGACGTCACCAAGCTTGACCGGGCCGCGGCTGCCGGTGAGGTAGAGGCCCTTGAGCTGCTCGACCGAGGAGATCGGGGTGCCGACCTGCACGCTCAGCGAGCGGGTGCCGTCGGTGACCGCCCCGGCCGGGATCGAGATGCCGTTGTTCTGCAGCAGCGTGGTGAGGTCCTGCGGGCTCGCCCCGGCCGCGGCCAGCTTGGCCACGTCCGGCTTGATCACGACCTGCTGGGTGCGGGTACCGGTGACCTGGGTGTCGCGTACGCCGTCGATCGCGTTGATCTCGGGGACGACGGTCTGCTCCAGCCGGGTGGCCAGGTCGCCCTCGTCGGAGCCGCCGGACGCGGCCAGGATGATCGCCGGAATGTCGTCGGTGCCGCCGGCGAAGATCGTCGGCTCGACGCCGTCGGGCAGCTGCGCCTGGATCCGGTTGACCGAGGTGGTCAGCTGGTTGATCGCGTTGTCCAGGTCGGTGCCGAACTCGTAGGTGACCTGGATGGTCGCCGAGCCCTCACTGGTGGTCGACTGGATCGAGTCCAAGCCCTCGGCGCCCTTGACGGCGTCCTCGATGGGCTTGGTGACCTGCTCCTCCATGATTTCCGGGCTGGCGCCGGGCAGGACCGCCCCGATGAACGCGCCGGGGAACTCGAGCGAGGGCAGGAGCTGTTGCTTGAGTGATGGGATGGCGTAGACACCGAAGCCGGTGATCACCACCGCTATGAGGGCAACCAGCCCTCGGTTTGCGAGACTGAGCCTGGTCAGAAACGACATGCGCTCCCCCGATGGTTCGGACTAGACATATAGTTTGCCTGACGCGAACAAATGGTTTTCGTCGGGGCCACTGGTAGCGTCCGGTCACGAGATGGACGCTGTACGGCCATCAGCGCGCAACACAGGAGGAACGATGGCCGCGGACGATCGCCTCATCGCGGACATCATGGACGCTCAACAGCAGCTCCAGCAGCTGTTCGTCCGGGACCGCACCCATCCCTTGTTCGAGTCTCAGCTCACCATGCAGCAGTTCAAGATTCTGATGCTGCTGCACCGGCTGGGTGATACCTCGGGGCGCGAACTCGCCGGGATGCTGGGCGTGAGCCTGGCCACGCTCAGCGGCATGGTGGACCGGCTCGTCGCGCACGACCTGGTCATCCGGGCCGAGGACCCGCACGATCGCCGGGTACGCCGGATCAGCCTCAGCGCGACCGGCCGCGAAACGGTCGACAAGTTCGTCAACGCCGGCACCGAGCTGCAGCTACGCCTGCTGGGCAAGCTCACCGGCGAAGAGCTCACGGCGGTACTCGGCGGGTTGCGGGCGATGATCCGGGTGGCCCGGGAAGAGGACTTCTCCGGGCCGGACCGGCCGGGGCCGGACTTCTCTCAGGCCAGATCGAGCGCGTGAGCCGCGGCTAGCACGTCGTTCTTGATCGTGGTGGGCGACGGCGCGGTGGAGATGGCCCACTCGGGGTCCTTGAGGCCGTGCCCGGTCACCGTGCACACCACGGTGGCCCCGGCCGGGATCAGCCCGGCCTCGGCCTGCTGCAGCAGACCGGCCACGCTCGCCGCGCTGCCCAGCTCGACAAACACGCCGACCTCACGCGCCAGCAGCCGGTAGGCGGTCAGGATCTCCCGGTCGGTGACCGCCGAGACCAGCCCCTGCGACTGGTCACGGGCATCCAGTGCCTTGGTCCAGCTCGCCGGGTTGCCGATGCGGATGGCGGTGGCGATGGTCGAGGGCTCATGGACCACCTTGCCGTTCACGATCGGGGCGGCACCGGAGGCCTGGAAGCCGTACATCTTGGGCAGGATCTTGCTGTTGCCCGCCTCCCGGTCCTCCTGGTAACCCATCCAGTAGGCGGAGATGTTGCCCGCGTTGCCGACCGGCAGGCAGTGGATGTCCGGGGCCCCGCCGAGAGCTTCGACAATCTCGAAGGCGGCCGTCTTCTGCCCGTGCAACCGGAAGATGTTCACCGAGTTGACCAGCGACACCGGAAAGTCCTGCGACAGCTTCGAGGCCAGCGCGAGGCAGTCGTCGAAGTTGCCGTTCACCTGCAGCAGCGTGGCCCCGTGCACGAGCGCCTGGGCCAGCTTGCCCATCGCGATCTTGCCCTGCGGCACCAGCACCGCGCAGGTGATCCCGGCCCGGGCGGCGTAGGCGGCCGCCGAGGCGCTGGTGTTGCCGGTGGAGGCGCAGATGATCGCCTTGGCACCCTCTTCGACCGCCTTGGACACAGCCATGGTCATGCCGCGGTCCTTGAAGGAGCCGGTCGGGTTGGCCCCCTCGACCTTGAGGTAGACCTCGGCCCCGGTGCGCTGCGAGAGCACCGGCGCCGGCACGAGCGGCGTGTTGCCCTCGTGCAACGTGACCACCGGGGTGGCCGCCGAGACCGGGAGCCGGTCACGGTATGCCTCGATCAATCCCCGCCACATGGTCTTTTCCTCTCCGCAGACTGGCTCAAGGATGCCTCAGCCCGCCGAATAGCGAGACCGGACTTCCATTATTCGGGACGGTGAGACACCGCTTCGACGTTGTTGCCGTCCGGGTCGCGCACAAAGGCGCCGTAGTACGCCGGGTGATATTCCGGGTGCACGGCCGGCTCGTGCAGCACCTCGGCGCCCGCCTCGACGGCCGCACGGAAGAAGGCGTCCACCGCGGCCCGGTCGGGTGCCTGGAAGGCGATGTGCGACTCGCGGAAGCCGGTGCCCGAGTCGAGTTTGCCGATCCAGAAGTCCGCGTGCTCCGAGCCGTAGCCCATGGCGACAGCGAAGTCGGCCAGCCGGCGCAGGCCCAGCGGTTCGAGCACCCGGTCGTAGAAGCTCGCGCTGGTCTCGAGATCCGCGCACTGGAATCCCACGTGGTCGAGCATGCTCAGGCCCCTCCCTCAACGCGCAGCACGCTCGCGATCGAGCGCACGATGGGCAGGGTACGCAGGTCCTCCACTGTGGCCCGCAAGTTCGCGTCCGGCGCGCCGTGCGTGACGATGACCAGGGTGGCATCCTCGTCGCGACCGGACTGGCGAACCGTGGCGATGGACACCTCGTGCTTGGCGAACACCCCGGCCACCGTGGCCAGCACCCCCTGACGGTCGGCCACGTCGAGGCTGATGTGGTAGCGGGTGACCGCCTCGCCGATCGGGCGGATCGGCAGGTGGGCGTACGCGCTCTCGCTGGGCGCGCGGGTGCCGGACAGCCGGTTGCGCGCGGCCGCCACGATGTCGCCGAGCACCGCGCTGGCCGTGGGCGTGCCCCCGGCGCCGCGGCCGTAGAACATCAGCGGGCCGGCCGCCTCGGCCTCGACGAACACCGCGTTGTAGGCGTCGCCGACGCTGGCCAGCGGGTGCGAGAGCGGGATCATCGCCGGGTGCACCCGCACGCTGACCGACTCGGTGCCGCGCGAATCCGGGCCACGCTCGGCCAGGCAGAGCAGCTTGATCGTGCAGCCCATGGCCTTGGCGCTGGCCACGTCGGCGGCGGTCACCGCGGTCATGCCCTCACGGAACACGTCGGCGGCGGTGACCCGGGTGTGGAAGGCCAGCGAGGCCAGGATGGCGGCCTTGGCTGCGGCGTCGAAGCCCTCGACGTCGGCGGTCGGGTCGGCTTCGGCGTACCCCAGTTCGGTCGCCTCTTCCAGGGCCTCACCGAAACCGGCCCCGGAAGCGTCCATCGACGACAGGATGAAGTTGGTGGTGCCGTTCACGATGCCGGTGACCCGGGTGACCCGGTCGCCGTGCAACGACTCGCGCAACGGGCGCAGCAGCGGGATCGCCCCGGCCACCGCGGCCTCGTAGTACAGGTCGGCGCCACCCTCGGCAGCCGCGTCGTGCAGCGTCGCACCGTCCTCGGCGAGCAGCGCCTTGTTTGCGGTGACCACGCTGCGACCGGCTCGAAGCGACTCGCTCAGCCAGGTGCGGGCCGGCTCGATGCCGCCCACCACCTCGATGACCACGTCCACGTCGTCGCGTTTGACCAGGCTCAGCGCGTCAGTGGTGAACAACGCCGGGTCGACCGGCAGATCGCCACGCTCGCGTCCGGGCCGGCGCACCGCGATGCCGGCGAGCTCCAGCGGCGCCCCGATCCGGGCGGTCAGGTCGTCGGCTTGCTCGTGCAGCAGCCGCACGACCTCGCTTCCGACGGTGCCGCAACCGAGCAGGGCCAGGCGAACCGCAGGCTTACCAGAACTCATCCCACATCCAATGCGAGCAGATCATCTTCGGTTTCCCGGCGCACGATCACCCGGGAGACACCGTCGCGCACGGCCACCACGGGAGGCCGGGGCACATGGTTGTAGTTGCTGGCCATGCTCCGGCAGTAGGCACCCGTGCCGGGCACGGCAACAAGATCTCCGGGCTGCACGTCGGCGGGCAGGAATTCATCCTTCACGACGATGTCCCCGGACTCACAATGCTTTCCCACGACGCGGGCGAGCATCGGCGGTGCTTGCGACGTGCGATTGGCCACTGTCGCGGAGTAGGAGGCGTCGTACAACGCGGTACGGATGTTGTCGCTCATGCCGCCGTCGACGCTGACGTACGTACGGATTCCATCGACGTCCTTGACCGTGCCCACCTCGTACAGGGTGAAGACGGCCGGTCCCACGATGGCCCGGCCCGGCTCGATCGACAGCCTGGGCCGGCTCAGCTTCTCGTTCTCGCACTCCGCGTCGATGATCTTGTTGATCCGCTTGGCCAGATCGGCGGCCGGCGACGGGTCGTCCTGCGTGGTGTAGGCGATGCCGAAGCCCCCGCCCAGGTCAAGCTCGGGCAGTTCGACCCCGCGCGCGTCGCGGATCTGCGCCTGCAGTTCGAGCACCCGGCGCGCGGCCACCTCGAACCCGGCGGTGTCGAAGATCTGCGAGCCGATGTGCGAGTGCAGCCCGCGCAGCTCCAGCACGCCCTCGTCGAGCACCTTGGTGGCGGCCTCGAACGCGGCCCCGCCGGCCAGCGAGAACCCGAACTTCTGGTCCTCGTGCGCGGTCGCGATGAACTCATGGGTGTGCGCCTCGACACCCACGGTCACCCGCACCAGCACCACCGGCCGCTTGTCCAGCTCCCGGGCCAGCTCGGTCAACCGGTCGATCTCCTGGAACGAGTCCAGAATGATCCGGCCCACTCCCGCTTCCAGCGCGCGGCGCAGCTCGGAGACCGACTTGTTGTTGCCGTGCAGCGCCAGGCGCTCGGCCGGGAAATCCGCGGCCAGCGCGACTGCGAGCTCACCGCCGGAGCAGACGTCGAGGAAGAGCCCCTCCTCGGCAACCACCCGGACCACTGCCTTGCACAGGAAGGACTTGCCCGCGTAGTACACGTCGGCGCCGGCGAAGGCGGACGAGAAGTCCCGGCAGCGCGCCCGCAGGTCATCCTCGTCGAGGAAATACGCCGGCGTGCCGTGTTCCTCGGCCAGGGCGGCGACGCTCACGCCGCCGATTTCCAAAGAGCCGTTTGCGGTACGCCGGACAGTGCGCGGCCACAGCTGCGGCACCAAGGCGTTGACGTCCTCGGGGGTACGCAGCCACGCCGGTCCCCGGTTGCCGATGTCGCCGTGCAGCGCACCGGCCTCATGTGCCCGCATGACCTACATCCTCTCGGGCGCGGAGACGCCCAGCAGTGCCAAACCGTTTGCAATCACCGTTCGGGTGGCGTCGTTCAGCCACAGGCGGGCCCGGTGCAGGTCGGTGATCTCCTCGTCGCCCATCGGCGTGACCCGGCACTTGTCGTAGAACCGGTGGTAGTCACCGGCCAGGTCCTCCAGGTAGCGGGCCACCCGGTGCGGCTCGCGCAGCTCGGCGGCACTGGCCACCACCGCCGGGTACTGCCCGAGCGCCTTGAGCAGGTCGTTTTCCTTCTCGTGGACCAGCAGCTCGGGGTGGAAACCGTCCGGCTCGCCGCGGGTCAGCCCGACCGCCGCCGCCTGCCGCGCCACGTTGGCCGTGCGCGCCGCCACGTACTGCACGTAGTAGACCGGGTTGTCGCTCTTCGCCCGGGTCCACAGGTCCACGTCGAGGTCGATCGGCGAGTCGGAGGAGTAGCGGGCCAGGGCGTACCGGGTGGCGTCCACGCCCAGCGCGTCGACGAAGTCCTCCAGCGTGACCACCGTGCCCGCGCGCTTGCTCATCCGCACCGGCTCGCCGTCGCGGACCAGGTTGACGAGCTGGCCGATCAGGATCTCGAGGGAGACGGCCGGGTCGTCACCGAAGCAGGCAGCCATGGCCTTCATCCGGCCGATGTAGCCGTGGTGGTCGGCGCCCAGCATGATGACGACCTTGTCGAAGCCACGCTTGCGCTTGTCGAGGTAGTAGGCACAGTCCGCGGCGAAGTACGTCCAGTCGCCGTCGCTCTTGCGCAGCACCCGGTCCTTGTCGTCGCCGAACTCGCTGGTGCGCAGCCAGGTGGCGCCGTCGGCCTCGTAGATGTGGCCCTGCTCGCGCAGCCGGTCGAGCGCCTCCTGCAGCTCGCCGCGCTCGTGCAGGTCCTTCTCGTTGAAGTAGGTGTCGAACTGCACGCCGAAGTCGGCAAGCGACTGTTTGATCTCGGCGAACATCAGCTCGACACCGACGCGGCGGAAGGTCTCCAGCGCCGCGGCGTCGTCGAGCTGCAGCACCTCGGGTGCCTCGGCCTGCACGGCCTGGGCGATCTCGGCGATGTACGCGCCGCCGTAGCCGTCCTCCGGGGCCGGTTCGCCCTGGGCCGCGGCCTGCAGCGAGCGCGCGAACCGGTCGATCTGCGAGCCGGCGTCGTTGAAGTAATACTCGGTGCCCACGTCGGCGCCGGCCGCTCGCAGCAGCCGCGACAGCGCGTCACCGACCGCCGCCCAGCGCACCCCGCCGATGTGCACGGGACCGGTGGGGTTGGCCGAGACGAACTCCAGGTTGATCCGCTGCCCGGCCAGCCGGTCGGTATGTCCGTAATGCTGACCGGCGAGAATGACCTCACGCGCGAGCACGCCGGCGGCGGCCGCGTCGAGCCGGATGTTGAGGAAGCCGGGACCGGCGATCTCCACCGACTTGATGCCCGGCCGGCTGCTCAGCTCCTCGGCGAGCGCCCCGGCCAGCTCGCGCGGGGGCACCCCGGCCTTCCTGCCCAGTTGCATGGCCATCGTCGAGGCGTAGTCGCCGTGCTCGGGGTTACGGGGTCGCTCCACCGTCGTCGACCCGGGAAGAAGAGTGACGTCGAGGCCGCGGGTGACGAAAACGGCACGGGCAGCTGTGAGAACGGTGGCAGCGAGGTCAGCGGGAGTCACCGAGCCATGCTATCCGGGTAGACTTTGGCGCCCGGCGGCGTACCGGGGCCTGCGCGCGGGCCCGGCCCGACCATCCCTGTGAATTGACGAGGCACGATGAGCATGAGCACCCCGGGGCCCGAACGGGTTCCGTCCACCGTCAAGGTCGACAAGACGTCCGGCCAGGGCAAGCCGCCCGCCGCCAAGAAGGCTGGAGGTGCCCGTCCCGCGGGTGCGCGCCCCGGCGGCGGCAAGGGTGGCAAAGGCAAGAAGGTCACCCCGGTCAAGGTCAGCGGCGGGCGCAACTGGGGCCCGATCGCGGTGGCCGGCGTGGTGGTGCTGATCGCCGTCGGCATCATCGGCTACGGCGTCTACGCCTCGGTCAAGGGCAGCGCCTCGTGGCAGGACAAGGTCACCGCGATCGACGGCGTGACCGACTACCGCGCGAAGAAGGACGCGGCGATCGACTCCCGCAACCACAAGGACGGCGCGCTCACCTACGTGACCAACCCGCCCGTCGGTGGCGACCACAACCCGACGTGGCAGAACTGCATGGGCGACGTGTACACCGAGCCGATCGCCAACGAGCACGCCGTGCACAGCCTCGAGCACGGTGCCGTGTGGGTGACGTACAAGCAGGGGCTCGCCGCTGACCAGGTGGCCAAGCTGACCAGCAAGGTGCAGGGCCAGGAGTACATGCTGATGAGCCCCATCGCCGGGCTCGACAAGAACGTGTCCCTGCAGGTGTGGGGCTACCAGCTCAAGGTCGACAACGCCGACGACAAGCGCATCGACGAGTTCATCAAGGATGCCCGCCTCAAGGCCAGCATGGAACCCGGCGCAGCCTGCTCCGGCGGCAACACCACCACCGGCCCCATCCAGGCCGCCGACGCCGGCGCGACGACGGGCCAGTAGTGACCGTCTCCACCGACTCGGACCCGGCGGCCGCCGCCGCTGACCAGGTCAACGGCTCGGTCCCGAACCGCACCCCGCGGTTCGGGCCGGGCTGGCTCGCCGCCGTCCTGATCTTCGGCCTGCTGGTCGGCGCGGCCGGCGGCATCCTCTACCCCCGCCTGTTCGGCACCCCGGAAGACACCTCGGTGGAGGCAGGGTTCCTGAGGGACATGAGCACCCACCACGCCCAAGCGGTGGAGATGGCCATGATCGCCCACGCCAACTCCACAAACAAAGACGTGGTAACCCTGGCCGGCGACATCGCCCTGACCCAGCACGGCCAAATCAACTACATGCAAGCCTGGCTGCGCGACTGGAACCTCAGCCCCACCGGCTCGGAAGCCCCCATGGCCTGGATGCCCGGCTCCGCAGGCGCAGTGGTAAACGGCCTGATGCCCGGCATGGCCACTCCCGAGCAACTGGCCAAGCTCCGCACCGCCACCGGCACCGACCTGGACGTACAGTTCCTGACCCTGATGCGCCAGCACCACCTGGGCGGCATCCACATGGCCCAGGAAGCCCTGGCCCTGTCCGACAACAAAGACGTCGACTGGCTGGCCGACAGCATGGTGAGCAGCCAGCAGGGCGAAATCACCCTCATCGACGCCATGCTCAAGAAGATCCAGCAGAAGTAACCCGGTTGGCGGGGGTTCGGGGCAGGCTGCTAGAGTTCCCCTCACTGAGCCCCCGTAGCTCAGGGGATAGAGCGTCGCCCTCCGGAGGCGAAAGCGCAGGTTCGAATCCTGCCGGGGGCACAATTTCTCACCAGGACTTCAAGGCCGCTGAGCAGCGCAAGCGCTGTCAGCGGCCTTACTCGTAACTCTGGCCGTGTCCGGCCGCCAACGGCCCTATACGGCGATCTGTACCGAGGGCGTACCGAGAGTGATGGTAATCGCCCGCGCCATCGCGGCCCTTCCTCCAACTTCATGGGATGGAACAGACGCACCGGCACGGGGCGATGCGATCGAGCCTAAAGAGCCGGCCCTACAGCACTACCTGTCTCCGGAACGGTCATCGAGCAGCTGCGCCGCGACCGATGGCGGCATGATCGTCGACCAGATCACTTCACCGGGTTTTGGCTGAATGCCGGCAACTCCATCCGGTTCTGGCAGCCAGCTATCGGGGTCGATGCCGGGGATAGCATTGATAATGATCGCGAACACTTTAGGGTCGGCGATGTTCTCAGTGCCAACGATGAGGTAGGTCTCTTGCCCGCGAGCGCGGGTCAAAGCGCTCAATCTGTAGTGCTCGAATTCCGCTTGATATTGGTATCCGTCCTGAAGTGACCGGGTAATCAAATCTCGGACGATCCTGCGGATGTTCGCTTCCCATGCGTATGCATGCTCAAGTTGAAGGCGTCGCCAGTCCCAGTCCGTAGGCATCCACTTGTCGGAATCCCCGCCGTCGCGATCCCAGGAAGCCTTCAAAGCGGCATAGAAGTCGCCGGGGTCGCCGTCCCGCCGGTATCCCCCTGCGCCAAGCCACCAGGGCGCCTGACGAACGTGGGGGCCAGCATCGGCTCGATCAGCTTCCGGCAGGCGAGTCGCCGCACCGCGCCAACGGCCAGTTTTGACCTTGAACCACACGCGGTCCTTGAGCGACAAAATTCTCTCGACCCCGCCGGCCGCATACGCCTCCGGTAGCCGTTGAGCCTCGCCGATCAGCGGATGGTCAACCCGACACAGAGATACATCGAATGGTGGAATTGACAATTCAAGATCGGCCATGCAAAGGCGCGTAGGACGGACCGGTTTAGACTCACCCCTCATCAGGCGAGCTTAGACAACCAACCCATCCGTCTCTGAACGTCCCTTTCGTCACCGCCCGGAAGGCATGCCGCCGTACTCTTGCAGCTGATCGACTGGAACGTCGGTGAGCAGTGCGACTGCGGATGCAGACGAGCCATCGAGCTGACTAAGAGCCGCACGAACACCCTCATTGATCTCACCGCGATGAGTTTCTATGTATTCGCGTACGGCGAGTTCTACAACATCCTTCTTGGCCTTGCCCAGGAAGTGAGCAGCATGCGAGATGAGCTGGTCGGTTCCAACATCGACCTTGATGGGAGCAGACGTAGCAGCCATGTTCGGTCCCCTTCAAGACTCATGATACCGAAGTACCCAAGTACCCTTCAACACCATGCTTCATCGGATGCAACGATACTGAGTTTAGGGAGACGCGGCTACCCGGATGTCAAGCCTCCCTCACCGAGTCTCCTCAAATCACAACGGCACGAGGGCCGGGAAAAGCCGTGACCAGCCTCGGGCAGCACAACTAGCACGCGATCCCAGTTAAGCTCACCGCCCGTCGGGTGCGAAGCATCGCGTAGCGACGGTGAGCTTAACTGGGATGTCAAGAACCAATTCAGCTATTCCGTAACTTTTATCCGGTTCTTAAAACAGGCTCCCCCACGCGCGCCGGGCAGTGGTGGATTACGTCACTTCTAACATGTAGTGGTAGCGAGCCTGGGCGAACTACTTTCGGACGAAATCCAGGCGGAGGCGGTGAACCGGCCTGCGAAGCCCGCCTCCATCCGGCGGCGCAGCTCTTCCTGTCCCCCGTCGAGGCACCCGGCGTAGATACGCCACATCACCTCGGGTGACTGTCCGGCCCACTCGGCAACCTGGGCCGGCGAAGGTTGCGATGTGGAAGAGGCTGGACCCAGAGTGCACCATGAACTCTGCTGGTTTCTGTCGGCTCCCGCTCGCGGGACAGCAAGAACTATGGGGTCGAGGCCTACGGTAGATGCACAAAGGGCCCGTCGAAGACGGGCCCTGAGGCTGTGCAGGACATCTGAGATCGCCCCGCGTCAACGACGGTAGCAGTCGCAGCGGGCAATGTGCGACGAGCGCACTGCGTTGACTGGTCATCTCAGTAGAGTCCGCGCGAACATGCGGTCCCTGGCTCCCCCGACTGACGCAGTGAACCTTGAAACTCGAGTTAGCGCTGCCGGCTCAGCGCCGCCCCTAGTCCTCCTCCTGGACGCTGTTCATTGCTTCGATACCTGGCCCCAGAATCCCACCGAAGATCATGATCAGCGTGGCCACCCATCCCCACCAGGGGACGACGCCGAGGTCGCCGAACCAGGTGTAGGCGAGGTCGGTCCAGGTGTGGCTCATGCCGGTGAGTATCGGTTGCCGGCGGGCCGGCTTTAGGCGACTGCCATGCTTTGGCGGGCTGCGACCGTACTCTTGATCATGGCTCGGAAGGACGGCACGGTGACCGGGTCCGGCCAGCCGGCGGCGTCCCAGACCGATCCCCTTTTGAGGGACTGGCCGCAGTGCAGGAACAGTTCCTCGACCGATACTTCGACCCGGATTCCGGCTCCGTCCTGGTACAGCGCCGCCTGGCCGTTGAGCCGCACGGTCTCATCACGGCCGGGGACGATGAACAGCATGCCGACGTTGGGGCATTCGAGGATGTTGCGGAAGCTGTCGAGGCGGCGGTTGCCGGGGCTGTCGAGGAACGCCACGGTTTTGTCGTCGAGCACAGTGACGCCGCCGGGAGCCTCGCCGCGCGGGGAGACGTCGACTGAGCCGTCCGCTCCGGTGGTGGCCAGCAGGAAGAACGTGGCCGCTTGCAGGAACCGGGCGCTTTCCGCGTCGATGAACGAGATGGCCTTGTCGCGCAGGTCAGCGTGGGGCGGCGGAACAATCGCGCGCAGTTGCTCCGAGGTGGTGATCCTCATTCGGTCTCGCCTGCCTTCCAGTAGCCCGAGAAGCAGTGGGCCTTGCTGTCCCAGCCACGTTCCCTGCACAGGTATCTCCGCACGTCACGCACGATGGCGGCCTCGGCAGCGACCCATGCGTACGCAGTGCCGGCAGGCAGGTCAGCCGACCGCACAGCTTCAGCCAAGCCGCCTCCCACGGTCCAGGTGACATCCCTGGGCAGCTCACGAATGTCGCGCTGATGCGGGATCTGGACGAAGACACGTGCGTCGACCGAGGCGGGCAGCGTTTCGAGCAGGGACGAGATCGCGGGCAGTGCGGTGTCGTCGCCTACGAACAGCTGCCAGTCGTGCTCGCCGGGTTCGTATTGCACGGCTCGGAAGTCGTCGTCGGGGGTGGGGCCGACGATGCCGAGGACGCTGCCGGGACGGGCGGCCCGTGCCCAGGCCGAGGCGGGTCCGGCGTCGCCGTGCAGGGCGAACTCGATGTCCACCAGGTCGCCGTCTTGGGAGCGGATGGTGAAGGTACGCATGATGGGCCGTACCGCTGAGGGCATGGCACACCACTCGCCGTACCAATCGCTGGAGAGGGGCAGCACGGGCCGATCCTGACCGGGAAGCGCGAGCAGGATCTTGATCCGCTGGTCGTAGCCGTGGCTGGTCATGCTCGCGCACCCGGCGAACGTGATGCGCACGAACGACGGGCTGAGCTGGCGAACCTGCATCACGGTGGCCTCGACCACCGCGGTCATGCCGACACCCGATGCCGGCCGATGGGCACGATCATCGGTGTGTGGGACACCGGGTCGGGTACCACCTGGCATCTCATCCCGAAGACTTCCTCCACCACGTCGGCGGTCAGCACCTGGGTGGGCTCGCCCGCGGTGACGATCGCGCCGCTCTTCATGACCACCAGATGATCGGCGTAGCGGCAGGCCAGGTTGAGCTCGTGCAGCACCATGACCACTGTCGCGCCCTCCGCCTCATTGAGGTCGGTGAGCAGGTCCAGCACCTCAACCTGGTGGCTCACGTCCAGGTAGGTGGTGGGTTCGTCGAGCAGCAGGATGCCGGTACGTTGGGCCAGCGCCATGGCAATCCACACGCGCTGGCGCTGACCACCGGACAGTTCGTCGACCGAACGCGCCGCCAGCTCCAAGGTCCCGGTCGCCGTCAGAGCCGCCCCTACCGCATCCTCGTCCTCGGGGTTCCAGCGCCGGAACCAGCCCTGGTGCGGATGCCGGCCCCGGCTCACCAGGTCGTTGACGGTGATGCCGTCCGGCGCGACCGGGCCCTGCGGCAGGATGCCCAGCTTGAGTGCGACGTCGCGGCTGGGTTCGGAGTGGATCGACTTGCCGTCGAGCAGCACCGAGCCGGCCGACGGCGACAGCAGCCGGGCCATGCCGCGCAGGAACGTCGATTTACCGCAGGCGTTCGGACCCACGATGATGGTGACCTTGCCGGTCGGGATCTCCAGGTTGAGGTCGTTGACCACCCGGCGTTCCCCGTAGCCGAGCGACAGTCCCTGGGCTTGCAGGGTGGACGGTGCGGGCACGGTCATCCTCCTCGTCCGGTTCGGTTCGACGTGGCGAGCAACCACAGCAGGTAGGGCGCGCCGATGATGCCGGTGACCACGCCGACCGGGAACGGCGTCGATCCGAGCAGGTGGGAGCCGATGAAGTCGGCGGCGAGCACGAGCACCGCGCCGAACAGCCCGGCTTGCAGCAGGGTGGGGCGTCCGCCGCCGACGAGCCGGGCGGCGATCGGGCCGGACACGAAGGCGACGTAGGCGATCGGACCGGCGGCGGCGGTTGCCGTGCCGGCCAGGCAGACGCCGATGAGCAGCAGGGCCAGCCGGCTGCGTTCGATGGGCAGGCCGAGGCCCTTGGCCACGTCGTCGCCGAGCTGAAGACCGAGCAGCGCGCGGCCGAGCATGAGCGTGAGCGGCACGAGGATCAGCGAGGCAACCGCGAGCGGGCGGACGTCGGCCCAGGTGCGGCCGTTGAGGCTGCCGGAGAGCCAGATCAGGGCATCCGAGGCGACGCGTACGTCCGCACGGGTGAGCAGGAACGAGGTGAGCCCACCCATGGCCGCGCCGACGCCGATGCCGACGAGCACGAAGCGGTAGCCGCCGACGCCCTTGCGCCAGGCCAGCAGGTAGATCAGCAGCGCGGTGGTCACGGCTCCGGTGAGCGCGACCACGGAGATGACAGTGCCACTGGCCGCGAAGATCACGATGGCCAGTACGGCCGCAGCGCTGCCCCCCGAGGTGACTCCGATGACATCCGGGCTGGCCAGCGGGTTGCGGACGAGCTGCTGGAAGATCATCCCGGACAGCCCGAACGACAGCCCGGCCAGCGTGCCGACGATCGCCCGGGGCAGCCGCAGCGTCTGGATGATGTAGTCGACCTGCGGCGGGGTCTGCCGGCCCAGCAGCGAGCGCACGATGTCGGGCAGCGACACCTGGAAGGATCCGTACGACAGGGTCAGCGCGAACAGCACCACCACCAGGATGGCGAGCACGATGCTGACCGTACGAGCCCGCGCGAACTCCCGGCGCCGCGCCACGGAAATGATCTCCACACTCACAGTTCGGCCAGCCTTCCGCGCCGGACCAGGATCACGAAGAACGGTGCGCCGATGATCGCGGTGATGATGCCGACCTGCACCTCGCCGGGCCGCGCGATGACCCGGCCGAGCACGTCGGCGAGCAGCAGCAGCATCGGGGCGAGCAGCATCGAGTACGGCAGTAGCCACTTGTGGTCGGGGCCGGTGATGATGCGGGCCATGTGCGGCACGATCAGCCCGATGAACACCAGCGGGCCGGCCATCGCGGTCGCGGTGCCACACAGCAGCACGACGGCGGCCGCGGCGATCAGCCGGGCCACGGCAACGTTCTGCCCCAGCGAGGTGGCCACGTCATCGCCGAGCGCCAGCGCGTTGAGCGACCGCGTCGAGATCAGCGCCACGATCACGCCGGCGATCAGGAACGGCAGCGCCTGCCACGCGATGTCGGCGCCACGCCCGGACAGAGATCCAACCTGCCAGAAGCGGAATTGATCGTACGTCCGCACATCGGTGACCAGCACGCCAGTGGTGAACGACAGTAGCGCCGCGGTCAACGCCGCGCCGGCCAGGGCAAGCTTGACCGGGGTGGCACCCCCGCGACCCAGCGAGCCGATGACGTAGACGGCCACGGCTGACACCGCGGCCCCGGCGAAGCCGAACCAGACATAGCCCGACAGGCTGCCCACGCCGAAGACGCTGATGCCGATGACCACGAACAACCCGGCCCCGGCGTTGATGCCCAGGATGCCCGGGTCGGCCAGCGGGTTACGGGTGACGGCTTGGATGATCGCGCCCGCCAGCCCGAGCGCCGCCCCGGCGAGCAGGCCGACGAAGGTGCGCGGCAGCCGTACCTCGGTGACGATGAGGTGGTCGCTGCGGTTGGGGTCGGCATGCGACAGCGCGTTGAGCACCGTGCCGAACGGCACGTGCTGCGAGCCGACGGCCAGGCTCAGCAGGGCCACCCCGGCAAGAACCGCCGCGGTCACCACGAGTCCCGTGGTGAGCGCGGCGGCTCGCCGGACGCGAGAGTCCGGCATTGCCTCAGCCCAGGGCCGCGGAAAGCAGCGGCGGAACCTTGTCCAGGGCGTACCTGATGCCCAGCACGGAGTTGCTGGAGAACGCGTTGGAGATCGCCGGGTCGTCGAGGTAGACGACGTGGCCGGCCTTGACCGAGGGCACGTTCTGCAGCAGCTTGTCGTTCTTCACCTCGTCGGTCTTCACGCCGATCATGAAGATCGTGGTGAGGTCGGCGTCGAGCAGGCCGACCTGCTCCTGGGAGAGCGGGATGAAGAAGTTGTCCTTCTTGAGCGCCTCGACCTTGTCGGCGTTCTTGAAGCCCAGCTTCTGCAGGAAGTCGATCCGGCCGTCGCCGCTGACGTACGCGCCCCAGCCCTGGCTGGACTTCACGCCGGCGCTGACGGTCTTGTCCTTGAACGTGGGGTTGGCCGCGGCCACCGAGGCGTACTGCGCCTCGAGGTCGGTCTTGAGCTTGGCCGCCTCGGTGGACTTGCCGAGCGCCTTGCCGACCAGGTCGAGCTGCTGATCCCAGGTGGTGGTGTACGCGGTGGCCCCGGCCGGGATGCCGACGACCGGCACGCCCAGCGCTGCAAGCTTGTCGTAGCGGTCCTTCTCACCGCTGGCCCGGGTGTCGAGGATCAGGTCGGGCTTGAGCGACGCGATCTTCTCCATGTCCGGCTCAAGCGTGCCGACCATGGTGGGCGGGGTGGTGTACTTGCCCTGGTTCCACGGGCCCTGACCGTCGCCGCCGAAGGCCAGCCAGTCCGAGTCGCCCACCGGCTGCACGCCCAGCGCGAGGGCCACCTCGGCGTCGCTCCAGCCCAGGGTCACCACCCGCTCGGGCTGCTTGGTGATGGTGATGTCGCCGAACGCGGTGGTCACGGTGGCGGGGAAGGCGGCCCCGGCCGAGCCAGAGGCGGCCGGCGCCGCGGCGTCGTTGCCCTCCGTACCGGTCGTGGAGCAGGCACTCAGGGTGACGGCTGCGGCAACGGCGGCCAGCAACAGCCGGCGGCCTCGGTTGGGGACGAAACGCATGGCGGAGGACTCCGTGGTTCGGCGAAGGTTTGGCTTACCTAACCTTGCATACCACTAGATCATCAAGCCGGTGCGGAAAAGCTCACACGCTCGGCCCTTCCAACCCGCCCCAACGTGCCTGCCAATCCCGGCTAAACCGACAACTCACCACCGCCTCGACCCCGTGACCAGGAGGTTTCAGGCAACGTGCAGCTGCGTTGCTGCAGGTGTGACCGGAGGCGACCGGCAGCGCCGACGATTACGTGTTGCTGCAGGCGACTGCGGCTCCGAACGACGCCGTTCAGTGGTTGGGAGCGCACGCTGGGCACCTCAATCGCGCGCTGGCGCCCGGCTTCAGCGTCGAGGTTCACCTCATGTGAAGCAGCGCGCCCTTGTCCGGCTTGCCGCTCGGGGCGACGGGGACCCGGTCGATGACGGTGATCGTTTGCGGGACCGAGGTCTCCCCGAGCCGCGCCCGCACCAGCTCGCGCAGCCGGTGCGGGTCGGGGACGGCTGAGGGGACCACGTACGCGTGCACGGCCTCCCCCGTCGTCTCGTCCGGGCGGCTGATCACGTATGCCTCGGCGACTGCGGGGTCGGTGGCCAGGACGCGTTCGATCGGGCCGGCGTAGACCAGGGTGGCCTGCACGATGATGACGTCGCGGGTGCGGCCGGACAGGCTCAGGTAGCCGTCGTCGTCCAGGCTGGCAAGGTCACGGGTGCGGACCCAGCCATCCACGAACACCTCCGCCGACTCGGCCGGGGCGTTCCAGTAGCACTGTGCCTGCGACGGGGTGCGGACGTACAGTTCTCCGTCTCGGAGGGACAGTGCCGTGACTGTCGGAGGGCGGCCGACCGTGGTGCGGGTTGCCGGGCCGGTCAGCATCTCGTCGGGTGTGAGCATGGCGATCATGCCGGTTTCGGTTTGGCCGTAGCCGTGGAAGACCACCGGGCCGAGCACGTCCAGGGCCTCGGTCAGCCGGTCGGCGTCCAGGGGTGAGCCCGAAACCACGAGGGCGCGCAGGGTGCTGAGGTCCGCCGGGTTGGCGCGTTGGTCGCGGACGAGCTGGTTGAGCTTGCCCACCGTGATCACGCTAGCGGTGGCCCGGGTTTCCACCAGCGCGTCGGGGAAGATCGGGCGCCGCGCGACCACGAGCACACCGCCAGCGGCCAGGGCGAGGATGCCGTATTCGAGCATGACCTGGCTGCTCAGCGAGCCGAAAACCAGGTACCGCTGCAGGCGGGGGGCAAGGTCGGCGATCGCGGGCGGCCAGCGGTCGGGGTAGGGCGCCCAAGCCGAGGACATTGCCGCGTACGTCTGAGCACACCCCTTCGGGTTGCCGGTGCTGCCGCTCGTGTAGATGATCCGGGCGATGTCCCGGGGTCGCCCGGCCGCCACCAAGGGAGTGCCGTCGTCCGGCGTGGCAGCAAGCTCGGTGACCCGCGCATCGTCGATCAGCAGCGCGTCGTCGCGGCTCAGCAGGGATGCCAACTGCTCCGCAGTGAGGCCGGGACGCAGCCCGGAGACCCGTGCACCGACCGCGAACGCTGCGATCGTGGCCGCGAACGCGTGGGCATGTACGCCGAGGTTGAGGGCCACGCCGGCACCTGGCCCGATTCCGGCAGCACGCAGGCCGCTGGCGATCCGGCGGATCAACCCGCTCATCTCCACGGCGGTGATCACCTGGTCGCCGTCCTCGAAGACCGGGCGGCTGTCACCGGTGGCGAGCAGGTCCAGCACGGGCTGGGGCCAGATCTCACGAGGCATCGGCCAGCACACCCTTGAGGAACACGGCGAGCGGCTGCTGGTGTACGGCCGGAAGGTTCCAATGGTTCTCCAGGTTCTCGGCCAGGTGGTGCACGGCGAGGATCTGGCCGTCGCGGTACACCCGGACCACGGGGTGCAGGTAGCTCGCGTCGTGGGCGGCGGCTGCGTCGTTCTCGGCGATGCGCGGCACGGTGATGTCGAACGGGTCGACCTGGTCGTGGTCGGGGCCGTATTCGAGGGTGGCGACGATGGCGAAGGGTCCGGGGCCGAGCCCACCGTCTTTCAGGTACGCCACCGGCACTTCCTGGTGGTAGTGCGCGCCCTGGTCGTCCAGTGTCACCACGTCGGCGAGCACCGCGAACTGCTGCCACAGCGCCGAGGTCACGTTGATGCGCGCGATGATGGCGTCGGTGATCGCTTCGGGGGTGGCGTCCAGGCGCTCGGCCGGCCATGGCTGGGCGTGGTACCGGGCTTCGAGGATGCGGTACAGGGCTCTGACGCCGTACCGGAATCCGTGAATGAAGCCGTTTGTCGATTTCTTGAAGTCGCGTTGCTGGGTGAGGGTGCCGGCGAAATAGAGGCCGGGGATGTTCACCGATTCGAACGCCGGGGTCTGCTCGGGGAAGCGGTCTTCGATCACCAGGTTCGGGCGGGCCGAGGTGTCGAAGATGGACGCGTCGAACCGGAAGCCGGTGGCCAGGATGACCCGGTCGTAGTCGAGTTCGCGGAGGCGTTCGACAGTGCGGGCGTACCGGAAAAGGATGCGGAACCCGCCACCCTCGCGCGCGGTGATCTTCTCGATTGTGCCGTCCAGGACGGCGTTCTGGCTCTTGAGCTGGTACGTGTCCAGGAAGTTGTTGTTGACCGCACGCAGGTGCCCGACGTAGTGGGTCTGCCAGGCCAGCTTGACAGAGTGCGGGCCGGCCACGTGCACGACGGCGGTGGTCTCGACGAGCGCGTCGGCGGTTTCGAACGCCGAGTTGCCCTTGCCGACGATCAGCACGCGCTGGTTGGTGAAGTCGTCCGGGTCGACGCTGACGGTGTCGTAGCGTTCGGCCAGCTCGGCGCCCTCGATGTCGGGCACATAAAGCTGGGGGACGCCGGTGGCAACTATTACGCGTCTGGCGGTATAGGCCGCATCCCCCGCCTGGACCTCGAAATCGGCGCCTGCCTTGGCAACGCGCGTGACCCGGGTGTTGTAGGTGACGTTCAGACCGCGCGCAAAGTCATGCAGGTAGCGGACCAGATCGTCCGCGGCCGGGAAGTAGCGCTTGCTGTAGTTCTTGAACAGCAGCGCCGGGTCGTCGCTGAGCAGCGAGTTCCAGTCCGCGCGCAGGTTGTACTCCGGATCGCCGGACCCGGTCCACACCTTGTTGATCGAGATCAGCTGGCGGTGCCGCGGGTACGTGCGGAAGAACGTGCCCGGCCCGGCGCCGGCCTCCAGGACCACGTAGTCGTGGCCGTCGCGCTGCAGCAGGGCGGCGAGCTGCAGCCCGGCGGGCCCGGCCCCGATGATCAAGTAGTCGTGCGTCATGCGACCGGACCGTACTGACGCGATTTCAGAGCGTTCTGAGAATTCGTCTCTACCGTCCGGACCCATGACATATCAGGTGGATCTGGCGGGTCCGCTACGCCTCGGGGATCTGCGGGCGGCCCGGGACCCGATCACGGTGCTGGCCGGGCCGGACGTCCGGGAGCGGGTCACCGCGTCGCGGGTGTTCCTGGCCAAGGTGCTCGGCGACGACCGGGCGGTCTATGGCAACACCACCGGCTTCGGCGCGCTCGTCGGGTACGCCGGCCGCGCCGACCAGCGCGACCAGGCTGACAACACGCTCGCGCACCTCGGCGCCGGTCAGGGGCCGGACCTCGATCCCGGGGTGGTGCGGGCCACGATGCTGATCCGGGCCCGCTCGCTGGCCCAGGGCGCGTCCGGGGTGTCTCCGCACGTCATCGACGCGCTGGTGGCCATGCTCGGCACGACGTTCACCCCGGCGATGCCCCGGCTCGGTTCCGTGGGGGCCAGCGGTGACCTGATCCCCCTGGGCGCGGCGGCACAGGCGTTGCGGGGCCGCGGGTTCGCGTACGTGGACGGCAGCCGGCTCCCCGCCTCCGAGGCGCTCACCCGGACCGGGCTGGAGCCGTTGCCACTCGACGGGCGCGACGCGCTGGCCCTGGTCAACGGCACGTCGCTGACCACCGCGGCCACCGCGCTGGCCCTGCACCGGGTGCGCACCTCGCACCGGGTCCTGCAGGTGCTCACCTGCCTGCTCACCGATCTGCTCGGCTGCGACCCGCAGTTCCTCGACGCCGACCTGCTGGCGCGCTACCACCACCGCGGGGCCATCGACGTCGGCTCGTTCATGCGTCAGGTACTGGCCGGGGCGTACCCGTCGGGTGAGCGGGCGTTGCAGGAGCCGTACAGCATCCGGTGTGCGCCGCAGTTGCTCGGGGCGGCCGAGGATGCGCTGCGCTATGTGGACGGTGTGGTGGCCGCCGACCTGGCCGGGGTCAGCGACAACCCGCTGTTCTTCCCCGGCGAGGACAAGGTGGTGCACGGCGGCAACTTCTTCGGCCAGCCCGCCGCGTTCGCCGGGGACGTGCTCGCCATGGTCATCGCCCAGCTCGGCAACCTGGCCGAACGCCAGCTCGATCTGCTCGTCGACCCGGTGCGCAACGGTGGGCTGCCGCCCATGCTGGCCGCGGGACCCGGTCAGCAGCACGGGTTGCAGGGCGTGCAGCTCGCGTCGACAGCGCTGATCGCCGAGATCCGCCGCGATGCCATGCCGGCCAGCATGCAGAGCCTGCCCACGAACCTGCACAACCAGGACGTCATCCCGCTCGGCACGCAAGCCGCGTTGCGGGCACTGGACCAGGCGAACCTGCTCAGCCTGATCACCGGCTCGCTGGCCCTCGGGCTGCGCCAGGCGGTGCACGTGGGTGCCCGGACCCCGACCGCCACCGGGTGCGCTCAGGTGCTGGAGGCGCTGGCTGTGGCCGTACCGCCCATTGATCCGGACCGGCCGCTCGACGGTGACGTGCGAACGGCCGCGAGGGTCATGGAATCGCTTGATATTTCTCTGATTTCTGACTTCTACGGTGAGGGCCGTGATGCTTGATTATCTGATCATCGGGGCCGGACCGGCCGGGTTGCAGCTCGCCTCGCTGCTGGAGTCCGACGGTAAGCGCGATTATCTGGTGCTGGAGGGCTCGGACGCCCCTGGCGCTTTCTTCACCGTTTATCCCCGGCACCGGACGCTGATCTCCATAAACAAGCCGCACACCGGCACCGACGATCCGGAAGTCAACCTGCGCCTCGACTGGAACTCGTTGCTCAGCGACGACCCGGAGCTGCTGTTCACCAAGTACACCGAGCGCTATTTTCCGTCCGCCGACGTGATGGTGCGGTATCTGGCCGACTTCGCACGCGGTTTGAAGATTGCCTACAACGCGCGGGTCACCACCGTCTCCCGGCACAAGGACGTCTTCACTGTCCGCGCCGGCAACAGAGAATGGCAGGCCAGGCGCGTCATCGTCGCCACCGGCGTCTCGAAGCTCTACCGGCCCGGCATTCCCGGCTTCGAGCTGGCTGAGGGCTACGACGAGATGCCCGTCGACCCACGCGACTACACCGATCAGAGAGTGCTGATCGTCGGCAAGGGCAACTCCGCGTTCGAGACGGCCGACAATCTGATGGAGACGACCACGCTCATTCACGTGGCCGGACCGAGCTCGGTGCAGTTGGCCTGGCGCACCCATTACGTCGGTCATCTGCGTGCGGTGAACAACAACTTCCTTGACACATACCAACTGAAGTCGGCGAACGCGATCCTCGACGGAACCATCAAGCGGATCGAGCGTGACGGCGACGGCTACAAGGTCGCGTTCAGCTTCTCGCGGGTGCAGGAAGTCGTGAAGGAACTGCATTACGACCGGGTGCTGGCGTGCACCGGCTTCCGGTTCGACGCCTCGATCTTCGACGATTCGTGCCGCCCGCAGCTCGCCGTCAACGAGCGCTTCCCGGCGCAGACCGAGGAATGGGAATCGGTAAACGTTCCCGGGCTCTACTTCGCCGGCACGATCTCGCAGGAACGCGACTTCAAGAAATCCACTAACGGTTTCATCCACGGCTTCCGCTATGCGGTGCGAGCGCTGCACAACATCCTGGAGCGCCGGTACGCCGAAACGCCCTGGCCCGCCGACAAGCTCGACGGCACCCCGGACGCCATGACCGCAGCGATCATCGAACGGGTCAACCGCACCTCGGCGCTGTGGCAGCAGTTCGGCGTGCTCGCCGACGTGGTGACCGTCGCCGGGGCAGACGCGCGGTACCACGCCGAGGTGCCGGTCGCCTACTTCGAGCAGACCGGGCTGTTCACCGCCGACCACGACTACGAGCACGCTTTCGTGATCACCCTGGAGTACGGCCCCGAGCATGACCAGGTGGACCCGTTCGACATCACTGTCAACCGGATCGCGCAGGACGCCGTGGGCCAGGCGCACGACGCGGCGTACCTGCACCCGGTGGTGCGATACCACCGCGAGGGCCAGCTGATCGCCACGCACCACCTCGCCGAGAACCTGGAGAACGAATGGAACCGGCCGCAGGTGCATGTCAAACCGCTTGAGGGTTTTCTGGAGCGCTGCCTCAGCGGCGCCGAGGGCTGACATGGACCCCGTGCACCGGGACTTCTTCGACGGCGGGGCCGGAGCCGAGCGGACGCTGCGGTCCAACGTGACGGCGTTCGAGCGGCTTCGGGTCGTACCGCGGGTGTTGCGGGCCACCGGGGAGCGGGACCTGCGCACCACGCTGTTCGGCTCCGAGCTGGCCACGCCGGTGCTGGTCGCCCCAACCGCGTTCCACAAGCTCGCGCACCCGGACGGCGAGGCGGCCACGGCCCGGGGTACCGCCGAGGCGGGTTCGCTGATGGTAGTCAGCATGGCGGCCACCCTGGGCGTCGAGGACATCGCGGCGGCGGGCGGGCCGCTGTGGTTCCAGCTCTACCCGCAGCCCGACCTCGCGTTCACCGAGGCGGTGGTCAAGCGGGCCGAGGCAGCCGGGTGCCGGGCGCTGGTGGTGACGGCCGACTCGCCGGTGTTCGGCCGGCGCGAACGCGACCTGCGCAACGGGTTCCTCGACCTGCCCGCGGGGCTGGTGTGCGAGAACCTGCGCGACGACACCGGCGCGGTCCGTCCGATCGCGATGGACGCCACGCTCGGGTGGGACCGGATCGCCTGGCTGCGCGGCATCACCGGGCTGCCGATCCTGCTCAAGGGCGTGCTGCACCCGGCCGACGCGCGGCTCGCGGTGCAGCACCGGCTCGACGGGCTGATCGTGTCCAACCACGGCGGACGGCAACTCGACGGCGCGGTGGCCTCGGTTGATGCACTGCCGGGGGTGGTCGAGGCGGTGGATGGCCGGATGCCGGTGTTGCTGGACGGCGGGGTCCGGCGCGGGATTGACGTGCTGATCGCGCTGGCCTTGGGGGCCGATGCAGTGCTGGTGGGGCGGCCGGTGGTGCACGCTTTGGCGGCGGGTGGGGCTTTGGGCGTACGAGATGAGCTGCTGAAGCTGACCGCCGAGCTGGACCATGCGATGGCTCTGGCCGGGGCGAAACGGGCGGCCGGGCTGACCCCTGATCTCGTGGCGGTGTCCCGGTGAGGGCGGTGATCCGGCTCCGGGAATGGATTTTCGAGAAGGTGAACGGCGCCGAGGGAATTCCGGTGCCCGGACCGCTGGTCGGCGCCGAGCATTTCGAGCGGGTGTATTCCGATCCGGCAGCGGATGGGCGCAGCCGGGGCGCCGGGCTCTCCGACTTGTTCTGGTACTGGCTGGCTCCGGGGCCGCAGATGCATCAGGAGCATCTCGAACCGGGTGAGCGGTATCGGACCGTGGCTCGCACGACGCGGCAAGTTCTTGCCATTCCGCATCAGCGCTCAGAAGCGCTGGCGGCGGCCGCAGCCTCTCGCGTCCTGGAAACTCTGCCGGCGCAACGACGAAGCTTGCTGAGGCTGCGGGACCTGATGATGCCGATCTGGGCCGAGGTCTACTACGAACTCGTCTTCGGCGAGCCGTGCCCCCGCGACGCCCGGGACCTCATCGTGGCCAATGCCCACGATGTGGTCACCGCGTTGAAAGGCTTGAGCCTGCGGCACCTGGATCGCCGCGATCGGCTCACCCGCTATCTGGTGGAGCGCATCGAGAACGGCACCTGCCCGGTTGTGCTTCCGGAACCGTTCACCGCGCAGGAAACAGCGTGGTACCTGCAGGGCGCGTTCTTCAACACCGCTGTTGTGCAGATGTCCGAGGCAATGGCCCATGTGTTGTTGTGCGCGCAGGGCTTCACCGCAGTGGACGATGATGACGCAATCGACCGTCTCATCGACGAGACGTTGCGAGTGCACCCGTTGTTCGGCATCGCGCACCGGATCACGTCCGCGCCGATCGTTGTCGACGAGCACGTCACGCTGCCGGCCGGCTCGGTGCTGTTGTTCAACTATCTGGCCTATCAGCGCACCGGCCCGGCCGCCGACGAGCATTTCGACCCGGACCGCTGGCTGACCCTCAAACGCAGGGACGCGCACTTTCTTCCGTTCGGCATCACGGCCAATCGTGCCTGCCCCGCCCGCGGTTCCGCGCCGGTGATGATGCGCGCCGTTACCCGCACAGTGCTGCGCCGTTTCGCCATTTCCTCCTCCGTCGTGCACACGCGATCGCTACCCAGCCGGGGACCCGCTTATCTGACGCCGCCCGGGATCAAGGGTCCTTCCCTGACGCTGCTGCGGAGGTTGCGCGCCACCGACAAGGCCCAGGACTTCGGCCGTTCCCTCAAGCAGCTCGTTTTCGGCACCTGGATGGTGCTCGACGCCCGGCGCCAGAAGCTCTGCGCCACCTACTTCGAAGAGGTAATGCAGTGACTCCCACCGAGCTCGCCCCGCGGTTCTTCATCGCGGTCGTCGTGATCCTGGTCTTCTGCCGGCTGGTCGCCTGGCTGCTGGGCAAGGCCGGTCAGCCGCCCGTGGTGAGCGAGATGCTGGCCGGCGTCCTGCTCGGGCCGTCGCTACTGGGCCTGCTGTTCCCGCACGCGCAGGAGGCGTTGTTCCCCGCTCCCCTGCTGCCGGTGCTCTACGTGGTCGGCCAGGTCGGGCTGGTGCTGTTCATGTTCCAGACCGGGTACGCCTTCAAACAGCACAAAGTCACCCGGATGGCCGGCACCGCGGGCGCGGTTTCGCTGGCCGGCATCCTCGCGCCGCTCGCCCTCGGGGTCGTGCTGGTGCTGTTCACCGCCGACGCGGTCCCCATCCGGGCCGAGGGCACGTCGCTCGGCGTCTCCGCCGCGTTCGTCGGCGTGGCCCTGGCCATCACGGCGTTCCCGATGCTCGCCCGCATCATCACCGAACGCAATCTGACCGGCACCCGGCACGGTTCGTTGGCGCTGGCCAGCGGGGCCGTCGACGACGCGGTCGCGTGGATCATGCTCGCCGTGGTGCTGGCGTTCGCCTCGGGTGAGGCGGGCCCGGCGTTCGTGACGGCGGGCGGTGCCGTGCTTTTCGGCTTGCTGGCGTGGATCGGCGGCAAGCGGGTGACCGGCGCGTTGCTGGGCACCGACCGCCTCACCGATCAGGGCCGGATGCTCGGCGTGGTGGCCCTGCTGTTCCTGGTGGCCTGGTACACCGACGAGATCGGCCTGTACGCGGTGTTCGGCGCCTTCGTGCTCGGCGTGGTCATGCCCACGAACGAGCGCGCCGACCGGGTGATGGACACGCTGACCCCGATCGCCTCCACCGTGTTCCTGCCGCTGTTCTTCACCTTCTCCGGCCTGCGCACCGAGTTTGCGCTGCTCAGCAACCCCGCGGTGCTGCTGTTCGCGGCGGCCTGCGTGACCGTCGCCATCGTGGGCAAGTTCGGTGCGTGCTGGGCGGCGGCGCGGTTACGTGGTGAACCCGGACCGGTCGCGGTGCGCGTGGGTGCCCTGATGAACGCGCGGGGCCTGATGCAGCTGATCGCGTTGAACGTCGGGCTCGACGCCGGGATCGTCAACCCGTCGTTGTTCACCGTGCTGGTGCTGGTCGCACTGGTCACCACGATCATGACGACGCCGCTGCTCACGCTGATCGACCGCCGGGAGGCACGCGTTCCCTTTTCTACACCCGGCGCGGTGCTCACGGGTAGTCCTTCGGCCGGTTAATTGAAGAGACAAGTTTCACCAAGCATTTATGGTCGTCCATGTGCCAAGGTCGGGGAATGCACCGTTTGCTCCTGGTCGAGGACGACGCCGACCTGCGCGGGATGGTGACCGAGACCCTGCAGGACGAGGGGTACGTCATCGACCAGGCCCCGGACGGGCAGCGCGGCCTGCACCTGGGGCTGACCCGCTCGTACGACGTGATGGTCATCGACCGCCTGCTGCCCGCGCTCGACGGCCTGGATCTGGTGACCCGCCTGCGCTCGCGCGCCGTGGCCGCCCGGGCGCTCATGCTCACGGCGCTCGGCACGGTGGACGACCGGATCGCCGGGCTCGACGCGGGCGCCGACGACTACCTGGTCAAGCCGTTCGACCTGGACGAGCTGAGCGCCCGCATCCGCGCCCTGTGCCGGCGCACCTCGGATTCCACCGACGTGCTGCGCCTCGGCCCCGGCGTGCTCGACCTCTCTCTGCGCGATGCAGCGCTTCCCGACGGCACCCGGGTGGCGTTGTCCGCGCGCGAGTTCGAGCTCCTGCGCGTCCTCGCCGCCCGCCCCAACGCCGTGCACTCCCGCTCCTCGTTACGCAGCCAGGTGTTCGACGAAGCCGCCGCGGCCTCCATCGTGGACACCTACGTCTACTACCTGCGTCGCAAATTGGGCCGCGGCGTGGTGCAGACCGTGCACGGCTTGGGCTACCGCTTGGGATCCCTGTGACCCTTCCGCTCGAACGCCAGATCGTGCGCCGGACCCGGCTGCGCATCGGCCTGCTGGTCGGGCTCGCGATCAGCGTGCTGCTCGCCCTGGCCGGCGTCATCGCCTACGCCGTGCTGCTGCACAGCCAGGAAGAGCAGATCAACCGCGAACTCGGCTACGGCGCCCTCAACGGGACCACCGCCGGGCCACCCGGCTGCAGCTGGATTTTCTTGTACGACGGCAGCACCCTCGACACCGGTGACCGCCCCGCCCCACCCGGTTTCCCCCTGCGCGACGCGATCGACGAGGTGAGCCGGACCCACGCGGACACCACCACTCAGATCAACCGCAACGGCACCACCTATTACGTACGAACCCAGCCCCGCGGCGCCGGCGTCGTGCAAGCCGTGTTCGACGCCCGCTTCCAGCTCTCCGACCGCCGGCACCTGCTGATGGCCTTCGGGCTGGCCGCCGCCGTGGGCCTGCTGGCCGCCGTGCTGACCGGCATCCTGGTCGGCCGCGGCGCGGTGGCCCCCTTGGCCGAAGCGCTCGGCAAGCAGCGCCGGTTCGTCGCCGACGCCAGCCACGAGCTGCGCACCCCCATTGCCCAGGTCCACACCCGCGCCCAGTTGCTCGCCCGCCGGGCCCGCACGACCGGCTCTGACGCCGACCGCCGCGACTTGGAAAAGCTCGTCGGCACCACCCGCCGGCTGGGCGAGATCGTCGACGAGCTGCTGCTGTCGGCTCGTCTGGCCGCTGCCCCGGCGGACCTGCCGACCGGCCCACCCGTCGATGTGGCCGCGCTGGCCAGCGAAGCCGTGGCCAGCGAAGCCGACCGGGCCGCCGAGAAGGACATCTTGGTGCAGCTCAGCGTGTCCCCGGACCCGCTTCCGGTGGCGGGCATCGAATCCGCGTTGCGACGGGTGATCAGCGAGTTGCTCGCCAACGCCCTGACCCACACCCCCGCCGGCGGCCGCATCGAGGTGACGGCTCGCCCCGCCGCGCGCCAGGCCGAGCTGGTGGTGCGCGACACCGGCGACGGCTTCGACCCGGCCGACGCCGGACGCCTCTTCGACCGCTTCCACCGCGGCGCCGGGGCCGGCGACCGGCGCTTCGGGCTGGGCCTGGCCCTGCTGCGCGAGGTGGTCACCAGCCACCGGGGCACCATCGCCGCCGAAAGCCGGCCGGGGTCCGGGGCCACCTTCACCATCCGCCTGCCCCTGACCGACGCCCCGGCACCGCAGCGCCCGCGAGCCGCCGCTATTGCGGTGACGTTGCCACGCTGGGCTCGCCACCCGAGCAGGTGACCGCCATCCGGACCCGGCTGTTGCCGTGCTTGAACACGACCGCCGCCGCCGAGACATCCTCCACCTTGTACGACTTGGCCGGCGTCTGGCTGACGATCTCGACCTGCGTGGCGGAAACACACTGAGCCTCCACCGTGCCGCCGACCGACGTGAAGGTCTTCGGTGAGGAGAGCGTTGGCGTGGGTTCTCCGGTTTGCGGGGCGCTCTTGCGGGGCGTGGCCTTGGTTGCTGTGACGATGGGCCGGGATGTGGCCGGCGTCAGTCCAGCGGCTGGCGTCAGCCCCACGGCCGGCGTGAGCCCAGCAGCCGGCGTTGGCCCAGCAGCCGGCGTCACTTCACCGGCTGGCGTTGGCCCGGTGGCCGGTGTCAGCCCCGCGGTCGGCGTCGGTCCAGCGGTTGTCGCAGCAGGAAACGGCGCGGTCGGCGTACCGGAAATGGCGTTGGGCCGGAGGACGGGGCGCCCGGCAGCATCGTGGCTTCCGATGGGTCGCTACCCCGATCCGCCAGCATCAGCGCGCCACCCGCGACCGCGGCGACGGCCACCCCGGCCAGCACGATCTTGCGCCACCGGACGCCGGGCTCAGCCGGAGCGACGGAAGTGGCCGGAACGGCGGCGACGGCGGCGACGGCGGGCGGTGGCGGGCTCAGCAGCGCCTGTGACACGTGCCCGGCGCTGGGCCGCTCCTCCGGTTCCTTGCGCAGACAGCGGTTCACCAGCGCGGTCACCGTGTCGGGCACCCCCGGCAACTGGCGCAGCGGAACCGGGTCCACGTAGACATGCGCCGTCAGCATCTGAGTGGTCGTCTCCACCGACCACGGCGATTCCCCCGCGAGCTGGCGGTAAAGCATGACGCCGAGCGCGTACACGTCGGAGGCCGGTTCCACCCGATCGCCGATCAGCCGCTCCGGGGCCAGGTAGCCGGGGTGCCCAGCAGTTCCTCGTCGGCGGCCGGCAACCCGGCAGCCGCCGCGATACCGAAGTCGACGACCTTGGCGCCGGAGCCGGTGACCATGATGTTGGCCGGCTTGATGTCGCGGTGCACCACCCTCTCGGCGTGCGCCGCGGCCAGCGCGGACGCGATCTGGCCACCCAGCCGGATCAGTTCGTCGGGGGCGACGGGTCCGCGACCGGCAAGCTCCTGCAGCGTGCTGCCGTGCACCAGCTCCATGACCACATAGGGAACGCGATCCCCGCCGGTCAGCGTCTCGCCGTAGTCGTAGATCCGGGCGATGTGCGGGTGGGACAGGGCGGCCGCCGCGCGGGCCTCGTCGCGGATGCGCATACGCGACACCGGGTCGGTGGCCGAGGGCCCGTCCAGCAGCTTGATCGCCACCGAGCGGCCCAGCACCTCGTCCCGCGCCCGCCACACCACGGCCATCCCGCCGCGCCCCAGCTCCTCCAGCAGGACGTAACGCTCGCCGATCACCCGCTCGCGCACCACCACCGCCGCAGTCTGCCCGACCGGGACCCGGTTCACACCCCCTGCTCGGGTTCGGCCATCCACCACTCGGTGAACTGGCGGGCCTGCCCCACATCGTCGAGCCGCAGCACCCACAGGTTGCGATAGACCGCCGCCTTGGGCTCGGTGTACGTCGTCTTGGCCTCGATGATGGCCAGGTCGTCCGAGATGATCACCGGGTGCCAGGTGAAGGTGAACGTGCCCGGGTCGTCCTTGCGGGCCAGCCAGTTGGCCACGATGGTGGCGCGGCCCAGCCACGGCTTGGCATATGGCTCGGTGAAGTAGGCGGCGTCCTCGGCGAACAGGTTGCCGATAGCGGCCGGGTCGTTGGTGTCCCAGGCCTGCCGGTAGTTCTCGATCCACGCGGTCACCGCGGCCAGGCTGGTCATGCGTACACCCGCTGCCGGAACTCGGTCACGGTGCCGTCCCACAGCACGTCGCTGACCTGGGTGAACAGGATGGCCGTGAGGTCCTCGGCCGGGTTGTTGAACCAATGCGTGCCATAACCGCCGGACCAGCCGTATTCGGGCGACACCGTGCCGACCCCCACCCCCAGCCCCCACCCGGTGCCGGCGGGCAGCAGCGCGTTGTCCTCCGCGGTCTGGGCCGGGGTGAGCCGGTTGGTGGTCATCAGCTCGACGGAGCGTTCCGACAGCAACCGGGTGCCGCCGTGCACGCCCTTGCGCAGCAGCATCCGAGCGAACGCGTGGAAGTCGTCCACCGTCGAGACCAGGCCCGCGGACCCCGACGGGAACACCGGCTCCTCCAGCCAGATGTCCGGGTCGCTGATCTCCTTGCCGCCCACATATTGCTTGGGCAGCCCGGCGGCTGGCTCAGGCAGCCCGGCGGCTGGCTCAGGCAGCCCGGCGGTGGTGAATCCGGTGTGGCGCATGCCGAGCGGGTCGAACATCCGCTCGCGCAGCACCGTGCCCAGGCGCTGACCGGCGGCGCGGGCCAGCAGCACGCCCAGCACCAGGTAACTCGTGTCGTACTGCCATTTCTCGCCCGGCTGGGTCAGCAGCGGCAGGGACGCGAACTTCTGCATCCAGGCGTCGGGATCCCAGGGCGTGCGCGGGTCGGGTGGCCCGAGCGCCAGTTGCAGCTCGGCGGCGGCGACGACGATGGGAAACGGCCGGTCGGAGGACGGCTCGGTAATCATGCCGGTGCCCATCCGGCAGGTCAGCAGGTCCTCGACGGTGGCCGGCCGGTGCAGCGCCTCGGTCTCGTTGAGCGGGCCGTCCGGGCGGGTCAGCACCCGTTGCCCGGTCAGCTCGGGCAGCAGCCGGTGGATCGGCTCCTCGAGGTCCAGGACGTCGTCCTCGGCGAGGATCAGCGTCGCAGCGGCCAGCACCGGCTTGGTGAGCGAGGTGATGCGGAAGATGGTGTCGCGGGTCAGCGGCGTGCCCCCGCCGGCCTCGGTGGTGCCGGACACGTCGGCGCGCACGTCATCGCCGCGGGCGACGAGCGTGACAAATCCCGGGATGTCGCCGCGCTTGACGCGGGCGGCCAGAACCTCATGCAACGTCATGGGATCACCTTGCCAGGGACCACCGACATTTTCGCTAACGTCGGGTGGTGACCAACCAATGGCGGCAGCTACCCGCGCCGGCCCGGCCCATCGCCGCAGCCACGGCAGCCGCGGTGACAGCGGCCAGAGAGCAGGACGCGGCGGCCCTGACCGGCGCGGTAGCCGAGCTGAGCGCGCAAGATCAAGGCCAAACCGGACTGATTCTGGGTACGGCCGTACGAGTGCTGCTGGAAACCCGCCACCCCGACGGCCTCGACGCCGACGATGTGCGCGCCGCGCTGGCCGGCACCGTCCGTGCGGCGTCGCCCTGGTGTCCCGGCGTCGACCCGCAGGTCACGCTCTATCTGCTGGCCAACGCGCTAGGGGTCTGGGAGGACGACGGCGACCCGGTGCCCAAGCCGGACCGGCTGGGCCTGCACGCCGCGCTGCTGCTCGACCACCTGATCGGGGCTGAACCGATCGAGCAGGTGCTGACCGCCGCGCTGGCCGAGATCGAACGCGCTCAGCTCAACGACTGACGCCCAGGGCCGGCGCCGATCACACGCGCGAATCTGTCACGCAGCGTAGCGGGTGAGCCGAGGCCCACCACTGATCCTATTCGGTCGACGCCTTCAACTGTGGTCTCCGGTAGGTGCTGCGCTCGGCGGATAGACGCCAGGTGCCGCTACTGCAACGGAAGGGTTCCAGTGCGCTCCCGGAACGGCGGTTCAGCATGCGGGTACTCATATTCGCGCGCGGGCCGCGACGTCCGCGGTGGTCGATTCCTGCACGCAGCTCCTATCCAGCCGGCGAGGCGGGGCTCCATGGTCGATCCGCGCGGCGCCGATGGTTGATCAAGCTCGATGAGCTTTGCCCGCGCGCTGTCGCTTTCCCACGGCGTCACTGACAGTCGCGCCGCAGCGGCCGCCGCCGTTTTCCGGAACGACGGTTCTATCCGCCTCGGCTTGGCACCGACCCGGCCACCATGGTGGCAAGATTCCGTTGTCCTATGGCATTCTCGCCACTGTTCCGGCGCGAAGCTCGGCCCTACGGTCGTCAGACGTGACCGAAGTGCTCCTCTCGCTGCACGTCCTCGCCACGATCAGCGCGATCGGCCCGGTAACCGTGGCAGCCGGCATGTTCCCCGGCGTTCTGCGCCGCGCCACCCCGGACGGCGTTCCCATCCTGCGTACCCTGCACCGGATCTGCCGCGTGTACGCCGGCCTGGGGAGCCTGGTCCCGATGTTCGGCCTGGCCACCGCGAGCAGCCTCGGCCGTGCTGGGCGACGCCTGGCTCATCGCGTCGATGGCGCTGACCGCGGTTGCCGCGCTCATCCTGACCGGCGCAATCCGGGCATCGGCGGCCTGCTGGCCACCCTTCGCATGCGCAATCGGCAAACTCGGCCCGCCCTGACCTGAATCCCCCGGCCAGACCAATCGTTGACTCCACCGGTGGCGGCGAGGTGCCGGCGCCGACCGCTGCCCGACAGGAGTCCGCCATGGCCAAGGAACGACCGGTACCCACCGGGGGCAAGCCGGCGCACCCCCGGGGCCGGCATGCCCCCGGTGGGTACCGGTCGTTCC
>NZ_LOJP01000002.1:97476-107237 GCF_001553785.1 Actinoplanes sp. TFC3
GCAGCCGCCCACCCAAAAAGCCGCCCCCCAGCAGCCGCCCACGGAAGAAACGGCCATTAAGCAGCCAGCCGCGAAAAAAGCGGCAGACCCGCGGGAAGCGGCAGACCCGCAGGAAGCGGCAGACCAGCAGGCGGTCGCGAAAGGAGCCGGAAGCCCGCGGCAAGCCGCCCCGCATGAGGCCGCTGATCAGGAAGTGCTGCACCGGGAAGTGCCCCGGACCGGAACAGGCCGTTCCGAGAACACCCCTGCCAACTCCACCTGGCCCCCACACCCACGCGGCCCAGAAAACGCCAGGCCAGAAAACGCCAGGCCCGACACCATCAGGCCGGAAAACATCAGGCCGGACACCGCCCGCGGCCGCGCCTCGGCCCCCCTGCCGCCGCCCAACCGCTCGAACAACCACGCCGACCGCCTGCAAGCATCAGCCCCCGTCAGCCCAGGCCCGCAGATTCCCGCCGGGAAGGTGGTGAACCAGCGCGGCATCGCCAAGGTCCCGGCGCGCCCGCCCATGCTGCCCGGCCTGCAGCTTCAGCCGGTTGTCCACGTTGCCGGCATGCGGGCCGCCGTCGAGTTCTATGAGGCGCTGGGTGGCGCGCTGGTGCACGGTGACCGGGATGGCGCCTGGGTGCTCATGCAGGTTGGTATCCACCAGATCAGCCTGGTCAGCCGGCCGCCCGATCCGTCGCGCGGGGAGAGCACCGTCGAGCTGAACTTCTCCGCGACCATGCCCCTGCACCGGCTGCAGCAGTTGCTGATCGAGCGGAACATCACGATTGTGAAGGTTGCCGTGGACGGTGAGATCGGCACCCAGTTGCATGTGGAGACGCCGGACGGGATGCCGATCAAGATCCACCATGTGGAGCCGGATTTTCTCGTCTGAGGTGGCCCCGGTGCCTGGCCGACGGGATGGCCAGGCGCAGGATGAGCAGGCCGAGCAGGGCGCCTGCGGTGTTGGCGATCAAGTCGTTGACGTCCACGGTGCGCCGGCTGCCCACTGTCACGCCGAGGATGAACTGCACGAGTTCGATGGTCGCGCTGGCGGCCAAGCCGCTGAGGGCGATTCTGCGGTACGAGTCGGTGCTGCGCGCAATCAGCGGGAGCAGGACGCCGAACGGGACGAACATGATCACGTTGAGCACGAAGCTGGGCGCGTCCACGACGCCGGGGATCCAGTGGATCATCTCCGTGAACGGCTCGCCGGCCCAGTACGACGGTGGGTGCGCCTGGATCGGAAACACCGTGATGGCGACAACGCTCAGGACGTACAGCAGGAACGTTGCCTTCAAGAAGCTGCGCCGCATGATTGCTCAACCGTAAAGGCTGCGCGCAGGCTACGACGACCGTCACCGTGCTGAGCGCCGGAAGCGCGACCGGGCCGGCATGTTGCTCAGCGTGGGGCGTACATGATGACGGCCACGCCGCCCAGGCAGAGCGCGGCCCCGATCAGGTCGTAGCGGTCCGGGCGGAAGCCGTCGAGCAGCATCGCCCAGCCGAGTGAACCTGCGACGAACACCCCGCCGTACGCGGCCAGGATCCGGCCGAAGTTGGGGTCGGGCTGCAGCGTCGCCACGAACCCGTACGCCCCGAGCGCGAGCACCCCGGCCCCGGCGAACAGCAGGCCGCGGTGCTCGCGCACGCCTTGCCAGACCAGCCACGCACCGCCGATCTCGGCGAGCGCGGCGAGCAGGAAAAGCGCAAGCGAACGCAGGACACCCATGAGTTGATCATGTTTCGCCGGCGGCCCCGCGGCAACAGGGAAGCCGGAGAATCAGGCGGTCAACTCGGCCGAAGTCCCACCGACGTGCGCGGCGAGGGCGGCTCGGCACAGCCGAGCAGGCCGACCAGGCCGGAAATCCAGAGCTGGCGGTAGACGGTAGGGCTCGGATGGCTGACCACGAGCTTTACGCCCGAGGCAGCCGCGGCATGAAAGCAGGCAACGAGAATGCCGATGCCGATGCTGTCGATGAGCATGACCCGTTGCAGGTCAAGGTCGATCTTGGCCGGCGTCTGCGCGGTGAGCACGTCGTTGACGGCGTCACGCATGACGTGGGCGTTGTCCAGGTCGATCTCGCCGCTCGGGGCGATCTCAACGGTGCCATCGGCCAACTGGCGAGTGGTGATCGGCAGATACACGGCTGCCCTCTTCCTGTCCTGGCGTCGTGCGGGCGACGCCGAACCTCCGCGGAGTCTGCTGCGCCCCGGCAGATCAGCCGGCCAGCCCAGCCCGGAACCTCACCAAGGCGCCGGCCGACAATCGCGTCCAACAACATTCCGCTGTGCTGCAAGTTACGCCAGGTAGGCGCGGAACGCCAGAGTAGTTCATCCGGTCAGAATGTGCTTAAGCGGTCACGGTGCGCCGCGGACATTGACGTAGGCGCCTCCTAACCGAATACTCAGCGTATGCGCAGGAGTGCCCTACGAGATGAGTGACGTTCACTTCAGGACGATCACGACGCCCGCGGAATACCCTGCCTCCGCCAGCTTGAACAGTGCCGATCTCGACGACACTCGGATCTTGCTGAACCGGTTCTACTACCCCATTGCCGTGGGGGTGCCGGAGGGGGCAGATGATTTCAAGTTCCGCGCCGACGTGATCCAACATGGAACGCTGACAGTTGGCCAGCTCGGCTTTGGAGCTGCCACCACGCTGGCGGCCAGTGACTTGGACGCGTACCACCTGACGATCCCGGTCACCGGCAAGGTGCACACCCAGCATGCCGGGGTGCGCGCAGTGGCCGACCCGGGTCGGGCGGTGATCTTCGGACCCGAGCTGCCGGTGTACACGCTGCACGACCCGAACTCCACGGAACTCGACGTGAAGATCGATCGCGCGGCGCTGGAAGGTGAGCTGAGCACGCTGCTCGGCCATCGGGTCACCGGCCCGCTCGAGCTGCCCTCGCTGGTCGATCTGAGCACCGGGCCGATGCGTAGCTGGAGCCGGCTGGTCCGGTTGCTGCGCGGAGAAATCACCCATCCGAGCAGCATGATGGGTTTGCCGATCATTGCCGGTCAGCTGCGTCACGCGGTCATCAGCGGCCTGCTGCTCAGTGTGCCGCACCGCTATTCCAACGAGCTCAGCGCGCCCGCACCAGCCGGTCCGCCGCGGGCCATCCAACGGGTCGTGGACGCCATCCATGACGAACCCGAACGGCCCTTCACGGTGGCTGATCTGGCCGGGATTGCGGGCGTCAGCGTCCGGTCCCTGCAGGAGGGATTCCGCCGGTACGTCGGCAGCGCCCCGATGGCGTACCTGCAACAGGTCCGGCTGACCAGGGCGCACGAGACCCTGCGGCGCGAGGATCCGGCGCGGACCACCGTCGCCTCGGTGGCACATCGGTGGGGATTCGCCCATCTGGGCCGGTTCGCTTCGTCGTACCGGGGGCGCTACGGGGTCAGCCCGTCGGAGACGTTGCGCGATAATCGGTAGCCTGCTCGCCGTGGCCCGGGTTGTCCGCCCGGGCCGTCGGCTTGAGATCATTCGCCGGGATCGTGGCGGCGTCGCGGGCGCGGCATCTCGCCGACCCGGGGTTCGCCAAGACCGCCGAGGAGATTGCCCCGCGGTGGCACCCAATCACGCCACGGACCCAGCCGCGGCGGTACGGCCGCCGCCTCGCCGTCGCCGGCGCCGCGCAGCTCACGCAGATATTCGAGCACCCGGGCGGCCGCGGCTCCACCGTCTCGGGCGAGGGCGGCCAGCACCTCGGTTTCGTCGCCGAGGTCGATGCCCCGGCGGTCCAGCACGGTAGCCAGGCCGAGGAGCAGCCGCACCACCTCGCTCGCGTCACGCTCGGCATCGGGCAGGCTGCTCATCGCGAGCCGTCCGATCCGCCCGGACGCGGACGGCGCCGCGGTTCCCAGCGATCGTTCATTCCTCACGTTCCCCTCGCCACCGGTGCGCGATCCCCGCCGGACCCCACACAGGCGACACCGCTGAAATGTATTCGTCTCGTCACGCACCGTCCATCCGCTGCGCGCGGCGGCTGTCCGAATCACGCTTACTCGGCGCCGAAGTGCAGGATCGTCCCATTTATTCCACCTATCTCACCCGAGCGGCGCTGCGCGCGTTGTGATCTGTTACCGAAGGGGTATCCGATGCAGCGACTCACAAGCGTGACTGGAGGAACGATGAGCGAGCAGATCCGGCCCCTGGAGGAGCAGCCCGAGGTGGTGGACGCCATCGAGGACGACGTGGCGGTGG
The DNA here is from genome assembly GCF_001553785.1 of Actinoplanes sp. TFC3. Lineage (GTDB taxonomy): Bacteria > Actinomycetota > Actinomycetes > Mycobacteriales > Micromonosporaceae > Actinoplanes. The sequence continues at coordinate 101,675 of NZ_LOJP01000002.1, forward strand.
ACGAATTCGTCGGCGACGGCGGCCCGGACGCGGACACCCCGGCGTTCATCGAACCCGGAGCCCAGCCGGAGATCCGTACGGGCGCGGACCAGCCTTGGGATCCCGAGGACCTGGCCGTGGCGGAGGGCCACGACCCCACGCCGGAAAACGTGCAGCGCGCCCGCGAGGAACTCGACCGCGACGGCGCAGCGGCCATCGAGAAGACGGTTCCCTGACCGAGATCGAGGACCCAGTTCTGGCCGGCGAGGAGCCGCACCGAAGCTGTGGTGCGGCTTGGAACCCGGCCGCCTGGTAGAGATGCCGGTCGGCGGCGAGCACGTCGTTGGTCCACAGGGTAGCTGCGGTTACCCACGTTGTCGCATACCCGGCGATCTGCCCACAGGTCCGTGGCTCGGGGGACGGGCAGGCCCAGCGGACTCTCGCGCTTGCGTCGCTGCGGGAGCCTGCTGGGCCTGCTCGCCACCGGGGATGACGCCCGGACCACCGCGGCGGTCGAAGCCGCTACTGCACGGTGGCGGTGATGCTGTGCCAGCCGGTGGCGCCGTCGGGGAATGGGGTGGCGCGCTCCTCGACCTGAACCGCACCGGTGCCGTCGGTGGCCCGTACGGTCAGCGTGTGCGGGCCGGGTGTCGCGTCCCAGGAGTAGCGCCACTGGACCCAGGTGTCCGAGGAGGGCACCGGCAGCAGGTCCGCCTTCTGCCAGTCGCGGTCGTCGACCCGGATCTCGACGTTGCGGATGCCGCGGCGTTGCGCCCAGGCCACGCCTGCCACGTTCACCTTGCCGGCCTTGACGCTGGCGAACGGCTTGGGTGAGTCGATGCGCGAGGCGGTCTTCACCGGGCCGCGGGCACCCCAACCCCTTTTCACCCAGTACGCGTCATAGTCCGCGAACGTTGTCAGCTCCAGCTCGTCCATCCACTTGCAGGCACCGGCGTACCCGTACAGCCCGGGGGTGAGCATCCGGACCGGGAAGCCGTGTTCGAGCGGCAGCGGCTGACCGTTCATGCCGACCACCAGCATCGCGTCGCGGCCGTCCATGATCGTGGCCACCGGCGTACCGATGGTCATGCCCTCGACCGAGCGGGCCACGAGCTGATCCGCCGCCGGGTCCACGCCCAGTTCCTTGAGCAGCGGCGCCAGCGGAACACCCAACCACCGGGCGGTGCCGATGTACGGGCCGCCCACCTCGTTCGACACGCAGTTGAGCGTGATGTCTCGCTCGATCAGCGGGCGCTTAAGCAGATCGTCGAAGGTGAGCGAGGTTTCCTTGCCGATCATGCCGTGGATGCGCAGCGACCACGTCGACACATCGATGCGCGGCACGCTGAGCGCGGTGTCCACCCGGTACAGCGTGGGGGTGTAGAAGCCCGGAGCGGTGCCGTTGGGCAGGGGTTTTGCGGGATCGGCGGCCACCGGGAACCGGATGGCCTCCCGCGACTTGGTGATCGCTCCGCCGCGGACCCGCTTGATGGTCTCCGCAGTGCCCCCGGCGATCAGGGCGCCACCGCCGAGCACCACGGCCGCACGGAGAAAGGCGCGCCGGTCGATGACGACTTCGCGGACCGGTTTGGCCAGGTGGTAGAGCACGAAGCCGGCGATGGCCGCGCCAACCAGCGAGGGCACCGCGTCGTAGGCAATGGCTGCGGGCCGGGCCAGCGCGGCGGCCGCACCGGCCAGACCGAAGACGGCGGCACCGGCGATCGCCACCCAGCGGCGGCGGAAACTCAGAATGCCGACTGTTGCGGTGAACAGCACCAGGACCACCGCGATGCTGGCCAGCAGGACGGGCTTGTCATGGGTTCCGAGCGTGCGGACCGCGAACTCTTTGACCGGCGTCGGCGCCGCGTCGATGACCGCGCCACCCACCGCGACCAGGGGTCCGGCCGCCGGCCGGGTGGCCGCCGCGAGGACTTCCGCGGCAGCCACACCGAGGGCGGCCGAGAGCACGCCGATCAGCGCCGGTTTACCCGTACGCTGCAGCACGTCAGCTCTTCGGCATCAGAACGGAGTCGATGATGTAGACCGTGGCGTTGGCGGTCTGCACGTTGCCACACACCACCGAGGCGCCGCCGACCTTGAAGTCGGTTCCGCTGCCGGTGACCGTAACTTCCTTGCCCTCCAGCGTCTTGTGCTTGCCGGCCAGGTCCGCCGGGGCCAGCTTGCCGGGCACCACGTGGTAGGTCAGGATGTCGGTCAGCTGCTTCTTGTCGGCGAGCACCTTCTTCAGGTCGTTCGCCGGGATCTTCTCGAACGCCGAGTTGGCCGGGGCGAAGACGGTGATCGCCTCAGCGGTGTTCAGCGAGTCCACCAGGCCGGCCTTCTTGACCGCGCTGACCAGCGTGGACAGCACCGGGTTGCCGGACGCGGCGGTGGCCACCGGGACCTGCGCCATGGAGGCGAAGCTGCCCGGGTTCGAGTCATCGGTCGGCACGGCCGAACAGCCGGCTCCGAAGTTCGTCATGGTATCCGAGGCACCCGAGCTGGCCGGGGCCGACATCATCGGCGCGGCGGACGAGGTCATCGGCGCCGCCGGGGCCGAGCTTTCGGTGGAATCCGAGTCGCTGCCGCATGCGGCGAGCGAGAAGGAGAACAAGGCGGCCGCGGCGACGGCGGTGATCTGCTTGGTGCGCATTTTGAACCCCTCAGTCGTGATTACTTACCCTCACAACTGATTCGGACCGGTTAGGAAACCGGATGGGTCCTAAGTAAGGGAAACTTTGGCATAAAGCGGCTCAGTTGGGGTGAGTGAGCCGCCGGCCGGCTCCAGCGTGACCCCGAGCGCGTCGCTGCCAGGCAGTCCGTCGACAACTGCCACGGCAGAGCCGGCCCCGGCGGCCATCACCCCGGCGTCGGCCGGTGTGGAGCCGTGGATGCTCCATAGCTGGAACGCCTGGTTCGAGGCGGGAGCCCGGTCGGCGCCGAGCGATACGACGGCGGCATTGCGCGTCACCGAGGACGCCACGGTCAACGTGCCGCCACCGCGCACCGGCGAGGTCCGCACGACCAGGTCGGGCGAGGCGAGGATGGACTGAATGCGAGCCTCGCGCAGTTCCGCTGCTGCGGCGACCGCGCTCTGGTCCCGTACCCGCTGATCCTGAATGGCGTAAACGGTCGTACCCGTGCCGGCGGCCAGGACCACCGCGGCGGCCGCAGCCAGCGTCCAGCGCCGCACCCGGGTCTCCCGCGACTTGTGCGCGGGCGCCGCTGGCTCGGGCGGAGGAAGCTGCCGGGTACGCCCGATCGCCGCCATGACCTCGGTGCGCATCCGCGGCGGCGGCACCGACCACGTGCTGTCGGCCATCCGCGCGGAGGTCTCCCGCAGTTCATCCAGCTCGGTACGGCAGGCGTCGCACTCCTGAACGTGACGCTCGAACGCCACCCGCTCAAGATCGTCCACCGCGTCCAGCACGTAAGCCCCGACCAAGGAATGCACATCCGTACCCATCAGGCCAGCACCTCCTTAGGCATGCCCTTCCGGCCCTCGCCGTCACGGCCGCAGTCAACTAACGGTCGGCGACGCTCGGTGCAGGCGGTCATGCCATCACCTCCACGCCCAAGCAGTCCCGCAGTCGAATCAACCCATCGCGCATCCGGGTCTTGACCGTCGGGAGGGGGGTGCCGAGGAGTTCGGCTACCTCGCGGTACGAGTGACCCTGATAGTAGGCGAGCGTCACGGCTTGGCGCTGCAGCTCGGTGAGGTCGTCCAGGCAGTGGCGCACCTGCTGGCGTTCCAGGCGCCCCGACACCTCGTCGACCACCTCGTCGTACGGAGTATCGACCGACGCGGCGCCGACCTTCAGGGTTCGATCGGCGCTGGCCTGTTCGGCCCGTACCCGGTCCACCGCTCGGCGGTGGGCGATGGTGAACACCCAGGCCGTGGCCGACCCGCGGGAGCCGTCGAAGCGCGCGGCGGTGCGCCACACCTCGACCAGCACCTCCTGGGCGACCTCCTCGGCCTGCGCCGGGTCGCGCAGCACGCGCCGGATCAACCCGTAGACGCGTGGCGCGACGAGGTCGTAGAGCCGCGCGAACGCAGCCTCATCCCCGCGCGCCACCGCGCGTAAGAGGTCACCCACGTCGGCCGGCGGCGTTGGTACGGCAGCTAGATGTTCCGGACGTCGTGCGGTGCCGTAGTCCGTCATCTCGATTGCCTCTCACTTATCCACGGGCGTTCAACGTTGATTCGGAGCGGCGGGCTATGGGGATGGCTCACAAATCGACAGTGCGCCCGGTTGCGATGGATTCCGCGGCGGCCGCCAGGATTTTGACGACCTGGGCCCCGAACTCCAGGTCGAGCGGCGACGCCGGCCCACCGCCGGCCGCCGAGATGAGCGCGTCGACCGCCCGGCCGAAGGCCTGCACGGGCTGCCAGTCGACCGCCGGGACCCCGGCCACGCCGGACTCGCCGAAGAAGGCCGCGTCCTCGCGTTCCAGCTTGGCCGGCGCGTTCACGGTCAGGGTCAGCGTGGTGATCGCGCCGCCGGTGTGGCGCAGCAGCACGTGCGTCATGTCCCGGGTGCCCCTCAGCGCGGTGACCTTCTCGACCGGGCCGAGCACCGGCAGCACCAGCGCGGTGGCGTGCGGGCCGACGTCCCAGAGGCCGCCGCTCTCCTTGCGCCACACGGACTCGCCGAAGGGGTTGCCCTCGTTGAAGATCGAGCCGAGGTGGTCCACCCGGGCCTCGAGCCAGCCGCCGGTCGCCGTGACCCCGGCCAGGAAGTCGTCGATCTGCGGCATGAAGCGGCGGGTGAAGAACACCACACCGGCGGCGTTGTTCTCCTTGGCCGCGGCCACGATCTCGTCGGCGGCCTCGGCGGTGAAGGCAACGGGTTTGTCCAGCAGCAGGTGCTTACCGGCGCGGGCTGCCCGCAGCGCGATGTCCGCCTGGACGTCCGGCGGCAGGGCGACCGCCACCGCGTCCACGCCGGCGATCAGCGCGTCGATGTCCGCGTACGCCTTGGCGCCGTGCTGCTCGGCGAGCTCGGTGGCCTTCTCCGGGTTGCGTCCCCAGACCCCGATGAACTCGACGTCCTTGTGCGCGGCCAGGGCCGGCGCATGGGCCAGGTGCGCCCAGGGTCCCGTACCGAAAAGTCCGAATTTCATGGCAGTGCCGCCTTCCCGCGCTGGATCACCCGGCCGAAAGCTAACACGCTCCGGCTGATCAGTACGCTGGGCCGGTGATGAACGGCCCGCTCTCGCTTGCGACCATCGTGGTGGCCTGTGTGCTGGGCGTCTGGTATCTGATCCGGTGCGCGCTGAACAAGGCGCCGAGCAACACCGACCTGTGGTCCATGCTCGGCCTCGGCGCGCTGGTGGTGGTGCTCGTGGTGGTCGCCATCGTGGGCCTGTTCACCGAGCCGCGCCCCAGCGACTGGACCACGTTCGTCGGCTACCTGATCACCACGATCGCGTTCGCACCGGTCGGGGTGTATCTGGCCCGTCTCGAGCCGACCCGCTGGGGCCTGCTCATCCTGGCCGTCGCGGCGCTGACGCTGCCGGTCCTGGTGCTGCGCCTGCAGCAGATCGCCGAGGTGACCAGTGGCTGAGCAGCCCACCCCCACGC
>NZ_LOJP01000002.1:107337-116494 GCF_001553785.1 Actinoplanes sp. TFC3
CGCCCACGCCGGCCCGCCCCCGCGACGCCGCCATCGGCACCGGTCTCGGCCGGGTGCTGCTGCTGGTCTACGGCATCTTCGCGCTGTCGGCCAGCGCCCGCGCCCTGGTGCAGATCACCACGCACTTCTCCGAGGCGCCGCTGGCGTACCTGCTGTCGGCCTTCGCCGGACTGGTCTACATCACCGCAACCGTGGGCCTGGCCCTCGGCGGCAACCGCGGGCGGTTGATCGCGCTGACAAGCTGTTCCATCGAGCTGCTGGGGGTGCTGATCGTGGGCACCCTGAGCATCGCCGACGCGGTGGCCTTCCCCGATGACACGGTGTGGTCGCACTACGGCAGCGGCTACGGATATGTGCCGCTGGTGCTGCCGTTCATCGGCCTCTGGTGGCTGTGGAGAAACCGGCCCACCAAGTAGTTGCTGCTAATTTGGCAGAAACTAGCAGCAAATTGGGAGCAACACTGCCGCCCGCCCTTCTACCAGGCACGATGCTCGCCGAACGGCACCCGGTTTCAGCAGTGACACGCTCAGGTGATGATGTGCGGGAGGAAGTTGCACTGATCCTTCGTGACCAGGCCCTCCTTGCCCAGCCCTTCCCGGATCCCCATCCCGGCCGGCTCCCCGTCCACCAGCCAGGACCCGATCACCGGGTGCACCTCACCCTCGAGCCCATCAAATGACGGCAGTTCGAGCAGCTCCTGCACCACATACCGCCCGTCGGTCCCGTACTCCGAGGGGTTCTCCGAGATCGTCACGCCGTCCTTGACCAAAGTCACCGAGCCGCCCTCGCGCCCCCACACCGGCTTCTTGGCGTACGAGGTCAGTGACGCCGCCGACGAGGACTCCGCGAAGTAGGTGGGCAGCAGGTACTTGGCTCGTTCCGGATCCTTGCCGAAGAGTTTCCAGAGCACCGGGAGCAGGGCCTTGTTGCCCAGCAGGGCCGCCTTGTACGGGGGTTCGATCCAGACGGTGCCGCGCTTGTTGGGGTCGGCCATGTTGCGGAAGAAGGCCTTGCCGCCCTCTTCGTTCCAGAACCATTCCCAGGGGTAGAGCATGAAGATCACGTCGATCGGCTCGGCCTTGTGTTCCTCGCCGGGGGCGGGGACGAACAGCACGCGGTCGCCGGCCACGTCCCAGCCGATCTGGCTCATGGCGATCAGCTCGACCGGGAAGCCGGCTTCCTCGGCGGTGGCCATCAGGTAGGCGACGTTCATGCGATCTTCGCCGCTGCGTTCGCTGGTTTCGTACGCGAAGAAGATCTTGGGCTTGGCCGGGAGCCAGGGGCGGGCCTCGCGCAGCTTGCCGATGTTGCGTTTCCATGCGCCGGGGTTAGCCGGTTCGCCATCCTCGGCTTCCCAGCCGACCAGGCGGTCGTGGATCGAGTTCCACTGCCGCCACGGGTGCTGGGTGAGGTTCGTCTGATCGGCCCAGTGCCATTGGATCACCGCGGCCTCGACCAGCGAGGTGGGGGTCTGGGCATTGAATTCGAGCAGCCTCGGTACGGTCCCGGCCCCGTTGTACCAGAGGTCGAACCGGCCATACACCGCCGGAGAGAAGTCCGGGGTCTGCACCGGATGGCTGTTGTCCGGGTCCTTGTCCTGGTGGGTCCAGGTCTCGGCGTCCCCGTCGTACCAGGTCCGGATGATCTGCTCGTGGGCGAACTCGGGAATGCCGATCTTGGTCAGGAAGCAGCTCTCCGGGGTGCACACCGAAGTGAAGTAGCCCTCACGGCGGCCCTGCGGGGTGCGCCGGGGGCACTGCTGCACCATCCAGTCACCGGCGTCGAGGCACATCTGGTAGAGCACCGTGGTGGCGGTCTCCAGCTCCTCGATCTCGGCCTGGGTGAAGTCGTAGTACGGCCCCTCCTGCCAGTACGACATCATGGTGCCGTCGGGCAGTTCGCTGTCGTTGTAGGTCAGCCCGAGGCTGTAGTTCGTGAGCTTCCAGCCATCGCGGACCGGACCGTACGGAATGCGCTTCACCGATTTTCAGCTTCCCGACTTGCCGGAGGTGCCGCTGCCGCCCTTGCCGACGACGCTGGTCTTGACCGTGCCGTTGCCGATCCGGCCGGTCGACGGCAGGCCGAACGAGCGCCGGGCGGCCGAGTCGTTGTAGGCGAACTTGGAGCCGCCGGCCGGCAGCGTGGAGCCGATGGGGTAGCCCGAGCGGTAGCCCGAGGAGTGCCAGATAAAGAAGCCGCCACCACCACCGCCGTGGTAGTGGTCGTCGTCGCAGTAGTCCTCGTCGACGATTTTGCCATTCGCGTCGGCGCAGTAGAAACCCTCGTCGTGATACTGGTTGCCGTTGTCACAGGCAGCCGCACCACCGGCCGCCAGCAGCAGGAACGTGCTGGTCAACGACACACTCCGCGAGGTCATCCGTCGGTTCACAGTCGGCCTCTCCGCCCTTTGTCGCCACTTCGGGTCGCTCCTTCATGTGTAGCGGCCCGAAGCAACCATCCCCGTCAGGAGCGTGGTCCACCGGCCACGTAGATCACCTGGCCGGAGACGAACCCCGCTCCCTCACTGACCAGGAAGGATACGGTGTTCGCCACGTCTTCGGGGCGCCCGGCCCGGCCCACCGGGATCTGCGCGATGGCCCCCTTCTGGAAATCGGCGAAGTCGACGCCGACCCGGGCGGCTGTCGCGGCGGTCATGTCGGTTACGATGAAGCCGGGAGCGACAGCGTTTGCGGTGACGCCGAAGCGGCCCAGCTCGATCGCGAGCGTCTTGGTGAAACCCTGCAGACCGGCCTTGGCCGCGGCGTAGTTGGCCTGCCCCCGGTTGCCCAGCGCGGAGGTGCTGGACAGGCTGACGATGCGCCCCCACCCGGCGTCGACCATGTGCTTCTGCACCGCCCGGCTGAACAGGAACGCGCCGCGCAGGTGGACCGCCATCACGGTTTCCCAGTCGTCGTCGCTCATCTTGAACAGCAGGTTGTCGCGCAGCACGCCGGCGTTGTTGACCAGCACGGTGGGCGCGCCCAGCTCGGCCACGACCCGATCGACAGCGGCGCTGACCTGGGCCGCGTCGGACACGTCGGCCCCCACGGCCAGGGCGGTGCCGCCCGCGTCGTGGATCGCCGTGACGGTGCTGGCGCAGGCCGCCTCGTCGAGGTCGACGACCGCAACGGCCAGCCCGTCGGCGGCAAGCTTGCGGGCGGTCGCCTCTCCGATGCCGCGTGCTGCTCCGGTGACGATCGCTACCCGGGTCATCAGTGGTCCCTTCCGCCGGTCGAAACGCATCCGACTCAGGACTCTAGGGGAAGCGCTTGAGCCGGATCCACCGGTAGCCGTAGCCGGCGATCGGCAGAGCGTCCAGTTTGCCGGGATCCGGGTATTCCTGGTCGGCCAGCACGTCGTTCGGGAACTCCGCCTCCGGGTCCAGCGAGCCGAGGTCCACCACGCCTTCGTCCGGGCTGAGGTTGTGCAGGAACAGCATGGTCCCGGTTTCGGCGTCGGCGCGGTGCACAAGCACACCCGCAGGCACCGGTACGTCCACATGCTGGCAAGATCCGCTGCCCACCTCGGGAGCCTCGCGCAGCGTGCGGATCATGCGTTCGAACCACGACAGCAGCGAGTTCGGGTCGTGGCGCTGCCGGGTGACGTTGACGTTCTCGTAGCCGAACTCACCATCGGAGATCACCGGTCGTAGCAGCTTCTCCGGTGCCGCGGTGGAGAAGCCCCCGTTCGGCAGGGAGGACCACTGCATGGGCGTACGGATGGCGTTTCGCCCTTCCTGCTTCAAGTCGTCGCCCATGCCGATCTCTTCGCCGTAGCGCAGCACCGGGGTGCCCCGCAGGCTGAACTGCAGCGCGTAAGCCAGTTCGAGGCGCTGCCGGTCGCCGCCCAGCATCGGGGCGAGCCGGCGCCGGATGCCGCGGCCGTACAGCTGCATGTCCTCGTCCGGGCCGAACTGGCTGAACACCTCGCCGCGCTGCTCGGCGGTGAGCCGGGACAGGTCTACCTCGTCGTGGTTGCGCAGGAAGGTGGCCCACTGCCCGCCCGGTGGCAGCTTCGGGGTGTTCTGCAGCGCGTCGATGATCACCTCGGGGTGCTCGCGGGCCAGGGCCAGCATGAGCCGGCCGTTGAGCATGAAGTCGAACAGCATGTGGATGCGGTTCGCCGAGCCGCCCTGGTCGCCGAAGAAGTGCTTGAGCTCGGCCGCCTCCACGTTGGCCTCGGCCAGCAGCACCGCGTCGGCCTTGCGCCACTGGATGTGCTGACGCAGCTCGGAGAGGAACTCGAAGTCCTTCGGCGAGTTCGGGTTGCCCGGCTCGGTCTCCTCGATGATGAACGGCACCGCATCCATCCGGAACCCGGCCACGCCCAGCTGCAGCCAGAACGCGCAGATCTTCTTGATCTCCTCGCGGACCTGCGGGTTCTCGATGTTCAGGTCCGGCTGGAACTTGTAGAACCGGTGATAGAACCACTGCTTGGCCGTACGGTCGTAGCTCCAGGTCTCGTTCTGCTCGCCCGGGAAGACCATGCCCTGGTGGCGGTCCGGCGGCTCGGTCTCGCTCCACACATACCAGTCGCGGTACGGCGAGTCGGGCGACGAACGCGCCGACTGGAACCACGGGTGCTGGTCGGAGGTGTGGTTGACGACCAGGTCGATGATCACCTTGATGCCGCGGTTGCCGGCCTGGTGCAGCAGTTCGGCGAAGTCACCGAGCGTGCCGAAGCGCGGGTCCACGTTGTAGAAGTCGGCCACGTCGTAGCCGTCGTCGCGGTCCGGCGACGGGTGGATCGGGTTGAGCCACAGGCAGGTGACCCCGAGCCGGGCCAGGTAGTCCAGCCGCCCGATCAGCCCGCGGATGTCACCGACACCGTCGCCGTCGGAGTCCGCGTACGTGTCGATGTCGAGGCAATAAATGACGGCCTTCTCATACCACCGGTCGCTCATGCTCCCTTACATGACCATGCCGTCGTTTCCAGAAACCCCGGACCCACGCGACGGGACGGATCTTTTCGAGCGACAGGAAGCTGGCGAGGGCGGCCAGGTGGGGGGCGAACGAGATCGTGATGGTGGCGAACGTAACCGCGTGGAAGGAGTAGAAGAACGCGACCGCCCAGTTCCGCCGGCGCGGCTTGAGGAAGAAGATGATCGGGCTGCCCAGCTCGAAGGCGATGATCCCGAACTGCGCGAGGATCAGCAGGTACGGCACCCCGGCGATGAGGTCGGCCAGCTCGGTGCCGCGCCGGATGATCGCGCGGGCCAGCACCGAGCTGGTGACCCAGTCCAGCCCGCCGAACCGCAGCTTCGCCCAGGCGGCCAGGAAGTAGGTGCACACCGCGGCGATTTGGGTGACCCGCAACGCCCAGCCGCCGGCCTGCGTACGGGTGTCGTCGCCGTGCCGCGCCCGCCCGGCGGTGGGCAGGGCAGCGAGCGCCACGAGCAGGCCGAACCGGTCGTGGTCGACCTTGCCGTAGCTCATGGCGATGATCATCCACTCGAAGTACAGCGCGAACACCGTCCAGCCGAGCAGCCGTGGTGCGCGCCCGGTGCTCGCGGCGATCGCGAGCACGAGCAACGCCCCGAAGATGCTGTGCACGAGCAGTGGCGTCGGGGTCGGCAGGTGCAGCAGGCGGCCCACCAGCAGCGGCTGGTAGAGCTCACCGGGGGTGCTGGCGTGGTTGCGTACCCAGGGCGTGAAGATGACCAGGTCGGCGGTCACGAACAAGTAGACGAGGGTACGGAAAGCCGCGATCCGCCCCCGCGGTACGGCTTCGGTCAGCCAGGCGGTGATCCGGCTCATCCGGTCACCGTCCAGCCGGCGATGACCTCGTCGTGGCTCTTGCCGACCGGCCGGGAGTCCTCGATTTCCTCCCACCGGATCACGATGCGCACGGTGGCCAGCGGCGGTGCTCCTGGCGTGCGGTCGGCGTAGGCCACCGCGACCTGTTGCAGCCGGCTGGGATTGTCCACGTACGCCTGCTGCTGCCCCTCGATTTCGGCCCGGCGCAGCCCGCTGTTCGCCTCGGTGAGCTCGATCGTGCGCCCGGTGACGTCGACGCCTTCCAGGCGGGTGTCCGGCGCATCGGCATCCGGCCCGGGCGCCGTGGAATACATCCGGAACGGCCCGAACGGGAAGTCGTCATCCAGGCCCCGCAAGGTGCCCAGTAGCAGCAGCACAGCCCCGAGCGCGGTGACCGCGACCCGGACCGTACGCCCCCGAGAACTCAACGTATCCATCGCGCCCGGACCCTACCGCCTGAGCGCCACACCGAGCCATCCCGGCACGCTGGCCCGCGACACGGCGGCCACCAGTGCCGCGGCGAGCAGCGGGAAGCCCAGCAGGAACGCCACCTCGGCGACCACCAGCCCCGGGGTGATCGTGAAGCGCTGCTGCACGTCCAGGGCTTGCTCGAAGGCAACCTGGGCTGCCGCGATGGCGGCGAACCCGGCCAGCAGCGCGGTCAGCACCCGCCGGACCGCCGCACCCGCCCGCCACAGGCCCGCGGCCATCAAGACCACACCGGCGGCGAGCACGGCCCAGTTGGGTGAGCCGGCTATCCCCCGGCCCCTCAGATAGTCCGGTGCGACCGACAGCATGCCGAGCACAATGCCCCCCGCGACGAGCAGAACGCCGCGCCGGCCGAGCACCTCGGAGGGGCGCCGGCCGGCGGCGGCCCAGGTCAGGATGAGGACGAACGGGATGGCGGCCAGGACCCAGCCCATGCCGATCCAGCGCCACCCGGTGCCGGACTGGTAGGCCAGCACCGCGACTTCCATCGCGCCGGCCGTGACGGCCAGCGCGGCGGCGACGTGCCGCCAGCCGAGGACAACGGCCAGCGCGACGAGGAACCACCCGCCGGACCGCACCATCATGTCGAGCGAGAGAACCCGGAGCAGGCCGACCTGCCAACTGCCTTCCAGGGCCGCCCAGCGGATCGGCAGCAGGGCCAGCACGAGCGCGGTCACCAGCGCCGCCACCGCAGACGCGTCGCGGCCGGACCTGGCCCGGCCATCCAGGCGGGCGGTCACGCCGGCTCGCACCAGGTCGAGGGCGTCACGCCAGCCGGGGAAGCGCTGCCCGAGCCGGGCCTCGTTCATCAGCACGCCGACCATCTCCTCGCCGTATTCGCGCCGGTGAGCGGCGGGAAAGAAGCCGATCAGCCGCCGGTATCGCGCCTCCAGCACGCTCATGCGGTGGCCCCGCGCAGACCACGCAGGCGCTTCTCGGCAATCGTGGCCTGGGTGCGCAGGCGCCGGGTCTCCTCGGTCAGCCGGGCCTCGCCGAGGCCGGTGAGCCGGTAGTAGCGGCGCAGCCGGGACTGCACGACTTCCTCGCGCTCGACCTCGATCAGGCCCTCGGTGCGCAGCCGGTCGAGGGCGGCATACAGCGTGCCGGCGCGCAGGCGGACGCGGCCGTCGGTGATCCGGGCGACGTCCTCGATCACCGCGTAGCCGTGCTGCGGTTCCCCGGCAAGCGCGGTGAGGACCAGGAACGTGGGTTCGCGCATGGGTGGCTCACTCATGGCCGGAGCATATACCGATGAGAGGTATATGCGTCAAACGGTTCGTACTGTTGGAGCCGGGTACCAGCACTGTTTCTTCGAAAGGAGCGTCGATGGCCGAGACGGATCTGGGGCAACTCGGCGGGCTGACCGGCTGGGTCGCGTCCGTCATCGAGTCGCTCGGGGCGGCGGGCGTGGGCCTGCTCGTGGCGCTGGAGAACTTGATCCCGCCCATCCCGAGCGAGATCGTGCTGTCGATGGCGGGTTACCTGGCCAGCGAGGGCAAGGTCAGCCTGGTCCTGGTGACGGTGGCCGCGACGGCCGGCTCGGTGCTCGGCGCGCTGGCGCTCTACTGGCTGGGCTACGCCCTCGGCGAGGACCGGTTGCGCCGCTGGCTCGACCGGATCCCACTGGTGGACGCGGACGACCTCGACACCGCCGACAAGTGGTTCGAGAAGCACGAGAAGTCGGCAGTGCTGTTCGGCCGGATGGCCCCGGTGGTGCGCAGCCTGGTGTCGATCCCGGCCGGCGCCAACCACATGCGGCTGGGCCTGTTCACCTTGTTCACCACGATCGGCAGCGCGGTCTGGAACACCATCTTCGTCGGGGCCGGGTACGCGCTCGGCTCGCGCTGGCAGAACGTCGAGCAGTACAGCCACTGGTTCGACTACGCCATCTGGGCGCTCATCGTGGTGGCGGTCGGTAGCTGGGTCATCAAGAAGGTGCGCAAACGGCGACGCGCGGCCGCGAATCAGTGATTCACAGCCGCGCGTCTTGCTGGATCGGATCAGAAGCCAGCGCTGATCTTGGTGAACGCCCAGTCGGCCTGCGCGATGCCGGAGCAGTCGGAGACCACGCCGCCACCGGCGCAGCCGCGGTCACGGTTGACCGACCAGAAGGTGAAGCGGGCCAGACCCTTGGACTTGGCGTAGTCGCGGATCTTGGTCCAGGTGTCGGTCGTGGTCAGCTCCTGCTGGTCGGACAGCCCGTTCATGCCCGAGATGCCCAGGTGCAAGTACGCCTGCGCGTCGGTGTAGCCGAACGTGGTCTTGAGCAGGTTCTTCAGGCCCTCAGAGGTGTTGACAGTGGCGGTGTAGATGTCCGAGGCGCCGAAGTCGAACGGCATCTGGGTGAAGATGTCGATGTTCGCGCCGAGCGCCTTGGCCTGCTGCACGAGCCGGGTGCCGTAGTAGTTCGGGCCGGTTGTGGTCGTACCGAAAGTCAGAATGGTTTTGACGTTCGGGTTCTTCTGCTTGACGATCTTGAGCGCGCCGAGGATACGGTCCTGCACGACGGTGTTCTCGAACTCGTCGGAGTTCTCGATGTCGATGTCGATGGCCTGCAGACCGAAGGCGTCGATCACCTTCTGGTACGCGCCGGCCAGCGCCTCGGGCGTCGAGCAGTTCGGGCCCAGCTTGTTACCGCTCCAGCCGCCGATCGACGGGACGACGCTGCCGCCGGCCGCCTTGATCGCGTTGATCGTGCTGGCGTGCACGCCGCCGGTCAGGCCACTCTCGCCGTCCCACACCGGGTTGCAGCCGTTGGCGAGCACGAACGCCATGGTGAACGCCTTGATGCCGGTGGCGTTCATGACGGTCGAGGGCGCCGGCGGGTTACCCCAGCCCGGGTAGATGTACGGCGCGGCGGCCATCTTCGTGCCGGTGCTCGGCGGCGGCGGGGTGGTCGGCGCGGTGGTCGG
>NZ_LOJP01000002.1:116594-135070 GCF_001553785.1 Actinoplanes sp. TFC3
TCGGGCCGCTGGGCGGCGGGGTGGTCGGGTTCGTCGTGCCACCACAGGCACCCTGGTCGGCCCACACGTCCCACTGACCGCTGTGCGTAGCCGGGCTCTCGTTCTGCGTCCACCACTTGGCGGAGTAGTTGTGGCCGTTCTGCGAGGCGGTCATGCCACCGGTGTAGACGGCGCTGGAGCTCCAAGCCCCGACGCAGGCGACGGCGGCGTTGGAGGCGGTCATCGGGATGACGGCGGCGGCGGTAGCGGTCAGGGCGACCGTCAGACCGATGAGGTATTTCCTCTTCAGGTTCATGGGGATCTTCTCCACTAGGGCAAAGCGTGAACGTGGGGGGAAACGCTGGTGGCCCATCCGTTACCGGCGGTGACGTCCCAGTTGATCGACCAGGTCATCGCGCCACGGAGGCCGGGATAGGTGTGCGGCGGCTTGAAGGTGCCGCAGTTGGTGCCGCGGGCCAGGCAATCCAGCGCCTGGTTGACCACAGACGGCGAGACATAGCTGCCGCCGTTGGCCGCCGACGTGCTGGCCGGCAGACCGAGGGAGACCTGGTCGGGGCGCAGGCCGTTCTCCAACTGGATGCAGGCGAGCGCGACGATGAAGTTCACCGTGCCCTGCCCGTACGCGGCGTTGTTGTCGCAGCCGAGCATCGCGCCGGAGTTGTAGAACTGGGTGTGCACGACCGTGAGGATGTCCTTGATGTCCAGCGCGAGCTTGAAGTACGAGCCGGCCGGGCTCTGCATGTCGATGGTCTGCGGCGCCATCGTGATGATCAGGTTCGCCCCGGCCTTGGCCCGTAGGCTGCGCAGCGCCTGAGCCATGTACGTCGGGTTGACCCCGTTCTCCAGGTCGATGTCGACGCCGTCGAAGCCGTAGGTCTGCATCAGCGAGTACACCGAGTTGGCGAAGTTCGTCGCGGCACCCGAGTCGCCGACCGCGACCGAGCCCTTCTCCCCGCCGACCGAGATGATGACCTTCTTGCCGCGCGAGTGCAGCGTGGCCACGTCCGCCTTGAACTGCTCGTTCGTGTAGCCGCCGACGCTGGAGGACAGGCCCGGATCGATGCTGAACGAGACCGCGCCGGGGGTGCCCGTGGCGTCGGCGAACGCGACCGCCACCAGGTCGTACGTGCTGGGCACGGCGGCGAGCTTGATCTCCTGCGCCGGGTTGTCGAAGTTCTGCCAGTAGCCGGTCACGAAGTGCTTGGGCAGCGTCCCGTTGGACGGCGGCGGCGTCGTCGGGTTCGTCGTGCCGCCGCACGCGCCGTTGTCGGCCCAGACATCCCACTGGCCACTGTGGGTAGCCGGGCTCTCGTTCTGGGTCCACCACTTGGCGGAGTAGTTGTGGTTGTTCTGCGAGGCGGTCATGCCGCCGGTGTAGACGGCGCTGGAACTCCAGGCCGGCACACATGCGACTGCTGCGCTCGCCGAGGACGCCACATAGACAGCAGAGCCGGCCGCCGCGATGACCGCGGCGGCCGACAGGACTACGGATCGGCGCATGGGGATGGGCCTTCCACGTCAAAGGAGTGGGGGTGGCCCAATTATTAGGAGTGTTAACAGACCAAGTAAAGGTATCTGTTAACTTAAATTTCTTTAAGGTCCGGCGTGATGCCCCTCACCTGCGGAACTGGATCCAGTTGACGTTCACAAAGTCGGCGCCCTGCCCGCTGATGAAGGTCAGGTAGACCGTGTGAGTGCCGCTGACCCCCGTCACATTGCCGGGCACTGAGCGCCAGGACTGCCAGCCTCCGGTGCTGGCGAGCGAGAAGGACCCGATCGGGGCGTTGCTGCGGCTGTCGAGGCGCACCTCGACCAGGCCGCTGACCCCGCCTGCGGCCCCAGAGGCGACGCGGGCCAGGAAGTCGCGGACTCCGCCCGTACCGAAATTGACGTTGTTGAACTGCAGCCAGTCGCCGTTGCCGATGGCCCCGACGTTCTGCCCGCCCTCCGAGCTGGCCTCCTTGATCACCGCGGAGGCGGCGTCGTAGGACTCGGCTTCGATCGTGCTGAACGCGTCGCGCGTGCCCCCGGTGGGAGGCGGCGTGGCCGGATCGGTCCCACCCCCGCCCTTGCTGTAGACGGCTACGTAGTCCACGAGCATCGGCCGGCCCGGCACCGTGGCCGAGGTCGGGGTGGCCGAACCCGCCACGCCGTTCGGGAACGCGCCGCCCATGGCCACGTTGAGCAGTAGGAAGTAGCCGCTGTGCCCGGTCATGGTGGTCCAGTGCGGCTCGCCGACCTGACTCTGGGTCACCGAATGGAACTGCTGACCGTCGACGTACCACCGGAGCTGGTTGGGGCTGACGCTGCGGTCCCACTCGAGGGCGTACGTGTGGAAGGCACTTTGACAGCTCGACCCGGGACAAGCGCGACTGGCACCGAGGCCTTGGGTCTCATTGCATGGCCCGCCGGGATTCACGCCACAGTGCAGCACGCCCCAGACGGAATTGATGCCGTTGACGTTCTCCATGATGTCGAATTCGCCGACTCCGGGCCAATTCTGATAATTGCCCCGGTACGGCTGACCGAGCGCCCAGAACGCGGGCCAGTATCCCGATGCCGCAGCCCCGGTCACATTGGGCATCTGGATGCGGCCCTCGATGCGCAGCACCCCGCCGGCCGCAGGCTTGAAGTTGGTGCGCTGGGTCTCGATGCGGGCCGAGGTCCACTGCCCGGAGCTGCTGCGGATCGGCGTGATGCGCAGGTTGCCGGAGCCGTCCTGCGCGATGTTCGAGGTGCTGCTGGTGTAGCTCTGGATCTCTCCGGTGCCCCACTGCCCGGGACCGCCCGGGTAGCTCGTGCCGGTGTCGATGATCCAGTTGGCGCTGCTGGGCAGCGTGCCAGCGGCGCCGGTGAAGTCGTCCACCCAGACCTGCGTCCAGCCCGAGGGGGTAGGTGGGAGCGAGGCCTGGGCCGTGGCGGTGAATGCGGCGGAGACAGTGAGAGTGACGGCGACGGATGTGGCGAGGATTGTTCTTCTCATGTCAGCTCCTCAATCCTGAGAGCGCTCTCAGAAAAGTGTCAAGCTTGTTACAAGAAGTTGTCAATCTCGATGCATCCAGCTTTCTTATCGTCGCAGAAAGCATGCCGGCGGCCCTTTCTGCGCCGCCGGGGTGATGAGATGGACTTGTCTGACCGGCGCGGGCCTCGCAAGAGCGACAAAGGTTTGGAAGACCGTTTTCTGAGGTGCCCCGAAGGGTAGGTTGCGGCCCATGGCAACTCCGGAGACAACGGCAGGGTCCACCACGATTTCCGAGGAGATGCAGGAGCGGGCCGAAGCAAGCAACCTGCTGACCCTCGGCGTCGAGGAGGAATACCTGCTCGTCGATGCCACCGAGCCGCGCGCGGTCGAAGCGGTCGAGGAGGTCTTCGACCACGTCAGCGATGACATCCGCGAATCCGTGCAGCACGAGCTGATGCGCAGCCAGGTCGAGACGGCCAGCCCGCCGCAGCTGGAGCTGGGTGCGTTGCACGACTCGCTGCGCCAGTTGCGTTCCGGGATCGCCGCCGCCGCCGAGTCGGCCGGGGCCCGGCTGATCGCCGTCGGCGCCGCCCCCGCCGCCGGACCCAACGTGCGGTTCGTGGAGAACCCCCGCTACTACCGGATGCGCGAGCGCTTCGGCGACCTCTCCCCCGGCGCCGGGCTGTGCGGGATGCACGTGCACGTCAGCGTCCCCGACCCCGAGACCGGCGTGCAGATCCTCAACCACCTGCGCCCGTGGCTGCCGATCTTCCAGGCCGCCTGCACCAACTCCCCGCTGTTCGCCGGGCACGACACCGGCTACTCCAGTTGGCGCTCGGTGATGTGGGAGCGCTGGCCCACCGTGGGCCCGGCGCCGTACCTGCAGTCGCTCGACCAGTACCACACGCTGGTCAGCGACCTCATCGCCAGCGGCGCGATGCTCGATGACGGCATGCTCTACTGGTACGCCCGGCTGTCGGCCGCCTACCCGACCATCGAGCTGCGCATGGGTGACGTCTGCCCGTCGCTGGACGACACGATCCTGATGGCCGCGCTCGCCAGGGCCCTGGTGGCGACGCTGCTGGGCGACGTACGTGAAGGAAAGCCCGCCCCCGACGTGCCGCACCCGTTGCTGATGGCCGCGCACTGGCGAGCCGCGCATGACGGCCTCGAGGGGCTCAACATCGACATGGCCACCCGCGAGCCCCGCCCGGCCTGGCGGCTCATGCGCCAACTGTTCGACTACGTCCGTCCGGAACTCGACCGGCACGGCGACCTGGAACTGGCCACGGTGCTGATGGGCCGGCTGCGCTCGCACGGCACCGGCGCCGCCCGGCAGCGGGCCATCCTGTCGCAGCAGGGCTCGGTGTCCGACGTGGTCGACTGGCTGGCCCGGACCACCGCGGGCCAATGAAGCTCGTCGTGATCGGCGCGGACGCTGCGGGCATGTCCGCCGCGTCCCAGGCGCGCAAGCGCAAGAAGCCGGACGAGCTGCAGATCGTCGCGTTCGAGCGTGGCCACTTCTCCTCGTATTCGGCCTGCGGCATTCCCTACTGGATCGGCGGGGCGGTCGAGGACCGCGACGCGTTGATCGCCCGCACGCCTGCCGAGTTCGCGCAGGCGGGCATTGACGTCCGGCTGCGTCACGAGGTGGTGGGTATCGACCTGGACCGCCGCGAGGTGATTGCGCGGGACCTGGACGGGGGCGGCGAGCGCCGCGAGGGCTTTGACGAGCTGATGTACGCCGCCGGCGCGGTTCCTGTCACTCCCGGCTGGGCCCAGGTGGAAGCCGCGGGCGTGTTCGGGGTGCAGACGCTCGACGACGGCACGGCGATCAAGGAGTGGCTGGCCACCCGCTCGCCGCGTACTGCCGTGGTGATCGGCGGCGGCTACATCGGCGTGGAAATGGCCGAAGCGATGGTCCGGCGTGGGCTCGCGGTGACGCTGCTGGAGAAGTCGCCGCAGCCGATGTCCACCGTCGACCCGGACATGGGCAAGCGGGTGGCCGAGGCGATCCGCGGGCTGGGGATCGAGATCCGTACCGGCATTCACGTCGAGGGGCTGGAGATCTCGGACGGCCGGGTGCGCGCGGTGGTCACCCCCGGCGGCACGATCCCGGCCGACATCGTGGTGCTGGGTCTCGGGGTACGGCCGAACACCGAGCTGGCCGCCCGTTCCGGCATCACCCTCGGCGCCAAGGGCGGCATCCGCACCGACCTGCGCATGCAAGTCGTCGACTGCCCCGGCGTGTGGGCCGCCGGTGACTGCGTGCAGACCGTGCACCGGATCAGCGGCCAGCCGATGTACGCCCCGCTTGGCACCCACGCCAACAAGCAGGGCCGGGTCGCGGGTATTAACCTCGGCGGCGGGTACGCCACATTCCCCGGGGTCATCGGCACCGCGGTCACCAAGGTGTGCGAGCTCGAAGTCGCCCGGACCGGGTTGACCGAGAAGGAAGCCACCCATGCGGGCTTCGAGTTCGTCACGGCCACGGTGGAGTCGACGAGCCGCGCGGGCTACTACCCGGGGGCCAGTTCCATGGTGGTCAAGATGATTGCTGAGCGCCGTACCGGGGTGCTGCTGGGCGCCCAGATCGTCGGCCGCGAGGAAGCCGCCAAGCGCATCGATTCCCTCGCCATCGCCCTGTGGAACCGGATGACCGTTGAGGACATGACCGCGCTCGACCTCAGTTACGCGCCGCCGTTCTCGCCGGTCTGGGACCCGGTTCTGATTGCGGCTCGCAAAGCGACAGACGCGGTGCACGCCTCCCAGCAGGGATGATTACCTCTGGTCATGCCTAGATCACAATTGCGGTATCGTTTTTGATCAAGAGAGACGGTATCCATGACGAATGCCGCCGCAACCCCCCAAACGTACGGCGACCGCCTCCGGACCGCGTCACGCGGCACCGGCGGTCCCGCGCGCCCGCATCAGCGGCGCCCTGACCGGTGGCACCGGGGGCTTCCCCCACGTCGACGTCCTCGAAGGTGAAACCTCCCTCGGCCGTCATCGCCGCCCCGAATCGCTTGCCGACGACACCGTGCTGCGCCCCACCGCCGCGGTCGCCGGTCCCGCCCGGGGCCGCCACGCCTCCGCGGACTCGCTGTCCATCACCGTTCGCCCGTTGGCCTCGGTGCCGGCCGGCGACAAGCGCCCGGCAATCGGCTCGCACCGCGCCCCGGGCACCCTGCCGATCGAGAAGTGGCTGCTCATCGGCCGTCACCGCCAGCAAGCCCTGCTCGCCGCGCTCGTCGCGGTGGGCGTCATGCTGATCGTCTTCCCGATGCAGCAGAGCGACACCAGCCCGCCGGTGGACACCATCGCCGCCGCCGACCATGCGGTGGTGAAGCCGACCAGCTCGCAGGCGCGGTCCGGCGAGAAGGTCAAGGACAAGGACGAGCAGAGGGACGCCCCGGCCACCACCCCGACCGAGACGCCCAAGCCCGAGCCCTCCGACTCGGCGCGGGCCGCCGAGCCCAACCCGAGCTTCACCCCGTCGCCAGCGGTTCCCAGCAGCGCCGCCCCGGAAGTCGTCGTGCCCGCCGGCACCGGCCCCGGGCAGTCGCTGCGCAGCACCGGCACGCAGACCGTGGCCCTGACCTTCGACGACGGCCCCGACCCGGTGCAGACGCCCAAGATCCTCGACCTGCTGGCCAAGAATGACGTCAAGGCAACGTTCTGCCTGGTCGGCGAGCAGGTCCGCAAGCACCCCGAGATCGTGCGCGACATCGTTGCGGCCGGTCACACGCTGTGTAATCACACCTGGAACCACAGCCTGACGATCGGCAAGGACAAACCGGAGCAGATCCAACGAGACCTGCTGCGCACCAACCGCGAGATCCAGAAGGCGGCGCCGGGAGCCCCGATCCCGTTCTTCCGGGCGCCGGGCGGCAACTTCAGCAAGGTGCTGGTGCAGACGGCGTACGCGGACGGCATGACCTCGCTCTACTGGATGGTGGACCCGGCAGACTGGGATCACCCCAAGGACGAGACGGACGAGCAGCACGTCGCCCGGGTCATCAAGAGCGTGCAGGAGAACACCAAGGGTGGGTCGATCGTGCTGTCCCACGACTTCGGTCAGCCGGACACCATCGAGGCCTACGAGACGCTGATCCCGTGGCTGCAGGAACGGTTCACCCTGGGCCTGCCGACGATCCCGGCCCCGCCGAGCGCCACGCCGCCTGCTCCACCTTCGCTTTCGGCGCCGCCGCTCAACTGAGCTTCCGGTTGTTCAGCGCTTCTGGCCGGTCGGCGCGTTCGGGCGGGTCAGGCTGTTTGGCAGGTCGGGCACCAGTACAGGTTGCGGCCGGCCATCGGCCCGCGTGCGATCGGCGTCCCGCAGACCAGACACGGTTGCCCGGGGCGGCGGTACACGTACACCTCGCCGCCATGCCGATCCACCCGCGGCGCCCGCTGCATGGCCTCGGGCGTGTGCGCAGAGTGCACGGTGTCGATGCGCCCGCGCACCACACCTTCCTTCATCAACGCGCGCAGATCATCCCAAAGCTCCTGCCAGCACGCCTCGCTGATGTCGCGTCCGGGCGTCGCCGGTGCCAGCCCTGCGCGGAACAACACCTCATTGGCATAGATCAGCCCGCACCCGGCCACCACGCTCTGATCCAGCAGCAGGGCGAAAAGAGCCTTCGAACTACTGCGAATCTTCCGGTACGCCCACAGCCCATCGCTGTCATCCCGCAATGGATCCTGACCCAGCCGGGCCCGTAACGTCGCAACCTCGCCGGGATTGAGGACCTCGCAGGCGGTGGGTCCGCGCAGCTCAAGCCAATGGCCGGGACCGGTCATCCGCATCCGCAGTTGCCCGGCCGGAGCCGGCGCGGGAAGAGGTCCGTCGGCGAACTTGCCGTACAAGCCGAGGTGGATGTGCAGGCTGAGTTCGGCGCCGTCGCTGGTGAAGTGGTGCAACAGATGCTTGCCGTATGCCTCGGTGTCGGTCATGCGGCGGCCGTCAAGCAGCTTGGCTCCGTCGGCGAAGCGCCCCTGCGGGCTGTCCACGGCAACGATCTGGCCGGCGAAAAGCTCGCGGTGACGGGCGGCTAGCCGGTGAATGGTGTGTCCCTCTGGCACGGTCAGCAACGGTACCCAGCAGGACGGGACATACACCAGGGCGAGGACCGCGACGCTGCGATCCTCGCCCTGGGGGGCTTGCTGGTGGCTCGGTGGTTGTGGCTCTTTGGCTCAGCCGCCGAGGCTCTTGTAGAGGTTGTCCGGAGCCTCGGTGATCTCGTTGGCGGCGGGGCGCGGGGCGTCGACCTTGGTGCCGTAGTCGGTGTACAGCACCTCGAGCGGCTGCGCCTGCTGACCGTTGATGGCCGGGATCTGGATGGTCAGGGCGGACAGGCGGCCCTGGTCATCGACGCCCGCGGTGAACGGCACGTTCTGAGCCTTGTCACCCCAGGCCGAGATGGTCTTCTGGTCCATGCCGGCGACACCGGCGGCCTTGGTCAGGTCCAGCGTGCCCGCGTAGCTGCCCGAGCCGGTCTCGCGGACATCGGTGGTGCTGGTCAGTAGCTGGGCGGTGTTGGCGGGGTCGATCTGCCCCGGCTTGAGCCCGATGTTGGCGCCCTCGGGGAGCCGGGAGACGTCCACATGCGTCCACGTGCCGGCCTTGGTGATGCCGGGCACCTGCACGTACAGGTCCTGGGCGATCAACAGGGTCTTGACCTGGACCTCGGTGTTCTGCCCGCTGGCCGTCAACGTGGCAGTGCCCACCCCGTTGGGTGCGTCCATCGCCCCGTCGACCTTGAACCCCGAGCCCGAGGTCATGGTCACCTTGAAGCTTTCGGTGCCCAGCTTCGCAGCGGCGGCGGAAAGCTCTGCCGCGGCGGCCGGGTCAGCAGCACCGGCACTCCCCGAAGGGCCAGGAACCCCCGCACCGGCCGAAGCCGACGAACCAGCGTTCGGTGTGGTGCCGCCACCGTCGGTGGAACACCCACCGGCCAGCGCAACCGCAGCCACCGAAGCGAGCCCGAACCCAGCCCATCGAAACGACTCACCCCGTCGTGGCGTCCGCATGTCGGTCCCTTCTGCCAGCCGGTCACCACCCATGGCAACCGCTCCAGCCAGGACTGCCCGATCCCGCCGCCCCGCAAACGACGCCCACTACGGACGGTCGCCCGGAGTTGTTTATTCCAGCGCCTTACCCGTCGCACCCTCAGACGGCAGTTGGCGCGGTCGCACACCCCTCACCCCTCAGCGGCGCCGCCGGGATCACTCAGCGGCGCCGCCGAGGGATGAGGTTGCGCTGCGATCAGGCGTTGAGGATGCCCGAGAGCTGGCTCGGCATTTCCTGGACCTGCGAGGCCGGCGGGGCTTCGACCGATACCGGGGTGCCGAAGTCGTGGTACTTGGTGACTACCTTGCCGGCGCCGGTGCCCATGCCGCTCATGTCGAAGCTGAGCTCGGTCAGGCGGCCTTCGCTGTCCTTCTTGGCCTCGAAGGGGACCTTGGTGGCCTTGTCACCCAGGGCCTTGAGGCTGTTCTGGTCCTTGTTGTAGCGCGGGGACTTGGTCAGGTCGAGGGTGCCCTTGAAGCCGTTGTCGCCCACGCGCTCGACCTGGGTGACCACGTCGAGCATGGCCTTGGCGCCGGCCGGGTCGTCCTTCGAGCCGAAGTTGAGGGAGCTGCCCTGGCCCAGCTTGGCGGCGTCGAGGTGCATCCACTCCTTGCTGGAGTTGCCGCCCATCAGCTTGCCGAGCTCGCCGCCGACCTTCATGTAGAGGTCAGGGCCGACCTTGCGCATGACCATTTTCGAGTCTTTGCTGACCGCGCCCATGGTGACGCTCATCTCGGTGGTGCCGTTCTTGCCATCGGCAACCCCGGTCATGCTCATGGCGCCGGCCATGTCCATGTCGATCTTCATGGTTTCGGTGTTGAGCTTCTGCGCGGCGGCGGCCAGGTCGGCCTCCGGCGTGAGGTCCTTCGCCGCTTCCTGGCTCACGGCGCCGTTGGAGCCGGAACCGGTAGCCGATTCGCCGCCGTTGGGGCCGCAGCCGGTCAGGCCCAGGGCGGCGACCAGAGCCAGGCTCGCGATGAGAGGCCGTCGAGTCTTCATGGAATTTTCCCCCGTTGCCTTTGGTGTCGTTCGCTTGCGTCGGCGCCCACCGTAGCGAAGGCGTGCGACTTCTCTGAGTCGGCATCGCCGGTCATCCATCGACCAACCCCACCGTCTCGCACCGCCGGACCTGCCGACAAGGTGCCCACGCCGATCAACTCGCCGGTGACACCGGTCACTCGTCGGAAGGACAGGGCCGACACGAAGGGTTACAGGGCGTAACTATCAGTGCAGCCTGGACGGGGTTATCCACACCCTGTTGGCGGCGGGCTACCCGCAGGCGGCATGATGGCCCGGTCAGCCGGACACGTGTACGCAGGGGAGGCCACGTTGAGATTCGAGGTCAGTAAGGTCCTCGATGCCATCGAGGGCCGCCTCACCACCGACCCTGCGCTCGCCCGAGCCGTGCTCGACCTGTCCGAGGTCGTCCGCTGGGCCGATCTCGACGGCGGCCGCCCGGCCAGCATGCTGCGCCTCGGCCTGATCATCGACGCGCTCGGCCGGCACGTCGCCGAGGAGAACGTACCGGTATATGCGGTCGTACCCCGCAGTTTGCTGTCCGACGCCGACCTGACCTCCAACGAGCGCATGGTGGTGCGCCGCTGGGCCGACGACGGCGTGGTCGAGGTGGTGCCGCAACTCGGCGATCGGGTGCTGGAGGTGGCCGAGCTGCTGGGGTTGCCGGTCCTTACCCGTACCCGGGCAGAGCAGTTCCGTGATCGTAGCCCCTGGGTGGAAGAGCCTGGCCGTTTGCTGGCCGCGGTGCCCGGCGCGGGCGGTCCTGTGCTGGTCGCCCGGATCGGCCGGGGTGAGGTGCCCGCGGTCGCGGAGCCGTCGCCGGTGGGCCGCAAATTGCTGTCGCGCGTCTGGGGCTGCCCCGAGTCCACCTGCGCCGCCTACGGTTCGGGTGGCGACCCGGACAGCCCGTTCGCCGACATGCGCAAGACCACCAGCCCGGTTTCGCAACCGCCGCCCACGCTGCTGGCCGGCGTGCCGACCTGCCCCAGGCACGGGAGCCGCTTGCGCGACGCGGGTCCGCGCCCGGCCGTCGAGGTTCTCTCGGTACGCATCGACGGCGTGGTCCGCAAGCGCTTCGTCGTCTCCACCGAGCAGCCCGTTGTCGTGGGCCGCGCTCCGGAAGGCGGCGGCGTCATGCTCGGCCAGTGGCTGACCGACGACGCCCGCAAATGGATCAGCCGCGGTCACGTACGCCTGGCACTGCGCGGACCCGAGCTGAGCGCCCAGGACGTCAGCACCAACGGCACCGGGATCCGCCCCGACGGCTCGCTCAACGACGACGAACGCGTCACCCTCAGCCGCGACGAAACCCGCGCGCTGGGTCCGAACGACGTGGTGGAGCTGTACGCGAACGTCCACGTGGGCCGGGCCAAGCTCTGGCACAACGGCGGGGTGTCGCAGCCACACTCGGTGATGGCGGAAGCCCCCACCATGGCCATCCGTAAGTTCGAGCGCTAACGGAGAGCGACACCCGGCTACCAGCGCGGGCCTCAAGCGAATCGCCCGAGGCCCGCACCGCAACCAGACACCTCAGCTACCGGAGAACAGCCTCCAACTGGCTCACGGCGTGGTCGATCTCGTCGGCCGTGATCACCAGAGGGGGCGCCAGGCGGATGGTTGAGCCGTGCGTGTCCTTGGCCAGGATGCCCCGGTCGGCCAGGCGTTCCACGGCTTGGCGGCCAGTCATCAGGGCGGGGTCGATGTCGACGCCGGCCCAGAGACCGCGGCCGCGGACCTCGAGGACGCCGTGGCCGATCAGCGCGCCCAGCCGGGCATGCAGGTGGGCGCCCAGCTCGGCCGACCTCTGCTGGAACCCGCCGGTCTGCAACAGCTTGACCACCTCGGCGCCGACCGCGCAGGCCAGTGGGTTGCCGCCGAACGTCGAGCCGTGTTCGCCGGGCCTGAGGACGCCGAGAACCGCCCGGTCGGCTGCGACCGCGGATACCGGGACGATGCCGCCGCCGAGGGCCTTGCCGAGCAGGTACATGTCGGGCGTGACGTGCTCGTGGTCGATGGCAAAGGTTTTTCCGGTACGACCAAGGCCCGACTGGATCTCGTCGGCGATCAGCAGCACGTTGCTGGCCGTGCACAGCTCCCGGACGGTGGTGAAGTAGCCCGGGGGCGGCACCAGGACCCCGGCCTCGCCCTGGATGGGTTCGAGCAGCACGGCCACCGTGTTGGGGCCGATTGCCGATTCCAGGGCCGCCGGGTCGCCGTACGGGATGATCGTGAAACCGGGGGTGTACGGGCCGAAGTCGTTGCGGGCTTCGGGGTCGGTGGAGAAGCTGATGATTGTGGTCGTACGGCCGTGGAAGTTGTTTGCTGCCACCACAATTTCCGCCTGGTCCTGCGGGACGCCTTTGACCTGGTAGCCCCATTTCCGGGCGACCTTGATGCCGGTCTCCACCGCCTCGGCACCGGTGTTCATCGGCAGCACCAGATCCTTGCCGCACAACTCGGCGAGCCCCTGGCAGAAGGAGGCGAATTGGTCGTGGACGAACGCGCGGCTGGTCAGCGTGAGCCGGTCCAATTGCGCGTGCGCGGCGGCGATCAGGGCGGGGTGGCGGTGGCCGAAGTTCAGCGCTGAGTAGCCGGCCAGGAAGTCCAGGTAGCGCTTGCCGTCGACGTCGGTGACCCAGGCGCCCTCGGCGCCGGCCACGACAACCGGCAGCGGGTGGTAGTTGTGGGCCGTCCAGCGTTCAGCGTCGGCGAGCGCTCCGGGCGTACGGGAAATCAGATCGGTCATGACCGCACCTCCAGCGTGCAACACTTCGGACCGCCGCCTGCCTTGCGCAGCTCGCTCACATCAACCCCGGCGGTGCGATATCCAGCGGCCTGCAGGGCCGCCGTCAGCTCGGTGGCCTGGACCGGAAGCACGACGGTACGTCCATCGCTCACCGCATTGAGCCCCAGCACCTCGGCATCGGCGGCAGTAGCGATGATCGCGTCCGGGAAGAGCCGGCGCAGCACGGCCTGAGAGCCGGGCGAGAAGGCTGACGGCAGGTACGCGATGTTGCGCTCGTCCAGCACGCACAGCGCCGTGTCCAGGTGGTAGTACGCCGGGTCGACCAGTTGCAGCGTGATCACCGGGCGGCCGAAGACTTCCTGGGTCTGGGCGTGCGCGGCGTGGGCGGTCCGGAAGCCGGTGCCCGCGAGCAGGACGTCACCGGCGAGCAGGATGTCGCCTTCGCCCTCGTTGGTGTGCTTGGCGTCGAACACCTCGAAACCGGCGTTCTCGAACCAGGCCTTGTACGCGGGAGCCTCGTTGGCCCGCTCGGCGTCGCGGAACTGCACGGCCAGCACCTTGCCGTCGACAACCGTGGCGCCGTTGGCGGCGAACACCATGTCGGGCAGGCCGGGCAAAGGCTCGATCAGCTCGACGGTGTGGCCGAGGTCGAGGAAGGTCTGCCGCAGGGTTTCCCACTGGCTGACCGCGAGGGCGTTGTCGTACGGGGCCGTCGGGTCCATCCACGGATTGATCCGATAGGTGACGGCGAAGTGGGTTGGCCGGCACATCAGGTAGCGCCGGGCGGCAGCGGTCGTCATGAGCCCACGCTAAGCGGGAAACGCCTGCTCAGGTCCCCTGTTTGCGTTGCGCACGCTGGCGAATCGTTGCGTCTTGAGCCGCTGCTGCGAAGATTCGTTAAATATGCGTCGGGGGCGGCGAACCGCCGCCCCCGCACAACGATGCGGTTGTTCCACCCCGACCCGTCGACGTGATCGCCGTTCGGTGTGCCTCCGCGCTTTCCGGCGCACCGCCGGATGTTTTCGGGGCGGACCGGCTGGTGACCGGTCCGGTTCCGAGAGGTCCCGAAGGTGCATCACCTTCGGTGTATGTCAGATACCCGTCAGAAACGGTTGCCAAACTGTGCGTCGAGCCACTCGCGAAGATTGTTCACCGGCTGCACGTCGGTGCCGGCCCAGGAGAGCGAACCGGTGAGCGCCAGCACGCCCACGACGATGGCGCCGAGCGCGAGGAGCAGGCCGATCAGGGCGTCGGTCTTGCCCGCGATGTGGCGCTTGCGGGTCGCACGCAGACCGAGGAGCGAGAGCACGAGGGCGAGGCCGGCGACGCCGATGCCATAGCCGAGCAGCGGTCCGGAGAGTACGAGCAGAGCGCCCGCGACACCGCTGATCAGGCCGAGGGTGGCCAGCAGGCTGGCACGCGGCTTGGGGCCGGCCGGAGTCTGCGGGGTCGGGCGGGCGCCGGGCTGGGTGTCGAGATCGTGGCGAGTGTCCGAGATATCGGCGTCCCGCGGGCGGATCGGAGCGGTGTCGCGCCGAGGGGCGGGAGGAGCGGGCGGCGCAGGAGGCGCGGTGTTTCGCGCAGGAGCCGGCGGCAGGGGCGCCAGGTTTGCGGTCGTCTCATCGCGCTCGTCACGACCATCGCGCCCGGGGGCGAGAGGTCCGGAGTGAGCGGCAGAACCGCCCGAGGAGGAGCGGGAACCGGAAGAAGCAGGAACGGCAGCGCGATCGGTTTCCGTGGTGGTGTCGGACTGGCGGGAGAAAGTCGGGATCCTCACGTCAGCACCTCCTTCGAACCTTCGGGGAATGGCCTCGCTATACCCCGACGCCCCGAACGGCACACAAAAGGCGGCCGGCACGGCACACAAAAGGGCGTGTGGCCGCGGCCGCACGCCCTCCCGCGAGGTGAACTCAGACCAGCGCGGACTCGCCCGGCACATCGGCCGCCTTCGAGATCACGTGGTCGACGATGCCGTAGTCCTTGGCTTCCTGCGCCGTGAACCAGCGGTCACGGTCGGAGTCGCGCTCGATGTCCTCCGGGGAGTGCCCGGTGTGGAACGCGATGCGCTCGTTCATGACCTTCTTGATGTGCAGCATGCTCTCGGCCTGGATGGCGATGTCGGCAGCGGTGCCACCGATGCCGCCGGAGAGCTGGTGCATCATCACCCGGGCGTGCGGCAGCGCGTACCGCTTGCCGGGGGTGCCCGCGCAGAGCAGGAACTGGCCCATCGAGGCCGCCATGCCCATGGCGATCGTGGCCACGTCGTTCTTGATGTACTGCATCGTGTCGTACACGGCCATGCCGGCGCTGATGGAACCGCCCGGCGAGTTGATGTACAGGGCGATGTCCTTCTCGCTGTCGGACGACGCCAGCAGCAGCATCTGGGCGCAGATGCGGTTGGTCACCTCATCGTTGACCTCGCTGCCGAGGAAGATGATGCGCTCCCGGAGCAGGCGGTCGAAGACCTGGTCGTCAAAGGATGCGCCACCCGCCCGCATCACAAGCTCGTCAACACTCATGGACCCACCCTCTCGCACCGGCCGGGGACCGGTATCACCGGCCCGGCATCAAACTCTCCCTACCTTCCCTGGTTACGCGCGCGCTGCCCAGGAATTCCCCTCAGGGCGAAAGTGCTCAGGGGGCGGGGAACCGGGCGGTTCTCCTCGATCCAGGCGTCGATGCGGGCCCACCAGTCGTACAGCCAGGCGGTGCGTTCCTGCTCGCCGGGCGGTATTTCCTCCGGCGGCACGCTCCAGAAACGCATCACCAACTGCTTGTCCATCGGCAGCTCGCGCCAGACGTCGGACACGGTCACCATTTGTCGAGCCCGGTGTGCGCCACGAAGATGACGCCCGCGTCGGGGGCGGCGTCGATTGCGGCGAGCAG
This sequence comes from Actinoplanes sp. TFC3, assembly GCF_001553785.1. Lineage (GTDB taxonomy): Bacteria > Actinomycetota > Actinomycetes > Mycobacteriales > Micromonosporaceae > Actinoplanes. The sequence goes on from NZ_LOJP01000002.1 coordinate 132,279, forward strand.
GCCACCCGGTTTCGGAGGTAGCAGATTCTTCAGGCGCTCCGCTCGTACGGCCATGTCTTCCATGCCTTTGTCGCGCAGGAAGGCGATCGCTTTGACCCGGCGGCGCGGAGTGAAATTGCCACCTTCGGGGAAGATGACGAACGCGTCGTTCTCGTCGAGGCCTTCCGCCAGCGCGCCGACCTCTTGTTCCAGGTTGCCCCGGCCCGCCCGGCCCGGCGTGATGAACCGGCTGGGCAAGCGGTTGAGCAGCACGTCAACGGCCGGGTCCCACTGCAGGGTGGCCTTGAGCACGATGCGCGGCTCGCGTTCGAACCAGTTGACCAGCGCGTGGATGAGAACGAACGAATCGCCGGGGCCCGCGTGCCGGCTCACCACGATCTCGGGCCGGCCCGGCATGCCGGTGTCGGGGTCGGTGCCGACCACGTCGATGCTCAAGTGCAACGCCCATCTGGCGAGCCAGAAAAGCACTCCCAAGAACTTTCCGGTGAGTACGTAATGAGCGCGCTGAAATACCGGATTGCGCTTCTTCCACCCGAATCCCGATGCCAGCCAGAGCACCGCAAGGCAGACCAGTGCCGCGGCATCCCACACCACATAGGCAATGGCGAGGAACGCGAGCCGGGGCACTCGCAGGTGACCGGGCACGAACGGCGACGCCGCCAGGGCCAGCAGCAGCCAGATCGGCACCGTCGTGAGCAGCACCACCGCCAGCACCACCACGACCGGCGCCATCAGGTAGTGGCGCACGACCCGGGGTGGAATCATCGCGAGCCGTCGCTCGGCACCGGTGTCACGTTGGCCGCCAGATAGCGCCGCGAGGCCGTGTAGGCCCGGCTGATCCGGCGGCCCGCGGCGGCCATGTCGCGGTACGCCCACGGCGAGTCGTCCCGGCTCTCGCCCCCGCCGGTCGGCAACACGTGCACCCGGACATCGCTGGGCAGCATGGCCAGTTCACGGGCGAACCGGTGCCGCCGGGCGATCTCGAAGGCCACCTGCGCGACCTCCCACGGCCGGCGGGGCACGGTCAGCGGGCGTTCGATCCGGCCGACCTGCAGCACGAAAATGAGCTTGGCGCCGACCCGCACCGCCTCGCCGATGGGGATCGAGTTGACAATGCCGCCGTCGACGTAGTGCTCGCCACCGATCTCCATCGGGGGCAGCAGCCCGGGTACCGCCGACGAGGCGAGCACCGCGTCGACCAGCGGGCCGCTGTCGAACCAGTGTTCGGCGGCCCGTTCGATGCTCGCGGCACAGCACCGGAACGGCACCTTGAGGTCGGCGAATGTCAGGTCCTCGCCCACCTCGCTGGTGAGCAGCCGGCGCAGCGGCATCGGGGAGTGCAGATGGGTGCGGGCGGCGAAGCGGCGGACCTGCCGGGCGATGCTGTCGCCGTACACCTCGGCGGCCTCGGGGGATGACCAAAGCCGGACCAGCCGCTCGGTCACCGCTTCGCTGGGGTCGGCGGCCACGAGCACGCCGTTCACCGCGCCGATGGACGTGCCGACCACAACGTCGGGCCGGTAGCCCGCGCGGAACAGAGCCCGCAGCATGCCGACCTGCACGGCACCGAGGACCCCTCCCCCGCCGAGCACGAACGCGACCGGGTTTTGCATGTGGTCATCGTTTCACGCCGGAGGACCCGTTGCTGGGTCCCCCGGCGCGCCTTGATCAGCCCAGGCCGTTCAGGAACGACTCGTGCGCGTTCTTGAACTCCCAGCCGGCGAACTTGTCCCAGTTGATCGACCAGGTCATCGGGCCGCGGAAGTTCGGGTTCGTGCCGCTGCGCACGGTGTACCCGCCGCAGTTGGTGTTCTTCACCAGGCAGCTGACCGCCTGCTGCACCTGGGCCGGGGCCACGTAACCGCCACCGGCGTTCACGGAGGCGGGCGTGCCGAAGGCGATCTGATCTTCGCGCAGCGCGGGGAACATGTTCGAGGTGTTGCCCGCAACCGGGAAGCCGGTGAGCATCAGGTCGGTCATCGCGATGTGGAAGTCCGCGCCGCCCATGGTGTGGTACTGGTTGTCCAGACCCATGATCGGGCCGCTGTTGTAGTCCTGGACGTGCAGCACGGTGAGGTCGTTACGCATGGCGTAGATAACCGGCAGGTACGAGCCCGCGCGCGGATCCTGCCCGCCCCATGGTCCCGAGCCGTAGTACTGGTAGCCGAGCTGGACGAAGAAGGTCTCCGGTGCCATGGTCAGCACGAAGCCGGCGCCGTAGCGGGTCTTGAGCGACTTGAGCGCCGAGATCAGGTTGACGATCACCGGGGTGGTCGGGTTCTTGAAGTCGGTGTCGCCGGTGTTCAGCGACAGCGAGTGGCCCTCGAAGTCGATGTCCACGCCGTCCAGGCCGTACTTGTCGATGATCGCGCTGACCGAGGAGACGAACGCGTCCCGGGCCCCGGTGGTGGTGAGCTGCACCTGGCCCTTCTCACCACCGATGGACAGCAGCACCTTTTTGCCCGCCGCGCGCTTGGCCCGGATCGCTGCGATGAAGTCGGCCTCGGACTCGACGTTCGGGCATTCGGTGGCCGGGCAGAGCTTGAAGCGGATGTCGCCGGAGGTCACCGAGGTGGGCTCGCCGAACGCCAGGTTGATGATGTCCCAGTCGGCCGGCACGTCGGCCATCCGCAGGTAGCCCGAGCCGTTGAGGAAGCTCGCGTGCAGGTAGCCGATCAGCGCGTGCTTCGGCAGTGAGCCGTTCGAGGGCGGCGTCGTGGTTGGCGGCGGCGTCGTCGGCGTGGGGTTCGGCGGGTTTGACGGCGCCGGGGGCTCCGGCGTGGTGGTCGTGA
>NZ_LOJP01000002.1:135170-190166 GCF_001553785.1 Actinoplanes sp. TFC3
GTGGTCGTGGTGGGCGGCGGGGTCGGCGGGGTGCCACCGCAGGCGCCCTGGTCGGCCCAGACGTCCCACTGGCCACTGTGGGTGGCCGGGCTCTCGTTCTGGGTCCACCACTTGGCGGAGTAGTTGTGCCCGTTCTGCGAGGCGGTTGCGCCACCGGTGTAGACGGCGCTGGAACTCCAGGCTCCGACGCAGGCGACAGCGGCGTTGGAAGCGGTCATGGGGATGACGGCGGCGGCGGTCGCAGTGACCGCCACGGCCGCGAGGATCAGGGATCGGCGCATGGGGGAATGGCCTTTCACGTCGTACATCGACAGTTGGCCAATTATTAGGACTGTTAACTTATTCTGTCCAGAGCCGCGTCGAATCTGATCCGATCGCCGTCACGGTCGAACAGCAGCAGGTCATTCGCGTGGATCCCCACGGTGACCCGGGTTCCCGGGGCGGCCGGGGCACGAGCCGGAACGCGGACGGCCAGCGGGGAAGCCGGCACCCCGCCCACATCCACCCGGACGATGACCTCGCCCCCGAGGCGTTCGGCCGACTCGACGGTGCCGGTCAACGACATTGCGTGCGTACCGTCAAAAAAATGATGTCCGGAGGGCGACCGTCACGCGCGCGTTGTCGTAGGCAAGAGGCAGTTGCAGTCCGTGCGGCAGCGCCAGGATCTGCGCACCCAGATCGACCGCCACCCGACCCGGCGTGACCTGCACCGCCCCGGCCAGCAGGCCGATGAACGGCGCGCCCAGGAACGCGGCCACGAACACGGTGTCCGGATCGGCGGTGACCTCGGCGGGCGCCCCGGCCTGCTCGATCACGCCATCGTGCAGGATCGCCACCCGGTCGGCCATGCTCATCGCCTCGGCGCGGTCGTGCGTGACGTAGATGGTGGTGACGCCGAGCTTGCGGGCCACCGCCACGATCTCGTCACGCAGCACCGCCCGCGAAACGGCGTCCACGTTCGACAGCGGCTCGTCGAGCAGCAGCACCGGCGGACGCCGCACCAGCGCCCGGGCCAGGGCCACCCGCTGGCGCTGACCGCCGGACAGATGCTCGGGATAGCGGCCGAGCAGATCCTCGACACCCACCACCCGGGCGGTCCCGGCCACCCGCTCGGCGATGTGGTCGGCCGGCGCCGAACTCACCCGCAGTGGAAACCCGATGTTCTGTGCCACGCTCAGGTGCGGGTAGAGCGCATACATCTGGGTCACCAGAGCGATCGGCGGCAACTCCGGTGACCCGACCGGCACGCCGTCGTAGCGCACCTCGCCGGCGGTGGGCTCATCGAGCCCGGCGATCAGCCGCAGCAGCGTCGACTTGCCGCAGCCGGCAGGGCCCAGCAGCACCAGGAACTCCCCCGGCGCCACGTCCAGGTCCACCCCGTTGAGGGCCGCCTTCGCGGGTCCGTTGTGGTCGTCGAAGATCTTAGTGAGCCCACGGACCGTGACAGCGACCATGCCGTCCAGTCTGCGGGTCGAAAAAGATCAATACCAGGTCAATTCGAGGGTGAAGGTGCCGCCGCCGATCCGGTGCCCTCGGGAGTGGACGGGTCCGGGTCGGCCGGGGGCGGCGGCGTGGTGGTCGGCCGGGTCGACGGCGGCACCGGCACCGTCGGGACCGGCCGGGTGGCGGGCGGACGGAACGTGGGGCGTTCGGTGGTCGGCCGCGGCGAATCGGGTCTGCCGGTGTCCCGCGGGTTGGCGGTTGGCGTGGCCGGGGTTGTGGTGCGCGCGGGCTGCGGCTGCTCGGCCGGGGTAGTGGTCGCCGGGGCCGACGGGGTCTGCGAGGGCGAGGCCGGCGGCGGGGCCGACGGGACATCCGAGGGCAGTTCCGAGGGCGTCTGGCTGGGCGCACCGGCGGGCGGTTCCACAGCAACACCGTCGCCACAGCTCAGGGTGGTGGTGCCGGCCATCACCACGGTGCCAGCGGCGTAGACACGGCCGGCGGCGACGCTGACGGCCGCCGGGTCGACGGCGTACCAGGCGGCACCGTTGTTGGTAACCGCGTCGGCGGCGGTGCGGGTCACGGTGAGCACGAGCGGCTCGTAGGCGCCGCTGGTGCTGGCGGTGCCGGCGAGCACGCGGCCGCCGTGGACGGTCAGCGCGCCGTGTGGGGTCCGGCTGCGACCGGGGTCGGTGGACAGCGCGCCGATGTCGGCCTGGGTGCCACCGCAGAGCAGCACCGCGGCGCCGCCCGGGAAAGTGAGGCGGCCGGTGGAACCCTGCGGGATGTCCAGGCTCGCACCCTCGTCGAGGTAGCGCCGGTCCCCCGCGGCGAGGCGGGCCGAGGTGCCGTCGACGGTGGCGGTGAGCGGGCCCTCGTCCGAGGTGAGCAGCGTGCGGTCGGCAGGCATCTCGGCCCAGGCCGGGCCGGGCAGGAATGCGGCGACGGCCAGGACCAGCGTGGTGAGCAGGGCCAGCAGCACCAGCCACCACATGCGCCGCTCGAACCGGCGGTCCGCGTCGTGGTTCTCGGTGCCGTCCGGCGGCCCCGGCGGCGAGGCGAGCGGCGGGTACGCTCCCCCAGCACCCCCACCGGCGCCGGGTCCCCCGCTCACGTGGTTCGGGTCGCCGACCAGCGGCGGCAGGTCGGAGGCATCCGGGATGACCCAGAGCCGGGCCGGCGTGCGGGTCTGCGCGACCGTACCGGGGTTGCCGTCGCCGACCGGGCCGATCAGGGTGCCCCGGCGCAGCTCCACGCCGTCGGGCATGGCGATCACGCCGGACTCGACGACCACCGCGTGGGTCGGGCCGGGCAGGTCGACGGGCGCGCCCGGCTCGAGGTCGAGGGGGTGGGCCGAGGCGATCAGGGCCAGCCGCTCGTCACCGGCGAGCCCGGCGAGCGCCGGGGTGTCGGCGAACAGGGCCTCGGCTTCGGCCCGCTCACCCGGGGGCGGTCCGGGCAGCGGCCCGATCACGGTGGCGACGGTGGCGGTCGGTACGGCCAGCAGCGTCGTGCCGGCGGTGTGCCAGTCCAGCGCGGCCGAGCGGCCGGTCAGCGCGTTCGCCAGGCCGACGACCCCGCCCGCGCCGACGTGGTGGCGGATCGTCCCGCCCGGGTCGCCGGGCTTGCGGGCCTGCATCGCGCCGTCGACCACCACGTAAACGGCCTGCTGGGTGGTGCCCGCGGCGATCATCTGGGTGCCGGTGCCCGGGCGGATCCAGCGGGCCCGGGCGGCGATGTCGGCGAGCGCATGCTCCCCGAGCCCGCCCAGGTCGGAGTTGCGCAGGGCGGCAAGCCGGCGGGGTGCGTCCTCTTCGCGGTTTTTCTCCGCGGCGCGCATCCGGGCCCGCCGCGTCCACCGGACGATCCGCGCGCTGCCCAGGTAGATCAGCGGCGCGGCGAACGCCAGCACCACGAGCAGCAGCAGGAGCTTGCCGCCGATGCCGTCGTGCCACAGCCCGGTGGTCAGCCCGGCGATCCGGTCGGCCCAGAGCCGGTACACCACTTCGAGCGCGGCAACGATCCACAGCACGCCCAGCACGCCGTACAGGGCGACGATCTTGCCTTCCCGGTCGAGGCTGCGCCACGCCGGGCCTCGGCCGCGCAGCTTGGCCGACAGCCAGGCCAACGCGCGGCCCCGCAGCCCGGGGATCTCGAGCCAGTCCATCAGCAGATAGCTGCCGTCGAGGGCGAGGAACGGGTTGGCGTTGAACAGCACGTTGAGATACCAGAGGAAGGCCAGCTTGAAGGCCAGCGGGCCGAGCGCGGGCACCGCGAGACCGATCAGCTGGACCGTGCCCGCAAGCACGAGCGAGGTGGCCGGACCCGAGGCGGCTACGAGCAGCCGGGCCCGCCGGCCGGCCATCCACGCGTCGGTGGTGTCAACGAAAACCGACGGGATGCCGTACGAGAGGGACACCCCCGCCTTCGGCACTTCCCGCCCGGCATGCTTGGCCGCCATCGCGTGACCGAGTTCGTGACAGGCCAGCGCCACCAGGTTGAGCAGCAGCAACACGATCGCGCCGAGCAGGTACGACCCGTTCGTCAGGAACACCGCCTGGCTGCCGCGCCACCACGTCGCCCCGAACAGGGCCACGCCGGCCAGCGCGAAGACCGCCATGACGATCGCGGCCGCCTTGCCGAACAGCAAGCGTCCCCCCGCGCGGTGCAGCGCGGTGATCAGCCGGTCGACGGTGAAGACGAGCATGCGGCGACCACCGGCGGCGGCGAGCACGGTGTGCCCGGCCCGCGCGGGCAGCGCACCCCGGTTCTGGTCGTGCGCCGGGCGGAACGCCTCCACCGGCAGGTCGTCGAGCATCCGGTTGGCGGCGAGGTCGGCGACCACCCGGCGTACCTGGTCCGGGGAGAGCCGGCCGGCCAGCCGGGCGAACTCGGCGACCAGCCGGGCCACCGTGTGACTGCCGTCCATCAGCAGCGCGAGCTGCCACTCCTCGGGGGTCAGCCGCAGATAGCTGGCCGGCCCGGCGTCATCGGGCGAGCGCAGCATCACGTACGACGATCCGCGGGCGCTGGTGAGCCCGACGGCCTCGATGCCGGCGCGCAGCACCGGGCGTGCCCGGGCCGGGTTGAGCCGGTCGACGACCGCTCCCCAGATCTCCGGGTCGGCGGGACCGAGCGGCTCGCCCGGTGCCCGTCCCGCGAGGGCTTCCCAGACGCTCATCCGGGTATCGACGTAGGTCACTCGGGTTGGCCTTCCGCTCCGCTATGGCGAATGGAGAGTAGGCGGTAGCACGGCGTTTAGGCGAGCCCCTGTTTCGACGCCCGCGAGGTGTTTCTGGCGCAGAGTGGACATAAAGGTGCGGTGAGTGACCAGACCAACCCCCTTGGTCTGCCCACTCACCGCACCCGGGGAGGTGTGCCGCCTGATGGCCCGGGCGGCACGGGATGAAGTTCTAGGACGCCTCGGCGAGCGTGGCGCTGACGGTCTGCTCGTCACCGTTGCGGGTGAAGACCACCGTCACCTTGTCACCCACCTTGGCGGCCTGGATGATCGCCACGAGGTCGTCGGAGTCGTTGATCGCCTTGCCGTTCACGCTCTTGATGACGTCGCCCTGCTCCAGGCCCGCCTTGGCCGCCGCGCTGTTCGCGGTGACCGAGCTGACCTGGGCGCCGCCGCCCTCGGCCTCGGCCACGCTGACGCCCAGCGCCGGGTGGCTGACCTTCTCGCCCTTCATCAGCGACTGGACCACCTGGGTGACCTTGTCGCTGGGGATGGCGAAGCCCAGGCCGATGTTGCCCGAGCTGTCGCCGGAGGTGGCGATCGCCGAGTTGATGCCGATGACCTCGCCGTTGGTGTTGACCAGGGCGCCGCCGGAGTTACCGGGGTTGATCGGGGCGTCGGTCTGCAGCAGGCCGGACATCGACGTCGTGCCGCCGGACTGCTGTTGCTGTTGCTGTTGCTGTTGCTGCTGGCCGCCGAACGGGTTCTGCGGGGTCTGCTGCTGGTCCTCGCCGCCGGACTGGATGGTGCGGTCCTTGGCGCTGATGATGCCCTCGGTGACCGAGCCCTCCAGGCCCAGCGGGCTGCCCAGCGCGAGCACGGTGTCCCCAACCTGCATGTTGGCGCTGGAGCCGAACTTGGCCGGCTTCAGGTCAGCGCCGCCGTCGACCTTGACGACCGCGAGGTCGGTGCGCGGGTCGGTGCCGGTGATCGTGCCCTGCACCTTCTTGCCGTCGGCGAAAATGACCGTCACGGTCTTGCCCTGCGCGGTGGCCACCACGTGGTTGTTGGTGACGATGTAGCCGTCGGTGTTGAGCACCACGCCGGAGCCCTCACCGCTCTCGGTGGTGATCGACACGACGCTGTCCTTGACCACCGCAACGATCTGGGCCAGCGACGAACGGTCCACCACGCTGTTGACCGAGGGGTCGGCGATCTGCACGGTCGAGGAGCCGCGGTTGTCGTCGAAGGCGAGCGCGGTGGCCGCCCCGACACCACCGGCGCCGAGCGCGATCAGCACGGCTACCGCGCCGGTGACCAGGATGCGCCGGCTGCGGGCCTTCTTGGCCGGGTCACTCTGCTGTTCGGTGCCGACCGAGGTGGCCCAGATCGGGGCGTCTGCGGAAGCGGCGTTGTACTGACCGTTGGGGTACTGGCCGGTGCTGTACTGACCAGCGTGGTACTGGCCGCTGCCGTACTGGCCACCGTCGACGGCGGGCTGAGCCGCGGCCGGCGCGTATTGCGGCTGCTGACCGGGGTAGCCGGCCCACTGCTGCTGGCCGTAGCCGGGCTGGCCGTAGGCGCCGTAACCGGACTGACCGGCGGCGGGCTGCTGGCCGCCCTGCTGCCACGGCGAGCCCGCCCACTGGCTGGGCTGCTGGGTCTGACCGGGCTGGGTCTGACCGGGCTGGGTCTGACCGGGCTGGGTCTGACCGGGCTGGGTCTGACCGGGCTGGGGGCTCTGGGGGGCGGACGGTGGCGGGGCGGTGTAGGCCGCCTGCTGCGCCGTGACGTCGGACGTTCCCCGCTCCGGGCTGCTGCCTTCGAGGGAGGCGTCCGCGGGCCGGTGCGACTGCTCCTCGGGCGAGGAGTTCTCGTGCCGCTGCGGGTTGGTCTCGTCGTCGTTCATGGGAACAACATTGCCCCCGACCGCTCCGACTGACCTGTGTTGACCCTGAAGGTTTTCTGTGAATGGCGCCTCACCCGGAAGGTCAGGATTCATCCGGTACGAGAGCCGGCAACGTGACCCGGAAAGTGGCCCCCTGACCGGGTTCGCTGATGACCTCCACGGTGCCGTGATGGGCCCGCACAATGGCTGCCACGATGGCCAGCCCCAGACCCGTACCGGTGGCCTGGCGATCGGTGCGCCGGGTGCGCGCCTCGTCCGCCCGGTAGAACCGCTCGAAGACGTGTTCGCGCTGCTCAAGACTGAGTCCCGGACCGGTGTCGGAGATCTCCACGACCGCCCGGTTGCCCGGTACGGTGGACAGCGCCAGGGTCACCGAGGCCTCCGGCGGGGTGTGCACCAGCGCATTGGTCATCAGGTTGCCGATCACCTGACGCAGCCGGGCGTCGTCGCCGAACGCGACAAGGTTTTCGGGTTCGTCGCGGATCTTGAGTTCGATGGTGCGCTCGGGCGCGGTTGCCTGCGCGGCGTGCACCGCGTCCAGCGCGAGCACAGGAAGCTCCACCGGCGCCAGCGTCACCGGTCGCTCCCGGTCGAGCCGGGCCAGCAGCAGCAGGTCCTCAACGAGCAAGCCCATCCGCGAGGCCTCGTCCTCGATCCGCCGTACCAGTTTGGCGACGTCTTCCGGGTTTGCCACCGCACCTTGGCGGTAGAGCTCGGCGAAGCCGCGGATCGAGGTCAGCGGCGTGCGCAGCTCGTGCGAGGCGTCGGCGACGAACTGCCGCATCTTGCCCTCCGAGCGGACCGCGCGGGCCTCGGAGGCCTGGGCGGCCTCGGCGGCGTCGCGGGCCTGTGACTCGGCGGCGCGGGCCGCGGTCTCGGAGTGCGCCCGGGCGGTGAACGCGGCTTCGATCTGCGCGAGCATCGCGTTGAGCGCGCGGGACAGCCGGCCCAGTTCGGTCTGCGGTTCGCCCTCGTCGGGCTCGGGATCGGGCACACGCTGGGTGAGGTCGCCGGCTGCGATGGCCGCCGCCGTGCGTTCGATCTGCACCAGCGGGATCAGGCTCTGCCGTACGATCGCAGCCCCCACCGCCGCCAGCGCGAACAGCACCCCCGCCCCCACCAGGATGTCGACCCAGACGAGCCGGCTGATCGCGTTGTCGATGCCCACCAGCCGCTGCGCCACATGCAGCACCGACCCCGCCGACGTGTACGTGACCAGCATCCGCCAGTGCACGCCGCCGTCCGGCGAGTTGACCGTGTACGGCTTGCCGGCGTGCTTGTTGACCTGGTCGACACCCTTGAGAATCGGCGGCAACTGGGAGGCGCCGTACACCCGGGTGTCGTACTTCTCCGATGTCGGGTTGAAGATGCCGTCGACGGTCGTGACGTTGACGTAGTAGTCGGTCGGCAGGATCACTTTGTCGTACGGGCCGAGGCTTTCGACAGTCGAGGTGAACTGCCGCAGCTGCGCGTCGAGCCGCCCGATCATGTAGTTGTGCAGCGCGTACGTACTGGCCGCACTGATCAGCGTGAGCGCGGCGAAGACCAGCGCCAGCACCGAGGCGACGAGCTTGGTGAGCAGCGGTACCCGGCGCAGCCCGGTCTGCATCGGGACGTGGCTGCGAACCCGTTCGGCGAGTTGCATTCCAGGCTCAGACGGCGGGTTTGCGCAGCACGTAACCCACGCCGCGGAGCGTGTGGATCAGTCGGGGCTGCACGTTGTCCACCTTGCGGCGCAGATAGGAGATGTACGACTCGACGATGTTGTCGTCACCGCGGAAGTCGTATTTCCACACGTGGTCGAGGATCTGCGCCTTGGAGAGCACCCGGTTGGCGTTGAGCATCAGGTAGCGCAGCAGCTTGAACTCGGTCGGCGAGAGCTGGACCCGCTGGCCTGCCCGGTAAACCTCGTGGGTTTCCTCGTCGAGTTCGAGGTCGGCGAAGACCAGGCGCGAGGGTTCCTCCTCGCCGGCCGTGGTGCGGCGCAGCACCGCCCGGATCCGCGCGGTGAGCTCCTCCAGGCTGAACGGCTTGGTCACATAGTCATCACCGCCGAGGGTGAGACCGCGGATCTTGTCGTCGGTGCCGTCGCGAGCGGTGAGGAAGACCACGGGGGTGCGCGTTCCACCCTCGCGCATCAACCGGATGACCTCGAAACCGTCGAGGTCGGGCAGCATGACGTCGAGCACCACGAGGTCGGGGGCGGCGTTCTTGGCCGCCGTGACGGCGGCGCTGCCGCTGGTCGCGGTGCTGACGTCGAACCCGGCGAAGCGCAGGCTGGCCGAGAGCAGCTCGAGAATGTTCGCGTCGTCCTCGACGACGAGCAGCTTGGCCTCGCTCTGCTTGCCCTGGGTCTGTGTAGCCATAGGACCCATCTTCACGCAGGCCGCTGCGCTGTTGCTGCACGCGCGCTGAAAGTTTTCTGTGAGCGGGCTAAGCGGCGAGACTGAACGACGAGGCCGGCAACCCGGAGGAAGCTTGGGCGGCGCGGGCCAGAACCCGGCGATCGGCACCCGCTTCGGGGCGTAGGGCCGGCGAGCCCACCAGGGTCACCGTCAGCCCGCGCAGGGCCACCACCCGGCGCACGGAGGACCATAGCGTGTCGTCGCCGATGAACGCGGCGGCCGGGGTGTCGTACCTGATGGTGATCGGCACAACCGGAGCCTGCGCGTCGATCGCGGCCTGGAACACCGCGGGCCGGAAGCGGCCGCGCTCGGCACCGCAGAACGTCGTCCCCTCGGGAAACACTGCGACCGAGCGTCCGCTCCGTAGGGCTGCTGCCACGTCAGCGACGGCGTCGGGTAGCTGCCTCGGGCGTTCCCGGTTGAGGAAGATCGCCCCGCTCGCCTTGGCCACCGCGCCGACCAGCGGCCAGGCGCCGACCTCGTGCTTGGCCACCAGCCGCACCGGTGCGACCGCGAGCAGCGCCAGCACGTCGAGCCAGGACACATGGTTGGCCACCAGCAGGCTCCCGGGTTTGACCGCGGGCCCCCGCCACCGCAACCGCACCCCCAGAGCCGCGAGCAGGAGCCGGGCCAAGGTCCGCACGCCGGTGCCACGCAGCAGTGGCACCAGCAGAACCCCTGCCAGCAGTACGCCCGCAGCGCCGGTCATGCGCACCAATGTGGTGAGCTTGCGCGCTGTCGTATCCCCGCCGGGCACGCAGTGCATGCCGCACCCGGACACCGGCCGCCACAGGCTGGAGGTGGTCATCGCGTCGCCCCCAGGAAGTGGCGGCGGTAGCGCGGGTCCATCCGGTCCATGGAGAACAGCACGTAGAAGTCCGCGCTCTGGAAATCCGGGTCGTACGCGGGCTGCCCGCAGACCCAGCTACCCAGCCGCAGATAGCCCTTGAGCAGCGGCGGAGCTTGCAACTTGGGGTCCCCGACCAGCGACGTCTCGGCGAGCCAGTTGCGCCGCGGCTCGACCCGCAGCGCCGGGGGCGACATGTGCTTGCTCTGCACGCGCGCCCATACCCCGGCCGCGGTGTGACCGCCGTCGTCGAGCGGTACCGACGCGCACCCGCCGAGCCAGCGCAGGTTGTTCAGGTGCAGGTAGCGGGCGATGCCGGCCCACATCAGGTTGACCACGGCGCCGGAGCGGTGGTCCGGGTGCACGCAGGAGCGTCCGGTCTCGACCAGTTGGTCGCGCAGCGGGCGCAGGCCGCTGAGGTTGAACTCGCCGTCGCCGTAGCGCCGGCCGGCCCGCTCGGCACCCTTGGGGGTCATCATCCGGTACGTACCGACGACGGCCCCGGTGGCGTCGTCGCGGACGATGAGGTGGTCACAGAAGTTGTCGAACTCGTCCACGTCCCGGCCGTCGGCGGTGGCGGTGCGCAGCGTGGCACCGAGCTCCCCGGCGAAGACCTCGTGGCGCAGCCGCTGGGCGGCCGCCACCTGATCCGCATCGTCGGCGATCAGGAGGGAGTAGCCGCTGGTCCCGATGGGTGCGGCGGCGGTCATGAGTACCGTCATGTGACCTGTGTAACGCTCGCGATTGCCGACGGTGTGTCGGGCCAGGTGGCCTCACATGACAGCTGAATGAACGCATGTCGCGGGGCGCCCCGGGTGGCCCCGGCCCGGTACCTTGTTCCGACCAGCCGAAACGGGGAGGAACTTGGTGTCCGGAGAGATCGTCGTCTCCCATCTGACGAAGCACTACCGCCAGCTGAGGGCGGTGGACGACCTGTCGTTCACCGTGCAACCGGGCCGGGTCACCGGGTTCCTCGGCCCCAACGGTGCCGGCAAGACCACCACCCTGCGCATGATGCTCGGCCTGGTACAGCCGACCTCGGGCACTGCCACGTTCTCGGGCACCCGCTACAACGATCTCGACGAGCCGATCCGCCAGGTCGGCGCGCTGCTCGAGGCCTCCAGCGCGCACCGGGGCCGCAGCGGCCGCAACCACCTGCGGATCATCGCCGCGGCGGCCGGGCTGCCCCAGCAGGCGGCCGACGACGCGCTGGCCAGCGTGGGGCTGACCCCGGCGGCCAAGCGCAAGTTCAAGGGCTACTCGCTGGGCATGAAGCAGCGGCTCGGGATCGCGGCTGCGCTGCTGGGCAACCCGCAGGTGCTGATCCTCGACGAGCCGGCCAACGGGCTCGACCCCGAGGGCATCCGGTGGATGCGTGACCTGCTCAAGTCGCTGGCCGCCCAGGGCCGCACCGTGCTGGTGTCCAGCCATCTGCTCGCCGAGATGCAGCAACTGGCCGACGACGTGGTGATCATTGCGGCCGGCCGGCTGGTGCGGCAGGGACCCGTGGGTGAGGTGCTGGGGTCGATGAGCGGGGCTGCGGTCGTACGGGTGCGCAGTCCTCATCCGGACCGCCTGGCCGCCGCTTTGTCGGAGACCTCGGCCACCGTCAATGCCCTGCCCGATGGCGCCTTCACGGTGACGGGCCTCGATGGCGCCCAGGTCGGGCACCTCGCGTTCACCGCCGGGATCGAGTTGCATGAGCTGTCCGCCGAGAAGGCCGACCTGGAACAGGTCTTCCTGCAGCTGACGGCAGGAAAGGCGGGAATCCGATGAAACTGCTGCGTGCCGAACTGCTCAAGGTCCGCACCACCAGCACCTGGTGGATCTTCGGCCTCATCGCGCTGGTGCTGTGGGCGCTCTCGCTGGGCGTCAACTGGCTGGTCGCCAACACCCAGGCCGACACCACCGGGCTCGACGCCGATCAGGCCGAGCAGGTGCGGGCCTCGCTGGAGCCGGTGAACATCGCCAGCAACCTGTTCACCAGCGGTCAGTTCTTCGGGCTGCTGATCGTGATGCTGCTCGCCGCGATCCTGTCGACCAGCGAGTTCTTCCACCAGACGGCAACGACCACGTTCCTGATCACGCCGCGCCGGGAAAACGTGGTGCTGGCCAAGCTCGGCGCGGGCGTGGCCTACGGGCTGCTGATCTGGCTGCTCACCACCGTGCTCAACCTGATCTTCGCCCCGCTGATCCTGAGCTCGCTCGACCTGGGCACCCAACTGGGCGAGGGGGCGATCTGGCGGGCGATCGCGTTGAACGGGCTCGCGTACGCGCTGTGGGCGGTGCTGGGCGTGGGTGCCGGCATTCTGATCCGCAGCCAGCTCGGTGCCACGATCACCCTGAGCCTGCTGTACGTCCTCGGCTACTTCGGGGCCGCCCTGTTCTTCGGCCTGCTCGCTCCCAAGTTCGGCGACTGGTTCGAGAAGCTGCAGGTCATCGTGCCGTCGCTGGCCTCGCAGCTGATGGTGTCGGGCACCGAGCTGCCCGGTAACCCGCCGCGCTGGGTGGGGGCCGTCGTGCTGATCGTCTACGCCGTGGTCGCGGGCACGGTCGGCACGCTGATCACCAAGAAACGCGACATCACCTGACGTTTCCGGCACCGGACTTGGTCACAGACGGGACGTGCGCATGGCTACGCCGACTTCACGGCGTAGCCTTGACGCCGAAATCCTTCGTCCCTGTGTGACGAACGTCGCGTGCTGATAACAGGTGAAAGAGGCGAACACGGAAGTGTCGACCCAGCAGACTTCGCAGGAAAACCCACTCGCGGACTTCGGTCCGAACGAGTGGATCGTCGACGAGATGTACCAGCGCTACCTGGCCGACCCCACAAGCGTCGACCCGGCATGGCACGACTTCTTCGCCGACTACAAGCCGGCCATGGCCAAGGGGTCCATCGTGACGCCCGACGAGGCCACCGCCGCGAACGCGAAGGCCACCGCTGAGAAGGCCGGCACGGACGCCCCGGCCGCCACCACAGTCGCGCCGGTGAAGCCGACCGTCCCGGCCGCGCCGGCCAAGCCCGCTCCCGCTCCCGCGGCGGCCAAGCCGGCTCCGGCCCCCGCGCCGGCCGCGGCCAAGCCCGCCGCGCCGGCCAACGGCACCGCCCCGGCGGGCGCCAAGGTGACCACGTTGCGCGGCGTCGCCGCCCGCATCGTGCAGAACATGGACGCCTCGCTGGAGGTGCCCACCGCGACCTCGGTGCGCACGATCCCGGCGAAGCTGATGGTCGACAACCGCATCGTGATCAACAACCACCTCTCCCGCGGGCGCGGTGGCAAGGTCAGCTTCACCCACCTGATCGGCTGGGCGCTCGTCCGCTCGGTTATCGCCCACCCCGAGATGAACAACTCGTTCGCCCAGGTGGATGGCAAGCCGGCGATGGTCGCGCCCGAGCACATCAACCTCGGCATCGCGATCGACCTGGCCAAGAAGGACGGCTCGCGCTCGTTGGTCGTGCCGTCCATCAAGAACTGTGAGCAGATGGACTTCCGGCAGTTCTGGCAGGCGTACGAGGACATCGTCCGGCGCGCCCGCCGCAACGAGCTGACCATGGACGACTACGCGGGCACGACGATCTCACTGACCAACCCCGGCGGCATCGGCACCGTGCACTCCATCCCGCGGCTGATGAGCGGGCAGAGCGCCATCATCGGCGTGGGCGCGATGGAATACCCGGCACCGTGGTCCGGCATGTCCGACGAGACCCTCACCGAGCACGGCGTCAGCAAGGTCACGACCCTGACCAGCACGTACGACCACCGGGTCATCCAGGGCGCGCAGTCCGGCGAGTTCCTCAAGGCGATGCACGAGTTCCTGCTCGGCGAGCACTCGTTCTACGACGACATCTTCACCTCGCTGCGGATCCCGTACGAGCCGGTGCGCTGGGTGCGCGACGTCGCCCGCACCTCCGAGGGCCAGATCGACAAGGCCGCCCGGGTCGTCGAGCTGATCCACGCCTACCGGGTCCGCGGGCACCTGATGGCCGACACCGACCCGCTCGAGTTTGAGATCCGCCGACACCCCGACCTGGACGTGCTGCAGCACGGCCTGACCCTGTGGGACCTCGACCGCACCTTCCCGGTCGGCGGCTTCGCGGCCAAGCAGAAGATGAAGCTGCGCGACGTGCTCGGCGTGCTGCGCGACACCTATTGCCGCCGGGTCGGCATCGAGTACATGCACATCCAGGGCCCCGAGGAGCGGCGCTGGATCCAGGACCGGATCGAGATCAAGTACACCAAGCCGGAGCCGGAGGAGCAGAAGCACATCCTCAACCGGCTCAACGCGGCCGAGGCCTTCGAGACCTTCCTGCAGACCAAGTACGTCGGGCAGAAGCGGTTCTCACTGGAGGGCGGCGAGTCGCTGATCCCGCTGCTCGACGCGGTGCTGCAGTCCTCGGCCGACGCCGGGCTGGACGAGATGGTCATCGGCATGGCCCACCGCGGGCGGCTCAACGTGCTGGCCAACATCGTCGGCAAGCCGTACGAGAAGATCTTCAACGAGTTCGAGGGGCAGATGGACCCCCGCTCGGCGCACGGCTCGGGCGACGTGAAATACCACCTCGGACAGACCGGCAAGTACACGACGCCGGACGGCGAGAACGCCACCACGGTCAGCGTGGTCGCCAACCCGTCGCACCTCGAGGCGGTCGACCCGGTGCTCGAGGGCATCGTGCGGGCCAAGCAGGACCGCCTCGACCTGGGCCTGCACGGCTACACGGTGCTGCCGGTGCTGGTGCACGGCGACGCCGCGTTCGCCGGTCAAGGCGTGGTGGCCGAGACGCTCAACCTCTCGCAGCTACGCGGCTACCGCACCGGCGGCACGGTGCACGTCGTGGTCAACAACCAGGTCGGCTTCACCACCGCCCCGGAATACAGCCGCTCGTCGCTGTACTCCACCGACGTGGCCCGGATGATCCAGGCGCCGATCTTCCATGTCAACGGCGACGACCCCGAGGCCGTGGTGCGCGTGGCCAAGCTGGCCTTCGAATACCGCCAGGCGTTCAACAAGGACGTCGTCATCGACCTGGTCTGCTACCGCCGCCGCGGGCACAACGAGGGCGACGACCCGTCGATGACCAACCCGCGGATGTACGAGATCATCGACACCAAGCGCTCGGTCCGTAAGCTCTACACCGAGGAGCTGATCGGCCGCGGTGACATCACCGTGGACGGCGCTCAGGAGCAGCTACGCGACTACCAGTCGCAGCTGGAGCAGGTCTTCAAGGCCACCCGCGACACCGCCGGCTCCCCGCCGCGGGTGCGCCCGGGTCTGGCCGAGGAGCCGGAGCCGCAGGTCGACACCGCCGTCGAAGCCGGTGTGGTCAAGTCGGTCGGCCAGGCCCACATCGAGCTGCCCGAGGGCTTCACCCCGCACAAGCGGGTCCAGCAGTTGCTGGAGCGGCGCGCCAAGATGTCCACCGAGGGTGGCATCGACTGGGGCTTCGGTGAGCTGATCGCCTTCGGCTCGCTGCTCAACCAGGGCGTCACCGTGCGCCTGGCCGGGCAGGACTCGCGCCGCGGCACGTTCACCTCGCGGCACGCGGCGATCATCGACGCCAAGACCGGCGACGACTTCCTGCCGATGTCCACGCTGGCCACCGGCAACGCCCGGTTCTTCGTGCACGACTCGTTGCTCAGCGAGTACGCGGCGATGGGCTTCGAGTACGGCTACTCGGTGGAGAACCCGGACGCGCTGGTGCTGTGGGAGGCCCAGTTCGGTGACTTCGTCAACGGCGCCCAGTCGATCGTCGACGAGTTCCTGTCCTCCGGCGAGGCCAAGTGGGGCCAGCGCACGTCGCTGGTGCTGCTGCTGCCGCACGGTATGGAAGGCCAGGGCCCGGACCACTCCTCCGGTCGCCCCGAGCGTTTCCTGCAGCTGTGCGCGCAGGACAACATGCGCGTGGCCAACCCGACCACCCCGGCGAACTACTTCCACCTGCTGCGCCGCCAGGCCCTGTCCAGCAAGCGCAAGCCGCTGGTGGTCTTCTCGCCGAAGTCGCTGCTGCGCCACCGCCTCGCGGTGTCCTCGGTGAACGACTTCACCACCGGCACGTTCCAGCCGGTGCTGGGTGACGCGGGCATCAACGGAAACCCGCTGGACGCCTCGTCGGTCAAGCGGGTCCTGCTCTGCTCGGGCAAGGTCTACTACGACCTGTTCCAGGCCCGGGCCGAGCGCGGCAACGCCGACACCGCGATCATCCGGATGGAGCAGATCTACCCGCTGCCCGTCGAGGAGCTCAAGGCGGTGCTCAACCAGTACCCCAACGCCGAGGACTTCGCCTGGGTGCAGGAGGAGCCGGCCAACCAGGGCGCCTGGTCGTTTGTGGCGCTCAACCTGCTTGAGCACCTCGAAGGTGTCCGACTGCGCCGCATTTCCCGCCCAGCCGCGGCCGCGCCGGCAGTCGGTTCGGCCAAGATGCACGAGGCCGAGCAGGCGGCGCTGATCGAGGCCGCCCTGCCGCGCGCCTGAGTCAGGCCTGTGCAGCGCCCCGCGGATTTCCCGTGGGGCGCTGCTCTTTAGGCTCACCACATGTACTTCACCGATCGTGGCATTGAAGAGCTGGTGGAGCGGCGCGGCGAGGAGTCCGTGACGCTGGAGTGGGTGGCGGAGCAGCTACGCACGTTCGTCGACAACAACCCGGAGTTCGAAACCCCGATCGAGCGCTTCGCCACCTGGCTGGCCCGCGCCGACGAGGACGACGAGGAATAAGACCCGCCGAGCCATGATCGGCCGCGTGGATCAGGTTTGGATCGAGCAGTGGCGCGGTGACGTACGAGCGGGCATAGCGACAATGCTCGCCACCTTCGAATCCCGGTTCGGCTTTGCGCCCGGCGAGCACGAGGTCAGTGGCCCGGCCACCGCAGCCGAGCTCGCCGGGCTGGTCGAGCTGCACGGCGATGCGGTGCCGGCCGCCCTGCTGGCGTTCTACCGGGTCGTCGCCGAGGTGCGGCTGCCGGACGTCAGCAACGGCTATTGGATTCACCGGCCGCCACTACCGGGTGAGGATCCGGGTCATCCGCGGTTGCTGAGCGACGGACGTACCGTTGTGGTGTTCGGCAGCGACGGCGGCGGGGCGATGTTTGCCCTGTCCGGCGAGGTGGTCCTGCGCCTGGCCGGCGGTGTTTTCCCGGACGCGGATTACGAGGCGGAACACGCCACCGAGGTTGCCGTGAGCCTGCAGGACTTCCTGCAATCCCTGCGCCGCGAGCTCACCGAGTTCGCCGCCCCCTGAGGCTGTGGATAACCACATGCCCGCCGGCCGTTCTCCCGCTAAGGTCATCACCTTCGATGGCTGCGGGGGTGGCGATGGTCGACGAGGATGCTGCACAACGCTCGGTGTGGCAGGAGTTCACCGGCGGCATGCGAAGCCGCTGGAAGCAGCGCCGGATCATACTGCGGCTGCTGCCCCAGGGCGGCTCCGCGGTTGTCGGCGCTGCAGTGCTGGCTCAGATTGTCGCCGGGCTGCTGCCAGTCGGGTTCGTGATCGCCACCGCGGCGGTGGTGGCCGGGGTGCCGGACGCGGTCGCCGGTGGGCTTGGTTCGCAAGCGTGGCTGGACCTGCGTACCCATCTGATCGCTGCCGCTTGTCTGTTCTTCGCCACCCAGCTGTTGCTGCCCGTGCAGACCTTCCTGGGCGAGGTGCTGCGGTGGCGCATCGACGACGGCGTCCGGGACCAGCTCATGGTCGACTCCTTCCGCGGGTCGGGCATCGCCGTGCTGGAGGATCCCGAGCTGCTCGACCAGGCCGCTGACGGGCTCAACAACCTGCGCATGGCCGCCTGGACCCCGGGTGCCGCATGTTCCGGGTTCGTCGCCCTGCTCTCCCGCTACCTGCAGACGGTCGGAGCCGCGGTGATCATCGCGGTGGAATACGTCTGGTGGGCCGGCGCGGCGGTGCTGGTGGCCGGGCTGACGATCCGCTTCGGCTACCGGGTCGGGCTGTCGGTGTTCGGCCGCGTCTACGTGTCCTTGCAGCGCGAGCGCCGGCGCAGCCGCTACTACCGCGATCTGTTGTTCACCCCGGCGGCGGCCAAGGAGATCCGGGTTTTCGAGCTGCGCGAGTGGATCGGAGCACGCTACGCCGATGCGTTCCTGGCTGGCTCCACTCCCGTGTGGCGCCAACGCCGGCGCATCTTCTACGGGCCGTACGTGATCTACACGCTGGTCGCCTTCTTGTTGTTGACCACGACGTTCGGGGCGGTGGCGGGAGCTACGGCGCGGGGGACGCTGACGATCGGGCTGTTCATGATCGTGATGCAGGCGGCGCTGGCCTCGGTGCGCATCGGCGGGTTCATCGCCGAGTCCGATGTGCAAACCGAGTACGGCATGAACGGGGTGACCTCGCTGCGGCGCCTGGGTGAGCTGACCGCGGAGGCGGCGGCTGCGGAGACGGGAAGCGCGCCGGTGCCCGAGGACGCGCCGATCCGCGAGATCCGCTTCGAAAGCGTCACCTTCCGCTATGCACCCGGCACTCCCGCGGTGCTGGACGGGCTCGACCTGACGATTCCGGCCGGTGCCTCGCTGGCGATCGTGGGGCTCAACGGCGCCGGCAAGACCACGCTGGTCAAGCTGCTGGCCCGCCTCTACGAGCCGGAGTCCGGGCGGATCACCGCCGACGGGGTGGACATCCGGACCTTCGCCGGGCTGGCCTGGCAGCGCAAGATCGCCGCGATCTTTCAGGACTTCATTCACTTCGAGCTTCCGGTACGCGACAACGTCGGCTTCGGCGCCTCCGGAACTGCCAGCGACGCGGCAGTGACCGAGGCATTGCAGCGCGCCGGAGCCCTCGACATGGTGGAGGCTTTACCGCTCGGCCTCGACACTCCCCTGTCCCGGCAGTACACCGACGGCATCGAGTTGTCCGGCGGTCAGTGGCAGCGCATCGCCACCGCCCGCGCGCTGTCCGCGGTTGACGGCGGCGCCCGCGTGCTGGTGCTGGACGAGCCGACGGCCGCCCTCGACGCCCGCGCCGAGGTGGCCTTCTTCGAGCGTTTTCTCGACCTCACCCGCGGTGTGACCAGCCTGGTCATCTCGCACCGCTTCTCCACCGTGCGCCGCGCCGACCGGATCGCGGTACTGGAACACGGCCGGGTCCTCGAATCCGGCACGCACACCGAGTTGCTGGCCGCAGACGGCCGCTACGCGCAGCTCTTCCATCTGCAAGCAGCCCGGTTCATCGAGGAGGAGCCCGCCGATGCGTGAGTTCTGGCGCGGCACCACAGCGGTTCTGGTCTCCTCGTGGCGGGCCAGCCCGAGCCGCCTGCTGATCTCGGCGGCGTTGATGCTGCTCGGCAACGTCAGCACGCCCCTGATCGCGGTGTTCCTGGCGGTCGCCACCGACGCCGCGCTGCGCCGCGACACCGGCACCGCCGTGCAGTCCGCCGCCGCGGTGGCGCTGGTCGCGCTGCTCAGCCTCACCATGGAACACTTCGCGCACATCTTCTTCTTCGAGCTGGCCGACCTGCACATGCTGCGGGTGGAACGCCGGCTCGGGGACCTGTCGCAGGGCGCGGACGGCCTCGACCACCTGGAGCGCCAGGACTACGCCGACCGGATGGAGTTGCTACGCAAGGAAGGCTGGGAACTGGCCGCGAGCGTGCAGACCGTGCTGACCGCGATCACGCTGTCGGTGCAGGTGCTGCTGACCGCGGTGCTGCTGGCCGGGGTCGAGCCGTGGTTGCTGATGCTGCCCCTGTTCGCCGTGCCGCCGCTGGTGGCCGGTCGGTTCGCCGAACGCCGGCGCGAGCGCGCGGAGCTGGCCTCGGCGGAGTCCCGGCGGCTCGGCTGGCACCTGCTGGAGCTGGCGGTCAGCTCGGCAGCGGCCAAGGAGATCCGCCTGTTCGGGCTGCCGCAGGTGCTGCGGGAGCGGCAGCGGGCCGCCCGGCGCCGCGAGGAGGTGGCGCTGCGCCGGGCCGAGCTGACCGGGATGCTGCTGCGCCTCGGCGGCCAGCTCGTCTTCGCGATCGGGTACGTCGCCGCGGTGGTGGTGGCGGTGCGCTCGGCCATCGCGGGGCAGCGCTCCGTCGGCGACGTGGTGCTGGTGATCACCCTGGCCGTGCAGACAAATGCGCAGGCCGCCGGGGTCGTCGCGGTGGCCGGGCAGTTGCAGCGAGCCGTACGGGCCATGGGCTGGGTGCACTGGCTGGGTGAGGAGTCGGTGCGGGCCGCCGATCCGGTGGTGGCCGACCGTCCGGCGCCGGAGATGCTGAGCGACGGCGTGCGCTTCGACCGGGTGGCGTTCCGCTATCCCGGTACGGACACCGACGTGCTCAGCGACGTGACTCTGCACCTTCCGGCGGGCGCCACGGTGGCCGTGGTCGGTGACAACGGGGCCGGCAAGTCCACACTGGTCAAGCTGCTGGCCCGCTTCTACCGCCCGGTCAGCGGGACGATCACCGTCGACGGCGTCGACCTGCGCCGGATCGCGGCACCCCGGTGGCGCGAGCGGATAGCCGCGGGCTTCCAGGACTTCGTCAAGCTGGAGGCGCCGGCCCGCGAGAGCATCGGCGTGGGTGCCCTGCCCCGCCTCGGCATCGAGCCGGACGCGGTGCCCGCAGCCGTGCGGCGCGCGGACGCCGAGACGGTGGTCGAGCGGCTCTCCGACGGCCTGGACACCCACCTCGGCAAGGCGTACGAGGACGGGACGGAGTTGTCCGGCGGTCAGTGGCAGCGGGTGGCGCTGAGCCGGGCGATGATGCGTCCCGAGCCGCTGCTGCTCCTGCTCGACGAGCCCACTGCGGCCCTCGACCCGCTCACCGAGCACGCCCTGTTCGAGCGCTACGCGGCCTCGGCCCGGGAGGTGGGCGCGCGCACCGGGGGCATCACGGTGCTGGTGTCGCACCGCTTTTCGACGGTACGGATGGCTGATCTGATCCTGGTGGTGGCCGACGGCCGGATCGCCGAGTCCGGCACCCATCAGCAGCTGATGGCGCTCGGCGGGCGGTATGCCGAGATGTACGGGCTGCAGGCGGCCGCGTACCGCTGAAGGACCCCCTGGCGGGTAGGTTGAGCACGTGGCAAGCAGCGTCTACATCGCCGGGCTCGGACCGGGCGTCGGTAAGGGCACGGTCGCCCTCGGCCTGATCGAACTCCTGTCCCGGCAGGTCGCGCGGATCGGCGTGTTCCGCCCGCTCGTGCCGGGGTCGGGCGCGGATCCGGTGCTCACCCTGCTGACCGAGCGCTACCCCCTGGTCGCCGGTTACGAGGAGTCCTACGGGGTCACCACCACCGAGGCGGCCGCGCTGATCGCCGACGGCAAGTGGGAGGAGCTGATCTCCCGGATCGTCGAGCGCTACCGCGACGTGGAGCACCGGTGCTCCTCGGTGGTGGTGATCGGCAGCGACTTCGCCGGCGCCCAGCCGAGCGGCGAGGACGGGATCCCGCGCGAACTCGGGTTCAACGCGCGACTCGCCACCGAGTTCGGCAGCGTGGTGCTGCCCGTGGTCGGCGGCCAGGGACGCGGGGACATCAGCGGGGCGGTGCGGTCGGCGTACCACTCCCTGGTTGATCTGAATGCCACAGTGCTGGCCGTGATCGCCAACCGGGTTCCCGGCGGGGTGGCGGCGCCGGAGGGCCTGCCGGTGCCGGTCTGGGTGATTCCCGAGGTGCCAGCGGTGGCCGCACCGACCGTCGCCGAGGTGGCCGCCGCCCTCGACGCGAACGTGATCACCGGGGGTGACGCCGCGCTCGACCGCGACGTGCTCGACTACGTCGTCGGGGCCGGTCACGTGCCCGCAGTGCTCGAACACCTCAAAGAGGGCGCGCTGCTGATCACGCCGGGTGACCGGGCCGACCTGCTGGTCGCCGCGAGCGCCGCGCACACCGCGGGCAATGTGACGCTGGCCGGGCTGGTGCTGACCATCGGCGAGTTCCCCGACCCGCGCGCTGTGCAGGTCATCGAGCGGTTGAACACCGGGCTGGCGATGCTGGTGGTGCAGACCGACAGCTTCGACACGATCAACGCGGCCGGACGCATCCAGGCCCGGCTGAGCACCCGCACCCCGCGCAAGATCGAGGCCGCGCTGGGCGCCTTCGAGCAGCATGTCGACACCGCCGAGCTGACCCGCCTGCTCGACGTCACCCGCTCGGCACGGGTCACGCCGCTGATGTTCGAGAACGACCTGGTCGACCGGGCCCGCGCCGACCGCCGCCATCTGGTGCTGCCCGAGGGCACCGAGGAACGCATCCTGCGCGCCACCGAGACACTGCTGCGCCGCGGCGTGGCTGAGCTGACCCTGCTCGGCAACCCCGAGGAGATCACCCGCAGGGCCCGTGAGCTGGGCGTGGACCTCGGCGACGCCCGGCTGGTCGACCCGGCCACCAGCAGTTGGCGCGACGACTTCGCCGAGCAGTACGCGACCCTGCGCAAGCACAAAGCGGTAACCCTGGACTTGGCCTACGACGTGGTCCGCGACGTCAACTACTTCGGCACCATGATGGTGGCTGCCGGCCTGGCCGATGGCATGGTCTCCGGCGCCACGCACACCACCGCCGCCACGATCCGCCCGGCCTTCGAGATCATCAAGACGGTCCCGGACGTCTCGGTCGCCTCCAGCGTCTTCTTCATGCTGCTGGCCGATCGGGTTCTGGTATACGGCGACTGCGCGGTCAACCCCGACCCCAATGCCGAGCAGCTTGCCGACATCGCCCTCTCCTCTGCGCGCACCGCCGCCGCCTTCGGCATCGAGCCCCGGGTGGCCATGCTGTCCTACTCGACCGGCAGCTCGGGCGCCGGCGCCGACGTGGAGAAGGTCGCCGCGGCCACCGCCCTGGTCCGCGAACGCCGCCCCGACCTGCCGGTGGAGGGTCCCATCCAGTACGACGCCGCGATCGACCCGGCCGTGGCGGCGACCAAGCTGCCGGACAGCGACGTGGCGGGCAAGGCGACCGTGTTCGTCTTCCCCGACCTGAACACCGGCAACAACACGTACAAGGCGGTCCAGCGCTCGGCCAACGCCGTGGCGGTCGGCCCGGTCATGCAGGGTTTGCGGAGACCGGTGAACGACCTGTCCCGCGGCGCGACAGTGAAGGACATCGTCAACACAGTGGCTATCACGGCTATCCAGGCGCGCTCATGAAGATCCTCGTGCTCAACACCGGCTCGTCATCGGTGAAGTACCGGCTTTTCGACGGCACAGATACCGAGGCCAAGGGCTTGATCGAGCGCATCGGCGAACCCGGCGGCGACGCCAGCGACCACACCGAGGCCCTGCAACGGGTGATGGAATCGGTCGACCTGAACGGGCTCGGGGCGGTCGGTCATCGCGTGGTGCACGGCGGCAGCAAGTTCGGCTCGGCCACCGTGATCGACGACGAGGTGGTCCAGTCCGTCGAGGACCTGGTGCCGCTGGCGCCGCTGCACAACCCCCCGGCGCTCAGCGGCATCGCGGTGGCCCGCAAGCTGCTGCCCGAGGTGCCGCAGGTAGCCGTGTTCGACACCGCGTTCCACCAGAGCATCCCGGCCGACGGCGTGGCCTACGCGATCGACGCCGACCTCGCGTCCCGCTGGCAGATCCGGCGGTACGGCTTCCACGGCACCTCGCACGCCTACGTGGCCCGGGAGACCGCGGCGCTGCTGGGCCGGCCCGTCGAAGACACCAAGGTGATCACCCTGCACCTGGGCAACGGCGCCAGCGCCTGCGCGGTGGACGGAAGTCGCAGCGTGGCCACGTCCATGGGCATGTCCCCGCTGGCCGGCCTGGTCATGGGCACCCGCAGCGGCGACCTGGACCCGACAGTGATCTTCCACCTGCACCGGGTGGCGGGCCTGTCCCTCGACGAGATCGAGCACTCCTTGACCCGAAACGCCGGTCTGCAGGGCCTGACCGGCGACAACGACATGCGCACGATCCAACGCCGCCGCGACGAGGGTGACGAGGCCGCTACGCTGGCGTTTGATGTCTATTGCCGTCGGCTCAAGGAGTACGTGGGGACGTACCTGGCGGTTCTGGGCGGCGCGGACGCCATCACCTTCACCGCCGGGGTGGGGGAGAACGTGCCTGCGGTCCGGGCCGCGGCTTTGGATGGACTGGCCGGACTGGGCATCGTTGTTGACCCGGACCGCAACGCCCGCGGGGAGCGGATCATCTCCGCGGAGGGGTCGGCAGTTACGGTTTGCGTCGTCGCCACCGATGAGGAGGCCGAGATCGCTCGGCAGGTTGAGGCGCGGCTCAGCCCAGAGCCAGCCAAGCAATGACCGCGATCAGCACGATGGCGACGGCGGCGACTCCAATGATCAGCGGGGTCTTCGAGGGCGCGGCCGGCTCCTCGGGGGCGTTGTGGGTGAAGGCGCGGAAAGCCTCGGTGTTGCCGCTGGGATCGACATGATTGTCAGACATGGGCACGACCATAGCGAAGGCCCGCACACCGCTACCAGCCAGCTTTCTGTGATCCAGCAGACGGTACGGCTGAGCGCTGCCGCCGGTGTGGATGTTTGGCTGCGCGGCGGCTGGGCCCTGGACTTCTTTCTCGGTGAGGTTACCCGGGAGCACCTCGACATCGACTTCTTCTGCCGGGCCGAGGACGCGGACCGGCTGGTCGTTCTACTGCACGAGCAGGGCTTCCGCGATGACCCCGGCCCGCCGCCGGAGCAGCAGCGCGACCTGACCGCGCCGAACGGCTCAGAGGTTAGCTTCGCGCTGCTCAGCTGGGCTGCGGATGGCTGCCCCACGGTGGCCGGCGGTGCCTTCGCGGGCGAACGCTGGCCCGCCGACCTGCTGGACGGCGGCACCGGGCAGATCGGCGACGTGGTCTGCCCGATCGTGGCGCCGCGAGCCCAGATCGAGATCAAGCAGATGATGCCGGTGTGGGTTCCGGGCCTGCGCCGCCGCCCGAAAGACGCCGAGGACATAGCCCGCCTGAATCACCGGCTGAGCGAACTCAGTGCAGGTGGTCCACAGCCACCTTCCCGAACACCTCACCCGAGTTGAGCCGCGCAAAGGCATCCGCCACCGCCGAGAACCCGTACGTCGAGTCGATCACCGGGCGTACCTCGTGCTCCACGCAGAAGTCGAGCAGCGCGGCCAGCTCTGCGGCCGTACCCATCGTGCTTCCCAGAATGTGCAGTTGCATCATGAAGACGCGGCGCAGGTCAACCTTGGGGAACGGGCCGCCCGTAGCTCCGCAGACCACGATCCGTGCGTTCGGGGCCGCGCACTTCAGTGAGTGCTCGAACGTAGGCGCGCCGACCGACTCGATCACCACGCCCACGCGTTCGGGCAGGCGCGCCCCCGGTTCGACGGCGGTGGCTCCCAGCGCGGCGATCCGGTCGCGTTTCTGCGGGTCGCGGCTGGTTGCGTACACCCTCTTGCCCATCGCCACGGCCAGCACCACCGCCGCTGTTGCCACGCCGCCGCCTGCACCTTGCACCAGGACCGCGTCGGCTTCCGAGACGCGGCCCTGCGTGGTCAGCATGCGGTAGGCGGTCAGCCAAGCGGTCGGCAGGCAGGCCGCATCCAGAAACGAGATGCCGGCCGGTTTGGGAAGGAGATTGGCCGCCGGTACGGCCACGCGCTCGGCCAGCGTGCCGGGCCAACGCTCGGACAGCAGGGAGAAGCCGCGCGGGTCCTGCTGGTCCTCGATCACCGCGTGGATGACCACCTCGTTGCCCTCGGAGTCCACTCCGGACGCGTCGCAGCCGAGGATCATCGGCAGCCGCTCGGCGGGCAGGCCGACGCCGCGCAGGGACCAGAGCTCATGGTGGTTGAGCGAGCTGGCCCGCACGTCAACAGTCACCCAGCCCTCGGCGGGGCTGGGCTCGGGCTGCTCCCCCACGGTGAGAGCAGCGAGCGGCTCATCCGGTTTGGTGGCACTGGCATAGGCGGCGCGCATGGTCCCGACGCTAGTCACCCACCCACGGCGACGCCACCCAAAGCCGGGGACCTGTGGAGAACCCGGGCGACCCCGTCGCGTTCGGCGGTGCGGGCCACCGCGGCCGCCACCGCCGGGGCCACCCGCGGGTCCAGCGCCGATGGCACGATCAGGTCAGGGCGCAGCTCGCCGGCCACGATGTCGGCGATGGCCTCGGCCGCGGCCACTTTCATCCGGCCGGTGATCGTGGTGGCTCGCGCGTCCAGGGCACCGCGGAAGATGCCCGGGAAGGCGAGCACGTTGTTGATCTGGTTGGGAAAGTCGCTGCGCCCGGTGGCCACGATGTCGGCATATTTGTGCGCGATCGCCGGGTCCACCTCAGGGGTCGGGTTGGCAAGCGCGAAAATCACCGCGTGCGGGGCCATGCCGGCCAGCGCGCTCTCGGCGACCGTGCCGCCGGAGACCCCGATGAGCACGTCCGCGCCGATCAAGGCCTCTTGGATCTTTCCGGTACGACCGGAGTAGTTGGTCTGCGCCGCCAGCGCCGCCTTCACCGGGCTCAACCCGGGCCGCTCGGCCGCGATGATGCCCTGGGAGTCACAGACGATGATGTTGGCCCCGTGCACCCCGGCGGCGATCAGCGTCTCGGTGATCGCCACGCCGGCCGCCCCCGCCCCGCTGACCACCACGCGCAGATCGGCGAACCGGCGGTCGAGCAGGGTCACCGCGTTGCGCAGGGCAGCGAGCACCACGATGGCCGTACCGTGTTGATCGTCGTGGAAGACCGGGATGTCCAGGGCGTCGTCGAGCCGGCGTTCGATCTCGAAGCACCGCGGCGCGCTGATGTCCTCCAAGTTGATGCCGCCGAACGACGGTCCGAGCGCCTTGACCACCGCGATGATGCCCTCGACATCCTGGGTGTCCAGGCAGATCGGCACCGCGTCAACGCCCCCGAACTGCTTGAACAGCACCGCCTTGCCCTCCATCACCGGCATCGCCGCCCGGGGGCCGATGTTGCCCAGACCGAGCACGGCCGAGCCGTCGGTGACCACCGCCACGGCGTTGCCGGTCCAGGTGTAGTCATGGGCCAGGCCGGGCGCTTCGGCGATCGCGGTGCAGACCCGGGCGACGCCGGGCGTGTACGCCAGCGACAGGTCATCGCGGCTGGCCAGCGGCACGGTCGGGACGATCGCCATCTTGCCGCGCTGGTGCCGCTCGAACACCGGGTCGGCGGCCAGGGCGGGGTCGAGCTCAAAACTGAAGAAGGACACGGGGACTCCAGACACGCATCGGACCATTCGGTGTGCCAGCCGGACCCTGGTGCGCGAGTCTGCGCGGGACGGACGGCGTGCGATGCGGGGGTCACCCGGGACATCAACCGCAAGACTTCGGTGTGCTGCGGTCCTCGGACCCTAACCCAGCCGCCCGGGGCGGGGCCAGTAACGAAACACCACACGTCCGAGGATGTCGGCCACCCCGAAGGCCCGGGAGTCGTCGGTGACGAACTCGTTGTCCCCTTGCACCCACCAGCCGTTGTCCTGGGCGCGTATCGCGCGTTTCACAACCAGCAGATCGGGCCGGGAACGGAAGGCGGCGACCACGACGTCCCCCTCCCGGATGTGCCGGGTCCGCCACACGACCAGGGCATCTCCGGTACGAAGGGCAGGCGCCATGGACGGCCCCTGCACCAGAACCGCGAACAGCGGTAGTTGCAACCTCATGGCATCAATCCCGGCGTGCGTGTGCGTACAGATGTAAGGGGTAGTGTCGTTGTCGGATCATCGCTACTCATGGAGGGGTCCTGATGCGACTTCCGCGTATCTTCACGCCGCGCACTGTGGTCAGCGCGCACTGCGACCTGCCGTGCGGGGTTTACGACCCGGCGCAGGCCCGCATCGAGGCGGAGTCGGTGAAGGCCATCGCCGAGAAGTTCCAGGCGAACACCGACCCCGAGTTCCGCACCCGCGCCATCCTGATCAAGGAACAGCGCGCCGAGCTGGTCAAGCACCACCTGTGGGTGCTCTGGACGGACTACTTCAAGGCTCCGCACTTCGAGAAGTACCCGCAGCTCAACCAGCTCTTCAACGAGGCCACCAAGCTGGCCGGGGCGTCCGGCGCCAAGGGTTCGATGGACCCGGCCGTCGGCGACCAGTTGCTCGGCAAGATCGAGGAGATCTCCAAGATCTTCTGGGAGACCAAGCAGGCCTGACCCACCCCGCATCCGGCCGGTACGCCCCCTCGGCGTACCGGCCGTTGCTCTGCGTGCCGGCAGCCGGGGCCACGGAGACCGGGTCGCAAAGACGGCCCGCAGCGGCGGGGACGGGCTGGCGGGCGGCTCTATCGGCTGACCGCTTTCGCTATCGGCCGACTCGGCGAGCGGAGTTCACCGGTCAGACGATAGAGTTTCGGCCATCGGGAGGGTGGGGTCGTGACTCAGCTGGAGACAACGCATCCGGAGCCGGCGTTCGGTGACGACGTCGTGCTGCTCACGGTGCCCGCCGACGGTGGCTATCTCGGCGTGCTCCGCACCGCAACCGCGGGCCTTGCCGCGCGGTTGCATTTCGCGCTGGACGAGATCGAGGATCTTCGGATCGCCGTCGACGAGGCGTGCGCGATGCTGCTCGCGATCGCCACCCGCGACGCCGAGCTGGAGTGCCGGTTCACGGTCACCGAGGACGCGCTCACCGTCGAGGTGACCGTGTCGACCGTCAAGGGCGCCAAGCTGCCGTCCGAGTCGTCGTTCGCGTGGAAGGTGCTCACCGCGCTGACCACCTCCGCCGAGGCGGAGGCGACCGGTCGTTACGCGACGATCAGGCTGCTGACCCGGCGCACCGAGTTCTAGGACACCTACACCGCGTTCGCAGACGCGATGTAGTCCAGGTGCCGGCGGCTTGCCACCAGCGCCTGCTCGGCATCGCGGTTACGGATGCAGGTCAGCATCTCGCGGTGGTCGGCGTCGATGCGCGTCCAATAGCCGGCCGGCAGCGCCTCGACCACCTCCTCGCCGTACGTCACCGTGTAGAGCGGCCGCGTGACCAGCTCGAACAGCGGGTTGCCGGTGGCCGACGCCATGATCGAGTGGAACGCGGCGTGCGCGTGCATCATCGTGGACAGCTCGTCCAGATGCGGGTCGAACAGCGCTCCCCGCAGCTCGATGAGATGGCTGTCGGAGCGGTGTTCGGCGGCCAGCCCGGCGGCTGGCACCTCCAGCGCCCGGCGCAGTTGCAGCAGATCGGCGAACCCGACCTCGGCCGAGTTGGTGAGCAGCGTCAAGCCGGTGGACAGCGCCTCGGAAAGCTGCTCGGCGTCGGGATGGGCGACGAAGCTGCCGCCGGTGACGCCCCGGGTTGTGACGATCAGGTGCTGGCTGGCGAGCAGGCGCAGCGCCTCGCGTACCGTGCTGCGGCTGACTCCGGTGCGAACGCAAAGCTCCGGTTCGGGTGGCAGCCGTTCCCCCGGCTGCAACCGGCCTGATGTGATTTCGGCGCGAAGCTCGTCCGCGAGTAGTTGGTAAGCCGGCGGACGAACCGTCGATCCGGTCACTACTCTCACCCCCTTGTGATCCGCCCCTCAGGGTAGGCCCTTCACCGCTGCTGGGAAGGGCTGTCGGTGGACAGACCCAGAGCACGAGTAGTGGCCGGCAGCAAACAGAGCAACGCGGTCCCCGCAGCGACAGCCATCATCAGCCCACCCAGCCACCGCGGTCCCACGCTGAGCAGGAACCCGCCGGTGGCGATGAGGAACAGCTGGATGACCACGGCCGGCCCACGAGCTCGGGCGGAGTGACGCCCGAGGACCCGGGCCACGAAGAAAATTGCCAGACACCCGAGCAGGGCCAGAACCGTGAGCGAGATCGCAACGCCGAGATCGTGGGCGTCGGTCAGATCGAGGACTATCAGGTACGTCGTGAGCGCGGCCAGCGCCGCAGCCTGCACGTACAACAGGCGTACCGCCCATAGCAAAGTCCAGGGAGTAGCACAATCCGCAGGGGTCACCGCTGTACGATACCGGCCCGCTTCAGCGGCACCTGCCAGGTACAGTGCCGCTCATGCGAGCGCTTCTGGTGGTGAATCCCAAGGCCACCACGACGACCGAGCGGAGCCGGGACGTCCTCGTCCGGGCCTTGGGCAGCCAGATGGATCTGCAGGTGGAGTACACCCGCAAGCGCGGTCATGCCGCGACGCTCGCCGGTGAGGCCGCCGAAAGCGGGGTCGACGTGGTCGTCTCGCTGGGCGGTGACGGCACGGTCAACGAGGTCGTCAACGGGTTGATGACCGCTGCCGAGCAGGGCCTGGCGACACCCGGCATCTCGCCCGCGTTCCGGCTGCCCGCGCTCGCGGTGGTCCCCGGCGGTTCGACGAATGTCTTCGCCCGCGCGCTGGGCCTGCCCCGCGACTGGGTGGAGGGCACCGGCGTGATCCTGGACGGCCTGCGGTCGGGGCGGCACCGGGTGATCGGCCTGGGCCGGGCCGACGACCGCTACTTCACCTTCACCGCGGGGCTGGGGCTCGACGCCGCCGTGACCCGCCGGGTCGAGCAGGCGCGGTTGCGGGGCCACACGTCGACGCCGGCGCTCTACATGCGCTCGCTCATCGGGCAGGTTCTTTCCGGTGAGGATCGCAAAGCGCCACCGTTATCGATTGAAAGGCCGGGCGAAGAACCGGAAAGCGGTTTGGGCACCGTCATCATTCAAAACACTGCCCCGTGGACCTATGTCGGAGAGCGGCCGATCAACCCCAACCCGCAGGCCTCGTTCGACAGGGGACTTGACGTCCTGGCGGTCCGAAGCCTAGGCGTGGCTACCACAACACGGACAGTGACGCAGATGAGCCTTCGCAACGCCGATCCACATGGGCGCAACGTGCTGCGCCTGCAAGATCAGGACGAGTTCACCGTCGTGGCCGCGCGTCCGCAGGCGTTCCAACTCGACGGGGACTACCTGGGTGAACGGCAGAAGGTGCACTTTCTGTCCGTCCCCGAAGCTCTACGTGTGATCTGCTGAGCACTGGGTACGCCGAACGGATGCGTCCTCACGATCCGTTACAGAAACACGGGCAAAAGCTCGGCAGAACGGCCAGTACCGTACTACATTGATGGGAGCGTTCATCCGCCGGTCCCGGGAACTACCCCCGAAACCGGACAAAGGGTTCGTGAGCTAGCTCACCCGCTCGGAGAAAGTCCGAGCGCTACCCTTGACATCGCGGGAGTTCGTGAAAGCATTCACAAGCGATATGAAGTAACCGGATGCCACTCGCTTGCGTTCATTATCCAGAAGCAAATGAACGGCATCACAGAAAAAGCTTGCTCACGCACCGGTGATCCAGCCAATGCGCCTCGTAGGCAGCTCGGCGGGCCACTGTGCGGATGCAGATAGAAGTAAGTAAGTAGTAGGTAAGCAGTAAGTCAGCACCATTTCGTTCATCTCATTCGAACAAGGAGTGTTGCCGCCATGGACTGGCGCCACGATGCGATCTGCCGCGACGAGGACCCGGAGCTGTTCTTCCCGATCGGGACGTCCGGCCCCGCGCTCCTGCAGGTCGAGCAGGCCAAGGCCGTGTGCCGGCGGTGCCCCGTGACCGAGTCCTGCCTGCAGTGGGCACTCGAGTCCGGTCAGGACGCCGGCGTATGGGGCGGTATGAGCGAGGACGAGCGTCGCGCGGTCAAGCGCCGCGGCGGTCTCCGGATCACCGCTTCCACCGTCTGAACCGTTTCTTCCCTCCCCAGCATTCACGCCCCGGGCCCATGTCGGCGCCGGGGCGTCGTGCTGTCCAGAGCCAAAAGCGTTAACCGGTGACCACGGTCCGCAATGGTAAATAACGAGCCGGTCAAAAGAGATCGCAGATCTTCGCGAAATGATCTCGAAATCATCGCAAACGTTGACACCATTAGCATCCATCTGCCCACTCTCCGTTGTGGACAGAAAGAAGCACTCAAAGTGCAACTCGCAATCATGCACTAAGGCCGCCCCAAGCGCAGCCTTTGCCCGATAAAGCACACGATCCTGCTTCTTCTACAACGACAAGCCCGCCGCAACGTTGTCCACCGTGAACGGCACTTACGTCGTCTTCGACGGCACGGTCCTGCGCGGCCGCCCGGCACAGTCGAAGACAGCCACCGGTTTCTGTTCGCCGGCCCGCTGAGGGGTTCCACGATCGCCAGCGGCGGCCACCCCGCCGCATGCGCGTGTCGAACGCGGCCCCGGCACGCTGGCTGCGCAGGGCGGCTGGGTGATAGCGCCCCGCGAGCTGTCCGCGCGGATAGAGGTCAGGCTGCGTACACCGGGGTCCGGCGAACGGCCGTAGTGACGCGTGCGCCGACCAGCGCGGCCACAGCGGGAGTGTCGGTGAGGGGTTGGCCAACCAGCTGCACACCGGCCTCCTGCGCCGACGCGAGCGTCGCGTCCCACAACAGCCCGGGCGCCAAGAAGTACGACACGAGCCCGATCCGCGAGTGCCCGGCCGCCTGCAGCTCGCGCACGGCGTCACCCGAAAGTGGCGGCGCCGCCGACGCATAAGCCACCCGGCACGGCAGACCAACCCGCGCCCCCAGCGCCGCCGCGGTCTCGGCCACGGTCTGGCGCGCGGCCGCATCCCGGGTCCCGGCGGCCGCCAGCACCAGCGCGTCCAGCCCTGAGACATCCCCAAGCCGAGCCAGCAGCCCGTCCAGCAGCAGAGCCGGAACCTCGCCGTTTACCGGGCCGAGGACATCAGCAAGTTCCACATCCAGCGGTACGCCCGCAGCCCGCGCCGCGCTGATCTCCCCCGGCACATCCACTCGTCCGTGGTAGGCCGAGGTCAGCAGCAGCGGCACCATGATGGCCCTGCGGTGCCCGTCCTCCGCGAACGAAGCGAGCACCTCCCGCGGCCTCGGCACGCTGTGATCGAGATAGGACGCGCGAACATCCCAGCTCGGGTTTTCCGCCGCTACCGCGCGGGCCAGCGCCTCGGTCGCCCGGGCCGCCCGTGGATCACGGCTGCCGTGGGCGACGAGCACCACCCCTAAACGTGCAGGCCGCATTCGGTCTTCTCGAACATCGCCCAGCGCCCGGCGCGGGGGTCCTCGCCGGCCTTGGTGCGCCGGGTGCACGGCCAGCAGCCAATCGAGCCGTAGCCCTTCTTGAACAGCTCGTTCACCGGCACGTTCCACCGGGCGATGTAGCTGTCCACGTCGCTCTGCGTCCAGGCCGCGATCGGGTTGACCTTGACCTTGCCCTTCTTCGGATCGAAGGCCACGACCGGGGTGTTGGCCCGGGTCGGCGACTCGTCGCGGCGCAGACCGGTGGCCCAGGAGTCGTAGTCGGACAGCGCTCGCTCCAGCGGCTCGACCTTGCGCAGGAAGCAGCACTCGTCGGGGCTGCGGGCGAACAGCCGCGGGCCGAACTCGCCGTCCTGCTGGCCGACGGTCTTGCGCGGGCGGATG
Source organism: Actinoplanes sp. TFC3 (assembly GCF_001553785.1). Taxonomy (GTDB): domain Bacteria; phylum Actinomycetota; class Actinomycetes; order Mycobacteriales; family Micromonosporaceae; genus Actinoplanes. The sequence continues at coordinate 168,185 of NZ_LOJP01000002.1, forward strand.
GAGCGGACGTTGACGTTCATGGTCTGGGCGACGATGTCGCGGACCCGCAGCGTCTCCGGGAAGTGCAGGCCGGTGTCGAGGAACACGACGTCCACCCCGGGCGCCACCCGCGAGAAGACGTGGGCGACCACGGCGTCGGCCATCGAGCTGGTCACACAGAACCGCTCGCCGAACGTCGTCGCAGCCCAGCGGGCTATCTCCTCGGCCGGCGCGTCCTTGAGCAGGGCTGCGCCCCCGGCGGCGAGGGCTTCGAGTTCGGCGCGCGAGCGACGGCCCGTCTGAGCCGGCTGGGAGAACCCCAGGTTCACCAAGCCGAGATTGGATGCGGCCACCACAGTCATCGGTTCACTCCCTTGGACAGCAACCCGTTGAACTTGACGGTGAAGACGCGGGTGCACGCGTGGCACTCCCACGCCCCATGCGAGGCCTCGTTGGGATAGAGGTCCTCTTCGCCGCAGTAGGGGCAGTACAGCGGGGTACTTCTGGCGTCACTCATTTGAGTAGCGCCTCGTCAGCCCGGACGACCCAGTCGGCAAAGCTCTCACCGGCTGTGCGCCCCTCCAGGTAGTGACGGGCGAGCCTCTCGACGTACTCGGGAAGCTCCTCCGCGGTGGCCTTGAGGCCCCGCAGCTTGCGACCGAAACCGGCCGTCTGACCCTGCGCCATGCCCAAGCCGCCACCGAGGTGGACCTGGAAACCCTCGACCTGCTCGCCGTGGGCGTTGAGCACCAGCTGGCCCTTGAGCCCGATGTCGGCGACCTGGGTGCGGGCGCAGGCGTTGGGGCAGCCGTTGATGTGGATCGAGATGTCGGCGTCGAAGTCCTTGATGCGCTCCTCGAGCCGGGCCACCAGCTCCTCGCCGCGCGCCTTGGTCTCGACGATGGCCAGCTTGCAGTATTCGATGCCGGTGCAGGCCATCGTGCCGCGCCGCCAGGCCGAGGGCCGGGCCTCCAGCCCGATCGCGCGCAGCCCCTCGACGAACGGTTCGACCTGCTCGTCGGCAATATCAAGAACGAGCAGCTTCTGGTACGGCGTCAGCCGCACCCGGTCCGAGCCGTGCGCCGCCACCAGGTCGGCCAGCAGGCTGAGCTGCTTGCCGGAGGAACGGCCCACGATCGGCGCGGCACCCACGTAGTTGCGGCCGTCGTTCTGCTTGTGCACGCCGATGTGGTCGATGGGCTTGGCCGGAAGGTCGCAGGCGGGTCCGTCGATCAGCGCCCGGCCCAGGTATTCCTTCTCCAGCACCTCGCGGAACCGGGCCACACCCCAGTCGGCGAGCAGGAACTTCAGCCGGGCCCGGTTGCGCAGCCGGCGGTAGCCGTAGTCGCGGAAGATTCCGACCACGCCCTCCCAGACGTCCGGGATGTCCTCCAGCGGCACCCACACGCCCAGCCGTTCGGCCAGCCGCGGATTGGTGGACAGCCCGCCGCCGACCCACAGGTCGAAGCCGGGGCCGTGCTGGGGGTGCACCACGCCGACCAGCGCGATGTCGTTGGTCTCGTGCGGGGTGTCGGCCAGCCAGGAGATCGAGGTCTTGAACTTGCGCGGCAGGTTGGAGTAGCGCGGGTCGCCCACGTAGCGCTCGACGATCGTGTCGATGGCCGGCTGCGGGTCAACCACCTCGTCGGGCGAAACGCCGGCCACCGGGCTGCCGAGCACCACGCGCGGGCAGTCGCCGCAGGCCTCGGTGGTCTCCAGGCCGACCGCTTCGAGCCGGCGCCAGATCTCGGGCATGTCCTCGACCCGGATCCAGTGCAGCTGGATGTTCTGCCGGTCGGTGATGTCGGCGGTGTCGCGGCCGAACTCGGTGGAGATCTCCGCGATGGTGCGCAGTTGCGCGACGGTGAGCGCGCCGCCGTCGATGCGGACGCGCAGCATGAAGTATTCGTCTTCCAGCTCGTGCGGCTCGAGCACGGCCGTACGGCCGCCGTCGATGCCCGCTTTGCGCTGGGTGTAGAGGCCCCACCAGCGGAACCGGCCGCGCAGGTCCTGCGGGTCGATGCCGGCGAACCCGGTGTGGGCGTAGATGTTCTCGATGCGGGCCCGGACGTTGAGCGGGTTGTCGTCCTTCTTGATCCGCTCGTTCGGGTTCAGCGGCTCGCGGTGTCCGAGCGCCCACTGTCCCTCGCCGCGCGCCTTGCGGGGGCGGGCGGCGGGTGCTGCAGGGGTGTTGCTGGGCGCCATGTCGGCGATCCTCCGGAGACTTGTGGGCACGACAAGACGCTCACGGCCAGGGCTCGCGACATCAGTGTCTGGAGGAAGCCGGCGCGTCTCGCGCGCCCGATAGCTAGTCGGGCGGCGTCAGGAAGCCGGACACATCGCGCTGCGGACACGCCCGTAATCCACGTGGCGACGTGCCACGAAGCGGCGGTCAACTGCAGCGGTCATGCCGGTAAGCCTCTCACGTACGGCCATTCTGGGCCAGTGCGGTCCAGATTTCGGGAGTGTGTCGGGGACCACCCCCTATCCGTGAAGATCGACACCTGGTCCGTGCAGATCGACTTGCCGGCGGTGCGGGCTGGGATCCGGGTGACATACTGCGCGACGTGCGAATGCTGGCCCGCGTCCTGTGCTGGCTGGTCCCGGCAGTGCTCACCGGGTTCGTGGTGGCGTACCAGGCGGCGGTGCCGGAGCCGTGGCGTGACGAAATCGCCACGTGGAGCGCGGCGCGACGCTCGGCCGGCGAGATCCTGGCCATGGGGCAGCACATCGACGGCGTCACCGTGCCGTACTACTTGCTCGCGCACTGGTCGATGGCGGTGTTCGGGAACTCGATGCTGGCGCTGCGCATCCCCTCCATGGCGGCGATGACCGCTACCGCGGCGGTGACCGCGCTGCTGGCCCGGCGGCTGTGGGGCGTGCGTCCGGCCTTGCTGGCCGGGCTGATCGTGGCGGTGCTGCCGGTGATCTCCCGGTACGCCCAGGAGGCCCGCGGCTACGCGTTCGCTGCGCTGTTCGCGGTGCTGTCGACGTTGTTGCTGGTCCGGGCGCTGGAGTGGTCGCGATGGGCGCGCTGGGTCTCGTACGCGACAAGCCTGATCCTGCTCGGTCTGTCGCATCAGATCGCGTTGCTCCTGCTGCTCGGGCACCTGGTGACAGTGGTGGCGACGAGCTGGCGGCGGCTGCTCTGGTGGGGGCCGTCGGTGCTGCTCGGGGTGGCCGCGGTGGTCCCGTTCGCGCGGCTCGGGCTGGGTCAGCGCGGCGCCCAGCTGGACTGGCTGTCGGCCGCGAACCCGGCGGATCTGGCCGAGATCGCCGGGACCATCTTCCTCTCCGGGGTGCTCGGCGGGGCAGTCTGCGCGCTGGCCGCCCTGGCGCTGCGCAACCGCGAGTGGTGGGGCGTGCTGATGGTCCTCACCGCGGTGCTGCCGGTGTTCGCCCTGTACGCGATCGACCAGCTCATTACTCCGATGTTCGTCGGCCGCTACCTCATTTTCGTGGTCCCGCTGCTCTGTGCGCTGGCCGGTCGCGGGCTGGCTCTGCTGCGTCTGCCGCTCGGACTCACCGTGGTCGTCGTGCTGGCCCTGATCGGGTTGCCGCTGCAGGCCACGATCCGCCGGACGCACTCGGCGTTCGACTACCGGGCCGCCGCCGACCTGATCCAGCACACCCAGCAGCTCGGCGACGCGATCGTCTACGCACCCCGCGACGGCTGGCAGTTCACCGACCTCGCGATGACCTACTACGCCGGCTCCAACCTGCCGCGCGACGTGCTGCTGCAGGCTGATGAGCTGCGCACCGAGTCGCTGTGGGCGACGGAGTGCCCGGACACCGCGTTGTGCTTCGCGACGGTGGACCGGGTGTGGACGCTCAGCGCCGACAGCCTGGAAACCGGGCGGCGGGCCGGGGTGACGGATCAGCTGAGCCCGCCGGTGCGGGCGATCCTGACGAGCTCGTTCGATCAGCTGATGCAGAGCCGGGTGGAGGGTTTCACGATCGGGCTGTTTGCCCGGCGTCCCGCCGAGCCGGACCCGCAGGAGCCCAGCCCGGCGTACCGGCACTGGGGCCCCGGTCCGACCCAAACCGCTTGTTGCATCGATTAACTCGTCGATTCATGCATAGCCATCGTTTGCTGGGGCATGCGGGCCACCCCATCACGAGAGGATGCAAAATGTTGATGCGACGCCTCGCCGTCTGCACTGCCGTGGCCGGCCTGCTCTTCCTGCCCGGAACGCCGGCCTCGGCTGCGCCGTCCGGCCAGGACAGCACGTACCTGAAGGCAGCCCACCAGTCCAACCTCGCCGAGATCGCGGGTGGCCGGCTCGCCCAGAGCAAGGGCACCGACCAGCAGGTCAAGGATCTGGGCGGACGATTCGTTACCGACCACACCCGGCTCGACAACGCCTTGCAGCAGACCGCCTCGGCCTTGGGAGTCGACCTGCCCGACGCTCCGAACGCACAGCAGCAGGCGCTGGCCACCCGCTACCAGTCGGCTTCGGGCGACGACTTCGATGCCCTGTTCGTCTCCACTCAGATGGATGCGCACATGACAGCCCTGACGCTGGGCCGCACCGAGGTCGCCCGGGGCAGCGACGCCCAGGCCAAGCAGGCCGCCCAGGACGCCGCTCCGGTGATCCAGTCACACCATGACGCCCTGGACGCGGCCGCGCGCGACCTGGGTGTACCGACCGGCGTCAACTCCGGCACCGGTGGTCAGGCCGGCCGCGGTGCGATCAGCACCAGCGCTCTCAGCCTGCTCGCGCTCGGCGCCCTGCTGATCATGTCCGCCGCGGTCCTTCTCCGCCGCCGGTCCGCGCGCGCGTGACCAAGCGCGCTGCGCTGGGGGTGATGTCGCTGGTTGCCGGGCTCTGCTCGGTCGTCGCCGGCATCACCACCCTGCACGCTCCCGGGAGGGCTCCCGCCGACGCGGGGGTTCTCCCGGCCGCCACTTCTCCGGCTTCGCCCGCGGTTCCGTCGGTACCGCCCGCTTCGCGGGTCCCGCGGCTGCCACCGGCTCCGGCGACCATGCCCGTACGCCTGGTAGTTCCGGCGCTCGAAGTCGATGCGCCCGTCGACCCGTCCGGGGTGAGCCGTAACGGCGAGCTCGGCATTCCCGCGGATCCCGCGCGGGTGGGCTGGTGGATCGGATCGGCCCGGCCCGGCGCAGCGCAGGGCACAGTTCTGCTGGCCGGGCATGTCGACACCGCGGCCGACGGCCCGGGAGTGCTGTTCCGCCTCGAGTCGTTGCCGATGGGTTCCCGCGTCCAGGTACGAACCGGCGGCCGGGCGCAGGACTACCGCGTCACCGCCCGGCGCAGCTACGTCAAGCGCCGGCTGCCCGCCGACCTGTTCCGGGCCGGGGGCACACCCCGGCTGGTGCTGATCACTTGCGGCGGCTCCTTCCACGACGGCGCCTACTCGGACAACGTCGTCGTCTACGCCGAACCGCTCCGGTGATCAGCGCTTGGCCAGCGGCACCACCAGCACGGCCTCGGTGCCCCCACCGGCGCGGTTGCGCAGCTCGATGCTGCCGCGCAGCTCGCCGGTGGCCAGCGCACGCACGATCTGCAGGCCCAGCCGCCCGCTGGCCTCAGCCGCGAACTCCGGCGGCAGTCCCTGACCGTTGTCGGCCACGGTGACATGCAGCTGCTTGCGGAAGCGGTGCGCCGAGACGACCACCTCGCCGGTCGGCTCGGGCGGAACCATCGAGAGCGGGGTGTCGTTGTCCTCGGCGGCGGCCGGGAAGCCGTGCTCGACCGCGTTGATCAGCAGCTCGTTGAGGACCATGACCAGCGAGGTGGCGATCTCGGCGGGGAGCACGCCGAAGGTGCCCTCGCGGCGCATCCGGACGGTGATCTCGGTGGCGGCGACCTCGGTGGCGGCGGTCGCGACCCGGTCCACGATGCCGTCGAACTCCACCACCTCGTCGGCGTCGGCGGACATCGACAGGGTTTCGTGCACCAGCGCGATCGAGGCGACCCGCCGTACCGATTCCTGCAGGGCCATCCGAGCTTCGGGGATGTTGACCCGCCGGGCCTGCAGGCGCAGCAGCGCCGCCACCGTCTGCAGGTTGTTCTTGACCCGGTGGTGGATCTCGCGGATCGTCGCGTCCTTGGTCATCAACGCGCGGTCCCGGCGGCGCACCTCGGTCACGTCGCGGACCAGCACCAGCGCACCGATCGGCACCCCGGCCGGCATCAACGGCAGCGCCCGCATCAGCACGGTCGCCCCCCGCGCCTCGATCTCCTTGCGCGGGGGCGCCTCACCCCGCAACGAGGTCAGGATGCGCTCGGCCGCGTCGGTGCCCTCCAACGGGTCGCCGGCCAGCCGGCTGGACAGCACCGACAGATCCTCGCCGACCAGGTGGGCGTTGAAACCCAGCCGCCGATACGCCGACTGCGCGTTCGGGCTGGCATAGGTGATCTTGCCGGAGGCATCCAGCCGGACCAGCCCGTCCCCGACGCGCGGCGCCGACGTGGTCTCGCCGGGGTAGTGCGCGGGCGGGAACGTGCCGTCGGAGACCATCTGCGCCAGGTCGTCGGCGGTGGTCAGGTAGTTGAGTTCGAGCTGGCTGGGCGTGCGGGCGGTGGACAAGTTGGTGTCGCGCCCGATGACGGCGATGATCTCGACGTTCTCGTCGGCGTCGCGCACCCGCACCGGGATGGCTTCGTGGCGAGCCGGGGTGTTGCCGTACCAGACCGGGTCACCCTCGCGCCAGATGCGGCCCTGGGCGTACGCGATGTCCAGGTGCGCCACCTCCGGACCGCTGACGATCTTGCCCACCTGGTCGTCCTGGTAGGCGGTCGCGGCGGTGGTGGGGCGCACCTGGGCAACGCAGAGGTAGGCGCGTGGCTGGCCTGGCTCTCCGCGTACCGGCACCCAGAGCAGCAGATCGGCGAACGACAGGTCGGACAGCAACTGCCATTCGCCGGCGAGCCGGGTCAGGTGGTCGATGCCGGTAAGGCCGAGGCCGGTGTGCTCTTCGGCAAGATCGCGCAGGGTGGACACGTACCAAGCCTGCCATGCCGCTGTTACAGCGTGGCGGTTACCTTTTTGAGCCCGCGCGGCGCGTCCGGGTCCTCGCCGCGGGCCAGCGCGAGCGCCAGGGCCAGCTTCTGCAGCGGCAGAATGTCCAGCAGCGGCGCATACCGCTCGTCCACCTCCGGTACGGCCAGCCGGCCGGCCGCCCCCGCGATGTCGTGTGCGCCGATCGTGACCACGTCTGCGCGACGCTCGCCGAGGCGGGTCACCACCTCGCTCATCGACTCACCGCCGGGGCCGCTGCCGACCACCGCGAGCACCGGCACGTCCGGGTCGGTCATGGCGAGCGGGCCGTGCAGCAGGTCGGCGCCGGAGAACGCGAGCGCGGGCAGGTACGAGGTCTCCATCAGCTTCAGCGCGGTCTCCCGGGCGGTCGGGTAGGCATACCCGCGGCCGGTGGTGACCATCCGCGACGCGAACCGGTAGCGCTGGGCCAGCTCGTCGGCGCCGTTGGCGCTCAGCGTCTGCTCGGCCAACTCGGGCAGCTTGGCCAGCGCGGCCCGCTCGTCGTCCGGCAGGGTGCCGTCGCCGTTGCGGATGCCCTCGATGAGCAGCAGCAGCGCGAGCAGCTCAGCGGTGTAGGTCTTGGTGGCCGCGACGGCTCGCTCGTGACCGGCAGCGACGTCGACGGACAGCTCGGCGGTGGTGGCCAGCGTGGAACCCGGGTTGTTGGTGACCGCCAGGGTCAGCGCGCCATTCTCCCGGGCGACCTTGAGCACCTCGGTCAGGTCGGGCGAGCCGCCGCTCTGGCTGACCCCGATGACCAGGGCGCCGGCGAAATCGGGGCGGGCTCCGTACAGGGTGATGGCGCTCGGGGAGGCCGACGCGACCGGGATGCCCAGCCGGATCTCGGTGAGATAGGCACCGTAGAGCGCCGCGTGGTCCGACGTGCCGCGCCCGACGAACACGACGTGCTTGGGGCGCTGCTCGGCCACCTTCGCGGCGACCTCGGCCAGTTGCCGCGCGGGTTCACCTTCCAGCAACCGCGCGTAGCCTGCCGGCTGCTCCGCGATGTCGGCCGCCATACCCTGGCCTCGCTGCGTCACTGTTCCTCCTTTATGCGCACGACACGCTCGTACGATGCGCAGTCTTGCACTTTTGCCTGCTTAAACGCAACGTTTTGAGCAGCAGCACGCAGCCAAGACGGGCCTGACAGATTGCTGCACATCCCCTAGGCTCGCGTCGGTGGCCTACCGGGGCCACTGACCCCTGTGCAGCGCGGCGTTGTTGTGGCGGCGACTCCGACACGCGCGGCAAGGAAGGCACGGCCATGGACGAAGCCCGGCGCTCCGCCGAGCGCGACCTGGAACAGGCGCGCGAGGCGCTCGAACGCGGCGAGATGCACCAGGCCGCCGACCATCTGGCCGGCGCGATCGCGCACGCGCCCACCGACCCGGCAACCCACGAGTTACTGGGCCGCCTTGCCGAGCGCACCGGCGGCGCGCTGGAGCTGTTCCCGATCGAGCAGCACGCGTTCGTCGGCACGGTCGTCGCCCGCGCGCACCTGCTCGCCGCGGCCGGGCGCCCCGAGGACGGGTTGCCACTGCTGGTCGCGGCCAGCGGGCACACTCCGGACGTGGAGTGGGCCGGGGTGCCCTGGGTGCGCGACCCCGAGCTGGCGGCCCGGGTCGAGCCGGGGCTGCTGGCGCACATCGTGATGCAGCTGTGCACGGCGATCGGCGACCCGGCACCGGAGTCCGGGCGGGCGGCCCTGCAGCCCTATCTGACGCTGGTCCGGCACGCGGTCGACGCGCACGCCGAGCACGCCATGCTGCTCGGTGCCGCCTCCGCGCTGGCCCGCCGGCTGGAGGAACCCGCGCAGGCCGTCGACTGGGCGCTGCGCGGCGCCCGGTTGCGGCCCTCGAAGCTGGCCGAGATCTGGCTGGGCTACGCCTACCGCAGCGCCGGGCGCATCCCCGAATGTCTGGCCGCCCTGCGCCGCGCGGTGATGTACGACCCGGACGACCTGTCGCTGTACGCCGACATCGCGGGCACGCTCGCCGACGCCGACCGCCTCGAAGACGCGCTCAACTGGATCGACCGGGCGCTGAGCAAGGACCCGGCGTTCGAGTGCGCCGTGCACACCGGACACCGGCTGCGCTACCACGCCGACGGCGACCTGGCCCACCTGGTGCGGCTCGCCGACTTCCAGCGCGACCACCCCGACGACACCCATGAGCACACCGATCTCGCGGACTGCTGCGCCGACCAGCCGTGGCTCAGCCGTGTGCCCTCGGCGCCCGAGCTGCCGCTGGACCCGGCCCGCACTCCGTTCCCGGCCGCGCTGACGCCCAGCGCCGAGTCCGTCGAGCGGCTGCACCGGGTTGCCCATCCGCTGTGGCCGCACCCGCCAGCCGCGTACGACGCCGCGCTGAGCCTGATGCTCGTCGAGCCCAGGGACCTGCTGGCGCTGATCGTCCGGCCGCCCGACGCCCCCGACGACGAGACCGGCCGGGCGCTGGCCACCCACAGTCCCGCCCTCTGGGCCCAGTGCGCGCGGGTGTGGGCCTGCCTCGGGCTGCTGCACCACGGCGCGGACGAGCCCTGGGCCGGCTCCAAGCGCCGCCGGTTGCTGGTCAGCCTGGCCACCGACGGGCTCGACCGGATCGCCGAAGCCGCCCTGTCCGCGCTGGTCACCTATGCCTGGGTGGACCCGCAGGCGCGCCCCGACGTGGCTGCCCTGCTGGCCAGCCGGCTCGAGGATGCCGCCGGCACCCCCGGGCTTGCCTGGTCGGTCGCGCACCTCGTGCTCGCCACCCCGGACGTGCGCCCGGAGATCCGCCAGCGCGCGGCCGAGGTCGCCCGAGCCGAGGAGATTTACGCCATCTCGCTCATCCCCCGGCAACGCACCGGCCGCGGCGCGCGGCTGCGGCGCTGGTTCTCCGGCGGCTGAGCTGTTATTCGACGACCGCGATCAGGTCGCCCTCCTGCACCACGTCACCCTCGTTGACGGCCAGTTCCTTGAGCAGGCCGGCCGACTCGGCCAGCACCGGAATCTCCATTTTCATGGACTCCAGGATCACCAGCGTGTCGCCCTCGGCCACCTCGGCACCGGGCGCGGCCACGACCTTCCAGACGTTAGCCACCATCTCGGCACGGATTTCCTCGGCCATGCGGCAGTCCTCCCACTCGGCGCTGTGCAGGTGACGTCATCCTGCCACGAGGCGGCCGTCTACGATCGTCGGGTTGGCTGCCAAGCGATGAGGAGATCGATATGGCGAAGAAGGCTCGCAAGAAGAAGGCCCGTAAGAAGAGCGGCGCGAACCACGGCAAGCGTCCCAACAGCTGAAAGCAAGGCCCGCAGCGTGACGCTGCGGGCCTTCTTCAGGCCGGGGTCAGGGCAGGAACTCGCGGGTCTCGGTCTCGATGACGTACTCGCTGAGCTTGACCTTGAGCCGCTCGCGCAGCTCCTTGGGCGCCGTCTCGTCGCCGCAGCAGCGGGCGACCAGCGCCTTCACCTCATGCTCGATGCCATATTCGCGCAGGCAGCTCGAGCACTCGTCCAGGTGCGTCTGAATCAGGCTGCGGCGCTCGTCGCTGCACTCCAGATCGAGGTAGAGATAAACCTCGCTGATCACGACGCTGCAATCGGTCTTCTTATCGTCGTCGCTCACGTCGCTCACGCCTCCTGAGCGGCGGTCGCGCCGGAGCTACGGGTGATGCCGCGGTCCGTCGCATACTGCTCCAGCAGCTTGCGCAGGTTGCGCCGGCCGCGGTGCAGGCGGGACATGACCGTTCCGATGGGCGTGCCCATGATGTCGGCGATCTCCTTGTACGAGAAACCCTCGACATCGGCGAGGTAGACGGCCAGCCGGAACTCCTCGGGCAGCGACTGCAGCGCATCCTTGATGTCGCTGTCCGGCAGCCGGTCCAGCGCCTCAGTCTCGGCCGAGCGCAGACCGCTTGAGGTGTGCGACTCGCTGGAGGCAAGCTGCCAGTCCGAGATCTCCTCGGTGGGCGCCTGCACGGGCTGGCGCTGCTTGCGCCGGTAGGAGTTGATGTAGGTGTTGGTAAGGATCCGGTACAGCCACGCCTTGAGGTTGGTGCCCTCTTCGAACTGGTGGAACGCGGAGAACGCCTTCAGGAACGTCTCCTGCACCAGGTCCTCGGCATCGGCCGGGTTACGCGTCATCCGCAGGCCAGCGGCATACAGCTGGTCCACGAAGGGCAGCGCGTCACGCTCGAACCGGGCCCGGGCCTGCTCGGTCCGCACCCTGCTGGAACGCTCGCTGCGTTCGGTCTTACTGGTCCGCTCTGTCGGCACCCGCACCTCTCCCCTCGACTGCCCCGCCGAGGATACGGGTAGTGCCCCACCTACCGGTTCGAAAACCGACGGTGTGCTGACACTCACCAATGGCGTGACAGGAGCGGGAGAAACAGCCGGCCACTCCGGGGATTGCAACAACTCCTGCACTCTGCGGGCCTGCAGGCCGTCGCTTGTGGCATGCACCTCAATTACCCCTTCCGACGTACAGCCTTCGCAGGTGGTGCAACCGCGGTCAGGCCCCGCGCATTCCGGCTTGCGCCCACCCGTTGCGGACCAGCCAGCCGATGGCGATCGAGGCGGTTCCGGCCAGGTCCTTGCGAAGATCGTGTACGGCCCCAGCGCGCACCGCGACCTCGACATTGCCGGTGGCCACGGGCACGCCGAACGGATCCCGGTCGCCGTTGATGACCAGGGTCGGCAGGGAGCCGGGTAGCTCACCGGTCCGACTCCTGTCCGGTTTGCCCGGTGGGTGCATCGGGAAGGCGAGGGCCAGCACCGCGGTGGCCGACAGCGCCGTGGCCGTACGGCAGGCAACCCTGGCCCCGCTGGAGCGACCGCCCACGATCAGCGGCAGTCCCGTCTCGCGCAACCGCTCCACCACCACCGTCCACGCCTCGTCGAGATGCCCAGCCGGAGCCGGAGCCCGGCGCCCGGCCATCCGGTAGGGCTGGGTGACCAGGGCTACCCGCACCCCGGCGCCCACCGCGGCATCCTGCACGGCCTGCAGGTCGGGGGCATCGACGCCGCCGCCCGCACCGTGACCGAGGACCAGCAGCGAGACCGGCCGCCCGGCCGGTTCGGTGACGCGCACCCCGGCCGGCCCGCGCGGCGTGGTGATCTCAAAGCTCTGCACGAATCATGTCTACCGGCAGGACCGGGCGGTCCGGCCCGCGCCGGGCCGCCCGCCTGCGAAGATCATGCGTCAGCTCGCGGCCGGCTCCAGCGTGAGCAACTGGCGATCGGCCTCATCGGGACCGTCGTCCACCGGCTCACCGTTCGGGTCGACCCGTTCGCGCCATGCGATCAGCATGGCCCGGCGTTCGCGCGGCGTGGTGCCGCCCCAGACCCCGTGGCAGTCCCCGACCTGCAAAGCCCAGGCCAGGCACGGCCCCTGCACGTCGCACGACCCGCAGAGCGCCACAGCGCTCTCGGTCGGCTCGTTGGGTGCCGGGAAGAACGTCTCCGGATCGACGCTGCGGCAGGCGCCGCGGGTGCGCCAGGCTTCGTCCGAGCGGCGCTCCTCGATCGCTGCGAGCAGCCTCGGGTCACGCCGTGCGATGGCAACTTCATGTGGACGCGGCATTCGTGCGCGTGTCATCAGCCCACCTCCCCCGTGGGTGCCGGTACAGCCATGACCACGGGGTGCGCACCGTGCGCCCCCGCATCACAACCGGCGCTGGTTTCTATCGCACGAAGGGAGATCAGAACAAGGGGCTTATCTATCTCGCAACAAACTTGGCTATTTTGAATACCCGCATATACCCATCAATCGCCGCACGGAGCTTGTTGATCCGGCAATTCAGACATGCAGAAGGTGATCTCGTCGCCGGTGCTGGGAACGAGATCAGCGATGGGTGCTGCCGACTGCTGAATTCAGAAGAGCGTCCCTTCCCGAACCTGAACGGGAGCGGCCGAAGCCGCCGGGGTCGCGGTCGAAGTGGCCCCGGAAGCCGTCGAGCCAGCCAGGGGCGCGGTCAGCTCGGGACCGTTGTTGCGCACGTTTCCGACGGCGGCGCCCACGGCCCGCACCTCGATCACCGACAGCTCGGCCGGGGACATCGGCTGCAGCAACTCCTCGGCGACCCCGCCACCGGCCAACCAGCCGGCCCAGCGCTGCTGCGGGAGGACCAGCGGCATCCGGTCGTGCACCGCGGCCAGCCCACCCAGCGCGGCAGTGGTCAGCACGCTGCAACTCATCGTCTCGCCACGCCACATCGTCCAGATCCCGGCAAATGCCAGCACCGAGCCGTCGAGCGGGGTCATGTAATAGGCCTGGCGTTGCTTGCCGGTGCGCACCCACTCGTACCAGCCGTCGGCGGGGATCAGACAGCGGCGCTTCTCGAAGGAGGAGGCGAAGGCCGGGCTCCCGGCGACCGTCTCCGCGCGGGCGTTGATCATGCGGGAGCCGGCGCGCAGATCCTTGGCCCACGGCGGCAGCAGCCCCCAACGGGCGGTGTCGACGACCAAGCCCGCATGGCGTTCGGAAACCCGGATCAGCGGCACCGGTTCGGTGGGCGCAACGTTCCAGCTCGGGGCCAGCGACTCGGCCACGGGAGCAGCGTCGAAGAGCCGGCTCAGGTCGGCCTCGCTCCTCGTCGTCGCATACCTCCCGCACATGCGGCAGACAGTACGCCGCGCACCGCCTGCTTGCTGACCCGCCGAGCCAGACCGGTCGAATTCCTGTCACATGCGCCCGGCAGAATGAAGGGGTGACTGCAGCAGCGCGGCCCTGGACCGCCCCCCTTGCGACCGGACCCGTCGCGTCTTCCGTCAGCCTGCCCGGCTCCAAGTCGATGACCGCCCGGGCGCTGGTGCTCAGTGCGCTGGCCGAGGGTCCGTCGCGCATCGAGCGCCCGCTGCGGGCCCGCGACACCACGCTGATGGCCGCCGCCCTGCGATCGCTGGGCGCGGCGATCGACACCGGCAGCGCCGGCGGGGCAGCGGGCGACGTGCCCGGCAACGCCGGCACCGCAGCCATCTGGACCGTCGAGCCGGGGCCGCTGCGCGGGCCGGCCACCGTGGACGTCGGGCTGGCCGGCACGATCATGCGCTTCGCGCCGCCGGTGGCCGCGCTGGCCGAGGGCACAGTCACCTTCGACGGCGACCCGCACGCCCGCAACCGCCCGCTGCGCCCGATCGTGGAGGCGCTGCGTTCGCTCGGGGTGGTGCTCGATTCCTCCCCCGAGGGCGGCCTGCCGCTGGTGGTGCGCGGCACCGGCATGGTCGCGGGCGGTGAGTCCGTGATCGACGCCTCGGGATCCAGCCAGTTCGTGTCCGGCCTGCTGCTCTCCGCTCCCCGCTTCACCAAGGGGCTGGTGCTGCGCCACGAGGGGCCGCCCGTCCCGTCGGCGCCGCACCTGCGGATGACCACGCACATGCTGCGCGCGGCCGGGGCGGTCGTCGACGAGAGCGTGCCGGACGTGTGGAGCGTCGAGCCGGGGGCGCTGCGTGGACGTACCTGGAAAATCGAACCTGATCTGTCCGGCGCGGTGCCCTTCTTCGCGGCCGCGATGGTCACCGGCGGTTCCGTCACGCTGGCCGGCTGGCCCAGGGAGAGCTGGCAGCCGGTGGCGACCGTGATCGAGTTGCTGACCCGGATGGGCGCCGAGGTGACCCAGGACGACGCCGGGCTGACCGTGCGCGGCACCGGCGAGCTGCACGGGATCGACGCCGACCTGTCCGAGGTCAGCGAGCTCACCCCGGTGATCTCCGCGCTGGCCGCGCTGGCCGGCTCGCCGTCGACCCTGACCGGCGTCGCGCACATCCGCGGGCACGAGACCGACCGGATCGCCGCGCTCGCCACCGAGCTGAGCAAGGTCGGCGCGGGCATCGTCGAGCACCCCGACGGCCTGGAGATCACCCCGGGACCGCTCAAGGCGGCGACCTTCGAGACCTACGCCGACCACCGGATGGCGCACGCGGCGGCCGTGATCGGCCTGGCCGTGCCGGGCGTCGAGCTGAGCGACGTAGCGTGTACGTCGAAGACCCTGCCCGAGTTCCCCGAGCTCTGGGCCGGACTCGTGACAGGGAGCTGACTCTGCCGGCGCGTAAACGGGAGTACGACGAGGACGACGTCCGGGTCCGCCCGGGCCGATCGTCGCGGCCGCGTACCAAGTCCCGGCCCAAGCATGAGGACGCGGTCGACGCGCTGGTCATTACCGTCGACCGCGGCCGCTACGGCTGTGTGCGCGAGGACGCGGACCCCGAGGCCGACATCGTCACCGCCATGCGGGCCCGCGAGCTGGGCCGCAAGTCCGTGGTGGTGGGTGACCGGGTGGCCCTGGTCGGTGACGTGTCCGGCGAGCCCGGCGCGCTGGCCCGGATCGTCCGCATCGCCGAGCGCACCTCGGTGCTGCGGCGCACCGCGGACGACGACGACACCACCCCCGAGGGCCGGCTGGAACGCGTGGTCGTGGCCAACGCTGACCAGTTGGTCATCGTCAGCGCGCTGGCCGACCCGCAGCCGCGCACCGGGTTCATCGACCGCTGCCTGGTCGCCGCGTACGACGCCGGCATCGACCCGCTGCTGTGCCTGACCAAGGCCGACCTGGCCGGGCCGGCCGAGGTGCTCGACTACTACGCCGAGCTGGACCTGCCGTACGTGCTGGTCCAGCCGGACAGCGACCTCGCCGAGCTGCGCGAGCACCTGGCCGACCGCATCTCGGTGCTGGTCGGGCACTCCGGCGTCGGCAAGTCCACGCTGGTCAACCGGCTGGTTCCGGACGCGCTGCGAGCCGTCGGGGTGGTCAGCGCGGTGGGCAAGGGCCGGCACACCTCGACCAGCGCGGTGGCATTGCGTCTGCCCCGGGTCAAGAGGAAGGGTGACCCGGGCTGGATCATCGACACGCCGGGCATCCGCAGCTTCGGGCTGGCCCATGTCAGCGCCGACAGCCTGCTGCACGGGTTCCCCGACCTGGTCGAGGGCACTGCCGACTGCCCGCCGAACTGTGGTCACACCGCAGCCGACGTCGACTGCACGCTGGACGCGTGGGTGGCTTCGGGCAAGGCTGACGCGCGCCGGCTGGCCTCGTACCGCAGGCTGCTGAGCAGCCGGGCCGGTGAGCTGGACGTGCGCGAACCGGAGACCGAGTAACCTCCGCCCATGTCTTCGTACGCCGACGACCTCGCCCTGGCCCACCTGCTCGCCGACACCGCGGACTCGATCTCGATGGCCCGGTTCCGCGCGCTCGACCTGCGCGTGGAGTCCAAGCCCGACCTGACCCCGGTCTCGGACGCCGACACCGCTGTCGAGCAGGCGATCCGCGCGACGCTGGCCCGGGCCCGGCCGCGCGACGGGGTGATCGGCGAGGAGTTCGGCAACTCCACCGCTCCGGCCGGGCAGGGCAACCGGCACTGGGTGATCGACCCGATCGACGGCACCAAGAACTTCATCCGCGGCGTGCCGGTGTGGGGCACGCTCATCGCGCTCATGGAAGGTGAGCAGCCGGTCGCCGGGCTGGTGTCCGCGCCCGCCCTGGGCCGCCGCTGGTGGGGTGCCCGCGGGCTCGGGGCGTACGCGGGCAAGCACCAGCGGGCCGCGACCAAGCTCACCGTGTCAGCGGTCCGCAAGATCGGCGACGCCAGCTTCTGCTACTCCAGCCTCACCGGCTGGGAGGACGCGGGCCGGCTGCAGCCGATGCTGGGCATCATGCGCGACGCGTGGCGCAGCCGGGCGTTCGGCGACTTCTACGGCTACATGCTGCTCGCCGAGGGCGCGCTGGAGGTCATGGTCGAGCCCGAACTGTCGCTGTGGGACGTGGCCGCGCTGATCCCGATCATCACCGAGGCCGGGGGCAAGTTCACCGACCTGGCCGGGCACCGTGCCCCCGGGGACGGCAGCGCCATCGCTACCAACGGTCACCTGCACGAGGAGATCTTGGAACGGCTCAGCGGCGGGAAGAACTGGTCCATCCTCGCCGGGTGATGTCCGCGGGCTGCACCGCAGGATCGAGCCGGACCGCCTGCCGCCTGCTGTCCGTTGAGCCCGCGCACCGGGGTTCATGCATACGTCGCGGCCGATGGGGTACTTCCTGGCCCGTAGGTCTGACTCGCAAATGTCGTGAATAGTACTTTTCTCCTACGGTCCGCGTTCCCCGGGAATGCGAAAACCTTCCACGTTAGGCACAATGGAGCGATCATGGTGAGCGGCGTCCGGCACGTGGTCGACCGCGGGCAGGCCTATCCGGTCGTCCGGTTCGCCGGGGTGCTCGACGCCGCCTCAGCCCCCCTGGTGCGCTCGGCGGTGCGCGGCGTGCTCGCCGACCAGCCCGAGGCGGTCGTGGTGGACGTGCGCGAGCTGATCTCCGAGGAGCCCAAGGCGGCCGAGGTGCTCGCCGATCTCGCCGGGGAGGCCGCCGAGTGGCCCTGCGCCCGGCTGGCCCTGTGCGCCACCGGTGACGCCCAGGACTGGCGGCTGCCCGGCCTGGCGATCTGGCCGACCCCGCAGGACGCCTTCGCCGCGCTCGGCCGGCCCCGCCCTGGGCACTTCATGAGCGAGATGCTAGACCCGGTGATCGGGGCTGCCCGGCGCTCCCGGGAGCTGGTCACCGAGGCCTGCGCCCGGTGGGAGCTGGCCGAGTTGGCCGGGCCTGCCTGCATCGTGATCACCGAGATGGTCAACAACGTGGTGGCGCACGCCCGCACCGAGATGACGGTGCTGCTCGGGCTGCACGGCGAGGCCATGACGGTGGCGGTGCGCGATCTCTCGACCACCATTCCGGTGTTCACCGGCAGTCCGGTGCCCGTCACGTCGTACGGCGGCCGCGGTCTGCTCTTGATCGATTCTGTCGCCCGGCGCTGGGGCAGCATGCCGCTTCCCGGCGGCAAGATCGTGTGGGCCGCACTGGAAGGTGAACCCGAGGTGGCTGGCAATACGCGCGAAGCAGGCATGGCCCACCCCACGGTTGGGTAGACACGACACCATGCGAGACGACGACTACCCGACCGAGGTCTCCGACCCGGAGGCGTCCGGCCTGCCCGGCACGGCCGACGACGACTCGACCGCGTACGACGAGGTGAACAGCGGTCGTCAGGCCGACGGGCCGGACCCCGCAGCACTGCCCGGCGTGGGCCCCGGCGGTTCCAACCGCTTCGGCGACACCGCGGAGGAGCAGCGCGAGGGCGAGTCCCTGGACTACCGGCTCAGCCAGGAGGAGCCCGACGTCGGCGCCGAGGACCCGCTGCCGCCGCGCCGCGACCCGTACGACGAGACCGTCGACAGCCCCGAGCAGCGCCAACTGGACGCGGATGTCTGGGGCGAGAGCCCGACCTCGGACCCGAACTCCGCGGTGTCGATGTACGACGACGGCCAGCTCGATGATGCCGCCCCGCAGCCGGTCGGCCGCTTGGTCGAGACGGATGAGGGCTACGGCTACGACGACGAGCCCGACAGCGTGGCCTACGACGCCGGTGCGGCCGGTGGTGGGGCCAGCGCCGAGGAGGCCGCCATGCACGAGACCAACGCCCCGCGCTACCGCTGACGGCTCAGTCGAGCCCCTTCTCGATCGCGTAGCGGGTCAGCTCGACGCGGTTGTGCAGCTGAAGCTTGCCGAGCGTGTTCTGTACGTGGTTCTGCACCGTCCGGTGGCTGAGGACCAGGCGTTCCGCGATCTGGCGGTACGACAAGCCCTTGGCCACCAGACGCAGCACCTCGGTCTCCCGCTCGGTCAGCTTCGGCGCGGCGTCCTCGTCACCACCGGCCGGCTCCACCGCGAGCCGCCGGTATTCGCCGAGCACCAGCCCGGCCAGACCGGGGGTGAACACGGTGTCGCCGGCCGCCGTGCGCCCGACCGCGTCCAGGAATTCCGCCTGACCGGCCGACTTGAGCAGATAGCCCGACGCGCCCGCCTTCACCGCGTCCAGCACGCTCTGCTGCTCGCCGCTGGCCGAGAGCATCAGCACCCGCACATCCGGCAACGCTCCCAGCAGCCCGGTGATGACCTCCACCCCGGAGACGTCCGGTAGCTGGAGGTCGAGCACCACGACGTCGGGCCGGGCCGCGCCGGCGATGCGTACCGCCTGCTGTCCCTCGCCCGTGGTCGCCACGACGTCATAGCCGGCAGCGGTCAGATCCCGCGCCACCCCGTCGCGCCACATCGGGTGGTCGTCGACCACCATCACCCTGATTGCCACGCCCCACCCTATCGAGGCACTGACATCTCGACCTCGGTGCCGTCTCCGGGTGTGGAGGTGATGCGCACGGTGCCGTTCAGGTCGGCGATCCGCCCCCGGATGGACTGCGCGACGCCCAGCCGGCCCTGCGTCTCGGCCTCGGCGAGCCGGTCCGGGGCAATGCCGCAGCCGTCGTCGCGCACGCTGATCGTGACGGCCGCGGGCTCATCCTCGACCAGCACCCATACCTTCGTGCCGGGCGCGCAGTGCCGGTTGACGTTGTCCAGGGCGGCGGCCACCGCGGCCGCGATTTCACGGGCGGTGGTTGCGGGCAGTCGGACCGCTGCGGCCGGGGCAGCCACCGAAACAGATTCCGACGCGTACGGATCCAGCAGCGTCATCAGGTCCGTTTCGGCATCGTCCACCGGCTCGGCCGAGCGCCCGGTCATCAGGGTGCGCAACGCCGCCTCCTGTTCCCCCGCGAGCCGGGCCAGCTCGCCGGCCTCCCCATCCAGCCCGCTGCCACGCCGCTTGACCAACGCCAGCACCTGCAGCACGGAGTCGTGGATGTCGCGGGCCAGCCGTTCGCGCTCGCGGGTCGCCGCCTCGAGCTGAATCGCCCGTTCGAGGCGCTGCTGGGCCTGCTCGGCCACGCCCACCAGGTAACCGACCGCCAGGGCGGCCAGCAGCATCAGCACGGTCCCGGTGTACGCGGCCTGGTCGTAGTGGTTGCGAGTGACCAGGTCGGTGATGCCCATGGCCAGCGCGGCGGTGATGCCGCCCCGGCGCCCGCCCGCGACCGCCCATGCGATGACCGGCGCCACGTGCCAGGCCACGGCGAGCGTCGGGCTGCCGTTCTTGAGCGCGTGCGCCCCCACGATGAAGGCGCTGGAGGCCATCACCGCCATGGTGATCAGCAGGTCGGCAGCCAGCAGCGGCGGACGGCGGCGGGCCGGCTCGGCGTACGCATAGGTGGTGATGGCGGTCCAGCCCGCGGTGAGCGCGAGCACCGGCCAGGCCAGCGCGGGGTGGGCGTAGTCGCCGACGTTGCGGATCACCAGGATCGCCACGTAGATCAGAGCGGCGATGCGGTAGACGGCGATGGCTCGCCACAGTGATTCCGCCATGAGCTGACCATACTCAGAGGGCGCTCTGATCGATCGTGGCTTAACGTCGAAGGATCAGTACGCAACTTCTCATCTCCGAGGTGTTCGACGCCGGCCAGGTGACGGCGCTGCGGCACGCCGTGGCTGCCTCCGCCGGTGCCTCCGGTCTGGGCGGGGACCGCCTGGACGACTTCGTGGTGGCCGTGAACGAGCTGCTGACCAATGCGGTACGCCACGGCGGCGGCAACGGCCGGGTGGCGGTGTGGAGCGCCGGCGAGGCAGTGGTGTGCGAGGTCAGCGATCACGGCGCCGGGCTGGGCACGCTCCAGCCGCAGCGCCCGGCCCCCGACCAGCCCGGCGGCTGGGGTCTCTACCTGGTCGGCAAGCTCACCGACACGCTCGACATCACCACCGGGCCGGAAGGCACATCGGTACGCATTTCGAGCCGGACCACCACCGGCCCCTCCGGGGAAACCTGAATCTTTTTTTAAGTTGACCGGTTCCCCTTGACGTTTGTGCCTCGATCTTCTTAGGTCTTCCCTGACGCATCAGCGCCAACTCACCAGTGCTTCGCACTCGATGGCCTCACCGCCCCCGGAGGTTTTCCCGTGCCCCGACACAGCACCCCGCAACGGCCGTCCCGCGTACGACCCCGGCTAGTCGTCACGCTGGCCGTCGCGCTCACCGGGCTGGGCGCCGCAGTCTGGCTGCCGATGCGCAACGCCACCGCGGACGCCTCGGAGCGCCGCCGCAACGAGGCTGCCGACTTCCAGCGCGGCCGCGAACGCACGCCGAACGATGCCTTCGAGGACCAGTTCGACGGCGGCGCGGGCAGCACGGTCGACCCGGCGAAGTGGGCGTTCAGCACCAGCCGCACGGACGAGGGTCTCGAGTTCACCATGAGCACCCGCAACGCCCGCCTCGACGGCGACGGCAACCTGCTGGTCACGGCGCGCGACGGCCGCGGCCGCACCTCGGCCCGCCTGACCACCAAGGACATCTTCCAGCGCGAATCGGGCCGCATCGAGGCCCGCGTGCAGGTGCCCGAGGGCGAGGGCTTGGAGCCGGCCCTGGAGCTGACCGGCGGCGGCCGTCCCGACCTGGGCACGATCAACCTGCTGAAGCGCGCAGAGCCGGGTGACTTCCACACGTACGCGGTGACCTGGACGCCCGAGACCATCACCTTCTCGGTGGACGGCGAGGACCGCCAGCAGTTCCCGGCCTCGGGCGTGGAAACCGACCAGCCGTTCGGGATGGCCCTGAGCCTGGGTGCGAGCGACCGAGCCGACCTGCCGGCCCGCATGGTCGTCGACTTCATCCGCGTCACGGCGGCCGGCGACGACGAGAACCCGGCCCCGGCGCCCTCGGAGACCGCTTCCCCGGAGCCGGCACCGAGCGCGACGACCGAGCCGCCGGCCGCGCCCTCGTCGCCTTCGCCTTCAGCCCCCGCTTCGGCTTCGCCGACCCCGTCGGCTACGCCCACCACGCCGGCGGTAGCGGCCTGGGCGGCGTTCACCGACTACAAGGCTGGCGATGTGGTCAGCTTCCAGGGCGCGAAGTACGAGGTGCTGGAGGCCCACACCTCGCTGCCGGGCTGGGAGCCGACCGCTCTGCCCTCGCTGTTCAAGAAGCTCTGATCGCACCAGCCGCGCGGCCTCAAGGCCGCGCGGCTGCCAGGGCGGCTCAAGAGTCAAGCGGGCCCGGGTAACGGCCTCAATGCCGCCCGGCTCCGGGGTCGCACGACTTCGAAGGCCCCCTGAAAATCGCTTGCAGCCGGAAGCGCTTCCCCACCAAGCCC
>NZ_LOJP01000002.1:190266-201663 GCF_001553785.1 Actinoplanes sp. TFC3
ATCCCCGCCCCAGCCCCTGCAAAAAGACGTCGATTTTTTCGTTATCCGGGCGCGAGGAAGCGCTCTCTCTTGACGGCGACCGTCTTATTTGTAAACACTTCTAAATTATTGCTGTCCTCTTCCCCCGGAGGCGTCATCCCCATGCGCAAAGCCAGATTCATGCTCGCCGCGGCAGTCGTCGCGGTGACCCTCACGGGCGGGCTGTTCGCCGCCTCCCGCAATGACCAGGCGGATGCCGCTGTTGGCGCCCTGACCTGGTCCGATGAGTTCAACGGAGCCGCCGGGTCCCCGGTCGACGGCGCAAAGTGGAAGTTCGACATCGGTGGCGGCGGCTTCGGCAACAACGAGCTGCAGTACTACACCAACTCGACGAACAACGTGCGCCAGGACGGTGCCGGTCACCTAGCGATCACCGCGCGCAAGGAGAACCCGGCGAACTACCAGTGTCACTACGGCACCTGTCAGTACACCTCAGGCCGGATCCTGACCGCCGACAAGTTCTCGCAGACGTACGGCCGCTTCGAGGCCAGCATCAAGATCCCCAAGGGTCAGGGCATCTGGCCGGCGTTCTGGATGCTGGGCGGCAACAACTGGCCCAGCACCGGCGAGATCGACATCATGGAGAACGTCGGCAAGGAGCCGAACACGGTCTACGGCACGGTGCACGGCCCGGGCTACTCCGGCGCCGGCGGCATCGGCGGCAACAAGGTCAACGGCGCACCGCTGGGCGATGCCTTCCACACCTACGCCGTGGAGTGGTCGCCCAACCTGATCAAGTGGTTCCTCGACGGTCAGCAGTACTTCAGCGTCGACCCCTCGAAGATCAACGGCAACCAGTGGGTGTACGACCACAACTTCTTCATGATCCTCAACGTCGCCGTGGGCGGCTACTGGCCGGGTAACCCGGACGGCAGCACCTCGTTCCCGCAGACCATGCTCGTGGACTGGGTCCGCGTCAACGCCTGGAACAACGACGGCGGCACCACCCCGCCGCCCTCGACCAGCGGCAACGCCCTCAAGTCGAACTTCAGCAACCGCTGCATCGACATCCCGAACGCCAACGCGACCGACGGCGTACGCGTGCAGATGTGGGACTGCAACGGCTCCGGCGCGCAGAAGTGGTCGTTCAACAGCGACGGCACCCTGTCGGCGCTCGGCAAGTGCTTCGACCCGGCCGGCGGTGCGCTGACCAACGGCACCCCGATCCAGATCGTCTCGTGCAATGGCAACCCGGTGCAGCGGTGGACCCTGTCGGGCGCCGGTGACCTGGTGAACATCTCGGCCAACAAGTGCGTGGACATCAAGGACTGGAACGCCAACAACGGTGCCCAGCTCCAGTTGTGGGACTGTGGCGGCACCAGCAACCAGAAGTGGACCAAGGCCTGATCCAGGCCAGCACCTGAAACAGCCGGTCACCGCGAGGTGGCCGGCTGTTTCGCGTCCACAACCCCGATGCGCGGTACGACCTCGACCTGGCCGCCTACGGCATCGACACCTGTGATCCGGACGGTTCGTGGCGGCCCAAGCAGGCTTGTGCGGTTCGCCAGCCGCTATGCCGCCGAGAACTTGTCGCCGTAGACGCGCCAGCTCAGCGGCCCGTTCAAGTCCAGGTTGCTGGCCCGCAGGAACATCCGCTGCGCGCTTTCCACCCGGCTGACGTCGCTGTGGGCTTCCTCGGTGCGCATCTCGGCCACCCGGGCGTCGAGGAACGCGGTCAGCCACCCCGTCTCGTCGCCGCCCTGCTTCGGGGTCTTGGCCACCCGCATCGCCGCCGCGCGGATGCTGCGCAGCCCGGACACGCCGTGCATCACGGCCGCGTCGTAGTAGGCGAACTGGCCCAGCGCTCGCAGCCCGTCCGTGCTGGCCATCGTGACGGCCGGGTCGAAGTACATCTGGTCCCGTTCGTCCTCCTGCACCTTCTGGAAGACCGGGTCGATCGCGGCCGCCTTCCACGCGGCGGGGAAGCTGGGGTCCAGACCCGCGTGAGAGTCAGACCCGTCGACGGTACGGAGGGCAGGCAGGTATTTCGCCAACCGGTTCTCCGGCTTGCGGCGCGTGTACTCGGTCACCACGGCCAGCATGTCCGAGGTGCCCGAGCAAAAGCCGATGATGCCGGCCGTGTAGCCGCGCCCGTCGCCGATGTCCTCGATGTAACCGAACTGCCCGCGCCAGTTGAGCGTGGAGTTCTCCGCGCTGGAGACCAGCTCGAACGCCAGCTCCTTCTTGCGCGGATCCCGCAGACCGGTGGCCGTGCCCGGCACCGCGGTCGGGGCGCTTGTCACGGTGGTCGCCGGGGCTGCCGGGCCTGGTCCGTACACGAAAATCTCCGACAGCGCGAACCCGGACGCCCAGGCTCGTTGGGTCGCCAGGACCCGCAAGTAGCGACCGGTACCGGTGAGCTTCTTGACGTCGTCGGCCCCGCCGTCACCGGTGGTCGTGGCGTAGAGGTCGGTCCAGGTCGCGGCGTCGGCGGAGGTCTGGATCCGGTATCCCCGCGCGTACGCCGAATCCCACAGCAGCCGCACCCGGGTGACCTTCTGGCTGCGACCCAGGTCCACGCGCAGCCACTGCGTCGTGGGCACCGCACCGCTGCGCCACCGGGTCACCGAGTTGCCGTCGACCGCCAGCGCCGCCCCCGTGGTGGCGCCCTGCACGCTGGACGCGACGACCGGGCGGTTCCGGGAGAGCAGCAGGTCGGGAGCCGCGTCCGCAGTCACGGTGAGAACCAGCGGCACCGTGCAGACGGCGGCGAGGCCGAACCCCAGCGCGATTACTTTGGCCCGCATACCAACCGAAGGTAGGCGGGCGCGCTCAGCGACGCCTGCGGTTCCGCGAAATCAGCACGAAGGCCAGGACGATCCCGCCGACCACCAGCAGGCAGCACACGCCGCCGAAGATCGGGAGGAATCCGAAGCCGCCGCGCCGGCGCCGGTATTTCGCGGCCTCGACGGCCACGGTGTCCACACCCTTGCTGGCGGCCCACGCATGAGCGGGCACCACCAGGGCAAACACGGCACCGGTGAGCACCGCGACGGCCCGTCCCCAGAATTTCATCACAGCAGACATGTAATCCAGTCTGGCCGAGGGTGGCAAGGTGCCCCCGGCAGGGTATGCATGGCACGGAAACTTGAAATAGGGGGCGAAATTGCACGCTGAGCTGACGGCGCTGGCCGAGGCGCACGGAGTGGCGACCTGGTACGAGGACTGGCACCGCGAGCGCAAGGATGTGTCGGACGAGTCGGTGATCGGGGTGCTCAAGCTGCTCGGCGTCGACGCGAGCAGCCCGCAGGCCATCACGCAGGAGCTGACCGCGATCCGCACCGCCAAGGAGCAGAACCGGCTGCCCGGCACGGTTGTCCGCAAGGCCGGCAAGGGCGCGGGCCCGGAACTGGCCGAGCCCGGCGTGCTGACCCTTGAGGACGGCACGGAGCGCGAGATCACCAGCATCCCGGCGGACCTGCCGCTGGGCTGGCACCGGCTACGGACGGGTGAGCAGGACATCACCGTGGTGGTGGTGCCCGAGGAACTACCCGAGCCGCCCGAGTCGTGGGGCTGGATGCTGCAGCTGTACTCGTTGCACTCGGCCGCGTCGTGGGGCATGGGCGACCTCGGTGACCTGCGCACGTTCGTCGAGAACAGCCACGGTGCCGGGCTGGTGCTGCTGAACCCGTTGCACGCGATCACGCCGACGCTGCCCGTACCGTCCTCGCCCTATTCGCCGTCGAGCCGCCGCTTCGCGAACCCGCTGTACCTGCGGGTGGCCGACACCGACGCCTACCGCCGCGCCGACCCGGCGTTGCGCGAGCAGGTGGACGCGCTCAAGCCCGCGCCCACCAAGGACGGACTCCTCGACTACAGCGCGGTGTGGCAGGCCAAGCGGGCGGCGCTGGAGTTGCTGTGGCCGCTGGCCGGCGAGGTGGACCTGGACGCCGACCCTGGGCTTACCGACTTCGCCACGTTCTGTGTGCTCGCCGAGCAGCACGGCGCCAACTGGCAGCAGTGGCCCGAGGAGCTGCGCCGCCCGGACACCCCGGCGGTGGCCAAGGCGCGTTCCGGTGATCGCGTGTCGTTCCACGTGTGGTTGCAGCAGTTGCTCAACCAGCAGCTCGACGCGGCCAACGAGGTGGCCCGCGAGCAGGGCATGCCGGTAGGCGTGGTGCACGACCTCGCGGTGGGCATCGACCCGAGCGGCGCCGACGGCTGGCTGCTGCAGGACGTGCTGGCCGCCGGGGTGCACGCGGGCGCGCCGCCGGACGCGTTCAACCAGCTCGGCCAGGACTGGGGGCTCGCCGCGTGGCGTCCCGACCAGCTCATCGAGACCGGGTACGCGGCCTACCGCGACATGCTGCGGCGCATCTTCCGGCACGCCGGTGGGCTGCGGGTGGACCACGTCGCCGGGCTGTGGCGGTTGTGGTGGGTGCCGCCGGGCATGGGACCGGCCGAGGGTACGTACGTGCACTACGACCCGGACGCGATGCTCGGCATCCTGGCCCTCGAAGCCCACCGGGCGGGTGCGGTGGTGATCGGTGAGGACCTCGGCACCGTGCTGCCTGTGGTAACCGAGACGCTGGAACGAATGAACATGCTGGGCTCGGCCGTGCTCTGGTTCACCCGCGACTACGAGGACGACCCGGACGAGGGTTACCTGCCGGCCGCCCGGTATCCGCGCAACGCGCTGGCCACCATCTCCACCCACGACCTGCCGACCGCAGCGGGTTTCCTGGTCGGTGAGCAGGTGCGGGTGCGCGCCGAGCTGGGCCAGCTAGCCGGGCCGGTGGAGGACGAGCGGGCGTACGCCGACAAGGACCGGGCCCAGCTGCTTGCCCGGCTCACCGAGGACGGCCTGATCACCGCGGACAGCACGCCCGAGCAGATCGTGACCGCGATGCACGCCTTCCTCGCCCGCACGCCGTCGCGGCTGGTCACCGCCTCGCTGTACGACGTGCTGGGTGAGCTCGATCAGCCCAACCTGCCGGGGACGACCGACGAGTACCCGAACTGGCGGATGCCGCTGAAAACCACCCTCGAGGACATCGTGGCTGACCCCCGGCTGGCCCGGGTTGCCGAAGTTCTGCAGGCCCGTGAAGGTTTCCCGGCCGCTGTGCCGGGAAGCTGATAGGTGTTCCTCCACTCCACCGGAAAGGAGCCGATCATGGGCTTCATGGACCAGGCCAAGGACTTTGCCGACAAGCACGACGAGCAGGTCGACCAGGGCCTCGAGAAGGCCGGTGACCAGGTCGATCAGCGGACCGGCAACAAGTACTCGGACCAGATCGACAAGGGTGTCGACGCGGCGCAGGCGCACACCGGCGACGGCGACACGAACGGCTGACACCTCAGCACGCCTGATTTCAGCGCGCTGAGTTCAGATAGCCAAGGGCTCGGGGCCCGGGTCGTCGTCCACCGCAAACAACATGGGGTGCACGGCGAGCCGGGTGTCGCGTTCTCGGCAGCGGGCCGGCGGGAGCAGCGATGAGTGGTGCTCCGGGTGCTCGGCGCAGTGCCGCAGTGCCCGGGTGATTGCGTCCGTGTGGTGCCTTCCTCCGCCGTACTCGCCACAGCCCGCACAGTCCCAGCGCCAGTAGGCCGGGCCGTCCTCGGATTCGTACCTGCGGATCTTGAGAGGCGGCCCGGCCCGGTGCTGGGCGGCGGCCAGGATGGCCGGCATGTCCCCGGTGGCCGGCGGCTCGAACGAGCGCCTCGGCGCGGACACCAGTGCGCTGGTTGCCGTGACTGTCACCTTGTACACCTCCGCGATCATCGAATCTGCGGCTCAGTGTGAACCGGTCAGCAGGGCGCTGACCGGCACTTTCGCCCCCAGTTCACCCGCAGCGGTGCCTGAGCTGGTCATCGCTTCCCGGCGCCGGTCAACCCGGTGTTACCGTGGTCGATCGGCGGTGCTCGGAGGTGGCTCAGTGGTGTTCACCCACTCGGCGTTCCTCTACGAGAGTGACGCCGACTACGCGACTACCCTCGTGCCGTTCATCCGCGAGGCTCTTGAAGGCGACAACGCCGTGGCGGTGGCCGCGCCGCCGGACCGGATCCGAGTGCTGCGCGAGGCCCTCGACGGCGATGCGCGCACGATCCGCTTCCTGCCCGCCGACGAGTGGTACGTCCGCCCGGTGCGCACCATCGCCGGCTGGGCCCACCTGCTCAAGGCGGCAGCGGCGAGCCGCCGTTCCGGTGCCCACCTGGTCGGTCACATCCCGTTCCAGGGCGAGCCGACGCCGTGGGTACGCTTCGAGGCGGCCCTGAACCGCTCCCTCAGTTCGCTGTCCGGACACCTGCTGTGTCCGTACGATCGGCGCAGCCTGCCCTCGCCGTTGATCCTGGCCGCGAGTCGCACGCACCCGCGACTGCACGACGGCGCCTGGCGTGACAGCGACGGCTATGAACAGCCCGAACACGTGCTGACCGAGCTGCCCGAACCGCCGTGGCCGGTCAGCGGCCGGCCGGCGCTGAGCACCACGATCACCGATTCCGTCGCCGAACTGCGCGCCGAGGTCCGCGATCGGGCCCGCGCCGAGAGCTGGCTGCCCCCGGACCGCGTGGAAACCCTGGTGCTGGCGCTCAGTGAGCTCGCCACCAACGGCATCCGGCACGGCGGCGAGCATCGTGAGCTGCGGCTGTGGGTCACCTCCGACGCGGTGATCGGCGAGGTCACCGACGACGGCGCCCAGGCCCCGGCCCCACTTGCCGGTTACCTCCCACCGGCTCCGGGCGTGTCGGGCGGCATGGGCCTGTGGCTGGTGCAGCAACGTGCGACGCGATGGCCATCCAGCAGAGCAACGGCCTGACCCGTGCCCGGTTCGCGCTGCGCCGCACGTTCAGCGAGACTTCACCATCCCCAGAGTGGAGGGGCTGACCCCGGGAAACACCCCGGAGACGTCGGTGACGCCGCAGCGCGCCTTGAGGATCTCGCCGATGACCGCGCGGTAGTCGGTGGTCACCGCCAGGTCGCCATCGACCAGATCACCGGCGGACAGCCCGGGCCAGCGGCCGTATACCTTGCCGCCCCTGACGCCGCCGCCGAGGACCAGCATCGCGTTGCCGTAGCCGTGGTCCAGGCCGCCGGAACCGTTCTGCTGCACGCGGCGGCCGAACTCGCTGATCGTGACCAGGGTGACCCGGCCCAGCCCGGCCGGCCCGAGATCGGCGGCGAACGCTGCCAGCGCGGCGGCGAGCGCGGCGAGGTGGTCGTACATCTTCTGTCCGGGTCCTGCGGCACCCAGATTCTCGTGCATGTCCCAGTCGCCGGAGTCGACGCAGGCGCTCATCAGGCCCACGTTCGCCTTGATCAGCCGGGCCACGTCCTTGAGCGCCTTGCCCAGCTCGGAATCCGGGTAGGTCGCGCCATTGGCCGGGGTGTAGCCCGCCGCCTTCAACTTCGCGGTGGTGGCCAGCGCCGACGTGGTCATCGCCGCGGTCCGGGCGAGCGCGTCGGGAGCCCCCGAGTACAGCGACGCCATCGCCGCCGCCATGCCCTGCTCCCCCGACAGCGAGAACGAGTCGATCGAGCTCAGCCCGAGGTCGGGCACCGGACCGGCCAGCACCCGCGCAGGCATCGCACTGCCCACCGATACCGCGCCGAACGCCTCATCCGAGCCCAGGCCGCCCATCATCCGGTCCAGCCAGCCGGTGCGCACGCTCGTGCCCGGCGCCGCGCGTTCCAGCTCCTCCATCGCCGAGAAATGCGAACGGTTCGGGGCCGGTTGCCCCACTGCCTGGATCGCGCCCAGAGAACCGTTTTTCCAGTACGGCAAAAGCGCCGCCAACCCCGGATTGAGCCCGAAGAATGAGTCCCCGCCGAGCAGCTTCGCCTTGGCCACCGCAATATCCGGGCGAGCCGCGTAGTACCCGGCGTCCCCGGCCGGCACCACGGCGGACAGCCCGTCGAAGCCACCGCGCAATGACAGCAGCACGAACACATCGCCGCTGTAGCCGGGCGACGCGAACGCCAACTGGGTGGCCAACTGGTCGCCGATCAGCCCGGCGAACGCCCCCGCCCCGGCCGCGGCCAGCAGCTTGCGCCGGCTGACCGGGCAGCCGCAAACGTCGGTCATCGTCACGGTCACCTCAGGGCCTGGTAGGGGCTGTTGAGCAGCATCGCGGGCAGGTACGGGAACGCCCAGCCGGCCACGGCGTCGCTGGCCTTGAGCGGGCTGGCGAGCGTCTTGCCGTAGAACGTGGCCAGCGCCGTGGCGTGCTCGGGGGCCAAGGTGCGACCGACCAGGCGGGTGGCTACGGCGTCGATGAGGGCGCCGTACGTGGGGGGCAGGGTGTTTCCGGCGTACGCGGCCAGGGGTTGTGCCGGGCGCAGCAGCGAGTTGGGCCACCAGCCCGCGGCGATGTTGAGGTGCGCGTTCCAGCGGATGACCTGCCCGGACGGCGAGGCCCAGGCGCTGGCCACGTCCGGATAGCCGTTCGGCGGGGCCCAGGCCATCGGTGCTTGCCCGGCTTCCTCGGTGATCCAGTACAGCGCCTTCAACGCCTGGGTGCCCGTCTTCTCCGGGGCGTGGCCGAGCGTGCGGACGGTGGCGACGATGTCCTCGTACGGCGTGCGCGTCTTCTGCCCGATCGAAGCGCTGAACTCAGCGGAGGTGAAGAGCGCGCGCAGCACCGGGGCGATGGCGCTCTTGTTGTCCAGGTACACCTTGGTGAGCTTGGTGACCAGCGAGGCGGGCGGGTCGTCGGACACGAACCGCACGCACAGCTTGGTGGCGATCCGCTTGGCCGTGGCCGGGTGCATCGCCAGGTAGTCGAGCAGGGCCATCGCCGCGGTCTGCCCACCGCTGGCGCTGGCGTTCGCGTGGCGGAACCCGAGCACCGTGACCGCGCCGGTGGCGTGCTGGCCGGCGTCGTACCGGTACACCCCGCTCTTCCAGTCCACGCTCAACCCGGTCAGCAGCCGGGCCGCGTTCTTGACGTCGGCTTCGCTGTAGCCCAGCCCCACGGTGTGCAGTTCCAGCAGCTCCCGGCCGTAGTTCTCGTTCGGGGCGGCGCGGGTGGAGAACCGATTGTCCAGGTACGTCAGCATCGCCGGGTGCCGCGCGCTCACCTTGAGCATGTCGGCAAACCGGCCCAGCGCGTACGCCCGGATCACCGTGCGGTCATAGTCGGGGCGGCTGTCCCACACGTCGCCCGAGGGGCAGGTGACGTTGAGGTGGTTGGACCAGAAGTCGACCATCACCTCATAGAGCTGACGCTCGCTCCACACCGCGCGGGCCACGGCGGCGCAGCCGAGCTCGAACATCGCGTCCCAGGAGTACTGCTTGGTTTTGGCGCGCACCCCGGCCACCGTCTGCCCGCTCAGCGGGAGCCGCTTGAGCAGGGCGTCGGCGGTGGCGTCCGGGATGCTGGCCGGCTTGAGCTGACGGTCCAGCCATCCTTTGGCACCGAGGCGGCGGATCTCGGCGACGGTTGCGGGAGTGGGGCCGTACGTCGCGCGGCGCAGCAGGTGCAGCAACGGGTCGGCCGGCAGGAACTCCGTGGCTGCTGTCACATCCTCCAGTCGTCGGCAGCCGGAAAGGTTTTCTAAGCTCTTCTGCTGTGGCACAACGACGGCGCACCGAACGACGAACCGAGGTAGTAGCCAGCGGGGTGGCCGAACTGGTGCCCGACCCGGACCGGACCACCGGCTGGACGTTGCTGCTCGACGGCGCCCCGCAGTCGCATGTCGACCTCGGCGACCCCACGTACCTGGAGTTCGAGTACGTGCGCCGCATCGCCACGGCCATCGACCTGGCCGCGCCCGCCGGGACGCCACTGCGGGTGCTGCATCTGGGCGGTGGCGCGCTGACGGTGCCCAGATATGTGGCGGCCACGCGGCCCGGGTCGCCGCAGCGGGTGGTGGAGATCGACGGACCCTTGGTCGAGCTGGTGCGGTCAGCGCTGCCGTGGGATGCCAAGGCCAAGATCCGGGTACGGGTGGGCGACGCGCGCGAGGCCGTCACCGGCATGCGCGAAGCGGGCTACGACATCGTGGTCGTCGACGTGTTCGCCGGTGCGCAAACTCCCCCGCACCTGGCCTCGGCGGAATTCGTGCGCGAGGTGGCCCGGGTGCTCGCCCCGACCGGGTGGATGCTCGCCAACGTGGCCGATGGACCGCCTCTGTCGTACGCGCGGACCCAGGTCGCCACGATCCGCTCGGTGCTTCCGCAAGCCGCCCTGGTCGCCGACGCAGCAGTGCTGCGCGGTCGCCGGTTCGGCAACCTGGTCGTCGTGGCAGGCCGCACCCCGCTGCCGATCGTAGACTTACGACGCCGCGCCGCCGGCGACTGGTTCCCCGGCCGGGTGGAAGATGACCTCGATCGGTTCACCGGTGGGCGCCCCGCCGCCACCGATCTTGATGCCGTCGCGTCCCCTCTGCCACCCGAAGGCCTGTTCAGCAGCCGGTCGTAGGTGCGATTTGGCTCTCCGGCGGTTGTCACCCGTACGAGTAACGGATCTAATCGACGGTATGGCCGACGCGAACCCCCAGGACGTCTTCGGACCCTTGGCCGACGGCGAGCGTTCCCTGTGGCGCGGGCGCTGCGCCGTCGCCGAGTACGCCTTTGATCAGGCGGCCTCGCTGCCGCGCTGGACGCTGCCCGAGACCACCGAGATCCTGGTCACCAACCACCGGATCCTCTATGCGCACCTGTCCGGCGACGATCCCGCCACCACCCGGGTAACCTCCGGCGAGCTGCGCTGGCGCTATCCCCAGCACATCCGCGTCCAGCCCGGCCAGATCGCCAACGGCCGGTTCGTGTCGGCCACGCAGCTGCAGCTGGTGTGCCCCGGGGCGGACGGTTCGTACCCGGCCCTGGTGTTCGCCGGTGGTGAGCTCGCCGAGGTGAGCGACGCCGACAAGCTGGCCAACGTGATCCGCCACGCCATTGCTCGTTTCCGCGTGGACCACGCCGGCGAGCTGGGCCTCCCTGTCGAGAAGGCCCGCGAACTGGCGAAAATGCTGATCGGCCCCGAGTTCCACAACCGCCCCGGCGGCGAGGGCCAAACGGTCTCCCTGATCGGCGCGGTCGAGGTGCCCCGCCAGCAGGCCCCGGACGAAGATGAGGACGACCACGACACCTCGTTCCGCATCCCCGGCTACCGCCCCGGCCGAGCCGCCGACGAAGCACGGGCCCTGCAGGCCGCCGCGGCCGAAGAGGCGGCCCACGTCTCCCACCCCGACCTGGCCACCCGCGCAGCCACCGTGGCCGCCCGCATCGCGGAGCTGGTAGCCGGCCACCCCGACCCGGTGGAGGTCTCGGTCACCGACCAACGAGCCATCTCGGCCACGCCGACGGGCCCCATCCTGGACGGCGACGTGCTCGACGGCGAAGAGGTGGAAGCAACAACCGAGCCCGGCCCGGTGCTCTACGGCGGTTCCCTGACCGACCACCCCACCTTCAAGAT
>NZ_LOJP01000002.1:201763-206555 GCF_001553785.1 Actinoplanes sp. TFC3
GAGCGGAGTGGGGTTAGACGGGGGCGGTCCATTTCTGGTTGGGGGCGCCTGTGCAGGTCCAGATCTGGGTCTTCGTGAAGTCGGCGGAGCTGTTGTTGGCCAGGTCCAGGCACTTGTTCGACTGAGGGTTCACCAGGTCGCGGGCGCTGGTGTAGACCCATTGCTGGGCGCCGGTGCCGTTGCAGTCCCAGACTTGGACCTTGGTGCCGTTTGCGTTGCCGCTGCCGGAGACGTCCATGCACTTGCCGCCCGTACGGATGGTGCCGTCGGTGGCTCTGGTCCACTGCTGGGTGGCGTCGCCCACGCAGGAGTACAGGTCGATCGCCGTGCCATTCCCGGTGGCTCCGCCGGCCGCGCCGATGCACTTGTTGGCCAGGCCGGTGATCGGGCCCGTGGCGCCCGTGGGGCCGGACGGCGGGGGATTGTCACCGCCGCCCGTGCTGGAGACGAACTTCCAGGTCACATTGAGTACGCCGGGAGTGTTCGACGGGTCCGTGGAAGCGAACTGGCCAAAGGCCGGCTGGCTCAGGTCGATGTGCGTGGCGTCGCAGCCGGGGCACTTGTCCTTGACCGGCACCGTGATGGTCTTGCCGTTGTAGGTGACCTGCACGGAAATGCCGCTGCACAACGGGTCGGCGTTGGGGTTGGCCGTGGTCCACCACTGATACGACACGGCGACCAGCATCTCGGTGGCGGCGTTGATCGGCGTACCGCAGGCGCCGTACCCGGCATCGTTGTAGTACGTCGCCTTGCCGTTCTGGACCTGGCCGATGGGGATGGCCGCCGCCGCCGGAGCGGCCAGAGCCAGCACTGCCGTCAGGCCCGCGGCGACGGACAGGACGGCTTTTCGCACGGAGAACACGAGGGGGCTCCTTCTTGGACATAGAAGGCTACGAATCTGTTAGGACTGTATACGGAGCCCATCCCGGAGATCTACAGACAACGATGACCGCGTGCACGGATCCTGGCCTGACGTCCATGCCGGGCCGGCGGATCGTGCGCTCCGCGATGCTCAAGTCCCACCCGCGGCCTCGGCCGCCGCAAATGTAGGCAGCGTCAGCGTTGCGACGGTGGGCGCCGCAGTGGGCGTACGTTCGCTTCCATCGATTCTTCTGCGGTTGCCACCCGCATGCCGTGCAGATAGCCGTCGGTTTCGCGCTGGTCGGCGTACTCCATCAGTCTTTCGGTCATTTTCTGCCACTCGCGCTCGCGATCGGCGGCCAGTTCGGTGCGCACGTCGGTCAGGATGGCGCGGACCTCGTCGGCGTCGACGCCGCCTATTCGCTGGAGGATGCGGTCGCGGGCGGACACGGTAAGCACGGCGAGCCAGGAGAGAACGACCAGACCGGTCAGCACGATGAGCAGGGCGAGCGGCCGTTCGTCCGGCGGCGGGCCTGGGGGCATGCCGGGAACGCTGTTGGGGGGCGGGCCGCTGGGCTTGTCGGGGAAGCCGTAGATCAGCGTCACGATCAGGGCACCGGTGGCGGCTATCGCGAACACGAAACAGGAGATGAGCAGCTTGCTCATCTGGAGGTGCAGGGCACTCGGACCCGGCCGCGCGTTCATAGAACCGAGATTACGGACATCCGGTGCGCGATGCGAACAACAGTCATGCCGTCCGCTTTCGACGGACCACCTTGCGGTAGGGGTCGATCATTCGATCGAGGACGGTCGCGAGCGCCTGACGGTCCGCCGCCGGGATGGGGGAATCCTCGGCGAGCAGCAGGGCCAGCTCGTGGACCAGCGGGTGATTCGCCGGCGGCTGAGGTGCCGGACCGCCAACCCGATCCGGGTACGCCGCCACGACCAATTCGTTGATACTTCTCCCCAGTACGGGGGCAATCCGTTCGATGGACCGGATGGTGGGCCGTTGCTCCTCGCTCAACCAGCGCAACACCACCGAGGGATCGATGCCCACGGCTCGGGCGAAGTGCGTGGGAGTGGGAAAACGGGCGGCCTGGATCGCTTCCTTCAGGTAGCCGCCAAAGCTCATCGGCTAAGCATAGGGCGCCCGGGATCCGTACCGGCCATTGGTTGCCGTGCCATCCTTTGCTAGCGTCATTGGCTAGAGAACCAACGGCCCGGGCCGCCACCCGTAGCCGAACCATGCTCGGCTCAAGCTCGGGAAAGGTCGTGTCTCGGTGGTGTTGGCGACATCCCTGTCGATTCTGCTGGCGGCGGCAACAATGGCCGGCCTGCTCCATCTGCGTCGCACCCGGAAGCCAGCCCCCAGGCCCGACGACCCGGACGACCTCCCGCAAGCGGTCCCCCCGACCGCACCCGTGCCACCCCTGCCCGCGGTGGCGGCCGCGGCAGGGGTGGCCACCACCCCGGCGCTCGTCGCGGCAGCCCCACAGCCCGTAGCGGGCGCGCGGCCCGTCGCGGCGGCCCCGCAACCTGTCGCGGTTACGTGGGGGGAGCCCGTCGCGGTCCCGGTGGCCACGACTGCGCCCGACCGGGTGCAGCCCGCTTTCGCCCGCCGTGCAGCGGCCAACAGCGCCGCCTCCCGCTTCGGCCGCCCGGCGGCATCGCGCTCCACGGCCCGTTCCAATTAGCAAGCGGCGCCCCTGAACTCGCCGGATGGATCGGATCGATCGCGCCAGCCGGATCAGGGACGCCGAAGAAGACCCTGCTGCTGGTTACGGTCGGTAGCAGGATCCGGCCGCGACGCGCTCGTCGTGTACGCGGTGGGCGCGCTCCAGCAGCGTCATCAGCTCCTCCTGCTTGCGGACCTCGGCACGGTGCTTCTCCGGAAGCGCCTTGATGTGATCGACCTCGTCGAGCAGCTTGTGGTAGATCTCGTCGCAGTAGCGCGGGTCGGTTTCGATGTCGAGGAACTCTGCCGCGTGCCGGCGCGCCGCCGAGGAGTACGTCTGCGCCCGGCCGCGCGGGCTGAGCAGTGACCCGATGACCGTGATGATCAGGACGCCGATGATGAAGCCGAGGGAGGCGCCGGTGCTGATCTCGATGACGTCGACGTGGTCGCCGCTGTTGATGAACGGCACATTGTTCTCGTGCAAGGCGTGCAGGATCAGCTTCACGCCGATGAAGGCGAGGATCGCGGCCAGCCCGTACGACAGGTAGACCAAGCGGTCCAGCAGGCCGTCCAGCAGGAAGTAGAGCTGGCGCAGGCCGAGCAGCGAGAACGCCGTTGCGGTGAAGACCAGGTAGACACTCTGGGTGAGGCCGAAAATGGCCGGGATCGAGTCCAGCGCGAACAGGATGTCGGTGCCGCCGATGGCCACCATGACCAGCAACATCGGGGTCATCACCCGTTTGCCATCCTGCTGGGTGAACAGTTTGTCGCCGTCGTATTCCTCGGAGGTGCGCAGGAATCTGCGAGCTGTCCGGATGATGACGTTGTTGGCGCTGCGGTCGTCGTCATCGTCACTCTTGAGCAGGTTGCCCGCGGTGATCAGCAGGATCAGCCCGAACAGATAGAACACGAACGCGAACCGGTTGATCAGCGCCGCGCCCAGGAAAATGAACCCGGTGCGCGCGATCAGCGAGAACACGATGCCGAACAGCAGCACCTTCTGCTGATCGGCGCGCGGCACCTTGAAGCTGCCGAGCAGCACCAGGAACACGAAAAGATTGTCGACCGACAGCGCCTTCTCGGTGACATAGCCGGCGAAATACTCCGCGCCCATGTCCTGCCCGCCGAACAGCCACACCCCCGCGCCGAACAGCACGGCGATCCCGATGTAGATCGACGACCAGATCCCGGCTTCCTTGAGCGTGGGAATGTGCGCCTTGCGGACGTGGAAGTAAAAATCGAACGCAACGAGGCCCATGATCCCCACCACGGTGAGGATCCAGACGAGGCCAGGCACCTGCACGACGACGCTCCGCGGTCTCGGTCGATCTAGAAAGCTCAGTCTATGGGTCCGCTGTGACTGCCGCTTTGCGCTGGCTGTCGGTCAGGAAGAGAACATCGGTCAGGTTGGCGCCGCGCAGATCCGTGCCGCGCAGGTCGGCGCCGGTGAAATCGGCCAGCCACAGATTTGCGTCACGTAGATCCGCCCCGATCAGCACGGCACCGCGAAAGCTCGCCCCACGCAGATCGGCACCGCGCATCCGGCGCCCGATCAGATTGGCGCCACGATGATCGGGCCGGCGTCCCTTGACCTGCGCGCGGGCCAGTTCGCTGGCTTTTTGCAGCAACGGATTGACCTTCATCCGGTACGCGTTCAAGTCGATCGCCAGCAACTGCTCGGGCGGGCCGTCGCTCAGGGCTGTCGTCTCATCCCGGGCCGCTTCAAGGCGCGGGTGAAGGCGGCGCGCGGCCGGGAGATTGAGCGCTTGGGTTACGTACCAGAGCAATTCATGCAGTTGGCGCATCACCGGCAGCACCGCGAACATCTGGCCGGCGATGCCCGGGGTGCTGCGCCAGTTCCGTCCCCCGAACGTGTGCTGGGTGATGTGCTGACCCGCGCCGAAACAGTCGAAAACGACGCAGCCCGGAAAGCCCTTCTCCGGTAACCGGTCGTGAATGCCGCACCGGAAGTCGTCGAGCAAATTCCGGCACGGCTGCCCAGCGGGCTTGTTGATGGCAAAATCCGACGACTTGGCGAACGCCGGCGCGACGCAGCACAGCCCCGCACAATTGCCGCAGTCGGCCCGCAGTTCTTTCACCCCCAGATTCTATATTCGGCTACTTTCGGTCACTTCCTCAGTCGTCTGACCGGCCGATCGCTACCCACCGTGATCTTTCCTAGGCTTCCCTCATGATCCGTGCCCTCGCCGCCGTCGCCGGTTGTGTCGCCGCCCGCGGCCTGGCCGCCCCCGCCTC
>NZ_LOJP01000002.1:206655-216557 GCF_001553785.1 Actinoplanes sp. TFC3
CACTCCCACCCCGCACCAACTCCCCCACGTCCCCAACGCACCGTAGGGGCGTCCGGGGGCTCGGCCCCCGGAGCAAAATACGAAGAAACCCCTGTCAAACTCCCGAAGGGAATTCGACAGGGGTTACCCGTTTCGTAGCGGGGACAGGATTTGAACCTGCGACCTCTGGGTTATGAGCCCAGCGAGCTACCGAGCTGCTCCACCCCGCGTCGGCATGGAAAGACTACCGCGTTGCCTGCGTCGCTCGCAAAACGGTTCACCGTTACGTGCCCCACACCTGTGGGCGGCCTGGTCGTAACCCCCTCGCCGACGCAGCAACCCGACCCGCGACCTTCGTCCAGGACCTCGCAGGTTTGGTGGCGATCATTGCGGAGCCGGGACCGGGTACGGACGATCAGCCTGGCCGCCGATGTCGGCTGGGCCGGAAGCGCCAAAGCGTTCACCGGTCTCACCCCACCACCGTGGCCGCTGCGCCGTAGCTCGCCAGCGACAGCCAAGCCGGGCCGGACACAGATGCGGCCCGCCGGAGCACCGACGGGCCGCGTCTGCAACGGCGGGACTCAGCCGCCGCTAGGTGATGGTGGCGGCGCCGAAGCCGGCGTCGACGGGGCGGCCGAGGCCGGTGCCGAGGGGGCTGTGGACGGTGTTGTGGTTGTTCCGCCGGCCGCCTTGGAGGCGTTCTCGAAGTCGGTCATTGCCTTGTCGAGGGCCTGCAGGGCTTGGCCGTAGCGGGTGAAGTCGCCGGAGGCCTGGGCGGCCTTCACTTCGGCGATGGCCCGGTCCAACGCGGTTGCCGCGGTTGCCAGTTGGCCGGTCAGTGCGGGCGTACCGGTGGATGGGGGTGTTGTGGTGTTGCCTGGGGTTGTGGTTGTGGGCTGTTGTTTCTTGCCCGCCTCCACCAGCGCGGCCAGGCCCTCGTCGAGACTGTTGGCGAGCACCACGTAGTTGCTGCCGTCGCCGTAGGACATCAGGACTTTTTGCAGCAGCGGCGCCGCGTTGGTCTGTTGTCCGCTCTTCACGTAGACCGGCTCCACGTAGAGCATGCCGTTGCCCACCGGCAGTGAGATCAGGTTGCCGTAGAGGACTTGGGCCGAGTTGTTGGTCTGCAGAAGGTTGAGTTCCTGGCGGACCGTGCTGTTTGTGGTCATGCGCTGATGGACCTGCGCGGGGCCGGGGATCGCGGTCTCGTCCGGAAGTTCGAGGACCTCCAGCTTCGGCTTGCCGTCCACGTATGAGCCGGAGATCAGCGCCGCGAAGTTCTCGCGCTTGCTCGGCGTGACTGCCGAGGTGATCTGGAAGCGGGTGCTGTCCTGGCCCGGCAGTTGCACGTTCAGGTAGTACGGCGGCTGCTTGCTCTGCTCCGATCCGTCCGGGGTGTTCGGGACGGCCCAGAAGTCGTTGCCGGTGAAGAAGTCGCCAGGGGTGGTGACATGGAAGCGGGTCAGCAGGTTGCGCTGGACCTTGAACATGTCGGCCGGGTAGCGGAAGTGCGCTTCGAGCGACGCCGGGATCTCCGACTTGGGCTTGATGAGGTCGCCGCCGAACGCCTGGTTCCAGGCCTTGAGCACCGGGTCCTGATCATCGAACTGGTAGAGGGTGACCGTGCCGTCGTACGCGTCGACCGTCGCCTTCACCGAGTTGCGCATGTAGTTGATGTTGTCGCGGGCGAGCGCGAACGTGCCCCGGTTGGTGAGCTCGTCCTGCGTCTCCTCCTGCAGGTTGATGCGCTGGGCGTACGGGTAGGTCGCCGAGGTCGTGTACCCGTCGAGGATCCACTTGATCTTCCCGTCGACCATGGCCGGGTACGGGTCGCCGTCGATGGTCAGGAACGGGGCGACCTTTTCGACGCGCGAGCGCGGGTCCCGTACGTACATCAGCTTGGAGTCGGCGTTCACCGCGTCGGAGAGAACGAAGTTGCTCTCGGTGTTCTTGATCGCGAACACCAGCCGGCGGAAGAACGAGCCGATCGGCACGCCGCCCTGCCCGTCGTAGGTGTAGCGGGCCTCGGCGTCGCTGTCGGTCGGCTGCGGCCGGTCGTACTCGACGTTCTTGGCCTTGTCGCTCTGGCCGACGATCGCGTACTCGGTGGACTGCTCACCGTAGTAGATCCGGGGCTGGTCAACCTTGATCTGGTCGGTCGACGTCGAGGCACAGTTGGCCGTCTGAGCGGTGTTTCCGGTGCCCAGCGAGCCGGACACGAACACCGGCAGACCGCCGCAGGCCTCGTTACCCGGAGCCGCCACCAGACCGTAGCCGTGGGTGAACACGGTGTGCCGGTTGAGCCAGTTCTGCTGCTGGGTGGTCAGCGCGGTGTCGTTGATCTCGCGGACACCGACCACGTAGTCCTGGGTTTTGTCGTTGATCGTGTAGCGGTCCACGTCCAGCTTCGGGCCGAAGTCGTAGAAACCGCGGACCTGCTGCGACTGCGTGAAAGCCTCAGAAACCAACTGCGGGTCGATTACTCGTACGTTCTGGGCGCTCGCATTGTCGGTAAGGTTGCCCGGCGGCACCACAGTCGCAGCCCCGTACGGCGTCACCTGGGTGTCGCTGAGCCCGAAGGCCGCCCGGGTGGCATTGATCGACCTGGCGATGTAAGGCGCTTCCTTGTCCGCCAGGCTCGGCTTGACCTGGAAGTTCTGCACGGCCAGCGGGTAGATGCCGCCGATCGCAACCGCCGAGATGGCCAGCAGCGCCAGCGAAACCCCGGGCCAGACCAGGTTGCGCATGACCGCGTTGGAGAACACGATGATCGCGATGGCCACCACGATCGAGATGTAGGCCAGGATCTCCTTGGCCGGCAGCAACGCGTTGACGTCGGTGTAGCCGGCGCCGTACAGGTCGGGCGAGACGTGCTGTTCGAGCAGCAGCGCCCGCCGGTCGAGGATGTAGGCGACCGCCTTGAGCAGCACGAAGATCGCGACCAGCGTGGTCAGGTGCGCCCGCGCGGCGGTGGTCATCCGGTCCCCGACGCCCTGCAGGCGCACGCCCCCGAAGATGTAGTGCACGGCGAGCGCGCCGATCACCGACAGCACCACCGCGGTGAAGCCGACACCGAGGATGTAGCGCAGCAGCGGGTATTCGAAGACGTAGAATCCGATGTCCACATTGAACTGCGGGTCCTTGACGCCGAAGGACTGGGAGTTCTGGAAGAGCATCCAGTCCTTCCACCGGCTCTGCGCGGAGAGCCCGGCGAAGAAGCCGATGACGATGCCGATGATGGCGATCCAGGTGCCCAGCCGCGGCTGCAGCACCATGCGGTAGCGCTCGAGCGTGGCCTGCTCCGCCGAATGGGGGCGCAGCAGCGGGCGCAACCGGTAGGCCAGGTAGAGGTTCGCCGTGATGATCAGCGCCATCAGCAGGCCGATGGCCAGGAACAGCAGCAGCCGGGTGACCAGGACACCGGTGAAGACGTTGGTGAAGTCCACCTCGTCGAACCACAGGTAGTCGGTATAGGCGTCGATGCCCCAGCCGAGCAGGGTGAACAAGAGGAAGACCCCCACGAGGACGCCGACGGTCACGCGACCGCGCCGGCTCATCCTCGGCAGAGGACTGTTACGCATGACCAACGTGAACCCCTTTTAGGTTGTTGCGTATGTCGCCGGCGTCACGAGGCGGTGCAGGGTTTCGGTGTGCCGCCGCTGGTGAACGTCTGCAGTGCGGTGAGGGCGTCGTCGATCGTGGCGACCTCGGCCATCGGGAGGCCGGGCACCGCGTTGCGCAGCGCCTCGGCACAGTTGTCGATCGGAACCAGGAAGATCTGCGCGCCGGCGTCTTTGGCGCCCACGAGCTTCTGCGGGATGCCGCCGATCGGTCCGACGTTCCCCTCGTCGTCGATGGTGCCCGTACCCGCGATGATCTTTCCGCCTGTCAGATCCTCGGTTTTGATCTTGTCGATGATGCCGAGCGTGAACATCAACCCGGCGCTGGGTCCGCCGATCTCGTCCAAGTCGATCGAAACGGTGAACGGATGCGGCTGTTTCTTGTCGATGGAGACGCCGATACGCGGTGTGCTGCTGCCCTCGGCCGCCTTGGTGGTGATCTTGGCGGTCGCCGGCTTCTTGGCTCTTGTATAGGAGATCGTCAGCGTAGTACCCGCCGGCTTGGCCTGAACGAGCTGCGTCAGCTTGTCCGGGCTGGTGACCTTGGTGCCGTTCACGGCGGTGATGACGTCGTCCTTGCGCAGCACCCCGTTGGCGGCGCCGGTGGGTGCGACATCCGTCACGAAAGTCTGCACCGGGTAGCCCAGCTCGCGCAGCGCCACAGTCTCCGCGCTGGTCTGCGAGGACTGGAACTCCTCGGCGTTCTGCTGCTCGACCTGCTGCTCGCTGCGGTCCGGAGGATAGATGAGGTCATGCGGCACCACGGCCTGCTCATCGCTGAACCAGCCCCCGATTGCCCAGACCAATTCGACCTTGCGCTGCACCCCGACGGTGGTCAGGCGCAACTGACCCGCACTGGTCGTCACCTGCGCCTTCGTCACCTGGATGACCTCTTTGCCGTTGTCCGAGCCCAGCGTGTTCACCGTCGGTCCGGGCTTGAGCACCACGTACGGCAGGGGAATGGCCATGACTCCGACTGCCAGCAGTGCGGTGATCAGGGCGCCGAGGATGACCGTGACACCGCGACGTCTCATGCGCGTGACCGTATCAACCAACCCTGAGTTCTCTCTGAGCTGACACCGCCATGGGCCCGGGCGGGCTTGAACGCGCGTAACGTTGACGTCGTGCCTGATATCCCGTTCGGCTTCAGCCTGCCGGGCGCGCAGCCGCCCGATCCCTCCGACCCGCAACAGATGCAGCAGTTCATGAACCAGCTGCAGCAGATGTTCGCCGCGCCAGGAAGTGGCCCGGTCAACTGGGATCTGGCCCGCCAAGTGGCGGCCAGCCAGCTGAGCGCGACCGGCGACCCGGCGGTCAACATGTATGAGCACAGCTCGGTCGCCGAGGCCCTGCGCCTGGCCGACCTGTGGCTCGACCCCGTCTCAGCGATGCCTTCGGGCCTCCGCGACGCAACCGCCTGGAACCGCAACGAGTGGGTCTACAACACCCTGGACGTGTGGAAGAAGCTGTGCGACCCCATCGCGGGCCGCATGGTCGGCGCCATGGGCGACCTGGTTCCCGAAGAAGCCAGGGCCCAGCTCGGCCCGATGCAGTCGATGGTCGCGACCCTGGGTGGCGCCCTGTTCGGCGGTCAACTGGGCCAAGCGCTGGGCCAGTTGGCCGCCGAGGTCCTGTCCGCCGGTGACATCGGCCTCCCGCTGGGCCCGGCCGGCACGGCTGCGCTGATCCCGGCCAACATCAAGGCCTACGGCGACGGCTTGGAGCTCCCCGAGGACCAGGTGCGGCTCTATGTGGCG
Source organism: Actinoplanes sp. TFC3 (assembly GCF_001553785.1). GTDB lineage: Bacteria > Actinomycetota > Actinomycetes > Mycobacteriales > Micromonosporaceae > Actinoplanes. The sequence continues at coordinate 212,012 of NZ_LOJP01000002.1, forward strand.
CTGCGCGAGGCGGCTCACCAACGCCTCTTCCAGCACGTCCCGTGGTTGCGCGCGCACGTGCTGACCGCGGTGGAGACCTACGCCAATGGCATCACGGTCAACCGCGAGGCAATCGAGGAGGCCATGAGCCGAGTCGACCCCTCGGACCCCGAGTCGATGCAGGCCATGGCGCTGGAGGGCATCTTCACGCCCGAGGACACCCCGCAGCAGAAGGCCAGCCTGGCGCGCCTCGAGACAGCCCTCGCGTTGGTCGAGGGCTGGGTCGGCCACGTCGTGGACAGCGCCGCGGGAGACCGTTTGCCCTCGGTAGCGGCCCTGGGCGAAGCCTTCCGCCGCCGCCGCGCCGCCGGTGGCCCCGCCGAGCAGACCTTCGCCGCGCTGGTAGGCCTCGAGCTGCGTCCCCGCCGCCTGCGGGAAGCCGGCGCGCTGTGGACCGCGGTCACCGAGGCCCGCGGCGTGCAGGGCCGCGACGCGCTTTGGGACCACCCCGACCTGCTGCCCACCGACGAGGACTTCGCCGACCCGCAGAAGTTCGCGCACGCCCAGCCGGACTGGGACATCTCGGAGTTGGAAAACCTCGGAAAAGACGACAACAAAGAGTAAAAGCTTCAAGCGGATGTCGTGCCTTGGTGGGTGGTGCTGACCGCAGTTCCCACCGAGGCCGGGTCCGGTGACCCAGGCGCCTGGCGGCGCCACAACGGATCCCCGGGCCCTTCATTCTGCGTGAGTGGTATCTGCTCAACCGCCCAGTAGTGCTCGGGTGTTCTCCCAGCCTTCCAGGGCCATGTCGAGCGTGGCCAGATCGGCCGGCCCGCGCAACCGCCGCCAGTCCGGCGTCGACTCCACCAGGCTCGGCTGTGGCGCCCCCCGGCGCACCGTCATCGGCGTTGCGCTGTCAAGGTCGTGATCGCCCAGCCATTCCGGCACCGGCAATGTGGTCGCAACAGCCAGCAGACCACCATCCCGCCCTGCCGGCGCCACAGCCACAGGCTTACTGGTCAACGGCCGCAGCAGCTTCCCCAAGATCATCCCTGGCACGTCGGCGGCGTCGGCGGCAAGCACCGCAGCCTGATCAAAACCGGCCGCCGCAGCCTGGTGAAGAACGGGCAGCACCGTAGTCGAAGGCACCTCGTAGATCGGCATACCCGGCCAAGCGATCTCCTCAGCCAGCGCCAGATCAGCCGGCACAGCCGCAATCGCCGGCTCGGCCTGCGCCAGCCGGGCCAGCAGGTCGACGACGTCCTCGGCCAGGGCAGCGCGCCACTTCGCCAGGTCGATGCCCGGCGGGCTCCAGGTCACCGGGGTCAGCAACGCCACCACGACACGTCTGGTCACGTGGTGAAGGCTAGCCCTGCCCGGTCAGTCGTCCGCCAGCACCAGCCCGGTGGCCGCGGAGATGCCCTCGAGGTACCCGCGCGCCCGCTCCGCCTTGGGGTAGCGGTTCACGAGTTCCCAGAAGGCCGCGTTGTGGCTGGGCACGATCAAGTGGGCCAACTCGTGCAGGAGGACGTAGTCGATGACCCAGTCCGGCATCTCCTGAATGCGGTGCGAGATGCGGATGGTGCCGTCGTCCGGCGTACAGGATCCCCACCGGCCGTTCTGGTTGGTCACCCACCGCACGCTGGCCGACGCCGTGCTGCCGACATGGTCGGGGAGGTAACGTGCGGTGAGCTTGTGGGCGCGAGTGAGGAGCTCATTGTCCGTACGCTGGACGCGTTCTTCCCGTGCCGCAAGGCGAGCGAGCATCCGGGCGACCCACTCGGACTCTTCCGCACGCGAGAACCGGTCGGGAATGAGGACGACAACCCGCTCGCCCTCCCGGTACGCAGACACCGTGCGACGCCGACGCTGGCTGCGCCGCACTTCGACGACAGGCTTGCGCGTCCTCGCCATTACCGGCTCGCGCAGCCCAGACTAGGGTTCACATTGCGACGTTAATCCGTCAGGGGCAGGTGGCCGCAAGGGTACGGCAAATGACACGCACCCAAAATGTGAGCTTCGCCCCAGAAGATCCGAAAATATTTTCCGGTCCCGAAACTCAGCAGCCGGAGCCACCCGTCCTGCCGGTCAAAATTTCTACCCGACCCGCGACCCTCTCAACCCTTAACGAGCCGGGGCTGGACGAGGCTACGCGAGCCGCTTTGCGCTTTCTGGATCACCATCGACACCTTGCCACTCCTTCACCGACCGATCAGATGCAGCATGCCTCCATCGCAATCCGGATAGCTTTTCAGCTTCCGCTCACTGTCGTCGCCGGCGTTTCCGTTCGCCCCACCCGCCAGCACCGGTCTGTTTCATGTCCCGATGCCCCCTGCTTCAGACCTGCCACACGTGGCCGTCGCTCACTGCACGCGAACCGCTCTCCCAGGCCACCCTCTCGGCCTCCTTCACGCACGCCTCGAAACTCCCTCCGATGACTTGATCATCCGTTTTCGGCCGGTCTGAAGTAATTCGTCGGCGTGTTGATGCCCAATCTGCCCCAAAAGGCGCATCTTGACCGGCAGACTCACGACGTCGACGACACAGCCGACGCTGCGCTGACATGGAAATGGCCGGACGTGGGTAGTGACCGCCCCTAGCGGGTGGCCACATTCACGTGGTCGCGGAGCGGTCCAGCGCCGAACACAGATCGCGGCCTGTCGCCGCGAGCAGGGCCCCGGTGGTCCAGGCCCCGGCCTGGCGCCCTCGGGAAACCCGGGCCGACCCGGCCGACAACATGACGAGGAGGAATCGTGGCCGACAACACGTACAACGGCTACTGCGTTAAGTGCAAGGAGAAGCGGGACTTCCAGGGCACTGTCGAGGTCTCCAAGACCGGCATGAACATGGCCAAGGGCAAGTGCCCGGTTTGCGGTACGACGGTCAACCGCATCCTGGGCAAGGCCAAGGCCTGATCCGGAGTTGCACCGACTGAGGGGGCGACCGCACAGGTCGCCCCCTCAGTCATCCGGTTCGACACCCATTCACCCCTCCGGGGCATAACCGTGTTCGGGCAAACACGTTAAGTAGTTATCCACTCCCTCTACCACCCCTGTGGATAACTCGTCCAGCCCTGTGGATAACTGAGCCTCACCGCGGACAGCCCCTGTGGACAACGAAAGCCGTCCGCATCAGGATCGTGACACTGTGTCACGCATGAGCCGTCCTCCGCTGCACCGACCGATGCTCCTACCAGGGCTTCCTCGCATCTGGCGAGGCGAACGCACTCTGCAACTAGGCCTGCACTCCGAGCGCGCGATCCTGATCGACCTTCCCAACGCGGCAACCGCCAAGATCCTCGATCTCCTCGATGGCACCCGCCCGGAAAGCGCCATCCTCAGAGCCGCCGCCAGCTTGGACATCACCCCCGTCCAGACCCGCGCCCTCCTCGACGCCCTTCACGGCGCCGGCCTGGTCATCTCCTCGCAGACGCTGTATCCACCAGCGCTCGACGCCACCACCCGCCGCCTCCTGTTCAGCGAGGCCGCCGCCCTGGCCCTCGCCGTCCAAGCCACTCAACCCGTGCCAGGCGAACCCCAACCTGGCCTGGATCCCCCGGTTCACGAGGAGCCAATCCCACCCGAAGCCCCTCCCTCCCGCGCCCGAGAACCCAGCACATCCGCCGGGATGCGGGCCGATGATCAAAGTGCGACACCCGCCGAGGCGACCCCAGTCAGCGACTCGGCTCCAGCGCAACCCGAGCAACACCCCGAGGCCGGCGACGAACGCAGTGGCCCAGACGGCCGCTTCGGACCTCGCAAGCCCAACCTGCCAAACCGCCCACCAACTCCCGCAGCCATCCTCCGGCGGCGGCGCTCGGCCAAAATTGTCGTCACCGGTCGAGGCCGGCTGGGCGCCGGGATAGCGGTCGGCTTGGCCGAAGCCGGGATCGGCCACGTGCACGCCGACCTTCCGGGAACGGTCAGCCACGTCGAACGGGTCGGCGGGCCGCTCCGGAACGTGGAAGCCGGCGCGGTGCGCACCGATGAGGTGATCAAGGCGATCCAGCGGGTCGCGCCGGGGACGGAGACGCGGTCGATCCGGCGGGGCACGGCTTCACTGGTCGTCCAGCTATGCCACGACGAGCCGGTCGGGCTTCTGGCTTTCGCGCACACTCGGCGCCGGCAGCCGTACCTGTCGGTGGCGGTGCGCGAGGGTACGGCGGTGATCGGGCCGCTGGTGCCGGCGGATGGTCAGCCGTGCCTGAATTGCCTGGCCATGTGCCGCCAGAACTACGAGGGCGGGGAGTTCCGGGAGTTCGTCACGGCGGGAGATGAGCCGCTCGCGGTGGCGACGGTGCTTGCCGCTTGCGGGTACGCCATCAGCGAGGTCCTCAACTACGTGGACGGCCTGGGCACCGAGACCCTCGGGGCGGAAGTAGAGATCCACGGACCGGGACGGCTCCGGCGCCGGCAGTGGTACCCGCACCCCTACTGCGTCTGCGGCCAGCGGCCAGCACGCACCCGCTCCCGAGCGCCCCGGCAAAGCCCAACGGGCAGCCAGCGGCAAGCCCGAGCCGGAAGCGAACGACAAGGCGGGGCGGAGGGCGAGGGGGTGGGGCGGGAAC
>NZ_LOJP01000002.1:216657-305803 GCF_001553785.1 Actinoplanes sp. TFC3
GGAACGGGGGCTGTGATCGTACGTGCGAATGCCTTATTGATGGTGTTTGAGGGGCGAATGGCACAAGCTCCTTATCAGCAAGGCGGTCGATCGCCGCAATGTCGGTCACAATGATCTGGTGACCGACATCCCGCGTCGTGCGGCGTCCCGGACCGCGAAGCTTGCCGCCCTGCCTCTCGGCTTTGCCGGGCGGACCGTGCTGGGGCTGGGCAAGCGGGTTACCGGGATTGCGACCGACGTCATCTCCGCGGACATTCAGCAGCGAACGGCCGAGCAGCTTTTCAGCGTGCTGGGCCAGCTCAAGGGCGGGGCCATGAAGTTCGGCCAGGCGCTGTCGGTGTTCGAGGCGGCCATGCCCGAGGAGATGGCTGGGCCTTACCGGCAGGCGCTCACCAAGCTTCAGGAGGCCGCTCCGCCCATGCCGGTGGCGAGCGTGCACAAGGCCCTGGCCGAGCAGTTGGGCGAGGACTGGCGCGACAAGTTCGCCGAGTTCGACGACAATCCGGCCGCTGCTGCGAGCATCGGGCAGGTGCACCGGGCGGTGTGGAAGTTGCCGCCGTCGCGCAAGGGGGCGAAACCCAAGACGCTGGCCGTCGCGGTCAAGGTGCAGTATCCCGGCGCTGGGGAGGCTTTGCTGGCCGACCTCAAGCAGTTGGGGCGGCTGGCGGGGATGTTCAAGGTCATCCAGCCCGGCATGGACATGAAGCCACTGCTCACCGAGCTGCGCGAGCGGATCACCGAAGAGCTTGACTACGCGATGGAGGCTGAGACGCAGACCGCGTTCGCCTCTGCCTTCGCGGGTGACCCGGAGATCTTTGTGCCGCGGGTCGTGGCGTCGGCGCCGCGCGTGCTGGTGACCGAATGGGTTGATGGCACCCCTTTGGCCAAAATCATCAGCGACGGTACGGTCGAAGAGCGCGACGAGGCCGGCCGGCTCATGGCGACGCTGCATTTCTCGGCGCCGGCCCGGGCTGGACTGCTGCACGCCGACCCGCACCCGGGCAACTTCCGGATCCTGCCCGACGGGCGCCTCGGGGTCATCGACTTCGGCGCGGTGGCGCGGCTTCCTGACGGCCACCCCGAGCCCATCGGCCGGCTGGTTCGCTTGGCGCTGGCCGGTGACGCCGCCGCGGTCGCCGACGGGCTGCGCGAGGAAGGCTTCATCAAGCCCGACGACGACCTCGACGCCGAGGCGGTGCTGGCGTTCCTGCGCCCGATGATTGAGCCGGTGGCAGTGGACGAATTCCGGTTCACGCGCAGTTGGATCCGCTCGGAAGCCGCCCGGTTGTCCAGCCCCAAATCCCCGGCCTTCCAACTGAGCCGCAAACTCAACCTGCCCCCGTCATACCTGCTCATCCACCGGGTGACGCTCGGTTCCATCGGGGTGCTGTGCCAGCTGGAGGCCAAGGCGCAATACCGGGGCATCCTCGAAAAATGGCTCCCCGGGTTCGCGCCGGTCTCATGACACCCGACGACGCCGTCGCGGCCCGCTGCAATCCGGCGACCTCGGTTACTGGGTGAGCCCCGCGGTCAACGGGCAAGGGCTGGCCACCGCGTCCGCCCGGGAAATCATCCGCATAGCGTTCGCCGGCCCGGGGCTGCACCGCGTTCAGGCATTCACGTTGCTGGACAACCTGGCCTCGCGGCGGGTACTCGCCAAGTAGCGAATCGGAGTGGCCCCACGGTTCCTGCACATCGCGGGGCAATGGCGGGACCACATGTTCCAGGTCCTCAACGAGACGTCGTAGCGAGGCACTCAAGACCCCGATAGGTACGCCCCCGGCCATTCACCGTCACCAAAGACGAACGCCCCGCCTGCGAAGTGTGCAGGCGGGGCGTTATCAGCAGGACGCGGTCAGAGGCGTCCACCCAGTTCGTTGGCAGTACGGTGCCGTGCTGCCATGGCGATCTGGCGGGCGGTGCGGTGAGCCTCAGGGTTGTGGTGGACCTGAGGCCGACGCATTCGTGCTCGTGACAGCGCTTCTTGGATGAGTCTCACCTTGGGTGCTCCGTTCGGGGTCATCGCTACGTTTTCCGTCTTCCGATAAGGGGTGAGGGTGGTCATGTCAGGCCGCCAGCCGGACCGAGTTGCGACCTTCGAGACCGACAGCCTCGAGCCGCTCCTCAACCTCGACCGCCAGCTCGGCGTCGCGGGCGACGTCGACCTTGCGGGGACGGCCACGCGGCCGCTTGCGCGGAACCACGGCACCGCGCTCGAAGATTTCGCCACCCCAGACACCCCAGGGCTCGTTTCGCTCGACCGCGCCGGCCAGGCACTCGACGCGCAGCGGGCAGTCCCCGCAGAGCGACTTGGCCAGTTCCAGCTGGGCCGGGGCGTCGGAGAACCACAGGTCCGGGTCAAACTTCCGACAGGGCAGGTTCGCCTCGATCTCGACGCTCACGTCGAGCGGGGCCAGCGCCAGACTCATAAAGCCCGGTCACCTCTCTCTTTTCTCGATCTTGGTTGATCGCGTTGCTTCGTGCGTACCGGCAGGTGCGCCGGGGAAAAAATTAAGGCCGCGGATCCCGGTTACGGGTTCCGCGGCCTCGAGGTGAGCCGGAGGTCTGGTGATCAGACCGGCCTTCCTCGAGGCGGGACACCGCTGCCACCATCCACCCGACGCTTCATCGAGGGATCGGTGCCATTGCCGCCCGTGAACCCAGTGGTGCTGTAGCTTCCGCCGACCAGGGTCCTGACCAGCTCGGCCTGGATTTGGACCTGGTGCGCCCGCGAAGCCGGGGCCCGTTCCGCTGCCAGAACCGCCACAGGGGCGGAAGTCGGCAGAGCCGCCAAGAAGGCGGACACGGAGACGGTCGGAGCGCAAGCGCCAGCAGGCAGCGTCGTCGGACGCTCGATCGTGTAGTTGAGCTTCACAGTGGCCACCTCCATCGCCTTGCACTCGTTCCCGAAACCTCGCGCGAGCAGGTCGCTCGCTGAGGTGTGACCTGAGGCTATTCGCTCATGTGAAGCGAGAGCAAACGAATTAACGGACTAACTTCCAAAGTTTTTCAGGGGGCCTCGGAAGAGGTCACCAGAGCGAACACCGCCTCGCCGTACTGCCCGAGCTTGCGGGGTCCGATTCCCGCGATCGCCAGCAGCTCCGGCGGGGTGCTCGGGCGGCGTTCGGCGATGGCCACGATCGTGGCGTCGGTGAACACCACATACGCAGGCACTTTCTGCTCTGCAGCAGTTGTCGCGCGCCACTGCAGGAGCCGCTCGTACAGGGCCTCGTCGAGGTCGGACGGACAGGTGGCGCAGCGGCCCAGTTTGCGGTCCGCGCCGGCCAGCAAAGTGGCCCCGCAGATGCGGCAGGACACGATGACAGTGCGCTGCTGAGTTTTGCGTAATCCCGCAGAAGAGGGTGTTGTTGATTTGTCGAACGTGCGGTGCCGGGTCTCCGTCAACTGCGGCAGGAATCGGCACGGGCGTCGCGGCCGGCCGCCGGAAGCACGCGTCTGGCCGTAGGAAAGCCACAGCCATTGCCGGGCGCGGGTCACGCCCACATAGAGCAGCCGGCGTTCCTCTTCGAGATGTTCAGTCGTTTTCGCGTACGTCGTCGGCAGTGTCCCGTCAGCCAGCCCGACCAGAAACACCGCGTCCCATTCCAGCCCCTTGGCCGAATGCAGCGACGCCAGCGTGACGCCCTCGACCGTGGGGGCGTGCTGCTGCTCGGCCCGGCGGGCCAGCTCGTCGTTGAACGCCGACAGCGAAACGTCGCGCTGCACCGCCCCGGCCTGCCCGATCGGGTCGATGACCGGGCTGCGCGCGTATCCCTCGGCCAACGCGACCAGGGCGGCCAGCGCCTCCCACTGTTCGCGCTGGGCTCCGCCGGGTGGCGGTTGGTCGCGGGACCAGCCGGTGGCCGAGAGCCCGTCCACAACCGCCTGGACCAGGGGGGTCTCCCCCGGCGTCGAGCGCACCGCGGCACGCAGGGCCACCATCGCCTGCCGGATCTCGGTGCGCTCGAAGAAGCGTTCCGCGCCGCGCACCACATACGGCACCTGCGCCTCGGCCAGCGCCTCCTCGTACGCCTCGGATTGCGCGTTGGTGCGGAACAGCACGGCGATCTCGCTGGCCGGGGTGCCGGCGGCCAGCAGTTCCCGGCAGCGCTTGGCGACCGCCGTGGCCTCACCGGGCTCGTCGGGGAAGATCTTCAGGTCGGGCTGGGGGCCGGGCGGGCGCTGGCCGACGAGTTCGAGGCGCAGCTTGGCCTCGGTGCCGCGGGCCTGCTTGATGACCGCGTTGGCCAGCCCGACAACCTGCGGCGTGGAGCGGTAATCGCGCACCAGGCGGATGACCACTGCTTCGCGGCGCTGGCGGGGGAAGTCGACCAGGTACGACGACGTGGCCCCGGTGAACGAGTAGATCGTCTGGCTGGCGTCGCCCACCACGGTGATGTCGTCGCGCCCGCCCAGCCACGCGTCGAGCAGGCGCTGCTGCAGCGGGTTGACGTCCTGGTACTCGTCGACCACGAAGTGCCGGTACTGCGAGCGCACCTGCTCCCCGACATCGGCGTGCTCCTCGATGCCCCACACGGCGGCGCGCAACATGTCTTCGAAGTCAATGACGCCCTGACGGCGTTTGAGCGACTCGTACGCCGCGAACACGTCGGCGACCATGCTCACCTCGTACGGCGGCTCGCGCAGCGCCTTGGTAGCGGCAACGACGTATTCACCCGGCTCGACCAGCGACGATTTTGCCCACTCGATTTCGCTGGCCAGGTCGCGAGCGGCGTTGCGGTCGGCGCGAACCCCGGCATGCCCGGCGGCCTGGGTGACGAGCCGGGCCTTGCTCTCGACCAGCTCGGGCATGCCCCGGCCTTCGAGCAGCCGCGGCGCGAAGTAGCGCACCTGGCGCAGCGCGGCCGCGTGGAACGTGCGGGCCTGCACCCGCCCAGCGCCCAGCTCGGTCAGGCGAGCGCGCATCTCGGCGGCGGCCCGCGCGGTGAACGTCACCGCCAGTACATGGCGGGCGTTGATTTCACCCGACAGTGTTCGGTACGCGATGCGGTGGGTAATTGCCCGAGTCTTACCCGTCCCCGCACCGGCGAGGATGCAGACCGGCCCCGCGGGGGCGGTTACCGCTTTACGCTGGTCGGGGTCGAGCCCGGCAAGAACCCGTTCCGCAGTCACAACCGGGAATCATGGCACCCGGGTCCGACGTTTCAACGGACGGCACAGTGCCATGTGACTTTCTCCGAGAGGAAAAGACCGATGCTGACCATGTACTCGACGCCCTGGTGCGGTTACTGCCACCGGCTCAAGTCGCAGCTGGACCGGGAAGGCATCGCGTACGAAGTCATCGACATCGAGCAGGACCCGGCCGCCGCCGACTTCGTGATGAGCGTCAACGGCGGCAACCAGACGGTTCCCACGATGAAGTTTGACGACGGCACGGCGATGACCAACCCCTCGATCGTGCAGGTCAAGGAGCATCTGGCCGCGCTCTCCGCGTGACAGAACGGTAGGAGAAGCCGCCCTCAGGACAACACTGGGGGCGGCTCTTTCACATGACCAGCCACTTCTCGATCAGGTAGCGCGCGATCGACGAGGCCATGGGCAGCGTCAGCCGTACGCCGTCGTCCACCAGTTCCTCGCGCATCATCAGCGCCACGTCGTCGCGGGTGAACCACCGGGCGTCGGCGATTTCCGCCGGGTCCAGGGTCATCGGCTGCTGCGGGTCGGCCTCGGCGGTGTAGCCGAGCATCAGCGATCCGGGGAAGGGCCAGGACTGGCTGGCCTCGTACGAGATGCTGCCCAGTCCGATTCCGACCTCTTCACGAACCTCGCGTGTCACAGCCGCCTCAACCGACTCGCCGGGCTCCACGAAGCCGGCCAGGCAGGAGAACCGCTTCACCGCGTTGACCACCGGCCACGTGGCGTTGTGGCCGAGCAGGCAGCGTCCCTGCCGACCGGCCACCCCGTCGTGCACCAGCACGATCATCGCCGGGTCGGTGCGCGGCCACATCTGGCGCCCGGTGGCATCGACCCGCGACCAGCCGCCCTCGATCACCGTGGTGGGCTGGCCGGTACGCGCGGAGAACTGGTGCGATGCGTGCCAGTTGCCCAGCGCCGTGGCAGTCATGAGGATCCCGGCGTCGCGCGCGTCGAGCCGGTCCCCGAACTCCCGGGCCGTGCCCGCCCCAGCCACGGCCCCGACCGGCAACGGCGCGTCCACGGCAAAGATCGGCACGCCGCCTGCGTCGAGGCCCAGGAACAGCCGCTCCCCCGCCGGCGCCGCGTCCGCTCCCACCAGCACCAGGCTGGGGGCGGAGGTGTCGAGCCCCTCGATCAGCGCCTTGCCGCCCCCGGCGATGTCGATGATCAGGATCAGCCCGCTCTTCCAGGCCTGGTCGAGCCAGGCCTGGTCGGTGCGGTGGTGCGCGGCCCGGTCCAGCGTCGTACGAGCCAGCGGCGGCCCGGCGAAGTCGGTCATGAATCCTCGCGCTCCACGCTGGTCAGCGCGGTCAACTGGGGCTCGATCTTCTCCGCGTCGCCGAGGACCACCGACACCGCCTTGGCCGGGGCGAGGTACTTGGCGGCCGCCTCGGCCACCTGCTCACGAGTCGCCGCGGACAGCGCCGCCGAGTACTCGGTCAGGTAGTCCAGGCGCAGCCCGAAGCTGGCGTAGATGCTGGCCAGCCCGGCCAGCCCGGCCTGGGTCGACATGCTCAGCCGCAGGGTGCCCAGCGCGTAGCGGCGGGCCTGTTCCAGCTCGTCCTCACCGGGCGGCAGGCTGGCGATCTTGCCCAGCTCGTACAGGGTCTCCAGCAGCGCCGGGCCGGTCACCTCGGTGGCCACCTCCGCCGCCACGACCAGCGCCGAACCCCCGACCAGGTGCTCGATCGCGGTGTGCGGCCCGTACGTGTAGCCCTTGTCCTCGCGGATGTTTTCCACCCAGCGCGAGGAGAAGTAGCCGCCGAACACGAGGTTGGCCAGCTGCAACGCGGCGTGGTCGGGGTGGGTGCGCGGCACCGCGGGCAGGGCCATGCGCAGCGACGACTGCACCGAGCCGGGCCGGTCCACCAGCACCAGCGGGCCGGGCTCCAGCGCCGGGGTGGCCGGGACTGAGGCGTCGCGGCCGGCTCCGGTCCAGTCGCTGAGGGCTTTCTCCGCCGCGTCGATGGCCTTGTCCGGGTTGAGGTCGCCGACCAGCACCAGCACCGCACCGCCGGGGTGGACCCGGTCGGCGTGCATGGCCCGCAGCTGTCCCGGGCGCACGCCCTTGACCTGCTCGGCCTCGGGGGTCTGCAACGCGTAGGGGTGACGGCCGTACATCCGCTTGAGCAGGGCTTCGCGGGCCAGGTGCGAGGGCTGGCTCAGCGCCACCTGGATGTGGTCGACGAGCCGGTCGCGCTCGATGCCCACCTCCTCGGCCGGGTAGGTGGGGTCGGTGAGGATCCCGGCGAGAATCTCCAGGGTGCGTTCCAGCCCCGAGGCCAGCGCGTTGCCGCTGATCAGCAGCCGGTCCGGGTCAAGCCCGGCGGACAGCCCGCCGCCAACGGTCTGCAGCTGCGCGGCGATGTCGATGCTCGACATGGTCGAGGTGCCGGTGAACAACGCCTGCGAGAGCAGGGTCGCCCGAGCCAGCGGCGCACGACCGAAAGGCACCTGAAGACGCAACTCAATCAGGGGTACGGCCGGACGACGCACCGCGATCACGGTCAGCCCGTTGCTCAGCGTCCGCTCGGCCTGCTTCGGCAGCTTGATCTTCGAATCCGGAACGAGGTCCGGCAGGGTGTGCGTCATGGACGGTCTCCGCTTCGCTCCGACCGGCCATGACCGGAAGCACTGAATTTGATGGTTCGTTCGCTGCGCTCACTCACTGGTTGGCTCCCGGGACGACCTCGACGGTGGCGCGGTTTTCGGGCCGCAGGGCGGCGGCGGCCGCCACGATCTGGGCCTCGGTGACCTCGCCGACCAGCCGGGGCAGTTCGTTGAGCAGTTCGGGGCGTCCGCGTTGCAGTTCGAGCACCGCCATCGGAAGCGCCCGCCCGAGCACCGCGTCGGTGTCGCGCAGCAGGTGGGTGGCCATCCGGGCCTGGGTGCGGGTGAGCTCGCCGGGCGTCAGGCCGCCGGTGGCCAGGCGGTCGAGTTCCTCGTCGACCACCCGCAGTACTTTGCCGGCGTCGCCGCCGGGCGGCATGTGCGCCTGCAGCAGCAGCGCGGTGGGGTTGCGGACCTGGTATTCGTCGCCCATGAAGCCGATGTAGCCGCCGACGCTGGTGACGATGCGATCGCGCTGCACCAGCCGCTCGACCAGCCGGGACGCGTCGCCGTCGGTCAGCACCTCGGCCAGCACCACGTACGGCAGGTAGCCGGCGAAGTCGGCGATCGGGTCGGGCACCCGCCAGCCGGCCGCGATTGCGGGCAGCGGGGCGAGCTTGTCGACGTAGCTCTCCCGGCGTTCGGCGCTCAGGCCGGGCTCGTCAAAGCCGGGCAGCTCCGGCTTGGGTCGCGCCGGCACGTCACCGAAGTGCCGCTCGATCAGCTGGGTCGCCACGGTCACGTCGAAGTCACCGGCGACCGCCAGCGTGGCGTTGCCCGAGGCGTAGTACTTACGGAAGAACTCGGCCGCGTCGTCGACGGTGGCGCTCTCCAGATCGGTGAACGAGCCGTAGCCGTCGTGGGCGTTGGGGAACGTCTCGAACATCACCGGAGGCAGCTTCAACCATGGAAACCCGCCGTACGGCCGGTTCAGCACGTTGACCCGGATCTCCTCCTTCACCACGTCGACCTGGTTGCGCAAGTTCTCCTCGGTGAGCCGGGGCCCGCGCATGCGGTCGGCTTCCAGGAACAGCGCCCGCTCCAGCGCTCCGGCGGGGAGGACTTCGAAGTAGTCGGTGTAGTCGAGGTGGGTCGATCCGTTGAAGCTGCCGCCGGCGCCTTGGACGTACCGGAAATGGGCCAGCTTTTCGAGATTTTCCGAGCCCTGGAACATGAGGTGCTCGAAGAGGTGGGCGAAGCCGGTGCGCCCCTCGGGTTCGGAGCGGATGCCGACGTCATAGACCACAGCCACGCCGACGACGGGCGCACTGCGGTCGGGTGTGAGAACCACCCGCAGGCCGTTGTCGAGGGTGAACCGTTCGACCGGGTACTTCGTCGCGGGGATCTTCACTTTGCGTGCCACCCCCCGAATCTATCCCGGCCGCCACGCCCGGCGCGCGCGGCCGCTGAACGGCGCGTGTCACCACTGCGAGTGACGTCTGTTCTCACGATCCGGTTCGGGGTTGACGGACGCCTCCTATTTCGTCCACTATTCCCATCCATCAGATAGAGAAACCAGGGTTTAGCTCCGCCGGCCCGAGAGGACATGCCCCGTGTACGTCTCGGCACGCACCGACTACGCCGTCCGCGCCATGCTGGCCATCGCCGCCGACCATCCGCACCTGGTCAAGGCGGCAACGCTGGCCGAAGCCCAGGACATCCCGCTGAGCTTCCTGCAGGGCATCCTGCTCGACCTGCGCCGCGCCGGACTGCTGCACAGCCACCGCGGGGTGGACGGCGGATATGCCTTGGCCCGCCCGGCCGAGGACATCACCGTTGGCGACATAGTCCGGGCTGTCGGGGGAGCGCTGACCACTGTTCGCGGTCTGCCCACCACCACGACGACGTACCACGGGGTCGCCATCGGCCTCAAGGACGTCTGGCTGGCGGTGGAGGAGGCCATTGAGGGCGTCGTGAACCACCGGACGCTCGCCCAGCTCACTACTTCCGCTGCTTAGGAGTCCCCATGCGCTCCCGCACCCTCCGTGCGCTAGCCATTGCCGCCACTGCCCTGCTCTCCGCCACCGTCCTCACCGCCTGCGGTGGCGATGACGACTCCGGCGGCGCGGGCGGGGAGGCCAGCGCCATCCGGCTCGGCTACTTCCCCAACATCACCCACGCGCCCGCGCTGATCGGGGTGAAGAACGGCCTGTTCCAGCAGGCCCTGGGCAGCACCAAGCTGGAGACCAAGACGTTCAACGCCGGTCCGGCCGCAATCGAGGCGCTGTTCTCCGGCGCGATCGACGCGACCTACATCGGCCCGAACCCGGCGATCAACGGCTGGGCCACCTCCAAGGGCACCGCGCTGAAGATCATCGCGGGGAGCACCTCGGGCGGCGCCGGCCTGGTGGTCAAGCAGGGCATCAACTCCCCCGCCGACCTCAAGGGCAAGAAGATCGCCACCCCGCAGCTGGGCAACACCCAGGACGTCGCATTGCGCGCCTGGCTCAAGCAGAACGGCCTCAACGCCGACCAGCAGGGCGGCGGCGACGTCTCGGTGCTGCCGCAGGACAACGCCACGGCCCTGCAGGCGTTCGCCCAGGGCGCGATCGACGGCGCCTGGGTGCCCGAGCCCAACCTGAGCCGCATGGTGCAGGAGAGCAAGGGCAAGATCCTGGTCAACGAGAAGGACCTGTGGCCGAACGGGCAGTTCGTGACCACCCACCTGATCGTCACCCAGAAGTTCCTCAAGGAGCACCCGGAGACGGTGAAGAAGCTGCTGCAGGGTCACATCGCGGCGGTCAAGTACATCAAGGACAACAACGCCGACGCGCAGAAGGCCGCCAACGAGCAGCTCGCCGCGCTGTCCGGCAAGCCGCTCAAGGAGCCGGTCCTGGCCGCGGCGTTCAAGAATCTCGAGTTCACCAACGACCCGATCTCCTCGTCGCTGTACGCCAGCGCCAAGCACGCCGAGGATGTCGGTCTGCTCAAGCCGGTTGACCTCAAGGGCATCTACGACCTCGGCCCGCTCAACGAGCTGCTCAAGGCCGACGGTCAGCCCGAGGTCAGCGACGCCCCCGCCGCCTGATCGCAAGGACTGCCAACCATGAGCGTCGTCACCCTGGAGCAGGTCTCCAAGCAGTACGGTGCCGGGGGCAACGCCCTCCTGGCCCTCGACAAGGTGTCCCTGAGCGTGGACAAGGGCGAGTTCGTCTGCCTGCTGGGCGCCTCCGGCTGCGGTAAGAGCACGCTGCTCTCGCTGGTTGCCGGGCTCGACCAGGTCAGCGGCGGCACCCTCGACATCGGCGGGCGCCACGTCTCGCTGATGTTCCAGGAGGCGGCGCTCTTCCCATGGTTGTCGGTTGCGGGCAACGTCGAGCTGCCGATGCGGCTCAACGGCGTTGCCCGCGCCGAACGTCAGCAACGCGCGGAGGAGCTGCTTGGGATCGTACGGCTGAAGGGCTTTGGCTCGAAGCGTCCGCACGAACTCTCCGGCGGCATGCGTCAGCGCGTCGCCCTGGCCCGCGCGCTGGCCCAGAACGCCGACATCCTGCTGATGGACGAGCCGTTCGGCGCGCTCGACGCGATGACCCGCGACATCCTGCACGACGAGCTGGAGCGGATCTGGCGTGAGCAGAACCTCACGGTCCTGTTCGTCACGCACAACGTGCGCGAGGCCGTGCGCCTCGGCGACCGGGTGATCCTGCTCAGCAGCCGCCCGGGCCGGGTCATCGAGGACTTCGCGGTGACCCACGAGCGGCCCCGCCGCATCGACTCCCCCGAGGTGGCCGGGCAGGCCGCCGAGATCACCGATCGGCTCCGCGCGGAGGTCGCCCGTCATGCCAGCTAAGCTCCCCTCCGCCCGGGCCGGCCTCGAAGGCCTCACCGGAGATTTCCCGCTGCCCGGCCAAAAGGACCCGGTGGCACTTGACAACGCGCAGCCGGCCGCCGACCTGGCCGCGGCCGACCGTGTCACCGGCCTGGACAAGCTCGAACTCGGGGGCGCCAGCGACAAGGGCTCGCTCGGCAAGCGCATCTGGCGCAGCGCCTGGCCCAAGCTGCTGGCCGTCGCGATCGTGCTGATCGCCTGGCAGGCCGTGGTGTGGGCGGAGTGGAAGCCCAGCTACGTGCTGCCCGACCCGCTCACGGTCTTCAAGGACCTGGGCTCGGTGATCACGACCGGCGACTTCTGGGGCGGCGTCCGGGTGACCATGGTCCGCGCCGTCACCGGCTTCGCGCTGGCGGTGCTGATCGGCACGGTCATCGGCGCGGCGGTCTCCCGCTTCGCCCCGCTGCGGGCGGCGATCGGCTCGCTGATCACCGGTCTGCAGACGATGCCCTCGATCATGTGGTTCCCGCTGGCCATCCTGCTGTTCCAGATCAGCGAGAGCGCGATCCTGTTCGTGGTGGTCATCGGCGCCGCCCCGTCGGTGGCCAACGGCCTGATCAGCGGCATCGACTATGTGCCGCGGACCTGGCTGCGGGTGGGTCAGGTGCTGGGCATGACCGGCTTCGCCAAGTACCGCTACCTGATCCTGCCGGCGTCGCTGCCCTCGTTCATCTCCGGGCTCAAGCAGGGCTGGGCGTTCTCGTGGCGCTCGCTGATGGCCGGTGAGCTGCTGGTGATCGTGCCGGGCGCGCTGAGCATCGGCGTACGGATGCAGCAGGCCCGTGACCTCAACGAGTCGAGCCTGGTCATCTGCTTCATCATCGTGGTGCTGGTCATCGGCATCCTGATCGACGTGCTCTTCAACGCCGCCGACAACGCGCTCCGTAAGCGCTGGGGCCTCACCGGAAACTAGAGCGGCCTCACCGACTTCAACGTCTGGTCGATGACGTAGTCGAACTGCTTGTGGGTGCCCGGAATCGAGATGTAGAGGACCGCGGCCGTCGTCTTGCCCACGTCGATGACGGCGACCGCGGACCGCTCGTCCTTGGCGCTGAGGCCCGGCGCGTCGAAGTGCAGCCGGAACTCGTTCAGGTACGCCGGGCGCCCACCAAGCGTGGTCATCTCGTCGCGCAACACGTCCATCGTGTTGGGCTGCGGGTAATACTCGGCCCGCACGTCCGCGGCCACCTGCCGGCCCACGCATTCCAGGTTGAGCGTCACCGCGTCGTTGTCCGCCGCCGGCACCGCAGCTGACAGGATCGACGCGTGGTACGAACCGGCGCTGTACTCCTCGGTGACGAAATGCTGCCCGACCTTGTAGGGCACCTCCAGCGTCCCGGCCCGCCAGATCGTGGTCCACGGCTGCCAGGGCGCACCGAACTTGCGGTAGGAGATGCCCGCTTCCTGGTCGATCGTGCGTTCCCCGCTGTCCGGCGGCAGGCTCGGGACGGCCGCGCTCGGACCCTCACTGGGAATCGTGGTCGGCGCCGGGCACATCTGCGCGAGCGGCGGCCGGACATCGCTGGGCGCCGAGGCCTTGCTGCTGAACGCGTTGCCATCCGAGGTCAGCGCCACGATGAGGATGATCGTCAGACCGATCGCAAGGATGCCGCCGGCCACCGCGCCGAAGATCAGCATCTGGCGGCGGCGGGGATTGCCCGGTTCGGGCTCCGGGGGTGCTTGCGGTGGCGGTGGCGCCGGGGGTACGCCCGCAGCAGTCACCAAGCCGGACGACCACTTGATCGGCGAGCCCTCGGACATCATCCCAGTGAACACCACCGGGGCGCGCGATGGGCTAGCGGGCTCAGACCTTGCTGTTGGGCGGGATCGTGCTGACCACTGCCGCGCCGGGGTGACCGGCCGGGACGTACCAGGGGATGAAGGCCACCGCGAGGACGAGGCCGAGCCCCAGCACGGCCAGGGCGAGCACCAATGCCAGCTCGCGGCGTGCGGACACGGGTTTCATGCGGGGGCCCTCCAGTGATGCCGGCAACCGGTGAACGTTCAGCGTCCTCCGGGGCGCGGCTCGGCGCAGTCACACTTAAGACGCTCGGGAAGCCGAATCGGTTGCGCCTCTCACAGGAAAGGTTCATGCAGCGCCGGTACCGTAACTGAATGGAAATCGTGTATCCCCCGGTCGTCGGCTTGGCCAAGACGATGTTCCGCGTGCTCGACATGCGCATCCAGATCGTCGGTGCACAGCACATCCCCACGAGCGGCGGGGCGGTACTCGCCAGCAACCACGTCAGCTACCTCGATTTCATCTTCTGTGGCCTGGCCGCCCAGCCGGCCAAGCGCCTGGTCCGGTTCATGGCAAAGAAGTCGGTTTTCGACCACCGGGTCAGCGGCCCGCTGATGCGCGGCATGCGGCACATCCCGGTGGACCGCACGGCGGGCAGCGCGGCTTTCCAGGAAGCGGAGACGGCCCTGCGCAAGGGCGAGGTGGTCGGTGTCTTCCCCGAGGCGACGATCAGCGAGTCGTTCACCGTCAAGGCGCTCAAGTCCGGCGCGGCCAGGCTGGCCCAGAGCGCCGGTGTGCCGCTGCTGCCGATGGCGGTGTGGGGCCCGCACCGGCTGTGGACCAAGGGGCACCCGAAAGATCTGACCAAGCGGCACGTACCGGTGCTGATCAAGGTCGGCGAGCCGCTCGCGGTGCCGCCGGAGGTCACCGCCGACGCGATCACGCTGCAACTGCGGCAGCGGTTGAGCGTCCTACTGGAACAGGCTCAGAAGGACTACCCCGAGAAGCCGTCCGGGCCGCAGGAGCAGTGGTGGATGCCCGCGCACCTGGGCGGCACCGCACCGCGGCCGGAAACCGTCGACGTGTAAGGGCTGAACGCGCAACGGCGCCGGTCCCCCCGAGGGGGAACCGGCGCCGTTGTCAGCTTATGGCTGTGTTCAGACCGAGCGGATGTTAGCCGCCTGCGGGCCCTTCTGGCCCTGGGTCACCTCGAACTCCACCCGCTGGTTCTCCTCCAGAGACCGGTAACCCGACATCTGGATAGCGGAGAAGTGGGCGAAGACGTCGGCGCCGCCGTCGTCCGGGGTGATGAACCCGAAGCCCTTGTCCGCGTTGAACCACTTCACAACGCCCGTAACCATGCTCGTCTCCTCGACGGTCGATCGCTCTCGGCCATTATGGACGGGAACGAGGTAGTAAGACCCCATTTTTAGGGTCTCGTGTCGCCGTACTGATCGCCCGTACCGGAGAAACCCGGGTTACGACAAAGAGCGCCTTGCGGCAGACTTCCCCGCAGGCGCTCCTGAGTACTTGGGAACCAAACTGACACAACGCAGCGAGCGTAGCACGACCAAGGAGGTCCTGGACGTGATCGGCACGCACGAAGCAAGCCGGCTCAGGGATGCCGGGCTGGTGTGGAAACCGGCTCCCGGCGATCGTTTCGCCATCCCGGACCGCGATCTCGACGATGACGTGTTCGTGCTCAGCAACATGACGATCGAGGTGCACAACCTGCCGGAAGGGCAGGTGATTGGCTTCAACGGCACCACCGAGTGGGCGCTGGACGACGTGGAACTGGAGGAGGCGCTGTGGCTGCCGCGCGAGGATCAGCTACGCGAGTTGCTCGGCGGCACGCTGCGCGCGTTACGCCGGTCGGACACGGGCTGGAACGTCGATATCACCCTGCTGGGTGAGGAGCGCACGTTCGCTGCCGCGACCGTCGAGCAGGCCTACGCCGCGGCGTTAGTGCACCTGCTCGCGGCGGCCGGTCTCTGATTCGGGCAGGCTGGTGATCAGATCGGCCAGGCCGTCGGCGTCGAGCAGGTCGGCCGGGCGCATGGTCACGGCATCACGGACGTAGTAGAAGCCTGCCCGTACGCGCGAAACCGGCACGTTCGCAAGGGCAGCCCAAGCCAGCCGGTACGCAGCCAGCTGCACCGTCGCCGCTTCGGCATCGGCGGCAGTGGGTCGCTGCCCGGTCTTCCAATCGATCACGTCATAGCGGTCCCCCGGGTCGGCGAACACGGCATCCATGCGCCCGCGCAGCACGAGTCCGGCGACGGTGGTGGCGAACGGCACCTCCACGTCCACCGGTGTCCGGTTGGCCCACTCGCCGGCCAGGAACGCCTGCTGCAACGCGGCCAGCTCCTCATCCGCGGCAGCCTCGTCATCGGCGGCGCCGGGCAGCTCGTCCACGTCGAGCAGCCGGACCGCGCCGTACCGCTGCTCCAGCCAGGTGTGAAACGCCGTGCCCCGGCGCGCGTAAGGCGCGGGCCGCGCCGGCAACGGGCGGCGCAGCGAGCGAGCCAGAAGTTGCGAATCGCGGCGCAGCACCACCAGCTGCGAAACCGACAGGTGCGGCGGCAGGGCGACGTCCAGCGGCCCGTCGCGGCGGGCACGCTCCTCACGCTCGGCCAGCAGCATGGTGGCCTCCTGACGCCACCGCGCGATGTCCCCATCACCGTCTGGTTCCCGGGCCGGCCCGCCTGTTTCCGGGGCCAGCCCGGCCAGGTCGGCGCCCAGCCCGGCCCGCTCGGCAATCTCCTCGTCGGACCCGGCGAGGTCGACGAACGCCTTGGCCGCCTCCGGGTCCGGCGCCGCGATCATCCGGCGGATCAGGTCCGCGGCCGCCGCCATGGCCGGTCGCCGCCCGCCCAGCGGGTCCGCCGGCCACTCCGCCGAGGCCACCAGCTCGGCACTCGGGTTCGGGGCATCGGCCGCCGGTTCCGGGGCCCAGTGCTCGACCACCCCGGCGCCGGCGAGGCAGGCGGCCTGGATTTCTTGCAGGAACACCGATGGTCCGCGGGGCCGTTTGACCCCGTCACCCCACCAGTACCCGGAGGCCAGCAGCAGCCTGCGCGGACGGGTGACCGCGACGTACGCCAATCGCCGCTCTTCGCGTTCGTCGTGTTCGCGCCAGGCACGACCGAACGCTGTAACCGCGCCCGCGGCGTCCTTCTGATCGACGGCCTCGGACAGGTCGAGCTGCGGCAGCCCGTCGGCGTCCCCTCTCAGCGGGAACGGCAGCACGCCCATCCCGCCGAGATAGTTGTCCGAGCCGCGGGTCATGCCCGGCCATACGTTCTTGGTCAGGCCCGCGACCGACACGACGTCCCACTCCAGCCCCTTGGCCGCGTGGGCGGTCAGCACCTGCACCGCACCCTCGACCACGTCGACCTGCCCCGGAGTGAGCCCGCGCTCCTCTTCCTCGGCGGCGTCCAGGAACGCCAGGAAACCGGCAAGCGTGCCGCCGTCGGTGTCCCCGGCGTAGCGGGCAGCGACGTCACCCAGCGCATCGAGATGCCCGCGCGCCAACCCAGCGTCACCGGCTCCCCAGCCCCGGACCGCCACTTCCACGTCCAGCCCGATGGTCCGCTCGATATCGGCGACCAGGTCCGGCAACGGCTGGTCCAGGCGCAGCCGCAGCTCGGCCAGCTCCCGGCTGTAAGAGCGCAGCCGGAGGTAGCCCTCCTGCGAGTACTGCTGCGGGGCACCCAGGTCAGCCATCGCCTCGACCAGGGTCGCATCGTCGAGCCGGTCCCCTACGATCTCCTCGGGATCCGCCGGTGCGGCTGCCCCCGCCGCTCGCCGGGCCGCCGCAATGGACCGGGACCGCCGGTGCACGGCCACCAGATCACGGGGGCCGATGCGCCACCGGGCGCCGGTCAGCAGGCGCAGCAGCGAGGCACCGTCCGTAGGGTCGGCGAGCACACGCAGCGTGCACACCACATCTCGTACCTCCGGGGTGTCCAGCAGGCCGCCCAGCCCCACGACCTCGACCGGCAGTCCCCGCGCGCGCAATGCCTCCTCGATCGCCGGAATTTGACTGCGCACCCGCACCAGCACCGCACTGGTCGGCCGCTTCTCCAGCGGAATGTCCCCGGGCAGCGCGTCCGGCAGGCGCGCCGCGGACCGCCACGCCTCGAGCATGGAGTCCGCGATCCAATCAGCCTCTTCGGCGTACGTGGGGAGCAGCGCACACGCCACCGTGCGCCCGCCCACCCGCTCGGCAACCCGCTGCGCCGGAACCAGCTCGGCCACCCGGGCCCCGGCGGCGCGCAACGGCCGGGACAACGCGTTGGCCACCTCGAGGATCTCCGGGCGGTTCCGCCAGCTCCGGGTCAGGTTGAGCACCCACGCCTCACGACCACCCGGACCGGTGAACTCGCGTGGGAACCGGTCCAGCGTGCCCGCCGACGCACCCCGCCACCCGTAGATCGACTGGCACGGGTCGCCGACCGCGGTGACCGGGTGCCCGCCGCCGAACAGTGCGTTCAGCAGGACCACCTGGGCGTGGCTGGTGTCCTGGTACTCGTCCAGCAGCACGATCTTGTAGCGGCCCCGCTCGATCGCCCCGACCTCGGGATGTTCGCGGGCCACAAGGGCCGCCCGGGCCATCTGGTCGCCGAAGTCCATGGCTTCCAGGTCGAGTTTGCGCTGCTCGTAGCGGCGAACCAGGGGTAGCAGGGTGAGCCGGTGCTGCTGGCGCTGCAACACGTCGGTGACGTCCTTGTAGACCCGCCCGGGCAGCGACTGGAGGTCGGCGAAGAAGCGCCCGGTCCAGGCGGCCAGGTCGTCCGGGGACACCAGGTGCTCGGCGAGCTCACCGGAAAGCGCGAGCACGTCGTCGGTCACGGTGCCCGGGGCGCGGTTCAGGCCGGTCATCTCCCCGGTGTACGACCGCACGATCGAGTCCACGATCTGCCACCGGGCCGCCTCGGTCAGCAGCCGGGCTGACGGTTCGTAGCCGGCGCGCAGGCCGTGCTCAATGACCACCCGGGCCGCGTACGAATGGTAGGTGGCAACGGTTGGCTCACCCGCCAGCGCGTCGTGGCGGCCGAGCCGGCGGACCAGTTGGCCGAGCCGCATCCGTACCCGATGGGCCAGTTCTCCTGCGGCTTTCCGGGTGAACGTCAGTCCCAGGATCTCGTCGGGGTGGGCGTACCCGTTGGCGACCAGCCAGACCACCCGCGAGGCCATCGTCTCAGTCTTGCCCGATCCCGCGCCCGCGACCACCAGCACCGGTTCCACGGGCGCCGAGATGATCGCGGCCTGCTCGGTCGTCGGCGCGTGCAGCCGCAGCAGCCGCGCCAGCTCAAGGGGGGTGTACCGGGGTCCCGAATCAGCGCGGCGCCGCGGCTGGGGAGCGGGATCGGCAAACAGAGACGGTTGCGTCACGGCTCCACTACCTGGCGTCCCTGACCGCTGACCGGGCAGCTCGTCCGGACCGGACAGACCCGGCATTTGGCATTGACAACTGCCGAGAAGGTGGCGGCGGCCATGGTGTCGGCCGTGCGGCGGACCATGGCGTACGCCCACTGCGGGTCCTCGGCCTCGGAAAGCGGAACCTGCATCTGCTCGCGCGCTTCCTTGGTCGGGCCCAGCTGAACCAGCGCCGCGCCCCCGCTTTCGGCACCGGCCCCGAGGTGCTCGAACGCCCCCGCGTCCACGGCGGCCTGGTACCCGGCGAGCTGGGCGTGCTCCTCGATGTCCGAGCCGGTCACGGTTGTCGACTTGCCGGTCTTCAAGTCGATGACCACCAGCCGGCCCAGCTCGTCAACCTCCAGCCGATCAACCCGCCCGGTCAACTGGATCGGCCGGCTCGGATCATCCAGCCGCACCGTGAACTCGTGCTCGATGGCCAGCAGCCGCCGCGGATTCTTGGCCAGCCACCGAAGCAGCTTGTCCACCATGCCCTGCGCGCGTTCCTGCTCCGGCCCAGCCAACCACCGCGCGGCCAGCTCGATGGCCTCAAAACGCGCGGAAACATACTCGACCAGTTGCTCCCGATCAGCGTTGGCATCCTCGGCCAGCATCGCCGCCGCGTGCACCAGGTTGCCCACGCCTTGAGCCGGTCCGGCAGGCGCGGCTCCACCATGGCGTTCGAGCAGCCACCGCAAGCTGCAGCGCAGGGCACTCTCCATGGCCGACGGCGTGACCTTGACCGGCTCACCTTCGTCGACGAGCGGGCGGTCGTCGGAGAGCGCGCGCAAGCCCCACCACTCGTCGGGATGGGCGCCGGGAACGCCGGCGCGGGCTAGCTTGGCCAGTTCAAGAGCGGCGGCATGGCGCCGGGCAGGCGTGAAATCGGGGGCGACCACAACGGTACGAAGCTCCGCCACGAGCGCGGAAAGTGTGAGGGCACGGGGTGGGCGGCCTATCGGTGGCGCGAAGTCCACTACCGGCGGGAGGAGGTCCTTGAGCTGCTCCGGGTCGGCGCTGCCGCTTTCTCCCCGCCTTTGCTCACGCTGCGCTTCCCCATGGGTTTCCTCGCGCTGCGCTTCCTCGCCTGGCGCTTCGCCGGCCGGGGCGTCGGGATCGTCGAACGGGTCGGGCTCGGTGGGGCCGGGGTCGTCCGGATCCGGCGTAGGCCCCGCATCCGGCGGCGGCTGATCATCTCCCCGCTGGTCGGGCAGGCCGAGTTCGGTGAGGAACCGGCTCGGCTGCTCCTCCCCGTCGGAACCGCCAACGCCCGCCGAGGCCACCGCCGTCACCATCAGCCGCTGCCGCGCCCGCGTCGTAGCCACATAGAAGAGCCGGCGCTCCTCATCCAGCAACGCCGACGTCTGCCCCACCACCGCAGCCGCCCCCGCCGCGGGCCGCCCGGCCAAGAAGTCGACAAGACGCTCCGACCCCAGCAGGCTGCCCCGAAGCCGAAGATCAGGCCAGATTCCTTCCTGTACGCCGGCCAGCACGACAACATCCCACTCCAGCCCCTTCGCCGCGTGCGCAGTCAGGAGCCGGACAGCCTCACCTCGGTCAGCACTGGGCGCAATGGAGTCAGCCGGCAGATCTTGACCGAGGACATGGTCAAGGAACACTTCCGTACGCGCCCCCGGCAACCGGTCCACGAACCGAGCAGCCGCGTCGAACAACACCACCATGGCATCAAGATCCCGGTCGGCCGCCTCCGCGCGCCACTGCCGAGCCCGGCCGCCCTCACCTCCCGGTTCAACGGGGGTGCCGCGGGTGCTCAGTCCGTACCATCGCTCCGCCAACCCGCTGGCCCGCCAGACCTCCCACAAGACCTGCTCCGCAGTTGCTCCCGGCGCCGCCGCAGCCTGCCGCGCCACCGCAATCAACCGCGACACGTTCTGAGCAGGCACCGCCCAGCGCCGCTCGACCATGTCCAACCCGGCCGGATCCCGCATCGAGTCGACAAGCAGCTCACCGGAGGGCCGCCGATCCCCGGCAGCCAGGGCCAGCGCCCGCAATCCCTGCCGCAGCCGCCGTTCGGCGAGGGGGTCGGCGCCGCCGAGCGGGGAGTGCAGGAGGGAGACGGCCGCTTCTTCATCGAGTACGTCGGGCTGCAGGGCACAGCGCAGGAGAAGCAGGAAGGGGGCAACGGCCGGCTGAAGGTGAAGCGGAAGATCCTCGGAGTGGGTGACGGTCGGTACGCCGGCGGCAACCAGGCCCCGCTGCAGCGAAGGAAGCTGAAGGCTGGTGGACCGCAAGATCACGGCCATCCGCGACCAGGGGATGCCGTGCAGGAGATGCGCTTCCCGGAGCGCATGCGCTACGAAGGCCGTCTCCGCTGCCGCTGTGCGAAACGTCCGCACAACAGCGGCGGGAGGCGCAGCGGTGGCAGGCGCCGTTGCGGAAGTCACGGCGTCCGGCAGGGGGGCCGGAGGGTGCAGGGCGCGGTGGCGCATCCGGCCGCGCATCCGGCGGGCCACCCGGGCGGTCGAGGAGAGCAGGCCCGGCGCGCCGCGGTAACTCGTGTGCAGGGTGACTGTTTCGGCGAGGGCACTTGAGGACGTACGGAATCGATTGGGGAAAAGCGCGACCGCCTCCGGATCCGCGCCCCGGAAGCCGTAGATGGACGAATCCGGGTCTCCAAACGCGACCAGGGGTTTTCCGCCGCCCGCGACCAGCGACAGGAGTTCGATCTGGGCCGGGTCCGTGTCGGCGAGCTCGTCGACGTACACGTATTGCAGCCGGCGGCGTTCCGCGTCGAGCAGGTCCGGGTCGTCGGCGAGCAGGCCCGAGGCGGCGCGCACCAGCTCCGCCGGGTCGTAGGCCGTGGACCCGCGCGTGGTGACGTCGCGCAGAGCGAGCACCGCCACGTACTCCCGCAGGAAACGCGCGGCGGCGGGCCAGTCGTCGCGGCCGAGTTGTTCGCCGAGGCGGGCGAGTTCGACCGGGCCGATGCCGCGTTCGGCGGCGCGTTGCATGAGGTCGCGGAGCTGCTGGGCGAAGGCTCGGGTGGGCAGTGCCGGCCGCAGGGCGTCGGGCCAGCCGATGGTGTCGGCGGCTTGCTCGTCGCCGACCACTTCGAGCAGTTCGCGGATGATGAGGTCCTGCTCGGGCCCGGTCAGCAGGCGTGGCGACGGCTCTCCCCGCTCGGCTGCGGCCCGGCGGAGGAGGCCGAAAGCGTACGCGTGGAAGGTGCGTACCAGGGGCTCATGGTAGGTCGGACCCGAGATCCGGGCCTCGATCCGGTCCCGCAGCGCCATCGCCCCGCGCCGCCCGAAGGTCAGCACCAGGATCCGCTCGGGATCGACGCCCGCCGCGATCCGCTCGGCCACCGCCTCGACCAGGATGGTCGTCTTGCCGGTGCCGGGCCCGCCAACCACCAGCAGCGGCCCATCGGTATGCCCGGCCACATACCGCTGCAACGGATCATCCCGCAGCACATCAACGGCCGGCGCGGGCCGGCGAACCAGCCGGTACGCGGGCCGATGAACGGCAGCAGGCGTCGAGGTCACGGCACCAATAACACCACGCCCCTACGACAACTTCCGGCGAGGGTTCCCGATCATCACCCGGCACCGGTTCTACTCGTCGCCCGGTCCCCAGATCCGCTCGACGCGGCCGTCTCGTTGCACGACCCAGATGGTTCCCAGACCTTCTGGCTCGGCGCAAATCACCAGCCTCCCGGAGGGCAGCAACTACGCGCTTGCCGATATTGCGATCGACAAGGAACTCAGGCCGCACGCCGCGCCATGACTCGGAGGACCACTTCCACTTCGTCGGTGCTCAGGTCGTACTCGTCGGCTATGTCCTCTACTGATTCACCGCCGCCGTAGAACAGGTCCGCGATGGTCTCAACTTTGATCTTGCTGGACTGGAAGACCGGCTGACCGAAGCCGAAACGCGGGTCGATGATGACGTCAGCCGCGCCATAGGGGCGCAGCACCAGGCGGGACGCGTAGCCATCGTCGGCATACGACACGTACTTGATCACAGCCTCGATGACCTGCCGGATGGCTACCTGACCGTCTCGGGCCCGCACCCATTCCGGCGCGACCTTCGACGCGGCGTTGTAAAGCAGCTCGCCCCCGTCGGTGGCAATCATGTTCGTCGCGAGCACGTATTCATCACCCGTTTGCTCGCGAAGCCGGGCCACGCCCGCCCGGATGTGCTGCATGGTCAATCCGGTGTTCCGCAGCTCGCGAAGGATCTGAGCCTCGGCAAGTGCGACAAACGGCAACCGCGGACCGTGCGGACTCTCGGGGCGCACCGAATGCATGACCGGCCCGTCACCGGCCGCTTTGAGCCACTCCTTGATGGTGGTGGCCGAAATGCCCATGTGCACGCCCGCAGCCGAGGCAGTCAGCAGCGGGGCGGTGAACCGCCCGTCACGCTCAACCACCGTCGTCATGCTGCCACCGTATCGTTTCCCAATGCCGGCGTGCTCCCCGCTCAGGCCGGTTTGCCGATCGACGCGCGCATGCGGATGGGCATTGACACGCGGTGGATTGCCGGCTCCTCGCTCTTTCCGAGCAGCAGTTCCACCGCCTTCCAGCCCAATTCGTAATGCGGCAGCGCGACGCTCGTCAATTGCGGCCGCAGCCAAGCCGCCATGTCCGAATCGTCGAATGACATCACCGAAACCTCGCCGGGAACCGACAAACCCGCTTCGCGCAGCGCCTGGTACGTCCCCAGCGCCACCCGGTCGTTCAAGCACACCAGTGCCCGCGGCGTCACCCCGCGCGCCAAAGCCGCCGACACCGCCTCGTACGCCGGCTCGGGCCACCAGTCGCATTCGATGGTGCCCGCCATCTTCACTCCGGCCGCAGCGAAGCCCGACCGCAGCCCGGCCACCCGCTCGCGTCCGGCGAACACGTGCTCGGCGGGGGTTCCGACCAGGTAGATCCCCGCGGAGTGGCCCGCCTCGACCAGCGTTGCCGCCGCCCCCGTTCCCGCCGTCACCTCGTCGGGGATGACCGAGTGATGGACTGGCTTGGTTGCCCGGGTCAGGCAGTTCAGCAGGACCACCGGGTGTCCTTTGAGCAGGTTGGGCACGCGCACGTGGCGGGTGAACATCGAGGCGTAGATGAACGCGTCCACCTGGCGGTCCAGGAAGTCGGAGATCAGCTTCTTCTCGACCGTCGCGTTGCCTTCGGTCTCGCCGATGAACAGCAGGTGACCGCGCGCGACCGCCGCGGCGAGCGCGCCGTGGATGGCCCGGCCGGCGTAGGGGTCGGACGCCAAAGTGTCGGACACCAGGGCAACAGTCTTGGTGATCTTCGTACGCAGGCTGCGCGCCATCAGGTTGGGCCGGTAGTCCAGTTCCTGGGCGGCACGCAGCACCCGTTGGCGGGCGTCCTCGGAGATGCGCATGTCGAGATGGCGCCCGGCCAGGACAAAGGACGCCGTGCTGCGGGACACGCCCGCCCGCTCCGCGACCTGCAGCAGGGTCACCCGTGGCGGGGGCATGTCCAAAAGTCTACTGATCGACATCCTTGACGCAGGTGTACGCACACGGCAGGGTTCCGCTAAATGCTTCTAGCGGGGCCATTCCCCCTGCCGGGCCGGCAGCCACGAAGAGCACCGGTTCGGCAGGGCTCCCGGGAAACCCGGCTCCAGGGAGAAGCGGCTAGTCGTTCGCGTGCAGGGCCGAGTTCAGCTCGATGCCGGTGCCCTTGCGCGGCCGGGCCTCCAGCGCCCCCGTCACCGAGTTGCGCCAGAACAGCAGGCCGTTGACCCCGGACAACTCCTTGGCCTTGACCACGCGCCCATCCGGCAGGGTGAGCTTGGCGCCGCCGGTGATGTAGCAGCCGGCCTCGACCACGCAGTCGTCGCCGAGCGAGATGCCGATGCCCGCGTTCGCCCCGAGCAGGCTGCGCTCGCCGATCGACACCTTGTCCTTGCCGCCGCCGGACAGTGTGCCCATGATCGACGCGCCGGCGCCCACGTCCGAGCCGTCGCCGACCACGACGCCCTGCACGATGCGGCCCTCGACCATGGAGGTGCCGAGCGTGCCGGCGTTGAAGTTGCAGAAGCCCTCGTGCATGACGGTGGTGCCGCTGGCCAGGTGCGCGCCCAGGCGAACCCGGTCGGCGTCGGCGATGCGCACGCCCGAGGGGGTCACGTAATCGGTCATCCGCGGGAACTTGTCCACGCCGTGGACCGCGAGGTGGCGCCCGGCGGCCCGCTCGATCAGGCGCAGCTCGTCGACGCGGTCCGGCGGGCACGGGCCGGCCGACGTCCAGGCGACGTTGGCCAGCATGCCGAAGATGCCGTCAAGGTTCTGCTCGTTGGGCCGGACCAGGCGGTGCGAGAGCAGGTGCAGCCGCAGGTACGCGTCCGAGGAGTCCTTGATCGGCTCGGCCAGCGACGCGATCTCGATGCGCACCTCGACGGTCGACAGCCCGGCCGGCGCCTTCGGGCCGGTCAGCCCGGCGGGCAGCGCCGGCAGGTCGCCCGGCACTTCCCCCAGGCCGAGGAAGCCGGTGGGGTACCAGGTGTCGAGCACCGTCCCGTCGGCGGTCACGGTGGCGAGGCCGATGCCCCAGGCTGCGGAGGTCGAGATCGCGCTAGTCACGACGGGAACCCTACTAGAGGCGAAGCATCGGCAAATTCCTGCTCGCTGATCCAGTAGGTACTCCCCCAGGGGTTGTATATCCGCAGCTGATCGCCGGTGTGACCGATCACTACCAACTCGTGGTCGGCGGCAATGAACGGAATGGGGTAGCCATCATCAACGGCTCGCTCGATATCGGCGAGCAGAGCAGGTCCGAAGGGCCGTTCCTCGTACCGGCGTCCGGTGTGCGGAGCGATCTCCTCGTTCGCTACCTGCGCCGACTGCCCCGGCGTCATGCCGTCGAGCCCCAGAACATCCTGTACCCAATTGCGCCCGCCGTCGTACACACGTTGCTGCTCCGAGCGCAGTTCTCCGGGCGTCGATGTGATGCTTAACGCATAGACCGGGTCGACCTCGGCGTGGGCCGTGACCGTCGCCGCGGCTACGCAGGTCGGATACGGCCCCTGCCCCCAGGCCAGCGGGTCCAGATGCTGGTCGAGCCATCCGGCGTCGTGCGGGGCGATCGCCTCGGCGAAGGCCACCAGGTCGGCGCCCTCGTACCCGGCCGCGCTGGCCTTGAGCAAGTAGGCGCGCTGCGGTGCCGAGTCCGCCGACATGATCAACTCTCGGGTCCCCGAAGCGACCAGCTCCACGCGCGAGACGGTGGCGGGCGCCAGCGGAAGACTGTCGTTGATCAGCACGCAATCGAGGGCTCCGAGCGGCAACCGGGCGGCCTGACCTGCGAGGTCATGGAGTTCGACGGCCAGGTCCGAGGCGTTGTCGCGGGCCGCGATGTGAGCTGCGACGCGCAGATCAATGCCGATTTCCGGAGCCACCTGCATCTCGATCCGGCCGGTCCGGTCACGCACCGTTGCGCTTTCCAACCCTTCCCCGTACGTCCCCAGCACCCCAGCCACGCCCCGCACAGCCTCCGCCGCACGCGCAACCTCGTCAGCCAGCGCCCGCACGACCTCGGCAGCCGCGGTGTGCGCCTCCCCGGCCCAAGCCCCGGCGAAGTCCTCGTGCACCAGCGCCGCGAGCACCTGCGCCGATTCGTGCAGGGCAGCCGCCGCGTCCCTCCAGCCCTGTTCCAGGCTCAGCACTTGGGCAGCGTCCCCGCCGATCGACGCCACGCGAGCAGCCTCGCGCGCCGCCAATGGCCAGTTCCCGGTGCCGGCGTGGATCGCGTCCTGCAATGACGCCAACCGGTCCAGCGGGGTCACCGGGGGTCCAGGCGCGTCTCGGCGGTTGCGTCGCTGTGGTCGTACCCGTCGGCGCTTTCTCTGATGGCAGCGGCCAGCTCCCCGACCGCTTGGCGCAGCACCGTGATCTGCGCCTGCCAGCTCGCGCTCGCCTCCCGGTACGGTCCCGCAGTGGCACAGTCATCGAACATCGTGGCGATCGACACGTCGCCCTCGGCTTGCGCGACGATGTGGCCGGCTTGCTCCAGTGGCTGCCCGGCCTGCTCGACCAGCCGATCCGCGACTGCTCGCAAGTGAGCCGTATCGACTTTCATCGTTGCTCTTTCCGCCGGAAGTCCCCCGCCCGACGGTAGCGTCGTCAAGCTCGCCGAGCAGGTTCATGTTCGGGCGGTAATGTGCCGCTCATGGCGAACCCGCTAACCCCTGACGTGCTCGTTGACCCCGTGGAACTCACCCGCGTCCTGGTCGACATCGAGTCCGTCTCGCGCGCAGAGAAGGTCATCGCCGACTGCGTGGAAGACGTCCTGCGGCAGACCCCGCACCTGAGTGTCGAGCGACACGGCAACACTGTGATGGCGCGCACCGATCTCGGCCGCGAGCAGCGCGTGGTGCTGGCCGGGCACCTCGACACCGTGCCCCTGAACGACAATTTTCCGTCCACCGTCGTTGACGACTTGATCTACGGCTGCGGCACCGCCGACATGAAGTCCGGGGTGGCGTTGGCCCTGCACATCGCGGCGACACTGCCCGATCCACGGTACGACCTGACGTTCCTGCTCTACGAGGCCGAGGAGATCGACTCGCAATTCAACGGGTTGCGGCTGGCCGGGGAGGCGCACCCGCAGTGGTTGCGCGCCGACTTCGCGGTGCTGCTGGAGCCCACGTACGGCGTGGTGGAGGCGGGCTGTCAGGGCACGATGAAGGCCACCGTACGCACCCACGGGCGCCGGGCCCACACCGCGCGCGCCTGGCGCGGGGTGAACGCCATCCACGCTGCGGGCGAGGTGCTGCGCCGGCTCGACGATTACCGTCCGCGCACGGTGACGATCGACGGGTGTACGTACCGTGAAGGCTTGAACGCCGTGAAGATCTCCGGCGGGGTGGCCGGCAACGTCGTCCCCGACGAGTGCGCCATCGAGGTCAACCTGCGCTTCGCGCCGGATCGCTCGGAGAAGGACGCGCTGGCCCACCTGCACGAGATCTTCAGCGGTTTCGACCTGGAAGTAACCGACTCGGCTCCCGGCGCGATGCCCGGACTGAAGGCGGCCCCGGCCCGCGACTTTCTCACGGCGGTCGGCGAGGAACCGGCGGCCAAACTGGGCTGGACGGACGTCTCACGCTTCGCGGCCCTGGGCATCCCGGCGCTCAATTACGGTCCCGGCGACCCACGGCTGGCGCACGCCCAGGACGAGCACGTCGAGATCGGCAAGATCCGCGACGGCGCCGCCACCCTGCACCGATGGCTGGCCGCCTACTAAGACGTGTCTCGTAAGTCGCGCTGAGGACCGTCCACCGACGTTCCACCCGCAGCCCTACTGGTTACGAAACGCCGTCGAGAACGGCATCGCACCCCTCAAACGTCATTGCGGTGTCGCTACTCGCTACGACTGTCAGCCGCCCGCTTCCAAGCGGTCCTGACCATCACCGTCATCGGCGAGTGGTTATGAAACACGCCTCAGCGTGGAACGGCAATGGATAAGGGATCATCCGGAGAATGCCGGGTGAGCCTCCCCCGCATCGCCCGGATGAGTACAGGGCCAGTCGGACCGGCAGTGACAGTTTCCGCTACTCCGGAGCCCGCGACTGATCATCGACCTCGTCCGGTCACTCCAGCGGGAGCGTCTTGATCCGACTCCGATTGCCATCCGATCCCCCGCCGCCCCGGCTATACGAGTCACGTCAGCCGCAAAAGAGATCGTATTCCGCAATGGGCTACAAAAGCGCCATTGGCCCTGACCCGCGCCCGGGGCGAAGGTGCGGAGCTGGGTCAATTTCGTTGCCAACGAACGTCAAATTAATTTGATGACAAACATTGCCCGGTGTCTGTCTAGTGACACCCGGAATTCGTTGACCGAAAGATGCTTTTATCGTTACGTTCGGCGCTCATTAAGTCATTGACGCATGCGCAGGCCACGGCGCGTGCGCCCCAACGGGAGGAATCGTCGTGATCAGAAACATGCGTGCATCGAGCGTCGCTGTCGCCCTGGCCGTCGCCTTGCTGTCGACCGGAGCGAGCGCCGTAGCCGCTTCACCGGCATCGGGTGCGGCACCGGCCGCTGCTCGACCGGGATTGGCGCCCGCCGGTGCGGGAGGCACGTACCTCGACCAGAAGGGCAACGTCCTGTCAATGCGTGGGGCCAACGCCGGCCCAGCAGGCAGCGCCCAGCTTCTTGGCTGCACACCGGGCAACGGAGCTGACAATCCGCACTACACGGCGCCTGACGTCTCGGGACATGGAACTTACGTCAAGGGATCGTGCACCAACAACACGGCCAAGGTCTTCAACTGCTTGTACGAGTTTTACACCGACAACACCTGGCGGCAGAAGGCGTGTTCGACCACGGTGACAGTGACGGCCGGCGGCGGATCTGGGAACAGGTCCAACGCCCGTCACGCTTGTGACTCGACCGGCCAGGCCATCTCCTGGCGCAATCACGAGGACGTGGACGTCATCGGCGAGATCGACACCGGCGACACTCCCTACAGGCAGGCCACCGTCAATTGCGTGGTGAACTAGCCGCACTGCCTGGTAATTGGCGGTCTATCATTCAGACGATGACACTGCAGCCCACTGACGAGCTCTCTGCTGCGGCGTGGCTGTACGCGACCGATGTCGGCCCGACGCGGTTGATCACGTTCGGGCCGGCCTCGTTTCCTGCGTACGCACGTCTTCGCTACCTACCCGATCCGATCCGTCCGGATATGCGCGAGTCGGACGTACGGCTGCCATATCTCCGACCCACCGAGATCGACATGGCCCGAACAGCATTGGAGGCCCTTGCCGACTACAGCTCCTCCACACGCGATTGCTATGTCTGCGTGTGGGCGGGCGGTGCGACGTTCCGGAATCCCGCACTGACCGGTAGGAACATGGTGGACCTGCAATACCGGCGTTACGTCCTGTTCACCGGCACCCTGGGGGACTTGGCGGGATGGAGTGACTTGTTCACCTCCGAGGTCCACTCAGCGCCGGCATTCGTCTGGCCGGCAGATCATGCGTGGTGTTTCGCCAGCGACGTCGACCCCCATTGGGCCGGCATCGGAGCAGACCGTGAGGTTGTCGACCGCCTCACGGCGGACAAGAACCTCGACGTCGCGCCTGCGAATCCGGCGGAGCGGCAGCCGACGTACTACTAGCTTGCGTTCTGACGTGCAGCCGGGAGAGCCCGACGTCTGGATCGTCGCGGACGCCGGCTACGACGGGCCCCGGCTGGCGTTACTACTGCAGGACCTGCCGGTGAAAGTCGTGGTCCGGGTGTGTTCGGATCGGATCCTGCCCCGTCGGGCGCCGCCACGCGGACCCGCCATGAGGGCCGCACGAAACGCCACTGCGGCGCGTTGGAGCTCAGACCTCGGGCCGCTTGATCTCCACGGTGGTCTCGGGATCGAAGGCCGGATCGGCCGGGGCCGGCGGCTGGGCCAGCGCCATGCGGCGTTCCTCGACCACCATGCGGATGCGCCGCTGCAGCCTGCGGTGGGCTTTCATGCGCTCATAGCGGGTCATCACGGTGGCTCCTTCGCCCTGATGCCCGGCCGGAGCCGGACGCCGTGCATGCCGTGCGGGGGTAGGTAACTCTACAGACGTCGCAGAGCTACCGTCCGTTGCTTCAATCTGGCAAAAACGCCGCGATGCCGCAATCCTCTTACCGAAACCCCACCGGATAGTTCACCGACCGTCGACCGTCCGCACTACCGTGGGTGCCATGACGGACAGCCCCGATGGACGCAATCCCAGAACACAGGAGCGTCATCGCGGCGCCGTCACTCTGCGCCGGGATTCCATCCCGCCCAGCACAGCGGACGAGAAACTGCTTGACTCGCACCACCGTGGCGAGTGGAAGACCAAGGATGCCTGGCGAGCTTTGCGCATCCTGTCGGAATTCGTGGAGGGCTTCGACACGCTGGCCGACCTGCCGCCAGCGGTGAGCGTATTCGGCTCGGCTCGCAGCACTCCTGACAGTCCGGAATGCGTCATGGCCGAGCAATTGGGCGCGGCCCTGGCCGAGGCGGGCTATGCGGTGATAACAGGCGGCGGCCCGGGCGTGATGGAAGCGGCGAACCGGGGAGCCACCGACGCGGGCGGAATGTCGGTGGGGCTGGGCATCGAACTCCCGTTCGAGCAGGGTCTCAACCGTTGGGTCGACATCGGCATCGACTTCCGATACTTCTTCGTCCGCAAGACCATGTTCGTCAAATATGCCCAGGCCTTTGTGGTGCTGCCGGGCGGCTTCGGCACCCTCGACGAACTGTTCGAGGCGATCACGCTGGTCCAGACCCGCAAGGTGACCCGGTTCCCGGTGATCCTCATGGGCGTCGAATACTGGGGTGGCCTGCTCGATTGGATCAAGCAGCGCCTGCTCACCGATGGAAAGGTGAGCCCGGACGACATGGAGCTGATCATGCTGACCGACGACGTCGAAGAGGCCGTGCACCACATCGTGGCGGCCGACAAAGCGCTGGCCAAGCTGGACGGTAACCACTGACGTGGCCGCCATTTGCGTTTTCTGCGCCTCCTCGAATCGCATCGGCGCCCAGCACCTGGACCTGGCAACAGCGCTGGGTAAAGCCCTAGGTCCCCGCGGCCATTCGCTGGTGTCGGGCGGCGGCTGCGTAGGCATGATGGGCGCAGTAGCCGATGGCGCCCGAGCCGGCGGCGCGCACACCCTGGGCATCATTCCGCAATCTTTGGTGGATCTGGAAGTAGCGGACACAGCATCGGACGACCTGGTGGTGACCTCCGATATGGGCGCCCGGAAAAACATCATGATCGAGCGCTCCGACGCTTTCATCACCCTGCCCGGCGGCCTGGGCACCCTCGACGAATTGTTCGAGGTCTGGACAACAGCCACCCTGGACCTGCACCGCAAGCCCATAGTGATCCTCGATCCCGAGGGCTTCTACACCGGCCTGTGGGAATGGCTGAACGACATAACCCAAACCCATTTCGTCCGTACGTCCGCACTGGCCCAAGTAGCCGTAGTCACCTCCATAGACGCGGCCCTCGACCACATCGAAGAGGCGCTGCGATGACAATGTCCGCCGCCGGCACGTAGAACGCTTCAACGCGGCGGCGACGTGCCGGAGTGGAATCCTCTACCGCAACGCCGTAGCCGCAGCCGCCTTCACCGCCGCGGTCAGCGCCTGCAACCCCACCGACTCCATCCGCCAGCACTGCCAATACAGCGGCACATCCAGGTGCCGCCCCGGCGCGATCTCCGCCAGGTCACCCAGCACCTGCTCAGGCACCATCCCCCAGCCCAGCCCCAGCTTGATCGCCTCCACAAACGCCGCCGCAGCCGGTATGTAATGCACCGGCGGGTCCCCGCCCCCTCCCGCCACCGCGGACTGGGTCGCCCCTGCCATCTCGGCCAGGAAGCGATGCTGCAGCCGATCCTTGCGGTTCAGCACAATCATCGGCGTTGTCGCATAGTCGGCGAACACCCCGGGCGCAGCCGCAGCCAGGTATCGCATCGAGCCAAGCTCCTCCACCCTGCACCCCTGCACGGGTACCCGCTGAGCAGTTACCGCCGCCATCACCGTCCCGGCGCGCAGCAGGTCGGCGGTGTAGTCCTGGTCGTCCTGATGCACGTCGAAGCTGACCCCCGGCACCGCAGTCAGGACCGGCAGGAACCACGTGTGCAGCGAGTCAGCGTTGACTACCAGCGAGATCCGGCCGCCCGTTGCCGTTCCGCGCGCGGCGTCGAGGGCTTCGCGCGACAGCAGAGCGATCTGGCTGGCCAGTCGTACCAACGCTTGACCTGCTTCTGTCGGCTCGGCCGGCTTCGTGCGCCGGACCAGAACCTGCCCTACGGCCTGCTCCAACGCCTTGATCCGTTGGCTGACCGCGGAGGGCGTGATGTGCAGGGCCCGCGCGGCCGCGTCGAAGCTGCCCTCGGTGATGACCGTCTCGAAGGTGGCAAGCTGCTGCGAGTCCATGAGAATTCCTAAAGGTCCTGAAGAATCTTTAGCTGGATTACAGCAGATCAGCCCCTTACCGTCGACTAGTGCTTGCCTCCACCCTCGCCGGCTTCGCCGCGTCTCTCGGCCTCATCGTCGCCATCGGCGCGCAGAACGCCTTCGTGCTGCGCCAGGGACTACGCCGCGAGCACGTGATCCCCGTCGTCGTGACCTGCGCCCTGTCCGACCTCCTGCTGATCACGGCAGGCATCGCCGGCCTCGGCGCTCTGGTGGCCGCGCGCCCCGCAATCGTCACGGTCATCAAGTGGGCCGGGGCCGTTTTCCTGATCTCGTACGCCGCCCTGGCCGCCAAACGGGCAATCAAGCCCTCCGCCCTGGCTCCCAC
This sequence comes from Actinoplanes sp. TFC3, assembly GCF_001553785.1. Classification (GTDB taxonomy): domain Bacteria; phylum Actinomycetota; class Actinomycetes; order Mycobacteriales; family Micromonosporaceae; genus Actinoplanes. The sequence continues at coordinate 249,688 of NZ_LOJP01000002.1, forward strand.
CGACCGCGGCCCAGCCACGCTGCGCGCGACGCTGCTCACCTGCTTGGCGCTGACCTATCTCAACCCGCACGTCTATCTCGACACGGTGCTGCTGCTGGGTTCCGTCGCACAACAGCACTCCTACCGATGGCTGTTCGGCGCGGGAGCAGCGCTGGCCAGCATCGTCTGGTTCACGGTGCTCGGGCTGGGAGCCAGGCGCCTGGCTCCCGTCCTGTCCAAGCCGCTGGCCTGGCGCATCCTCGACGCCGCGATTGCCATCGTCATGGCCGCCCTCGGCATCGCCTTGATCGTCTAGCGCCGCAGCGGGAAATCGTCATGCCTCGCACGCTGGAACAATCGGCGTTCGGGGCGCTTCTCCAGATCTGACCGCGAACCCCCGGTCCACCCGATCAGGGCTCTGCGCACCATGACGAGGTTCACATGGACCACACTGCAGCTTGACCCTCGACCTTGTCGAGGCTCCAGGGTGTCGTGCTGTGGGGAGCGAAATGCGGACCATCGGCGAGATTTCCCGGGCGAGTGGCCTGGGCATCAGCGCACTGCGGTATTACGACCGCGCCGGTGTGCTGGTGCCCGCTGCCGTCGACCCGGCGACCGGATACCGCCTCTATGCGGAGACCCAGATCCTGGCCGCGCGCCTGGTCGCGGGTCTGCGGCGGGTGAGCATGCCGGTCGCCGACATCGGGCGGGCGGTGGCCGAGCTGCCCGACCCCGACGCGGTGCGCAAGATCCTCGACGAGCACCAGGTGCGGCTGGAGGACGGCCTGACCGAGGCCCGGCGTGAGCTCTCCCGGCTGCACCGTCTGCTGGCGGCCGGCCATCACCTGGAGGAGACCACCGTGACTCAGATCAACATGCCCGCCGAAGCCCTGGTTACCGCGCTGGATGCGGTGCGCTTCGCCGCGTCCACCGACCCCGCCCTGCCGATGATCAACGGCATTCTGCTCGAAGTCGAGCCGGAGACCATAACCCTGGTGGCCACCGACCGTTTCCGGCTTGCGGTCGCGGGTTCGCCGGCCCGAGTGACCGGCCCACCGGTACGGGTGGTCGCGCCGTTACCGTTCGCCGACGCGCTCCGCCCCCTGCTCACCGGTGATGTCGCGCTGGACGTCACGCCGGAGGCCATCACGGTGTCGACGCCGGCCGGACGCCTCGATGCCACGCCACTCACCGTTGACTTCCCCGATCACCGGCGCGTGATCAGCAACGACTCGCACCCGGCCCGGCGCATCTCCATCGACGCGCCCAGCCTGCGCACAGCGGTGTACGCCGCGGCCCCGGTGCGCCGTGAATACAACGGGATCTCGTTCGAGGTCACCATTTTGACCTTGGATCCGACCGGCACCCTGCGCACCCTGAACGAGACGGAATGGACCACCGACTCGCCGTCGCATGTAGCGGTCAACCGGGAGTTCCTGCTGCAGGCCCTCGATGCGGGCGGCCCGTGCCAGCTGGTGCTGGAGCTGGACGGTCCGATCAAGCCGCTGGCCATGCGCAGCACCGACAGGTTCTCTCTGCTCATGCCTGTCAAGCACTGAAAGGTTGACGCCGTGGATGACGAGGTTCGCGCTCTCAAAGCAGCTTGCACCGACACGTTCCTGGGCAACGGGCTGGGACGCTCACGCGACCTGCTGGCCACGATAGATCCGGATGCCGGCCAGGATGTCTACGGCGACGGCGGCGTGGTCAAGCAGCTCGAGGAACGCATCGCGGCACTGCTCGGCAAGCCGGCGGCGGTGTTCCTGCCCAGCGGGACCATGGCTCAAGCCGCGACGCTGCGAGTGCACGCCGATCGGCGGGGCACCCGGACCATCGCCTGGCATCCTTACTGCCATCTCGAGCGGCACGAGTCGCAGGCGCATCAGCGGCTGCACCAATTGGTGGGCCGGTCCACCGGCGACCTGAGCCGGCTCCTCGAGCTGAGCGACCTCGAAAAGATAGCCGAGCCACTCGCCGCCCTGGTGCTTGAACTGCCTCAGCGCGATCTGGGTGGCCAGCTTCCGTCATGGGAAGACCTGGCCGCGCAGACCGGCTGGGCCCGCGACCGCGGTGCGGCGGTGCACCTCGACGGCGCCCGCCTCTGGGAAGCCACCGCCGGCTACGAACGTTCCACCGCCGAGATCGCAGCGCTGTTCGACACGGTCTACGTGTCCTTCTACAAGGGAGTCGGCGCGCTGCCGGGCTGCTGCGTGGCCGGCCCCGAGCAAGACATCGCCCAGGTACGCGAGTGGCGCTCACGCCTGGGTGGCACCCTGTTCGCGCTGTGGCCGGCGGCTTCCTCGGCGCTTGCCCGGCTCGACGTGACGCTTGAGGAGATGCCCGCCCGCATGCGCCACGCTCGTGCCATCGCCGAGGCGCTGCAGTCCGTCCCCGAGGTTCGCGTGCTACCGGATCCTCCGCAGACCCCAATGATGCATCTGCTGTTCGCCACCAGCGCTGACGCCTTCCGCGCCACCAGTCGTCGCCTCGCCGAACAGACCGGCCTCTGGCTCTGGCCCACCGCGAGTCCCACCGCCGAACCCGGCTTCGTGGTCACCGAGCTGACCGTCGGCAGCGCGACCCTGCGCCACAAACCCGAGGCGATTGCCGAAATCCTCTCTAAGCTCTGCACATAGGTGATGCTGAATGGGGTAGATGTGCGCCCCAGCCCCGGGAGGCATGCATGTCGGTTGCGAATGGCGCATCGAGCAAGTCAGGAACGAACCCGGCCCGCTTGACCGGATTGATGCTGGCTGCGGCGGCAGTGTCGGCTGTCTCGGCGCTGCTGTACGGCTACGACACCGGCATCATCTCGGGTGCGCTGCTGCAGATTCGGCGGGACTTCGACACCGGCAGCGGCATGGAACAGGTCATCGCCGGGGCGATCCTGCTCGGCGCGGTCATCGGTGCGCTGGCCTCCAGCCGGTTGTCGGAGCGCTGGGGGCGGCGGCGAACGGTGCTGCTCATCTCGGGCGTCTTCGCGCTCGGTGCGGTGCTGGCCTCCGTGGCGCCGACCGCGGTACTGCTCGCGCTCGGTCGCGTGGTCCTCGGTTTTGCGGTCGGCGGCGCCACCCAGACCGTGCCCATGTACGTCGCCGAGCTCGCCCCGGCGAAACAGCGCGGCCGGCTGGTCCTGACCTTCCAGGTGGGCATCGGCGTCGGCATCGTGATCTCCACGCTGGTGGGTGCCAGTGAGGCCCTGTCCTGGCGGGTCTCGATCGGGCTCGCCGCGGTGCCGGCCGTCGTCATGCTCCTGCTCATGCTGCGGCTACCCGAGAGCCCGCGCTGGCTGGTCAAGCAGAACAGGCGCGACGAGGCCGAGCAGGCGTTGCGCCGCGTGCGCTCGGACAGCGCCCACCTCGACCGGGAGCTGGGCGAGATCCTCGACCTGGAAACGCAGGAGCGCGAGGTCAAGGCCAAGAACCGCGGGTGGTCCGGGCTGCGCCAGGCCTGGGTACGCCCCGCGCTGGTGGTCGGCTGCGGCATCGCGATCTTCACCCAGCTCAGCGGCATCGAGATGATCATCTACTACGCCCCCACGATCCTCACCGACAACGGCTTCTCCGAGTCCGCCGCGCTGCGGGTCAGCGTGGGGCTCGGCGTGACCTACCTGGTGATGATGATCGTCGGTCTGAGCATCGTCGACCGCGTCGGCCGGCGCCGCCTGACCCTGATCATGGTGCCCGGGGCCGCGCTCAGCCTGGCCGTGCTCGGCGCCCTGTTCGTCACCGGTCACAGCGGCCGCGGTAGCACCCCGTTCATCGTCACCTGCCTCATCGTCTTCATGTTCTTCAACGCCGGCGGCCTGCAACTGATGGGCTGGCTGACCGGCTCCGAGATCTACCCCTTGGCCGTACGCGCCGCTGGCACCAGCGTCCAAGCCGCCACCCTCTGGACCACCAACCTGCTCATCACCACCACGCTGCTGACCATCATCAACGCCATCGGCCCCGGCCCCACCATGTGGCTGTACGCCGCCTTCAACGTCGCCGCCTTCCTCTTCGTCTGGCGGCGCATGCCCGAGCTCACCGGCCGCAGCCTCGAACAAATCGAAACCCAGCTACACGAAGGCAACTTCAAACCAGCCGACTTCGCCCGAACCTGACCCACCCGGACCCGCTGCCGCTCAGGCGGCGTGGCCCGGTCGGGTAGGGCGCCGGGGTCGGAGCCGGTCAGGGTGGTGAGGGACTCGCCGGCGTCGATGTACACCAAGGTGGTGCACGTCGCCGTGGAGAGCGGCGGCGCTTGCCACCACTGCGCCACAGGAGTGCGCCACCACGATCGATGGTTCGCCGCTACTCAGGATTGACTGCAGGGCTTCGATATCCGGCGCCTACCCCACCCCCGGCGCCCTGGCTACGCTCGCCCCAGCGGTAGCCCGTGGCCTGCTCCAGGATCATCGCGCAACCGGTGAAACCCCCGCACAACCGCCGCCTGCGCCGCCTACGCCATCCTCCTGAGCAAGTTCAGCCACGAACACGAATTAGCCCAGCCACGACAACAGCAGAGCTAAATCTGCTGCAGCCAAACAAAGAAGAAAGCAACAGCAGGCACCGGCACCGCCAAGGCCCACCAGACCATCCCCCCCCGCAACCGCCCCACCAGACCATCCGCCCCCGCAACCGCCCCTCCCGCAACTGAGCCGTAAGCCCCCGATGAACCGCAGCGATCCCCACCAGCGCACCAACAGCAACCGCCGCAATAGGCAAGCTCACCAAGAAGTGCATCGCCCAAGCTCCCGCCCGCCCGGGACCACCCCACGAATGGTCGTACGGCCCGTGGTCCACGAACCCGTACAACACCCCCCGCAGCACGAACAGCAGCAGCAACCCCAAGGGAACCAGCGCCGCAATCCCGAGCAGCACACTCAGCCCCACATAAGCCAAAGCCACGGCGCCGCGCGGGGAACTCCGGCGGATCAGTGAAGAAGCGGTAATCGGAATCAAGGCGGCACCATAGCCGACGTCACGGACCGAACTCAGAACGCGAGAAGTCATGCGTCATAGCGTGGTCCGCCGAAGGTCCTTCGAGAATGGGGTTAACCACACCTTTCCTCGTCCGAGCGGGTCAGGCAGAACTCGTTGCCGGCCGGGTCCTGCAGCACCACCCACCCGCTTCCGTCGGCTCCCCGGTGGTCGGCCAGCACGCTCGCGCCCAGCCCCACCACGCGCGTGACCTCGGCATCGCGCTGGGCTCCGCGCGGTTGCAGGCACACGTGCACCCGGTTCTTCACCACTTTGGCCTCGGGCACCGCCTGGAAGAACAGCCGGGGGCCGGAGTCCGGCTCGATGACCGCATCGTCGTCGCCGGGGGCGCAGTCCGCGTGCACCGGGGCTCCGATGACGCTGCTCCAGAAGGTCGCCAAAGCGTACGGATCGGGGCAATCAAACGCTACATTGCGAATAAGGGAGACCATACGGGCCAGCTTGCCAGAGATCAGGTAACCGTCCGACAACAAGCTTGCACTGCTCCGGCAACAAGGCCGGTGTAGCGGTACACGCGCGGCTACGGTCGGTCCATGGAGTCCGGACGGCAGTATGAGCAGCTTGTGGCCGAGGCCGTGGGCGTATCGATCACGGGCTGGGAATTCGCCTGGCTGGATGGGCGCGCGGTGGGCTCGTACCCGTCGTGGGCCTTTCCCGAACTCGCCCGCCCGCTGCTGCGCCGCGCGTACAGTCTGCTCGACTTGGACACCGGCGGCGGTGAGCTGCTCGCCGAGTTGGCCCCGCTGCCGCCGCTGACGGTGGCGGTGGAAAGCTGGGCGCCGAACGTGCCGGTGGCGCGGGACCGGTTGACGCCGTTCGGGGTTTCGGTGGTCACCGAGCTGCCCGGCGGCGAGGACGTGTTCGACGTGGTGCTCAGCCGCCACGGCCGCCTGCCGGCCGAGGATCTGGCCCGCCTGCTCAAGCCGGGCGGCACGCTGCTGAGCCAGCAGGTGGGCAGCGACGACCTGGCCGACCTCAACGAGGTGCTCGGCGCGCCGCCGCCCTACCCGCGGGCTTGGACGGCGGAGACGGCGACTGCAGCGCTGCGGACAGCGGGTTTGAGCGTGACAGAGGTACGAGAAGAGCGCATCCCCCTCACCTTCCACGACATCGGCGCCGTGATCTATCAGCTCCGCGCGGTTCCGTGGCAGATCCGCGACTTCAGCGTCGAGAAGTACGACCGGGCCCTGCGCCGCCTGCACGCCATCATCAACACGCAGGGCCACTTCACCGCCACCGCCCACCGGTTCCTGGTCGAGGCCACCCGCGAGCCGGCCGAACCGGAGCTGGCCGGGGCCATCAATCCAGGAACGCTCCGCAGGACATATTGATCGCGGCCCCGGTCAGCGTCCGCGCCCAGTCGGAGGCCGCGAACACCGCCACATTGCCCACATCTTCCAGCGTTGCCGTGCGCCCCAGCAACGTCTGACCGACCAGGTCCGCCTCGATGGCCGCACGCCCGGCAAAATCCTGCGGAATGGCTTCCGGTACGCCGCTGGTCCGCAAGGTGATGACGCGAATGCCGAAGCGCCCGAGTTCCGCGGCGAGTTGCCGGCGCATGGACTCGCCCCAACCCTGCCGCCGGGAAGGCGTGCGGTGAGTACCAACGAGCAGCCACCCCGGCACGTCGCTCAGAAAGAGGCTAAATCTTTTTGCTTCTTTCGGCGATCACATCTGCGGCGGTCTCGCGAAGACTGTCCAGGTGCGCGATCACCGATTCGACTGGGGCGGTAACCAACCCCGCCGCCTGACCCGCCGCGACAAGATCCAGCTCGCGGTCCTCATCCTGCTGCTGCTCGGCCTCCTGGGTGTCCTTGCGGTCGGCGTGTCCGGACTGGGGCGCTGAGAGGTGAATGCGATGGAGCCGAACAGTGGATCAGTACCGGATAATCACCCATCAAACTGTGCCCGTGACGAATCGGATGCGGTGGTGGAACCGGCTCGGCATCGGCCCCCGGGCAGGGCTCGTCGCCGCCGCCCTCATTCTGCCCTGCTGCGGCGGCTTGTGGGTCATCGGTGCGGTGGCCGGCGATGACAAACCCGCGGGAACGCTGAGCGCTGTCGACAATGTCCACGCGGCCACCGGAACGAAATCCCCGGCCGCAGCACCGCTCGCCTCCGCCCTGGCAGCAATCCCGGCAGCGGGCGAAGGAAACGCGAGCCCGCAAGCAAGCGACAAAATCCCAAGCCAAGAACCGGTGATGACGAAACGCACGATCACCGAGAAGAAAGCGATCCCCTACAAGAAGCGGCAAGTCGACGATGACTCCCTGCCGAAGGGCGAACGCGAGAAACGCACGACCGGGATCAAGGGCGAGAAGACGCTGACGTACGAGGTCACGCTCGTCGACGGCCGCGAGCAGAGCCGCGAACTGGTCGGCTCCGAGGTCACCCGCAAGCCGGTCAGCGAAGTTGTGGCCGTGGGAACCTACGAAGAACCGGACGGCGGCGACGGCAATTGCACGCCGGGCTATGACCCGTGCGTGCCGGTCGCCAGCGACGTCGACTGTGCCGGCGGCAGCGGCAACGGCCCGGCCTACGTGGACGGCCCGATCACCGTGACCGGCAGCGACCCCTACGAGCTGGACCGCGACGGAGACGGCATCGCCTGCGACACGTAGAAAGACTAAGAAACCGGCAGCAGCCCCGGCTTGGCCAGGTAGTACCCCTGACCGAAATCCACCCCGATGCCGCGCAGCTTCTCGTATTCGGCGCGCGTCTCGATGCCCTCGGCCACCAGCCGCGCCCCGACCTCACCAGCGAATGACACCAGCGAGCGGGCCAGCGCCGTCCGGACCGGGTCGGCGTCGATGTCACGGACCAGGCTGATGTCGAGCTTGATGATGTCCGGGCGCAGTTGCAGGATGTGCCGGAGGCTGGCGTACCCGGCCCCGGCGTCGTCCACCGCGATCAGCACGCCGGCCTCGCGCAGCCGTTCGGTCACCCGGTTGAGCGCCGGGTAGTCGGCGACCTGGGTGTGCTCGGTGACTTCCACGCAGATGTTGCCGCCGGCGTGGGCGAGCACCACGTCCTGCACCGCGGTGGTCATCAGTGCCTCGGCGGACAGGTTGACGCCGAGCGTGGTGTCGTACTGCATCTCCGGCAGGGCTTCGAAGGCTCTTTGCACGGCCAGCAGTTCCAGTTCGGCGCCCAGTCCCGAGCGGCCCGCGGTGGCGAAGGCGTGCGCGGGCGTGGGGAACGGGCTGAAGTCGAAGCGGGCCAGCGATTCGTAGCCGACCACGTGGTCGTCGGACAGCCTGACCACGGGCTGGAAGACGACCCGCAACGCTCGGTCCCGCAACACCTCGCGCAGCACGCGGACGTCTTCCCCGTCGTCACGCAGTACCGGGCTGGTGACCTGGTCGCCGATCAGTTCGGCCAGCATCGCGAGAAAGCGCGCCGAGTCATCGCCCAGGCGCGGGTCGGCGATGTGGCTCAGGCAGCACAGCACCCCGGCACGACTGCCGTCCGCGGTTTGCCAGGGCACCCCGACGTACGAGCCGATCCCGGTCCGCACGGTGAACGGCAGATCCCGGGTCCGGACGTCACGGCGCGCGTCGTTGATCACCGGTTGCAGCGAGCCTTCAAGCACGCGCAGGCAGTACGAGTCGGTGAGTTCGGCGCCGACCGTCCAGCCCCGGGCATCGCCGTCGATGGCACGCACGACTTGCCGGCCGTCGCTGATGTCGGACAGCACGGCGACCTCGGCCCCGAGGTGCGCCCGGGCGAGCCCGAGCAACCGCTCGACCACCGACCATTCCATGGCCTCAGCTATCGGCACCAAAGCCCCCGACCTGAGACAGCCAGCGCCCAGACCAAAAAGCGTAGCGAAAGAGGTGCCACGCGTTAGGGCTCGGTTGCGAGCCCGATTGTCCGCCCGCCCCGCGCCGACAAACCCTTCGTGAAGCTCATCTCGACTAAGATCGCCGCAGCGGCCGCCGCCGCTTTCGCCCTCTTTTCGTTCACCCCCGCGGAGGCCGCCAGTGCAGCCACCACCGCCGCCGGAACGAACGCGACCGACGTGATGAGCACCGCTGCCGCTCCGGCGCTGGGCATCATCGGCAACTACTCCGACACCGACATGAGCGACCTGCACCGCGCCGGCGGAGCGACCGACGTGCTCGTTGAGATGGCGTGGGCGCAGGCCGAGCCGGTGCGCGGGCAGTACAACGAGGCGTACCTGACCAGCATTGCCGAGCGCATCTCGCGGTTGAAGGCGCTGGGCTACACGATCTCCTTCAACACCGGGGTGCACGAGGCGCCCGCATGGCTGCTCAAGCTGCCCGGTGCCCGCTACGTCGACCAGTACGGTCAGGCCTACACCGACTCCAGCGAGCCCAACCTGATCTTCGGCACGCAGTACCGCATCCTGGCCACCCGCTATCTGAAGAAGGTCTTCGCGAAGGTCGGCGGTGACTTCTCGATCGTGCGCGTGGGCGGCGGTCACTGGGGTGAGCTGACGTACCCGTTCAAGCTCGACCCAGCCACCGGCAAGCTGCGCAACCTGTACTACGCCTTCGACATCAACGCCAGGAAGCTCAGCCCCACCCCGAACTGGAAGCCCGGCATGCCCAGCACCAAGGGCCAGGCCGCCAAGTTCCTGAAGTTCTACCTCAACTCGCTCGCGTCGTACCAGAACTGGCAGGTCGCCTCGCTGCGGTCGGCCGGCTACAAGGGGACGGCCGCGGTGCTGTACCCGTCCTACGGCATGCGCGCCGGCGACTTCGAGACCGCCACCGCCACGAACCTGAGCGGCACGTCAAGCCCGGAGATCAACGGCGAGGTGCAGCGGGGGTACGACCACGCGCGCCAGGTCAACGCGCTCAAGGACCGCAACGTTGTGGTCTACGGCACCTGGGCGGAGAACTTCGACACCGTCACCGACCTGGCCACCCTGGCCAAGGCGAAGGGCCTGCGTGCGATGGCCGAGACCAGCCACGTGTGCCTGCCCAGCCAGTTGCCGACCGTGATGAACCAGGCGCAGGAGAACAACCTCGCCGCGCTGTACATCGTGCGCCTCGGCGCCACCGACATCATCGGCAACGCCCGCTACCTGTCGGTCAGCACCCGCCGCTGAGTTCCCGATACCGAGTAACAGGCGGCCACCAGCCGCGCAGCAGCAGCACTCCACGTGAACCGCGAGGCGTGGACGGCACCGGCAGCCACCAGGCTGTTCCGGAGGTCATCGTCGGTCCCGAGCCGTTCGATGGCTGCCGTCCACGCCTGCGCGCAGGTCGGGGCGAGATACAGCGCGGCCTGCCCGCCGACTTCGCGCAGCACCGGCACATCGCTGGCCAGCACCGGCGTCCCCGCGAGCATGGCTTCGAGCATGGGCAGACCAAAACCCTCCACCAGCGACGGGTACGCCACCAGCGCCGCCCCCGCGTACACGGTTCCCAGCAGATCCTCGGGCACGAACGGCAGCCGGGTCACCCGATCGCTCACGCCGTACCGCTGAATCGCCGGTCCGATCTCGTCCTGGAACCGCTCGTCGGCCGAGCCCACCAGCACCAGCCGCGCCCCCGGCACCGCCGCGATCGCCTCGACCAGCACTTTCACGTTCTTGTGGGGTCGCTGCGCTCCCACGTGCAGCACATAACCCGGCTCGATCCCCAGCTCGCCCAGCCGGGACAGCTCGACGCCACCGGGGAACGGCTCCACCCCGTTGGGGATCACCAGATCGGGGCTGACCCGCCGCCCGTAGAAGCGTTCGACCTCGCGCGCCGAGGCCGCGCTGACCGTCGCCACCGTCACCCGCCGGGCCACCAGCGCGGTCATGATCCGGTACGCCCACCCGACCGCGCGCGACGGCACGAACCGTGGATCGGTCTCCAGGATGCAGTCGTGCACCAGGGCCACGCCCGGCTTCCCCGGCACCGGCGAGGCACCGAGGTGGTACGGAAAGAACATCACGTCGACGCCCGAGCGGCGCAGCACCGGCCGCAATCGCCACAGCTGGCGCACATCCACCGCCGCCATCCCCACCGGCACGATCTCGGCCGGGATCGTGGCCAGGTCGAAGCGCCGCGAACCCTGGTCGCCGGCGAAGATCACGAGTTCCACGCCGGGAATCAGCGCCATCTCCCGCAGCAACGAGAACGCAACCCGCCCGATCCCGTGGTAGCGGTCGGTGAGCACACGCCCGTCAACGCCGATGCGGATCGCCATGCCCGCATCATCGCCGGTGCCGGACGGGCGGGCGGCAGCTTCACCGCCCGCTTCACCCGGTCGCGCCGCTTGTCAGAGCTGACCCGTGCGCTCGCGCCAGGCCCGCTCCCGGACCACCCACTCGTTGTCCTGCGGGAACTCGTCGATCCCGGGCACCCGCCGGATCTCACACTTCGACCCGCTGATCGCCGGGATCCGCTTGGCCCACTCCACTGCCTCTTCCTTGGACGCCACGTCGATCAGGTAGAACCCGCCGAACAGCTCCTTGGTCTCCCCGTACGGCCCGTCGGTCACCACCGGCGCCTCGGACCCGTAGTCGACCACCACGCCCTGACCCGGGTCGTCCAGGCCCTCGGCGGCCAGCAGCACCCCGGCCTGGATCAGCTCATCGTTGAACCGCCCGACCGTCTCGAGCATCTCCTCGAACGGCGTCGACATCATCTTTGCCATCGACTCGTCGGTTCCCCGCAGGATCAGCATGTACTTGGCCATCGCAGTACCACTCCCTCACACCGTCCGGACCGGCTCCCGGCCCGTTCTCCCCCCGAGGTCGAACGGCCCTCCCCCAGATCGACACAGCATCCGGGGTGACCCGCGCCACAGTCCACTCGACCCACCCGACGCAGCGCCCGGTCAGCGTCTGCCGAAGCGGGGCGCGAACTCCGGGAAGCCCGCCACCAGCACCGCAACCCCCGCCACCGCCACGATCGCCAGCCAGAGCACAACGTTGCCGACCACTGCGAGCAGGAGAGCCACCGCCACGACGGCGGCCAGGTCGCGCAGGGGCAGGTGGCGCCACCCTGGACGTACCGGGGGGAGAATGGCCAGCGCCGCCACGGCCAGCAGGGCGGCAGTTGCTGAACCCACCGCGAGACCGGCCACCCCGAAGATCGTGCCGCTGAGCGCGACCACCGCGAGGTAGCCGGCCGTCAGCACGAGCAGACAGCCGCCCGCGCCGTGCCGGTCGTCGGCCTGCAGGAACGACACGCACAGGTTGAGCAGGCCAATTGCCAGGCCGAGCACCGCGGCGCAGGGCAGCCAGCGCCCGACCGACGAGAACGTCTCGGGGAACAGCAGCGTGCGGATGGTGTCCGGCAGGGTGGTCATCACCGCCGTCATGAAGATCCCGACCAGCAGGTACGACCGCAGCGCCGCAGCCTTGCGAGCAGCCGAGCCATCGCGACTGATCTGGGGGAACGCCGCAGTTGCCACCGCGTTGGAGGCGAACAGCGGCACCCGGCCCAGCGCCGAAGCCGCCTGGTACGGCCCGCCGCCAACCGCCCCCAATCCGAGCACGCCCACCAGCACCGTGTCCCCGGCGGCAGTGATCGCCACGCCGGCCTGCAACTTGGTCTGGCGGATCGCCGCGCGCAGCAGAGCCGCCTCGGCCGGACGCCAGGACGGGCGGCGCAGCAGGTGGCGGTAGCGCGGCAGGGGTAGCAGCAGGACCAGGCTGCCGGCCACGAACCCGGCGAGCGCGCCGGCCGCCCCGAGCCCGGTGCAGAACACCAGGCCCGCGCCCACTCCGGCTTTGACGATCGCTTCAAGGGTGAACAGCACTGCGATCGCTTCCATCCGGCCGATGCCCTGCAGGAAGCCGGTGCCGGTGGAGCCGACGGACATGATCAGCGACGCGGTGGCCACCACTGCGGCGTCCTGCAGGGTGCCGAAGATGAGCACCCCACCGGCGACGGCGAGCGTGAGCAGCACGCCGAGCGCGAGGTTGGCCCAGAACGCGAAGGTGGTGGCAACGGCGTGGCGTTCGTGGTCGCCGGGGGCACGGCCGATCTCGCGGGCCAGGATCCACGGAATACCCGCGCCGGAGATGGCGGCGCGGACCATGAGCAGCGCCTGACCGGCGGCGAAGGCGGTGTACTGCGCGGGCGGCAGGCCATGGGTCAGGATCAGCGCGTAGCCGTAGTTGATGACGCCGGAGCCGGTGGTGGCCAGCATCAGCCAACCGGCCCCACCGGCACGCGCGGCAGCAGGTGCGGCCGGGGCTTCCAGGAGTTCGGCCGAGGTCATCGCGCGGCCCATTCCCGGGCCCATTCGCGGCGCCGGGCGACCGCGTGCCACGTGTACATCACCAGCGCGACCAGGCCGATCAGTGCACCGGCCAGCATCAGGAAACGGGCCGCGGAGGCCTGGGTGGACACCGGTGGGCGCGTGTTGCCGCAGTCGCGGGATGCGGGGATGGCGGTGGGTACCGACCACAGTTCGAGGCGCTCGTACCGGCGGCTGGGGAAGGACCGCAGCGGGGTGCCGTAGGAGCGGACGAAGTGGTCGAGGGTGGGCGAGCTGTTGCCGTACAGCATCCTGCTGTCCTTGGGTGAGAGCAGGAAAAGCCGGATGCCGGCACGCAGGGCGGCACCACCGTCGGTGAAGGATTCGACGTGGTTGCGGGTCAGCGCCGGGGCCCAGCGCAGCGCGTTCCCGGTGGCGTTGACCGGCACGCAGCTGTAGTTCGTGGCCAGGAACGTGCCCATCCGTTCGGTGCCGTCGTCACGCACCGCAGCGATGTTGAGACCCCACAGCGCGACGCCGACGATCGCCGTGACCGCGCAGATGATCCCGGTCAGGCGAGGTGCCGGACCCCAGGCGAGCACGCAGAGCAACACCGCCGGGCAGACCGAGTACACGCTCAGTTGCTCGTTGGCCTGCCCGAGCAGCACGCAGTAGGCCAGGAACCCGTAGCTGAGCACGCCGAACGCGACCAGCGAGGCGTCCCGGGTGCTCAGCCGCCGCTTGTGGAACAGTCCCCCGCGAAAGATCAGCACCAGCAGGCCAACGGCGCCAATGCCAAAGATCAGATAACCGCCGGCGTACGTCCGCAGCGTGTCGGTGAACACCCCGCTCGCCGGCACCCCCGTCCGGTTGAGCCCGCTGACCTGCAGGAACCCGGCCAGGCGGTTGAGGCTGGTGTCGTGCTCGGACCACCACCACCGGCCCGCGCCGCCCAGCACCGCCCACAGCGGGAACGCCCCCCAGATCAGCCCGCCGATCCCGGCTGCCGCGGTGGCGCGCCGGAAGTACGTCCAATCGCGTTCGAGCACCGCGGCCAGCAGCGGCACCCCGATGGTGAACAGCAGCGGCTCCTTGATCAGCAGCGCGATGCCGGAGGCGATGCCGACCACGCCGAGGTAGATCGGGCTGGCCGCGTGGCGCAGCCGCACCGCGAGGTACACCACCAGCAGCCCGGCGAACACCGCGGTCGCCTCGATCAGCCCGGTCCGGCCGAAGCGCAGCAGGAACCCGTCGAACGCCACGATCACCATGACCGCACCGACCAGCCACCCGTTGCGGGTGTAGCGCCGGGCCAGCAGTCCGGCCAGCGCCACGGTCAGCACGCTGAACAGCGCTCCCAGGTAACGCACGCTCATCAGCGCGTCGATGGTGTCGGCGTGCGCGGTGCCGGTGATCAGCATCCAGCCGCCGAGCAGCAGGAAGTGCCCGGGCGGGTGGACCGCTGTCGGCTCGATGCCCCAGGACACCGAGCCCGCCCCGGCCACGTTCTGCCCGGCGATGGTGTACATGACCTCGTCGAGGTCGAAGTCCAGGGCCCCGCGCAGGTTGACCAGGTAGGCGACTGCCGCGACGGCCAGCGCCGCGGCGTAGATGACCCAGTCCTTCTTCGACGGCGAGGTGCGGGCGACTGCCGGTGGCGTCCGGACGGCAAGGGTCACGGGACCTCCACCAGCACGGCGTCGCTCAGCAGCCCGGCGATGCGGTCGTGGCCTCGGTCGTTGAGGTGCGCGCGGTCGGCCAGGTAGTCGTCCCACCTGGTCACGGCGTCGCGGGTGGGTACGTACACGCAGTCGGCGCGCTCGGCGGCCAGCTTGCGCAGGACCTCGTCGTTGGCCACCAGCCCGGGGTTGGAGCGCGGGAAGGCGTGCTCGTCAACCGCCCACAACCCGATCAGGATCTTGGGTACGGCCGGTTCCAGCGAGTCGAGCAGGGCGCGCAGGTGATCCTCATACGGGCCGGCGGGCAGCCGTTGGAAGCCGCCGGTGACCTTGATGATCGAGCGCTTGAGCACGACCTTGGTGGCCGAGGTGAGTTTCTGGCGCAGGCGACGGGTGGTCGTACGGGAGAAGTAGGGTCGTGGTTCCAGGCCTGCCACACCGCGCCAGCTCTTCGGGGCGCAGCGGTCGAGGATGCGTTGCAGCATGCGGCTGGGGTGCACGAACGCCTCGGCGGCACCGAACGACACCAGCACCAGGGTCGGGGCGAAGGCGCGCAGTTGCTGCAGTTCGTCCTCGCCGATCTCGTCGACGGTCTGCGTGGTGCGGGCAAGCTGCAGCACCTCGGCGCCGAGCTGCTCGGCCAAGCGCACGGCATAGGAGCGGCCGTGCACGCCCAGTCCCGCCGCGTGGCTGTCTCCCAGGATGGCCAGTCTCATCGCAAAGTCCTATCCACGGCGGCCGGTGCTCACGGCCGCGCATTGAGCGAAGTACGGGCGCAGGTCACCGGCGCGCGACCCGGCCACGCGTTTCCAGCCGAGCAGGTCGGCCGGGCGGGCCACCCACAGGTGCGTCACGGCCGGATCGGTGTCCACGCCGAGGCGGTGCAACAGCGCGGTGGCGTCGCGCTCGTCGTAGCCGGAGAGCAGCACCCGTACGCGCATCGAGGCGGGGTCGGCCGGGTCGGGCTGGTCCCAGTCGACCTGGTCCACGTCGCGCAGCCGGGCGAAGTCGATGCGGGTGGCCAGGCGCACCGGGATGTCGGCCACGGTGGCCAGGTCGCAGACGGCCCGGTTGTCGGCGCTGACCCGGCGGGCGTCCTCGACGGACAGCAAGCCCATGATCCGGTCGGCGGTGGCGTCCCAGGTGAAGCGGCCCGCCCAGGCCCGGCACCGGCGCGCCCACGCCGCCGCGGCCTCGCGGTCCTCCAGCTCGATCAGAGCCGAGGTGAGCTGCCCGGCCAGGTGCTGCGGCCGGGCCACGATCCACCCCGTCTGCCGGTTGCGCACGGAATCACGCAGCCCCGGAGAAGCCAGGACGACAGCGGGTACGCCCAGACTCATCGCCTCGGTGACCGCCAGCCCCCAGCCCTCGACCTCGGAGGTGCACACGGTCAGCCAGCCCGAGGCGAGCAGCCGGTTGCGGGGCCCGTTGTCGAGCCGGCCGTGCAGCACCACCCGGTCCCCGAGGCCCAACTCCTCCACCAGGTCGACCAGTTCGGGGCGGCAGGGCCCGTCGCCGACCAGGTGCAGCTCGACGTCGGGGACCAGTTCGGCTACCCGGGTCAGCGCGCGCAGCAGCAGATCCCAGCGCTTGTGCGGGGCGAGGCGGCCGACGCACACGATGCGCGGCGCCGGTGAGCGTTCGGCGTGCTTGACGATCAGGGGTTCCTGGCCGTTGGCGCTGACATAGACCGGGCCGATCAACCCCAGAAGGCGCCGGACCTCGGTACGTGAGGAGGGCGAGACCACGGCGATGGTGCGTTGGCCGTACACGATGCGATTGCCGACTTTTTCGATCCACCGCCCGATCTGGGCCATCGGGAAGCCGAAGTGCTGCGCGAACATCACCTGGTGCACGTGGTGGATGAGCACCACGACCGGCACCTTGGTGCCCACCGCCAAGGGTGAGAAGAAGGGGATGCCGTTGCAGGTGTCCACGATCGCATCGATGTTGCGCCGGTGGCGGAGGAGCCAGATCAGCGCGAACAGGTAGACGGTGTAGGCGTTGCCCATGCGCCGCACGGTCGCGCCGTTGATCTCGTCGCGGCGGGCGGCCCTGCGTGAGCGGGAGGTGACAATGGTGACGCGTTGCCCGGCCTGCACCATGCGCTCGGTGACCTGGTGCATGTACTCCTCGGCCCCGCCGCCCAGCGGATGGGTCCGGTCCTTGAAGTTCAGCCAGACCACATGTTCGCCCGCGCCGCCCCGGTAGCGCCTCACGACTCGATCCGGGTCAGCACGACCGTGGTGTCCTCCAGCTTGCCGGCAATCCGGCTGCGCCCGTGCGCGGTCATCCGGATGCCGGCGTGCTGCGGGATGTCCTGTAGCTGCGGTACGCCGGTGCCGGCGAACATCTGCGCGATCGCGGTGTGCGCCAGTGTGACCCGGTGGCCCGCGGCGCCCAGGCACACGATGTGCTTGCCCTCGGCCAGCAGCCGGACCGCGTGGTCGAGTTCGACGGTGAACGCCCCGGTCTCGCCGTAGCCGACCCACCGGGCCCGGCTGGTTTCGATGCCGCGCCGCACCGCTGCTTCGCGGCCCGGGATCGAGCAGCCGAGCACCCGCACCGGCACCAGCGAGCCGGCCGCGAAGTCGTCGACGGCCTCGATGGTCCGGTCGCTGGATCCGCCGTCCACCACCGCCACGCCCGTTGGCATGCCCAGCGTCAGCAGCCCGGAGGTGGCCTCGGTGAGCCGCTGTTCGATCTTGTCTTCCTCGTCGCGCACCGCCATGACCAGTTCGAGGTCCACCGGCGTGCCCCCGCGACCCGGTGGGCGTACGGTTCGTGCGCCCAGCAGCGGACGCGTCACTGCCGTCCCCCGGATCTCGGTCTCCTCCATCAGAGGATGTCGCATGGTCGGCTCCGCCCCCATTGCCCTTTTCGTCCGAGATCATTCTTGCCGCATATCGGGGGGTTGGGGGCCGGGAAACCGAGTCGTAACCACCTGACCGGTCATTTCGGGGACCGAGCGGCGTAGCCCAGAAGGGGTACCGGCGAATATCTCGAAGTGGCTGCGAAAACCTGGCCGACATGGTTACCCCGTACTGATTAGTTGCCCGGTGTCACCGCTCGCGGCGCGGATTACCGTCAATGCGTGGACTTCACCCTCAGCACGATCCTGGTCACCCTGTGGTCGATCTTCGGTGGTCTGGGCTTCCTGATCCTGGCCGTCCTGCTGCACCGGCGCGCCGCCACGGCAACCCGGATGCAGCCTGCACCTGACATCGAGGTCGAGCACCGCCGCTGGCTGGACGATCTGGCCGAGGCAGCTCCCGAACCGGTCGACGAGCTGTCCGACAGCGGCCGCCACCACATCCCGGTGGAGTTGCTGGACCTGCCGACGTACCGGTTGTACCC
Source organism: Actinoplanes sp. TFC3 (assembly GCF_001553785.1). GTDB lineage: Bacteria > Actinomycetota > Actinomycetes > Mycobacteriales > Micromonosporaceae > Actinoplanes. Next base: position 267,860 of record NZ_LOJP01000002.1, read on the forward strand.
CGACCGTCTGGCCCGCGCCCGCGTGCACGGGCCAGACGTCGAACCTCTGCAGAACTGAGCCTGGATCAGTAGCGGACGGTGACTTCGACGCGGCGGTTGTTTTTCTGCGGCTGACCCTTGAGCGGCCGCACGCCGCCGGCACCAACGACCTTGATGCGCGACTTGACCCCGAGCAGCTTCAGATAGGTGCGCACCGCCGCCGCCCGGCGGGTGGCCAGGACCCGGTTGGCCCGGACCGCCGCGGGCGACTTCCGGTCGGTCTCGGTGTAGCCGGTGAGGGTGATCAGCTTCGCCGTTCGCAGCGAGCCGCGCATGTTGCGCAGCACGCTGCGGGAATGCGGCGTCAAAGTAGGCGCCAGATAGGGGAACCGCAGCAATCCGAGCGCGACGGTGTTGTTGACCGGCTTGGCCTGGCGCACGCTGCGGGTGGCGCAGGTGTCATCCAGCACGATGTAGCTGGTGTCCTGCACCGTCGTGCCGTCCGGAGCGGTGCCGCTGAGCACCAACCGGTGCAGACCACCGGTGACGCAGGCCTTGCGCGGCATCGTGATCGTGGCGCGGAAGCCACCCAAGCTGTTGGTCCGGCCGGTGGCAACCACAATCGGCTCGGAATTCATGGTCAGCGTGTAGGCCGATGAAGCCTGCAGGCCGCCGCCGGTCAGCTGCGCGGTGGCCCCGACGAGCGGTGCGTTGACCGCGACCTGCAGCTGCAGGTTCAGGCGTACCGGGGCTTGCGGCGTGGGTTGCGGGGCCGGTTCCGGGGTGGGCGCTGGTGCCATCGGGGTGACGCTCGCCGACGCTGAGGCCGACGCGGGACCGGCCGCATTCACCGCTCGCACGCGGACGTCGTAGGTGCGGCCGTTGACCAGCGAGGTGAGCGTTCCCGTACGGGTCCCGCCCTCGCCTGCACCGGTGGTGAGCGTGGCCCAGGTGCTGCCGCCATCGGTCGACACCTCGTACCCGGTGATGGGGCTGCCGCCGTCGTCCTTGGGCGCGGTGAACGAAAGCGTCGCCCGGGCATCGCCGGCCGTCGCGGTAAGCCCGATGACCGCCCCGGGGGTGCTCACGGGTGGGATCACCGGCGGGATGACCGGCGGCTTCGCACCCTCCGGAGTGCCCGGAACAGCCGTGGTCGCCGAGCCGGGGCCCACCAGGTTCACCGCCCGCAGCCGTACCTGGTACGTCTTGCCGTTGCTCAGTGCGGTGATCTCAGCTTTGACCAGCTGGGTCCCGGAGGCTGCCAGGGCATGCCAGGTGTCGCCGTCGATCGAGTACTGGTAGCCGGTGATCGCGCTCCCGCCGTCGGTGGCGGGCACGACGAACGAGATGGCCAGCGCGGCATCGAGGCTCTTGACCGTCACGTCACGCGGCACACCGGGCGTGGTACGCGGGATGACCGTCACCGAGTCGCTCGAGAGGCTGGGGCCGGTGTCGTTGACGGCCCGGACCCGGACCTTGTAGGCCGTGCCGTTGATCAGCTCCGACAGGGTGGCCTTCCGGCTGTCGGCCGGCCCGGAGGTAGAGTCCAGCGTCTTCCAGGTGACGCCGTCATCGATCGACACCTCGTACCCGGTGATGGGCACGGGGTATTTGCTCGACTTCGGCGAGAAGGTCAGCGTGGCGCTGGCGTCGCCTGCTTCGCCGGACAGATCCGTGGGCGGCTCCGGCGGCGGGCACCGCACGAAGGTCGCCTCGACGCTGCCCGAACCCGAGCGGTCGGAATACGAGTTGACCGTCGCGTTCGCCGGCGCCTTGTTGGAACCCCCACCACCACCGGCGGCGTGCTCATACTCGGCTTCGTCGACACCACCACCGCCGCCGCCGTACCAGCCGCCACCACCGCCACCACCGGACGCGCCGTAGTTGAGCTCGACGTATCCTCCGCGACCGCCGTTGCCGGCCGATCCGGGCATCGCCGGGTCGAACCCGTTGGCCGAGGAGCCCGCGGTGCCATCGCCGACGAGGGTCGCACCGCCACCGCCGGTCGCGTTCCCCGACGGCGAAGCACTGGCTCCCTCACCGTTGACGGCACCGCCGCGGCCGCCGTCGGTGGAGTAGTTGACGTCACCACCGGCGCCACCACCACCGGCCGCGATGATGGTCGGAAGCGAATCATTGCCCAGGGTCACCGAGGAGGCGCCGCCACCCGCGCCGCCCTCGAATCCCATCGAGGCAGCCGGGCCGGGCCGGCCCCCGGAGATCTGGCCACCGCTGATGCCACCCTGCGCACCAGAGGCTCCCACTCTGACGAGGTACGAGTCACCCGGGGAAACCCGCACCGTCGCGACAACCCGGCCTCCGGCGCCACCCACGCCACCGTGATCGCGAGCGTCCTCACCTTGGCCACCGCGGACGTCAAAAGCGATGGCGCAGGTGTTCGCGGGCACCGAATGGAACCCCGGTGCGTTGTAGGCGGTATCGACGATCGAGGGCCCCGGTCCCGCCCAGGCCGCGGACACCGGTGCGATCACCCAGGCCGATGCCGACACCAGCATGACTCCGGCGGTGAGGGCACACCGCGCCGACACGCACCGGCCAAGTTCCGCAGGTTTCATCTCAATCCCCCGTCATCGCGATAACTCCCCTGGACGGTAGATTGCGCGCAGACCAGACAAAGGCCACTTTCACATTTCTGCGACGCTCGCTGACGCCGCGAGGCCGGCCCGGAATTGCAACGTCCGGACGGATACCACGAGTTCGGCCAAAAGTATGAGGGTCCGGCATTCGCCCCCGGCAGGCATTTGCGGCGGTTCAAGGTGGTTTCGACCGTTAGAACCGTACGAGGGGAACAGGCAATGCGAAAACGCTGGGCACACCTGACGGCCGCCACCGTGGTGGCCGCGCTGGCCGGCACCGGACTTTCCACCCCCGCGCTCGCGCAGACGGGGCCCACGAAGGTCATCAGCTACGCCGGCTTCGGCCAGGGCCCGAGCCTGCACAAGGTCGGCAGCGCGAGCATCCACGGCTCGAGCCTGCGGCTGACCAGCGGCACCAAGCGCCTGGCCGGCGCGGCCTGGTCGAAGACCAAGCTCAACGCCAAGCAGTCGTTCGAGACGGCGTTCGACGTCTCGATGACCGGCGAGGTCGGCCACGCCGACGGCGTTGCGTTCGTCCTGCAGAACGACGGCCCGAAGGCGAAGGGCGGGTACGGCGGCAGCCTCGGCTACGGCGGCATGACCCACAGCGTCGCGATCGAGCTCGACACCTTCAAGAACCCCAACGATGTGGACAACAACCACATCGCCGTGGTGACCGGCGGGGCCTCGGACGCGGCCCAGCCGATCGTGGCGTCGAGCCCGATCATGATGTTCGGCCAGACGGTGCGGGTGCGCATCACCTGGCTCGCCGGCACCAAGACCCTCAAGGTCCGGGTCCGGGCGGTCGGCGGCAGCCAGGAGTACAAGGTGCTGGACAAGAAATTCGACCTGCGCAAGGCGCTGGGCTACACCAAGGCGTTCGCCGGCTTCACCGGTGGCACGGGCGAGGACGTCTCGGTCCAGGAAATCAACAACTGGTCCGTCAAGGTCTGGTGATCATCACTGTTCAGCCGGCTGCCTTCACGCCGGCGGCCGGCTGAACAGGTTCACGACATTGCCGTCGGGGTCGCGTAGTAGCAATGACCGGTTGCCCCACGGCATGGTGGCCGGTTCCTGCACGACGTCCTCATCGAGTTCCTTGAACAAAGCGTCCACATCATCGACCAGGAACTCGATGAGCACCGACCGGTTCTGTCCCGGCTGCGCGAACGGCCCGACCGTCCGGGTGCTGCCGATCGCCAGCGTGGCGCTTTCAGTTTGCAGTTGAGCAAAGTCCTCGGTGGCCCAGGCCGCCTTCAGCCCGGTGACGCGCTCGTAAAAGCCCACGAGCCGGGCCACATCCTCGGTGATCACGCGAATCGAAACGAAATTCATACCGGCACGCTAAGCCCAAACCCGGACAGGTCCGGTCCGCCTTACGCAGATGCCCTGCCGCGCAACTCCAGCGCAATTTGCGACGCATCGAGGTTGGCAAGCTCCTCGGCCAGCACATCGGCGTCAAACGTCCCGTGATCGCGCGCATCCAGCAGAGCCGAACGCTGCGCCGCAATGACCGTGAGCCGATGCTTCATCGCCACCGCGAACCCTTGCTCGCGCGGCGGTTCCGGCATGGCTTCGGCTTCGTCGCGCAGGAGCTGCATGATCCGGGTACGTTCACCGCTCACCTGTTCCTCGACAGCGCCCGGATCGACCCGGGGCGTAATGACGCGTAACAGCGGACCGATGGTGCCGCCCTGCACGAGCAGCGACATCGCCGCCACTGCGAACGCGATCAGCACCAGCACCGAGCGCTGCGGCGTGTCCTCGGGCAGCGTCTGCGCGGCGGCCACGGTCACCGCCCCGCGCATGCCCGCCCACACCACCGCGGTGCCTTCGCGCCAGCCCAGCGGCTCGCGCAGGAAGTATTCGATGTCGGCGAGAGCCTGGGTGAGCCGGAAAGCGAACCGGTCGAGGTCGCGCTCCGACGCCGGTTTGGCTCGACGGTTCACCTCGCTGAACGCTGCTTGCTTACCTTCGGGCGTACCCATCTGATCGTGCATTGTTTGCACTCGGGTCCGTACCTTCATGCCGTGCCGGGACCGGCTGGCCAGCACCCCCAGCAGCGGCCCCACATAGGCCGCGCGCACCGCAATGGTGAGAATCAGCGCTCCCGCCGCGACCAGCACCGCAGTTCCCACGCCCGCGTGGTCGTCCTGCACGTGCTTGACGATCGACTGGATCTGCAGCCCCATCGTCAGGAAAACAGCGCCCTCCAGCACCAGCTCCACGGTCCGCCAATTCTGCGAGTCCGACAGCCGGTTCCGCGCCGACAAATCCCGCGGCGCCCGGAACCCGGTCACCAGCCCGGCGACCACCGCCGCCACCAATCCGGATGCCCCGAGCAGCCCCGCCGGTACGCACGCGATAAACGGCACCGCAAAGGAAATCACCGTGTTGACAGTCGAATCCGTCACCCGCCGGCGCACCGCGAGGTTGAGCCACCCCACCACCACCCCGATGATCAGCGCCACGACCACCGAATAGGCGAACGTGCCTACCGCGCCCCACAGCGAAAAGGAAGCAGCCCCCGCCACAATCGCCGTCCGCAGCAGAACCAGTGCCGTCGCATCGTTGAGCAGGCTTTCCCCGTCGAGCATCGCCACGACCCGCTTCGAGACCGAGGTCTGCTTGATGATCGAGGTGGCCACCGCGTCGGTCGGGCTGACAATCGCGCCCAGCGCCACGCCCCACGTGAACCCCAGTTCGGGAACGGCCACCGTGAAAAAGAGGCCAAGCACGAGCGCGCTGGCCACCACAAGGAGTACGGACAACCCGCTGATAGCCCCGAACTCCCGCCGGAAATTCATCGCCGGCATGGAAACCGCCGACGAGTAAAGCAGCGGCGGCAGCACCCCCTCAAGAATCCACTCAGGGTCAATCTCCACCGCGGCGAACGCCGGAAGAAAGCTGACCCCCACCCCGATGGCCACCAGCACCAGCGGAGCAGCAATCCCCAGCCGCGGCCCCACAACAGTCGCAGCCGCAATCACCAGCAGCGCAGAAACCATGACAACGAGCAGCTCAGTCACAAGATCAGCCTGTCAGCAACACCCCGTTCGATTCCTGCGTTCCGCCAAGGTCAGATGACCACCCGTACCGTGCGCGCCTCTTCTGATCCGGAGCTCCGAGCCACCTACTCTCAGGTCTCATGGGCGCGAAAACGGCACTACTGGCATTCTCCGACGGCGACTTGCGACCGGCATTGCTGGGCGCGACAAAGTCCTCCCCAGCCGAGGCAGAAGCCTTCGTGCGACAAGCCTTCCCCGGGTACGTCCTCACTCCCGCTGACGACATCACGCTCTTCGAGACGTACCCTCCGGACGACGTCACCTACGCCACGGTCTTACCCGGCGCCGAGCTTTTGTGCGACCGCAGCCTGATGCTCGACCGCCCCTCCGAACTACCCGAGCACCTTCGCCACATCGGTGCAGGCAGGCGCGTCGTCCTGCACGGCATGCACTCGGCCGTCGACTGGCTGGGTTTCGCGGTCTGGGAGAGCGGTGCCCTGGTCCGCTCGCTGAGCCTGTCCCCAGACGGCGGCATCCAGGAAAACCTCGGCGACCCGTACGACTTCGAGCGCGCCTTCTGGGCCGGCGAGCACCCCGTCGACAGCTCGTACCCCCTGCCGTTTCATCCTCTCGAACTCGGCGAGGCAGCCCTGCGCGCCTTGTTCGGCTTCATCCTCGAAGGAACTCCCGCCCCCGACGACCTCGATGCCGACAGCGTCCACCTGCACGCCTTCAGCAGGAGCCGTTGAACCAGAACGCCGCCGCCACGACCCGCAAACCCGCGCCCGCATCTCTAGGCGTCCTCGGCCACGCCATCCCCGTCCACCTGGCGACGAGATGAGCGAACCCACACCACGAAACCCACGCTCACAATCGCCATGAGCACAGCCAGCCCACCCCAGGCCCACCGCGCAAACGAATCGTCAGCCATGAAAGCCCGGAACCCGGCCACCCCGGCCAGCCCCAGCGGACCGAGGCCGTACCACTCGTTGTAAGTAAGGTTGTTGAACTCCTGTCGCATGGACTCACCCTAAGGTCGCAGCGCTCGTGAACCGGCGGCCCAATTTCTCGCACGCCGCCCTCAGCTCCTCCGGCCCCACCACCTCGAACGAAGCGTCGAATCGCGCGAACCCCGCCGCCAGGCTCCCCCATGACCACGATCCCAACGTCAGCCGGCACCGCTGCTCGCCCAGCGCCTCCACGATCCCGTCCCGCGTGTAGGCCGCCACCACCGAGGCTGCCAGCGGGAGAGTCGCCGAGCCGCGGCAGGGCCATCGTCCCGAGTCGTCCACCGAACCCCGGAACCGGCTCGTCACGAAGGTTGTCACGTCACCGCCGGGTAGTTCCCGGGGCACAAACCGAGGCCCGTTGGGGGTACGCAACCGCAGTCGATCAACCCGGAACGTACGCCAATCCGCTCGGTCGAGGTCCCACGCGACCAGGTACCAGCGTCCATCCCAGGTGACTACGTGGTGGGGCTCGGCGCGGCGCGGATCGTCCTCGGTGCCGTAGTAGAACCGCAGCACCTCGCGCGCGTGCACAGCAGCACCCAAGGCCAGCAGCACATCGCCGTCCACAGCCGAGTCCGGTTGCGTCGTCGGCCTCGGCACCGCAGTAACCTCCAGGGCACTGATCCGGTTGCGCAGCCGGGCCGGCAGCACCTGGCGGATGGTGGTCAGCGCCCGCGCCGCCGCCTCGGCCAGGCCGTTATCGGGGGTCGAGGCGGACACCTGCAGCGCGACAGTCAGCGCCACCGCCTGCTCATCATCGAACAGCAGGGGCGGCAGTTCCGTTCCGGCGCTGAGCCGGTACCCGCCGTCCGGGCCTTTGATGGCGGCGATGGGATAGCCGAGTTCGCGCAACCGGTCCACGTCGCGGCGCACGGTGCGCAAGCTGATGTCGAGACGGTCGGCCAGCAGGGTCCCGGGCCAGTCGCGGCGGCTCTGCAGCAGGGAGAGCAGGGCCAGCAGGCGCGCGGAAGTCTTCGGCATGAATGCGAGCCTGCCGCAAGTAGGTGACACTACCTGGCACGTACCCTGCGAATCATGCTCTTGTCAGCAAGCGGGACGCATCGGGAGCCATCATCCACCTCAACTTCGAGGACAGCGCTCGGGCGGCGCTGGAGTTCTACCGGTCGATCTTCGGCGGGCAGCTCACCGCGTTCACCTACGCCGACAGCCAGCGGGTCGAGCACCCCGCCGACGCCGGCCGGATCACCTGGTGCGAGGTCCGGGCCGGGAACGGATTCCACGTCATGGCGTACGACATACGCGAAAGCCAGTCCCACAACGCCGGCGACCGCGCCTTCTTCGTGTCGATCCGGGGCAAGGACGCCGACAAGATCAGCACCTATTGGAAGGGCCTGGGCCAGGACGCCACCATCATCGAGGACCCCGCCCCGGCCGGCTGGTCCCCGCTCTGCGGCATGCTCAAGGACCGCTTCGGCGTCACCTGGGTCCTGGACGTGGCCGTCGACTACCCCGCCTGAGCAGCCAAGCGGGAACGGCGGCGCCGCGGTGTCGCCGACCGGGCTCTGGCCTGAGACGCTTCACCTACAGCTTGAACAGCGTCCGGGCGTTCCCCGAGGTGAACTTGGCCCGATCCACATCGCTGCCGAACGCTTCGAGGAACGTCCGGATCTCCGCGCCGGTGGGCTGCTGGAACGGATAGTCGGTCGAGAAAATAAGCCGGTCAATCGTGGTCACTGCGAGCGCATGTTGCAGCAGCACCGGATTGAGCATGCCGGAGGTCGTGAGGTAGAAATTCGACCGCAGATACTCCGCGACCGGCCGGCTCAACCCGGCAATGCGCGACAAGCTGTTCGTACGATCGGACCAGAACGGCAGCAGCTCACCCCAGTGCCCGAGAATGATCTGCAGATCCGGGTGCCGATCAAAGGTTCCTCGTACGATCAACCGCAGCGCGGCCAGCCCGGCTTCGATATGCCAGCCCCATCCGAAGGTCGCCAGGGCGAGCGAGGTCATCTCGTCGAAACCGCCGTACGCCGCGTCGCGAATGGCGCGGGACGGGATCTGCGGGTGGATGAAAATGGGCTGACCGAGGGCTGCCGCTGTTGCGAACAGGTCGTCGTACCGGGAATCGTCCAAGGCAACATCGCCGGTCCGGCCGTAAACCATGGCGCCGACGAATCCCATTCCGGCGGCTCGTTCAAGTTCACCGGCAACCGCGCTGGGCTCGGACAGCGGAAGGGTCGCCAGCGCCCGGAATCGCGTGGGGTGCCGGCGAACCGCCTCGGCCGCTGTGTCATTCAATTCCCGGCTCAGCGAAACAGCGTCGGCCGGTGCCAGCGGCTGCGTTCCCGGCGGCGTCAACGCGATGACAGATGTATCAATGCCCTGCTCATCCAGCGTGGCCAGCCGCCCCTCGCCGAGATCCTGCAGCCGGTCCAGCTTGTCGCCCATCTCGTTGAAAGCGAGGCTGTCATCCGAGTCCGGCAGCCCGTTGAGCGCGGCCGTCAATGCCGGCGTCGTCCAGTGCTCCTCAATCGCAATCAAGCTCATGACCGCAACCTAACACGTTCGCTAAACACGTGTAGAGTGAGCGATGTGACAGGAACGTCCCGGGACGCCAAGCGTGCCCGTTCAGCTCAGCGCATCCTCGCCGCCGCACAAGAGGAATTCGCCGCGCACGGCTACACCAGAACGACCATCCGCGGCATAGCCGATCGGGCCGGCGTGCACGCGTCGCTGGTCATGCAGCACTACGGCACCAAGGCCGCGCTGTTCGCCATCGCCGCCGAACTCCCCGACAATGACGACAAGGTCGCAACCGACCATTTGCTCGACGTCCTCAACGTCCGCCTAGGCGAATTGCCACCCGAAACCCGCGCCCTGGTCCGCTCCATGCTGACCGTGCCCGAGGCCGAAGAATCCATGCGCAACTTCCTGGACGAGCGCGTCGGCAACCTGGCCCAATCAATGCAAGGCGACGATGCCCAGGTACGTGCCCTGCTCGCCGTTTGCAGCATTCTCGGCCTGACCGTGGCGCAGCACTTCCTCAAACTCAGCGCCTTCGAAACCGTGCCACGGGAGGAACTGCTCCAAGCCGCGCACGCCTGGATGCGCCCCTGACGAACGCGCCCGATCACGGTCAGCGCCGTCCCGCCGGCCACCGCCACCCCCTGACACGGTCACAAGGTCGAAGCGGCTCAGCGCCTGGAGGCAACTGAGCCGCTTCAGCTTCGACTAGATGTTCTCGTGCCAGGGATTGACGAAGTCGCCCACCACGCCCCGCACCGCAACCGGGCTACCCGCGTCCGCAGGCGCCCCGGGCGGCCCGGCAACCTGGCAGCCGAACTGCGGCACGATCCGCCGCTGGATGTAGCCGGACTCGAACCGCAGCTCGATGCGCACATCCCCAGCCTCGCCGCCGTAGCAGGCGAGCGCGTACCCGGTGGTCCAGTTGATGCTCAGCGAGCTGCGCTGCACGCCATCCTGGTCAACGATTGGCCACGGCCCGCTGTCGGCCGAAACCCGAGCGTCGGCACCAACCGCGACCCGACCGGCCGAAGTCGCCGCCTGAGCAGCCCCCGCCGACAGCGTCAAACCGCCAGCCAGAACGGCGACGCCAGCCAGCCCGGCAGTAGTTGCCCTGCGCAGATTCATCTGTCTCCCTTTGCTACTCGAAAGCAGGTCCCCTCGAAGCTAAAGGCCGAAAAAGAACAATCGATGTCAATATCCAGCGCAACGACGCACACCTATGCGAGCTGCATCACGCCGGTGTCGTGCCGGTGAGGGACACCCAGCCGTCTCGCACGACCCCAAGACCTGCGTCTGGAGCGCATACCTGCCGGGCCGTTCCATTAAGGTCGCTTCATGACCGTACGGGGAGTTCAACGGATCGTTGTGTCAGTAGCCGACCGGGAACGGGCGTTGATCCTCTACCGTGATGCGCTCGGGCTGACGGAGAAGTACACCGCAGGCGAAGTAGTAGCGCTCACCATTCCCGGTTCCGACACCGAACTTCTGCTTCATGAACGCCCGCCCACCCCCGGCTTGGCCGGTGTCGCCGTGAGCTTCCTGGTCTCCGACGTCGATGTGTCCACGGCCGCAGCCGAGAAAGCCGGCGCCCGGATCATTGACGCCCCGGACGATCAGCCGTGGGGCGAGCGCCAATCGGTGTTCACCGACCCCGACGGTCACGTCATCTGCCTGGTCTCAGCACTGACCAGCCAATAGCACGAATTGCATCTGCAATGCACCAGCTCGACAGCCTCGTGCCAGAATCCACCCGCGAAACGGCGCATCGACCACCAATGTTCGACAGACCAAGAGGCCTTCGTGTCAGGCGAGCAGCAAGGCCAAGCTCGGATCAGGAGCAACGATTCATCCGTCGGCGCGCCGGCGCGGCCCCGTATAGCCCGGACCAGCCTCATCGCAGGGCTGACGAATGCAGCCGGTCTGCCACGGATACGAAGCGAAGTACCTAACGGTTAGTGGAATCGAATGCCGTTGATGTCGCCCTTACTTCGCGCTGGCAAACGCTGAAGCAATCCCGAACCTCGGTCGATCGGACGAGCCTTCTGTCCTACCGGCGCGTTGGCGGTGCTTAAGGCACGACGCGGCCCGCCCTAATCGAGACATTCTACCGCTGAGCGTGCAGCATTTTCCCCGACTGCGCTGCTGCGCCACGAGATCAGCGTTTATCCCTCGTGTTCACGCCATCCTCCTCACTGCACCGCCGCCCCGACCTTCCCAGCCTGACCAGCATTCGCGCCTTCGCCGCACTCGCCGTGTTCGCCTACCACCTGCATCCGTGGCAGCAGTTCGCTTGGTTGGCGCCGCTGAAGTACGGCTACACCGGCGTCACAATCTTCTTCGTGCTCTCCGGCTTCATTTTGACGTGGACACATAACCCGGCCCAGAACTACCGGCAGTTCTATCTTCGCCGTTTCGCTCGCATCTATCCGACGTACCTGGTGGTGCTGTGCGGCGTCCTGTGCTGGTCCGCCGTCAGCGGCAACGGCCGGGACCTCGGCGCGACTCTGACCAACCTCACGTTGATCCATGCCTGGTTCACCGATCCAGGAATTTACGCCGGAATCAACGGCGTCACCTGGTCGCTGGCCTGCGAAATGTTCTTCTACGCCCTCTTCCCGCTGCTGTGGCGTGCAGCTCAGCGGATCTCGCTGCGTTCGCTGTGGTGCATCGTCGGCGGCATCTTCGCCGGCTACGCGATCGTCACCGTAACCATTGCGTCTCAGCAGGCCAGTCGCGATGTGCTGCAAACTCTGTACGCCAACCCGCTGGCCCGGCTTCCCGAGTTCCTTCTCGGCATCGCCGTCGCCAGCACCTCGATCGCCGGAAAGTGGATTCCCGGATGGCTCACCGGCGCGACTCTCGGCTTCGCGGCAGCCGGCGCCGTTTTCCTGCCCCAGTGGCCCGTCGCCAATGTGTGGGCGACGCCCCTGGCCGCCGCGAGCATCGTCTGGTTGGCGAAGAAGGATCTCAACCGGTCGCCATCCGCCCCGAGACGCGCTTGGCTGCAGATGGCCGGACGTGTGTCGTACGCCTTCTATCTGGTGCACGGCTTGGTGCTGCTCAAACTCGAAAACCAGGGACTTGTTCTGCGTGCCGTAGTTGCCTTCCTGATTTCCGCAGTGATCGGCCTTGCCCTGCACAAGTTGGTCGAGCTGCCGGCGAATCGCTGGATCATCGACCGGCTGGGCACGACGTCCAGCCGGCTCCTCGTCGACCACATCATCCGGCAGCGGAACCAAGCCGACAACGCACCACCAGCCGCCGAAGACGTCGTCCGATCCCGAAACCGATGACTCCCGTGCAGGCACGCCCGAACGGCACCGCACACCAGAAAATTGCTGCTTTGACCGGACTCCGCGGGGTGGCGATCTTCGCGGTGATCGCCGGGCACATCGTCACGCTGCACTATCCGCGCGGAACCAGCGGGTATTGGCCGACGCTGCTGCTGCACCAGCCGATCATCGGGGTGCAGGTCTTCTTCGCGCTGTCCGGCTTTCTGATCACGGGCATCCTGGCACGCGAGAAGGCCAAGACGGGGCGAATCAGTTTGCGCCGCTTTTACGCCCGCCGCGCCTACCGCATCTGGCCTGCGTTCTACACCTACCTGACCGTGGTGGCGGTGCTGGCGGCGTGGGGTGTGTACTCGGCGGGCTGGAAAGACTTGACCGCGGCAGCGTTGTACGTGTCCAACTACATGCCCGTTGGATGTGAATGCCTGTCCCACACGTGGTCGTTGGCGGTGGAGGAGCAGTTCTATCTACTGTGGCCGCTCACTCTGGTTCTGCTGTCGCCGCGGTGGGCGCTGCGCCTCGCCTTTACCGGCATCGTGGCGGCGCCGGTATGGCGGTTCTGGCTGTACCACTCGATCGGGACGGTACCGGTGTGGCATTTCGAAACCCGCGTCGACGCCATGCTGTACGGCGCCGCCCTCGCTCTCGCCCTGCACTTGTACCCGCAGTCCATTCCCGCCGCCCGCCAATGGATGTCACGGCTGCGGCTCGTACCTGCAGCCGTTGCGGCGATTTTGGCAACTGTCATGGCTGGCGAGATTGGCAATGGCGACCTGTGGCATGCGTTCGCCAACAGTGTCGTCGGTGGCGCCGCCGCGGTCCTCATTTTCGCAGCTACCGGCACGACCGGCATTCTCGTGCCGGTGCTGCAAAACCGGCTCCTGGTGTGGCTCGGCACCATCAGTTTCAGCCTGTACCTGTGGCAGCAGTTGTTCGACATGCCACGCTCGCCGCTACCCCTGGCCGTCGGGCTGCCGCTGATGTTCCTCGTCGCAGCAGGTAGCTACCTGCTGGTGGAAAAGCCGTTCCTCAAGGTGAAGGACCGCAGGGCTACCTTGCGGCGGCAGCAATAAGCGCAGCTAGACGCCGTCGAATTCGAGCGCCTGGTTTCTCAGGTCCCGGCTGTTGATGCGGTGCACCAGGTTGAGCACTCGCGCTCGTTCCCGCCGGTACGCACGCGGAGCCGGCGGTTCGTGCTGGAACGTGGCGGTGGCCTGACCCGAATCCCATTTCAAGTCCCGCAGGTCGGGGAAGCGGGTCGGATCGCTGGTGTGCCGGCGCGCGAATCGCGTTCCGGGAATGGCCTTGAACGGGCTCATGCTGATGCGGTCGAGCATGTGCTCGTGGTCGCTGAGGAAACGATAAGTTTGTGCGACGTCGTGACTCGTCTCGCCGGGATACCCGAGCATCATCGTCGTTCGTACGCTCAGACCGACGGCATGCGCGTCGCGGATGAATGTCGACGTCTGGGAGATATCGGTGCCCTTGGCCATCCGGTCATTGACGCGTTGGCTACCTGTTTCCAGGCCACAGCTGATCCGGCGCATCCCGGAGTCATAAGCCCGCTGGAGGTCGTCGCGGCCGAGGCCGTTGACACCTCGGGACTGGACGTGAACCGTTCCCACCCAGGTTCCGCCCGGCACGCAGGATTGGAAGTTGTCAGCGATCCCCCGCCACATGTCCAGGTCGCCGTTGAGCTTGATGTCCAGGAACGCAACCTGCTTGGCTTGATGGCGATCGGTCTGCTCGGCGATCTCATCGAGAACGGCTCGCAGCGGACGGCTCCGGAACGTACGTCCGTTTGCGGTTTCGATGTCACTGCAGAACAGGCACCGGCCCCAACTGCAGCCACGGCCGGTCATCACCGGAACCACCGCGGTCCGATAGAGATGCCACGGGAAATCGGTGAAGTCCGGTACCGGAAGAGCGGCGAGATCGGTCAAGGGCGGAGCGGGCGGACCCTGCCTGCCATCGGGCAGAAAAACCCCGTGGTGCTTGGTCAAGTCGTTGCCGGCGAGCAGATCCGCCACGATGTCGGGAAGCGAGAAGTCGGCCTCCGCGCCAACGATCGCCGTCAAACCGCGAATACTCAGCCATTCTCGGCTGACTGACGGGTCGTGAAAGGCAGGACCACCGAGAATCACCGGTACGCCCGCAGCACCCGCCAGTTCGCAGAGCGCGACAACCGATGGGCGGTGGTCGAGATAGGCAGACAGCAACAGTACATCGGGCCGGCGTTTGGCGAAGGCGGCCCCGGTCTCCTGCAGCACCCGGGGATTCGCCTTTCGCCGTTGTGCCAGATAGCGACCGCGGAGCTGGTCCCGCATCGGGGTGACGAACGGATGCATGGCGAAGAGGGCGCGCTGTTTGACGTGTGTTCCGAAATTTTGCGGCCGTTCCCGGACATAGGGTGGCACGCCGTGCAGCAAGGGTGACAACACTTCGACAGCCATGTCGGCCCTGCGAAGTGCTGCGACGAGATATCCCACGCCTAGAGTCGGGTAGCGGGACAGGTTGTTGAGATCGACCAGCAGTGCCTTGACGTCAGTCATGTCAAAGCCAACGAACAGCTGGGCGGAAGCAAACGGTGCTGCTCACAGTGCTGCCCGTCGGATGAGCGATGTCAGCCGATCGATCTAATCCGAAGTGGTGTCACGCCGACGTCCGGCGCCCGAGATTTCGGAACTGGATCTCAAAGGGGCGCTCGATGACGGTGTACAGAAGCCACGCACCGATGGACGACACGATAAGGCAGGCGGCAAGCACCACTGCGGTCTTGGCCATGGGCTGACCACCATAGATCGCGTAATGGTCGGCAACGCGGAACACCTGATAATGCAGAAGATAGAACGCGTACGACCACGTGCCGGCCGTCACCATCACCCGGCTCCGCAGAATGCTCGTCGCTTCGCGCAGGTCGGCGTCGGCCGCTGCCGCGATGAGCAGAAGGAATGGAACGATCGGCACGGCCACGAAGCAGGCCCACTCCGGCACCTGACCGGCAACTACGAACGTCGCTACCGCCAGGAAGGCTGCGGGTCCCAGCTTGATGACCACCTTCGAACCGGAGCGAAGCAGGAGAGCCAGAGCCATACCGGCGACGAATTCCAGCAAACGCGTCGGCGGGAACACGTAGACCGCCCAGTACGCGAAGCCGATGTGGTGCTCGGTGTCGTGCGCCGAGGGCCGCAGCAGAACCGGAATCAGGATCGCCAGAAGCACGCAGCCGCACAGCAGGGTCCACATCCACCGCCGGGACAGTTGGCGCAGCGGACCGATGAGGTAAGGAAACACCAGGTAGAAGAAGACCTCGGTCGACAACGACCAGCCGACCGAGTTGCCCGCGAAGTACCAGTCGGCGTCCGGGATCCAGGATTGCAGCAGCGTCGCGTTGAACAGGTCCGCCCGGGACAGGCCACCGATCGTGACGACGCTGACGGCCAGCGCGAACGCCAACGCCACCAGGTAGGCCGGCACGATGCGCGCAACCCGCCGTTGCCAGAAGACGCCCTTGGCCGGGCCGGGTGCGCGATCGTTCCAAGCCAGCACGAAACCCGACAAAGCGAAGAAGAGCGTGACCCCGACAGTCCCTGGCCGGGTCAGGGCCTGCACGAACCACGGGCCGCCGCTCTCCCCGAACGCGGGGATGATGTGCCGCCCGAAAACCACAAGCGCGGCAATCGCCCGCAAGCCGGTCAAGGAGTCCAGCCGCGGGCGTCGACCGGCCGACGGGGTGCCCACCGGCGAACCGGTGGGCACCCGCATCACGTGACTCGAAGTCATCGCATCGCCATGATGGTGGGCGCTAGCCGGTAACCCCACATCTTGTAGGCGGCTTCGCCCCGGTCGGAGGTGACGTACGCGGCTGAGCTCTTCGACTGAGCACCGGCCACGGCGGCCAGGTCAGGGCGGCCCCGACGAGCGAGGACGGTCAGGGCGCTGGTGGTGAAGGGCACGAACCGGACCCGGTCGGTGTGCCGGCTTCCGTTGCTGGTGTTCAGCAGCCACCTCGTCTGGTCGACCCTCGGCATCAACTGGTTCACCAGCAGGTTGGTGAGACGCACGGCGCGGGAATCCTCGGTCACCAGTGCCGTCATCGCCGCCATGTCGGCCTGCACCTGCGTGTAGTCCGCATCAAAGCCCGGCCGGCCGCCGCTCCTGGCCTCAGTCAGGTAACCGGCTCCGTCGGCACCGCTGTCCGACGTCGGCTTCTTCGTGATGACCAGTCCTCGACCGGGCCACTTGTCCCCCGGGTTCTGGGCGAATTCGATCGCGTCCCAATACACGGCCCGGTAGCGGTCATCTCCGGTAGCTCTCCACGTCAGCGCGGCCACCAGGGCGTTGCCCAGGGCGATGTTCCCGTTGGTGTACCAGGCATAGTTGCCGTTGTTGATCAGGAACTCGGTGGCGCCCCGCAGCGCCTCCGTCCAGCGCGCGCGACGGTTGTCATCCAGTTGCGGACCGATCGCGTACAGGGCCATGCCCAACTGGGTCGCGAACGTCATCGTCTGGATGTCCGGGCCTTCTTCGTCGTCGGCGCCCGGGCCGAGCGAGCCGTTCCGCGCCTGGTACTCCTTGATGGCCGGATCGATCGTCTGGACAGCCAGTTTCACCAGGCTGCGGTCAGCGCCCGAGGAAGCCAGCGCCGCCGCCACCACGCCCGGCCCGATGTTGCAACGGATGCAGAGAGGCCGGCCGGTCTCCCAGATCCCGTTGGCGAAGAAGTATTCGTCGTCGCTGGAGTCCCGCCGACGCGACGCTTCCAGGCTGTCCCGTGCGGTCTTGAGCAGCGCTTCCGCGTTCGGCCGGGACAGGGCAGGTTCATCGGGGATACCGGACGTGGGTTCCATGGGCGAACCGCTGTGGTGGTCTTCCCGGCTGGTCACGACCCGGCCCACCGCTCCCACCGCGAGTAACACCAAACACAATGCGACCAACATAATGGTCCGGACCTTGACGCTGATGGCCCGGCCCTTAAGCCGAATGACCGGCATTGCAGTTAGACCCTTTCGGCCGTGAATGCACAAATGGCTGCGGTCGTCACCGCTGCAGCGCGGCGTGCCCGGCAGAGGCACGGATCCCGCTGAGCAGAAGCCGATACGCGTCCATCACAGAATTTGTCGTTGCGCTTTCGTTGAACGAAGTCTCGATGCGTGTGCGGGCGGCTGTGCCCTCCCGCGCAACGAGCTCCGGATCGCCGAGCCTGACCAGGACTTCCTTGGCCAGAGCGACAGCGTTCCCCCGTTCAACTACGGCACCGGCCGCAGGCAACGGCCCCTCGAGCAGAGCCTCTCGACTGCCCGCCACGTCCGAGGCAATTGTCGGGCGCGCGGTCGCCATACCCTCCAGCAACGACAACGACAGCCCCTCCCACCGCGAGGGCGAGAGAATGACGTCGGCCGCGAGGAAGACCGGCCGTACGTCGTCGCCGGCGGCTCGGGTCAGGACGCCTTCATCGGCGCGGAAGCCGTTGTCATAGCCCTCCCCCATGAGAACCAGCACTGCGGCCGGCTCGGCGGCCCGGACGTCGCGCCACGCTTCCAGCGCGAGGTCCTGCCCTTTCTGCTCGGAGCGGCGACCGACGATCGCCGCCACGAACGCGTCGCCGGGCAGGCCGAGGAGCCGGCGCGCCGTGGACCGGTCCGCCTCGGTCGGTGTCGTGAACTGGGCGAGGTCGACACCGTTGAGTACGATCCGTCCGCGGCCCGCGATACCGTTCACAGCACCGTCCTTCTGTTCCTGGCGACTGCAGTAGAGCGTGAGATCGGTCCACCGGGTGGCGTACCGTTCCCATCGGGTTGCCGCCAGGCGGGTCTTGCCCTCAGCCGCGAGGAAGGACCAGGCATGCGGCTGAAAGACGGTGGGAATCCGGCCGCGCAGAGCGAGACGTCCGACCAGTCCGGCCTTACTCGAATGCAGATGCACGAGATCAGGTGAGCGTCCGGCGATGGCCTGGCGCAACGTGCGGCGTTCCTCGGCCAGACCAGCGCCGGGTTGCCGGGCGCTGTCCCACCGTTGCCAGGAAACGCTGGCAGCCAGCAACTTGTCGGCGAGTTCGCCGGGCGGGCAGGCCACCGCCACTTGCAGGCCTTCATCGCGCTGGGCTTTCGCCAGCCCGAGGACGACTCTGGCCACGCCGCCACTGGTGGGCTGGGAAACGTGCAGAACGGAAACCATGATTCCTCGCTAGCGCTTTGCCTGGTGGAGCGTCTTGGTCGCCAGATCCTGGAAGGCGGCCGCAACGTGACCCCACTCGAAACGCCGGCTCCACTCCCGGGCCGCCAGCGACATCCGCGTACGGCGCTCGTCATCGCACAGCAAAGTGGTGACGGCATCGGCGACCTGGCGCGGGTCGGTGGGGTCGACCAGCAGGCCGCTCACCTCGTTGTGCACCGCGTCGAGAACCCCGCCCTGAGCACCGGCGACGATGGGCAGCCCCACCGCTGCGGCCTCGGCGTAGACGATGCCGAACCCCTCCCCGGACCGCCCGTCCTCGCTGGTCCGGCTGGGCAGCACGAACACATCGCTCGACGCGAACAACTCATCTCGCTTGTCGTCGTCGACAAGACCGAGGATTTCGACGTGGTCGGTCAGGCCGCGGGCTCGTACCTCGTCGCGCAGCCACGGCAGACGGTCGCCGGCGCCGACGACGACCCAGCGGACGTCCGGCACCTTGTGGCGGATGAACGGCATCGCTTCGAGAAGAACGTCATGACCCTTGTACGGATCGTTGATGCGAGCCACCGTCAGCATCGTCGGATGAGCGCGGCGGGTCCGCAGAGTCGTCCGCGGCGCGGGGATGCCGGGCGGGATGACGGACAACGGACCGGCGAGCGGGGAGACCGCCTGGACGAGCGTCCTGGTGTAGCGGCTCACCGCCACGCCGTGGTCGGCCCGGCGGGCGCACAACCGCGTGGCGCTCGGCCACGTCGGCACCTCTTTGGCGTGGTAGTACTGCAGCCAGGTAGCGCCGCTGATCAGCTTCGCGAGGGCCGCGGCGTATCCGCACCGGACGTGCATGCTGAGGATGAGGTCGGGCTTGAACCGGCGGGTGTGCGCCACTGTCGCGTAGGTCAGCCTGGCGATCGACTTACGGCCGCCGCGAGGAACGTTGGTGACCCGGTGTACGCCGTAGCGTGAGTTCGCGTCCCATTCGGCAGCGCCGGGCTCATCGAGCGTGAGGATCTCGACCGGACCGTCCCACCGCTCCGCCAGCCCGTAGGTCAGCGACTCGATGCCGCCCACGGCCGGCGGGAACACCGGAGTGATTACTTGCAGGCGCGCACTCATCGGCGTCCTCCAAGCCGGCTGTCGTACATCTCGATGTGCTTGGCCGCGATGGCATCCCAGGACCACCGCTGCGGCAGCTCGCCGGGAAGCGAACGGCGGGCCGAGGCGATCGTCTCCGGGGGGTCGAGGAGTTCGATGAGCCCGCGAGCGATGCCGTCGCGATCGGCGCTGGGTGCGACGAAACGGGGGTCCATGTGGCGTACCAGCTCGGGGTTGGCGCCGACCGGTGTCACCAGGACCGGGGTGCCGCAGAGCAGGGACTCCGCGGTGGTCAGCCCGAAGCCTTCCAGCTCGGTCGTCGGCATCACGGTCAACGTGGCGCTCCGGTACCAGGATCGGAGCTCTTCCTCGCTGACCCGGCCGAGCAGCTCGACGTTCTTCTCAAGGCCGTACGACGCGATGTCGGCCTCGATGCGGGGGCGCAGGTGCCCGTCACCCGCCACGGCCAGCTTCACCCGAGGATGGCGCTCCACGACCGACGACATGGCGGCGATGAGTTCGGTGACCCCGGTACGAGGAGTCAGTCGCCGCGCGGTGAACAGGAGCGCTTCACTCAGGTCGTCCTCGGGAATGCTGCTCCGGGGCCGGAACCAGTCGGTGTTCACGCCACCCGGGATCAGCGTGGTGGCTTCCGCCGCTCGGGGTGACAGCTCCGCCACCTGACTACGCATGAACTCGCTGAGCACGGCGACACCGGTCGCCCGGTTGACCACCGACGCCTCGACCCGCCGCAGCGTGTTCACCACCGGTCGCTGCACCGCACCCGGCAACACGTACGTGCCCTGGCGTTCGGCGAGCAGTTCCTTGTAGACCGGGGCGTGCAGCGTGTACAGAAACGGCCGCGCAGCCGGGGCGAACGGTTTGACCAGGGTCATCATCGGCAGCGGGAAGTGACCGTGCAGCATCGCGCGGGGGTGCTCGTCGAGGATGGACCGGATCGATCGCCAGGTCCGCCACGGGTACTGCAGCGCGAACGTCCTGCTTTCCTTGCTGGGAACGTCATGACGGATCAAGTGGACGCCGTCCTCGCCGGTTTCGACGTCCGGCGAGGACGGGAGGACGCGCTTGGCGACAACGGCGACGTCCACGCCGGCCCGTACCAGGGCGGCGGCCAGCTCCCGTACGTACCGTTCCAGTCCGCCCAGCTTGTCGGGCGCGACCGCATTGGTCATGAGAAGAACGTCGTGTCCCATGGTGCTCCAGGGGTTGGGGGTCAGGGGGTCGAGGTGGCGGGGGCGCCGAACACGGCGCCGGCCCACAGCGGCCAGCGCTGGTCCCAGGTCTGGGCCCGCGCCCAGGCAATCGCTGATTCCGTGGTGACCGCGTCGATGTCGTCGGCCTCGCACACCGCCTCGGCGAACGCGGACGCTGCATCGGCGAACCAGACGCCGGGCGGGGCCTGCCGGTCGAGGTCGGCCTCCCAGCGGGTGCTCACCACCGGGCAACCACGGGCGGCGTAATCGAGGAATTTCATCGAAGATTGACCGTGGCAGAATTGCGCCCGGTGCGGCACGAGCGCGACGCTGGCGTTGTTCAGCAAAGCGCCCAGATCCGAGCGCTGCAGCACGCCGTTCCAGGAGACGCGGGGCCCGAAGTTCTCCAGCAACTGGGCGAACTCAGGCGCCGGTTGATCGCCGTAACCCGCGTACCGGCACTCCCCGAACAGGTCGAGCGTCCAATCCGGCAGCAGCGTCAGCACGTTGCTGACCAGGTCGACGTCGAAGCGTTCGGAGAAAGTTCCCACGTAGACCATGCGGCGCATTCCCGGCTTGTGGGCCGCCGCGCCGTCGACCAGGTCGGCTTGGGTGCCGTTCGGTACAAAGTCCACCTGCCGGCCCGGGAACAGCTCGGCGAGGTGCTCGTTCGCCACGATGACCGCATCGGCCTCGTCGGCGATCTGCTGGTACAACCTGCCGACGTGCGGTCGCCGACCGTTGAGCAGGCGGTTCCAGTCGTCGGCGGCGTCGAACACGCGCCGGCACGGAACACCCGCGGTCGCTTCCCACTGCCACGGCACGTTGACGACGACGGCAACGTCCCGCGGATCCGCATCGGCGCACAACGCTCGTACGGTTCGTCCAAGAAGCTGGTTGTCGACCGACGCTGCCAATGGGCTTCGATGGCCCGGCACAAGCGTCGAGCGCGGGTGCAAAATGCCGCGCTGATTCGGCGCCTTCCACAAGTTGGTGAGCCACGACCGGCTGTTGCCGCCGAGCTGCCGGATGTCCGCCGGAGCCTCGATGTAGTCGACGAGCAGACCGTGGGCCCGGGCCTGCTGCGCCAGCGCGTGTTCGCGACGGATCGCCGGGTTCCACGGGCTCTTGGCGAGCATGACGAGACGTTTCACGCGCCGGCCTCCACCCGGGTACGGCCGAGGAGCCGGTTGGCCATGTCGAGCAGGCCGGACGCGGACTTGTCCCATCGATGCCCGTTCAACGACGCCGCGGCTGCGCGCGACATCTTCGCCCGCTGGTCATCGCGGGAAAGTCTGATCAACGCTGTGGCGGCGGCTGCGGCCTCGCGCGGAACGACGAAGCCGGTCACGTCCGCAGCGACCGTCTCCGGCAAGCCTCCCTCATGGGAGACGATGACGGGACTTCCACACGCCTGCGCCTCAATACTGACGAGCCCCAGAGGTTCGGCCGTGGCCAGATACAGCGTGGCGAAAGCCTTCCGATAAAGGTCGATCAGTTCGTCGTCGCTGATTCCCGTACGGACAGACAGCCGTACTCCCATGGTGCTGGCGAGCGAATGCAATCGCTGCTCCTCGGACCGGTCGGGGTGATACGCAACGACCACGACGGGCAAATTCAAGCCGCTCCGGCCGGCTGCCTCGATAACCAAGTCGTGCCCCTTGCTGCGGATCAGGGAACCGACGGACAGCAGATGCGCCGGAGTGGTGTCCGCGGGCGTCATCCGGGCCGGCGCCCCGCAGGGCAGGACCTCGGCGGTCAGACCGTACGCGGCGAGAATCCGTGACGCCGTATAACGGGAATTCGTCGCGACGGCGTCGGCGTCGGCCATGGCGCTGCGGTCGACGCGGCGCTCCCTGCGGCGCAGGCCCGCGTACAGCGCCCGGGTACGCGGATTCAGGCTGTCCATCAGCGCCGGTTCGTAGTCGATGCGGCGCGGCTCGTCGCAGTACCGGATGACGGGAGCGTTCCGGCGACCGATGCTCACGGCACCCCGCAGCAACGAGTCCGGGTTGGCGAAGATGACATCGGCTTCGCTCTGATCGGCGAGTGCCCCGAGTTCGAGCCAGGTGGCCTGCAACTGGCGCAGGTCGAGCAGGCGCTGCGGCGGCCGGAGCACCGCCGGCAGCTTCGGCGCGGTCACCGTGAGCTGCGCGATGTACGGACGTGCCGTCACCGGTACGGCATGCGACGTGGTGAACTCGACGACGTCGGCGTCGAAGGCGGTCACCTGTTCCATGAGCCGCCGATGGGCGCCGCCGTTTGTCAGGTTGTGCAGCACAGCGATCTTCATGCCTTCCTCCCGGACACGGCGTAGACGCGGTCCAGGTCACCGGCCTGGCGTTTCCAGGTGTGGCGGGCAGCGGCCACGCCGGCGGCTGCGGCACCGATCCGGTCCCGTTCCGCGGGGTCACGTAGCAGCGCGCCCACTTCTCGGGTCAGCGCCGCGATGTCACCGACCTCGACCAGCCGGCCCGTGACGCCGTCCTCGATCAGGGACTCCATCGCCGTGACCCGGCTCGCCACGATCGCGCGGCCCTGCACCATGGCCCGGACGAGGATGCCACTGCTCGGGTTGGACGAGCGGTACGGCAGCACGACCACCGCCGCCGCCGCGGTCAGGTTGTTGAATTCGTCGTCGTCGAGGTAGCCGAGCCACTGCGGAGGATTGGTCATCTCGGCGCTGTCCCGTTGCAGGCGCGCCAACCAGTCGGCGTGCTGCCGCGAAGCCAAGCCGGCGATGACCAACCGGTAATCCGTGCTGGGACCCAGGGCACGCCACATCTCGAGCAGGTCGTCCAAACCCTTGGCCGGGCTGAGGAATCCGCCGAACAGCACGGTTTTGGACGCCGACGGCAACGGACCCTGCAACGGTGCGTCGGCGCCGTGATTGATCAGGCCGATCCGACCGAATCCATAGCCGGTGCACCGGCGGACCGCCTCATCGCTCAGCACCGCGAGCGCGCCGGCGCGGCGGCGGACGTACCGCAGGACGGGCCGGTTGAGCAGCGGCGCGAAGATCTTGTGCGCGACCGCGTCCCGCCAACCCCGCTGGACCGGCATCACTGCGGCGCCGGGCGCGTCGACGAGCGTGGGCGCGTCGTGGGCGACGATGACGACGTCCCGGCGGACGGTGACGGCGACCACTCCGAACCAGAACGGTGCGGCCGTCGTGCGGCCGAGTTCCAGATGGACGACCCGAGCGCGCCGGATCTGCCCCGCCCTCCGCAGGGCGGCCAGCATTCCGGTCCACGCCGGAGCTGCCGTCTCCTTGAGAGCGACGTCGATGACGTCGCGGGACTGGCCCCGGAATTCCTTGACCATTTTCGCGGAGACGTGCGCGACCCCGCCGTCGGTCGGCCGCACCACGAGAACGTCAGGCCGCTTCATGCTGGCTCCCCGCTGCGATCGACCGCCGGAGCTGCCGGTGGACGCCGGGGACGATCCCGTACGCCCGCAGGCACTTTTCCGCGACACGTCGCCAGGTGAAGTTGTCCTCGACGTGCTGCCGGGCCGCGCGGGACAGCTCCAGCCATCGGGCCTGGTCCGCCGCTGCGACGTCCACCACTGCCCGCCGCAGTCCCTCGGCATCGCCCACGGCGGCCACCCGCCCGGTGATGCCCTCGCGGATCACTTCCGGCATGCCGCCGATGTCGGTGCAGACGACCGGTGTGCCACAGGACATCGCTTCGAGCAGCGTCAGGCCGAGGAGCTCGGTCTTGACCTTGCGACCGGCGGCGATGGCCGCGTTGTCGCGCGACGGCAACACCACGACCTTGCTGTTCTGGTACGCCCGGATGACCGCGGCATCGTCGGCGTTCTCGTCGAACGTCACCCGGCGCCCCTCGGCCAGTTTCCGGAGCCGCTCGCGGTACTGCGAGTCGTACGCGCGCCCGACCACGTGCACCGACATGGCTTCCGGCACGGCTTCCAGCAGCTCGGCCACGCCCTTGTGCGGCAGCAACCGGCCCACGAACGTCACGTCGCACGTCCGTGGCCCGTCCCCCGGGGTGAACCGGCTCGCGTCGACCCCGCCGTAGATGACCGACGTCCGGCCGGCGAGCTGCGGGTAGAAGGAGCCGGAGAACTCGCTGACCGGCAGGAACCCTTCAAGCAGGCGGTGCAGCCGCAGCCGGCGCCAGTAGTTCTTGCCGGAACCGCCGTGGTCCGTGGCGTAGACGCGGGCGCCGACGGCTCGCCCGTATGCGAGCGCGACGTTGCTCGTGACGCTCTCCCACTGGTGCAGGTGCAGCGCAGCCGGCCGGCCGATGACCCGGAGCAACTGCTCGTGCAGCGGGTTGACCTCCGAGCCCTTCCACCGGTGCCGGATCGGCAGGATCTCCACCGCGAGGTTGCCCATCGTGGTCGAGCGCCGTTCCGGCCCGAAGCCGACAAGTTTCGTCGGCACCCGTTCGGACATCGCCTTGGCTAGTTCGGTCGGGTATCGCTCTCCGCCACCGAACAATCCGTCCGGACCGAACGTGGCGGGAGTCAGGTGCACCACCGATGTCATTACAGGCTCCGATAGTGATTGAGGGTCTTGCCGACCATGAGCGCCACGTCGAAGTCGGTGACGTCGTGCCGCGCGTTACGGGACATGACCCGGCTCAGCTCAGCGTCCTCGACCACCCGATCGATCGCCGCGGCCAAGGCCTGCGGGTTGTCCGGTTCGACCAGCAACCCGGACCGCTCGTGCGCGACCGCCTCATCGACGCCGTCGACCCGGCTCGCCACCACCGGAAGACCCATTGCCATCGCTTCCAGGGGTACGTATGCGAAGGACTCCCAGCGCGACGGCAGGCACACGACCGAGGCTTGACGCATGAGGGCGGGGATGTCGTCCACCCATCCGGCGAACCGGACTCGTCCGGGGGCGGTCTTCGCGGCGAGTTTTTCGAGGTCGCTGTGCTGCGGTCCGGTGCCGGCGACGATGACGTTCCACTCCTCCCGGGCCGACGCCGAGGCTTCGATCAAGACGTCGTGTCCCTTCTGGCGGATCAGCGAACCGACGGCCACCACGGACGGCTGCCGGGGAATCCCCCCGTCCGCGGCCGGCGTGCGGTAACGCGCCAGGTCGACGCCGTTGTGGATGCTGACGACGCGGGCCGGGGACAGGCCGTACCGGTCGATCAGGAAACGCCGGGACGCCGCGCTGACCGCGATGACCGAGTGCGCCAAGCCGAGCTGAACCCTCTTGAACGCCGTCTTGGCCAGGGCCGCTCCGGGTGTACGGAGATCGGAACTGAGGTTCGAGTCCGAGGCGTTGCTTCGTGGCAAGTGTTCGGTCACCACGACACGGCCGCTCAGGACACGCGCCTTGGCGAGAAGCCGGACCGAGTGGCGGTGGTACGTGTCGGCCAGATGCAGGTGCCACACGTCGGCCTTCGTCAGGCCGTCCTCGAACGGCTTGTAGTGCAGGCCCAACTCGGCCGCGACCTGACCGATCTTGGATCCCCGCGGAGCGGCGAACTCCACGTCGACGTCGTGCAGCAGCAGGCCGTCAGCAAGGTCTCGCAGATGCCGGCCGACACCGCCGGCGGTACACGCGTCAGTTGCCAGGACTACCTTCATGTCGCCTTCACCGATCGAGGAAGCATCCGGACCAGCTCCGACGGCCACCCGCGCACGAGGGTCAGCACGACCACGAAGACGACTCCGGAAAGCGGCAGGGAAATCAGCGGCTCGGAGGTGAAAGCCAGACCCGCGGCCACTGCGGCAGCCGCGGCAACGACAGGCAGCAGGCTGACCTTCAGCAGGGCGCCGTACGGGATCCGGTCGCGCAGGACCAGCCACGAGCCGCCGCAGACGATGATTTCGGTGAGCACCGTCAGCCAGGCCGACGACTCGATGCCGAAGCGAGGTGCGATCACCAGGTTGCCACCGACGTTGATGACCAGCGCGATGACGTTCTGGACGATCAGCCACTTCGCGCGGGCCGCCGCCACGATGACGACACCGAGCAGTTGGCAGAACATCGACACGAACCCGGCGAGCATCAGGATGCGCAGGTAAGAACCGGCCGGGGCATACGCGTCACCGAACAGCAGCGTCATGACCCCGGTGGCGTTCGCGGCAACGATGACCAAGCCGGGCATCACCAGGCTCATGAACCAGTGCCACATCCGGGCCAGCAGGTCACCGAAGCGGCTGACGTCCTCCCAGTCGGCTGACAGTTGAGGCAGCGCGACGGACATCACGAGGCCCGGGAAGATGGTGAGGATGCTGAGCACCTTCACGGCGCTCGCGTACTGGCCCACCACGTCCGCCGTGAACAGACCGGACAGGATGACGACGTCGATGGAAACATAGGCGGTGGCCAGGAACGACGCGACCCCGATGGGATATGACTCGCGGAACAGGACTTCTGCGCTCGGACGCCCGATGTCCTGATCTGGATCGCCATCGATTACCAGCCAGTGCCGGGCGGCCCGCCAGACCAACAGGCTGTTCGCCGCCGCCGCTGCGGACGCCGCGGCAGCCATCGATACGGCCGGCGCATCCAGTACGGCCAGAGCCACAATGACGACCGTCGACGCCACGGACGTCGACAGGTCGATAGCCGCCATGCGACCCACCTGGTGGCGGGCGTAGAAGAACTGGCGCAGAGCACTGGTCCCGGCGAGGGCGAGCGCCGGCGTCATGACCAGCAGCGTGCTGCTGCGGATGGTGCCGTACGCGAAGAAACCGGCCACCACGACACCGGCCACCGCAACGCCAGCCGACCAGAGGAGGTTCACGCGCAGAACCAGACGTCCCAGCACCGACGCGCCGCCTTCGGACCGGCCCAGCGATCGGCCCAGAACCTCGCCGAAGCCAAACTCGGTAAGCGCCATCAGCAGATAGAAGGCAGCCAGCCCGGCCGCGTACTGACCGAAGTGGTCAGGCGACAGTGAACGCACCACCATGACGGACGACAGTGCGGACAGCACCGATCCGAGGACTTTGCGGACCATCATGAGGCCCACGGAGTTGGCCAGCTTGCCGGCGTTCTCAGCGACTGCGGTCATCAGCATCCTGACCCGCCAGGCCCACGACCAGCCCCAGAATGGGGGCGATGGTGGTGGCCACGGCTACATATCTGATCGTCACGACATCGGTCACCGCGGCGATGCACAGGGCAACCACCGCACCAGCAAGCCCGGCCGTCAGCACCGGTGCGCGGGCCCGGGCCCTGCGCAGGTCCATGCCCACGGCACCGAGCAACAGGGCGAGCGCTCCGATGCCCAGCACGCCGGACTCGGAGAAGATCTGCAGGTACACGGAGTGCGCGTGGGTACTCGCGCTACTTCCGGGAGCGTGGGCCAGCAGCACCTTGTTCAAGTTGCCGACTCCGACACCGGTGACCGGATGTTCGAGACCCGTCTCGAGGGCAAGGTTCCACAGAAATTCACGGTCGCGGTCGCCATCGGCGGTGACGACGCCCCGAGCGGTCGGGTCCGACACCGAGGACGCGCGTTCGAGCAGGGACGGCCCGCCCAACGTGATGGCGCCGAGCAGCAGAACTGCCAGCAGGCCGCCCGACATCGCCGCCATCCGCCCGCGTGCGCCGCGAGGAGCGAAGAGCACGATGGCTACCAGCGAGGCGAGGGCGCCCAGCGAGGCCATCCGGGACAGCGACAGCGCCAGTCCGACGCCGATGACCGCGAGCGCGACAACTACTCCGGTCGCGGCGAGGCGCTTCCCCCGCTGCAGCAGGATGTAGACGGCGGCGATCCCCACCGGGATGGCGGCGACGAGCGCGGTGCCCAAGGAGATGGGATCGCTGTAGGTGCCGGTCGGGCGCGGCTGGCTCTGGAAGTCGAAGAAGTAGTCCGACGTACTGCGAATGGTCCCGGTGTAGACGTCGAACTCGCTGCGGGTCTGGAATTCCCAGATCGCGAGCGCCGCCTGCAGCAACAGCGAAGTGAGGCTGCTGCACAGCACCACCAGCAGCCCACCGTGCTGTTTGATCGCGCGGGCGCAGAGAAAAACAACAGCGGCTGCATACAAACCGATGCTGACCGGTTCCCAGACGTTCGAGCCACGAGCGGCCGGAATAGCCGCAAGCACAAGCATGTACGGCAGCACGGCGCTCAGGGCGGACTTGCCCACCGGCTTGGTCAAGCCGAGCAGCAGCGGGATGCCGGCCAGCAGGCACGCCACGACCAGTGCCTGGAAGCTGACGCCGAAGAAGCTCACGTTGAGCGTCGCTGCCGGCGCGACGAAGACCGCTGCCCCGACGAACACCAGGAACGGACTCGGGGCGAGCGCCACGATGGCCGCGATGATCGGGGTGATGACGGTCAGCAGGTACTTCGTCGGAGACGGGGTGGTGAACAGCAGTTGCTCGGTCCAGCCCGAGGCGCCCAGCAGGACGAACGGTGCCGCCAGGACCAGAACGCCGATCTGCTTGGGTTCCAGCTTCGATAGGTCGACCGTCCTGTTCCGGTACGTCAGCAGGACAACCCGGGCCAGCATCACCGTCCGGCCATCGAGCTGTCGTTCCACCGGCGCCGGCCGACCGGGTTGCGGCGCCGTTCGCTGATCACGGCAAGCTCGGTCATGATCACCAGGGTCACGATGAGCGCCACCGTCGAGTACAGCAGTGGTCGCGGCGACACCTTGCCGGCCGACGGCTGCGTCGTCAGCAACGACAGCACGACACCTCGGCCACCCGCGTCCCGCCGGGCCTGAGTGACGATGTCGAGCCTCTTCAACGTCAGCGCCAAGACCTGCTGCTGGGAGTTGTTCAGAGACGTGTTGATGCTCGCGGCCCGGGTGGAACCCGATTTGGCGTCTGACAACTGCTCGGTCAACCGTACGACGTCGGACTTGGCCTGCGTCAGTAGCTTGTCGATTTCCTTGAGCTGATCGGGGTCGGCTTCGGCCGCGGAGCTCATGGACTTTTTAGCCTGGTCGACCAGGGCCTCACCCAACGCGAGGGCGTTCCTGCTGGCCGCTGCGCCCGAGTCGGCCGTCACGGTGACGCGGATGATGTTGGTGTTGGCGACCGTGGTCACCAGCGTGCCCGACGAGATCACCCCGACCGGCACGCCGGCCCGCTTGGCCGCGTCCTCCATCACCACCGGCGTGCCGGCGAACTGCGCGTACTGGGTCGCCAGGCCGTTCGCGCCGTCAACGGCATCAACGCTGGCCAACGACGAGGTGTTGGCGACCAGGACGTCGCTGGAAGCCGAATAGGTCCCGGGCAGGAAGGCGCTGGCCGCCCACGTCGCAGCGGCGATCAGGACGGCAACCCCGAGGATGGAGAAACGGGCTCGCCAGATGATCTGCGGTCTGGCCAGAACCTCAGGCTCCCCGAGGTACTCATTCCTGGCCGGGCCTCGCTGCAGCATTTGTGTCGTCATGCGCCTTCTCTCCACCGTTTCCGTTGGCTCACCCCGTCCGGTGGGGTCAGCTTCCTCGAGCGCCGAATGCTTGTCCCAAGGTCCAGATCAGGACCTTGATGTCGAACCACAAACTCCAGTGGTCGATGTAGTAGTTGTCGTGCCGAACCCGGTCGTCGATCGACGTGTCGCCGCGCAGCCCGCTGACCTGCGCCAAACCGGTCAGCCCGACGGTCATCCGGTGGCGCGATTCGTACTCCGGGAACATGGCGCTGAACTTGCTCACGTAGTGCGGCCGTTCGGGCCGTGGGCCGACGAAGGTCATGTCGCCGCGCAAGATGTTGAAAAGCTGCGGAAGCTCATCGATCGACGTGGCGCGGATGAACTTGCCGATCCGGCCGATGCGGGCCTCGCTGTCGCCCGACCACGCCGTATCGGAGTTGGACACCTCAACCGGCCGCATGGACCGGAACTTGTACATGGTGAAGAGCTTTCCGTTGCGTCCCACCCGTACCTGGCGGAACAGCGGTCCGTGACCGTCCTCGGCGACGATGACGAGCGTGATCGCGATCATCAGCGGAGCCAGGAGCACCAGGCTGATCGTGGCCATGAACATGTCGAACAGGCGCTTACCGAGTTGCTGTCCCAGACTCCAGCCACGGCTGACTCGCATGATCGGCACCCCGCCGATATGGTCGCCGGTCGTACCGGGAATGCGGTCCCAGCCCTGGGTGAGCACGAAGGTGGTGGGAGCGCTCGCACCCCGGCGCAAGCCCTCGACCAGGCCACGGCGATGCGAAGACGTCTCATCGAGAATCAGGATCTCGATGTGGTTGGCTCGCACGGCGTCGGCGAGTTCGTCGAAGTCGCCAAGGTATTTCCACGCGCCTTCCGGCTCATCGCTGGTTGGCCGGTCGGCGACGTAGCCGAGCACGTTCAGCCCATACGTCCGGTGCCGGCTGAGCACGTCGACCACTTTCTGCGCGCGCTGGCCGTTGCCGACGATGAGCGTGGGATGTGCCACCGAGCCGGCGCCGCGGCCGACCCTGATGACTGCGAAGATCGCACCGCGGATGACCAGCATCGCGGTGATCATGAGAGCCGCACCGGCCGCATGCCGCCGTAGCTCCAAGGGCACCCCGAACAACGCGGGGACGGTCAGGGCGACGGTCATGGCGATGAAGAACTGGCTCATCAGCTGCGGGAGCTGGTCCAGCAGGGCCAAGTGCAGCCGCGGCCGGTAGAGACCGGCGGACGCGTACGACATCACGGTCATCAGCCAGCCGACCAGCAACGGCCAGGTCCACTGCTCCCACCAGATCGCGAAGCAGATGGCGACGACGACGTCGCCGACCATGAGGGCCTTGCCGGCCGTGACACCGGTGGTGAATCTGGCGAGAGGTGACCGACGCGCCTCATCCGGGAAGACTTTGACTTCCTCCGCAGCCGAAGAATACGGAGTTGGCGGTCCCTCCTGACCCGAGTGCATATCGCCACGCGTCGAGGACAATCCCGGCTTGATCTTGAGCTCGTTCATATGCGCTTCTACTCTTAGGCGAATAGTAGTTGCTTAAATGCCCACGAATAAATCCAAACGAAGGCTACCGGAAGCCCCGCGTCCAGGAAGAATGCGAGACTTCCTTCGAGTGAAGCCGTGCGGCCGATTCATTGTGACGGTTCGGCCCACAACTACCGGCTCCGGCTGCATCCGCCCTGCAAGCACCCGCTTTGGTGCTACCAGCGGATCAGTATGACCGCCATACGTGAATGTGAATTGCGTTCCTCCGCTGGGAGGCCTACTCATCCTCCGCCGGAGATTCAACGCCGGACAGCGCAATCGGTCACTGCAGCGCCGCTACCACTTTGCAACGCAAGGCCGCCAGGAGATATTCGAAGATTGCACGTGGGTGACAGAAACGTTGCAGGCCTGCTTTAGGAACTCAATTTATCCGACCAAACCAGGCGACTACGCTGCGGCAACCCAAATACAACGTTCACGACTAAGTCGCCTTGAGCCGGCGCCGATCTCTCCAGACGTAACAATCGAGGGGAAAGATTGGTGCTCTAAAATGTGGAATAAGACGGCCGGCAAGACTAAAGCGTGCCTCGTTGCAGCATTGGCTCTTTCGATCACCTTGTCCCAGCCGTCGCTGGCTCAGGCCGCCACCAAGGCGAAGACCAAAGCCAAGCCCAAAACTGCAGTGACGGCGAAGGCTGCCACGGTTCTCTCCGCGAGCGACCTCCGCATGGTCAACTTCGTCGACTCAACGATGAAGACCATGCGTGCGAAGGCTCCGGTCGGTGTCCAGCCGGGCACTTGGAACGACTCCGGCGCATGCTGGCGATGCGACGCTGGGCCTGCACTCGCCCTCGCGTCCGTCTCGGCCTTGACACAGGATCCGGTTCGCCGTGCGGAGGCGGAGACCATCCTCGATGCGGAGCTGCGCACACACCGCCAAACGAACGGATCGTTTGGAACCACGCCGGCGGGATCGGACATCGACACGATGTTCTTCGCCAACACACTGGGAGTCTCAGCGCTGTTGCTGAAGCCTTCTATGGATGCGGCTAAGTACGGCGATTGGTCGGCCGCGGTCGCCAAGGCCGCGGACTTCTTGATTGCCAACGGCAACCTTGCCTGGTACACCAACGGCAACATCACTATCGGCAACGCCCTGACGATGGCGTTGGCTTATCGGCTTACCGGTAATGCCAAGTACTCCAAGGCCTACGAGACGGCCATCACCTTCGCAGTGTCGCCGCCTCAGAGTCGCTGGCCGGGGCGAGGCCTTGTCTACACGACGCGCGGCGTTCGTACCGACGGGCTCGACAGCTCGGGCTACTTCACCGAGGAAGGCTCCGGCAAGGTCGGCTGGGATCCGGAATACACGATGGTGCAGATGGACCACCTGTCGGTCCTGTACCTCATGAATGGCGACGTGCGAGTGCGTGGCTACCTCAACGTGCTCGCCAATCAGATGGACAGTCGTATCAGTAAGGCCACCTACTTCCTGGACACCAGCGGTGGTACTCGCCGTCCGCAGATGGGTCGCCTGTTCCCGTTCGATACCGGAGCATGGTCGGTCATGGCCAACCTCGGTGGCCGAGCGGATCTCCAGCCTTACCTTGAGGGCCAGGCGAACATGTACATGAAGGCTTACGCCAGCGGTGATGGTGACCGGCTTCGAGCTGCCTTCGGCTGGACGGTCGCTTCTGTGCTCATGAGCGACCCGGCTAACGTGACGCTCCGTTGACCCGAACGCGATGTGTCGCTAGCGCCTCGACGCTGAGACGCTAGCGACACAGCTTCGTCAGCCCGCGACCATCGTCCAGCTGATGATGTCCTGGACTCCGTAGTGCGTGCCGTTAGCCGAGGTGAAGCCAACGTTGACCGGCCCTGTGCCGACGGCCTTCGCCAGATCGATGGTCCGGTTGATGACCTGTGTGCCATAGCCGGCAACCGAGGCTGCGCTGACGAAGACCCGGAGGTTCTTGGTCGCGGGGTCGTAGATGACGGTTCCGCGGTACTCCTTGCCGACCAGGTTCACCGGAGCGGTCGCCGAGACGGTCTGCACCTCGGCGTTGCCGCCGGTCACAATCGCGACGTGGTTGGCGTTGATGTCGTACGGGTTCTTGTAGGTGTCGAATTCGACCGCGAGGCTGGGTTTGATCCCGCTGTAGCCCATGCCGCCGCCGTCCCATCCGAGCGCCTTGTTACCGGCACCCTGGAAGACGAAAGCGATCCCATCGCCGTGGACCGCACCGCCCTGGCTCAGCGCGACGAATGAAGCAACGAACGGCTTTGTTGGATTGATCTTGGGAGCTGCCCACGCTGCGCCGGTCGTGTGGTTCTTGTTCTTCACAAGCCTGAGAACCGTCGGCTTGTTGGCCGGCTTCACCAGCGACGCAACACCCCGCAGCGACAGGTCCGGGCCGCTGTCGAAGTTCGGGTAATCGATAACTTTGACAGAAACCGCCGCCTGGGCTGCCGTGGTCGTGCCGCCCATGGCTACGGCGACGACGGCGGCCGTCGCGGCAACAGCCTTCCGGGTGAAGCGAATTTTTCGGCTCAACGTTCACTCCTGTTGGTGTGGAACACTTTGATCTCGGACGTTTCCGAGTGAAAAGGTCTTTGTGCTTCGCCTATGCGGACGCCGCGCGCCCCATGCCCCGATACCGCCAGCCGGCTGCGGACCAAGCGGACATGGGCAAACAATTCCGTCCGTCAATGACATTCCGTCGCGTCACCATGCCGGCCAGCTTGACGGGATCCGCATTACGGAACTCCGCCCACTCGGTCAGAACACAGACCAGATCGGCGGCGTAGACGGCGTCGTCCATGGATTTCACGTGCCCCAGTGAGGGCTGAGCTCGCTTGGCGTTCTCCCCGCCTTCCGGGTCGTAGACCCGAACCTCCGCACCAGCATTCGCGAGCGCTGCAGCGATGGCCAAGGCGGGCGCGTCTCTGATGTCATCCGAGTTGGGCTTGAAGGTGGCTCCGAGCACGGCGATCTGCATGCCGGATAGGTCTGGACCCGCTGGTCCAGCAGGCCGATCCAACATCTCTGCGGCCAGCTGCAAAACCCTCGCGCGCCGCCGCGTGTTGATCAAATCCACCTCGTGCAGGAAACGCACCGCCTCACCGGCACCCAACTCCTGAGCACGCGCCTGGAAAGCTCTGATGTCCTTGGGCAGGCATCCACCGCCGAAACCCACGCCGGCCTGCAGAAATCGGCTACCGATCCGTGGGTCGTAACCGATGGCCCGGGCAAGCTGCACAACGTCGCCGCCCGCCACTTCGCAAACCTCCGCCATGGCGTTGATGAAGGAGATCTTGGTGGCAAGAAAGGCGTTAGCGGCGACTTTGACCAACTCCGCGGTGGCGAAGTCGGTCACGAGCAGGGGAACATCACGGTCCTCGGTAACTGCCAGGTCAAAGACGCCCTTGTGAGCCTCGTAGAGCATGGAATTTGCCCATTGCGTCTTGACACCGACGACGATCCGATTCGGCCGTAGCACGTCCTCCACCGCGAAGCCTTCTTGCAGAAACTCAGGCGACCACGCCACCTCAACGCCGAGTTCGGGGGCGACCCGTTCGGAGACGAGGTGCTCAACCCACTCCGCCGTTCCGACTGGAACCGTTGACTTCCCGACGATCAACGAACGTCGGGTGAGGTGTTCGGCAAGGTTCGTCACGGCAGACTCGACATGCGACAGATCAGCGCCCATGCCACCTTGCCGCTGCGGCGTCCCGACGCAGATGAAGTGCACGTCCCCGAACTCCGCGGTGTCCGCGTAGCTCGTGGTGAAGCGAAGCCTTCCCGCTGCGAGGTTGTCTCGGAGCAGCTTCTCCAAGCCGGGCTCATGGAAAGGAACCGATCCGCTCGACAGCAGGTCGATCTTGGCCTCATCGACGTCAAAGCCGATTACTTCGTAACCCAGCTCGGCGAAGCAAATGGCGTAGGTCGCGCCTAAGTAGCCGGTACCCAAGAATGTGAGTCGTGGTCGTTGAGCCCCGGAAGGCATCGCCACCGGAGGAAAGCCGGGCCTCAGGTCACCGGCTCCGTACGGAATCGTCATGGTCGTCCTTGTGCCATAGAAGCTGTTGCAGACAGCGGCCGAGGATCCCAGCTGCCTGAGCGGCCGGAGCCCTTGCTTCCGATGACGTGAACGAACCAGTAACGCCGGTAGCAATGAATTGAGCTGGAGGTCAACCATCTGCGGTAAGGCTCGGCCCGAACGGATGAGCCGGACTGACCGAAAGGTCAACAAACCGAACCGCACTCGGCCCGTAACGCCGTCGCAGCGTTACGGGCCGAGGGTCAACTCACTGCGCTAGTTGGGCAGGTCGAACTCGCCGTCCTTGGCGCCGCCGAGGAACGCCTCCCACTCGCCGCGGGTGAACAGCAGGGTGCCG
The DNA here is from genome assembly GCF_001553785.1 of Actinoplanes sp. TFC3. Lineage (GTDB taxonomy): Bacteria > Actinomycetota > Actinomycetes > Mycobacteriales > Micromonosporaceae > Actinoplanes. The sequence goes on from NZ_LOJP01000002.1 coordinate 303,960, forward strand.
CCCTCGCGGTCCTTGGTGTCGCGGACGGCGACCGCGCCGTCGGCCAGGCCGGTGGCGACCTCGACACAGTTGCTGTCGCCGGTGCTGCGGGAGCTCTTCTTCCACTGTGCGTTGCTGAATTCCATCGTGCTTCCTTTCGTCAGACGACCTGTGCCGTCTTCTTGATGAGCGCGGCGGTGTCCGCCGGGCTCAGGGACTGGGCCACCAGGCGCTGAAAGATCAGGCGGTAACGCTCGACGTCCGCCTGGCCCTCGAGGAGCAGATCGCCCATGGTGGTTTCGGTGTAGACCAGCGCCGGGTCGTCGTGCGGGAACTCCATGAGCACGAACGCGCCCGGCATGCCGGGATGGGCCCCGGCGTTGTACGGCAGCACCTGGAGCGTCACCGAGGGCGCGCCGGCCACCTCGACCAGGTATTCCAGCTGTTCCCGCATCACGTGCGGGCCGCCCACGGTCCGCCGGATCGCCGCTTCGTCGATGATCGCCCAGAGGCTGAGCTCGACGTTGCTGTGCAGGGCCTCCTGACGCCGGGACAGCACCTTGATGCGTTGCTCGATGCCGTCCACGGGTTCGGTGGGCCGCAGGCTGTGGATCACCTCGCGGGTGTACGCCTCGGTCTGCAGCAGCCCGGGAACGTACGAGCATTCGAAGTCCTGCAGGCGGTTCGCCTCGGACTCGAAGCTGATGTACGTCTGATAGGTCTGCGGCAGGTTGGGGCCGTAGTGCTGCAGCCAGTCGAGCTGGCGGGAATCACGCGACAGCCCGACCAGCCGTTCTCGTTCGGCGGCATCGTCGACGCCGTAGAGATCGAGCAGGGCGAGCAGGGTGCGCTTCTGTGGGCGTACCCGTGCGCTTTCGATTCGATAAAGGGTTGCGGTGTTGATCCGGGTTTTCTCTTCGATGGTTTCGCGGGTCTGCCCGGACTCGGCGCGCAATCGTCGCAATTCCGCAGCCAGCCTGCGGAGCCGGGCGGTGGGGGCCTGCTTTCCTGGCCGCATCCCTTCCCCTTCTCCCTTCATGATCTCGACTCCGCGGCGGTGATCTGCCATCTGGTTGCCTACTTTGCAGTCGCATCCGGAATTCATGCATCCTTACCCGTGGGGGTTGTCGCATGCCTAGGTGTCGACTGTACCCCCCGGCATGGTGGGGTGCACAAGAGAGAGGGATGACCAGATGTCAGAACAGCACCGCGGTGGCGGCCGGCGGTGACCGCGCACCAGCCGCAAAGGCCGAAGTGGAACTGCTCCGTCTGCGGCTTCGAATGGCCCTGTGAGCAGGCCCAACAACAGATCGCAGCGGACTTCGCGGGGTACCCGACGACGCTGGCCGTGTACATGGCGCAATATCACGCACAGGCTGTGCAGGATGCCGCGGACAGCGGTGACGGGTTGCCGCCTGACCTTTGGGCGCGATTCCTCGGGTGGTTTCCGAGGGGGTCTCGGAGACGGTAGGACCGGCTTTCGGGGGCTGCTGCGGCTTTCGGGCGCTGCCGCAGGTTTTGGGGCTGCCGCTGGGTTTCGGGGGCTGCCGCGGCTTTCGGGCGTGTCACTCTTCCGGGCTCGTCCGGATGGCCGCACCAACATGATCAAAACCGTGGAATCGGCACACGGATGCCTGATCTCCGAAGCCCCGCGTGCTGCGTTTTCTCCTACGAGGCGCCGTCCTGCCTGCGACGCGGCGGCGCTTCGTCAAGACATCGGGAGTTTGCGTGCACCACTCGAACAGCTCTGCCGCCATTACTTGCCGCCGCTGCCTGCCCTCCTTGCCCCCGGAGTGGCAGTGCGCACGGTAAGCCCCGCCGCGGTGACCGGCAGGGGGCGGGGGTTCCCGCCGTACGCCGCCGCG
>NZ_LOJP01000002.1:305903-346044 GCF_001553785.1 Actinoplanes sp. TFC3
GTCCCCCCCCTTTTACTTGCCGCCGCGGCCTCCCCTCCCCCCCCCGGTGGGGGGGGGGCGCACGGTAAGCCCCGCCGGGGGGCCGGGGGGGTGCCGGGGTTCCCGCCGTTACGCGACGGCGGGGACCCCGGGTGACTTTGCTTTTGCCCCGTCTTTCCCGGCTTCCCCGTCTTTCGCGGGGGCTTCGTCCTTCGCGGTGGCTTCGTCTTTCGCCGGGGCTTCGTCCTTCGCGGTGGCTTTGTCTTTCGCCGGGGCTTTGGCTTTGGCTTTGGCGGGCTCGGGGCGGTCTTTGGCGGCGGGTGGAGGTTGGGTGACTTGCCAGGGCTGGGCGGGAGGTGCTAACCCGATGTTGTCCCTGATCAACGGGGTAGGCGGGGCCGCGCGACCGGTTCACGACCTTGATCCTCCATGCAGCATGCAGCCTGTTTTCACGCTGGCGGGTTAATCCGGTGGGTGCACTTCGCGCGTGTGTTCCGGCGGGGATTGCCGCACGGTCAACCGATCTCGCGGCTGCCCATTGTCGGGGAATGTGGTCCTGCGCTGTTCCGCCTCCACCGGAATCGCGCGGCAACCATTCCCCCGCGCCCCTGGTCGCGGTCCCGGCGACCGGGGGCGCACTCACCTTCGCAGGAGGTCTGCGCGCATGCGCAAGTTCAGCAAACGGTCAGCAGCAGCAGGTGGCACTGGGCTCGTCGTGCTCGGGGTGGCCGGTGCGGCCTGGGCGGCTTGGAACCTTTCCGGATCCGGCACCGCCAAGGCTCAGGCCGGAACCGCGGTGACGCTCAAGGTCACCGGGGCCGGGTTGTCCGCGGGGCTTACTCCGGGAAATGCGACAACCGTTTTGCTGACCGTCGAGAACCGCAATGCTTTTCCCGTACGGATAACCGATGTTGATTTGGCGCAGTTGACTTCTCCCACGCCGGGTTGCGATGCCGCGGCCAATGTGAAAGTTGTCGATGACGCGCCGCTTCCGGACGACGCGACCGTGCCTGCGGGCAGCACCGCGGCCCCGGCCAGCGGGCGAATTGCTTGGGCGGGCGCCTTGCGAATGGCGGCCGACGCGGACGACGCGTGCCAGGGCGCCGTTTTCACCTTCAACGTCGAGCTTGCCGCAGTCAGCGCGGCCCCGTGACGACGCTGTCTTATATCGATCAGAGATTCGGGAGGCTGGGCATGCGCAAGCTCGACCGTCGCGGCAAGGCTGTCCTCAGTGCTGCCGCCGCTGCCGCAGTGATCGCCAACGCTGGCGCCGCCTGGGCCTACTGGTCCCTGAACGGCTCCGGAACCGGCGTAGCGATCGCCGGTTCGGCCGTCGAGCTCAAGCTGCAAGCCCACTCCGACGACAGCGCTCCGCTGTACCCCGGCGGCACCTCGAGCCTCAACGTCACGGTGACCAACCAGAACGACTTCCCGATAACGATCACATCGCTGAGCCTCGGCGGCACGGTGCTCGCTGACGAGGACCACCGCGCCGCGGGCTGCCGCATCACCGGGGTGAGCATCAGCCGGGAAACGCTGACGGTGAACTGGCAGGTACCCAAGAACACCGTCGGCGCTTTCAAACTTGCCAATGGCCTGCGGATGACCAACGATTCGGACAGCGCTTGCCAGGGGGCAACGTTCATCATTCCGGTGCGGGCCAACGGTCAGAGCAGCGCTTCGTGAAACGGCGCCAGGCGGTGCTGCTGGTCGCCGGCGTGGCTGTCGCGCTGGCCGCGGCGGGCAGCGGAATGGCCGCCTACGGCGGCTGGAATGTGGACTCGTCCTCGCCGACGTTCACCGTGCACGCCGCGCGGATCCCGCAAATGCTGCCGCCCGCCGCCGCGCCCGGGCCCAAGGGACAGGTCATCACCTGGGAAAAGGTCGCGTTCGCCCAGACCTACGTGATCACGCGCCACGTGGGTGCGCTTTCGCAAACCGCATGCACGGTACGAGCAAAGCTCACCCATTGCACCGACCACGCCGCCCCCACCGGGCAGTCCCTGACGTATACCGTCGCCGCCCGGTACGGCACGCATTGGGCCGGCCTCGACAGTTCCCCAAGCTCGCCGGTGATCATTCCCGGGGCGGCCGTAGTGGCATTGCCCAGCGTCGCGCCGACCATTTCCCGGCCACCATCCGCCATTCCGGTTGCACCGTCCGCTACCCCGCCGTCGCCGTCGCCATCCCCGTCCTCGGCGTCGCCGACACCCCGGCATCATCACCATCACGAGCCGGAAGTCACACTGGAACCCTCAGCCACGGGCACCAATATCGACGGACGTGGTGCCGGCGATTCCGATTCCGCTCAGCATGCGTCGTTCCAGGAATTTGAGAAACTTTCTGTCATGTAGAAACACCGGAACAAACAGCTATTTCGTCACCGCCGCGCGTCCGATCCGATCCGCCTGCACGGACAATGCATTTGCCGGAAGGCAAACATAGGATTACCACCATGACACCGTCCGGTTCCATCGCTCTACAGCTCGTGCTTTCCGTGGTAATGGTCATCTTCACCTCCTACGTCGCGGGACGCGTGCACCAGTGGTACCGGCACGGCTTCGAGCGCGACGTGGCATACCGCGAGGGCTACAACCAGGCGTCCCACACCCTGTTCCAACTGGCCGTCCGCAACCACCCCGGCGCATCGCCCACGGCGTTGCCCGCCGCCTTGCCCGCCGCCTTGCCCGCCGCCTTGCCCGCTTCTTGGCCTGCGGAGATCGAGGAACGCGCCCGGATCCGCGCGGTCGTGCCGATCCAGCAGCACTGACATTTCGACCGGCCGCTCGGCGGAGTTCTCACACTCGAACGACCGCGCAACGATTTTTCACCATGAACGGCCGCGCAGCGGTTTCTCACCTTGGACGGCCGCGCAGCGGGGGCATGCGGCACCTCTCGAACATTGGACGGCCGCGCAGCGGGGGCATGCGGCACCAGAAAGGTTCCAACCCTCATGACCGTGCCCGGCAACAGCCTCATCCAGGCGTTGTTCGCCCTCGCCTTCGTCATCGCCAGCGGCTACGCCGCCGGCCGCATCCACCAGTGGTACAAGCAAGGAATCGACCGCGACGAGGCTTACCGCAACGGGTACGACCGCGCCTCGCATTCGATGTTCGACATGGCCCTGAGCAAGCGTCCCGGAACGCCTTCTCCTTCGGCGGAGACTGCGACGGGTTCTCGGCGCGCACACATGGTCGGGCACGCCCGAAAGCGGATTATCTCGGAGCCGGTCCAGGTGGCGAATGGACGACGTCGGCGACGTACGCACCGCCATCCCCGCACCGAAACCGACTGAGCCAGCTCACATCAGCTGTGCTTCAAGGACCAGTCGGCGTCGCCGTCCTTGACCGTCGCGTCGCTGTACTGGTCAGAGTTCGATTTCGGCCAGACCCCGTTTGGGTAGCTCGTTGGGTCGACAGCCTCGCCATGCAGGGCCGTCATTGCGGCGGCTTGTGCTCCGAGGAAGCCAAGAACTGTCGTTATCGCGGTCGCAATGATCGCGGTATTGACGCCTGCTTCTTCAAGCATCAACGCGGCGCCGGCCCAGGAGAAGGCCGCGGAAGCGTATGCGGCTATGACGGCAACGGTGGCCGCGATCAACTTTGCCAAAACAGCGGCGAGGGTGGCATAGAACGCCGCACCAGCGACGGCGCACGCGAACAGATTGGTCGACGTCGTGGAAGCAATGGAGCCGATTCGTGACGCCGCCGCCGACTGGGCGCCGACCGTCTTGCCGTAGGCGTCTCGTGCCGAGCCCGACCACTCTGAGTTGTCAATCGAGAGGTTCTGGTCAGTCAGATTGGCGCCGACAATATTCGCCGCGCCTCGGACGTCCATCCACGTGAAACCGTCGATGGCCATGTAAATGGGGGCTGCCGCGCCCTTGAGGAGGTCGATGATCCAGTCGAGTATCTCCTGGCCGACCTCCACCGTCTTGGTGGCCAGCCAGGTAATCGCCTCGGCCGCGGCGTCGGTAATGAACCAATGGTTCGTCGCTTGCTGAGCGGCAGGCGGGATCTTGTTCAGATTGGCGGAGAAAGTCGCCATGCCGGACTCGATCTCACGCAGTGTTGCCTCGAACTGGGCGGTACTGAAATCCACGTCGGCCCCCGTCAGTAGGCGTTACGGATGCGGTGCTCATCAGCGTTGTCTTCCGCGTCATAGGTATTCGCCACGGAACGACGAGTTGTGCCGATATCCGTCAGCGCAGTGGCACCTTCTTGCGCACGGCTGGACACCGCTCGGACAACATCGTTGTACGGACCCACCATTAGCTGGAACAGGCCCGCCTCAAGGCGCCCGAACTCCATGGCACCGACCTTGGAGCTCAATCCTCTGAGCCCTGCACTTTGCTCATCCCACACGCCGGCTTCTCTGCGCAGCACGTCAGTCGCAACTTTGACCTCGGCCGCGCTTGGTACATCACTCATGAGGGCTGCGCTCCACCTTTGTTGGTCGGGGTGACAGCTTGAAGCGTTGCCAGCGCGTCACGGAGAAGCTGATCGAGGTGCGGCCCTGATGCCGACTGTGGTCGAAGAGTGCGTCTGGCCTCCTGCACGGCCTGCATGAGGGCCTGGCTGATCGCCTTCCCACTGCGCCGTGCGGCCCACTGCTCATCAATGGAGCAGTCGGAGAAGCCGTTCGCGGTCAGCACCACCGACACATGGCGACTGCTGTCCGAGCCCTTTACCGACGCCGCCGCTTCAGAAGGCTTCTGTTGCACCTCTTGCAGCTTCTCAAGGACGCCTTCGGTGAGATCCAGCGGTTCACGAGCGACACCGGGCGCCATCGCAGGCGCAGCAGGGGCCGCCGACTGCAACTCCCCCGCTTCCAACCGCTTTTTCTGCATCCACCAGTCACTGCTGTCGAGGTTGTCAGTCAGGGCAGCGATTCCCTGCCGCACAGCATCGGTGCTGGCGTCCATGACCGAACGGCCGAGATTGCTTGGTTCGAGCCGTTGCTGCCATTCATCGCGGATTGACACGAGGGAGGGCAGTCCGCTGTTGTCGAGAACCACGCGAATGCAGCCAGACGAATCGTAGCCTTCTGCCTGCTGCGGAGCCGCTGAGGTGAGCTGATTGGCAAGCGCGCTGAACTCGGCCACCTTTGCTTGGAACTCGCCCAATCGGGCCACCATGTCGTTGTTCATCGACGCCCTTCCTTACTCGACGACTTGAGTGCCGCACGGCAGATCATGGCAATGGACAATGCTGACTGAGCCATGAGAACAGCGAATGGCGCCAGCCCATCGGACAAAATAAAGAAGATGCCGAGGGCCACGGTTGAACCCGCCGCAGCGGACAAGGCGAGTGTGGTGATCAGCCGCTTCGCGCCGGCAATACCTCGCCAGGCGAAGAACGCGCCCACCACCGCTACTACTAGCGAAAATCCCGCGATTATCTGGACGACCCGGGGACCGAGGACGACGTTCTCGATGGCGTCGGGCATGCCGACAGAAAGCAGAAACAACCCGCCCAGCTCGAACAGTGGACCCAGCAGCCACAGGAAAATTGGAAGGCCTCGACGCGTCACATCAGGCCTTCAGTGGATTTCATACGCCGACCGGCCGCAATGCCCCTCGGAAGCACGAGCCGGAGATGAGTCAGTCTGGCCCGCCACGCCGCCTCCTCGCCTCATGATCGCCCGGCAGGTTAAGTTACCAAAGCATCGACATGTTCGCTGTCCCGCGATTATCGGCGCACGCTACCTGAACTTCGGTGTGTTGAGAGGGACAGCAGCCCTGGCTGCAAGCGTATTCGTTTCAAGCGCCCGGCCGAGCCCAGCGGCCGCGTCAGCGTCTCAGACATGAGCGTAAATGGCCGCGCGGACTAGCTTCGGCGCCTGCTGAACGACTGGGCTTTCACAGGCGCCGTCGATCCCGAAAGCAATGTCGACGGGTACGACTACCTGATTGAGCCGTTGCTTGAAAAGCTGGCTTCGGGAGCCGGCTCGGACGAACTCACACGCTTTTCCGAAGGCGAAGTCACCGGTCACTTCGGCGTGTCCACTGAGCAGGTGGACATTGCGCCCATGGTTGAGCGGGTCACCACCTGGTGGCAAGCCGCCCAGCATTAGCGTCCGATGTTAAGAGCAACCCCGCTATGCGCTCACCCGCGGGGGAAGGTCGTGGAGTACTGGACCAGGTCGGGCTGAAGGAAGGTGTAGCCCTGCGCCTCCGGACGATGATGGCGTGACCAAACGGCACGTCGCCTCATCGGGGTCCTTGCTGGGGCTGCAACCGGCAGTCAGGCTCGTCGTAATGAGAACTATCGCTCCGAGACGCTTCAGCGCTGCCTCAGTTGATTGGTTGCCCGGACGAAATGACGCCTGGAGCTCTGGCGACGTCGCAGAGTGCGCTCACCTGAGTCTTGGCGATGTCGGCCGTCGCAGGCACGGTGTTTTCCTGCGACATCGCGGTAAGGGGTTTGGCCTCGCCACCCGTCTGGCAGGCGGACTGCTTGGTCTGGCCGTCGGTGTTGCCACCTACCAGTTTGCCGGTGGCATCGCGCCAGGCAAATGTGGTGCCGCGTGAGAGAAGGTTGGCGCAGTTCTGTCCTCGCGTGGTGAACGAGAGGATCGCCGAGCCGTCGGCCTTGCGCTCGCCTGCGTTCACGGTCATCGCGGTAATAGGCGCAAGACCGTTGCTCGCATCTCCGGGTGGCAACCACCCTGAGACCGTCGGCGCCACCGAGACCTTGGCAACGGTCGACCTTTGATCGGCGACCACGGTGTTTCCTACGGACAGCTTGGCGCCGGGCACCATGATTGGCACCTCAATGGTCCGGTAATCCACCTGCGGACCGGACACCACCGACCGGCCAGCCGTGTCGTAGGCGTCGAAGGTGACCCGGGTGCGATAGGCGACCTGATTGCTGGTGTTTTCCAGGACAGCGCCAATGCTTACCCGGGGGAAATTGGTTGAGTTCTGGACCCGGTCGGGCGGAACTGTGGTGTAGCCCTGCTCGACGACCTTGACGCCGCCGGCGGCCGTTGGGCCGGCAAGCGATGGTGGCGTGACCAGGCGGCACGTCGGCTGGTCCGCTTGGTCGTTACCAGGAGTGCAACCGGCGACAGTGCCTGCCGAAACCATAATTAAGCCGAGAGCGACTCCAAGAAAAGAACGCCGCATAATCAGTTCCTCCGCTAGCGCTCGTCGCCGTAGTACTTGTTGGACAGCGCCGCAAGCCCGGCGAACTGCTGGCGGATCAGCGCACCGGCCGCCTCACCAACGGCTACCGATAGCTGGTGCTCGTCAAGTTCACGGGCGGTACCTGGCTGGACAGCGACGTCCCACTGACGCATGCCAACGCTGCGTACGGTGAGCCGGCCGTCGGCCGAAGACCCCGACACCTCGAGACTGTCCCGTTCCGTTTGCCACGCGATGTCGCGCTCACTGATCGGCTTTTCCTCACCGACCGAGTAGTCACCCGTGATATCGGCGTAGATGCGCGAGTATTCGCGGGTCCGCGCGACCCACAGCAGATTAGCGAGTACGGCGAGTCGCCTCTCCAAGGCCTCGTCGTCGAGCAACTGGTAGAGGCCCTCCTGGAAGGAGAGCGACAGCTGGTCGCGACTGTAAAGCTCGCCGATGATCCCCTTGTCCGGGGTGGAAGCGCGGACGCGCATGCTGTCGACTCGGTCGGCCAGTTCACCCATTGGACTCAGCCCTCCGCCGTGCCCAGGCCGACATAGTTGTCCCGGATGGTCGCCGCGGTCGCGTCCGCCAGGAGCGGACGGGGCGCAAGGATCCGATCCATGTTCCGGCTCATCACGTCTTGGCAGTTGACCATTGCGTCGCGTACGACATTCTCCGCGTCCATGATCTGCTGGGCTAGCTTGTTCAAGGCTTTCTGGATGCCATTGACAACCTCGCTCGCATTCTTGCCACCGAACTGCACCGGCTCGGGATCTTTCATGGGAATCGCTGCACTTGATGAAGCGGCCTCGCCAACGATGGTCAGGCCGAGGGCTGTCCCACCGCTTGCCACGGCGGCCCCAACCGCAAAGATCGAGCCCGCCACGGTCAGCATCAGCGCTACATCCTTGGGATTGCAGTCCAGCATGGCATCCAGGGAAGCCTGAGCCTTGTGCGCGAGTTCGTCGACGTTCGCGCGGGCTTCGCGCCACATCGCCGCCTCCGCCTCAATACCCCCTTTGAGCGCGATAACCAGCGCAAGCTGATTCGAGGTGATCGCATCCCATTTTGACAGGAAGTTGTCCTTGAAGTTCTGCGCCGCTCCGCCGTACCAGTCCTTCACCAACCCTTTGACGTCATCGATACCGCCGAGGGCGGGGTTGGCGAGAACGCCTTTTTCGTTGTACGGCACCTCGCCTTGCCTGCTGTTCAGCGTGGTCGCAACTCGCCCCAACGCCTGGCTCAACGGATCGAACGCATTCGGGTCGGGCATGCCTAGGAACGGCGTGAACATGTCGGCTACGCCGGCGAACCGGGCCGCTGCTCCGTCGACCGCGTCCTGTACTGCTTCGCTCGTCATGCCGGCGTCGCTGAAGCGGCCGTTGTGATAAGTGAATCCGCGTTGCTTGAGGTCCATGATGGCGGCGGATTGTTCAATCTTGGCCGCGTGCTGGGCAAGCTGCTCGTAACTCACGACGGCATGCCCTGGAACTGGTCCATGGAGACCTTCATGGCCTCGTACTTCTTAGCCGCGACGTCGTCGGTTGCCGCGTACTCCTCGGCTGCCATCATCAAGGCCAGGCCGGTGTCGTCCATGTTGGCGGCGGTTTCGAAGATGACGTCCACGATCGCGTCGCGTAGGCCTTCCCACGGCGCCTTGGCCGATCCGTACACCCCACCGAGTGCTGGATTGCGAGCAAACACACCGGTTAGCCCTTCGGTGCGGAACAGCTCTCCGCCGGCCTCGCGGAACTGCTCGGCAACCACTTTCATCTTGTACCGCCCGGCGTCGTAGAGATCTACGAGGTCGGCTCCCAGTTCCTCGCCGGTGTGCGACACGATCAACCCTCCCCGATAGGTCTGACCGAATGTAGCAGCAAAGATCTTCTATGTAGCAGCCCGAGGTGGCGGCGTCGCTGGGGGGTGCCTTCCCTCAGTGGCATGGGCCTAGCGCGGAACTTTCAAACCTGCCGCTGACCGCCTCGCAGGCATCGCCTACCGTGGTGAGCATGCTGATGACCTTTGATGTGGGCACGGGCGAGCGGCATCGGGTCGAGTTTCGGTTTGACAAGTTCTGGGGTGGGCTGTCGATCAAGGTTGATGGCGTTGATGTCGTGTCGACGGTTCAGTTTCTTTCCGTCGATCTTGTCAAGCGCTTCGAGTTTGTCGTCGGCCATGAGGAGCAGCACCGGGTGCTTATCGAGAAGCATCGCCAGCGATTGATGGCCGGCTTCAGGCCGCAACCGGTTTACGCGTACGTCGATGGCGAGCTGGTTGCGCAAGCCGTCGCCTGATCTCAGCCGGGGAGTCCACTCCTGCGGTATCGGCCGCCGCGTGGGAGCAGTTGTACCCGTGAAGTCGTGCTAGCTCATGAACTGGCTGGCCACGATCACCGCAACCAGGCCGGCCGCGGTCAGCACGGCTGACCAGAGGGTGAACCACCGGGACAGAGCCGGTCCGATGCGACGTACACACCAGCGCCGACCGCGCCGCCGATAGCGAACAGTACGAGGCCCGGCAGTAAGGCGTCGATCTCGATATCGGCAAAGATCAGGAAGAACACGATCCCTAAGTGAGTGTTTTAGATGGTGGTGGGTCGGGCTTGTCGTCGTTGCTGGCGGCGGGCGGGTTCGCTGCGGGTGAGGCGTCGTAGCATCTGGCTGATGGCGGCCCAGCGGATCATTTCCTCGGACACCTCGGGGTCGCGTTCGTAGTCGCGGGCCAGGCGCCGGTGCAGCATCAGCCAGGCCAAGGTTCGCTCGACGACCCATCGTTTGCGGTGGACGACGAACCCGCGCTGCTCGGCGGGTTTACGCACGATCTCGATCACCATGCGCAGCATGCTCGCGGCCCAGACAACGAGCCGTCCTGCGAAGCCCTGGTCAGCGAACACATGACGGATCGGTGTGGCCAGGTAGACGCTCAGCAGTGCGGTCTTCGCGCCGTCGCGGTCCTGCCATGAGGCGGCCAGCACGGTGACGGACATGAGCAGGCCGAGGGTGTCTGTGACGATGAAACGCTTACGCCCGTTGACGTTCTTGCCTTTGTCGTAGCCGCGGGTGTCTTTGCCGACGGTGTCGGCACCGCGTACCGACTGCGAGTCGATGACACCGGCCGACGGCTCGGCCTCGCGACCCTCGGCCAGACGGATTTGCTCGCGCAACTCCTGCAGGATCTGGTCGGTAACCCCGCGGGCCTTCCATCGTTGGAACCAGCCGTAGACGGTCTCCCAGGGCGGGAAGTCCGCCGGCAACTGCCGCCACGAGCACCCCGATCGATCGATATACAAGATCGCGTCCACCAGATCACGGAACGGATGTTTCGGGATCCGGCCAGGCTCCTTGATCAACGGGAGCATCGGCTCGATCATCTCCCACTGCTCATCAGTCAAGTCCGAAGGATACGTCCGCTCACGGGCCATCCCCACACCGTGACCCCGACTCAGCCACAGCCCTCGGACACGCCGTCCGACACCCCTCAGAAACACTCACTAAGGCCGCGAATATGCCCACTCCGATGCAGAGATCAGCCGCACGATGACGGATCTCTTGATGTCCTCGTGCTCCTCGGCGACCACCAACACTGTCCTCCCCGTCAAACTCCTGTTGCCTCGTTAGCCGGTGGCTCGTCGGGCTCGTCAAGAAGGACGTCGAGCTGGCTGCTTCCGGACCGAGCCAGCTCTTGCCGCTCGTCCTCATTCAAGCCCTCGTAGTAGGACCAGAACGAGTCGGCGGCGGCACTGAAACTGGCATCGTAGGCGGGCGAGGTCGCGGCCTGGCGCAGGTCAACGCTGCCGTCGAGGACCCCCTTGGCCATTTCGCGCATGAGGGGGTCGTCGCCGTCGGCAAGCTGGGTCAGGGTGGTCCGCAGAAACTTGGCGATGCGGGGGTCGTCACCGGCGATCTCGTAGACGCTGTCGTGCATCAGCGCGCTCCTACCCAGTCGGGGACCTGCGGGTGCTGATAGGCGGTGTAATCACTGAGGTTCGGCACCGCTTCGTCGATGTGCGTGAGCAATCCCTCGATGACTCCCAGGGAACCTTGCACCACGGCATAGATGGCATTGATGGCTGCAGTTGCCTGCGCCCAAAGCTCAAGCATCTCAACGATTTCCAGGCCGGCGACGCCATACCCGACGACAGCACCGACGCCTGTTGCTGCCGTTGCAGTTCCTGCCACAATGGCGATGCCGGCAACGATCGCGTTGTCGAGGAGGCCTTTCAACCATCCGCTGACCGCTTCGGTGGTGTTGTAAACACCTTGCGCAATCTCAGTGAAGTTATTGCCGATCAGGCGTAGCGGATCCGCCAATTTCGCGGCGCCATCGGCGAGCTGGGTAAACCGGAAGTACGCGGCATCAGCGGCCGCACCCTCCCAGCCCGGCTTGAGCGCAATCGCTCCACCTTGCACGTTGTAGCCAAGATCCTGCACTGCGTCGGCAGCTCTACCAAATGCAACGCCCGCTTGAGCAACGGGTTGCCAATCCCCGCCGAGGAATTCAAGGGCCTCTTCAAGAGGATTGAATCCGAAGACCTTGTCGAATGCCAACAGAATGTAGTTCGAGAGGCTCAGATAGTCCATCCAGGCCAAAGGATGTGAGAACTCAACGTCGGCTACGGCCATCAAGCGGGATGACGGATCCCGAGAGTCAGTGAAGCCAGGTCCACAAGCGTTAACAGCCCACTGTCGTTCGAGGTTCGTCTTGGCGCAGGTTCCCGTCGTCGGAAGGGTAGCGTCCATGCGTGCGGCTGCTGCGACGTCGGTATGCCGATACCAGCTCGCCGCATCGGTGAGACCGGAGCCGCTCTGATTGAGGACAGTGCTGACCTTGTTGCAGGCCACCTGTGACACGGTAGCGGATCGTTTCAAAACGTCCTCGACCGGAAGGAGCAGCGCATTGACCGCCCCGTCCATGAAGCCACTTCGGGTGGGGTGGTCGACCAGGTACTTCTTCACTGCTGCAGCGTCATCGCCGGCTCGGTGCACCTGCCCTGCGTAGCCGTCAAGGTATGACGGTTCCACTCGGAAACTCATCCTGGCGTATCCCCCGTGATGTCACACCGACCGACAACGCCGGTTGAAATACCAACGCGTCCAATTAGTTGAGAACCTTATAGATGACAATCAATGCAATTATGCCAGCGCCGGTTAACGTGGCTGACCAGAGCGTGAACCAGCGCGACAGCGTGAGGTCTGATGCGGCATACACTCCCACGCCGGCCACACCGCCCAGCGCCCACAGGGCAAAACTAGGCAAAGCCAGGTCCGCGCCTGCGGGCGAGAAGGCAATGGTCCCGACAGACAAAAGGATCGCGATAATGCCAACACCTATAGAAAGGTCCGCCGCACGACGCCGGATCCTTCTGATGTCGTCGCGTTCCTCAGCGGTAGCCAACACCGATCCTCTCGTGCACGACCCTTCCTGGGGTCATTGTCTATCTCTGAAGCAGCAGCATAGATGGTCAACCTGCGACGGCGCAGCCCTGGAGGATCACGAAGTTCGATTCGTGGTCAAACCATGAACCTGCTGATGGCGAAGGCCGCCAACACGCCCGCCCCGGCCAGCATGGCCGACCACAGCGAGAACAGGCGGGACAAGCTGAGGTCGGTCGCGGCATGAACCCCGATGCCAGCCGCCCCGCTGAGCGTGAACAAGGCGAACACCGGCAACAGGAGCCCGATGTTTTCTTGTCCATTGATGACGCCGAAGGTTCCCGCGCTGGCGGTGATTAAGCCTATAAGTATTAGCAGCGTCGCAAGGTCGAGGCGGAATCGTCTCAGGTGCTCATTTTCTTCAGCGGTCGACACCGTCAGCAGCATAGGTGTCGGCCCGCTCACCTCGCTGTCCCGCGCTTCGCGTCACTCCCGCGCTGGCCAGAGTCACCAGCACCAGTGCCGCGATAGGCACCCACCCCAGCCGCTGCCCCAGAATCAGCCAACCGGCAACAGCAGCGGCAGCCGGCTGCAAGCTCATCAGCACCCCGAATACCCGCGTGGACATCGACCGCAGAACCGTCAGCTCCACCGCGTACGGCACCACTGATGACAAAACCGCAACCGCAACAACGCCCGCTATCAGCCGAGCATCCGTGAACGCCCGCCCAGCTTGCCCCGCCCCGAAAGGCAGAATCAGCACCGCAGCCACCCCGAAAGACACAGCCAGGCCACCCAAGCCGGGCACCACACTCCCCACCCGAGCGCTGCACAAGATGTAGCCGGCTCCGCAAGCGCCCGCGCCGAGAGCCAGCAGCAGGCCCGGTAGTGGCACGTCTGTTCCGGTACGCAAACCGAGTAGCGCCACGCCGCCGAAGGCCATCAGGGCCCACAGCGCATCAACCGGGCGGCGGGTCTGCGCCAGGGACAGCACCAAGGGGCCGACGAAGGAGGCAGTGACGACGATTCCCTGAGGGGCGAGGTTCAGGGCCAAGTAGGACAGCGCGTTCAGGCCGGCTGAGAATACGCCGAGCAGGATGGCTGCGCGCCACGCTGGGAGGGGCCAGGAACGTACGCGGGGGCGGATGGCAATGGCGAAAATGAGGGCTGCGATGGACAGCCTGAGCAGGAGGACGCCGTAGGGGCCGATGGTGCCGAACAGGGCGCGGGCAATGGCGCCGCCGGCTTGGGCGCAGGCTACTGACAGCAGCACGCGGAACGTGAGCATGTCAGGCGGGATCGAGCGCTGTGACCGTACGCGAAATGCTGTCGTAGGTGCGCGCGACCACTGCTTGGCCGTGAGTTTCCGGGAGGGTCCGGGGATATCCGGCCGGGTCTGTGCGCAGGGCCAGGCTGACGTGGGGGATCCAGTTCTCCGGCGCGTGCAAAGGGTTTTGGTCGTCCACGGATTGCCAGACGGTCCGGTGCAATTGTCGCAGGGACTCGGTGGGGCGAACCCGCCAGGCGACGTTGCGGCCCAGCACAATGACGTTATCGAGCACGATATCGACGGGCAGGCCTTGCAAGGCTAGGTCGGGCGGCAGTTCCTCGGCGGTGGCGAGGGTGATGTGCGGGGCATTGCTGGGATGGGTATGGGTGGCCAGACTGCGCAAACCGGTGGCGTGCAGGCGCTGCCATACGGCTCTGACCTCGGCTTCCAAGCCGGCGTTGAGCAGCAGTTCCACGGTTTGCACTTTCGTGGCCCCCTAAACCATGATGGTTGGCACGTCATCCCAAAGTGTTAATTGCCGTGTAGCAAAGTGTTTCCGGGCGCTTGCGGACATTTAATGTCAGGCAAACAGCCACGGGGAGGCACCCAGCATGATTGAGACTCTCACATTCGCCGAGCGGGACGCGCGGGCGAGTGAGCTGATGGACCGCTTCGTGAGGTTGCCCATCGAGCATCCGGCGCGGACTTCGGCGCGGGAGCGGGCGATTGAGGCGTGGCTGCCGATGGCCCGTCATCTTGCGCGGCGTTATGCCAATCGGGGGGAGCCACTCGATGACCTCGTGCAGGTCGCGGTGGTCGGTTTGATCAAGGCGGTTGACCGGTACGAGCCGGAGCGCGGCGTTGAGTTCGCGGCGTTCGCCATCCCCACGGTCGTCGGTGAGATCAAGCGGCACTTCCGGGACCGCACCTGGTCGGTGCGGGCGCCGCGGCGATTGCAGGAGCTGCGCCAGGCAATCACCGGGGCGACGAACACGCTGACCCACGATCTGGGCCACTCCCCCACCGTCGCGGATGTGGCGAGCTACCTCGGGGTGACCGAGGAAGACGTGATCGAGGGTCTGGAAGGCGCCCGCGCGTACCGGGCGACCTCGCTGTCCACGCCCGTGGGGCCCGGCGAAACGGGCGAGCTCGGGGACATGCTGGGCGGCGACGATGAGGGGTTCGCGCTGGTCGAGGCGCGGCTGGCGCTGGGGCCGGCGCTGGCCACGCTGAGCGAGCGCGAACGGAGCATTCTGATGCTGCGGTTCTTCGGCAACCTGACCCAGACCCAGATCGCCGATCAGGTCGGCGTCTCGCAGATGCACGTGTCGCGGCTGATCAGCAAGTCCCTCGAAAAGCTGCGGACCCACCTCAGTTGAAGAACTGCGGACGTACCCGGGCTGAGTCGGGTACGTCCGTAGTTGTGGAACAGACGCCGCCGCCAGTAACAGAGCGTGGGCAAGGCGGTGCGCCGGAGTGACATATTAGCTGGTAACTGCAAGTTGCACTATGCCCGGAGGCGGTCAACGTCGCGGGCGGATCGGGCAGCGGGGTGCCGTTCCAGCAGGTGCACCGGCGCTGACGCAACACTCTTGTAGAGCTTGGTCCGGGCCCGGTCCATCGCGATGTCGGCCAGTTCCTCGTCGCGCGAGGCCTTGCCGATGCTCTCGGCCATCACCCGGCTCGTGGCCTCGGCGTAGCGGCGGGCGTCGCGCAGGCCCTGCTCGTAGCCGATCGCGGCCTCATGCTCACGGCGGCGGGCGATGCGGGCCTCGGTGCGCTCGTACGCGTTGCCGTGCGAGACGATCTTGAGACCGACGGCGGCACAGTCCAGGGCCACCAGCAGCAGCGCGATGCCGATGTAGAAGACCCCGATGCCCCAGAAGTCGCTACTCACGAGGTACCACATGGCCTTGGTGCGAGCGCCGAAACCGGCGTCGGCTCGGATCGCGTCAGCATTGGCCGTACGTTGCTCGCTGATCTTGGTCGTGAGGTCTGCTTCTTCGGCCTGGCGGGAGGTGCGCGCGGGCTGCTGGGTCGTCTGCAACGCCGCGGCCTGCTGATCGAGGCGCGCGGCCTGATCGTCAAGAGCCCGCGAGCGTTTGACCAGGGTGTCGCAGAAACCACCGGCCGGGCAGCCCGCTTTGCGCGAGACGCCGTCGCCCTCGGAGTCGGCCAGCGCCTGCTGATAGAGCTTGCGAGCATCGGAACGCTTCTCGGCCGCGCGGGTGTTGAGCGCCTGGACCGCACTGTCATCCGCGGCGGCCTGCTTCTTCAGCTCCTGCAGGCGCGCGTCGTACGTGGCGATCGCGCCACCCTGCTCGATCTCGCTGATCTGCGCGTTGTGCACCTCGTTGAGCCGCGCGTTGATCTCGCCCTGATACCGGGCCAGCATCAGCGGCTCGGTGATGATCACAGCGAACAGCAGGGCCAGGCAGAGGCGCCCGAGGTAGAGCCCGAGTGTGGGGTGGCGCAGCAGGTCATCGGGGTCGGCCGAGTCGAGGCGGTCATAGTTGATCGCCACGCGGCCGACAACGGCGCGGTCGTAGGCGATGACGCCGATCGCCACCAGCGGGCCGACCAGCCACATCCACCACGGGTGCGTGTAGTTGGCGCTGGCGTCGACGAACGCGGCGCCACCGGCCGTCCCGTACACGAAATACAGCAGGATGAAGGCGCCGATCGAGGCGTACAGCACCCGGTCGGAGTGCGTGGTCACGCTGTCCGGGTTCACGTTGGCGATCCGGAGCAACAAGCGACGCATATCGCGAGTCTTGCCCATCACAGTGTTTCGCGCGGGCGAAACGGCCGTATCGGGGTACCCCTGAGGGCATGAGCATTCCTGACATCACCCTGAACGACGGCCGCACCATCCCCCAGCTCGGGTTCGGTGTCTACCAGGTGCCGCCGGAGGACACCAAGAAGGCGGTCACCACCGCCCTCGAGGTCGGTTACCGGCACATCGACACGGCCCAGATGTACGGCAACGAGCAGGGCGTGGGCGAGGCGTTCGCCGCGTCCGGGCTGGCCCGCGAGGACATCTTCCTCACCAGCAAGCTGAACAACGGTTACCACCTGCCCGACGACGCCCGGCGCAGCTTCGACGCCACACTCAAGGCCCTGAGCAGCGACTACGTCGACCTGTTCCTGATTCACTGGCCGCTGCCGACGCGCTACAACGGCGACTTCGTGCAGACCTGGAAGACGCTGGAGGAGTTCTACCGCGAGGGCCGGGCGCGCTCGATCGGCGTCTCCAACTTCACCCCGCACCAGCTACGCCGGCTGCACACCGAGACCGAGATCCGCCCCGCGGTCAACCAGATCGAGGCGCACCCGTACTTCACCAACGACGAGGTGCGCGCGTTCGGCCAGGAGCACCAGATCGCCGTCGAGGCGTGGTCCCCGATCGCCCAGGGTGCGGTGCTCGGCGACCCGGTCATCGTGACCATCGCCGAGAGCCTGGGCAAGACCCCGGCCCAGGTGGTGCTGCGCTGGCACATTCAGCGCGGGGACATCGTGTTCCCGAAGAGCACCACCCCTGATCGGGTACGGGAAAACTTCGCGTTGTTCGACTTCGAGCTCAGCGGCGCCGACATGGGGTCGATCACCGCGCTCGACAAGGGCGAGAAGGGTCGCACCGGGCCCAACCCGGAGACCTTCGACTACGTCCCGTCCTGATCCAGCGGGGCCGGCTCGGTGATCGTCACCTTGACGATCACCGAGGCGTGCACCAGTTGCATCTCCGGGTCGACTTCGAGCTCCAGTGCACCGTCACCGCCGGCCCCACCGCCAGCCATCGCCATGCGCGCCATGCCACTGCGGTGGGCGCCCTCGTCACTGATCTCCACGAGACGGTCGACGCGGGCGCCCACCGCGTCGGCATACTCGCGGGCGCGGGTGAGCGCGTCGGCAACCGCGGCCCGGCGTACCTCGGCATCGGCGCGGTTGCCCGGGCGCAACGCCCACCACGGCCCGGCCACCCGGCTCTGATCCCGGTCGGCCAGGCGCAGCAGCAGGTCGCCGAGCACGGTGAAGTCGGTGACGGTCAGCGTCGTGGTGATGCTGCCGGTGTAGGCCGCCACCCGCTCGCCGCGGCGCCGGAGTTCCGGACGGATGGACACGCCGCTGGTCTCGCGCTTCTCGATGGCGCCGGACCACTCGTCGAAGGCGGTGCGCAGCTCGGCGGCCCGCTCGGTCAGCCGGGTCAGCACGATGGTGCGGTCCTGGTCGCGGGCCGAGACAGTCACCGAGATCATCGCCAGGTCCGGCGGCACCTCGCGCTGCGCCTCGCCGCGAACCATGATGATCGGTTGGTCAGCCATCCCGCGACGCTACCGGGTGCAGCGGGATCTTGACACCCGGCGTACCCACCGAGGCACGCAGCACGATGGCGCTCAGCGCGGCCGGCTCGGGCACGTCGAAGGCGAGCGTGCCGCTGACGTTGCGGCCCGGGCTCAGCGGCCGCAGCAGCGCCAGGGTGCGCTGATCGGCGAACAGGCTCGCGGTGCCATCGGCCGCCACGGCTGTTCCGGCGGTGTCGAAGGCTTTTTGCTTGGTGCTGTCAAATACGCACCGGGCCACCCCGACATTTTTGATCGACAGTCGCACGAGGCAGAATTCGCCGCGCGCTTTCTGACCCAGATCCTCGGTGCCCACCTGAGCAATTCCGCATCGGCTGCCCAGCACGGTGAAGCGCAGATCGCCGTCGCGGATCGGCTCGTTCATCCGGCCGGGCACCGGGGCGCCGCCGGACAAATGCCGCGCGGCAATGCCGATGAAGGTGACCAGGGCGGCGCCGGAGACCACGGCCAGCAGCAGCAGGGTTGCGGCGAGGAACGGGGCTTTGCGTTCGTACATCGAATCCTCGCTTTGCCTTTGGTGGGTCCGGCCCCGGGGAGACAACGGTGATCTTGCGGGCGCGGATGTGGGCGACCAGGCGGTTCGGCGATCCTTTGCACAAATTCCGCGGCGTCCATACCGCGGGCCCGCGCTCGACCGTTATCCGGGCATCCCGAAGAAAACCCCCCGGAGGTCCACGTGAGTGAGAACGCGGCAGCAGAACGCCTGAAGATCATCATGCAGGGGCGTAACCCGGACTCCAAGACCTCGGAGCAACCCATGGTCATGCCCCCGAACCAGGCGCTGCAGGTGCTCACGCTCGCCCAGCGCACGGCCGAGGAACACATCGCCATCGCCAACCGGCAGGCCGACAAGATCCGCACGGATGCGCAGGCCGCGGCGGAGAAGATCGGCGAGGACGCACAGGAGCACTCGCGCAGCGTCCGCAGCCAGGCTGACCAGGTGCTCTCCGACACGCGCAAGGCAGCGGAAAAGACGGCGCGCGAGGCGCGGGACAGGACCGAGGAGGCGCGGCGCAACGCCGAGAAAATCGTGTCCGAGGCGCGGGCGCAGGCGCGCTCGATCACCGGAGAAGCGCGCGATCACTCCGAACAGCTCAAGATCCAGGCCCAGCAGCGGTACGACGACGTGGTGGGCAGCCTGAGCGGTAGGCGCGAGGCGCTGCAACAGCAGATCGAGAGCCTTGAGGTGTTCGACCGCGAGTACCGCTCCCGGCTGACGACGTTCATGCAGGGCCAGCTGCGGGCGTTGTGGGTCGACCAGCCGGCGGTGGCGGACGACTCGCTGTCCGCTGTGGAAGAGGACTCCTCCAGCTCGGAAGCCGCCGACGAAGAGTAGTCATGCTGACGGCGCCGGCCCCCTTGAGTGGATTCCTGCTTGGGGGCCGGCGCCGTTGCTTGGGGTCAGCCTACGGTCACCCAGACGTCGTCGAGGGTGCCCTGGAACTGGTCGGCGTTCTCGGCCAGGCCCTTGCCGCCCAGCACCAGCGGCGCGGTGTTGTTGATCGACAGGGCCGCCGGGATCGCCTTGGTGCCGGTGACCTTGTCGTCGACCAGGATGCTGAGGGTCGTACCGCTGCGCCGGCATTCCAGGCTGTGCCACTCGCCGTCGGCGATCGTGACCGTGCTCTTGGCCAGCTGGATCGTGGTGACCTTGGCGTCGGTCAGCGCACAGCTCGGCTTGCCGGCCACCTTGTCGACCTGCAGCTTGTACTGCCCGCCGGACGACGAGTAGCCCTTCTGCACCACGTTCTGACCATCACTGGTCTGGCTCGGGAGCATGCGGATCCGCACGCCGTACCGGATATCCCTGCTGTCCGGGTTGAGATCGGCCGAACTGGCAGCCTGCAGGACCATCCGCGGGCAGCCGGTGCTCGCGCACGGATCCGGGAACACCACGGCCTGACCGCTGCCGTGCGCCGTCATCCGCAGCGCCGCGCCGTTGGCGGTGAGCACCTGCAGCGCGTGCCCGTTGCCCGAACCGTCGTCAAACACCCCGTCCTTGACCGTCGAATCAAAGTTGTACGAGGCGCCCTGCGTCTTCTCCGCACCCGGCACCGTCGCGGCCGGGCCGGAGAACACCGCGTACCGCTTCTGCGTCTGACCGCCGATCGTGGTGAACTCGCCACCGGTCGCGACCTGGCCCAGCGCCGCGTTGCCCACCAGCGCCCACACCCCCGCGATGCCGTTGGCCTGCGGCGCCCAATCGGTCAAGCTACCCGACTGATCGACAGCGGCCAGCTTGATCCGCGAGACCGATCCGTCGGTGCAGGTCCCCTGAGCCCCGTTCGCCGTGGTCGTGCACGCATTGTCGAAATGCCCGCCAACATAGACCACACCATCCAGCGTCGTGATCGCCTGCGCGTCCCCGTCGAACACCCGCGTCCACCGTGTGGCCCCGGCCGTCGTATACGCGACCGCCCGCCCACCTTGCCCACCGAGCGCTGCATAAACGCCGCTACCGTCGACAGTCAGGGCGAAGACCTGAGAAACAGGCTTAGGAAGAAACGTCTTATCCAGTACGCCCGAAGCGCCGTCGACGCGCGTCAGGCGCAACGTTGAACTGACGTTGTTCGTCTTGTGGAACGAGCCACCAAGGTAGACCTTGTTCCCGTCCACCGCGAGCGCGTTCACCGAGTCGTCGGTGGTCGGCGCCCAGGCGTCAAGGGCCCCGCTGGACAGCGTGAAGGCGGCCAGATTGGTGCGGGTCGCGGTGTCCACGCCCGTGATGCGGCCACCCATGTAGAGCCGGCCGTTGGCGACCGCGAGCGCACGGGGCTGGCCGGTGATGCCGTGCTTGAACGAGGCGACGGTGCCCGAGGTGGCATCCAGCTTGGCGATGGAGTCACGCTTGAACCCGTTGACCGTCGCAAAGTCGCCGGCCGCGAAGACAGCGGTGCCGTCAACGGCGAGCGCCCGCACGGCATCGTCGGCGCCGGGGTTCCAGCTCAGCAGGGCGCCCGTACCGGCGTCGAAGGCGGCCAGGCGGTTGCGGGTGACGGTTTTGCCGCCCACAACCGCTGCCGTGAAGGTGCCGCCTACGTAGACGGTGCTACCCCGGTACGCGATGGCGTAGATGGGACCGTTGAAGGAGGGCGCGGCGGACGGGGAGCTGGAGACGACGCCGGCCACAGCCGCCCCGGTACCCGCGGCCAAGGCGATGCTGACGGCGGCGACCAGCCCGGTCCGCCATTTGGTCTTTTTTACCATTCCGGCACGCTATGGGGCTGGGTCATCAAGGTGGAGGCTCGCCGCTCCGCCGGACCGCCCGGCCTTCATGCCTGGAGGTGCCGTTACTTTACGCCGCTACGATCCGTTGACGACCGTTTTGAAATAGCCGGTGCAGGCGGTGTTGAGCTGCGTGTACGACACCCCGAAAGCCTTTTCCGCCGCCTCATCGGAGCCCAGGTCCTGCCGGAGCACCCCGTTCACGAACTTCATCATCTTGGTCTCGCCGTACTTGCCGACCATGCAATTCACGGCGAGGTATCCGTACCCGTAAAGCTCATTGGCCTCGTCATCGCCGGCATGATCGCCCAGCGCGTCCAGACGCATATCCCTCGGAATGGTTCTGCCTTTCAGGGCTGCCACCCGGCCGTTCGACAGCTTGGTACGCGGCAGCACACCGATGTACTCGGCAATGCCCTCCTTGAGCCACGAATCAAGATCCAGCACGACATCGGTGCCGGCCGGAACCCCCTGCAACGTCACCACATGTCCGAACTCGTGCCGCAACGTGGTCGCAAGCTCCTCTCCGCCGCCCACCTCGCTCATCTCCAGCACCACATCGGTCCCCACCACCCCCGTCTGATGGGCATACCCGACCGCGTACGAGGCCTTCTCCCCGCCGTACCAGGTGGAACGCCATTCCTTGTCCCCGGCCAGATAGAGGTGATACTTCGCAGGCCGAGCCCCGGTGTAGCGCGCGAACTCGTCGGCTTCGAGTGCTGCTTTGTCCGCTGCCGCTGTAACTTCTTGGAGCCGGGCACGCTGGCTTGGCGGGGCAGCTACGACGACTCGCTGGCCGGTGGCGAAGGTGAGGTTGGTGCTCTGCCACGGCGGTTGGTTTTCGCCCTTCTGGGTCAGCCCTACGATTTTGTAGACGCCGTTGCGCTTGTCGAGCTTCAACATTTGCTTGATCGTGGGCACGTCAGGACTGCTTGGTTCGTACGCTGGTTCCTTCGACGGGCACTTGAGCACGTGCAGGCAGTACGGAACCGTGAGGTGCGCTTCGATCTCGCTGTGCCCAAAGCCTTCGACCGGCACAAAATCGGGGAAGTAATCCCAGCCGGTTACGCCGAGCGCCCGCATCGAGTCGTAGAGGCGCTGGTATTCGGCCTGAAGTTGCGGCTGCCCCGGATCAACGGCGGCCAGGAAAGCCTGCTCATCCCCGGCCACCAGCGCGCGGGCCTGAGCGTCGATAACGCTCCGAGCACCAGACCAGGACGCCATGCCCTGCTGCTCGGCAAACCAGACTTTGTCCTTCTCGCGTTCCTGGTTCCACCGCATCGAGGTGTACCACCGCTGAAACGCCAGCCCGCCACCACCCAGGAACAGGAGGGCGGCGAGGCTCCCGGAGATCCACTTGATCCGGCGACGCCTGCACACCTCGGGCGAAACAAAGGGGGTGACAATGCCCAGGCGGTCGCGGCGGCGTTGCCGGGCTCGGCGGATGAGCAGCACCATGCCGGTGATCAGGCTGGCTACGAGGAGCAGAAAGACGGCCACAGTGGGGAGAAACAGCCAGCCGGGGAGGCCTTCGGAGGCGAGAGCGGGCTCCGGCTGCTGAGGAGCAGCAATCGCTGGGGTTGCTGCAGATGCCAGGGTTGCCGTCAGGCTCCCCAGGAACCACCAAGCCCGCCGCATCTCAGTTACCCCCGTTGATGTCGAAGCCGCCCGAGTATCGCATCGAGTGCGGGATCGGCGCTGCCCGTCGACGCGTGCTTCGGGGCCATGCGACCTCATCGCCGAGAGGTTTTCTGCTCGCTGAACGGACGGGAGCTATGCCGTCCTACGGCGGCGGATCAGCACGACGACGAGAGCGATCAAGCCCACCACGAGAACCACAACTGCTCCCAGCGCAATGGGGAACAGCCAGTCCGGCAGCCCTGGGGGAACCGGCTTGGCCTGGTAGGGCTGACCCGCGACCGGAGCGGAACTCGCGGACGCCGCCACTGCGTCCGGATCCGCGGCGGGCTGGGGGCCGGTAAGCGCGTCCAGGAGGTTGAGCGCGCCGGCTCCGTAGTAGTCATCACGGCCCTTGTCACCGCGGTCGGTGGCGGTGCCGAGAAGGCGGGCCTCGACCTGGTTCGCGGTGATGCCGGGGTACTTGGCATAGATCAACGCGGCGGCCGCCGAGACGAGGCCGGCTGCACAGCTGGTGCCGGTAATGCTGACGTAGTTTTCCTCTGAGCTGGCACCAGGAAGGTCGACGCCGGGAGCCGCGATATCGACATGCCGGTTGTGCACCGACGTGGAATCGATCTTGCCATCCTTGCCGAGGCTACCGACGGTGATGACCTCATCGTATGCGCCTGGGTACTGCGGCTCGTTGCCCTCTTTCGCTTCGTTACCGGAGGAGGCCACCAAGGTCACTCCGGCAGCACGAGCCTTGCGAATGGCTTCGTGCAAGGCATCCGACGCAGCAACCTCGAACGACATGTTAATGACCTTGGCACCTTGCTCAACCGCCCAGTCGATGCCCTGTGCCACCAAAGTAGGGTTGTTGACGGGTGTAATTGGAAGGATCTTGGCGTCGGGTGCAATACCCCGTACGCCTGAGTCGCCACCGCTGCCGTGACCTTGGCCAGCGATGAGGCCCGCAATGCCAGTGCCGTGGTCTTTGCTGTCGAAGTTATTTAAAGGTTGATGGTCCACCATGGATTGGCCAGGCAGCACCACACCCTTGAGATCGGGATGGGTGCGGTCCACGCCGCTGTCGATCAGCGCCACCGTCACGCCCTTACCGGTGCTGACCTGCTGAGCCTCCGATACTTTGAGGTCGTCCCAGTACCACTGCATATCGCGGATGCGGTCGGCGCGCGCAGGCGTGGTCGGCAGTGTCACCGCAAGCAGGGTGACCAACGCGGCCACGCCTCGCAACCAGGCCAGGCTTGGTAACCGGCCGAGGCTCACGGGCGCCAACCGATCACATTGGGACCAGGGTCATGGGTGCCACCGTCGCCAGCCGGGTTGATGACGGGGTCCACACCCTCCGCGACCTGCCACGGGTTGTCGGGGTCGAATGGAGGCTGACTACCGTCACCGTGGGACCGCTTGTTTCCGCGACCAGCGCCCGACATTATTGAGGAACTGGATCCGTTCCGCTCTTCCGGCAGCCAGGACGGCCGCGGCGGACGGTTCCGCTCGATCTCCTCGGGCGACATGGCGCCAGCGACAGACCGCCCAGCACCCGGGCGCCCCACGCCGCGTCCAGCGACACCGCCGCGTCCGCCAACGCCGCCGCCAATACCGCCGGCCGCACCGCCTCGTCCGACGCCGGGCTGGCCAACACCGCCAGCCACGCCACGCCCAGCACCGCCGACCGTCTCGCCGATCACCGCACCCGAAGGCAAGGCGCGACCAATACCGGAGCGGACCCCCCTGGCTCCTCGGCCACCGACACCACCAGCGCCAGGCACGCCGACACCACCGACGCGCCCACCGCCGATGCCCTCGCCGGGCAATGCTGTGCCGCCTCTGGTGGGGGATCCGACGCCGCGACCTCCTCCGCCGGCAATCGGGCCCACGCCGGGCGGAATGAAGCCGGGCGTGCCGACGCCACCACCGGTCTCGGGCAAGGTGCCAGGGCCAGGCGGATTGATGCCGGGCTGGGTGCCTGCGGGTGGAGTGATGACACCGGACAATCCCGGGCCAACGCCGGGCGTTGTGGTGATGGGATTGCCGCCAGGAGTTCCGGTCCCCGGTGTGCCGTTGGAGGGGCTTCCCGGGTCTGCACCGGTCGACCCGTCTGGGATCCTTGGATCGTGGGTCGGCAGCGGTGGCGGCGGGTTGTGCGGCACATCGTAGTCGAAGCTGCCGCCGCCATTTGAGCTTCCGGAGCCGCCGGAACCGGAACCCGGCCGTGTGCCTGACGCGCCGAGATTGCCGATGCTCTTCTTCTCGTCCTTTAGTGTCTCTGGTTTCAACGTGTACGGCGGAGGAACGGCGAGCTTCGGCATGTTCTCGCCCACGATCGACTCCGCGTTGGCCATGATGGCCCGCGCCTGGTTGTCGATTTCGTCCTCGGCGTGGTCCCACCAGGCCGGCTTGATGTCGTGGGCCTTCTCATGGTGCTGCTGGTAGAGCGGCTCAATCTTGTTCTTGGCCTGCCGCAGCGCCTCGAGAATGTTGGCCAGTCCGGTCGCGGTGTCGTTTGCCTCAGCGCGCGCGGCTTCCATGCGAGCCAGCAACGTGTCGAGTTCCTTGACGAAGGCCTCGGAGGACTTGTTCTCGCCCGGTGGCCATGCGGCGATCAGCTTGTTCTTGGCGTTCTCAAGCAGCCCGCGCTGGTCCTTCACCGCATCGGACATGTCACCCCAGGCCGCGACCTGGCGCCAAGCCTCAGGATCGTCCTCGTTGGCCACCATCGACCACAAGCGAGGGGTGTTGTACTGGTTCCAGTCGGTCATTGCGGCACCGCCTGTCCGCCGCGGGGAGAGTTACCGTCAACCGCCAGGAAGGCTGCGCGGGCCTCTGCCCAAGCCTCGTAGAGCGCTTTGTCGGCCGCCTCTGTGGACTTCGCGGCCCGAGCGTCGGACTCGTTGAGCATGGCGGCTACTTTCTCTGCCGCGTTGGCGAGCAAGCGTGCCGCCTTAACGTACTCCGTGAGGTTGGTCTGCGACGCTCCAAGGCTCAGGGCGTACCGAGCCTTGGCCGCGAGAACTACTTCGCTGGCGTTGCCCTGGCCGAAGCGAATGCCCTCTTGGAACTGCACGTTCGCCCGGTCTCTGGCCGGTTCGAGGAACACGTCTGTGTCCGCGTGCACTTCCTTGGAGAAGTTGGACAGCCCACCTGTCTCGACGTTGATTCCGTCACCCACGACAGCCTCCCCGTTCGTCCCGCCGTCACAGCTGCGCCCTTGAGAGTAGCGACCGGAGGCGATGAACGGGTACCCGCCCGGACCAGGGCTAGCTTGACAGTCGAGCCGCTGCCGCTTTCACGCGTTCATCGGTGGCCGTCAACGCGATCCGCACGTGCTGTGCTGCCGCTGGGCCGTAGAAAGCGCCGGGAGCTGCCAGGATGCCGCGTTCGGCCAGCCAGGCGACGGTTTTCCAGCAGTCCTCGCCGCGGGTGGACCAGAGGTAGAGGCCCGCGTCCGAATGGTCGATGCGGAAGCCGGCTGCTTGCAAAGCCGTGCGGAGAGTCTCACGACGAGCTGCGTAGCGTTCACGCTGCGAAACTACGTGCGCCTCGTCTTCCAGGGCTGCCACCATCGCCGCCTGCACCGGGGCGGGCACGATCATGCCGGCGTGCTTGCGGACGGCCAGCAGTTCGCCGACGATCGCCGGGTCGCCTGCCACGAAGCCTGCCCGGTAGCCGGCCAGGTTGGAGCGTTTGGACAGCGAGTGGACCGCCAGCACTCCGCGGTAATCCCCGCCGGTCACCTCGTCGGCGAGCACCGACACCGGCTCGGACGAAAAGCCCAGGGAGTGGTAGCACTCGTCGCTTGCTACCACGGCGCCGCGCTCGCGGGCCCAGTCGACAACCTTGCGCAGGTGCGCGGCGGGGAGGACCTTGCCCGTGGGGTTGGACGGGGAGTTGATCCAGATCAGCTTGACCCGGGGGTCCGGGCCCAGGGCGGTCAGCGAGTCTGCGCGGACCACCTCGGCTCCGGTCAGCTTGACCCCGACCTCGTACGTCGGGTAGCAGACCTGCGGGATCACGACCACGTCCCCGGGGCCGACGCCCAGCAGGGTCGGCAGCCACGCCACAAGCTCCTTCGAGCCGATGGTGGGCAGGACTGTGGGCGTACCGGAGGCTCCGCACGATCGCGACAACCAGCCGGCAATCGCCGCACGCAGCGCCGGGGTCCCCGCGGTCAGCGGATAGCCCGGCGCGTCCGACGCAGCCGCCAGGGCAGCCTGGACCGCCGCCGGCACCGGGTCGACGGGTGTGCCGACCGAGAGGTCGACGATGCCGTCGGGGTGCGCGGCGGCGATGGCCTTGGCCGGCTCCAGCAGGTCCCAGGGGAAATCAGGCAGCGATGCCGACAACACGGTCAGTGCGCATCCCCGCGCGGCGCCTGAGCGGCCACGAACGTTGCGTCCTTCTCGACCTTGCCGACCTTGGAAGCGCCGCCGGGCGAGCCCAGGTCCTCGAAGAACTCGTAGTTGGCGTTCGTGTAGTCCTTCCACTGGTCCGGGACGTCGTCCTCGTAGAAGATCGCTTCGACCGGGCAGACCGGCTCGCAGGCCCCGCAGTCGACGCACTCATCGGGGTGGATGTAGAGCATCCGGTTGCCCTCGTAGATGCAGTCGACGGGGCATTCCTCGATGCATGCCTTGTCGAGAACATCGACGCAGGGCTCAGCGATGATGTAGGTCACGGGTCTTTCCCTTCCAGAGCCTCACTGCGGGAAGCGCAGCGGTACGGGCAGAGCCTAGTATCTCGCCGGGAGGAGGTGGCACGTGCTCCGACGGCAAGATGTGGGACACCGGGTGGTGGTCCGCCGAATTGTAGGCGTTTCCCAGGATCGCCCACTTTTCTCGGATGCGCTTGGAGAGCTGGTCGAGTTGACCGAGACGGATCTCACTATCGCTACGGCAAAGGGCACCTTGCGCGTACCCCTCAAGGACGTGCACCGGGCCAAGCGTGTGCCCGCGACCCGGCGTCCTCCGGCGGCCGACGTGATGGCTCTGGAGCTGGCCGCGAACGACGCCTGGCCGGCTCCGACGCAGGCCAGGCTGGGTTCCTGGATCCTGCGAGCGGCCGGCAACTGGACCGGGCGAGCCAACTCGGCCTTGGCCATCGGTGATCCCGATCGCACTTTGGCAGAGGCCATCGACGCCGTCGAGCACTGGTACCGCGCCCGCGACCAGCGACCGATGATCAACACTCCGATGCCGCTGGCCGCGCCGGTCAGCGCCGCGCTGGACGCCCGCGGCTGGACTGCCCGGCCGCTCACGCTGGTGCAGACGGCACGGGTGGCCGCGCTGGTCGACGCGGTGCCCGCCCGGCCGGACCTGCCGACGGTCGAGCTCGCGGACGCTCCGACCGACGCCTGGTACGAAATGGTTGCCGAACACAAGGGTTCCTTGCCCATTTCAGCCCAGCGCATTCTCACCGGAGTGCAGGATGCTGTTTTCGCCTTCGTGCACGACGACGACGGCACGCTGATCGCGGTGGCCCGGGCGGCGGTGACCGGTCCTGATCGCTGGCTGGGCATCTCGCTGCTGCAGACCGCCCCGGCCGCCCGTCGGCGTGGGGTGGCGGCGCACGTGCTGCGCGCGGCCGGGCAGTGGGCCCTGCAGCAACGGGCTACGCGGGCCTACCTGCAGGTGGAGGAGCGGAATACCGCAGCGGTGGCGTTGTACCAGAAGCTGGGCTTTCAGACACATCACACGTATCTGACCCGGGAAGCGCCTGAGCCCGGCGCAACGTGCGGGCGCAGCGAGCAATGAAGAGCCACTGCACGAACGGCACGATCGGCCCGGCAAGCTTGGAGATCAGGAGCGCTGGCCGAGAACGAACAGCCACCTCGAACCGTACGACCCCCGCTGCGTCCATCACCACGGCGAAAGCCTCCTCCCCGTCGAACGTGTGCCCCGGCAACGCCAGGTAGGACAGCTCTGTCCGGTCGGCTTCGCGCACCACGTCGATGACCAGGCACGGCTCAGGCACCCGCAGGCGCCCGAACCCCAGCCTCGACAAGATCCGCAGTCCCGGTTCGGCCGGCGGCGTACCCGGCTCCACCCAGGCGCCCGCCCGGCGATGCATCTCCCAGCTCAGCAGGGCCTGCGACGCCATCTGGAAACGTTCCCGCCCGTTGCCGATGCGATGCGACCACCGATGCGCCGACCAGGGCTGCTCACGCCGGACCCAAGCCACGACCAGGGCGGTCAGCACTGCGCAGGCGTTGAGGATGCCGTGGGTCAGCACCATCCACGTCACATTCAGATGGGGTACGTCCAAGACCTCGCCGCCCGCGTACAGCAGCGCCAAGCCCATCGTCACCACGCTCAACCCGAGCAGCATCCGCGCGGCGCGACCAGCCAGAGCCGCGATGGCCAGCCACAGACCGCTCGTCAGCAACCCGGCGCCGAGCAGCTCGATCAGGTCGCCGGTGTGCTGGCCGAGCGGGGTGCGACCGACTAGGAAACCCAGTCCGACCAGGGCCACCCCGGCCGGGGCCAGCGCTCGGGCCACACGCCGGACGGGTTGAGCAAGGGCGAGGAGCAGCAGGGCACCGAAGCCGGCTACGTGGAAGTGGGCGGCGGTCAGGCCCAGGACACCGGCTTCGAAGCCGAGGACGTCATAGCCGCCACGCTCGGCCAGCAGTCCCGCGGCGGCTACCGGCAGGCACAGCGCCGCAAACGCTGGAAGGGCGCGGTGTCGCAGCACCAGCGGTACGGCTAGGCAGGCCAGCAGGTAGGGCACACAGAGCAGAGCCGCAGGTAGGCCGCGCGGTAGCGATAGGGCTACCACTGCGGGGATTGCCGCCGCGGGCCACCAGTGCACCAGGCGCCTGCCACGGCCGAGGGCGCTCAGGCCCAGCGGGACGAAGGTCAGGACGCACAGGGCGACCACCAGGTGCAGGGCGGTCCAACCGGGGTCGCTCAGGCTGGGAACTCCACTCGTGGCCATGACGCCTCCCACTGATGTTTGAGCAATCGCTCAACAGCAGAGTAGAGCTGTTTAAGCGATCGCTCAAGACGGGGTGTGAGTGAGGGCGGCGACAGGTTCCGCGATCCCGGGGGACGGCGTGCGGGTAGCAGGAGCGGCCCTAGGGTCTGCCTCGCAGGAGATGGCCGGGCTGCGACGGGCCTAGCGGCGGACGACCTTGCGGGATCGGGTGCGGGCGATCCGGGCCTGCGCGTAGGCCTTGAGCGACTTGGAGCGGTAGTCGCGTCCCAGCATGGTGGCGATCCAGTAGCCGAGAGCGGTGCCGACGATGGCGAAGCCGCCGTACAGCCAGATCTGGGAGAAGAAGTTGCCCGCGCCGCCGGAGAAGGGGGCGTCACCGCTGACGAACGGGCCGACCAGGATGGTCAGCAACATGCCGAGCACCGCTGCCGCCGCCAGGTCGGGCAGCCAGACGCTGGCCGGGACGCGCTGGGAGCGGCGGAAGGCCAGGACCGCCAGGATCAGGCCGATGACCGCGAACATGGCGATGGAGATGCGGTTCTCCGCCGTGTCGTTGCCGGAGAAGCCCAGGCGGGCGACCAGCCGGGCCACCACGTTGATTCCGAACAGGGCCGCCGCCAGCATACCGATCGACACCCAGCGCTGCCTCATGACGCCCTCCCAGAACTGTTACGCCGGCTCGTCGCCGCATACGAATCGTGGCTCGGGATCGTAGCGCCAAGTGAACTTCTTGCGCTCGACCTCCTTGCCATCCTTGCGAATGACGCGCCATGCGTCCTGGGTGAAACCTGGGAGTCCGCTGCTGGTGATGCACTTGGGGCCGGCCTCGCGATGCACGGTCGGCGGCGAGCTGATGTTGCGCCTCGGACCATAGACGGTCTTCACGCTGTCATAGACCTTCGTGCTCCACATCGACACGGTCACCGAGCTGCTGGTGTAGGACGTGTCGACCAGAATGCCGTACGGCGTGATGTTCTTGAACTTGAGATCGAGCGTCGGGTAGAAGATTGTCGACTCGATGACGGCTGGGTAGCGCGAGAAGTAGAACGAGTGCGGCTTGTGCTCGACGTCTTCCAGTCCGGCGTAGTAGGCGGCGTTGAACAGCGTGGTGGTGAACTGCGAGGCTCCCCCGCCGACGCCCGGCTCCAGCTTGCCCCCGACGATCACCGGGGCGTCCTGGTAGCCGGCCGCGTAGTCGCGCTCGCCGGTGTGCCCGTTGAGCGAGAACGTCTCCCCGGGCTGCACGACCGCGCCGTCCACGGCCCGAGCGACGGTCATGATGTTCTGACTGCGCGGGGAACTCGCCCCACCGGTGAAGTGCGTGGTGAACGTCGACACCTTCTCCTTGACGCCCAGCTTGACGACATCCTCATCCGCTAGCTCGGCCTGCTGCGTGGTCAGCGTCGCGGCGACCTCACGCGGGGCCGGGTTGCGCAGCACCGTGAGCAGCGCCGGGCCGAGCATGGCCAGGTCAACCATGGTGCCGGGCTTGCTGGCCACCACCACCGGCTTGCCGCCGGTCAGCTTGAGCGTGGCGTCCACCGGAGCCTTCTCGACCTTGGCGAACTCCTTGGCCGCGGCAGCGTGCAGCTTCTTGGCGTCGAGGGCCGGGGTGAGCTGGCCGTTGTCGTCGGAGCGGAACACCAGGCCCTTGGCGATGGCGGCGGGAGACAGCGTGAATGACTTGTCGTCGGCGGTGACGGTGACTGGCGCCGCGACGGCGGGCCGGGCCAGGTCGGCTACCAGCGCGTCGACCTGCTCCTTCGAAGTCGCAGCGGGACGCGTCACCAGCGGCACCATGGCCGTCTCGCCGGTCGGCCACGCGGTGCGGACGGCGGCTGCGGCCTGCGCCGGGTCCAGGCCGAGGCCCGCTTGCGGATAGGTGGGCTCCGGCGTGGTCTGGGCGTACGAAATCCCGGGCTTCTTGAGGGTCAGCTTGGTGGGGTCGAGTTGTTCGCGCAGGGCTGACTCAAGTTTGGCCTGGTCAAGGTCGATCACCGGAGGCACCGTGCGCTCGCCGAACAGCGAGGGGCTGCCCTTCATGGCATGCCCGATCGTGCGGTCGACGTTGATGCTCAGGCCCACGTCGGCGGGCTGCACGGTCACCGCTTTGCCGTCGAGCTCCACCTTCGCCGGCTCGCTGGCGCGTGGCCTGACGGCATCGGACAGCAGCCGTTCGGCTTCCGAGCGCGACTTACCGCCGAGGTCCAGGCCGAGCACGCGGGTGCCGCGCGGAATGTCGCCGCCATACGCGTACGCCGCCACGCCGGCCGACGCGAGCAACACTGCGGCCACCGTGCCCACCACGATGATCCGCTTGCTGTTCAGCGGCCCGACGGCTGGGGTTTCTGGAGCTTCGGGGGTCAAAGTCGGCCACCTTCACCTGCTTGTGAGGCCGCAAGTGTGCCCGCGCTGATCTGCCGCGCCAAACGTCGCGGCCGGTTGTCACAGCTTCGTGATCGAGGGCCGCTTCAGAATCGCCCGATAGGTGTATACGGCAAAGGTCAGGCTGCCGGCCAGGATCATCACCAGCGCGATCCAGTCGTTGCCGCTGACCAGGTAGTCGCCCTCGGGGGTGCGGGTGCCGGCCGCGAAGAACATGATCAGCGTCCACGCGCCCCAGGGCGGGGCGATTGCCCAGCGGCGCCCAACCAGGCTGGTGGCGAACCAGGCGATCGCCCAGTTGGCCACGATCGCCACGAGCACCGCCACGCCGATCGGCACCCCGCTGATCCGCAGCGGCGTCATCAGCAGTTCAAGAGCCGCGCTGAACACCGTGGCGATCAGCGACACAACCACCCCGGCAATGCGGAGGAAGCCGTCAAGCCGTGGGTTGGGGCGCTGCGGGTCGTCGCCCGGCGGGGCCTGCGCGGGGGCTTCCACGCTCATCGCGGCACCACGTTGCTGAACAGGTCGTCTTCCCATTTGTGCGGGCCGCTGACCTCGCCGCGCTCGCCCTTGACCAGACGGAAATACTCGACGCCCATGAACTCGTCGCCGAAGTCGCCGGCGATGCCGTACAGCCAGGAGTTGTCCGGGATCTGGGTGGCGTGCGCGCGCATGGCGGCCACCTTCTTGGTGTAGAAGTCGGTGCCGTCGACGCGGGCGGCGATCTCGTCGTCGGGGTGGCCGAACGGCAGATCAGCCACGGTGTCGGCATCGGCGAACGGGTTGTCGTCCATACCCTTGAACGCCGCCATGCCGCCTTCGAGCACGCTCAACGGCATGGCGGTCCAGTAGATCTTGTCGGGCCCGATCCCCTCGGCTTCGGCCAGTTCCGCCGCGCGCATGGCCACCCGATGTGCCTGAATATGATCGGGATGACCGTAAAAACCGTTTTCATCGTATGTGATGAGCACCTGCGGCCGTACCTCCCGGATGATCTCCAGGCAGGAAGCCGCAGCCTCCTCCAGATCGGCCTGCCAGAACGCCCGCGGGTGGTTGTTGGTCGCCAGGCCCATCATGCCCGAATCGCGGTAACGACCGGCGCCGCCGAGAAAGCGGTGATCCGTCACGCCCAGCGCGGCGCACGCGCGCTCCAGCTCCACGATCCGCCAGCCGCCGAGCTGATCGGCCTGGCGCGCCTCCAACTGCGCGAGCGCGGGGACGTGGATCTCGCCTTCCTCGCCGAGCGTGCAGGTCACCAGCGTCACCTGGGCGCCCTCGGCCACGTAGCGGGCCATGGTGGCCCCGGTGCCGGTGACCTCGTCGTCGGGATGGGCGTGCACCAGCATGAGGCGGCGTGCGGGCTGCGCGTTCGTCACCCGCGCCACTTTACGCGGGAGCTGATCCGCCGGGCTCTCTGCGGTTTGGCGGGCGAGAGTGGCTGGTGATCAGGGATGCTAAGCGGCGTGGAGTATCCCGAACTTGCCGCGCGTACCGGGTCGTTCCGCTTCGGCGCGCCGCACGCCGTGACGGTGAGCGGAGACGGCGAGCGGATCGCTTTCCTGCGCTCCGAGGGGCCGTACGACCCCGATGCCGCGCTCTGGGTGCTGACGGTGGCTACCGGGGACGTGACGAAGGTCGCGGACGGGCCGGTCGCCTCGTACGCCGGCTCCTGCGATCTGTCCGTCCTGACGTGGGCCACCCCCGGCGGCGAGCTGCGCGGCTTCGGGTCGGCCGAGGGACCGGTGCTCGACCCGCGGCCCGACCCGACCGGCCAACACGTCGGGTTCACCAGGCCGGACGGCTCGCTGTGGGTCGATGACCAGGTGCTGGCGGGCGAGCCCGGGGTCACCTGGGGCATGGCAGAAACGGCGGCGGAGCAGTTCGGGCGCACGAAGGGCTGGTGGTGGTCGCCCGACGGCAGCACCGTCCTCGCGGTTCGCAAAGCCACGTCGATCAGCCTGCACCTGCTCGACCTGTACGGCGGGTGGGTCGACGTGCACTGGGACCGGGAGACCTACCCGTACCTGGCCGACGTGCGGTGGACCGCCGGCAACCCGCTGATCACCGTGCTACGGCGCTCCCAGCAGCACGGATTGGTCCTGTCGATCGACCCGCGTACCGGCGAGACACAGGTCCACGCGGAGCTCGCCGACGCCCGCTGGGTCGAGCCCGTGGCCGGCACGCCGCTGCTGCTGCCCGACGGCCGGGTGCTGGTCGGCGGCGAACTCGCGCACGACGGCTTCGACGCGCGCTGCCTGTTCGCCGACGGCAGCTTGCTGACGCCGCCCGGCCTCTACGTGCGCCGGGTCGCCGGGGTGCTGCCGGACACCCGCGAGCTGATCATCGAAGGCACCGAGGGCGAGCCCGCCGAACAGCACGTCTACGCAATCCGCACCACGATCGGCGGTGGCGGCGCCAAGTCGCGGCGCCTGACGTCCACGCCGGGCTGGCACCACGCCGTGGTCGGCGGTGACGTTCTGGTGATCGACGACGAGGTGCGCCGCGGGGAGGCGGTTCTGCGGTTGCCGTCGGAACGGGCAGTGTGGCCGTACCATCCGAATCCGGTTTTCGAACGTGTCACCGACCGCCGGTTGCCTGCCGCTGTGCTCCATCCCTCCGGCCATGTGCATGGCTCGCGCCTTCCGGTCCTGCTCGATCTGGGCGCCGGGCCGGGCCACCAGCACGTGACCAACGACCCGGCCGCCTGGCAGGAAAGACAATGGTGGGCCGATGCGGGCTTCGTCGTGGTCAGTGCCGATTCCCGCGGTACGCCCGGAGTAGCACCGTCGTTCGAGAAGGTCGTGCATCGCCGGCTGGCCGATGTCGCCCTGACCGACCAGATCGAAGCGCTTCACACGCTTACCGGAAAGCACCCTGACCTGGACCTGAGCCGGGTGGCGGTGCGCGGTACCGGGCTGGGCGGATGGCTGGCTGCGCTGGCCGTGCAACGCCGGCCCGACGTCTTCCGCTGCGGCATCGCGCGTGATCCGGTGCTGCGGTGGTCGGAGTTGCCGCCGGCTTTCGCCGAGCGTTACCTCGGCCCGATCGCCGACAACCCCGAGATCTACGAGCACCACAACGCGGCACCGACCGGCCCGGCGCTGCTCGTTCTCCCCGCCGCCTCGTCCTCCCCTGTTGATTTGTCCGAAGAACTCCAGTTCGTCATCCGGGAGTGCGCATGACATCAGCCCTGATCGGCCGAAGCCTGCCCATGGAGGCCCTGGCGACCACGGAGGTCGACTACCTCCAGCTCGGCGAGACGTCAGCCATCTCGGAACTGTGGGACGGCAACGTCCTCACTTGCCCGCGCGACACCCCGCGGCACCAGATGATCCTGAACGCGCTGGCCAACGCGCTACGAGCGGGCCGCTCGGACCTCAACGTGATCACCGGCATACCGGTCCGGCTGGGCCCGGGCCGCATCGCGGTGCCCGACCTGATCATCTCGGGCACCATCGACCCGGACGTCCCGCTGGTCGAGGCCACCTCGGTGCGGCTGGTCTGCGAAATCACGTCGGCAGCCAGCGCCACGGTGGACTGGACTCTGAAGATGCACGCGTACGCCCAGGCCCGGATCCCGTGCTACCTGGTGGCGGAGCCGGATCGCGGGCTGCTGCACAGCAACATGCTGTCGGCACAGGGGTACGTGGAGCAGTCGGTCATGCAGCTGGTGCGCGTGACGGGCCTTAACCTGTGACTAGATCCCGGAGGGGTAGTCGTGCGACAATATATTCATGACTTCCGCGATTCTGGGCCGGACTATGCCGTGGACTGAGGAGGAGTTCCTGGCGCTGGGTGAGACCTCGGAGCGGGTGGAACTCTTTGACGGAGAGCTCACGGTGACTCCTGCATCAACCCCCCTGCACCAGCACATCTCCTTTGAACTCAAACTGGCGTTGCGGCAAGCGGTTCGCAAGGCCGGACTCACCGTGCATGAAGCAGTCAATGTCCGGCTGGAGCCAGGCCGCATTCCGATTCCGGATCTCGTCATCACAGAGCAAATCAATTTGCAGAACCCCGTGATCGACGCGGAGGCGGTGCTGCTTGTTTGCGAAATCACTTCTCCGTCCAACGCGGCGACGGACAAGGTTCGCAAGATGGAGTATTACGCCGGGGCTCGGATACCGTGGTATTTGCTCGTTGAGCAGACCGGCACGCTTCATCTGTTCAGGCTCAACGACTCGCATTACGTAGAGCACTCCGTCACGCCGTACGGGGAGGTGCTGCACTTGAGGGAGCCGGTTGAGGTCGACATCGACACCGCAGAACTGCGGCCGCCGGACTTCGGGTGGAGCCATGCCGTGGACTGAGGAGGCGTTTCTAGCGCTGGGGGAGACCCCGGAGCGAACGGTTGCCATACCGGACGTTGTTGTCGCGAAGGCTGGTGACGACGGCCGCGACGGGCTTGTTGTCGCCTCGGTGAGTCAAACGGCGGTAAGGCGGTTACGGCCGGCGCGCTTGGCGGCGTACAGGTTGGCGTCTGCCCGGTCATAGAGGGTGTGGGCGCTTTCGTCACCGCGGCAAACCGCTAGGCCCATGCTCAGGGTGACGCGCAGGCCCGGCGCGATGGCGGACCAGTCGCGGGCCAGCACCACCTGGCGGATGCGCTCCGCGACCTGGTGGGCTTCGAGTTCACCCCCCGCCAGGAACAGCGCGAACTCATCTCCGCCCAAGCGGACAGCCACCTCGTCCCGGCGGCAATGAGAACGCAGCATCCCGGCTATCTCACTCAGGACCCGGTCGCCCACGCTGTGCGAGAAGTCGTCGTTGATGGCCTTGAAATGGTCGACGTCGATCAGCAGCAGCGCACTCGTGTCCGCCAGAGAACTCATTCGGCGGTCGAACTCGCGGCGGTTTCCGAGCCCGGTCAGCGCGTCGGACATGGCCGCGCGGTCGGCGGTTCTGCGGGCGGCTTCCAGCTCGACACGGCGGTAGGCCTGGCGCAGCATCGTGCGCCGGTCCAAGCGTAGCCGCCACAGCAGTTCTATTTGCCCACGCAGGGCCGCCAGCACCGATTGGGCCGCGTCGCCGGGATATTCGAGGGTGGCCAGCAACGCCAGTTCGTACCGGTAGATCAGGCTGTGCCCGGGCTCGGTCGCCAATTGGTCGGCGGCTACGAATTCGCGGCGGGCACCGCGCAGGTCACCGGCTTCGCGCAGGATCACGCCGTGGGCCAGGTGCAGCAGGCGCGACTCGTGGTCCTGCCCCTTCTCGCGCATGGGCAGCAGCAACGCCTCCACTATTGCGAGCGCTTCGGCATGGCGTCCGACCTTGGCCAGACCGAGCGACAGCAAAGCGTTGGACAACGGCGAGCCGGGCAGCCGGTCGACCCAGTATCCGAGCAGGGCGACACTGGTGGTGAACAGCCGGGAAGCCTCGTTCGAGCGGCCCACCTGTTCCAGGCGCAAACCCCATTCCAGCCTCAGTTCGGCGCGCTGGAGATCCGCCGAGGACCGATAGATCTCGGTGAAGTCCACGTATTCCTTGGGGCCACGCAGGCATTCGTCGGCCAGTTCGTAAAGCTCTGCTGCCTTGGCCGCCTCGCACAGCGACGACATCGCTGACACATACCGGACTGAGCCGCGCGGAGCCGTGTCGAGCACGACCATGGCCCGTGCGAGATAGACCAGGCCATCATCGATGCGACCCAGTTTGATCAGCACCTCGGCGGTGTCGGCGAGCACCTTCGCGGCCGTGCTGCGCGGGCCGGAACCTTCCGGATTGGCGACGAGCTGCTCCCCCACGGCCAGGGCCTCGGGGAGGCGACCGAGGGCTGTGAGGGCGTACATGCGACCGAGTTTGATCGTCTGCACCGTGCGCGAGTCACCGAGGGCGGTCGCGATCCCCTCGGCCTCGTCGGCGGCGGTCAGCGTCTCGGCCTGGCGACCCTGGATGGTCAGATCATGGACATGAAGGGCAAGGGCGGCAAACGGACCGTACGGCAGAATCACGGCCGGTACGCGGCCCTCGGCCATCGCCCCACCTCGCTTCTTGTCGATCTCCGTCTGTGACGGTACCGCTCCGCACCGAAATTTGTCGGAGGACTGGCCTAGGGTTCGAAGCATGAGCGTGGATCACTTCGATGAGGCCGGCGCGGCAGTGCAGGCTGCCCTCGACGCGGGTGCCCGGTATGCCGATGCTCGCGTCATGCTGCGCCGCACCGAGACGATGAGTGCGCGTGACGGCGAGATTGAAGACCTGAGTTCCGACGAGAGCGCCGGTCTGGGGGTGCGCGCGCTGGTCGGCTCGAGCTGGGGCTTCTACGCCGTGCCCGACCTGTCCGACGCCGCCGCCCGCGCGGCCGGGCGGCGCGCCGCCGAGATCGCCACTGCCAGCGCCCGCGTGCCCGGGCCGGCGATCGCCTTGGTGCCGTCCGCCGCCACCACGGCGAGCTGGGCCAGCCCCTGCGGGATCGACCCGCTGTCGGTGCCGCTGTCCACCAAGGGTGACCTGCTCGTGGCGGCCACGGCCGCGGCCCGCGACGCCGGAGCCGACCTGGCCGAGGGGCTCTACCAGATCTGGGACACCCGCAAGTGGTTCGTCTCCAGCGACGGGCACCGCATCGACCAGCACCTGCGCGAGTGCGGCGCGGGCATCACCGCCAGCGCGTACGGCGACGGCGAGATCCAACGCCGTTCCTGGCCCTCGCACCGCGGGCAGTACGGCACCCGCGGCTGGGAGCTGGTCGACGAGCTGGCGCTGACCGACAACGCGGCTCGCATGGCCGACGAGGCGCGGGCGCTGCTGACCGCGCCGCTGTGCCCTTCTGGGGAGACCACGCTGATCCTCGGCGGAGAGCAACTGGCCCTGCAGATCCACGAGTCGGTCGGGCACGCCATCGAGCTGGACCGCATCCTCGGCTGGGAGGCCGCGTTCGCCGGCACGTCCTGGCTGGACCTCGCTCAGCTGGGGAGCCTGCGCTACGGCTCCGAGCTGATGAACATCACCATCGACCCGACCATCCCCGGGGCGCTGGGCAGCTTCGGGTACGACGACGAAGGCTCGCCCGCGACCAGACGCGACGCGGTGCGCAACGGCACCTGGGTCGGCGTACTCGCGGGGCGCGACTCCGCGGCGATGGCCGGACTGGACTACGCGGGCAGCGTGCGCTCCGACGGGTGGGCGCGCCTGCCGATGGTCCGGATGACCAATGTCGGCCTCGAACCCGGGCCGCACACGCTCGACGAGATCATCGCGGCAACCGACGACGGCATTCTGATGGACATCAACCGGTCCTGGTCCATCGACGACAAGCGGCTCAACTTCCAGTTCGGCTGCGAGGTCGGCTACGAGATCAAGAACGGTAAGCGGGGGCGGATGCTGCGCAACCCCACGTACACCGGAATTGGGCCGAGGTTCTGGCAGTCGATGGACATGTTGTCCTCGGAAACCGTGGCCTGGGGCACGCCGAACTGCGGGAAGGGCCAGCCGGGCCAGATCGGGCACACCGGTCACCCGGCGGCACCGGCTCGCTTCACCAACGTCCGAGTGGGGGTGCGCGGATGAGCGCCGAGCTGGATATCGCCGCACGCGTTGTCGAGTTGACCCGGCAACTGGCCGGAACGGGTGCCGAGGCCGAGGTGGTCGCGGTGCACAATGCGGACGCGCTGACCCGGTTCGCCAACTCCGCGATCCATCAGAACGTTGCCGAGGCCACGACGACCGTACGGCTGCGGTTGCACCTGCAGGGTCGCACAGCCGGCGGCTCGACCACCGTGACCAGCC
Organism: Actinoplanes sp. TFC3; assembly: GCF_001553785.1. GTDB lineage: Bacteria > Actinomycetota > Actinomycetes > Mycobacteriales > Micromonosporaceae > Actinoplanes. The sequence continues at coordinate 345,936 of NZ_LOJP01000002.1, forward strand.
CCGACGGCCTGCACAGCCTGGTCGAACGCACCCTCGCGGCAGCCCGGTTGTCCCCGCCCGACCCGCTCTGGGCGGGCCTCACCCCGCCCACCCCGCTGCGCCCAGACGC
>NZ_LOJP01000002.1:346144-353977 GCF_001553785.1 Actinoplanes sp. TFC3
GGGTGAGGCCCGCCCGACCCGCTCTGGGCGGGCCTCACCCCGCCCACCCCGCTGCGCCCAGACGCCGGCTTCGACGAGGCAACCGCCGCCGCCGGCCCGCAGGAACGCGCCGCCCGGGTACGCGCTTTTGTCGACGCCGCCGGCGGCTTGGAGACAGCCGGGTTCTGCCGCACCAGCTACACCTCCGGCGGGTTCGCCAACACGGCCGGGCACAGCGCCCAGGGCCGCACGGCCGAGGCAGCCATGGACGGCATCGCCCGTCTCAACGGCGCCGACGGCGTGTCCCGCCACGCCAGCGGGCGCATCGCCGAGTTGGACGGCGCGCCCATGGGTGCTCTCGCCGCGACCAAGGCACGCGCGGCCGGCAACACCATCGAGTTGCCGCCCGGGCGCTACGAGGTGGTGCTCGAGCCGACCGCCGTGTCCGACTTGCTGAACAACCTGTCCACGTTCGGCTTCAACGGCAAGGCGTTCGCCCAGCACCAGTCGTTCGCCGAGCTCGGCGCCCAGCAGTTCGACGACAAGATCACCATCACCGACGAGCCGCTCGGCGCCATCCTGCCCTTCGACCTCGAGGGCACCCCGCGCGACAGCCTGGTCATCGTCGACCGGGGCACCACCCGGGCGGTGACCCACGACCGCACCTCAGCGGCCGAGGCCGGCGCCGATTCCACGGGTCACGGCTCGGTGGCGTCCCGTTCCTGGGGCCCGGCAGCCGTCAACCTACGGCTTTCCGCGGGCGCGGCCGGTGACGTCGCTACCCCGCCTTCCGATAACCCCGCCGCGCCATCCGCCGCCGCTCTGATGTCGAATCTGGAGCGGGGCCTGCTGATCACCGACTTCTGGTACACCCGGGTGCTCGACCAGAAGAGCCTGGTGATCACCGGCCTGACCCGCAACGGCGTCTGGCTGGTGGAGGACGGCCAAGTGGTGTCGGCAGTGAGCAACATGCGCTTCACCCAGTCGTACCCGCAGGCGTTGGGGCCGGGGGCGGTGCTGGCGGTGGGCGCCGAGGCTGTCGCGTTGCCGGACCGGTGGTCGGGGGTGCGGTACACGGCTCCGGCGCTGCACCTGGCGTCGTGGAACTTGACGGGTAACGCCTCTGGGTGAGGGCGGACAACGACAGCACTCGGCAGAATGCTGACCTTCGATGTAACGTGTGCCACACATTGCGGACGCACGTATGTCGATCTTCAATGCGCCCGCCGGCAGACTGCTGTCAGGGAGAACGTCAATGACGACGACGCCAACGAGACCGGGTGCGGTGCGTGCCGCCATCGCCGCTCGGACGTTGCGGACCGATCGGTGGTGGATCGCACCGCTGGTCACAGTTGTGGGGCTGAGCGCCTGGGTCATCTATGCGACCGTCCGGGTGTTCATGCACAAGTGGTACTACGTCGGTGAGTACCACTATCTGACCCCGTTCTACTCGCCCTGCTTGACCGATCGGTGCGTCGAGGGCTCGGCCGAGTTCGGGACGCCGCTCCCGAGCTTCTGGCTGATCCCCGAGGCCGCGTTCACGCTCCCGTTCCTCTTGCTGTTCCGGCTGACCTGCTACTACTACCGCAAGGCGTACTACCGCGCGTTCTGGCTCTCACCGCCGGCCTGTGCCGTGCCGGACGGCCACGAGCGGTACACCGGCGAGACCCGGTTCCCGCTGGTCTTCCAGAACTTGCACCGCTACGCGTTCTACGCCGCCGGGATCATCTCGCTGATCAACACGTGGGATGCGATCCGGGCGTTCCACAGCGGCGACGGCTTCGGCTTCGGGCTGGGCAACATCATTCTGCTCGGCAACGTGGTGATGCTGTGGGCGTACACCTTGTCCTGCCATTCCTGTCGTCACATTGCCGGCGGGCGGCTCAAGCATTTCTCGAAACACCCGGTGCGGTACCGGTTCTGGACCTTTGTCTCCAAGCTCAATGCGCGGCACATGCTGCTCGCCTGGGTGACGCTGGGAACGCTGGCGCTTACCGATTTCTATGTCATGGCGCTCGCCGCCGGCTGGTGGCCCGACCTGCGATTCATCGGCTGAGGGAGCGAGCATGACGGACGCTGAACGCGTGGAACGCCACCTGTACGACGTCGTTGTGATCGGTGCGGGCGGGGCGGGATTGCGAGCCGCTATCGAGGCTCGGCTGGCCGGAAAGAAAACGGCGATCATCTCGAAGTCGCTGTTCGGCAAGGCGCACACGGTCATGGCCGAAGGTGGCGCCGCGGCGGCGATGGGCAACGTCAACAGCCGCGACAACTGGATGGTGCACTACCGCGACACCATGCGCGGGGGGAAGTTCCTCAACAACTTCCGGATGGCCGAACTGCATGCCAAGGAGGCTCCCGAACGGATCTGGGAGCTGGAGACGTACGGCGCTCTGTTCGACCGCACCAAGGACGGCAAGATTTCCCAGCGCAATTTCGGCGGCCACGAATATCCACGGCTGGCCCACGTCGGCGACCGGACCGGGCTGGAACTGATTCGCACGCTGCAGCAGAAGATTGTGTCGTTGCAGCAGGAGGACTACGCCGAGACCGGCAACTACGAGTCGCGGATCCGGGTGTTCGCCGAAACCACGATCACCGAGCTGCTGACCAACGAGGACGGCACCCGCATTGCCGGCGCGTTCGGGTACTACCGCGAATCCGGTGAGTTCCTTCTGCTGGAAGCACCGGCCGTCGTGCTGGCCACCGGGGGCGTCGGGCGTTCGTACAAGGTGACGTCGAATTCCTGGGAATACACCGGGGATGGTCACGCGCTCGCGCTGCGCTCCGGGGCCACGCTGATCAACATGGAGTTCCTGCAGTTCCATCCGACCGGCATGGTGTGGCCGCCCAGCGTGAAAGGCATTCTGGTCACCGAATCGGTACGCGGCGACGGCGGCGTGCTGCGCAACTCCGACGGCAAACGGTTCATGTTCGACTACGTGCCGGATGTGTTCCGCAAGCAATACGCCGAAACCGAGGACGAAGCCGACCGCTGGTACGAGGACCCGGACAACAATCGCCGCCCGCCGGAACTGCTGCCGCGTGACGAGGTGGCTCGCGCCATCAACAGCGAGGTGAAAGCGGGTCGCGGCACCAAGTCGGGCGGCGTTTTCCTCGACGTGTCGCCCCGCATGCCCGCCGAGACCATCACCCGGCGGCTGCCCTCGATGTACCACCAGTTCAAGGAGCTGGCTGACGTCGACATCACCAAGGAACCGATGGAGGTAGGCCCGACCTGCCACTACGTGATGGGTGGCGTGGAGGTCGACCCGGACACCGGTGCCGCGGCCGGAACGGTGCAGGGCTTGTTCGCGGCCGGCGAGGTGTCCGGCGGAATGCACGGGTCGAACCGGCTGGGCGGTAACTCGCTGTCCGACTTGCTGGTATTCGGCAAACGGGCGGGCGAGCACGCGGCGGCGTACACCGATGTGCTGGCCAAACGGCCCAAGGTGCGCACCGCCGATGTGCAGAAGGCGCTCGGCACCGCGCTTGCTCCGCTGACCCGTGAGGGGGGCGAGAATCCGTACACGTTGCAGCAGGATCTGCAGTCGGTCATGGGCGACCTGGTCGGCATCATCCGACGCGAAGCCGAACTGACCGACGCGCTCAAACGGCTGCAGGAATTGAAGCTGCGCGTCGCCGCGGCCGGCGCCACCGGCGGCCGGCGGTACAACCCGGGCTGGCACCTGGCCCTGGATCTGCGCAACATGCTGCTGGTCTCGGAATGCACCGCGAAAGCCGCGCTGGAACGCGAGGAATCGCGCGGCGGGCACACCCGCGAGGACTTCCCGAAGATGAACGCGGAATGGCGCAAGGTCAACCTGGTGTGCTCGCTGGACGACGACGGCGACGTGCACCTGGATCGCAAGGCACTGCCGGCCATGCCGCCCGAATTGCTGGAGCTTTTCGACAGCAGCGAACTCAGCAAGTACATGACCGACGAGGAGCTCTCATGAAGCGGCACTTCCGGGTCTGGCGGGGCGATGCGTCCGGCGGGGAGATCCGCGACTACGACGTCGACGTGAATGACGGCGAGGTGGTGCTCGACATCATCCACCGGCTGCAGGCGACGCAAAGCCCGGATCTGGCCTGCCGCTGGAACTGCAAGGCGGGCAAGTGCGGCTCCTGCTCGATGGAGATCAACGGCAAGCCGCGGCTGAGTTGCATGACGCGGATGTCGACGTTCGAGGACAACGAGACCGTCACGATCACCCCGCTGCGTACCTTTCCGGTGATCCGCGATCTGGTCACCGACGTGACGTTCAATTACGAGAAGGCACGCGAGACGCCGGCCTTCACGCCGCCGGCGGGCGTCAAACCGGGTGACTACCGGATGCAGCAGATCGATGTCGAGCGGTCGCAGGAGTTCCGCAAGTGCATCGAGTGCTATCTGTGCCAGAACACCTGTCACGTCGTACGCGATCATGAAGAGAACAAAACCGCCTTCAGCGGCCCCCGGTATTTCATCCGCGCGGCCGAACTGGACATGCACCCGCTGGACGAGCGCGCCGATCGCAAGGAATACGCGCAAGCCCATCAAGGCCTTGGCTACTGCAACATCACCAAATGCTGCAGCGAGGTCTGCCCCGAGCACATCAAAATCACCGATAACGCGATCATCCCGATGAAGGAACGCGTAGTCGACCGCCGTTACGACCCATTGGTCTGGCTGGGTCGCAAGATCCTGCGCCGCGAGCAGGTCCAGGCGCCGGCGGGGATCGGCGAGGGAGGCATTCCGGTACGGCGGGCAGGTGGCGGCGGTGATTCGATGGCGCCGAGTTCGTCGGAGGGGGTAACGGGAGCGGCGGCGGGACTGGCCGGGGCGGGCACCCGGCCGCCGGAGCCGTCACCGGTCGGCGAGGACGGGAGGATGGACGTGGCAGAGCTGCTTGCGCCCAACGCGGGCGGGCCGTCACCGTTCGGCAATGACCAGCAGTTTCCGCTGGCGGACGTCACCTACCGGCATCCGGAGGGGCCTTCCGGTGGGGGCAGGGATCGTCACTAGGCCTGGCGGCTCGGCGGGCCTCGCCGCCCGGCAGGGGCCTCGCCGCCCGGCCGGCCGCGTCGCTCAGCGGGGCCTCGCCGCTGGACAGGCCGAAAGATTGATCGCTGGAAACGCTCCCGGCATGGGAGTATGAAGTGTGTTGCCGAACGACCGTTCCCGATTCGAACTCTTGCTGGAAGAACGCGAGCGCACCCTCGACGCCCGGGAGCGGCTGCTCGACGCCCGGGAACAGCGGCTCGGCGCGATCGAGCGGGAGCTGAACACCCGGCAGGCGATCCTCGACGAGCGGGAGCGTCTGGCTGCGGAGCGAGACTTGGCCGCCGAGGGGCGCGAGCAGGACGCCAACCAGCGCGAGTCGGTAGCTGACCTGCGCGAACACGATCTGACCTCGCGCGAGCGCACGATCGACGAGCGCGATGCCCGACCGGGCTCGGCCCAGGCGGACCCCGGCATCCGGATGGACGAGGCGTTCGCCCGGGAGGTGTCGCGCCTGGATCGCAGCGATGCCTTCCTCGAACGTTCCCGGGCCGCGGTCAGACGGGCGCAGAACCGGCTGGACACGCTGCGCGCCGAACGTCACGATCACGACATCTGACGGATTGGCACAGACGTACGAAATGGGCGTACGGTGACGCGGTGAGTTCTTATCAGCCGTCAATGCTCGACCTGATGAGCGGGCCCGGGGACGCCGGAGCCAGCCTCGAGCCGCTGTCCGGGCGCCTGCGCCGGCATGTGCTCACCGCAGGCGCCTGGGTGGATGTTCTGCCGGGCTGGGTGCAGAGTTCGGACGACATCTTCGAGACGCTGCTGGCCGAGGTCGACTGGCGGGCCGAACGCAGGCCCATGTATGACGGCGTGGTCGACGTGCCGCGGCTGCTGCGCTGGTATGGGCGCAACGAGCAACTGCCCCACCCGGTGCTGACCGACGCCCGCGAGCGCCTGTCCGAGTATTACGCCGCCGAGCTGGGCGAGCGCTTCGTCACCGCGGGCATGTGCCTCTACCGCGACGGCAAGGACAGCGTGGCCTGGCACGGTGACACGCTGGGCCGCTCCTCCCGCGAGGACACCATGGTGGCGATCGTGTCGTTCGGCTCCCCGCGCAACCTCATGCTGCGTCCCCGCGCGGGTGGCGCCGGCACCCTGCGACTCCCCCAGGGCCACGGCGACCTGATCGTCATGGGCGGCTCCTGCCAGCGCACGTGGGAGCATGCCATCCCGAAAACGGCCAAACCGGTCGGCCCCCGGGTCAGCGTGCAATTCCGGCCCATCAACGTCGCGTGACCCAACGGGCGGCTCAACCAGTCACGACAGGAGAAGCCGCCGTACGTGAAGAGCACCACCATGGAGCACAATCTGGAGGATCTCTTCGACCGGGCCTTGGACGACGAGCCATTACCGCCGCTGGGTAACCCGGCAAGCCGGAACGCCGCATCCGGCGCCGCCGCTACCTGGTCGCCGGCGGTTCCGTGGCCACCGCGGCTGTGGCCGGTGGGATAGCCGTCGCCGTGACACGGCCGGGTCAGGCCAGGTTTCCGCGGCCGCCTGCCTGATGCCGGCGTCACTCCTGCGGCGGGCGGCCATCTTGGGATGCCTCGGGAATGGGAATGGACGGCGTCCACGGGTCCGCCACCGGCGCTGCTGGCGAAGGCTGCGAGGCCTGCCCGGCGGGCGGTTCCGAGGTAGCGGGCGGAAACGCATATCCCGTAAGCGGCGCTCGGTAAGCCGGATACCCAGCCGTCTGCCGATAAGGGACCGACTCGAGGTTGGTGGTGATGCGGCGAATGAGCAGGGCGGCGAGGATGGCTGCGGTGACACCGGCTGCGGTGTCGATTTTGGTGAGGGTGAGTTCCAGAGAGGGAGTCATTCCGGGCCACGGGAACCAGGTGACCTGATAGATCGTCCACAGGACTGCCCACAGGAAGAAGACCAGGCGTGAGAGACGGCTTGCCGGTGGGACGGCGAACTTTTCCGCGTTCTTGTCCACCTCGTTGACCATGAGGAGCGGGATCACGAAATTCGCACCCGGAATGAGCCAGCCCCACAAAGCCCAGCGAACACCCCAGCGAGGATGAGCACCGACATCACTGGTGCATTCCCGAGCGCGACGAAGCCAGGCAATAAAGGATATTCCGGCGTAGAGGGTGGCGAAGATGCCGAGGACGCTGATGACGACGCCGACATCCGACTGCTCGTAGCGTTCGGTACCGCCATTGCCCAAGGAAGCAGCTACCAGCGCGTAGTCGACGAGCAAGCAGCCGACCATCAGCATCAATGCGGCAATGGCGGAAACTCCCCGCCGGCCGGCCAGCACGGCCATGGGATAAGGCCGGCGAGCGGGGGCGGGATGAGCGTAAGGCGAGCTCACTGCCGACCCTGCGGCTTCTCGGTGGGAGAGGCAGTGGGATCCTCCGGTACGTCCGCAGCCCACGGATCAACGGGACTACCCGATACCACGTCAGCCGGCGGCGGATAGGGCGGCGCGGGACAGGGCGGCGCGGGATACGGCTGGGCCGATGTGGAGGACAGCGGCGGCGAGTAGGGCTGGGGAGGGAAGTTTGCGGCCGGGATGGCGGTACGCAGGGAAGCGGGCGGCTCGGTGGATCCGGGCGCAGGAGGGGGGAAGCCGGGAGCTGCCGGATAGCTGAAGGCAGCAGGAAAGCCGGCAGGGCCGGGGAAGGCGGGGGCGGCTGACGGGAAGCCGGCTGCGGCGCTGGGGTAAGGGACTTGACCGGGGTGAGGCGGGGACCCGGCGGGGGGGGGGGGGGAGCCGGCGGAGGGGTCGGGGGGTTGGGGGAGGGTTGTTTTCTTGGTGGGGGGGGTGCGGGGGGTCATTAGGATGGGGCCGG
>NZ_LOJP01000002.1:354077-482526 GCF_001553785.1 Actinoplanes sp. TFC3
GGCGGGTACCCGGCGGGTGTGGTGGGGAAGCCGGCGTAGGGATCGGTGGCTTGGGTGAGGATTGTTTCCTGGTTGGCGGTGATGCGGCGGATCATGAGGATGGCGCAGGCGGCTGCGGCCACGCTCATCAGGCTGCCCAGGCCGGACAGGGCTGCGGCTAGCTCGGGTTCGGTGTCGAAGTCATTGAAAGCGGTCAGATTCCTACCGATGAGCAGGTACGCCGTCCACAGGATTGCCCACAGGATGTAGACCGCGCGACTTCCCTTCACGCGGGAGGAGTCCTGGACGTACGACTCGCTGGTGCGGTCGATTTCGTTGAGCATGCGCAGCGGGATGATGAGATTGCCGATGGGTACGAACCAGGCGCCGATGGCCCAGCCGGGAGTCCAGCGCAGGCCGCCGCCGAAGCCTTCCACGTTCTTGGCAGCTTGGTGCAGCCAGATGATGAACGTTATGCCGGCCAGCAACAGCGTGAGGAACATGCTGCCAAAGGCGCCCAGCGCGGCAACAGCTATCAGGTCATCGCTTCGGTAGGACACGCTCGACTGGGACGCGGCCCACATCGACAGCGCCCAGCCGGCGATGGTCAACAAGATCCCCGAGCCCAGGCCGGTGATGGCCACGATGGCCCGGCCTTGCAGGGACTTGGCTTGCGAGGGCGGCGCATAGCCCCGAGACGGCTGTGGATAGGTGTATGGCGCGTATTCAGTCATGCTCGGTCCCCGTGAGATAAGCAAGCGGCGCCGAAGAATAACGGGTCTCCCAGCCTGAGCACAGCCCCGATGAAGGCAGCGGGACGGGAAAAGCGACCCGCCGGCACAACCGGCCCGGCGGATGCAGCCGGCGGGGCATTGACTTGGCGGGACGAGAAATTCCACTCCTGGGGTAAATATTGATCTCCATTGAGGACGTTGATGACCTCTGGTGGGTTGGTACTTCGCGATGTTGGCGTGCGGTTCGGGGGACTCGTGGCCCTGGACGGCGTCTCGCTTTCGGTTGCGCCGGGGCGGATTGTGGGCGTCATCGGACCTGATGGCGCCGGGAAAACCACGCTGTTCAACGTCATTTGCGGGTTCGTGAAGCCATCAGCCGGGCTGATGCAGTTTGACGGCCAGCCGTTCAAGCCGCGGCCGCATCGACTCAAGAAGGCCGGCATCTCCCGGACCTTGCAAGCAGTGGGCCTCTTTCCCACCTTGACCGTGCTGGAGAACGTCATGGTGGCCAACCCGGCAGCCAGCAAGGCCGAGGCAGCCCTCGAACGCTGCGGCGCTCACGCGTACCGGAATGACAAACCGACAAGCTTGCCGTACGCGATCAGAAAGCGCGTCGCCCTTGCCCGCGCTTTGGTATCCGAACCGAACCTTCTCTTGCTCGACGAACCGGCGGGTGGGCTGGGGGCGCAGGAGATCGAGGAATTGGGCGAGCTGATCGAGAGCCTCGACTGCTCCGTCCTCCTCGTCGAGCATCATGAGCACCGACGACAGCAACCCGTGGATCCAGTTGTTCAAGAAGGTGAACACGCAGTACAACGCGGGCGCGGAGTTCGACAACAACACCGTTTATGGCATGTCGGTGGCGTACCTGTTCGTGCAGAGCCTGCAGGCCGCAGGCAAGGATCTCACCCGGAACGCGCTCATTTCCGCTGTGCAGAAGGGTGGGTTCCAGGGTCCCGGTTTGGTTCCGCTGCGCTTCTCGGCCACCGACCATTCCGGGTACGGCGGAGAGCAGCTCACCCGCGTGCAATCCGGTAAGCAGGCGTATTTCGGCACCGCCTTCGAAACCGACTCCGGGAACGGGCCGGTAAACGAGTACACCGCTGCCCCCGCGGCCCCGCCGGCGAATGGCATACCGGCCGCATCGTGATCGAAACGGTTGCAACCCGCCGCTTCCCCAGGCAGGGTTGGCGGCGGGACGGTTACCGCCAAGTAACGGAGGTTGCAGGGGATGACCAAATCGTCGGGTGCTGTCGCGATTGTGACGGGCGCCAGCCGGGGAATCGGGTTCGCGATCGCCCAGCGGCTCGTCGCCGAGGGCGCCAAGGTAGCCATCACCGGGCGCAACGCCGAGGCACTGGAGACCGCCGTCAAGGATCTCGGCGGCAGCGACGTGGCCCTCGGGATCGCCGGCAAGGGCGACGACGCCGACCACCGGGCCGCCGTCATCGACGAGGTGCTCGGCGCCTTCGGGCCGGTGTCCGTGCTGGTCAACAACATCGGCATCAACCCCGCTTACGGGCCGCTGAGCAGCCTCGACCTGGGCGCCGCGCGCAAGATGGTCGACGTCAACGTGCTCGGCACGCTCGGCTGGGTGCAGGAAGCGCTGCGCGGCGGGCTGCAGGAGTCCGGCGGCTCGATCGTGACCATCTCCTCGATCTCCGGCCTGCGTCCCGCACCCGGCATCGCGTTCTATGGCGTCACCAAGGCCGCGCTGATCCACCTCACCGAGGAACTGGCAGTCGAGCTCGCGCCAAAGATCCGGGTGAACGCGGTGGCCCCGGCGGTGGTCAAGACCCGCTTCGCGACCGCGCTGTACGAGGGCCGCGAGGAAGAAGTCGCGGCCGGTTATCCGCTCGGGCGCCTGGGCGTGCCGGAGGACGTGGCCGGCGCGGTTGCGTTCCTGAGCAGCCCGGATGCCGCCTGGATCACCGGGCAGACCATCGTCATCGACGGTGGCGTCACGCTGACGGGATCGATGGCATGAGCCAGCGGGTCGTCGTGACCGGTGCCGGCAGTGGCATCGGGGCCGCCCTGGCCCGCCGGTTCGCCACGGAGGGCGCACGGGTGGTCGTCAACGATCTCGACGCGGTGGCGGCGCAGAGCGTGGCGCAGGAAATCGGCGGCATCGCGGTGCCCGGGGATGCCGCGAACGAGCCGGACGTGCAGCGCGTCATCGAAACGGCGTGGCGTGAGCTGGGCGGCTGCGACCTCTTCTGCGCCAACGCCGGCGTGCTGACCGCGGGCGGCCCGGACGCGCCCGATGCCGCCTGGGACAGGGCCTGGCAGATCAACGTCATGTCCCACGTGTACGCCACCCGCGCGCTTCTCCCCCGCTGGCTGGACGACAACGGCGGCGGCCGCATCGTGTTCACGGTGTCCGCCGCTGGGCTGCTCACGCTGCTGGGCAGTGCGCCGTACTCGGTCACCAAGCACGCCGCGCTCGGTTTCGCCGAATGGGTACGGGCCACGTACGCGCACCGCGGCATCACCGTGCAGGCGCTGTGCCCGCAAGGTGTCAACACCGCGATGATGCACGGGGAAGGCGACAGCGCCAGCAAGGCCCTGCTCGCCGCGGGTGCCCTGGAACCGGCCGAGGTCGCCGAGGTAGTGGCCGAGGCGGTGCGCGCCGACAGCTTCCTGATCCTTCCGCACCCCGAGGTGGCCGCGTACTACGAGCGTCGCGCGACCGAAACTGATCGCTGGCTGGGTGGCCTGAACAAGGTTCAGCGCGGCTTCGAGGCGGCCCCGTGAAGGGCCTGGACCTCAACCGGCTCCGCGATTACCTGGGCACCGGCGAGCTGAGCGGGACCATGTTCGCCGGTGGGCGGTCGAACCTGACGTACGCGGTCACCGACGGCACCGAGCGCTGGGTGCTGCGCCGGCCACCGCTCGGGCACGTGCTGCCCACCGCGCACGACATGACCCGCGAACACACAGTGCTGTCCGCGCTGTCCGCAGCCGGGTTCCCCGTTCCCCGCCCGGTGCGGCTGTGCGAGGACCCGGACGTGATCGGTGCGCCGTTCTACTTGATGGAGCACGTCGACGGGACCATCTACCGGGATGCGGACGTACTGGATGATCTCGGTCCTGAGGCTGTGCGGGGTCTGAGCCTGGCGCTCGTGGACACCCTGGCAGAGCTGCACTCGCTGGATCCCAAAGCCATCGGGCTGGCCGATTTCGGGCGGCCGGAGGGCTTCAACGAACGCCAGGTGCGGCGCTGGAAGAAGCAGCTCGACGCCTCCCGCAGCCGCGAGGTGCCCGGCATCGAGGAGCTGCACGCCCGGCTAGCCGCGGACATCCCGGCGGGCGGACCGGGCACTGTGGTGCACGGCGACTTCCGCCTCGACAACGTGCTGATCGGCGAGGCCAGGCAGGTCAACGCCGTGCTCGACTGGGAGATGTCCACGCTGGGCGACCCGCTGAGCGACGTGGCGCTGATGCTCGTCTACGCCAACCGCCCGCTGCTGGGCGGGCGCACCCCGCTGTCGGTGCCCGGTCATCCAAGCGCGGCCGAGCTGGCCGGGCACTACGCCCGCCGCTCCGGCCGCGACGTCTCGGACCTGCACTGGTACGTGGCTTTCGCAGCTTTCAAGCTCGCCGTCATCCTCGAAGGCGTGCACTACCGTTTCGTGCAGGGGCAGACCGTCGGCGCCGGGTTCGACACGGTGGGCGCGATGGTGCCGGTACTCGTGGCCGAGGGACACTCATCGCTGGGGGACGACTGATGGACTTCGAGTACGACGCCAAGACCGAGGACTACCGCAAGCGGCTGCTCGCCTTCATGGACGAGCACGTCCATCCCGCTGAGGCGAGCTTCGACGCGGACTACGACGGCAGCTGGGCGCCACCGCCGGTGCTGACCCGGCTGCAGGCCCAGGCCAAGCTGGCCGGGCTGTGGAACCTGTTCCTGCCCGGCGAGCACGGCGCCGGGCTGAGCAACCTGCAGTACGCGCCGCTGGCCGAGCTCACCGGTCGCAGCCCGGTCATCGCCCCGGCCGCGCTCAACTGCGCCGCCCCGGACACCGGCAACATGGAGGTGCTCGCCGAGTTCGGCACCGCGGCGCAAAAGGATCAGTGGCTGCGCCCGTTGCTGGACGGCGCGATCCGCTCGGCCTTCGCCATGACGGAGCCGCAGGTCGCCTCGTCGGACGCCACGAACATCGGCACGCGCATCGTGCGCGACGGCGACGACTACGTGATCACCGGGCGCAAGTTCTACATCTCCGGCGCGATGAACCCGAACTGCCGCATCTTCATCGTGATGGGCAAAACGGACCCGGACGCGGCGCGGCACGTGCAGCAGAGCATGATCCTGGTGCCCCGCGACGCTCCGGGCCTGCGGGTTGAGCGCGGCATGACGGTGTTCGGCTACGACGACGGCGACCACGGCGGGCACGCCGAGGTGGTTCTCGACGACGTGCGTGTACCGGCCGCCAACCTGATCGGCGAGGAGGGCTCGGGCTTCGCCATCAGCCAGGCCCGCCTGGGACCCGGTCGCATTCACCACTGCATGCGGCTGATCGGCATGGCCGAACGCGCGCTGGAGCTGATGTGCACGCGGGCGCTGAGCCGCACACCGTTCGGCAAGCCGCTCGCCGAGCAGGGCGTGGTGCAGGAGTGGATCGCCGACTCCCGGGTGCGCATCGAGCAGGCCCGGCTGCTGGTGCTCAAGGCGGCCTGGCTGATGGACACCGTGGGCAACAAGGGCGCGCACACCGAGATCCAGAGCATCAAAATCATCGTGCCGGCCACCGTCGAGTGGATCATCGACAAGGCGATTCAGACGTACGGTGCGGCTGGCGTCGGGCAGGACACCCCGCTGGCACGGCTCTGGGCGGCAACGCGCACACTGCGTTTGGCGGATGGTCCCGACGAGGTCCACAAGAGATCGCTCGCCCGCCGTGAACTCAACCGCTATCGGAGGACCTGATGCCGGCCGCGTCACCACGGCCCACGCAGCGCATCGACGGACGCACGGCCCGCTCCGAGCGGACCCGGGCGGCGATCGTCGAAGCACATGTGTCCCTGATCCGCGCCGGTGATCTTCGTCCCACCGCCGACCGCATCGCCAAGCAGGCCGGTGTGTCGCTGCGAGCGTTGTGGAGCCACTTCGCCGACATGGAGGCGCTGTTCACCGCAAGTGGCCAGCTCATCCTCGACCAGCGCGACGCGGCGTTCACCCCGGTCCCGGCCGGCCTGCCGTTGGAGCGGCGCATCGACGCGTACTGCCGGCAACGAGCCCGGCTGCTGGAGCAAATCGCGCCCGCGGCGAAGGCGTCCTCGCTCAAGGAGCCGTTCTCGCCCGCGCTGCAGGCGTACCGTCGCAGTCACGTCCAGCGGGTCCGTGACGAGCTGCAGACGCTGTTCGCCGACGCGATCGGTGCCGACCAGGCACTGCTCGACGCCCTGACGGCGGCCAGCATGTGGCCGTCGTGGGGCACGCTGCGCGACGCGATGGGCCTCGACCCCGAAGCCGCCCGCGCCGCCCTGGCGCGCACCATCACCGCACTGCTACACCAGGAGTGATTGCACATGACGACATCCCCGGTCACCGTCACCGTGACGGGCGCCGCCGGTCAGATCGGCTACGCGCTGCTGTTCCGCATCGCGTCCGGCCAGCTGCTCGGCGACGCTCCGGTCCGGCTCCGGCTGCTGGAGATCCCGGCCGCCGTCCGCGCCGCCGAAGGCACCGCGCTGGAGCTTGAGGACGGCGCGTTCCCGCTGCTGGCCGGCGTGGACGTGTTCGACGATCCGAAACACGCGTTCGAGGGCACCAACGTGGCCCTGCTGGTCGGCGCCCGCCCCCGCACCAAAGGCATGGAGCGCGGCGACCTGCTGGAGGCCAACGGCGGCATCTTCGGCCCCCAGGGCGCGGCCATCAACGCCGGTGCTGCCGACGACATCCGGGTGCTGGTCGTCGGCAACCCGGCCAACACCAACGCGCTGATCGCGCAGAGCAACGCCCCGGATGTGCCGGCCGAGCGTTTCACCGCGATGACCCGCCTGGACCACAACCGCGCGGTCGCCCAGCTCGCCCGCAAGCTCGGCACCCCGGTCGCCGAGCTCAAGAAGCTCGCCATCTGGGGCAACCACTCGGCCACCCAGTATCCCGACGTCACCCACGCCGAGGCCGGTGGCCGCGCGGTCGCCGAGCTGGTCGAGCAGTCCTGGCTGGCCGACGAGTTCATCCCCCGGGTGGCCAAGCGTGGCGCCGAGATCATCGAGGTCCGCGGTGCTTCCTCGGCCGCGTCGGCCGCGTCGGCCGCCATCGACCACGTGCACGACTGGGTGCTGGGCACGCCGGAGGGTGACTGGACGTCGGCCGCCATTGCGTCGGACGGCTCCTACGGCGTGCCCGAGGGCCTGATCAGCTCGTTCCCGGTGGTCTCGCGCGGCGGTCGCTACGAGATCGTGCAGGGCCTGGAGATCGACGACTTCTCCCGCGAGCGCATCGACAAGTCGGTCGCCGAGCTGGGCGAGGAGAAGGCCGCCGTGCAGAAGCTGGGCCTGATCAAGTAGTCGCCTGGCTCAGCGAAACGCCGAACATGCCCTGCGGGTCGGTCCACCATTCCCGCAGGGCAAACCCGGCCCGGGCCAGCTCATCTTCGAGGCCGGGCCGGCGGAACTTGGCCGAGATCTCGGTGCGCAACTGCTCACCATCGGCAAATTCAACGGCCAGATCCAGATCCGTTATCCGTACGTTCTGAGCGCCCCGAGCCCGCAACCGCATCTCGATCCACTCCTGCTGCGGGTCCCACAACGCCACATGCTCGAAGGCATCCACGTCGAAGTCGGCCCCGAGCCGGGCGTTGACCACGTGCAACACGTTGCGGTTGAACTCGGCGGTCACCCCGGCCGCGTCGTCGTACGCGGGCACCACGATCGCCGGGTCCTTGACCAGGTCGGTGCCGAGCAGTAGCCACTCGCCTGCCCCGAGCACCGCGCGCAGATCGGTGAGGAACGCCGCCCGCTCGCTCGGGATGAGGTTGCCGATGGTCCCGCCCAGGAACGCGACGACCCGGTTGTCCCCCTCGGGCAGGTGGCGCAGGTGGCGGGTCATGTCCCCGACGACCCCGCGCACGCTCAGCCCCGGGTAGTCGCTGGTGAGCCCGTCGACGGCCGCGCTGAGGGCCGTACCGGAAACATCAAGCGGGACGAACGCGCCCAGCGTGCCCCTGCTGACGAACGCGTCCAGCAGCAGCCGGGTCTTCTCCGAGGACCCGGAACCCAGCTCGACCAGCGTTTTCGCCTCGGTGATGCGCGCGATTCCGGCCGCCCGCTCGGCCAGGATCGCCCGTTCGGCGCGGGTCGGGTAGTACTCGGGCAGCCGGGTGATCTCCTCGAACAGCTCGCTGCCCCGGGCGTCGTAGAACCACTTCGGCGGCAGCCACTTCGGGGTGGCGGTCAGGCCCTGCCGGACGTCGGCGCGTAGCTGCTGGTCGATGTCGTGCTCGTCGAGATGAACCTCGAGCATGGTTTTAGAGCCCTCCCAGGGTCACGTCGGTCGGTGTCGCGATCAGCAGGCTTCGATCCGGTACGGCCTGCCAGGCCGGGTCGTCATCGAGTGGTTCGGAGCTGACCAGCACGGAAGTAGCGTTTTTCTTGACGGACAGCGCGTGGCCGAGCGTGGTGGCGGCGATCCGGTCGCCGTCGGTCAGCAGCAGGTTGAGCCGGGAGCCGGGGGCGGCCGTGTCGACCTCGGTGACCACGGCTCGGAGAGCTTCGGCTGGTTCGTCGCCGGCCCGCAGACGGTCGCGGATCAGGGCCCAGAGCAGGGCGCTGTCGGTGGGGGCGTCGAGGGTGAGCAGGTCGGTGGTGGGCAGGCGGCCGGCCAGCTTGGCGACGCTGTCCGGCCAGCCGCGGACCACGCCGTTGTGGCTGAACAGCCAGCGACCTTCCTGGAACGGCGCGGCCGCGGTCTCCACCACCGGCATGCCGACGGTCGCCGAACGCACCGCCGCCAGGACCGCGCCGCTCAGGGTGACTCCGGCCAACCCCGGCAACGCGGCATCCGACCACATCGGCATAGCGCTGCGATACCGCACGGGCGGGCCGTCTTGGGCCGGGAACCAGGCGGCGCCGAAGCCATCGGCGTTTATCGTGCCGCCGCCGCGCATGTCGTTGGGCGCCCAGGACTGCTTGACCAAGGCGTGCGGCGCGTCGAACAGCAGCGCGGACAGGGCGATCGGCGCACCGAGGTAGGCCAGGTGACGGCACATCAGCTCGCGTCCGGGCCGGCGTCGCGGGCGGTGCGGAAGCCGCTGAAGATCTGCCGGCGGATCGGGTGGTCCCAGTTGCGGAACGTGCCCCGGCAAGCCGCGGCGTCAGTGCCGAACGACCCACCCCGCAGCACCTTGTAGTCGCCGCCGAAGAAGACCTGGGAGTACTCGGCGTAGGGGAACATCTGGAAGCCGGGGTACGGCTCGAAACCCGAGTCCACCCACTCCCACACGTCCCCGATCAGCTGGTGCACCCCGAGCGGCGAGGCGCCCTCGGGGTAGGCCCCGGCCGGCGCGGGAGCCAGGTGCCGCTGACCCAGGTTGGCGTGCCGGGCAGCCGGCTCCTCGTCGCCCCACGGGAACCGCCGCGAACGACCGGTCGCCGGGTCGAACCGGGCGGCCTTCTCCCATTCGGCCTCGGTGGGCAGCCGGCGCCCGGCCCAGGCCGCATAGGCCTCGGCCTCGAAGAAGCACACGTGCACGACCGGCTCATCGGCAACCAGGCGGGAGGTCCGCCCGAACCGCGTGTACGCCCACTCGTCCCCCTCGCGCTGCCAGTGCATCGGCGCGGTCAGTCCCGCCTCCTGCCGATGGGCCCAGCCACGTGCACTCCACCAGCGCGGATCGTCGTAGCCGCCGGCCGCGACGAAGCCGGCGTACTGGGCGTTGGTGACCGGGGCGGCGTCGATGAAGTAGGCCGCCACGGCAACGGGGTGGGCCGGGCGTTCGTTGTCCAACGCCCACGGTTCTATGTCCGTACCCATCGTGAAAGGTCCTGCGGGCACCAGAACCTCGCCCGATACCGCGACCGGGGCCGGCGGGGGTGGATCGGCCGACAGCACGGGCGCGCCCAGCCGCAACTGGTGGGTGGCGAGCATGGTTTCGTCGTGCTGCTGCTCGTGCTGGACGATCATGCCGAACGCGAAGCCGTTGGAGACCAGCCGCCGCTCATCGAGGCGCACATGGTCGAGTACGTCCAGCACCTTGTCGCGCACCTGGCCCACATAGGCCCGCGCTTCACCGGGGTTGAGCAGCGGCAGAGCCGGACGATCGCGGCGTGGGTGCTTGAAGGCGTCGTAGAGCTCGTCAATGTCGTGGCGCACCGGGTCGCGGCCGCCGACATCGCGGACCAGCCAGAGTTCCTCCTGGTTGCCGACGTGGGCCAGGTCCCACACCAGCGGCGACATGATCGGCGAGTGCTGGCGGACCAGATCGGCGTCGTCCACCGCGTCGGTGAGCAGCTTGGTGCGCGCACGGGCGCGTTCGAGTTGGGCAGCGACAGTCAGTCGCACGTCCTGAGACATGGAAAGGGAGTCCTTCCAGGGCAGGCGGAAGCCACCGGGAAAATGTCAGGAAACGGAGGCCCGCAGGCGCCGACCGGCGATGTCGGCAACCTGATCGCGCCACGGCTGCGAGAGCCCGGTGCGGTCGAGATGGCGGCAGGCAAGGTCGATCAGATCTGCGGCGGCTCGCCCGGTTGCCGGGTCGGCCAGGCCGTCCCGGGCCGCGGGCACCCATCGGCCGCTTGCGGGTGCGGCGAGCTCGCGGGTGGCGTCGAGCAGCGTGTCATCGGACATCAGCGTCGCGATGATGGCGGCCGGGGCGATCCATGCGGTGCCCGGTTGCGCGTCCAGGTAGCGGATCTCGAGGTAGCCGCGGGGTCGTACGGGCGGGAACAGCGTGCTGATGTGGTACTCGAGATCATCCACGGTGGGCGGTCTCCGCAGCGCACCCCGAACCCAATCGGCGAACGTGATGCCGTCGGGTACGTGCCAGGTGTCGCGGCGGCTGCGGACGCACATCAGCGGCGCGGCCAGCACGTACTGCACCCAGTCGGCGACCGGGTCGGCGGTGCGCGGGACCGGTCCGCTGCGCCGGGAGTTGATGCCGTACCAGGCGGCCATCCGCCCGCAGGCCCATCCGGTGTCGCGGCCTTCGCGCATCCGCGAGGTGGCAAACGCGGCGAGCAGTGGTGGTCCGATCTCGTGCACGGCTTCCCAGCGTGCACGTAACTGCTCGGGGGTGCCGGCGTCGAGGCAGACCTGCAAGCCGGCGGTGCTGCACATCATGGTGTGCCCGGACGGCGTGGCGTCGCGTTCGAAGGCGAGGTGCATCGCCGCATACCGGGGGGTGTCGAGGATGCGCACCGCAGGCCGGTGCGGGTCGAGGCCGCGCTCGCCGAGGACGATGCCGGCGCGGGCGAGCAATTCGGCCAGGCGAGCCTGATCGCTGGTGACGGTCTCGAGAAGCGAGCCGAGGGACGTCGCCGGGGCCGAGGAGATCTCGACCTGGCCGCCGGGCTCCAGGGTGACGGTGCCACCGCCCGGCAGCGGCACGGGATCGGTGGTGCCGAGCACGGCAGGGGCGTGGGGTCCGAGCGCCCGGCCGAGGTCGGCGGGCCGCACCAGGGCGGCAGGTCGATCGGTGTAGTGGGTGGTCCATTCGAGTTCGGCGCCGATGCGCTGCGGCGGGCCGGTCTTGAAGCAGATGCCCGAGACGTGCTCGGCGGCATCCTCGATCCGGCGCAGCACTGTCGCACTACTGGAAGTAGCCATTACCCTCCTCCCGGTAGAGATTGACTCGACCTTACACACATATTTCGGCGTGCCGCATCTCCTGCGCCGGAGAAACTTAGTAATCGTTCAGGTGAACGTCACGACCGAGCGCGCACCCTCACCGCGGGCCATGCGCTCGAACGCGGCCGGCACCTCGGCCAAACCGATCCGGTCGGTGACCAGGTGATCCAGCGGCAAGGCCCCGCTCAGCACGTCCTCGGCGAGCTGCGGCACCTCACGGTCGGGATCGGACGAGCCATAGACCGAGGCCCGCAGCGTACGAGCAGACGAGAAAATATCCAGCGCGCTCAACTGCACCAGGTCGTCGGCCCCACCCATGCCCACGACGGTCACCTGCCCACCGCGGCGGGTCGCCCGCCACGCCGCCCGGATCGTGATGGCCCGCCCCACGCACTCGAACGCGTGGTCGGCCCCGCGCCCCTCGGTGAGCCGGCGCACGTCCTTGGACAGGGCATCGCCGGAAACCACGAAATCCGTGGCGCCCGCGGCCTCGGCCAGCGCCTTCTTGGCCGCCGACACGTCGACGGCGATCACCGGCGCGGCACCGGCGGCCCGGGCGGCGGCCACCACCGACAGCCCGACCCCGCCGAGTCCGATAACGACCACCGACTGACCGGCTTGCACACCGGCGGTGCTGCGAACTGCGCCCGTACCGGTGAGCACCGCGCAACCCAGCAGCGCCGCGCTCTGCCAGGCCAGCTGCGGCGGCACCGGGATCAGGGCGCGCTCGGGCACCACCACCTGCTCGGCGAACGCGCCCAGCCCCAGCGTGACGTGCACCGGAGCACCGTCCAGCGTGCTGCCGTTCTCCAGCGCAGCCACGTTGGCCGTCGAGCACAACCACGGCTCGTCATGCTGGCAGAACCAGCACTGGCGGCACGGCGGCGACCAGTTGAGCGCCACGTGCGTACCCACCTCGGCGCGGGTGACACCGGCGCCGGCTTCGAGCACCTCCCCGGCGGCTTCGTGACCGAGAATCAACGGGTATGGCGGGCTCAGCGTGCCGTTCACCATCGACAAGTCGGAATGGCAGACCCCGGCCGCGCGGATCTTCACCCGGACCTGACCCGGACCGACCTCCGGCAGGTGCACTTCCTCGACGGCGGGCGGCTCGCCGGGCTGCCGCACGACCAGGGCCTTGATGTACGCGGTCATCGCTGGATCGCCTTCGTCTGCTGGAATTCCGCCAACCCGTACGAGCCCAGCTCCCGCCCGACGCCCGACTGCTTGTAACCGCCGAACGGTGCCACCGGGTTGAACGCCGCACCGTTGAGGTCCACGGCTCCCGTGCGCAACCGCCGCGCCACCGCCAGCGCCCGCTCCGGCTCGCCCCACACGCCACCGGCAAGCCCGTACCGCGAGTTGTTGGCGATCCGCACGGCGTCCTCGTCGTCGTCGAAGGCCATGATCGCCAGCACCGGCCCGAACACCTCCTCCTGCGCGAGCTCGCTGGCCGGGTCGACGTCGGCAAACACGGTGCCCGCCACGAAATACCCCTTATCCGGTACGTCCGCAGCCCCCGCCACCATCCGCGCCCCGGCCCGCTCGATGAACCCCCGCACCCGATCGCGCTGCCCTGCCGACACCAGCGGTCCCAGCCGGGTCCCCTCGTCGAACGGGTCCCCGGTGCGATAACCCTGCGCCGTGGCGGCCGCCAGCTCGACCGCGGAGTCGTAAAGGTCGCGGTGCACGAGCATGCGGGTCCACGCCGTGCAGGTCTGCCCCGAGTTGAGGAAAGCGTTTCCCACTCCCACTTTCACCGCCTTGGTCAGGTCGGCGTCGCTGAGGATGATGTTCGCCGACTTGCCGCCCAGCTCCAGCGCCACCCGGGCGATCCGGTCGGCGGCCGCGTGCGAGACGGCCCGGCCGGTCGCGGTGGACCCGGTGAACGACACCATGTCCACGTCCGGGTGCCCGGCGATCGCGGCCCCCACCTCCGTCCCGGTGCCCGTCACCAGGTTGAGCACCCCGTCGGGCAGCCCGGCCTCGTCGGCCGCGTCGAACAGCAGGTACGCCACCAGCGGGGTCAGCTCGCTGGGCTTGAGCACCACCGTGCACCCGGCGGCCAGCGCGGCGGCCACCTTGGCGACCACCTGGTGCAGCGGGTAGTTCCACGGCGTGATCGCGCCCACCACGCCGACCGGTTCGTGCACGATCAGCGAGTGGCCGATCGACTCCTCGGGCACCGGGTCGGCGGCCAGGTCCGCGTACCCTCGTAACACCGCCAGCGGCAGTCCTGCCTGGACGTTCTTGGCGACCTTGAGCGGCGTGCCGAGTTCGAGTCCCACGGTTTTCGCGATGTCAGCGGCCCGCGCGCTCAACGCCTCGTGCAGCTTGCCGAGCAGCGCCCCGCGCTCGGCCATCGGCGTGCGCGCCCAGCCGTCGAACGCGGCTCGCGCTGCGCTCACCGCCCGGTGCACGTCCTCGCCGGTGCCGGCCGGGACGTGCGCGATGATCTCCTCGGTGGCGGGGTTCTCCACGGCCATGGTGTGCCCGGAGGTGGACGACACCCAGCGGCCGCCGATGTACAGGCTGTCCCGGTTCAACGCAGCACTCCGTCCTTCATGGCCAGCAGGCCGGTGATCACGGTTTCCAGTCCGAGCGCGAAGGCGCCCTCGTCCACGCTGCGGCGGTGCTCGGCGAGCAGGTGGGCGTTGCGCAGGTGGGGGTAGCTTTCCGCGTACACGCCGGGGTCCTCGTCGAAGCCGAGCGCGAACGAGCCCAGCGCGGCACCGGTGACGAGGTAGCGCATCAGCGCGCCGATGTGGGTGGCGCGGGCGGGTGGCCAGCCGGCGTCGATCAGGCCGCCGTACACGGTGTCGGCCATCGCCAGGGCGGCCGGGCGGCGGCCCGGTCCGTGCGCCAGCACCGGCACGATGTTCGGGTGCGCCGACAGCACCGCGTGGTATGAGTGCGCCCACAACCGCAGCGCGTCCGGCCAGTCACGGGTGGCGAAGAACGAGACGTCGACCTGGGCCACCACCGCGTCGGCTACCGCGTCGAGGATGTCGCCCTTGGTGGCGAAGTGGTTGTACAGCGACGGCCCGGCCACGCCCAGTTCGGTGGCCAGCCGGCGCACCGACACCGCGTCCAGGCCCTCGGCGTCCACCAGCACACTCGCGACCTCAACGATCCGGTCGCGCGTGAGCAGCGTCTGGCGGGGTCGCGCCACTTGACACTCCCGAAACTCTTTACTCCGGAAAACTTACATCGCTAGTTTTAGCACGTGGACTTTTCATTGAGCGACGAAGAGCGCGCGGTCCGCGACACCGCTCGCCAGTTCATCACCCGCGAGGTCATGCCGCTCGAGCAGGAAGCCCTGCGCCGCGAGCGCAACCATCAGCCCGGGCTGGAGCGCAGCGAGCTACGTGAGTTGCAGCTCAAGGCGAAGAAGTTCGGCTTCTGGGGGCTGTCCACGCCGGAGGAGTACGGCGGCATGGACCTGCCGGCCATCCTGCAGTCGCTGATCTGGACCGAGATCGGGCGCACCTTCATCCAGTTCAAGTTCGGCGGCGACGCGGACAACATCCTGTACTACGCCAACGAGGCGCAGAAGCGGGAGTATTTGGTCCCGACGGTCGAGGGCGACCGCATCTCCTGCTTCGCGATCACCGAGCCGGGCGCCGGGTCGGACGCGGCGAACATCAAGCTCAGCGCCCGCCAGGACGGCGACGACTGGATCCTCAACGGCGAGAAGACGTTCATCACCAACGGCAACGACGCCGACTTCGTGATCGTGGTCGCGGTGACCGACCGGGAGAAGGGCGTGCGCGGCGGTGGCACCACGGCGTTCCTGGTCGACCGGGAGATGGGCTGGCGCTCGGAGTTCATCCAGACCATGGGCGAGGGCGGCCCGGCATCGCTGATCTTCGAGGACGTCCGGGTGCCGGCCCGCAACGTCCTCGGCGAGATCGGGCAGGGCTTCGAGCTGGGCATGAAGTGGATCGGCAAGGGCCGCTACCTGATCCCGTCGCAGGCGCTGGGCATCGCCGAACGCTCGCTGAGCATGGCGATCGAATACGCGAACACCCGCGAGACCTTCGGCCGCAAGATCGGCGACAACCAGGCAATCCAGTGGATGATCGCGGACTCCGAGACGGAACTGGAGGCGGCCCGCTGGCTCATCCTGCGCGCGGCCTGGACGGTGGATCAGGGCTGGGACCCGCGGCACGCCTCGTCGATGGCCAAGCTGTACGGCGCGAACATGGTCAACAACGTGGTGGACCGGGTCATGCAGATCCACGGCGGCATGGGCTACACCCGCGAACTGCCGATCGAGCGCTGGTACCGCCAGGTCCGGCTGATGCGCATCTACGAGGGCACCGACGAGATGCAGCGCCTGATCATCTCTCGGGATCTGTTGAGGGGTTACACCAAGCTGGGAGGGCATCTCGCATGACGCAACTGTCTCTGGCGACTGTGCTTGCTGAGGGCGCCCGGCGCTACCCGGACAAGGTGGCGGTGATCGACGGATCGCTGCGCACCACCTACCGCGAGCTGTGGGAGCAGGCCCGCTCTTATGCCGCCGGGCTGCACCAGCTCGGCGTCGGGCCCGGCGACACCGTGGCCGTGCTCATCCCCAACCTCACCGACTTCCCGCGGGTCTACTACGCCGCCCTGACTGCCGGTGCTGCGGTCGTACCGGTGCATCTGCTGCTGACCGCGGACGAGATGGCCTACATCCTGCGCGACAGTGGCACCGACGTGCTCGTGGCTCATTCGAGCCAGCTGCAGACCGCGGCCGCGGCGGCGGAGAAGGCCGGCGTGCGGCTGGTCAGCGTCGGCCCGCGCCCGGATGGCGGCACGACCCCGGCCCGGCTGGAGGATGCGGCTGCGTCGGTGCCGGCGCTGCGCTCGTACGTGTCGCGGGAGGCCGAGGACACCGCTGTCATCTTCTACACCAGCGGCACCACCGGGCAGCCCAAGGGCGCGCTGCTCACCCACCTCAACCTGGTGATGAACGCGACGGTGAACGTCTTCGACTGCAACGACGTGCGCCCCGACGACGTCGTGATGGGCTGCCTGCCGCTGTTCCACACCTTCGGGCAGACGGTCGGGATGAACGGGACGTTCCGCTTCGGCGGCACGCTGGTGCTGCTCGCGCGCTTCACCGGCGAGGCGGCCATCGATCTGATGGTGCGCGAGAACGTCACCGTGTTCCACGGCGTGCCGACCATGTACATCGCGCTGCTGGAAGCCGCAGCAAAAGCCAGCAAGCTGCCCGAGCTGCGTCTGTGCGTGTCCGGCG
The DNA here is from genome assembly GCF_001553785.1 of Actinoplanes sp. TFC3. GTDB lineage: Bacteria > Actinomycetota > Actinomycetes > Mycobacteriales > Micromonosporaceae > Actinoplanes. The sequence goes on from NZ_LOJP01000002.1 coordinate 370,837, forward strand.
GCGCCTCACTGCCGGTAGCCGTGCTGGAGAAGTTCGCCGAGACCTTCCATGCCACGATCTTCGAGGGGTACGGCCTGAGCGAGACCTCCCCGACGGCCACCACGAACCAGCCGGCGTTTGGCACCCGCCCCGGCACGATCGGGCACGCGGTCTGGGGCGTCGAGGTCGAGGTGGCCCGAGCCGAGGTGGACGAGCGCATCGAGCTGCTGGGCCCGGACGAACTCGGTGAGATCGTCATCCGCGGGCACAACGTGTTCTCCGGCTATCTCAACCGGCCCGAGGAGACCGCGCAGGCGGTGGTGGACGGCTGGTTCCGCACCGGCGACCTGGGCACCAAGGACGCCGGGGGCTTCATCACGATCGTCGACCGCAAGAAGGACCTGATCATCCGGGGTGGGTTCAACGTCTACCCGCGCGAGATCGAGGAAGTGCTGGCCCGGCACCCGGGCGTGGTGCAGGTAGCGGTCATCGGCGTACCGGACGAACTGCACGGCGAGGAGATCTGCGCCGTCATCGTCAGCGAGGGCGAGATGAAGGGCGACGAGCTCATCGAGTGGTCGAAGGAGCGGCTCGGCAAGCACAAGTACCCACGTCAGGTGCGCTTCGTGGAGGCGCTGCCGATGGGCCCGAGCTTCAAGGTGCTCAAGCGCGAGCTACGCCGGACTGTCGGCGGTCAGTAGCGCCGGCAACTCGGCCACGATCGGCTTGTCGGCGGGCAGCCAGGGCACGCTGTCCAGCTCGTCGACGCTGAGCCACCGCATGTCGGTGTGCTCAAGGTTGCGCGGCACGTCGCCGTCCAGCAGCGTCACCGCAAAGACGCGCAGGACGGCGCGGCCGTGGGCCAGGGGTACGTCAGGGCCTACGCGATCGCCGACTTGGACCCGTACCCCCAGTTCTTCGGCGCATTCCCGCGCCAGAGCCTGCTCGTCGCTCTCCCCCGGCTCCACCTTGCCGCCCGGGAATTCCCACCGGCCGGCCACCTCGGGCGGTGCCGAACGCTCGCAGGCCAGCACCCGTCCGTGCGTGACGATGACCGCGGCGACGATCACTCGCGGTAGTGGCCGGCTCCCGCCGTGCAATCCAAGGGGCATGAGCCAAGAGCGTGCCACAAAAGTTAACCGAACAGGTTGAACGATGCGTCCCGATCGTCACGCAAACACGGATATGTGGGCGTGGACATAGTTGACGAGGAAGACAAGACTAGCTGGCACCGACCATGACGACACGGCGACAGTTTGGCCACAAGCCGGAAACAACGCCCGGGAGGTGCCCATGCGGCGGGGCAGAAATCTACGGGGTACCCGCTCCGACTACTTGAGCGACGCGCTCGCAGTGCTGGGTGGCTGGACGCAAGAAGGCGTTCAGCTCAAACGCGTGCTCCCGTGCAACGACAGTCAGCATGCCGACCTCACCGAACGCATCAAAGTCGCGGCCGACACGCTGCACGTCCGCCCCCGGATCAACCGGACGGACGGACACACCCAGATCCTGCTGGGCACGCCGGACGGCGATCCCATCACCGATGGCGACGTCACGCTGGCTGCCCGCATCGAGGACGCGTACCGCACAGTGGTGGGCCCCCACTAACGTCAAGGTCATGACGGCACCCGTTTATGACAACAAGGGGCAGTACGAGCAGATCGTCTCCGGACTGCTTGACGGCGAGCAGATCATCGCGGTGTACGACGCGGTCGGCGTGGGCACCGGCTTCATCGGGCTCACCAACCGCCGGGTGATCATCCAGGACAAGTCCTTCGCCGGGAAGCGCTTCGCGATCACCAGCATCCCGTACTCGAAGGTCAGCGCGGTGAGCGTGGTCAGCAACAAGAGCTTCGCCGGGCAGTACTTCTCCACCGGCACGATCGCCATCACCGTGGGCACGCACGTGTACGAGGTCGAGTTCCGTGGCTCCGAGAAGACTCACCACGTGCACAACGTGATCCTGCACTACGCGTCCTGAACCCTTTTGCCGAAAAAGTCAAAAGTCTGGACAGCTTCGGGGAAAGTTACTTGCGTCGATATTCCGCTGGTACATCTCCCCCGAAGGGACGGACCATGTCCGTTCAAGCCAGCTTGTTGCTCGTGGCCAGCCTGTTCGTGGCCGCCCCGGCTCACGCCGTCCTCAGCCCCGCCGCCGCCCTTGACCGGCCTGAAGTCGCTGCTCCCGCCGACTATCAGCAGGTCACCCTCGCCAGGGGCGTGGACGAGGTCGGCGAGCCGATGGCGATTGCCGTGCTTCCCGACCGCTCGGTGCTGCACACCGCGCGGGACGGGAAGCTGCGGCGTACCGATGCCACCGGCGCCACCAACCTGATCGCCACCCTCCCCGTCTACAACCACGACGAGGAGGGCCTGCAGGGCGTCGGCATCGACCCCGGCTTCGCCACCAACCGCCAGATCTACCTGTACTACGCCCCGCCGCTGAACACCCCGGGCGGCGACGCCCCGGCCACCGGCACCGACTGGTCGGCCTGGCAGGGCGTCAACCGGCTGTCGCGGTGGACCCTCAACGCCGACTTCACGCTCAACGCGGCCAGCAAGGCCGACATCCTCGATGTACCGGCCGACCGCGGGCTGTGCTGCCACGTCGGCGGGGACATCGACTTCGACGCGGCCGGCAACCTGTACCTGTCCACCGGCGACGACTCGAACCCGTTCGACTCCGCCGGCTACTCGCCGCTGGACGAACGCCGCGACCGCAACCCCGCGTACGACGCGCAGCGCAGTGCCGGCAACACCAACGACCTGCGCGGCAAGGTGCTGCGAATCAAGGTGCAGGCGGACGGCTCGTACACCACCCCGCAGGGCAATCTGTTCGCCCCGGGTACGGCCGGCACCCGGCCCGAGATCTACGCCATGGGGTTCCGCAACCCGTTCCGGATGAGCGTCGACAAGGCGACCGGCGTGGTCTACCTCGGCGACTACGGGCCCGATGCCGGGGTCACCGACCCCAACCGTGGCCCGAGCGGGCAGGTCGAGTTCAACCGCATCCCCAGCGCGGGCAACTACGGCTGGCCGTACTGCACTGGCTCGAACACCAGCACCGAGACCTACAACGGCCCAACCGGCGCCAAATACGACTGCGCGGGCGGGCCTGCCAACACCTCGTTCCGCAACACCGGCCTGACCAAGCTGCCCCCCGCCCGGCCCGCCTGGATCAAATACGGCGGCGACAGCGGCTCCCCACCGGAGTTCGGTGGCGGCTCGGAATCGCCGATGGGCGGCCCGGTCTACCGCTACGACCCGGCGCTGAACTCCCCAACCAAGTTCCCGGCCGAACTGGACGGGCACTTCTTCGCCGGCGAGTTCGGCCGCGGCTGGATCAAACCCATCCAGGTGCAGTCCGACGGCTCCCCCGGCGAGATCTCGGCCTTCCCCTGGACCGGCAAACAGGTGATGGACATGGCGTTCGGCCCGGACGGCTCGCTCTACGTCCTCGACTACGGCACCGGCTACTTCAACGGCGACGCCAACTCGGCGCTCTACCGCTTCGACTACCTGGCCGGCTCCAACCGCGCCCCGACCGCAACCGCCGCAGCCAATCCCCCCTCCGGACCGGCCCCGCTGACCGTCGCCTTTTCCTCGGCCGGATCCGCCGATCCCGAGGGCAGCGCGCTGGGTTACGCCTGGGACTTCGGCGACGGCACGACATCAAGCCAGGCCAACCCCGCAAAGACCTACAGCAGCAACGGTACGTACACAGCAACACTGACAGTCACCGACGCCGAAGGGCTGACGGGTACGGCCAGCGTCACCATCACCGTCGGCAACACCGCCCCCACAGTCACCATCAACGCTCCGAGGAACGGGACGCTGTTCTCGTACGGCGACACCATCCCGTTCGACATCACCGTCACCGACCCTGAGGACAGCAGCATCGACTGCTCGGCGGTGACCATGACGTACGTGCTGGGCCACGACAACCACGGCCACCAGATCACCTCGCAGAACGGCTGCACCGGTGCCCTCACCATCCCGGCCGACGGCGAGCACGACGCCGCCGCGAACATCTTCGCCATCTTCGACGCCCAGTACACCGATGCCGGCGGGCTGACCACGCACACCCAGCACACGCTGCAGCCCCGCCACCGCCAGGCCGAGCACTACAAGACGTCCTCCGGGGTCGACAAGTTCGCCAAGAGCGCGGCCGAGGGCGGTACGACGGTCGGCAACATCGACAACGGGGATTGGATCGCCTTCTCGCCGTACCGGCTGGACGGGGTTGCGGGGTTCACCGCCCGGGTCTCCTCCGGCGGCCTGGGCGGCACCCTGCAGATCCGCACCGGCTCGCCCACCGGCCCGGTCCTCGGCTCCGCGACCGTGCCGTTCACCGGCAGCTGGGAGACGTTCACCGAGGTCAGCGGCTCCCTCAGCGGCGCCCCGGCGACAACCGGCACGCTGTATCTCACGTTCGCGGGCGGGGTGGGCGCGCTGTTCGACGTGGACGCGTTCACCTTCGCCTCGGGCATCGGCCCGGTCCGCGGTCAGGCCGGCAAGTGCCTCGACGTGGCCGGTGCCTCAACCGCGGACGGCACCAAGGTGCAGTTGTACACCTGCAACAGCACCGGCGCGCAGACCTGGACCGTGACGCCCGGCGGCACCATCAAGGCGCTCGGCAAGTGCCTGGATGTGGCCGGCAACGCCACCCAGAACGGCACCAAGGTTCAGCTCTACACCTGCAACGGCACCGGCGCGCAGAACTGGTCGGCCCAGTCCGACGGCAGCCTGCGAGGTGTGGCTTCCGGTCGCTGTCTCGATGTTCCCTCCGCCGACGGTCAGCAGCTCCGCCTCTGGGACTGCCTGGGCGCCGCCAACCAGAAGTGGGTGCTGCCATGATCGGGAAGCTGCTCGCCGCGTTACTCCTCGTCCCCGCCCCGGCTGCCGTTGCCGCGGACGCCTCCTACGATGTGCTCGTCTTCTCGCGCACGGCCGGGTTCAGGCATGACTCGATTGCCGCCGGCACGCAGGCGATCCGGGAACTCGGGGCGGCCAACAACTTCACCGTCACGGCGACCGAGGATCCGGCTGCGTTCGCGGACCTTTCGTCGTACGAGGCGGTGGTCTTCCTGAACACCACGGGTGACGTGCTCAACGACGTGCAACAGACCGCCTTCGAAAGCTACGTCCGCGCCGGGGGCGGCTACGTGGGCGTGCACTCCGCGGCCGATACCGAGTATGACTGGCCGTTCTACGGCGAGCTGGTCGGCGCCTGGTTCGCCTCGCACCCGGCCATTCAGCCCGCCGATGTGGTGCTCGAGGACCGGGCACACGCGGCCACCTCGCACTTACCGCAACGCTGGAACCGCACCGACGAGTGGTACAACTACCGCACCAACCCCCGGTCCACGGCTCACGTGCTGGCTTCGCTGGACGAGAGCACGTACACCGGTGGTGGCATGGGCGCCGACCACCCGCACGCCTGGTGCAAGACCCTCGACGGTGGCCGGTCGTTCTACACCGGCGGCGGCCACACCATCGAGTCCTATGCGGACCCGGCCTTCAGAAACCATTTGCTGGGCGGAATCCGGTACGCCGCCAAGCGCACCAACGCCGACTGCCGCCCCGAAACCGGATACACCCCGCTGTACAACGGCTCGACCACCGGCTGGTCCCAGGCCGGCCCCGGCGCTTTCACCAACCAGGACGCCACGCTCACCTCCATCGGGGGTATGGGCCTGTTCTGGTACAGCGCCAAGCAGTTCACGAGCTACTCGCTCAAGCTCGACTGGAAAATGAGCGGCGACGACAACTCCGGTGTGTTCGTGGGCTTCCCGCCCTCCGACGACCCCTGGTCCGCGGTGGACAACGGCTACGAGATCCAGATCGACGCCACTGATGCGGACGATCGCACCACCGGCTCGGTATACACCTTCCAAGCAGCCGACCTGGCCGCCCGCGACGCCGCCCTCAACCCGCCCGGCGAGTGGAACACCTACGAACTGCTGGTCGAAGGGGAACACCTGCAGATCTTCCTCAACGGCGTCAAGATCAACGACTTCACCAACACCAACCCGGCCCGCTCCCTGGCCGGCCACATCGGCATCCAGAACCACGGCACCGGCGACGAGGTGGCCTTCCGCAACATCCGCATCAAGGAACTCGGCTCGCAGGTGCCGGTGGGCCACTTCGTCGGCCTGGCAGACAAGTGCCTTGACGTATCCGGTGCGGGAACCGCGGACGGCACCAAGATCCAGCTATGGACCTGCAACGGCACGGCGGCCCAGCGCTGGACGGTCACCCCGGGCGCAACCGGCTCAACCGTCAAGGCGCTCGGCAAGTGCCTGGACGTAGCCGGCGGCGGAACGGCCAACGGGACGAAGGCGCAGCTATGGACCTGCAACGGGACCGGGGCACAGGTGTGGGCGGCCCAGGCCGACGGGACGCTGCGCAACCCGCAGTCGGGACGGTGCCTGGACGTATCGGGAAGCGGCACAGCCGACGGGCAACAGGTGCACATCTGGGACTGCACCGGCGCAGCCAACCAGAAGTGGCGGCTGGTCGCCTAGCGCCAAGGAGGCAGGGTGGGGGCGCGAGGCGACGCGCCATATTCGGTGCCGGCGCTCAGTATTCGAGGACCCGGGTGGGCAGCGCCGTCTCCGTCACACTTGCATCGGGGGCGCGCTTGAGTTCGTACGCCAACGGGCCTTGCTTGTCCGCGACCGCCTCGGCCAGGCGCGTGCCCCGGTAGACCAGCCCCGCGCCGTCGTCTGTCGCGTAACCGTCGGGGAGCGTGCCGTCGGCGATGAACTGGTGCATCTTGGGGCGGCGCTGGTCCTCGCCGTCGTAGTGGACGCCGTTGCTGTAGGGCAGCCAGCCCAGACCATCGGTGAACGCCCGCAGGTCGAAGCCGAAGCTGTCGGTGCTGCCGCCGGTGTGCCAGCAGATCGAGCCCGCCGAGACGCCGCCGAGCACGACGCCCGCCTGCCACGCTTCGTGCAGGATTTCGTCGAGGCCGTGCACGCGCCAGACCGCGCAGAGGTTGGCCACGCTGCCGCCGTTGACCCAGATGACGTCCTGGTCCAGCAGATGGGCGCGGATGTCGTCGTGGTTGGGCATGGGGAAGAGCTGCAAATGCGAAGCGCGATATCGGGTACGGGCAAAGGCTGCGTACGTGGCGCCGATCCAGTTGTCGGGGTCACCGACCGCCTGGTGCAGGAAGCAGAACTTGGCTGTCTCGCCGGCCCCGGACAGTTCGGCGGCGAAGTGGTGGATCGCACCTACCCTCAGGTCGAAGGTGCCGTATTTTCCGCGTTCGAAGCCGGCGCTGGTGGCGAGGATGGTGGGTTCCGCAGCGGTCATCGCGTCATCATGGCGCACGCGTCTGCGGTTTCCAGCACCAGGTCGGCGGCCGCGGCCAGGGCGGCGTCCAGGTGCAGCGGGTCGGCGCCGGGGTGTGGGTGCCGCGGGCCCGGCTGCCGCCCAGCAGCACCCCGAGCACACCCGGCACCCCGGTCAGGCGGACAGCGAACTCGTGCATCCTCGCATCAGCCAGCTCCGGCTCATTATTCCGCGTCCGGCTTCTCCTTGATCGCGGTCGGCCTGGGGCACGGCTTGGTCAGGTCCAGCGGGTTCACGTCGCCGGAGGTCAGCGCGCCCGGACGGTCCTCGAGGTCGTCGCTGCACAGCGCGGCTCGCCCGGTCGGCCGGTTCTCGCCCCGGTCGTTGCCCCAGTCGCCGGATCTGTCGTGGTCGTGATCGTTGCCGTCCGGGCCGTCGTCACCCCGCCGGGTGCCGAAGGCGATCACCCGGTGCCGCGGCTCGCGGGTGACGGTCGAGTCGAGCAGCCGCCGGCTGGTTTCCTTATCCCCGGTGTACGTCACCAGATAGCGCAGCACCCGCTCCCCCGGCAGCCCGGTCGTCTGAACGCGCTTGCTACCCCACGGCATCGAGGGGTCCCGGACGAACCTCGTGCGAAACGGAATGGTCTGCGTCTCCGACACCCGCTCGGTACGCACAACCGGGCCATCGGTAACCGCGCGCCGGGCTCGGGGTGCGGTGACCGGTTCTGTCCGGCGGGGTGTGCGCGTGGCCGTACGGTCTGCTTCCTTGGGCGCGGACCGGTCCACGGTTTCCTTCGATGCAGCCGCCTTGGTCGCGTCCAGCTTGGTCGCGTCCAGCTTCGTCGCATCCTGCTTTGTCGCAGAGGGCGCTGGACTCGGAACCTCCACCGTGGCCGGCGCGGCGTTGGCGGGCGGCTCACCGGCGGTCAGGGCGACGATGCCCCCGGCGCCCCCGGCGATCACTGTGAGCACCCCGAGCCCGGCGGTGGTCATCCGGACGCTGAACGGCAGGCGGGCCCAGAAGGACTTTCGCGGCATTTCAAGCAAATGCTGCCAGTAATCACTAGATGTCTGGTTTAGCACCCCAGCATTGTGCGGGCCTGGCCGCCCGGCGCCAGCGTCATCGCCGCACCCGAAAGGATGACCGCGTTCGCCACTGACGGGCACCCGACACCGCCCGACCCGCTGTGCCCAGCAACGCGAGCCTGAACGCTGAGTGGATCTCGCTGGTGAACAGCGGCAGCAAGGCCGTCAACCTCAAGGGTTACACGGTCCGCGACGCGTCGAACCACGTGTACACGTTCGGCAGCGTGAGCATCCCGGGCAAGGGCGGCCGGCTCTGGCTGCACACCGGCAAGGGCACGGCGAACGCGAAGAACCGCTACTGGGGCAGCGGCAACTACATCTGGAACAACACCGGCGATTAGGCGACGCTGAAGAACGCGAGCGGCAAGGTTGTCGACACGTGTTCGTACGGGTCGAAGACGAACCGCACCTGGGTCGGCTGCCGAGAGCAAGGCTGCTGAACGCACAACGGGCCGCCCACTGTGGGCGGCCCGTCCGGTTGGCGTTCGTCAGGCGACGGCGACGGCGTTGCGCACCGGTTCGAGCGCCTTGGTCCAGCCCACCAGTTGGTCGAGCATCGCGGTCAGGGCACCGAGCTGGTGCTCGCCCGGGGTGAACTGGCTCCAGTTGACGAAGTCCGTGGCCAGCGACAGTGTCACCGCGGCGCGCACGTCGGCCATCATGAGCTCACCGGCGATCAGGCGCAGGTTCTCGATCGCACGGGCGCCACCGACCGAGCCGTAGCCGACGAAGCCGGCGGCCTTGTTGTTCCACTCGGCGAACAGGTAGTCGAGCGCGTTTTTGAGCACACCGGACGTGGTGTGGTTGTACTCCGGCGTCACGAACACGAAGCCGTCGAAGGAAGCGATCTTCTCGGCCCACGCGATGGTGTGCGGCTTGGAGTACTGCGCCATCGACGGCGGAACCGGCTCGTCGAGGTGCGGCAGCGGGAAGTCGAGCAGATCCACCAGCTCGAACTCAGCGTCCGTGCGCTGGGCGGCGTTCTCCAGAACCCACTTCGCGACGGCCTCGCCGTTGCGTCCGGGGCGGGTGCTGCCGAGGATGATGCCGATCTTCGTCATGTATGGTCTCCATTGTCGGTGAAGTTGCTTCGTCAAGGAAATAACCTGGGGCAGGGCACCGTCAAGGTCGTAGGATCTTTGTCATGTCCCCTCAGCCCCTGACCGACCGGGAGCTGGCGGTCATGCGGGCCTTCGGCCGGATGATGCTCGTCGTGCCCCGCATGCTGGACGCCGATTTGCAGCGCGACCAACGCATGTCGCTGTCGGAGTATTCCGTACTGCGCCACCTGTCCGAATCCGAGGGCGGCGCCATGCGGATGAGCGAGCTCGCCACGGCCTGTGACATGTCGCTGAGCGGCATGACCCGGCTTGCGGCCAAGCTGGAATCGCTCGGCTACCTGCACCGCGCCCCCTGCGAAACCGACCGCCGAGGCTTGGTTGCGGTGCTGAGCGACGCCGGGCTCGAACGGTTGCGCGAGGCTTGGCCGGCGCATCTGGAAAGCGTCAGGCGACGCATTTTCGATCATCTTGGCGACCTCGATCTGGTGGCTCTGGCCCAAGCGCTCGAGGCAATGACAAGCCACGGCCCCGCGCCGTGCCACAGTTCCGCAGGTGACACCTGAACCCTTTGTTCGCCGCTTTCTGCACCCCGACGGCCGCATCGCCGCCGCCCAGTCGACCTTCGTCGTGTCCGACGACGACCGGGGGCTGTTGCTGTTCAGCGACGTCGGTTCCGCCCTGATGCGACGAACCGATCTGTTCGGTACGTCCACACGTGACCTGCCCATCGCTGAAGAGCTTGCCATGGTGACAATGCTGACTCCGGGCGTACGGGAAAATTTGAAGTCCTTGCTTCTGCTGCCTGCGGGTGCGGCTCATTCGGTGTCCTGGAACTGGCTCCCGGACGGTTCTTTTACGGGTTGGTATGTGAACCTCGAAACGCCGGCGCGGCGATGGCCGGGCGGTGTCGACTGCCGCGATCAGGTCCTCGATCTCGTGGTCGCACCGGACCGTTCATGGGGCTGGAAGGACGAAGACGACTTCGCGCAATCGGATGGGGATCCCGCGCCGATCCGGGCCGAGGGCGAGCAGGTGATCAAGCTCGTGGAGGCCGGGGAGTTCCCGTTCGACGACACGTTCCTGCACTTCAGCAGCGATCTTGGCCCGGCGCCTCTGCCCTCGTGGTGGGACCTCCCCGCGCCCGCCCGAGCTTGACGTATTCCCTTATGGGTATACGATGGCGCTCATGGCCCGAGCAGCAACAACGACCGACGCTTTCAACGCGGTGGCCGAGCCCCGCCGACGGCAGATCCTCGACCTCCTGGCGGCCGGCGAGCGCCCGGTCGGCGAGCTGGTGGAGCTGCTCGGCCTGGCCCAGCCCCTGGTCTCCAAGCACCTGCGGGTGCTGCGCGAGGTCGACCTGGTGCGGGTGCGCGACGAGGGACGCCAGCGGCTGTACCGGGTCAACGCCGCGCCGCTGAAACCCCTGCACGACTGGCTCAGCGGTTACGCGCAGGCCTGGAACGAGCGGTTCGACCTGATGGATGACGTACTCGATGAACTGAAGGCGGAGGAAGACAGTGGGAACCACGACCAAGGGCACGGCCAAGGTGACGCTCCCGGCCGGAAACCAGATCCTCATCACCCGTGAGTTCAACGCCCCGCGGCACCTGGTGTGGCGTGCGTACACCACCCCGGAGCTGGTCAAGCGCTGGTGGAGCGGTGAACGCGGCTCGGTCACCAGCGCCGAGATCGACCTGCGGGTGGGCGGATCCTGGCGCTACGTGATGGACGCCAACGGCTTCGAGGTGGCCTTCCACGGCGAATACCGCGAGATCCAGGAGCCGGACCGCCTGGTCAACACGGAGGCGTACGAGGGAATCCCCGAACCCGACGAGCACGCCGGCCTGATCACGATCACCCTGACTGAGCACGACGGCCGGACGGCCCTGGAGATGCTGTGCGAGTACCGCGACGAAACCGATCGCGACGCCGTCATCAACTCCGGCATGGAAGGCGGCATGCAGGAATCCCTGGACGCCCTCGAAGTGGTAGCCACGACACTGACATGATCTTGGAGTGCGCCTGGCCCGAATCGTCAACGAAGCCCTAGCGCCGGCCATCCTGGTAGCCGCCCTGCTCCTGGCAGTCGGCTGGCACGCCGGTAATACCCCAGGAGTCTCCCGCTGGTGGGGCCTACCCGGCACCATTTTCGCGGTAGCCATCCCCATGGCGTACGTCCTGCGCGGCGTGCGCCAAGGCCGCCTCACCAACCACCACATCCCCGAACGCGAACACCGCCGCCTGCCGTTGCTCTTCGGCATCGCCTCTTTGGCCGTCGGGCTGCTCGCGCTGCTCGCGCTCGGGGCACCCCGCGAGGTGCTGGCCCTGCTCGCGGCGGGCGGGGTGGGCTTGCTCGTGTATGCGGCGGTCACGCACTGGTGGAAGATGTCCATCCACTCAGGCGTGGCCGCCGGAACCGCAGCGACGCTGGTTGCTGTGTACGGGGCGGTGGCGCTGGTGGCGGTGCCGGTGGTGGGGGTGGTGTGCTGGGCCCGGGTGCGGGTTTCGGCTCACACGCCGGCGCAGGTTGTGGTGGGAGCGGCAGTGGGGGCGTTGATCGCGGGAACGGTGTTTCCGGCGCTGCGCTGACGCTCAGACCTCCACGCAGCCGGAACCGTACGCTGGAATTCATCGCCGGACTATGCGGCGGATGAGAGGTAGCCGACGCGGGGATGCGCCCACGCGGTCATAAGCCGATGACCCGGACGCGGTGACCACACAGCTTGGTCATGTCGTCGATGTGGGAAGTCAACCTGACCACGGGGCGTCGCCGGCCCTTCGCCGATGCGGTACACCGCTTCACTCATCGTCCTGGTGTGTCAAACGAGCAGGAAAGGCGTCACGGGATGCGCAGCCGACGCTGATCGGGTTACGCAGCAGACGTCGGATCGGAATCAGACATTGAATCTGAACTCGACCACGTCGCCGTCCTTCATGATGTAGTCCTTGCCTTCCATGCGGACCTTGCCCGCCGCCTTGGCTGCCGACATTGATCCGGCCGCCATCAGGTCTTCGAAGCTGACGATTTCGGCCTTGATGAAGCCGCGCTGGAAGTCCGAGTGGATGACCCCTGCCGCTTCCGGTGCGGTGGCGCCCACCGGCACCGTCCAGGCACGGGCCTCCTTGGGGCCGGCCGTCAGGTAGGTCTGCAGGCCCAGGGTCTGGAAGCCGACCCGGATGAGCTGACTCAGGCCCGGCTCGGTCTGGCCGGTGGACTCGAGGAGCTCCATTGCTTCGTCCTCGGGGAGGTCGATGAGCTCGGACTCGATTTTGGCGTCCATGAAGATGGCTTCGGCGGGGGCTACCAGGGCGCGCATCTCGGCCAGGAAGCTTTCGTTGCCCAGCTCGGCCTCGTCAACGTTGAACACGTACAGGAACGGCTTGGTGGTCAGCAGGTGCAGCTCGGCCAACTGGTCCAGGTCGATGCCCGCGGCCTGGGCTCCGGCGTACAGGGTGGTGCCGTCGTTGAGCAGCTTGAAGGCCGCCTCGGCCGCGGCCACGGCGGCGGCGCGGTCCTTCTTGAGCTTGGCTTCCTTCTGCAGGCGGGGCAGGGCCTTCTCGACTGTCTGCAGGTCGGCCAGGATCAGCTCGGTGTTGATGGTCTCGATGTCGTCGGACGGCGAGACCTTGCTGTCGACGTGCAGGACGTTGGGGTCGGAGAACGCGCGGACCACCATGCAGATCGCCGAGGCGTCGCGGATGTTGGCCAGGAAGGCGTTTCCTCGTCCTTGCCCCTTCGATGCGCCGCGGACCAGGCCGGCGATGTCGACGAACGAGACCGGGGCGGGGATGATTTTCTCGCTGCTGAACATCTCGGCGAGCTTGGTGAGCCGGTCGTCGGGCAGGCCGACCACGCCGACGTTGGGCTCGATCGTCGCGAACGGATAGTTCGCGGCGAGCACGTCGTTCTTGGTCAGGGCATTGAACAGGGTGCTCTTGCCGACGTTGGGCAGGCCGACGATACCGATGGTGAGGCTCACGACGAACCAGTCTACGTTCTCGACCACTCGTGCAGGACGGTGCCGTCGTGCGTCCAGTCCGGGGTGATCACCTCGCCCGCGATGACGTCGACCCGGGACAGGATCGAATACGTGTCAGCCGGGCCGTATTTCTCCTCCAGGTAGACCCGGTTGCGATCGCGGAACCGGGGATCGGTGAGCGTGCGTACCGCTGCGTACGTACCTCTGCCGTAGTTGCCGTTGCAGATCGTGACCGTGCGTTTGCGGTTGAACGGGTTGGGTCCCCGGCAGAACTGGGCGACATCCTCGATCAACCGGTGGCCTTCCAGCATTGAGCGGAAGACCTGGTCACCGGCGAGAAACGTGTCACCGGTCTGGGTAACCGGCAGGTCGAGCGCCCGCATCACCCGGGCGGTCAGCGGGTTTCCCTCGATCCCGCCGAGCAGCACCAGGTGATTGGTGATGTCTTCCTGACGCAGGTTGTCGGCCAGGCGATGGTTGACGACCACGCCGGGATTGGCCGCATAGACGTGCCCATGCAATTCCAGCAAGGCATCCAGATCCGCGTACGAAGCCAGCTCGACAAACCCCGGTTCCTCGGGCGCCACCCCCGGCCCCGCGCTCACCCGGGCACATACCAGCGTGACCGGGGACTTGTCGGGGAAGTGCCACATGCCTTCCCACGGCGACCGGGTCACCCGCTCGTCGGCCGGGCTGGTGGCCGGGCGCAGCTGCAGCAACTCGTCGAGCAGAGCCTGGAAGCGCTCGCGTTCCTCATCGCTGAAGTCGGTCAGCTCGACCAGCCGGGCCTCGTGGTGCGGCATGCTGCGGTCGGTGGCGAACAGCCGGGCATAGCCGGTGAGCCGCTCCTCGGGCGGCAGCGCGTTGCCGTTCTCCCACGACGAGATGAGCGGCACGCTGACGCCCAGCGCACAGGCCACCGCGCGCTGGGACACGGCCTTGCCGGCGATCCCGTTCATGCGTAGCTGGCGCAGCCGGGCGGCCATGGCCAAGTGGTCGAAAGCCAATCGGATCAGCCCTTCAGTTAACTTCAGTGTAGACCTGAACCGAGGCTCCTGACCGCCAATACTCGAAGTCCGATTCCCGCCAGCCATTGCGGCCCGCCGCCGGGCAGACTCGAAGGCATGGACCTCGACTTCGAGCGCTGCTACCGAGCCGTCGGCAGCCGGGACCCGCGCTTCGACGGCTGGTTCTTCACCGCCGTGCGAACCACTGGTATCTACTGCCGTCCTTCCTGCCCGGCGCTTACCCCGAAATCGGAGAACGTCACCTTTTTCCCCAGCGCGGCTGCGGCCCAGGGAGCCGGCTACCGGGCCTGCCGCCGATGCCGCCCGGACGCCGCCCCGGGATCGCCGGAATGGGACGTGCGCGCCGACGTGGTAGGCCGGGCGATGCGGCTCATCGCGGACGGCGTGGTGGACCGCGAGGGCGTGCCGGGCCTGGCCAGCCGGGTCGGCTACACCGAACGTCACCTGAACCGCCTGCTCACGACCGAACTCGGCGCGGGACCGCTCGCTCTGGCCCGCGCGCAACGGGCGCACACCGCGCGCATCCTGGTCGAGACCACCGCGCTGGGCCTGGCCGAGATCGCGTTCGCCGCGGGCTTTGGCAGCGTGCGGCAATTCAACGACACAATTCAGGAGGTGTACGCCCGCTCGCCCAGCGAATTACGCGCACGCCACCGCGGAGCGCAGGCCGAGGTGGGCACGGTCACGCTGCGGCTGGCGTACCGGGCGCCGCTGCACACCGAGGCCTTGATGGGTTTCCTGACGGTTCGGGCGCTGCCCGGGGTTGAGCTGGCCGACCGGAGCACCTATTCGCGCGGGTTGCGGCTGCCGCACGGCACCGGGACGGTGAGCCTGACGCCGCAGGAGCACTTCGTGATGACCCGGTTGCAACTGACCGATGTGCGGGATCTGGCGCCCGCGGTGGCCCGTTGCCGGCGGCTGTTCGACCTCGACGCGGACCCGGTGGCCATTGACGACACGCTGGCCGCCGACCCGGCGCTGGCAACCCGGATCAACGACGCTCCGGGGGTACGGATACCGCGCTCGGCTGACGGCTTCGAGCTAGCGGTCCGGGCCATCGTCGGTCAGCAGGTCTCAGTGGCCGGGGCGCGCACGACGCTGGCCCGGATGATGCCACCCGCCGGGTCCGACCGGCTCCGGGCGTTCCCAGGTGCCGCGGAGATCTCCCAGTTGCCCGATGAGGCGTTCCGGATGCCGGTCGCCCGGCGCACCAGCATCCGGGCGCTGGCCGAGGCGGTGGCTGACGGCAAGCTGCACCTGGACCCGGGCAGCGACCGGGAGGACACCGTGTCCCGGCTGCTCGAACTGCCCGGTGTCGGCGCGTGGACGGCCGGCTACATCGCGATGCGCGCCCTCGGCGACCCTGACGTGATGCTCCCCACCGACATAGCGGCCCGCCGCGGTGCGAAAGCCCTCGGCATCCCGCACACCCCCAGAGCGCTGAAGGCCTACGCCGATCGTTGGCGGCCCTGGCGTTCCTACGCCCTGATGCACCTCTGGAGATCAGCATGATGCGTTCCATGACCCTCGACACACCGGCCGGCCCATTCACCTACCTGGTCAGCGAGGCCGGGGCCGTACGCGCTTCCGGGTTCACCTCCGAGATCGACGCACTGCTTCCCCTCGTACACCGGAATCTGCTGGAAGAAACCCGGCCGGCGACGCAGCCGGACGCGATCGAGGAGGCGGTGCGGTCCTATTTCGACGGCGAGCTCGACGCCATCGACAACGTGGCCGTCGAACAGCACACGACCGGGCCGTTCCTGACGCACGCCTGGCTCGTGATGCGCGACATCAAGCCGGGGCACCCGGTGACGTACCGTGAATATGCCGCTCTGGCCGGACGTCCCACCGCGATCCGCGCCGCCGCAACCGCCTGTGCCCGCAATGCCGTGGCGTTGTTCCTGCCCTGCCATCGGGTGGTCGGCACGGACGGGACGCTACGCGGCTACCGCTGGGGAGTCGGGGTGAAGACGGCGTTGCTGACCCACGAGCAGGTCACAGTCGCGCGATGAGGATGGCTGAGATCCACAGGCAGGCGTAGTGCAGGGCCTGGTCGGCGACGTACATGCCGTTCACCGGGCTCTGCATGACCGCGAAGGTCGGTGAGCCCATCCGGGTCAGGATCAGGCGCACCGGCCAGCGGCGGTCGAGGAAGGCGTGGGTGACCGCGGAGAACGCGAGACCGGCGATCAGGCCGCGCACGGGGGTGCCGAGGCCGAGGCCGACGAACGCGACGAGCAGCATGACGGTCGCGATCACGTGGTAGATGCCGACGTGCAGGGCCATGCAGGACCAGCCGGTCAGCCCCGGATCGGCCTTGTGCGCGGCCTGGCGGTCCGACTGCAGCACATGGTCGCCGAGTTGGTGAGCCGCCATCAGCGTGGTCACCGACACTACGTAGACGAGCACCGCATCCGGCATCCACGACCCCACTTAGTCTCTGCCCGCCCTCCCCACGGGCGGAGATGGAGAGTATCGCGGCTGCGAGCCAAACCTGCTGGCAGACCGGATAAGACCCCTCTACCCTCGGGCGCATGACTGATACGGCAAAGACCGCGCGCACCGGTCTGCCCGAGCGGCCGTCGCTGGACGGGCTCGAACAGAAGTGGGCGCCGCGCTGGCAGGAGGAGGGTACGTACGCGTTCGACCGCTCCAAGCAGCGCGCCGACGTGTACGCCATCGACACGCCTCCGCCGACCGTATCGGGCGAGCTGCACATGGGGCATGTGTTCTCGTACACCCACACCGACACGATCGCGCGGTTCCAGCGGATGCGCGGCAAGGCCGTCTTCTATCCGATGGGCTGGGACGACAACGGGCTGCCGACCGAGCGCCGGGTGCAGAACGTGTACGGCGTCTACTGCGACCCGGCCCTGCCGTACGACCCGGCCTGGCAGCCACCGGCAACGCCGCCCAAGCCCGCCGTCGCGGTGTCGCGGCGCAACTTCGTCGAGCTGTGCAACCGGCTCACCACCGAGGACGAGAAGGCGTTCGAAGCACTGTGGCGCCGGCTCGGGCTGTCCGTCGACTGGAACCTGACCTATACGACCATCGGGCCGAAGTCGCAAGCCGTGTCGCAGCGCGCCTTTGTCGACAATGTGGCGCGCGGGGAGGCGTACACCTCCGAGGCGCCCACCTTGTGGGACGTCGGCTTCCGGACCGCTGTGGCGCAGGCCGAGATCGAGGACCGGGAGCGGCCCGGGGCGTACCACCGGCTGCGTTTCCACGGCGCGGACGGCCCGGTCGAGGTGGACACCACGCGTCCGGAGCTGCTGCCGGCGTGCGTCGCGCTGGTCGCCGCGCCGGGGCATCCGCTGGTGGGTACGACTGTGCGCACGCCGTACTTCGACGTCGAGGTCCCGGTGTACGGTCACCAGCTCGCCGATCCCGGCAAGGGCACCGGCATCGCGATGGTCTGCACGTTCGGCGACCTGACCGACGTCATCTGGTGGCGTGACCTGCAACTGCAGACGCGCGTCGTGCTGGGCCGCGACGGTCGTTTCCTGCCCGACCGGCCGGCCGGGGTGGCCGAGGCGGCGTACCGGGGTTTTGCCGGGCTGAGCGTCGCTGCGGCCCGGCGCGAGATTGTGCGGCTCCTGACCGAGACCGGTGACCTGCTGGGCGAGCCGCGCCCGATCACCCACCCGGTCAAGTTCTACGAGCGCGGCGAATCCCCGCTGGAGATCGTCACCAGCCGGCAATGGTTCATCCGCAACGGCGGGCGCGATCGGGATTTGCGCGACGAGCTACTGGGACGCGGCCGCGAGCTGCGGTGGATTCCCGAGCACATGCGGCACCGGTACGACCACTGGGTCGCCGGCTTGACCGGTGACTGGCTGGTCAGCCGGCAGCGGTTCTTCGGCGTGCCGATCCCCCTGTGGTACCGGCTCGACAACGCTGGCGAGCCGGACTACGGCCAGCTTCTCATACCGGACGTTTCGGCACTGCCGGTTGACCCGTCCTCGCAGTGCCCGCCCGGCTTCGAGGAGTCCCAGCGCGACGTGCCGGGCGGCTTCACGGCCGACCCGGACGTCATGGACACCTGGGCTACCTCGTCGCTCACCCCGCAGATCGTCGGCGGGTGGGGCACCGACGAGGACCTGTTCCGGCGGGTGTTCCCGATGGACCTGCGCCCGCAGGGTCAGGAGATCATCCGCACCTGGCTGTTCTACTCGGTGGTCCGCTCGCACCTCGGACACGGCACGCTGCCGTGGACCAGCACCGTGCAGTCCGGCTGGATCCTCGACCCGGACCGCAAGAAAATGTCGAAGTCCAAGGGCAACGTGGTCACCCCGATGGATCTGCTCGTGCAGAGCGGGTCCGACGCGGTGCGCTACTGGGCAGCGAACGGGCGGCCCGGCGCCGACCTGGCGTTCGACCCGGCGCAGATCAAGGTGGGCCGGCGGCTGGCCACCAAGCTGCTCAACGCCTCCAAGTTCGCGCTCGGGCTGGGCGCCGCCGGCGCGCTGCGCCAGCCGGTGACCGAGGCGCTGGACCGGGCGATGCTGAGCCGGCTGGCCACCGTGGTGACCGCGGCAACAACGGCCTTCGACGAGTACGACCACACGACAGCGCTGACCGGCACCGAGGCGTTCTTCTGGACCTTCTGCGACGACTACATCGAGTTGGTGAAGGACCGGGCGTACGCACCGGGGGCGGCCGGGGACTCGGCTCGGGCGGCGCTGGCTGCGGGGTTGTCGGTGCTGCTGCGGCTGTTCGCGCCGTTTCTGCCGTACGTGACCGAGGAGGTCTGGTCGTGGTGGCGCTACGGCTCGGTGCATGCGGCGACGTGGCCCACTCCGTACGAGCTGACCCGGGCGGCCCCCGAAGGTGACGCCGCCCTGCTCGACCTGGCCGGTGACGCGCTGCGCCAGGTCCGGCGGGCCAAGTCCGACCGTAAGCTGTCGATGAAGGCCGAAGTGCCCCTGGCCGAAGCCCTCGGCCCGGCCCAGCTCCTGGACCAGCTAACCCGGATCGAGCCGGACCTCAAGGCAGCGGGCCGCATCGCCAAGCTCGACATGCTGCCGGACCGCACCCCGGAACTCGTCATCGCCTGCGCCTTCTGATCCGGTCGGTGTAGTTGATCTTCACTGCGGGTAGGGGTCCCGGTCATGGACGCGATTCCGGACCGGGACCTGTTGCGGCAGCGGTCGGCCGAGGGGCTGCGGCGCTCGGTGCTCATCGCTTGCCTGGTCGGCGGGGTCGTCTTCGCCGGGCTCGCCGGTTTCTTCTTCGCGCTGATCGACGACTTCCACAGCGGCCGGGGCCTGCTCGTGCTGACCGCCGGGCTGGTCGCGGCGGCGGTCGTGGTGGCGACCACCATCATCGTGGCCCGGCGGATGGCCAAGCGCTCGCCGCTGCTGTACGGCACGGACCGGGCAACCCGGACAGCGGTGACCGCTGCGCTGCGAACCGGCGGCACCGGCGATCCGCGCATTGACGAGCTGGCCCGCGAGACGGCCCGCCGGGGCCTCAACCAGCGGTGGTTCATCGGGCTCGGCGTCGCGCTCGCGCTGCTTCAAGCGTTCCTGCTGGTTGTACGCCTCACCGACCGGGAGTGGGAGCGGGCGGTGCTGCCCGCTGGGTCCCTGACCCTGATGGTGGTGATGGTTGTGACGAAAACGATGGAGCTGCGCCGCTACCGCGCCTACCTGCGGGAGCCGAGCCCATGGACGTGATTCCGGACCGGGACCTGTTGCACGCGCGCGCGGTTCGCCGGGTTCGCGGGCTGGGGTGGATGTTCGCGGTGATCGGCGTGCTGGCCGGAGCGGCGATGATGGCCGGCGTGCTGGCGGCGGGCGGCGGGCTGTGGTGGGGGCTGCTGCTCCCGCTCATCTTCGTGGCAATTTTCGGCGCGCTGGCCTGGCGCATGTTCCGGCGTGCGGACCGCGACGCAATGTTGTTCCAGGGCGCGGACCGGGCCACCCAGCGGTCGGTGTCGCTGGCGCTCAAGGCCGGCGGCAGCGATGATCCCCGCATCGACGCCCTGGCCCGGGACCTGGCGGAACGCAGCCTGCGCCGCACCGTCGCCCCCTGGGCCATGACCGGGAGCATCGCTCTGGTGGCCGTAGGGCTGCTGCTGAATCTGTTCGACGGCAAGTTCGGCTTCAACCAGGGCGCCGGCCTGATCGGCCTCGCGGCGCTGGTATGGGTGGTCGTCAACGTCTGGCAGACCCGGGCCCGCAGCCGCCGCTACCTCGCCATGGCGCGATGACCAACCGCGCCGACCTTCGCGAAGCGGAACCTGCGCGGGGCACCGACACGGCAGCATAGGGGGCATGTCGATCCCGCCGGAGGAGGTTGCGGCACCCGCCGCCGATGCCGTGCTGTTCCGGGCGTCGCCGTGGCGTACGTTCGCCGTGCTGTTCGGGGCGCTGCTGGTGGCGTACCTGATCGTGTCGCCGATTGTTGCCGTTCTGCTCGATGCTCCCGGTGATCCGTGGTGGTCGACGCTGATCCAGGGTGTTTCGATCGCCACCATCGCCTCGGGGGTGTACGCCCTGACCGCCCGTTCCGCGCAGCGCACCTGGATCCGGGCCTCGTCCGGGGGGCTCGAGCTGGCCACCGAGGGCAGCGACCCCGTACTGCTCGCGTGGCAGGACATCGACCACGTGATGGTGCATCGCCGGGGGCTGCGCACGGTCCTCGACGTGACACCTGTCGACCTGGACCGGGTGCACCCGATCGCGGAGGGTGACGAGGGCTGGCCGGCGCTGCACGACGAACCGGACGGCTCCCCCACGTTCACCGCCGACCTCAGCCAGGTGTGGCCCGGCCCGCGCGCTGTTCGCCGCGAGCTGGCCCGGCGTCTTTCTTGACCACGGCTACGACGACCGCCACCAGGGTGAGCACGGCACCGACGATGGTGTTCCAGCCCGGGCGGCCCGCGTCGCCGGGGGCCACCACGTCCAGCAGCAGCGCTCCGGTGATCTGCCCGGCGATCATGCCCAGACCCAGCAGCAACACCCCGGTGTAGCGGACCACCGCGGCACCGGCGGCGACGAACAGGATGCCGATCAGGCCACCGCAGTACAGCCACCACGGGCCGTGCGGCAGGTGACCGGGCAGCCCGCGGATCAGTACGGACACGGCGAACGCCACGAGCAGCACCGCCGTGCCCGTACAGAAGTTGACCAGGCCGGCTACCAGGGCGCTGCCCGAAGCCTGCCGGACGTGGCCGTTCACCGCCTGCTGCCAGGCGATGCCCAGACCGGCCAGCAACGGCAGGATGGCCAGAGCGAGGGCGCTGGGGTGCCCGATCCGGTCGCCGACCGAGATGAGCACGGCGACCACTGTCAGCACCGCCCCCGCCAGGCGCGGCGCGGTCACCGGCTGCTGACCGGCCGGGCCCACGCCCGCCCGGTCCACCAGCAGGCTGCTTGAGGACTGGCCGGCCACCAGCGCCACGATGAACACGGCCACGCCGAGGGTGGGCACGGTCAGGCCCTGGGTGGCGACCAGGAAACCGCCACACATACCGCCGAGCAACTGCCACGCGCTGAGCCGGTGCTCCCGCAGCGCGGCGCGCAGCCCGGCCAGCCCGGCGCGGCCCGCCGGTAGCGCGGGCACCAGCAAGGCCAGCACGACCAGGCCCGACCCGAAGGAGATCAGCGCGGCGCCGATCGGGTCGTCCAGACGTACCGCAAGCTCGCCGTTGATCCTGGACTGCACGGCCAGCGCGGCACCCGCGATCACCGCGACCACGACGCCGGCCGTTCGTTGCCCGGCGGAAACGACCGGCGGCGCGGAAGCGGTTCGAGTCACTCAGGCACTGTAGGGCTGATCGAAGGCAGGTGCCCGTCGAAGTCCACCGATGAGTACAACTTCAGCTTCTCCAACCGGTGGTACGAGTCGATCACCCGGATCGTGCCGCTCTTGGAACGCATGACGATCGACTGGGTGTGCGCCCCACCGCTGCGGTAGCGCACGCCCTTGAGCAGGTCGCCCGAGGTGACGCCGGTGGCCACGAAGAAGCAGTTGTCCCCGGTGACCAGGTCGTCGGTGCTCAGCACCCGGTCCAGGTCGTGGCCGCCGCCGATGGCCTTCTCGCGCTCGGAGTCGTCCAGCGGCCACAGCTTGGCCTGGATCGCCCCGCCCAGGCACTTGAGCGCGCACGCGGCGGTGATGCCCTCGGGAGTGCCGCCGATGCCCATGAGCACGTCGACCTCCGACTCCTCGCGCGCCGCCGAGATGGCCCCGGCAATGTCACCGTCGGAGATGAACTTGATGTTCGCGCCGGCCGCTCGTACCTCTTCGATAAGCGTCTGATGCCGCGGCCGGTCCAGAATGCAGACCGTGACGTCGGAAACGTCGGTGCGTTTCGCCTTGGCGATGCGCCGCAGGTTCTCGGTCGCGCCGGCGTTGATGTCGATCACGTCGGCACAGTCCGGGCCAACCGCGATTTTCTCCATGTAGAAGACCGCGCTCGGATCGAACATGGCCCCGCGCTCGGCCACAGCCAGTACGGCGACCGCGCCCGGCATCCCCTTGCTCATCAGCGTGGTGCCATCCACCGGGTCCACCGCGACGTCGACCTCGGGTCCGGTGCCGTCGCCCACCCGCTCGCCGTTGAACAGCATGGGCGCCTCGTCCTTCTCACCCTCGCCGATCACCACGACGCCGCGCATCTGGATCGAGTTGATGAGCTTGCGCATGGCGTCGACCGCGGCGCCGTCACCGCCGTTCTTGTCGCCGCGGCCCACCCAGCGCCCGGCCGCCATCGCGGCGGCTTCGGTTACGCGGACGAGGTCGAGGGCGATGTTGCGGTCGAGGTCCTGAGGGTTGTCAGCAGCGGGCATGTAAGGCGCCTCCTCGCGACGGTGCGGGGGATTCGGTAGTCCTGATCCTCACATGACGGCGGGCGTGAAGTCCCGTGCCGCGGACATGGTTAACAATGGGGAGGTGTCCAGCCCCTCAGTAGCTCCCGCCACGCCCAGCCGCGGTGACCGCCGGCCGCGTGACATGGCCCTGTCGATCGGCATCCTGATCGTGCCGATCATGCTGGTGCTGCTCTTCTACCGGCTGGTGCTCGACGGCGACAAGCCGGTGAGCATCGACGCCGCCCCGGCGCTGGAGCAGGCTCGGGCCGCCGCCGCGTTCCCGGTGAGCGAGCCGCAGGGGCTCGGCGAGGACTGGCACGTGCAGAGTGCGCTGTTCCGCCGGGTGGAGGGCGGTGCCACGCTGCGCCTGGGTTACACCGCACCGGATGACAAGCCGCTGCAGTTGGTGGAGAGCAGCGTGGCGACCACCACGCTGATCCCGGCCGAACTCGGCAATCAGCCCAAGGCCACCGGCACGGTGCAGGCGGGCTCGCGGGCGTGGCAGAAATATGAGGCACGGGCCGGCGAGGTCGCGTTGGTGCTGCTGGAGAAGGGCCGCACGATGATCATCGTCGGCTCGGACAAATCGGAGAGCCTCGACGACCTGGCGGCGGCGTTGCCCTGAAGGGGCAGCGCGACCACTTGCCTTTCGTTTAGGCTCCCGCAGTCTTGTCGCACTGCGTTCGGAGTCCCCTGCCATGAATCGACGGTTCGCCGCCGTACTTGTCCCGCTGCTCGCGCTCGGCCTGACCGCGTGCACTGACGACAAAGCCGACCCCAAGACGGCGCTGGCCGATTCCACCTCGGGGATCAAGGCCGGCAATTACACGTTCAGCGTCACCATGCCGGGCGGCAGCTCGGGCAAGGGCGTGGTGCACAGCCCGAGCAAGACCGCCGCGATCGACTTCGTCAGCGCGACCGAGGAGGGTAAGGGCGAGATGAACTTCCGGTTCGTCGACGCCGACCGCTACCTGAAGCTGAAGGTCGACATGGGCGAGACCGCCGAGCAACTGCAGAGCCTGCAGGATGTCGGCGACGACCCGGAATCGGCCAAGCTGCGCGACGGGCTGAAGTCGATGGTCGACATGTTCAGCGGCAAGAAGTGGCTGCGCCTGGACATGTCCAAGGTGACCTCCAAGGAGTTCAACCTCCAGCAGGACAACCCGGACATGGTGGGCGTGAGCACGCTGCTGGGCGCGGCAGCCACCGCAGAGGGCGACTCGCCGATCAAGGGCACGCTGGATGCCACCACGGTGACCGACGACAAGGGCCTGTTCGGCAAGTCTTCGTTCGAGGGTCTGGACCCGGCGGCGGGCAAGGCGATTCCGTACGAGGCCACGCTCGACTCCGAGGGCCGGCTGACCAAGCTCGTGCTGGACGTGCCGAAGCTCAAGAACACCCCGGCGGGCAAGTGGACCGCCGAGTTCACCGGCTACGGCAGCGCCGCGCAGCAGCAGGTCCCGCCCGCCGCCGAGGTCGAGGAAGCCCCCGACCAGGCGTACGCCGCGATCAACAGCTAGCTGTCGCGCGCCGCGCGGGCCGTTTCGATGCGGTCCCGCGCGCCGTCCAGGAAACGCTGGCAGATGTCGGCCAGCTTCTCACCGCGCTCCCACAGGGCGAGGGACTCCTCCAGCGAGGCCCCGCCCTGTTCGAGCTTCTCGACCACCGTGGCCAGCTCACCGCGGGCCTGCTCGTAACTCAGCTCGCTCATCCCTGCTCCTGTACCTCGGTGTGCACTTCGCCCTCGGCGAGCCGGACCCGCAGCACGTCCCCGGCCGCCACCTCGCCGGCCGCCCGGACCACGTGCCCGTCGGCGCGCTGCACGATCGCGTAGCCGCGTTCCAGCGTTGCCTTGGGTGACAGCGCCCGCAGCCGCGCCAACGTGTGCCGCAGATCGTCGTCGGCCCGGCGGATCCGATGCTCCAAGCTGCGCGTCGCCCGGTCGCGTAGCTGGCCCATCTCGGCCTCGCGCTGGTCGATCAGCGTCTCGGGCCGGGCCAGCGCGGGCCGCGAGCGCCACGCCTCCAGCCGGTGCGCCTCCCGGTCGATCAGCGTCAGCACACCCCGGTCCAGCCGGCGCCGGGCGTGCTCGATCAGCTGGGTCTCCTCACCCAGGTCGGGCACGATCCGCTTGGCCGCGTCGGTCGGCGTGGACGCCCGCAGGTCGGCGACGTAGTCGAGCAGCGGTGCGTCGGTCTCGTGGCCGATCGCGCTGACCACCGGGGTCCGGCAGGCGAACACGGCCCGGCACAACGCCTCGTCGGAGAACGGCAGGAGGTCTTCGACGCTGCCGCCGCCGCGCGCGATCACGATGACGTCGATGGTGTCATCGTTGTCCAGCACCTTGAGCGCGTCGATGATCTGCGGCACCGCGGTCGGCCCCTGCACCGGCACGTTCACCGTGCGGAACTCCACGCTCGGCCAGCGCCGCCGGGTGTTCATCAGCACGTCCCGCTCGGCCGCCGAGGCCCGCCCGGTGATCAGCCCGATGCGCTGCGGCAGGAACGGCAGCCGGCGCTTGCGCTCGCGGGCGAACAGGCCCTCGGCGCCGAGCAGCTTCTTCAGCTTCTCCAGCCGGGCGAGCAGCTCGCCCAGGCCGACCTGGCGGATCTCGTCGGCGCGCAGGCTCAGCGAGCCCCGAGCGGGATAGAACTCGGGCTTGGCGTGCATGGTGACCCGGGCGCCCTCGGCCAGCTCCGGGGCCCCGGCATCGAGGACGTCGCGGTGCGCGGTGACGGTGAGGCTGAGGTCGGCCGAGGGGTCACGCAGGGTCAAGAAGACCACGCTGGTGCCGGGGCGGCGGCTGATCTGGGCCACCTGGCCGTCCACCCACACCCAGCCCAGCCGGGCCACCCAGGCGCCGACCTTCTGGCTGACGACGCGGACGGGCCACGGCTCGTCGGGCGTCGACTTCGGCTCCGGCTCGGTCACCCGGCCCAGCCTACGGGCGGCTCACCCGGGCTGTTCCTCCCGGTCCTCCCGGGTTGCGACCTTGCGGGTCAGCGCCACGGTCAGCAGCACCACCAGACCGAGATAGCCCCAGAAGAGCATGTCGGCAAGCAGGTGCTGGCTGTCGATGTGCCATCTCGAGCCGGCGTCGCGGGCGGCAATCGTGAACGGGTAGCCGTGCCGCTCGCTGAACGCCCGCATGCAGCAGACCGTGTCGTTGGCCGGGATCGCGCCGAGGACCACGCCCGCGACCAGCACCGCAGCGCCGGCAATGTAGCCCGGCAGGCCCGGCTTGACGCCGATCCAGGCCAGCGACACCATCAGCACGCCGCCGACCAGCAGGATGAAGTGGAAGAAAACGTAGGCGCCGTCCGGGGAGCCGTCCGAGCGGTCCAGCTCGACCAGCAGGTTCAGCAGCCCGATGGCCACGCTGAACCATCCGACGATCAGGCGCAACGCCGAGCCGAAGGACTGCCAGAGACCCGGGGCCTCCTCGTCCTCTTCCTCGTCGACCGAGGGCTGGGTGACGGCGCTCATGGCCCGAGTATCCCGCCCGCACGGTCCGTTACGGGCGGAAACGCACCTTGTTGATCGCAGCGGAGAGCAGCAGCCCGGCAAGGCCCCACACGTACAGGCCGGCCACCAGGTTGACGGCGTCGAACTGGTTCTGCGCTCCCGCACTGTGACCGGACCAGGCCGGCCACCGGAGCGGGACCGTGCAGGTTGAGCAAGATCCAGGTCAGCGCGCCAACCAGGTACCGCTGTGGTGCGGATCGCACCATGGGGGATCTTCGCTTGGCGCACGTACGATGGCCGGGTGACTTCTGCCAAGCGTGTCCTGCTCGCCAAGCCCCGGGGATACTGCGCCGGCGTCGACCGCGCAGTGCAAACCGTGGAAGAAGCGCTCAAGCTGTACGGCGCTCCGGTCTATGTCCGCAAGCAGATCGTGCACAACAAACACGTGGTCAGCACGCTTGAGGCCCGTGGCGCGATCTTCGTGGAGGAGAACGAGGAGGTGCCCGAGAGCGCCACTGTCGTGTTTTCCGCCCATGGCGTAGCTCCCGAGGTGCACGACCAGGCCCGCGCCCGCAACCTCAAGGCCATCGACGCCACCTGCCCGCTGGTCACCAAGGTGCACCACGAGGCCAAGCGCTTCGCCGCCGAGGACTACGACATCCTGCTGATCGGCCACGAGGGCCACGAAGAGGTCATCGGCACCTCCGGCGAAGCCCCGGCCCACATCCAACTGGTCGACGGCCCGGACGACGTGGCCAACGTGGTGGTCCGCGACCCGGCCAAGGTGGTCTGGCTGTCGCAAACCACGCTGTCGGTGGACGAAACGATGGAAACGGTGGCCCGCCTCAAAACCCGTCTCCCGCTGTTGCAGTCCCCGCCCAGCGACGACATCTGCTACGCCACCTCCAACCGCCAGCACGTCATCAAGGAAATCGCGCCGGAGTGCGACGTGGTGATCGTGGTCGGCTCGACGAACTCCTCCAACTCGGTCCGCCTGGTCGAGGTAGCCCTGGGCGCGGGAGCCCGCGCCGGCCACCTAGTCGACTACGCATCGGAGATCCAGGACGAGTGGCTCAAGGGCGCGTCGACGGTGGGCGTGAGCTCGGGCGCCAGCGTGCCGGACGACCTGGTGATGGAGGTGCTGGCCCACCTGGCGGAGCGGGGATTCGGGGAGGTCACCGAGTACACGACGGCTGAGGAGCGGTTGACGTTCTCGCTGCCGCAGGAGCTGCGCCGCGACATGAAGGCAGCCGCGGCGGCTCGCGGCTGATCCTCGGGGGCGGACGAGACCGTTAGAAGTCGCCGCCGAAGTCGCCGCCGCCACCGAAGTCGTCGCCACCGCCGCCCCAGTCTCCGCCGCCGAAGTCTCCGGCGCCGTTGAAGTCTCCGCCGTTGGCGTCTCCGCCGTTGAAGTCTCCGGCGCCGTTGAAGTCCTGGGCGGCGTCCTGGAACCCGTCCTGGTAACCGTCGCCGTACCCCATGTCCCCGAAGCCCGGGGCGAACAGCGCGTCGAAGATCAGCATGCCCCCGAGTACGCCAGCTCCCGCCCCCAGCGCCGTCTTCCACACCGGCGTCGAGTACCAACCGGCCGGCACCGGGCGACCCTGCACCCGTCCGCCCGGGTAGTAGTAAGGCGTCTCGGCTCCCGGCTGCGGACCCGCCTTGTACGACTGGCCCTGCACCGTCACCTCGCGTTCCTTGGTGAGCTGGCCGGCCCCCTGGGCACCGTGCAGCGCCGGAAGCTCGGGGCCCGGGTCGAGGCCCATGGCGGTGCGGGCCGCCCGTACGTAGGCCAACCCCTCGAGCGCCGATTCGCGGGCCAGCTCGTACTGGCGGAGGGTTTTGGCCTGCTGCAGTTGGCCGCCCGCGGCGTTGTAGCGTTCGCTCGCATCCGACAGGGCTTGGCGGGCCGCCGGCTCGTCGCCGTGCAGGTTGAGGACCTGTCCGCCGAGCCGTTCGTACCAGCGCTGCGCGTCGGCTCTGGCGTCGTCCAGGCGTTGCTGCTCGCGGTTGGCATTCCCGCGGCGCCACAGCACGACGATCGCGACCACGATCAGGATGACTACCAGCAGCAGAAACACCTTCATGTCATCGACGTTACCCGCGACGGGAAAGTCGTACCCCTCTGGCAAGCTCGCAGGGTGACCTTCTCGACGCTGGCCGTGGTGTTCATTTGTTTGACGGTGGGGGCGGCGCTGGGCTGGCTGGCGGCCCGGTTGCGCACCGCCGCGGACATCGCCCGGCTGGAGGCGACGGTGCAGGCCGGACGCGACGGCGAGCAGCGCATGGAGCAGTCCCTGCGAGCCCTCTCCTACGAGGCGACAGCCCAGTCCCAGGAGGCCGTAGCCCGCGCTGTTGCCCCCCTTCACCAGGCACTTCGCGACTACGAGCAGCGGGTCACCGAGCTGGAACGAGACCGGGTCGACGCCTACGCCGAACTGCGCGAGCAGGTACGGGCGATGGGGTCCGTGTCCGGCGAGCTGCGCACCGAAACCAAGCAGTTGGTGGCCGCCTTGCGAGCCCCGCAGGTGCGCGGTCGTTGGGGTGAGCACCAACTGCGGCGCATCGTCGAAGCTGCGGGTTTGCTGGAACACTGTGACTTTGCTGAGCAGGTGACAGCGGTCAACGATCGGCAGGGGGTACGCCCCGACATGGTGGTGCGGTTGCACGGCGGCCGCTCAGTGGTGGTGGACGCGAAGGCGCCCTTCGACGCGTACCTGTCGGCCATGGAGGCCCGTGACGAGCGCACCCGCGACGGCCACCTCGATCAGCATGCCCGGGTGCTGCGCGGGCATGTGGACGCGCTGGCGGCCAAGACGTACTGGACGGCGTTCGACCAGAGCCCGGATTTCGTGGTGCTGTTCGTGCCCGCCGACCCGTTCCTCGACGCCGCCTTGCAGCGCGACCCTTCGCTGATGGAGCACGCGTTCACCCGCAACGTGGTGCTGGCGACCCCGGCCACGCTGATCGCACTGCTGCGTACGGTGGCCTATTCCTGGCGTCAGGAGGCCCTGGCCCGCAACGCGCTCGCGGTGCACAGCCTGGCCCGTGAGCTGTACGGCCGCCTGGCCACCCTGGGCGACCACGTGGGCAAGCTCGGCTCCTCGCTGAGTGGCGCAGTCACCGCGTACAACAGGGCGGTTGGCTCCTTGGAATCCCGCGTGCTGGTCAGTGCCCGCAAGCTTGCCGAGATGGGGGTTTCCGACGACGCGCTGGAGGTGCCCGCGCAGGTCGAAGTGGCCCCGCGCCAGCCACAAGCGCCGGAGCTGTTCGAGAAGCGGGAGCTGTTCTAAAACCCAGTGAGCGCGTCGACCGGCTGGCGGCGACGGCGGAACGCGACGGCGGCGATGACGCCGGCGAGCAGGCCCAGCGCGTGGCCCTGCCAGGAGATCGCCGCGTCGGTGGGCAGGATGTTGTAGATCTGGTACCAGTACAGCAGCCCGATGAACGCGGCCACGCCCAGGTTCCACCAGCTTCGCTCGACGAAGCCGCGGGCGAACAGCAGGCCCAGGTAGCCGAAGACCACGCCACTGGCGCCGACCACGACGGTGCCCGGGTCGCCGACCAGCCACACGCCGAACCCGCTGACCAGCACGATGACCAGCGTCGACCACAGGAACCGGCGGGTGCCGCCGGCCAGCGCGAACGTGCCGACCAGGATGAGCGGGACGCTGTTGCCGTACAGGTGATCCCAGTTGGCGTGCAGGAACGGGCTGAAGATGACGCCGTCGAGGCCGTCCAGGCGGTGCGGGATGATGCCGCCGGCGACGTCGAGGGTGCCGGCGCCGAGCCCGCGGTCGATCGCCTCGATGAGGAACAGGAACGGCACGACCGCGCACATCGCAACGAAGGCGCGCCCGATCGAGGCGAAGAACGCATCGGTGCCGAACCTGGTCGGGTCGCCGCTCGGGCCCGGGTAACTCATCTACCGATAGTTACCGATCGCGGACCCGGATGCCACCTCAGGACAGCTTGCGGGTGGCCGAGCGGATGGCGTCGCGGAACGTGGAGACCTGCGTGTACACGCCCGGATAACCCTTGCGGGCACAACCCAGCCCCCAGCTGACGATCCCGACCTGAACCCATGAGGAGCCTTTTTGCCGTACGAGCGGACCACCCGAATCGCCCTGACAGGTGTCCACGCCCTTCTTGCCGGCACACAGCGACTCGTTCTTGACCAGGTTCACATCCACCTTGCGGTACGCCGCAGCACAGTCGGCATCGGAGACCACCGGCACGGAGGCGTACCGCAGTTTCTGCTGCTGCTGGGCCGACGCCTCGCTGGTCTGACCCCACCCCATAATGGTCAGCGCGCCCTTCTCGTCCGCCGCCCGGCCCAGGCTCAGCGTGGGCAGGCCCAGCTCACGGTCCAGTTTGACAAGTGCCCAGTCGTCGCCGTGGGTCTCGTCGCGGAACCCGGGGGCGCGGACCACCTTGACCGAGCGGGCGGTGTGCGCGCCCTTGGCCTTGAGATCGGTGACACCGCCGAGCACCGTGATGCTCTTGTCGCCCGAGCCGGCCACGCAGTGCGCGGCGGTGAGCACGACGCGCGGCGCGGTCAGGGCGCCGCCGCAGCCCATGGACAGCCGGACCATCCACGGGAACTTGCCCTGTGGCGCCGGGTCACCGCCGACGACCACGCGAGCATCGTCCTGTGCGGACGCTCCGACCTGACTGGCCGACAGAACGGAGGCGACGATCGCGAGCGTGACAAGTGAAGCGACTTTCCGGACCATGTGGACATTCCACCATCCACATCCGAAGAAGAAGGGGTACGCGCCGAAGCACGCACCCCTTCTTTCGAGCTTGGGTGGCTCAGTACCAGCCGGTGCTCTCGGAGTGCGACCAGGCACCGCACGGGCTGTTGTAGCGGCCCTCGATGTAGTTGAGACCCCACTTGATCTGGGTTGCCGCGTTGGTCCTCCAGTCCGAGGCCACCGACGCCATCTTGCTGCCGGGCAGGGCCTGCGGGATGCCGTAGGCACCCGAGCTGGGGTTGGACGCGCTCGGGTTCCAACCGCTCTCGCGGTTGAACAGCTTGTTGAGGCAGGGGAACTGGTCGATCCCGAAGCCCGCCTTCAGCATCAGCGCACAGCCGGTGGCCCGGGTGCCGCTGTACTCGTCGCAGGACGCCGGAATGGGGCCGACGCTGGGGCCCGAGGAACCACCGGAGTTGGAGCTGGAGCTGGAGCTGGACGACGAGGACTTCTCCTCGGCAGCCTTCTTCTCCGCCGCAGCCTTGTCGTCGGCTTCCTTCTTGTCGATCGCCTTCTTCTGGCTGGCTTGCGCCTTGCCGGCGGCAGCCTGCGTGCTGGCAGCGATCTTGGAGGCCGCAGAACTCGACGCGGCGTTCCGGAAGGCCCGGTTGGCCGCAGCCTGGGTGTGCCGCTCGCGGATCAACTGCATCTCGTCGAACGTGGTGTCCGCCTGGACCACGAGCTGCTGCGAGGAGGCAGTGGGCTCCTGCTGCTGATCGCCGTCCCGGTCCTGGCCGAGGTAGACCCCGCCAATAGTGCCCGCAACGAGCAGACCCACGGAGGCCACACGAATTCCGACCCGGCTCCAGAGCCGATTCACGAAGAGTTTCCCTTCGTAGGGGGCATTGACGCCGCGATAACCCTGGACCGATGTCCAACCGGGCGGGTTACCGGGTTGATGCTCGCCAGCCACCTTGGCGCACCGTGAAGGCGATGTGAAATGGCAACGCCAACCTGTTACCTTAATCACAGGATGTTTAGCTACAAATCAGGGCAAGTACAAATCATTTGCTTCACCCGTACGGTATAAGCGTCGTTACTTTATGTTATTGCTTTCAAACAAGGCGTGAGGCGGAGATCCGCCTGGATCCCCGCCTCCACGATGACGCTGCGTCAGATCGGGATCTCCTCCAGCAGATCGGTCACGACCTCGGCGATCGGCGAACGCTCGGACCTCGTCAGGGTGACGTGCGCAAAGATCGGGTGGCCCTTGAGTGCCTCGATCACCGCGGTCACACCGTCGTGGCGGCCGACTCGCAGGTTGTCGCGCTGCGCGACGTCATGGGTGAGCACTACCCGCGAGCCCTGACCGATGCGCGAGAGCACGGTCAGCAACACGTTGCGTTCCAGCGACTGCGCCTCGTCCACGATGACGAACGCATCATGCAGGCTGCGGCCGCGGATGTGGGTCAGCGGCAGCACCTCCAGCATGCCGCGGGCCAGGACCTCCTCCACCACGTTGGCGTGCGCCACGGCTCCCAGCGTGTCGAAGACGGCTTGCGCCCAGGGCGACATCTTCTCCGACTCGCTGCCCGGCAGGTAGCCCAGCTCCTGGCCACCCACGGCATACAGCGGGCGGAACACGATGACCTTCTTGTGCCGCTGGCGTTCCATCGTCGCCTCGAGCCCGGCGCTCAACGCCAGCGCCGACTTGCCGGTGCCGGCCCGCCCGCCCAGCGAGACGATGCCGATCGAGTCATCCATCAGCAGCTCAAGCGCGACGCGTTGCTCCGCTGACCGGCCGCGCAACCCGAACGCCTCGCGGTCGCCGCGGACCAGCTTCACGCTCTTGTCAGCGGTGACCCGGCCCAGCGCCGAGCCCCGCGAGGAGTGGATGACCAGCCCGGTGTGGCAGGGCAGGTTCTCCGCCTCCCCCAGCTCCAACTCGTCGCCGGCGTACAAGCTGTTGACTTCGTCGTCGCCGAGCTTGAGATCGGCCATGCCGGTCCAGGTCGGATCGCTGGCCTGTCCGTGCAGGTATTCGTCGGCCGCCAGGCCCACCGCGGCGGCCTTGACCCGCAGCGGCATGTCCTTGCTGACCAGCGTGACATCGCGGCCCTCGGCGGCCAGTCCCAGCGCCACCGACAGGATGCGGGTGTCGTTGGCGTCGTTGCGGAAACCGTGCGGCAGCACGCTTTGGTCGGCGTGGTTGAGCTCGACTTGCAGGGTGCCGCCCTCGTCGTTGCAGAGCACCGGCTGGTCCAGCCGCCCGTGCTTGATCCGCAGCTCGTCGAGCATCCGCAGCGACTGCCTGGCGAACCAGCCGAGCTCGGGGTGGTTGCGCTTGCCCTCCAGTTCGGAGATCACCACGAGGGGGATGACCACCTCGTGGTCGGTGAACCGGCGAAACGCCGCCGGATCGGACAGCAGGACCGAGGTGTCCAGCACAAAAACCCGACCGGCTGGGGCGGGCTCCGCGTCGGCGTGCCGATCGCGAGACGACCGGCGTCCCGTCGAGGCACGGTTGCTGGAGACGTTGGCGGCCGGGTCCTTCTGAGTGGTCCCGGCGTCAGTACGGCGAGATGTCACAGGCCTGCTCCAGCGGGCGTGCAACCCGGTACGCCCGCGGTCCGCCACGTCCGGTGCCCGGCACTGTCACGGGGTCGGGATGCGGGCCCCGTGGCGCACTTGTCGCAGGTCCGGGCGGCCGGATGGCCCGGGAGAACCCCGTGCCATAGCTAGAACGCTAGCGGTCAACAAGCCCTCGCGGTAGTACCCGACAGTTACGACGATCGAGGCCCGTTTCACCTAGATGCATCGTGCCGTGCGGCAGGTACTCTGGGAGTCGTGCCTGAGTCCTCACGCCCCGCGCACCCTCTGAGCGCCGACGAGGCTTTGCGCTTCACCGCCTCACGCGCCAAGGAAACGACCTTCTTCTTCGACTTCGACGGCGTGCTGTCGCCGGTCACCGACGACCCGGACGCTTCCCAGCCGGTGCCTTCCGTGCTCGCGGCGCTGGAAGAACTGGCCGCCACGGTGGCCCGGGTGGCAATTGTCTCAGCGCGCCCGGTCAGCTTCCTGCGCTCGCGCTTCGAGTCGCTGGAGCATGTCGACCTCTACGGCCTGTACGGGCTGGAGGTCTGGCACGACGGCGACGTCGTGACCGAGCCCGCCGCGCTGCCCTGGGTGCCGGCGATGGCCGAGCTCGCCGAGCGCGCCAAGGCCGAACTGCCCGGCGCGATCCTGGTCGAATACAAGCGGCTCTCGGTCGCCCTGCACTACCGCACCGCGCCGCAACTGGCCGCGCAGGTCGAGCAGTGGGGACACGAGCATGCCGAGCGCCAGGGTCTGCGCATCCAGGGCGGCCGGATGGTCGTCGAGCTGAAGCCCCCGGTCGACCAGGACAAGGGCATGGTGATCAGCGACGGCGTGCTGCAATCGGGCTGCGCCTGGTATTTCGGCGACGACATGTCCGACATCAAGGCCTTCGACGCCCTGCGCGCCCGCGAGGCGGTGGACCCCGGCTTCTTCGGCGTCGCCGTGGCGGTGGCCAACCCGGAAACCGGCGCGGACGTGGCGGAGGCGGCGGATCTGCGGCTGGAGTCACCCGAGGCGGTCGCCCAGTTCCTCGCCGACGCCCTGCCGGTACTGCGGGGCTGAGGTCCTCGGGCGCGCTGCCCGTGCTGCGCGCCTGGGGTTTGCGGACCTCAGGCGCCGTAACGGCGCTGACGGCCCGCGTATGACCGCAGTGCCCGCAGGAAGTCGGTGCGCCGGAAGTCGGGCCAGTTGGCGTCGTGGAAGTAGAACTCCGA
This sequence comes from Actinoplanes sp. TFC3, assembly GCF_001553785.1. Classification (GTDB taxonomy): domain Bacteria; phylum Actinomycetota; class Actinomycetes; order Mycobacteriales; family Micromonosporaceae; genus Actinoplanes. Next base: position 406,071 of record NZ_LOJP01000002.1, read on the forward strand.
GTGCGCCGACTGCCACAGCAGGAAGCCCGACAGCCGCTGCTCCCCGCTGGTCCGGATGACCAGATCCGGGTCGGGTTGCCCGGCGGTGTAGAGGTGCTCGGCGATGTGCTCGACGTCGAGGATCTCGGCGAGCTCTTCCAGGGTGCGCCCGGCGGCGGCGTGCTCGTAGAGCAGCGAGCGGACCGCGTCGGTGATTTCGCGGCGGCCACCGTAGCCGACCGCGAGGTTCACCTCGACACCTTCGGTGCGGTTGCGGGTCTTCTCCTGCGCCGCCTTGAGCGCGGTGGCAGTGGCGGCGGGCAGCACGTCGAGCGCGCCGGCGATGCGCAGCCGCCAGGGGTTGCCCTGCTCGGCCAACTCGGTCGCGAGGTCCTCGATGATGGTGAGCAGCGGGTCCAGCTCGGCCGCCGGGCGCTGCAGGTTGTCGGTGGCCAGCAGGTAGAGGGTCACGTGTTTGATGCCCGCCTGATCGCACCAGCCGAGCAGCTCCTTGATCCGCTCGGCGCCGACGCGGTGGCCGTCGTTGGGGTCGACGAAGCCCATCTCGCGGGCCCAGCGGCGGTTTCCGTCGCACATGACCCCGACGTGCTGCGGCACCGGCTTGCCGGCCAGCTTGCCGACGAGCCGCCGCTCGTACAGGGAATAGACCAGGGACCGCACACTCATCGCGCCTCAGCCTAACCACCGCGCGCCGGACCTCAAGAGGCCGGATGGGCGAAATGGAGCATCTGCGCCCCGATCCGGCCGATCGTCCGAAGATCAAAGACCCCGTCGCCGAGGCCGAGGTCCACCATCCGGTGGAATACCGCCCGGTCCTGGCGGGCGGCCCGGACCGCCGCGTCGACCACGCGAGGCTGCTGGGTGAGCAGGGTCGCGATCCGCGAGTGCCGCAGGTGACGTCCGAGGCGGGCCTGCAGGGCGGCGGTGTAGCGCGCGGCCGCCTGCCCGGGTCCGGTGGCGGCCGCGGCGCCGGCCAGCGAACCGGACAGCACGGCGTAGAAGATGCCCTCGCCGGTGAACGGGTTGATCAAGGACAGCGCATCGCCCGCGAGCAGCACCGGACCGCGAGCCGGCGGCGGACGGCGGGTGGACAACGGCAGGTGGTGGGCGCGCAGGCCGGCGGGTCGGGCGCCGGGCAGCAGATCGTTCAGACGCTCCTTCAGGTACGCCTTCGTGAGCGCCGTCCCCCGGAGAACTTCGCCGTATCCGAGGTTGGCCGTGCCATCCCCGAGCGGAAAGGACCACGCGTAGGCCGGCCAGCGGGCGCTCGTGGTCCTGATCAGCTGCTCGTCGCCGATCGCCGGGCCATACCCGCGGATCGCGATCGCCAGGTGGCCCGGCGGGTTCGGGGCATGTCCGAGGCTCCGGCGGACCACCGATCCGGCCCCGTCCGCCCCGATCACGACCCGGGCTCGGAGGTCCCCGTCGATCTCCACGCCGCCGGGGTCGTACCGAAGCGTCCGCACGGTGTGTCTGCGCAGCTCAGCGCCATGGGCAACGGCGGCTTCGACCAGGCGGGCGTCGAAGATCATCCGGGGCACGGTGTGCGCGGGCCGGGGCAGCGCGCGGGCGACCTCAGTGCCGCCGGGGGCCACCAGGCGCAGCCGCTCGACCGGCGGGCATCCGTGGTCGATTCCGGTCACGCCCAGCGAGTCGAGCACATCGAACGCCTCGGCTGCGATGCCGTCACCGCACACCTTGTCGCGCGGGAACTCGGCGCGGTCAAGCAGCAGCACGGAGGCTCCGGCGCGGCGGGCGGCCACGGCGGCAATGGCTCCGGCCGGTCCGGCCCCCACGATGGCGACGTCGTAGGTCACGCGGGGACTGCTTGTCTCGTACCGGAAAAACGCCACAGTGCGTACGTGACCAGGGCCGCGGCCGCAACCAGTGGCGCTCCGTCACGGATCAGGCCGTCCACACCGAGCAGCAGGTAGCACAGCGGGAGGTCGACGATGAGCACACCGGCGGTGATCCAGAGCAGCAGGCGCCCCGCCCACGGCTTGTCGCGGAGCAGGAAGAACGTGGCCAGCAGCACAGCGTAGGAGGCCGCGATGCCGATCATGAACCAGAAGATGACGGCGAGCAGCCACTGCGGACGGTGACGAAGCTCGCTCACCGAAATCAGCGCGGGCACCAGCATGAGCGGGCTGTAGGTGAAGGCGGCAACCCGCGCAGTGATCGCCCAGGCGGCCAGCGGCGGACGTTTCGGGGTGGCCTCGCGCACCTGGAGGCCCTCGCGGGTGAACACAATCTTGGCCGGGTGCCGGACCAGATGCGCCTGCACGCCGGGGTGCCGGTAGAGCAGCACCACGACGCTCAGGCACAACGCGGTGAGCAGGGCGAACCCGAGCACGCCGGACGTCGGCGGGGTGCCGGTGCGCGGCACGATCAGGCGGCCGACGGCGAAGACGGTTGTCACCGCCAGGATCAGACCGAGGGGGCGGGCGGCGGCCCGGCCCCGGCGCACGTGCCAGATCAAGATCAGCCATCCGGCCGTACGGAGCAACGCCCAGCCGGTCCGGACAGCGAACCCGAAACCGTGCTCCGGGGCGTACCAGTAATTCAGGATCTCGACCCCCGCAGTGGCCACCGCGGTCGCGATCAGCAACCACGTCAGCGTGCGGACTGCCGTCATGGCAGGTCGGTTACCCAGCCAGGCGAGCTTTTAATGCGTCCAACTCGGACCACAGCACCGCCGGCAGCTTGTCGCCGAACCTGGCGAACCACTGCTCGACCTGTGGCAGCTCGGCCCGCCACTCCTCGGGATCCACCCGCAACACCGCCTCGACGTCGGCCGGGTCGAGCTCCAGCCCGGTCAAATCGAGCGCGCCCGGGGCCGGCACCTGCCCGATCGGTGTCTCCACGGCTTCCCCCGAGCCGTCCAGGCGCCCGGCGATCCACTTGAGCACCCGGGAGTTCTCACCGAAGCCGGGCCACAGGAACCGCCCGTCGTCGTCGCGGCGGAACCAGTTGACATAGAAGATCCTGGGCAGCTTCTGGCTGTCGCCCTTGCCGAGTTCGATCCAATGGTTGAAGTAGTCGCCGGCGTGATAGCCGATGAACGGCAGCATCGCCATCGGGTCGCGGCGCACCACCCCGACCTTCCCGGTCGCCGCGGCGGTCGTCTCGGAGGAGAGCGTGGCGCCGAAGTACACCCCGTGCACCCAGTCACGAGCCTCGGTGACCAGCGGGACCGTGGTGCGGCGGCGGCCTCCGAACAAGATCGCATCGATCGGTACGCCGCGCGGGTCGTCGTACTCGGGGGCCAGGATCGGGCACTGGTTGATGGGTGTGCAGAAGCGGCTGTTCGGATGGCTCGACGGCTCCGGCGCATCCGGCGTCCAGTCCTGGCCCCGCCAGTCGGTCAGGTGCGCGGGCGGCTCCCCCATCCCCTCCCACCAGACGTCGCCGTCATCGGTGAGCGCCACGTTGGTGAAGATCGAGTTGCCACGGGCCAGCGTGCGCATCGCGTTGGGGTTGGTGTGCTGGTCGGTGCCCGGGGCCACGCCGAACAGGCCGTACTCCGGGTTGGTGGCCCACAGCCGCCCGTCCGCACCGAAGCGCATCCAGGCGATGTCGTCGCCGACCGTCTCCACCTTCCAGCCGGGCAGGGTGGGCTCCAGCATCGCCAGGTTCGTCTTGCCGCACGCCGATGGGAACGCCCCCGCCAGGTAGCGGACCCGGCCCTCGGGTGAGGTCAGCTTCATGATCAGCATGTGCTCGGCCAGCCAGCCCTCGTCGCGGGCGGCCACGCTGGCGATCCGCAACGCGAAGCACTTCTTGCCGAGCAGCGAGTTGCCGCCGTACCCGGATCCGTACGACCAGATCTCCCTGGTCTCCGGGAAATGCGAGATGTACTTGGTCTCGTTGCACGGCCATGCCGCCGTGGATCCCGGGGCCCCGACCGAGTGCAGGGCCGGCACGAAATCGGCTTCCTCCCCCATCGCCGCCAGCACCGCGGTGCCCATCCGGGTCATGATCCGCATCGATGCGACCACGTAGGCGCTGTCGGTGATCTCGACGCCGAACATGGGGTTCGGGGCGTCCAGCGGGCCCATGCAGAACGGGACGACGTACATGGTGCGCCCGCGCATGCAGCCGCGGTAGAGCTGCGTCATCGTCGCCTTCATCTGCGCCGGGGCCATCCAGTTGTTCGTCGGACCGGCGTCGGCGGGATCGGCGGAGCAGATGAACGTGCGTTCCTCGACCCGGGCGACGTCCCCCGGATCGGTGCGCGCCCAGAACGAGTTGGGCCGGTGGCCGGGGTCGAGCCGCACGAGCGTGCCGGCTGCCACGAGCTCATCGGTGAGGCGGTGCCATTCCTGCTCGGAGCCGTCGCACCAAACGACGCGATCCGGGGTGGTGAGTGCTGTTACCTGATCGACCCAATCCCCTAGCTTCGCCTTTTCCATCCGTGGATCCCTTCGCCTTGGCTCGGGTGTTCCCAGCAGAGTAGGCGAATTTATTCGGTCTGACGTGTGCAAGACCGCACATTATTAAGCAACGCTGCGCATTTGCGTTCGATTCTTCGATTCTCGGCACACTACTGCGCACTATTCCGGCCACTTTCACAAAACGGACAAATTGGCTTAAGCTTGCCGCGATCAGGTCTTACCCCCTCGGGAGGCACGATGGCTTCGCCCTACGGCGCCTCTTCGCGTGGCGGTACCCCGTCCCGGGATGCGGACTCTGATCTGCTGGCCGCGGTGCGGGCGGGCGACACCGCGGCGTACGGCGTGCTCTACGAACGGCACCTCGGGGCGGCTCGGGCGTTCGCCTACCGGCTGGTCTCCGACCCGGCCGATGTCGACGACCTGGTCGCCGAGACGTTCGCCAAGGTGTTCGCGGCGCTGCGGGCCGGGCGGGGGCCGCTGGTGGCGTTCCGGGCGTACCTCACCACCACGCTGCGCCACGTCTGCTACCACCGGGCGCGGCGGGACCGGCGGCTCGAGTTCACCGACGACCTGACCCGCTACGACGAGGGGCAGCCGTTCCTCGACCCGGCCCTGGACCGGCTGGAGCGCACGTACGCGGCCCGGGCCTTCCGTGCGCTGCCGGACAGGTGGCGCGACGTGCTGTGGCGTACCGAGGTGGAGGGGGCCAGCCCGGCCGAGGTGGCGCCGCAGCTCGGCCTGACCCCGAACGCGGTGGCCGTGCTCGCGCACCGGGCTCGCGAGGGGCTGCGCCGGCTCTACCTGCAGCAGCACGTGGCCGTGGCCGATCCACCCGAGTGCCGGTGGGCCGGGGAACGACTCGGCGGGCGGGTTCGGGGGCGGTTGGCCCAGCGGGATTCCGTACGGCTGGAGAACCATCTCCGCTGGTGCGCCGAGTGCCGGGCGCGGCTGGCCGAGATAACGGAAGTCCACCAGGGCCACTACCGTCCGTACCGGCAGCGGAACCATGCGCGTCCGCTGGATTAAGAGTCGCTCACGAAAGGGGCCGGGGGTGACAAGCGCCGGTACTCTCGGATCCGTGCCCGCTGCCGCGCTCCTGCCCGCCCTGCGGGCACGCTTCGGGGCACTGCTACGCGAGCTCAGCAAGTTCGGCGCGGTCGGCGGCGTCGCGTTCGCCATCGACTTCGTGATCTTCAACGTGTTGCTGCGCAGCGGCATGGAGTCGCTGCTCGCGAAGACCTGCTCGACCGTGCTGGCCACCACCGTGGCGTTCCTGGGCAACCGGTTCTGGACCTGGCGGCACCGCTCGCATGCCGGCATGGCCCGCCAGTACACCGTGTTCTTCCTGCTCAACGGCGTCGGACTGGGCATCGGCCTGGCCTGCCTGGCCATCAGCCACTACGGGCTCGGCTCGATCTGGCCCGAATTCCAGACCCCGCTCGCGGACAATATCTCCGGCCAACTGGTTGGCACCGCGGTGGGCACGCTGTTCCGTTTCTGGTCGTACCGCCGCTTTGTTTTCGGCGAGACCGTAGTCCCGGAGCCGGCCCCCGCGCCCGCCCCGGCAGACCCGGCCGTGCCGGTCGACGAGGTGGCACCGCACCCCACCCACCCGACGACGTCAACCGTCGTCCGGCGAATGTGACGACGTTCCACTGCACGGGTATCGTCCGTCGTCCGCGCCCTTCCCCCCGTAAGGTTGCCCAATGGCTTCAGCCCGCCCGCTGATGGAACGTCTGCGCCACCTCGCCCCCGAGGCCCTCGCCTTCGGCGTGATCGGCGCCGGCAACACCCTGCTCTACATGGCGATCACCTGGGCCCTGCTGGGCATCGGCGCCGTGAAGGCCAGCATCGTGGCCACGCTCATCACGACCACGCTGGCCTACCTCGCCAACCGCTTCTGGACCTACCGGCACCACACCCGCACCGCGCTGCGCCGCGAATACACCCTGTTCTTCGGGTTCAACCTGGCCGGCATGGTGATCCAGTCGGGCGCAGTGGCCATCGGCAAGTACGGCTTCGGGCTGACCGAGGAGAAGGACGCCGTGATGTTCATGGGCGTCACCGTGCTGGGCATCGCCGTCGCCACGGTCTTCCGCTTCTGGGCCTACCGCACCTTCGTCTTCCTCAAGCCCGCCGTCGACGGCCACGAGGCCGCCGTCGCCGAGATGGACGTGGTGGCCGGGCTGGCCGAGCTCAGCGCCGAGGCGGAGGGCCGCTTGGACGCGGAGATCGCCCACGAGATCGACGCCCAGCGCCGCGCTGTCTGAACGCCGGCAGCTCGGGCACGACCTCGTCCTCTTCCTCATCGTCTGGCCGCAGCTCCCGGTCGGTCTCGATGAGTTCGTACAGCTTCGTCTGCACCACTTGGACGTGCGGCACGGAAGCCAGCACGGCGGCCCGCTCACCGATGGAATCAACGGTGAGCGTGCCGCATCCGAGCAGCCGATCCAGCAGCGACTGGTTGGTGATGTGGTCGTTGATCCGGTTGAGCGGCAGATCCCGTCGCTCCCGGGCCACCACACCGTCCTGCAGCAGAATCCGCTCATCGGTGAAGACGTAATGGGTGCTGCGCCACACCAGCAGCGGCCACACTCCCCGGGTCACCGCGAAGAAGAGCGAGAAGGCCCCGATCCCGCACACCCCGATCAGCCCGCCCGTGGTGGGCGGCAACATCACCCAGACCATGATGACCAGGGCGATGGTCAGGAGCAGGACCAGCACCGGACGTACGGCGGCCTTGGCGTGCGGATGCAGGTGAAGGACGACTTGCTCCTGCTCGGTGAGGACTTCGTCCGGAAAGGCCACCGGCTCAGCGTACGTGCAACACTGCCCCCGCCGAGACGCGCCGCTCGGCATCATCAGCCGTACGAACCACAAGCTGCCCATCGCCGTCCACAGCCGTCGCCACCCCGGTAATCTCGCCCCCGTCAGGCAGCAACACCCGCACCTCCCGCCCCAGCGTGGAACACCCCCGCCGATACGCGGCCAGCAACCCGCACATCTCGGCGTCCCCGCCGGCCTCCCGCCACCCGGCATACCACTGCGCAAACCCGCGTAGGAAAGCCCGCAGCAACGGGTCCCGATCAGTGCTCTTAGCCCCCTGCACCAGCAAAGAAGTAGCTGGTAGCCCGGTGGTCTCCGGAAGCTCATCGGCGCGGGTGCTGACGTTGAGCCCGATCCCCACGACAACCGCATCCCCGGCCACCTCGGCCAGGATCCCGGCCGCCTTGGCGTTGCCGAGCAGCAGGTCATTAGGCCACTTCAAGCTCGCGTCGACCTCCCCGATCCGCTCGACGGCCTCACGCAACGCCACCCCGGCCAGCAGGGGAAGCCATCCCCACGAGCGCTGCGAGGCGGCCGGCCAGCCCCGATCGTCGTCCTTCGCCCCCGGCCGCAGCAGCACGCTCAGCGTCAACCCGGCGCGCGGCGGCGACACCCACTGGCGGTCGCGGCGCCCCCTGCCGGCCTGCTGCTCCTCGGCCACAACGACGAGGCCCTCACCGGCATCCTGATGGGCGGCGAGGGCCACGTCGGCGTTCGTCGAACCGGTCGCGCTGACCACATCAAGACGGCGCCAGAGACTGCCCGGCGTGATGAGCGCCCGCTGCAGGGCCCGCGCAGCCAGCGGCGGCCGGGTCAGATCGTTGTACGGCGAGGAGGGCATCGCCCCAGCGTACGGCTTGTGTTATTCCCTGCTCCGGGGCTGTCTTGTTGGCTGCGCTTCGCTCGGCTGTCTGGGCTCTGCTGCATGCCGGCTGACGTAGACGGTGCTGCGGGCGTCCGCCGGGTCCGAGCCGGCGCCGGGCCGCGGACGTGGGCGAGGCCTGGAGCGCCCACCCTCCTGATCAACCGGCGCGAACGTCTCGGTCGAAGCATCTACAGCCTGCCGCCGGTCCGATCGCACACCATTTTCCGGCGCCCACGTCAGGTCGGGCAACACCGCATCGGGAAGATCCGGGACGGTCCAGATGGGACCCTCGACGCTCTCCTCCCGGCCGGCGTACACCGGGGTCTCGGGTCGCTTGCCTCGCTGGCGGACGGGGAGGGCGGCGATTTCGGAGGCGCTGGCCGGCCTTTCCCGCCTGGCTTCGCGGGGGTCGGCCGTTACTGCTTGCCGTAGCTCAGGGGTTACTGCCCTTCTGGTTTCGTGGTCCCTGCGGCCCGCTGCTCTCCTCGACGCTCGGCTTCCGGACTCTTCGGCTGTAGGCGCCGACGGGCTTTGCAGCAGCTCGGCAGCGCTTGCGTTCATCGGCGGCCAAGCTCGAGGCTGCTCCGGGTTTCCGATGCCGATAGTGGACCGATTGTCCGGGCTGATCAGCGGCCATTGAGGCACCACGGCCGTAGGCTCCGAGTCGTACCCCGGCACGTCCGCAGGCGGCACCTCGGGAAGGCGCTCCACCGGAACCGGCCAGCCATAACCGCTGTCCGGCGCCGGGCTCCACGACGAACCGATCGCCGGCTCATCACGGTACTCAGGCCGCACCCACCCCTCGACTCGATCACCGTACCGACGACTGGTGCGTCCCTCGCCCCCGAAAGAATCGTCCATCCGGAACCGACCGCCAGGCTGGTGCGCGGCGTGCAAATCCTGGTCCGCCAGCCAGTCCATGTCGTCGGAGGCCGCAAAGCCGAGCACGGGAATCTCAACAATCCCGCTATCCTGCGCAGGCTCAGCCTTAGTGGCCGCCGAAAGATCAATTGGCCGTACGTCCGTGGGTGTCGTCTTCCGCCCCTCAAGCGCCTCGGCAGTCCCAGCCGGCTGGTGAGGCTCGCTATCGGCGGTGTTCATCGTCGGCCACAGGTGCCGGCTGTTCCGCGGGCCGGGAACGATCGGTTCCGGGGCCTTGGCTGCGGGATCACGGAACCGCGAGGGGCGCTCCCCAGCGGGCGCAGCGTTTCGGCCTTGATCGCCGTTTTCAGTGGGGGCAGCTTCGTGATTCCCCCGGGCATCGCCGAAGTTCCTCGCAACGGCGTCCCGATTCCCCCTGACGCCGTTCTGGTTCCTCATGACGCCGTCGCGATCCCGCCGAGGATCCGAGTTGCGGTTTCTCGCCGCAGCCTCCCGAGCAGAAGCCGACCGCGACTGCCTCATTGGCGGCGCAAAAGCCCCGGCCGCGAAATCCACAGCCGGCGCCTCGCCGGCGTCATTTGAGTCCCCAAGGACGCCGCGCGACGCCATTGAGGAACCTCCCCCGCGCTCCCCGGACTCACCCGGGAAGGCGCGCCCCTCCGCCGTACCGTCACCACCGCGGGACCTCGAGCCGCGCGCAGGAGGCAGCGCCGCCCGCAAAGACATCATGGGCGCGGCCGTACCCTCCGATTCACCGGCCGGCACGGCCCCCGCCTCGCGCGAAGGCCCGAATGTGGGCGCGGCCTCGACCTCACGCGAAGACTCGGCAGCGGAGAACGACCCCGCCGAGTAAGACGGCCCAGTTCCCGGCACGAAACTGGCCGGACGAGGCGAGCCACCCGACCGGGGCGTCTGCCCCCTGGGCACCAGCCCATCCGGAGACGTTCGCCTACCTCCAGCCATCGGCCCGGCTCCGGCGGTCGACGCAGCCTGAGCCGTCGGCCCAGGCCCCGCCATGGGCCGGGCGCTACGAATCGGCCCGGCACCACCCATCGGCCCATCCTGAACCGGTGAACCAGTAGCACCACCCGTTGTCCAGATCACTGGCACCGACCCCGCGGTAGCACCACTCGTATGTTGGCGCATGGGGCGGGTTGGTGATTGGTGCGCTTCCGGCGTACCAGGAAAGGGCGGCTTTTCTGAGGCGCGTTGCTTTTTGTGGGGGGCAGCGCCTTGCGCCGCTTTTTTGTCGAGGCGGCGGGTGTGCTCGTCGGGGCCGCCGGGGGCGAACAGAGCGCGGCGGAAAACGATGAGCGTGGCGATGCCACCGACGATCAGAAGCACGCCGACGGGGGTCATCCATGTCGTCACGGGGGTTGTAACGAATGGTGCATTAGGAACGAAACGCACGCGTACCGACGGTAGGGACGGGCGGGGGCGCAATGCGCTCGATACGATCTTTGCGGCGCCGGGCGCGAGCTGGGCACGGGCGAGTGGAGGCAGCACTGTGACGACCGAGCAACAGGCCGACATCCACACTACGGCAGGCAAGCTCGCGGACCTGGCGCGGCGGCGCGAGGAAGCCACGCATGCCGGTTCCGAGCGCGCGGTCGAGAAACAGCATGCCCGGGGCAAGAAAACGGCGCGGGAACGCATCGAGATGCTGCTCGATGAGGGGTCGTTCGTCGAGTTGGATGAGCTCGCGCGACACCGTTCGACAAACTTCGGTCTGGACAAGAATCGGCCGTACGGCGATGGCGTTGTTACCGGTCACGGCACCGTCGACGGGCGCCAGGTGTGCGTCTTCTCGCAGGATTTCACGGTTTTCGGCGGGTCGCTCGGTGAAGTGTTCGGCGAGAAGATCGTCAAGGTGCTCGATCTCGCGATGAAGATCGGCTGCCCGGTCATCGGCATCAACGATTCCGGTGGGGCGCGCATTCAAGAAGGCGTGGTCGCGCTGGGACTTTACGCCGACATCTTCTTCCGGAACGTACGAGCGAGCGGCGTGATCCCGCAGATCTCGCTCATCATGGGCCCGTGTGCCGGTGGCGCCGTGTATTCGCCGGCGATCACCGATTTCACCGTGATGGTGGACCAGACCTCGCACATGTTCATCACCGGGCCGGACGTGATTCGCACGGTCACCGGCGAGGACGTCGGCATGGAGGAGCTGGGCGGCGCCCACACGCACAACACCCGCAGCGGAAATGCGCACTATCTGGCCAGCGACGAAGAAGACGCCATCGATTATGTCCGAGCGCTGCTCACCTACCTGCCGAGCAACAACTTGGACGAGCCGGCCGCGTTCGATGCCCCCGCGTCGCTTTCCCCGTCGGAGGACGACCTGGCGCTGGACAGGCTGGTTCCGGACTCGGCCAACCAGCCCTACGACATCCACACGGTGATCGAGGCCGTTGTCGAGGACTTTCTCGAGGTCCAGCCGCTGTACGCGCAGAACATCGTGATCGGTTTCGGTCGCGTCGAGGGGCGCCCGGTCGGCGTGGTGGCCAATCAACCGCTGCACTTCGCGGGCACGCTGGACATTGCCGCGTCGGAGAAGGCCGCGCGCTTTGTGCGTACCTGCGATGCGTTCAACATTCCGGTTCTCACATTCGTCGACGTGCCGGGGTTCCTTCCGGGAACGGGCCAGGAATGGGACGGCATCATCCGGCGAGGAGCAAAACTCATTTACGCGTACGCCGAAGCGACCGTCCCGAAGGTCACAGTGATCACCCGCAAGGCTTACGGCGGTGCCTACGACGTGATGGGCTCGAAGCATTTGGGGGCGGACCTGAACTTCGCCTGGCCGACCGCACAGATCGCGGTGATGGGTGCACCAGGTGCGGTCAACATCCTCTACCGGGGTGAGCTGGCGGCTGCCGAGGATCCCGCCGCGCTTCGAAGTGCTCGCATTCAGGAGTACGAGGACACCCTCGCGAACCCGTATATCGCGGCCGAACGTGGCTATGTCGACGCGGTCATCGAGCCCTCGCAAACTCGGGTGCAAGTGACTCGGGCGCTGCGAACTCTGCGCACCAAACGGGAGAAGTTGCCGCCGAAGAAGCACGGTAACATCCCGCTCTGAGCTCCTTTCACGGGTTCAGCAGTTTCGCTCCACCGTAAACCAGGGCGGCCATTGAACCGAGCCAGAAAACGGCAAGCCACAGCACATCAGGCAGGAACGTCAGCTTCTCAAGAACAGCGGCATCGGAGCTGTCATCCTGCCGATAGGTGGCCCAGAAAAGGTTCGTTATCATGCGCACGCCGCCGAAGAGCAGAAACCAGACCCAGAAATAGCCGAACGCGAGCTGAGCGGGGTCCGGCCATTGGGTGGCGACCCAGTAAAGGACGACTCCAGTCCCGATTACTGCCAGGAATGCGAGCAGGTTACGTACCTTTATCAGGATGAGGGCGAGCAGCATCAAGCCGGCCCACAGGACGGCCTCGTGTTTGTGATGCAGAAGAAGGAAAACGCCGCTGAGCCCCAGAGCCGAGGGTCCGAGATAGCCGGCCAGGGTGATGACCAGGTCGGCCAGCCACGGAATCTTGTTGGGGAAATTCGTGACGCCGCCACCGCCGCTGGAAACGGTTACGCTGCTGATCTTCTGACCGAACAATGCCCCGAACATCGCATGCCCGCCCTCGTGCGCGAGCACCATCGTGTACCTCGTGAATCGCCACAGCGGCACCACCGCGACCCACGCGACTATTGCGGACGTCCAGGCCATGCCCCGGACGCTAGCCGTCAGCCGGCGCCACTCACATCTGCCGTTCGGTCACGTCGCGCTGACGTTTGGCAGCCACTGTCCGGCTAGCATGAACGCCCCGATCACCAACGCGGCGATATCCACAAGGAAGAAAACGCCCACCCAGAAAAGCGCCGGGACATGGGTGATTCCGGCAAGTTGATCGGCATCGGACTCCGGCATCCGCCCGCGGCTGCGCAACCGCTGCAATTCAAAAACGGGACGCACACCACCAAAGAGAAGGAACCATACGCCCGCGTACGCAAAGGCCGCCTGCACTTGCGCCGATGCATTCCATGAAACCGCCAGCACAATTGCCCCGGTGACGACGACAGAAACGACACCGAATACGTTCCGGATGTTGATGAGCATGAGCAGGAGAAGGACAACAACCAGCCAAAGGAGCAGGGTGATGCGGTTCCCGCCCAGCAGCCAGGCCCCGCCCAACCCCACCAGTGAGGGGGCGACATAACCCGCGAGCAGCGTAAACATCATGCCCGGCCCGGTCGGCCGCCCAGCGGAAAGCGTCAGCCCCGACGTATCGAATTCCAGCCGGATACCCCGCAATTTTCGCCCAGTCAGCAAAGCAGCCAGCGCATGCCCGCCCTCATGAGCGATGGTCACGGCGTTACGGGCGATCCGCCACACCGGCCGGAACGCCACCGCCACGAACCCCATGATGGCCGTGACGAGGACCAGAAGGCCGGGAGGGTCAGGCTGGGCGCTCATCAGCGTGTCCCAGAGGTCATTCACCGAGTGGATCGACACCCGCGGAAGCGTAGCCGATCAGCGCTGCTCGTTCTCAGCCCAAAGCTGCGGAACAGTGACGCCGACCTCACCCAGCAGGCGGCGTAGCAGCGGCAGAGAAACCCCGACTACGTTGCCGTGGTCGCCCTCAATCCGCTCCACAAACGGCCCGCCAAGCCCATCAATAGTGAAAGCCCCGGCGACATAAAGCGGCTCCCCCGACGCAACATACGCGCCGATCTCGTCGTCGCTGACATCGGCAAATTGCACGACCGTCTTGCCCACGCCCTCAACGGCCTGGCCGGTGCGAAGGTCGATGAGGTGATGGCCGGTGTGCAGAACGCCCTGCTGACCTCGCATGGCCTGCCAGCCCTTGGTGGCCTCATCGGCATCCCGCGGCTTCCCAAGAATACGTCCGTCAAAGGCAAGCACCGAATCGCAGCCAAGCAGCACGGCATCCCGCACAGGCAACGTGGCGGCGACGGCCTGAGCTTTCAGACGCGCCAAGGTGACGGAGAGCTCAGCGGGGTCGTCGGTCCTGATGACTGACTCGTCAACGCCGCTGACACGGACCTCAGGGTCGAAGCCGGCCGCCTTGAGGAGAGCAAGACGCGCTGGACTGGCGGAGGCCAGAACGAAGCTCAGCTTGTTGTCGGTCACCTTGTGGCTTGCCCTTTCCTCGACCGGAGCGCAAAGAAGGCTACAACGCCGCCGAGGAGGACGACGAGGACGACGCCACCGATGAAGAGGGCGGAGCTGCTGCCTTTCGAGGAGGACGCTGGCTCGGCGGCCACGGGGGTCCGGCTGGACGGGTTGGTGTTCGGCGTGGCGGCGGTCGCAGACGGCTCGGTAGTGGCGGAGCCGTCGCCGTTCAAGGCGGCAACGATGTCAAGAACGCCGTGACCGTATTCGTTGTCGACACCGGGAGCGCCTTTATCTACGGCGGTGGATTCAAGACGTTCGACAACATCTGCAGCACTCATCTGAGGAAACTTACTACGGAGCAGCGCAGCGGCACCCGCGACAATTGCTGAAGAGTACGACGTCCCATTGCCATTTTTTAGGTAATCGCCACGCTTGTATGTGCTTTCTATGTCCTCGCCTGGCGCCGCAATATCGACGCTCTTACCGGTGACCGAAATCTTGCCCAGCTCTCCTGATCGCCCGATCGCCCCCACTCCGAGAACTCCGGGAAGAGATGCTGGCGGTGTCACAGACACGGACGAGGGGCGGTTCCCTACTCCGGCAACGAGCACCACACCAGCGTTAGTCGCCTTATTGACTGACGCCAAAAGTTCTGGGGTAGCCGAAACGGATATCGACATATTGATGACTCCGGCGCCCTGCGACACCGCGTAATCGATACCAGATGCCAGCTCAGCGCTCTTGTCTCCAGTCCTGAAGACTCGAACTGGAAGAATCTTGGCGTCTGGAGCTATCCCCCACGCCCCATTGCCGTTTTTCCCGTGTGCGGCGATCAGACCAGCCACTGCAGTGCCATGACCCTCGACATCGTCTTGGCCGTTTCCATCACTACCAACTAGATCAGTGCCCGCCAGCAGGCTGCCTGAGAGGTCGGAGTGTTTACTAACACCGCTGTCGAGCACCGCTACTACAACACCTTTACCCGTGCTCCTACGCTGCGCCTGCAACACTTTTAAGTAGCTCAGGTGCCACTGCTTATCGCGTATGCCATCTGCAAAGGCTGGTACACCGAACGCAGTGGCGCTGGCGAAAGCCAGCGCCACTGCCGCGACAACGGAAGTTTTCTTCATCATCTTTGATAGCCAATTGCCGGCCCAGGATCGATCGGGCCAGGCTCAGGGCTAGGCATCAGTACGGGATCAACGCCTTCGTCCGTGACCCAGGGGTTATTCGGATCCCACTGTGATACCTCGTCGCGACCTTCGCTCTTACGACCAGCTCTGCCGGTCCGACTCAGCATATCGCCAGTTGTTGATCGTGTGGCACCAGACGCTTCTCCGGAACGAGTACCGCCAGCCGTCCGGCCAGTAGCAGCTTGACGCCCGTTTATCCCAGGGGCCATCGCGCCTTGTTGCCCGATGACGCCACCAACGGGGTTCGCCCGTCCTCCGGCGCTGAACCGTGAGGCTGATCCGCTTTTGTTCGGCATCTGGCCAACCATCCCGCTACCCGGAGTCGCGCCAATGACCCCGCCTGACGGCATGGCTGACCGACTCCCTGGAACACCCACAGAGCCAGGCTTAACAAACCCCTTGGGTGAGACAGCGCCTCCCGGAAGCAAGCCTGGGGGCAGCACCATACCCGGCGTGCCGATGATCCCCGGCATGCCGCCGGAGCTTCCGGGAAGGGGTGAGATCGGCGGTGGTGAACCGGGCAGAGGAGACACGACGCCGGGACCCGTCGTCACGGGAACCGGGCTGACTCCTCCGAGGATGGGTCCGGTCCCGGGAGGAGCAGCGACGGGTGTCGGCCCAGGTGAGGTACCAATCGGACTCTGATGCACCGGGACTGTCGTCGAAGAAGGCACCGGAGCCCCGACATGCGATGGGGGGCTCGTAGACCCGCCCGGTCGCGAACTGTCCACCGCAACCCCGCCGGAGGGGGTGATGAAGGGCGTAGCTGTGAAGTTGGACCCGTCGGTTCGTTTACCTTCGCCCTCGCCGCCGCCCACCAAACCTTCGTCGTTTGGCTGATACGGCTTCGGGGCCTTCAATCCCGCCTGCCCACTCAACACCGACGAGCTCAGGTCGAACATGATCACTCGCGCCTGGTTGTTCAGTTGCTCCTGGTGCGCCGAAGACACTGGCGGCGTTGATGGAACCGGCGGCGGGGAAGGTGAGGGCGACGGGGTTGGCGAGGCCGTGGGCGCTGGGGCTGCTGTCTTGTCGGCGGCGTTCTTGGCTGACTGCCAGTCGAGGTTGGCCTTCTCGTTGGCCTCGTACTGCTCCAGGATCGGCTTGAGCTTGATCTGAGCGACGGCCAGGTCGGAGGCCACCGTGCGGAAGGCCGTGATGTTTGCCGACGTCGCGGTGAGGGTCTCGTTGAGGTGAGCGATCAGTTGGTTGAGCCGACCGATGTACGCCGCCGAGGCTTCGCTCTTCTTCGGGGACCACGCCGAGGCCAGGTTGTCCCGGTACGTCGAAACGCGGCTGATGTGCGCGCTGATCAGGTCGGCGGTCGCTTGCCAGCCGTTGATGACGACGTTGAAGTATGCGTCGGTGTCGTGGTTCTCGACGGCCGACCACATGTATTTGACGTCGGTAGCGTTCCAGTCGGTGCCGCCGGACAGGCCACCACCGGAGTCTGCAGCCAGCATCAGCCGTTCTCCCCCCTTTCGGCGGGCACGGGTGCCGACTCGGCGAAGGCGTCTTTCACGTCGTTGACGGTCGCGTACGCGAAGGCATCCGACGCCTTGTAGTCATCGCTGATCTTCGCGGCCGCGGCTGCTGCATTGCTGGTTCCGATGCCGAAGTTGTACGTGTTCGCGAGGGTTTCGTTCTTCACCTCGTTGTGCCGGGAAAGGAAGTGCCCCATCTCAACGAAACGCGGGAATCCTGTCGGCAGGTCGTCCTTCATCACCTGGGCGACCTGGGTGACGTGCGGGTCGTACCCGTCCGCAACCTCCGAGGTCAGCGCCTTGGCGAAGTCCTCCATCGCAGAGATGTCCGCTTCGATGGCGCCGTAGTCGCTGAGCCAGGCCGGCGCGCGGTCCTCCTCCGGAATCAACTGAAACACCCTCCCCCGAGCGTACGAAAAACTCCCGTGAGCGTAATCGGTCCGGGCTGGGAGTTTCGACCCCGTGCCGGGGCTGTGGACAGCTGCGCCCATACCGAGACCTGTCTATGGACAGGGTTGCTCAGGCAGGCAAGCCCGATGCACGCCAGGAAGCGGGCCGGTAGCCGGGGTGGGCGCTGCTCGCCCAGGTCGCCGGGGGAGCGGGCGCCGGGGCGGGATCAGCGGGCGTGGATAGGCTGGTCAGGGCCACGATCAGCGCTGCTAGCTCTTCCGGGGCTGGCTCTCCGCGTACCACGCTGACCAGGGGTTCCTCGTTCATTGATCAAGCGTACGGTCTTGCGGTGGTTACTCGGTGACACGGATCCCACCCTCGGCTGATCGATTCGCTGCCGCTCGACATGACCGGGTATTTTCTGCGTGATGTCTACTTCCCCCCCGCTTGTTGTCGCTGACCGCTACCGGCTCGTCGCGCCGCTCGGTCAGGGCGGGATGGGTCGTGTCTGGCGGGCGACCGATGTCGTCCTGCACCGTGACGTCGCGATCAAGGAGTTGGTCCCGCCACCTGGGCTTACTCCCGACGAGCGGCAGGAGATGCGGGAACGCTCGCTGCGTGAGGCGCGGGCGATCGCCCGGCTGAACAACATCAACGTGGTACGTGTTTTCGACGTCCTCCGCACGGACGCCGACCCGTGGATCGTGATGGAGTACGTGCCATCCCGCTCCCTTCAGGACATCCTCGCCGCGGACGGCCCTTTCAACCCGGTCCGCGCGGCCGAAATCGGGCTGGGTGTGCTCGGCGCCCTCCGGGCAGCTCACCGCGCCGGCGTGGTGCACCGCGACGTCAAGCCGGGCAACGTGCTCATCGGCGAGGACGGCCGGGTCGTACTGACGGACTTCGGACTCGCCACAGTCCCGGGCGACCCGAACGTCACCCGTACGGGATTGGTCCTCGGCTCTCCGGCCTATATTGCCCCCGAGCGCGCGCGCGACGGCACAGCCGGACCCGGCGCCGACCTCTGGTCCCTTGGCGCGACCCTTTACGCGGCCGTCGAAGGGGCCTCCCCCTTCGCGCGCCCGTCCGCGATCGCAACACTCGCCGCGCTGGCCACCGAAAACCCGCCGCCGGCCCGCAACGCAGGCCCGCTCAAGCCCGTCCTCAACGGCCTGCTCCGCAAGGACCCGGCGCACCGCATCAACGCCGAAGAGGCCGAACGCCTGCCCCTGCGCGCCGCCGGCCGCCGCTCGAAGCTCGCCTTCCCGATGAGCCCGACGATGCGCCGTCCGGGCGTGGGCCGCGAACGTCCGCCGGTCGTCCCGGGCGTGTCAGCCAGCGCCCCCGTCGTCCCCGGCCCGCGCCCGCCGGTCACCAATTCGGGCGGCGCACCGGCACCCGCCCCGGCCCCGGCCCCGGCAGCCGAACCTGCGGCCGAGATGCCGGTGGAGATCAAGCCGCCCGACGTCAAGCCCGTGGAGGACAAGGCGAGGGAACGAGCCGAGCCGGCCCGCGCCACCCCCAGCGATGTGGACGAGCTACTGGACGCGGTCGGTGAGGCCCACGCCCGGTTCTCCCCGCTGCGCACCGGCACCACCACGCTCGACCGGCTGCACCGCGCGGCCGAGTCGCTGGCCTACCAGCTACGGGTCGGGCGCACGCCGGGGCAGGCCGAGGCGGCCCGCAACGCCGCCGTGCGCCTGGCCGCCGACCTGGGCATGATGGGCCGCCAGCTGACCGACACCGTCGAGCAGGTCGAACGCGAGCTGGATGAGGTGCGCGGCCGGGCCGAGCGGCTGCGCCTGGTTCCGGCCTTCAGCATTTTCACCGCGCTGCACCGGGCCGTGCGCGATGCGGCCGACACCGAGGGCAAACGGATCCGCTTCGAGGGCCGCGGCGGGGAGCTGCGGATGGACCCGCAGGTGCTGGCGCTGGCCAGCGGCGCGCTGTCGCACGTGGTGCGCAACGCCGTGGTGCACGGCATCGAGGACGAGCCGGGCCGGGCCGCCGCGGGCAAGCCGGCCGAGGGTCACGTGGTGGTGGAGATCCAGCGGCGCGGGCGGTACGCGGCGTTCTTGTGCACCGACGACGGGCGGGGCTTCGACCTGGCCGCGGTGCGCCGTACGGCGCTGGCCCGCGGCCTGCTCATGCCGGGCAGCACCGAGCCGGATCAGCAGACCCTGGTGGACCTGGTGCTGCGCGGCGGGATCAGCACCTCCCCCACGGTCACCGAGGTGGCCGGGCGGGGCATCGGGCTGGATGTCGCGCGCGACGTGGCCGACCAGCTCGGCGGCGACGTGGCCGTGCGGACCGGAACCGGCCGGGGCACCACCATCGAACTTGTGCTGCCGCTGGCGCTGCTGTCGCTGCACGGGCTGATCGTCGAGGCGGCCGGCACGGTGGCGACGGTGCCGCTGGACGCCGTGCGGACCTGTGTGCGCCTGCTGCCCGAGCAGGCCACCACCGCGGCGGTAACCGGCAAGCTGGCGCACAACGGTGAGGCGGTGCCGTTCCTGCCGCTGGCCCGGGCGTTGTATGCGGGTACGGCGGTGCCCGAGGGCGGTGGGCCCGGGGTGGCGGTGATCGTTGCCGCGGACGGGGACTCGGTGGCGGTGGGGGTGGATCGGCTGGCGGGGACGTCTACTTTGGTCGTACGGCCGCTGCCTGATCTTGCTCCTGCTGCTCCGGTGATCGGTGGTGTGTCGATGGATCTGGACGGCAATCCGCGGCTGGTGCTCGACGCGCAGGGCCTGATCGCCGAGACGGCCCGATCCGGTTCCGGCGGGGTGGCGGTGCCCGAGCCCGCGCGGCGCCTGCCCATCCTGGTGGTGGACGACTCGCTGACCACGCGCATGCTGGAGCGCAGCATCCTGGAATCGGCCGGGTTCGAAGTGGACCTGGCCGCCTCCGGTGAGGAGGGTCTGGAACGCGCCCGGGGGCGCGAGTACGGGCTGTTCCTCACCGACATCGACATGCCCGGCATCAACGGCTTCGAGTTCGTCGAGCAAACCCGCGCCGACCCCGGGCTGGCCAAGGTACCGGCGATCCTGGTCAGCTCGCGCGCCAGCGCCGAGGACCGGGCGCGCGGCGCCGCGGCCGGGGCGAGCGCCTATGTGGTCAAGGGCGAGTTCAACCAGGAGGAGCTGCTCGCCCACATCCGCAGGCTGGTCGCATCATGATCCGGGTGCTGGTGGTCGAGGATTCGGCGACCATGCGCCACCTGCTGCGCGAGTCGCTCGCCGGGGACCCGGAGCTGCAGGTGGTCGGCGAGGCGGTGGACGGCGACCAAGCCGTGGAGATGGTCCGCCGGCTGCGCCCCGACGTGGTGACCATGGACATGATGCTGCCCACGATGAGCGGGCTGGAGGCCACCGAGCACATCATGGCCGAGACCCCCACCCCGATCCTGGTGGTCTCCTCGGCCGACCGGCAGGAGCTGTTCAGCACCTACAACGCCCTCGCCGCGGGCGCGGTCGACGTGCTGGAGAAGCCGCGCGGGGACGCCTCGGACGCCAACTGGGGACGGCGGCTGTGCGGCTGCGTGCGGATGGTGTCGCGGATCCGGGTGATCACCCACCCCCGGGCCCGGCTGGCCAACCGGTCGGTGCGCACCGAACCCGCCCCGCCGGTGAGCATCCCGGTCCCCGCGGGCCCGCCCGGCGTGGTGGTGGTCGGCTCGTCCACCGGCGGTCCCGGCGCGCTGACCGAGTTGCTGCGCGGATTGCCGCCGACCTTCCGTACGCCGGTGCTCATCGTGCAGCACATCGCGGCCAGCGAACCGTTCGCCGTGGCGTTCTCCGACTGGCTGGCCGGGCAGACCGGCCGCGCGGTCAGCTACGCCACCGACGGCGTGCCCACGCGTTCGCTGACCGGGCGGGTGCTGCTGGCCCCGCCGGACCGGCACATACTCCTGCGCGACGGCTTGGTGCGGCTCAGCGACGCCCCGCCCCGGCACTCCTGCCGGCCCTCGGTGGACGTGCTGTTCGAGTCGGTGGCGCCGGAGTACGGCGGGGCGGCCACCGGCGTGCTGCTCACCGGCATGGGCCGCGACGGCGCCGAGGGGCTGCTGCGCATGCGGGCCCGCGGTGCGGTCACGTTCGCCCAGGACGAGGCCAGTTGCGTGGTGTACGGCATGCCCCGCGAAGCCGCGCTGCTCGGTGCCGCCGCGCACATCATGCCCCCGGCCCGCATCGCCGCCCGCCTGGCCGAGCTGGCCACCGCTACCGGGGTGACCCGATGACTGCCACCCCCACCGTGCTGATCGTCGACGACAGCCTGACCGTACGGATGGACCTGCACGAGTCCTTCGAGGCCGACGGCTTCGCCACCATCCTGTGCGCCACCGGTGAGCAGGCCCGCGCCGCGTTCGCCGCCGGTGGTTTCGACGTGGCGGTGCTCGACGTGCTGCTGCCCGACGCCGACGGCGTGGAGCTGCTCACCGAGCTGCGTTCGCGGGCCGGCGGCGACACCACTGTCACCGTGCTGCTGTCCAGCGAGGCCGAGGTGGCCCACCGGCTGCACGGGCTGCGTACCGGCGCGGACGAGTACGTCGGCAAACCCTATGACGCGGGCTACGTGGTGGCCCGCTGCCGCCAGCTGCTCGGCGAGCGCACCGGGCAGGTGCCCTCGATGGCCACGACGGTGCTGGTCATCGACGACAGCCTGACCTTCCGCGAGCAGCTGCGCGCGTTGCTCCAACCCGAGGGCTACGCCGTGCTCACCGCGGCTTCCGGCGAGGAGGGCCTGCGCACGGCCGCGGATCGCCGTCCCCAGGCGGTCATCGTGGACGGGGTGATGCCGGGCATCGACGGCGCCACGGTGATCCGGCGGATGCGCCTGGACCCGGCGCTGCGTGACACGCCCTGCCTGTTGATGACGGCGGCCGACGACTACGCCACCGAGGTGCAGATGCTGGAGGCGGGCGCGGATGCGTTCGTGCGCAAGCAGCAGGACCTCGCCGTAGTGCTGGCCAAGCTGGCTGCGGTGCTGCGGACCAGCGCCGAGAAGTTGCCCTTCGAAGCCATCGGCAGCCTGCACGGGCCGGGCAAGGTGCTGACGGTGACCGCCGAGCGGTGCCGGCTGGCCGAGCTGGCCGGGGCGCTGCGCACCGACGGCTACGACGTGGTGGAGGCCGGCAACGGCGATGACGCGCTCAACCTGCTGGCCGCGCAGCCGGTGGACTGCATCGTGCTCGGGCTGGGCGCCGGTGCCGCCGAGCTGTGCAAGCGGATCAAGGAGGTGCCGGTCATCGGCGAGACGCCGCTGGTGATAACCGGCGAGCACGAGGACGCGCTGCTGGAGTGCCTCGCCGCGGGCGCCGACGATTACCTGCGCTGGGATGACGGGGCGGAAACCCTTCGAGCGCACGTACGCTCCCAGATCCGCCGCAAGCAGTCGCTGGACGAGAGCCGCCGCATCCGCGAGGAACTCATGCGCCGTGAGCTCGACGCGGCCGGGGAACGCGCCGCCCGCCAGCTCGCCGAGACCCGGGCCGCGCTGGTCGAGGAGCTGGAGTGGCGCAACCGGGAGCTGGAGGCGTTCAGCGGCTCGGTGTCGCACGACCTGCGCGGACCCCTGCAGATCATCAGCAGCTTCGCCGAGACCATCCTCGAGGACGAGGACATCGAGCCGCTCGGCGAGCAGGCCCGTCACCGGGTGCAGCGCATCCACGCCGCCGCGCTGCGCATGGCCGACCTGGTCGAGTCGCTGCTCATCCTGGCCCGGGCCAGCCGCGGCGACCTGCGCCGCCAGCACTTCGACCTGACCATGACCGCCTGGCAGGTGATCGGCGAGGTGCACGCCCGCGAACCGGGGCGCAAACTCGACTTCGTCGTGGCCGCCGACATGACCGTCGACGCCGACGAGGGCCTGGTCCGGGTGATCCTGGAGAACCTGGTGAACAACGCGTTCAAGTTCACCCGCAAGATCGAGCACCCGGTGATCGAGGTCGGCTGGAGCGGCCCCGGCGACAACCCGCGCTACCACGTCAAGGACAACGGAGCCGGGTTCCCGGCAGGCAAGGCGATCGAGCTGTTCCGCCCGTTCGCCCGCCTGCACAACGCCGAGGACTTCCCGGGCACCGGCATCGGCCTGACCACGGTGCACCGGGCCATCGAACGCCACGGCGGCGAAATCCACGCCGAAGGCGAAGACGGCCGCGGCGCCACGTTCTGGTTCACCCTGCCCCCGGCTCGCTGATGAGGCCGGGGGCAGCCGGCGAGGCGCCCGGGTTCAGCCACCGGTTCAGGGCCGCTATGTCGGCTCGGTCCTTGGGACGGTCCAGCGCCTGCTTGTATCTGAGCACGTCGGCAAGCCGGGCGAACGGCAGGCCTTCGATCATTTCCGCGTTGTCGATGAGCTGGTCGGCGTCCCATTCCGGGGAGATCCATCCCGGTGAGAACTGAATCAACCCGTCGCAGAACAAGGCCATGGGCGCGCCGTTGAGGTCCCCGACGGCAGGCGCGCCGCAATCCTGGACGCGCTGCCAGACGGCGCCGCGAGCGACCACATCGACATCGCGCAGGTGCGTACGCAGCCCGTGCGCCAGCAACGGGCCGCTGCCGAAGACGACGAAATCCCTGCAGTCGAGCTCGAGCTTGGTCACCAGCTCGACCAGCTCGCGAATCAGGCGATCGTCGGCAAGGCTCACCGAGCGGTGCACCTGGGGCATGATCACATTCCTTGCCGTCGAAGGATTCGTCTGGTCTCCCGCACCAAGGCGGAGGACTGGGCCGGTCCGGGAGTCGCTGCCTGTTCGGCATGCCCCACCCTGCCTGCATCAGCGGGGGGCTGTCCTTCCAGCTGGCTGCACGCAATGATGATTTTGGGTCGCTCACTCGGCCGCGTGTTCTCGAGCGCCTTCGCCAGCCGGCGGGTGCGGGCCTGTTGTTCGATCCAGGTCCGCAGCACCGAGGCCAGACCGAGGATGACGGCGAACACCGCAACCCCGCCGGCCGCCTCGTTGAGCAGATAGTCCGGCATCAGCAGACCGGTCACGACACCGTGAGGTCGCCGTCGGCGACCCGGCGCAGGACGGGTAGCTGCACGATTGTGATCATCTGCCGTCCTGTCCCCACGATGCCGGAAGCCTTCAGCTTCCCGATGACCTTCTTCACGGAGTCGAGCTTCTTTGCTCCGATCAGAGCCGCGAGATCCTGCTGACTCAACCTCAGCGTGACGCTGCCGTCATCGCCGGCCCGGCCCAGCCCCAGGTCCGACAGCTCGACGAGCCGCTTGGCCAGTTGCTGTTCGATCACCAGCTCGGATTCGACGGTGCGCATGGTGGCGCGGTCGGCCACGTCGTCGGTCATGGCGAGCAGGGCGTGCATGGCCCGCGGGTGGGCGTACAGGAACTCCAGCCACTTCGCGCCGGGCAGGTACAGCGCCTCCACGTCGTCGAACGCCACGATGCTGGCCATCCGGGGCTGCCCGCGGATGACCGCCATCTCGCCAACGATCTGACCGGGACCCCGGATGTCGATGATGCGCGGCGGCCGGCCACGGGTGGCTTTGACATGCCCCTTCTTGAGGAGCAAGGCGAAGTCACCCGGCTCGCCCTCGAGGAAGAAGGGATGGCCGGACGCTCGGTGAATCGGGTGCCCCACCGCTTCCAACGCGGCCAACTCCTCGTCGGAGAGGAGAGGCATCGGCTGATCAAAGGGGATCGTCGCCACATTCGAAAGTGTAGAACGACACTTTCATGAGCACCATAGGATGCACCCGCCCAGGTGCGGCGGGTTCATGGTCAGCGGCATCGCAACGACCGGCGCCTCGGTGCGGATCGTCGCTGGTGGCGGCCGAGGCCACCGGCTGGAAGGCAAGCATCAGCACGGCCGCGGCCGCGAGTACCCATCGTCTTCGCACACCACGTCAACGACCTGCCGGGCCGAAGCTCACGGGTCCGGCAGGTCGTTGAGCGATCATTCCGCGGACAGCGCCACGACCGGGCTCACCTTCGCGGCCTTGCGCGCCGGCAGCACACCGGCCAGCAGGGTCAACGCCACCAGTGCCAGGAACACCAGCGCGAGCTGCCACAGCGGGAAGGCGAAAGGTGCCTGCAGGTTCAGGGTACGGATGGCCAGCCACGCGTACGGCACGCCGAGCAGCAGTCCGAGCACCGCGCCGAGCACCCCGTACAGGGCCGACTCGGTGGTCAGCATCGAGCGCAACCCGGCCCGGGACAGACCGACCGCGCGCAGCAGCCCGGCCTCGCGCACGCGTTCGACCACCGAGAGCGCCACGGTGGTACCCACGCCCACGACCGCGATGAGCACGGTCAGCCCGACCAGGCCCAGCGCCACCGCCAGCACACCGGTGATCACCTTGTTCGTCTCGTCGCGCGCATCGGCCAGCGGGGTCAGGCCGAGCCCGGTGCTGCCCTGCATCAGCTGGGTCATCGCCTGCTGCGCGGCGGTCCGGCCGTCCTCACCGGACTTTGCGGAGTCGGCGAGGATGCCGTCCAGCGTGGCCGGCGTACCGAGCGCGGTCAGCTGAGCCGGGTCCAGCACCATGGCGGCCTGCAGCGGCGCCGAATCCGGGAGCACGGCCACCACCTCGACGCTGGCCTTCTTCTTGCCGTTGAGCATCGTGACCGTGTCGCCCACGTTCAGGTGGTTGACTTCCGACAGCCAGCCGGAGACCACCGCCTTGCCGGGGCCCAGCGCGGCCAGCGAGCCGTCCTTGACGTCGAGCTGCTCCAGCGCGGGCAGCGTCGTCAGGCTCAGGTCGGTGACGGTGTACGAGTCCTCGCTCGCGCCCAGCGTCACCTGCTGCTTGCGGTAGCCGGTGGCGTGGGTCAGGTCGGTGCTCTGCCGGGCGCGTTCGAGCAGCTGCGCCGGGATCCGCTCGTCGCCCTGGGTGGTCAGCTCGAAGTCGGCCGGGCTGGAGGTGGCCAGGTCGCGCTGGGCGACCACCCGCACCGAGGCCCCGCCCACCACGACCCCGGAGATCAGGGCGACGCCGAGCGCCACGACCACGGACACCGCAGCCGCGCGCCGGGTGGCTCCCCCGACCCCGCCCACGGCGAGCCGGCCGACCGGGCCGAGCCCGCGCAGGGCCACCGCCACGCCGGCCAGCACCGGGCGCACGACCAGCGGGCCCAGCACGATGAGGGCGACGAAGGCCAGCGCCGCGGACGCGACCACGGCCGTCAGCAGATCCTGCAGGTTGTCGTTCGCGGCACCCCGCTCGGGCAGATTGGTCAGCACGTAGCCGGCCAGGCCTGCCGCGCCCAGCGCGACCAAGCCGCCGAAGACGCCCCGGACCACGCCGATGCCACGCTTGCCCTGGGTGGCGCCGGCCGCGCGCAGGGCTTCCAGCGGCGCGACCCGGGCTGCCGAGAAGGCCGGGGACAGCACGGCCACCACGGTCACCACCACGGCCAGCAGCAGCACGCCGAGCAGCGGGAGCAGCGAGATCGTCGGTGAGGCCAGGTGCACTCCACCGGATCGCAGCAGCGGCGGCAGCGCCAGCCCGGCCGCGATGGCCAGGAGCACACCGGCGAGCCCGGCGGCGAGCCCGGTCAGCGCGCCTTCGACGGCCAGCGCCCGCCACAGCGCACCGCGTCCGGCGCCGATCGTGCGCAGCAGCGCCAGCTGACGCATGCGCTGGGCGAACACGATGCGGAAGGTGGACGCGGCGACCAGCCCGGCGGCGAACACCGCGACGGCCACGAAGACGCCCACCACGGCGAACAGGACGTCGACGTCGCTGGCGGCCCGGTGGGCCTCGAACGAGCGCTGCTCCTCACCGGTGAACACCTGCGGGAGCACGGTTTCCGGCGTGGCCGGGGCGGCGTGGATGATCTGCTGCACCGCGGCGGTCACGGCGCCGGCGTCGGCGCCCGGCTGCAGGCGCACCTCGATGCGGTCGAGCTGGTCGCCCCCGTTGAGCTTGCTGACCACCGGCTGCGACGCGTACGCGTTGGTCCCGAAGTCCTCCTTCGCCTCCACCAGCGCCGTGACGGTCATCTGCACCGGGTGCAGCGGCTTACCCTTGTCGTCGAACTGGCTGGCCAGCGACACCGTGGAGCCCAGCGGCAGGCCCATCCGGTCCGCGGTGCGCTGGGTGACGGCGATCTGTCCGGGCTTCGAGGGGTACGAGCCCTTGCTCACCGTCACCTGCGACAGCGGCCCGCTACCCGGGTCGGCAGCCACGTCGAGGTACTGCTGGGAGTTCGTGCCCACCTGGGCGTAGGCCGTCAGGCCCCCGATCGCCTCGGCCACCCCGGGCACCGCCTTGATCTTGGCAAGCTCGGGGGCGTGCAGCTCCGCCGAGCCCTCCTGGCTGCCGACGACCAGGTCGACGGCGGCCGGGGTGCCGCTGAGCCCGTCCAGCACCGTCTTCTCGGTGATGTCGCGGGCCAGCACGGTGGCGTAGACGACGAACGAGGCGACGAGTACGGCCAGGCCGGTGAGCAGCAGACGAGCCGGGCGACGGGCGACGCCGGCCAGCTGGGTGCCGAGAACCTTCACCGGTGCGCTCCCAGTTCCTGCAGGGCGGCGGCGATGGCGGCGTGGCTGGGGCGATCGAGGTCACCGGCGATGCGCCCGTCGGCGAGCATCACCACGCGGTCGGCGTACGCGGCGGCGGCCGGGTCGTGGGTCACCATGACGACCGTCTGGCCGAGCTCGCGTACCGAGGTCTGCAGGAAGGTCAGCACCTCCGCGCCCGAGCGGGAGTCGAGGTTACCGGTCGGCTCGTCGGCGAAGACCACCTCGGGCCGCGAGATCAGCGCCCGGGCCACGGCGACGCGCTGCTGCTGACCGCCGGAGAGCTCGCCGGGGCGGTGGGTGAGCCGCCCGGTCAGGCCCAGCTGCTCGGTGAGGCGGGCGAGCAGCCCGCGCTCGGGGCTCCGGCCGGCCAGGTCGAGCGGGAGCAGGATGTTCTGCTCGGCGGTCAGCTGCGGCAGCAGGTTGAAGGACTGGAAGATGAAGCCGATGCGCTCGCGGCGCACCTTGGTCAGCACCCGGTCGCCCTGCACGGTCAGGTCGGTGCCGCCGAGCAGCGCCCGCCCCGAGGTGGCCGTGTCGAGCCCGGCCAGGCAGTGCATCAGGGTGGACTTGCCGGAGCCGGACGGGCCCATGATCGCGGTGAACTGGGCGCGGGCGAAGCCGACGGTGACCCCGTCGAGGGCCCGCACGGCGGTGTCGCCGCTGCCGTACACCTTGACCAGGTCCACGGCCGCGACCGCCGTACCACCGTCTTCTGCGCCAAGCGTGACCGCCGGGGCGGTGGCCATGGACTGCGGGTACATCAAGCCTCCAGGAAAGTGCTGCGGTTGGTGTTGCCCGCTAAGCCTGCGGGAGAGCGGGGGTCGGGCACATCGGACCGGGGAGGGGACACGACACGCCGCGGATCTGTCTTTCGGCCGATGGGAGCGAGCCCGGTGGCCTTTACGCTCGGAGGGCGATGATGAAACAACGGGATGTGCTGCGGCGCCTGGGTCAGCTGGCGGCGCTGTTCGTCATGTTCTGCCTCGGCCTGATCGACGTGGCCGCCAACAGCATGACGAGCGCCGGACTGATCCCCGCCCTGCTGCGGGTCGCGCTGGCGGTGGCCACGGCCGCGGTCTGGCTGCCCCGGCACAAGCAGGGCTCGCGACGCCTGCCGATCACCGCCCTCGCGCTGGCCGTGGCGTCGCTCTTCCTGACCCTGGTGTCGGTGGCGCTGAGCCAGGGCTCCGGGGGCGGTTACGGCTTCTCCGAGACGCTGGGCCTGCTCGGCGTGATCTTCGTGGTGTGCCGCCGCGGCGAGACCCAGTGGTCGATCGGCGCGGTGCTGGGTCTGAGCATGGCGGTCGGGTTCCTGCCGCTGCGCGGCGGCCTCGACTACGACATGATCATCGTCGGCCTGGTGCAGGGCCTGGTGGCCACCGCCGTGATCGGGTCCGGCATCTACCAGCGCGTCATCGAGGGCAACCGGGCGCGGGCGATGGATTCGGTACGAGCCGAGCAGCGCGCCGAGTTCGCCCGCGACCTGCACGACTTCATCGCCCACCACGTCACCGGCATCGTCGTGCAGGCCCAGGGCGCGCGCTACATCGCCGAGCAGGACCCGCAGAAGGCCATCGAGGCGCTGGAACGCATCGAGGCCGCGGGCGCCGAGACGATGACCTCGATGCGGCGCATGGTCGGGGTGCTGCGCGACCCGGACACCCCGCCGGACGCCCCGCTCGCCCCGCTGGCCGGCGTGGACGAGCTCAAGCCGCTGCTCGAACAGTTCACCAACGCCGGCGGTCCGCTCGCGCGCCTGCACGTGGAGGGCGACACCAGCGGGTTGCCGGTTGAGGTGTCCACCTCGGCGTACCGGGTGGTGATGGAGGCGCTGACCAACATCCGCCGGCACGCCCGCGGCGCCCGGGTCGCCGACGTGTGGGTGCGCCGTACCCCGCAGTGGCTGCTCGTGCGCGTCGCCAACGACGGCTTGGAGGCTACGCCCGCGGCCCGCGAGGCGCCGGGGTACGGTCTGGTGGGCCTGCAGGAGCGGGTCCGCGCGGTCGGCGGCCGCATCACCGCCGGGCCGGGCATCGACGGGGGCTGGGTGGTCGACGCCGCGCTGCCGCTCGACCGGTCCACGGCGTGGTAGCCGTCCGGCACAGGGAGACTTGAGTGATTCGGGTTCTGATCGCCGACGACCAGGCGATGGTGCGTACCGGCTTCGGCATGATCATCGGGGCGCAGCCCGACATGGAGATGGTCGGCGAGGCGGCCGACGGCGTCGAGGCGGTGGCGCTGGCCCGCAAGCTCAAGCCGGACGTGGCCTTGTTCGACATCCGCATGCCACGCATGGACGGGCTCGAGGCGCTGCGGTTGCTGGCCGGCCCGGGTGTCGCCGAGCCGGTCAAGGTCGTCGTGGTGACCACCTTCGACCTCGACGAGTACGTGCACCAGGCGCTGCGCAACGGCGCGGCCGGCTTCCTGCTCAAGGACTCCGGCCCTGCGCTGCTGGTGGAGGCGGTCCGAGCGGCGATGTCGGGCGACGCGCTGATCAGCCCGTCGATCACCGTACGGCTGCTGGAGCATCTCTCCCCGCCCACCCCGGACGGCGACGACGGCGGCCTGTCCCCCCGCGAGCTGGACGTGGTGAAGCTCGCCGCAACCGGTCTCACCAACGCCGAGATCGCCCAGCAACTGTTCATCTCGGTGGGCACGGTCAAGACCCACCTGGGCAGCGTGCAGACCAAGCTCAACGCCCGCAACCGGGTGGAGATCGCCGCCTGGGCCTGGGAACGCCGCCTGGTCAGCCGCCCCTGACCGAGCGACCTGTGCGGGCGTTCACCCCGTGACGGCCCAGTAGCGGCGGATCGGGCCTTCCTCGCTCACACGCACGTCCTCCAGCACGCCGCCGCTTTTCTCGATCACCTGCCGTGAGGCCCGGTTGCTCTCCCGGCAGGTGATCAACACCCGGTCAAGACCGAGCTGCTTGGCGTACGCAAGCACCTGTGCCACCGCGAACCGGGCCAGTCCCCGGCCGCGGGCTGCCGGGCGCACCCCGTAGCCGATGTGCCCGCCCCAGGAGAGCAGGGCGTCGGTGAGCTCGTGGCGCAGTGCGATGCTGCCGAGCACCTCGTCGCCCTCGACCACCCACCAATAGGTGCAGTGCACCCAGTCCGGCTCGGGTTCGACCGCCGGATCGGATTGGCGCAGCAGGCCCCGGATCCACGCCGCGAACCCGTCGGCGGTGTCCACCTCGTCGCCGGGGCGCAGGCCGCTGCCATCCTGGTGCACGCCGCGTCCCCAGTCGTCGCGGGCGGCCAGCCACTGCCGGTGCAGCCGGGACGTCGGTGCGATCAGCTCCGGCACGGGCCCGCGTCCTCGGTGCCGGGGCCGTCGACGCGGGCCAGGATGCGCCGGGCCATGTCGCCGAGCTGGGCGAGTTCGTCGTCGGTGAGCGCGTCGAGCACCAGCGATCGGATGGCCGCCACGTGCCCGGGTGCGCTTTCCAGCACCTTCTCCCAGCCCTGGCCGGTGAGCACGGCGTTGGTGTAGCGCCCGTCCTCGGGGCAGGCGCGGCGCTCCACCCAGCCTTTGGCCTCGAGCCGTTTGACCACGTGCGACAGCCGGGACAGCGAGCCGTTGGCCAGCGCGGCCAGGGCGCTCATCCGCCGGGTTCGTTCGGGGGCCTCGGACAGGTTGGCCAGCACGAGGTAGTCGAAGTGGCTCAGCCCGGAGTCGCGCTGCATCTGCGCGTCGAGGGCGGCGGGCAGGCGCAGCAGCAGGCCGCCGACCGGCAGCCAGGCTGCGAGCTCGCCCGGGGTCAGCCAGCGGGGCGGGGCGGCGGCGGGTTCAGCGGTCACGCCCCCATCGTACTGCCCGTTTGAAGCTTCAACAGCCGCTGAACCTGCCCCTGACGGGTGGCCGCCATCTGCTCCGCGAGTGCTTTGGCCGGCGGGTACTGCCCACCGGTGCTCTCCATGCGGCTCACTTCCACACAGTTGTGCAGGTGACCCAGCAGCAGCGCTTCGGCCGTACCGTCAAAATTGTCTTTGGTGGCCTGCAGCTCGGCAATGTCGGAAGGCCGCAGCGAATGCAGATCGCCGTGCCCCTCGTGGGCGCCGCTGCTGGGGTCGGCGGTCAGCGGCTGACTCCAGCCCAGCAGCCAGCGCTGCATCGTGCCCTGCTCCTCGGCCCACTGGGCCTGCAGCGCCGCGGTCAGCGTCTTGAGCTCTGCGTTCTTGGCCCGGGTTTGCGCGGTGGTGAGAACTTGCTCGCCTTGGCGGATGTACTCCAGGCTCATCTGCAGGAACATCACGTCGGTGCTGTTGAAGGCCGGCGGGGGCACGCTCCTGGGCTGCGCACCGCAGGCCGCCAGGCTCAGCAGGAGCAGGGCGGCGATTGCTCGCCGCCCTGCTCCGATCATCCGGGTCACGTCGGCCCTCAGCTGATCGTGACGTCCACGCAGGAGTAGAACGCGTTCGCCGTATCGGCCACGTTCCACCGGGCCAGCACCGTCTGACGCCCGGTGAAGCTGCCCATGCTGACCGTGTGCGACTTCGTTGCGCCCGGCTGCGCTCCCCCGTCGTTGAACGAGGCCAGCAGCGTGTTGCCGATGAAGTACTCCCAGGTCGCGGTGGCATGCCGGGCGGTGAAGACCCAGTTGAAGGTCACCGTGCGCCCGACGCTGGCGGCCGGCCAGCCCTTGCTGGCGTCGTTGAGGACGGCGAACCGGCTGCCGCCACCGTTGCACAGCTTGGAACCCTTTGCCGCCTCGACGCTCTGCGGCTCCCAGACGATGTCGCCACAATTGGCGACCTTGCCGCTGGCGCAGTTGGCCTGGCGGCTGGGTGGGGACGAGATGTAGCCGTGCGCGCTGGCCGGTGCGATCGCCACGAACATCGAGGCGACCACTGCGGCGATGCTGAGCAGGGCAAGGGCGATCCGACGTCTCATGAAGCGCTCCTCTTCATAAGGTGCAGGCCGGGTGGGGGGACCCGGCCCGCTCGCCGCAACGTTGGGGGAAGCTGCGACGACTGTCCGCTCAACATAAGTTAAAGACTGTTAACAGTAAAGAGACGCAGCGAAGTTTTTCGATATCTGGCGACGTCCCGCCGCGGTTGCGCGGCCCTGCCTGCGCAAAGCGGCTAAGGCCAGGCCGGCCACACCATCGGCACAGGACTCATCCAGCGGCCCGATCAATAAATCATCGCCGCCACCCCCGCACGCCTGCTCGGGCAGCGCTGCGGAATCCCGGCGGTGCACCGGCGCTGGGCTTGCCGCCGACCTGATCCTCACTCAGTTGCGCAGCGGAGTCAGC
The DNA here is from genome assembly GCF_001553785.1 of Actinoplanes sp. TFC3. Classification (GTDB taxonomy): domain Bacteria; phylum Actinomycetota; class Actinomycetes; order Mycobacteriales; family Micromonosporaceae; genus Actinoplanes. The sequence continues at coordinate 438,996 of NZ_LOJP01000002.1, forward strand.
GTCTGAAGGCGCTGCACCAGGGCGGTGATCTCCCGCAGCACCGCCGGGTCCCGGCGCCGGCCGGCCGTGTCGACCACCTCGTCCACCCCGTCGAGCAACGCCGCTGCCTCGTACGGATCCCCCAGCTGGGCCAAAGCCTGCGCGGCCAGCCAGTTGCAGTACGCCGGGTCCGCCCCCGCGTCGCGCAACTGCTCGACCAGCACCAGGCACAGCTTGTCGTAGCCGGAGGCCAGCACCAGCCGGGCCAGCCCGTCGGTGGCCTGCACCCATTCCGGCGTCAGCGGGAACAACTCCCGCAGCGCCTCGAACGTGTCGACCGCCGACTGCCGCTGCTCCGCCGCCGCGAAGTCGCGCCCGAGCGCCAGCAACGTCTCGGCAATCGGCTTGCGGGTGGCGTCCCCGCCCTGACGCTTCAGCTCCTCCAGCGTGACCTGCGTGAGGGCGAGGTTGCGCTCGGCCCTGCGGATCCGATCCTGGTATGTGGCGTGCCCGAGGTGGCGCATCCACAGCATCTCCCCCGGCACCGTCTCCCGGGCCGGGACGGAACCGTCCGGCCGTACGAGCTGCTCGTGCACTCGTCCCTGCCAGGCCGCGGCGTCCGGGCGGTAGAGGCGGGTCTCGAATTGCCGGTACGGCCCGGAATGGTGCTCGTCGTGCACGTCCACGAGCAGCGCGTCCGCATCGGTGCTCGCCAGCAGCTCGCGCAGCGCGGACCGGTCGGCCAGGACCCGGTGATCGGCGTCCAGGGCCAGCACCCAGCCGCCGCTCGACGCCCCGGCGGCAGCATTGCGCGCCGCGGCGAAGTCATCGGCCCAGTCCCCCCGCGTCACCACAGCCCCGAAGCGCTCGGCCACCTCAGCAGTGCCGTCGGTCGAGCCGGTGTCGTGGACCTGGACCTCGTCCACGACACCGCGCAGCGATTCCAGACAGTCGGGCAGCATCGCGGCTTCATCGCGGACGATGAGCACCGCCGTCAGGTGCAAGTCGGTCACCTTTCACCGTTCGGCCAGTTGCCGCCCGGCCTGAGCGCAGCTCACCACCAGCCGGTGCAGGTGACGTCGCCGCCGGCCGGTCTGCACCAGCCACGCCGGTGACGGGCCGGTCCGTTGAGCGGCGCTGGTGTTCCCGTGCTTGCGAGATCTTCATCCTCGCGCGCCGGAGTCTCAGGCGTTGAACAGGCGCCAGGTGCCCTCGGAGATCACTGACACCTTGCCGCCGGCCACCGACAGGGCGGTCTCGTTGTCGATGGCGTACGCCGGACCGCCGATGTCAGCGGCCCACTTCTCCGCATTGGCGATGGTGTTGTGGGCAAGGCCCTCGGAGTTCAGGTGCGGGAAGATGGAGAAGTCGACGAAGCCCAGCGTCTCGTCGCCCCCGGCCGGCGGCTGCCATTCGACGAAGAACTCCCCGATGCGGGGGGTCATCGCCATGCTGCCGGCGCTGAAGCCGACGTAGACCAGATCCGGCAGCTCGGGCAGCAGGTCCGCCAGGCCGGACTCGCGCATCCAGTGCGCCAGGTACAGCGCGTCGCCGCCGTTCACCAGCAGGACGTCGGCCTCACGCACCCAGGCGACCCAGCGCTCGCGGTCGATGCTGGGCAGCGCGGTGAGTTCCAGCAGGCCCACGGACCTCCAGCCCAGCTCGGTCATGGGATTGCCGCCCGTCCCGCTGACGAAGGCGACCGGCTTGTCAGGGCTGACATGGGGATGGCCGTATGCGGCGGTGGGGATGCACAGCGCGGTGCACCCGGCGATCGGCTTGCCGAGCAGGTCGAGCAGCGCGGCCTGGATGCTCGGGTTCGTGACCCCGGCGTCGGTGAGCAACAGCTTCATGATGGTGTCCAGCCCCCGTCCCGCCTCGCCCTCGCGAGGCGCCGCGACCAGCATAGGATCGGCGGCCGAACTCAGGAAGCGCCGGCCAGGTCGTCCAATGTGGTGCGGGCGCCCTTGCTGTGCAGCGACGCCAGCACAGACTTGTACGTCGACACGAAGCGTTCGTTGTCCGCCAGGTCCCCGAACAACTCGCGGTTCTTGATGAACGCCAGCGGGTCGTCGTGCTGGGTCCGGGCCAGCGGTACGAGGGTGTCGCGCAGGCGGTCCACCACCTCGATCGGCTGGCCCTGTTCGTCGGTGCCTTCGGCGTAGCGGGCCCACGAGGCGACCACGGCCGTCGAGCGCAGGATCTCGCCGCCGGTTTCCAGGTTCTTGCGGATCACCGGGAGCAGCCATTTGGGGATGCGGTCGGAGCTTTCCGCGCACAGCCGGGCCACGGTGTCGCGGACCTGGGCGTTGGAGAAGCGCTCGATCAGTTGGCGCTGGTAGTTGGCCAGGTCGATGCCGGGCACCGGGGCCAGCGTCGGGGTGGCCTCGCGCCGCATGTAGGCCAGCAGGAACGCGTCGAACTGCGGGTCCTGGGCGACCTCGTGCACGAGCCGGAACCCCGACAGGTAACCGAAATAGCAGAGCGCCTGGTGGCTGGCGTTCAGGAGCCGCAACTTCATCAGCTCGTACGGTTCCACGTCGGCCACCACCTGCACGCCGGCGTCCTCGAACGCCGGGCGCCCGAGCGGGAACGCGTCCTCGAGGACCCACTGGGTGAACGGCTCGCAGACCACGGGCCACGCGTCGTCGATGCCGAAGCGTTCACGGACCTGCTCGCGGTCGTCGTCGGTGGTCACCGGGGTGATCCGGTCGACCATGCTGTTGGGGAAGGCGACCTGCTCCTGCACGTACGCGCCGAGTTCCGGGTCGCGCAGGGTGGCGAAGGCCACGAAGCTGCGCTGCGCGGCGTGCCCGTTGCCCTGGATGTTGTCGCAGCTCATGATCGTGAACGGTGGCAAACCGCGGTCGCGGCGGCGGGCCAGGGCCTCGGTGATCAGCCCGAAGCTGGTCCTCGGGGCGTTGCCGGGCTGCAGGTCGTGCTGCACGTCGGGGTTGTCGGCGACGAACTCACCGGTGACGGCGTTGAAGTTGTAGCCGCCCTCGGTGACCGTCAGGCTGACAATGCGCACCTGCTCGGAGGCCATCTTCTCGATGACCGCCCCGGGGTCGTCCGGGGCGTACAGGTATTCCTTGATGGAGCCGATGACCTGCGGGGTCCACGTGCCGTCGGGCGCCTTGACCACCAGGGTGTACAACCCGTCCTGGCTGACCAGGGCGTCGCGCATGCGGGCGTCTGCGGGCATGACGCCCACGCCGCAGATGGCCCAGTCGTGGGCCTTGCCCTCGGCCATCAGACGGTCGAGGTACATCGCCTCGTGGGCCCGGTGGAAACCACCGACGCCGAAGTGCACGATGCCCGTGCGCAGACTGCTGCGGTCGTACGAGGGGATGAGGTCCTTCGGCAGGGACGCGAGATTCTGGGCAGTGAGCGGCACCATCTCGGGGGTCCTCCCAGCGCGGCTAGAGGGGGCGTGACCGCTTCAGCATCGCACCTGCACGGGCCGGTTCCCGCCTCTGAGCACCAAGAACTTTTCCGCCACCGGTCAACCCGGGCACGGCCGTGCCCGAAACGGTCACACGCCCGGCCGCCCACCGCCGCCGGACGCGTGATCTTGGCTGGTCAGGCCGGGATCGCCCGGGGCGCAACCGGTCTGGTGCTGGTCATGTGGCGCAGATACGCGGGCAGGGTGAAAAACTCCGGGCAGGTCCGCTCGGTGAGCAGCACGCTCAGCAACGTGCGGGCCTGGCCGAACCGGTGGGCGGCGTCCTCGTCCAAGGCCCCGGTCTCGGCGAGCACGTCCAGCTCCTCGCGCAGCATCCGGATGACCAGCCCGGCGGTCACCGGCACGCCGTAGTCGGTGGGCGTGGCCCTGGCGATCCACTGCCACAACTGGGTACGGCAGATCTCCGCGGTCGCCGCGTCCTCCATCAGCCCGCCCAGGGCCACCGCCCCGCGCCCGCCCAGCCACTCCGCCAGGTACCGCAGCGCCACGCTGACGTTGGTCCGCAGCGCCACCTCGGTCACCGCGATGCCGGTGGCGCGGATGTCGAGCAGCTCCTTGGCGCCCACCTGCACGTCGTCGCGCCGGCGCACGATCTGGTTCGGCTCGAAACCCAGCCACTGGTCGAACACCTCCCGGCAGGTCTCGACCAGCCCGGGGTGCGCCACCCAGCTGCCGTCGAAGCCGTCGCCGACCTCGCGCCGCTTGTCCTGGCGGACCTGGTTGAGGGCGCGCTTGGCGGCGACGGGGTCCCGGCTGGGCACCACGGCGGCCATCCCGCCGATGGCATGGGCGCCGCGACGGTGACAGGTCTGGACAAGCAGTTCCGTGTACGCCCGCATGAACGCAGCGGTCATCGTCAACTCCGCCCGTTCGGGCAGCACCGCCTCGGGCCGGTTCTTGATCATGGAGAACAGATAGTCCCAGCGACCGGCGTTGAGCCCGGCGGAATGCTCGCGCAGTTCGTACAGGATCTCGTCCATCTCGAAGGCCGCGGTGACCGTTTCGATCAGCACGGTGGCCCGGATGGTGCCGCGCGCAATGCCGAGCACCTGCTGGGCGTACACGAAAACGTCATTCCACAGCCGCGCCTCGAGGTGGCTTTCCAGCTTGGGCAGATAGAAATACGGGCCGCTGCCGCGTTCGATCTGCTTGCGCCCGCAATGGAACAGGTACATGCCGAAGTCGAACAGCGACGCCGAAACCGCCCGCCCACCGATGCGCAGATGACATTCCGGCAGATGCCAGCCGCGCGGGCGCACCATGATGGTGGGCAGGTGCTCGCCGACCCGGTATTCCCGGCCGTCCGCGGCGGTGAAGTCCAGCGTCCCGTCCAGCGCATCCCGCAGATTGCGCTGGCCGCTGACCACGTTGTCCCAGGTCGGCGACAAGGCGTCCTCGAAATCGGCCATCCACACCTTGGCCCCGGAATTCAACGCGTTGATCGTCATCTTGCGCTCGGGCGGCCCGGTGATTTCGACCCGCCGGTCAGCCAGATCCTCGGCGGGCGGGGCGACGGTCCACGACGTGTCCTCGCGAACGGCACGGGTCGAGGACAAGAAATCCCATTCCTCGGTACGGGTGGTACGACGTCGGCGCCGCCGATCCAGCACCTGCACCCGGCGGGCCCCGAACTCCCGGTCGAGCGCGACCACGAAGTCGATGGCCTCCGGGGTCAGGATGTCGTCGCAGTCCGAGGGCGCAATTGTGATTTCTTCCATCAGAACTGCTCCGCTTCCGTCGAGCCGCTCAGGGCCGTGGTCGAGCTTTGCGGGTTCAGGGCGGTGGAGACAGCATCGAAATAGCCGGTGCCAACCTCGGCTTGGTGCTTGGTCGCGGTGTAACCGTCGCTCTCGGCAGCGAATTCGGCTTCCTGCAATCTGACGTAAGCGCTCATGCCATTGCGGGCATAGCCGCGGGCGAGTTCGTACATCGCATGGTTGAGGGCGTGGAAACCGGCGAGCGTGACGAACTGGAACTTGTAACCCATCGCGCCGAGTTCCTTCTGGAACCGGGCGATCGTGGCGTCGTCGAGGTTGCGCTTCCAGTTGAACGACGGCGAGCAGTTGTAGGCCAGCATCTTGTCCGGGTGCACACTGTGGACGGCCTCGGCGAACGTCTTGGCGAACGCCAGATCCGGGGTGCCGGTTTCCACCCAGAGAAGATCCGCGTAATCGGCGTAGGCGACCCCGCGGGCGATGGCGGCTTCCGGCCCGCTGCGGACCCGGAAGAATCCCTCGGCGGTACGGTCACCGCTCAGGAACGGCCGGTCCCGCTCGTCGACATCGGTGGTGAGCAGGTCGGCGGCCAGCGCGTCGGTGCGGGCGATCACCACGCTCGGCACCCCGGCGACATCCGCGGCCAGGCGCGCCGCGTTGAGTGTACGAATGTGCTGGCTTGTCGGAACCAGAACCTTGCCCCCGAGGTGGCCGCACTTCTTCTCCGAGGCCAGTTGGTCCTCCCAGTGCACACCCGCGGCGCCGGCGGCGATCATCGCCTTCATCAGCTCGAACGCGTTGAGCGGACCGCCGAACCCGGCCTCGGCATCGGCGACAATCGGGGCGAACCAGTCCCGCTCGTGACGCCCGGCCGCGGTGTCGATCTGGTCGGCGCGCAGCAGCGCGTTGTTGATCCGGCGCACCACCGCGGGCACCGAGTTGGCCGGGTACAGGCTCTGATCCGGGTATGTGTGCCCGGACAGGTTCGCGTCCGCGGCCACCTGCCAACCCGACAGGTAGATCGCCTTGAGCCCGGCGCGGACCTGCTGCACGGCCTGGCCCCCGGTCAGCGCGCCGAGCGCGTTGACGTACTCCTCGTCGTGCAGCAACTCCCACAGCCGCTGCGCGCCGCGTTCGGCGAGGGTGTGCCGTTCCTGCAGACTGCCGCGCAGCCGCACCACATCCTGCGCGGTGTAGTCGCGCTTGACGCCGAGCCATCGTGGATCGCCGGCCCAGGCCCGGGCAATGTCGCCCGCGGTGCTGCGCTGACCCTTGGTGGTCCTGACGTCGGTCAGTTGATCAGTCATCGTCCCGCCCTTCTTTCGCTACCCGGGAAGGACTCCACTGTCGCCGCGCGGTGACCGGCCGTTGAAGGACTTTGTGAGCAGAAGAAACGTGAATCTTCTGCTAGCGTCAAAACGCATGACGGCTTCCGATGGCGGCGCAGCGGTGGACCTGGTGACGCTCGGACAGCGGCTGCGCCATTTACGCCGGTCGAAAAACGTGACGCTCGACCAGCTCAGCGCGGCAGTGGGGCGGGCGCCGTCGCAGTTGTCGCTGATCGAGAACGGTAAACGCGAGCCGAAGCTCAGTGTGCTGCAGGCGATTGCTGGAGCTCTGGGCGTACCGATGCAGGATCTTCTGCGTCCGGAACCACCCAGCCGACGGGCCGGTCTGGAAATTGAGCTCGCCCATTTCCAGCAGAATTCGGCGTATGCGGCGCTCGGCTTGCCGGCGGTCAGGGCTGGGCGGCGGTTACCGGCTGATGCTTTGGAATCGCTCATCGGATTGCACCGGGAACTGACCCGGTTGCTGACCGAGCAGAGCGCCACACCCGAGGTGGCCCGCCGGGCGAACCAGCAGTTGCGGGAACGGATGCGCGAACGCGACAACTATTACGCCGATGTCGAGCAGGCCGCGGCGAAGGTGCTGCAGGCGGTGAAACACGCGACCGGTCCGCTGTCGCAGCGCGGCATTCTCGACATCGCCGCGCACCTGGGATTCACGCTGCACTATGTGGCCGACCTGCCCGGTTCGACGCGATCGGTGACCGATCTGCGCCATCGCAGGATCTACCTTCCGCAGGTGGCCAGCGGCAAAGGTCACGACCCGCGGGCGGTGGTGCTGCAGACACTTGGGCATTTCGTGCTCGGGCACGCCGGCCCGGCGGACTACGGCGACTTCCTGCGCCAGCGCGTCGAGGCCAACTATTTCGCGGCGGCGCTGCTGATGCCCGAAAAGTTCGCGGTCAGCTTCCTGCGCGAGGCGAAAGCGGACCGGGCGCTGGCCATCGACGACTTCCGCGACGCGTTCGGCGTGTCCTACGAAACGGCGGCGCATCGCTTCACGAACCTGGCGACCCACCATTTCGGCATTCCCGTGCACTTCACTCGGGTGCACGAGAGCGGCACCGTCTACAAGGCGTACGAGAACGACAACGTCCGCTTCCCCACCGACGTCACCGGCGCCATCGAGGGCCAGCCGGTGTGCCGCAAATGGGCGTCGCGCACGGTTTTTCAGGCCTCGGACCCGTACTCGTCGTTCTACCAGTTCACCGACACCGTGAACGGTACGTACTGGTGTACGGTCCACGTCGAGTCAACGCGTTCCGGCGAGTTCTCGGTCACCGTGGGCACCCCGTACGAGCACGCGCAATGGTTCCGGGGCGGCGACACTTCCCGCCGTACCGTATCGCGCTGCCCCGACCCGTCATGCTGCCGCCGCCCACCCGCCGCGCTCGTGGAGTCCTGGGCCGGGCACGCCTGGCCCAGCGCCCGCGTCCACTCGCACCTGCTCGCCGCCCTGCCGCCCGGCACCTTCCCCGGCGTCGACGCCCAGGACGTCTACGAATTCCTGCAACGCCGCGCCGGAGCCTGAGCCGCCTGTCCCTGATGGCTGGATGGCGTGGCGGCGCTGGGCTACGCCCTGCCGGCCCACATCACCAAGCATGAAGAACTGGTGACCTCCGGCCGTACGGACGCCGGGGCTCGCACTGCCGCCGAGTCCGGCCGCTTCTTCGACGGCTTGGAGCTGATCGAACCGGGAATCGTGGCAGTCAGCGACTGGCGCCCGGCTCGCCCGCCCACCGAACGCCCCGCCGCGGCGGATGTGTCAATCTACGGTGCCGTGGGACGGCTATGAGCGTCGAATCGCAGTTCGATCAGGGAACGTGACGGCGGGTGCGGGTGCCGTGGGCGGAATTTGTCCAGTGTGGGCGTACGCGATCATTTCTATGGTCTTGTGTGGTCGCATTGAGATTTGTGGTCCGATGTTCTCACCGATACCTTTGCGCCGAAGGCTGATGGGGGTACGCGGGCTGGTGGCCATTGAGCCGAACGTCCCCATGCACCGGGTTTCATGGGCGGCGGCCTGGCGCCGGAGAGTGCAGCTGGACCTGCGCGACCGGGTTGCCGAGGACACCGGGTTGCCGTCCAGCAACACCGACTGTGTGCCCTCCTCGCTGGTGCTGTGCACGGTTGGGGAACCGGCCGCGGTGCTTGAGGAGGTTCGCCGGGTTCTGCGTCTTGGGGAGGTACTGCTTCGTGAGCACATTGCCGCCCCGGATGGGACACCGATGCGCGCGTCGACGTTCGGGCATACCGGTTGCGCAGTCCGTTCGTATCGTTCAACACCTAGATCGCGGGGGTCGCCTACGCGTGAATTGACGCAGCAAGGCGAAGCCAGCGTTATATTGAAGGCTGTGCATTACTTGTCTGCCTGTCCTCTCCGAGATCAATCAAGCGCGTTCGGCCTGTACCTCAATGGTGCGTTCTTCCTCGGCGCTGCCCTTGATGGTGATCGACTTGCGGTGGAGGGCATGGCCCCAGCGCAGCAGCACCTGCGCGAGCAGCTGGACAAGCACAACAATGGCTCTTGGTTTTCTCGGGTTGTCGCTGACGGTGACGGACGGTGGTTCACCGCCGACGACGTGTACCCCTCGGTCGTTCCGCTCTCGTTCATGAGTTACCGCGGAGATCATTACGAGCCAGGCCTCCGATCCGTTATCGCAGTCGAGGCCACGCATGGCTGGACTTGGCATCTCGAAAGCACAACCGTCGAGTTCCACGAGTCCGGCGTTGGAGTGCTGGCGCTGAGGCTGCAGGTCACCGCACCACGCAGAACTACGGTGGCAGATCGGCGAGCAGGTGTCGAGCACATGGTGAACCGGCTGATTGCGCCGTGCAACAAGCTCGTCGCTGACATTGTAAGGATATATCTTGCGGCTTGCCGCGAGATCATCCCCGGTTATGTCATGGAGGTCGCTTGGTGCCAGGATGACGGTACCGACCGAACGGCATCGAGTACCGGCATGGCCGGCCACGCAACGCCGGCGTCACTTCTGTGGTTGCACTCCACCTATTTGATCAAAGATTCCGCTACTGGCTACCGCGCCACATTGCGGTACCAGGCGTTACTACCGAGCATCTTCGAGCAACTCCAGATGCAAGGAATCACATTCCTGCCCGGCATCGGATCAAGCATCGTCATTCACCGCCCCTCGACGCCTGTAGGCCTTGTGGGTGTGGAAATGCTGTTGGAGCTGATGAATCTCCAATGGGCGCACATAGCCATCACCATGGAAGCGGACCGGACGTTGTTCCGGCGCCTCAATACATTCGCCGTCACCGGGCAGAGCGCGTCATCAACCGGACTCGAGATCGAGGCCCGCGGCGTCCTCACCCTTTACGATCGCACGCGCGTCTATCGATCTGCGCTTGACACCGTGCTGATCGACCTCGGCCGCGGCGCCAAGGATGTGTGGGACGCGATGGCCCGCGTTCAAGGGTTACCTGAGGTGCTCGACTCCATCCGCGACAAATTGGATGCTTTGCAGACGGCGTGCCACGGACAGCTCGAGCGCGCTTCAGCGCAACGGCAGCGGCGGCTCGGCGTGGCCATTGACCTGTTCACGATTTTCAGTGTCGTGGCCAGCGTTGCTACGGTCAGTACGTTCGTTCTTGACACCCAGCTTCGCATTACGACCGCTCCAAGGATCGTGATGCTAGCGGTGACACTCACGCTTATCGTGACCATCATCGGCATCACGAGGACCGGAGGTCGGCGACGATGATCGAGGACACGGCGGGCGGGACACCCTGGGTGGTTGAACTCCCCGAGCAGGCTCAGCCGTACGATGAACGGTTCATACTCGTGCACGAGGGAAAGCGCGAGGAAATCCATCTGCACGACTATGCGCGAGTGTATTCAGTCCCCGGCCTGTACGAATACGTAGTACAAGACCTTCTGCAATGCAAGTCCCCGGCAGTCGCGGTGCGCGCAACGTCAGCAGCCGCTAAGGAATTGCACCTCGACATCAAGACGCTGCGAATCCTCGATCTCGGGGCGGGCGTCGGCGTTGTCGGAGAGCTACTTCATGATGCCGGGGTGTCCGCCGTGGTGGGTTTGGACAACATCGTCGAAGCGCGAACCGCGTGTGACCGCGATCGGCCCACCGTGTACGAGGACTACATCGTCGGCGACCTCGGCCGTTCGGATTCTGCTCTGGTCGAACGGCTGGCCGCAGGGCAGTTCGAGGTGCTCATGTGTGTCGGCGCGATCGGCGGCGGTCATGTTCCCCCCGCCGCCTTCATCCAGGCGGTCAACACGCTCATCGGTGCAGCGCTCATCGTCATGACAGTGCATGAACGCTGGCTCGAAGCCGACAGCAGAGATCCCTTCTCAGCCACCCTGCACGCCATGATCAATGAGGGCTACCTTGAGGTGCTGAAGTCCTCCTCGTTCCGGCACCGCCTGGACATGGCAGGCGCCCCGATCACCTACCGTGTACTCGTCCTACGGCGCGGAGCTGCTGTACCTGCCGATCTGGCATCAAGATCGGGGGCATGACCCTCAGTACCTGGCACACAGACCTACCGGCTTAACGTCTCGAGTCAGCGCAGCAAAGCTGCCAGGTCGGCGGGGCGCACCGGGGCGACGCAGCGCAGCAACGTGCGAGCGGCCGCGATGACCAGGTCGCGGTTGTGGGTGGTGGCGAACAGGAAGCGGCGTTCGCGGTCCGGGCCGGGGTCGCCGAGGTCGCGGGCCACCAGGGCCGCCGCCTGGTACGGGCCGACGACGATGACGTTCCACTCACCGCTTAGCGGGTCGCCGGGGTCCAGGGAGGCGCCGCGCACGCCGTGGGCCGGTTCGTCGGGCAGGCCGGCGCCGAGGGCTGCCACCAGCGGGCTGCTGCGGGCGATGCGGGTGAAGCGGCGGGCGGTGGCGGCGGTGAAATGCTGGACGTCCTGGAAGCAGGCGAGCAGCACCTCGCCCTCGCCGGCCAGGGCTTCGAGGTGCCGGCTGAGCGGCATCAGTTCCGCCTTCGTGGCTTGCACGACCGGGCGACGGGCACTGACGATGCCGTACGGGGTGCCGCCCGCGGCCGGGGGCTGCGGGATGCGCGGTGACCAGGGCGCAGCCGGGTTGATGATGGGCGCCGGGCGGCCGTACCGGAAACCTTGCACGATGCTCGCGCCCATCGTGCGGGCGGTACGTTCGTGCCCGGCGGTCTCCACGCCCTCGGCCAGGACGGTCGCGCCGGTCGCCTCGGCATACGCTGCGACCGCGGCCACGACGTGCGCGGTGTACGGGTCGTCGGGCGCGTGCAGCAGGCCCATGTCGAGTTTGACCACGTCGGGGCGCACGAACGGCATGAGCGCCAGCGACATCGGGTCCGAGCCCACGTCGTCCAGGGCCACGCCCAGCCCGGCGGCACGGCTGGCGGCGGTGGCGGCGAGCAGGGCCGAGGGGTCGGCGGCGATGGCGCGTTCGGTGATCTCGGTGACGATGCGCAGCTCACGTTCGGCGCGGGCCACGATGGGGAGCAGGTCGGGCGGGCAGGGGGTACGCCAGGCGGCGGGCTCCATGTTGACGAACAACGCGACATCCAGGCCGCTGGCCAGGGCAGCCCGGTACGCGGCGGCCCGGCACACCCAGTCGAGTTCGCTGTCCCGCCCGGCGGCGCGGGCGGCGGTGAACAGCGCGACCGGGGATTCCCACGCGGTGCCGGCCGGTCCCCTGCTCAGCGCCTCGTAGCCCACGGTGACACCGGAGGCAAGATCAACCAGGGGCTGAAACACCGGGGTCACCGCGCGGGCGTCGATAACCTCGTCGATGTCACGCACTTCCGCATTATCGGCGCGCGCGAACAGGATCTGAACAAGCTGGGGACGGCATCTCTGCTGAGGGGTGCGGACTCAGTCAGTCAACTGAAGGTCCTTGCCGGTGTTTCACCGAGGGGACGCCCGCCGGGTCCGTCCAAACGGGGTATCCCGGCACTGGCCCGCGGGTCCTAGGGTCAGAGGCTGTGGGGACCGAAGAAGACATCGAGCCGGAGCCGGCCCTGGCCGCGGCGGTCGATCCGTGGGCGACCTCCAACCAGCCCACCGTGCCGCACGGCCCGGCGCCGATCTACCACCAACCCGCGGCGCCGCCCCTGGCATCGCTGGGCGAGGTGCCCACCGGGACCGCCGCCACCGAACCAGCCGCCAACCAGCCGGCGCACACCCGGATCGCGCCGGCCGAAGCGGCACCCACGGCCTGGGCTCCGCCACAGCCTCATCCCAACCCGGGCAGCCCAGCCAAGCGCGGCAACGGCAAGCTGATCGCCCTGGTCGCGGTCCTCGGCGTAGCCGTGCTGGCCGGCGCCGCCACCGTCGTCATGCTGCGCAACCGCGAGGGCTCCCCCACCGACCCGGCGGCGCCACCAGCGGCAGCCGCAGCGCAAGCTCCCACCGACACGATGCTGGTCCGCGTCGACGGCGACAACCGCTCGGACGTGTACCTGCTCACCCCGGGCAGCACGGATCGTAAGCCGATCTCCACCACCGGGGGTGACGTGCTGCCCGAGTGGTCGCATGACCGCACGCGGCTCGCCGTGACACGCAAGGCCGCCGAGGGCACCGAGATCTGGGTGCTGGACGCCGACGGTACGAACCAGAGCCGGGTACTCGGCGGCGTCAGCGGCGGCCGGGTCGCCTGGTCGGCCGACGATACGAAGCTGGCGTTCATCAAGGCCGGTCAGCTGCACGTGATCACCATCGGGGACAGCGAGCCCCGCGCACTCACCACGTCCAAGGACGCCAAGGATGACCCGTTCTGGTCCCCGGACGGCAAGGAGATCGCGTACTGGGCGCAGCGTAACGGGCGCCGCGACCTGTATGCCCTGACCGTGGCAGCGCCGCGGGAGCCCGGGCGACGGATCACTCAGGGTGACGCGGGACCGGCTGTTGACCCGGCGTGGTCACCGGATGGCCGCACGATCGCCTACACCAGGCTCACCGGGACGGGCGTCTCCGACATCTGGCTGGTCGGCGCGGATGGCAGCAACCCGCGTGCGCTCACCCACGACCCGGCCCGCGAGATGGATCCGACGTGGTCGCCGGACGGCACCTGGCTCGCGCTCACCCGTGGCCCGCTCGAACAGCCCCGGGTCGTCGCGGTCAAGGCCGACGGTAGCCAGGAGCAGGCGATCACCACCGGCACCGCGCGCGAGGGCCACCCCTGCTGGTCGTGACGACGGGCTCGGGAGCAGCAGCTCGCCCCGGCCCAGGCCCCGGACGGTGCGGACGGCGACGACGGCCCAGGCGGCGAGCAGTCCCCCGTACAGGATGACCGCGACGGCCGTGAACAGCACCGAGCCGGACCGGACGGCCACACCGCTGGCGCCGGTCACGACGGTGCCGACGGGGAAGGTGAAGCTCCACCAGGAGAGCGAGAAGGGCAGGCCGGCGCGGGCGGTGCGCACGGTGATGGCGGCCACGAGCGCCGCCCAGAACAGGGCGAAGCCCAGCGCTGGTACGCCGTACAGCAGCGCGAACACCTCGGCGCCTCCGGCGTACGGCTCGTCCAGAACTGCTTGGGCGCTGCGGCCCAGCAGATGAAAAGCGGTCACCGACTGGCCCAGCGGACCGAGCACGATCCACAGTGTGGGCACCAGGCGGGCGGCGCCGAGCGGGTGGCGTACCAGCCGGGCCCAGATCTGGGTGATCACCATGATCGCGGCGAACAGGCTGAGGCCGGCGAGCGCGTAGCAGCCCAGCAGCATCTCGCGGCCGAAGCCAACGTGGGGCACCAGCAGCGCACCGGCCGACGCGGACACCATCGCAGGCACGACCGGCAACAGCCAACCCCCGAAGGCGGCGTCCGGCTCGGCGTTCTGACCGGTGATCATTTTAAACGGTACGGCCACAGCCACCGCCAACCCGAGGGCCGTGCCAGCACCCCACAGCACCAGGTCGACACCCACCGCGGCGCTCTCACCGATCCAGTCGCGGCCCAGCAGCAGGGCACCGGTGCCGACGGTCATCAGCGCCATCGGCGGGGCGCCCCAGAACTGCACGAGCACCGGGTCATCGGAGTGGCTGGTGCCGCGCAGCGCGAACGCGGTCAGCACCGCGAGCAGCAGCGCGGCGGCGAGCGCCCAGACGACGGTGGCGGCGGTGTGCAGGCCGGGCACGGTGACCGGCAGCGTCGCCGCGGCGATGGCAACGATCCCGGTGCCCATGACGCAGGAGAACCAGTTGGGTCCGAACATGCTGTTGATCGTGGCGCCGCTCCGGGGCTCCCGGTAGCCGGTGATCTGAGTAGTGGTCATAGGCTTGGGTTATGCCTCTGCCGCCGGTGTTCGCCGACCTTACCGGCTTCGACCTGCTGCTCAGCGTCGCCCGGCTGGGCAGCGTGGGCCGGGCAGCGGCCGAGCACACCGTGAGCCAACCGGCCGCAAGTGCCCGGCTGCGCGAGCTGGAACGACGGCTCGGGTTGACGCTGCTGCACCGCACGCCGCGCGGGTCGACGCTGACCGGGACCGGGGCGCTGGTCGCGGACTGGGCGCGGGCGGCGGTGGACGCTGCCGACGCGCTGGCCACCGGGGTTGCCGCGTTGCGCGAGACCCGGGAGAGCCGGTTGGCCGTGGCGGCGAGCCAGACGGTTGCCGAATACCTGCTGCCGACCTGGCTGGTGGGGTTGCGAACCGCGCAGCCGGGGCTGACGGTGACGCTGCGCGCGGCGAACTCGGCCGACGTGGCGGCTGCGGTGCTGGCCCAGCAGGTCGAGCTCGGGTTCGTGGAGGGTCCGGACGTGCCACCCGGGTTGCACGCCGAGGTGGTGGCGACCGACCGGCTCGTGGTGGTGGTAGCGCCCGCACACCCGTGGGCCAAGCGCCGCCGA
This sequence comes from Actinoplanes sp. TFC3, assembly GCF_001553785.1. Classification (GTDB taxonomy): domain Bacteria; phylum Actinomycetota; class Actinomycetes; order Mycobacteriales; family Micromonosporaceae; genus Actinoplanes. The sequence goes on from NZ_LOJP01000002.1 coordinate 454,323, forward strand.
GGGGTCAGTGCCGAGGAACTGGCCGGTACACCCCTGGTGTCCCGCGAGGCCGGATCCGGGACGCGGCGCGCGTTCGAGCAGGCGCTGGGCGGGCGGACCACGGCTCCGCTGCTGGAGTTGTCGTCGACCACGGCGATCAAGCACGCGGTGGCCGCCGGTTCCGGGGCGGCGGCGGTGCTCAGCTCACTCGCGGTCAGCGCCGAACTGGCCGCGGGCACGCTGGTCGCGGTGGCTTCGGCCGTACCGTTGCAGCGGCGGCTACGGGCGGTCTGGCCGGTTTCCGACCAGCTCATCGGGCCTGCACGCGACTTGTACGCGATCGCCCGGCGTCACCGGTGATCGCCGAATTACCGGCCGGCGGCAAAACGCGGCCGGTGCCGGATTCCGGACAGGACGATCACCGGGGCACCATGTTTGGGTGAGCGGGTGCTGACGCGTCGTGTGTGGATTGTTGCCCTGGCCCTGCTGCTCGCCCCCTTTGCCGCCATCGAACCGGCTCCGGCGGCCCCCCTTGCCAACGCGCTGGTCAACTTCCAGCCTGCCGGGTCGGTGGTTCCGGCCAGCTGGACCGCTGACACCGGCGCTGCGTACACGGCGGCGCGCGGCTACGGCTGGGTGGCCCAGGGCACGCAGACACCCCTGGATCTGACGCGCAACACCCGAGACCGGGGCCGGGCGGGCATCGACCCGCGGCTCAACACGCTGATCCACCTGCAGTACGGCGATGTCGGCGGCACAAGCGGAGTGGCGACGCCGGGCGCGTGGGAACTCGCCGTACCGAGCGGCAGCTATCACGTCACCGTGTCGGTGGGCGATCAGCCGGCGTACGACAGTGCCCACACCATCCGGGCCGAGGGCGTGACGGCGATCTCGCGGTTCGTGTCCACGGCGGCGGCCGAGTTCCGCAGCGCCACCGTCACCGTGCCGGTCACCGACGGACGGCTGACCCTCGACGCGATCGGGGGCACCAACACCAAGCTGAATCATGTACGGGTCACGCCCGCGTTCGCGCTGAACGTCAACTTCTCCGACGCGGCAACCACGCCACCGGCCGGCTATGTGCGTGACTCCGGTGACGCGTACACCGATGCGCGCGGATACGGCTGGGTGCGCACCGGCACCTCGACCCCGTTGAACCTCACCAGCAACGGGCGCAACCGCAACCCGGCTGCCGGGCAACCCGACGTGCGGCTGGCCACGCTCATGCACCTGCAGCTCCCGGCTGGCACGAGTGGATCGTGGGAGGTGGCCGTGCCGAACGGGTCGTACACGGTGACGGTGGCGGTCGGGGACGCGGGGACGGCCGTGGACAGCAACCATTGGCTGAGCATCGAGAACCAGAACGCGGTCGCGGCGTTCGTGCCCACCGCGGGCGGCAAGCACCGCACGGCCACGCGGACGGTCACGGTCGGCGATGGACGGCTGACGCTGAGCCCGGCCGGGGGCACGAACACCAAGCTGAACTATGTGGACATCGCCAGCGTCGCGGACGGGACTACGCCTGCGGTGCGGACGAGCACGCCGGGCAACGGGGCTGTGGACGTACCGGTGAACAGTAGTGTGGTTGAAGATCTGATCCTGCCCGATGGTGGGGTGGACGCGGCAACGCTGAGCAGTTCGACCGTCACTCTGACCCGGATCAGCGACGGCTCGCGGGTGCCGGCCACGGTGCTCACGAGCGGCGGCGGCGACGTGGTGAACCTGTCCCCCACCTCGGCGCTCGCGGGCAGCACATCGTACCGTTTCGATCTGACGTCCGGTGTTCGAGACGTGCGCGGCCGGGCCTTCCAGCCCTTCTCCCTGGTCTTCACGACCGGCAGCGCGGGTGGTCCCGCCGCGAGCGTAGCCTTCGACAAGGTGGCCGGCGTCGCGTCGGGGGCGTCCTTCACGACGGTGGTCATGGGCCCCGACGGATTTCTGTACGCCGGCAGCCTCGACGGTCGCATCTTCCGCTACCCCATCGCCGCCGATGGCACCCTGGGCACCGCCACCGTCATTACTGCGGTGCGCGACAACGCGGCGGCTCTCGGCTTGCCCGGCGCCCCGGCCCGCACGATCATCGGCATGGCCTTCGACCCGTCCGGCTCGCTGTGGGTGACCGACAACTACGAGTTCGTGGGGCCGCTCAACGTGCCGGATTGGTCCGGGCGGATCGGGAAGATCAGCGGCGGCGTCTATACCCCGGTGGTCGTGAACTTGCCGCGATTCGGTGAAGGACCACGAGACCAATTCGCTGGCCTTCGGCCCGGATGGAGCCCTGTATGTGTCGCAGGGGGCCAACAACGCGATGGGTGGCGTGGATGCGACGTGGGGCAACCGCCCGGAACAGCTGCTGAGCGCCGCGATCCTGCGCCTCGACGTGGGTGCGCTGGGGACTACGCCGCTGGACGTCAGGACCGGGACCTATGACCCGTACGCCCCCACGGCACCGTTGACCTTGTACGCCACCGGGGTGCGCAACGCGTTCGACCTGGTGTGGCACCGCAACGGACACCTGTATGCCCCGACCAACGGCTCGGCCGCGGGCGGCAACACCCCGTCGACGCCGGCACCGCTGCCCGCCTCGTGTACGCGGCGCGGCTACACGGGTCCTTCGGTGCCCGCGCTGACTTCGGTACCTACGGCGGAGACCGACTACGTGTTCGACGTGAAGCAGGGACGCTATTACGGGCACCCGAATCCGCTGCGCTGCGAGTGGGTGCTGGCGGGCGGGAACCCCAGTGGGGGCTTGGATCCGTACGAGGTGAGCGCCTATCCGGTCGGCACCCAGCCGGACCCCGCCTTCGACCTGGCCGGAACGTATGACGCCGGGCTGCATGCCTCTGCGAACGGGGCGATCGAGTACCGGGGTGGGGCGCTGGACGGGAAGCTGCTGGTGGTTCGCTACTCGTCGGGTCAGGACATCGAGACGTTCGACGTGGCTGCGAGTGGGGCGCTGAGCAACCGGAGCACGGGGATCGCTGGGTTTACGGGGTTCAGTCAGCCGCTGGACGTCACTGAGGACGTTGCCACCGGGAACTTGTACGTGACCGAGCTGGGCGCGAACCGGATCACGCTGCTGCGGCCGCGCCCCTGACCTCAATCGGCCCGAGGCTCTTCGTGCAGCGTCAATCGAGGGGCAGCGCGGGCGGCCGGCTTTGAGTACCCTGACGCGGCTCCTACATCGCTACAACGTTCGAGGTGAGCTCGTGTCCCAGCCCTATGGTGCCCCCAACGAATTCGGTGCTGCGCCCAACCAGTTCGGTGCCGCCCCGAACGCAGCGCCGGCCTCTGCTCCGGGCGCCGCGGTTCCTGCGCAGGCTGCGGGATACGAGCAAGGCGGCGGATACGGGCAAGGCGCCTACGGCCAAGGGCAGGGCGCCCACAGCCAGGCCGCCTACGGCCAGGCCGCCTACGGCCGGGCCCCCGCCGCCGTACCGGTGCAGAACGGGCCCGGGTACGGCCCGGTGCAGGGCTCTTCTGCGTACGGGGAAATGTCCGTGACTGCCTGTCGCATGTGCGGGAGTGTTCCGGCCGCCCCGGCCACCTTCCGCGGCCACCGCGGCTTCATTGTGGTCATGCAGTTTCTCAGCGCCGAAGGGCCGTTCTGCCGGGACTGCGGCCTGGCCACCTTCCGCAGCATGACCTCGCGCACGCTGGTGCAGGGCTGGTACGGCTACGCTTCCTTCATCATCACGCCGATCACCGTGCTGATCAACCTGTTCCGGCGGGGCAAGGTCGCCCATCTGGCCCCGCCTCAGCCCAACCCGTACGGTCCCAGCCGGCCGCCGATGGATCCGGGGGCGCGGTTGCTCATGCGGCCGATGACCATCATCGGGCTCGCTGTTCCGTTCGCCCTGGTCATTCTGCTGATCGTGGCGATCAGCCAAAGTTCATAAATGTAATACGAGGGTTTCCCCTCTTTCTGTCGATCAGTATCGATCCTTAGGGTCGCTGCGAGCCCGCCCGCATCCCCCGGGCGGGGAAGGAGTTCGCAGATGTCCCGATCCCCCTTCGTCGTCGCGCTGGGGACCGCCGCCGTGGTCACCGCCGCAATGACGGCCGGACCCGCGCACGCCGCACCGTCGGCGCCGCCCTCCGGCCCCGCCCTCGCCGCCAGCAAGGTTTCCGCGCTGGTCGCCTCCCGCCCGGCCTACCTGCACGCGGGCACCAACGAGGCGTTCCAGCAGCAGCAGGTCATCTCCTCGGCCGGGCTGCAGTTCGTACCGTATGAGCGTTCTTACCAGGGGTTGCACGTCGAGGGCGGCGACTTTGTCGTGGCCACCGACTCGGCCGGTCAGGTCCAGTACACCTCGGTGGCGCAGAGCAAGCCGCTCGGCGAGCTGTCCACCAGCCCGAGCGTGTCCGGCGCAGTCGCGCTGACCACCGCCGAGAAGCAGCTCACCAGGGTCAGCGGCAACGAGGGCACCGCGCTCGTCGTGCTCGCCGAGGACGGCGCTGCACCCAAGCTGGCCTGGCAGGTCACGGTGCTGGGCACCGGCGCCGAGGGACCGAGCCGGCTCACCGTCGATGTTGACGCGCAGACGGGCAAGGTTCTCAAGACCACCCAGCACGTCACCGACGTCACCGGTACGGGCACGGGCTGGATCAACGGCTCGGTCAGCCTGAACACGACGCTGTCCGGGTCGACGTACTCGCTGAAGGACCCGACGGTCACCAACCTCAGCTGTCAGGACGCCTCGACCCGGGCCACGTTCACCGGTCCGGACAACGTGTGGGGCAACGGCACCGGCACGAACAAGGAAACCGGCTGCGTCGACGCGCTCTACGTGGCACAGAAGCAGACCGCGATGCTGTCGTCGTGGCTGGGCCGTAATGCCCAGAACGGCACCGGTGGCGCGTGGCCGATCCGGGTGGGCCTGAACGACCAGAACGCCTACTACGACGGCACCCAGGTGCAGATCGGCAAGAACACCGCCGGGCGCTGGATCTCCTCGGCCGACGTCGTGGGGCACGAACTGGGTCACGGTATCGACGACAAGACCCCCGGTGGCATCTCGAAGAGTGGCACCCAGGAGTTCGTCGCGGACACGTTCGGCGCGGCCACCGAGTGGTACGCCAACAACCCCAACGACCCGCCGGACTATCAGGTCGGCGAGGAAGTCAACCTCGTCGGCAGCGGCCCGATCCGCTACATGTACAACCCGTCGCTGGCCGGGGACTCCAACTGCTACTCCGGCAGCACCCCCGGCTCCGAGGTGCACGCCGCCGCCGGTCCCGGCAACCACTGGTTCTACCTGCTCGCCCAGGGCTCCAGCGGCAACGGCCAGCCCGCCAGCTCCACGTGCAACGGCAGCACGGTCACCGGCGTCGGCATCCAGACCGCCATCAAGGTCATGTACAACGCGATGCTGCTCAAGACCTCCAGCTCGTCGTATCTGAAGTACCGCGTCTGGACTTTGCAGGCCGCCAAGGCGCTCACCCCGGGCACCTGCACCACCTTCAACGCGGTCAAGGCCGCCTGGACCGCCGTCAGCGTGCCCGCCCAGAGCGGCGAGCCCACCTGCTGAGGTCAGGCCAGTAAACGCGGGGGCGGTCCGGAAGGGCCGCCCCCGCTATGGTCGGACGATGGACACCCACGAGGTCGTGAACCAGCCGCCACCCCTGGTCGGTTACGAGGTCGCCGCGGACAGCGCGCTGCTGGAAGCGGTAGCGCGCGAGGGCGCGGGCTGGGCGGCCGACGATCTGCACCGGCTGGGCAAGCGAGCCGAGGCTCAGCAATGGGCTGACGAGGCCAACAGGTACGACCCCAGGTTGCGAACCCACGACCGTTACGGCCACCGCATTGACGAGGTGGACTTCATCCTGCAGCGCACGATGCCTGCCTGAGGGCATCAGCGGGGCGATGTCGGCGGGGGGGGGCGCGACCCTGGAGAAACTATTGCCCTTCCTCGCCGTCTTCGCCGAGGGGCTGGCGTTCCGCCTGCAGCAGCCGCTGCGCTTCTCCACCCCGATGAGCGCCGATCGAATAGGCTCACGCCATCATGGCTATCGAGCTGTCCCGGCAACAGGCGCGCCGGATTGCCGTACGAGCGCAGCTCCTCACCGCCCAGCGGCCCACCACCATGCTGGAGGTCATCCGCCACCTCACGTTCCTGCAGGCCGACCCCACCAATGCGGTGGCGCCCAACGCCGACCTCGTCCTGTGGTCCCGGCTCGGCTCGGCCTGCGATCCCCGGGAGCTGGCCACCGCCACCGGCAACGGAACCCTGCTCGAACTCCACATGCTCCTGCGCCCGCGCGAGGACCTCGCCCTGTTCCGCGCCGGGATGGCCGCCTGGGAATCGCGTACTGACCTGCGCGAATGGGAGGAGGATGTCCGCGAATGGGTGGCGGCGAACGATGACTGCCGCCGGGACATTCGTGAGCGGCTGGAGGCCGAGGGTCCGCTGCCGCTGGCTCAGCTTCCCGATACCTGCAATGTACCGTGGCGCTCTTCGGGGTGGACGAACAACAAGAACCTGGATCGGCTGCTCACGCTGATGGTGTCGCGCGGGGAGGTGGCGATCGCCGGGCGCAACGGGCGCGAACGGCTGTTCGACCTGGCCGAGCGGGTCTATCCCGAAGAAGTGGTGCCGCAGGAGCGGGCGCGGCAGGTGCGCGCTGAGCGGGAGCTGGCGGCGCTGGGCATCATGCGAGGGGGTACGGCGGGGCAACCGGCCACCGTGGAGGGCGTCCGGGGCACGTGGCGCGTCGATGCGTCGTACCTGGATGATGATTTTGCCGGGCGAACTGTTCTTTTGTCGCCGTTGGACCGTCTCGTTTTCGACCGTAAGCGGCTGACCGAGATCTTCGAGTTCGACTACCAGCTCGAAATGTACAAGCCCGCGGCGAAACGCAAGTGGGGTTACTGGGCGATGCCGATTCTGCACGGCGACCGGCTCGTGGGCAAAGTCGACGCCACCGCGGACCGCGTCGCCGGGGTGTTGCGGGTCGACGCGATCCACTGGGACGAACCGGTCCCGGAGCGGGCCGTACAGGCCGAACTCCGGGACCTCGCGAAGTGGCTGAAGCTGAAACTTATGGCCTGAGCGCGTTGATGCTGGCGACCAGGTCGTGCTGGCTGATCGGTTCGACCATGCCGCCGGTGTGCGCGTCCTGCATGGCCTTGGTCAGCTGCACCCGGCGCAGCACCTCCTTGATGTCCGCGCCGGTCATGCCGTGGCTGAGCCGGCCCAGCTCGGCCAGGTCCAGGCCGTCGGTGAACATGGTGAACCCGTCCTTCTCGTGCACCGCGGCGAGCTGGGCGATCATCTTGCGGAAGATCTCCGTGCGGCTTACGTCGTCGGGTTTGGGCACCGACACCTTCACGTCGAAGCGGCCCGAGCGGATCAGCGAGTCGTCGACGCGGTGCGGGAAGTTCGTGGTGGCCACCACGATCACGTTGGGGTTGGCCTCGATCAGGTCGTTCATCTCCTGCTTGAAGATGCCGGCCACCGCGTTGATCGCCTGGCTTGCCGCGTCCCCGCCGGCGCCCGCATAGCTGATGATCGAGTCGAACTCGTCGAACAGGATCAGCGTGGGCACCCGGTAGCGGCGGGCGTCGCGGAAGATCTGCTTGATGTTGCGCTCCGAGCCACCGAGCCACTTGTCGAGGATCTCCGGCGTGCGGATCTCGCGGAAGTCGGCACCGATCTCGTTGGCCAGGGCCCGCGACAGCATGGTCTTGCCGGTGCCGGGCGGTCCGTACATGAGGATGCCCTGCGGCCGGCGCGCCCCCCAGCGGGCCATCGCCTCGGGGTGGCGGAACGACACGGCGATCTGGCGCAGCTCGGCGACGATCTCGGCCAGCCCGCCCACCTGATCCAGGGTGACCTGCTGGGTGGTGGTGGCCACCTTGGGAATGGTCTCGCGCGCCACCACGTAGCGCCGCCCGGCCAGCGCGGGCTCCTCGGAACTGGGTAGCAGCGTGGTCACGCTCTGCAGGATCAGCCGGACCATGGCCTCCAGGTGCGCGGGCGTCACCTCGTCGCGCGGCACCTCGGCACGCAGTTTGACCAGCGTGTCGTCGGCCTCGTAGCTGACCGTGGCCTGCAGGCCCGCGGCCGCATCGGCCAGGACGTCGGTGCGCGACTCGCGCGGGGCGACCGGATCGTTCGGACGGTCAAGTCCGAGTTTCTTGTACGCCGCCACGGCCGCCGTTCCCACCCCGTCCACAATGCGCGTGGCGATCGGGTCCCCGGCGGCGATCCGCTTGGCCAGCAGCGCGCCGACCGGGTCGTTGCCCAGCACCACGGCGCGGATCCGGTCACGTTCGGGCACGTCGTCGGCCACGGTGCTGATCTCGGCGGCGAACACGTGCACCGGCCCGCCAGTGGTCTCGGCGCTCGACACGGTCAGCGCGACCCGGCGCACCGGGGCGGGGAAAGCAGCCCGGCGCAGCAGCTCAACGGGGTTCACCCGGGCTGCGGCCAGGATCGTGCCGGGCTCGACGATCTCGACGGTGGCGCCGGCGTACTGGAAGGACTCGGTCATGGGTCGGCCCCCTCTCCGGTATCAAGAGTGACACGCCCCGGCGCGTTGCAGCACCATGCTCCCCCCACCGCCGGTTTCGCGCCGAAAAACCCGGCTCGGCGACCGGCTTGCCGGCATGGCAGCCCCGTGCCCAGCGGTGCAGTTCCCTCCATCACAGGTGATGACATCAGGTGTCATGACGAGCTACGGTGATGACACAGGATGTCATCGACGGGAGTGCGGTCATGGGCAGGGACGTTTGGATCTTGGGCGGTACCGGGCGCAGCGGGCGGGCAACAGCCACGGCCCTGATCGAGCGCGGCATCACACCGGTACTGGTGGGCCGCGATGCCGAGCGACTGGCCCACGCCGCCGATCAGGTCAAACGAGCGACGAGCCGAGGCTCAGCACTCGACCACGGCACAGCAGCGGACCATCACCCCAGCATCCAGCCCGCCACCGGGTGCAAGGTCCTGACAGCCCCCTCCCCCCAAGCCGTAGCCACCGAGATCCAGCGTCACCGTCCAGCAGTAGTCATCAACACCATCGGCCCGTTCACCACCACGGCACCCGTCATCGCCCGGGCCTGCATCACCGCCGGCACCGACTACGTCGATCTCGCCAACGACCTGGCCGCCGTGTCCGCGATCCTCGACCTCGACAAGGCCGCCACCGACGCAGGCCGGACGCTGGTTACCGGCGCGGGATTCGGGGTCACGGCTACGGAGAGTGTGGTGGTGGCGCTGTGTGCGGGGCGGGTGGGGGCTTTGGACGTACGGGTGGACATGGTTCCGGCTCTGGAGGTTGAAGCTGGACCGATCGGCGATGCGCTTGCGGCGACGCTTCTGGAGGGGTTGCCGGGGGTGGCTGGTGGTGGGCGATTTGAGGGGCGGCGGTATCGGGACGGGCGGCTCGTGCGGGCGCGGATTGCTGGGGAGGTCACCCACTTGACGTTGCCCGATGGGGTGACGGTGACTACGGCGAGCATGCCGCTGGGGGAATTGATGGCGGCGCAGCGGGCCAGTCAGGCGTCGTCGGTGGTGTCGTCGTCCAGTGAGGTGCCGGGTTCTGCGCTCGTCCGGGCGATCATGCCGCTGGCTACGTCGGTGTTGCGGTGGTCTGCGGTGCGGGAGTTCGCCAAGCGGCGGCTGGCCAAGGTCGAGGTCAAGGCGCGCGCCAAGCCGCGGGAGCATTCGTGGGGTCATGCGCGGGTGACGTGGGCGGACGGCACGACGCGGGAGGGGTGGTTGCGCGTGGGAGAAGCCCAGCAATTCACCGGTACGGTCCCCGCTGAGGTAACGCGACGGTTGCTGGAGGGCGAGGGCGGACCGGGCGCGCATACCCCGGCAGCGCTGTTCGGGGCCGGACTGGCGGCGGCGTGCGGCGGGGAGTATCTGCTGGACTGATCAGGCTGGGGCTAGGTGATCCTCAGGCGCGACACGGTTTCGGAGGGCTCGAGGGCGGCGGACGTTTCGGGGTCGCCGTGGGCCAGGTCGGTGCGGGCCACGTTGGCGTACACCTCGGCGAAGGCCTCGAACAGGGCGGGGGTCAGCCCGGCACCGGCCTGCGTGGCGGCGATCTCGCGCATCTCGTCGACGAAGCGGTGCGCCTTGGTGGCCGAGCGCGGCACGCTCGCCGAGGCGTCCAAGCCCTCCTTGCCCAGGTCGGCCAGCACACGGTCGAGCACCCCGTAGTGCCCGGCCGTCCGCATGGCCTGGGTGACCAGCGCGGTCAGGCCCTTGTAGACGCTCGCCGTACACATCTTCAACGCACTCGCGGTGCCCACCTCGCCGCCCACGACGATCGGCTCGATCTGGTCACGCCACGGCAGGCCAGCGACCTCGCCCGCCCGGTCGCCGGACAGGTACATGCGAGCGCCCGGGGTGACGGTCGGGGGCGGCCCGGAGATGGAACCGTCCACCACGGGCAGGTCGTTGAGGATCCGCGCCACCGCAGCCATCGTGGTCGGGGAAATGGCGTTGAGGTCGGCCACCACGGGAGCGGCGCCGGACTCGTGAGCCGCCTCGGCGATCGACCGCGCGGTAGCCACGGCCTGTCCCGGTGGGATCACCGAAAGGACAACATCCGAGGCTGCCACCACGTCGGCCAGCGACGCCAGCACCTCCAGCCCGGCCTGCCCGGCCAGACGCCGGCTCCGCGCGGACCGCCCGGCCACAGTGGTGACCACCCGTACGCCGCCGGCCCGCAGCGCGCTGCCCAGCCCGGAGCCCATGAACCCGGGGCTGACGATGCCTACAACCGTCATGGGCCAAGCATGCCAGCCGATCAAGGAGGCTCGCTTGACGGCCATCGCGCGAAAGTATCCGCCCGCGCACCCACATGTGACCTTCAAGTACGGTTTTGCGAGCTACCAGCGGTGTTTGATTCTGGGCGAGGGCGTGGGTAATCTCGGCGCGACGATCGACAGACAGGCTTTTCGGTGAGCATGCCCCTGCGTCCCGGCGATCCCCTGCGTCCCGGCGATCCGGTCCGGCTCGGCGAGTACGACCTGGTTGCCCGGCTCGGGCAGGGTGGCATGGGCACCGTGTTCCTGGGCCGCGACCCGGCGGGGACGCCGGTGGCCATCAAGGTGGTGCGGCCGGAGTTCGCCGGGGATGCCGAGTTCAGCGGGCGGTTCCGCAGCGAGGTGCGCCGGGCTCAGCAGGTGCCGCCGTTCTCCACCGCCGCCGTACTGGACGCCGGCCCGGAGCATGACCCGCCGTACCTGGTGGTCGAGTACGTGGACGGGCCCTCGCTGTCGGCGCTGGTGCAGGAGCGCGGGCCGCTGACCGGGCCGGCGTTGCAGCAGGTGGCCGTGGGCATCGCCACCGCGCTGACCGCGATCCACGGCGCCGGGGTGATTCACCGGGATCTCAAGCCGGGCAATGTGCTGTTCGCGCTGGGCGGGATCAAGGTCATTGACTTCGGCATCGCGCGGGCGTTCGAGGCGACGAGCCGGCACACCCGCACCGATCAGATGGTCGGCACCGTCTCCTACATGGCCCCGGAGCGGTTCGAGCCGCAGTTCGGCACGGACGTGACCGCGGCGGCCGACATCTTCGCCTGGGGTGCGGTGGTCACCTACGCGGCGATCGGGCGCACGCCGTTCGCCGCGGACTCGGCCGCCGCCACCGCGGTGCGCATCCTGACCCAGCCGCCCGACCTGACCGGGATTCCCGAACCGCTGCGCGCCCTGGTCGACTGGTCGCTGGCCAAATACCCCGAGCAGCGCCCCACCGCCCGCCAACTGCTCGATGCCCTTCTGGACGGCGCCCTTTCACCGGTACGTCCACAGCCCCCCGCCGTCCCTGCGCCGAATGACCCCCCGCCTGTCCGCCAGCCACCCCGCTGGCGCCGGGCAGCCCTGGCAGCCGGGGCGGCCGTCCTGCTGGCCGGCGGCGGACTGGTCGCGGCGCACCAGCTCAGCCGCGCCGGTTCCCCCGACGCGGCAGCGGACCCGGCGCCGGCACCGGTGGACGCGCTGACCGGGATCCTGGCCGGCACCCGGCGCTTCTCCATCGAGCTGAGCACCGGCAACCGGTACTTCATGATGAACACCGGCAAGCAGGCCCTCGACGTGTCCGACGGCACCGGCTCGCAGTCGCAGTTCGTGCTCGAACCCGTGGGCGTCAGCTATCTGATCCGCTCGCTGGCCACCGAGGCGTACGCCGGACCCGAGCGCTGCCTCGGGGTGCAGGTGGAACCCGGCGCGGACACCAACCCCGTGGTCAGCGCCGCGTGCAACCCCACCAAGGGAACCCTGTTCACCGTCATCGACGCCGAGCGCAAGGATGCCCGGGGCCGCCCGGCGTACCGCATCGGCTCGGAGTACGGGTGGCTGCGCTGGGACGCCGGCAAGAGGCAGTCCGACGTCGGCGAGGTCGGCGAAGCGCGCTGGGCCGAGTCGTACACGCTGGTCGACCGGGGTGACTTCGAACCAGCGCCGGCCAGCACCGGCCCGAGCCCCGCACCGGCCGGCACCAGTGCGAGCCCGGCGGCCGGCAGGTCCAAGCTCATCGACGCCGACGTGTCCTCGCTCAAGCACGCCGACATCGACCTGGGCGTGCCCGTGGTCATCACCAGCCCCCCGGATCTCGGCGACCCGAGAAACCTCGAGGCCCAGCCCGACGGCACCCTGCAGTTCACCGGCACCGCCGTCACCGAGTCGTCGCGGCTGCGCATCCAGCCGGCCAAGGTCCGCAAACGCACCGAGGCCACCGGCAACCTGGTCACCATCGCCGCCGCGCCCGCGGTGCCCGGCTCGGGACCGCCGTCCTGCATCACCGACGTGCGCCGGACGGTCCTGCAGATGCAGCCCTGCGTGCCGGGCAACCCCGATCAGGCGTGGCGGATGCTCCCGGCCGGCGACTTCGGCTTGTTCACGCTGACCGGCTCGCACACCGACATCACCGTCGACGAGCAGCACCGGATCGTCGGCGAGGACGGCTTCACCGCCCTGGCGGCCACCGCCGTCAAGTGATCACTCGGGCAGCGCGTCGCCCTGGCGGACCAGGCCGTTCTGATAGGCCAGCACCACCAACTGGGCCCGGTCGCGCACGTTGAGCTTGGTCATCGCCCGGTTGACGTGGGTCTTGGCGGTCAGCGGGGACACGTAGAGGCGCTCGGCGATGTCATCGTTGGACAGCCCGTGCGCCACCAGCACCAGAATCTCGCGTTCACGCTCGGTGAGCAGGTTCAAGCCGGGTACCGGGCCGGGATGCTCGGGGCGCAGACCGGTCAGGAACCGGCTCACCAGCCCGCGGGTGGCCTTGGGCGACAGCAGCGCCTCCCCGCCGGCCACCACCCGGATCGCGTGCAGCAGATCCTCCGGCGCCACCCCCTTGCCGAGGAAGCCGCTCGCCCCGGCCTGCAACGCCAGCACCACGTTGTCGTCGTTCTCGAACGTGGTCAGCACCAGCACCCGGACCCCCGCGAGGTTGTCGTCGGCGCCGATCCGGCGGGTCGCTTCCAGGCCGTCCATCCGCGGCATCCGGATATCCATGAGAACGACATCAGCGCGCGCGGTGCGGGCCAGCTCGACGGCCTGCTTGCCATCCGCGGCCTCGGCCACCACCTCGAACCCCGGCTCCGAGTCGATGATCATTTTGAACCCGGCGCGGATCAGCGCCTGATCATCGGCCAGCACCACCCGGATGCTCACGCCGGGTTCTCCTTCAACTGCGGCATGACGCAGGCGTGTTTGACCTTGACCGGCGGCGGTTCCGGGGTGGCTTCGGTGGGCAGCACGGCGTGCACCCGGAAGCGGCCATCGCCGGTGGGGCCCGCGGTGACCCGGCCACCCGCGGCGGTGGCGCGCTCGCGCATGCCGAGCAGGCCGTAACCCGAGCCGGGTTCGATCAGGGCCGGGCGGATCTCGTTGCTGACCTCGATGACCACGCCACTGGGGGCGTACTCGACGAGCAGGCGGATCGGGCCGGCGCCGTGCTTGTGCGCGTTGGTCAGGGCTTCCTGCACGATCCGGTACGCCGCCAGATCCACCACGGCGGGCAGGGTGCGCTCGCGGCCCCGCAGCTGCGGACGTACCTGAAAATCGGCACTTTCCAGACTGGCCAGCAACTCCGGCAGGCGGGCCAGCCCCGGGGTGGGTTCGGTCATCTCGGCCTCGTCGCCGTTGCGCAGCACCCCGACCACCGACTGGATCTCCTTGAGCACGGTGTCGGATGCCTCGCGGATCTGCGCGAGCACTGGACCGACCTGCTCGGGCTGGCGTTGCAGCACGTGCGATGCCGCACCGGCCTGCACGCTGATCACCGCGATGTGATGCGCCACCACGTCGTGCAGTTCGCGGGCGATGCGCACCCGCTCGTCCATCACCCGGCGCCGCGCCTCCTCCTCGCGGGTCTGCTCGGCGCGGGCGGCCCGGTCCTCGACCTCGGCGATGTAGGCCTTGTGGCTGCGTACCGCGTCACCCAGCGCCGCCGCCATGAAGATCCACGCGAACACGCCCAGCGTCTCGACCCGCCACCAGTCGTGCACGGCGACGATCAGCCCGCTGAGGTAGACCAGTGAGGAGGCGGTGAGCGCGCAGATCCAGCCCTGCTGGCGGTCGGTGTGCGCGGCGATCGAGAACGTGATGACGCCCAGCGCGACGATCAGCCCGGGGTTGGACACGCCGTGCAGCACCGCACCGATCGTCGCGGCCGTGGCGATGCCCAGCGCGATCAGCGGCCGGACCCGGCGCAGCAGCACGGCGACGAACGCCACCATCGCCACGACGAAGGCGCCCACCGCCGGATGCCCGTCGACCGCCGCCTTCGCCACCGCCCACGACAACGCGAACGCCAGCAGGACATCCAGCAACAGCGGCTTGTTGGCCGCGGTTTTGAACGCCTTCTTCGTCTCCATCACCTCGAACCGTACGCGCGGCACCGGCCCCCCACGTCCTCCCGGCGCAGTAAGCGGCACCCCGGGCGAATACCACGATCATGGTACGGCGATGCCTGCGCTCGGACGACGCTTCGCCGCCGCGCTCACGGGACCGTTTCGGGGTGGCTACCTACCTGTACCGGCTCGGCAAGCTCAGCTTCCGGCGCCGTAAGACCGTGCTCGCCCTGTGGCTGGCTCTCGTGGCTGCCCTGGGCGCCGGGGCATTCACCCTCAACGGGACCACCACCGACAGCTTCTCGATCCCCGGCACCGAGGCCCAGCAGGCCCAGGACCTGCTCGCCGAGCGCTTCCCGCAGGCCGCCGCCGGGGGTGCCCAGGCCCGGGTCGTGTTCGCGGCGCCCGCCGGCACCAAGCTCACCGACCCGGCCAGCCGCACCGCGATCACCGAAGTCATCGGCGAGCTCGGCCGCGGCGCGCAGGTGGCGACCGTGTCCGACCCGTTCAAGGCCACGATCAATCCGGCCGGCACGGTCGCGTATGCCACGGTGGCGTACAAGGCCGGACCGGACGATCTCACCGCCACCGACCGCGACGCGCTGCACGAGGCGCTCGCCGCCGGTCGGTCCGCGGGGCTGACCGTCGAGGTGGGCGGCGACGCGGTCCAGGAACCAGGCGAGCAGGGTGCAGGTGAGGCGATCGGGTTCGCGGTCGCCGCCATCGTCCTGCTGATCACGTTCGGCTCGCTGGTCGCGGCCGGGTTGCCGCTGCTCACCGCGATCATCGGTGTGGGCGTCGCGGTAGCCGGGATCCGCATCCTCACCGGGTTCATGGATCTGGGCAGCAGCACCCCGACGCTCGCGCTGATGCTCGGGCTGGCCGTGGCCATCGACTACGCCTTGTTCATCGTGTCGCGCTACCGCCACGAGATGGCCGAGGGCCGCTCCCCGATCGAGGCCGCGGGGCGCGCGGCCGGTACGGCCGGTTCGGCGGTCACCTTCGCGGGTCTGACCGTGGTGATCGCGCTGGCCGCGCTGGCGGTGGTCAACATCCCGTTCCTGACCCAGATGGGCCTGGCCGCGGCCGGGGCGGTTGTCGTGGCGGTGCTGATCGCGCTGACGCTGCTGCCGGCCATGCTGGGCTTCGCGGGCCGGCGGGTGGTGGGTTCGCGGCGCAAGGCACCGGCGCGCCCGGCTGGTCGGCGGTGGGCGCAGGTCGTGACCCGGCGCCCGGTGCTCACGATGGTGGTGGCCATCCTGGGACTGCTGGTGATCGCGATCCCGGCGCTGGACCTGCGGCTGGGACTGCCCGGCGACGGGACCGCCGCTACGGACACCACCCAGCGCAAGGCGTACGACCTGCTCAGTGACGGTTTCGGTCCGGGCTTCAACGGTCCTCTCGTGGTGGTCGTGGACGGCTCGGACGCAGCCGGCGCGGCATCCCGCGCGGCGACGGCGATCAAGGCGCTGCCCGATGTCACGGCGGTGAGCCCGGCGACGGTCAACCCGGCCGGCGACACGGCGATCCTGCAGGTCATCCCGTCCAGCGGGCCCGACGACGAGAAGACCACCGACCTGGTGCACGCGATCCGGGATCTGGACGCCGGGGCGTCGCTGTCGGTTACCGGTACGACCGCGGTCAACATTGATGTGTCGGCGCGCATGGGGGCGGCGCTCGGGCCGTACCTGGTGGTCATCGTGGTGCTGGCCTTCCTGCTCCTGACTTTGCTCTTCCGCTCGGTGCTGGTGCCCATCAAGGCGATCGGCGGCTTCCTGCTGAGCGTGATCGCCACGTTCGGCGCGGTTGTCGCGGTGTTCCAGTGGGGCTGGGGCGCGGACCTGCTGGGCGTGGCGTCCACCGGGCCGATCGTCAGCCTGATCCCGGTGCTGCTCATCGGCATCGTGTTCGGGCTGGCCATGGACTACGAGGTGTTCCTGCTCAGCCGCATGCGGGAGGAACACGTGCACGGCGCTTCCCCGGCGGACTCGGTGGTCAACGGCTTCAGCCACGGCGCCCGGGTGGTCACGGCGGCGGCGATCATCATGATCAGCGTGTTCTCGGGCTTCATCCTGGGCGACGACGCGATCATCAAGTCGATTGGCTTCGCGCTGGCCGCGGCGATCCTGCTGGACGCGTTCGTGGTGCGGATGACGCTGGTTCCGGCGGTGATGATGCTGCTGGGAAGGCGGGCCTGGTGGCTGCCCCGGTGGTTGGACCGGCTGCTGCCCGACGTGGATGTGGAGGGCTCGAAGCTGCAGACATCGCCGCCGTCGGCCGAGGAGCCGGCGGGTGAGCTGGTGGGGGCCGGCCACTAGGTTCTGGTCGCAGGGGGTGGCCGGTGCGCGGGCCGGCCACCCCGTCTTCGTGACGTGGTGACCGGCCCCGGTCACGGGATTCCCGCTGTGCAGACCGGCGCGAGGCGCGGCCGGGTTCTCACGCCCAGCGCTTAACTGCGAACGAGCCACCGCCGGCAGACACCTCGAACGCGCCGGGCATGCTGAAATGCGCGGGCAGCACCAGTGCGGCATTCTGCGCGGCCCAGCCGAGCAGGCGCACCCGGCTCGCCTCAGCTTCGGCCGCGTCCTCACAGAAGCAACTGCTGTGCCCGGGATGCCCGAGCTGCAACGGCGTGTGCACCAGGTCGCCTGCGAACAAGGCCCGATCACTGCCGGACACCAGCTTGATCACGCTCGAACCGGGGGTGTGCCCCGGGGCTGCCTCCAGCGTCAGGTTCTCGTCGATGCGGTACGAGCCGGACCACAGCCGAACCTGACCGGCGGCTTGCACGGGGGCGATGCTGTCGTCGTACGCGAATTCGTTGACGCCGCTGGTGACGTCCTTGAAGTGGTGGAAGTCGGCCTCGGGCATCAGGTAGGTGGCGTTCGGGAACGTGGGCACCCAGTCGCCGCCGGTCAGCCGGGTGTTCCAGCCGATGTGGTCGACGTGCAGGTGGGTGTTGACGACCAGGTCGACATCCTCGGGGAGGACCCCGGCGCCGGCCAGCCGGTCCAGGTAGCCGGTATTGAGGTGATCCCATGCGGGCACAGCCGGGCGGTGCTTGTCGTTGCCGATACCGGTGTCGACGAGAATCGCGCGGCCCGCACTGCGCAGCAGCCACGTCTGGAACGCCCCGCGGACCATGTCGCCGTCGAGGTGATCGGGTTCGAGGTGGTCACGTTCCTGCTCCCACACCGAGGCGGGGATGGTCGGGAAGAAATCGCCGGTCGCCATGACCGGGCCGTGCATCTCATCGATGCGGGTCACGCTGACGTCGCCGAACTTGAGGTCGCTCATGGTTATTTCTCCAGGGGTGGACAGGCCCTCCGGTTGGAGCGCCTGAACGGGATGGGGGGAACTACTGGGTGACGTGGTGCCGCTCGGCTGTGGCAGTGCCGTGCACGAGCAGCGTCATCGCGGCCTGCGAGGCCGAGCCGGGTTCGGTGGTGGCAATGACGACCACGTGGTCCTGCTCGGTGCGCAGCGTCTGCTGGGTGACGGTCAGATCGCCGACCAGCGGATGGCGCATGTCGTAGACCGCGTCACCGCCGGCTTTGACCCGGTGCCGGGCCCACATGTCGGCGAAGTCCTTGCTCTTGAGCGACAACTCGCCGACCAGCGCGGCCAGAGCCGGGTCGTCGGCGTACCGGCCGGAGGTCATCCGCAGCGTTGCGACGACGGCCTCAGCCTTGCCGCGCCAGTCGGCGTACAGCTCGCGGGTATGCGGGTCGAGGAACACCAGCCGGGCCATGTTGGCCGGTCCCGCGAAACGCAGGTGCCCGGCGAACAGCGCATGCCCGGCGGCGTTCCAGGTGAGCACGTCGCTGCGCCGGCCGAGGACCAGCACCGGCACCTCGCCGAGGACGGCGAGCAGTTGCCGTACGGCCGGGGTGACCTTCTCCGGCGGCGAGCGCCGGGCGGACCGGTGGCGGGTGACCGCGGCGAGTTCGTGCAGGTGCCGGCGTTCCGCGTCATCCAGGCGCAGCGCCCGGGCGAGCGCGTCGAGCACCTCGGGCGACGCGTTGGTGGACTGGCCCTGCTCGAGCCGCGAGTAGTAGGACGCGCTCACCCCTGCCAGCAAAGCAAGCTCTTCGCGGCGCAGTCCGGGTACCCGCCGCCGCTCGTCGTACGTCACCAGCCCGACGTCCTGAGGCCGCAACCGGGAGCGGCGGCTGGACAGGAACTCGCCGAGTTGTCGTTTACCTTGCATGCCTCGAATTATTGGCCGCCCGGAGTACCGTAACCACACCTTCGCAGGGTCAGGCACACTTGCCCGGTGACTTCGGTACGGCAGACAGCCACGGCGGCCATCCAGGATCAGCTCGGCTATGAGGATGCCCTTGACCTGCTGACCGTGGCGCCGGCGGGCGAGGTTGACCCGGTGCTGACCGGCATGCTGCACGATGCCGTGGCGCGCCTGCTCAAGAACGGGTGGCAGCCGGCCGAGCTGCACCGGGTCGTCGCACGCCGGGCCGGGCCGGGGCAGGCCGGGCTGATCACGGGGGCCGTCACGAGCTACATGAGGGGCTTCAAGACGGTCGACCCGCGCTGGAGGGCTCAGGCGGCCGGGCTGCCGGCCCCCGCGCCGGTGGCCAGGAACCGGGTCACGGTCATCGACAGCCACTTGGCCGCGTTGAAGGCGCTCGGCACGCTGCCGCCGATCGAGACGTTGATCCCGCCGCCCGGACAGGTTGCGCGCCCGGCCACGACGAAGAACTCCGAGGCGATGCTGGCCCGGGTGCGGGCGCTGCTGGCCAAGGCCGAGTCGACCACGTTCCCGGCGGAGGCGGAGACCTACAGCGCCAAGGCCCAGGAGCTGATCTCGCGGCACAGTCTCGACGAGGCGTTGCTGGACGGCGAGGATGCCACCGTCATGCCGTACGCGCGGCGCATCGGCATCGACCACCCCTATGAGAGCGAGAAAGCCTCCCTGCTGTCCGCGGTTGCCCAGGCCAACCGGTGCCAGGTGGTCTGGTCCCCGGAGTTCGGTTTCGCCACGGTCTTCGGCTTCGACGCGGATCTGGACGCGGTAGATCTGCTGCATGCCTCGCTGCTGGTACAGGCGCATCGAGCGATGTCACGCGACGAGCCCAAGGGCGCGGCGGGCAAGAAGACCTTGAAGACGTTCCGGCAGTCGTTCCTGGTGGGCTACGCCGTGCGGATCGGCGAGCGGCTGGCCGAGGCGGATCGGGCGGCGCTGGCGGGCAGTGCGGATGCTGCTGCGCTGCTGCCGGTGCTGCGCTCACGCGACGTGCAGGTCGTGGCGGCCAGGGACAGGGCTTTTCCCCGTACGGTCAAAGGTCGATCTTTCCGTGTGCACAGCGAGGAAGGGTGGGAATCGGGTCGCGCGGCCGCCGACGCCGCCACGCTGCGGTGAGTACGATCTTGACTCCACTGTGTAATGTGCAAGCGTGGATACGACAGTCGTGGCCCGTGTCACAGTCACCGCGGGAGATCCGGAGTCCTCCGATCGGGCGGCGCAGAACCTGCTGAAGGAACTGCACGAGCTGCCCGAGGTCGTCGCGGTCGAGCAGGCCACGACCCCCAGCGACGTCCCCGGTGCGCGCGGCACCGACATGCTGGCCGTCGGCACGCTGCTGATGACGCTGGCAGCCACCCCGGAGATCCTGTCGGGCGTGCTGGCCTATCTCGGCGAGTGGATCCGCCGCCCGGGCAACCGCCGCGGCGAGATCGAGGTCGACTTCGGCAACGACCGGCGCATCACCCTGACCAACCCGAGCGAGGCCGAGCGCAAACGGCTCATCGACGCGCTCATCCGGGAGGTGCGGCAACGCTGAGACGTGCACTGATCATCGCGACGGAGAACTACACCGACCCCGCTTTCTCCGCGCTGCCCGGCACGGCGAGGGATGCCGGGGAGCTGTACGAGGTGCTCGGCGACCCGGCCGTCGGGGACTTCGATGTCACCGTGCTCGACAACGCCGGGGTGCTGGCCGCCGGGCGCCACATCAAACGCTTCTTCGCCGACGCCGGCCCGGACGACATCCTGCTGCTCCACATCGCCGGGCACGGGCTGCGCAACGACGAGGGCGCGCTGTACTTCGCGGTCGCCGACACCGTGCCCGACCTGCTGTTCGTCACCGCGCTGGCGGCCAAGGACATCACCCACGAGATGGACCTGAGCCCCGCCCGGCGCATCGTGGTGCTGCTGGACTGCTGCTACGCGGGCGCGTTCGACGACCGCAAGGACCTCGAGCACGCCGGGCCGCCGGTGCAGCAGGCACCCACGCTGCCGGTCGGCTCGGCCGGGCCCCGCGATGACGCCCATGTGCGCGGTCAGGTGATCATCGCCGCGGCGACCAGCATCGAGCAGGCCGTCGAGGGGCGCACCGGCGGGCTGTTCACCCGGTGCGTGGTGCACGGGCTGCGCACCGGCGAGGCCGACCTCAACGGCGACGGCGAGGTCGACGCGCACGAGCTGCACCTGTACGTGGACAGCCGGATGAGCCGGCTCGGAGCCGGGCGGGGGCAGCGCCCGACGTACTCGGTGCACCGGTTGCAGGGCATGCTGCGCATCGCGCACCGAGCCGGCCAGTCCCGCCCGGTTCCCGTCGTTGCCGAGACGCCACCCGAGGAGCCGGAACCCCGGCGGCCCTGGGTACGGGTGCTGCTGGGCCTGGTGGCGCTGATCCTGTCCGGGTGCGGGGTGCAGGGCGACAGCGCGCTGGCCGGGGACGGCTGCCCGGCCCCTACATACCTGCGGGTGGCGGTGGACCCGGCCGGGCTCGGGGCGTACCGGAAGCTGGCCACGGCGTTCGAGAACTGGGTCGCAGGCCGGCGGGGTGGCTGCCGCAGCGCGGACCTGTACGTGTTCCCGGTCAGCCGGGCGGACATGACCGCCGGGCTGGAGTTCCAGTGGGGGCAGGGCACCCGGGGCCGCTGGTTCCCGCGCGACGTCGGGCCGACCCCGGACGTGTGGCTGCCCGCCGCGCAGGCCGACGTGCCCGCGTTCCTTCACGACGTCCACGAGATCGGCTACACACCGATCGTGCTCGGTGTGCCCCGCAAGACCGGGTTGCCCGAGGGTGAGCGCGAGGACAAGCTGCTGTGGCCCGAGTTGTTCGACCTGGCGGCCGGCCCGGCCGGTGTGGTGCGGGCCGATCCGGCGGTGTCCGCGGTGGCGCGGATGGCCACGACGGCGTTGTACGACGAGGGCAACGCCGGGGCTGGCACCGCGCGTACCCGCTTCGAGCAGCCCTTGGACCGGGCGCTGGACGCCGGGGCCTACCCGGAAGGGGATGAGACCGCGCTGCTGTGCCGCCAGGCGCAGGCGCACGGCCGGAACGCGATCATCCTCACCGAGCAGATGCTGGTGCGCTACAACCTCGGCGCGGCGTGCCCCGGCACCGGGATACCGCAGGGCGGCGACCGGTTGCAGGGCTTCTACCCGCGCGACACGCCCCTGGTGCATCAAGTGGTCGCCACGCTGCGCTGGCCGCGCGAGGTGCAGCCCCAGACCACCGCCGAGTTCGCCCAGTGGTTCGTCGGCTGGCTGGGCAGCCGGGCCGGCAAGCAGGCCCTGATCGGCACGGGTTTACGCACCGACGGGTACGAGGGCACCGAGCCGATCAGCACGGCCAACGGCGCCGGGCAGTGGCCGTTCGGCGAGGCCCGCGGCGACGAGCCGGACGCCGCGGTGCAAGCGGCTGTCGACGGCATCCGGGCGCAGGCGACCCGGCCGGGGCATTTCCTGGTGGCCCTGGACGCGTCCGGCTCGATGGACGACATCACCGCGGACCCGACCGTGACGCGCTGGGAGGCCGCCGTGGCCGCAGTCGGTCAGACCGTGGGCAAGCTCGGCGAGCGCGACCTGTTCGGCGTGGTCCCCTTCGCCGGCAGCGCCCCGGGAAAGATGCCCACGCTGGGCAAGCCCTCGGTGGCCGCGGTCAGCACCGCCACCAGCCACGTGCGCCCCGACGGCGGCACCCCGCTGTACGACACCATCCGCGCCGGTGCCGAGCAACTGCGCCGCAGCCCCGGCGGCAGCCGGCCGCAGCGCACCCTGATCGTGCTCACCGACGGCAAGGACAACACCGGCAGGGGCGTGCCGACGCGGGCCCAGCTGACCGGTGTCCGGGTGTTCGTGATCGCGGTCGGCGACGTGGCCTGCTCGGCCCGGGACCTGAGCACACTGGTCCGCGACACCGGCGGGCGCTGCTTCGATGCCGGGGCCGGCGACGGTCTCACCGGCCTGTTCGACGCGATCTGGGAGTAGGTGGCACGGGTGCGCGTACGCGGCAAGCCGTGGTGGATCTTCGTGGCTGGCAACCTCACCGGGGCGCTGCTGGTAGCCGGGCTGTTCGTGGCCGGCCCGTTCGCCCCGCCCGACGCGCTGGAACCGGGTGAGCTGGTGATCCTCAGCGGCAAGGACGACAGCCGGGGCGGGCGTCAGGTACTCATCGACCTGTGGAACGACAGCCACCCCGGCAACCGGGCGCGCATCGACGAGCTGCCCGAAGCCGCCGACGGGCAGTACGCGCAGATGTACAACCGCACCGAGGACGACACCACCGACATCTACAACCTCGACGTGACCTGGACCGCGGCATTCGCCGACCCGTCGTCGGGGCCGGCGCGCATCCGGGCCATCGACGAGTCAGCGCTGGCCGCCGACCCGGGCGACTCGTTCATGCCCAACCCGCTGCAGACCTGCCGCTACGACGGCAAGCTGTGGGCGCTGCCGTTCAACTCCGACGCCGGGCTGCTCTACTACCGCTCCGAGAAGGCGCAGGCCGGCCCGTTCACCTGGGCCGGCATCGCCCGCGCCCCGGATCGCGAGGCCGCGTACACCACCCAGTTGCAACAGTACGAGGGGCTGACCGTCAACATCCTGGAGGCGGTGTGGTCGCTCGGCGGTGACCTGGACGTCGACGAGCACACCGGTCAGGTGACGCTGGACTTGGCCATCTGGGACGAGGCGGCGCGCCGGCTGACACCGCGCCGCGACGGTAAGCGTTCGGTGGTGCTGGGCGACTCGACCACGTTCACCGAGGGCACGAGCCGCGATGCCTTCCGCGACGGGCGGGTGCCGTTCATGCGCAACTGGCCGGTGGCGTACCGGATCATGGCCGGCGGCGACGCGTCACCCACCGAGACCCCGGTCGAGCCGACATGGTTCAAGGTGGCGCAACTGCCCGGCGCGAGCGTGCTGGGCGGGCAGAACCTGGCGATCTCGGCGCGCACCAAGCAGCCCCGCGCCGCCCAGGCGCTGATCGAGTTCCTGACCAGCGAGCACAGCCAGCGCATCCTGTTCGAGAAGGGCGGCTTCGCCGCGACCCGCGACGCGGTCTACAACGACGAGACCGTCAAGCAGAATTACCGGTACGCCCCCACGTTGCACGCGGCCATCACCACCGCGCGCCTGCGCCCGCGCTCGGCCAACTACGTCACGTTCAGCAAGACGCTCGCCGCGCTGGTGCACGACGTGCTGGTCGGGCGCACCCAGCAGCTACCCCGCAACCTGGCCGCCCAGCTGACCCAGGCGCTGCAGGGGAAGCAGGCCAACTGACCCGCTCCCCCGCAGGCTGTCAGTGCGCGGCGTGCACCTGGCGGATCTTGTCCAGCGACGTGGGCTGGGTCACGCTCTTGCGGGCGGCCAGCGCGGCGGGCGCGGCGGGCTTGGCCGGGGTGTACAGCCAGGTCTGGAACAGCTCGTCGAGCTGCTGGCCGGAGATCTTCTCCGACAGCGCGATGAACTCGGCGGTGGTGCCGTTGCCGTAGCGGTGCTCGGCGACCCAGGTGCGCAGGATCTCGAAGAAGTCGTTGTCACCGACGGTGCGGCGCAGTTGGTGCAGGGTCATCGCGCCACGGTCGTACACGGCGTTGTCGAACACGTTGGCCGGGCCCGGGTCACCCGGCTTGACGGTCCAGAAATCCGCGGGCTCGGTGGCGTACAGGAAGTCGAAGAGCTCGTCGGCCGTGCCCTCGCCCTGCTTCTCCGACCAGAGCCACTCGGCGTAGCTGGCGAAGCCCTCGTTGAGCCAGATCTCCTTCCACTGCGCGACCGACACCGCGTCACCGAAAAACTGGTGGGCGTTCTCGTGCACGACGACGTAGGGGTTGGAGCCGCCGCGGAAGAAGTTGGCCGAGTAGTTGGGCCGGGTCTGGTTCTCCAGCGCGAACGTCAGCGTGCCGGGCGGCGCGACCACACCACCGCGCGCGGTGAACGGCCACGGACCGAAGATCGAGGACTCCCAGTCGGTGATCTCGGCGGTGCGTTCCACACTGGAGCGCGCGGCCGCGTCGAAGTCCTCGGGTAGCAACTGCGAGTACGCGTTGATCACAGGGGTGCCGTCGGCGGTCACGTCGCGGGTGATGTCGTACTGCCCGATCGTGATGAACGCCAGATAGGTGGCCTGCGGCTTGGCCGAGCGCCAGTACCAGCGGGTCCAGCCGAGCAGCTCCGGGGTGTTGGCCCGCGGCTGCACGCCGTTGCTGATCACCTCGACGCCGTCGGGCACCGCCACGGACACGTCAAAGGTGGCCTTGTCCGACGGGTGGTCGTTGCTCGGGAACCACCACCACGCCTCTTCCGGCTCGCCGACCGCGAGGGCGCCGTCCGGGGTACGGATCCACGCCGTGAACCCGGCCGCCACCTTGTTCGAGGGCACCCCGGAATAGGTGACCACGACGGTGAGCGCCTGACCGTCGGCGATCGCGCGGGCCGGCTTGACCACCAGCTCGTGATCGCCCTGCCGGGTGAACGTGGCGGGCCGGTTGTTCACCTGGACCGAGGCCACGTCGAGCACGAAGTCCAGGTTGAACGAGCTGAGATCCTGCTCGGCGGTGGCCAGGATGGTCGTGGTGCCGGTCAGCCGGTCCTGCTCGGGGTAGTAGCGCAGCCGGATGTCGTAGTGGGACACGTCGTAGCCGCTGTTGCCGTAGTCGGGGAAGTACTCGTCCCCGAGGCCGGCGCCACCGGGTGCGGGCGCGGCAGCAGCGGGGGCGGCCGTCCCGGCGAGAGCCAGCACCGTGGCGGTGAACGCCACCAGTAGTCGTCGCACGGTGGGGCATCCTTTCCGTCGGCGGACCGGTGTCCCCGGTCCGACGTGGATGAGTCAGCCCGAACCTATCGAAGGTTGTCGTTGACTGTTATAAATTTTCTTCGCCGTCTTCAGCGGTCACTCCGCATCGTCCCCGGCGGTCACTCCCAAGAGGGACCGGGTGACGTTCTGGGCCTCGGAGCGCATTTCGCTCAGCGCCTGCGCCAGGTCCCGGTCGTCGGCGTCGCGCTCATCCTCGGCGGCGATCAGCACGGCCCGGCGCACCAGCTCCTTGATGAACGAAGCGGTCGCCCCCTCGGTGCCGTCCGCCGTGGCCCCCAGAGCCTCCCCGGTGAACGGCAAACCGTGGGCATAACGCTGCAGAAGCAGAAGCCGGCCGGTACGTGAGGGCAGCGGGACCTCCACCGCCAGGTCCACTCGGCCCGGTCGCTGCGCGAGCGCCGGTTCGAGCACGTCCACCCGGTTCGTGGTCAGCAGGAAGGCCACGTCGGCGTCGTCGCTGAGCCCGTCGAGCGCCTCCAGCACCTCGAACAGCAGCGGCTGGGCGCCCGGATAGTGGTCCCGGTTCTCGGCCACCAGGTCGCAGTCCTCCAGGACCACCAGCGCCGGCTGCAACGCGCGGGCCATCTGGGCAGCCTCCGAGACGTACTGGATGTGATGCCCCGACAGCAGAATGACGGTCAGCTCCGGCAGCGCGCCGATCAGGTAGCGCACGGTGTGGGTCTTGCCCGTGCCCGGAGGGCCGTAGAGCAGCAGGCCACGCTTGAGGTGCTGCCCGGCCGCGGTGAGCCGGTCGCGGTGGCGGGCCACCCCGGCGACGTGGCGGTGCAGGCGTTGCAGGACGCCGTCGGGCAGCACGATGTCCTGCGGTGCCAGCTTCGGCCGGCGGTGGAAGGTCAGCGCGCCGACGCCCGGTTCGAAGTCCGAGCCGCCCAAGGTCAGCACCTGACCACGCAACGCCGAACGCTCCAGCATGAGCCGGCGAACGGTGGCGACCAGGGAGGCCGCCGTGCCTGGGATCGGTGTCAGGATCTCCATCTGCGCGGCATTGCCCAGGCGCGGGTCGGCGCCGCGTTGAAAGACAACGACCGGGCTTTGCTCGTACGTGAAAAGCCTGAGCCCGAAAGAAATGACCTCCCGGGTCTCGTCGGGCCCGGTGGAAACGGTCCGGTAATCCACCGCGCCGACCGGGTACCAGCCCGCCACGATTTCGCTCAAGGATTGGTGCCGGCGCTGCTCACCGCCGCCGACGCCGACGATCTGCCGGTGCGTGCCCGCCTGCTCGATCTCGACGAGCGCGATGTCCAGGTCTGCGAAGCGGTAGTTGGGAACCTCTTCGCTGACCACCGGGAGCAACCGCGGATCCACGCCCAGATGCGCGCGCACCAGGGAGCCGAGCGTCGCCTCTCCCGTCTGGCTGCGGCCGCGATGCTCGCTGACCACCTCGCTCAGAAATGCCTGGAACACCTCGACGAACTGCGCCGCGCGATCATCCACGCTCTCCGACGCTAGCCCAGCCGGGGCTTCCGGATGACTGGTTTGCCGCTATGCTGACCGCCAACGCCGAGTTGCTACCGGGAAGGAGGTCAGAACAATGTCCGATGTTCTGCGCCCCGCCCGCGTACCGGCGTTCACGCGGCTCTGACCCGGGGCGAGCTCGACCCGGAGGACCCCGATGGCTGCCGTGACCATCCGCCCGCTCACCATGGGCGAAGAAGACCTGTTCGAATCCCTGAGCGACCCGCTGCCGCACCTGCGCAAGATCTCGTACGCCGACGGCCTCGCGATGGGCGGCTTCCACCCCGATCGCACCTGGGTGGCCCTGCGCGACGGCGAAGTGGTGGCCCGCGCAGCCTGGGTGCTGCCGCCCGGCTCGGTGGGTGAACCATGGCTGGAGCGCTTCGACGTGCTCGACTCGCCCGAGGTGGGTGCTGAGCTGCTGACCGCCGCGCATGAGGCGCTGGGCGGGCCGAAAATCTACTACGCGGCGCTGCCCGGCTATTGGCGCCGGATGCCCGACGTGCTGGCCGCGATCGAACCCGCCATGGCGGCGGCCCGGCTGGCTGGTCTGGTGCAGGGGCAGGAGCGGCACCGGTTCACCTGGGCGGGTACACCAGTGCCGGAGCGCTCGCGGCGGTGGACGTTCCGCCCGGCTGCGAGCGCCGGGGAGGTTACGGCGCTGGTGTCCGGTATTGATCGGCCTGCGGTGCTGACGGGGATGGAGACCGCTGGGGTCGTACGGGGAATCGACCTTGCTGTTGACCCCCTGGGGTGGCTTGATTTTGCGACGTCGTCGTGGCTCGTTGCGATCGACGGGGACGCGGCGGTGGGGGTGGCCGGGGCGACCATGGAGGCTTGCTTCGCGCAGATTGCCTATCTGGGGG
>NZ_LOJP01000002.1:482626-521873 GCF_001553785.1 Actinoplanes sp. TFC3
CTCCCCACCCGCGGCAAATCCGGCTCAATCACCACCTCGTGCAACCGCCCCGACGTGATCCGTCCAGCCGCCCGCCGCCAAGGGCTCAGCCCCAGCCAGTACCCCCGAGGCGTCCGCGAGACCTCCCCTCGGAAGCTGTACCCATTCACCGTGACCAGCACCGCTGCCCGACCGCCGCCCAGGTAAGAGCCCACCTCGTCCGGGATGTCGAATCCGGCGTTGTGGCGTAGTTCGGCTCGGAAGCGGGTGCCGGATTGGAAGGGGTTCATGGTCGGATCATGGTGGGCGGGGGTGGTGGGGCGCGACTGCGTGCGGGTGCCGCAGTTTGGACATGACGCAATATGGACAGAAGGGCCTGGTGCGGCGAATTCTCATGATGGTGACGGCGGTGGTGTTCTCGGCCGGGCTGGCCTCGCTCACGCAGGGCGGAACCCGGGCCGCGATCCTGGCGGGCTGGATCGTGGCCGCCTGTCTGGTGGGTGGGGTGGTGATCGGCCTGGTGCTGCGCAAGGGGCCGATCGGACGCGGCGAGCGTAGCCCTCAGTTGGTGCTGGCCGGCAAGCTGATGTTCCCCCTGCTCGTGGCGTTGGTAGCGTTACTGCTCTGGCGTCCCGGGGTCGTGGAACCGCTGCGCACCGGTCCCTTCCTCGTCTGCACCTTCATCACCGCCGGGCTGATGATGGTGGTCGGCCGGATGGGCGAGGAGCCGGCCGTGCAACCGCGCCGCTGAAGCCGCATCCAGGTCCAGAAACCGCCGCAGCGCCAGCCAAGCAGCCCCAGCAGCCGGATCCCGCGAGGTGAGCGCCGACGGCAGCGCCGCGAGAACGCCCGACCGCACCGGAGTCGGGTTGGTGAGCAGGCTCCCGGCCAGCACCACCGGGCCGTCCAACGGGCCGAGTTCGTCAAGGGTGGCAACGAGCCGCTCGGCCCCCTCCAGCGTGATGCGTTTGGCCTGGGGATCGTCCAGCGTGCACACCAGCGGCGCCAATCCGGCGAAGGCGGCCGGGCTCTGGCGACCGGCCCACAGCACAAGTTCGTCGCTCGAATTCACGCCGGCGTACTCCGCCACCGCGGTCACAAGCGGGCCGCCATCGTCATAGAACCTTGCCACCGCCCGTACGGCCTGAAGTCCCAGCCACAGCCCGGAACCCTCATCGCCGAGCAGCCACCCGAGCCCGTCCGCGGTCCGGGCGATCTGCCAGCCGGTGATGCGCGCGGCCACGGCACCGGTGCCCGCGATCAGCACCGCGCCGTCTGCCGCGCACGTTCCCGAGGCGAAGGCGGTGACGGCGTCGCCGGCCATCTCGATCGGGCAGGTCAGGCCCAGGGCCGACCACTGCTCGTCGAAGGCCGCCGCGACTTCGGGGGAGGACAGCACCGCGAACCCGGCGACGCCGACGACGCCGCCGATCACCTGGGCCGGGTCGAGGGTGCCGAGGGCGGCGCGCACCGCCGTACCGATGGAAAGGGCTGCTGCTGTTGCGCCGGAAGCCGTGGGGTTGCCCGCGCCCGCGCGCCCGCGCCCGACGATGGTGCCGTCGGCAGTGGACAGCACCGCTCGCGAACTCGTCCCACCGGCGTCCACGCCCAGTACGAGCATCATGACGCAGATCGAAACATAGAAAGTAGTTGTTGACTAGACGTTGAAACGGTCGTAATTTTCATCGCCAAGTGGAATCGATGAAAAGGACGACCACCGTGACGGGTGAGAGTGGCGGGCTGCTCGGGCGGCTGCGCATCGAGGGGCCGACCATGCCGGAGGCTCTGGCGAAGATCGCCGAGACCATCCTTGGCGACCCGGAGACGGCTGCGCACGCGAGCATCGTCGACCTCGCCGAACGATCCGGTACGTCCACCGCAACGGTAACCCGGTTCTCCCGCGCGCTGGGCTTCAAGGGTTACGCCAACCTGCGCGTCGCCGTGGCCACCGAGACCGGGCGCGCCGAACAGGCCCGGTGGGAGACCGACATCAGCGGTGACATCACGCCCGACGACCAGGTGGAAAAAGTCCTCGACATCATCACCGCTGCGGACACCCGGGCGATCCAGGCCACCGCGTCCGGGCTGGACACCGATGCCATCGAGCGGGTGGCCGCCGCGATCGCCGCGGCCGGCCGGGTGGAGATCTTCGGGCTGGGCAGCAGTGGCACGGCCGGCAGCGAGATGGCGTTCCGCCTCGAACGGATCCGGGTGCCGGTGCGCTACCGGGCCGATACGCATACTGCGCTGACCAACGCGGCGCTGCTCGGGGCCGGGGACGTGGCGATCAGTTTGTCGCACTCCGGTCGTACCCGGGAAGCCATTGAAATGCTCGCCGAGGCCTCCGACCATGGCGCGCTGACCGTTGCCGTCACCTCGTTCGCCCGCTCTCCGCTGGCCGAGGTGGCCGACGTCGTGTTCACCACCTCGGTGCATGAGACCACGTTCCGGCTGGCGGCGTTGTCCGCGCTGCACTCCCAGCTGCTGATCCTCGACCTCATCTATGTAGCCGTCGCGCAGCGCACGTTCGAGCGCACCGCCGAAGCGTTCGAGCTGACCGTTCGCGCGGTCGACGCGCACCGCGTGCCGGACTCACCCGCCAACCGCAAGCGAGCACGGAGGGAAAAGCCGCTGTGAGCATCTCAAGCGCCGACTATGTCGAGGCGATCCGCGAGGCAATCGACCGCGTCGGCACCACCCAGGGCGACCTGGTGGGCCGCGCCGCCGATCTGCTGACTGCCACGTTGCGAGCCGGCGGGGTGATCCAGGCGTTCGGCTGCGGGCACTCCGAGGCGCTGGCGATGGAGATCGCCGGACGCGCCGGCGGCCTGGTGCCGACCAACAAGATCGCCCTGCGGGACATCGTGCTGTACGGCGGGCAGCCGGCCTCCGCGCTGACCGACCCGGAACTCGAGCGCACCCCGAGCGTGGCCCACCGCCTGTACGAACTGGCCCCGATCAAGCCCGACGACGTGTTCATCATCGCCAGCAACTCCGGCGTCAACGGCGCGGTCGTCGAGATGGCCCAGCTCGTCAAGCAGCGCGGGCACGCGCTGATCGCGATCACCTCGCTCACCCACTCCGCCCGTGTGGAGTCGCGGCACGAGAGCGGGCTCAAGCTCACCGACCTGGCCGATGTCGTCCTGGACAACGGTGCCCCATATGGCGACGCGACGCTCGACTACGGCACGGGTGCCGTGGGCGCGGTCTCGTCGATCACCGCGGCCTTGCTGGCCCAGCAGATCGTCACCGAAGTGGTGGCCCGGCTGCTGGACCTGGGCGAGACGCCGCCTGTCTACCTGTCCGACAACGTGCCGGGCGGGCGTGAACACAACAAACAGCTGGAAGCCCGGTACGCCGGTCGCATCCGGCGTTCCGCTTAGGGAGGGCCCATGTCCCCGACCAGAAGAAACCTCTTGCTCAGTGCCGCGGCACTGCCATTTCTGTCAGCCTGCGTGACCAACAGTGGTGACGACGACGATCGCGCCGCCGGCAACACCGGCACCAAGAGCGCCGACAACCCCCTGGGGGTCAAGGCCGATGCCCCGCTTGAGGTCGTGATCTTCAAGGGTGGGTACGGCGACGACTACGCCAAGAACGCCGAGGCGCTCTACACCAAGAAGTACGCCGGGGCCAAGATCGACCACCAGGGACTGCAGAAGGTCGGTGAGGCGCTGCAGCCGCGCTTCGTGGCCAACACGCCCCCCGACGTGGTCGACAACACCGGCGCCAGCCGCCTCGACATCGCCACCCTGGTCTCGGCCAAGCAGGTCACCGATCTGACCTCTCTGCTGGACGCCCCGAGCTTCGACAACCCGGCGGTGAAGCTGCGCGACACGCTGCTGCCCGGGGTGATCGAGGACGGGACGTTCGACAACGTGCCGCAGACGCTGAACTTCACCTACACCGCCTGGGGCATCTGGTACTCCAAGAAGCTGTTCGACGCCAAGGGCTGGGCGTACCCGAAGACCTGGGACGACATGCTCGCGCTGTGCGAGACCATCAAGGCGGCCGGCGTCGCGCCGTGGACGTACCAGGGCAAGTACCCGGAGTACATCAACGACCCGCTGCTCAGCATGGCCGCCAAGACCGGCGGGCTCGAGCTGGTCAAGGCCGTCGACAACCTGCAGCCCAACGCCTGGAAGGCCCCCGGACTGATCTCGGCCGCCGAGGCGTTCGCCGAACTGGCCGCCAAGGGCTACATCATGTCCGGCTCCGAGGCGCTGTCGCACACCGAGGCGCAGGCCGCGTGGTGCCAGGGCAAGGCCGCGTTCATCCCGTGCGGCTCGTGGCTGGAGAGCGAGCAGAAGGGTGTCGCCCCGGAAGGCTTCGACATGGTGATGGGCACGGTGCCCTCACGCACCACCTCGGACCAGCTCAAGGCGACCGCGATCCAGGCGGCCAGCAGCGAGTCGTTCCTGGTGCCCTCCAAGGCCAAGAACCCGGCCGGCGGCATGGAGTACCTGCGGATCCTGTTCTCCCAGCAGTCGGCCAAGGCGTTCGCGCAGACCGCCGGCACGCTGCCGGCCGTCGCGGGGGCCACCGACGGGCTGACGCTGTCCAGCGGGTTGGGCTCGGTGCGGGACGCGGTGAAGGCTGCGGGGACGGAGACCTTCACCTACCGATTCCGTACGTGGTACGCCCCGCTGGCCAAGGCCGTTGACGACGCCACCGGCGAACTCGTCAACAAGCGCAGCACCGCGGCGCAGTGGGCGGACCGGATCCAGAAGGCGGCCGACTCGCTCGCCAAGGATTCCTCGGTCAAGAAGTACACCCGCTGATGCGGCACGGTCGGTGGCGGTTCCTGGCCGGGGCGCTGATACCCGCGCTGGTGCTGCACGTCGTGTTCGTGCTGTCGCCGTACGCGCAGGCCTTCTACCTGTCGCTGACCGACTGGACGGGCGTTGCGGGCGAGGCGCACTTCGTCGGGGCGGACAACTATGCCCGCCTCGGCGGAGACTCGCTGTTCCTGGACGCCGTTCGCAACAACGCGCTGATGCTCTTGCTGGTGCCGCTGATAACCATTGCGCTCGGCCTTTTCCTGGCGAGCATGCTGCACATCGGTGGAAAGGGCGGCACCCGCGGGATCAAGGGCTCCGGGGCGTACCAGATCATCTATTTCTTTCCGCAGTTGCTGTCCCTGGTCGTGGTCGGGGTGCTGTGGAGCTTTGTTTACAACCCGAACACCGGTCTGCTCAACGGCGCGTTGCGGGGGATAGGGCTCGACGGGCTGGCGAAATCGTGGCTGGCTTCGCCCTCGCTCGCTCTGCCCGCGGTGATGGCGGTGCTGATCTGGTCGTCGGTGGGCTTCTACGTGGTGCTGTTCAGCGCGGCGATCGACGGCATTCCCAAGGAGCTGTTCGAGGCGGCCCTGCTCGACGGCGCCGGTGGTTGGGCGACCTTCACGAACGTGACCTTCCCCCTGGTACGAGAAAGCGTGCAAGTCGCGTTCGTCTACCTCGGAATTGCCGCGCTTGACGCCTTCGCCGTGGTGCAGGTGATGACGGTCGGCCCCGGTGGCCCGGACGGCGCCACCGAGGTCATCGGGCTCTCGCTGTACCGCAACGCCTTCCAGTACGGCAAGTTCGGCTACGCCTCAGCCATGGGCGTCGCGCTGTTCTTCGCCACCCTCACGCTCGCTGTGATGGCGTTGCGCAGCAGCCGGTCCTCGAAGGTGGAAATGGCATGACCCTCTCGCTTTCCCGCTCCCGGGTCATCCGGCCGCCCGCGCCCCAGCGGTCGTTGCGGACCTTCCCGGTGCACCTGGCCATGCTCGCCTGGGGTGTGGTGACCGCGCTGCCGTTGATCTGGGCGATCATCAGCTCGTTCAAGACCGACAACGAGATCCTCAATGATCCGTGGTCGCTGCCCTCCTCGCCGCAGGCCGGCAACTGGGCACGGGCCTGGAGTCAGGCGAGCATCGGCCGGTATTTCTTCAACAGCGTGATCGTTGTCGGGGGCGCGCTGCTGCTGACCATGCTGCTCGGTGGGCTGGCCGCCTATGCCCTGGCGCGCTATGAGTTCCGGGGCAACCGGCTCATCTACTACACGTTCGTCGCCGCGATGTTCTTCCCGGTGTTCCTGGCCCTGGTGCCGCTGTTCTTTGTCGTGCAGCAACTGGGGCTGCTGGGGACGTACCAGGGCTTGATCCTGGTTTATGCGGCCTATGCCATTCCCTTCACCGTTTTCTTCCTGCACTCGTTCTTCCGATCGTTGCCCGGCGAAGTGGCCGAGGCCGCGTTCATGGACGGTTGTTCGCACGCCGGAGTGTTCTTCCGCGTGATGCTCCCGATGGCCCGGCCCGGCATGGTCGCCGTGGGCATCTTCAATTTCCTCGGGCTCTGGAACCAGTACCTGCTCCCGCTGGTTCTCAATCCCGACCCGGACCGGTACGTCCTGGCGCAGGGTTTGGCCGCCCTGTCGGTCAGCCAGGGCTACCGCAGCGACTGGAGCGGTTTGTTCGCCGGCTTGACCATCGCCATGCTGCCGGTGCTCATCGCTTATGTCGCGTTTCAACGGCACATCCGCGCCGGGATGACCGCCGGCGCGGTCAAGTAGGTCCATTCCCCCCATTTGGAGGACCCGCATGCGCAAATCTTTGGCTCTGGCAGGGGCAGTCACCCTGCTGAGCACGCTGGCGGTCTTCGCCGGCGCCCAGAGCGCGTCGGCCGCAGACTGCGGTTACCTGTTCGACGACTTCAACTACAGTTCCTCCGCCGACGCCAACCTCACCGCTCACGGCTGGACCCCCCGCAGCTATCAGGGCGGGCCCGGCGTTGCGGGTGCCACCTGGTCCCCGAACAACATCACGTTCCCCACCGCCAACGGCCAGAAGGTCATGCAGCTGCAGTCGTCCACCGACGGCACAGCCTCCGGCACCCAGCACTCCGAGCTCTACAGCACCCAGAAGCGCTTCTGGGAGGGCACGTACGCCAGCCGGGTGCGCTTCACCGACACCCCGGTCACCGGCAACGACGGCGACCACATCAACGAGACCTTCTTCACCATCAGCCCGCTGGCCTACGATCGCGATCCGACGTACAGCGAGCTGGACATCTCCGAATACCTGCCCAACGGCGGCTGGGGTGAGACCGGGCCGATCAACTACCAGACGACCTGGTACACCTACCAGAACGAGCCCTGGTTCGCCGACAACGTGCACTCCGAGCAGCGCAAGTCGCTGGATGGCTGGCACGACCTGGTCGTCACGGTCGGCAACGGGCACGTCATCTACTACATCGACGGCGTGCAGGTCGGCGACCACTCGGGCAAGTTCTACCCCCGGCAGTCGATGACCATCAACTGGAACCTGTGGTTCATCGACCTGGCCACGCACACCGGCGGCACGTCGACGTACGTGCAGCAGGTCGACTGGCTGCTGTTCGCCAAGAACCAGGTGCTGACCCCGGCGCAGGTCGCCTCGTCGACGGCCGCCTACCGCTCGGCCGGCACCTCGTTCACCGACACGGTTGCCTCCGGCAGCGGCTGCGGCAACCCGACCAACCCGCCGCCCCCCGGGCCGCGCTACCCCGCCTGGACGCGCGCAGGCCACGCCGCCGTCCCCCGAGAACCCGCAAGGCCGCCCGATCTTCACCCCGGGCAAGGCCACGGTGGGTCGCGCCCCCCGCCCGGCCGACACGCCACACCGCACCGACACGCCGAAAACCCCGCTGGACGCCACCAAGATCGATGCCCCGGCAATAGACAACATTTCCGGTACGTCCAAAGCCCCGCACCAGCCGGAAAGGCCGGCCCTGGACGCCACCATGCGAGGCGCCGGCTCGGTCCTGGGATCGTTCACAGCCGCCGAAGTAGCAGCAGCCCGCCGGCGCTCCTCAACGCAGCAGCCGCCGGCTCAGCCTTCAGCTCCCGCAGCGGCGATCTCTCCCGGCGGGTCGGTCTCGGCTCCTAGGGCAGCGACCTCTCCCAGCGGGGCGGCTTCGGCTGTTGGCGCGGCGAGTTCTGCGCCGCCGGCTGCGAAGACCGCGCCTCCGAAGCAGACGTCGGCCGCGGGTGAGACTGCGGTGCAGGCCCGGACTGCACCGGCGACGGCTGGCACTGGGACGACGGGCACCGAGAAGGATGACGCCGCGCCGGCCGCTACCGACTCGAGTGGGACCGCACCTACCAAGCCGGCAGTGGGTGCCCGAGCGGGCGCCTCCACCAGCAAAGCCGCGCGCAAGAAGGCAGCCAAGGGCCGCCAGCCCGGCGCTACGACCACCATGAACCTGGCCGCCGACGGTGCCGACGACAAGCCGGGCAGCGTCGCCGCAACCTCAGCCGCCACCGTGTCCGAAGCGGCGGCGGGCGGGCCCATCACGTCCGAATTGTCGGTTGAGCCGGACTCGGAGGCAGCAGGCCCGAAGTCGCACGCAGACAAAGCCGACGCTGCAACGAACGCGAGCACCGGCGCGCAGGCCCCTGGCGAGATCAAGCCCGAGACCGACAGCATTGCCGCGGTAGAAACCGGCGAAGCCCCGGCGGCTGCCTCCGAAGACGCCAAGCCGGCGGAGACGCCGGAAACATCCGCCGTCAGCGGCACCGATTCGCTCGAGTCGCCGAGCTCAACCGACCTTCCGGACATATACGACAAGTCAGGCGTAGCGTCGACGACCACGGGTGCACCGTCCGCTTCAAGCGGCGCGAAGAAGTCGGCTACCGCCACCGGCTCGGCCAGCTCCGCAAGCCTCTCTGCCGACGGCGGTGCAGCTCAGTCCGGGGCCGCTGCGCCGAGTTCCACCAGCGAGCCGAGTTCCACCAGCGAAACGGGCGCTTCGCCTGCTGGCCCCGGTACGACGGACGCCGCCACCTCCGGTTCGACCAACGCGGCCATGTCAACCCCGGCCGCCACCTCGGCGAACGCGGACGCGTCGACCGACTCGGCAGACGCGGACGTCTCGTCCAATGCTGCCGCCGCCAGCGGCGCAGACGCCCCGTCCTCCGCTAACTCGACCGAAACGGCAACCTCCCCGCCGGCCGCTGGCGAGATGGAAGCGGCAACTGCATCCGCGCCCGCCAGCACGACGAAAACGACTGCCGGGCCCACCGCCCCCAGCACGAAGGAATCGGCGGCCTCACCCTCGGCCGTCAACAGGACGGAAGCGGCAGCCTCGCCCACAGCGACTGGCGTCACCGCAACGACAGCCTCGTCCACAGCTCCTGGCACGGCTGACTCCACCGCCTCGGCCACGCCTGCCGGCGCGACGGACTCCCCTGCCCCGGCTACCGGCGCGGCTGACTCGACAGTCCCAGCCCCGGCTAGCGGCTCGACGGACTCGACAGTCCCAGCCCCGGCTAGCGGCTCGACGGACTCCACCGCCCCGGCCTCCGACCCGGCGCAGACGGCAACCGGGTCTACGGCCGCCACCGCAACAGGAACGGCGGCCCCGCCCCCGGCCGCTAGCGCGACGGACGCGGCTTCGTCGACCACAGCCGCCGCAGCCAGCGGGACCACTCCGCCCCCAGATGCCGAGGCGACGCCGTCGACCACCAGCGCGGAGGTACTCGAGGCCAAGTCGGACACCTCGCCGGCAGCCGCTGGCGCCAAACCCAGCGCACCCACCGAAGCCAGCGCGGCCAAGGCAGCCACCTCCCCAGCAGCCGTGAACGCGCCAGAAGCAGGAGCTCGCACCGCCGTCGGCGAGTCGGACACGGCTACCGCGCCCACCGCGGCCACTCCGTCTACGAACGCCACTTCCGTACCGGACCGCGCAACCACGCCCAGCGCACCAGGCTCGGCCAAGGAACCAAAGACCGCCGGCGCCAACGTCCAAAAGGCAGCAGCCGGCGCCGACGCGGACAAGAACAAGCCGGGTACGACCGGCGCCCCAAGCAAGCCGGGCAGCGCCGGCGCCACGAGTAAGCCGGGCACCCCGGACGCCACCAGCAAGCTGAGCACCCCCGACGCCACCAAGGTGATCGCCGCGGATGAGGGCAAAGCGGCTACCAGCAAGGTGGACACTTCGGACGCCACCAAGGTGTTCGGTCCGGCTGGTGGAGGGGCCACGGGTCGGAACCTGGGTGATGCGCCGACCAAGGTTGGTGGGGTTACCCGGGTACTTCCTTCGGCCTCGGGGGAGGCTGGGAGCCGGCCGCCGCGGCGGACTATTCCGGGGGCTGGGGCTGCTGGGCCGGTTTCGGGGGCTCCGGTTTCCGGGGGGCCCGCGGTTGGGCCTTCGAACCGGCCGGCTTGGCAGCCGATGAACTTGCGGCCGCCTTCGGGTGGGCGGCGGGGGCTCACCGTTTTCGGGGTGACGCTTACTCAGCGGCAGACTGTTATTGGGATCGGCATTCTTGTTCTTTTGCTGCTCCTTCTTGTCTTCCTCATTCCTCAAGCCTTCGCCGGCGACGACAACAGCGCGGACCAGGCGCCAGGAGCACCGGTTACCAGCGCGGCCGCCGGTACGCAGCCTGCTGATGCGCAGACAGGTACGAGCCCCGCCGCGTCGCAGCCCGGCGCGGCACCGACGAGCCCGGCAGCAGCCGCACCGGTGCCGAGTGCGGTGAGCAGCGCGCCTCCGAGCAGCCCTCCGCCTAGTAGCGCCCCGGTAAAGAATGGGTTCAAGGTGCCAGCGGGCTGGTCCTCGTACGGGGATGAAGACACCGGATTCTCCTTTCCTTTGCCTCCCGGTATGAAGGTGCAGTCCTCGAACCCGAACGAGATGCACTTCCAGGGCAACAATCGGCTGCTGATCATCGCGCAGACCGACAAGCCGCATCCCGACCCGATGGCGGACTGGAAGCAGCAGGAAGCCAGCCGTTCCGGCGGGACTTACACGAACTATTCGCGGATCAAACTGGCATCCGTGGACTACTTCCAGAAGGCCGTGGACTGGGAGTTCCTGTACACCACGCGCAGCGGCAACGATCAGCACGCCGTGAAGCGGAACTTCCTGACCAGCCCCAAGAAGGCGTACAGCATCAACTGGTACACCTCGCCGGGAGACTGGGACGCTGCTCAGAAGGACTTGAAGGTCATCTACGACGGGTTCAAGCCTCTTTAGCCCGTTCGCCGTGCATGACGTGAGGAGGGTTCGGGTATCTCACCGTCGACCACGGATGGAGGCACCCGATGAATCGCCGGCACGGCAGCAAGCCAGCCCTTGCCCTGTGGATGCTCGTCGCGATCGCCGATGTGGCGCTGGTCGCGGCCGCTGCTGGGCCCACGCTGACGCTACTCACGGTCGCGGGCGCTGCACTGCTGGCCACCGTCGCGGCGGCCACGCTGATCCTCCAGCGCCGCAGCGCCCAGGAAACCCAGCCCCTGCGCCGCCGAGCCTGAACCACCGCACCGGAAGGCCGCCGCACCGGGAAAGCGCGCACGAAAGCCGAACCGCAGCGCCGAGCAAACCCCTACCGAATGCGAACTCGCTGAGGGCGAAGCTGGAAAGGATCCGGCCGGCTCGGCAACGGGCGGCCGCTTTGCTCATTCCGTACAGCCGGGTGGCGAGTTCCGTACAGCCGGGTGGCGAGAATCCGCAGCGTAGTGGTCTTGCCGGCACCGTTCGGGCCGAGAAAGTCGGAGATCTCGCCCTCGTCCATGGTCAGCCTGACGCCGCCTTGCCGGGTGGTGAAGGATTTTCGCAGGTCACGGGTCTCGATCATGCGCTCCCCCGAACGGGCCCGCTAATGTCGACTTGTGCAGAAGGTTTTGATCGCCAACCGGGGCGAGATCGCCGTGCGTGTCATCCGGGCCTGCAAGGACGCGGGCCTGGCCAGTGTCGCAGTCTATGCCGACAGCGACCGCGACGCGTTACCCGCGCGCTTAGCCGACGAAGCCCATGCCCTTGACGGCGACACCGCAGCCGACACCTATTTGCGCATCGACAAGCTCATCGACGTGGCCACCCGAAGCGGCGCCGACGCCGTGCATCCCGGGTACGGGTTCCTCAGCGAGAACGCCGACTTCGCCCAGGCCGTGATCGACGCGGGCCTGACCTGGATCGGGCCGGCGCCGCAGGCCATCCGCGATCTCGGGGACAAGGTGACCGCCCGGCACATCGCCCAGCGAGCGGGCGCACCGCTGGTGCCGGGCACCTCCGAACCGGTTGCCGAAGCCAGCGAGATCATCGCGTTCGCCAAGGAGCACGGGCTCCCGGTGGCGATCAAGGCTGCCTTCGGCGGGGGCGGGCGAGGACTGAAAGTTGCACGTACGGTCGAAGAAATTCCGGCGCTCTTCGAATCTGCCACCCGGGAAGCGGTGGCGGCTTTCGGACGCGGGGAGTGCTTCGTCGAGCGCTACCTCGATCGGCCCCGGCACGTGGAGGCGCAGGTCCTGGCCGACACGCACGGCACCGTCATCGTGGTGGGGACCCGCGACTGCTCACTGCAGCGCCGGCACCAGAAGCTGGTCGAGGAGGCGCCGGCCCCGTTCCTCAGCTCTGAGCAGCGCCAACGCATCCACACCAGCGCCAAGGCCATCTGCCGCGAGGCCGGTTATCACGGCGCCGGGACGGTGGAGTACCTGGTCGGGCAGGACGGCACGATCTCGTTCCTGGAGGTCAACACGCGGCTGCAGGTCGAGCACCCGGTCAGCGAGGAGACCACCGGATTGGACCTGGTCCGCGAGCAGTTCCGCATCGCTGCGGGCGAACCACTGGCGATCTCCGAGGATCCCGTGCCGCGCGGCCACGCTATCGAATTCCGGATCAACGGCGAGGACGCGGGCCGCAACTTTCTGCCCGCTCCCGGAATTATCACCCTCTTGACCTGGCCATCCGGCCCGGGCGTGCGAGTCGACTCGGGGGTCGAGGCCGGCGACGTCATCGGCGGCAACTTCGACTCCATGCTCGCCAAGATCATCGTTATCGGCGCCACCCGGACCGAGGCGCTGGAGCGGGCCCGCAGGGTGCTCGACGAGACGACCATCGAGGGCCTCGCCACCGTCCTGCCGTTCCACCGAGCCGTCGTGCGCGACCCGGCGTTCGTCGGCTTCAGCGTGCACACCCGCTGGATCGAAACCGAGTGGAACAACACCGTCGAGCCGTTCGCGCAGGTCGCGGCCGCCGCCCCGAAGGCCGCCGAACGCGAGACCATCGTGGTCGAGGTCGGCGGAAAGCGCCTCGAGGTCAAACTCCCGGCGAACCTCTCATCCGGTACGCCCCAAGCACCCCAACCCCGCCGGCGCACAACAGACAAGTCCTCGGCAGCCGCGCCCGCCGGAGCCGCCGCGCTCACCGCCCCCATGCAGGGCACCATCGTCAAGGTCGCCGCAGCCGACGGCGACACCGTGGCGAAGGGCGACGTCATCGTGGTCGTAGAAGCCATGAAGATGGAGCAGCCTCTGCACGCCCACCGCGCCGGGGTCGTCAACGGCCTGGCGGTCGAGGTAGGCGCCACCATCACCGCAGGCACCACCATCTGCACCATCGACGAACAAGGTGGATAGACGACCAAGCCCGTAAGGGCGGGCCGCCGGTACGGGACCTACCGACGGCCCGGGCGCACGCATCCGGCGGCTCCGGCTTGCCTGGGGAGCACGGACGGGCGCCGCTGGCCCGCAACACCGAGAACGGGGGACCCAGTGTTCCGGGACTGCTACCACGGTACGCGCGCGGTGGCCCCGCCAGAAAGACGGGCTGAAACGGTACGCGGGCGGTGGCCCCGCCAGAAAGACGGGCCGAATACGACAGAAACCAGACGCGCGTCTTGATCCCACGCGGCCGGATCAGGCCGTACCGTGGCGGGCATCACCGTTAGCTGGGCCTGATCAAGGTTCATGCTGGACTCAGCCCATTCTCAGGTGCGCCCCCGGAGAATTCCGGGGACCCTGGAGCCGTGAGGTGGCCGACCCGATGACCGATCTGTTGACCGTGATGGCAACACCGGTGTGGGCGTACCTTGCCATTTTCGGTTTCCTGGCCGTTGATGCCCTGGTCCCCATCATGCCGATCCAGGTCATCATGATCACTTCGGGCGCGTTGACCGTTTACGGCAACCTCAACCTCGCCCTGGTCATCGCCATCGGCGCGCTGGGCATGTTCACCGGCGACTCCATCGCCTTCGTGCTCGGCCGCTCGGCCGGCGGGCACTGGGTCAGCGGCCGCCTCGCCGCGCTGCGCCAGCGGTTCATGTCCCGCGAGCACAGCGCCCCCAAGGAACAGTCGAAGACCAAGCGCGCCGCCGAGCGGTTCACCCGGGGCCTGCGCAAACCGGGCCCGCTGGTGCTCCTGCTCTGCCGCTTCGTTCCGGGCGGGCGCATGGCCGCGGGCTATCACGCCGGGCGCAGTGGCTACCCCATCAAGCTTTTCATCCTGTACGACGGGGGCGCCGCCCTCGCCTGGGCAACCTATGGCGGCCTGGTCGGCCACGTCGGCGGCACGGCGATCACGCAATCCGCGTGGCGGTTGTTCGCCATCGCCGCCACCGCCGCCATCGTCTTCGGCACCGCGGGCTGGATCCTGGCCCTCTTCGGCGGCCGCAAGGACGCCGACCACGCCGACGATACCGAGCACGCCGGGGGCACCCAGCACGCCAAGAGCACCGGGCGCGCCGGCAACGATGCGGCCGCCGAGGACGAGCGGGTCCCGGACGCCCCGGCTCACCAGGCGCCCTGAACCCCCGCGGAGAGCGGCTTACTGCAGCTCGTGCTGCATCAACTGCCGGGCGGCCTCGGCGATGGACCCGGACAGCGACGGATAGATCGTGATCGTGTGGGCCAACTGGTCGACCGTCAGGTTGTTCTCGATCGCCATCGTGATCGGCAGGATCAGCTCGCTGGCCTTGGGTGCCAC
Source organism: Actinoplanes sp. TFC3 (assembly GCF_001553785.1). Classification (GTDB taxonomy): domain Bacteria; phylum Actinomycetota; class Actinomycetes; order Mycobacteriales; family Micromonosporaceae; genus Actinoplanes. The sequence goes on from NZ_LOJP01000002.1 coordinate 497,338, forward strand.
CACCACGCCACCGACGATCTGACCGGTGGCCGGGCGGCAGAACAGCTTGACGAACCCGTCGCGGAGACCGGCCATCTTGGCCCGGGCGTTGCCGGTCAGCGGGAGCATCACCTGCCGGGCCGGGATCTTCCCCTGGTCCACGTCGTTCTGCGAGACGCCAACGGTGGCCAGCTCGGGGTCGGTGAACACGTTGGCGGACACCGTACGCAGCCGCAGCGGCGCCACCGCCTCACCCATGGCGTGCCAGATGGCGATCCGGCCCTGCATGGCGGCGACGCTGGCCAGCGGCAGCACGCCGGTGCAGTCGCCGGCCGCGTAGATGCCGGGCACGTTGGTGCGTGACACCCGGTCGACTGTCACGTAGCCACCCTGGGCGATGTCGACGCCGTACTCGCGCAGCCCCAGCTCGGCGGTGTTGGGCACGGCACCCACGGCCATCAGCGCGTGCGAGCCGGTCACCGTGCGGCCATCCGACAACGTGACCAGCACCCCGTCGCCGGTGTTGACCACGGAGTCGGCGCGGGACTGGTTGAGGATGGTCATGCCGCGGTCGCGGAACACGCGCTCGATGGCCATGGCGGCGTCGGCGTCCTCGTGGGGCATGACGCGTTCGCGGCTGGAGACCAGGGTCACCGGCACACCCATGGCCAGGTAGGAGCTGGCGAACTCGGCGCCGGTGACACCGGAGCCGATGACGATCAGGTGCTCGGGGAGCTCGGTGAGGTCGTACACCTGGCGCCAGTCCAGGATGCGCTGACCGTCGGGCACGGCGCTGGCCAGCACGCGGGGGGTGGCGCCGGTGGCCAGCAGCACGGTGTCGGCGTCGAGGGCGTACGGGCTGCCCTCGTGCGGGGTGATCAGCACCTGGTGGGTGTGGCCGAGGGTGTCCTCGCCGAGCCGGGCACTGCCGTGCACCACGTCCACGCCGGACTTCACGAGCTTGGCCAGGATGTCGGCGGACTGGGCCAGCGCCAGGCTCTTGACCCGCTCGTTGACCGCCTTGGCGTCCACCGTGACCGCGTCGAGCCCGGCCGAGCGGATGCCGAAGCGCTCGTTGTGCCGGTAGCCGGTGACGATCTCCGAGCTGGCGATGAACGTCTTTGACGGTACGCAGTCGGAGAGCACGCACGCGCCGCCCGCCCCTTCGGCCTCGACGAGGGTCACGTCCGCGTCGAGCTGGGCTGCGACGAGCGCCGCCTCGTACCCGCCCGGCCCACCGCCGATGATCACGATCCGGCTCACGACTTGCGACCTCCTAGGACTGGCGGGCCCACGGCCCCGGCGCCGGCATTTGTGCCGACACGCTCACCTCGTATTCCCCCTCACCGCCGGTCCGGGCTATCGTCATCGCCGTGGGTCATTACGCGGCGTACGGCTCGAACCTGGATCCCGCCCGAATGCGTGCTTATTGTCCGCATTCGCCGATGATTGGTGTGGGCTGGGTGGAGGGGTGGCGGCTGACCTTCGCCGGCGAGGGCGATCTCGGCTGGGAGGGTGCGGTCACCACGATCGTCGAGTCCCCGGGCGACCGCGTCTTCGTCTCGCTCTACGACGTCCACCCCTGGGACGCCGCTCAACTCGACGAGGTCGAGGGTGTGACGGCCGGGGCATACCAGAAGCTGACCGTGCGCGTTTCGACGCTGGAAGGCGATCTGAGCGCCTGGGTCTACGTCTTCGCCGGCTACGAGGGCGGCATGCCGACAGCCTGGTATCTCTCGGAGATCTCCAACGCCGCGGAGAAGGCCGGCGCCCCGGATGACTACGTCGCCGACCTGCGCCGGCGTCCCACCCGCACCTCGACGCCGGGGACTTAGAGGCGCAGCTCGCGCTGGTAGATGTTGGCCTCGAACTTGGGGTGCATGCCGACCGCCCGGTACAGCCGCGCGGCCTGCGTCGGATTCGCCATGTCCACCCCCAGACCCACTTCGGTGCGTCCCTTCGCGGCGTAGGTGGCGAAGGCACGGCGCAGAAGTGCCTGACCAACACCCCTTTTCCGGTACGTCCGCAGCACCCCGAGCACCCGCACCCACGCCGTGCCGTGCGTCGCACCGAAGTCCGAGGACTCCAGCACCCCGGCCCATTCGCCATCGACGAAGGCGACGAACCATTCGTCGTACGAGATGCTCGCCTCGGCCTCAAGCCTGGCCCGCCAGCTCGCGTAGTCCCGGGTGTGATGGTCGGTGTCCCGGAAGGTCTCGACAATCGTGGCGTGGAAGCGGCGCATCTCCGCGTTGTCCTCGGCTCGTACCGCCCGGATGGTCACGCCGGCCGGCGGTTCGGGCGCGGTGTGCGGCACCCCGGTCAGCGCCATCGTCATCCGGGCATGCTGCTTGACGAACGCGAAACCGGCATCGGTCAGCGTCTCGATCCACAGCTTCTCGCTCGGGATGGCCCCGGCGCGCAGCGTGTAGACCTCGTGACCGAAGGCGGCACCTCGCTCGGCGGCCCGAGCCAGCAGCAGCTCCAGCAGCGGGCGCAGCGCCGCGTCACCGCGTCCGGGCCAGCCGAGCACCTCCAGCCGGTCCCGGTCACCGCGGTCCACGTTCTGCAGAAACGCCCAGCCGACCAGCCCGTCGGCGTCGGCCACCACCCAGCAGTCGCGGTCCAGCTCGGTGTTCGGCGTGCTCAGCGCCTCGTTGATCTCCTCGGCGGTCCACTCCGGCGCACCGAGCGCCACGATGTCGTTGGCGTGGGCCAGGGCGAGCAGGTGCGGGGCCTCGTCGAGGGTCGGCCGGCGCAGGGTCAGGCCGGGCGGCAGGGTCAGGTCGGGCGGCAGGGCAGAAGTCACCGAGCCAGCCTGCCCTATCCCGCCAGCCGGTGCGAAAGACTTTGCAGCAAGCCGATCAGCTCGACGCGCTCGCCGCGGTCCAGCGCCGCGTACGCCTGCCCGGCCATCGAGTCGGCCACCGATTCGGCCCACATGAGACGCCGGACCAGCGGCCCGACCGGCGGGTACGGCTGCTGCCAGCCGAACGCCACCGCCCCGGTCTCCCCCTCCGGCCCGGCGATGATGGCCTCCAGCGGGGTCAGCCCGGCGGCGCGTACGGCGACCACGTGGATGCCCAGATGGTGTTCCTGCAACAGGTGCAGCATCACCGCAACCTGAGCACCGGGCGCGGATTCGGGCACCGGCATCGCCCGCCACGCCGCGAACAGCGGCAGCGCAGCGCCGTCCACGGCGGACACCACGCGCTTGGTCAGCTCCAGCAGGCGGGTCAACCGTGGGAAGCCGCCCAGCTGCTCGACTCCCCAGCGGCACATCTCCCGCAGGTGCCAGGTGGCGACCTCCCCCGGCGGGGTGGTCCTGGTGGCCGCCTCCCAGCCATCGGTCACCGCCTCGGGCGCGATGAAGCCGATGGTCGCCGTCACCGTCTCCGGGCGCACGTCACCGAGGGCACCAGCCCGCGCGGCCACGTGATAGGCCCACCCGGACAGGCCCAGCAGACGCGCACGCCGCAGCGTCTGCGGGGACTCGGTGAACGCCCCAAGAAGGGACGCGAGTCCCGCCCGGGCACTGGCGGCTGCCTGTTCGGGAGTCACGTCTGAAGATTCTGCTCCCCCGGAGCGCTACAGGAAAACCGACAGCTAGACCGGTTCATCGGCATCCAGGTCCTCGATCGCTGCTTCGACGTCACCGGCGTGGCGGCGGGCGGCCGAGGCTTCGCGTTCCGCCGAGCGGCGGGCCAGCTTGCGCCGGGACACCTCGGCCTGCGCCACGATGCGCTGTCGCTCCAGCTCAGCGAGCTGCTCCTCGATCTCGTCGACCGCCTGTCCGGCGTCGCGTTCGGCTGCCTCGGCGCGCTCCAGGGCGGCCTGAGTTCTGTCCGAGGCGCGGCGGGCGTCGCGCAGTTGCCGGTTGAGTTCGCGGCGCTTCGCTTCCCGTTCTGCTCGCACTTTTTCCTCGGCACGCCGGCGTCGATCATCCAGAGGGGATGCCGGGGGCGGCGCAATCTCCTCTTCGGAGTCCTCGGCTTGGGAGTCCTCCGCCGAGTCGCCGGTGTCGGTGACCAGCCGCAGGCGTGGGCGAGGCACTTCCCCGAAGCCTGCGTACGTGGCCGCCTTGACGAGCCGGCCGGTGCGGACCTGCTCGGCGATGCGGGGTTCGGCCAGGGCGGCGGTGAGCGTGGCCTCCACCTCGGCCGTCGGCAGCTTGACCGAGCGCAGCGCCGGGTCGTCCTCGATGGCGAGCTTCTGCGCGGCTGCGACCAGCGCCGACACCACCTGCCGGCGTTGGGTGGACAGCTCGCGCAGCTGGTCGCCCTTGAGGCTGCGCTGGGCGTGGCGCAGCGCGGTGGCCAGCTCCACCAGGTTGTCGATGAGGTCGGGGCGGCGCAGGGCGAGCAGGTTCACCAGCCAGGCGGCCACGGTGGGCTTGCGCAGGGCGGCAAGCCGCTTGGCCGCCTCCTTGTCGCCGGCCTTCTTCGCCTCGGCGACCGCAGCGGCCCGGCTTGCGACGAAGCCGTCCGGCGGGGCCTCGTACAGCCGCCGGATCAGCTCGTCGGTGCCGGACTGGCTCACGAGAGGGTGGTGCCGGGGGCGAGTTGGGCGTACGTGGTGCCGCTGAGCCGCTCGAGGTGGCCGTTGGAGATGCTGGCGCCGGTTTCGGTGAGCAGCGCGTCGTGCAGGGCGTAGGCCCGGCCGGGTTTGACCGCGCGGACGAACTCGATGGCCTCGCTGAGCTTCATCCAGGGCGCGTTCAGCGGTACGAACAACGTGTCCACGCCCTGGTCGGGCACGGTGAACGAGTCGCCCGGGGTGTAGACGGTGTGCGAGCCGCTGGAGATCAGGAAGCCCAGGTTGGCCACGCGGGGGATGTCGTCGTGAATAACCGCGTGCTGCCCGCCGTACGCGCGAATGGTGAAGCCTGCGGCCTCGAATTGCGTGCCGGGCTCAACGGCCGTGACCACATCGGCAAACGCCGTGAGTTTGGGCAGCACGTCGGGGTGCGCGTAGATCGTGAGTCCGGGACGTTGCGCCAGGGCGTCGGAAAGCGCCTCGGGATCCAGGTGGTCGATGTGCTCGTGGGTGATCAGCACGGCATCGGCCCCGGCCAGGGCGGCCCGCTCACTGAACGCCCCGGGATCGGCGACGAGCACGCCGTCGCCCTCCAGACGCAGACAGGCATGGGTGTACTTGGTGACGCGCACGGCTTTCCTCCGCTACCGAATCGTGACCGCTTCCAGGGCAGTCTGCCGGAACCGGGACGCAGTTGCCGCACGTCCCAGGCTCATGCGCACATCCAGATGGTGGGCGGCCACGGGGCTGGCTCTGATCGTGACATTGACCGGCTGCAGCGATGGCGGCAGCAGCGACGAATCCACTTCCGCACAGGGCGCCGGCGCGCCGGCCATGGCACCCGCCGACAAGCCGGGCCTGGCTGCCGCCGAGAAGCAGGCGAAGGATGGCAAGGCCCAGGCGCCCGACCTGAGCGTCGATCAGCGGTCGATCGTTTACACCGGATCCATCACGGTACGGGTGGAAGACGTCAACGCCACCGCTGCGCGGGTCACCGGCATCGTCACCGGGGCCGGCGGGTTCGTCGGCGGCGACCAGCGCACCAGCAACGGCGACAAAGGCTCGGCCGAGGCCACCCTCACGTTGCGGGTGCCCGCGGCGAAGTTCGCGGCGGTGGTCGACCAACTGGCCGGGCTCGGCACCGAGGAGCAGCGCGGCATCAGCACCGAGGATGTCACCGAGCAGAGCGTCGACCTCGACGCCCGCATCGCCACCCAGACCGCCCGGGTGGACAGCGGCCGCAAGCTGCTGGCCCAGGCCAAGGATCTCAACGACCTGGTGATGCTGGAGCGTGAGGTTGCCACCCGGGAGGCCGACCTGGCCTCGCTGCAGGCCAAGAAGCGGCACCTGGCCGACCTGACCGCGTTGTCGACCATCACCGCGGTGCTGCTCGACCCGCAGCAGGCCGCACCGGAGCAGCCCGAGGACGCAGCCCCGGGCTTCCTCAGCGGGCTGCGCAACGGGTGGCACGGGTTGCTCACCTCGCTCAACGTGGTCGTCACCGTGCTCGGCTGGCTGCTGCCGTGGCTGGTGCTGGCCGGTGTTCCGCTGGCCGCGTGGTGGGTCCGCAGGCGCCGGTTAAAAAGCGCCGGTAACCAAGGCGGCTAGCGCGGTGTGCACCATGACCCGCACGCCGTAGCCGATGCAGCGCTCGTCCACGTCGAAGTTGCTCTGGTGCAGGTCGTAGCGGGTTTCCGCGCCGGGCGTGCCGGTGCCGAGCCGGATCATCGCGCCGGGCACGTGCTCGAGATAGAACGCGAAGTCCTCGCCACCCATGCTGATCTCGGCTTCGACCACCCGGTCGGAGCCGAGCGCGGCCCCGGCGGCCCCGGCGATCACGGCCGCGGCCATCCGGTCGTTGATCACCGGTGGCACCCCGCGGGTGTAGACGACCTCGGCCTCGGCACCGGTCGGCGCGACGACATCGCGGATCAGCCGGGTGACCAGCTCGGGGGCCTCGCGCCAGGCGTCGCGGTTGAGAATGCGGACCGTGCCGCGCGCCTCACCCTCGCCGGGGATCGCGTTGTAAGCGCCACCGGCCTGCACCGCCCCCCACACCATGGACACCCCGGCGCGCGGGTCGACGCGGCGGTCCAGCAGCGCCGGCACGTCCACGATGACCCGGCCGAGCGCGTGCACCAGGTCGGCGGTCAGGTGCGGGCGCGCGGTGTGGCCGCCGGCGCCGGTGAGCCGCACCTTCACCGTGTCAGCGGCGGCGGTGAAGGGCCCGGACCGGACGCCGACCAGACCGGCGGGGAGCTGGGGGTAGCAGTGCAGCGCGAAGATGGCCGCGACGTCCTTGAGTGCGCCGGCCTCGATGACGCCGGGGGCGCCCGAGGGCACCGCTTCCTCACCGGGCTGGAAGATCAGCCGGATCCGGCCGGGCAGCTCGCCCGACTCGTTGAGCTGCGCCAGCGCCAGACCCAGCCCGAGCAGCACTGTGGTGTGCACGTCATGGCCGCACGCGTGGGCCACCCGGTTGACGGTCGAGCGGTAGGGCACATCCTTGGTGTCCGGCAGCGGCAGGGCGTCCAGGTCAGCGCGGAAGGCGATGACCCGGTCGCCCGAGCCGATGTCACAGATCACCCCGTTGCCCTTGGGCAGCAGCCGCGGGGAGAGCCCGGCGACGGCGAGTTCGCGGGCCACCAACGCGGCGGTCTCGAACTCGGCGAACGACGGCTCCGGGTGCGCATGGATGTGACGCCGGATCGCTACCAGCTCGGCTCCACGGGCGCCAAGCCAGCGATCAAGCTGGCCGGGCAGGGGTTCGGCTCCCGGGGGCGGGCCCGGGAACGGCGCCGTCTGGGCGCCCTCGGACGCCGTCGCTGCACTCGTCACTGTCGGTATCGCTTCCGTCAAATCGAGGTCAGGTCCCGCAAATCTGCATCTGCACATACAGAATCTGCAACTTGCGAAGCCTAGTGCGCCCGGTTCAACGGCGTGCCGCCGCGATCAGAAGTGCTCCACGGGGTGATAGACGCCCCACACTCCGCGCAAGGTGTGACAGACCTCTCCGACGGTGGCCCGCAGCCGCAAAGCCTCCTTCATCGATGGCAGCACGTTGTCGGTGCCCTCGGCTGCCTTGCGCAGGTCGGCCAGCGCCGCTTCGACCGCGGCACTGTCCCGGGATCGGCGCAGCTCACCGAGGCGCGCCGCCTGGTCGGCCTCGATCTTCGGGTCCACGCGCAGCGGCTCGTACTTCTCCTCCTCGTCCACCGCGAACCGGTTCACGCCGACGACCACCCGCTCACCGCTGTCGATCTGCTGCGACACCCGGTACGCCGACGTCTCGATCTCCTGCTTCTGGAAACCCTGCTCGATCGCCTCGACCGCCGAGCCGTACGAGAACACCCGCTCGATCAGCGCCGTCGCCGCCGCCTCGACCTCGTCGGTCATCGCCTCGATCACGTACGAGCCGGCGAACGGGTCCACGGTGTCCACCAGCCCGCTCTCATAGGCCAGCACCTGCTGGGTACGCAGGGCGAGCCGGGCTGCCTTCTCGGTGGGCAGCGCGATCGCCTCGTCGTAGGCGTTGGTGTGCAGCGACTGGGTGCCACCGGCCACCGCCCCGAGCGCCTGCACGGCCACCCGTACCAGGTTGACCTCGGGCTGCTGCGCGGTGAGCTGGACGCCAGCGGTCTGGGTGTGGAACCGCAGCATCAGCGACTTGGGGTTGGTGGCACCGAACTCGTCGCGCATGATCCGGGCCCACATCCGCCGGGCGGCCCGGAACTTGGCGATCTCCTCCAGCAGCGTGGTGCGGGCCACGAAGAAGAAGGACAACCGGGGTGCGAAGTCGTCGACCGCGAGCCCGGCGGCGATCGCGGCACGGACGTACTCCATGCCGTTGGCCAGGGTGAACGCGATCTCCTGAGCGGGAGTCGCCCCGGCCTCGGCCATGTGGTAGCCGGAGATGGAGATGGTGTTCCACTTGGGGATCTCGGTGCGGCAGTACGCAAACGTGTCGGCCACCAGCCGCAGCGAGGGCTTGGGCGGGAAGATGTACGTGCCGCGGGCGACGTACTCCTTGAGAATGTCGTTCTGGATCGTGCCCTGCAGCGCCGAACCGGGCAGGCCCTGCTCCTCGGCGACCAGCTGATAGAGCAGCAGCAGCACCGAGCCGGGCGCGTTGATCGTCATCGAGGTGGACACCTGGTCCAGCGGGATGTCGGCGAACAACCGCCGCATGTCCTCGATCGAGTCGATGGCCACCCCGACCTTGCCGACCTCACCGTGCGCGATCGGATCGTCGGAGTCGTAGCCCATCTGGGTGGGCAGGTCGAACGCCACGGACAGGCCCATCGTGCCCGCCTTGAGCAGCTGGTGATAGCGCGCGTTGGACTCGGCGGCGGTGCCGAAGCCGGCATACTGCCGCATGGTCCATGGTCGCTTGGTGTACATGGTCGGGTACACACCGCGCGTGTAGGGGAACTCTCCAGGCCGGCCGAGTTTCTCGTCCAGGTCCGGCGGCAGGTCCGTGCCTGCATAGACCGGCTTGATGTCGAATCCGGATTCAGCGTCCACATTCGGATCCTACTGAGTTCCACCCATCGCGAGGGGCCCACTACTCTACGCCCACGGCGGGCAAACAATGCGCTACCGACTTTCCGAAACCGGGTGGGACCGGGCAAGATAGTCTGGTTGGCCGACCGCCCCCTAAACCCCCTTCGGTGGCATCTCTGTGACTCAGATTCCGACGTGGAGCAGTGGCAACACGGCTCCGACCAGCGGACGCGCAGCCCCGGGCACGCTCATCGGCGGGCGATACACGCTGCGTGCCGCGGTTGGCCACGGTGGCATGGGCACGGTCTGGCGTGCCGCCGACACCCTGCTGCGCCGTGACGTAGCGATCAAGGAAGTCATCCTCCCGCCCGGGCTCGCGCCCAGCGACCGCGACGCCATGTACGAACGCACCATGCGCGAGGCCCGCGCCGCCGCCGCGCTGCAGCACCCCGCAGTCGTGCAGGTCTACGACGTCGTGCACGAGAACGGCCGGCCCTGGATCGTCATGGAGCTGCTCGAGGCGCGCAGCCTCGCCGACATGGTGATCGAGGACGGCCCGGTCGCCCCGCGGGTGGTGGCCAAGATCGGCATCGCCCTGCTCGGCGCGCTCGAGGTGGCCCACGCGCACGGCGTGCTGCACCGCGACGTCAAGCCGGCGAACGTGCTGATCTGCACCGACGGCCGCTGCGTGCTCACCGACTTCGGCGTCGCCCGGATGCCCACCGACGTCCAGCTCACCACCCCGGGCATGGTGCTCGGCTCGCCGCACTTCATCTCCCCCGAGCGCGCCATGGGCAGCGACTTCGGCCCGCCCAGCGACCTGTTCTCGCTCGGCGTGACGCTCTACACGGCCATCGAGGGGCGCCCGCCGTTCGACAAGGGCGACCCGATCGAGACGATGCACGCCGTGGTCGAGGACCCGCCGACTCCGGCGGTGCGCGCCGGTTCCCTGACCCCGGTGCTGATGGGCCTGCTGGAAAAGGATCCGGCCCGCCGCTTCGACGTGCCCACCGCGCGCACGATGCTGCGCCAGCAACTCGCCGGCCCGCTGGCCAGCAAGGCCCCGCCGCACATGATGACCGACCCCTACTCGGTGGTCCCGTCGCAGCGGCCCCCAGCGGCTGAGACCCAGCCGATCCCGCCACCCCCGCCGGCGGCGGCCAAGCCCAGCGGCCAGATCGGCGGCCGGGCCATGCTCGCCGCCGGCGACTCGCTGTCCGGGCACCTGAAGAAGCTCAAGAAGGGCGGCAACGAGCGTCCCGCCGCCCGCTCGGCCGGTGCCGACCAGCCCACCGGGGCGTACCCGCCGCCCGCCCCGGCCGGCGACCGCACCAGCGTGCTGCCCGCGGCCAAGGGCTCGAGCAAAGGCGACGACACCACGAGCGTGATCCCGCCACGCCGGCAGTGGGACGGCAACCGTGCCGCCCACGAGCCGATGGGCGCCGGGGCCGGCACTGTGGTGATGAGCCCTGGCGCCAAGCGCAAGCAGCTGATCGACAAGACGGTCACCACCGCGCGCGAGGTCACCGGCAAGGCGGTCACCACGGTCAAGGGCTGGCCGCGGAACACGCAGTTGGCCGCGGCTGGGGGCGCTGCGGTCGTACTCATCCTGCTGCTGGTCCTGGTGTTCTCCGGCGGCGACGACCCCAAGCCGGCCGATCAGGTCTCCGCTTCCCAGGCCCCGCCCGCCGCAGCCGCGTTGCCGAGCGTGACCTACAAGGGCCGCGGTACCAGCGTGTCGGTGCCGCAGGGCTGGAAGAAGAGCAGCGGCGGTAGCTGGATCGACTACGTGGACCCGCAATCCGACCGCAAGGTGCGGCTGCTGGTCGAGCCGGGCAAGGCCGCGCCGAGCGAGTTCCTCAAGATCGCCGAGGGTGGACTGAAGAAGAAGGGCTCGAGCTGCCCCAAGCCGTACAAGCAGGTCAGCCTGACCGACCGGGAGATCGACGGCAAGCCCGGGGCGGTCCTGGAATACACCTGCGCCGGCACCCGGCACGGGCTCTGGGGCGCGATCGTGCAGGGCGGCAAGGCGTACTCGTTCTACATGACCAGCACCGAGGAGCAGTTCGCCACGAGCAAGCCGATCTTCGACGAGATGGTCAAGACCTTCGCCCTTGACGGGTAACGCTCAGCCCGGCCGTGCTACGAACTGTGCATGGCAATTGATGGTGACCTCCGAGCCGTGGCGCAAGCGTGGCTGGCCGACGACCCCGATCCGGCCGGCCGCGACGAGATCCGGGAGCTGCTGGACCGGCTTCCGGACAGCGAGGCCGAACTCGCCGACCGGTTCGCCGGCCCGCTGACGTTCGGCACCGCCGGGCTGCGAGGCCCGCTGCGTGCCGGTCCGAACGGCATGAACGTGGCCGTGGTCACCCGCGCCGCCGCCGGGCTGGTCACCTGGCTGGTTCGGCAGGGATCCACCGGCAAGCTCGTCATCGGCTACGACGCCCGGCACGGCTCGCAGGCCTTCGCCGAGCGCACCGCCCGGGTGGCCACCGCCGCCGGGTTCGAGGCCCTGTTGCTGCCCCGCCCGTTGCCCACGCCGGTGCTCGCTTATGCGGTCCGCAAGCTCGACGCGGTGGCCGGGGTCATGGTCACCGCCAGCCACAACCCGCCGCAGGACAACGGCTACAAGGTCTACCTGGGCGCGCACCTCGGTGGCCTGGACGGAGCGGGCGCGCAGATCGTGCCGCCCGCCGACGCGGGCATCGAGGCGGCCATCCAGGCGGTCGGGGCGCTCGCGGAGGTCCCGCTGGGCGATCCGGGCACGGTTCTGGGCGAAGAAATCGTTTCCGGGTACGCCCGCAGCGCCGCGGCTGTCGTCGCGGAAGGCCCTCGCGAACTCAAGGTGGCGTACACGCCGTTGCATGGTGTCGGCGGCCCGGTGCTGACCGCGGCCTTCGCCGAAGCCGGGTTCCCGGCGCCCGAGGTGGTGCCCGAGCAGGCCGAGCCGGACCCGGAGTTTCCGACGGTGGCCTTCCCCAACCCGGAAGAAAAAGGGGCGATGGACCTGCTCCTCGCGCTCGCCGAGAAGTCCGGTGCCGACCTGGCCATCGCCAACGACCCGGACGCCGACCGGTGCGCGATCGCCATCCCGCTCGGTCCCGACGGCGGCTGGAAGGCGCTGCGCGGCGACGAACTCGGCGTTCTGCTGGCCGACCATCTGATCCGGCGCGGGGTACCCGGCACGTACGCGACCACCATCGTGTCGTCGAGCCAGCTCGGGGCGCTGTGCAAGGCGCGCGGGGTGCCGTACGCGGAGACGCTGACCGGCTTCAAGTGGATCGTGCGCGCCGCCGAGGAGCTGGCCTACGGCTACGAGGAGGCGCTCGGCTACTGCGTGGCCCCCGACATGGTCCGCGACAAGGACGGCATCACCGCGGCCCTCACCGTGGCCGAACTCGCCGCGGCGCTCAAGGCCGAGGGTAAGACCATCCGCGACCGCCTCGACGAACTCGACACCGAACTCGGCGTGCACCGCACCGATCAGCTCTCGGTGCGGGTCAGCGACCTGTCCGAGATCGGCGCAATGATGGCCCACGTCCGCGCCAAACCGCCGGCCACGCTGCTCGACGTCCCGCTGACGGCAGTCGAGGACCGGGCCCCCGAGGCCGACGTGCTGACGCTGCGCACGGCCCAGGTCCGCGTGGTGATCCGACCCTCGGGCACCGAGCCCAAGCTGAAGGCCTACCTGGAGGTGGTGGAGCCCCTCGGCACCGGCAAGCTGGTAAACGCCCAGTTTAAGTCGGGAGCCACCATGGTCCAGCTCCGCCGCGAGGTCGAGGCGGCCCTGGGCCTCTAGACGATCTTCGGGGCGCCGAGGGCGGCTCGGATGGCGTTGCCGAGGGTGGCTACCACCAAGGCGACGCTGGGGCGCACGATGGAGTCCTCGAGGTTGGCTGAGCCGGAAAAGCCGGCGCCGCTGGCGATTTGCTCGAGGCGTTCGTGGGCGCGGGCCGCTTCCTCCGGGGGCAGGCGCAGGGCCGGTTCCATGCGGGTGGCCACGAGCAGGGTGCACAGGGCCGCGGTGCGTTCGTCGGGGATTGCGTCGGTGGTGAGGGCCTCGGCGAGGCGCTTGCGAATCTCGGCCTCGTACGCCGGGTCGGTGGTCGGGTAGCGGTGCACGTGGATGGCGCCCATCTGAGTCTCGTCCACGTCCTGGACCACGCCGCGGGAGATCAGGTCCTCGAGGACGTGCTGGCGCAGCCGGTGCCGCAGGCGCTGCACCCATTGGGCCGGGGTGTGCGGGTCGTCGGTCGCGGCCTTCTCGAGGATGCGGTCCGCGATCGGGTCGCCGGTGGGCGTGGTGTCGTTGACGACCAGGTTCCCGGCGACGTACGCGATCCGCCCGGCCAGCGCGAGGTCGACCAGCACCGCCGCGGCCATGCCGAGGTCCAGTCCGATGCGGGAACCGGTCGCTTTGCCGGTTCGGTCGTCATACGCGAGGAGGAGGAGCTCCTCAGCGAGCGCGATGGAGGTCATGCCCAAAACGATAGTGGCCGGTGTCACCGGGGCAACTGCCGGAGGGCGGTCAAAATCAGATGTGGCCGTCCGGGCCTGTTTCCCCAGGGGTTCGGCCACCTGAGGAAACAGGGGCCGGCCGCCCGGGGAACAGACCCGGATCGGGGTCAGGCTTGCGCGCCGACGCCCTTGGCAGGGTCCGCGGCGGAGCCCTTGGCGGGTTCCTTGACGACGTCCAACTGCTCGGGCCAAGCGCCGCCGTTGAACACGTTGGACCAGCTCTCGCTGATGTGCCCGATGTCGATGCCCCACCGGCCGCGCTGCGACAGCCACGCGGCCAGCAGGGTGCCGCACGGCCCGAGCGCGAACAGGTAGAGCTTGTCCGGGTCGGCCGCGTCCAGCTCCTCTTTCAGCCGGGACAGGTCCGAGTAGGCGTCCTTGGGCTTGGTGTACAGGAACTCGATCGACTTGGCGTTGCTGAACAGCGCCGGTTCGAGGTTGAAGCGTGAGCCCTGGCCGGTGACGATGCACACGTTCTGGCCGTCCCAGACGTCGCGCCACAGCTCCACGCCGCGCTGGCCGAGGTGGGTGAAGTAGATCGGCCGGGACACGTGGGCGGTGCCGTACTTGGCGGTGGGGTGCAGCAGCGGCTTGACCTCGGGCCAGATGTCGAGCCACACCGAGGTCCAGTGCGCGTCGCGGAACGTGTACGGGAACGCGGGCAGCAGCCGTTCCGGGTCGTAGCCGTCCATCGAGAGCACCCCGCGCAGCTCCCCGGCCAGGTTCGCCGACCAGGGCTGGAAGCGCAGGTTGTACTGCGGGCGCAGCATGATTTTGAGCTCGCCGTCACCGAAGCGCGCCAGGCTCAGCCGGTCCTCGGCGACGCGGCGCATCGTGGCCTCGAAGCTGTACTGCTGGGCGTCGGTGAACTCCCGGATCTCCGCGAACATAGCCGTGGAGGCGTGCGCGCGGAAACCTTCCAGGTATTTGCGCTGCTCCTTGAGCTCCCACCGGATGTCGAAGAGCAGCTTGTTGGATTCCTGCTGCGCCTTCAGCGCTTCCTTCTGCGCCTTCAGCGCTTCCTGCTGCACCTTCAGCGACTGCTGCTGCGTCTTCAGCACCCGGGGATCGGGCGGCGGCGGGCCGGCTAGCTGGCGCTTGAAGACACGCGCCGTGCGACGCCAGACGGACGGGGTGCTCATCGGGTCTCCAGCATGCGGTCGGCGAGGCGGGCTGCGGCGTGACCGTCGTCGAGGTCGGACGCCTTCTGGGCGAACGCGCGGTAGCGCTCGGCGTAGCGATCGGAGATGGCGTCGACGTCACGGATGGCGTCGATCACGTCTTCCGACGTGGCCAGCAGCGGGCCGGGGGCTTCGGCTTCGAAGTCGAAGTAGAAGCCGCGCAGTTCGTCACGGTAGTGCGCGAGGTCGTACGTGAAGAACAGGATCGGCCGCCCGGTGCCGGCGAAATCGAACATCACCGAAGAGTAGTCGGTGATCAGGATGTCCGCCGCCGCCAGCAGATCGGCCATGTCCGGGTACGCCGACACGTCGTAGACGAACCCGTTGCCGGCGCCCGGGATCTCGTCGAGCACGTTCGGGTGCCGCCGGACCAGCAGCACGTGGTCGTCGCCCAGTCGCTGCGCGGCTTCCTGCACGTCCAGCTGCAGCGACAACCGGTACGCGCCGCCACTGTGGTCGTCGTCGCGCCAGGTGGGGGCGTACAGGACGATCTTGCGATCGGCCGGGATCCCGACGGCGGCCCGGACCCGGTCGAGGATTTCCGTCCGGTCGCGCAACAGCACATCGTTGCGCGGGTAGCCGATCTCCAGCAGCTCGCCTTCGAAGTGGAACGCGCTGCGCAGGATTGGTGAGCTGAACGTGTTCGGCGACACCAGGTAGGTCCAGTTGGGCGTCTCCTGGGCCAGCTTCTCCAGGTAGCGCTTGTCGGTGAACTGCACGTCGGCGATGTCGAAGCCGATCCGCTTGAGCGGGGTGCCGTGCCACGTCTGCACGACCACCTGACCCTCGCGGCGGCGGAACCACTCCGGCAGGTGCTGGTTGGTGACGATGTAGCGGGCGGTGGCGAGCGCCTCGTACCAGCGCTTGCTCCACAGCGGCACCGGCTCGGCGGTGTGCGGCAGGGGCGCCTGACCGTCCACAGACACCCACTGGTGCTCCAGCGGCAACCCTCGGGCGACCAGTTCCTCGTGCACCGCGCGCGGGCTGTCCGAATACTGCCGGCCGGTGAAGCTGTTGTAGAGCACCACGTCCCGCAGCGGCTTCTCCCGGGTCGCTGGGTAAAACTCCTGGCGCAGCCGGGCCTGGTTGCCGCGGCCACGCTCCTCATCGGGCAGTGCGGAGCGGATCCGCACCGCCACCCGCTGATCGACGAGCAGTTCGAGGGAGACCCGCGGGGTGTCGCCGGCGAGCGGCAACGGCATGGCGCTCAGCGCGCTGGCGGCCGCCGGGAGCGGCTGGATCGTCTCGCTGCCGATCCGGAACAGCACATTCCAGGTGCCGGTGCGCATCCGTACGGCGGTGCCGAACGACGGCACGGCGATGGGGTCGACCTCCACCGACCAGGAGTCGCCGTCCACGCGTACCGGGAAAATCTTCGTCTCCCGGGCATCCGCGGGGCGCAGCACCAGGTTGAAGTCCCCGGCCCGGCCGTGCAGCCGGCCCTCGAAGCGGAAGCGACGCTCGGCCGTGCTGACCCGGGTGAGCACCGGGCCGGAGGGCAGGGCCGACAGCACCGGGCTGCCGTCCGGCTTCTTGTTCACGTGCACCGTGCGCGCACCCAGGTCGATCGGCTCCCAGTGCCCGTCGGTGGCCAGCACGCAGGGGATCTCGCTGTTGCGCTTGGTGCCGGTGGACAGCTGGATCGCCCAGCGGTCGGCCGGCTCGCCGATCCGCAACGCCGGGTAGTCGAAGCCGTCGCGCTGCAGGTCAGCGGCGGGGATGTGGAACGAGAAGCGTTCGCCGTCGATGCTCAGCGGGAAAAGCCGCCAGGCCAGCCCGGCTACCCGCGACAGGTTCGCGGTGACCGGCTGCACGCCGTTGAGCGTGCCCTCCAGCGTCACGCCGCCGTCGTCGCCGGGGTGCAGCCCGGTCAGGACCGCCCGCACCCGTTCGACGCGCAGCCGCAACCGCCCGGCCGCGACGTAGGGGGCGACTCGCACGTCGCCCACGTGCAGCGGGGTCAGCGGGAGGGAGTGCGCGCCCTGGCCCATCTCCAGCGAGCCCTTGCTCTTGCGGCCCAGCCCGACCACGCCGACGATGATCGCCCAGTCGGCGTCCTGGGTCAGGTCCAGCGTCTGCGGGTCGATGACGGCCTCGAAGCCCGACCAGTCATAGCTTGTCCGTGCCGACCCGTGGTCCGCGGTTGCGTCCACGCACCGGCGGTTCACCAGCGGGGTGCGCCGGGTGCGCCGGCCGCCGTTCTCCTTCAGCCAGAACAGCCGCGAGGTGCTCCACGGCCGCGCGGCGGACTGCCCGGGAATGAACGCGTGCCCGCGGATGCGCAGCTTGCCGTCCTCCCAGGTGACCTCGTGCACCTTGGTGCGCGGTCGCGGGGTACCCGCCGCGAACAGCTCGGCCGGCAACTGCGGCAGGCGCTCGTGCAGCAGGTCCATGTCGTGGTAGCGGCGCAGGCCCCGGCGGGTGATCCGGCGCTGGCGGCGCAGCACCGGCAGCAGCTCGAGGATCTCCGTCATCATCCGGTTGCGCACCAGCGTCCACAGCACCCGCTGCACGGTTGGCAGCTCCTGGATCGCCTCGGGGTCGACGGTGTCCAGGTAGTCGTTCGTGCGCTGCAGGAAGACCTGCTGGTATTCCTCGTCGACGCGGGGCAGCACCCGCAGGAAGAGCATCAGGTCGCTCTTGAGCACCGACTCGTCGTACAGGCGCTTGAGGTCGTGCTGTCCGGAGCTGGCCAGCACGCGGCTGACCCCCCAGCAGTTCTCCAGCCGGTCGATGAAGGCCTGCACCTCCTCGCGCCGCTGGGTGATCGACTTGTCCGGCCCCTCGCGCTCACGCCAGTAGTAGACCGGCGTTTCCAGCACGTCGACCGACTTGGCCAGCACGTGCGCGGGCACGGTGACCGGGATGTCCTCGTAGAGCACGCCCTCGGGGAACGTGAAGTTGTGCTCTTCGAAGAAGGTGCGGCGGTAGACCTTGTTCCAGGCGGTCCGGTCACCGAGCAGCGCGGGCAGCTTGCTGACATGGGTGCGCAGGTGTGTGGCGGCGAACGGGGCCTTGTGCATCGGCGACTGGCTCAACCCCTTGGTGTTGAGCCGCAGCACGTTGCCGCACGAGAAATCCGACCCGGTCTGCTCGAGGCTTCCGACGAGCAATTCCGCGGCGTACGGGGGGAGCACGTCATCGCTGTCGACGAACATCAGATATTCGCCGGTGGCCTGCGCGGTGCCGGTGTTGCGGGCCGCGCCCAGGCCGGCGTTCTGCTTGCGGATCAGGCGGAACCGGGGGTCGCGCTGAACGAACTGCTCGGCGATGGCAGCGCTGTCATCCGTCGACCCGTCGTCCACCACGATGATCTCGAGGTTGTCGCGGGTCTGCCCGGCAAGCGATTCCAGACATTCGGCCAGGTACGGCTCGACGTTGTACACAGGTACGACGACACTGAGCACCAAACCCGTCACTTCGAGAGGATATGCCGGTTCTGGGAGCTTCCGGGTCCGATTAAGGTCATCTACCATGCGCGCCATCCTTGCAACACTCGGCTACCTCCTCTCGGCGGATCAGCGGGAGGTGCTGATGATCCGCCGCGATTCGCGGCCAGACGATATTCATTACGGTTACTACAACGGCCTCGGCGGCAAGCTCGAACCCGACGAGGATGTGGTGTCCGGGCTGCGCCGCGAGATCCGCGAGGAATCCGCGCTGCAGTGCGAGACGGTGGAGTTGGCCGGCACCATCAACTGGCCCGGTTTCGGCCGCGGCGGGGAGAACTGGTTCGGCTTTCTGTTCCGCATCCCGCGCTGGTCGGGCACGCCGCTGACGAGCAACGACGAGGGCAGCTTGCACTGGGTGCCGGTGGCCGACGTGCTGACCGGCAAGCTGCCGATGTGGGAGTCCGACCGGCACTTCCTACCGTTGATCTTCGCCGCCGACCCGAAGATCTTCCACGGCGTCATGCCCTTCTCCAACGGCAAAGCAGTGTCCTGGTCCGTCTCCTAGAAACGCGGCATGCCGCCGAATTGGCGGTCGCCGGCGTCGCCGAGGCCGGGAACGATGTACTTCTTTTCGTTCAGACCATCATCGATGCTAGCGGTAACCAGACGCATCGGCAGCCCCGAGGACCCCAGCCGTTCGACGCCCTCGGGTGCGGCCAGCACACAGCACACCGTGACATCGGTGGCCCCGCGGTCGACCAGCAGCTGCACGCAGTGCACCAGCGAGCCGCCGGTGGCCACCATCGGATCGAGCACCAGCACCGGCAACCCGGTCAGGTCACCGGGCAGTGACTCCATGTAAGCGCGAGGCTCGTAGGTCTTCTCGTCGCGAGCCAGGCCGACGAAGCCCATCGACGACTCGGGCAGCAGAGCCAGCGCGGAGTCGGCCATGCCCAGCCCGGCCCGCAGCACCGGCACGATCAGCGGCGGGCGGGCCAGCCGGGTGCCCCGGGTCGGCGCGACCGGGGTGGTGATCGGGAACTGCTCGGTGGCGAAGGTGCGGGCGGCTTCGTACACGACCATCGTGGTCAGCTCGTGCAGTGCCGCACGGAAGACGCCGGAGTCACTCTCCGCGTTGCGCATGGCGGTGAGTCGGGTCTGGGCCAGCGGGTGATCTACCACGAGTACGTCCACGCCGATCAACCTACCGGGATTGTTCAAGATCAACTGCTGGAGGGTTGAGTAGGATTCATTTCATGACTGCGACGACCACGTCGAGGCACGACCTCCGCTCCCTGCTGCACGGGCTGCCCGGCGTCGACAAGGTCGGCGTGGAGGCGCGGGCCGCGGCGCTCGGCACCCGATCGGTGAAGAGCACCGCCAAGGCCGCCGCCATCGACCTCGCCATCCGAATGGTCGACCTGACCACGCTCGAAGGCGCCGACACCCCCGGCAAGGTGCGCGCGCTGTCGGCCAAGGCGCTGCGCCCCGACCCTGCCGATGCGAGCTGCCCGCCGGTCGCCGCGGTGTGCGTGTACCCGGCGATGGTCCCGGTGGCCGCGCAGGTGCTCGCCGGTTCCGGCGTCCACCTGGCGAGCGTGGCGACCGCGTTCCCGTCCGGGCAGGCGCCGCTGGAGGTCAAGCTGGCCGACACCCGCGGCGCGGTGGCCGCCGGGGCGGACGAGATCGACATGGTGATCAGCCGCGGCGCGTTCCTGGCCGGGCGCTACGACCTGGTGTTCGATGAGATCGTGGCGGTCAAGCAGGCCTGCGGCGACGCGCATCTCAAGGTGATTCTGGAAACTGGCGAGCTGGCTACGTACGACAATGTCCGTCGTGCTTCTTGGCTCGCCATGCTGGCCGGCGCCGACTTCATCAAGACCTCCACCGGCAAGGTCCCGCTCGCTGCGACGCTGCCGGTGACGCTGGTCATGCTCGAAGCGGTCCGCGACTTCCGGGCCCGCACCGGGCGCCAGGTCGGCGTCAAACCGGCCGGCGGCATCAAGACGACAAAGGACGCGATCAAGTACCTGGTGCTGATCAACGAGACCGCCGGCGACGACTGGCTGCACCCCGACTGGTTCCGCTTCGGCGCCTCCTCGCTGCTCAACGACCTGCTGATGCAGCGGACCAAGCTCACGACCGGCCACTACGCCGGCCCTGACTACTTCACCCTGGACTGATCACGATGTTCGAATACGCACCCGCCCCCGAGTCCCGCTCGGTCGTCGACATCGCGCCGTCCTACGGCCTGTTCATCGACGGCCAGTTCGAGCCCGGCGCCGGCTCCTTCAAAACCGTCAACCCGGCCTCCGAGGAAGTGCTCACCGAGGTCGCCCTGGCCGGCCCGGACGACGTCGAACGGGCCGTGGCCGCCGCCCGCAGTGCCTTCGAGCCCTGGTCCGCCCTGCCCGGCTCCGAGCGCGCCAAATACCTCTTCCGGATCGCCCGGATCATCCAGGAGCGCTCCCGCGAGTTGGCCGTGCTCGAGTCGCTGGACAACGGCAAGCCGATCCGTGAATCCCGCGACGTCGACCTGCCGCTGGTCGCCGCGCACTTCTTCTACTACGCGGGCTGGGCCGACAAGCTCAGGTACGCGGGCTTCGGCACCGACCCGCGGCCGCTGGGCGTCGCCGCGCAGGTCATCCCGTGGAACTTCCCGCTGCTGATGCTCGCCTGGAAGGTCGCCCCGGCGCTGGCCACCGGCAACACCGTGGTGCTCAAGCCGGCCGAGACCACGCCGCTGTCAGCGCTGTTCTTCGCCGACATCTGCCGTCAAGCCGACCTGCCGGCGGGCGTGGTCAACATCCTCACCGGCGCCGGGGACACCGGCCGTACGCTGGTCGAACACCCCGGCGTGGACAAGGTCGCGTTCACCGGCTCCACCGAGGTGGGCCGGCAGATCGCCCGCTCGGTGGCCGGCACCCGCAAGCGCCTCACCCTCGAACTGGGGGGCAAGGCGGCGAACATCGTGTTCGACGACGCGCCGATCGACCAGGCCGTCGAGGGCATCGTGAACGGCATCTTCTTCAATCAGGGGCACGTGTGCTGCGCCGGGTCGCGGTTGCTTGTGCAGGAATCGGTGTTCGACGAGGTGCTGGAGTCGCTCAAGCGCCGGATGGCCACGCTGCGCGTCGGGGACCCGCTGGACAAGAACACCGATGTCGGGGCGATCAACTCGGCGGAGCAGTTGGAGCGGATCCGTACGCTGTCCGACGCCGGTTCGCAGGAGGGCGCCGAGCGCTGGTCGCCGCCGTGTGAGCTGCCGTCGCAGGGCTTCTGGTTCGCCCCCACCGTGTTCACCGGCGTGACCCAGGCGCACCGGATCGCCCGCGAGGAAATCTTCGGGCCGGTGCTGTCCGTGCTGACGTTCCGCACGCCGGCGGAGGCCATCGAGAAGGCCAACAACACGCCGTACGGCCTGAGCGCCGGCATCTGGAGCGACAAGGGCTCGCGCATCCTGGCCGTGGCCGACAAGTTGCGCGCCGGCGTGGTCTGGGCCAACACGTTCAACAAGTTCGACCCGACCTCGCCGTTCGGCGGCTACAAGGAATCCGGATATGGCCGTGAAGGCGGCCGCCACGGCCTGGAGGCGTACCTTGCCTGAAACGACCCGCCTCTCAGTTCGCAAGACCTACAAGCTGTTCATCGGCGGCAAGTTCCCGCGCAGCGAGTCAGGACGGACCTATCTGGTGGACGGTGACAACGTCGCACTCGCCTCGCGCAAGGACGCCCGGGACGCCGTCGTCGCAGCCCGCAAGGCCCAGCCCGGGTGGGCCGGGGCCACCGCCTACAACCGGGGCCAGGTGCTCTACCGCATCGCCGAGATGCTGGAGGCCCGCCGCGAGGAGTTCATCGCCCGTGGGGTGAGCGAGCCCGAGGTGAATGCCGCGGTCGACCGCTGGGTCTGGTACGCGGGCTGGTCGGACAAGATCGCCCAGGTGCACGGCAGCGTCAACCCGGTCGCCGGGCCGTACTTCAACATCTCGGCGCCCGAGCCCACCGGCGTGGTCGCCGTGGTCGCCCCCGAATCGTTTCTCGGGCTGGTCAGCGTCATCGCCCCGGCCATCGTCACCAGCAACACCGTCGTGGTACTCACCGGCCTGCCCCAAGCCGCGATCACGCTCGCCGAGGTGATCGCCACCTCCGACGTACCCGCCGGGGTGATCAACATCCTCACCGGCGACGCCGCCGGGAACGCGCCCTGGCTGGCCTCGCACGACGACGTCAACGCCCTCGACCTGACCGGGGTCACCAACCCTGAGCTGGCCACCGAGCTGGAGCGCGGCGCAGCCGGCAGCCTCAAACGGGTTTTGCGTCCCCCGGCCGAGGGCATCGATTCCGCTGCCGAACCGGGGCTGCAGCCGATGACAGCGCTGCTGGAGACCAAGACCGTCTGGCACCCGAAGGGTTTCTGACCGCGGTCGGCCTCCTCCCAGGAGCGACCACTAAGGTGTGTGCCCAGACTCACTCATCCGATCAGCTTGCGAGAAACAACCCGGAGGTCAGCGTGGCCAGCCAGTCGCCCGAAGAGGCCGAAAAGGTCGCGACGGTCAAAGAGGGCCTCGCGGGCCATGACCTGTGGGACGAGGTGCGGATCCACCCGGTGGAGATCGCGATGCCCGGCGGGGTCGCGTTGACCCTGCGGGCGTTCCGCAAGGCCTCCGAGTTCACCCCCACCGAGGTCGAGACCGACGAGGACGACCCGTTCGAAGCCCGCGAACGCGCGGCCGCCGCGCGGGCCGCCGCCGAGGACGGCGTGATCGTCGATGACGAGTTCGCCGCACTGGTGGCCGAGGACGAAGCCCCCAAGAAGTCCGACGGCACGCTGCGCAACGAAGACGGCGAGGTCGTCGAGGAGCCAGACCCCGAGGACTTCAAGGACGAGCAAGCCGAGGAGGCCGAGGCTGCAGCAGCCGCCGAAGCGGCTGATGAAGAGGTGCCCGCCTTCCTGAGCCACCGCGGAAAACTGCTGGCCTTCAAGACGCCCGAGTCGCTGGTCTCCTTCATTCAATCGGGTGCTCCGCACGACCTCGCACAACTCGACACCTGGCCGGCCCTGGCCGAGCGGGTACAGTCGTCCGACGTCGACCCCCAAGCCGACGACCGCTACGAGCTTGACCTCGTGGTGGAGAATCTGCGGGGCGGGCACGACACGTGGGATCTCCCGCTGCTCATCGCGGCGGGCGAGGTGGCCAGGGACCTGGGCCACGCGCTGCGTCTCAAGCCGGTCATCCTGGCGCTGTCGCCCGGATCTCCGCTCGACGACCTCGATGAGTCCCTGCGGGCGGCCGAGACTGGCGGAATGGGCGGTTTCTTCGGTCGTCGCAAGCTCCGTAAAATTGGGGCACAGCAGGCGAGTCTGGGTTGGCGTTCGGTAATCGGCAAGATCTCTGCGGCCGTGGACTGGCGCGACTGACCCCTCACCAGGGACCATCAGTCCTTGGCCGAAAACAGCAGTCCCGGGGAGGAGGACGACGCCGTGGCGCTCGTGCGCGTTTACTGCGGTCTGGCGTCGGCTGATGAAACGGTGCGCACGGCCTCGGCCGGAGCTGCCCTGACCATCGCCGTGGTGGACGACGCGGGCCGGCTGCTCGGAGTCCATGAGGTCAGCGACGACCCGGCCGGCTATGCCCAGCTCGGCACGCTGCTCGTGGAACGCACGAGCGGCTTCGCCGAGGTTGCGGTGGCTGCCGACAGCGACGACCACATGGTCACCTCGCTGCTGACCGCCGCCGGGCGTCCCCTCGTGCTGGCCGACGACGACTCCGCCGACGACTTCGCCGAGCGTTTCGCCGACGACGACTCCCCGGACGAGATCAACGCGCCGCCGGCCGCCCGTCGCGCGGTGGGCCTGGCCCGGGCGCTGCAGGCCGGTGCCATCGCCGCGGTCACCATCCCGGCGCCGCGGGAGCTGGTGTCGTACAAGCCGGTGCTCGCCGCGCACGTCGCGATGCTCAACGGCCGCCACGCCGCGTCCATCGCGCTGCGGGAGGTGCTGCGCGAGCTGTATCCGGCGGCGCTGCGGGCGTATCCGGACCCGGCCCACCCGCTGGCCGTGGCCGTGCTGGACGCCCTGCCCGAGCCGGGCCGCCTGACCGCCCAGGGCGGCTCGCCGCAGCAGGTCGCCGAGGAGGTCGCCCGCGAGCTCACCCGGGCCGGCGCGGGCACCGAGGACCAGGTCGTCGCCGCCGTCGCCGCGCTGGTGGTGGCCATCAACGAGTCGCCGCGCCGCGGCGGCGTCAACAAGGCGCTCGCCTCCGCCGCGGCAGACACCGTCCGGCACGCCATCGGTGCGGTCAAGTCCTGCGACTCGGCGTGCGAGGCCCTGGTCGGCACGCTTGCTGCCCGCGCCAGCACCGGCGTGGCCGTCCCCGGCCGCCGCCAGGCCGGCTCCCGCCGCGCCCCCGAGCCCGCCGCAACC
>NZ_LOJP01000002.1:521973-527184 GCF_001553785.1 Actinoplanes sp. TFC3
CCCACCGACACCCCGGCTTTGCGCGTGGTCGAGGGCCGCAACGGCCGCCCGGCCCGCCGCACCCCGGCCCTGACCGCCCTGGACCGCAGCGCCGCCCCGCCGGTGCCCACCGAGGGCGACGGCGACCTGCTGATCTTCGCCCAGGCCCGCTCGGCCTGGTTCACCGGTCACAGCGACGCCGAGTCGTCGGCCTCAGCGCTCGACTGGACCAGTCCCATGGACACCGGCTGGCGCGCCGCGGAAAAGGCCTCGGCCCCCGAGATCGCCGCCGAAACCTCGGCGGGCCTGCCCAAGCGGGTCCCCCAGGCCAACCTGGTCCCCGGCTCCCCGCTGCGTGAGGAACGCCCCAGCCGCATCGTCCGCGATGCCGCCAGCATCGCCGCCCACACCACCGGCTACTTCCGAGGCTGGCGCCGAGGCCAAGAAATCGGCGGCTACGCCATCGGCGGACGCCCGGGCCGCGAGTCAGCGGGAGGCTGGGACTTCAGCCGCGACGGCCAACCCGAGGACGACATCAGAAACGCGGGCTACCCCAGCCGCTGACAACCGTTGATGTCTGCCCGTGACAATTGAGCGGGAAGTCCGTACGCCGCTGCTAGGGGCAACGGTAATTGCCTTGGCCGGCGGGCTACTGGCGTTAGCGGCGCTTGCGGTGGTAAGCCCGGCGTTGCTGGTCGGCCTCATCCCCGGCTGGTTCGCCGACCTGGGCAGCGCACGGCTCACGCGACGGGTGGGCGGCGGCCTCGCCATTGTGCTGGTGATCCCTGGCATCGCGGCAATCGGGTACCTGGTGCACCGCCGGCTTGGCGACCTCCAACGACCGGCCGCGTCCACGATCGGCCTGTGACTGTTGCCGGCGGTGGCGGTCGCCACTTGGCTGGTTGCCTGCCTTCTTCCGGTGGCGGCTGCGAACCATGCTGACCTGGTTGCCTCATCGGTGCCGTTCCTGTTCCACGACTACGCTCGCGTGAACGGCACCATGGAGGTCGACGGCTTGCTGAGCGTCGCTGGGCCGGTGGTGTCGGCGATCGTGGCGATGGCGGCGTGGAGTCGCCATTGCACCCTGCGATGTCGACGGGGATCGCTCTGCCTGGGCGTTCACGGTTGTGAGGCTGGCCAACGGGTCGATTGGGTGGGAACATCTCGCCCGAGTTCCGTAACGGCCGCACCCACAGCCTCTGTTCAGCGGAAACCGGTGAGCGACAGCAGGACGAACCCCACCGCGGTCAGCGGAAGGGCGAGCAGCAGCGCAAGCCCGCGCTGACGCCAGGACCGGCTCACCAGCACGGTGAGTATCACCCCCAAGGCGATCAGGACCGCGGTGTACTCAACGGTTTCCGCGGTTTCGTAGTCCGGGTTTCCGATGCGCCTGAGCTGCATCGTGGCCTCGGCGAACAGCACCGCAGCCGGCATGGCCATGGCGGCTGCGCTAAGACGGCCCGAGGTTCGCGCCAGCACGCCTGCCGCACCAAAGACCGTGCCAGCCACCACGCCCGACCCCATCCAGAGCAACGCGGTTGTGTTGTACATGTTCGCCGGGTCGTCCCTCTGGATCAGCGCGGCGGCGAGGTAGTAGCTCGGCACGGCAAGGACCAGGCAAACTATCGCGCCGAGGATGCCGACCGGCAACGTCCACCGGCTGAGGAAGGTGAGCAGGAACGCCGCCACGGCCCAGACGGCGATGGAGTTGCCCAGCCCGCCGAACGGAAAGGGCACGTACTTGATCCATACGAAGTCAAGAACGCCCAAGAGCACGCCCGCGACGGGAACTACCACGGCCGCGTTCCGGTTCATCTTCATGATCGCTGATCGTAAGAACCTGAGGAGGGCGACACATCTAACCGCGGATGGACCCCGCGGTGCTGTGATCCGTCGAAAGGCAGACCGCTGGCGCCGCGCGCCCGTTCTTCACCTTCCGCTACCAGAGCACGGTGGCCGGCGGCCAGCAGCCGGTCATGCACGAGCCGGCGGACACCCGCAGCCCAAGCAGCCGTGGCCCCGGACACCCCACCGAAGCCGCATGTCCGAGCCAAGCCGTCACCCATCCCTCATCGGGCATGGAAAAGTCCCGCTCCGGCCAGCGGAGCGGGACTTCAACGGCCTGTCAGGCGGGCGCCACCGCGCGCGACCGGCGCATTGTCAGGACGTACTCGACAAGCGAGATGAGTACGTTCTTGGTCGACTCGCGGTTGCGGGCGTCGCAGCTTACGACCGGGACGTCTGACGAGATCGCGAGTGCGTCCCGGACGTCCTGAGCGTTGTGGTACTGCATGCCGTCGAAGCAGTTGATGGCTACCAGGTACGGCAGCCGCCGGTGCTCGAAGAAGTCGATGGCGGCGAAGCAGTCGGCGAGCCGACGGGTGTCCACCATGACGACCGCACCGATGGCCCCGCGTACCAGCTCGTCCCACATGAACCAGAACCGTGTCCGGCCGGGGGTGCCGAACAGATACAGGATCAGGTCCCGGTCGATGCTGATGCGGCCGAAGTCCATCGCCACAGTGGTTGTCGTCTTGCCCGGCACCTGCCGGTTGTCGTCGACGCCCACACCGGCGGAGGTCATGATCGCCTCAGTGGTCAGTGGGGTGATCTCCGAGACGGACCCCACCAGCGTCGTTTTACCGACGCCGAAGCCACCGGCGATGACAATCTTCGCCGATGTAACGCGGCCGGCCGTTGGCCGCCGCGACATGTCAGAGCCTGCGAAGTCCACTCAGCACCCTTTCCAGCAGTTCCGTACCCACCGCGTCAGTTTCATCGTCCAGCGATGTCGGCTCGTAGACCGCCACCAGCCCGTCGTGGGCCATGTCGGCGACGATCACTCGGGCCACCCCGAGCGGTAGTTGCATGCGTGCGGCGATCTCTGCCAGCGACTGGACCCGGCCGCCGTCACACATCGCTGCGATGTACTGGTGTTCGCTCCCGCCCCGGCCCGGTCCAGTGCTCCGGCCACGGACGGTGGTCTCGACGAGCGCTTCCAGCGCTATCTCCAGCTTGGGCCGGGTTCGGCCACGGGTCACGGCGTATGGTCTGACCAACGCGCCGGTTGGCTCATCGCGTTCAGGCATCGTCACCGCTCACCCCATCCCTCGGCCCATAGAAGTTTCTCTCGTTGTCAAGGTTTTGGACAGATACCGGACGGATCCGGTCGGCCATCCGTTCAGCCGAGAACTCCGGCGGCGGACCGCGGAGCCGGCGTCAGAGCCTCGCCCACCCGGTCGACCAGCAGAGCCATCTCGTATCCCACCTGACCGACGTCACAGCTGCGGGCGGCCAGCACGGCAAACGACGAACCGTCGGAGATCGACATCAGGAAAAGGAACCCGTTGTCCATCTCGACCACCGTCTGCAGCACCGCACCACCCTCGAAGCAGCGCGCGGCACCCTGGGTCAGGCTGACCAGGCCGGAGGCGATGGCCGCCAACTGGTCGGCACGGTCGCGGGGAAGGTCCCGCGAGGCCGCGAGCAGCAGACCGTCGGCGGAGACCGCGATCGCGTGCGCCACCCCGGGAACGCGGTCGGCAAAGTTGGCGAGGAGCCAACCCAGATCCTGCGTACTTGTCATGCCTCATGCTCCTTGCCAGCCTGCGAGGACTGCTGCCCTCCCGGAGTCTCCTCCGGGTTGGTCGATTGTTCCTTCGTGCGGCCTCGTTGCACACCGCGGTGGTAGGCGGAGAGGAGACCGCGAACCGCTTCGGGCGTACGACGCTGCACGGAGGTTTCGGCCCGGTCGACACCACCCGGCACCAGCTGCGCCATCGGCGTGCGCCGCGGCAAGCCAGCCGTTGTGGTGGTCTCCACCGGCATCTCGGCCGCCTTGCGAGCGGCCTGCCAGCCGTCGTCCGCCGCCGTCTGCCAGGGCGACGACGACGAGGTAGCCGACCCGTTCGACGAGGTAGCCGACCCGTTCGACGTTACCGCGCCGACCGACTCCGGCGTCCGCTCGTTGCTCGGACGTTCCGCGGCAGTTGCCTGCTGCGGTACGCCCATCGAGCGAACCGGTTCTCCCGTGGGAATGCGCTGCGAGATGACCGAGTCGTCATTCTGCGGCACCGGCGCCGGCTTCGGCTCCACCTTCGGGGTGACCTTGGGCTCGGCCGGACGGGCGGTCATGAACCAGGCCGACTCGAGCTCCCGGAAGATCGGCAGCTCCATGGTCTCGTCGGCGAACTGCGACTGCCCGTCACCGTTGGCCCGCTGGCGAGCGGCCGCCTGAGCCGCAGCGATCTGCGCGGCAGCGGTCGCCTGGGCGGCTGCTGCCTGCTGGGTCGCCACTTCGTGAGCTGCCTCGGCCGCGGCGGCCGAACGGGCGGCTTCCGGCATGGCCGGAGTCGCGTCGCTCTTGCCATTGGCGCGGTAGCGCGGCAGCTCGGCGGTCATGTCCAGGGCGGCCGCGAGGCTTTCCGGGACGTGCGGGGTCGCGTCGCGGTCCGCGGACACCGGCGGCCAGGCCGGCGGTGCGGGCGAAGCGCTCGGCTGAGCGACCGGAGGCTGAGCGACCGGAGGCTTCCCGAAGCTCGGCGGCGACGACTGCGGGCGTACCGGCGGGGCAGACTGCGGGCGTACCGGCGGGGCCGAGGTCGGCGGGCCGGAGACCGGCGGTGCCGAGATCGGGCGGCCACCGAAGGGCGGGGCGGAGGTCGGCGGCACCGGGGGCGCCGAGACCGGCGGCACGAACGGCGATCGGCTCGGGGTCTCCGGGCTCGGGGGTAGCTGCCGCGGGATGGTGTGCCCGAAGGACGCCGTCTCGTCGGGGCGGAACCCCTCGCCGTTACGCCGCTGGGGCAGACCGTCGCCGAACGCGTCCGGCTGATCGGCCGGCGGGATCGGCGGGATCGGCTCGTTGCTGCGCGGGCCGTGGAAACCGTTGGTGCCGGAGCCGTTGGTGCCGGAGCCGTTGGTGCCAGAGCCGTTGGAGCCGTTGGCCCCGCCGAAGCCGTTGCTGGCGCCACCGAAGCCGTTGGACGGGCCACCGAAACCGTTGGAGGGACCGCCGAAGCCATTTGACGGGCCACCGAAACCGTTTGACGGCTCGAAGCCGTTGGAGGGCGCGCCGGTCAGGTCGGACCAGGCCGGCACCGAGCGGCCGTTACCCGCACCGAGCAGGCCACCGGCGGGCATCGGCGGGGGTGGGGGGGGACGGGTGCCCGCCCCCCCCCCCACCAACCGCGCGCCGCCCCCCCCCGGCCCCCGCCGGGCCGCGGGCCCCGG
>NZ_LOJP01000002.1:527284-541173 GCF_001553785.1 Actinoplanes sp. TFC3
TGGGCGGGTGGGGGTCGACGGGGCGACCGCCGCCGCCGTAGCTGCCGGCAGCGCTGCCTTCCAGGGCCAGCGGCGGCTCGGCGAACGCGGGCCGCTGTTCCTGGCCGGCGAACGCGGGAGCCGGGCTGCCCGGCGCGAGCCGGTTGGCCATGCTGGTGGAGATCAGGACGCCGGCGGGCAGACCGACGTCGGCGACCGTGCCGCGCTCGGTGTCGGCCGGGCGCAGCTCGACCCGGACACCGTGGCGGTTGGCCAGCCGGGCGACCACGACCAGGCCCATCATGCGGGAGACAGCCACGTCCACCATGGGCGGGTTGGCCAGCCGCTCGTTGAGCTCGCGCAACTGCTCGCGGCTGATGCCGATGCCGCGGTCCTCGACCGAGAGCACCGCACCGTCGCCGAGGCGGCGAGCCTCGACCACGACGTGGCTGTTCGGCGGCGAGAACGCGGTGGCGTTGTCGAAGAGCTCGGCGACCAGGTGGACCATGTCGTTGACCGCGTGCGCGGCCACCTCGATGTCCCGGTCGATGACGCCGAACTCGATGCGCGTGTAGTGCTCAACCTCGGACTGCGCGGCGCGGAGCACGTCGATCAGCGCGGCGGGCTCGCGTTGCACACGGGTCGAGTCGGCGCCGGCGAGAACCAGGAGGTTTTCGTCGTTGCGGCGCATCCGGGTGGCCAGGTGGTCGAGCTGGAAGAGCTCGGCCAGCCGGTCCGGGTCTTCTTCGCCGCGCTCCAGCCGGTCGAGGTGACCGATGAGCCGGTCGACCAGGATCTGCGAACGCCGGGCCAGGTTGACGAACATCGTGGCGACCGAGGACCGCAGGGCGGCCTGCTCGGCGGCGGTGCGTACGGCCTCGAGGTGGACCGCGTTGAACGCCTCGGTCACCTGGCCGAACTCGTCGCGGCTGCGCACCGGCAGCGGCTCGGCGACCTGGTCGGCCACCTGGGCCGGGGTGAGCGAGCCGGCCAGCGCCGGGTCCCGCAGCCGCTCGACCGCCTGGGGCAGGCCGAACTGGGCGACGTTGAGCGCACCCTGGCGCAGTTCGCGCAGCGAGCGGGCCATCGACCGGGCGACCAGCCAGGCGAACACGATGGCCAGCAGCAGCAGGCCGAGCAGCACGCTGGTCTCGATGAAGACCTTGCGCTGCACGTTGTCGCGCAGGTTGGTGGCCTGGTCCACGATCTGGCCGTCGAGCTTGGTCTCGACGCTGCGGAACAGGTTGTTGTAGCCGACCATGGCTTCTTCCCAGTTGTCGCGGTTGAACGGCAACTGGTTGATGTTCTGGGCGCTGAGGGCGTCGAGCTGGCCGGTGAAGTTGGTGGCGGCGCGCTTGCCGGGGCCGGTGACGACCCGGTCGACCAGCGCGATGTCCTCGGTGGTGGCGGCCTGGCGCATCGTCGAGTCGGCGATGTCGAAGCCGGCCTCGGTGGTGAGGAACTTCTTGCGCAGCGTCTCGTTATAGCTTCCGGCCTGCAGTACCTCGTGGCCGACGTCGCGCTGCTGCGAGATGTAGTCCTTGGCCCGGGCGACCGCGGCGACCACCCGGAGACGGTCACTCAGCGTGGTGTCCTGGGCGAGCTGCGCCGAGGCATCGCGGACGTTCAGCAGGTCGTTGATCAGACCGCCGTAGTACTCCTCGATGTCCTTGATGGCGAACTTGCCGTTCGTCGTCTGGCTGCGCGTGGAAGGCAGCTCCTCGAGGTTGCGGTCGAGGCGCCCGAGCAGCGTGTCGACCTGATAAGGAACCTCATCGAGGGCCGACTTCTGCTGCGAGTACGGCAGCTTCGCGGCATCGACCTTGGGCTGCTCGCGCTGGTAGTTCGTCGTGGCAGTTTGACGGTCCCCGGTGTTGGGCTGGGTCGTCGCGATCATCACGGCGTAAGCGCGTTCGTTCTGCAAGTGGTCAACGAGTCCACCGGCGGCCTCGGATAGCACGGACAGCGTGCGGGCACGTTCGGCGTTGCTCGCCTCGTCGATGTGGTCGATGAGCCCGCTGGTCCCGACGATGATCGTCGCCAGCGTCGGCACGAGCATGATGAGCCCGAGCTTCGACCAGATCGGCATGTCCCGCAGCCGACCGGCCGGCCGGCGGAGACGCGACATGACCGCGTTCGCCGTCTGGGGGCGCTTGCTCACGTCACCGTCCTCCTGATTCGGACCCGGCGTTCGGATCGCCGGGCACCGCACACGGCCGACACACCGGGTCGGGCCCCCGAGATTCCATCACGACGAGTGTCAAAGAGAAAGAGCAGCCTGACCCGGACCGTTTGTGTGATGCGAAGTCGCGTCTTCAGACGGCGGCAACGCCGGTAGGTCATCACTGCTCGTATAGGGGTAGATCTCTTAACGTCACTCAACTCGGTCGGCTCGACGGGGTCGCCGTCCTTGCCGTTCCGGCCCGATCCACCTGCGATCGTGGCAGCACAGACGATTGCTCGTGGGAGGCTCGACGGCAAGGCAAGATGCCGGATTGTGCAGTGTTTGTAGAGGGGAAACTGGCCGAACGGCTGATCCCTCTCGCCGAATCGCTAGTTTCGGCGGCCGAAAGTACGCACGTGTCCAACATGACCGCCGAAAAGGGATTTAGTCACATCAACTTCGCGTACGCCGGCTTGATCACATCGTTGATCAGCGTCAGCCGCTCGTCGTACGGGATGAACGCGCTCTTCATCGCGTTGATCGTGAGCCACTGCAGCTCACTCCAGCCCCAGCCGAACGACTCGGTCAGCAACGCCATCTCGCGCGACATCGAGGTGCCGCTCATGAGCCGGTTGTCGGTGTTCACCGTCACCCGGAAGCGCAGGTCACGCAGCAGGCCGATGGGGTGCTCGGCGATCGACGGGGCCGCACCGGTCTGCACGTTCGACGACGGGCACAGCTCCAGAGGGATGCGCTTGTCCCGTACGTATGAAGCCAATCGCCCCAGTTTGTCGCCCACGATGTCGTCGACGATGCGCACTCCGTGACCCAGCCGGTCCGCACCGCACCACTGGATTGCTTCCCAGATCGAGGGCAGCCCGAACGCCTCGCCCGCGTGGATGGTGAAGTGGAAGTTTTCCCGCTGCAGGTATTCGAACGCGTCCAGGTGCCGGGTAGGCGGGAAGCCGGCCTCGGCCCCGGCGATGTCGAAGCCCACCACGCCGTTGTCGCGGTAGCGCCCGGCCAGCTCGGCGATCTCCTGCGAGCGCGCGGCATGGCGCATGGCGGTCAGCAGCGTGCCGATCCGGATGGTGTGGCCCTGCGCCGCCGCTTGCGCACAGCCGTCCCGGAAGCCTTGGTGCACGGCGTCGACCACCGCGTCCAGGCTCAGGCCCCGCTCCAGGTGCTGCTCCGGGGCATAGCGCACCTCGGCGTAGACGACACCATCCGCGGCCAGGTCCAGCGCGCATTCCTTGGCGACCCGGTGCAGGCCCTCCTCGGTCTGCATGACCGCGACCGTGTGCGCGAAGGTCTCCAGGTAGCGTTCCAGCGACCCGCTGTCAGCCGCCGCCACGAACCACTTCCCGAGCCGCTCGGGGTCGGTTTCGGGCAGCTCGTGCCCGATCGCGCCGGCCAGCTCGACAATCGTCGCGGGGCGCAGACCACCGTCGAGGTGATCGTGAAGCAGGGCTTTGGGGGCCTTGACGATGTCGGCGTGGGAGATGGCGGTCATCAACAGATGTTAGAGGGAAGCAGCCGATGATCGACGCAGCAATGCCGTACCTTCGATGCCCAGTGTGCGAGGACACACTCTCTCGGGACGGCGAACGGTCGCTGCGGTGTCCCCGCGGGCACTCGTTCGACATCGCGCGGCAGGGCTACGTCAACCTCACGGCAGGCCGTTCGCCGCACTCCGGTGACACCGCCGACATGGTTACGGACCGTGAGGCTTTCCTGGCTGAAGGGCACTACAACGTCATAACCCAGACCCTGATTGATGCGGTACGACCAAAGCCCGGCCCCATCCTCGACGCCGGCACCGGAACCGGGTGGTATCTGGCTCGCCTGCTCGACGCCCTGCCCGGCCACACCGGCCTCGGCATCGACGTCTCCAAGCCGGCCCTGCGCCGCGCCGCCCGGGCCCACCCCCGAGCCGCCGCCGCGCTGGCTGACTTGTGGCGCCCGCTACCCGTGGCCGACGCCTCGATCGCGCTCATCCTCAACGTTTTCGCACCCCGCAACGGCCCCGAGTTCCGCCGCGTCCTGCAGCCCGGTGGCCAGCTCGCGGTGGTGACCCCGGCCCCGGATCACCTGGCCGAGCTGATCGCCGCGCACGGCCTGATCACCGTCGACCCGGACAAGGCGGATCGGGTGGCTGCGTCGCTCGGAGCCGATTTCACGGTGGTCAGCAGCGCCACTT
This sequence comes from Actinoplanes sp. TFC3, assembly GCF_001553785.1. Lineage (GTDB taxonomy): Bacteria > Actinomycetota > Actinomycetes > Mycobacteriales > Micromonosporaceae > Actinoplanes. The sequence continues at coordinate 531,628 of NZ_LOJP01000002.1, forward strand.
GTCGACGTACCGTTGATTTGACGGCTGCCGAAACCCGCACCCTGGTCGGCATGACCCCCAGCGCCCGCCACGTCGCCCTGGAAGGTCTCACGGCCGCCAGAGTGACCGTTGCCGTCGACGTGACCCTGTACGAACCGGCTGAGGGCGGGTCCTAGACCGACAGGTCGACTTCTTCCCACTCCGGCGGGGCCTCGTGGTAGGGCCCGTGGAAGGTCACCGCCCACTCCAGCGCCCACCGCCGCTGCCCGACCGCGTTGCTGCCCACCTCGCCGGGCAGCTTCGCGCCGGCCCGTTCGGCCTCCTGGAACGCCCAGTCCAGGCAGTAGTAGAGGTCGAGCAGCACCGCGGCCTCGATCGGATCGCGGGGCGCCACCAGGGCCCGCGAGCGCCACTGGTTGAACAGCTCCCCGGCCGGCAGGTCCGGCATCTGGCTCATCATCCGCTCCTCGGGCGGGGCCGTCGGGTCGAGATGCCGGCTCAGCCCGAGCAGCCAGGCCAGCGCGAACACCGCGTCGTGGTGCATCACGAACGAGCGGTGATCGCCCTTGGCCAGCGACACGAACTGCCACTCCGGCGGGGTCACGAACTCCACCAGCTTGGAGTTGAGCAGCCAGCTCATCGCCGCCTCGGTGGGCATGCCGAAGCAGCGGGCAACGACCACGTGCAGCACCGCCGCCCGCGCCTCCAGCTCGGCCGTGGGCCGCAGCTCCACCTGGTCCCCCGGCTCCCAGACCAGCGGAAACGACGGGGGTGGCAGCGGCAGCGCGAGGCGTTCCAGCTCATCGAAGCTGGCTTCGCGCACCGCCCGGGGGTCGGGGGCGGCCTTCATGACCGCTCAGGCTATGCGGTCGATCAGCAGCGGCTTCGGGGTGGGCGCGTGCGGCGCGACGGACACCGCTTGCTCGGCTTCGGCGCGCGCGGCCGGAATCCGCTCGCCATCATCGGTACGCAGCTCCAGCAGCACGTCGCCGGCACGCACCGCATCGCCGGGTCGCACCTTGAGCTGAACACCGGCGCCGAAGCTGACCGGATCCTCCTTGCGCGCCCGCCCGGCCCCGAGCCGCCAAGCCGCCAGGCCAAGGCCCAGCGCGTCCAGCGACGCGACCACGCCGTCCTGACCGGCCCGCAGCACCTCGGTCTCCCGGGCGACCGGCAGCGCGGCCTCCGGGTCGCCGCCCTGCGCCCGGATCATCGCCCGCCAGCTGTCCATCGCCGCGCCCGAGCGCAACGCCTCGGCCGGGTCGGCGTCGATGCCCGCGGTCTCGAGCATCTCGCGGGCCAGCGCCAGGGTCAGCTCGATTACGTCGGCCGGTCCGCCGCCGGCGAGCACCTCGAGCGACTCGGCCACCTCGTTGGCGTTGCCGATGGCCAGCCCGAGCGGGGTGTTCATGTCGGTGAGCAGGGCCACCGTGCGTACGCCATGGGCCTTGCCGAGCTCGACCATGGTGGCGGCCAGCTCGCGGGCGGAGGCCTCGTCCTTCATGAACGCGCCGGTGCCGACCTTGACGTCGAGCACGAGCGCGCCGGTGCCCTCGGCGATCTTCTTGCTCATGATCGAGCTGGCGATCAGCGGGATCGCCTCGACGGTGCCGGTGACGTCGCGCAGCGCGTACAGCTTGCGGTCGGCCGGGGCCAGCCCGTCACCGGCCGCGCAGATGACCGCGCCGAGGTCGCGGAGCTGGCTGACGAACTCGTCGTTGCTCAGCCGGGCGCGCCAGCCGGGGATCGACTCGAGCTTGTCCAGGGTGCCGCCGGTGTGCCCGAGGCCGCGGCCGGACAGCTGTGGCACGGCGGCCCCGCACGCGGCGACCAGCGGGGTCAACGGCAGCGTGATCTTGTCGCCGACGCCGCCGGTGGAGTGCTTGTCCACGGTCGGGCGCGGCACGGCGGACAGGTCCAGCCGCTCTCCGCTGGCGATCATCGCAGCGGTCCACCGGGCGATCTCGCCGGGCGTCATGCCGCGCAGCAGAATCGCCATGGCCAGCGCGGACATCTGCTCGTCGGCCACCTCGCCCCGGGTGTAGGCGGCCACGACCCAGTCGATCTGCGCGTCGGACAGCGGATGGCCGTCCCGCTTGGTCCGGATGACGTCAACCGCCGCGATCTCGCTCACTCTTGCCACCTTGTCCCAATGCCCTCGGGCGCCTCGCCCTCGCCGGCCCAGGACAGGCCGCCGCCGGCGTCCACGACCACGATCCGGGGCGTGCGGATACGTCCCCAGGTGACCGCCTCCGCCGCACTACCGAAGTTGGGGCCCTCCTCGAGGACGCCCTTGTCGGCGTCGCTCTCCTCCGGGCTGCCGCCGGAGCGCTCCCAGTAGCCGGTCCACACCTGCTCGCCGCCGGACAGATCGGGGTGCACGAAAACCGTCCCGCGGCCCCGCCACTTGGCGAGTTGCACGGGCACGTCCGGCACCGCGGCCGGGCCGTTCACCTTGTCCAGGTCGTCGGGTCCGAAGGCATGCGGCAGCAACTCGGCCATGCTCAGCGGCCGGGGCAGCGCCTCGACCAGCATGGTCCTGCCTCCGTGCTCGTAGAGCAACTGCCGGCAGCGCCCGCACGGCATCAGCGGCTGACCGTTGGCGTCGACGCACGACATCGCTACCAACCGGCCCCCGCCGGTGGCGTGCAGCGAGCTGACCAGGCCGCACTCGGCGCAGAGGCCGACACCGTACGACGCGTTCTCCACGTTGCATCCGACGATCACGCGGCCGTCGTCCACCAGGGCGGCGACTCCCACGGGAAAGTCGGAGTAGGGCGCGTACGCATGCCGCATCGCCTCGATGGCGGCGGATCGTAAGGCTGCCCAGTCGATCTCCATGGTCCCGATTCTGCCAGGTCAGCTCTTGACGTACGGCTGGCCGTCGGCAGCGGGCGCGCGCACCCGGCCGACCAGCCCGGCCACCGCGACGATGGTGGCCAGGTACGGCAGCATGTTGAGGAACTGGTTCGGCACCGGGCTGCCCACCGCGCTCAGGTAAGTCGCCAGCTTCTGCGCGAACCCGAAGAACAGCGCCGCACCGAGCGCCCCGAACGGCGTCCAGCGGCCGAAGATCAGCGCCGCCAGCGCGATGAAGCCGGCCCCGGCGGTCATGTTCTTGTTGAAGCTGCCGGTCGCCACGAGCGTGAAGTATGCCCCGCCGAAGCCCGCCACCACGCCGCCCAGCAGCACGTTCAGGTAGCGCAGCCCGCGCACCCGGATGCCCACCGTGTCGGCCGCGGTGGGGTGCTCGCCAACCGCGCGGGTACGCAGGCCCCACCGGGTGCGGGTAAGCCCGAAGTGCACGACGAACACCAGGATCAGCGCGAGCCAGACCAGCAGGTTGGTGTCGAACAACACCGGGCCGACCACCGGGATGTCGGCCAGGCCGGGGATCTTCCACTCGGGCATCTTCGGCGGCTGGTTGTACGACTGCGCGTCGGCCTGCATGAGCCGCTCGTACAGGAAGCCGGTCACCCCCAGCGCCAGCAGGTTGAGCACGATGCCGACGACGGTCTGGTCGACCAGGTAGCGGATCGCCAGCACCGCGAGGATGCCCGCGATCAGCACCCCGCCGACCGCCGCGCTGAACAGCCCGGCCCACACGCTGCCGGCCATCGTGCCGACCAGCGCCGCACCGAACGCGCCCATCAGGAACTGGCCCTCGATCGCCACGTTGATCACGCCGGAGCGCTCGCCGAGCACACCGGCCAGCGCGCCGAAGATCAGCGGCACGGCCAGCTCCAGGGTGCCGCTGGCGGTGTCCACCAGCGGCAGGAAGTTGCCCGCTACCTGCCAGCACAGGAACGACAGCACGAACGTGAGGATGCCGGCCGACAGCACCGCTGTGGAGTAACGCGAGAGCAGCCCGGCCAGCAGCACCGCCCCGGCCGCGATCGCCAGGACGCCGAACAGGATGGCGCCGAGCTTGCCGTTGATGGAGAACGCGGCACCCTGCGCGTCCTCGCTGAGGGTGAAGCGGGCGGTCTTGGACGGTGCCAGCGCGCCGAACAGGATCGTCGCCAGCAGACCGATGACGAGCACGCCCACGCCGAGGCGGCGCTGACGGTTCCAGAAGCGGCCGGTGGGGGTCACTTCGGCCGGGTTCTCGACCGTTGCGGTGGACACCGGGGTCACCAGCCCTTCGCGATCGAGGCGCCCAGCCGGGCGGAGCGGGCTGCGCGCAGGCGGAAGATCGCCTTCACCAGCGCGGGAGCGGCGATGAAGATAACGATGAGTGCCTGCAGCACGGTGACAAGTTCCAAGGAGATGCCGGTGTACGACTGCATACGGTTACCGCCGGCCCGAAGTGCCCCGAACAGCAGGGCGGCCCCCAGGGTGCCCCAGGGACGGTTGCGGCCCAGCAGGGCGACCAGCAGGCCGTCGAAGCCGATATTGCCGGCCACCTGCGGGGTGAGCGCGTACGCGGTGCCCAGCACCTGAGTCGCGCCGCCCAGCCCGGCCAGCCCGCCAGCCACCACCATCAGCAGCGTGTACGTCTTGGCCACGCTGATGCCCGCGGTGCGCGCGGCGTGCGAGTTGGCCCCCACAGCGCGCAGTTCGAAGCCGAACGCCGAGCGGTTGAGCAGCCACGCCACCCCGATGGTGGCCAGCACGGCGAGCACGATGCCGAGGTTGGCCCGCAGCTCCCCGCCGAACGAGGGCAGTTGGGCCGAGCCGTCAACGGTCTTGCTGATCGCGTCGCTGCGGCCCGGCTGCTGCACGCCCTTCTGCAGGATCAGCCAGCCCAGGAACAGCGTGGCCGTGTAGTTGAGCATGATGCTGACGATGACCTCGTGGGCGCCGGTGCGGGCCTTGAGGATGCCGGGAATGAAGCCCCACACCGCGCCGCCGATCAGGCCCGCGAGCAGCGCGGCGATCAGGTGGAGGACCGGCGGCAGCGGCAGCGCGAAACCGGCCAGCGCGGCGATGATCGTGCCGAGCACCGCCTGACCCTGGCCACCGATGTTGAACAGACCGCCGCGGAACGCGATCGCCACCGACAGGCCGGTGAAGGCCAGCGGGGCGGCGTACGTGAGGGTCTCGGAGATCGGGAAGAACACCTGCCGCCAGGTGCCGCTGCCATCGGCCCACGCGCTGACCGTTGCCGGGTCGACGATCGCGCCCTTGAACAGGTCGGCGTACGCCCCGCTGATCAGGTCCCAGCTAGCGGTGAGGGCGTCGCTGGGCCGGGCGGTGAAGTAGCTGAACGTATGCAGCACGTCCGGGTCGGACACCACGATCAGCACCGCGCCGACGATCGTGGCCAGCACGATGGAAAGCACGGTCACCGTGACGGTGTTGGCCGACCAGAGGTTGTGCAGGAAGTGCGCCATGAAGGAGTCGTCGCTGCCCGGCTCCTTCGCGGCCGGCGTCGCGGCGGGGGCGGTCTCCGCGGCCGTCTCGTCGGCGTCCTTCCCGGGAGCGCCGACCGGTCCGTCGGTGGTCACTCGGTTCCCTTCTCTGCCGCCGGGTCGCCGGCGTCGCTCGCCGGCCGGGTGGAATCGGTGATGCCGGCCATGAGCAGGCCCAGTTCCTCGCGCGGGGTGTCCGGCGGCACGATCGCCAGGATCTTGCCGCGGTACATCACCGCGATCCGGTCGGCGAGCGCGACGACCTCGTCGAGTTCGCTGGAGACCACCAGCACTGCGGTGCCCACGTCGCGTTCGTGCACGATGCGCCCGTGGATGAACTCGATCGAGCCCACGTCCACGCCGCGGGTGGGCTGGGAGGCGATGAACAGCCGCAACGGGCGGGACATCTCCCGAGCCACGACCACCTTCTGCTGGTTGCCGCCGGAGAGCGTGCCGACAGCCGAGTCGGGCGAGGACGTACGGATGTCGAACTGCTCGACGCGCTCGCGGGCCGACTTGTCCACCGCCGCCGGGTCGAGCCGGAAGGCGTTGCCGTAGGGCGGCCGGTCGTACTGGTCGAGCACCAGGTTCTCGGCGACGGAGAACTCCTTGACCACGCCGTCGAGGCTGCGGTCCTCGGGAACATAGCCGATGCCCGAGCGCAGGATCTGCTTGGTGCTCATCCTGATCAGGTCCTCGTTGTCGACGGTGATCGACCCGGCCAGCGGTGTCCGCAGACCCATCACGGCCTCGACCAGCTCGGTCTGGCCGTTTCCCTGCACCCCGGCAATGCCCAGCACCTCACCCGCGCGCACCACCAGGTCCACGTCGTCAACGGCGCGTACGCCCCGGTCGTCGGCCACGGCCAGCCCGGAGATCGTCAGCACCTCGCGGCCCGGCTCGGCCGGGGTCTTGTCCACCTCGAGGGTCACCGCGCGCCCGACCATGAGCGCGGCCAGCTCATCCTCGGCGGTGCCGGGTGAGGCGGTGCCGACCGTGCGCCCGCGCCGGATCACGGTGATCCGGTCGGCGATGGCCTTCACCTCTTTGAGCTTGTGGGTGATGAAGACGATCGACTTGCCGGCGTCGCAGAGCCCGCGCATGACCGCGAGCAGCTCCTCGGTCTCCTGCGGGGTGAGCACCGCTGTCGGCTCGTCGAGGATCAGCAGGTCGACGTCGCGGGTGAGAGCCTTGACGATCTCGACGCGCTGCTGGGCCCCGACGGGCAGGTTCTCCACCAGCGCATCGGGGTCGACCGGCAGGCCGTACCGCTCGGAGACCTCCAGAACCTCACGCCGGGCCCGGCGCCGATCCAGAAAGCCCGCCTTGGTCTTCTCGGCGCCCAGCGCGATGTTCTCCGCCACGGTGAACACCGGCACGAGCATGAAGTGCTGGTGGACCATGCCGATGCCGGCGGCGATGGCGTCGCGGGGGCTGCGGAACGTGCGCGCCTCGCCATCGACGACGATCTCGCCCTCGTCCGGCTGCAGCAGGCCGTAGAGCTGGTTCATCAGGGTGGACTTGCCGGCCCCGTTCTCGCCGAGCAGGGCGTGCACCTCACCGGGTTCGACGGTGAGGTCGATGTGGTCGTTGGCCACCAGGTCGCCGAAGCGCTTGGTGATGCCACGCAGCTCGAGTCTCAGCGGAATCTCCTGCAGACGAAGAACGGAGCGAAGCCGCCGCGCAGCCCCGGTGCTGACCGGATGCACTGCGCGGCGGCTCGAAACTACTTGATCACTTCGATGGTCACTTCGGCGCGTTGACCGACTCGACCTTCACGGTGCCCGCGATGATGTCCGCCTTCAGCTTGTCGATCTCACCCTTGAGGCCCGAGTCGACCTTGCTGTCGAACTTGTTGTACGGCGCCAGGCCGACCCCGTCGTTCTCCAGCGTGCCCAGGTAGCCCGGGGTGGCGGCGAGCGTCTTGCCCGCGGCACCGTCGGCCACAGCCTGCTTGACGGCGTCGTTGATGTTCTTGACGACGGTGGTCAGGAACACGTCGCAGTACTGCTCGGCGCTCTTGCAGCCGTCCTGGTCGACCCAGATGACCGAGACCTTGCCACTGGACGCCTTGGCGACGTCAGCGGTGCCCAGGCCCGTGCCGCCGGCCACCGGCATGATCACGTCGGCGCCCTGGGCGACGAACGTGTTGGTGATCGACTTGCCCTTGTTCTGGTCGCCGAACGCCTCGGCGAACGTGCCGTTCTGCTTGGCCTTGTCCCAGCCCAGCACCTGCACGTTCTTCTTCTTCTGGGTGTTGTAGTACGCCACCCCGTCGGCGAAGCCGTCCATGAACACGGTCACCGGCGGGATCTTCAGGCCGCCGTAGGTGGCCACCTTGCCGGACTTGGAGTAGCCCGCCGCGAGGTAGCCGGCGAGGAACGCGGCCTCGTCGGTGGCGAACTGCATCGGGTAGACGTTCTTGGCGTCGGCGATGCTGCTGTCCACGATGCCGAACTGCTGGCTCGCGTTCTCGGTGGCAACCTTCTTGGTGGCGTCGCCCATCAGGCCGCCGACCGCGAGGATGAAGCTGCACTTCTGCGTCACGAACTGGCGCAGGTTGGGCTCGTAGTCGGTCTCAGCCGTCGATGCGACGTACTTGGGGTCGATATTGCTGGCGCCCTGCTGGGCAGCCTGCATGCCGGCCCACGCGGAGGCGTTGAACGAGCGGTCGTCGATGCCACCGGTGTCGGTGACCATGCAAGCCTTGTAAGCCGCGGCAGCGCTGGCGCCAGAGCCGCTCGGGGAGTCCTCAGGGGCGTCGCCACAGGCTGCGGCGGCGAGCGTCAGCCCACCCGCCGCGAGAATCGCAACGATTCGCTTCCCAGTTACTGGGCGCAACACGCCCTCCTTCCACAGCGCACCGCCCACGCGCGGTGCATCACAGGTCGGGAGCGTAGCCGCAGGCCAGGGCGGAGGCGGGAAATCTTGCCGGACTGTTGGCGCACCGTTACCTGGCCGCAACCGGCTCCGGAAAGTCGCTACCCTCAACCTCCGGAAGAGACGGAATTGCCCGTTTCCCCGGTAACCAGCCGTTAATCTTTCGGCACTCCCGCCCTGACGGCCGTCGAATCTTCGGCGCGACGCCACGCTCGCACACCGAGCACACCCACAGTGGTCCCGATGGCCAGCGACGCCACGATGAGTAAGGCGTGCACCCACAAGAAGGACGTCGGGCTGCCGTTGCTGAAGGCCCGATCGTCCTTCCAGATGGCCAACCCGAAGCGGGGCCAGATCAGCCAGGTCCACACACCGACAGCGATCAAGAAGGCGGACCACCGCCGGGACAACACCACCCGCCCAGTATGCCCCTCACCCCCGGACCCGTTCCCCACGGCGAACCACCACCAGGATCAAGCCCACGATGGCGTACGCCGACAGCACCACCAGCGCCCGACCGGCTCCCACCCCGTCGAAGTAGGCATCCGAGCGCAACACCTGCACCCCCGCCCCGATCGGCAGGAACTGGCCCACGGTTCCCCACGGCTGCGCCAGCAACTCAGGAGCCGCGTTCACCGCCGACAACGCGTTGCCGACCAGGAAGAACAGCACCGCGCCGAGCCCCAGCCCGGCTCGCCCGAGCAACGCCCCGAGCCCGGCCACCGCCGCCGAGAGAGCCAGCGCGAACAGCCCCAACGCAGCCGCGTCGCCGACGTAGTCACCCGGAATCACACCGAGCCAGGTCCGCAGCACCAGCGCCCCACCGAGGCCGGCCAGCACCCCGAACGTCCCCAGCGCCAACGCCCGCGCCCAGCCCCCGCGCACGAAGAAGAACGCCGCCACCCCGGCCAGCATCCCGGTAATCGCCAACGGCAGGAACCCGGCCCCGAACGCGGCCCCGCGCGGGTCATCAGCATCGGTCGGCACGACATCGACCACCTGCGCCGAGGGCTGGAGCTGAGCGACGGCCTGGGTGAGCAGGGTTGCCACCGTGGGGCTCGCCGCCGAGGCGATGTGCAACGAGGCACCCTGCGCTCCGAGCACGATCGCGCCGTAGACCTCCCGGTCCCGGATCGCCTGGTCAGCGGCGTCGGCCCCGATCACACGCACGTCGAACGCCCCCGGCCGCGCCGCCTCCAGCCGGGCCGCCACCTCACGGGCCTGAGCCTGCGGCCCAGCAACGGCCAACGGCAGATCCCGCGGCGCCAGGTTCGCAGCCGGCCCCGCAAACAACGGAACCAGCAGCGCCTGCAGCACCACCACAGCCCCCGCC
>NZ_LOJP01000002.1:541273-572117 GCF_001553785.1 Actinoplanes sp. TFC3
CTCCACCCCCGACCCCCACCCGCCCAGCGCCGGCTCCACGCCCTCTCCCGGTGCCGCCTTCATGCTCACACCCGGTGTCGCTCCGCCCTGAGGCCGCGCCGCTCCGCCCTGAGGCCGCGCCGCTCCGCCCTGAGGCCGCGCCGCTCCGCCCTGAGGCCGCGCCACATCACCCTGAGGCCGCGCCGCATCCAAGCCATCGCCCGACGTAGTGCCTTTCCCCCGCGCCATGCCCACTCCTAAAACGAATCCTCGTTCTTTATTGACCGCCCCAGCGTTCCGCACCCCTCCCCGGCTGTCAAGAACGAGCGTTCGTTTTAAACTGATCGCCATGCCGCGCGTCTCCGAAAGCCATCTCAACGCCCGCCGGGAGCAGATCCTCGCCGCGGCCCGCATCTGCTTCCTCCGCAACGGCCTGCACAGCACCTCGATGCAGGACCTCATCAAGGAGGCCGGGTTGTCCGTGGGCGCGGTCTACCGGTACTTCAAGTCCAAGGACGAGATCATCAACGCGATCTCCGAGACCGTGGCCGGCGGGCTGGTCATCCTGCTGCACGAAATCGCCGACGACGAGTCGCTGAGCCTGATGGACGCGCTCACCAAGGTCATCGAGCTCATCGACCGCCAAGTGGCACCGGACGGCGCCTTCCCGATGGCCATGCAGGTGTGGGCCGAGGCGTTGATCGACCCCAAGATCGGCGAGATCGTGCGCAACCGGTACGTGGAGATGCGCGTCCCGTTCCGCAAGCTGACCGAGCGCGCCCTGGCCCGCGGCGAACTCAAGCCCGGCGCCGACCCCGACGCGGTGTCCGCGACCCTGTTCGGGATCATCCCCGGCTACGCCCTGCAGCGGCAGCTTGTGGGCTTTCCCGACAAGGACGCCTACCTCGCCGGGCTCAGCGCCCTAATGACGCACTGAGGTCAGCTTCGCGGCGATGCGCACGAAGCCTTCGCGCACCTCGGCCTGGGTGGGCGGGCGGCCCGGGGTGGTGTGGCGTGGCTCGTCGTCGTCGAAGGTCTCGGCTTCCAGGTCGTCGGGGTCGCCGCCGGTCTTGGCCAGGTCGACCTCCGCGCGGATGGCGTCGGCGTCGGCGAGCGGGAGCAGCGGTTCGACCACCGCCATCAGGTCCTCGTCGGCGACGACGGCTTGGGCGAGGGCGAGCGCGTGCGGGCGCTCGTACGGGCCGCAGACCAGCGGCTCCCACTCCTCGTTGTCGTCCAGCGCCCCGATGGTGATGATCCATGGCAGGTTCGCCACCGGGGAGTCCGGCGGCAGGTGCAACGTCACGAGTGTGCCCACCCGCTCATCATTGCGGGCGGTCGTGCCGAATCCAGGTATTTTGTCCGACCGGTGCGGTTTTATCGTCGGCTGACAAGTCCACGACGCGCCCGTGCGGGCTGGTGGCGGCCCAAGCTGCCCCGAACAGCAGCAACTGGTTGAAGACGTAGAGGTAGAAGAGCACGCCGACGGCGCTGGCGACCAGGCCGTACGCGGGGTTGCGCTGGATCAGCCCGACGAAGCTCTTGCCCACGGTGTTGAGCAGGTAGATGCCGATCCCGACCTGCAGCACCGGGGGCACCATGCGCCGCACGGTCATCCGCAACCGGGGCACCGCGGCCAGCAGAGCCGCCGCCAGCAGCATGTCCAGCCCCAGCGTGAGGATCATGCTCACCGTGGTCAGCAGGAGGCTCGCCCGTCCGTCGGCGAGCCATTCGAGCAACGTTTCCAGGCCGTACACCGCGGCGACCGTGACGACGAGCAGCAGCAGGATGCCGACCAGCACCAGCAGGTCCACGGCCTGCCGGATGCCGATGTAGCCGGGCTGTTCGTTGAGCCGCCAGATCAGCCGCTGCGACGAGCGGATGGCCTCGATCCAGCCGATGCCGGTGAAGACGAGCCCGGCGATGCCCACCAACCCGACCGTCTTGCCGCTGTCGAGGATGGCCTGCACATCGAGGAAGGGCAGGTTCTCGCGCAGGAACTGTTGCACGACGTTGAAGAGCGCGGCGTTGGAGTTGAGCAGGAAACCGAAGACCGAGTAGCCGATCAGGATGAGCGCGAACACCGCAAAGAAGCCGTAGTAGGCGATCGCGGCGGCGAGCCGGCCCCCGAGCACCTCGTCGTAGCGCAGCACGGCACGGCAGAAGTGATCGAAGTAGCGGGAACGGTGCCGCAGCGCCAGAATCCGTGACTCGACCGCCGCGTACGCCCGGTCGATGGCGTTCACGCGCAGACCGTACCCAAGAAGGGGGACTTGTTACCGCAAGCTGCCCAGCGGATACTCCCGGCGCCGCCGCCATGGTCCCTCGCCGTCGCCGGCCAGATCATGGGAGAAGAGCGTGAATCCGGGTACGCCGAAGCGCGCGTCGAACTCGGCCAGGTCATCGAACGCCGCGTCCAGCGCCGCGCTCGGCACGTCCTGCGCGACGGTCACGTGCGGGTGATACGGGAACCGGGCGTCGCGCTGGATCTCCTCGCTGGCGGTGATGGCGGCGGCGAGCATCTCGCACTCGCTGATGCCCACCGCCAGCGTCACGAAGACCACCTCGGTGACCGGGCGGAACGTTCCCGTGCCGCGCAGGTGGATGGTGAACGGCTGCTGCCCCGTGGCCACCGCTTCCAGGTGCTTCTCGATCGCCGGCAGGGCCGCGCTGCGCACCTCGGTCGGGCCCAGCAGGGTGACGTGCGCGGGCGTGTAGGCGGCCTGCGGGTCACCGGACTCGGCCCGGCGCCGGGTGAGCTGGGCGCCCCACGGCTCCGGGATGTCGATGGCGACGCCGATGCGCGTCGTTGCCGTATCCGCGGATGTACTCGCCACCTCCGTCAGGCTCCGCGGGACGGGCTGAGGAAGCCGATGTGCTCGTAGGCCCGCGCCAGCGTCACCGATGACACCGCGCGGGCCTTGTCGGCACCGACCGCCAGAATCTTGTCGAGGTGCGCCGGGTCCTCCAGGTAGCCGCGGGTGCGCTCCTGGATCGGCTTGACGAACTCGACAACGATCTCGGCCAGGTCCTTCTTGAGATCGCCGTAGCCGCGCCCGTCGTACTGTTCGAGCAGTTCGTCTATGGTCCGCCCGGTGAGCGCGGCGTAGATGGTCAGCAGGTTGCTGATGCCGGGCTTGTTCTGCTCGTCGTAGAGGATCTCGCGGCCGGTGTCGGTGACCGCGGACTTGATCTTCTTAGCCGAGCGGGCCGGCTCCTCGAGCAGCTCGATGATGCCGTTGGGCGAGGATGCCGACTTGCTCATCTTCGCGACCGGATCCTGCAGGTCGGTGATCTTCGCGGTGTCCTTGACGATGTACGCCGAGGGCACGGTGAAGGTCTTGCCGAACCGCGAGTTGTAGCGCTGGGCCAGGTCGCGGGTGAGCTCGAGGTGCTGCCGCTGGTCCTCGCCCACCGGCACCGCGTCGGCCTGGTAGAGCAGGATGTCGGCGGCTTGCAGGATGGGGTAGGTGAACAGCCCGACGCTGGTGCTGTCCGACCCCTGCTTGGCCGACTTGTCCTTGAACTGCACCATGCGCCCGGCCTCGCCGAAGCCGGTGATGCAGCTCAGCACCCAGGCGAGCTGGGCGTGCTCGGGCACGTGGGACTGCACGAACAGCGTGCAGCGCTCCGGGTCGAGCCCGACGGCGAGCAGCTGGGCTACCGACAGCCGGGTGCGGTTGCGCAACGCCACCGGGTCGTGTCCGGCGGTGATGGCGTGCAGGTCCACGACGCAGTAGAAGGCGTCCGCGGTCTCCTGCATGGCGACCCAGTTGCGTACCGCGCCGAGGTAGTTGCCGAGGTGGAACGAGTCGGCGGTCGGCTGGATGCCGGAGAGCACCCGGGGGCGGCGGTCAGCGTCGGACATGAGCGCCATTCTGTCAGGAATACGGACCGGTGGGCCAAGCCGCCCCCGCCGGGTGTCACGGTACGGACGCCCGGCCGTACCGATGTTTAAGTCTGTTGACTTGTGATCGAATTTGGTGGAATCTAGAGAGCATAGGCTGGACTCTCCAGCGGACCGGAGGTCGTGAACGTGAAACTGCTCGTCACCGGGGGCGCCGGCTACATCGGCAGCGTCACCAGCAGGCTGTTGCTGGACGCCGGGCACGAGGTGGTGGTCCTGGACAGCCTGGTCAGCGGCTTCCGGGAAGCAGTCGCCCCCGAGGCCACGTTTGTACAGGCCGACATCAAGGATGCCGCCTCGGTGCTGACGCCGGATTCCGGGTTCGACGCGGTGCTGCACTTCGCCGGGCTGATCCAGGCCGGCGAGTCGATGCACAAGCCGGAGCTCTACTGGGACGCCAACATGGTGCGCTCCCTGGCCCTGCTCGAGGCCGTGCGCGCCGCCCGGGTGCCCCGGTTCGTGTTCTCCTCCACCGCCGCGGTCTACGGCAACCCCACCGAGCTGCCCATCAGCGAAGAAGCGACAAAGGCCCCGACCAACACGTACGGAGCCACGAAGCTCGCCTTCGACTACGCGCTGACCTCCGAGGCGTTCGCGCACGGGCTTGGCGCGGTTTCGCTGCGCTACTTCAACGTGGCCGGTGCGCTGATCCGCGACGACGGCACCGCTGTCGGCGAGCGGCACGACCCGGAAACGCACATCATCCCGATCACCCTGCAGGCCGCCGCGGGCAAGCGCGAGAAGCTGCAGTTGTTCGGCGACGACTACCCCACCACCGACGGCACCTGCGTGCGCGACTACATCCACGTGGTCGACCTGGCCCGCGCCCACCTGCTGGCCCTGGACGCCGCGACCAGCGGCGAGCACAAGATCTACAACTTGGGCAACGGCAACGGCTTCTCCAACCGCCAGGTCGTCGAGGCCGCCCGCGAGGTCACCGGCGCGGAGCTGCCCATCGAGATCGCCCCGCGCCGCGAGGGCGACCCGGCCACCCTGGTCGCCTCGTCGCAGCGCGCCCGCGACGAACTGGGCTGGGTCCCGGAAAAGAACACCCTGGCCGACATGATCGGGGACGCCTGGGCGTTCTACCGGTCGCACGTGGCGTGATCTGATCATCGTCATGAGTGTCGCGTCCTCGGCCGAAGCAGCCTTCCAAGAAAAGTACGGTTCCGAGCCTGCCGGTCTGTGGGCGGCGCCCGGGCGGGTCAACCTGATCGGTGAGCACACCGACTACAACGACGGCTACGTGCTGCCCTTCGCCCTGCCCCAGCACACGGTGGCGGCAGTGGCCCCGGCCGGCCAGCCGGGCTGGACGGTCTGCTCCGACCTCGCCGAGGAGCCGGTGTCGTTCGGCACCACGTCCCCCGGCGATGTCGAGGGCTGGGCGGCGTACGTGGCCGGGGTGGTGTGGGCGCTGCAGGAGGCGGGCTTCGACGTGCCGCCCGCGCACATCGCGCTGAGCTCCGACGTGCCGCTGGGATCCGGGCTGTCGTCCTCGGCGGCACTGGAGTCCTCGGTGCTGACCGCGCTGGTCGACCTGGGCGGCTTCGACCTGCCGGTGGACCAGCGCCCCGGGCTGGCCCAGCGCGCCGAGAACGTCTATGTGGGCGCGCCCACCGGCATCCTCGACCAGTCGGCGTCCATCCGCTGCCAGCAGGGCAAGGCGCTGTTCCTGGACTGCCGGTCGCTGGAGGTCGAGCAGATCCCGTTCGACCTGGCCGCCGAGGGGCTGGCCATCCTGATCATCAACAGCAACGCCCCGCACCAGCACGTCGACGGCGAGTACGGCGCCCGCCGCAAGTCCTGCGAGGAGGCAGCCCGCATCCTGGGTGTGCCGGCCCTGCGCGACATCACCGTCAACGGCCTCGAGGCGGCGCTGGCGAAACTGGACGACGACGTGATCCGCCGCCGGGCCCGGCACATCATCACCGAGAACCAGCGGGTCCTCGACACAGTGGAGTTGCTGCGCTCGGGGCGCACCCGCGAGATCGGTCCGCTGCTGACCGCCTCGCACACCTCGATGCGCGACGACTTCGAGATCACTGTGGACCAGGTCGACGTGGCGGTCGAGACAGCCCTGGCGGCCGGGGCGTACGGGGCCTGGATGACCGGGGGCGGCTTCGGCGGCTGCGTGCTGGCGCTGATCGACGCGGATCAGGCGGAGGAGACGACGGCGGCCGTGCTGCGGGCGTACCAGGAAAAGAACTACACCGCGCCCACCATCTGGACCGCTACTGCCGCAGCGGGCGCGCGCAAGCTGTAACGAGCGCTTCCCTGGCGCCGCTCGCGCGGCGCCAGGGAAACCGCCTCACGAAGCTTCGATGATCATGCCGGCGCCGACCGTGCGGTTGGTCGACTCGTCGATCAGGATGAAGCCGCCGGTGGTGCGGTTGCGGCGGTATTCGTCGGCCAGCAGCGGGACCGTGGTGCGCAGCTTGACCCGGCCGATCTCGTTGAGGCCCAGCTCCGGCGCGTTCTCGTCGCGGTGCAGCGTGTTCACGTCGAGCTTGTACTGCAAGCCGCGCACGACCGTGCGGGCCGTCCGGGTGGTGTGCTTGATCGTGTACTTGGCTCCCACCCGCAGCGGCGCGGTCTCGTCCATCCAGCAGATCATCGCCTCGATGTCCTGCGCGACGGCCGGCGCGTTGTGCGGGCGGCAGAGCATGTCGCCGCGCGAGATGTCGATCTCGTCGGCCAGCCGCACCGTCACCGACATCGGCGGGAACGCCTCGTCGACCGGGCCGTCGGCGGTGTCGATGGCAGCGATCTTGCTGGTCATGCCCGAGGGCAGCACCAGCACGTCGTCGCCCGGCTTGAGCACACCCGAGGCGACCTGACCGGCGTACCCGCGGTAGTCGGTGACCGTTGTCGACTGCGGGCGGATCACATACTGCACCGGGAAGCGCACGTCGACCAGGTTGCGGTCCGAGGCGATGTGCACGTGCTCGAGGTGGTGCAGCAGCGAGGGGCCTTCGTACCAGGGTGAATTCTCCGAGCGCGAGGCGATGTTGTCGCCGTTGAGCGCGGAGATCGGGATGACCGTCAGGTCGGGGGCGTCCAGCTTCGCGGCGAACGAGGTGAACTCGTCGGCGATCTTGTCGTAGACGTCCTTGTCCCAGCCGACCAGGTCCATCTTGTTCACGCAGAGCACCAGGTGCGGCACCCGCAGGAGGCTGGTCAGGAACGCGTGCCGGCGCGACTGCTCGACCAGGCCCTTGCGCGCGTCCACCAGGATCAGCGCGAGGTCGGCCGTGGAGGCGCCGGTGACCATGTTGCGGGTGTACTGGATGTGCCCGGGGGTGTCGGCGATGATGAACTTGCGCCGCGGCGTGGCGAAGTAGCGGTAGGCCACGTCGATGGTGATGCCCTGCTCGCGCTCGGCGCGCAGGCCGTCGGTGAGCAGCGCCAGGTTCGTGTACTCGTCACCGCGTGCGGCGCTGACCGCCTCGACCGCCTCGAGCTGATCGGCGAAGATCGTCTTGGTGTCGTACAGCAGCCGTCCGATCAGTGTGGATTTGCCGTCGTCGACGCTGCCGGCGGTGGCGAACCGCAGCAGATCCATGTTGCGAGCCGCCGGGGACTCGGGCTCCAGAACTGCCTGGCTCATCAGAAGTAACCTTCCCGCTTGCGGTCTTCCATCGCCGCCTCGCTGACCTTGTCATCGCCCCGGGTGGCGCCACGCTCGGTGATCCGGGTCGCCGCCACCTCGTCGATGACCTTCTCGACGGTGTCCGCCTCGGAGAGCACCGCGGCGGTCTGCGACGCGTCACCCACCGTGCGGTAACGCACCCGTCGGGTCTCCACCGTCTCGCCGTCGCGCGGCACGATGAACTCGTTCACCGCGTAGAACATCCCGGCGCGCTCAACGACCTCGCGGTCGTGGGCGTAGTAGATGCTCGGCAGCGGGATCTGCTCCTTGGCGATGTAGTGCCACACGTCCAGCTCGGTCCAGTTGGACAGCGGGAACACGCGGATCGACTCGCCCGGGTGGTGCTTGCCGTTGTACAGCGCCCACAGCTCGGGACGCTGGTTCTTGGGATCCCACTGGCCGAACTCGTCGCGGAAGCTGAACATCCGCTCCTTGGCCCGGGCCTTCTCCTCGTCGCGGCGGGCACCGCCGAACAGCGCGTCGAAGCGGTACTTCTCGACCGCGGCCAGCAGCACCGGCGTCTGGATGCGGTTGCGGGTGCCGTCGGGCAGCTCGCGCACCAGGCCGGAGTCGATGGCCTCCTGCACGCTGGCGATCACCAGGTTGAGCCCGAGCTCGGCCACCCGGTGGTCGCGGTAGTCGAGGACCTCGGGGAAGTTGTGACCGGTGTCGACGTGCATGACCGGGAACGGGATGCGCGCGGGCGCAAACGCCTTCTCGGCCAGGCGCAGCATCACGATCGAGTCCTTGCCGCCGGAGAACAGCAGCACGGGGCGTTCGAACTCGGCCATGACCTCGCGCATGACGAAGATGCTCTCGGCTTCGAGGGCATCGAGATGCGAGACCCGGTAGGGCTTCGTCTGGCTCATGGAATCCCAGACCTTTCGGTATCGGGCGGTGCAGGGGGTCAGGTTAGGGGGAGGTGACGCTGCAACGCTGCAAGCAACCGAGGGGCGAGATCCTTGCGGCAGACCACCAGGTCGGGCAACTTGGGATCCGCCTGGTTGTATTTCAATACGGTTCCATCGATACGGGAAGCGTGCAGCCCTGTGGCCAGCGCCACAGCCACGGGCGCCGCGCTATCCCATTCGTATTGCCCACCGGCGTGGATGTAGGCGTCGGCCTCACCACTGATCACGGCGGCGATCTTCACTCCGGCCGAACCCATCGGCACGAGTTCCGCCCCGATGTCCTCGGCCAGCGCCGTCACGAACGCCGGCGGCCGGGTGCGGCTCGCGGCGATCCGGATGGGCCCGCCGGTGGCGGCGGCCAATGGCAGCGGCGGGTATGCGGGCACGTGGTCGGTGCCCAGCGTGCGGTGCTGCGCGGGCATCGCGACGGCGCCGGCGGACAGGCAGCTCGGGCTGGAACAGTCACCGGTCCAGAGCGCCACGTGCACGGCCCAGTCGTTGCGGCCCTCCTCGGAGAACTCGCGGGTGCCGTCCAGAGGGTCCACGATCCAGACCCGGCTGGCGTCCAGGCGATCCGGGCGTACGGTGCCCTCCTCGCCTTCCTGCCAGGCGATCCGGGACTGGTCGTCCTCCTCCGAGAGCACCGCGTCGGCGGGGCGCCAGCGGGCCAGCTCGGTGCGCAGCAGCTCGTGCGCGGCCCGGTCACCGGCGTCCTTGAGCGCCTTGCCGTCGGCGTAACCGACGTCCTCGCGGACCTGGAGCAGCACCTGACCGGCCCGATCGGCGAGCCAGCGGGCAAACGCGGAGTCGTTCACCGGCGGGGTGCCACCGGCCTCCGGCTCACGCTGGGCCGCTATCCGCGCCGACGTCTCAGTCTGCTCGCTCATCGCCTCGCCTCTCACTTCTCAGTACGCCCCGGAGCTCCGGACCACCGCGGTCATGGTGCGCAGAAGGATCACCAAGTCCAAACTCAGCGACCAGTTCTCCACATAGCGAAGGTCCAGGCGGACCGCTTCCTCCCACGGCAGGTCGGAACGCCCGGAAACCTGCCACAGGCCGGTCATGCCCGGTTTGACCGCCAGCCGGCGCCGCACATCGTCGGCGTAGGCGGCGACCTCGGCGGGCAGTGGAGGCCGGGGGCCAACCAGCGACATCTGGCCCAGCAGCACGTTCAGCAGCTGCGGCAACTCGTCCAGCGAGAGCCTGCGCAGCCACCGTCCGACCGGGGTGACACGCGGGTCGTCGCGGATTTTGAAGAGCACACCATCGTGCTCGTTGAGGTGCCGGAGCTCGGCGAGCCTTGCCTCGGCGTCGACATACATGCTGCGGAACTTGAAGATGCGAAACAGCGAACCATCCCGCCCGACTCGTACCTGCCGAAAGAGTACCGGCCCGCGAGAGGTCACCCGGACCGAGAGTGCGACGCCTAACAGCACCGGGCCGAACAGGAGGAGCAGCAGCAGCGCCCCGAGCCGATCAACCAGGTCCTTGACGAAGCGCGCGCCGCCGTGCAGGCGAGGGTGCTCGACGTGCAGCATGGGCAGCCCGTCGAACGGCCGGATGGTGGTGCGCGCCCCGGCGACGTCGATCAACGCACTCGCCACGATCAGGTCGACCTCGTCGCGTTCCAGCCGCCAGGCCAGCCGCCGCAGCGCCACGCCGTCCAGTTCCGGGCAGCTCAGCACCACCACGGTGTCGGCGTCGGCCGCGTCCACCGCGTTCGCCACGTCGTCGAAGGTGCCATACACCGGCAGGTCGACCACGCCGTCGTGCTCGGCGGGCAGGCAGGCACCGACGACCTCCAAGCCGTGGTACCGCTCGCGGCGCAGCTGCCGGGTGATGCCGATAACCGACAGTTCATGGCCGACAACGAGAACACGGCGCAGGCTCTCCCCGCGCGCCCGCTCAAGGTGCAGGCGCTTGCGCATGGCGAACCGCAGCACCACCACCGAGCCGAAAGCCGTTGGCAAGGCGGCAAGAACATAGGACCGGGCAAGATCGAGATCGAGCGCGTACGAGACCACTGCGGCGAACGCGATCAGCCCCACGCCACCGCGCATCACCCGCTGATACTCATCGGTTCCGACGAACAGGAACCGGCGCTCGTACGCCCGGCTCACCACCAGCACGGCGAGCAGCAGCACCGGCAGCAAGGCGGAGAGCAGCAGATACCACTGGTTGTACGCGGTCACCTCGTCGCCGAAGCGCAGTGCGAAGGTCACCGCGCCCGCTACCACCCCGGCGGTCAGGTCGCTGAGCAGCAGGGAGCGCACGTAGCGACGTTCCCAGCGCTGGCGACGGGACATCGCGGCGTGCTTACCTCGTACCCGGATGAAGGGTCGTGTCGCCGGACGGGCCGCAACCGAACGATTGGGCCGGGCCGGCCACTGCCGCTCGTCGGTCCGATTCTTGTTCTTGGCCCGGACGTCGGTGACCGTGCCGGCCAGCGGCGCCGCGTTGTCATCCCCAGGCGTCTGCGCCGGAATCTTGCTGTTGCGGCTCCGGTCACGATGCGGAGCGGGCCGCGTGGGGCGAGGACCATAATTGGCCGGCGGATGATTGGCCCGGCCATAGTTCTCGGGGTGCCGGATCTCCGTTGGAAGGACCAGCGTGTCTTCTTCCAGCGTCACGTCGTGACCCCTGGACAGGTCCTGTGTCACCCGGCCCTCCCCCGCGCCGCCGATGGACACGCGCTGTTCCGGCGCGCTATGTGACCAACGCGCTAAGGGGGGAAGGCGACACGGGACCGATAGATGGACAAAACGGTCCAAACGATCTATCTATTCCGACTACGCAAGATCAGCTTCCGTGGTATTTGTTCTGCGCCCACTCGACGCCCTCACCGATCACGGCCTCCACCACATCGCCCGCGCGGTCCACGAGAAACTCCAGCTCCTTGCGCTCAACGCCGGAGAAATCGGAGAGTACGAAATCAGCGGGATCCTGACGCCCCGGAGGCCGGCCGATCCCGAAGCGCACCCGGGCATACTCCTTGCTGCCCAGCGACTTGGTCATCGAGCGCAGCCCATTATGACCACCTTCACCGCCCCCGCGCTTCACCCGGACCTGGCCGTACGGCACATCCAGCTCATCGTGCACGGCGATCACATTGTCCACCGGCACCTTGAAAAACTGCGAAAGAGCGGCGACCGGCGCGCCCGACAGGTTCATGAACGTCAACGGCTTGACCAGAATCAGCTTCGGCCCACCGAACCCAAGCCGCCCCTCCGCCACCTCGGCAACGCCGCGCTTGTGCCGGCCGAACTTGCCCCCCACCCGCGAGGCCAGCAGCTCAGCCACCATGAAGCCGACATTGTGCCGGTTGGCGGCGTACTCCCGGCCGGGGTTGCCCAGGCCGACCACCAGCCAGGGTGCGTCGTCCGCCATCGCCCTCGTCCCCTCTGTTTTCCGGGGCTCGCTGCCTTTGCCCGGTCCTGCTGCACTTCCTTGGGCCTGCCGAATTCCGGGCCTGCCGAATTCCGGGCCTGCCGACTTTCCGGGCCTGCCGACTTTCCGGGCCTGCCGACTTTCCGGGCCTGCCGACTTTCCGGGCCTGCCGACTTTCCGGGCTTGCCGCCGACAAAAACAGGGAAAGCGCCGGGGCCGGCACTTTCCCTGTCGTGGCTTTCTACCAGGTCAGCTGGCGGCTTCCTCGGTGGCAGCTTCGTCCTCGGCGGACTCGTCACCCTCGGCGTCGCCACCCTCCATCTGCTCGGCGGTCTGCGCCTGCGAGATGATGGCGATCACGAAGTCGGGCTCGACGGCCAGTTCGGTGCCCTCCGGCAGCGTCACGTCGGCCGCGGTGACCTGCGCACCCGCCTCGAGGCCCTCGATGGACACCTCGAAACCGGTCGGCAGGTGCATGGCCTCGGCGGTGACGGCCAGCGTGGTGCTCTCGTTGACGACCAGCGTGTTGCGGTCGGCCTCGCCGGTCAGCGTCACCGGGACGTCGACCTGGACCTTCTCGCCGCGCTTCACGATGATCAGGTCGACGTGCTCGTAGGTGTCCTTGATCGGGTCACGCTGGATGGCCTTGGGCAGGGCCAGCGTGGCACCGGCCGCACCGGCCACGTCGATGGTGAAAACCTGGTTGAGCCCGCCGTGCCGGATCGCGGCGGCGAACTCACGCGCGGGCAGCGCGATGTGGACGGGGGCTTCGCCGTGACCGTAAAGCACGGCGGGCACCAAGCCGGCCCGGCGCGTGCGGCGGGCACCACCCTTGCCGAACTCGGTACGGGGCTCGGCGCTGATCTTTACCTCGGACACGGGGAAACTCCTGAAACTTTGATCGGGCTGCGTCTAAGTCGGCGGGCTGCGGGCTGAGCATTCGGCGGGGGCCGAGCGGTACAACATCTGCTCGGCTAGGGGCGCACGGGACACAGGCCCGGAGCACCGCGTCGATCACGGTGCCTCAAGCGAACTCCGCAAACCTGCAGCAGACCGCGTGGCACCCTCGCCGTGGCAACCGCACAAGCTTACCTGCTTAGCGCACGCGCCGACCGGCGGGTCCCGCCAGCGCCCATCCGCTGCGAATAATTCACCCACCCGATGCAAATTGCACGGTACCTGGAGCAGCCCCCGGCAACAGCCAGTAACACCCGGCGCGTCGCGGGTGGGCAGGGTGGAGGCCTAGGTGGGATGCGGTGAGTCCGGGCGCCCCTGCCTTGACCTGGCGGGCATTGAGCAAGGCATCGGGAGCGCAGCATCCCGACCGCCGGCATCACGGCACGTGCGTCAGAACGCCACCGTCAGCGCACGAACACGAAGAACGCCACCGGCGAAGCACGGACGAAGGACGCCAGCAGGAAGCGCTGGCCGCCGAAACAGGAACCCCCGGATGAGCGAGCGCCACCTCCCCAGGTGGCGCTCGCATCAAGGTACCGGGCCGGGAACCGCTAGCTCAAACCGCCGAACAGCGTGGTCACGGAGCCGTCGTCGAAGACCTCACGGATGGCGCGGGCCAGCAGCGGGGCGATCGACAGCACCGTGATCTTGTCGAGCTGCTTCTCCGGCGGGAGCGGGAGGGTGTTGGTCACCACAAGCTCGGAGATGCGGCTGTTCTTGAGCCGCTCGGTGGCCGGGTCGGAGAGCAAGGCGTGCGTGGAGGCCACGATCACGTCGGCGGCGCCGGCTTCGAAGAGGATGTCGGCGGCCTTCGTGATGGTGCCGCCGGTGTCGATCATGTCGTCGACGATCAGGCAGACGCGGCCTTCGACCTCGCCGACCACGCGGTTGGCGACGACCTGGTTGGGCTTGAGGGGGTCGCGGGTCTTGTGGATGAAGGCCAGCGGACAGCCACCCAGGCGGTCGGTCCAGCGCTCGGCCACGCGTACCCGGCCGGAGTCGGGGGCTACGACAGTCAGCGGGCGGCCTTCGAACTTGCGCTCGACATGCGCGGCCAGGATGTCCATGGCGAACAGGTGGTCGACCGGACCGTCGAAAAAGCCCTGGATCTGGGCGGTGTGCAGGTCCACCGTCAGGATGCGGTTCGCACCCGCCGTCTTGAGCAGGTCGGCGACCAGACGGGCGGAGATCGGCTCGCGGCCGCGGTGCTTCTTGTCCTGGCGGGAGTACGGGTAGAAGGGCAGCACGACCGTGATGCGCTTCGCCGAGCCACGCTTCAGGGCGTCGACCATGATCAGGGTTTCCATGATCCAGCGGTTGACGCCCTCGGTCACGGACTGCACCACGAACGCGTCCGAACCGCGCACCGAGTCCTTGAACCGGACGAAGATCTCACCGTTGGCGAACTCATAGGAATCGGCGGGCGTCGGGGCAACGCCGAGCACCTGGCCGATCTCCTCGGCCAGCTCCGGGAAACCTCGCCCGGAGAAAAGCATCAAACTCTTACGGTTCTCCGCGACGATGCTGCCCATGGGCTCGTCCGCTCCCGTGCAATCGAGGGGGTGTGTCACCTGAAGTATGGCGCGCATCCGGCTGTTGGCCACGTGCCGGATCCCTGTCGTGGCATGCCTCACCCCAGCTTGCGTCCTTGCCGGCGGGGTGACTACGGAACCGGCCGACCCCCTGGGCGACCGGATCCCCATCCATGACTGTAGCTAACCGGCGGACTCGGCGCCTTCGGACTGCGCCTTCTCGGCCGCCTCGGCGGACACCGTGCCGGACCGCTTGCGAGCGGTCCAGCCCTCGACGTTGCGCTGCTGCGCCCGTACGACACCCAGGTTGCCCGGCGGCACATTCTTGCTGATCGCGCTGCCCGCAGCGACGTACGCCCCGGGTCCGATCTCCACCGGAGCGATCAGCACGGTGTCGCTGCCGACGAACGCCGCCTCACCGACAGTGGTGTGGCTCTTGTTGACGCCGTCGTAGTTGGCGAAGATCGTGCCCGCGCCGATGTTCGACTTCGGGCCGATCGTGGCGTCGCCGACGTATGACAGGTGCGGCACCTTGGCACCCGCGCCCAGCTCGGCGTTCTTGGTCTCGACGAAGCCGCCGACCTTGGCCTTGCGGCCCAGCCGGGTGCCCGGCCGCAGGTACGAGTACGGCCCCACGGTGGCTTCCGGGCCGACCTGTGCCCCGATCGAGTGCGCCCGCAGCACCGTGGCACCTTCGGCAACCACCGTGTCGACCAGCGTGGTGTCCGGGCCGATGACGGCGCCGGCGGCAACTGTGGTCGTACCCCGGAGCTGTGAATTTTGGTCAATGATGCTGTCCGGCTCGAGCGTCACGGTGACGTCGATCCAGGTCGTGGCCGGGTCCATGATCGAGACGCCGGATCGCATCCAGGCGGTGTTCACGCGGTCGCGCAGCAGCGCCCGCAGCCGCGCCAGCTCGGCTCGATCGTTGCACCCGAGGGTCTCCTGCGCATCGGCCGCCACAAAGACGCCGACCGGGTGACCACCGCCGGCCAGCAGCCCGAACACGTCGGTGAGGTACTCCTCGCCCTGATCATTGTCGGTCGTCAGCTTGCCCAGCGCCTCGCGCAGCAGCGCCGCATCGAACACGTAGATGCCTGCGTTGATCTCGCGGATCGCCCGCACCTGCGGCAAGGCGTCGCGCTCCTCGACGATGCGCTCCAGGTTGCCGTCCGCGTCGCGCACGATGCGCCCGAGCCCGGTCGGGTCCGGCACCTCGGCGGCCAGCACCGTGGCCCCCCGCCCCCCCAACTCGTGCGCGGCCACCAGCGCCTCAACCGTCTCCGGCCGCAGCAGCGGCACATCGGCGTTGAGCACCACCACGGTGCCAGTCGCCTCGGGGATCGCGTCCAGGGCGATCCGGACGGCGTGGCCGGTGCCGTTCTGCTCGGCCTGCAGTACTGGCGTCGCACCGGGCGAGATCTCGGCGAGGTGCGCGCGTACCTGGTCGGCCTTGTGCCCGACGACCACGACGGTCCGGGTGGCACTGACGGCGCCGGCCGCGTGCAGCACATGCCCGAGCAGCGTCCGGCCAAGCAGCGGGTGCAGCATCTTGGGGGTGGCGGACCTCATCCGCTTGCCCTCCCCGGCGGCGAGAACGACGACGGTACGACTCGGGGCCTGGCTCACGCGGGACTCCATTGTTCGCAGTGGTGCGGTGGCGGAAAGCGGCGCCAGTCAGCCGCGGGCACAGAGCTCCCTGGAGAGGATTCGAACCCCTATAAACGGCACCAAAAGCCGTGGTCCTGCCATTAGACGACCAGGGACTGCAATGAGGGCGTATCACCCTCAGCGCTGCTTGCGCGCTACATACTAGCGTCTCCGTCGACATCAGGCGCATACGCGATCCCCAGCCGCAGGCCCCAATCCTTGCGGAGCATCCCCGAAGGCGAATCTGCGGGACGGTTGGATTCCGGTCCTGCTGGCAGGATGTCCGGGTGAGCGACCAGACCAACCCGAAGCGACCGGCCACCGCGACCGCGCGGATCCGGATGCCCGCCGCCGAGCGCCGCGAGCAGCTCATCTCCATCGGCCGGCAGTTGTTCGCCGAGCGGGGCTTCGACGCCACCTCCGTGGAGGAAGTCGCCACCCGGGCCAAGGTTTCCAAGCCCGTCGTCTACGAACACTTCGGCGGCAAGGAGGGCCTTTATGCCGTGGTCGTTGATCGAGAGGTACGAGCACTGCTCGACCGGATCGCCGCTGCGCTGACCGCCGGGGATCCGCGGGAGTTGCTGGAGCAGGCCGCGCTGGCGTTGCTCGACTACATCGAGGAGGAGCCGCACGGGTTCCGGGTGCTGGTGCGCGAATCGCCGGTGCTGCAGTCGGCTGGCAACTTCTCCAGCGTCATGAACGACGTGGCGCACCAGGTTGAGCACATCCTGGGCGGGGAGTTGAAGTCGCGGGGGCTGGACCCGAAGTTCGCCGAGCTCTATTCGCAGGCGCTGGTCGGCATGGTGGCGCTGTCCGGGCAGTGGTGGCGGGAGGCGCGCAAACCGAAGAAGGAGATGGTTGCCGCCCACCTGGTGAACTTGGCCTGGAACGGACTGTCGAACCTGGAGGCCAAGCCCACCTTGATCACCCGCAAGGTCCGCTAGGGCCTAGCGGACGCTGGCTGCCTCGGCTCGCTGGGCTTTCTCCGAGCCGACCTTGCCGTACAGGCCCGCGGTGAGCACGGCCAGGCCGAGCACGGTCAGCACGATGACGTTGACCATCGAGAAGTTGAGGATGTTGGCGTCGGTCTGGATGAACGCCAGCAGCACCATGGACACGCCCAGAAGCACCCAGCCGAGGACCACGTTGAGCTGGTGGTGGGTGTTGCCGCCACGGGTCGCGGCGGCCAGCACGGCAAGGCCGAGCAGGGTGGTCAGCCAGGCGCCGGCCGGGTTGAAGCGCAAGCCGAGGGCCCAGTCACCGGCGGTGTGGCCGAAGAAGTCGTCACCTGCGGAGACGACGATGCCGAGGATGCCGGCCAGCGCGAGGTAGAGGCCGGCGGCCGCGGCGAGGATGCGGTAGGGGGTGCGCAGGTGATGGTTGAGGGGGTAGTGCGCCATTCGAGTCAGGCCTGGGCCTGTCGCTGGCGGGCCTGGCGGGTGGCCCCGGCCTGGGATTCCGGGGCGACCTTGCTGTAGAGCCCGGAGGTGATCAGGATCAGGCCGATGACGTACGTGACGATCACCGTGACGATGCTGAAGTCGAGGAAGTTGGCGTCGGTGCGGCTGACCGCGAGTTCGTAGCTGCCGACCCCGAGCAGGCCCCAGCCGAAGTACTTGTAGACCTCGACGTCGGAGTTGCGCCCGACGACCGCGGCGATCACCACGATGGCGCCGATCAGCAGCGAGATGATCGACCAGAACAAATTGGCCTGCTGGCCGAGCACCTTGTCGCCGGCGCTGCCGAACAGCCCGTCACCACCGGTGACGATGATGCCCACCACGCCGAAGACGATCAGGTACAGCCCCGACAGCGCGCCGAGGGCGCGGTAGATCGGCCGCAGCGGGTGATTGACCGGGGTGTGCGCCATGGTGTCCGTCTCCAAAGTCAGTGCGTGTCCGTCTCCGATTCTCGCGCATCGCGGGAACGGGCGCAGGAGCACCCCCGGATCAGGACTCCGGAACCTGTTCGGCCAACTCGAGCCAGGCCTGCTCGACCTGGGTCCGCTCGGCTTGGGTGGCCTTGAGCTGGGCGTCGAGTTCGACGATCTTGTCGTAGTCGGCGCCATGCTCGGCCAGGCTCTCATTGATCTTGACGATCTTGTCCTCCAGCTTGCTGAGCTGGCGTTCCAGGCGCGTCAGATCCTTCTTGGCCGCGCGCACCTCGGCCGCTGACATGGTGTTGCGCGGCTTTTCACTTTCCGCCGGAGCGAAAACCGAGCCGGCGGCGGGAGAAGCGACACGCGACAGGTATTCGTCGATGCCGCCGGGCAGGTGCACCAGCCGGCCGTCGCCGAACATGCCGTACGCCGTGTCGGTCACGCGTTCAACCAGGTAGCGGTCGTGGCTGGCGACCACCATGGTGCCCGGCCAGGAGTCCAGCAGGTCCTCCAGCGAGGCCAGCGTGTCGGTGTCCAGGTCGTTTGTCGGCTCGTCGAGCAGCAGCACGTTGGGCTCGGTGGCCAGCAGGCGCAGCAGTTGCAGACGCCGGCGCTCCCCACCGGACAGGTCGCTGACCGGTGTCCAGATGCGCTTGTCGGTGAAGCCGAACACCTCGGCCAACTGCCCCGCGGACAGCTCGCGGTCACCGAGCTTGACCCGCTTGGCGACCTCCTCGACCGCTTCGAGCAGGCGCAGGTGCCCGGGCAGCTCCTTGAGCTCCTGCGACAGGAACGCCGGGCGCACGGTCGAGCCGGTGACCAAGCGGCCGCCGTCGGGCTTGGTGATGCCGGCGAGCAGGCGCAGCAGCGTGGTCTTGCCCGCGCCGTTGGCCCCCAGGATCGCCAGCCGGTCGCCCGGTCCGACCTGCCAGGTGAGGTCGTTGAGGATCGGCTTGGTGCCGGCGCGCAGGGTGACGTCCTCAAGGTCGTACACCTGCTTGCCGAGCCGGGTGGTGGCCAGCCGCTGCAGGCTGACCGTGTCACGCACCGGCGGCACGTCGGCGATCAGGGCGTTCGCGGCGTCGATGCGGAACTGCGGCTTCGAGGTGCGGGCCGGCGGACCCCGCCGCAGCCAGGCGATCTCCTTGCGCAGCAGGTTCTGCCGGCGGGCTTCGATGGAGGCGGCGACGCGCTGACGTTCGGCCCGGGCGAGGGTCCAGGCCGCATAGCCGCCCTCGTACATGTGCACCTGCTCGTCCACGACTTCCCATGTCGCGGTGCACACGGCGTCGAGGAACCAGCGGTCGTGGGTGACCACCACCAGCGCCCCGCGCCGGCCCAGCAGATAACGGGCCAGCCAGTCGACGCCGGCAACGTCCAAGTGGTTGGTGGGCTCGTCGAGGATCAGCAGGTCGGAGGTGCGCACCAGCAACGCGGCCAGGGCGACCCGGCGGCGCTCACCACCGGACATCGGCCCGACCGGCGTTTCCAGGCCCAGATAACCCATGCCCAGACCATCAAGAATTTCCCGTACGCCCGCATCGCCGGCCCATTCGTGCTCGGCGCCCATGCCCTCGGCCAGCCAGGCGGTGCCCAGCACGACATCGCGCACGGTCGCCTCACCGGCGAGCAGCAGGTTTTGCGGGAGGGCGGCAACGCGTACGTCCCGGCGGTGCGTCACCCGGCCGGAATCCGGCTCCTCGACCTTGGCGAGCATCCGCAGCAGGGTGGACTTGCCGGCGCCGTTGAGACCGACGATCCCCACGCGGGCATCGTCGTCGAGCCCCAGCGAGACGTCGGTGAGCAGCTGACCGGCGGCGCCGTAACCCTTGTTGACCCGGTCCAGATTGACGATATTGGCCACGATGCGTTCCAGAGTAGCCGGGCCGCTTTCGCTCAGACGGCGCGGGCTCCGGGCATCGGGCCCCGCGCAGGCACGGCGGCCCGGCACACCCCGGTGGTCTCCAGCTCGGCGGCCAGCTTCTCGGCGTGCGCCGCGTCGTTGGCCAGGAACACGCAGGTCGGCCCGGAACCGGAAACGATCCCGGCCACCGCCCCGGCGTCGTACCCG
This sequence comes from Actinoplanes sp. TFC3, assembly GCF_001553785.1. Taxonomy (GTDB): domain Bacteria; phylum Actinomycetota; class Actinomycetes; order Mycobacteriales; family Micromonosporaceae; genus Actinoplanes. Next base: position 561,196 of record NZ_LOJP01000002.1, read on the forward strand.
GCCTTGAGCACCTCGGCCAGGGCGGGCCGCAACGACAACGCCGCCGGTTGCAGGTCGTTGGCCAGGGCGGCACCGAGCACCGCGGGCTTGCGCTGGCGCAGCGCGGTCATCAGCTCGCCGGGGCTTTCCAGCGGCTCCGGCGCCCACGAGCTGTCCCGCAGCCGGTCGAGCTCGCGGTAGACCTCCGGCGTCGACAATCCCCCGTCGGCAACCGCGACGACCCAGTGCCAGGTGGTCGGGCGGGCCAGAATGGGGCTGACCGCCTCGCCGTGCCCGGTGCCCAGCGCGGTGCCGCCATGCAGCAGGAAAGGCACATCGGAGCCCAGCTCGGCACCGATCTCGGCCAGCTCCTCCTTGGTGTAACCGGTCCCCCACAGCAGGTCGCAGGCGAGCAGCGCGGCGGCAGCATCCGCACTGCCCCCGGCCAGTCCTCCGGCCAGCGGGATCGACTTGCGGAGATGCAGCCGCGCGTACGCCGGGACACGCGCCCGCTGCGCCAGTGCCCGAGCCGCCCGGATGATCAGGTTGCTCTCGTCCAGCGCCAGCTCGCCGGTGCCCTCCCCCTCCATGGTCAGGGTCAGCGTGTCCCCGGCCCGGGCGGTCAGCTCATCGAACAGGCTGATCGCGTGGTAGACGGTGTTGAGCTCATGAAACCCGTCCTCCCGCAGCGGCCCGACCCCCAGATGCAGGTTGATCTTCGCGGGCACCCGGACGCGCACGGGTCCGGAATACCGGCGGGGCTTGTCGTCGTCGGGCCCCCACGCCTCCGTCACGGGATGAGGTCCCGGGCCGGGAGCTGCACCGCGGAGAGCTGACAAACGGGGTTGGGCACCCCGCGCGCAGGGGCCATCGGCTCCGCCGTCATGGGGACACCTCCTCGTGCTGCCTTACGGACGCCGCTGAGCTTACCGCCGCCCCTCAGCACCGTTGCCGCAGCCCAATCAGGGGGTGATGGCCCGGAGCGGCAGCTTGGTCTCAGACGGCGCGGTCAGCACCAGCTCGGCATCCGAATCCTCGGCAAGCTGCCGTCATGGGTTCGCCTTCTCGTGCCGGGTGCCGGACGCGCTGAGCTTGCCGTTGGCTGCGCTGACCGACGCGGCCGTTGCGATGGCGGCGAACTGCTCCACGGTCAGAGACTCGCCGCGGGCCTGGGGGCTGATTCCCGCCCCTACCAGCACCTTCTCCGCCGCGTCGGCGCCGCCCGCCCAGCCCGCCAGCGCCGCCCGCAGGGTTTTGCGCCGCTGGGCGAACGCCGCGTCCACCACGGCGAACACCGCGGTGCGGGGCACGTCGGCCACTGGGGCGGGGCGGCAGGTGAAGGCGACCAGCCCGGAGTCGACGTTGGGGACGGGCCAGAACACTGCGGGGGGTACGCGCCCAGCGGCCCTGGCCTCGGAGTACCAGGCGAGTTTGACCGACGGCACCCCGTACACCTTTGATCCGGGGCCCGCGACCAAACGGTCCGCCACCTCCTTCTGCACCATGACCAGGCCGCCGCGCAGGGTGGGCAGCACGCTCAGCAGGTGCAGTACGACCGGCACAGCCACGTTGTACGGCAGGTTCGCCACCAGCATGGTCGGGGCCGGGTCGAAGAGGCCGGCCTGCACCTTCAGCGCGTCCGCCGGGTGGACCGTCAGCTTTGCCCCGTCCGCGCGCCCGGCCACCGTGGCGGGCAGGGCAGCAGCCAGGGCCGGGTCGATTTCCACCGCGTGCACGTGGGCGGCCGCGCCGAGCAGAGCCAGGGTCAGCGAGCCCAGGCCGGGGCCCACCTCCAGCACCACGTCGTCGGGAGTCAGGTTGGCGGCGGCCACGATGCGGCGCACGGTGTTGGGGTCATGCACGAAGTTCTGGCCGAGTTTCTTCGTCGGGGCGACCCCGAGGCGCCCGGCAAGGTCCCGGATCTCCGCCGGGCCGAGAAGTGCGTCAGCCATGACAGCACAGCCTACGGGGCGCGCCGATCGGCTCCCGCAGGCGTGACGTGTGAGCGCGGGGCAGCGGCGATGGACGCGACGGAGTACAACGAAGCCATGGTCGAGCTGTTGGAGCTGCGGGGCGTGGTGGAGGCGGCCCCGGATGAGGTCGCCGCCGTGTTGCTCGACGCGCGGCCCGGTGGGCGTTCGCCGCTGGCCGCCACCGGTTCGGCGCGCCCTGGGCAGGGTGACGAGTTCACCGTGACCAAGGACGGCAGTGTGCTGACGGTGACCGTGGACCGGGCCGGCCGGTCGCTCACCCAGCAGGGCGAGTGGTGGTACTGCGCGGTCACCAGCGTGGCGGCCGACGAGCGCGGGTCGCTGGTGGTGCACCGCATCTTCAATGTCGCGCAGGGCAACCGCTGGGCTATCCGCTTCGTTTCCCGGGGGCCGTTGAACGCTGCGCCGACCACGTTCGCCAGGCTGCTCGGCGGCCTGGGCGAGGAGCTGGACTGTGCGGCGTACCCGTTGAACTAGCTCCAGGGGCCGAAGATGCGCTCGCCGTTGCTGGAGATCGCCGCGCACAGGGTGTCGAGGTCCTGCCCGGTGGTTTCGGCAAGGGCGCGCAGGGTGACGGGGATCAGATACGAGGCGTTGGGGCGTCCCCGGTACGGCACCGGGGTCAGATACGGCGCGTCGGTCTCGACCAGCATCTGCGACGGCGGGGTCAGCGCGGCCGCTTCGCGCAGGTGGGCGGCGTTGCGGAAGGTCATCGTGCCGGCGAAGCTGAGCAAGTAGTCGCGGCGTACGCACTCGGCCGCGAACTCCGCGTCACCGGAGAAGCAGTGCAGCACCACCACGTCCGGGGCACCTTCCTCGTCGAGGATGCGCAACACGTCCTGGTGGGCGTCGCGGTCGTGGATGATCAGCGGTTTGCCGTACCGCTTGGCGATCGCGATGTGCGCCCGGAAGCTCTTTTGTTGCGCGGCGAGCCCGTCTGTGGCCGTACGGAAGGTGTCCAAGCCTGTTTCACCCAGTCCCCGCACGCGCGGCAGGGCGGCAAGCGCCTCGATCTCGCGCAGGGCTTCATCCAGGTCGTCGAGCCGGGGCGCCTCATTGGGATGCAGCGCGACGGCGGCGAGCACGGCAGGGTGCCGGGCGGCGAGGCCGGCCCCCCACCGCGAAGATGGTACGTCCACGCCCACCTGTACCAGACGGTCCACACCGGACTTGGCCGCAGCGGCGATGAGCGCTTCGACCGGGTCGGCGCCCGCGGTGATCGCCCCGGCCTCATGCACGGTGATGTCGAGGTGCGTGTGGCTGTCGAACACCGGTACGGCCAGGGGCTCCGGTGGCGGAGGGAACTCGCCACGCCGACGTGCCTCGGACTGTTCTTGTCTACTCATCAGGACAAGCATCACATACCCAGATCCGGGCTACTTTACGTTCACCTCGTGGCAACCTGCGACCTCTAGCTTCCTCTCCGTGACCGTGACCGGTGAGAGCGCCGACGTCGGCACCGACCCTCTCGAACCTGCCCTGATGGCACCGCTGCGCCGCGACCTGACCTGGGCACGGGTGCAGGAGATGAGCCAGTCGGTAGGGCACCATGACGACGCCCTGCTGCACCGGATCCGGGCGACCGCCGCCGTACGCCGCGGCACCCGCATGATCAAGGTGCTGTCCGCCGCCCAGCTCGCCGGTCACCTGGCGGGCTGGCTGCCATCCGGCTTCTGCTTCCGCGCCTGCGACGTCGCGCACCTGCGGATGCCCGCCGAGCTGGCCATGCTGCGCGCTGACGGCACGCCAGACGACGGGGTCGCCTATGCGCTGCGCTGGCGGGCCACCGATCCGAAGGACTTCGAGATCCCGATGGGCGGGGTGCAGGCCGGGCTGCCCGCGGTGCCGGCGCATTCCCGGGTGGGCCCGATGGTGCTGGGCACCGGGTTCGTACCCAGCACCGACGACCTGATCCCGGAGTTTGTGACCACGGGGTTCGCCGACCTGCCGCTGCCCGCGAACGCGCAGTTGCTGGCCTATCCGGGGACCGGCGACGAGGTGGTGCTGTACTCGTACCAGCCGGAGCAGCACGGATGGTTGCGGCTGGCCGGTCCACGATGGCGGCACCTGCTGGAGGGCATTCCCGGCGTCAGCCCCGACCGCGAGTACGTGCCGTGCACCGACGCCGGGTCGGCCCGGCTGGTGGGCCGGATCAACGAGCACGAGTATCAGGCCGTCGCGGATCCGCCCGAGGAGTTCCGGGTACGAGCACTGACCCGCGCGGCCCGTTACCCGGTGCAGACCCTGTCCCGCCGCGCCGAGCAGGCCCACTGGCGCAACGTCGCCGTGTGGGTGTTGCAGCGCGACGATTCGTGGGCCCGGCTGCGCCTGATCCGCCCGGACGCCGACGCCATCAACGCGGTCGGCGCCCGCTGCTACGAACGCGGCGTGTACGAGGTGTGGGCCCCGGTACGCGAGCTGGCCGACCACCACATCGCCGAGTTGCCGTACGAGATATAGAAAAGCCCTGAGCCAGGCTCAGGGCTTTTCCGGGTTGTCGATCAGCTACGGGTGAGCTTGGCCTTCACCGACGACCACTTGCTCTGCTTGTCCGCCCAGTCCCAGGCGATCGCGTCCACGTAGATCGTGCCCTTGGCGAGCCCGTTGACCTTCACCGACCACTTGCCCTTGGCGGGCTTGACCGCGATCGGCACGCAGTTGTTGTAGTCGGTCTCGGTGTAGACCCGCTTCCACTTCTTCTGCGGGGTGTAGCAGTACACCTTGCTGCCGGAGATGCGGCTGACGAAGACGTACACGTACGGCACGCCGGAGCCCTTGTCGCTCACCGTGCCGGTGACGGTCTTCCAGGACTTGATCCGGTTGCTGCTGGCCGGCTTCTTCACCTTGACGACCGGCGCCCAGGAGTCGGTCTTCAGGGTGACGGTGGCAACGGTGTACGCCGACGTGGCGCCGTACTTGTTGTAGAACGTGGCCTTGAGGGTGATCTTGCCCTTGACCAGGCCACCGTTCTTGCGGTGGTAGTACAGGCCGGTGAACGACTGGTTCTTCGGCTTGACCCAGTTGGTGTAGCCGTCGCCCCAGTTGAAGTTGATCTTCGTGGTGCCGGCCGGCACGCCACTCAGCGTGATCTTGACCTTCTGGCCGGACCAGAGGCTGGTCTTGTCCAGCTTCCACTTGCCCGGCGTGGTCACGGTGACGACCTTGGTCGCCTTACCGACGTTGCCGGCGGCGTCCTTCACACTCAGCGTGACCGTGTACTTGCCGTTCTTGGCGTACAGCTTGTTCACCGGCGCCTGCCCGGAGGCCCGCAGCGTGGTGGAGGTGCCGTCGCCCCAGCTCACCGAGCGGGTGATCTGCTGCCACGGCGTGGTGTTGTCGGTGACCGAGCCCTGGGTGAAGGTGACCTTCTGGCCGGCCCACAGCGAGGTCGTGTTCAGCGAGAACGCGCCCTTGGGAGCGGTCTTGTCCGGGGCCGGCGGGGTCACCGGCGGCGTGGACGGGTCCTGCGTCGGCGTCGAGGGGTCCTCGGTCGGCGTGGACGGGTCCTGCGTCGGCGTCGAGGGGTCCTCGGTCGGCGTGGACGGGTCCTGCGTCGGCGTAGACGGGTCCTCCGTCGGTGTCGACGGGTCCTCAGTCGGCGTGGACGGGTCCGGAGCCGGCGTGCTGGGCTCCGGGGTGGTCGGCTCGGGTGCCGGCGTGGACGGCGTGTCGGCCGGCTCGTCGCCCAGCACCGCGGCGGCGTCGGCAACCGAGTCCCGGCCGGTGTCGGCGAGGGCGGGTGCGGCACCGGCACCGCCGGCGAGCAGAGCACCGACGACGACGGCCAGCAACGGCCGCGTGAGGCGTGCGTTCAAGGCAAACTCCTCTTGAGGGGTATGACCCTGACGGAAGAGACAGAAATCCGGTACGCCGAAACGTCAGAACGCCGCCGTACCGATGAAACGCTAGCGTTTCCCCCGTGGTCGGCGCTGAAGGTACCCGATGAAAGCAACGCCGATCAATCCGATTCCCAGCCAAAAATGAGGAAGAGGGTCCCGCCACACCGGCGGAACCCCCTCCAAATGCTCAATTAGGACCCGAGGCGCTCAAGTTCCTCCTCGATGACCGACGGGTCGAGCTTGCGGAACACCGGCTTGGGCGCGGCCAGCGGCGTGCCGGCCACCAGCTCCACCGGCCCCCACTTCGCACCGACGGTGTAGTCGCCGGTGAGCACCGGGTAGGCCGGGCCGCCGTCGAGATCGTCGACCTCCTCGATCGACGGCATAGGCGCGTGCACCCCGGTGCCGCCGAGCAGCTCGAACACCTTCTGCGCCGAGTGCGGCAGGAACGGGGTCAGCAGCGTGTTGGCATCGCTGACCACCTGCAGCGCGACGTGCAGGACGGTGCCCATGCGCGGCTTGGACGCCTCGTCCTTGAGCTTCCAGGGTGCCTGGTCCGAGAGGTATTTGTTGGCCTCGGCGACCACACGCATGGCCTCACCGATCGCGGCCTTCTGGCGGTGCTTGCCGATCAGCTCGCCGACCGTGGCGAACCCGGCCTTCGACACCTCCAGCAGCGCACGGTCCTCATCGGTCAGATCGAGCGCCTCCGGGATGGCCCCGAAGTTCTTTGCCGCCATCGAGATCGAGCGGTTGACCAGGTTGCCCCAGCCGGCCACCAGTTCGTCGTTGTTGCGCCGCACGAACTCGGCCCAGGTGAAGTCGGTGTCGTTGGACTCCGGCCCGGCCGCGGCGATGAAGTAGCGCAGCGCGTCGGCGTCGTAACGCTCCAGGAAGTCGCGCACGTAGATGACCACCCGGCGCGAGGAGGAGAACTTGCGGCCCTCCATCGTCAGATACTCGCTGGAGACCACCTCGGTGGGCAGGTTGAGCGCGCCCAGCGAGCCCGGCTTGCCGCCCTTGTCGCCCTCGCCGGAATAGCCGAGCAGCAGCGACGGCCAGATCACCGAGTGGAAGACGATGTTGTCCTTGCCCATGAAGTAGTAGCCGCGCGAATCGGCGTCCTGCCACCACTGGCGCCATGCGTCCGGGTCGCCCGAGCGACGGGCCCACTCGATCGAAGCCGACAGATACCCGATGACCGCGTCGAACCAGACATAGATCCGCTTGTCCGTACGATCACGCCAGCCCTCCAGCGGGATCGGCACCCCCCATTCGAGGTCGCGGGTGATCGCCCGCGGCTGCAGGTCCTCCAGCAGGTTCTTGGAGAACTTGAGCACGTTGGGCCGCCAGCCCTCGCGGGCATCGAGCCACTTGCCCAGCGCCTCGGCGAAGGCCGGCAGGTCAAGGAAGAAGTGCTCGGTCTCGACAAACTCGGGCACCTCACCGTTGATCTTCGAGCGCGGGTTGACCAGTTGTTCCGGGTCGAGCTGGTTGCCGCAGTTGTCGCACTGGTCGCCGCGGGCGCTGGCGTAACCGCAGATCGGGCAGGTGCCTTCGATGTAGCGGTCGGGCAGCGTGCGCCCGGTGGACGGGGAGATCGCCCCGAGCGTGGTCTTCGCGACGATGTAGCCGTTCTCGTGCAGCCCGCTGAACAGCTCCTGCACCACTGCGTAGTGGTTCCGCGTGGTCGTACGGGTGAAAAGGTCGTAGGAAAGGCCGAGCCCGCGCAGATCCTCGACAATCACCCGGTTGTAACGGTCGGCCAGCTCACGGGCGGTGACCCCCTCGGCGTCGGCCTGCACCTGGATCGGCGTGCCGTGCTCGTCGGTGCCCGACACCATGAGCACGTCGTGGCCGGCCATCCGCATGTACCGGCTGAAAACGTCGGAGGGCACCCCGAAGCCGGAGACGTGACCGATGTGGCGCGGGCCGTTGGCATAGGGCCAGGCGACCGCGGCGAGAACGTGACTCATGAGGTCCAAGCGTAGTGACTGCGCCCCCGGCTTTGTGAGCCGCCTTTTTGTCCGACACGCGGTTTATCTCCCTGACTGGTGACCGGACCCGTAGTCCAATGGGAGCCATGACCGGAGACGCGCCGCAGCCTGGGCAAACGCCACGCAGCGAGGGCAACACGTGGACCTGGTCGGACCCGGGCACCGGCGCCTGGTGGCGTGGCGACCTCGGCCCCCAGGAACCGCCGCCGGCCACGCGCGCCAAGCCCTCCGGCGGGGAGGCCGCGACCCTGGAACCGCCCAAGCAGGCCCAGCACACCGGGCAAGCCGCGGCCGCCCACGAGGCAGGCATGCAGGACGTCACCGCCGCCCTGCTCAAGACCCCGCCGGAGACCAAGGGCGCCGAATCCCCACACGACAAGGTGGACGACGAGCGGTTCAACAGCGAGGGCACGACTTCCTCGTACGCCGCCCGCACGGTCGCCGAGCCGCAACCGGTGGACCCCGAGCACGAGCCCACGATCGTCGACCTGCTGGCCGCCCTGCCGGCCGAGGACACCCGCCCGGCGCCGGCCCAGACCGCGCACATCGAGGGTCAGACCGTCGAGAACCGGCCCACTGTCGTGCTACCCCGGTTCCGCCGTGCGAAGGACGATCAAGCAAGAGCAGACCGGAAACTGCAGGATGCGGTACGAGCAGAGCGCACGGCCGCGCTCCTGGAAACCTCCCCGTTCTGGCGCACCGAGGAGGAACGCGCCGCCGATGCCGCCTGGCCGCCCCAGGCCACCCGCGAGAAACTGGCGCACCCGCCGCGCCGCAAGCCCCGCGATCCCCGGCGACCGCTCGGTGGCCTGATCGCGCTGCTCGCCCTCGGTCTGGTGGCCGCGTTCTTCTCCTGGGTCAGCGCCGAGCCGTTCTGGCTGGCGGTGGGACACGGGCAGGAGGGCACCGCGGTGGTCAGCCGGTGCAGCGGGTCGGGCGTGACGCAGCGGTGCATGGGGACGTTCACGGCGGACAGCGGGGCTTACGCCGTACAGGATCTGGCTCTGCTCGGGGTGCAGCCGGGTCAGAAGGCCGGCGGTTCGGTCATGCCGGCCCGGATGGTCAGCATGACCAGCCGCCAGGCGTTCACCGGGGAGACCGGGCTGCTGGTCCACTTGCGCTGGACCCTGGGTTTCCTGCTGGTGATCATCTGCGGGCTGGGCATCGCCGGGCTGACCGGGGCCAGGCGGCTGGAAAACGCGCGGGCCCGGCGCGGCGCGGTGCTGCTCAGCCTGGCCGGGCCGCTCGTGCTGCTGGCCGGCTTCCTGGTCGCCACCTACTGAGTGGCCAGCTACTGACTGGCGTGCACCAGCTCGTAGACCTCGCGCTTGCGTAGCCCATGGGCGTCGGCCACGGCTTGGATCGCATCGCGGCGGGAGTCCCCGGCGGCCTCACGTTCGGCCACGGCTGCCCGCAGATCCTCGTCGGCTGGGCGTTCGGCAGGGCCGGCTGGTGCTCCGGCAACCACCACGGTGATCTCGCCGCGCGGTTCACTTCCGGCGGCCCAGACGGCGAGCTCACCGAGGGGACCGCGGCGAATTTCCTCGTACGTCTTCGTCAGCTCCCGGCAGACAGCGGCCTCGCGCCCTTCTCCGAACACGCTCGCAAAGTCCTGCAGCGCGCCGGTGATGCGGTGCGGCGCCTCGAAGAACACCAGCGTGCGCGGCTCGGCCGCCAGCTCGCGCAGCCGGGCGCGGCGCCCCGAGCCCGAGCGCGGCAGAAAGCCCTCGAAGCAGAACCGGTCGCTGGGCAGCCCGGACAGCGCCAGCGCCGTGGTCACCGCGCTCGGCCCCGGCGCCGCGGTGATCGGGAAACCGGCATCCAGCGCCGCGCGGACCAGGCGGTATCCCGGGTCCGACACGCTCGGCATGCCGCCGTCGGTCACCACCGCCACGACCGCCCCGCCGCGCAGCGCCGCCACCAGGTCCGGCGTACGCCGTTCCTCGTTGCCCTCGAAGTACGACACGATCCGCCCGCCCACGTGCACCCCGAGGTCGCGGGCCAGCCGGATCAACCGCCGGGTGTCCTCGGCCGCGACCACGTCGGCGCTTGCCAGCACCTCGCGCAGCCGGGCGGAGGCGTCGCCCACGTTGCCCAGCGGCGCACCGACCAGCACGACCCGCCCCGGACCACTTTCGGTTACGCCCTCAGTCACCCAAGGAGTCCACCACACGCTGCGTCTGTTTCTCACCAGGGGCCAGGTCCGCCTACGATCGCGGGGTGACTTCGGCGACAGCTGAGACTGAGACCCCCACCGCCCCGCCTGCGGACGAGACCAGGGAGGCGGCGGCCGGAGGGCTGCGCGGCGTCCCGGAGTCCGTGCGGACCCGGCTTGCCACGCTCGACAACTGGCTGAACCCGTACTCGTGGGTGGTCACGGCGCTGATCACCGGCGTCGCCGCGATCCTGCGGCTGGTCGGTCTGACCCACCCCAAGGGCTACATTTTCGACGAGGTCTACTACCCGACCGATGCCTGGGACATGCTGCAGCACGGCGTGGAGTGGGACGAGAAGACCAACGGCCCGGCGTACGTCGTGCACCCGCCGCTGGGCAAGTGGCTGATCGCCGCGGGCGAGAAGGTCTTCGGCAACAACGAGCTCGGCTGGCGCTTCCCCGCGGCCATCGCCGGCACGCTGATGATCCTCATCCTGATCCGGGTTGCCTACCGTCTGTTCCATTCGATCGTGCTGGCCGGCGCCGCGGGCCTGCTGATGACCCTCGACGGCTTCCAGCTGGTGCTGTCGCGCACCTCACTGCTCGACATCTTCCTCGGCCTTTTCGTCCTGATGACCTTCGCGGCGCTGCTGCTGGACCGCGACCATTACCGGCGCCGCTGGCTACGCACGCTGGAAAGTGGCTACGACCCCGCCTCCGCGCGGTCGCTGCCGCGCATAGTGCCGTGGTGGCTGCTCGCCGCCGGTGTCGCCTTCGGCCTGGCCTGCGGTGTCAAGTGGAGTGCGCTGTTCTTCGCACCGTTCTTCGGCCTGCTCGTAGTTGTGTGGCGGGGCCCGGCCCCCCCCCCCCCCCGGGGGGGCCCCCCCCCCCCCCCCCGCCCGCTCGGTGATCTGGGGCACCCGGGGGTCCGCCTCGCCCCCCCCGTGGTCTTCTTCCCGTC
>NZ_LOJP01000002.1:572217-573719 GCF_001553785.1 Actinoplanes sp. TFC3
TGCCGCCTTCGGCCTGGCCTGCGGTGTCAAGTGGAGTGCGCTGTTCTTCGCACCGTTCTTCGGCCTGCTCGTAGTTGTGTGGCGGGGCCCGGGCCCGCCGCTCCGCCGGGGTGCACCGCCCCATCACCGCCGGCCTGCTCGGTGATCTGGGCTACCTGGTGCTCAGCTTCGCCCTCTCGGTGATCTTCTACCTGTCGACCTGGCTCGGCTGGTTCCTCACCGACGACGGCTACTTCCGTCACTACCGCGAAGCCAACAACATGAGCGAACCGCCGGTGCTAGGTGCGCTGCTCAACCTCATGCACTACCACCACGAGGCGTACACGTTCCACAGCGGCCTGACCGACCGGCACGTCTACCAGTCCTGGCCGTGGCAGTGGCTGCTGCTGGGTCGCCCGGTTGCCTTCTACTGGAATGGAAACGGCAACTGCGGCGCCCCCAGCTGTGCGGCCGAGGTGCTACTGCTGGGCACCCCGCTGCTCTGGTGGTCGATGCTGCCCGCGCTGGCCGCCCTGGTCTGGTTCGGCATCGCCCGCCGCGACTGGCGCGCCTTCGCCATCGGCACCGGCGTAGTGGCCGGCCTGCTCCCCTGGTTCTACTTCGCCGTAGCCGACGGCCGCACCATGTTCTCGTTCTACGTACTCCCGGCGCTGCCGTTCCTCATCCTGGCCATCGTGTACGCCCTGGGCGCCATCATGACCCCGGCAACAGGAATAGCCTCAGGCGCTGCCCGCACCGACCGCCAGCTCGTCGGAACCATCGTGGCGGGCGTATACGTGCTGCTGGTGGCGCTGTGCTTCGCCTACTTCCACCCGATCTTCGTGGGCCAGCTGATCCCTTATGACGACTGGTCGGCGCGCATGTGGCTGGGTGGGCGCTGGATCTGAGGTTGGATTCTGGGCCTCTGTATGGCGGCCCTGAGTGGCGGCCTCTAAGTGGCGGCGGCCCCCGAGTGGCGGCCGCTGCTGGCGGTCGTCTGCTGGGGGCCGTCTGATGGGGCCTTGGCTTGGGGGTTTTCTTGCTGGGGGCCTCTCGCTACGAGCCCTCCGGCTGGAGAAATAGGCAACGCCCCGATCGCCTGCCACGGGGGAAGCGGGCGATAGGGGCGTGCGACCAAAGCTTAACCAGCGCCGCCGGGCGGACACAATGGGTGCAGCCACTCAGTTATCGCGTCAAACAAATGATCAGCTCGGTTGGGGCTGATGGCCTTGTGGGACAGGGTGGGGTCCCGGCGTGGACTCAGGTGAGAGCTTGGGCGCGGGCTGGCACGGACGATTGGGTGCGGGGCGGGGTTGGCGGTAGGCCCTGCTTAGCGCAGGCGGCCCTGGAGCAGAACTAACCGGACGCAAGGCAGGCAGGACGCAGGGCAGGCAGGACGCAGGGCAGGCAGGACGCAGGGCAGGCAGGACGCAGGGCAGGCAGCTCGAAGCGGCGCAGGCCCCGAGGCAATGAGGCACCCACCTCAAGCCACCCCGCCACCTCCGCTGGCCGCGCTCCCAAGC
>NZ_LOJP01000002.1:573819-590472 GCF_001553785.1 Actinoplanes sp. TFC3
ACCCCAGCAACCCCGCACCTCCGGCCCCGCCCGCCGACAACAACGGCGGCACCGGCGGATCAGGCGGCGGCACCGGAGGCAGCGGAGGCGGCACCGGCACAAGCGGCACAGGCACAAGCGGCGGAAGCGGAACAAGCAGCAGCGGAAGCGGAAGCAGCACCGGAAGCAACAGCAGCGAAGGAAGCAGCAGCGAAGGAAGCAGCAGCGAAGGCTCAGGCGGCAGCGCGGACGGCATCAAGATCGAGGCCACAGTAAGCAGCGGGAGCAGCACAAAGGCACCCGCAATCGAGGTAAGCGCGTGACAGCCGCCCGCAATCGCAACCGCAGCCGGTCGCGCCGTCGGATCTTGCCGGCGCCTCGGGTGATGGTGGGCACGCTGCTGCTGGCGTTGTTCGTTGGCGTGCTGGTGGTGCAGGCGTACATCAACTCCGAGTTCACCGCCGACCACAAGGATTCCGAGGTTGGCGATCAGGCGCACGTGCCGGACGCGATTCGCCACGGCGGGCCGATCATCAACACGACCGGGGGGCAGGCCAGTTCCAGCCGGCTGCCCGCCAAGACGATCGCGCTCACCTTCGATGATGGGCCCGATCCGGTGTGGACTCCGAAAGTTCTTCAAGTCTTGAACGAGTACGGCGCACACGGCACCTTTTTCGTGGTCGGCTCGGAGGTGGCCCGGCACCCGGAATTGACCAAGAGCATCACGGATGCCGGCAACGAGGTGGGGCTGCACACCTTCACCCACCCCAACCTTCAGCGGATCGCCCCGTGGCGGCGCAACCTGGAGCTGTCGCAGACCCAGGTTGCCATTGCGCGGGCGGCGAACGTGCGGACCAATCTGGCCCGGTTTCCGTACTCGTCGAAGCCCAATGCCATTGACGACATCAACTGGAAGATCGTCAAGGCGGCCGGCAAGGACGGCTACCTGGTGGTGGTGAACGACAAGGACAGCGAGGACTGGCAGCGGCCCGGCATCGCGGAGATCCTGCGCAACGCGACGCCCGAGGCAGACAGCGGCGCGGTGGTGCTGTTTCACGACTCGGGCGGGGACCGGGCGCAGACCGTGGCGGCGCTGCGTTCGTACATTCCGATGATGCAGTCCCGGGGTTATCGCTTTACGACGGTGACCGAGGGCATGAACCTGGCCATCCAGCAGCAGCAGAAGCAGCCGTTGCTGGCGGTCAACCCGGCCGCGGAGCCCACCGATCGCTGGCGGGGGTCGGCGCTGATCTGGACCGTCCGGCTGGCCGACGCGCTGGTGTGGATCATCGCGGGGCTGTTCCTGGTGGTGGGGCTGCTGACCGTTGGCCGTACCGGATTGTTGCTGCTGCTCGCGACCAAGCATGCCCGGCAGCGGCGCAAGAAGACGTTCAGCTGGGGTCCGCCGGTCACCGAATCGGTATCGGTCATCGTGCCGGCTTACAACGAAAAAGAAGGCATCGAAGCAGCGGTACGTTCCCTGGCCGGCGGCGACTATCCGCACATCGAGGTGGTGGTCGTCGACGACGGCTCGACCGACGGAACGGCGGCCCTGGTCGAGCGCATGCACCTGCCCAACGTGCGGGTCGTGCGGGTGCCCAACGGCGGCAAGGCCAACGCGCTCAACACCGGCGTCGCGCTGGCCCGCAGCAACATCATCGTCACAGTGGACGGCGACACCATCTTCGAACGCGACTCGATCCGCATGCTGGTGCAGCCGTTCGCCGACCCGAGGGTGGGCGCGGTGGCCGGCAACGTCAAGGTCGGCAACCGCAACAACCTGGTCGCCGGGTGGCAGCACATCGAGTACGTGATCGGCTTCAACCTCGACCGGCGGCTGTACGAGGTGCTCAACTGCATGCCGACGGTGCCCGGCGCGATCGGGGCGTTCCGGCGGGAGGCGCTGGACCGGGTCGGCGGGATCAGCGACGAGACACTGGCCGAGGACACCGACGTCACCATGGCGATGCTGCGCGACGGCTGGCGGGTCGTGTACGAGGAACGCGCCAAGGCCTGGACCGAAGCGCCGGCCACCATGGAGCAGCTCTACCGTCAGCGCTACCGCTGGAGCTACGGCACCATGCAGGCGATGTGGAAGCACCGCCGGGCCCTGACCGACTCGGGTGCCTCGGGTCGCTTCGGGCGCGTCGGCCTGCCCTTCCTCGCGCTGTTCGGGTTGGCCCTGCCGTTGCTGGCCCCGGTCGTGGACATCATGCTGGTGTACGGCCTGGTGTTCTGGGAGCTGAAGGAAACCGTCACCGCATGGCTGCTGATGCTGGCCCTGCAACTGTTCACCGCGGCGGTAGCGTTCCGCTTCGACCGGGAATCCATGGTTCCGCTGTGGCGGCTGCCGTTGCAGCAGTTCGCGTACCGGCAGCTCATGTATCTGGTGTTGATGCAGTCGGCGGTGACCGCGTTGACCGGGGGCCGGTTGCGCTGGCACAAGCTGCACCGCGCCGGGCTGACCGGGGCGTCGTCGGTGCCGCCGGTGCAGCGTCCGTTGACCCTGCCGCAGCAGAATGTCGCGCCGGCCGTGGACACCTGGCCGCCGAGCCTGGAGCAGAAGCCGGTGGCTGGGCATCCGGCGGCGGGACGAGCAACCGCCCGGCCCGTGGTGCCGATGCAGACCCAGGTCATGCGGCCCGAGGACCTACCGTCGGCTGGCTCGCCCCCGGGCGGCGGTTCCGGTTCGATCCGTACGCGCGGATGAGAACCAGCCCGCCCCGCTCGATCTGCAGCCGAGCGGGGCGGGCATCTTCCGTTTGAGGGCGTGTCCTAGGCGTCCACGAGCTCGCGCTCGGCGAACGGGAACACGACGTGCAGCGAGGTGCCGTCCCCGGGCCGGTCGGACAGCGCCACCGTGGCATGGTGGGCGTCGAGGATCCGCTTCGCCACGGCCAGGCCACGGTCGGGGCCGGGCACCGCGGACGGGTTCGCGATGGCACCGTAGTACAGGTGCGGGAACAGGTCGGGGCGGGTGCCGCCGGGCAGATCCATGTCGTCCAGCCGCACGGCGGGGCCGGATTCGACCTCGGTGCCCACGCGCACCCGGCCGCCGGTGGGCGTGTATTTCACGGCGGCGAAGAGCAAGTGCATGATGACCTGCTCCAGCCGTACGGGATCAGCGATGATCGGCAGCGACGGCCCGCCGGCTTGGTTGAGGATCCAGATCTGCTTGGTCGCCGCGATCGGCCGCACCGCCTCGACCGCGCGCTGGGTGAGCCGCGTCAAGTCGATCTGGCGCATGTGCAAGCTTTCCGAACCCTGGCCCGATTCGGCCATCGAGGTCAGATGCTCCAGCAGATCGGTGAACTCACGCACGTGCGCGGCGGTGGCTCGCCCGACGAGGTCGGCCAGCTCCGCATTGTGCGTACCCGTATGCCCCAGATCTTGCAGGTAGGTGTGCACCAGCCGCAGCGGCGCGCGCAGCTTGCCGCCCACCAGATCGGCCAGATCGTCCTTGCGGCGTTCGAACTCCTGCAGGCGGGCGGTCGTGTTGGCCAGCGCCACGGCGTAGCGGCGCAACTCGATCTGCGAGGTGACCTGGCGGGCCAGCGCGCGCAGCGCCTGCAACTGCTCGATGCGTAGCTGGCGGGGTGCAGAGTCGACCACGCACAGCGCACCCAGCGGGAACCCATCGGTCGTGATCAGCGGGGCACCGGCGTAGAACCGGACGCCGCCGGCCTCGCCGACCAGCGGATTGTCCGAGAAGCGGGCGTCCTTGGTGGCGTCGGGCACCACCATCAGGTCCTTGCCGAGCATCGCATGCGCGCAGAACGACATGTCCCGCGACGTCTCGGTCAGATCCGTGCCGATCCGCGCCTTGAACCACTGCCGGTCGGCGTCGACCAGGCTGACCAGCGACATCGGTACGCCGCACACGCCGGACGCAAGCGAGACGATGTCGTCGAAGTCCTTTTCCGGTTCCGAGTCGAGGATGCCGAGTTCATAGAGCGCGGCTAGCCGGTCGATTTCGTTCGCAGGCAGGGGTGCTTGCATGGCGGTCACCTCCGGGACTGACTCCAGAGATACCACCCAGAAGTTGCCGGCCTCACAAATCCATCTTTTCAGACCGGCCGGTGACTGACCGCCTCGATGTTGTTCCCGTCCGCGTCGAAGACAAAAGCCGCATAGTAGTTCTCGTGGTAGTGCGTACGCAGACCCGGCGGCCCGTTGTCCACCCCACCGGCGTGCAGAGCGGCAGCGTGGAACGCATCCACCGCTGCGCGGTCGGGCGCGGTGAACGCGAGGTGCACCCGGTGGGTGGGCTCACGCAGCGCCAGCCAGAAACACGGGCGCCCGCTGTCGTCACCGAAGGCGACCAGCTCGGGTTTTTCGGCGACCACCTTGAGGCCCAGCGGACGCAGCGCGTTCTCGTAGAAGTGCCGGCTGTCATCAAGGTGGTGCACCCCGACAACGACATGGTCGATCATCGGCTTCCCCTTCCCGCGTCATCCGCGTCGAACATCGACCGTATAGCGGAGAGGCGCCCGGAGCATGATCGGAGCGCCAAGCGGTGCTCAGTATGCGCCGAGCAGAGCTGCGGCGTGACTGACCTGCACGGTGTGGGTCACGCAATCGAAGCCGTCCACGAGGTGCAGGAGGAAGCCGGTGGGCTCGGCTACGTACCCGGGTGGGGCGTCCGAGCTGAGCAGGAGACCGGCCTGACGCCAGGTGCTGGGAGCCACCGTCACGATCGTGCCCGCGAAGCCCGCGGTGATGGGCCGGTGCACATGCCCGGCCATGATCCGCGCGACGTTGCCGTGCCCGGAGACGACTTCGCGCAGCTCCTCGCCGTCCAGCAGCCGCATCCCGTCGAGGAACGGAATGCCGATGGGTACGGGCGGATGGTGCAGACCGATGAGCGCGGGCACCTCGGGGCGCGCCCCCAGGGTCCGGTCGAGCCACTCCAGTTGCTCGCTACCGAGCCGGCCGGCGGGCGAGCCGGGGATCAAGGAGTCCAAGGCGACCACGGTAAAACCGGGATAGTCGACGGAGTAGTACGGGTTCCCGCCGAACGCCTTCACCATGGCGTCGCGGTCGTCGTGGTTGCCGGTGGTCAGATGCAGGGGCAGCGGGAATTCGCCGATGACCTCCTGAAGGGCGGTGTACTCCTCCTCGAGGCCGTGGTCGGTGAGGTCGCCGGTGACCACGACACAGTCCGGCCGCGGGTCGAGAGCCATCACCCGGGCGAGGGCAAGCTGGAGCCCGGCGGCGGGACCGCCACCCAACGGCCCGGTGGTCAGGTGCGAGTCGCTGAGCTGAGCGATGAAGGACGTCATTCCGTCATGATCTGACGTAGCAGAGCCGAAACAACCAAACGGTCGTAACCACTACAACGACAACATCAAGACAGTCCCACCAGTTTGCGCCGCTCGATAACCTGCTGTAGCTCACTGACGAGCCGCCGCGGCGACAACGGCTTGGGCAGATAGCCATCGGCACCGCAGTCCAGCCCGGCAGTGATGTCATGCATGTGGGCGTTGGCCGACACCATCAGCACGGCCGCGTTGCTGACCTGCGGACTGCGCCGGACCAACTGGCACAACTCCATGCCGTTCAGCGCGGGCATGCGCACGTCAGTCACAATGCCGACCGGCCGGGCCACCTGCAGAATCCGAGCGGCGGTGTTGCCGTCCTTGGCGCCGACAGCCGTGAAACCGGCCCGCTCCAGCGCGTAGGCCAGCATGTCCCGCAGGTCGGCGTCGTCCTCGGCCACCAGAATCAATTTTTCGTTCATGGGCGCGAACATCGGCGGGCAACCTCGATCCTCCAGCGAGATCACGGTTGCATCAGGGGAGCAGCCGGCAGCCCCAACATATCGATCGAGACAACAGCCGCGCGCCCCTGCTGCATCCCGCGACGCACCGGGGCAGACTGCACGGATGCTGGGACGAAACTCATCGCACTTCTGGGGCGTAGTGCTCGAGACTCCCGACCCCCGCGCCCTGGCCGAGTTCTACGCGGACCTGATGGACTGGAAAATAGTCAAGGACGAACCGGACTTCGTGGCGGTCGCCCCGCTGGGTGACCACGTGGAGTACCTGGCCTTCCAACGCTCGCCGGACTACGAGCAGCCAACCTGGCCCAACAAGTCCCACAAGCAGCAGATGCAGATGCACCTGGACATCGAGGTCCCCGACCTGGAAACAGCAGTCCAAGCAGCAACGAAGGCCGGGGCAACCCAAGCGGAAATCCAACCCCAGGACACGGTACGAGTAATGCTCGACCCCGCCGGCCACCCCTTCTGCCTCTACGTGGACACCAAGCCATGAACTTCGCAGGCCCCCACCGCCGACCGCTGGCCTGACCGGTCCTGGTTCGGTGGGGAAGCCGCTGGTCAGGCCGCTCCCCCACCGCTGGCGCCGAAGATCAGAGCGCCGCCTTGCGTATCTTTCAGGCGGGCAGTGCCCATTTCTGGTTGGCCGCGCCGGTGCAGTCCCAGATCTGCAGCGGTGTGCCGTCGGCCGAGCTGGGGCCGGCGGCGTCCACGCACCTACCCGAGTTCTGAGCGACCAGCTGACCCCCGGTTGCCGTGAACTTCTGGTTGGCACCGGCGGCACAGTCCCAGATCTGCAACCGAGTGCCATTGGCGGTGCCGGCATCCTTGACATCCAGGCACTTGCCCAGGGCGCGCAGCGTGCCGTCCGTGCCCACCGTCCATTGTTGAGCAGCGGAGCCGTTGCAGGTGTAGAGCTGTACGGCCGTTCCGTTGACCGCACTTCCTCCGGCCACGTCGACGCACTTGCCGCCGTAGCCGGTGATGGCGCCGGTCCGGCCGCTGGGCGGCGGGGTGGTGCCTCCGGCGCCGTTCCAGGTGAAGGTCGCCATCGCGCCGGCCGGCAGGGAATACCCGAACGACGAACCCTGGTACGAGACCTGGAAGTTCTGCGTCCCACCGGTGTTGATCGCCACCAGCACGATGGTGCCATCGGGGTTGCGGAACGCCACGTTCTCGATGCCGCCCTGGCCGTACCCGGTGGAGTCGATGCGGACCGCGCCCGGCTGAACGAACTTGCTGAGGTGTCCAAGCACGTAATACTCGGCGTTGTACGACACGTTCCCGCCGTTGACCGTGGTCACGCCCATGCAGTTGGTGCAGCTACCGATCACCGGGCCGTGGTTGGCGTCCAGCGCCATGTTCCACGTCGTGACGGTTCGAGCCCAGTTGCGGGTCGCACCGATCGCCAGGTTGCGGCCCTGCCACCAGAGCGAGTCGGCGAAGGTGTTGGCGGACTCGGTGCCGGAGCACTCGGTGAAGAAGATGTCCTTGTTCGGCTGGGCGTTGTGCACGACGGACTGCGCACTGGGGTCACCGCCGTAGCAGTGCCAGGCCGAGCCTGCCACGTTGGCACCCGCGCCGCTGTTGACCTGCTGGGCGTACGAGGTGTTGTCCCAGTTGTGATCCCAGCCGAGAATCTTGGTGCTCAGCCCGGCCGCGGCCAGCTTGGGCGCCAGGTTGTTGATGATGGCGGTCTGCTGGGTGGCCGACATCAGCATCCCTGGGTAACCCGGCGGTGAGAACTGCGGTTCGTTCTGCACACTCAGGTAGGCGATCGGGGCGCCGGCAGCCTGGTACGCCTGCACGAACTTGACCAGGTAATCGGCGTACACCCCGATGTTGGCGTCGCGCAGCGAGCCGCCGATGAGGTTGTTGTTGTCCTTCATCCAGGCGGGCGCACTCCATGGCGTGGCCATGATGGAGAGCTTGGGGTTGAGCTGCCGCGCCTGGGTGATCAGCGGCAGGATGTAGCTCTGGTCGTGCGCGATGGAGAACCGGGAGAGGCTGGGGTCGGCAGCTCCGTCGTCATAGGTGTAGAAGGAACGCGAGAAGTCGGTGGCGCCGATCGGCTGGCGCAGCCAGCTCAGCCCGATGCCACTACCGGGGCTGAACAGCGCGTTCATGATGCTGGTGCGCTGCGAGGAGTTGAAGACGTTGTAGGCGGCAGCGTCGGTGAAAGAAGCACCGAAGCCAACCATCGACTGGTAGGTGGTGCCGGGATTGACCGTGATGACGTTGCCGCTGCCGCCGGTGCCGAATGAGACGCCGGCCTGTGGCTTGAGCAGGTTGCTCTTGTCGGGCGTGGTCAGCCAGACATTGGCCGTGGTCGCCGCCAGGGACGCAGTCGCGGTAGCAGCGACGAATCCGGCTGACGCCGCGAGGGTGACGCCCGCGGCGCACATGGCCATCAAGCGTCGACCAGAACCGCGGTTGGTGGGGAAGTTGCCGAGGCACAGACTCCGCATAGGAATCCCTTCCAAGAATGAAACAGAATGTAACAGAAGGTGTTGCTTTCCTTAATCTCCATGACACATTCGCTCTTCTCGCTTGTCAAGGGCGCTGAAATGAACCACTTGCCGCTGGAATTGTGAAACAAATGCTGTAACAAAAGGAGAGTGGACAGGGCTTGGGCCAACCCGTGCCGGACATCAAGCCCCACCGGCGGTTCCGGCCGGGGGCGCCCCGGACGCCCATCGGCTCCGATCAAGCCGTCACCAGCGCTTGCCGGTGGTTCAGAGAGGGCTGAGAACCCGCTCGGCCAAATAAAAAGGCTCCGGTCGGCGTTAACGCCGATCAGAGCCTTGAAGGGTGGAGCTGTGGGGATTTGAACCCCATAGACCACCGAGCCCCACCGGGCCATCGATGTTGATCGAATAGGCGCTCTAAGCTGGCGATATCTTTCGACATCTGACGGTAGCTGCCATGGCTTTCCGCGCCGGGCTGTGCCCGAGCTGTGCCCGTTGATCTTGGAAACTGCCGCTCTGGCGAGGGAGACCCTGTCAGTCGTTCGGCGGCCGGTCGTACTCCGCGATCGTCGCCTTCGTCGCTGCGGCCTGGTAGTCGAGCCGCCAAGGTCCCGTGTTGACCTCACCGTCCTTGCCGTGACCGACCCACTTGCCGGCCAGACGGGCGCCGCTCGGGTCGGCGACCAGCTGGATACCGCCGACGTAGCGCTTGCCGCGGTAGTAGCCGGTCTTGTCGGTGTCCTCGACCCACGTTCCGGTCAGGACGACACCGTCGATGGCCAGGTCCATGCTCATCGTGGATGAGGCCGAGCCGAGCAGGCTGCGGACGCTGGCGCTGCTGCCATCCTGCTGGAGCACCACGAAATGCTGCCCGGCGTAGGTCTCTTCCCTCGACGACGAGAAGTACTCGTAGCGGGACAGCCAAATGCCTGCGTAATCGCTGGCCGGCGGACGCGCCGGGGCCGTCGAGATCGGCGGGAACCTGATCTCAAGGTCGTGCCCACCGCGCCCATCCTCAACGACGATGCGGTTCTTGTCAGGCGGGAAGCCGAGCTGCTCGACAGGCAGCCCCAGGCTGCTTTGCAGCCTGCGGACTTGGGCCGGTTGCGGCCGGGGCGGATCGGCATCCTCCCAGCGCTGCCACGTTCGTTTGGTCACCTCGGCCAGCACTGCCGCTTCCTCCTGCGTGAGGTTGCGCGCGACGCGGGCCGCAACGAGGGCGAGGTTTTTCGACATGCGACCACGATATGCCGCATGTCGCTGGAATGTCGCCATGCTTTCGTCGGCCTGACGCCCCATATGTCGTCGTCATCCGCGCCCCGAACAGCGCTAATAGATGTATGACGACATTGAAAGCACTGCACCTCAACGAAAGACAACCGGCCTGCCGTTATTGACGAAGACCACGGATGACGGTCTTGACCGTAGCGAGCGAGACGCCGGCAGCCTCAGCGATTGCCGGCACCGTGTGCTTGGTCGACAGGCGAACGTCCCGGATTAGATCGTCTCGGGCACCGCGCGCCACTTCCAGCTCCTGCTCGGCGGCCCGCACACGGGCGCCTGATTTCTGGAGATCTTCGAGGGTCGCCATAACCCAGAAGTCTACAAGGTAGACAGCTAGCCGCACTACGGCTGGACAGCTAGCCGCTAGCCGGTTAGCCTATGTGCAACAAACGGCCTCGACAGGGCTCCACCCCCGCCGAGGCCAGCACTTCCGTCCCATCGCTGAATGGAGTACGAAGATGCAGGTCAAGGGTATCCCGCTTCCGGCGGATGCGGAATCACGTGGTGCGGACTGGCCTTCGGCCGGGGGGCCGTCGGCGGTGGAGCTGGCGGCGATTGAGGCGGAGTTGGAGCCGGTTCCGGACGCGGTCGATTGGCAGCGGTGGGCCGACGACCTGACCCACGACGTTCCGGCACTGGTGGAGGCGGTAGCCGCTTTTGGGGAGCGGGTGCCGCCGTCTGCGGCGACGGTGCGCCGCTGGCAGGACTTGTCATCGACGGCGTTGGTCGAGCTGGCGGTTGCCGGGCATCTGGACGCGTTGGACCCGCTGTTTCGCCGGTTCGACGCGCAGTTGCAGCGGGCCGCGTTGCGACGGGCCGAGAACAACGCCCCGGTGGCCGATGAGGCGATCTCAGCGACCTGGGAGCGGTGCGTTGCAACGGTCGGTTCGTGGGGCCAGCGGGTCCGCACGGAAGACGATTTACGGCGCTGGCTGTTCGGCACGCTGAAGGCCGAGGTCCGGCGGGCATTCGCGGCCCGCTGGCGGGAGGTCCCGGCACGTGAGGACTGGGTGTTCGAGGTAGGTACGCCGGTCGCTACGCCGGCCGAGGCTGCGCAGCTCTCCGAGGAGCGTCGTGACCTGCTGGCTCGACTGACTGAGGGGATGGCGGCGCTGTCCCACAAGCAGCGCTGGTGCCTGCGTTTGCAGGCTGAGGGCATGGATGCCGCTCAGGTCGCGGACAGGACCGGGCTGAGCACGGAGCAGGTCCGCAAGAACTGGACCCTCGCGACGATGCGGCTGCGGCGGATGCTGGCCGATCCGCTGGCCGACGCCACCGCCGGGCAGCTTGCCGACGCGGCTCGGACGTTGCCGAAGCCGCTGTGTGAGGTGATGACGCTGCGGTTGCAGGGGGTCAGCCGTCCAGAGATCGCGGCGCGGACCGGGCTGCCGGTGAGCACTGTGCATGGGCGGCTTGACTCCGCGCGGGAGCTGATGCGGCGCCGGATGCTGGAACCGGCCACGTCCGGGGTTGTCGACATGCAGGCTGCGCGGCAGCGCACCGAGGCCCGGCGGGCACAACTGGTCGCGGCGGCTGAGCAGCTCCCGACCGGTCAGCGTGAGGTGGCGCTCCTGCGCATCGAGGGCCTGCGCGCGACCGAGGTCGCCCAGCAGCTCGGTATGAACCGCAAGACCGTCGTGTCGTCCTGGGGGCGGGCACGGGAGAAGTTCGCGCGCGTCGGCCTGGACGTGGCCGCCGACACCGGTCTCGACGTCACCGGCCGCGGTGTTCGCCCCCGGGCCGCCTGAGCGATAGGGCACCTGCCGCCCGTCCGGCCTGACCACGTTCCCCTTTGCGCGCCGTGTTCCTTGACAACTCCACAGGGCACCACCATGACGCGTCGAGACGCGTGTAGACGTGGGGCGGAAAGCGTCTCGACGCGACCGGAAATGATCGACCCCGGGGTTTCCGCCCCACCCGGAACCCGGAGACCCATGAGGCGGAAGTTTCCGTGATGGCGCAACGGAAACTTCCGCCTCTGACGCTCGTAGCGCCGACCGGAAATCGGTGGGGATGATGGCTAGGCTACGCGCCTGGTGTCGCGGTTAGACCATGATAGGCCCGCCTTCGGCGGACTCATTTTCTGGCGCAAGCGCCGTCGTTCGTAGCGCATCGAGCCGCCGTTGCGCTGGCCACGACTCGGCCTCGATTGAGATGAGCCGCGCGCCGCGCCGGGTGGCTGAGGTCCGGATCGGGCGGCGGGGGCATCTCGGTTCTCAGCCCCGTATCGAGCTGGTGGAGCGGACCTCACCGGACCGGTGAAAACAGGCTCATGTTGAGATGCCCCCGCCGCCCCGCCCCTCAGCTCGGCCCACGATGTCGGGGGCGGGCTCATCTCAGCTCTAACCCGGACCCGAGTCCCGGCCGCACCGGGCGTCCCTTCCCCGCACCGGCACCGTGGCGGGACACGACGCGTCGCGCCCAGCTCGGCTCGATGCGTCGCACGCGGCCACGCTCGACAGCTTTGGCGGCGCCAGCCGACGCGGTACGGCCCTCTCCGGAGGAGGTCAAGCCGTACAAGCCGTACCGCAGCCCTGTTTTCGCAGCTCAGCCCCGGTACGGCTTGAAGGGGCTCGGTACGGCTAAGCCGTACCGCGCCGGCCGCAAGCCGTACGTGTGGATCTTTCGGTACGGCTAAGCCGTACCGGGGGCACGAAAGCCGTACACGGGCTGAGCAGGCAAAACGTAGATCCGGTACGGCTTGTACGGCTTGGTACGGCTCCCAGCAAAACACCAAGCCGTACCGGCCCGCGCCAGGCGCCCACAAGCCGTACCAAGCCGTACGCCAGGCGTTTTCCCAGCTCAGAAGCTTGATCAAGCCGTCACACGGCCTCATCAGCCGTACTAGTGGATCTTTCGGTACGGCTAAGCCGTACCGGGCCTTTTCAAGCCGCACCCGGGCTGAGCTGCGAAAACAGGGCTGCGGTACGGCTTGTACGGCTTGACCCCCCCGGGCAGGGGGTAGAGCCCGGCTCTCGCGGTGCATCCGACGAGATCGGCGACCACAGAGACCGACGGAGCGCACCGGATCGACAGCTCCGCACCACGACGCACCGGCTAAGGCAGATTTTGGTTCTACGCGGCTTTCAGCGGGCCGCCACGGACTGCCTGACCGGTCGAGCACCATCCGCAACCTATTGCGGTGCAACACAATCCGTTCTGTCCTAATTGGAGGAATGCAGTGCAAAAACCGACCCAGCACACCACGCCCGGCTTCCCCTGGTCGACCGAGCACACCTACCCCGACACCCTCCCCGACGACACCCCGACCGTCCTCGACTTCGCCGACACCGCCCGAGCCATGACCGCCGCCGAACTCGCTGAGCTGGCCCCGCCCGACCGCGCCGAGATCGAACGCTTCCGCCAGACCGACCACACCCGGCACGCCCCCACCGAGCCGGCCGACCCGAAGGGCCATCGATGACCAACGTCGTCAACCTCACCCCCGCCACCAACGCGGCCGACACCCTGCCCGAGGCGACCGCGGCCGACGTCGTGGCCGCCTTCACCCGCGCCGAACCCGCCGAGCTGACACCCGAACTGCGGGCCGAGATCGGGCACCACCACCGCCGCCGCACCGCCTGACCCGGAGCCCTGCCGACCTTCACGCTCGGCACGATCGAATTTCTCCGGCCCGCCGCGTCGTCTGGGCCAGGCCCATCCCCCGCCAGCGCCCTCGCGTCACTTTGCGTAACGACGCGAGAGCGCACTTCACGGAATTCACGCAAGATCACGTGAAGTGCTGAAAACCCGGTCTATGCGTGCGCGTGCGCGCGAGGCGTGAAGTCCCTCCGTGAAATCCCACGCGATCTTGCGTGAAGTCACGTCCTGTAACGAAGGCTCATTCCCAGCATTTGGAGGCAAGACCCCATGCGGACCAAGTCGGCGACCGCTTCGGACACCAGCAATATCGATTTGATAATACCGAAAGAGCTCTGGACCATCGAGGACACCGCTGCGTTCCTCCGCGTTCCGACCGGCACTCTCTACCAGTGGCGGCACCGCCGGAAGGGACCGCCCGCAGCCAAGATCGGAAAGCACCTCCGCTACGACCCGGCCGCGGTCCGGGCCTGGGTCACGGATCAGGCGGCCTGATGACCGTCGACGATCTCTGGTATCGGACGAAGCGCGGCCCGGACAACGAGCGGCTGCCCACCCAGCGGCACGGCCGTGGAAAGCGGTGGCGGGTCAGGTACGTCGATGCGGCCGGCGAGGGCCGAGAGCGGCTGTTCGAGCGCAAGACGGATGCGGAGGCGTTCGACCTTAGCGCCCGGACCGGTTCCGCACCCGAGACGAAGCTGGCCCAGTCCGAGCGGCACATCACCTTCCGCGAGTACGCCGAGCGCTGGCGGCACTCGCGGAAGGTGAGCCAAGCGCTCGATTACCAGCGGCATCTGGACTCCCGGCTGCGACACCACCACTACCCGTACTTCGGCAACCGAGCCATGCGCGGAATCAACGTGACGGACGTCCTAGAGTGGATCACCAAGCTGATCATCGCCGAGGTCGCTCAGTCGTCCCTGAAGACCTACTTCGACGTCCTCAACGTGATCATGAACGCCGCCGTCGTCGACAAGGTCATCCCCGACAACCCCTGCAAAGCGGTCCGGCTCTCGGCGATCCTGCGAGGATTCACCCGGGTGCCGAAGTGGGTGCCGACCACCGACCAGACGGCCGCCCTGTTCGCCGTCGTGCCGCCCCAGTACAAGGCCGCGGTCTGGCTCGGCGCGGGCGAGGGCATGCGGATCGGCGAGGTGCTCGGGGCCGAGAACGGCGCACGTTGCATCGACCCCGCCGAACATGAGGTCCACGTCGTCCAGCAGCTCCGCTTCCACAAGCAGGCGTACGGCGGCTTCTACCTCGCCCCGCCCAAGTCCGGCTCAGTCGGCGACATCGACCTCGACGACGCGGTCGCAGCGGCGATCACGGAGCACGTCCTCCGGTTCCCACCGGCGGCCGTGGAGCTGCCGGACATCACGCGGGGCACCCCGGACCCGGGCAAACCCGCCACACGGCGCCTGGTCGAGCTGCTGTTCACCGACGAGTTCGGCCGGCCGATCCATGACCAGGCGTGGTCGAAGCTCTGGGCGCAGTGGCGAGCCGCAGCCGGCTGGCCGCAGGCAGGTACGTTCCACTCGCTCCGGCACTACTTCGCGACCGCACTGATCACGGCGAACGTCGACCCGACAGACGTGCAGAACGCGCTGCGGCACTCCAGCCTCCGGATCACCCTGGAGACCTACGTGCATTGGTGGCCGAAGAAAGAGCGGCTGCGCAACATCGTGGGAACGGGCCTGCTCGCGGCAACGGCGCAGCTCCGGAAAGGTCAATTCCAGACCTGAATTGGTCTCAAGAAATCTTCATCCAGATGGCCAAACAGCCTCACAAACGGGACGCGGCCCGCACCAGTCGATGCGGGCCGCGTGGTGAAGCTGAGCGGGAACTTACTTGCCACTCTTGTTCTTCGACGGGTCAACCAGCTTCCAGGAGCCGCCCTTCGGCGTCGGCGGAAGAGTGCGACCCTTCGAGATGGTCGTCTCAGAGCCGCCCTTGGTGGGCCGGTACTGCCCCGAGGCGGGAGCGGGCTTTCCCGGGTTGGTAGCGCTTGACTTTGCCACGACTACTCCTCATTCATCCGAACGCGGAGCACTCGTCAGGGGCACTCTCTTCACTCAGAGAGGGCGGCCCTGCTAGAGTCCGAACTTCCTAGGTAGCGGACCCGGCGAGTGCTCAAGACCCGACACTCGTCGGGTTTTTCGCGTCTAGGAAGACGCTAGACAAGCACACGGTCTTCCACAAGTACGCCGCGCCGCGTTCCAGACGACACGCCGGTTACTACATGTGGGGGGTGCCGGTGGGACCTAGTCACTAGATGTGGACAACTGTGACGGGTTATCCACAGGTAACGTGAAGCTCTTTCCGAGCACGTGTTCGATGTCCGTGTTTGTCACGATTCTTACCCTCGATTTCTTCTCGTGTAGCTCGTCCTACTGTGGATGACTCTGTGGGTAACGAGAGGGATCCATGGGCTGCCGTCGATCAACACCATCACATCGATCAATTTGTGATCTAAGACACTCCGCTCATGAAGACCAGATAACCAGACGTCGTCAGGGAGCAGGACGGCCCACCTGAGGGCGCGCATTTCGCCCGTGCGCCGCAACTACGCCACTCTGCTCCTAGAGCGTCCGCAGCGGATCCAATAGGGCGCTACGGGTCCGCAGACCTGCGAACAACCCAGCCCGGGACACTGAAAATCCACTGGTGGCCCAAGAAGAATTGCGAAGAAACGCCATTGGCTCCGGGGTTCACGACTACCCGAGAATCTGAGCAGCACAGAGGCAGGTCGCCCCTATCATGTGCTCACACTGTGCCCAACAATCTTGATCCTGCGTTTCTGCAGGTCAAGACGTTGAAGGGTGGAGCTGTGGGGATTTGAACCCCAGACCCCCTCGATGCGAACGAGGTGCGCTACCAGACTGCGCCACAGCCCCCCAGTCCCGTAGGACCGAGAAAAGATTAACAGGTCCCTCACCGGTACCGCGAACCGCCCCTCCCAGGGTTTACGCCGGGTAGGCACTTCCCCTTCCTCCGGCCTCGTACGCTCGCCCGCGCAACCCTCCGGCCCTGCGGTAGGACACCGAAGCCCCGTTAACTGCAATGGGCAACTCGGACGGATCCCGGTCCAACCCCATGGCCGTACGGCGGACAGCTTCTTTTTGGGCGGCTAGCCGGCGTTGAGCCTCACGCCGGGCAGCGGCGCGCCGGGCTTGCGAGCGCCGCACCTCGGCCTGGCGGGCAGCGAGCCAGGCCGCTTCCCGCGCCTCGAAGCGCTGGCGCTTCTTATCCGCGATGGCGCGGTTGCGGAGGTGGACGAGGTAGGCGCCGAGCAGGCCAGCAGTCACCCCGAAGCTGATCCAGAAGCCGGGGCTCACCGCGAGCACACCGACCAGCTCGATCACGTTGAGCAGCAGCAGCGCGGCGAATACCCGGCGGCGGCGGACCACGGCGGGGGTGTGCCGGCGCAGGGGGCGGCGGCGGACGGGCCGGCGGGACGTGACCACTTGCAGGCGGCGCGCGGGTGGGGTTTCCGTGGCGGGGTCGGGCGTGGGGCTCGCAGGTTCACCCGTTAGGGTCCGCGAC
>NZ_LOJP01000002.1:590572-673843 GCF_001553785.1 Actinoplanes sp. TFC3
GGGTCGGGCGTGGGGCTCGCAGGTTCACCCGTTAGGGTCCGCGACGTAACCATGTACTGGCGGCCGGGGTTGACCGGTCGGCGTCCGGGCACAGTACGGAGCCGACGGCGGCGCTGCAGCACCCGAGCCGTCGACGACGCCCGCTCCGCGGCCAGGCGCTCGGTGGCGTCGTACCGGCGGACGAGCGCCGGTGCGAGGGCGAGCAGCCCGGCCGCAGCGAGGACGGCGAGGAGCACCGAGGTCGGCACCCTCACCCCTCCCGTCAGCCTTCGTGGCGCGCCCGGCGGGATGCACCAGACACGAAAAACCGGACACGAAAAAGTCGCAATCTCCCCGAGATTACGCACGAGAGCTGCCAATATCGGCGCGGCGCGCCGGTTGGGGACTAGCCGAAGATCATTTTGCTGTGGTACGGAGCCGGCGCCAGCGCGCCAGCAGCCCGCCTTCGGCTGCTACTTCTTCGCTGGTCATCGCGTAGCCGAGGTGGTCGCGCCAAGCCCCGTCGATGTGCATGTAGCGCGGGTGGTAGGCCTCTTCACGGAACCCGAGTTTCTCCACCACCCGGCGGCTGGGAGCGTTCTCGGGGCGGATGTTCACCTCGATGCGGTGCAGGCCGCCCGGCCCGAACGCGTGGTCCACAGCCAGCGCCAACGCGGTTGGGATCACGCCCCGTCCGGCCACCCGGGAGTCGACCCAATAGCCGGCGTACGCCGAGCTGAACGCGCGCCGCACGATGCTGCCCAGGTTGAGGTGCCCGACCAGGCGCTCCTGACCGTCGTTCTCGCGCAGGCACACCGCGAACGGCATGCTCTCGCCGCGCCGGGCCGCGCGCTTCATGTCGCGGTACACGTACAGGTAGGTCCGCGGGGAGTTCATCTCGGCCCAGGGGCCGGGGGGCGCCGACTCCCACGGGCTCAGCCAGGGCTGGTTGGCGATCCGGACTTCGGACCAGGCCCGCGCATCGCTGCGCCGATAGGGCCTGAGCAGGACGGCACCGTCCGCCAGGACGGCAGGCCATCCGGGCGTGGAGCCCAGCATCATCGCCTCCGGTCGAGCAGCAGCACGTCCACGGTCGACCCGGCGGCTGCCGCGGTGACCCGCTCGCCGAGCACCAGCAGACCGTTGGCTTCGGCAAGGCCGGACAGAGTGTACGGCCCACCGGCGAGTGGCTGCACCGTGTAGCCGCCGCCGCGCCGTTCGGCGACGTGAGCCGGCCGGAATTCGCGCAGGCCGCCGGGTGAGGAGACGGTTTCCAGCAGGTGCGCCTTGACGCTGTGCCGGAACACCGGTTCGGCGCCGGCGAGCAACTGAATGATCGGACGGGCCAGCACCTCGAAGCCGATGAGCGCCGCACCCGGCTCGCCCGGCAGGCAGACCACCGGCACCTCTTCGCCCCCGACGGTGCCGAAGCCCAGCGTGGCCCCCGGCGAGAGGGCCACGTCGGTGAACTCGACCACCCCGCGACCGTGGTCACGCCGGGAGAGCACGCGGCGCAGCATGTCTCCTGGGCCCGTACCGGTGCCTCCAGTTGTAATGATCAAATCGGCCCGCAGCGTCTGATCTTCGAGCAAGCCGCGCAGGCCTTCGGGGTCGTCGTCGCAGATGCCGATCCGGTACGCCAAAGCGCCCGCTTCCACCGCCGCCGCCGTGAGCGCATGGGAATTCGCGTCCACGACCTGGCCGGGCTGGCTGGGCCGGCCCACGTCGACCAGCTCGTCGCCGGTGGCCACCACGACCACCCGGGGGCTGGGCCGCACGACCACATGCCCGATGCCGGACGCCGCGAAAACCGCGACCATGGCCGGGGTGACGTAGGAGCCGGCCGGCGCGAGCACCCGGCCGACGGGCAGCTCGTCGCCCGCCCGCCGGACCCCGGATCCCCGCTTCGGGGCGTGCATGATCTCCACCGCGGCCATGCCCTGGTCGGTCCAGTGCACGGGTACGACCACGTCGGCACCGATCGGTAGCGGCGCCCCGGCCGCCACCGAGAAGCAGGTGCCCGGGGTCAGCCGCACCGGCCGCCAGCTAGCCGCCCCCAGGTCGCCGACAACGTTGAGCCGCACCGGGCGCAGCCCCGCCTCGAACGAGCCGAAGGAGGGGTGTGAGCCCTTGCGCCCGGCCGAGGCGAGGTCTTCCCAGCGGGCCGCGTACCCGTCGATCGCGGCCTGGTCAAAGGCCGGATAGGGGTGCGGGGCCAGCACGTCGTGCGCCAGCACGTTGCCGTGCGCCTGGGTGAGGTCGAGGTCGAGCGGAGGCAGCGCCCGCAACCTGCGCAGCACGCTGCCCAGGTATTCGGCGAGAGGCATCAGCTCGTTGGCGGCCGCCTCGGCATCGGCCGTGGCGGTCATCCCTTGGCACCGCCGGCTACGAACTCGCCCAGCCATTGCCGGAATTCCGCGCCGAAGTCGGGCCGCTTTGCCGCGATCTCGACAACGGTCTGCAGATAACCCAGCGGCATGCCGGTGTCGTAGCGGTGCCCGCGGTAGACGATGCCGTGCACCGGTGTGCCCTCGGTCAGGAGCTGCGCCATCGCGTCGGTCAGCTGGATCTCGCCGCCGCTGCCGGGCTTGGTGTTGTTGATCGCCTCGAAGATCTTGGCGGGCAACACGTAGCGGCCGACCACGGCGAGGTTGCTCGGCGCTTCGGCCGGCGACGGCTTCTCGACCAGGCCGGTGACCTCGACGATGTCCTCGCCGAACTCCGACTCCTTCACCGAGGCGATGCCGTAGCGGCTGGTCTCCTCGGGTGCGACCTCGATGAAGGCAAGCACGATGCCGCCGGTGCGCGCCTGCAGGTCGAGCATGGCCGGCAGCAGCGGCCGGTCCTGCTCGACGAACTCGTCACCGAGCAGCACGGCGAACGCGTTGTCACCCACGTGCGAGGCGGCCACCCCAACGGCATGGCCGAGGCCGAGCGGCTCACCCTGGCGGCAGGTGTAGATGTCGGCCAGTTCGCTTGTCCGCCGTACGGCCGCAAGCCGCTCTTTGTCGCCTTTTTCCTCCAGCCGCGCCTCGACGTCGGGCCGGCGGTCGAAATGGTCGACCATCGAGGTCTTGCCACGGCCGGTGACCAGCAGGACATCGGTGATGCCCGCTGCGGCCGCCTCCTCGACGATGTACTGCAGGACCGGGCGGTCCACAACGGGTAGCAGTTCCTTGGGAACAGCCTTGGTGGCAGGGAGGAATCGGGTCGCGAGCCCGGCCGCCGGAATGACGGCCTTGACGGCTCGCCGGCCGGTCTCGTGCTCCTGCGTGGTCATTTGAGGGTCACCGCACCTTCGCTGTGTTCATGCCCGGACATGCCGCGAGACTATCGGCCGCGCGCCTGCCGTGGCGGTTGTGGCCCACCGGGCGCGCCCGTCACGGATCCCAGATTCTCGCTTTGCCCCTCCGGCACCCGGGCTGAAACTGAGGATTGAGTCACATTCACGTTGGGCACCTGCTGACGCTCGGCGAGCCGGTACGTGTCACGCCCGGCATGCTTCGCGGCATACAGGGCGTCATCCGCGGCATCGAGCACCTGTTGCGCGCTGCCACCGTGCTCGGGATAGACGGCTATACCAATGGAGACGGAGATCGGGACCGTGAGTTGCATCCTCGCCTCCCCACTGCGGGACTCGACGCGGACCGGCATCTCCCGGATCGCGGCGCCGAGGCGTTCGGCCACGATGATCCCCCCGTACGCGTCCGTTTCGGGGAGAAGCACCACAAATTCCTCACCGCCCTGCCGGAAAGCGACGTCAACTTCGCGCAGCCCCTCGCGTACCCGCCGCGCGAACTCCCCGAGCACCGAGTCGCCGGCGGCGTGACCGTACGTGTCGTTGACGTCCTTGAAGTGATCGAGATCCAACACCAGGACGGTGAGCATCCGCGCGAACCGGTTGGCCCGCTCGACCTCGCGCCGCAGCGATTCCCGCAGGTAGCGGTAGTTCCACAAACCCGTGAGAGGGTCGGTGAGGGACAGCCGTTGCGCTTCCTCATGCACCCGTACGTTGTGCACGGCGACCCCGGCCTGTCCGGCAAACGTGCGCAGAGTGAGCAGGTCGGCATCGTCGAACTCATCCGCTCCGAGCCGGTCGTACAGGGCGAGTACCCCCAATGTGGCCGGCTTACCGCCCTCCGCGGCCGGATCGCCGGGCCAGAGCGGATCGTCGACGGTCGCGGGTGCACAGATGGGCACGGCAACATAGGTCTGACAGGCCGGCTCATCGCCAAGAACCGCCGGGCGCACCCCTCGCCGCGGCTCGGCACCAGCGGCAACCGTCCCGAGAATCCCCTGCCCGAGCGCAATCCGCAAAGACGGAAGATCCTTTTCCGGTACGTCCCACTGCCCGCTCAGCCCCTCGGCACACCGGGCGGCCAGCATCCCGTCGGCCGGGTCGAGCAGCAGCACCACCCCGCCCCGCGCCCCCGTGGCGGCCCGTGCGGTCTGCAGGATCACCTGCAGGATCCGGTGCAGATCGTGAGTGCTCGACAGCGTGTCGCCCAGGATCGCCAGATGTCCCCGTAGCTGGTCACGACTGGCCGTCAAGGCTTGCACGTACGACCGCAGCTCGCGGGTCATCCGGTTGAACGTGCCCGCCAGCCGCCCTATCTCGTCGACCCGCCCGACCGGGACCCGTACCTCCAGATCGCCGCCGGCCACCTTGCCGGCCGCCCACGCCAGCTCCTCCAGCGGCCGGGTGGTCGACCGGGCCAGCCAGCGAGCCGCGAAGATCGCCAGCCCGGCAACCGCCAGCACCGCCACGGCCAGGAAGGCATAGAGGGCCCCGGGCTGATCCGAGTACACCCGGACCGTCAGCGGGAGGGGCTGACCCGGTTCGGCGGACAGGTGCCGTACCTGGTCACCGGCCCTTGCCGTGGTGGAGATCTCAACCTCGGCGCCGCTGGTGCCCGCAAGCCGCCGGATCAGCGCCGGATCGATCCGTTCGACGGCGAACACGACAACGTCGCCCTGCACCGCGCTGGCCACCACCGCCGAGATGTTTCCGGGCTGCTGGGCCGGCTTGGCGCAGTCCCGCTCACCGGGGTTCTGCCGGCCGCCGATACGCACCTCGGTGGCCAGCCCGCGCGTAATCATCTGCTCCGCAGCGGTGCGCTGCTCACCAGCACCGAGCACGGCGACGGCATCCGCGACCGCCTGCAGCTGGCGGCAGAGGGCTCCGATAGCGGTGCGCGTGGTCGTTACGGCATGATCGAGCCGCTCGACCGTCCGATCCTGGCTCACCGTGGCCACCGTCATTCCGACGAAGAAGGACCCGAGCAGAACCGGGCCGAGCACAACCGCGAGAAAAGCGGCGGTGAGTCGGCCACGCAGAGTCACGCATCCTCCTGGAAGTGGCCTTCTATTCCAGCGATGCTGACATAGTGCGCACCGTTTGCCGGGTTTCCCAAGGGGGTGTTGCGTGCCCGATTTCATCGGTGACGCGGAAAGCCTACGAGCCGGAAAGATCGCACTCCGCACACGAATCCTCGCAGCGCGTAGATCAAAAACGCCGGGATCCCTGCGCGAAGCGGCCGAAGCGGTCACCGCGGCCCTGCTCGTAGAGATCCACAACCAGTCACCCACAGTCATCGCCACCTATGTCCCCATCGGCCCGGAACCGGGTGGACCCGGGCTGCCCGAGGCACTACGGAGAGTGCCCACTGCGGGCCGCACCCGGGCCCACCGGACCGCGACCGTGCTGCTGCCGGTGCTTCTCCCCGATGGCGACCTCGACTGGGCGCAGTACGACGGCCCCGGCTCGGTGCGACCCGGCCCGAGAGGGCTGCTGGAACCCGTGGGCCGCCGGCTAGGAGTTGCGGCCGTGGCGGAGGCCGGGTTGGTCGTGGTCCCGGCGCTGGCCGTGGACCGGCGCGGCGTACGGATGGGCCGGGGCGGCGGCTCCTACGATCGCGCGCTCGCCCGGGTGTCACCGCAGGCGTTCACCGTTGCCCTGTTGCACGACGGCGAGCTGGTCGATCGGGTGCCCGCCGAGGCGCACGACCGTCACGTACGGGCCACGATCACCCCCTCGGAGGGGCTCAGTGGGGCTGCCGACTGGACGAAATAAACTCCGATGACGGAACATTGGCACTCGTGGACAGGGAGTGCCAAGCGCTTCCTCTTGAACGACCAGTTCGCATGACCGACGCGGAGGACCAGTGCCCACGTACCAGTACGCCTGCACCGAGTGTGGCGAGCAGCTCGAGCGCGTGCAGTCATTCTCCGACCCCGCCCTCACGGAGTGCCCGGCCTGCGGCGGCAAGCTCCGCAAGGTCTTCAACTCGGTCGGCATCGTCTTCAAGGGCTCCGGCTTCTACCGCAACGACTCGCGCTCGGGCAACGTGAGCGCTGAGAAGAGCGCCTCGACCCCCTCGGAGAGCAAGTCGTCCTCCGACTCGTCATCGTCATCGTCATCGACCACACCTTCGCCGGCACCGGCCTCGACCTCCTCGTCGTCATCCTCGGCTTCCTCGTCGTCCTCTTCCTCGTCCACGTCCTCAGCCGCAGCCTCGTCCTGAGCGGTTCGCCGCTGCACCAGCCCGAGCCGAACCACGGCTCGGGCTGACCCGTATGTTCTACCGCCTCGCCCAGCGCGTTCCGGAGTTATCCACAGGGCGTCCCTGTCCACAGGCGCCCCAGCACCCGGCAGCGCGATCTGCCTAGGTTCGCCGCGTGCGAACCTCATCGGAACCATCACTGAAAACGTTCCGCCGCCCGCCCTGGCGCCGGTGGACGATGCGAGCATCCGCAACTGCGCTGCTGGCCGCTCTGGCGGTCCTGGCGCTCTTGTCGGGCCGGTCCAGTTGCGACCCAACAGCCCCAGCTCGTACGGCCTCAGCAGTCCCGCGCCTCCCGACGCCCACCGCAACCGCGTCCGGGCTGTTCCAGGCGCCTGAGGGGCTGGTGGGAGTGCCGGTTCGGCTGGCTGAGCCTGCTGCGCTGCGGCTGGTGAAGCTGCGCGACCGGGTGGACCTTTTCCGGCCCAGCGACAGCGCGCACCCGATCGCCACCGATGCCCCCGTACTCGGGGTCACCGGCTTGGAGGATCCGCTCAGCGGTGGGCTGCTGCTGGGTCTGCCGCCGGAGGTTGCCCGGACAGCCGTCAGCCCAGCCGCCGAGGGCTACGCGATAGTGATCCGGCCCAGCGGCTGAGGGCCGCGGCTCGCGACGGCGACCGAACCGCGTGG
Source organism: Actinoplanes sp. TFC3 (assembly GCF_001553785.1). Taxonomy (GTDB): domain Bacteria; phylum Actinomycetota; class Actinomycetes; order Mycobacteriales; family Micromonosporaceae; genus Actinoplanes. The sequence goes on from NZ_LOJP01000002.1 coordinate 597,745, forward strand.
GGTCCGCGGCTCGAGACGGTGATCGAGCCGCGGGAAAGCAGCGGTGGGCTCAGCCCCAGTGCGGCGGCCGGTCCTCGAACAGGCGGTCGTCGTTCGAGTCCTCGGTGCTGCGATAGCCCCAGCCACGCTCGGTGTCGTCGCGGGTCTGGTCCGGGAGCACTGGTGCTTCTTCGGATTCGAAGTCGACGGGGCGCTCGGCGTCCGCGTCGCGGTCGGGTTCGTCAAGGATGTCCACGCTATGAGGGTAGGCCGCGTGGCGCGCGCTGTCGGCCCCCGATAGATGTAGCGTCGATGAACGTGAGCGCCCCGACCGGACCCGATGACGACGCGTACTGGAAGCGGCCGGACTCCGCGCCGGATATGTTCGGCGCCGCCCGCCCCGCCCCGGCCCCCGATCCCAAGCCGGTGTACGAAGGACCACCCAAGCAACCACCGACATCCCCGCACTGGCGTCCCCCGGTGGTGTCACAGCCCCCGCCGCCGCGCTCGATGCCGGCCCAGGACAATGCCGCGCTGGACGAAGCCGAAGGTGCCGCGCGCACAACGACCTACGGCGTTGGCCTGGTCGCTGGCGCCATCGCCCTGATCCTGATGTGCCTGCTCTGCGCCCGCATCATCTTCTAGCCTCCTGACGAAGGCGTAAAACCGTCCCGGCCACCACCCCACATGGCGGCCGGGACGGCAGCTTCGCTCAGGCGGACGTGCCCCAGACCGCCTGAGCCCCCGTGTCGCCGGTCTTGTAGACGTAGTAGCCCGACAGCGCGGCCAGCGCCACCATTACGACCGCGAGGCCGAGGTCCGCCGGCAGGGCGAGCCGGTTGCCGGGGCGGCGCAGCGTCAGCAGCACCATCACCAGCGTCACCACGCCGAGGCCGAGCGCGAAGTAGAACGTCAGCCCGCCGTACCCCATGTGATCGTCGATCTTCTCCAGCGGCGGGCCGCTCATTCCGTTGGCGATGAGCCGTTCGCGCAGCTTCGAACCGGAGGCCATGGTGACGTACGTGCAGATCGGCGCGATGATCGCGAGCAGGATCGCGGCCCAGCCGATTTTGGTGCGCCAGCGGGGCAGCACCGCGTAGACGATGGCCACCAGGGCCAGCAGCGGCACGAACACCACCGCGGCGTGCAGGACAAGCGCGTGCACGGGCAAGCCGTTGATCTGGTCGAACACTGGCACCCCTCTCGTTGAAGGTTTAAGTATCGGGCCGCCCGCCGAACTTATCTGACTTTGCAAACAACTCCTCACTGCGGTTACGCGCGGGTCGCCGATCTGGTTCATCGGCCGGCGATGTTGCCTGTGCTGTCATGATGGTGAGATGACCGGCGAGGAGCTGCTGCGCGGCCAGGGCCTGCGGGTGACGCGGCCGCGCCTCGCCGTGCTCGACGTGCTCACCCAGGGCGGTCACCTCGAGGTCGAGGAAATCACCCGGCAGGTACGCGCGCGGCTCGACTCGGTGTCCACCCAGGCGATCTACGACGTGCTCGGCGCCCTGTCCCGCGCCGGCCTGGCCCGCCGGATCGAGCCCGCGGGCAGCCCGGCCCGCTACGAGGCTCGCGTCGGTGACAACCATCACCACATCGTCTGCCGCGGCTGCGGCACGATCCGGGACGTGGATTGCCTGGTGGACGAACGTCCCTGCATCGATCCGGGCATCGGTCACGGCTTCGAGGTGGACGAGGCCGAGATCACCTTCTGGGGTCTGTGCCCGCAGTGCCAGCACGAGCGCCGAGCCGACCAAGCGGCATAACGCGGTTGCGCGTGGCACGCTGGATTGATGAACACTGCGGCTGACCTCGGACTCTTCGGCCCCGGTTCGGTTTCGTGGAAGGTGCACGCGGAACCCATCGTCTCGGTTGGCGGGCTGCGCTCGCTCTATCTTCAGGCGCTGCACCCCCGGGCTGTCGCCGCGATCAACCAGAATTCCAGCTATCGCACCGACCCGTGGGGACGTCTGGAGCGCACGTCGGCCTACGTCGGCACGGTTCTGTACGGCACCGCGGCGGAGGTCGAGCAGGCGGCGAGCCGGGTCCGGCGCATCCACGCGGCGATGCGGGCGACCGATCCTCGCACCGGGGAAAGGTTTCGGCTGGACGAACCTGACCTGCTGCGATGGGTGCATGTGGCCGAGGTGGAGTCGTTCCTGACCACCGCCCGCCGGGCCGGTCTGGAGCTGACTGACGCGGAGGTGGACCGCTACTACACCGAGCAGCTTCGCGCGGCCGAGGTCGTCGGATTGGACCCGGCTACCGTGCCGTCGACGGCCGCCGAGGTAGCCGACTACTACGCGGCGATGCAGCCTGAGCTGGGCATCACCAAGGACAGCGCCGAGACCGCGTTCTTCCTGACCGTGCCGCCCGTGCCGGAGCATTGGGGCAGCCTTCCGCTGCGGATGAGCCTGACCCTGGGTCCGGCTCGGTGGGCGTACTTCGGTGTCGCCGGCACAGCAGCCGCGCTGTTGCCGTCCTGGGCTCGCAAAATGTACGGCGGGCTCGGCTGGCCCACGACCGACAAGTCAGCCGATTTGTCCGTACGAGGAATCCGTCTGCTCCTGAATGCCGCCCTGGCCGCCATGCCCGCGCGCTACCGGGTAGCCCCCATGCGTCGCGTCGCCCTGGAGCGAGCCGGCCTGGCCTAAGCGCGTTCCAAGTGCTCCACGGCAGCCCAGGGTTCCTTCGCCGCCATCTCCTTGCCGGCCGGGCAGGACTTGCGGAAGTCGCACCAACTGCACAGCGAGCCGGGATTGGTCGGGAACTCGTCGTCGGGATCGGCGCCGGCCGCTACCGCTTTCTCGGCCGCCATGATGTCGCGAGCGGTTTCCTCGGCCCGGGTCACCTGCCGGGCCAGCGACTCCTCGGTGTGCTCGTGCGCCGCCACCGTGCCCGTCGGCAGGTGATGCAGCTCGACCTTGTGACACGGACGCCGGAACACCCGCTGAGCCGCGTACGCATACAACGCCAACGCCTGCGAGCCCCGGGCGTCGTCCGCGTCCAGCCCCGTGCGCCCGGTCTTGTAGTCGACGATCACCGCTTCCCCGTCGCGGCCGTCGATGCGGTCGGCGCGCCCGTTGAAGGCCAGCACCGACGTCTTGGTGGCGACCACCCGCTCCACCCCGAGCGGCTCCTCCTGCGGGTCCAGCCCGGCGACGTACGTGTCGAGCCAGCCCAGTGCCTTGCGATAGGCAACCCGTTCCAGGTCGACATCGCGGTAACCCTCACGTACCCAGGTGGTCTTGAGCAGCGTGGGCAGCGAGGCAGCAGCGCGGCGGGCGGCCGGCACGGCGTACCAGTTCTTCAGAGCCGTATGCACGCTGGCGCCGAGCGAGTTGTGCGCCCACGGCGGGCCCTTAGACGGGCTCGGCCGGTCGACATAGCTGTAGCGGTAACGCCGCGGGCAGTCCGCGAACGAACCCAGCTTGCTGGGCGTGCAGACGAAGAGGCGTTCGGGCATGCCGTCGAAGCCCAGCTGCTGGGGCACGCCGGCCGATCGCGAGGAGGTCCTTGGCACGACACAATCCTCTCAGGCCCCTACGACAAAACCGGTACTCAGTGAGGATGATTCAGGACGGTGGGGACCAAACTGCCCACCTGCAGGCGGTGGAACTCGAGGTTGGTCCTCAATAACCCTCAGTGACTCCCCGCGGCGTAAAGCTCCACGAATGCGGCAGTGGCATCGGCGATCAACTGGATGGCGATCGCGGCGAGCAGCAGACCGGCGATGCGGGTCAGCACCTCGATGCCGGCCGGGCGCAGCAGCTTGACGATCACCCCGGAGAAGCGCAGGACCAGCCAGACCGTCGCCATGACGCCGAGGATGCCGAGCCCGATCACCGTGTACTCGCCGACCCCGTTCGCCCGCTGCACGAACAGCATGGTCGCCACGATCGCCCCGGGGCCGGCCAGCAGCGGCGTGCCGATGGGGACCAGCGCCACATTGCTGGTGCCGCCCTGCTCCGAGGGCTCGTCGGTCTTGCCGGTGAGCAGCTGCAACGCCACCAGCACGAGCAGCAGACCGCCCGCGCCCTGCAGCGCCGGGAGCTGGACGTGCAGATAGTCGAGCAGGGTTTGCCCGGCCACGGCAAAGATGACGATCACGCCCAGCGCGAGCAGCACCGCTTGGGTGCCGGCGCGCACGCGCTCCTTGGCCGGCAGGGTGCCGGTGAGGGCGAGGAACACGGGCACCATGCCCGGCGGGTCCACGATCACCAGCAAGGTCAGGAAGAACTCGCCGAACAACTTCAGGTTCACGCGCTCAACCTAGGTGGCGCTCGCGTCCGGCGCCCTGAACTGCGAGGACCGTCACCCCAGGACGGGGACTCCGGTCGCGGCAGCGGCGATTTTCTCGTACGCCCACGGCTCGGTCGTGAACGCGCCGAGCCGGACGGTCTTGTGGGTGCCGTGAAAGTCGGACGAGCCGGTGACGACGAGCCCGAGGTCGCCGGCCAGTGCCCGCACCTGGGCCCGCTGCTGCGGCGAGTGATCCTCGTGATCGGCTTCCAGCCCGAACAGGCCCGCCGCCGCCAGATCGACGATCAGCTTGTCCGGGACGATGCGCCCCCGCACTGTTGCGTTCGGGTGGGCAAAAACAGCCACTCCCCCGGCCGCCCGCACCGCCCGCACCGCCTCGAAAACATCAAGATCAGTTTTCGGTACGAAGTAGCGCGCGCCCAGCCACCGCGACGCGAACGCCTCGTTCGTGGTGCGCACCAAACCGGCCCGGATCAGCGCCTGAGCGATGTGCGGGCGCCCCACCGAGCCCCCCGCGGCATACCCGTGCACCTCGGGCCAGGAGATATCCACCCCGTCGGCCCGCAACAGCTCGACGATCTTCTCGGCCCGTTGCTCCCGGTCCTCACGCAACCGGACCAGGTCCGCGGCGAGCTGCGGCTCGTGCGGGTCGAAGAGATAGGCCAGCAGATGCAACGCGATCGCCGGCTCAGCACCGAACCACCGGCAGGACAGCTCGGCCCCCCGGACCAGCTTCAGCCCCTCGGGTCGCGCCGCCGCGGCTTCATCCCAGCCGCCGGTGGTGTCGTGGTCAGTGATGGCCATCACGTCGAGACCGGCCTCGGCACCCGCGCGCATCAACTCGGACGGGGTCAGCGTGCCGTCACTGGCCGTCGAGTGACAGTGCAGGTCGATTCTGGTCACTCGCCGAACGCTACCGGGTGGGCACCGGCGAGCAGGCACGGACGTCAGGCGTCGTCGCCACCGTCACCATCCTTGCCCAACCGGGCCTCGACCGCCTGCGGCTCGTACATCTCCTCGACAACCCGCAGGTAGAGCTCGTTGGGGTTGGGCAGATGCTTGACCTCGCGCAGCGCCTGATCCTGACCGGCGGACTCCAGCACGAACGTGCCGTAGCTCAACATCCGGCCCAGCGCGGACTGCTCGTACTTCATATCGGTGACCCGCAGGAGCGGCATCATGGCGACCTTACGGGTGATGATCCCGTTCACCACCATGACCCGCTTGTTGGTCAGGATGAAGCGGTCGAAATACCAGTCGGCGACCTTCCACGCGACCCAGCCCATGACGCCGAGCCAGATCAGCACCGCCGCCGTGACCAGCCCGCCGATATCCTGTTTGGTCAGGAAGCCGGCAAGATAGCCGAGCAGCAGCGTGGATCCGATGCCCACCAGCAACGGCGTGGACAGGTGGATCCAGTGCCGCTTCCACTCACCCCGGTAGCGCTCGGTCGGGAAGAGATAGCGGGAGACCAGTGTGGTCGGCTCGTCCTCCAGCGGGAGGACGCGCCGTGGTCCACCCGGGACGCCGGCCCCTTCGCCACCAAGGCCCTTGAGCTCTTCCTCGGTGAAGATCGGGGCTTCGTACTCGTCGCGGTACCGCGGTTGCTCACGCGTCTCGTAGTCATCGGCATAGCCGGTGCTCGCTGCGTAGGCGGGACCGTCCGAGTAGGCGGGACCGTCGGCATACGCCGTGCCCCTTGCGTACTGCGGCCCCTCGTCCCGGACTACCGGGTCGTTGTGGCCGAAGTACTCATCGTCATCCTGAGGGCGGCGCGCACCCTCGTCTTCAGGCTGTCGCGGCTCACCAGGACCCATGCGCCGATGTTAAGCGACGAGGTTGGTGAAGAAGGTTCCGAAACCACGGGCAATGTCCCCGATGGTGTCACCCAGAGACTCGAACACGGCTGCCGCCGAGTTCGGGTTGAACGCAATGAAGAAGATCAAGAATGCGATGCCAAGCCAGGTGAGTACCTTCTTGATCATGGCGGGCCTGCTCCTCCGTTGCGGGTACGGTCGACGCCGCGGCAATACTCACGGTATCAGTTTCGCTGCGCTGTGTGAACAGAGTGCTCGGATTGCCGATTTCGTTCCTGCAGGTCAGCCCGGAAAATCAGGCACGTCCGTGCAGGTAGGGCGACGGCGCTCCGTACACAAGCTCGGGCATGGCCTCATCGGACAGGTCGTGCAGCACGACATGTTCGGCGAGGAAGTAACCCGCACTCGCGGGCCACGCTACCGCATAGAGCCACATTCCTTTGGCTTCACTCACATAAGCGCAGCGGTCCTCGGGTGACTTCACACACCACAGAGGAGTGGGGTGCCCGCCCGCGCGAATTTTGGCATGCGGACCGGCATGCCGGGAGGCGTCACTGAGCGCCTCGGCGATCAAATAGCCCGGATCGATGCCCGGGATGCCGGCGAAGCGGGTGCCAAGACCGACACCGGGCTGCTCGGCAATCAGGACCAGGTCGGCCGGACCTCCGCCGAGAGGATCAGGGCCACTGCAGGAGAGCGCTGTCGCCCGTACGCCCGATCGGTCGTCCCCGGCCCATCCGACGCCCGTCACCATCCACCCCGGAGGCAACGGCCACGGACACCACAGGGGAACGCGTTGCTTTCCGCTGATCGGGCGCGGCTGACGGATCACGCTGTCCATGATTTCCGGGCCGATTCGCTCGGCCACATGAAACGGATGAATCTCGCCGCAATCGTCACAGCGCCAGGCGGTGTGCATCAGGTCCGGCGGCCGGACCTGCGCAGCACAACGGGGGCAGCTAACGGTGACACCCACCTCTTTACGGTGGGGGTACGGAAGTCGCCCGTCAAGCGAATCGGCAGAACACGGGCACTTCGGCGCTACGGTTCATTCCGGCGGCGGACCGGCGTGGGCTCGTACCCATGAATGCATCGCGATGCCGCTGGCAACTCCTGCGTTAATTGAGCGCGTGGAGCCGTACTGAGCAATCGAGAAGAGTGCGCTGCACGCGGCGCGAGCGGTCTCGGAAAGGCCGGGCCCCTCCTGGCCGAACAGCAGCACGCATTCACGCGGCAGCGTGACCGACTCCATCGGGCGCGATCCCGGAAGGTTGTCGATGCCGATGATCGGCAGCCCGGCCTCGGCCGCCCACGCCGTGAAATCCTCGATCGCCGGGTGGTGCCGGACATGCTGGTAGCGGTCGGTGACCATGGCGCCGCGCCGGTTCCAGCGCTTGAGCCCGACAATGTGCACCTCGGCGGCCAGGAAGGCGTTGGCGTTGCGCACCACGGTGCCGATGTTGAAGTCGTGCTGCCAGTTCTCGATGGCGACGTGGAACCCGTGCCGGCGCAGGTCCAGGTCGGCAATCACGGCCTCGCGCCGCCAGTAGCGGTAGCGGTCGACAACGTTGCGGCGGTCACCCTGGGCCAGCAGCTCGGGATCGTAGTGCTCCTCGGTGGGCCACGTACCTGGCCACGGGCCGACACCGACGTCCGGCAGCTGATCGGGAATCATGGCCGATGAGGCTAGCGGTTGCCTTCACGCTGCCTGCTCCAGGCGTTGGCCCTTCACTTCCTGGGCATTCGCCATGCGGGCCGCTCGGCTGTCCGACCCTGGACGCAATGAACGGCGGGGCCCTCCCCGGCACCCGCCGCCCACGCTCTGTTGGGAACGAGTCTGCCTCACCCTCAGTAGGCGTGTGAAGGGATTTCACAAGTGACCCAAATCACATTTAACTTTGTTATCTATTACCGCTTGCAGTGACCAGACCGTTATCCAGCCGCATCAGAGCCTGGATCGACCGGCATGGGTAACAAAGCGGACACTGCTCATCTCGTAACATGACTGAACGCCGCCCTCACCGTGGGTTACGCTTCAACCGTCTGCCCTTCCGCCAAAAGGTGCCGCAGGCCACGTATGAGCAGGCCCGCTGGCGGGAATCACCGGGACGGACGACAGGTTTACATGCACGTAAGCCAATTCCCGTGGACGGAGACATCATGGCGACCGTTGCGCTGACCACAGAGAACTTCGACGATGTGACCGGTAAGGACGGCATCGTCCTGGTCGACTTCTGGGCCAGTTGGTGCGGGCCCTGCGTGCGCTTCGCCCCGACGTACGAGCGTTCGTCGGAGAAGCACTCCGACATCGTCTTCGGCAAGGTCGACACCGAGGCCCAGCAGGAGCTTGCCGCCAAGTTCGGCATCAGCTCCATCCCGACGATCATGGCTGTACGCGACGGCGTGCTCGTTTTCTCGCAGCCCGGCGCGCTCCCCGAGTCGGCCCTCGAGTCGTTGATCGACCAGGTCGAGAAGCTGGACATGGACGAGGTACGCCAGAAGATCGCCGAGCACGCCGACCAGGCTCACTGATTTCTGGTCTGCACCAGTTCTCCAGCTCTGCACCAGCGCCGCGGGCCCTTCGGGGCCTGCGGCGCTTTTGTTTTCCTTTGTTTCCCGCATGCCCCGGTCGGGTTCTTCTTCGAGAGCCCACTGGACAGGAAATCGAACGTGTGTTCGAATCTTGGCATGCGATGGTCACACCTGTCGGCGTCGGCCGACGACGCCTCGCTCCTGGACGCAGCGCCGGCGGCCTCACCCCTGCCGCTGGCGCTGCCGGGGGCGACCATCCGCACGTTCGACACCCCCGGCTTCGCCGGTATGACGTTCTACGAGGTCCGGGCGAAATCAATGATCAACCGGGTCCCGGGCGCCTCGCGGGTGCCGTTCCAATGGACCATCAACCCCTATCGCGGCTGTTCACACGCCTGTTCCTACTGCCTGAGCGGAGACACTCCGATCCTGCTCGCCGACGGATCGATGCGCCCCCTGGCCCAGCTCAAGGCCGGCGATGCGGTCCTCGGCACGACCGGCGCCGGCCCGCACCGCCGCTATGTGACAACAACCGTGCTCGACCACTGGAGCACCACCAAGCCCGCCTTCCGGGTCACCCTCGCCGACGGCACCCGGCTCGTGTCCAGCGGTGACCACCGCTTCCTGACCGACCGCGGCTGGCGGCACGTCAGCCCGGCCGAGCCCCACCTGCCCGCCCTGGCCGTCGGCGACCGCATGTCCGGTGTTGGACACTTCGCCCACCCGCCGATGGAGTCCCCCGACTACCAGGCCGGTTTCCTGTGCGGGCTGATCCGCGGCGACGCCAGCGCTCCACCCGCCGGCACCCCGCGCGAGGGCGACGCCTGGATCCGCGCCGACAGCTACCTCGAAGACATCCCGATGCACAAGGCGCTGCGCTGGCCTGAGCTGCCTACCGGCGAGTGGTACCGGGGATTCCTGGCGGGAGCCTTCGGAGCAATCGGCACCGCTGACCGCCTGGCAATCATCTTCACCGGCCGCGATCAGGGCTTCCTGTCCCGCATCACCGACGCGCTGACCCACCTCGGGCTGCCCAGCCGCCGACCGGCGCACCCCCAGCTCGGGGGCGTGCACTCGGTCGAGATCGGCCGTGACCTGTGGTCCGCCCTGCGCTTCCGGCACCTCACCGGCGTCGCCGAGGCACCCCTGGACGCCTCCGGAGCCGGGGTGCGCAGCGACGCCGACCTGACCGTCGCCGACATCGAAGAGCTGGGCCTGACGCTGCCGCTGTTCGACATCACCACCGGCACCGGCGACTTCATCGCCGACGGCGTGGTCAGCCATAACTGCTTCGCCCGCAACACCCACACCTACCTGGACCTGGACGCGGGCCGCGATTTCGACACCAAGGTGATCGTCAAGGTCAACGCCGGCGAGCTGATCCGCCGCGAGCTAGCCGCGCCGCGCTGGAAAGGCGAGCACGTCGCCATGGGCACCAACGTGGACGTCTACCAGCGCGCCGAAGGCCGTTACCGCCTGATGCCCGAGATCCTCGCGGCGCTGCGCGATCACGCCAACCCGTTCTCGATCCTCACCAAGGGCACGCTTATCCTGCGCGACCTGGAGCTGCTCAAGCAGGCCGCCACGGTCACCGGCGTCAACATCTCGTTCTCGGTCGGCTTCGTCGACGAGACAGTGTGGCGCTCGGTCGAATCAGGCACCCCCAGCCCTCGCCGCCGCCTCGACGCGGTGCGCCGCCCGACCGACGCCGGCTTCAAGGTGAGCGTGCTGATGGCCCCGATTCTGCCCGGCCTCACCGACACAGACGAGTCCATCGAGGAAACCGTCGCCGCCATCGCCGCCTCGGGAGCCACCAGCTTATCGCCGCTCGCCCTGCACCTACGCCCCGGCGCCCGCGAGTGGTACGCAGCCTGGCTGACCCGCGAACACCCGGCCCTCGCCCCGCGCTACCGGGAGCTGTTCGGCGGCGGCTCGTACCTGTCCCCGGCCTTCCAGAACGAGATCGGCGCCCGCGTCCGCCTGGCCGCCCGCCGCCACGGCCTGCACCGAGCCACCCCCTTCGGCGCCCGCGCCATCCCTGCCGCCTCCGCCCCAGTCGCCGCGCCCGTCGCCGCTCCCGTCGCTGCTCCCCTCACCGTCCCTGAGTCGGAGCAGCTGACCCTTCTCTGACTTGTCCACAGAGTTATCCACAGGCGCAACCCCGCCCGGCTCGCGCACTCGCTAAGGTCGAACCCATGAGAAGCGCAGCTCAACTCCTCGCGGAAGCCACCACCATCGCAGTAGTAGGCGCCTCCCGGGACCCCAGCAAGCCCGCGCACTCAGTCCCCCTCCAAATGCTGCGCCACGGCTGGAAAATCATCCCGGTCAACCCCTTCGTCGACGAGATCTACGGCATCCCCACCGTGCCAACCCTCGCCGACCTCCCCACCCCGGTCGACATCGTCAACATCTTCCGTCCGCCGGCCGCTGCGCTGGAGGTTGTGCGGGAAGCCATCGCTGTCAAGGCTCCTGCGGTATGGCTTCAATCCGGCATTACGTCCGCTGAGGCTCGGCGGCTGGCTGCCGAGGCTGGGATGGACTATGTGGAGGACCGGTGCCTGGCTGTGGAGCGGGCGGTCGCTGGGTTGTTCAAGGTGAGTTGAGGCGTTCGGTGCGTAATGGGTAAGGGCGGGGAGCTTGAGCTTGGCGACTGGCGGTTGATCGCGGCGGCGGACGCTTGAGCTTGGTGACCGACGCTTGAGCTGGGAAGCGCTTGAGCGAGTGGTAGGGCGTCAGAGAAGGCGTTCGAGCCGTGGGTCGACGCTCGCGCTGAGGGAGATGCCCGGTCCAGGGCTATGTGCGTTGCGGGAGGCGCGCGACCTCAAGCCAGGACAGCCCACCCAGGCCAGGACAGCCACTCAAGCCAGGACAGCCACTCAAGCCAGGACAGCCACTCAAGCCAGGACAGCCGCTCGAGCCAGGACAGGAACCTGAGCTGCTGAAGGCGGCCCGCACAACGCCCCACCCACCCCCGCACCGACGCGAACCCGGCCTGAGCAATGGCCGAAAGCGAAGCCCAACCCCATCAGCAGTCGTGAATCCGACCGGGGGAATCCTGCCGCCCTTTTTGCCCGGCCTTGCTGGGAGCCACCCCCCGCCTCAAGCCCCATGACGTGCGAAGGGCTGGGCCAACACGCTGGATTGGGGTGTCCGGTTTTTCGGTGCGGCTAGTACGGTGCCGGGTGAACTAGGAGGACCTTCAGATGACATACCCGCCACCGGGTGGCTCGCACGACCCATACCAGCCGCAGCAGCCGTATGGGCAGCAGCCGCCTTCGTACGATCCGACGACACCGTATTCGCAGGATCCTTACAACGCTCCGGCTAGCGGCACCCCGGCCAGCGGCCAGCCGTATGGGCAGCAGCCGCCACCGTATGGTGCGCCTTCCAGCGGCGCGCCGAGCGACCCCTACGGCCACCAAGCCTACGGAGCCGGGCCGCAGGCGGGGTACGGGCAGCCGGGTTACGGGCAGCCGTACGCGCAGCCACAGATGACGCCGATGGGGGCGCCGACGAACACGATGGCGATTCTGGCCCTGGTGTTCGCCTTTGTCTTCGCGCCGGCCGCGATTGTCATGGGGCATGTGGCCAAGAAGCAGATCCGGCAGACCGGGGAGGGCGGCGACGGCCTGGCCACCGCGGGTTTGTGGCTGGGCTACATCTTCACCAGCCTGTACGTCCTGCTCTGCGCCTTCTACGTCGTGGCGGTCATCTTCGCGATTGGGTCGAGCAACGGTTCGACGTACTGAGACGCGCCGCCGCCCGGTGGCTCGCAGGGGTCCACCGGGCGGCCCACGACGACGCGAACACCAGCTCAGCGGAATTCGGCCTCGCGGACGCTGTTGCCGCCGTCGACCACCAGCATCTGGCCGGTGATGTACGAGGCGGCCGGCGAGCACAGGAAAGCGATCGCCGCGGCCACCTCATCGGGTGTGCCGGGGCGGCCGATCGGGGTGCCCAGGCCCTGCTTGATCTCCGTCACCGTGGAGGCGGCCGTGTAGATCGTGCCGGGGGCCACGCAGTTGACGTTGATGCCGTCGGCCACCAGTTCCATGGCCAAAGCCCTGGTCAGACCCACCACCCCGGACTTCGCCGCCGCGTAGGCCGCCTCGGTGGGCAGGGCGTTGATCGGGCCGGCGGTGGCCGCCAGGTTGACGATGCGGCCCCAGCCGCCTTCGGACATGCCACCGACGAACGCCCGGCTGCACAGGAACGCGGTGCTCAGGTTGCGGTCGATCTCGGCTTTCCACTCGTCGTACGTGAGCTGGGCGACCGGGCGAAGCACCTCGGGGCTGGTGCGGCTGGCCAGGCCCGCATTGTTCACCAGCACCTGCACGTCGCCGAGCTGGTCAACGATCGCGTCGGCCAGGGCTCCCACCTCGGCCTCATCCGTCAGGTCAGCCACGAAGCCGGTGACGCCCAGTTCGGTGGCGCGCTCGTGGATGCGGCGGGTGGTGGAGACGATGGCCACCCGAGCGCCGAGGTCGCGCAAGCGGCGTGCGGTGGCGTAGCCGATGCCGTCCGGGCTGCCTGCACCGGTGACCAGAGCGACCTTGCCATCCAAGCGGAGTGTCACCGGTCCGTCCTCCTCAGCAACGGCGGCCGCCAGCTCTGAGTGCACCGCTTCGGCGACTGCGGAGGGCTCGCTGGGCACGGACTCAGAATGGGCGTCGTAGACCATGCGGCGATCCTGCCCGCTCGCGCCCACGGGGGCAAACATCAGCTCGATCGTGGCGCGATAGTCCAGCGGCCCCGGGCCACAGAGCCGTAACGGGGGCTTCGCGCACGTGCCCGGGTCTTCTACCCTGGTGATTCACCCAGCGCGCCGGACGGAGGCAGCACCTTGACCTACCCACCGACGCCCGGTCCGGACGGCACCTACCCCGTGCCCCCGGACCCGCCGGTCCAGCCCTACCAGCAACCGCAGAATCCCGCATACCCGCAGTACGGCCAACCGCAGAACCCGTACCCGCAGCCGCCCAACCCGTTCGCGCCGCAGCCGCAGCCCGGCCAGCCACCCTACGACTATGGCTATCAGGGCAGCCCGTACGCGTACTCGCCGTACACGGGCATCCGCCGCCCAACCGACGGCCTGGCCATCGCGTCCCTGGTCGTGTCCATCGTCTCGGTCCTGGGGCTGTGTGCGTGGTGGATCGGTGGCGTGCTCGGCATCCTCGGCGCGATCTTCGGCCATGTGGCCCGGCGGCGCATGCGGACCACTGGGGCATCGGGGGCCGGGATGGCGCTCGCGGGCATCATCATCGGCTGGGTCGTCGCCGCGATTGCGATCATCGGGGCCGTTGTCGTCGTGATCGCGCTGGCCCACGACTCGGGTTCGAGCGGTAACACCTTCTGAACCGGCTCAGCCCCCGGGCGGCGGGGCGGTCGGGACGCTGGTACGGGCGATCGGCACCACCGGGCCCTGCTCGACCACGATGAGCGGGGCCTTGCGGCCGTAGTGCTCGGGAAGCTCGACGCGGGCGCGCTGCACGTCGGGCGTGCCCACCTCGACGCCGGCGCCGTCGTGGCGGGCCGAAATGGTGGCGATGAAGATGCCGCGCGACTTCCAGGCGGCGATGTCGTCGCGGACGCGGTCGTGCCAGGCGTTGAGCTCGTCGAGGCCGTGCTCGGCGTCGCGGACGAAGACGCAGGTGTTCTCGGCGGCCTGGCGGATGAGGTCGTCGAGGGGCGCCGAGGGAACGCGGTAGACGATGGCTCGTACCCGTTCCTGATCGACCTCGATGCCCGCATAGCTGGCCGCATGCTCGGAGCGTCCGGCCTTGTCGATGCGGGCGATCGCCGCGTCCAGGTCCTTGGGCGTGACCGGCAGCGTGCGCCCGCCGATGGTCATGGTCTCCGGGCTCCGGCTGAACTCGCAGCCCGCCGTGGTCCAGCCGCCCAGCAGGCCGGGTTGGATCGGCTCGGGCTCGTCGCAGCCGCCGGTCATGAGCAGCACCCCGGACGCCAGGCAGCCGAGCAGGTATCGATAGCCACGCATCGCATCCCCCCTCTTTACCGTGCGGATCGGCGCTCCGCCAGGGTTTCAACGAGTCAGAGCGGGTCGGCGTCCCCCAGGGCCCGGGTTTTGCCACCCAGGATCACGATCGCCACCCCGGCCACCAGGACCGCCAAGCCGGGCAGCGCCGAGAGCCGTGGCTGCTGACCCAGCCAGAGCCAGGCCAGGGTGGCCGCGCCGGGAACTTCGAGCAGGATCAGCACGCTGACCGTGGTGGCCGGCACCTTCTCGAGCGCGTAGTTGAACATCGAGTGCCCCAGTAATTGCGCGCCAACCACCAGCGCCAGGATTGCCGCCCACGTCTGGTTGTCGTACCCGGCCAGGGGCACGCCCGCGATCAGGCAGCCGATCAAGAGCAGCACTGCACAAGTGCCATAACAGGCCCAGGTGTACGTCGTGGTGCTGATCCGTACCCGGGCCCGCTCACCGAACAGCGTGTAGACCGCGGCCGCCATCCCGCCGAGCACCGCCAGCACGTCGGCCAGCACCGCGCGCCCGGACACCCCGGCATCCACCCCGGTCGCCCAGGCCACGCCCACGACCGCGAGGGCGATGCCGAGCCAGCCGGTGCGGGTGGGCCGGTCCGGGGATCGCAGTGCCGCGGCCAGTACACCCTGCCAGACCGGCTGGGTGGCGACCAAGGCGGTGGCGGTGGCCACGGAACCGAGTTGCACCGAGGGCATCCAGGTCGCGAAGTGCGCCGCCAGGGCAACGCCGGCCAGCACGCAGGAGAGGCCGCCGTTCGCAGGCAGTGTTCGTACCTCGGCACGCCTTGGACCTGCACTTATCGGGGTCAGCGCGGCGAAGGCGAGGCCATTGCGCCAGAAGGCCACGGCCACGGCGGGGGCGGCCGCGAACGCGATCAGTGGCGCCGACGACGACACCGCCAGAACCGCAACGACCAGCGCGGCCACGGTGAGCAATCCGGGCGTTGATCGCATCTTCATCCTTGCCCGTCGTTTCTTGCACATGAGCAAGTCACAGTTTGTGGACCTCCGTTGAGCGGAAAGTGAGCATCTGGTTACGCTCACCGCCGTTAACTTTTGGTCAATGCCCCTGGAGGGTGATTCTTGATGCCCGCGTACCAAGCGGTGCTCTTCGATTTCTTCGGCACGCTGACCCGGTCCGTCAAACGCGGGCCGCAGCACGCCGAGATCGCCCGGGCGCTTGGCTGTGACCCCGAAGCCGTGCTGAGGGTGCTGGACCGCACCTTTGAGGTCCGGGCGCGCGGCCAGTTCGGCTCGGCCGAAGCCACCCTACGATGGGTCACCGAACAGGCCGGTGGCAGGCCGCGGCAGTCCCAGTTGCGCGCCGCCGTCCCGGCCCGCGTCGACGCCCTGAAGGCGGATACCCGGCTGCGCGCCGACGCCCAGAGCGTGCTTTCCGAGCTCAAGCACCGCGGTCTGCGTACCGCGCTGATCAGCGACTGCACCCACGAGCTGCCGGCGTTCCTGCCCAGCATGCCCATCGCGCCGCTGCTGGATGTCAGCGTCTTCTCCGTCGAGGTCGGGCGGTGCAAGCCCGACCCGGAGATCTACCTCGAGGCGTGCTGGCGGCTGCGGGTGGCGCCGGAGGATTGCCTGTACGTCGGGGACGGCGGCAGCCATGAGCTGACCGGCGCCACCGCCGTGGGCATGACAGCGGTCCGGTTGAGCGCGCCGGACCTGGCCGATCACCTGGTGTTCAACCGCGACGACGACTTCGCCGGGCGCAGCGTCACCTCACTGACCGACATCTTGAAGCTCGTCGCCCCCGTCCCGGCGTACTCGTGAGCGCGGCTGCGAAGATGGGCCGGTGACGACGGACCTGGTGGCCGAGGCGATCAAGAAGGCCGGCATCGCGTGGATCGGCACGTCCGGCGGACCCGCCCACGGGCTGTGGGTGATGCCGCTGGACGGGTCGCTGATCGTCGTGAGCGGGCCGGGTGAGCAGAGCGCGCCCGGCCTGGCCGAGGCGAGCACCGCCCAGGTGCGCCTGCGCGGCGACACCGGCGGCCTGATCGTCGTGGTCGAGGCCCAGGTGGAACGGCTGGCCCCGGGCAGCGAGCCGTGGAACGAGATCGCGCCGCAGCTCGCCACCAAGCGCCTCAACGCCTCCGGAACCGCCGAGCAACTGGTGGCTCGCTGGGCGGATTCGGGATGCACTGTCGTCCGGCTCACCCCGACGGAATCCGCACCCCTTGCCGCTCCTGACCTTCCGGATGATTCGGGCGCGGCTTCACCGCGAGAAACACCGGCCCGCGTCGAGGTGCGTCGCCCGTTCCGCCTTCATCGGGTACGCAAGAAGCGCCGTTAACCGATGAACGGTGGAACCATGATCTCGCCCCTCGCCACCGGGACCACGTGACCCGCGACGGTTGCCGAGGTAGCGGCGCCACCCGAGGCGGTCACCGTGCATGTCAGCAGCGACGGACGGTGCATCTCGATGCCCTGGTGCACGGTGTACTCCGAGGTGCCGTCGCCGGGCAGCCAGCCGTTGGCCACCAGCCACACGCCCAGACCCAGCGCCGCCGACCCGGTGGCCGGGTCCTCGGGCACCGACTCCACCGGGCAGAAGACCCGCGAGTAGGCGGTGTTCGTGTCGGCGTCCCAGGCGAACACGTCGACCATCTCCACCCCGGCCTCGGATGCGCGGGCGACGTTGGCCCACGCTCGTACCAAGGCGCGACGCTCGACCGGCAGGTAGGCAAAGAAGAGCCCGCAGCCGGCCCACGACGGGGTGGCTTTGCGGCTGGCCTGGTCGTCCTTGGCCAGCCCGGTGATCTCCAGCAGCACCACCGGGTCCAGTTCGGCCCCGACCTCGGGGGTGCCGCCGGTCAGCACCGCCGAACCGTTGTCCGACACGACCACGGGAAGCAGGCCGGCACCGCACTCCTGGATGAGCTTGCCGGCGGCGGCTAGCCCCCGGCGTACCGCTGTCACCGCCGCTCCCACGCTCGGGTGACCGGCGAACGGCAGCTCCGAAGCCGGGGTGAAGATCCGCGCCCGGTAGGTGGCCTCGATGTCGGTGGGCGGGAGCACGAACACCGTCTCGGACAGGTTGAACTCGCGGGCCACGGCCTGCATCTGATCCGCGCCCAGAGCCTCGGCCCCGAACACCACCGCGAGCGGGTTGCCGGCGAAGGGCCGGTCGGTGAACACGTCCACGATCTCGTACACCAAGGTAGACATGCCCCGACGCTAACCCAGGCACCCTGACCTAGGCTGAACGCGTGACCATGGGGACGAGGGTATATCTGGCGCGCCTTGCGGCGTTGCCCGTGTTCGACCCCAACGGCGACCGGGTGGGCCGGGTGCGCGACGCCGTCGTGCGGCTGCGCACCACCAACCGGCCGCCGCAGATCGTGGGGCTGGTGGCCGAGATGGCGCTGCGCCGGCGGATCTTTCTGCCGATCGGGCGCGTCACCTCGATGGACGCCGAGGCGGTGGTGCTCAGCACGGGCACGCTCAACCTGCGCCGCTTCGAGAAACGCCCGAACGAGCTGCTGGTCCTGGAGGATCTGCTGGACCGCCGGGTGAGCATCGAGGCAGAAGACGGCACCGGTACGGCCAAGAGCGGCATCGTTGTCGACCTGGGCATGGAGCTCAACCGCAACAACGAGTGGCTGATCACCCGGGTCGCCGTGCGTCAGCACACCGGCCGGCTGACCCGGCGCGGGCATACCTACCAGGTCGAATACGACCGGGTGAAGGGTCTGGTCGGGCCGACCGACACCCAGGGCAGCGCCAACCTGGTGGCGCTGCTGGAGCAGATGCGCCCGGCCGACATGGCGAACGCCCTGCAGGACCTGCCGGACGCGCGCCGCAACGAGGTAGCCGCCGCGCTGAGCGACCGGACCCTGGCCGACGTGCTCGAGGAGCTGCCCGAGCACGACCAGGTCGAGATCCTCATCCAGCTGGACCGCGAACGCGCCGCCGACGTGCTCGAACGCATGGACCCCGACGATGCCGCCGACCTGCTCGCCGAGCTGCCCAAGGCCGAGCAGACCATCCTGCTGGACCTGATGGAGCCCGAGGAAGCCGGGCCGGTGCGGCAGCTGATGAGTTACACCCCGGGCACCGCGGGCTCGGTGATGACCTCCGAGCCGGTGATCATGACCCCGGACGCCACGGTGGCCGAGGCGCTGGCCCGTATCCGCGAGCCCGAGCTGTCGCCGGTGGTCGCCGCGCAGGTCTTCGTGGCCCGGGCCCCCTCCGCCACCCCGAGCGGGAAATACCTGGGCATGGTGCACTTCCAGCGGCTGTTGCGCGAGCCCCCCTCCTCAATCCTGGGCGGCATCATCGAGACCGACATCGAAGCGCTGCGACCCGAGACCGGGCTGACCGAGATCACCCGGCGGATGGCGACGTACGACCTGGTCGCGATGCCGGTGATCGACAACGCCAACCGGCTGGTCGGCGCGGTGACCGTGGACGACGTGCTCGACCACTCGCTGCCCCGCGACTGGCGTGACCGCGATGTGCCCGAAGAAGCTGAGGAACCGGCCGGCGTGCTGCCTGGGGTGAACCACCGATGACTGACCTGCGCCGCGATCGCATCGAACGGGACCGCCCGGACCGCCTCGACCAGCCGGTGGAGCCGGGCCGGGTACGGCTGCCACGCTTCGACCCCGAGGCGTTCGGCCAGTGGTCGGAGAACATCGCCCGCTACATGGGCACCGCCAAGTTCATCGTCTACATGACGATCATGATCGGCGCTTGGTTCGCGTGGAACACGTTGGCGCCCAAGGAGATGCGCTTTGACCCGTACACCTTCACGTTCCTGACCTTGATCCTGTCCTTGCAGGCGTCCTATGCCGCGCCGCTGATCCTGCTCGCGCAGAACCGCCAGACCGACCGGGACCGCCTGGCCATGGACGAGGACCGGCGCCGGGCGGCCATGCAGAAGGCCGACACCGAGTATCTGACCCGCGAGATCGCCGCCCTGCGCATCGCCCTCGGCGAGGTCGCGACCCGCGATTTCCTGCGCTCCGAGCTGACCCGGCTGGCCGACGAGCTGGACGAGGCGGCCGTGCGCCGGCAGAAGCTCGACCGCAAGGAGTGGGAGGAAGAGCACTCCTGACACCGACGTAAGCTGGGCTTCATGTCCGCACCCGCCCCCACCATCGAGGAAGCCGTCCAGGCCGCCCTCGCCACGGTTGACGACCCCGAGATCCGCAAGCCGATCACCGAGCTCGGCATGGTGAAGGGCTTCACCGTCGCCGCCGGCAAGATCACCGTCGAGATCCTGCTCACCGTGTCGGGCTGTCCGCTGCGGGACAAGCTCACCTCCGACATCACCACGGCGCTCATCCGCATCCCGGGCATTGAGACCGTCGACATCGACTTCGGCGTGATGACCGAGGAGCAGCGCAAGGCCCTGCAGGCACAGCTGCGCGGGGGCGCCGGTCAGAGCGCCGAGCCGGTCATCCCGTTCGCGCAGCCCGGCTCCAAGACCCGGGTCTACGCGGTGGCCAGCGGCAAGGGCGGCGTCGGCAAGTCCAGCGTGACGGTCAACCTGGCCGCGGCGCTGGCCAAGCGCGGCCTCTCGGTGGGCGTGGTCGACGCGGACATCTATGGCCACTCGGTGCCCCGCATGCTCGGCGTGGACGGCCGGCCCACCCGCGTCGAAGAAATGATCATGCCGCCGCAGTCGCATGGCGTGAAGGTCATCTCGATCGGCATGTTCACCGCAGGCAATGCCGCCGTCGTCTGGCGCGGCCCGATGCTGCACCGCGCGCTGCAGCAGTTCCTCGCCGACGTGTTCTGGGGCGACCTGGACGTGCTGCTGCTCGACCTGCCCCCGGGCACCGGCGACGTGGCGATCTCGCTGGCCCAGCTACTGCCCAATGCGGAGATCCTGGTGGTCACCACCCCGCAGCAAGCCGCGGCCGAGGTGGCCGAGCGCGCCGGTGCGATCGCCATGCAGACCCACCAGCGCCTGGTCGGCGTGGTCGAGAACATGAGCTGGCTCGAGCTGCCGGACGGCTCCCGCATGGAGGTCTTCGGCTCCGGCGGCGGCGAGACGGTGGCGTCCTCGCTGACCACAACCATGGGTGCTTCGGTGCCGCTGCTCGGTCAGATCCCGCTGGACACCCGGGTCCGCGAGGCCGGGGACGCGGGCACCCCGATCGTGCTGGCCGACCCTTCGGCACCGGCGGCCAAGGCTCTGGACGCGGTGGCCGATCGGCTCGCCGTGCGCCGGGAGTCGCTGGTCGGCAAGCCGCTCGGCCTGATGGTCAACGCCCGGCGCTAGTTGTCAGGTGGTTCTCGCTGCCGCGATGAGTTGCGGCGGCGAGGATCAGGTCGCGTCGAGGTCGAAGGCTGCCGGGGCCGGTTTGGCGGCGGGCTGCGGCTGCGACGGGGTGGCTGAGGGCCTGGCGGCTTCGGTGACGTTTGACCGTACGTCGGTCAGCTCGCTCTTCACGCCGTTGAGGTCGGTTTTCACGTCGTTGAACAGGTTCTGCAGGGGCTGGCGCAGTGCTGCTTCGTCGTCCTCGGACAGCAGGTGCTTGCGGATGAACGCCTTCGGGTGCAGGTCCTGCAGTTGAATGTCGGTGCCGAGCTCGCGGCTCAGGTCCGAGGTTGCGTTCTGGGCCATGTTGCGTAGCTGGCGGACCATGCGCAGGCCGTCGCCGATGACCTTGGGAAGGCGCTCGCCAAAGATGAGCAGGGCGAGCATCAGCAGCGCCCCGATCTCCCACCAGTTCAGGTTCTCGAACATGGCGGCCGCCTCCCTTGCCCGTGCGGGCTTCTCACTTCGCGTCGGCCGCCAAGGTTACTGACGCTGTCTGTGTGCTGGTGCCCCGGCGGTACTCCACCGAGACAGTAGCCCCCGGCGCGTACTTGCGGACCAGGGCGATCAGGTCGGTTCCGTCCTCAAGCGGGTGCCCGTCAATCTTCGTCACCGTGTCGCCGGCTTTCAAGCCCGCCGCGGCGGCCGGGCCCGCCGGTTCGACCGAGCGCAGGCGTGCGCCCAGCGAGCCGGTCGATCCCGTGCTGCCACCGGTGGAGACCTCGGCGCCGATCACGGTACGCCGGGCCTTGCCGGTGTCGATGATGTCCTCGGCGATGCGGCGGGCCTGGTTGAACGGGATGGCGAAGGCGAGCCCGATGTTCCCGGCTTCGGTCTCGGTGCCGCCGACCGAGCGGATCACCGAGTTCACGCCGACGACCCGGCCGGCCGCGTCGACGAGCGGGCCGCCGGAGTTGCCCTGGTTCACCGCGGCGTCGGTCTGGATGGCCGCGTAGTACCGGGTGGTGCCGCCCTGCTCGCCGGCCTGGATCGTGCGGTCGAGGGCGCTGACGATCCCCGAGGTGACCGTGTTGACGAGCGCCAGCGGGGAGCCGAAGGCCAGCACCGGGTCGCCGACCGCGATCGAGTCCGAGTCACCGAACTGCATCGGTGTGAGGTTGGTCCTGGAGACTTTGATCACTGCGATGTCGGACTCGGGATCGCGTCCGACGAGCGTCGCGGCGGCCGAGGAACCGTCACTGAACGACACCGACATGGTGCCGTCGGAGCCCTCCACGACGTGGTCATTGGTGATGACATAGCCGGCTTGGCTGACCACGAACCCGGACCCGATGGCCCCGGTCACCCGCACGGTCACCACGCTGGGCAGCACCTGCTTGGCCACCCCGGCCAGCGAGTCCGGGGGCCGCTGGGCCGCGCTCGGAGCCGTCAGCGGCGCTCCGCCCAGCGCAGTACCACCGCTGACCCCACTGCGGGTGGCGAAAACGAAGCCGAGCGTGCCGCCCAACCCGCCCGCCAGCAGGGCAGTGACCAGGCAGATCAAGAGAATCGGCGTAAACGAGCGCTGCGGTGCGGAGGGGTCGGTCACCGGCTCGGGCTGGGGGCCGGTGCTGGCCGGCGCGCTCGGGATGACCACTGCCGACGGGGCATACGGGTCGCGCCAGGGATCGGACATCGCGTCGGACCACCACGGCGAGCCCTGCGAGGCCGGTGGCGTCTGCGGTGGGCGCCAGTTCCAGCCGTCGGTCACGTCAAGGCCTCCACTCGTCGTCGCCGGTCCACTCCAGGATGACACGAATCGGCGGGGGTCATCCGGTCAGTGGGCCCACCGGCTGCCGAGCCGCTACTCAAGGGCCGGGAACTCCCGATGCGCGAAGGGTGAGCGTCGCTCTACGCTCATACCCGATGTGCACCGGTTCCGGTCCGCGCGTCCCAACGGAGGTCGTCATCGTTACCGCAGCCCGCCAGCTCGGCCAGCCCAGTCCGCCGTCGATCCAGTTCGCCGAGGCCTATGCGGCGGAAGATGTTGTGCTGCAAACCGCCCGCAACCTGGCCCTCGAAGTCGGTCTCGCAGCCGTCAGCCCGGGCGCGGGCTCGGTGCTGAGCCTGCTCGCGGCGGCGGGCAACGCCAAGGCAGTGGTGGAGATAGGCACCGGTACGGGGGTCAGCGGCGTCTGGCTGCTGCGCGGCATGCGCCCCGACGGCGTGCTGACCACCATCGACGTCGAGAACGAGCACCAGCGCATCGCCCGGCGGATCTTCCAAAAAGCCGGGTTCGCCGCCTCGCGGACCCGGATCATCACCGGGCGGGCCCTGGACGTGCTGCCGCGCCTTGCCGACAACGTGTACGACCTGGTCTTCGTCGACGCCGAGGCCACCGAGGCCGGGGCCTGCGCCGAGGCGGCCCTGCGGCTGCTGCGGCCGGGCGGGATCCTGGTGGTGAACGGCGCGCTCGCGGGCGGCCGGATCAGCGACCCGGCGGCCCGCGACGTGGACACCATCACCATCCGCGAGACGGTGAAGGCAGTCCGCGAGTCCGAGGACTGGATTCCCGCGCTCATCCCCTCCGGCGGTGGGCTGCTCACCGCGGTCAAGCGCTGAGGTCCTCCAGATAGCGGACCAGGGTCCGCACGCCCCAGCCGGTCGCGCCCTTGGTCAGCTCGGCCTCGTGCTTCTCGGCCCAGCTCGGCGCGGACATGTCCAGGTGCGCCCAGCTGTCCACCCGGTCGCCCAGGAACTCGCTGAGGAACAGGGCCGCCACCACGGAACCCGCACCCCGCGCCGGCGAGCTGTGCCGGTCAGCGATGTCGCTGTGCAGGTATTCGACGTACTCGTCGGGTAGCGGCAGGCGCCACATGTTCTCCCCCGCCGCCCGGCCGGCCTGCTCCAGGGCACCGGCCAGCGCGTCGTCGTGGCTGTACAGCGCGGCTGTGCGCTTACCCAGCGCCACCGAGTTGGCGCCGGTGAGCGTGGCCAGGTCGATCACCACGTCGGGGTCGAGCCGGGCGACCGCATACGCCAGCACGTCAGCCAGCACCAACCGGCCCTCGGCGTCGGAGTTGGTGCTCTCGGTTGTGGTGCCGTCCCACTGCGTGATGATGTCGCCGGGGCGGTAGGCCGAGCCGCTCACCGCGTTCTCCGCCAGCGGGGCGAGCGCGGTGATGCGTACCGGAAGCTGCAGGTCGGCGGCGGCCAGGGTGGCTGCGATGATCGCCGCGGCGCCGCCCATGTCCTTCTTCATCAGCTTCAGGCCGTCGCGCGTCTTGATGGAGATGCCACCGGTGTCGAAGGTGATGCCCTTGCCGATCAGCACGATGTGCCGGGTTGCACCCGCCGGCTCCCAGCTCAGCTCGACCAGGTGCGGCGGGGTCGCCGAGCCGCCGCCGACGGCCAGCAGTCCGCCGAAGCCTTCCTCGCGCAGGTGCTCGGGCTCGCGCACGTGCACGCTCAGCCCCTGGCGTGTCGCTGCCTCGGCTGCGACCTGGGCGGCGAACCAGGCCGGGTTCTTGGTCGAGGACGGCATGTTTGTCAGGTCGCGGGCGAGCCAGGTGGCTGCCGCGGTCGCCTCGGCGGTGGCGAGGCCGCGGGCGTACCGCTGCGGGTTGGTGGTCTGCAGCGTGACCTCGACGGACCGGGGGCCTGCAACGGCCTCGCGTAACCGGTAGGCCGCCAGCCAGATGCCCTCGGCCAAGGCCCGGACCGCAGCCGGCTCGACCTGCTCGGGCACCACGACGTGCAGGGCTTCATCGGTGGGCACCGCGCGCACGGCTGCGGCTCCAGCGGCCCGCCAGCCGGCCTCATCACCAGCGCCGACACCGACAATCACGATCGATGAGGGGGTACGAAGGGGGCGCGGCAAACGCTGCACAGCCCCCGCTCTGCCCGGCTCGTCGGCGCGCCGGACCAGCTCGGCGGTCTCGTCATCACCTCCGGCCAGCACCCCCGAGCCGTCGGCCAGAAGCACGTGCGTGCCTGTTCCCGGTGTAGTTACCAGGCGAATCGCGAACACTGGAGGATGACCTTTCCCAAAGACGTGGAAAGCCCGCCGGTGCGGCAGGTACCGTACCGGCGGGCCACGTGAAACGTCAGCCGGCGATCGCCTTCAACGCGTCACCCAGCGCGTTGGCCTCGTCCGGAGTCATCTCAACGACGAGACGGCCACCACCTTCCAGCGGGACGCGCATGACGATGCCGCGCCCTTCCTTGGTGACCTCCAGCGGACCATCGCCCGTCCGCGGCTTCATCGCCGCCATCTTGTCTCCCCTCAGACCTACATCAGGGTCGGTGGGTTGCCCCACAGCCACTTGCTTCTCGAACAGCTCGGCATCGACGCTTCGTGCTCAGCCCCACGGCGCGCCATACCTCGTTTCTGACCGGCGGAGTCGCCCCCGCTGGACCGACCCGAGACCGCAGCGCTGCGGGCCTCGCCAAGGTCACCCGGCGTGGCCCACCGTGCCGATCAAACATTTTCCCTGATGAACACCGGCGAACCCAAACTCAGCCCGGACTGATGTGACAGCGTCTAGCATATCGTCTTTTGGGCTGTCACAATGTGCGGTCATGCAGGCGCGGTCGGCACTCTTC
Source organism: Actinoplanes sp. TFC3 (assembly GCF_001553785.1). Taxonomy (GTDB): domain Bacteria; phylum Actinomycetota; class Actinomycetes; order Mycobacteriales; family Micromonosporaceae; genus Actinoplanes. Next base: position 623,173 of record NZ_LOJP01000002.1, read on the forward strand.
GACCTCTACGGCGACTATCTGCGCCCCCGAGGGGGCCGGGCGCCGGTCGCCGCGCTGGTGAAACTGCTGGCCCCGATAGGGATTGCGCCCCCCGCGGTGCGCACCGCGGTGTCCCGGATGGTGCGCCAGGGCTGGCTGCATCCGCTGCGCCTGGTGTCCGGACCAGGCTATCTGCTGACCCCGAAAGCGGCCCGCCGACTGGATGAAGCTTCCGCCCGGGTTTATCGCACCGGACGGGTCAGCTGGGATGGCCGGTTCGACTTGATCATGCTCGGCAGCCCGCTGGCCAAGCGCGAACGGCAGAAACTGGCGTTCCTCGGCTACGGGATGCTCAGCGAGCATGCGTGGGTGGCGCCGCGGGCCGCCGAGGAGATCGACGCGGTGCTGAGCGAGGCCGGGATCGGCTACGAAAGGTTCAGCGCCAGTCACGCCGCGGGTTCGCCGGGGGCTGCGGGGGTGGTCGGGCGAGCGTGGGATCTGACCGCGATCGCTCGGGCGTACGAGCATTTCATCGATCAGCAGCGCCCCACCGTGACCGCGGTGAACGCCCGCAGCTCCGACGAGGAGGCCTACGCCGCCCGGTTCCAGTTGGTGCACGCGTGGCGCTCGTTCCTGTTCCGCGACCCGCAACTGCCGCCGTCCCTGCTGCCTTCGCAATGGCCCGGGGTGAGCGCCGCATCCTTCTTCGACAAGCACGCCACCCGGCTGCGTCCGGCCGCCGACCGCTTCGTCGAGCACTGTTTGCTGTCGGCCTCGCGCAGCGCCCGTGTGGGATTCTCTGAGTCATGACCGACTCACTGCTTGTCGAACGCACCGACGCCGTCGTCACGCTGACCTTCAACCGCCCTGAGGCGATGAACGCCCTCGATGTGGACCTCAAGGAGGCGTTGCGCGACACGCTGGCGCAGATCGACAGCGACCGGTCGGTGCGCGCGGTGGTGCTGGCAGGCACGGGCAAGGCGTTCTGCGTGGGCCAGGACCTGCGGGAGCACGCCCAGACGCTGGGCAACGGAGCAACGGATCTGGATACGGTACGAGCACACTACAACCCGATCGCCCAGCGCCTGGCCAGCCTGCCCAAGCCGGTCGTCGCCGCCGTGCGGGGCACCGCCGCCGGAGCCGGGGCGTCGCTGGCCCTGCTCGCCGACTTCCGCATCGGCGGTCCGAAGACGACGTTCCTGATGGCGTTCGCCAATGTGGGGCTGGCCGGTGACTCGGGCATCTCCTGGTCCCTGCCGCACCTCGTGGGCCGGGCTCGTGCGCTGGAGCTGCTGCTGCTCGCCCAGCCCGTACGAGCCCAGCAGTGCCTGGACTACGGCCTGCTCACCGAGCTGGTGGACGACGACGAGAAGGTGCTGCCCGTGGCGCAGGAGTTCGCGGCTCGGCTCGCGGCTGGCCCGACGGTGGCGTACGCGGCGATCAAGCGGGAGCTGTCCATCGGCACGGCGGGGACCTTGTCCGACGCGCTGGCTGCGGAGGCGCAGGCGCAGGCGATCTGCGGGGCTACCGCCGATCACCAGGCCGCGGTGACGTCGTTCGTCAACAAACAGAAGCCGGTCTTCGAGGGACGCTGAACGTGCCCGTCTGTGCGCTCTCCGTACGCTTTCGCGGTATGAGCCTTTCGGGATAGCCATATTGGGCCATCTAAATGTTTAACTTCCGTCACAGCTTCACCTCGGGAGGTTTGGATGGTCAGGTTCCGCAATGTCCTGGGCGTGGTGGTAGCCGCGCTCACGGCCGCCTCGATGGGCACTGTGCTGCAGGCATCCCCGGCGGCAGCGTCCGACCCGGGCCCGCAGAAGGTGGTCGGCGGCTCCCGCGCCACCCAGGGCGAGTTCCCGTTCATGGTGCGCCTGTCGATGGGCTGCGGCGGGGCGCTGTACAGCCCCACCCTGGTGCTGACGGCCGCGCACTGCGTGACCCGCACGGGTACGAACACGTCGATCACGGCCACGATCGGGGTGGTGGACCTGAACTCCACCAGCAGGATCACCCGTAAGTCGAACTACGTCTACCAGGCCCCCGGCTACACCGGCGCGGGCAAGGACTGGGCCCTGATCCGCCTGGCCAGCCCGGTCACCGGCGTGGCCACGTTGCCGATCGCGACCACCACGGCGTACGACTCGGGCACCTTCACCATCGCCGGCTGGGGTGCGGCCAGCGAGGGCGGCTCACAGCAGCGCTACCTGCTCAAGGCAACCGTCCCGTTCGTCAGCGACGCGACCTGCAACTCGTCGTCGATGTACAACGGCGAGATCATCGCCAGCAACGAGATCTGCGCCGGCTACACCGCCGGTGGCGTGGACACCTGCCAGGGCGACTCGGGCGGCCCGATGTTCCGCCGCGACGCCGCCAACGCCTGGATCCAGGTCGGCATCGTGAGCTGGGGCGACGGCTGCGCCCGCCCGAACAAGCCGGGCGTCTACACCCAGGTCAGCTACTTCGCCTCGGCGATCGCTTCGGCGGCGTCCTCGCTCGGCGGCTGAGCAGTTCTCTTTCTGACCCCGTCCTCTCCTTGCCGGAGGGCGGGGTCAGTCTTCGTCTTCTTCCTCAGGGTCCTGGTTGGCTTCCTCGCCGAGCACGAAGGCCTGCATCGCCAGCTCGTCGCCCGACGGCGAAACGAAGGCGGGCAGCTCGGCCGGGCCCAGCTCCAGCACGTACGACCAGAACTGCCGCACCGCCTCGGCCGCGCTGGCCGCCTCGATCGGCAGGTCCAGGCTGACCAGCCAGGTCTGCTTGTCCGGATCGCCACCCAGGCGCCCGGCGAAGCCGCGGAACAGCTCCTCATCGATCGGCGCGACGGTCTCGTCCAGCTTGAGGCCCTCGGCGGGCAGCGGCTCGTCGAACGACCGATGGGTGTACGCGATCTCGACCTCGGGAACGCCGTGCGCCCCCCGCCGCGACCGCTCCTGCGCGACCACTACGCCGAGCGCGATCACGTGCGCGCTGGTGTCCCCGGCCACGAGCAGCACCTCGTCACCGGCCGCGGGTTGCGCCCCAGCCGACCCCGCCACCGTCAAGGTGTCGTGATGGAACAACCGCTCGGTCGCCCACCGATCCGCCGGAATGATCACCGCCCATTGAGCCATGCGCACTATGACATCACGCCCCGGATCGGCCCGGAATGACTACCCCCGCGCGGGCACGTGACAACCGGCCAGGTGATCGTCGACCATGCCGGTGGCCTGCATCAGGGCGTACGCGGTGGTCGGCCCGACGAACTTGAAGCCGCGTTTCTTGAGCTCCTTGGCGAGCGTCTTCGATTCCTCGGTGGTAGCCGGAACCTGCTCACGGGTAACCGGCCGGGGCCGAGCCGGCGGCGCGTACGACCACAGCAGCTCACTCAGCCCGACCGTCAGCTCGGCGGCGACCCGGGCGTTGTGCAGCGCCGCGTCGATCTTCATCCGGTTGCGCACGATCCCGGCGTCGCCCATCAGCCGCTCGGCATCGCGCTCGTCGAACCCGGCCACGGTCTTGATGTCGAACCCGGCGAACGCCGCGCGGAACGCGGGCCGCTTGCGCAGAATCGTGATCCACGCCAGCCCGGACTGGAACGCCTCCAGGCACATCCGCTCGAACAGGGCATCATCGCCGTGCACCGGCTTGCCCCACTCGTCATCGTGATACGCCAGGTAGTCCGGGGTGCTGCCGGCCCAGAAACACCGGGCCAGCCCGTCCGCGCCGACCAGCAAGCCGTCGTCTGTCATCGCCCTACAGCTTGCCCTCTTCGATGAGCCGGCCGAACTTCTTCAGCGCGCCCTTGAAGCTCAACTTCGACCCGGGCCAGAGCACCGGCCAGGCCAGCTTGCCGACCGCTCCGCCAGGAAGATGGAACCATTCATGCAAAACAACCTGGGTACGTTCCCCGCCCATCGCCGTGCACCGCATGGAACCCGGCCCCCGCAGCACCTTGCCGCAGTGCACAACCCGGACCTCGTAGGGCGCGTCAACCCGGACCACCCGCAGCTCATCGCGCAGCGCAGCCGGCCCGATCGCGGTGATGGCCTCGACCAGGCTGCCCTCGCCGCCGTCGCCCTCCACCACGCGCACCTTGGTGAACGGCATCCAGTCGCCCTGCCGCTCCCAATCCATGAACGCGGCGAACACCTTGGGCGCGGGAGCGTTGACGATAACTGTGGCGGTGACCTCGCCGGTGCCGGGCTGAGCCGCGTCGCCGACGCCGCCGGGGGTGCCGTTCTGAGTCATCGGCGCTCCGCTGCGGCGTTGCCGGTGGTGGGTTCGGCTTGGGCGGGGCTGGTCTGCGGTGGCGGGGTGTCCTGGGGCTTGGCGGAGGCGCTGCGCTTGCTCGCGGCCTCCCGCGGCGCGGTTGCCGGCTCCGGCGTGCTGATCGCGCTTCCGGCTTCGGGTGGTGCCGGTGCGGCTTCCCCGGCCCCGCCCGGCGCGACCTCGTCCGTCTCCCTCTCCGCCTTAACCGATTCGTCACCTTCAGCGGATGGTGCATCGGAATCGCCGGGAGCGCCGGCCACCAAAGCGTCAGGCGCCGGCACCGCGCCGGGCTCGGCCGCGGAACCAGTGCCAGGCCCGCCCGCGGGAGCCACCGCAGCCTCACGAGCGCGCCGCAGCACGTCAGCATCGGCCGTACGACCCTCTCGCAGGGCCGCGACCTCCGCCTCCAGCACCCCGATCAGCTCGCTCTTGTAACCGATGTCGTAGGCCGCGCGCTGCAGCGCCTGATCGACCTGGGCCATCCGGTAGCCGCGGAACGCCGTGTCGAAGCGGGCCCGGAAGACGTCGTCCTCACCCAGCGGGCGGTCGTTCGGCAGCGGGAGGGCCTTACCGTCGGGCTCGACCGGCGTCAGACCGGGGTCTCCGCCGCTCACCATGACGGTTACGCCGAAGACTATCGCCGCGACCACGAGTGCCACGACGACGAAGAGGAGTAGCTGACCCATGGGCACGATCGTGGCATGCGCGCTGCGGCGTGGCGAGCCCGCCACCCCGCCTCGGGGAAACGCTGTGGCGCCGGTCTCGTGGGTGCGGCCCGTGAGACCGGTCACGTCCAGGTCAGGATCTTCTTCCGCCAGGCATAGATGATCCCGAGTACCAGCACCGCGACAAAGATGCCCATCTCGGTGATGGTCACCCCGCCATAGCCAGGCCGATCAAAGATCACGGCCCAGGGAAACAAAAAAACCGCCTCCACCGCAAAGAGCACATAGAGGTACGCGTACACGTAATAACGGATCTGCGCCTGCGCCCAGTCCCCGCCCACCGGATCGATGCCGCTTTCGTAGGCGACCCGCTTGCCGGGCGGCTCTGCCGGGTTCGCGGGACGCAGCAGCTTGTTGGCGCCAAAGGCCAGCACGAACACCAGCACACCGGCCGCCATCACCAGCCCCAGCAGGGCGTAGGAGCCCAGATACCCGTCCACCCCGGCAGCCTAGCGTCCGGTTCGCTAACCGAAGAGTGGACACCTTTGGCTCAGGCAAGGCTTACCTGGCTAGTCTTGTCCCGGTTCGCGTCGGGTCTATTGCAGCTCGAGCGGGCGGTAAGGGGTGCCGACGTAAGCTGGAAGTGACTCAAGCGGGCCGGCCCAGCGACGTGCGCACCCGCCGGCCGCACCATCAGGAGGTTGGAACGTGGCGGCTCCCGTGAAGCCTGTCGAGCAGCTGGACCGCGTGGTCATCCGCTTCGCCGGCGACTCCGGTGACGGTATGCAGCTCACCGGTGACCGGTTCACTTCGGAAACCGCGCAGCTGGGCAACGACATTTCGACGCTGCCCAACTTCCCCGCTGAGATCCGCGCTCCAGCGGGCACCCTGCCGGGTGTCTCGAGCTTCCAGGTGCACTTCGCTGACTACGACATCCTCACGCCCGGCGACTCGCCGAACGTGCTGGTCGCGATGAACCCGGCGGCGCTCAAGGCCAACCTCGCCGATCTGCCGGCCGGCGCGGACATCATCGTCAACACCGACGAGTTCACCAAGCGCAACCTGGTCAAGGTCGGCTACAGCGTCTCGCCCCTGGAGGACGGTTCGCTGGACCAGTGGGCCGTGCATCCGGTCGGGCTGACCTCGATGACGGTGGCGGCGCTGGCCGATTCCGGGCTGTCGAAAAAGGACGCCGAGCGCGCCAAGAACATGTTCGCGCTGGGGTTGCTCAGCTGGATGTACTCGCGGCCGTACGAGTCGACCCTGCGGTTCTTGGAGCGCAAGTTCGCCAAGCGCCCGGAGCTGGTCGCGGCCAACAAGACCGCTTTCACCGCGGGCTGGAACTTCGGTGAGACCACCGAGGACTTCTCGGTGCGCTACGAGGTCAAGCCGGCCAAGATGCTGCCCGGCAACTACCGCAACATCACCGGGAACGCCGCGCTGGCTCTGGGGCTGGTAGCAGCAGGGGTACGAGCAAAGCTCCCGGTTTTCCTCGGCGCCTACCCGATCACCCCGGCATCGGACATCCTGCACGAGCTCTCGAAGCACAAGAAGTTCGGCGTGACCACCATGCAGGCCGAGGACGAGATCGCCGCAATCGGTGCCGCGCTCGGTGCCTCATACGGTGGCGCCCTGGGCATCACCACCACGTCCGGTCCGGGTGTTGCGCTCAAGGGCGAGACGATCTCTCTGGCCATCGCGCTGGAGTTGCCGCTGGTGATCGTGGACGTGCAGCGCGCCGGTCCGTCGACGGGCATGCCGACAAAGACCGAGCAGGCCGACCTCAACATGGCGCTGTACGGCCGGCACGGCGAAGCCCCGCTGGCCGTGATCGCACCGAAGTCCCCGTCGGACTGCTTCCACGCCGCGATCGAGGCCGCCCGGATCGCGCTGACCTACCGCACCCCGGTGATCCTGCTGTCGGACAACTACGTGGCAAACGGCTCGGAGCCCTGGCTGCTGCCCGAGGTGTCCGAGCTGCCCGACATCTCGGTCGCCTACGCCACCGAGCCCAACGGCGAGGACGGGCGCTTCCTGCCTTACCTGCGCGACCCCGAGACCATGGCCCGGCCGTGGGCGATCCCGGGCACCCCGGGTCTGGAGCACCGCATCGGTGGGCTGGAGAAGGCCGACAAGACCGGTGACATCTCGTACGACCCGGCGAACCACGACTTCATGGTGCGCACCCGCCAGGCCCGCATCGAGAACATCCCGGTGCCCGATGTCGAGGTCGAGGACCCGGACGAGAACGCTCGCGTGCTGGTGCTCGGCTGGGGCTCGACTTACGGCCCGATCGGTGCGGCCTGCCGGGCGCTGCGTCAGCGTGGCCTGCCCGTCGCCCAGGCGCACCTGCGGCACCTCGCGCCGCTGCCGGCCAACCTCGGCTCGGTGCTCAAGGCCTACGACAAGATCGTGATCCCGGAGATGAACCTGGGCCAGCTCGCCCACGTGATCCGCGCCCGGTACCTGGTCGACGCGATTCCCTTCAACCAGGTCAGCGGCCTGCCGTTCACCGCCGCGACGCTGGAGAACATGCTCGAGGACGTGGTCAAGAATGGTTAGTACCTCCATCCCGCTCACCCCGGTCAAGCTGACCACAAAGGACTTCAAGTCCGACCAGGAAGTCCGCTGGTGCCCCGGCTGCGGCGACTACGCGATCCTGGCGGCCGTGCAGAGCTTCATGCCCGAGCTGGGCATCGCCCGGGAGAACACCGTTTTCGTCTCCGGCATCGGGTGCTCCTCGCGCTTCCCGTACTACATGAACACGTACGGCATGCACTCGATCCACGGCCGCGCCCCGGCGATCGCGACGGGCCTCTCGGCGTCGCGCCCGGACCTGAGCGTGTGGGTGGTGACCGGCGACGGTGACGCGCTGTCGATCGGCGGCAACCACCTGATCCACGCGCTGCGCCGCAACGTCAACCTGAAGATCCTGCTGTTCAACAACCGGATCTACGGCCTGACCAAGGGCCAGTACTCCCCCACCTCGGAGATCGGCAAGATCACCAAGTCGACCCCGGTGGGCTCGGCGGATTCCCCGTTCAACCCGCTGTCGCTGGCCCTGGGCGCCGAAGCGACGTTCGTGGCCCGCACCATCGACTCGGACCGCAAGCACCTGCAGTCGGTGCTGCGCGCGGCGGCCGAGCACCAGGGTTCGGCGTTCGTTGAGATCTACCAGAACTGCAACATCTTCAACGACGGCGCCTTCGACCTGATCAAAGACGCCGACACCCGCGACGAGCACCTGATCCGCCTGGAACACGGCCAGCCCATCACGTTCGGCAACGAGCAGCAGTACGCGGTGGTCCACCCGGAGGGCAGCTTCGGCCTGCAGGTCCAGCCGGGCGGCACCCCGATCGTCCACGACGCAACGGTCGACGACCCGGCGTACGCGTTCGCACTGAGCCGGCTGTCCGGCTCGGACCTGAACACCACCCCGATCGGCGTGTTCCGCAACGTCGCCCGCCCCACCTACGACGACGTGGTGCAGAAGCAACTGTCCGACGCCAAGGCTCAGGCCACCGGCACCCCGGAGCAGATGCTCGGCGAACTCCTCAGCGCCGGCGACACCTGGACGATCCTTTAGGACCACTTCGGCGGGCGGCGCAACGGCCGCCCGCCACCCGGGCGCGCAACGGCCTCGGGCAGGTGCGCACCTCGCAGAGCCGCCTCGTTGATACGGAAATAACCAATGTTGCCGACAGCCGTCAGATGTTCTGAGGGCTTGGTGTTCCCCGGCGGCATAGCCAGATAGATTTTCTGCTGCGGCGCCACCAGGCGTACCGCCTCCAGGGCTGGCGCCAAGTCCGTATCCGCGGTGACCAGCACGGTCAAGCCGGCAATCCCCCGCGCGGCGTCGGCGACCATCATTGCGCCGAGCGCGACGTCCGTCCCCTTCTCTTCAAAGCTCCGATACTCGCGCCCACAAGGCAGATATACGGTTGTCCGCACCGGCGGCACGCGCCGATCGTCCGAGTTTTGAAGCGGCCAAGATGGACGTCGACCTTCGAACCGTTAACGCTTTTAAGCGCTTCGATGTAGTGGTCCTGATTGTCGGCCGCAGCCTGTTCGTTCTTGACGACCGCTGTGAAGTAGTGAACGACCGCTACATCGTCGTTCGGACGAAGTGTCCTGATCAACTCGACCACGTCGAGCCAGAGACGCTTCCTCCCGTATTTACTCTTCATTCCGTAGTACAGGTTGAAGCCGTCGACATACGGGGCAACTGTGGCCACGGTCACCCTCCCCAAAGGTGTGCGAAGTGTTGTATGGTGGCCGTAGACGAAGCCGAGAGATACGGCAGGAACGGCCCTCCATGAGGGCCGTTTTTTTATGCCCCACATCGACCGGCTCGGCTGTTGACGCAGCACAGATGAGGTCTGCGCTGCAGCGCGAGATGCATCCCAGAGATACACGCCTAAGAAGCCCGTCAAGAACATCGGGTGGAGCAGTGGCGCGCGGCAGCCGCTGCCGCCCAAGGTCCGCACCGGATCGCCCACTGTGCACCCCCGCCCGAGATGGGGATCAATCTAGAGCGGAGACTAGTCACTAAGCAAGTTAGGCAGAGTCCGGCTCTCACCACTTACGCACGTGGAGGGCGAGGGGCAGCGGTAGCAAGGCCCCTCGCCCGTCCCTCGGCGTGAGCAGCGGTCTGCACCAGGCAACCAGCTACGACAGCCGGACCTTGATCTAAGGCGTGTTGACCGGGACTTTTTCCTCGTCGCGGATGTAGATGAGCATGTCGCCGGTTTCGATGGTCATGGCTTGCGCGCCGCCCAGCGGGACTACTTTGCCGCGGCGGATAAGGGCTACGACCAGGGTGGGGAGTTCGCGGGGGTTCTGACCGACTTCCGCGCGTTCGGCGGAGCGCATGGCCAGGGCCATTCCCTGGCCAGGGGTCAGCAGGTCCTCGACCACGTCGATCAGCGGTGGCGTGGTGGTCGTCAGGCCCAGCAGGCGGCCGGCGGTGGCCGAGGAGACGATGACGTGGTGGGCGCCGCTTTGCTTGAGCAGGGCCGCATTTTCCTGCTCGCGGACCGAGGCGATGATGCGGACCTGACCGGCGGTGAGCTGGCGGACCGTCAGCGAGATCAGCACCGAGGCCTCGTCGCTGTCGGTGGCGATGATGACCGACTTGGCGTTCTTGACGTCCGCTTCGAGCAGCACGGCCGAGCGGGTGGCGTTGCCCTCGATGGCTACCAGGCCGTTTGCGGCGGCCTGGCGCAGGGCTACGTCGCGGTTCTCCACGATGATGATGCGGGACTTGTCGTAGCCGGTTTCCAGGAGCGCGGCCACCGCGGCCCGGCCCTTGGTGCCGTAGCCGCAGACGATGATGTGGTCCTTCAACTTTCGCCTCCACCGGTTCACCCGGAGGCTGTTCCGGTACTGGTCGGTCAGCACCTCGAGGGTCGTGCCGACCAGGATGATCAGGAAGAGCACCCGTGCGGGGGTGATGAACAGGATGTTGACCAGCCGGGCGTGCGGAGTCACCGGGGTGATGTCGCCGTAGCCGGTGGTCGATAGCGAGACGACTGCGTAGTAGAAGCAGTCGAGCAGCGTGAGGCCGTCCTCATTGACGTCCCGGTAACCGGCCCGGCCGGAGTAGATGATCGCGACGGTTACCAGAACCAGCACGACGGCAGCGAGGACCCGCACGCCCAATGCGCGTAACGGTCCCTGCCGGACCAGGGGTAATCGAATCACTGAGCGCCCGCTTGCACGTTCACACCATAGCGGTCGGAAACCAGACCGCATTTCATGACAGCACGTAACGCGGGCGCGGCGGAATACCCACCGGTGAGTTGAGTCATCGTTAAGGGAAACTCCATTGACACGCTTGTATGACGCAACCGGGCGATCCGAGACTGGCGGTCTGACCTTTGATGGAGGTTTTGATGATCCGGTCCCTGCGCCGCATGCTCGTCGTCGCCCTCACCGCCGTCGCCCTGGTCGCCCCTGCTCAGGTCGCAACGGCCGCTGCCCCCACCAAGGCCCAGGTGCTCGCCGACTGGACCCAGCCCACCGCCGCCAGCACGGCGAAGTGGAACGCGGCCCGGCTCGACCGGGCGCCCTGGGCGTCGTACGGCTTCGACTGGTCCACCGACTACTGCTCGTCAAGCCCGGACAACCCGCTCGGATTCGACTTCACCCTGCCCTGCTGGCATCACGACTTCGGATACCGCAATTACAAGGACATCGGTACGTTCACGGCAAACAAGGACCGGCTGGACAAGACGTTTTACGCCGACATGAAGCGTAAGTGCGCCACCTATTCCAGTGTGGTCCAGCCGGCCTGTTATTCACTGGCGTGGACGTACTACCAAGCCGTCGTCATCTTCGGGTCGGTCGAGGCGCTCAACCGCTGATCAGCCCACCGCTTGGGCAAAGCGGGCGGCGGGGTGCTCCAGGTCGGGGTGCTCCACCGCCAGCGCCATGGCCACGGCTTTCATGAAACCGCCCCCGGCACCCTCGGCGTACGCCGCGTCGAAGGCAACATCACCGAGCATGCGCCGCAGCGCCGCCTGCTGACCGGCCCAGAACCCACCGAACTGGGTCGCCCGCCGCGCTCCCCGCACCGACTCAGCACCACCGAACAGCACAGCCGCGGTCTGCAGATCTCCGCCCAGCGCACACCGCACAGCAATGGCAGCCACGGCATCGGCCGCCGCACCCCGGAACCCATGCCGCAGCCGCGACCGCAACGCGACAACCAGATGGTCGTGCGCGGCAACCAGATCACCCCGGCGCAACGCGACCATTCCCAGCAGCCAGTCGACAGTGCGGCGACCGCGATCCTCCGGCCGCCCGGCTTCGATCAACCGGGCGCCACCCAGCATCTCGGCGGCATCGTCCAGCGCGTCGCGCCGCCAGAGCAGTTCAGCCAGGGCGACAACAACAGGCAGGGCTGCTCCCGGTACGCCGGCCCGCTCGGCTTGCAGCATGACTGCCCGGCATTGGCGTTCCGGGTGCTCGGCGAGTCCGGCTTCGATCAGCGATGCGTGGTAGCCGGCTTTTGCTCGTACCTGAAGCGCAGGGTTGTTGGTCTGCTTGGCCAGGTTTTCGGCGCGCTGCAGGAAAAGGGTGCGCTCGTCACGGTCGGTGGCCAGGCCGGCATGGATGAGATAGGCACTGGCCAGCTCGCCGCTCGGTTCCGGGGCCTTCCGGTAGAGCCGATTGAGCAGTTCCCGACCGGCTCGCGCGCCGCCATGCTCACGCCACCAGGGATCAAGGGCGCCGGCCAGCCGAAGTCCCGCGCGCACGCTGCCGCTCGTCACGGTCCAGCGCAGGGCGGCCTCCCATTCCTTCACGTACGGCGAAAGCTCGGTCAACGACACCGTTCGCGGCTGCCCCTGCGGGTCGACGGCCACCGAATCGAGGATGTGCAAAGCCCACGAGACGTGTCTTTCCCGCGCGGCACCCTCCTCCCCGGCATCCCGCAGCCGCCGCGCCGCGAACGACTTGACCTGCTCGGACAGCCGGTAGCGCGGCCCGTTGACCACGTCGATGAACGAGCGATCGGCCAGCTCGTTCAGCGCCCCGAACGCATCCACGCCAGACCATTCGACGGTCGGCAGCTCGACGGGATTGGCGAACACAGCCAGCCGCCGCAGCAGCGCAGCCGCCGGTTCGGAGAGCGCGCGGTAGGACCAATCCAGGTTGCGGGTGAGGCTGTCGTGCCGGCTCAGCGCATCATCATCGGCGTCGCTGCGGCCGGCGTCGAGGGCGGCTATCGGGTCCTGCAGCCGGGCCGCGAGCTGCGGTGCCGACAACCACCGCAGGCGATCGGCGGCGAGCTCGATGGCCAGCGGGTGACCGTCCAGCTTGGCGGCCACCCGCGCCAGATCGCCACCGTCATCCCCGGGACCCGGCCGTCCGCCGCGCGCCGCTTGCACCCGGCTGGCAAGCAACGCATACGCATCGGCCGGCACCATCGGGGGAATCCGCCAGACCAGCTCCCCGGGCACGCCGAGCGGCGCCCGCGACGTGGCCAGCACGTCGAGGCGGGGGCAGGCGGCGAGCAGGCGGCGTACCAGGGTGCGCGTTTCGGCGGGCCGCGCGTCGCAGGTGTCGAGCACGACAAGCATCCCGCCGTGCCCGCACCGCTCGATGATCGAGTCCAACAGCGGCCGCCCCGGCTCGGCCCTCACCCCCAAAGCCGCGGCGAGCCCCTGCTCAACCCCGGTCAAGGCGAGATCAACGACCCAGATTCCTTGCGCGTACGAGGTGAGCGCCTGCCGAGCGGCCATGTGGGCCACGCGCGTCTTACCGGAGCCACCGCAGCCGGCCACGGTGACGATGCGGTGGGTGGTGAGCAGGGTGCGCAGCTCGCTGACCTCGGACTGGCGCCCGGCGAAAGGGGTGAGGTCGGCGGGGAGGTTGTGCACCGGTGCGCCCGGCGTTCGAGGGCGGGGGAAGTCACGTTGCAGGCCCGGGGAGAGGATTTGGAAGAGGCGCTCGGTGTCGTCGAAGCCGCGCAGGACGTACCGGCCGAGGTCTTCCTTCGGGTGGGTGGTGAGGTGGCTGGCGGTCGCGTTCGAGCACAGGATCTGGCCGCCGTGGGCCGCCGAGGCTACCCGGGCGGCGCGGTGGACCTCGGTGCTCGTGTACTCGCCGTCGCGCGGAACGGCGTGTCCAGTGTGGAGGCCCATGCGCACCAGCGGGGCGGCTTCGGGGCTCGGCCACGGGTAAGCGGCAAGTGCACGCTGTGACGCCACGCAGGCGGCAACCGCGTCCGCCGCCGCCGCAAAGGCAACGAAAAAGGAGTCACCCTCCGTAAAAAGCTCCACACCCGAGTGATTACGCAGAGCAGCCCGAATAACGTCGCGATGAGCGTTCAGCACGCCGACGTAGGCGTCCCCAAGCATCCGGGCCAGCCGAGTCGAGCCCTCAATGTCGGTGAACACAAAGGTCACCAGCCCGCTCGGCAGCTCGGTCCGTCCCGACACGGTAAGAACCTCCGCCCCCTTGGAAGTCACGCTTCATGCTGCCGCACAGCAATCACTAAGCACATCGTAGAAACGGTCGGTAACCGTCCACCCGCCACGGCCGACCCCGGAAGGACGACACCAGGAGAAGTCATCGATGGCAACGCTCACCACTACGAGTGACGTAACGACAAGGTTCACACCCGGGTCACGCAGCAGTCGGCCACACCTGCCAACCCGAACGTACGTCCCTGCAAGAGTCCCGGAGTGCGATTCCCTGTGCGACTCCGGGGGGTTATCGGGTGATCACTTGCTGGGTTGGTTTGTGGGTGGGCGCGCTGTGGGTTGTTGTCGTTTGCGGGCGGGAGTTCGCTTCTCTGAACGAGGTGGGTGGCGGATTGGTTCGGGCATTTTCGTGTGACTGCTTCATTGAGCGGCTGGGTACAGCGGGGCACTCGTGGACCGGTGGACTCTGGGCTCGCCCAGGTGAATCGCCGGTTCCGCCGTGCAAGCGACCTCACGACAAACGACCTCACGACAAGCGACCTCACGAACTGCGCCGCCCGGCAACTCGCTGGACTCGGCGTGGGTCCGCTTTGTTGCAGTCGCTGCTCCCCGGCGGCGCTGGAGACCCACCGCGCTCGGCGCGGCCACAACCAGCCACGCTTATGCACCAGGAAGCCTGCACCGGGCTCAGCGCAGCGGTAACCGCTGCCAGATGAACCGCAACCACGCCTGACCGCTGGCGAGCCCCCTCGGTCAACGCGCTAGCGACCCGTCATGTCCAACGCAACAGCAGCCAACGCGCTGGAGACCATCCCAAGCGCGACCGCACTGGCCAAGGTGCTGCGCCCGCCCTACCGCGCCGGCCCGCTGGCCTTGGTCGACCTGGAACACAGAGCAAGCGGCGACCCGCCGGGCCGGCGCGCCAGCCCATCTGCAGCTTCAGGAGGTGCCACCACCAGCTACCGGTCCGAGTAACCGCCTCGACCAGGTGCCGAGCCAGTACGCGACCTTGCCGGGAAGCAGGCAGCGCCGGGTCAGCAGCCGCAGGCTCCGCCGCAACAGCCTCCGCCGGATGGCACCCCTCCGCCGCCGGATGACACTCCGCCGCCGGATGAGACTCCGCCGCCGCGGCCGATGGCGACGGTGGACAGGAGTTTCACCGTGTCGGTGTGGCCGTGGGGACAGGCTGCCGGGGCAGCTGACTCCGCCATGGGACGGTTGATCTCGAAGGTGTCGCCGCAGGCGCGGCACCGGAAGTCGTATCGCGGCATCCGCCCAGGGTAGGGGCTTGGCCGGAGATTCGCTGCAACGCAGTTGCGTGGCTGTGGACAACCGTCATCGAACGAGATCCATGACGCTTCGCCGAGCGTCGGCCCGGTACTGTCGTGCGGGTGGTTGACGGGCAGAAAAAATCTTCGCATCGTCCGGCGGCGCCGCACCTCGGAGGCCCGCTCGGCAGCTCCGGCGCGGCTCCCGAACGAAGCCCGGCGCCCAAGCCCGGCGAAACGGCCGGCGCGACGCGCGAGCCAACCGCAACACCCGGGGGTTCGACGTCCGAGGTGGGCGCGACGCTGCGGGAACCAACGCCCAAGGCAGGCGAGCCGTCGAGGGATGCGGTGCCCCAGAAACCTGCGGCCTCCACCGCCAGCTCGGCACCGGGAAAAGCGACGCCTGAAGCAGGGACGGCGCTGGAACCCAACCCGGCCAAGGACACCAGCCCCGCCAAAGCCACCGGCCCCGCCAAAGACGGCCCGACCACGAACGGCCCAGCAAAGGACAGCCCAGCCAAAGACGGCGCGGACAAGAAGGCCACCCCGTCCCCCAACCCCAAGGACAAACAGCCAGGCAAAGGCAGCGCACTCGACGGCATGGCCGCCCCCTCGGTAACTGCCGCGGCCCTGGCCTCCCGGCACAGCCAGCCGCGAGGGCTACGGAAGGCGAATCCGGCGCGGATGGCTCGGGGTACGACGGAGTGGGCCAAGCGGCCTACGGGTCGCTTCGTGCTGCCTGCCGTCGTTGCCGTTCTTCTCCTGGGGGCTGCGGGCACGGCTGGCGCTTATCTCGTACCGCAGGCGCTTGATGCTGCTCCGGCGCCCAGCGCGACTCCCGGGTTTGGGCAGGATGCCGCGATTGCGTCGGGGTCTGTTCCTGCTTCCGCGCCGGCGGCGCCGCTTCCGAGCGTGAGTGTGCCGACCGGGATCACCACTCCCCCGGTCATTGGCGGCGGGCTTCCTACCGGCACGACGACCACCGCGCCCGGCACTGTCCCCGGAGCTGTTACCGGCGGGACATCCACCGGTGGGCGGCCTGCCGATCAATTGAACGGGTGGGCTCAGCAGGTGGGGACGCGTCTGGGTGTGCCGGTGGTGGCGGTTCAGGCTTACGGGTACGCGCAGTTGGTCATGGCCCGGCGGGCTCCTAGTTGCCATTTGACATGGACCACTATTGCTGGGATTGGGCTTGTTGAGTCCGCCCATGGGAGTGCGCAGAATGCGGTGCTCGGTGCCGATGGGACGGTGACTCCGCCGATCTACGGGTTACCGCTCAATGGGGAGGGTGGCCGGCAGGTGATCCGGGACACCGATCAGGGGGTGCTGGACAAGGATCCGACCTTTGATCGCGCGATCGGGCCGCTGCAGTTCATCCCGCAGACCTGGAACGAGCTGGCTACCGGGAACGCTGTGGACGCCGACAACAATGGTGTTTCCGACCCCAATGACATTGATGACGCCGCCTTGGCCGCGGGGGTCTACCTGTGCAAGAACGGCCGGGACCTGGCCAAGCCGGATGCCTGGTGGGAGGCGATTCTGTCGTACAACGCCGTGCGGCCGTACGCGCAGAAGGTTTACGACACTGCGAACAGTTACGGTGAGCTGAGCCGCGGTTAAGTTGCCACCCACAGTGATTGGCCGCGTACATATCCTTGACGGGCACTTCCCTGAAGGTCGAGATACCGGCAAGCTGTACGAGTGAGGGTGCGTGAATGGGATCCCCGGTCCGCGTCGGACGAGGAGATCCAATCGCTCGTGGAGACGCTGAACCAGGTGCTGGCAGCCGACCTCCCGGACGATCCATCGTGGCAGGACGTCCAGGTCAGGGAGTACCTGGCCGAGACGATGCCGGGCGAGCGCCGGATCAGCTGGGTAGCCGAGGACGATCGGGTGGCCGAAGGCGAAGGCCAGGTCTTCGGGCACGTCACGCTGCTGCTGCTGGGTAATGCCGGTGTGCTCGAGGTGTTCGTGCATCCCCGGCTGCGCCGTCGCGGGCTGGGTCAGCAGTTGGTGGCGGTTGCGGCGCGGCGGGCGTACCTCGAAGGCTTTTCGTCAATAAGCGTCGAGGCTATCGGTGGCACTTCGGCGATCGGGTTCTACGAATATCTGGGCTTCACCAAGGATTACGTGGAAGCCCGCAGCGTGCTGAGCCTGTCCAGCGTGGATTGGGAGTCGCTGGGCACCATGGCAAGCGGCCTCAGCCCCGGATACAAGGTCGAATATTACCCGGGTGGACCGCCGCGTGAGCTGCTCGAAGCCTATGCACAGGCCAAGCTGGAGGCTCAGGACGGCGACGATAACGACCCGGACAGCCGCCCGAGTTCGGCCGATCCGCAACGACTGCGCGACAGTCTGGACACCCTGCACCGGCGCGGATTGAAACCTTATGTGGTGCTGGCAATTCACGAGGAAACGGGGGAAGTGGCCGGCCTCACGGAACTCGTTGTCCCGGCCCAACATCCGGAACGAGCAGATCAATACGACACCATCGTCGTACGAAAACACCGCGGCTACGGCATCGACCGCGCGATCAAAGCCCGCATGTTGTTCGAGTTGCGCACCGCGGAACCCGGACTGCACCAGGTCCAGACGTGGAATGCCCAGCACAACGAATCAATGCTGAAGGTCAACGCCGAACTCGGATTTCAATCAGACCGGGACTGGTACGAATACGCCGCCGATGTTGTCCGGCTCGTCCACCGGCTCGAATCCCGGGACTGACGCCGGGGTCGAGGCGCGCAGCCCCACCCCGGCGGGCAGCGCGGTGATCAGTAACGGTCGCGGAGAAGCCGGGCAGCCTCGGTGGCCCAGTAGGTGAGGATGATCTGGGCGCCGGCACGCTTGATCGACGTGAGGGTTTCCAGCAGCACGCCTTCGCGGTCGATCCAGCCGTTTGCCGCTGCCGCTTCGACCATCGCGTACTCGCCGGAAACCTGGTAGGCCGCCACCGGGATGTCCACGCGTTCGCGCACGGCCGCAACGACGTCGAGGTAGGGCAGGGCCGGCTTGACCATGACCATGTCCGCGCCCTCGGCCACGTCCAGGTCAACCTCGCGCAGCGCCTCGCGCAGGTTGCCGGGGCTCTGCTGGTATGTCCGGCGGTCTCCCTGCAGGGTCGACTCCACGGCTTCGCGGAACGGGCCGTAGAAGGCGCCCGCGTACTTCACCGCGTACGCCAGCACCGCGGTGTCCTGGTAACCAGCTTTGTCGAGGGCGCGGCGGATCACGCCCACCTGCCCGTCCATCATGCCGGAGGGTCCGACCACGTGGGCGCCCGCTTCGGCCTGGGCGATACCCATCTTGGCGTACAGGTCGAGGGTGGCGTCGTTGTCGACCGTGCCGTCGGCGGAGAGCACACCGCAGTGCCCGTGCGATGTGAATTCGTCAAGGCACAGATCGCTCATCACGACCGACGAGTCGCCGACCTCCGCCACCACGTCACGGATGGCGACGTTCAGAACACCATCAGGGTCAAGCCCGCAGGAGCCCGTTTCATCCTTGTTGGCATTCTCCGGTACGCCAAAAAGCATCAGCCCCCCGACACCGGCCCGGACCGCCTCGTGCGCAGCCTTCCGCAACGACTCCCGCGAATGCTGAACGACACCGGGCAGCGACGAAATGGGCCGGGGCTCGCTCAGCCCCTCCTTGACGAAAAGCGGCAACACCAGCTCGGCCGGCGAAACCTGCGTCTCCTCCACCAGCCGACGCATGGCAGCCGTGCGCCGCAGCCGGCGCGGGCGAATGTCGGGGTACGACACGCTCACTCCCTCACCCAAGCCGGCCGCACAAGCCGGCAAATCATCACCGGCTCGATCAAGCCGGGGCATTCCAACAGTCAACTATCGAGCTTACGACCCTGCCAAAAGGCGAGGGCCGGTCCGGAGCAGCAGCCCCGTCCCGGCCCGTACCAGTTGCCAACCGTCAGCGGAACCGCAGCGCCGTGGGCCCCTGCACCTTCGACCCGCGCCGCTGCTTGGCCGGCATCGCTGCCAGCTTTTCGCGCAGCTCCACCGCGTACGACGCCAGGGCCTCGACCAGGTCCGGCACCGAGGCGTGCTGCGGCTGGACGTCGACGCGCAGGCCGAACTCCGTGGCCGTTTCCGCGGTCTTGGGGCCGATGACCGCCACCACCGTGCGGGCGTGCGGCTTGCCCGCGATGCCCACCAGGTTGCGGACCGTGGAGGACGACGTGAACAGCACCGCGTCGAAGCCGCCGGACTTGATGGCGTCGCGGATGTCGGCCGGAGGCGGGGCTGCCCGGACCGTGCGGTAGGCCGTTACGTCGTCGACCTCCCAGCCACGCTCGATGAGACCGGCGGCCAGGGTTTCCGTGGCGATGTCGGCTCGGGGCAGCAGGACGCGGCCCACCGGGTCGAGGATTTCGTCGTGAGGGGAGAACTCCGCCAGCAGGCCCTCGCTGGACTGGTCGCCAGCCGGGATCAGCTCGGGCTGGATGCCGAAGTCGCGGACCGCGTCGGCCGTCGCCTCGCCGATGCAGGCGATCTTCACGCCGCCGAAGTGGCGGGCGTCAAGGCCATGTTCGGCGAACTTCTCCCAGACCGCGCGCACCGCGTTGACCGAGGTGAAGACCACCCAGGCGTAGCGGCCGTCGACCAGGCCCTTGACCGCGCGCTCCATCTGCGCCGGGGTGCGGGGCGGCTCCACGGCGATGGTGGGCACCTCGCAGGGGATGGCGCCGTACGCCCGCAGCCGGGCGCTCATCGCGCCGGCCTGCTCCTTGGTGCGGGGGACGAGCACCTTCCAGCCGTACAGCGGGCGGTTCTCCCACCAGCTGAGCTTGTCGCGCTCGGCCACGTCCCCACCCACGGTGAGAACGACGCGGCCGGTGAAGCCGAGGGCCGCCGCCACGAAGCTGTCCACCGTGCTGGTGGTCGTGTACTGGGTCTCGCCGGTGCCGTCGCCGGTCACGCCGACCGGGAGGCCCGGTTCGATGCCTGAGGCCAGCAGGCCGTCGCGGACCGCGGCGAGGTCGCCGGCGTCCACTGCCACCGCGAAGGAGCCCTTGAGAGCGGCCGCCGCGAGGGCGTCGAAGTCCAGCGCGGAGACGTCGTCCACGTCGGCCACGGTGCGGACCGCCGGCAGCGGGACACCCGCGTAGGTGGCCACGCCCTCGGCCTGGCCCAGGCCCGGGACCACCTCGAAGTGCACGGCGGTGCGGGCCACGGCGTGCACCTCGTGCACCACGGCTTCGTGCCCGAACGGGTCGCCGGCCACCAGGTGCACGGCGGACAGGCCCGACTTGGCCGCGGACAGCAGCACCTTGGCCACGTCGCCGGGCGCGCCTTCGGCCGGGCTGAACTGGGTGTCGTCCTTGGCCTCCGCCTTGATCGCCGCAAGCAGCGACTCGGGGACGCCACGGTCGTAGATGACCTGGTCGGCGTCGGCGAGGGTGTCGTGGGCCCGGCGCGTCAGCAGGCCCGGGTCGCCGGGTCCGGCGCCGACGAACGCGATGCGTCCGGCGCGGTTGCGGGCGGTGCGGGTGGTCATTCTGTGCTCCCCATCAGGGTGTCGGCGCCGGCCTCGAGGAGATCGGCGGCGAGCGCCTTGCCGATCTCCGCCGCGCCGGCGGGCGTACCGGTGCGCGACAGCCGGACAGCTCGGGCCCCGTCCGGGCTGATCACCGCACCGCGCAAGTAGATCTCGTCGCCGTGCTCGCCTTCGGCAAGCTCGGCGTGTGCCGCGACCGGAGCGGAACATCCGGCCTCGAGCGTGGCGAGCAACGCCCGTTCCGCCGTGACGGCGGCTCGGGACGGCGCATGGTCGAGGATCCCCAGGAGCTCGACCAGGTCTGCGTCGCCGGACCGGCACTCCACCGCCAGCGCACCCTGGGCAGGGGCGGGCAGCATGAGCATCGGATCCAGCGTTTCTGCGATCTCGGCTGTGCGGCCGAGACGCGCCACACCGGCCCGCGCCAGGACCACCGCATCGAGGTCGGCTTCGGGGCCGAACACCCTCGCGATGCGACTGTCGATGTTGCCGCGAATCGGCGTGACCTGCAACTGTAGGCCCAAAGCGTGCAGTTGCGCGATTCGGCGCACCGCGCCCGTACCGATGGTGGACCCGGGGGCGAGTTCGGCCAGGGCCTTGCCGTCGCGGGCGATCAGCGCGTCGCGCGGGTCCTCACGGACCGGCACGGCGGCGATGTGCAGCGTGGGGTGCTGCGCGGTGGGCAGGTCCTTGTAGGAGTGGACCGCAAAGTCGATCTCCCTGTTGACCAGCGCGTCGCGCAGGGCGGAAACGAACACCCCGACGCCGAGCTGGGCCACCGGGGCGGCCGAACGGTCACCGGCGGTGACGATGCGGACCAGCTCGACCGGCACGCCGGTGCGCGCGGTCAGCTCGTCGGCCATCATCTGGCTCTGGGCCAAGGCGAGTTTGCTGCCCCGGGTGCCGAGGCGTAGCGGGGTGGTCACGCTTTTCCTCCGATCTCCGGTACGGCGTCAGCCTGGGTCGCGTGCGGGACGTCAAGGTCGAACAGTTCCCGTAACAGGGCCGCATATTGGTCGCCGCCGGGCTCGGCCGCAAGTTGGCGGACCCGGACAGTCGGCGAGTGCAGCAGTTGCTGGACCACCCGGTGCAGGGTGCGGGCGACGTCGGAACGCTGCTCGTCGGTGAATTCCGGGCGGCGCGACGACAGCTTGCGCAGCTCGGCTGTGACCACCTCATCGGCGCGGGTGCGCAGGGCGGCCACGGTGGGGGCGATGTCGGCCCCGCGCAGCCAGGCGAGGAAGTGGTCTACCTCGCAGGACACGATCTGTTCGACCGCGGCGGTGTCGGCGGCGGCGGGTAGCGACCGACGGCTGGCGGCCAGCCCGTCGATGTCCACGACGCTCACGTGGGGCAGTTCGGCCACGCCCGGGGCGACGTCGCGCGGCACCGCCAGGTCGAGCACCACGAGTTCACGATCGCGCCCGGTCAGGCGGTCGGGGGTGAGCACCGGCTCGGTCGAGGCTGTGGCGCAAACCACCAGGTCGGCTTTCGCGAGGGCAGCGTCGAGAGAGTCGAAGGGCACCGCCGTGGCGCCGTAGGCCTCGGCGAGCCGGGCGGCCCGGTCGGCACCGCGGTTGGTGATCTGCAGCGGGCCCACGCCGGAGCGGGTCAGGGTCGCCACGGACAGCGCCCCCATCGCGCCGGCCCCGATCACCAGGCCCTTGCGCCCGGCGAGGTCGCCGCCGAACACGTCGGCGGCCACGTCCAGGGCGGCGGTAACCACGCTCTGCCCGGCCTTGTCGATGCCGGTCTCCGAGTGCGCCCGCTTGCCCACGCGCAGCGTCTGCTGCATCAGCTCGTGCAGCAGCCGGCCAGCCGAGTCGGCCTCGGTAGCCACGTGGTATGCATCACGCAGCTGGCCCAGAATCTGGGACTCGCCGACGACCATCGAGTCGAGCCCGGAGGACACCCGGAACGAGTGGCGCACGGCCGCCTCGTCGTAGTGCACGTAAAGGTGCGAGGCCAGCTCGGTGGACCCGATGCCGGACTCATCGGCAAGCACGGTGCAGAGGTCACCGAGGCCGCCGTGGAAGCTGGAGACCGCCGCCCATACCTCCACCCGGTTGCAGGTGGAGAGCAGGACCGCCTCACCGATGTAGGGCTGCGCCACCAGCTTCTGCAGCACGGCCGGGATGTCGGAGCCGGCGATCGAGAGTCGCTCGAGGGTGCCGACACCGGCCGTCCGGTACGACGCACCGACGCTGAGCAAGTTCACGACCCGACCGCCTCCTGGTTGCCGCTCTGGTCGACGCGACCGCCGGGCAGGGCGGTCAGCGAGGCTTTGCGGTGCTCGTGGAAAGACAAGATTTGCAGCTCGACGGCCAGGTCTACCTTGCGGACATCGACCCCGGCTGGAACCGAGAGCACGCAGGGGGCGAAGTTGAGGATGCTGGTGACCCCCGCGGCCACCAGATCGTCCGCGACGCCCTGCGCGGCGTTGGGCGGGGTCGAGATGACCCCGATGGTGATGCCCTCGTCGACGACCGCGCGGCGCAACTCGCCGACGTGGCGCACGATGAGCCCGTTGATGGCCTTGCCGACCTGGTCGAGGTCGGCGTCGAACAGCGCGACGATGCGGAAACCGCGGCTGGCGAACCCGTCGTAGCCGGCCAGCGCGTGCCCGAGGTTGCCGACACCGACCAGCGCCACGGCGCGGCGCTGGTCGAGGCCGAGAATGTATTCAATCTGGTCGATCAGCAGGGTGACGTCGTAGCCGACGCCGCGGGTGCCGTAGGACCCGAGATGCGAGAGGTCCTTGCGCAGCTTGGCGGAGTTGACGCCCGCGGCGGCGGCGAGCCCCTCGCTGGAGATCGTGTCCGAGCCGGCTTCCGCGAGGTTGTGCAGGGCGCGAAGGTATTCCGGCAGCCGTGCGATCGTCGCTTCCGGAAGATCCGGGAAGGCGGGCACTGCGCCGGCGTTGCCGGGCGTGTTTCCATGACGCTGCTGGCTCATCTGACTCCGTGCCGACAAGGTGGCGAACCTGCGGAGAGCCCACTGAAGCCTGGGTTGGAGGGCTGTGATAGCGGGGCTCGTCGGAGTCACAGCGTAGGCGCTTGTGAAGGCGTGCACAAATCGCGATCTTGATAGCGGAACTGGACAAAGATCATGTCAGCGTGCTATTCGCACGCTGACAACTATCCGAGTATTACCGCTTTCGAGGTCGCACGGCCACCGCCGTCGCCATCCCGACGACGAGTATCACAGTGAACGGGCGATCGACACCGCTTCCACGAGGGTGTCGGCGACTGGCACGCCCGAGGCGCGCAGCCGTAGTGGGTCGGTGAAACCGCCGGTGTACAGCACTGCGGCCGCGCCGACTGCAGTGGCGGCGTCGGCATCGTCGATGGAGTCGCCGATGAGCACGCAGTCGGATCCGGCGATGTTCTGCTGGGCCAGGTGCCGGGCCAGGTGACCGGCCTTGAGCCCGCCGTCGACCTCGGTGGGCCGGCCGTCGATGCGGGCGAACACGCCGGCCAGCCCCCGCGACTCGACCGCCGGGACCAGCTCGTCGTGGAACCACATGGACAGCAGCGACTGGGTGCCGGGCCAGGCCCTGATGGCCAGCTCGGCGTCGGCGACCAGCGGGATGGTGGTCAGGCCGACCCGGTACGCCTCGTGGAAGATCCGATCGAGCTCCTCGAACTCCTCGTCGGTGATCGCCCGTTCTAGGATCTCGGCGTAGAACTCGGCGACCGGCCGGCGAAAGCGCGAGCGGTGCTCGTCGGCGTCCACGCTGCGCCCGCCGATAGCGGCGAACGTCTGATTCGTCGAGTCGACCACCAGCGTCAGGTCGTCGAGCAGAGTGCCATTCCAGTCCCAGACAAGATGAGTACGCGCCACTGCGCGAGGTTACAGCCGAGGGGTACCCGGCGGTCGAGCCATATCCCGCAGCAGGCGTTCTTCCTCGACCCGCCAGTAGCCGTGCTCCTTGCCGTCGAGCAGCACCACCGGCACCCGGTCGCTGTAGTCGCGCTGCAGCTCAATCGACTCGTCCACGTCCACCCGGGTCCAGTCACCGGGGGCGATGCGGTCGAGCACCCGTTCGGCGTCCTCGCACAGGTGGCACCCGGCGCGGCTGATCAAAGTGACCCGGGTCATCGGAGATCTCCTTTGCGTACCTTGCCGATGGCGGAGTGCGGCAACTCACCGACCAGCTCGATGCCGGCCGGAAGCTTGAAACGGGCGAGCTGCGCGGCGAGGAAGACGTGCAGCTCAGCCGGGGTGGGCGCCGGATCCAGGGCGGAGACAACATAGGCGTACGGCGCCTGCCCGCTGCGTTCGTCGGCCACCGCGATGACAGCGGATTCAGCCACGCCGGGATGGGCGTCCAGCACGCGCTCGATCTCGGCCGGATACACGTTGAAGCCGTTCACCAGGATGAGCTCGCCGATCCGGTCGACCAGCACGAGATCCCCGGCGGCGTCGGCGTAGGCGATGTCCCCGGTGGCCCACCAGCCGTCCGCGTCCGGGCCGTCCCTGCCGTCGGGCCAGTAACCGGAGAACAGGTTGGCCCCGCGCACCACTATCTCGCCCGGGTCGGTGCCCTCGGAGTCGAGGTCGAGCTCCCAGTCGTCGTCCGGGCCGGCCGTGGCCACCCCGTCGCGCCACACCACCACGTCGTTGGCCGACCGTAGCCGCAGGGACACCCCGGGCAGCGGGCGGCCGATCGAGCCGATCTTGGTGCGATCGCTCACCGCGGTAGTGGTGAGCACCGGTGCCGCTTCAGTGAGGCCGTACCCGATCAAGATGCTCTTGCCGGTCGCGGCCGTGAAGCGCGCCGCAATGCCGGGGTCCAGCGGCGCCGCGCCACAGACGGCGGTGCGCACGCGGGCGAGGTCGACGTCCGGCACGAGCGACCAGGCGGCATACATGGACGGTACGCCGACCAGCGCCGTGACCTCGTGTCGCGCAATCAGCCGCACCGTCTCAGCCGGGTCGAACCGGTCCACCAGCACGCCACAGGCGCCATGATGAGCCACCGCCCCCAGCCCGGTGTTCAGCCCGTAGGCGTGAAAGAACGGGATCGCGAGCAGCACCACGTCGTCCGCCCCGAGCACCGGTGGCTCGATCCGGGCCAGCTGTGCGTTGTTGGCTGTCAGGGCCCGGTGGGTGAGCATCGCGCCCTTGGGCCGCCCGCTGGTCCCCGAGGTGTAAAGGAGCACCGCGAGGTCGTCGGCAGCCGGTCCTCGCACGGCCAGTGGCGGACCGTCACCGTCCAGCTCCTCTTCCACCACGTACGAGGCCCGGCAGTCGGCGAGCACATACTCCCGTTCGTCGGCGGTGTATCCGGGGTTGAGCGGAACCGCCACGAGCCCGGCGCGCAACGCGGCGAAGTAGGCCACGGCGAAGCCGACGGTGTTGCCGAGGATGATGGCCACCCGGTCGCCCGGCGCCGCGACAGAGGTCAGGTGGCGGGCGGCCCGCTCGACCCGCGTGTCCACTTCCGCCCAGGTCAGCACCGTGTCACCGGCGATCAGCGCGGGGCTGTCCGGGCGCCGCCGCGCTGCTTCACGTACCGGATCAATCGCTGGCGCCGCGCTGAGATCTCCCACGACGCCCGAGTCTGGCACAACCGGGTACGAACCGGCAGAGACGCACAGACTGTGCGCGACCGGTTCCAGGGTGTCATCCATCCTGACAGAACGAGAGCGTGACCACTCCGTGCCGCTCCGTGGTACTTCGTGCTGATTTGCGGCGACGCACACATTGTGCGACTGCCCGGGTGCACAAGCCGCAATACTTCGCCTCTGTGTAACGGAGTCCACATTCCGTGGGTGAGGACGGCCCGCCAGACCGGGGCCGCTTCACCCCTTTTGCTGTAGATAGCACGCGGTTTCGTGGACC
The DNA here is from genome assembly GCF_001553785.1 of Actinoplanes sp. TFC3. Lineage (GTDB taxonomy): Bacteria > Actinomycetota > Actinomycetes > Mycobacteriales > Micromonosporaceae > Actinoplanes. The sequence continues at coordinate 649,621 of NZ_LOJP01000002.1, forward strand.
CGGATCAGCTTCGATTCCCCCTCAGCGACGGCCCGCCGGGTCAAGGAGGCGCAGTGAGTCATGTGTACGCCGGCGATCCGTTCAGCCGCGGATTCGCGGCCCACCCGAGCGTGCCGGAGGGGCTGAGCTCGCTTCGGGAGGGCGTCGCCAACGCCATCCGGGGCGACGGCCCCAAGCGGACCCGCAACCGGCCGCACATCAACGAGTCCCCCAGCCGGCCGCTGCTGCCGGGCACCGGGAACTCCAAGAGCGGCCGCGTGGCCGCGCCCGGCCGCCCCCAGCCCCCGCAGCAGCCCGGCCCCGAGCGCCGGGTGGACGGTGACCAGGCGGTCGTCGTGCCTACCCAGAGCACCACCGGACCGCCCAGCGAGTCCGAGCCACCCAAATATCCGGCCCGCCCCGACCCCGGGGACGCCGCCGCCGAGGTGTGGGCGCTGGTCGAACGTGCGCAGGCCGGTGACTCCGCCGCGTTCGGGCTCATCTACGACCGCTACGTCGACACTGTCTTCCGCTTTGTCTACTTCCGGGTCGGCAACCGCCAGCTCGCCGAGGACCTGACCTCCGACACCTTCCTGCGCGCCCTCAAGCGCATCGGCAGCTTCACCTGGCAAGGCCGCGACCTGGGCGCCTGGCTGGTCACGATCGCCCGCAACCTGGTAGCCGACCACTTCAAGTCCGGCCGCTACCGCCTCGAGGTCACCACCGGCGACGTCCTGGACGCCGACCGCGAGGACCGGGGACCCGAGGGCAGCCCCGAGGCCGCCGTGGTGGACCACATCACCAACGTCGCCCTGCTCACCGCGGTCAAGCAGCTCAACCCCGAGCAGCAGGAGTGCATCGTGCTGCGCTTCCTGCAGGGCTTCTCGGTGGCCGAGACCGCGCAGACCATGGGCAAGAACGAAGGCGCCATCAAAGCGTTGCAGTATCGGGCCGTACGGGCGCTCGCCCGGTTGCTGCCGGAAGGGTTCCAGTGGTAACCCGGACCATATCCCGGAGGAATCGCCCGATTAGCCCGATATCGATGCCTGATCCGGCTGTGGCCCTGCTCGCACCCGTAACCGCGCCCGCCGGTCGAGCGTTTGTCCGGGTGCGACCCGTGGTGGACCAACGGTCCGCCGGTTCCGTCGCGTCCGCCGGCTCCGTGGCCGGCGGGTCACTCACGAGCGAAGGGAGGTGCCCTCGGTGACCTTCGATTTCCTTGATCGCCGGAGCGCCGAGCGCTTCGCGGAGCTTCTCGACGAGACCACCGCGGGACGGCGCCATCACGCCCGGGGCCAGGCGGATGAGCACCTCGCCGAATTGGTCGCCATCGGGCACAGCCTCTCCGCGGCACGCCCGGCGGCCCAGGTCGATCCGGAGTTCCGGATGGGGCTGCGCGCGATGCTGGTCGCGACGGCCGAACGGGACGGCATCGGGGCCTCCGCCCAGCCCACCGACGATCCCAGCGAAGCCGCAGTGCCCGCCCGCAAGCTGCTGGGCAGGACCGGTAAGCGGCTGCGTGCCCGCGGCGCCATCATCATTGGCGTCGCCGCCGGCGCCATGGCGGTCTCCGGCATCTCCGCGGCCAGCGAGAACGCCTCCCCCGGCGACGCCCTGTACGGCGTCAAGCGCTCCACGGAACGCGCCCAGCTGGCCATGGCCGGCTCGGACATCACCCGCGGTCAGCTGTCGTTGACGTTCGCCCGCAACCGGCTCACCGAGGCGGTAGCGATGAACGGCGGCAACGCCAAGTTCGGCGACGCGCTGGACGACATGGACGCCGACACCAAGGAAGGTGTCAAGCTGCTCACCTCCGCCGCTGTGGTCCGCAAGGACGCGGCCGGGCTGGTGTCGGTGGACTCCTTCGTGGACGGCCAGCGGCGCCTGCTCACCCCGGCGCTGGAGCAGCTCGACGGCTCCAACCGGGTGCGGGCGTTGGCCTCGATGAGCCTGCTCGACAACGTCGAACGGCGCGCCGAGAACGTACGAAATGGCCTGTCCTGTGATGCCTCTCAGGATGATCCCGACGCGCTGGGGCCGAAGCTCAAGTCGTGCACGACAGGGGTGGCCGAGACGCCGGCGGAGGACCGTCAGCAGGGCCAGACCTCGGCGCCGGGCAAATTGAAGACCAAGGACGACAAGGACTCCGGGGTCAACGGCCAGACCAAGAAGTCGGTGCAGCCCAAGACCAGCGACGAGCCCACCGCCGAACCGGATCCGACGCGGACGAGCACAAGCAAGGGCAAGGGTAAGGGCACGGGTACGGGCAGCGATGACGGCGAGGCGACCGGCTCCGGCTTGGCTCCCGATGCGACCGAGCCGCCGGTGACCGCGACCCTGGACCCGGAACCGACCATCTCGGACGACCCGGCCAACCCGTCGACAGCGGAGGACAAGGGGTTGCTCGGCGGCCTGCTCGGCAACCTGTTCGGCAGCGGCGAAAAGTAGCGCCCTATACATGGCGAGGGGCGGTGCCGACTTCTAAGAGTCGGGGCCGCCCCTCACTGTCTATTGTACCGGGCTCACCGGCCGAAGGCGTCGGGCCTTTTCTCCAGCAGTGTGAGCAGCGTGGCCTGAATCGTCTCGCGGACCTGATCGGCGAGGTTGTAGACCACCATCGGGTCGTCGGCGTATTCGGTGAGGTGCGCGGTCGGGATGGGCGGGCAGAACTCGATCATCCACTTGCTCGGCAGCGGAATCAGCCCGAGCGGCCCGAGCAGCGGGAACGTCGGGGTGACCGGGAAATAGGGGATGCCGAGCAGCCGGGCCAGCGGCTTGAGGTCGGCCAGGATCGGATAGATCTCCTCGGCGCCGACGATCGCCACCGGCACGATCGGGGTGCCCGTGCGCAACGCCGCCGAGACGAACCCGCCGCGGCCGAAGCGCTGCAGCTTGTAGCGCTCGGAGAAGCGCTTGCCGATGCCCTTGAAGCCCTCCGGGAACACGCCGACCAGCTCGCCGTCGCTCATCAGGCGCTCGGCGTCGGGGTTGCAGGCCACCGTTGCGCCGGCCTTGCGGGCCAGCTCGGAGAGTACCGGCACCGAGAACACCAGGTCGGCGCCGAGCAGCCGCAGGTTGCGCCGGTCGGGGTGCTGATCGCGCAGGGCCGTGGTGAGCATGAGGGCGTCCAGCGCCAGCGTGCCGGAGTGGTTGCCGACGATCAGGCCGCCACCGGTGTCGGGCACGTTGTCCACGCCGAACACCTCGGTGCGGAACCAGTCGCGGTAGAGCACGCGCAGCATCGGGTGGAAGACGGTGTCGGTGAGGTCGCGGTCGAAGCCGAAATCGTCGACCTCGTACGCCCCAGCCAGCCGGCGACGCAGGAAGGCCAGCCCCTTGGCGATCCGCTGATCCCAGATGTCCACCGGATCGGCCAGCGGTTCCGGGATCGGGCGCTTGCCGTTGAGCGGCTTGGGCGGAGCGGGCCGGGGCAGCACGAAGTCGGCGTGACCGGGCAGCGCCTTGTGGTACTCGTCCTGGGTCATGAGTTCACGTCCGTACGCTCGGCGGCGGCCCGGACCTGGCGGATGCCGTCCAGGATCGCGCGCTCGGCAGCGGCCAGCCGGTCGGCGGTCAGCGAGGAGCCGGTGCGGTGCCCGGCGATGAAGTCCTCGAACGCGGCGGCCGTGGTGCGCGGGGTGAAGCCGAATTCCTTGACCAGCCGGGCGGTGTCGACCACCCGGCCGTGCACGAACAGGTCGATCTGGTCGAGGCCGATCTGCCCGATGCCCACGGACCGGGCCACCGCCGCCAGCGAGGACAGCGTGCCCTCGGGCAGCGGCAACGACAGCCGACCGGCCCGGCGCACGGCTTGCGAGAGCGCGAGGACCCCGGCGCCGGCGACGTTGTACGTGCCGGGGTGGTCCTCGATCACCGAGCGGTGCAGGATCTCCAGCGCGTCGTCGACGTGCACGAACTGCAGCCGGGCGTCGCGGCCCAGCACAGTGGCCACCATCGGCCGTGCGAAGTAGCGGGTCAGGGTGGTGTTCGCGGTGTTGCTGATGAACGGCGCAAACCGCAGCACGGTCGCGGCTACCTCGGGGCGGCGGCGCCGGAAGCCGCGGACGTAGCCCTCGATGTCGAGGATGTCGCGTGCGAAGGAACCCCGCGGCACGGCCCGGGGCTCGGTGTCCTCGGTGAACACGGCGGGGTCGCGGAACGACGCACCGTATGCGGCCGTGGAGGAACGCATGACCAGCTTGCGCAGCTTGGGGGCACCCTGTGCGGCGGCGAGCAACTGCATCGTGCCGATGACGTTGTGCTCTTTCATGGCCGCGCGACCGCCGTGCTGCGGATCGGGTGCGCTGGTCACGGCCAGGTGCACGAGCGCCTCGGCACCAAGATCGGCAACGACGGCGGTGGCCGCGCGCGCGTCGGCCTGGATCAGCTCGACATCCGCCAACTGACCCGCGAGGGCCTGCGGCGGTTCGTGCGGATCCAGACCGATGACGCGTTCGACCCGCGGGTCAGCGGCAAGCCGGGACGCCACCCGGGCGCCAAGATAGCGGCTGACCCCGGTGACCACGACAACGCGCGGCGGAGCCGCGGCTTCAGACGACACCACGGGCGCGCCTCTCACGTGCGGCTGGTCGAGACAAGGCAAAGACGCGGGCCGGGCAGCACGCCCGGCCGGGCGTCACTTGCCGAGACGGCGACGCTGAACGCGGGTCTTGCGCAGCAGCTTACGGTGCTTCTTCTTCGCCATACGCTTGCGGCGCTTCTTGACCACGGAGCCCATACGTCATGCCTCTCGAAACCATGTGGAGCCGGTGGCGGCGCGCAGAGGCACGCCGACCGGACTGCTAGCGGTCTGCCCCCGGCCCACAGCGGTGAAACGCAAGCGGGTATCACGGGGCGAACCGCTCCAGCGTAGCGGCCCACTCGGCAAGGAACCAATCGACCCCTCAGGCCGTCTGGGAGAAGGCTCCACGCAGGTACGTGTGCACGGCGTGCTCGGGCACCCGGAACGAGCGTCCTACGCGTACCGCGCTGAGTTCATTGCCATGCACCAGCCGGTACACGGTCATCTTGGAGACACGCATGAGCGCGGCCACCTCGGCGACGGTCAGGAAGCGCACCTCGGCGAGGCGTTCCTCAGTCTGGGCTGGACCCGTCATCTGCTCGCACCGATCCTAGGTTCAGGCGCCCTACCCGGGCCGGTAGTGGTACCGGGACAGTTGGCGCGTATGTCACCTGAACGGTATCGAGGTATCTGTGATCAATGCGATACGTTCCGTGAAATCGCACCCGTTGAAGTCAAGCCGACACGCGCGAGCCTGCCGGTTATTTGCGTGATGTGAGGGCCTTGGCGAAGAAAGCGACGTTTGCCGGGCGCTCGGCCAGGCGGCGCATCAGGTAGCCGTACGACTGCTGGCCATAGGGCACATAGACGCGCACGGTGTGCCCGGCACCGGCCAGGCGGGCCTGCTCCTCCGGGCGGACGCCGAAGAGCAGCTGGAACTCGAACTCGTCGGCCTGGCGGTCGAACCAGCGCGCCCGGTCCTCGGCGATCGCGATCAGCCGGGGGTCATGCGTGGCCACCATCGGGTAGCCCTCGCCGGACATCAGGATGTTGAGGCAGCGCACGTACGCCTTGTCGACGTCGAGCGCGGACTGGTAGGCCACCGACTCGGGCTCGGCGTAGGCGCCCTTGCACAGCCGCACCCGCGAGCCGGCCGTGGCCAGCTCGCGGCAGTCGCCCTCGGTGCGGCGCAGGTAGGCCTGCAGCACCGCACCGGTGCCGGGGTAGTCCTTGCGCAGCTCGCTGAGGATCTCCAGGGTCGAATCGGTGAGTGTGTGGTCCTCGGCGTCAAGGGTGACGGTGGTGCCCGCGTCCGTGGCGGCGGCGCAGATCGCGCGGGCGTAGTCGTACGCCATCCGGTCGTCGGCCTTCTGGCCCACTGCCGACAGCTTCAGGCTCACCTCGGCCGCCGGCGTCAGCCCGGCGCTCTTCAACCGGCCCAGCAGCAGCAAATACTGGTCGCGGGTGGCGGCCGCCTGCTCCGCGGTCAACGTGTCCTCACCGAGGTGGTCCAGGCTCACCGCCAGTCCGTCGTCGGCCAGGACCCGGCTGGTGCGCAACGCGTCGTCCACCCCGGCCCCGGCCACGAAGCGCTGGACGATCCCTTTGCTCAGCGGGACGGCGGTGACCAGCCGCTCCATCCGGGACGACCCGGCGGCGGCGAGAAAGACGGAACGCAGCATGGCCTGAGCGTATATCCACAGCGCCGCGCTCTCGACCATGTCCGTACGCCGCCGGGGCGGTTACCGTTGTCGGGTGAACTTCGATGCGTACGCGCGGACGGCCGTCGACTTGGTGAACGCGAGGCTGGATGACCTCGGCGGGCTCAAGGCGCTGTTCACCGGTGAGGAACTCGCCTGGATGGGCGACGAGGTCACCGAGAAGGACCTCGCCGGGCTGCGTCGCGCTCAGCGCCGGTTGCGCGAAGTCTTCGAGTACGGCACCAGCGGGCGCGACGCCGACGTGGTCACCGAGCTCAACTCGCTGCTGGAGGCCTATCCGGTGCAGCCCCGCATCTCCGGGCACGACGCCGGCGACTGGCACATGCACGTCACCGGGCGGGGCGCCTCGGTCGGTGCGGAATACCTGGCCGGCGCGGTGTGGGGGCTCTCGGTCTGGCTGTGTGAATACGGCAGCGCCCGGTTCGGCATCTGCGCCGACGAGCGCTGCGGCAACGTCTATCTGGACACGTCGTCGAACAACTGCCGGCGCTTCTGCTCCGAGCGTTGCGCGACCCGCTCGCACGTGGCCGCGCACCGCGCCCGCAAGCGCGCGGCGACGACTCTTACGCCCGCGTAATCGCCGGCGAGTCCGACTCCGCCGGGGTGAGGTAGCGGCGGGCGAACTCCAGCGATTCGCGCAGGTCCTGCACGCGAACCTCGCGATTGGCAACCTTGCGGGTGGACACCTCCAGCGCCACCGAGCCGGTGAAGCCGCGCCCGGCCAGCGACCGCAGCAGCTCCGCGCACGGCTGGGTGCCCCGGCCGGGCACCAGGTGCTCGTCTCGCCCCTCGCCGCTGCCGTCACCCAGGTGCACGTGCTTGAGCCCGGTCCCCATCCGGTCGGCCATCGCCAGCGAATCGGTGCGCGCGGCGGCACAGTGCGACAGGTCCAGCGTGTACGCGTCGTAGCTGGCCTCGGTGGGATCCCAGCCCGGCACGTACGGCACAAAGGAACGCCCGGCCATACGTACCGGATACATGTTCTCGATCGCGAACGTCGTGTCCGGGTGCCGCGCCTGCACCTTGGCCAGCCCCTCGGCGAAGTTGCGCGCGTAGTCACGCTGCCAGGTGAACGGCGGGTGCACCACCACGGTCGGCGCGCCGAGCGACTCGGCGAGCTGGGCGGCCCGGGTGAGCCGTTCCCACGGGTCCGGGCTCCACACCCGTTGGGTCACCAGCAGACAGGGCGCATGCACCGACAGCACCGGCACGTCATAGTGCTTCGCCAGCCCCTGCAGGGCACCGGCGTCCTGACTGACCGCGTCGGTCCACACCATGATTTCGACCCCGTCGTACCCCACCGTGGCCGCCATCTCGAACGCGGCGGCGGTCGGCTCGGGGAACACCGAGGAGCTGGACAGCAGTACGGGGACATCCGAAGTCACAGGGTCAAGGGTAGTCCGGCCAGTCATCGCTGCCACTGGGTCGCCGGGATACACCACGCAAAACGGTCCGCCCGCGCGCTGGGCTTGTGCCTGCCCGCGTACGCTTGCGCAGGTGAGTCGCCGCACCCAGCTCCGTATCGTCCTGGACGACACGGCTGCCGCCCGCGCCCGCGAGGTTGACCTGGATTTCCCTCGCGAGTGGATCGAGTTCACCGACCCCGCCGACGACCAGCACGTGGTCCGCGCCGACCTGACCTGGCTGCTGTCCCGGTGGACCTGCGTGTTCGGGTCGGCCTGCCACGGCATCATCGCCGGTCGCGCGCAGGAGGGGTGCTGCTCGCACGGGGCCTTCTTCACCGACGCCGACGACGAGAACCGGACGAAGGCCGCGGCCGCCAAGCTGACCCCGGAAACGTGGCAGCACTACCGGCGTGGGTTCAAGAACTACACCGAGATGGACACGATTGACGGGTCCAAGCCGGCCCGGCGCACCGCCACCCAGGCCGGGGACGGGCCGTGCGTGTTCCTCAACGATGCCGATTTTGCCGGGGGCGGGGGCTGCGCCCTGCACGCCCAGGCGCTGCGCGACGGGGTGCACCCGCTGACGTACAAGCCGGATGTGTGCTGGCAGTTGCCGGTGCGCCGGGAGCAGGACTGGACCAAGCGCCCCGACGGCACCAAATACCTGTTGTCCACGCTCACCGAGTTCGACCGCCGCGGCTGGGGGCCGGGCGGGCACGATCTGGACTGGTGGTGCACGTCTTCACCGGACGCCCACGTGGGCACCGAGCCGATGTACAAGTCGTATGGTCCCGAGCTGGCCGCGCTGATCGGCCAGGAGGCGTACACCGAGCTGTCCCGGCTGTGCGACGCCCGGCTGGCCGCCGGGGTCGTGGCCGTGCACCCGGCCACCGCAGCGGCAGCCGCGGCCGCGAAGCCGAAAAAGCGGGGCGGCCGCGAACCGGCCACCCCGCCTCAGACTCCTCAGGGCTCGAACTTGTAGCCGAGGCCGCGCACGGTCACGATGTAGCGCGGCGCCGACGGCTCCGGCTCGACCTTGGAGCGCAGCCGCTTGACGTGCACGTCAAGGGTCTTGGTGTCACCGACGTAGTCGGCGCCCCAGACCCGGTCGATGAGCTGGCCGCGGGTCAGCACCCGGCCGGCGTTGCGCAGCAGGAGTTCGAGCAGCTCGAATTCCTTGAGCGGCAACTGCACGCCGGTGCCGTCCACGGTGACGACGTGGCGTTCCACGTCCATGCGCACCGGACCGGCGGCCAGCGTCGGCGTGGTGACCTCGGCCGCCTCGGCACCCTGGCGGCGCAGCACCGCGCGGATCCGGGCGACCAGCTCCCGCGGCGAGTACGGCTTGGTCACATAGTCGTCGGCGCCGATTTCCAGCCCGACCACCTTGTCGATCTCGCTGTCCCGGGCGGTCACCATGATGATCGGGACGGCGGAGCGCTGCCGTAGCTGACGGCACACCTCGGTGCCCGACATCTCGGGCAGCATGAGGTCGAGCAGGACGATGTCGGCGCCGGTCCGGTCGAACTGGGTCAGCGCCGAGGTGCCGGTCGGTGCGACCGAGACCTCGAAGCCCTCCTTGCGGAGCATGTACGACAGGGCGTCGGAGAACGACTCTTCATCCTCGACCACGAGCACGCGAGCCAATGGGTTTCCTTTCCTGCTTCCGCCGGCCGTCAGGCCGAGGGGAGCCCGGCCGCGCCGGACTCGATCTCAATCGCCGCCGGTAACGGCAGCGGGGATTCCGGGGGTCGCGCCGGTAGGCGCAGGGTGAACGTCGAGCCACCACCAAGGGTGCTGGTGACCTCGACGCGGCCGCCGTGGTTGGTGGCGATGTGCTTGACGATCGCCAGGCCCAGTCCCGTGCCGCCGGTGGAGCGGGACCGTGCCTGGTCGGCCCGGTAGAAACGTTCGAAGATCCGGTCGACGTCGTGCGGGGCGATGCCGATGCCCTGGTCGGTGACGTCGATCTCGATCCAGTCGTCGTCCTGGCGCATGGTGAGCAGGACCTGGGTGTCCTCGCCCGAGTACGCGATGGCGTTCTCCACCAGGTTCGTCACCGCGGTGGCGACCTGGCTGTCGCTGCCGTACACGGTCGCGCCCTTGGGACCGGTGTAGGCCACCTCGATGCTCTTGGCCGAGGCGGTGGTGCGGGTGCGGTCGACCACCTCGGCGATCACCCAGTCCAGGGCTACCGGTTCCGGGGTGGGCAGCGGCTCCGCGCCCTGCAGCCGGGTCAGTTCGAGCAGCTCGTTCACCAGCCGGCCCATCCGGGCGGATTCGTGGTGGATGCGCTCGGCGAAGCGGCGGGCCGCGATCAGATCCTCGGATTGGGCTTCCGGGGCCGTCTCGGGCAGCTCGGTCGCGTCAAGCAGCGCCTCCGCCAGCAGCTGCAAGGCACCAATCGGCGTCTTGAGCTCGTGGCTGACGTTGGCCACGAAGTCGCGGCGGACCCGGGCCAGGCGGTGCGACTCGGTCACATCGGCGGCCTCGACCGCGACGTGCGTGGTGTTCAACGCCACCGCGCGCAGGTGCAGGCCGAGCGGGGCGCTTGTGCTTCCGGCCCGGCCGCGTGGCAGATCAAGTTCGACTTCCCGGCGTACGCCCGTACGGCGCACCTGCCCGGCGAGCGTCCGCAGGATCGGGTGTGCAGCGATCGTGCCCGGCGCCCCACCCGAGCGCAGCAGGCCCATGGCCCGCGCCGCCGGGTTGACCAGCACCGGCTCGTCCTCGCCGTCGAGTACGACCACGCCGACCCGCAGCGAGTCGAGGCTCTTGCGGCCCAGGCCCTTGAGCCCGTGCTTGCCGACCCGCTCCTCGTCCTCGGTGTCGATCTTTCGTCCCCCCTCGATCGGTCCAGCGGCGCCGGCCACACGTTTGTGCACGCCGAACCGCTGGGTACGGGACAGCAGCAGGCCCACGCCCACGCCGGCGGCGAGCGCGATGATGATGGCCGTGCTGTACACCGTGTCCACGCAGCGATCGTAGGGTCTTTGTTTACCTGGACCGTACGCTGAAACGGACATATCCGGCGCACTTCGAAGAAAGTTCACCACCCGGTCCGGCGTCGTTCATCGCCGTTCATGTCCACGCCGCCGAGCCCTCTTAGCGTGACTCATGCAAGCCCTGCTCACCAACGGCTGCCGGCCCGGCGCGGGCAGCCCACAACCCCGGGAAGACAACATGCGCGAGGAGTTTCAGGCCGATCTCAACGAGGTCAGTCGCCTGCTGGTGACGATGGCGGAGGCGGTGCGCGCGGCGTTGCGCAAGGCGACGACCGCCCTGCTGACCGCCGACCGGGAGGCCGCCGAAGCGGTGCTGGCCCGCGATGCCGAGGTGGATGAGATCTACCGTCAGGTCGAGACCAAGGTGGCCGACACCATCGCCCGCCAGGCCCCGGTCGCCTCCGACCTGCGCATGGTGATCACCGCACTGCACATCTCGGCGGACCTGGAGCGGATGGGCGACCTGGCCGAGCACGTGGCCAAGACCGCGCTGCGCCGGCACCCCTCCCCCGCCGTACCGGCCGAACTGCGCCCGGTGTTCCGGCAGATGTCCGAGGTCGCCGACCAGATGGCCGACAAGATCACCAACGTCCTGGCCAGCCCCGACGCCAACCTGGCGGCGGAGCTAGAGAAGGACGACGACGCGATGGACGACCTCGAACGCGATCTGTTCAAGGTCCTGCTGGCCGACGACTGGCCGTACGGGGCGGAGACTGCTATCGATGGCGCGCTGCTGGGCCGCTTCTACGAGCGCTACGCCGACCACGCCGTGAACTCCGGCGAGCAGATGATCTATCTGATCACGGGCGAGCAGGTCTGATCGACCTTCTGAGAGGTCGAGAGCCGGGGCGCCACCGGGGCGCCCCGGCTCTTCCGTGTGCTCAGCGTCCCTGGTTGGCGACCGCGGCCGCGGCTTCCTTGGCGGTCTCCGGGTCCAGGTAGGCACCGCCGGCGGTGATCGGGCGCAGCGCCTCATCGAGGTCGTAGCGCAGCGGGATGCCGGTGGGGATGTTCAGCTTGGCGATCGCCTCGTCGGAGATCTGGTCGAGGTGCTTGACGATCGCGCGCAGCGAGTTGCCGTGCGCGGCCACCAGCACCGTCTTGCCCGCCAGCAGGTCCGGCACGATCGCGTCGTACCAGTAGGGCAGGGCGCGCAGCAGGACGTCCTTGAGGCACTCCGAGCGCGGCTTGATCTCGGGCGGCAGGTTGGCGTAGCGGGCGTCGTCGAACTGCGAGTACTCGTCACCGTCGGCGATCGGCGGCGGCGGCACGTCGTACGAGCGGCGCCAGAGCATGAACTGCTCCTCGCCGAACTCCTCGAGGGTCTGCTTCTTGTCCTTGCCCTGCAGCGCGCCGTAGTGGCGCTCGTTGAGCCGCCAGGAGCGCCGCACCGGGATCCAGTGGCGGTCGGCGGTGTGCAGGGCGATCTCGCTTGTCCGGATGGCGCGGCGCAGCACGCTGGTGTGCACCACGTCGGGCAGCAGGCCGTGCTCCTTGAGCAACTCACCGCCGCGGCGGGCTTCGGTCTCCCCCTTGGTGTTCAGGTCCACGTCGACCCAGCCGGTGAAGAGGTTCTTGGCGTTCCACTCGCTCTCGCCGTGGCGCAGCAGCACAAGGGTCCCAGTCATGAGATCCATCATGACCTAGTGCCCAACGACACCGGGAAACCGGGCTGCGCTCGTACCCGAGGATTATTAGGTTGTAAGTCCTCACGGTTTTACTGGTGCTTACAGATCGGGGACTGAGCGTGCGCGGGTGGTTACGGGAAGCGGCTGGCGGGCTGCCTCGGCAGTTCTGGTTCCTCTGGGCCGGCACGCTGATCAACCGGCTCGGCGCGTTCGTGGTGCTCTATCTGGCGATCTACCTCACCCAGGACCTGCACTTCACGCCCAGCAAGGCCGGTCTTGTGCTTGGCGCCTACGGCGTGGGCGGCGCGGCCGGCACCCTGACCGGCGGGGTGCTCGCCGATCGCTGGGGGCGGCGCCCGACGATGCTGACCTCCCAGTTCGCGGCCGCAGTGCTGATGCTGGCGCTGGGCTTCGCCGACGGTTTTTGGCAGTTGCTGCTCGGCACGCTGGTGCTGGGGCTGTTCACCGAGGGCGTCCGCCCGGCGTTCCAGGCGATGATGATCGACGTCGTGCCGGATGCCGACCGGGTCCGGGCCTACTCGCTGAACTACTGGGCGATCAACCTCGGTTTCGCCTGCTCAGCGGTGCTGGCCGGGCTCGCCGCGAAGGCCAGCTATCTGCTGCTGTTCGTCGTCGACGCCGGTTCGACACTGCTCACCGCCTGCATCAGCCTGATCTTCCTCGCCGAGACGCGGCCGGTGCGCGCGGCGATCCGGCGGGTCAAGGGCCCCGGGCTCGGCACGGTCTTCAAGGACCGGGTGTTCGTGGTCTTCCTGGTGCTCAACTTCCTCATCGTGCTGGTGTTCATGCAGCACACCTCGACGCTGCCGATCGCGATGACCACGGACGGGCTGAGCACCTCCACGTTCGGCTGGGTGATCGCCATCAACGGCTTGATGATCGTGCTCGGGCAACTGTTCGTGCCCAAGCTGATCGACGGGTACAACCGCTCGCGGGTGCTGGCGCTGGCCATCCTGATCGTCGGGGCCGGGTTCGGGCTGACCGCGTTCGCCGACTCGGCCGGCTTCTACGCGGTGACCGTGGTGGTCTGGACGCTCGGCGAAATGCTGCAGGCGCCGTCGAACTCGGCCCTGGTCGCCGAGCTGTCGCCGTCGCTGTTGCGCGGGCGCTACCAGGGCGTCAACTCACTGTCCTGGTCGGCGGGCTCGGCGCTGGCCCCGGCCATCGGCGGCTTCGTGCAGCAGCACGGCGGCAACGTGGTGCTGTGGCTGAGTTGTGCGGCGATCGGCGGGGTGGTGGCGGCCGGCCAGTTGCTGTCCGGCCCGGCCCGCGAGCGGCGGGCCAGCGAGCTGCGCGTCTCCGAGCTGTCCCCGTCGGAGCCGCCGGTGGCCACCGAGATCCTGCACGAGGAGGACGTCACCCCACCAGTTCCGCCACGACCAGCTCAGTAAGGTCGATGTTGGGCAGCAGCCGCCCTTGCGCCTCGGCGCCGATCTTCACCAGCGGGCCACGCTGCAACAGCGCACCGGGATCCGCGCTTTCCTTCTGCGGGCTTTCCTCCCACACCGAGTCCTCGATCGCGTGCAGGGCGGGCACCACGAAGCCAACCAGCTCGCCGCCGGGCGCGTCCACCAGCAGCACCCGGGCGGTAGCCGGGTCGGGGGCGTCGGCGATGCCGAGCAGCGCGGGCAGCGAGAGCAGTGGCACTGACAGCTTGCGGTGGGTGAAGATGCCCTGCAGCGGGCCGCCGCTGTCCAACCCGATCGCATGCTGCGGGTACGGCAGGATCTCGGTGATCTGGCTCAGCGGGGTGGCCGCTTCCATTCCCACGCTGTAGGTCAGGAACTTGCGCACGCTCGGCACCACCCGGCGGCCATCCGGCACATCCTTGTCCGCGCCCGCCTTGGTCACCACCGCGGCCCGCGCCGGCTCGTCCTCCTGACCCGACGCCGACACCCCGAGGCTGCCCAGCGCGTCGAGTTCCGCATCGGCCCGCAGCGCCGCGCCGTCGAGCAGCAGGTGCTGAGCGCCCGCCTCGGTGCGCAGCACGCCGGTCAGGAAACCGTCCTTGCGCATACCGACCGGAGGCAACGGCAGAACATCATTCACCGGTACGGTCGCAATGTCGGCGATGTCGGAGACGGTCAGCACCACCAGCCCGCGTGGCACCGCCAGGACCAGGCCCCGCAGGTTGCCGTCGTCCGGCACGCTGCCCAGCCCCAGCATCTTGAGCGGGTCCACCGCCGGCACCGCCCTGCCGTGCAGGTGCACCACGCCCCGGCAGGTATCCCCGTCGAGCGGCGACGGATTCAGGGTCATCTGGGGGATCACCGAGTGCACGTGACCGACGTCGATGCAGAGCCCGATCGGGCCGCAGCGCAACAGCAGGACCGTACGCCGGGTGCTGTCGGTGTTGATGTCCCCCAGCTCCACCCCCGACGTGCGCGAGCCGGTGTCCCGCACGACCGGCACGCCGGGGATGCGGGAGATCGCCTCGGCGTCCAGCAGCGACACCACAGCGCCGTCCTCGGGGCGCTCGAAGGTGTGTGAGAAAAGCGCCGAGCGCTCCCCGGCCACCAGCGTCTCCATCAGGGCCTCGTCGGTGATCCGCGCGACACCTTCGATCTGCTGGGCGAGCAGCCCGAACATCTGGTCGCCGACCGCCACGATCACGATCACCCGGCCGGTTTCCTCGTCAAGCTCCGGATATCCGGCCAGCCGGCACAGGTCCAGCACCGGGATCACCACGTGCCGCAGGTTGACCGCGCCCAGCAGGCCCTCGGCGGTCACCGGCAGCGGGTCGAACGCGGGCGGGCGCAGGATCACCTCCCGCAGCTCGTCCAGCGGCAGCGCGACCCGGACCCGGCCGGTGTGGAAGACCCCGTAGAGGGCCTCAACGCTCGTCACTTGGCCGGCCCGCCCTCCGGCGCCATCGCGGCGTCGGTACCGATCAGGTCGTTGATCAGCTGGTTGACCGAGCGGGAGGCGCTCTGCTGCAACTGCGTCGAGTCGGCGATCCGCTTGATCGACTCGCTGGTCGACGCCACGCTCTTGAGGATCTGGCCGAACGCGCTCTGCGCCCGGTGCGACACCTGCGAACCCTGCCCGACGCGCTGCGCCGACTCGTGGATCAAGGTGGTGATCTCCCGGGCCGCCTCGGACGAGCGCTCGGCCAGCTTGCGCACCTCGCCGGCGACCACGGAGAAGCCGACGCCGTGCTCCCCGGCACGGGCCGCCTCGATCGAGGCGTTGAAGGCCAGCAAGTTGGTCTGGCTCGCAATCTCGCCGATCACGTTGACGATCGCCGCGATCTGGTCCGAGGACTTCTCTATCAAGTCGATCGCCTCGATGGACTTGCGCAGCTCCTCGTAACCCTCCTGGGCGTTGTGCTGGGTCTCGCCGGCCAACGAACTGGCCTGCTGCGCGCTGACCACGATCTCGTCGATCGAGCCGGTGAGCGCGTTGATCGACTCGCTCATCTCGCGGGTCTTGGCCGACAGCAACTGCTCCAGCTGCACCTGGTCGGTGATGTCGTGGGCGTACTTGACGACCTTGAACGGCTTGCCCTGCATGTCGAAGATCGGGTTGTACGTGGCTTGGATCCACACGTCCCGGCCGAACTTGCCGATCCGGTGGAAGCGCCCGGTCAGGTATTCGCCCTTGCGCAGCCGCAGCCAGAAGTCGCGGTATTCCGCCGAGGTCACGTAGTCGCCGGTGCACAGCATGCTGTGGTGCTGGCCGACCAGTTCACGGGCCGAGTAGCCCAGGGTGCGCTGGAAGTTCTCGTTCGCCATCAGGATCATGCCTTCGAGGTCGAACTCGATGACCGCCTGCGCCCGGTTGATGGCGTGGTCCTTGCCCTCGTACTCGGCGTTGCGCAGCTTGGTGGCGGTGATGTCGGTGGCGTACTTGACCACCTTGTAGGGCCGGCCATCCAGGTCCAGGATCGGGTTGTAGGTGGCTTGCAACCAGATCTCGCGCCCGCTCTTGGCCACCCGGCGGTACTCGCCCGAGTCGAACTCACCGCGGCCCAGCTTTTCCCAGAACCGCAGGTACTCCGGGGAGGCCGCCTCCTCCTGGGTGACGAACATGCGGTGGTGCTGGCCGCGTACCTCATCGAGCGAGTAGCCGGTGGAGTCGAGGAAGTTGCGGTTGGCGTTGAGCACCTTGCCCGTCAGGTCGAACTCGACAACCGCCTGCGCCCGGCCGATCGCGGAGACCTTGCCCTCGTACTCGGCGTTGCGCAGCTTACCCTCTGTCACATCCGAGGCGTACTTGATCACCTTGAAGGGCCGACCTTCAAGATCAAAGATGGGGTTGTACGACGCCAGCAGCCACACTTCCTTGCCGCCCTTGCCGACCCGCTTGTACTCGCCGACCTCATACTCACCGCGGGACAGACGCTCCCAGAACCGGGTGTACTCGGGGCTGCGGGCCGCCTCGGGCTCCATGAAGATGCGATGGTGCTGGCCGCGGATCTCGTCAAGCTTGTACCCGACCACGCTGAGGAAGTTGTCGTTCGCGTCAAGGACGCGCCCATCGAGGTCGAACTCCACCACTGCCTGCGCCCGGCCGATCGCGGAAACCTTGCCGACGTATTCGGCGCTGACGGTCTTCGCCTCGGTGATGTCGGAGGCGTACTTGACGACCTTGAACGGGCGCCCATCGAGATCGAAGATGGGGTTGTACGAGGCCTGCAGCCAGACCTCCCGGCCACCCTTGGCCAGCCGCTTGTACTCGCCGGCCTCGAACTCGCCACGGGACAGGGCCTGCCAGAAGTTGCGGTACTGGGCACCGCGGGCTTCCTGCTCCTCCACGAACATCCGGTGGTGCTGACCGACCACCTCGTCGAAGGTGTAGCCCATCGTGTTCAGAAAATTCTGGTTCGCGTTGAGGATGAGGCCGGACAGGTCGAACTCGATGACCGCCTGCGAGCGGCCGATGGCGTTCACCTTGCCCTCGTCCTCGGCGTTGCGCAGCTTGGTCTCGGTGACATCCAAGGCGTATTTGACGATCTTGTACGGCTTGCCGTCCAGGTTGAAGATCGGGTTGTAAGTGGCCCGTATCCACACCTCGCGCCCGCCGCGCCCGACCCGCTTGTACTCCCCGGACTCCACGTCGCCGTTGCGCAGGCGCTCCCAGAACTGCTGGTACTCCGAGCTTTCGACGTACCGCTCCTCGCACAGGATCCGGTGATGCTGCCCGACCAGGTCGCCGAGGCCGTACCCCATGAGCTCCAGAAAGTTCTCGTTCGCCGTGAGAATCAAGCCGTCCAGGTCGAACTCGATGACCGCCTGCGCCCGGTCGATGGCGGCATACTTGCCCTTGAGCTCGACCACCTGACGCCGATCCTCGGTGATGTCGTACCCGGTGATCAGCACCAATTGACCCTCGGAAGCCTTCACCCCTGGCGCCGGAGCCACCGGACCGCAGTTGAGCCGCAACCACTTGTGCCGGTCGGAGCTGTCGACGATCTCAAGGACCTGCTCGAGGTACTCACCGCTGCGCGCCGCATCCACCATCCGGTCGATCGCCGTACCGGAGGCGTTCCAGATCTCGCTCAGCCGCTTGCCGAGAACCTCGGACTCGTCGCGCCCGATCAAGGTGTAGAAGCGCTCGTTGGCTGCTTGCACACTGCCCGAGCGGGCGTTGACCGTGGCGATGATGCGCTCGTGCATGAGCAGCGAGAGCGAGGCTTGCTGGAGCGAGGGATCCGTCTCCAGTGCAGAGGCGGGCTGGGCCATGAGGGCTCCTGGCGTTGTGATCCGGGTGCGGTTCGGTGTCTGATCCCCCGATCGGCGGTTGACGGAGATTCCTGAGCGAGTCTTGAGGTTCGCGGGGAATTGGCCTTACGGGCGAAAGTGGCATCCTCCGTGAGGTTCGAGTTGCCGGCTGTGACGGTTCAGACAGATGGCAGACAGCCAACTGGCTTGTGGGGCTTGACGCCCCCAACTAGCGTGGTCGATGAACGTCGAGCCGTTAGTTCGGGGAACGGGCTGACCCTCCGCTTTCGTAGCGGGGGTCACCGCGGATCGGCGTTCGGGGACGGGTGGCATCAGCCGTTGGGGGACGGCGCGACCCGAGACCGGCGGTTTGTGCGGGCGACGCCTATGGGGATGGGCGTCGTCCGCCGCCGCCGGCGCTACCAATTCTCTGGCTGGGGCTCAGCCCGAGCTTCCAGAAACCGTGACACCGGTTTTGGCACGGATGGCGGCCACGCGGCGTTCGCGGGCCGGTCCGGCCACCAAGTGCAGCCCCGCCGCGACCACCCCGATCCCCGCCGTGATCACCCAGTGCCCCTTGCCGAAGAACTGCAAGCTGGCCCCACCAAGCGCAGGCGCCAGGAACGCCGCCGCCGGAAAGGTCAGGAAGAACACCGACTGGTAGCGCCCCCGCAGCTCAAGCGGCGCCAGCTCGGAGTTGATCTCGGCATTCGGCGGCGCTGCCAGCATGGAACCGATGGTCCAGATCGCCGCGGCGGTCAGGTACAGCGCCAGGCCATGTGCGACCGAAAGCAGGCCGAACCCGGTGGCCATGATTGCCAGCGAAACCGCCAGGACCCATGCCTTGGCGCGGCCGTCGATCAACTTTGGTACGAACAATTGACCGACAACGATCATGGTGCCGCTGAGCGCGGTGAGCAGTCCGTAAGTCGCGGCGCCCAGTCTGTCGGCGTTCATGGCCAGCGGGACGATGGTATTCGTTTGGCTGTACAGCAGGGACTGCAGCAGGGTCAGGCCGACGAAGACCAGAAAGATCCGGTCGGCCAGCGGCGTCCGCAAACCCCGTTCGACCGGCACCGCGGCAGCCGTCCGGGTCTCGGGCACCTTCCAGGCGATCAGCAGGCCGGTAACCAGCGTCGACGCGGCGTCAATGAGGAACATGCCGGCGTAGCTCCACTGGGCCAGCACCCCGGCCAGCAGCGACGCCCCGGCCATCCCCAGGTTGAACGCCCAGAACTGCAGGTTGAAGGCCCGGGAGCGGCGCTCGGCGGGCACCACGTCGATGATGGCCGCCACGAACGCGGGGCCGGGCATCGATTGCATGATCCCCAGCAGCAGAGCCAGCGCCGCGATCATCGTCAGGTTGGTGCTGAGCGCCAGCACCACCATCACGCCCGCGGTGGTGAAGTGCGAGAGCAGCAGCGTGGCGCGTCGGCCCCAGCCATCGGTGAGCACGCCGCCCAGCAGGGTGCCGCCAATCCCGCCGATGCCGTATGCCCCGGCGATGAGCCCGGCCATCGCCGTACTGGCGTCGCGCTGGACGGTCAGGTAGAGCGACAGGAACAGGACGGCGAACCCACCGACCCGGTTGATCAACAGGCCGGTCCACAGGAACCAGTACGTTGCCGGTAGCCCGCCGGCTGCGTCCGCCCACCATCGGCCGATGCGCATCAGGCCTCCCACTGGCAACTAACTTTACAGAACCGGTGGAAGGGTATCCATCAGTCCGTGCGTTCGGCCAGGTGGGCGAAGGCTTGCAGGTTGGCCAGCGACTCGCCGCGCTTGACGCGCCACTCCCACTCGCGCTTGATCGCCGAACCGAAGCCGATTTCCAGCATGGTGTCGAAGGACTCGTCGGCGTAGGTCAGCACCGAGCCGAGGAGCCGGTCGAGTTCGTCCTCGTCGAGGCCCTTGAGGCCGACCCGCCCGGTCAGATAGATATCACCGGCGGTGTCGATGGAGAACGCGACGCCGTACATGCGGGCATTGCGCCGCAAGAGCCAGGCCCACAGCTCCTCGTGCTTCTCGTCGGGGTGGCGCATCACGAAGGCCTCGATGCGCAGCGCGTGCTCGCCGACGATCAGGTTGCAGGCGGTCTTGAGCTTGTGGGTGCCCGGGATGCTCACCACCCAGGAGGAGTCGCCGGTGGGCTCGCAGGGCAGCTCGCGCTCCGCGCAAACGCGTTCGATGAGGGCGCCGATGTTGTTCACCACGAGAACGAGCCTGCCAGACGAGCAGCGATGAGCGCACGATGCTCCTCGACCGCTTCGCGGTAGACGCGCAACAACTCCGAGGCCGTACGGTCCCAGGAGAAGTTTGCCGCGTGCCGCACCGCACCCACTGACAGTTGCAGCCGCCGCGCCGGTGACTGCAGCAGCTCGCCCAGCACGCGGGACCAGTCCACTGGGTCGTGCCCGTTGATCAGGACACCGCTGACGTTGTTGGTGACCGCGGTGACCAAGCCGCCAACCGCCGCCGCGACCACCGGGGTGCCGCAAGCCTGCGCCTCGACCGCGACCAGGCCGAACGACTCGTTGTGCGAGGGCACCGCGACCAGGTCCGCGGCCCGGTAGAGCGCGGCAAGCTCGTCGCCGGTCTGCGGGGGCAGAAACCTGACTTTCTCCGAGACGCCGAGCGAGGACGCCAGCTCGATCAGCGAGGTGGGCCGGTCGAGCCCGCTGCCGCTGGGGCCGCCGCAGATGACCACTGTGACGTCGGCCTCGCGCAGCGGGCTCGCGGCCAGCGCGCGGATCAGCACGTCAGGGCCTTTCAGCGGCTGGATGCGGCCGACGAAGGCGATCACGTGACTGCTCCTGGGCAGGCCGAGCCGGTGGCGGTCGGCGCGCTGGCTGCCGCCGGGGCGGAATCGGCCGAGGTCGACGCCCGGTTGCACGACGGTCAGCCTGGGCGGGTCGGCGTCGTAGCAGGTGACCAGGTCCTGCGCCTCGAAGCGGGTGTTGGCCACGAGCCGGTCGGACTCGGCGATCACCTGCTCCTCGCCGATCACCCGCGCCTTGGGCTCGGGGCGGTCCCCGGTCGCGATGAACCGGTTCTTGACCTTGGCCAGGGTGTGCGCGGTGTGCACGTGCGGCACCCCCCACCGTTCCCGGGCCAGCCAGCCGACCTGGCCGGACATCCAGTAGTGCGAGTGGATGAGGTCGTAGTAACCCGGCGGGCGGGCCGCTTCGGCGCGTAGCACGCCGTTGGTGAAGGCGCACAGCTGCGAGGGCAGCTCCTCCTTCGAGAGGCCTTCGAAAGGCCCCGCTGTGACATGCCGCACGGTCACGCCAGGCGACATTTCCACTACCGGGGGCAACTCACTCGACGTGGCCCGGGTAAAGATCTCCACCTCGACGCCGAGCTGGGCGAGCCGCTTGGAGACCTCGACGATGTAGACGTTCATGCCGCCCGCGTCGCCGGTACCCGGCTGTTCGAGCGGTGAGGTGTGCACCGACAGGGTGGCGATCCGACGGGGAGTGGGCCAGCGGCCGGCGGCCCGCGTTCCTGCCACGTGGTGTCCCTTCTCAAAGCGAGCAAACGTTTACGTAAAACCTTTACGCCGCCGTTCATCTTCCCCGTCCCGGCGTGCTGAATCCCACCGCAGGCGGCTGGGGGTGACTCAGGTCATGAGGCAGGATCAGGTCATGGTGCAGAAGAAAATCGCCGTGGTGACCGGAGCGTCCAGCGGTATCGGTGCAGCGACCGCGCGCCGGCTCGTCGGTGAGGGCTTCCATGTCGTCGCGGTGGCCCGCCGGGCCGACCGGCTGGCGGAGTTCGTCAAGGAGGCCGGTGACGACGCCGCGACCGCGGTGGTCTGCGACGTGACGTCCGGCGAAGCGGTCGAGCAGCTTGCCGCGGCGGTGGCCGGGCTCGGGGGTTCGCTCACCCTGCTGGTCAACAACGCCGGCGGCGCCCGCGGGATGGATCCGGTGGCGCAGGGCTCGGTGGCGGATTGGCAATGGATGTACGACGTCAACGTGCTCGGCACCCTGCGCGTCACCAAGGCCCTGCTGCCCGCCCTTGAGGCCAGCGGCGCCGGGACCGTGGTGACCGTGGGCTCGACCGCCGCGTTCACCGTTTACGAAGGCGGCGCCGGATACACGGCCGCCAAGCACGCGCAGACCGCCCTGGTCGGCACGCTGCGCCTGGAGCTGGCCGGCAAGCCGGTGCGAGTGATCGAGATCGACCCCGGCATGGTGAAGACGGACGAGTTCTCCAAGAACCGCTTCGGCAACCAGGACAAGGCGGACGCGGTCTATGCCGGGGTCCGGGAGCCGCTGGTGGCAGAGGACATCGCGGACTGCATCGCCTGGACCGCCACCCGGCCGCAACATGTCAACATCGACCGGCTCGTGGTGCGCCCGATCGCGCAGGCCGCGCAGCACAAGGTCGTGCGCGACCAGAGTTCGTAATGCGTCCGCTGGGCGCGGTGACCCGGGGGACCACCAACCCCAACCGGCTGCGTCGCATCGACAACTTCATCGCGTACCGCTGCGGGGATCTGCTGGCCGGGGCAGCGCACCCGCTGGTCGTTGATCTCGGCTATGGCGCCACCCCGATCACGGCGATCGAGCTGCGCTCGCGGCTGGCCACGGCGGTCCGGGCGGACGTGGCGGTGGTCGGTCTTGAGATTGATCCGGTACGGGTGGCCGGCGCGCAACCGTTCGCCGACCCGCCCGGCCTGCAGTTCCGCCGGGGCGGCTTCGAGCTGGCCGGCCTCGCACCCACCGTGGTGCGGGCGTTCAACGTGCTGCGCCAGTATCCCGAGGACGAGGTGGCCGCCGCGTGGCGGACGATGACCGCCGGCGGCGCGGTGCTGATCGAGGGCACCTGCGACGAGCTGGGCCGGATCGCCACCTGGGCGGTGATCGAGGCGGGGGCACCGGCCACGCTGACGCTGTCGGCGCGATTGTCCGATTTGGATCATCCGGCGACGTTTGCTGAGCGGCTGCCCAAGGCGCTGATCCACCACAATGTGCCGGGCCATCCGATCCACGACTTGCTCGCCGAGCTCGGTGCCGCCTGGGAGGCCAGCGCGACGCCGTTCGGCCCCCGGCAGCGCTGGCTGGCCACCGTTGAGCGGTTCCGGCAGCAGTGGCCGGCGCAATTCGCCCCGGCGCGCTGGCGCCGGGGCGAATTGACAGTGCCGTGGACCTTCTGAGCCCTACTTGGTGATGCTGACGTTGAAGATCGGGTCGGCGGCGACCAGCTTGAACGCCGCGAGGCTGGCGGGCGAGGAGTTCACCGAGATGTCGCGGTCGCCCTCGTCGTCGCTGGCGGTATCGAAGTAGACCATCGCCTTGATCTGCGGGTGCGCCAGGATCTCGGGGACCACCGAGGCGAACGCGACCGACTTGTCGGTGCTCACCGAGCGGCGATGGTACATGCCCCACTCGGCCACCATGATCGGCTTGCTCGGGTGGTTGGTGACCGACCAGTCGTACCAGCCGAGGCTGCCACCGGTGGGCTTGCGGTCAAGGACGTCGCCCATGTCGCCGTAGTGGTAGTAGCCCTTCTCGACGCTCACGTACGAGTCCAGCCCGATCCAGTCGACGACGTCGTCACCGGGGTACAGGTCCTTCCACCAGGACTGCGCCATCCACTTCTCGTTGCCCATGTAGGCGAGCACGTTGATCGCGTTGGTGACCCCGTTGGCGCGCAGCCGCTGGATGACGTAGCGGTACATGTTCGCGTAGTCCTTGGCCGTCATGCCCGAGCCGGCCGTGGCGACCACGTCGTTCTCCGGCTCGTGGTGCAGCACCAGGAAGAACTGCTGGTTGTAGTTCTTCTTGACGTACGCCGACCACGCGTCGATGCGCTTGTCCTGCGCCCCGGCGGCAACCTTGGCCCAGGTGGAGCCGTAGGCGATCTTCCAGTTGAGCAGCAGCACGCGCGGCTTGGCCGGGTCCTGCGTCATGGCGATCTCAGCCTTGGTCGGGAACAGTTCGTCGCCCTTGTGGTACGTGTGGTAGATCGACGCGGTCCGGCCGGTCAGCGTCTCCCAGTCCTTGAGCGCCTGGTCGCGCGGGGCATCGGTGAAGCCACCGGCCGCGGCACCCCACAGCACGCCGCAGGACGGCACCAGCAGCGCACCGGTCGCACACTCGGTCGCGGGCGGCGGGGTGGTCGGCGGCACGGTCGTGGGCGGAACGGTGGTAGGCGGCGTGGTCACCGGCGGCAGGGTGGTCGGGGGCACGGTGGCCGGCGGCGTGGTCACCGGCGGCACGGTCGTGGGCGGGACAGTGGTCGGCGGGACCGTCGTGGGCGGCGGGGGGACC
>NZ_LOJP01000002.1:673943-699332 GCF_001553785.1 Actinoplanes sp. TFC3
CATCCAGGTTCGGTAGGGGCGGGGGCTGCTTCGGCGCCCGTTGGGGTGCATCCGTGGTGCCGGTGCCGCGGGGTCGCAGGAGGCGGCAGGCGCCGGTGGTAATGAAGGGTTTTCCGGGCAAAAAACAACGCCGCCGGACCGAAGTCCAGCGGCGTTCAACGGTGCTTGCGAACCGGCGGTCAGCCCTTCTCGCTGAGGACCAGGCGCAGGGCCTCCAGCAGCAGGTCGGAGGTGAACGGCTTCTTGACCAGCAACGCGTCCTCGGCGATCAGGCCCTTGCTGACCGCGATGTCCTTGGGCAGCCCGGAGATGTAGATGACGCCCATGTCCGGTCGGACCTGGACGGCGCTGCGGGCCAGGTCCCCACCCGAGACCCCGGGCAGGCCGAGGTCGGTCACCAGCACGTCGATCGGGCCCGGGGTCTCTTGGCACATCTCGACGGCCTGGTCGGCGTTGCCGGCCACCAGGGTGGCGTACCCCCGGCGTTCCAGCATCCGTCGCATGATGTCGCGCAGGTCCTCCTCGTCATCCACGACGAGCACGGTGGGACGCTCCTGCGTAGCCTCCGACATGACAGCCTCCTCGGCCGGTAAGAACTAACACGCTAAACGCGCCACGGTCGCCCGCGGGGGGCATTTGCGCAGATCAGAGCGTCAGCTTCCAGCCCGACAGGGTGCCGGTGGTGACGCCGAGGGTGTCCTTGACCTGCAACGACCACTTTCCGTTGCGCGGGGTGCCGGACAGGTCGATCGGGTACGTGTGCGTGATGTTGGCAACCTTGTCCGCTTTGCTGGCCGCCTTCAACGTGTACTTCCGCCCGCTGGGGCTGGTCAGCGACACCACCAGGGATCCGCGGTACGAGTCCTTGATCGTGACCCCGACGGTGGACTGCGCCGAGGCCGTACCGGTGCATCCGGACACAGTCGCCGAGCTGGTGGCCGTGCCCTTGCGGGCGATCGCCACGCCCGTGCCGATGGTGAACGGGCCGCACGGGGTGGCCGGCACCGGAGTGGTCCCCGCGCCAGTGTTGAGAAAACCGGTGTAAAGCAGTCTGTTCACCGAGCCGGTGCCGCGCGAGCCCACCTTGCCGGGCGTGGCCTTGGCGAGCAGCGCCGAGGTGACCTGGGCCGGGGACCAGCCGGGATGGGCGGCGGCGACCAGCGCGGCGGCCCCGGTGACGTGGGGGGTGGCCATGGAGGTGCCGCTCATCACCGCGGTGGCGGTGTCGGAGGCGTAACCGGCCGAGGTGATCTGCACGCCGGGGGCGAAGATGTCCAGGCACGAGCCGTAGTTCGAGAACGACGCCCGGGTGTCGCTGCGGTCGGTGGCCCCGACCGTGATCGCATTCGAGGTCGACGCCGGGGAGTACGAGCAGGCGTTCTTGCCGTCGTTGCCGGCCGCCACCGCGTACGTGACCCCGGACGCGATCGACTTGGTGACCGCGTCGTTCAGGGTGGCACTGCGGTCGCCGCCCACGCTCATGTTGGCCACGGCCGGCTTGACCGCGTTCCTGGTAACCCAGTCGATGCCCGCGATGATCGCCGCGTACGAGCCGGTGCCGTCGCAGTCGAGCACCCGCACCGCCACCAGGTTGACGTCCTTGGCCACGCCGTAGGTGCTGCCCCCGATCGTGCCGGCCACGTGGGTGCCGTGGCCGTTGCAGTCCTGGGCGGTGTTGTCGTTCTGGATGAAGTCGCGGCCGTAGCTGGCCCGTCCGCCGAACTGCTTGTGGCTGATCCGGATCCCGGTGTCCAGCACGTACGCGGTGACGTTGGCGGCCGAACGGTAGGTGTAGCTGTCCGACAGCGGCAGCGAGGTCTGGTCGATGCGGTCGAGGCCCCAGGTGGGGTCGGTTTGGGTCTGCACGTCGGCCAGGCGCACGGTGGCGTCCTGCTCGACGTAGTCCACGGCCGGGTTGGCGGCGAGCCGGCGCGCCTCCAGCGCCGTCATGCTGGCCTGGAACCCGTGCACGGTGGCCGAGTAGCTGGTCAGCACCTGTCCGCCGTACCGCTTGGCCAGCGCGGCGGAGGCGGCCGGCACCTCGGAAGCGGTGGCCGACTTGAGCACCACGATGTAGCTTCCGGTGATGGCATTCACACTTGCGGCCCGGACCGTGCCGAGCGGCAGGGCCTGCGGGGTTCCGGCGAAGGCGGTGCCGGCGACCCCGGTCACCGCGGCAGCCGCGGCGATCCCGGCGGTCAGCGCGAGGCGCACGGTCCGGCGCCGGCCGTCGTAGCGGGTCATTGTGCTGGTTCCTCCTCGGTTCTTGCTCCCAGCGGCGGACATCACCCGGGAGGACAGGCATGCCGGAAGCAACTGAGGGAAAGACTGAACAAGCGTCAGAGCGACGCCGGGACCGCGCCGGTTGCGCGTGGGTTGCAGCGCACCGATCCGGGCCTCGTTGACTAAGCAGCCCCCGGTGGGGGCCGAAGTACCGGCTGTCAGGATTGCTTGCACAGCCTGCACCGCCGGCGTTTGCGCCGGCATGGAACGCTTACGCCGCCACCGAGCAAGGAGAGCGATATGACCAGCCTGCTGTCGCCCGAGATCGTCACCGCCGACTCGCTGACCGAGCGCTGTGACAGCTGCAACGCGGCCGCTCGGGTCGAAATCGCGCTCGCCAGCGGCGGTTCGCTCGCGTTCTGCGGTCACCACGCCAACAAGCACGCCGAGCGCCTCGCCTCGCTGGCCAGCAAGGTCACCGTCGAGGAAGGTTTCGAATGGGCCGGGCAGTCTCACCCAGCGTGACCTTCTGACTCCGCTTTGCGCGTTATGATCGATCCCTCACGGTTGGGGTGTTAAGCCCCTTTTCAAGGGGGATCGGCCCGGTGCAGCTCGCGGCTCAGGACGTGGGACGGCTGTCCCGGCTGGTCGCCGGGGGTGCCGGGCTCGCGGTTGCCGCGACCGGCCTGGCCGGTCTGGTGTCCCGGAATTCCTCGAGCCCGGCGGCCGCCTTGCTGGCCGCTGGGCTCGCGCTGTTCCTGCTGGCGCCGGCTCAGGCCGGAAGGATCCGGCGGGGAATCGCGTACGCCCTCGCCGCTCTCGCCGCCGCGGTCGGCGCGGTCGTGCTGGTGCACCGCCCCGCCACCGGCGTTGCCATGCTGCTCACCGGGCTCGCCCTGGCCGGGCTGGATGCCCAGCTCCGGCGCCGCCCCGATGACCCGGCCCGCTACCGCGTCGCCGATCCGCTGCTGGCCGGCGCCTCGACCATCACGCTGGTGGCCCTGGTCCCGCGGATGTTCGCACCCACCTTCCCCGATGGCGGCGGCCCGGACAGCGTGATGTCCCCGGTGCACGCCGGGGCCCTGCTCACCCTGGCCGTCGGCGCCCTGCTGGCGCGCCCGGAAGCCGGACCGTTGCGCACCACGGCCGCCGCCGGGCCGGGCGTCAAGGTCCGCCGCGCTCTGCCCGTGGCCATCGCCGTGCCCGTGGTCGCCGCGCTGGTCAGCGCGCTCGCCGTCCGTACCGGGATCAGCCGCCCGGCCGCCGCAATCAGCACCGGCGCCATCCTGGCCGCCCTCGCCGTCCTCGCCTTCGTGGGCTTGCTGGTCCGCTCGCTGGAAGGCGCCGACCGCCAGCAACGCGAGCTCGTCACGATGCTGCACGAACGCCGTGACTTCGCCGACACCCTGCTGCAGTCCATGAACGAGGCCGTGATGGTGCTCGACGCCAACCACCGGGTCATCGACGTCAACCGGCGCTGGCGCGAGCTGACCGGCCACCTCGACGGCGACGGCCCGCCCGGCCCGCCGGCGCTGCCACCCCCGGGCACCGGGGACTGGGTGGTGCGCCGGGCCGACGGGACCGACGTGCCGGTGCTGGCCACAATGGCGACCATCCCGGACGCCACCGGCCAGCCGCGCGGTTACGTCGCCACCTACGTCGATATCACCGAGCGCAAGCGGGTCGAGGACGAGCTGAGCAGCCGAGCCGAGGAGCTGACGCTGAGCAACGAGCGGCTGCGCGAGGCAAACGCCCGGCTCGAGGCGGCCCTGACCTTCAAGAACGACCTGACCTCGATGCTGACCCACGACGTCGCCCAACCGGTCAGCTCGATCGCCAGCCTGGCCGAGCTGCTGCACGCCGACTGGGTCGACCTGCCCGACGACATCCGGCTCGAGCTGGTGCAGAAGATCGACAAGAACACCCATCGGCTGATCAAGATGATGAACGACCTGCAACTGCTGTTCCGGCTGGACACCGGGACGGTGACTGCACGGCGCACGCCGGTGCCGCTGGCCGAGGTGGTCGCTTCGGTGATCAGCGAGCTCAACTGCGCCGGCACCGTCGAGGTGAGCGTGGGCGAGGACGTCTCAGCGCTGGCAGACCGGCAGCATGTCTGGCATGTGGTGCGCAACCTGCTCAGCAACGCCCTGGCGTACGGGGAGGCGCCGGTTCGGGTGCGCTGTGATCGTACCGGGGAAACTGTTGTGCTGATGGTTGAGGACAACGGCCCGGGCATTCCCGCGGAGCTCGTGCCCAAGCTGTTCGACCGGTTCATGCGGGGCGCCGGGCTGGGTCTGTTCATCGTGCGCCACCTGGTGGAGGCAAACGGGGGCTCGGTCCGCTACGAACGGACCGAGCCCCACGGTGCCTGCCTGGTGGTGACTCTGGAAGCAGCGGCAATTTAGCCGTGGCTGCTCAGCCCTGGCTGCCGCGTTCCTCCTCGTTGATGATGCCGTCGCCGTGCGCCTGCCGGCCGCCCATGCTCTTGCCGCCCATGCGCACCGAGGCCGTGCTGGTGCTGCCCGCGCCGCCGGAGACCACCGGTGAGCCGTGGATGCGGCGGCCCGGGGCCAGCACGTCGTCCAGGTCGTGGGCGTTGCGGATGCCCGGCGCGGAGGCGATGTCGACGTTCGTGCCGGCCATCGCCATGCCCAGCGGCGCGGCGTCGGCGTTGGGCCGCAGCGTCCCCAACCCGTCGGGGTTGGCATTGCTGAACTCGCCGGCGCTGGTGCCCCAGCCCGCTCCCGGCTGCGGACGCCCGCCGCGGGCCCGGGTGGCCACCGACGCCGGAGAGGCATAGGAACTGCCGGTTAGCTGCTTGGAGCTGGCGCCGCGCAGGGCGCTGGCGTCACCCAGCTTGCCGGTCTCGATCAGACCCTTGAAGGTGTTCAGGTCGGCGCGCAGCCGCTTGCTCAGCGTCTCGTCGCCGTGCCGGTCGCTGGGCAGCAGGAAGGCCACGTCGGCCTCGAGCTGGGCCACGATCTGGGTGCGCATCTCCCCCATCGGGCGCAGCGTGATGGTCTCGGCGAGCAAAGGACCCTCGGTGGTTGCCCAGGAGACCCGCTCGTCGAGCGAGCGCTCGGTGATCTGCGCGTCGAACTCGCGGCGGTGCCCGTCGACGTCCATGATCCAGTGCGTCTGGTCGTTGCCGATCGGGGTGACCCGCTGCACGCCGGTCATGAACCGCGGGTAGTTCTCGAACTTCGCGAGCTGCTCGTAGACCGTGTGCAACGGCGCGCTGATCTCAACTGCCTGCTGGACCATACTCATGGCATCTCTCCCATGCTGAAGTGCTGGCATGACAGAGCGTACGTAGATGAGCACTCCTCGTACTGGCGAATGCCTCAGACCCGGCGCAGGTACTGCCACCGCCCGACCTCAGCGGCATACCGGGCATCACTGGCGGCGATAAGCGTCACTCCGGCCTCGCGCAGCGTGGCGACCACCCGTGGCGCCGGGCTGCGCCAGGCCTCGCTCACCTCGACCGCGGCGCCGGTCGCGCGGCAGGCCGCGGCGAGCACGTCCAGCACCTCGTCGCTGGCCGCCGACTCGTCCAGACCGACCTGGGTGAGCAGGCACAGCGGGCGGGCCAGCTGCACCGGGGCGTACCGGGAGGCACGCTCGATGCCCTTGACCGTGGCGGTCACGACGATCTCGGCCACCCGATCGGCGGTAAGCCGGCCGGCCGCCAGTTCGGCGCGGACCTGACGCGGCCCGAGCGGGCCGTCGGCCAGCGGCAGCCCGGAGACCGCCACCGAAACAACCTCGAGGTGACCCAGGTCGGCCGGCCAGGCCAGCCAGCCGTCCTCGCGGACCACCTCGACCTCGGCGCCGACGCGCAGCGACAGCTCGGTCCGGTGCCGCGCGCGGCGCACCGCATCGGCGTACGCGCTCAGCCACGTCGTGTCCGGGCTCACCTGGTCGGCGAAGGTCAGCGATCGCAGCCCGGCCCGGTCGGCCGCCGACACCACCACGCCCACGCTGTCGCGACCGGCGGCGAAGCCGGTGTGCACGTGCGCGTCGGAACGCAGATCCAGACCGGGGGCAAGCAAAGTGGCGTCCATGACCGATTCCCGCTCTGCACCCACGACGTCTCCCCGAGCACTGTCACGGACGAGCGCCTCTCGTCCTGGGGATACAGTGCGGCCCCGGTGTTGTCGACCGGGGCCGCGCCAGGTGCATTACGGGTGCTTGCGCCTACAACTTGAAGCTGGCCACCAGGGTGCGCAGTTCCTCGGCCGTCTGGGCCACCTCGTCGCTGGCCTGCCGGGTCTGGGTGACGCCCTGCACGGCGGATGAGCTCGCGGTGGAGACGTCGGAGATGTTCATCGCGATCCGGCTGCTGCCCGAGGCCACCTCGCCGATGCTGCGCGACATCTCGCCGGTGGTAGCAGTCTGCTGCTCGACCGCGCTGGCGATAGTGGTCTGGAAGTCGTTGATCCGCGCGATGACCTCGCTGATCCGCCCGATCACCTCGACCGCGCCGCTGGTGTCGGCCTGGATCGCGGTGACCCGCTTACCGATGTCCTCGGTGGCCCGGGCGGTCTCCTGGGCCAGGTCCTTGACCTCTGAGGCCACCACGGCGAAGCCCTTGCCCGCATCCCCGGCCCGGGCAGCCTCGATGGTGGCGTTCAAAGCCAGCAGGTTGGTCTGCTCGGCGATCGAGGTGATCAGCTTGATCACGTTGCCGATCTCGGTCGACGACTCGCCGAGCTGGCGGATCGTCTCGGTGGCCTGGGCCGCCTCGGCGACCGCCACGCCGGCGATCTGCACGGCCTCACTGGTGTTGCGGGAGATCTCCCGGATGCTCAGGCCCATCTCCTCCGACCCGGCGGCCACCGTCTGCACGTTGCGGGAGATCTCATCCGCCTCGGCCGACGCGGCGGTGGTCTGCGCGTCGGTGTCGCTGACCGACTCGGAGATCTGCCCGGCCACCGCTGACAGCTGGGTCGCGGCGCTGGCCAGGGTGTCGGAGTTGTGCCCGATGGTACTCAGCGATTGGTGGATCGAGGCCACCGCGGCGTCCATCCCGGCCGCCATCCGCCCGATCTCGTTCTTGCTGGTCACCCCGGTGCGCCGGGTCAGGTCGCCCCTGGCGAGCGCGTCGATCACCTCGGCCAGCCGGCGCACCGGCTTGGTGATCGAGCGGGCCAGCGGGATGGCCATCCCGATCAGCACCACGAGACAGACCGCCACCACGATGAAGGTGACCCACAGCGAGCGGTTCACCTCGCCGGACATGTCCCCGCGTTCCCGCTCCGCGGCGGCGGTCACCTTGGCGTTCAACGCGTCCAGCTGGTCGTCGACCGCGTTGTTCTTCTCGGCGATCTGGCCGGTGTTCGCGGCGGCCGCCGTGCCGCCCGCGCCGGCCTGCTTGACGAAGTCGCTCATGAAGGTGCCGAACGCGTCGACGTTGGGCCGGATGGTGGCGAACTCCGCCATCAGGTCGCTGGGCAGGCCGGCCGCCTCGACCGCCTCGGCCGCTTCGGTCGCCGAGACCACGTCGTCCGCGACGTCCTGGGTGACGTCCTGGCCAAGCGCCGCCCGGTAGCCGTCGACCTTGAGCTCGCTCTGCCGGGTGTCGAGGTGGTTGAGCGCGCCCAATCCGATCTCCAGGTTGCGCACCCGGTCGGCCTGGTCAACGAGCCGGTGCTGGCTGACAGCGGATCCGATGGCCAGCGCGAGCAGGCCCAGAACCCCGCACACCACGATGAGGCCCAGCCGTTTGCCGACTCCCAGTTGCATCAATCGGGACATCTGCGCCTCTCCTCGACCTTGGCAGTGCTTTCATTTTTGCGATGATCCGCGCCTTGGATGGCGATTCAGGTTTTTTGCCCTAGTGCAAGTAATAGAGGAGGAAACTCACCCATGAAGAAACGACATCGACGGGTGACTACGCTGCTGGCGGCGAGCGCCCTTGTTCTCACGCCCGCACCCGCTCAGGCGGCGGAGAGCGTGAACGGCACCGTTGTCACCGGTGGGACTGCGCTCAACACGCGCAGCGGGCCGTCGGCGAGCAGTGGTCGTACCGGCAGCTTGGCGAACGGCTCTGAGGTTTCCATCGTTTGCCGCATCGCCGGGCAGTTCATCAGCGGCACGGTCACCAACACCGGGTTCTGGGACCGATTGACCACCAGCAACTACATTTCCGACGCGTACGTCCGCCGCTCGGCCGCCGTCCCCAAGTGCACCTCGGCCGCCGCCGCACCCGCCGTCTCCGGCGCCTGGATGCTCCCCGTATCGGCCGGGCTGATCAGCGGCTTCCGGACCGCCCAGCGGCCCGCCCACGACGGCGTCGACCTAGCCGCCAGCCGGTTCACCGCAATCCGCGCGGCCAGCCCCGGCTCGGTGATCCGCGTGGTCTGCAACGTTTCCCGGGGAACGTGCGATGTGGACGGCAACAGCTCCCTGACCGGCTGCGGCTGGTACGTCGAGGTGCTGCACGCCGGCGACATCGTCACCCGCTACTGCCACATGGTCCGGCGCCCGTCGGTGACCGTCGGCCAGCGGGTCGCCCGCGGCTCCATCCTGGGCTACGTCGGCACGTCCGGCTCGTCGTCCGGGCCGCACCTGCACCTCGAGGTGCACACCGGGGTGCCTGCCACCCGCGACAACGCCATCAACCCGATCGCCTTCTTCGCCGCCCGCGGGCTGACCATCTCGTAGCCGTCTGGCAGAAAGACCGAGGGCCGGTCCCCAGTACTTGGGGATCGGCCCGGTCGCTAAGGTTTCTTCGGTTCCAGCATCTCGGTCAGCTTGCGCACGGCATCCTCACCGGGCGAAGCCGCCTCGCGGTTGGCATCCTGCAGTTCTTTGTAGACCTCCTCGCGATGCACCTGCACATCGCGTGGGGCCTGGATGCCGATCCTGATGACATCGCCGCGAGCCTCCAGGACCGTGATGACGACGTCGTCGCCGATCATCACGCTCTCGCCGGCCCGCCTGGTCAGCACGAGCATCTAGCCGCCCCTTCCATCCATGGACAGGACCTGCAGGCCAGGATGCCGCGTCAGTATTCCTTGCGCATGATGGCGCGCACCGGCATGTTGCTGCCCGTCAGGATGACCTGCATGGCCCGGCGGCTGTCACGGTCCACAATGATCGGAGCCAGCAGGTTGGCGGTGGTTTCGTTCACCCCGGCGGTGATCACGACCATGACCAGCAGGCGGTCGGGGTCCTTGGTGTTCAGCGCGGCGAACACCTCGTTCTCGATTTCCGGGGCGTAGTCCGGGAAGAACGGCTCCGGCGGCGCCACCAGGAAACGCAGGTCAGGGTCCTCGATGGAGGTGAACGCGTAGAGCAGGCCCTCGTCGTTCAGCCGGACCAGGACGAATTGCCGGTGCGCCGGGAAGCCGGCCATCGGCACCGCCAGGTCGATGACGGGCATCTCCAACTCGGTGTCGGTCATGAAGTCCCCAATCGGACGGGACGCGGTGCGAGTACTCATGGTCACCTCAGAAAGTCGATGAGCGAGGGCTGAATCACCTTTGCCGAAGCGGCCAGAGCCGCTTGGTACGAGGTCTGCTGCAGCTGCATTTCCATGATGGTCTTCGGCAGGTCGATGTCCTCGACGTCGGAGAGTTGAGCCGTCACGTCCAGCAGCCGATCCTCCGCAGATGACTTCATCTGCGTAATCCGATTGTATCGGGCGCCTACCTCCGAAAGAGTGTTTTTTACGTTATTGGCTGCGGCATCCAGACGTTCCAGACCCTTGCTCACCGCATCCATGTCGTTGGACGTCAACGCCTGCGAAATGTCGTCGAGCACCTTGAAGACCGAGGCGTCCCCTTCGCCGAACGCGGCCGTCCCGCTGGCATCCACCCGTACCTGCGAGTTGGGTCCGACGGTCCGGTTCACCGCGTCGTTGTTGCCGACGAACTGCCCGGTCTCGTCGAACGCCTTGGTCCCGGTGGTGGTGCCACCGAAGACCGGCCGGTCCAGGTACGTGGTGTTGGCGTACCCGATCATCGTGGTCTTGATCTGGTCCAGCTCCACGGTGATGGCCTTGCGCGACTCGTCCGTGCCGCCGCCGGCGTTGAGGCCCTGCACGGTCAGCGAACGCGCCTTCTGCAGGATCGTCGACGTGCTGGACAACGTGCCGTCGAGGGTGCTGAGCCAGCCGAGCCCATCGCCGGCGCTGCGCACATACTGGTTGTTCGCCCGGGTCTCGCCACGCAGTTGCATGGACTGCAGGGTGCCGTTCGGCGAATCGGACGGGCGGTTGATCTGCTTGCCGCTGGAGAGCTGCTCCTGGATCTTCTCGCCCTTTTGGATGTTGCGCTGCAGGTTCTGCAGCACCCTGGTGTGGATGCTGCTCTCGGTAACTCTGCCTGCCATGTTCTAACCCCTTACCTTCCGACCAAGCCGGTGCGGTTGATCAGCTGATCGAGCATCGAGTCGATCGTGGTGAGCACGCGCGAGGCCGCCTCGTAACCGCGCTGGTACGTCAGCAGGTTGGTCATCTCCTCGTCGAGGTTGACCCCGGACTCGGCCTCGCGGGCGGCGTCCACCTGATCGGTCACGTTCGCCTGGATCTGGCTGCGCCGCGTCGAGGTCTGCGCGTTGACGCCCAGGTCGGCGATCATGCCCTGGTAGACGTTGTCCGGGCTGCCGCTCTGCTTGGCCGCGCCGGACAGCCGGGTGGCCACCGAACCGTCGTTGGTGCCGATCGGGTTGCCGGAGGCGTCGAGCTTGGCCGTACCGTCGGCGTTTGTCTCGTTCTTGCCCGAAACCGCGATGTCCCCCGGGTTCGTGACGCCCACGCGCATGTTGCGGGCGTACTTACCCGTGGAGAAGTCACCGGTGAAAAAGTCGCCACCGGGCGTGCCGTCGGACTTGTAGGCGGCGTTGGTGGCCGCGTTCACCGTGGTGACCAACGCCTTGGCAACATTGTCGAGTTTGCTGGCCATGTCCGGCAGCAGCGAGGTCATGGTGTCGACCATCGAGCCCATGGTGCCGCCGGCCTGCACCACGTCACCGGTGTCGGCCCAGGTCAACCCGGCCGGCTTGGACGTCGAGGGCAGCGTGCCGGCGTTGAGGTCGCGCTGGGCGTCCAGGGTGCTGACCCCGGCGGTCGCGGACATCTTGCGGACCGTGGTGTTGGTGACCAGCAAAGCGTTGCCCACAAACACATCCAGCGAGCCGTTGGGGCGCGCCTGGGCGGTGGCGCCGGTGAGCTCGGACAGGTGCATGACCGCGGAGTCGCGGCGGTCCTCAAGTTCGTTGACCACGACGCCGGTGGCCTTGGCCTTGACGATCGAGTCGTTGAGCTGCGCGATCGTACCCGCTGTGGTGTTCACCTCCTCGGCGTACTTGGACAGCTGCGTGGAGTTGGCCGACCACTGCGAGTCCAGCGCGTCATAGGCGCTGTTGATGCCGTCCGAAACGACCCGGCTCTGCTGCATCAGCGCCGAGCGGGCAGCGGTGCTGTTCGGCTCGTCGCCGACGTCACCCCAGGCCGCCCACATGTCGTGCATCTGCGCCTGCAACGCGGTGTCACCCGGCTCGGCGAAGACATCCTCGAGCGAGTTGTACGCGGTTGCCTGGTTGGTCAGGTACGCGCTGTTGCCGTGCTCGGTGCGCCCGCGGTTCTCCAGGTACTGGTCGCGCAACCGCTGGACGTCGTTCACCTCGACCCCGGTGCCCAGCCCGTCGGTGGTCGCCCAGCGCACCGGTACGACCGAACCCACCGAGGCCTGCATGTCGACCCGTTGCCGGGTGTAGCCCTCGGTGTTCGCGTTCGCGATGTTCTGCCCGGTCACGTCCAGGCCCCGCCGCTGCGCGTAGAGCG
Organism: Actinoplanes sp. TFC3; assembly: GCF_001553785.1. Classification (GTDB taxonomy): domain Bacteria; phylum Actinomycetota; class Actinomycetes; order Mycobacteriales; family Micromonosporaceae; genus Actinoplanes. The sequence goes on from NZ_LOJP01000002.1 coordinate 685,960, forward strand.
AAGTCAGTGCGGTGTTGATACTTCCGAAGCTGCTAGCCATCAGATCGCCTCGTCAACCAGGCTCGGGCGGCGAATACCGCCGCTGACGGTCTTCCCCTGCGATGAATACGTTTCCACGGTTCCGGCGAACGCGAGCATGGTTTCGCGAGCCGCGCGCTGACCGGCGGTGAGCAGGTCGCGGTTGGCGTCCGCCATGGTGCTGATCTCACTGGTCAGGGTGAGAAATGCCTTACGGTGCTGGTGCAGCAGGTCCGACCAGGGGGCCGGGGCGGCGTCCGCGAGCTGACCCAGCGACGCCTCGGCCGGCAACCCCAGTTCCAGGGCCACGGCTTGGGCGTACGCGGCCCGGGCGACCTCGGTCTGGCGGATCTGATCCAGCACCACCTCGACCTCGCGGGTGGCATGCGCCAGCCAGCGGGAGCGGTTGGAAGCCAGCAGCAACTGCTCTTCCTCGAGCTTGAACAGCAGCAGCTCCAGCAACTCCCGCGCACGCCACAGGACGCTGGACAGGTCGGTCAGGCTCACCCGGTCCTCCGCTTCCTCGAACGGGAACACGGCGCGTTCCCTGCTCATCCGGACAGGTCGGCACAGCGGGTCGGTCTCTGAGGGGTTTCCGGCGGGTAGCAACCCCGGTTTTCCGGTCCGTGGCAGCGTTTTCCCGCATTCGCCGGAAAGGCCCGAATATTTTTCGCAGACTGCTCATGACCGGCGGACGGCCGCCGATCTGACTGGCGCAACGCCAACGGCTTACGGATGAGCCGGTACGGACCCGAATCAAGGAGGAAACACCATGGGTCTTCGCATCAACCAGAACATCGCCGCCCAGAACGCCTACCGGAACCTGTCCGTCACGGACAACCAGATGTCGAAGTCGCTGGAGAAGTTGTCCAGTGGTTTCCGCATCAACCGGGCGGCTGACGACGCGGCCGGCCTCTCGATCTCCGAGGGCCTGCGCTCCCAGGTGGGCGGTCTCAAGCAGGCTGTCCGCAACGCCCAGGACGGCATCAGCGTCGCGCAGACCGCTGAAGGTGCGCTCAACGAGACCACCTCGATCCTCCAGCGCATGCGTGACCTGTCCGTCCAGGCGGCCAACGGTGGTTCCAACGACTCCGAGGCCAAGGCCGCGGCGCAGAAGGAGTTCGGCCAGCTGAACGAGGAGCTCGACCGCATCAGCAACACCACCTCGTTCGGTAAGTCGAAGCTGCTCGACGGCTCCTTCGGCAACGGCAACAAGGTCGGCGACGGCACCAAGGTCACGACGATGCCGACCGGCGCCCAGACGTTCACGATCGACAAGGTCGGGGACAAGGACCTCTCGGCCAACCCGATCACGGTGACCGCGAACATCCCGGCCGGCGCCTCGGCCAAGGACGTCGCCGACACCATGAACAAGGCCATCAAGGCCGCGCTGACCGACCAGACGGCCGGTGGCCCGGCGGCTGGTCAGGGCTTCACCGGCAACGAGGTCAGCGTGAGCGCCGAGGTTGCCGCCGACGGTTCCGGTGCCTCGTTCTCGCTGTCCGGCTCGAAGTCGTTCACCCTCGGTGGCGACCTGAGCGGCATCGGCGTCACGGTCGGGGCCAGCACCGCGGACCCGAAGGCCAACAGCGGTCAGTTCCAGGTGGGCGCCAACAGCGGTGAGACCCTGAGCATCTCGATCGGCGCTGTCAGCTCCAAGGCCCTGGGCACCAACACCCTGGACCTGACCGCCGAGGGCGGCGCCGACAAGGCGATCAACGCGCTCGACAAGGCGATCACCTCGGTCTCGGACAGCCGGGCGACCCTCGGTGCGTACCAGAACCGGTTCGAGCACACGATCAACAACCTGAACGTCTCGGTCGAGAACCTGTCCGCGTCGGAGTCGCGCATCCGTGACACCGACATGGCGCAGGAGATGGTCTCCTTCACCCGGAACCAGATCCTGACCCAGGCCGGCACCTCGATGCTGTCGCAGGCCAACCAGGCCTCGCAGAACGTTCTGTCGCTGCTGCGCTAACCAAACCGCTACCAGCAACTCCTAACTGAATATCGCTGACAACCGAATAGTCGGGGGTAGCCGGCCGACACGCCGGCTACCCCCGCTTTCGGTTTCCACCCCGGCAGGAAAGTAGGTGACCCGTGACCAGCTCAGTTGACGGACTCGCCAGTGGTCTCAACACCACGTCCATGATCTCTTCGCTGATGCAGGTCGAAGCGGCCCCCCAGACCCGGCTCAAGACCAAGGTGTCGGCGGCCCAGACCGTGGTGTCGTCGTACCAGTCGGTGAACTCGAAGCTGGTGGCCCTCAAGAACGCCGCCGCAGACGTCGGCGCGCTGTCCACCTGGCGCGGCATCAAGCCCACCACCAACTCGACCTCGGTCACCGCCACCGCTGTGGGCGGCACCAACACCACCACCGGCAGCATGACTTTCGACGTGGTCTCGCTGGCCAAGGGGCAGAGCACGACGGCCCGCGTACCCACCACCGGCAACGCCACCGAGGCGGATTCGTTCACCGTGCAGGTCGGCTCGGGTGACCCGGTAACCATCGCGCTGACCGACAAGTCCGCGCAGGGCGTGGCCGACGCGCTGAACAAGGCCGGCCTCGGCGTCAAGGCCTCCGTGGTGACCACCGGCGGCGACAAGAACATCCTGCAGTTCACCAGCTCCAAGACCGGTACGGCGAACGGGTTCACGATCTCGGGCCTGGACGACGTTGCCCTCGCCACCAGCGCCGCGACCGACGCGAAGCTGCAGATCGGCGGGAGCGAGGAAGAAGGTGGCTACAGCGTCACCAGCGGCACCAACACGTTCACCGGGCTGATGGCCGGCGTGACCGTGACCGTGGGCAAGGTGGAAACCGGCGTCACCATGAACGTCGAGTCCGACGTCTCCGGCATGGCGGCGAAGTTCCAGGCCCTGGTGGACGCCGCGAACGCCGCACTGACCGAGGTCTCCGACCAGACCGCGTACGACCCCAGCACCAAGCAGAGCTCGCCACTCACCGGTGACTTCATGGTCCGGCAGATGAGCCAGTCCATCCTGAGCACGGTCAGCACGGGTCTGAGCTACCAGAACGACGACAAGCAGAACGTCAACTTCGGCAGCCTCAGCAAGTTCGGCATCGAGCTGGACCGCAGCGGCAAGCTGACGTTCGACTCGGAGAAGTTCACCGCGTCGTACAACGCCGACCCGGCCGGGATCAAGAGCGCCGGCATCGCGCTCGGCGACACGTTCCGCACCGTGGCCAACACCCAGATCAGCAACGTCACGTCGGCCATCACCGGTCGCAAGAACGCGATCGACGAGATGAACGTGCAGATCGACAACTGGGACATCCGGCTCGCCGCCAAGAAGACCGCCCTGTCAAAGCAGTATTCGGACCTCGAAACCGCACTCGGCAAGTTGCAGTCCCAGGGGACCTGGCTGTCCGGCCAGATCGCCAGCCTCGGCTGATCCACCGCCCACCTGACCGCCCATGGAATCCGCCCATTCCTGAGCAAAGGGAACTGATGACCTCTCCGCTGAACCGTTACCTCCAGGACTCCGTCAACACCGCCTCACCCGGCAAGCTCCTGGTGATGCTCTATGACCGCCTCGTGCTTGATCTCAACCAAGGCGAGGAAGCCCTGCGCAACGGCGAGCGGGAGCAAGCAAACGACAAGCTCAACCACGCTCAGGAGATCATCCTGGAGCTGCGCACCACGCTCGACGTGGAGGCCTGGTCCGGCGCACCCGGCCTGGCCAGCCTCTACGGCTACCTGCTGACCGAGCTGATCGGGGCCAACATCGCCCGCGACCCCGAGCGGGTGCGGCTGTGCCGCGGGCACATCGAGCCGCTGCGCGACGCCTGGCGCGAAGCCGCGCTGCTGGCGGCGGCCAACTCGGCACCGGTGGCCTGAGTAAACCCATGGGACTCGAGAGCGGGGTGGGGACGGCGTGACCGATACCTGGAGGGACGCCTGGACCGCCGCGCTCGACGAACTTGAGATGGACGTGGCCGAGGTCGAGACCATGCTGACCGATGCGCGCCGGCTGGCCGAGACGCCGCCGTCGAACATGTGGCAGCCGCCCACCGACCTCGGCGCCCTGCCGCTGGAGCTCAAGCCCCGCGCCGACGAGATCCTCACCCGTCAGCTCGCGGCCGCCCAGGAGATCGCCCGCCGGCTCACCGCAACCCGCGCTCAGCAGGCCATGACAGCCCGCATTGAAACCGGCGAAGCCTCCAAACGCCCCGTCTACCTCGATTGCGCCATGTAGTTCGCTCTACCGGACGAGCCCGGGATCCCCATCGAGGGGCCCCGGGCTTTTTCGTGCAACCTTTCGGCAACCGTTTGCAACTCAGCGGACCGGCTGGAAGGCCGAAACGGAAGGTACGAGCAACGGATTGCTCCCAAGAACGCCACGGACCGGCACCTCAGCACCACTGGAAGGAATCTTCCGCCGTGTTCGATGATGTCGCATCCTCTTCGCTCCGCGTCGCGGTCTCCGGGCTTTCGGCCCGCCAGAACGCCATTGCGAACAACATTGCCAACATCGAGACACCCGGATACCAGGCCCGTAAGGTCAAGTTCGAGGAGGCGCTGAGCAGCGCCGTCGCGCATGGCCAGGCGCCGGGGTCGGTAACGCCGAGCGTGCAGAACTCGCTGGAGCCCACCCGCGAGAACGGCAACAACGTCAACCTCGACGAGGAGACGCTGTCGCACATCGACACCACGATGCGCTACCAGCTGACGCTGCGTGCGCTGGACAGCAAGTACGGCTTGATCCGCGACGCGATCAAGGGGGCCTGAGGTAGATGAGCACGTTCAACGCGATCGGCGTGGCCGGATCCGGTGTCACCGTCTACCGCAAGTGGCTGGACGCCGTCTCGGACAACCTCGCCAACATGGACAACGTCAGCCGGACCTCCGAGAACGCCTTCCAGGCCCGCTATGTCATCGCGCAGGAGGCCCAGGACGGCAACGGCGCCGAGGTCGGCGGCATCGCCTACGGCAAGGCCGAGGGGCAGCTGTCGTACGAGCCGGACAACCCGCTGGCCGACACCGAGGGCTACGTGCGCCGGCCCGACATCGACATGGGCAGCCAGATGGCCCAGATGATGATGGCGCAGCGCTCGTACCAGGCGAACCTCTCGGTGGTGGACCGCGCCCGCGAGTCCTACCAGGCCGCCATCAACCTCGGTAAGGGCTGATCATGACTTCTCCCATCAGCGGCCTGAGCGCCGTCAGCGGTTTGAGCTCGGTGAACGGCGTCTCCGGAGTGAGCGGCGCCGGTGGGGTCGCCGGCACCTCGGACGCCGAGAAGGTCAGCGGCCCCAACTCCGACTTCGCCAGCATGCTGTCGCAGGGCCTGGAAAGCGTGCAGGCGTCGCAGTCAAACGCCAGCGACCTGGCCGTGCAGGTGGCCAACGGCACCCTGCAGGACCCGGCGCAGTACACGATGGCGGCCACCGAGGCCTCGCTCGGACTTCAACTCACCATGGCCATCCGGAACAAGGCAGTAGAGGCGTTCCAGGAGATCATGAGAATGCAGGCGTGACACCATGACTGACCGTCTCCCCGCGCCGGTCCGTAGGGTCGGCGACACGTTCAAGTCCTTCACCCCCGGACAGAAGGCCGTCACGATCGCCGCCGTGCTCGCGTTGCTGATCGGCGGCTACTTCTTCGCGACGTGGGCTTCCAAGCCCGCGTACGCGCCGCTGTTCAGCAACCTGTCGAGCAAGGACGCCAGCGCGATCGTCGAGTCGCTGCAGAAGTCGGGTACGGCCTACGACCTGGCCAACGGCGGCACGACGATCATGGTGCCCCAGGACCAGGTGTACGACCTGCGCCTGCAACTGTCGGGTGAGGGGCTGCCCGGCGAGTCCGACACCGGCTACTCGCTGCTGGATAAGCAGGGCATCACCACCAGCGACTTCATGCAGCACACGAACTACCAGCGCGCCCTGGAAGGCGAGCTGGCCAACACCATCAAGTCGATCGACGGCGTACAGGCGGCCACCGTGCACCTGGTCATGCCGCAGAAAGACGTCTTCGCCGACGACCAGGACAAGACCACCGCCTCCGTGCTGGTGAAGTCGGCCACCAACGACCCGCTGTCCAACCATCAGGTGCAGGCAATCGTGCACCTGGTGGCCTCCAGCGTCGAGGGCCTCGACCCGACCCAGGTAACGGTGGCCGGCGCGGACGGCAAGATCCTGTCCACCGGCGGCGGCCAAGCCGTGGCGACCGGCGGCGACAGCGGTGCCGACTCGCAGACCGTGTCCTTCCAGAACCGGCTCAACCAGTCGCTGCAGAACATGCTCGACCAGGTCGTCGGCCCGGGACACTCGGTGGTCAACACGACCGCAGAGCTCGACTACGACCAGACCCAGACGACGAGCAAGACCTACACGTCCGACCCGTCGGTGGCTGCGCTGTCGGAGAGCATCAGCCGCGAGGCGTACAACGGCAACGGCAACCAGAACGGCGGCGTGCTCGGCCCCGACAACATCCAGGTGCCGAACGGTTCGACCAGCACCAGCGGCACCGGTCAGTACGAGAACACCAACACGGTGCGCAACAACGCGGTGAACGAGGTCACCGAGAACCGCAACAGCGCGCCCGGTGGCATCAAGCGGCTGAGCGTCTCGGTGCTGCTCAACGCGACCACCGCCGGCGCGGTGAACCAGGCCGACGTGCAACAACTGGTCAGCGCCGCAGCCGGCATCGACCCGACCCGCGGCGACACGATCGCGGTCAGCGCGATGGCCTTCGACACCAGTGCCGCGACCGCCGCCCAGAACGCGCTCGCCGCCTCGGCCGCCGCCGAGCAGACGGCCAAGCAGACCTCGCTGATCAAGACGGCTGCGATGGTCGCCGTGGTGCTGTTCCTGATGCTGCTGGCCTGGCGCTGGAGCCGTAAGCAGCGCAAGCGCAAGTCGCTGACGCCGCAGGAGCTCGCGCACCTCGACGAGATGCAGGCCGCCCTGGAAGCCCAGCGCCTGGCCCAGCTGAACGCGGCGATCCCGTCGCCGGCGATCGAGGCCGCGAACGCGACGCACGAGGCGCTGGAGGAGCGTCAGCGCGAGATCGAGCAGATGGTCGAGGACCAGCCGGAGGAGATGGCCGCGCTGCTGCGGGGCTGGCTCGGCGCCGGCCGCTGATTCTTCGCCCGCTTGTTGAGCACCACAGGTTCAGGGAGGAACCGCGTTGACCACACCAGCATTGAGCACGACGTCGATGACCGGGCTGCGCAAGGCGGCCATCCTGCTGGTGCGGATGGGCAAGGAGTACTCGACCCGGGTGCTCGCCAACATGAGCGAGGGCGAGGTCGAGGAACTCTCGGCCGAGATCGCCCGGCTGGGCAAGCTGGAACCCGAGGTCGTCGGCGACGTCATCGACGAGTTCTACGCGCTGGCGACCACCAAGCACGCCGGCGCGGGTGGCATGGCCTATGCACGGGAGCTGCTCGAGGCTTCGCTGGGCACCGAGCGTGCGCAGTTGATCCTCGACCGGCTGCAGGCATCGATGAACGACATGCCGTTCAACTTCCTGAGCCACGCCGACCCGCGCCAACTGCTCTCGTACGTGCAATATGAGCACCCCCAGACGATCGCGCTGGTCCTGGCGCACATCCCGTCAGCGCTCGCGTCCTCGATTCTGTCCGGCCTCGCGCCCGAGGTGCAGTCGGACGTGGCGCACCGCATCGCCGTCATGGACCGCACCTCGCCCGACGTGATCCGTCAGGTCGAGTTGGCCCTGCAGCGCAAGCTGTCCAGCGTGCTGCAGCCCGACGAGCTGTCCACTGTCGGCGGTCTGCAACCGCTGGTGGACATCATCAACCGCGCCGACCGCACCACCGAACGGCTCATCCTGGAGGCGCTGGAGCAGCGCAACCCGGAGATCGCCGAGGAGATCCGCCGGCGGATGTTCATGTTCGAGGACATCACCACCCTCGACGACCGGTCGATCCAGCTGGTGCTGCGTCAGGTGGAGCCCGCCGATCTGGCCACCGCGCTCAAGGGCGTCGGCGATGAGGTACGCGACAAGGTCACCAGCAACCTGTCCGAGCGCGGCCGGGAGAACCTGGTCGAGGAGATGGACCTGATGGGCCCGGTCAAGGTCAAGATGGTCGAGGAGGCGCAGCAGAAGATCGTCTCGGTGATCCGCTCGCTGGAGGACTCCGGCCAGATCGAGATCCAGCGTGGTGGCGAGGCCGATGAGCTCATCTCCTGAGCGCCCGGTGATCCGCGGGACCGGTGCCGAGTCGGCCACCGCCGCGCGATTCGGGGTGGATCTGCGGCGCGGCGTACCGATGGATTCGGCACCGGTGGAAAGGGCCAAGCAAGAGGCCCGCACCGCCGGGTACGCCGAGGGCTGGGCCCAGGGCCAGCGAGCCGCCGCCCAGGACGCCGCCGTCGCAGCCGAGCGCGCCCTGGCCCGCGAGCACGAACATGACCGGCGCCGCGCCGCCTCGCTCGTCCAGGCCGTGAACGCCATGGGCCGGGCGGTGACCAACCTGGAGACCCAGCTCATGCCGACCCTGCACGAGCTGCAGGAGGCGGTGCTCGGGCACGCGTTCGAGCTGGCCGAGGCGATCGTGGGCCGGGCCATGGACGACGCCGAGGGCCGGGCTGCCGCCGCGCTGCGCCGGGCCATGAACGCCGCCCCCGAGCAGGGCGGCGTCGTGGTGAGCCTGCATCCCGACGATTTCCGCAGTCTGGTCGGCACGGCAACCGACGCCGACTACAACTACGAGGGACGGCCGGTGCAGCTTCGCCCGGAGCCCAGCCTGCGCCCCGGCGACGCCGTGGCCGAAACCGGCACCACGACGGTGGACGCCTCCATCGCGGCCGCCGTGGCGAGAGCGAAGGAAGCCCTGCGACTGTGACCGACGTCTTCCGCAACCGCATCAACGCCGCGCTGAGCGCGGCCCAGCCGCTCAGCAGGGGCAAGGTGACCGGGGCGGTCGGCCTGCGGGTCACGGTCAGCGGGCTGGACGGGCGGGTCGGCGACCTGCTGCAGATCGGCGAGGGCGAGGACGCCGTGCTCGCCGAGATCGCCGCGCTGGACGGCGAACGGCTTTCCTGCCTGCCGCTGGGCCCGATCGCGGGGATGGGCACCGGCACCCCGGTGACTTCCACCGGCGGCCCGCTGCGGGTGGCGGTGGGCCCGGATCTGCGCGGGCGCATCCTGGACGGGCTGGGCCGGCCGATGGATGGCGGCCCACCGCTGCGCGGCGAGATGGTCAGCATCGAGGCGGCCCCGCCCTCGGCCATGGAACGCCAACTGGTCGACGCGCCGATGCCGCTGGGCGTGCGGGTGCTCGACACCCTGGTGCCGTGCGGCCGCGGCCAGCGCATCGGCATCTTCGCCGGTTCCGGTGTCGGTAAATCCACGCTGATGTCCATGATCACCCGGGGCACCACCGCCGAGCTCAACGTCGTCGCGCTGGTCGGTGAGCGTGGCCGTGAGGTACGCGAATTCATCGAGCACGACCTCGGACCCGAGGGCCTGGCCCGCTCGGTGGTGGTGATCGCCACCTCGGACACCCCGCCACTGGTCCGGCTGCGGGCCCCGCTGGTGGCCACCCGGATCGCCGAGTACTTCCGCGACGAGGGCGGTGACGTGCTGATGCTGATGGACAGCGTCACCCGCGCCGCGATGGCCCAGCGCGAGGTCGGCCTGTCGGTCGGCGAGCCCCCGGCCACCCGCGGGTACCCGCCCTCGGTTTTCGCCATGCTTGCCTCACTGCTGGAACGGGCCGGGCCGGGCGCGCGGGGCAGCATCACCGGCCTGTACACCGTGCTGGTCGAAGGCGATGACCACAACGAGCCGATCGCCGACGCGGCCCGCTCGATCCTCGACGGCCACATCGTTCTGGACCGCAAGCTCGCCACTGCCGGGCACTTCCCCAGCATCCAGGCGCTCGACTCGATCTCCCGGGTGGCCAACAAGATCACCACCCCGGAGCAGAAGGCCGATGCGACCGAGCTGCGCCGGATGATGGCCGCGCACCGCGATGTGCGCGAGCTGGTGGAGATCGGGGCGTACGTGCCAGGCACCAACCCGGACGCCGACCGGGCCACCGCCATCTGGCCGCAGATCACCGCCTTCCTGCGCCAGGGACTCGACGAGAAGGTCCCGGCGCAGCAGGCGTGGGCCCAGTTGCACCAGCTGATCGCGTCCGCTTGAGCCGGCGCCCGGTTGCAGCTCGGGTGCAGAGGCTCAGCGGTACGGGCCCGGCGCCGACCGGGACTGTGTAGGAGCTTCTTGGGAGGTCTCGTGAATCGGATGTTCCGGCTCGGCCCCGTGCTGCGTGCCCGCAAGGCCCAGGAGGACGCCGCCCGCGGCGCGGTCATCCAGTCCCGGCAGGAGATCCGCGACGCGCAGGCGCTGGTCAAGCGCCGCCAGCTCGACCTGGCCGGCGCGGACGCCCCGAGCGAGGGCACCGCCCGCGCGATGGTCGCGTCGATGGTGGCCCGTCAGTCGCTGGCCGCCAGCCTGTCCGGGGCACACCGGATGGTCGACGAAGCCGAGGAGCGCACCCGCGAGAAGGTCGCCGAGCTGGCCGACGCCGCCAAGCGGCACCGCGCGGTGGAGATGCTCGCCGAGCGGCACGCCGAGACGGTCCGCAAGCACGACCTGACGGTCGATCAGAACAACATCGACGAGATCGCCGTGACCAGCAAGGCCCGCAACGCCGCCCGGGGTGTGGAAACCGGCGAGGAACGAGCAAATTCGCTGCGGACAGGGGCCGGCTCGGTGGCCGACCGGCGCTCGGCGGCCGAGCGCGAGGGCACCGCCCGGGAGACCGCCAACTCGGTGGCCGCCCAGCGCCCGATGATCGACCTGGCCAACGCGCGCGAGGCGATCGACGCCGCCCGCGATCGGCTGGCGCTTGACGCTAAGCGCCCCGCGGAAACCGCCGAACACGATGACGAAGGCATCTCCGACCAGGACCACGGGAGTCGCTGATGATCGGCGTTCAGGGTGTCATGGCGCGCATCTCTGAGCTCAAGTCGCAGCTCGGCATCGCCACCCCACCCGCGGACACCACAGCGGCCACCGCTACCTCGGGCAAGACCTTCGCCAACGCCCTGGCCAGCGCCACCACGGGTAGCACTGCCAGCGCCACGACCGGCTCGGCCAAGACCAGCCCGGCCGTGACCGGCGACGCGGTGGTCGACGCGGCGAAAAAGTACCTCGGCACGAAGTACGTGTTCGGCAGCACCGACCCGGCGAAGGGGCTGGACTGCTCGGCGCTGGTGCAACGGGCGTACAAGGATCTCGGTATTGATCTGCCGCGCACCTCGGGCGAACAGGCCGAGGTCGGCACCAAGGTGAACGGGCTGGCCGACGCCAAGCCCGGGGACATCCTGGCCTTCGACTCGCCGGTCGACCACGTGGCCATCTACCTGGGAAACAACAAGATGATCGCGGCTCCCAAGCCCGGCGACCACGTCAAGATCCAATCGGTGTACGAGACCCCCACCCACATCCGCCGTGTGACCGGCACCGCCGAAGCCCCCGGGGCCACGGCCGCCGCCGCGGTCCGCCCGGCCAGCCTGCAGAACTCGGGCTCGCTCGCCGGGGTGCCCTACGGCGACATGTTCGTCAAGGCGGGTGCCAAGTACGGCGTCTCTCCCAAGCTGCTCGCCGCCGTGGCCAAGGTTGAGTCCGGCTACAACCCCAAGGCGGTCAGCAAGGCCGGCGCGCAGGGTCTGATGCAGCTCATGCCGGCCACCGCCAAGGGGCTGGGCGTGGACAACGCCTTCGACCCGCAGCAGGCCATCAACGGCGCCGCGAAGCTGCTGTCCAGCCACCTGAAGGAGTTCAAGACGCTGCCGCTGGCGCTCGCGGCGTACAACGCGGGCGGCGGCAACGTGCACAAGTACGGCGGCATTCCGCCGTTCGCCGAGACCCAGGCCTACGTGCCGAAGGTCCAGAAGGCGCTCGCGGCCCTCGGCGGCTGAGCGATCTTGAGCCGCTGCTGCGCCGTGGCGCGGCAAGAAAGGCAGCACCCATGTCGAGTTCCGTCACCGGCCCCGACCGCAGACCCGTGTCCGACATCCCCCGCCGCAGCCCCGCCCCGGGACGCGGCGGCGAGGCGTTCGGCTCGGCGCTGGAGGCGGAGCTCGATCCCCACCTGGACGCGGGCCGCCAGGCCGATCCCCGGATCGAGGCCGACCGCCGCTCCCGCACCCAGGACCTGCTGGACCGTACGGCGGCCCGCTTCCAGAGCCAGGACAGCCGGGAACGCGCCGCGGACCGGCTGCAGCTGCAGGCCAGCCAGAACCGTTCCCTGCAAAGCCGCGCGGCCCTGGACCGGGCCGCTCAGGATCGGGCCTTGGAGCGCCGGTCGACGCCGGACCAGTCTTTGAATCGCCGCGCGGCATCGGATCGGACCCTGGACCGCAACGCGGCCGCGGACCGGGCTTCGGAGCGCCACGCGGCGGCGGACCGGGCTGCGGAGCGGCGGGCGGCGTTGAACCGGCCTGAGCACGAGCGAGCTGGGCAGGACCGAGCTGTTGGACAGGACGCTTCCGGGCCGGATCGGGTGGGGGCGGAACGGGCTGAGGATCGGTCCCAGGCGCGGGCCGCCGCGCACCGGACCACTGCGGAACGCCCGGAGCCGGCCGTCACCGACCTGGCTGACATCGACCCGGCCGGTACCGGCTTGGCTGGCACCAGCTTGGCCGGCACCGGCTTGGCTGGCACCGGCTCGGCTTCGGAGACCGGGCAAGCCGAGGCTGGTCAGAAGGACGCGAGCGCTCAAGCCGCGGCCGGTGACCTGAAAAGCGGGCAGGCGGACCTCCAGCGTCCCCGCATCCTGACGGAAGCACTTGCCACCACCACCGAGACCCCTGACAGCGATTCTGCCGACGCGGCGAAGGCGGACACCAAGCCGGATCCGATGGCGGCCAGCGTGCTGACTCCGGTGCCTGGCGTGGCCATCGCGGCTACGACCACCCCGGCGAATGTCGCGGCCAACGCCAAGGCCGAGGCCGCTCCGACGCTCGCGGTCGGCACCGCCACCAGCCGGTCCGCCACCCCGCCACCGACCACGCCGGGGGCTGCCCAGGCTGCCGCGTGGACGCAGGCCGAGGCCATGGCGAGCGCCCAAGCGGCGGCGGCCGGGGCGCCCGGCATCTCGTTGGCGCCCAGCAGCGCGGTGCAAAGCGCCGGAACCCAGGCCGATGCGGTCGCGCAGGCCGAGGCCGCGCTCGCCCGGCAAGGCTTGCCCATCCCAGGCGCCGCCGGGTCGGCAGGAGCGGGCGCGGCCGGGTCGGCAGGAGCAGGCACCGCCGGGTCGGCAGGAGCGGGCGCGGCCGGGTCGGGAGGAGCGGGCGCGGCCGGGTTGGCAGGAGCGGGCGCGGCCGGGTCGGGAGGAGCGGGCGCGCCCGCTCC
>NZ_LOJP01000002.1:699432-776469 GCF_001553785.1 Actinoplanes sp. TFC3
GGCTGGCGTGGATGCGACGGTGGCCGCCGGGGTGGGGACGGGAACGGATGCTGCGGGCGTACCGGTGGGGCCGGCTTCTGCCGCTTCCACCAGCGCGACCGCCGCAGCCGACCTGGCCTCCACCGCCGAGGCCGCGATCAGCACCGATTCGGCCACCGCGGTCCCCGCCGATGTCGCCGCACCGGCCGGTGACCAACCGCCGGCCACCGCCGGGCAGACCGGTGGCGACGCAACCGGCGGGCAGAACGCGGGGCAGCAGGGCCAGCGCCAACCGGAGGGCTTCAACCCGGTTACCGGGGCCATGGGCATCACGGGTGCCGCCCCGGCCGCCCCGGCCGCGCCCGCGGCATCGGTCGCCAACGTCACGCCGCCGCCCGCGCCGCCGCTGCCCGGACCGGTTGCGATGCAGTTGGCCACCCGGATCACGCCGTTGAAGCTCGACGCGGACGGCGTGCACCGGCTGACCGTCAACCTGCACCCGGTCGACCTGGGGCCGGTGCGGGTGGTCGCCGAGATCCGCAACGGCGAGATCAACCTGCAGTTGTCCAGCTCCACCGATGCCGGGCACGACTCGTTGCGCGATTCGCTCGACCAGCTACGACGGGAACTGGAGCAGTCCGGGTTCAGCAACACGAACCTCGATCTGCGCCAAGGGTCGCAGCAGGATCAGGCGCGCCAGCAGTTCGCGTTCCTGAACGGCGAAAACGAGGGCGGTGGACGTACCGGAAACGGGTCTGGGAAGGGCTCTGCCGCCTCTGCCGAAACCGTTGCACCGGCGCCCTCGCGCCCCACCAGCAACAGCTTGCTGGACGTCGAAGCCTGAGGCGAAAAAGGGGCTAAGCGAATCCTCAACCCGGCCGAACCTGATGTGCGAGGGCCACCAACGCCTACGCAGGAGGGCCGGTCAATGACCTCACCGATCAATGGAATCGTCAGCAACGTCTACGACGACAAAACAGCTCGCTCGACGTCGACGTATTCGAACGGGACGACGGTCAACGCCGGTAAGAGCAAGTCGGTGGCCGACCAGGACACCTTCATGAAGCTGCTGGTGGCCCAGCTGAAGTACCAGGACCCCAGCAACCCGGCCGACTCGACGCAGTTCCTGGCCCAGACCGCGCAGTTCACCCAGGTCGAGAAGCTCGGGCAGATCGCCCAGATGATGCAGGCCCAGCAGTTGATCGGCGCGAGCTCGCTGGTCGGCCAAACGGTTACGTACCAGGACGCCGACGGCGTCACCCAGACGGGCGTCGTCACCAAGACGAAGCTCAACGGAGACAGCGAACCGACGCTCGTGGTCGGGAACATGGATGTGCAGCTGTCCAAGGTCACGGAAGTCCAGCAGGCAGGAACCGCACCGGCTGCCCCCGCGCAGCCCGCGGCCACCGCCACCGCTCCGGCCGCCACCCCGGCGGTTCCGGCTGCCCCGGCGCCCGCCGCTACCCCGGCCGCTCCGGCAGCAACGCCGAGCCCCGCCGCGGACGGCACCTCCGATGATTCCGCTACCACGAAGGAAATCTGACCTATGCTGCGTTCCCTTTTCTCCGGCATCAGTGGCCTGCGCGCGCACCAGCAGATGATGGACGTGACGGGCAACAACATCGCCAACGTCAACACCACCGGTTACAAGTCCAGCCAGACCGTCTTCCAGGACACCCTGTCGCAGATGGTCAACGCGGCCGGCGCCCCGCAGAACGGCGCCGGCGGTACCAACCCGGCGCAGGTCGGCCTGGGTGTGCGCACGGCCAGCATCAACGCCAACTTCAGCCAGGGCGCCGCGCAGACCACCGGTAAGGCCGGCGACATGATGATCCAGGGTGACGGCTTCTTCGTGGTCAAGAGCGGCGGTGAGTCGGTCTACACCCGCGCCGGCTCGTTCACCTTCGACGCCAACGGCTCGCTGACCACCCCCAACGGCCAGATCGTGCAGGGCTGGTCGGCCGACACCGACGGCAACGTGAACACCGCGGGCGCCCCGGGCAACATCAAGCTGCCGATCGGCATCAGCTTGAAGCCCGAGCAGACGACCAAGTTCACGCTGACCGGCAACCTGTCGTACGAGGCCCCGGCCGACGCCACCAGCGCCAAGGTGATCCCGATCCCGGTGGTCGACGAGAACGGCGCCTCCAGCACGCTCAACGTGACGCTGACCAAGACCGACGCGACCACCTGGACGGCGACCACGCCGGACGGCGGCAACGTGCCCATCACGTTCACCAACGGCAAGCCCTCGACCAACTCGATCACGCTGGACGGCTACGAGGTCGACATCACCGATCTCACCCACTACAGCGGTAACACCGAGGCGCGGGTGAGCGCGTCCGACGGTTCGGCGGCGGGCATCCTGAGCTCGTACACGGTGTCCAACACCGGTCAGATCGTCGGTGTCTTCTCCAACGGTCTCAAGCAGTCGCTGGGTCAGCTGGCCCTGGCCAACTTCAACAACGTCAACGGTCTGGAGAAGATCGGTGACTCGATGTTCCGCAGCACCGTGAACTCGGGTCTGGCCCAGGTCGGTGCGGCCGGCTCGGCCGGTCTCGGCCTGATCACCAGCGGCGCGCTGGAGATGTCGAACGTCGACCTGGCCCAGGAGTTCACCAACCTGGTCATCGCGCAGCGCGGATTCCAGGCAAACAGCCGCATCATCACCACTTCTGACGAGATCCTGCAGGAGCTCGTCAACCTCAAGCGCTGATAACGCACAGCCGGTAGAAGCCGGGACGGGCCACCAGCCCGCCCCGGCTTTTGCGTATCCGGGCCGGCTCGCACCCGGTTTGCGACCGCTACGCGCTCATCGGCAACCGAAGTTCCGCCGAATGGTCATATGACGGGCCACGGACGGCCCACCAGCCAATAGACGCCCCAAGGACGGATGTCGTGATTCTCGTAACCCGCCTCAACGGAGCCGTGTTCGCCCTCAACCCCGACCTGGTCGAGCGTGTGGACTGCACGCCGGACACGGTCATCACGCTGGTGGACGGCACCAAGTACGTCATTGCCGAGTCCGTGCCCGAGTTCATCGACTCGGTGCGCTACTACCGCGCTTCGCTTATCGCCCAAGCGAGCCGCATGGAGGCCGAGCCGGCCGCCGCTGCCCCGATCGCCGACGAGCAGCTGTCGCAGACCACCGCGACCGTTCTGCCACTGCACCGGAAGGACCGCTGACTCCATGGACCTCGCCACCATCATCGGTGTAGTCGTCGCACTGATCATCGTCTTCGTTGTTCAGATCCTGGAGGGCGGCAACCCGGCCTCCATCATCCTGATCCCGTCGATGCTGCTGGTGTTCGGTGGCGCGTTTGCCGCTGGTATGGCCGGTGGCGTGATGAAGGACGCGATCGGCGTCGGCAAGCTGCTGCAGAAGGCGTTCCTGGCCAAGGTGGCCCCGCCCACCAAGCTGGTCGACGACATCGTCAAGCTGGCCGAGCGGGCCCGCCGCGAAGGTCTGCTGGCGCTGGAGGACGCGGTCAAGACCGTCGAGCACCCGTTCCTCAAGCGCGGTCTGCAGCTCGCGATCGACGGCACCGACCCGGAGGAGCTGCACGACATCCTGCACGCCGAGGTCGCGGCCAAGAAGAAGGCCGACAAGGCCGGCATGAAGATCTTCGAGAACATGGGTGGCTACGCCCCGACCGTCGGCATCATCGGCACGGTCATGGGTCTCGTGCACGTGCTCGAGAACCTGGACAAGCCCGAGACGCTCGGTCACTCCATCGCCGCGGCGTTCGTCGCCACGCTGTGGGGTGTGCTCTCGGCCAACCTGATCTGGCTGCCCGTCGCGGCCCGGCTGACCCGTCTGTCCGGCATCGAAGCCGAGGAGATGGAGCTGGTCATCGACGGTGTGCTCGCCATTCAGGCCGGCTCGAACCCGCGCCTGGTGGCCCAGAAGCTTCGTTCCCTGCTGCCGCCGGACGCCGCGAAGGCGGCCGAGGCTGCGTCGAACAAGAAGGCGGCGTAATCACATGAGTTCCGCAGGGGGCGGCCGCAAGAAGAAGGGCGGCCACGAGGAGCACGAGGAGCACGTCAATCACGAGCGGTGGCTCGTGTCGTACGCCGACATGCTCACCCTGCTGTTCGTTCTGTTCGTGGTGCTGTTCTCGATGAGCAGCGTCGATCAGAAGAAGTTCGCCGAGCTGGCAGCCGGCCTCTCCGAGGGGTTCGGCGCCTCCAGCGCCGCCTTCCAGGGCAACATCTCGACGCTTGACGGCGCCGGTCAGTCCACCAACGTCGTGCCGATCGACCCGGGCACCAACCCGGGCGACGGTTCCGGCGGCACCGAGGGCATGACCAAGGAGCAGCAGAAGGCGGTCGAGCGGGCGCTGCAGGCGGCGAGCCGCAAGAAGGCCAGCGAGGACGCCAAGGCGGCCACCGCCGAGGCCGAGAACCTCAAGAAGGTGGAGAACAAGCTCGCCGACGCGCTGAAGAAGAACAAGCTGCTCGGCCAGGTCAAGTTCACCATCGACCAGCGCGGGCTGGTGGTCACCATCGTGACGAACGAGGTGGTCTTTGCCGGCAATCGCGCCGACCTGCAGGCCGGTGGCCGCAAGATCCTCGACACCATCGCGCCGACGCTGGCCAAGCTGCCCAACAACATCGAGGTCGACGGCAACACCAACCAGCTCAAGGCGACCACCACGTACTACCCCAGCGGCTGGGAGCTGTCCGCGGCTCGGGCCTCGACGACCGTGCGCTACCTCATCGCGCACGGCTTGGCCAAGAACCGGATGAGCGCTGTCGGCTTCTCCGACACCAAACCGCTGATCGACCCCAAGGACCCGCGGGCCGTCACCATGAACCGGCGAGTCGACGTGGTCGTGCTGACCACGCTCAAGGCCGACCAGGCTTCCCTGCTGCCCTCGGCGGCCGGGGACGACGCAAAGTTGCATACCGGTGAGACCTCGGCTGAGGCGGCTTCCGCCGCTAAGACGGGCGAACCCACTACCGATTCAAACTCCGAGCCGGCTACCGGCGCCACCACCCACGACTGACACCGAGAGGAGCTTCGAATGGCTAAGGACGAGAAGGACGCAGCGGCGGAAGCGCCGAAGAAGTCCAAGAAGATGCTTTTCATCATCATCGCGGCCGTCGTGCTGCTCGGCGGCGGCGGCGCGGGCGCGTACTTCATGTTCTTCAAGTCGAGCTCGGCTGAGGCTGCGGCCAAGGAGCCCACCAAGGGCGTCATCGCGACGCTCGAGACGGCGATCACGATCAACCTGGCCGACGGGCACTACCTCAAGCTGGGCTTCTCGCTGCAGGAGACGGCTGACGCCGGCACCGAGACGGTTGACCTCAGCGAGGCCGCCGACCTGGCGATCGACCAGTACACCGGCATGACGGTCGCCGATCTCTCCACCGAGAAGGGCCGCCTGGCCGCCAAGGAGGAGCTGCTCAAGAAGATCGAGAAGGCGTACGAGGAAGAGGGCAAGCAGATCATCATGGACATCTACTTCACCCAGTTCGTCACGCAGTAAGCCAGTACCTCGCAGAGCGGGCCCGCCACACGGCAGGCCCGCTCTTTGCATCTACCGGCTCAGCCGTTGCGGGAGTGAGCCGATGGGAACAACGTGACCACGTCGCCAACGCGCTCCCCGGGGAAGATGTCGCGCCGGGGCAACACCGGCCCCACGACGTACGACTTCCGCAAACCGATCAAGCTGTCCCGTGAGCACGTACGCACGCTGCAGATCGCCTTCGAGACGTACGCCCGCAGCTGCGGCACCCTGCTCACCACCCGCCTGCGCGTGGTCAGCAGCGCCTCCCTGGTCTCCATCGAGCAACTGAACTACGACGAGTACGTGGCCTCGCTGTCCAACCCGACCGTCATCGCCGTGGTGTCCATCGACCCGCTGCCCGGCACGGTCCTGCTGGAGATCGCCTCCTCGGCGGTCATGACCGCGATTGATCACATGCTCGGCGGTCCCGGCGGGGCCCAGCCGGAGCGGCCGCTGACCGAGGTCGAGATGCCGCTGCTGCGCGGGTTGCTGGAGCGGATGCTGGGCGAGTTGCGCTACGGCTTCGAGACCCTGGTGGATATCCGCCCGAAGCTCAAAGAGGTCGAGTACAACGCCCAGTTCCTTCGCGCGCATCAGCCCGGGGACGCCGTGGTGATCGCGTCGTTCGAGATGAAGATCGGCACCGAGGAGTGCGTGGCCAGCATCTGCCTGCCGTTCAACACCATCCTGCCGGTGCTGGAGAAGCAGGAACTGATCGAGCTGACGCCGGCCGAGCGCATGGTACGCGAAACCAGCCTGCGCAACCTCACGGCCGGACTTTCCGCCGCGCCAATCGACGTAGCTGTCCGATTCCAGCCCATCCGGATGCGTACCGATGACATCGTGGATCTACGCCCCGGCGACGTCGTGCCGCTGGGTCATCCGACCAGCGTGCCGCTCGAGGTAACTGTGAACGAGACCGTTTTCGCTCACGCCGTTCCCGGCAACCAGGGGGCCCGGCTCGCGTGTCTGGTGGTGCCGGCGCCCAAGGAGGACGAACGTAGATGACCGCGCCCACGATCACCGAGCCACAGCTCGCGCTGGTCCGGAACGCAGCCGACGCGGCCCTCGCGGTGCTGCCGACCAGTCGCGCACTCACCGTCGGCGCCCCCGTGGCGGCCTCCGGCGGCATGCTGACCACCGGACAAGCGATCACCGCCAGGTTCAGCGGCGCAGCCACCGGCGAGGTGGTCGTCGTGGTGGGCCAGGACCTGGCCGACGCGCTCAAGGAGAGCCCGCTCGGCGAGCTGGACCTGACCGCCGCGGTGCGCCCGGCGTTGGAGGCCGCCTCGCGGGTCTTCGGGCCCACGGTGCTGGACCCGGGTCAGCTGATGGAGCCGGCCGTGGCGCTGAGTGCGATCGCGGCCAAGGACAACGCGGTGGCCGTACCGCTGCTGGACACCGGGGAGGTCCGGGCCGTGCTGGCGCTGGCCCTGAGCCCATGGCCGTCCGACGGCGCCCCCGCAGGCATGGCCACCCGCAGCAGCTCGGGCGCGGCACCCATGCGCGGCGGCCTGGACATGCTGCACGACGTCGAAATGGAGGTCTCGGCCGAACTGGGCCGGACCCGGATGAGCGTGCGCGAGCTGCTGTCGCTGAGCCCGGGCGCGATCGTGGAATTGGACCGCGCCGCCGGCAGCCCGGCGGACCTGCTGGTGAACGGCCGGCTGGTGGCTCGCGGCGAGGTCGTCGTGATCGACGAGAACTTCGGCATCCGGATCACGGAGATCGTCGCCCCCGGCAGCGAACGGGAGTAGACCTTGTTCGAGCTGGTCCTGCGCGTCGGCTTCTCGCTTCTGGTCATCTTCGGCCTGATGTGGGGGCTGGCCCGGGTGGTGCGGCGCGGCGGCGTCGGGCGCGGGCACGGCAACCTCGTGGTGCTCAACCGCCAATCGCTGAGCCGCGGCTCGTCGATAGCGGTGGTCCAGGTGGCCGACCGCGCGCTCGTGCTGGGCGTCACCGACGCCCAGATCAGCCTGCTAGGCGAGACCGAGCTGGCCGCCTTCGAGCACGAGGGGCTGTTCCACCTGCCGCACAAGAAGCACGAGACCACGGCGAGCCTGCCGGAGGTGCTGCCGCATCACGGCGGCAAGCTGGACGGCTCCATCCTGTCGCCGCGCACCTGGCACTCGGCGCTGGACTTTCTGCGCGACCGGACATCGAGGCGCTGACATGTGGCGGCGAATGGCCATCATCTTTCTGCTTGCCCTCGGCGGAATTCTGCCTGCCGCGGCGGCTCAAGCCACGCCCCAACCGCTCCCGGCGGCCGTGCAGTATCAAGTGCCGCAGGCCCCGGGACCCACCGCACCGGTCGCGCCCACCGTCCGGCCGAGCGGCGGCGGCACCATCGATTTCAACATCAACGGTACGAACCCCGACGGCAGCAAACCGGCCACGTCCCTGGTCATCGTGCTGGGCCTCACCCTGCTCTCGGTGGCGCCCGCGGTGCTGCTGCTGTGCACGTGCTTCACCAAGGTCTTCATGGTCCTCGGGATCACCCGCAACGCGATGGGGCTGCAGAGCATGCCGCCCAACCAGGTGCTCGCCGGGCTGGCGTTGTTCATCAGCCTGTTCATCATGAGCCCGGTGCTGAGCCAGGTGAACGAGCAGGGCGTGCAGCCGTACCTGGCCGGGGACAAGACGCAGTCCCAGGCGTTCAAGGACGGCGTGCAACCGCTGCGCGACTTCATGGCCAAGAGCACCCGCGACGACGAACTCGCGCTGCTGGTGCGGGTGTCGGGTCAGGAGAAGCCGGCGAACATCAACGACGTTGAGCTGACCACGCTGGTACCCGCGTTCGTGCTGTCCGAGCTGCGCGCCGCGTTCATCATCGGGTTCGTCATCTTCATCCCGTTCCTGATCATCGACATGGTGGTCTCGGCATCACTGATGTCACTGGGCATGATGATGCTGCCTCCTGTCACCGTTGCCATGCCGTTCAAGTTGCTGCTGTTCGTGCTGGTGAACGGGTGGGGGCTGATCATCACGGCGCTGGTGGGCTCGTACGCATGAACTGGGACGTCCCGATCGGGCAGCTCCTCGCCGTCTTCCTCGGCTCTGCCCGGGCGGGGGCCTGGCTCATGCTCTGCCCGCCGTTCAGCTCCCGGCTGATCCCGGCGCAGGTCAAAGTGCTGCTCTCGGTCGGCATTGCGTTGCCGATGGCGCCGTATCTGAGCTCGGCGGTGCCGGTCATCGAGACGTCGGCGATCATCGCTGCGACCGCGCTGCAGATCTTCGTGGGGGCGGCGCTGGGCTTCATCACGTACCTGTTCTTCGCCGCGGTGCAGGCGGCCGGTGACCTGCTCGACGTGTTCGGCGGCTTCACCCTCGCCTCGGCGTACGACCCGCTGTCACAGAACCAGAGTTCGGTGTTCGGCCGGTACTACAACCTGGTGGCCACCACGCTGTTGTTCGCCAGCAACGGCCACGAGCTGATCATGCGCGGGTTCATGGAGTCGTACAAGACGTTGCCGCTGGACGCGAGCTTCTCGATGGCGACGTTCAACCGGCTCCTGACCGAGGGCGTCGGCGAGATGTTCGTGTCAGCGCTGCAGATCGCCGGGCCGCTGATCGCCGTGCTGTTCCTCACCGACGTGGCGTTCGGCCTGCTCAACCGGGTGGCACCAGCGCTCAACGCGTTCCAGCTGGGCTTCCCGGCCAAGATCTTCCTGGTCCTCACGCTGTCCGGCACCGCCATCGCGATCCTGCCCAAGGCCCTCGACGGCCTGGTGGAGAAGGCGGTAAATGCCGTGCTGCACCTCAGCGGCGGGGGGTGATCCGTGTCCGGGGAGAAGACCGAACAACCCACACCGCAAAAGCTCAAGAAGGCCAAGCAGGAAGGCCAGATCGGGCGCAGCCAGGACGTGGGTGCCTGGTTCGGCATGCTGGCCGCCAGCATCATGCTGCCGCGCACCCTGAAGTCGGCGATGGCGCAGTCCGAGGAGCTGATGGCCAAGCTCCCCGACGTCATCGCCAACCCCGATCCGGCGGTGGCGCTCGGCATCATGAAAAACGCCCTGATGAGCGCGGCCTGGGCGGTGCTGCCGCTGGCGCTGACCATGATGGCGGTGGGCATCGCAGCGGCCGGCGCGCAGGGCGGCATCCGGGTCGCCACCAAGCTGTTCATCCCCAAGTTCAACCGGCTCAACCCGTTGCCTGGCATCAAGAAGATGGTCGGGCCGCAGGCGCTCTGGGAGGGCAGCAAGGCGCTGATCAAGACCGGGGTGCTGGCTGCGGTGCTCTACAGCACGATGAAGGACATCGTGCCGCTGCTGATGACCGCCGGGCGCCTGCAGATCGGCTCGCTGCTCGGGGTGGTCAACGACGCCGTGCTGTCGCTGATCCGGGCCGCCTCGGTGGCGGGCATCGTGATGGCGGCGGCCGACTACTTCGTGGTCCGCCGGCGCACCAACAAGCAGCTACGAATGACCAAGGACGAGGTCAAGCAGGAGAACAAGAACACCGAGGGCGACCCGCACGTCAAGGGTCACATCCGGGCCAAGCAGATGGCGATGGCCCGCAACCGGCAGATGGCCGACGTGCCGACCGCCGACGTCGTGCTGGTCAACCCGACCCATGTGGCGGTCGCGCTGCGCTACGACCCGGAGCATGGGGCGCCGCGGGTGATCGCCAAGGGCCAGGGCGCGATCGCGCAGAAGATCCGCGACGTGGCCACCGAGAACCGGATCACCCTGATCCAGGACATCGCGCTCGCCCGGGCCTTGGACAAGAGCGTGGAGGTGGGCCAGGAAATCCCTGCCGAATTCTTCGGCGCGGTGGCCAAGGTGCTGGCGTTCGTGATGAGCCTGAAGTCCAAGGGTGCGTCGGCTGGGATGCACCGCAACCCCAACCCGGCCCCAGCAGCCGCATAGGACCTAAGACGTATCTGGGAGATTTACTCACATAGGCCGCCGAGCTGAGGGACCATCGGCAGGTGGAAGGGGGGCCGTGAAAAACCGCAACCTCAGCAAGTTTGCCGTACCCGTCGGGGTGATCGGCATCATCGTCATGATGGTCGTGCCGCTGCCGACCTTCCTGCTCGACCTGCTGATCGCCACGAACATCACCGTCGCCCTGCTGGTACTGCTGACCGCGATGTTCGTGGAACGGCCGCTCGACTTCTCCGTCTTCCCCGCCCTGCTGCTGGTCCTGACGCTGTTCCGGCTGGCCCTCAACATCAGCGCGACCCGGCTGGTGCTGCGCGACGGCGACGCGGGCAAGGTGATCCACGCGTTCGGCGACTTCGTGGTCGGTGGCTCGCTGGTCATCGGCCTGGTGATCTTCCTGATCCTGATCATCGTGCAGATGATCGTGGTGACCAAGGGCGCCGAGCGCGTCGCCGAGGTCGGGGCCCGGTTCACCCTCGACGCGATGCCCGGTAAGCAGATGGCGATCGACGCCGACCTCAACGCCGGGCTGATCGACGAGGCCGCGGCGAAGAAGCGCCGGGCCGACGTCGCCGCCGAGGCCGACTTCTACGGCGCGATGGACGGTGGGTCCAAGTTCGTCAAGGGCGACGCCATCGCGGCGATCATCATCACCGTCATCAACCTGGTCGGCGGGTTCGCGGTCGGCATGCTGCAGCAGGGCATGTCCCCGGCGGACGCGATGAACCAGTACAGCCTGCTGACCGTCGGCGACGGCCTGGTGTCGCAGATCCCCGCCCTGCTGCTGTCGGTCTCCACCGGTCTGATCACCACGCGCTCGGCCACCTCGGGCGACATGGGCAGCAGCGTCACCGCCCAGCTCGGTCAGAACAAGCTGGCCCTGCGGATCGCCGGTGGCGCGGCGCTGGGCCTGTGCGTGATCCCCGGCCTGCCGAAGCTGCCCTTCCTGATCATCGGCGCGGTGGTGCTGCTGATCGCGCAGAAGCTCAAGGACCCCGAGCCGGAGGCCGCGCTGGCCGCGGTGCCCGAGGTCGAGCGGCCCTCGCCGGACTCGCCCGAACAGTTGCTCGGCGAGATGCGCGTCGACCCGCTGGAGCTGGCGCTCTCACCCGACCTGGTCGACCTGGTCGACACCAACGGCGGGGACCTGCTGGACCGGGTGCGGGCGTTGCGGCGCAAGATGGCGCTGGAGCTGGGCATCGTGATGCCGCCGGTGCGTACCCGCGATGATTTGGACCTGCCGCTGAGCTCGTACGCCATCCGCATTTCCGGGGTTGACGCCGGCACCGGCCAGGCACCTCCGGGAACCGTCCTAGCCATCGGTGACGGACTGCAGGCCCTGCCCGGACGGGCCGGGGTGGAACCGGTGTTCGGGCTGGCGGGCAAGTGGGTTCCGGCCGAACTGCACTACCAGGCGGAGCTGTCCGGCGCGACGGTCGTCGACCGGGCCTCGGTGATCATCACGCACCTGGCCGAGATCGTCCGGACCAACGCCAGCCGCCTGCTCGGGCGCGAGGACGTGCGCTCGCTGACCGACATGGTCAAGCGCACCCACCCCGTGGTGGTCGAGGAACTGACCCCGGCGCTGCTCAGCCTCGGGCAGATCCAGCGGGTGCTGCAAGCCCTGCTTGATGAAGGCGTGCCGGTACGGGACCTGGTCCGCATCTTCGAATCGCTCTCGCTGCGCGCCAAGGTGTCGGTGGACCACGACGGCCTGGTCGAGGCCGCCCGCTCGGCCCTGGGCCCGGCCATCGCCGCGCAGTACACCAGCCAGGGCCGGCTCACCGTGATCACGCTCGACCCGATGCTGGAGCAGCAGCTGCTCGAATCGCTGCGGCCCAGCGAGACCGGCGCGTTCATGGCGATCGACGGCATGCGTGCCGAGGCGATCGTCAGCGAGGCGGCCCGGCTGGTCGAGGCCGCCGAGCAGTCCGGGATCACCCCGGTGCTGGCCTGCTCCCCGCAGCTGCGGCTGCCACTCATGCGTCTCCTGCGGGCCGGCTCACGCCGCGTGCAGGTGCTGTCCTACTCAGAAATCTCGGGTTCCACCGCACAGATAGAAACCATGGGGGTGGTGAACGGTGCCTACGCGGGTGCTGCTTGAGGGTCCGGCCATCGAGCCGTTGCTGGCGCAGGTGCGCGACGAGTACGGCTCCTCGGTACGGATCATCTCGGCGGACAAGGTCCGGACGGGCGGCTTCGGCGGATTCTTCGCCAAGCAGCATTACGAGCTGTCGGTCGAGGTGCCGGACGCCGACGAGCGCGACGCCACGCCCCGGCGAGCGGTTCCGGCCGCCGCCGACGACGGACCCCAGTCGCTGGAACAACTGCTGGCCCGCGCCGAGTCGCGGGACCGGATCACGCCGGACGAAGCGCCGGGCGGGATGGACCGAGCCATGGGCCGCGGCGCCGGGATGGGTGACGCGGCGGCGGCCGTGGGGGCACCAGCTCCCCATCCGTTCGCGGCCGGCACGCCCGCTTCGGCGCGCGGGCTGAGCGACCCGCAGTCCGCCTTCGCCGAGCTGATGGCCAACCTGGACAAGGCCGAGGCGATGAACCGTCCGGCCCCGCGGCCCGCCGCGTCCCCGCTGGCCGGCCTCGAGGACTCCGACGGGCCCAGCGTGCGCCCGTTCCGCCCGGCGCAGGCCACCGGGTTGCCGGTGAACGGGCATGCCAACGGCACCAACGGCGCAGCGATGAACGGCGGGGCGACCAAGCCGCTGCCGTCCGTACCGTCGCTGGCCGAGCTCATGGGTGGCCTGGGCGTCAACGACACTCCGGCGGCCCCGCAGAACTCGGCGGCCAACCGGGCGGCCCAGAACCCGGCGCCGCCACGCACCGCGGCTGCGGCGTACGGACTCGCTCCCACCTCACCGGCACCGACCAGCCTGGCCGAGACGCTGGGCGGACTCGGGCTTGGACCGGTGTCCGCGGTGCCCGCCACCACCCTGCACCCGGCCACCGTGCCGTCCTCGCCCGCACCGATGCGCGGCTACGACACCGTGCAGCACAATTTGCTCAGGGTCGGCATGCCGCCGGACATGGTCGCGCAGATCACCGGCGGGGACACCTACGCCGGGGTGCTCAACGCGCTGGCCATGCGCCCGTCGGCGCCGGGCGTCCCGGATGCGCCGGGCGAGATCCTGGTGCTGGCCGGCGACTTCGACCACGCCATCCCGATCGGCAAGAAGCTCTGCGAGCAGGCCGGACTCGACCAGACGCACCTGCTCATGGGCGGGCCCACGGCGGCGGGGACCGGCATGCACTCCTCGCGGATCCTGGGCGACCCGGAGGCGGCGAAGGCCAAGGCGGAGAAGCTACGGAGCGCCGACCACGCGTGGATCGTGGTGGTGGACGCGACGGTGGGGCGTACCGACCCGATCTGGGTGAACGACATGTGCGAGGCGATCGGGGCGACCGCCACGTGGGCGGTGGTCGACGCGACCCGCAAGACCTCCGACACCGCGCGGCACCTGCGGGCGCTGGGCGATGTCGAGGCGCTGGTGGTGCACAACGTCGACATCACCTCCGACCCGGCCACAGTGCTCGGGCTCGACCTGCCGATCGTGTCGCTGGACAGCAAGCCGGCCACGCCGCACTCGTGGGCGGCGATGTTGTGTGCACGGATCGCTGCTGATGTCGTACCGATGGCGGCTCTGCCCCGCCGTCCCGCGCGCCGGAGCTGACCACCGTGATCCGGCCCTCCGTCCTGCTGTTCGCGCTGTTGATCAGCGCGCCGGCGTTGTATCGCTATGTGCTCGACGAGATCGACCTCGGCGAGGTGCTGATCAGGTTCCTGATCGCCGTGCCAATCGCCGCGATACTGCTGGCCGGCCTGCGCTTCATCACCGCGGGCTACGGCAAGACGGAGGGGCCGGGCACCCGGGTCAGGCCCACCCCCGGGGGCGAAAGTGACCAAACGGGCACCGACACGCCTTGACACTTCGTTAACATTTTCCGTTTCGTACCATATGTTACCTCCGGTCAGCGACTGCCCCCCGGAGGTGAACGGTGCCCAGCGACCGCCCGATCATCGTCGTCGGCTGCCCTCGATCGGGCACCACGATGCTGCAGCTCATGCTGCACGCCCACCCGAGAATTGCGATCCCGCCGGAAACCCGGTTCGTGCTCGCCGCCTTCCGCGAACGCCGCGACTTCGGCGACCTGAGCCTGCCGGACAGCCGCCGCGCCCTGGCCCGGCGCATCGTGAACCAGCGCGAGACCCGCTTCTGCGACCTGGGCCTGGACCCGGACCAGACGGTGGAGAGAATCGCCGCGGCCCAGGGCACGCTCGGCTCGGTGCTGGGCACGATCTTCCAGATGTACGCCGAGCGCTTCGACAAACCCCGCTGGGGCGACAAGCGGCCGGCCTACCTGCACAACGTCGACATCCTGCTCAGGCTCTTCCCGGACGCCCAGTTCATCAACATCGTCCGCGACGGCCGGGACTGCGTAGCCTCGCTCAAGGAAATGTCCTGGCACCGCAAGGACATCTACGCCACCGTCGCCGCCTGGGCCCGAGCCGTAGACGACGCCCGCCGAGCCGCGCGCAAACTGGACCCGGCGCAATGGTTCGAGCTGCGCTACGAAGACCTGGTGTCCGACCCGCACGGCGGCCTGACCAGACTGTGCGAATACCTCGGCGAGGACTACGACCCGGCCATGGCGGAACCCTCGGCGGTCGCGGGCGTCGCGGTTCCATCCTTCAAAACCTGGCACGCCCGTACGCACACACCGGTAACCACGCAGCGGGTACGCAGCTGGGAGACCCGGTTGACAGCCGAGGAAATCGCGCTGTGCGAAGCCGCCTTGGGTAGCCGGCTGGTGGCCAACGGCTACGAGCTGTCGGGAAAGCCGCGGCCGGCTCCGAGCCAGCTGATCCGGTACACCATGGCGGCGGCACCCAAGCGCTTCGACCCGGCCCGGCGCACGTTGAGCCGGGCGGCCACGCGGTTACGGCGCGACGAGGACCTGGCGCATCTGCCGGGCGGGGTGCTGGCGCAGCGCTCCCCCAACGAAGCCAGCATCGACGCAGGCTAGCCCGGTCCTGCCTGCGGCCCCGAGCCAAGCCCCCGATGACTAATGACTACCCCATCGCCACTCGGCACCCGATACGAAGAACGGGCCGGGAGCAGCAATCTGCTTCCCGGCCCGTACCGCGTTTCTCAGGCGAGCGACAGCGAGAACTTCCCCTTGCCGTAGCGAGCCACCTCAATCGTCAGATCCAGCCGCTTGCCCAGCGCCAGCAGGTGCGCGCGGGCATCGTTGGGCAGGGACTGGCCCGGGGTGATCACCTGGTAGAGCTTGATGTGCGGGGCGCCCTGCCGGTTGAGCAGGCTGGTCAGGACGTTGCACAGCTCGAAGACGTTCTCGGCCAGGTTGGGGAACAGGGTTTTCTCGTCGATGCTGTCCTCGGCTGCGCCGGCGGGGAGCAGGCCCAGTGCGGCGCCCGCGTTGGCCGCCAGCGACAGGGTCATGCCCAGGACCGCGTAGAGCTGCTGGGAGGTGTCCGTGTAGATCGCGAACACGCCCGTGGGCAGGTCATCTGCGGTCATGGGGTCGCCCGGAGCGACGTTGACGTCGCGGCCGAGAAGGTCCTCGAAGAGGTTGCGAACGGTCAGGGCGACGGGGATAACCGAGGTGTCAGACATAGCTATATCATCCCAAAATAGGAGAGAAGACCTCGTCAAATTGCTCTGCTGTGAACGGCTTGACGATGAAGAAAGCCGAGCCGGCGCTCTCCGCGGCGCTCTTCATCTCCTCGGTGCACTCAGAGGTGACGAAGCCGAACTTGACCTGGTTGCCCGCGGCGCGCAGCTTGCGCAGCACCTCGATGCCGGTCATCTCTGGCATGTTCCAGTCCGAGATGACCAGGTCCGGCTGCTCCGACTGGGCCTTGTCGTGCGCCTCCTGGCCGTCCGCCGCCTCCACCAGGTCATGGCCATCGAACCCGGCCTGGCGCAGCGTACGCGTCACGATCTGCCGCATCACCCGGCTGTCGTCCGCGATCAGAATCTTCATGCCGTTTCCCCCTGCTTCACGCTCTGCCACATCGAGATGGAAATCGGCTCGCCGTCCCAGACGCCCCACAGGCCGCTGATCCGCTCGGCGGCCGGGTAGTACGAAGCCGTGTCGGGCGCCATCACCACGGTGGGCAGCGACAGGAAGCACCCGGCCGGGAGCATCGCCTTGACGTTGCCGCCGACGATGTTGGCCAGCTCGCCGAGCACGTCGGAGATGTCCTCCTGCCCGACCTCCTCCACCTCCATCGCCAGGAAGGCCGCCGCCGCCTTGCGGGCCGCCTGGGTTGACGAGGCATAGACCAGGTGGCCGTGCCAGGTGCCGGTGATCGACACCGTCGAGTGCACCTCCGTGGTCTGCTTGTCGTCGCCGGTCGGGATCAGCGGGTTGACTCCCTCGGGGTCGAGGTAGGAAGCCCAGACCTGTTCCACCATCTCGGCGAGGTCGTCCTCGGTCACCACGGTTTCGACGCTCATGAGTTCGCTCCGGTCGGTACCAGGCCCAGCAGGGCCAGCTTCTCGATCATCGCGCCTTCGGTGAAAGGCTTGATCACGTATTCGTGGGCACCCGCGGCGAGCGCCCGCACGATTTGGCTCTGTTCGCTCTCGGTGGTCACCATGACCAGCGTCATCTCCCGCAGCCGCGACTCCGCGCGGACCTTGGTGACGAACTCGAGCCCGTTCATGTTCGGCATGTTCCAGTCGATGAGGGCCAGCTCGGGCACCTCGGTCATGGTGGCGAGCAGGTCGAGGGCCTCCTGGCCGTCGCCCGCCTCCACCGCCTCGAAGTTCAGCTTGGCGACGATGCGCTTGAGAATCATCCGCATCGCTCGGGAATCGTCGATCACCATGGCGCGCACCGCAGCTCACCCCTTCCTGACGGCACCGGCTGGCACCGCGCTTCGGACCCGGTAGGCAGAGGTCCGGCCAGCCGCCACCCGTTCGTAGTTGTCATCGATGCCGATCGTTGTCTCGGCAGCGCCGAGGAACAGCCAGCCGTCCGGGCGCAGCAGCCGGGCGACGTTGCGCAACACCGACTTCTTCGTCGCGACGTCGAAGTAGATGAGCACATTGCGCAGGAAGATCACGTCGAACGGCGGCATGGCCGGCAGCGGCGCGGTCAGGTTCATGTGCCGGAACGACACGTTGCGCCGCAGGTGCGGGGCGATGCGCCAGTGCGCGCCGGCCCGCTCGAAGTACTGCACCAGCTGGGTGGCGGGCAGGCCGCGGTTCACCTCGACCTGGCTGTACTCGGCGGCCTCGGCTCGCTTGACCATCTCGGTGGAGATGTCACTGCCCATGATCTCGTACGACCACCCGGGCGGCAGGTTCTCCTGCAGCGTGATGGCCAGGCTGTACGCCTCCTGACCGCTGGAGCTGGCCGCCGACCACAGCCGGATCTTGCGCGCCGGGCCGCGGCTCTTGACCAGTTCGGGCAGCACCACGTCGGTCAGCGCGGTGAACGGTTCGCGGTCGCGGAACCACGACGTCTCGTTCGTGGTCAGCGCGTCGATGATCCGGCGCTGGTCGGCCGGGTTGGGCTTGCGCTGCAGCCCGGCCAGGAAGTCGCCGACGCTGGCCGCCCCGACCTGCCGGGCCACCGGGATCAGCCGCGCCTCGACCAGGTATTCCTTGCCGGGGGCGAGTACGATGGCCGCCTCGCGCCGGACCAGCGCGGAGACGAACTCGAAGTCCGATTGCGACAGAGTCATCGGGTCACCACCGTCGCCCGGGGCGCGCGGCCGACCTGGACCCGCTGGATCAACGCGGCCGCGATCCGATCCAGCGGTAGCACCTCGTCGGCCAGACCGGCCCCGACGACGGCGCCGGGCATCCCCCAGACCACCGAACTCGCCTCGTCCTGCGCCAGGACTTCGGCGCCTGCGTCACGCAGCACCTTCGCACCACTCCGTCCGTCGTATCCCATGCCGGTCAGCACCGTCGCGTGCACCGAGGCGCCATAGAGCGACGACACCGAGCGGAACATCACGTCCACCGCCGGACGGCAGGAGTTTTCCGGCGGCGCGCCGCTGAGCTGGGTCAGCGTTGCCGTACCCCGGCGCTGCAGCACGAGGTGCTTGTCACCGGGGGCGATGTAGACCGTGCCGGCGGTCAGTTCCATGCCGTCGCCGGCCTCGACCACGTGCAGCGGCGTGCTGCGGTCCAGGCGTTCGGCGAACATCCGGGTGAACACCGGCGGCATGTGCTGGGTGACCACGATCGGCACCGGCAGTTCCCTGGGCAGCGCCTGCAGCACCTTGGTCAGGGCGTCGGGGCCACCGGTGGACGAGCCGATCGCCAGAATGTCCACGCGTCCCGGCGGACCGCCCCGGCGTACGGCCTTGACCGGTGGCGCGGTGGGCCCGGAAGGCGGTGTCAGGCCGGGCCGGCTGAGCCCGGGACGCGCGGGTGGCGGCGGTGCGAGACCGGGCCGGGCCGGCGCGGGGCCGGGGCGGGCGGCTGGGGCCCGGCGACCGGCGAGCGCATGGATCTTAGGTACGAGCTGTTCCCGTACGGCCGCAATGGACTGTGCCACCGACCCCACGTTCGACGGCTTCGTGACGTAGTCGGTAGCCCCCGCCGACAGCGCCTCCAGCGTGGCGCTGGCGCCGGCCGCCGACAGCGTGCTGAACATGATCACCGGCAGCCGGGGGTGGCGTTTGCGCAGCTCCCGTACCGCCTGGATGCCGTCCATCTGGGGCATCTCGATGTCCATGGTGACGACGTCCGGCCGCAGCGAGTCAATCTTCGCCTGGGCCAGCAGCCCGTTCGCCGCGGTGCCGACGACCTCGATGTCCGGCATCCCGCCGAGCGAGTCGACGATGAGCCGGCGCACCACCACGGAGTCGTCGACGACGAGTACTTTGATCATCTCTGCCCTCCGTCCTTCCGGGCCTCGAGGGCCTTCATCCGAGCCACGCAGGGCCGAGGGCCGCGATCACCGGGGCCAGCAGCCGGTGAGCGGTGGCCGTGTCGAGCAGGTCGCGCACGACCAGCGCCTGGACCGCGCCGCTGAGCATGTTCCAGACGCCACCGGCCCGCTCGGCGAGCGGAATGGCGGCGGTGTCCATGGCCTGGACGAGCAGCATCTGCGCGGCCGCGGCAGTGCGTACCCGGTCGGACAGGTACGCCGCCCAGGACGCCGAATGCACGGCCGGCGACCAGCCCCCGGCGGTACGCCGCGCGTCCTCGGCCGACTGGGTGAGCCGGGCCAGGTCCTTGGGCGTGATCGAGCGCAACCGGTCGAGCAGGGCCGAGACCGTGTAGTGGTGCGGGCCCAGATCGATCGGCTTGCCGGCGGGCAGCTTGCGCAGCGCGGACACCCAGCCCGCGCCGAGCATCCGCCGGGTCGAGTCGTCCAGCACCTCACGCAGGTAGCTGGCGACCGCGGCGTCGCACAGCAGCGCGGTCGCCGCGGCGGCCGCCTCGCTCTGCTTGGCGTCGCGGCCCTTGCCCTCCCAGGTCCACGCCATCACGTCGTAACGCAGGCAAGTCAGCAGCGCGTCCACCGAGCCGATCGGCGCCCGTTCGACAAGCGCCAGCGAGCTGGCCGGATCGTCCGCCTTCATGCCCTTGAGCGACGGCAGCTTGCGCGCCGCGCTCTCCACCTCGACCCACAGCGGGCCGCGTACGCCCTCGTCGGGCAGCCGCTCGGCGAGGATCGGCAGGTCCCCGGCGCTGAGACGCAACGCGCGCAGCAGCACTTCGGCCGTGGCCGACCCGCCCTTGAGGCGGGTCAGGTCGAAGCCGAGAACGGGGGCGCTGACCAGGCTGTACATCAGGTGGTGGCTCGATACGTGTCGACCGCCTGGTTCGCGTCCAGGGCGAGCATCAGCCGACCGTCCAGCTTGAACGTACCCACCACCAGCTCACGGGTCGGTCCGCTGAGGGTGTCCGGCGGCGGCTCGAACGCGTCGTCGTCGAGATCCACGACCTCGCCGATGCGGTCGACGAGCAGGCTTACCGGCTCGCCGTCGCCGCGCAGGATCACGTTCATCACCGGGCCCTGCAGGGCCTGACGGGCCAGGCCCAGCTGCACCCGCAGGTCCACTGCCGCGATCACCTGACCGCGGAGGTTGAACAGCCCACCCACCGCGGGCGGCGCGAGCGGCACCGGGGTGTACTCGTTGTACGAGAGCACCTCCTGCACCGTGTCCACCTCGACGCCGAAGAGCTGGTCGGCCACCTCGAAGGTGGCGAACTGACGGCTTGCCATCTCAGGCCTCCACCAGCATCTCGTCGGACATCTCGCGGTAGAAGTTCGGGTCGGCGGCGAGGATCGCGCGGCGCACGTCCAGCAGCTCGGTCACCCGTTGCTGGATGACCGCGGTGCCGACCAGGCCGTCCTCCTCGACGTCGCGACGGGCCGTGGTCGAGTTCTCCGCGATGTCGACGATCCGGTCCACCACCAGCGCCACGCTGCGTCCTCCCTCGCTGTAGACGACCACCGACACGGTGTCGCCCTCCTCAGCCTCGCTGTACGCGCCGAGCACGTGCGACAGGCGCATAAGCGGCAGGATCTGCCCGCGGTACTGCACCACTTCGCGCGAGCCGGCCTGCTCGATGCGGTTGCGCGGGAACTCCTCGAGCCGGGTGACCGTGTCGAGCGGGATCGCCACCCGGCGCTCGCCGACCGCGGTGATGAGCAGGCGTTCGCCAGTGCCTCCGCCGCCGGTGGCCCGGGACATGCCGATGGTGTTCTCCCGGTCGGCGTCGGCGGCCAGGTGCGAGCGGCGGGCCAGCGAGGACACGTCGAGGATCAGGCCGACTTTACCGTCGCCCAGGATGGTGGCCCCGGAGTAGAGGCCGATGTCCTTGAGGCGGCTGTTGAGCGCCTTGACGACGACTTCCTCGGTGTTGAGCACCCGGTCCACGACCAGGCCGAAGCGCCGGCCGTCGGCCTGCAGCACCATGATGTAGACACCCTGGTCACCGCCGACCTCGAAGCCGAGGGCGCGGTCCAGGCGCACCAGCGGGAGCAGCTTGCCCCGCAACCGGTAGACCGGGGCGCCCGAGGCGTATTCGATCTTTGTGGACGTACCGTCGATATAAACAAGCTCCAGCACGGCGACCTGCGGGATGACGTACCGCTGGTCCCCGCAGTCGACGGTCAGGGCCTGCACGATCGCCAGGGTCAACGGGATATTGAGCCGCCAGACCGTGCCCTCACCCAGCGTCGAGTCGACGCTGACCGCGCCACCGATCCGCTCGATGTTGGTCTTGACCACGTCCATGCCGACGCCGCGGCCGGACACGTTGGTCACCTTGGCAGCAGTGGAGAAGCCCGGCTGGAAGACCATCGCCATGATCTCGCGCTTGTCCATGCCGGGGATCTGCTCGGCGCGCAGCAGCCCCTTCTCCACGGCCTTGGCGGCGATCCGGTCCACGTCCATGCCGGCGCCGTCGTCGGCCACCTCGACCGCGACGTGCCCACCCTCGTGGTACGCCCGCAGCGTCAGCGTGCCCTCCGGGGACTTGCCCGCCGCGACCCGCCGCTCGACGTCCTCGATGCCGTGGTCGACGGCGTTGCGGACCAGGTGGGTCAGCGGGTCCTTGACCGCCTCGAGCAGCGAGCGGTCGAGCTCGGTCTCCTTGCCCTCCATGACCAGCTCGACCTTCTTGCCCAGCGACTGGCTCAGGTCCCGGATGACCCGGGGCAGCTTGGACCAGATGTGCTCGATGGGCTGCATGCGGGTCTTCATGATGCCCTCTTGCAGTTCCGAGGTGATCATGCCGAGCCGCTGGGCGCTGCGGACCAGACCGGAGTCGCCGGTCTCCATCACGCCGCGCACGAGCTGGTTGCGGGCGAGCACGAGCTCACCAACCATGTTCATCAGCGTGTCGAGCAGGTCGACGTCGACGCGGATGGCGCTGTCGGCCACGCTGCGCTTGGGGGTCTGGGCCTGCAGCGCCTCGCTGACCGCGGCGGGCTGGGCCTTGCCCTCCTCCAGCAGAATCGTGCCGAGCTTGCGCTCGTCGCCCTCAAGCTGCGCCTGCAGCGCGGACCCGACGTCGGAGGGCTCGGCCGCGCCGGACTCGACGAGCATCTCGCCGAGCGGGCGGCGCTGACCCTCGACCGGATCGGGCGCCTCACGGGCGGGCACCTCGGCGATCGGCTCGGGCGTCTCGGCAGCGGGTGCGGCCGGGGCGGCGGGGGCGGCGTCGGCCGGGGCGTTCATCTGCGCGTGCACCGCGGCGATGATCGCGTCGACGTCGACGCCCTCTTCGGAGTTGTTCTGCTCGATGGCTTCCAGCAGGTTACGCACGCCGTCGATGGTTGCCAGCAGCGTGGTGATCGTGGTCGGCGTGACCGGTTGAACGCCGTCACGCAGCCGGGAGAGCAGCGACTCACCGGCGTGGGCGAGCGTCTCCAGCCGGCTGAAGGCCAGGAAGCCGCTCGTACCCTTGATCGTGTGAATGGCCCGGAAAATGCGGGAGATCAGGTCTCGCGATCCCGGCTCCTGCTCCAGCGCCACCAGGTCCCGGTCGATCTGGTCCAGGTTCTCGTGGCTCTCCATGAGGAATTCGCCGACGATCTCGCCAAGGTCTTCCAACGCCCTACCTCCCGCTCGTTTCTCTAAGCCCTCATCGACCTCGCCGGGCCGCATCTGAGGACACCCGGACCGCTACCGGTTGCGACTCAGGTATCGCCGCCGGGACGGCGGTACCGGTAACCGAAACCGCGGACGGATTCGATCGGGGATTCATCGGGATCCGACCAGCCGAGCTTGCGCCGCAGCCGCAGCACCGCGAACTTGACGCGCTCCTGGCCGATGCCGGTGGGGTCATCCCACGCCTGGGTCAGTAGCTGGTTCGGGCTCAGCACCGCCCCGGCGTGCCGGACCAGCGCGTTGAGCAGCCGGAACTCCGTCGGGGTGAGCCGCTTCTCGTCGCCCTTGACGTAGACGCGGCGCTTGGTGGGATCGAGGTGCACCAGCCCGTCGTCGTAGATCTGGCTGGCCCAGCTGTTCTGCCCGCTCGACGAGCGCCGCAGCAGGGCTTCCACCCGGGCGAGCAGCTCGTTGTTGGCGAACGGCTTGGTCAGGTAGTCATCGGCACCGCCGCGCAGGCCGCGTACCTTTTCCGCCTCCTGGCCGTGCGCCGTGAGCACCAGCACCGGCACGTCGGAGACATCGCGCAGGCGTTCGAGCACCTGCCAGCCGTCCATCTCCGGCAGACCGACATCCAGCACCACAAGATCAGGATGCTCCGCGTACGCCTCCTTGAGCCCGGTCCGCCCGTCGCCCGCATGGGCCACCTCGTAGCCGGCTCGGCTGAAGAGCAACCGCAGAGCCAACGCGATGTCCGGGTCGTCCTCGACCACCAGCAGTCTGCTCATCACCGTGCCCTTCTCCCCCGCGCGTCGCCCCAGACGCGGCCAAAGCTCACGATAGCGTGACGTGTCGGTTCATATACGGAAAGTTATAGTTCAGCGTGCGAACCTCCTCGAACACCGTCGCGCTCCAGGCTCGCTTTCTGGCCGTTATCTCCCATGAGCTGCGCACCCCGCTGACCACCATCGCCTCGTTCACCGAGAGCCTGGACACCGACGACCTCGCCCCCGCCGAGCGCTCGATCGCGCTGGCCGCGGTGCGCCGCAACACCGATCGGATGCTGGCCCTGGTCGCCGATCTGGCCCTGGTGAGCCGGTTGCAGACAAACGACCTGGAGCTGCGGGCGTCGACGATCGACCTGGCCGCGCTGATCCGCGAGACGGCCGAGCTGCTGGCCAGCGGGGAGCCGTACACCGAGGCCACGGTGGAGGCGGTGGACGGCCCGGCGATCTCGGCGGATGCCGGGCTGCTGCGAGACCTGTTCTACGCCGTGATCGGCACGGTCGCCAGCGATGCGGCCGACCGCTGCGCCACGGTCAGCGCGGTGCCCGAGGCCGGTGGCTGGCATGTCACGGTCACCGCGCGCCGGGCCGAGAGGTTCACCGAGGAGAGCCTGATGGCGGGCATGCTGGCTGCTCCCGAGCCGCCGCACCGGCGCCGCAGCACCGCCGTGTGGATGCTGCTGGCCGAGGCCATCGCGGGCCGCCACGGCGGGTCGGTGGAGCTCACCTACGACCCGCAGACCGGGGCCGGGGCGCAGATCCGCCTGCCCGCAGCAATCCCCACAGCGTGACACGAGTCCCGGACAGCACCGGCGGAAACGGCCAAAGAAGGGACGGACGGCTCAGTCACCGGGTCCGATATCCCTGCCGGGCCACATCGGAGCCCGGCCGTGGACCGGGAGGCAAGAACCGTGTTCGACTTCGTACGACGTATCGCCCTCGCCGCGGCCGCGCCGGCCGCCCTGCTAGCGGTGACCGCGGTACCCGCGCAGGCGGCACCCGGAGGCCCGGCCGGCGCTGCGGCGGCTGCTCAGCCGACCACCGAGCAGGTGCTGATGGCCGAGGTGGTCGCGCTGACCAACGAGCAGCGGGTGGCGAACGGCTGTGGTGAACTCGCGGTGGACGAGGAGCTGACCATCGCCTCCGTCCGGCAGGCCCACTACATGGCGGCGACCGGCGACTTCGGGCACATCGGCTGGCGCGGTTCGACCTTCGAGTCGCGGGCCGAGGCCATCGGCTACGACTACGTGGCGGCCGAGAACGTCGGGTGGGGCTACTCGGGGGCGGCCGGGGTGATGGACGCGTGGATGGCCAGTCCGGGGCACCGGGCCAACATCCTCAACTGCGACGTCCGGTCGTTCGGGGCCGGGGTGCAGCGCGCGGTGAACGGCACCTACTACTGGGCGCAGGTTTTCGGTTACCGCTAAAGAGCACAGTTGATCAGAACCGGTTCGGGGTGCAGCGCCACGCCGAACCGGTCTTTCACGCCGTCGCGGATCTCGCGGGCCAGGTCGAGCAGCGCGGTCGTCGAGCCGCCACCGCGGTGGGTGAGCGCCAGCGTGTGTTTCGAGGAGATGGCCACCCCGTCGCGGCCCGCGTAGCCCTTGCCGAAGCCGGCCTTCTCGATCAGCCAGGCGGCGGGGACCTTGACGGTGCCGTTGGGCGCGGGCCAGCTTGGCGGTTCGCCGGCGTCGGCAAGCCGGTCCTGCACGCTCGCCCACTGCTGCGCGGACAGCACCGGGTTGGTGAAGAACGAGCCGACCGAGCGGGTGTCGGGGTCTTCCGGGTCGAGCACCATGCCCTTGCTCGCGCGCAGCTTGAGCACCGTTTCCCGGACGCGCTCGGCGGCAACCCGTTCGCCGATCTCCACGCCGAGTTGACGCGCCAGTTCGGCGTACCGGATGGGCGCGGAGGTCGGCGAGGTGTCCAGCCGGAAGTCAACCTCCAGGACCAGCCACCGGTCGTTGTTCTTGAAGATGCTCGACCGGTACGCGAAACGGCACTCCGGCAGCGACATCCGGTGGACCTGATCGGTCTCGCGGTCGTAGACGTGCACCGCCTCGATGAGCTGTGCGACCTCCTGGCCGTAGGCCCCCACGTTCTGGATCGGCGTCGCGCCGACCGACCCCGGGATGCCGGAGAGCGCCTCGAGCCCGGCAAGGCCCTCGGCCAGCGTGGCGGCGACGAAACCGTCCCAGGGCTCGCCGGCCGCGACCCGCACCAGCGCACCCCGCCCGTCGCGGTCGACGAACTGGATCCCGCGGGTGCGCAGCAGCAGCACCACGCCGGGGAAGCCCTCGTCGCCGATCACCACATTGCTGCCGCCCGCCAGCACCAGGACCGGTTCCTTCCGGCGGCCCGCAGCGCGCACGGTTTCGAGGGCTTCGTCCGTTTCGGTGGCCACCGTCACCGTGCCGGCCGGGCCGCCGAGGCGTAGCGTCGTGTACGCCGCCAGCGAACTGGCATGCGCTCCGGATGCGGTGGCAGCGGGATCAGCACTAACGTCAGGCACGACGTTCACCCTAGGCCGAGCGGTCGAACGGTGATGCACAGGTGGTCCTCCTCAAGCGGGAGATGCTGAATGAACAGGCTCAACGCGACGAAGGACTTCTGGCTGGCGGCGCTGCGCGCCGACGGACCGGCGCTGCAGGACGCCGTCGCCGAAACCGGCCCCGAGGTCGTGGTTCCCGGCTGTCCGGATTGGACGACCGGCGACCTCACCGCACATCTGATCGGGTTGCTGCGCTGGATCCGCGAGACGGTGCCCCGCGGGGTCACCACGCGCCCGGAGCCCCGCGGCGACGACCCGGTGCTGGCCTGGGACGAGGCCAGGGACGCCCTGCGCCGCGAGCTGACCGGCGCGATCGAGACCCTTGACGCCCTGGACGCCGAGCACCCGGCCTGGAACTGGGCACCCCAGCCGAAGAAAGCCGGGTTCTGGCACCGCCGGATCGCCCACGAGGTCTCGGTGCACCGCTGGGACGCCGAGTCGGCCGCCGGGCGGGCCACCCCGATCGAGACCAAGCTGGCCGCCGACGGGGTCAACGAGGTGCTCGACACCTGGCTGCCGGCCGGGCGCCGCAAGGGCCCGACCGATCTGCACGGCGTGGTGCACCTGATCGCCACCGATGCGAGCTACGAGTGGTTCGTGCGTTCGCGCGGTGCGGGCATCGCGCTGCTGGACACCGGCACGATCCTCGACACCGACGACCACCACCCGCGCGCTGAGGTCAGCGGCACGGCCAGCGAGCTGCTGCTCGCTCTGATGCGCCGCACCGAAGTGGACAAACTACCCATCGTGGGCGATCCCCGCCTGGTCACCGCCCTGCAGACCGGCTAGCCCGGCCCCTCTTGGAGCCTTCGGACCGTACCCGGATAGCCGTATGCTTGACCGGTTAAGTTGAGCGGCCCCGGACCCCGGTCGCGGCGGCCAACACGCAGGGAGCGGTGACGCATGACGGCAACCGTCGAGGTGGAGAGCAGCGACGAGCCACAAGCATCGGGGCTCCAGTTCCCCCCGGGCTTCGTCTGGGGGGCGGCCACCGCGTCGTACCAGATCGAGGGCGCGGCGAACGAGGACGGTCGCGGCCCGTCCATCTGGGACACGTTCAGCCGGACGCCGGGCCGGGTGTTCGCCGGGCACACCGGGGACGTGGCGTGCGACCACTACCACCGGTACGTCGACGACGTGGCGCTGATGGCGGGGCTGGGGCTGGGGGCGTACCGGTTCACCGTCGCCTGGCCGCGCATCCAGCCCGACGGCACCGGCCCGGTCAATGTCCGGGGCCTGGACTTCTACGACCGGCTCACCGACGAGCTGATCGGCAAGGGCATCGACCCGGTCGTCACGCTGTACCACTGGGACCTGCCGCAGACCCTGCAGGACCGGGGCGGCTGGACCAACCGGGAGACCGCCGAGGCCTTCGCCGAGTACGCCCAGATCGTCTACGCGCGCCTCGGTGACCGGGTGAAGACGTGGACCACGCTCAACGAGCCGTGGTGCTCGGCCTACCTGGGCTACGGCAACGGCGTGCACGCCCCCGGCATCCAGGACCCGGCCCAGGCCTTCCAAGCCGTGCACCACCTGCTGCTCGGGCATGGCTTGGCGGCACAGGCGCTGCGCTCGGCCGGCGCGCAGACGCTCAGCATCACGCTGAACCCGACGGCGGTGGCCCCGCTCGACCCGGGCAACCCGGCCGACGTGGCGGCGGCCCGCATCGTCGACGGGGTCGGCAACCGGGTCTTCCTGGAACCGCTGTTCCGCGGGGCGTACCCGCAGGACGTTCTCGAGATCATGGGCCGCTTCACCGACCTGTCGCACATCCGCGACGGCGACGAGGCGATCATCAACGCCCCGATCGACGTGCTGGGCATCAACTACTACACGCCCACGTACGTCTCGGCGCAGCCCGGCCAGCCCGCCGCCCTGGACACCCCGGGCAGCGAGGGCATCGCGTTCCGCAAGCCGGTCGGCCCGGTCACCGACATCGGCTGGCAGATCGAGCCGGGAGCGCTGACCCGGCTGCTCAACCGCATCCACGACGACTACGGCGTGCCGATGATGATCACCGAGAACGGCGCCGCGTACCTGACGGGTCCCTCGGCCGGCACCGGCGAGGTCGAGGACCTCGAGCGGGTCGATTATTTCGACTCGCACCTGCGCGCGTGCTTGGATGCCATTTCGCACGGCGTGGACCTTCGGGGATACTTCGCGTGGTCGTTGCTGGACAACTTCGAATGGGCCGAGGGCTACCGGATGCGGTTCGGGCTGGTGCACGTGG
This sequence comes from Actinoplanes sp. TFC3, assembly GCF_001553785.1. GTDB lineage: Bacteria > Actinomycetota > Actinomycetes > Mycobacteriales > Micromonosporaceae > Actinoplanes. The sequence continues at coordinate 727,948 of NZ_LOJP01000002.1, forward strand.
ACTACACCACGCAACAGCGCCTGCCCAAGCGCAGCGCCAAGTGGTATTCCGAGGTCATCGCGCGCAACGGTCTCGAAGGCACCGGAACGGCGGGGTGAGCTGATGGTGACGCGGGAGCGGCCGACGCTTGAGGCGGTGGCCCGGCGAGCCGGGGTGTCGCGCGCGACCGTCTCCCGCGTGGTCAACGGCTCGACGACGGTGGCCGCCACCATCCGCGACGCGGTGCACCGGGCGGTCGAGGAACTGGGTTACGTACCCAACCAGGCCGCTCGCAGCCTGGTCACCCAGCGCACCGAGTCGATCGCGTTGATCCTGCCGGAGACCGCCAGCCGGGTGTTCTCCGACGACCTGTTCTTCCCCGCCGTGATCCGCGGGGTGAGCATCGAGCTCGAGGCGGCCAACAAGCAGCTCGTGCTGATGATGGCGGGCTCGGCGGCCAGCCACGACCGGGTCGAGCGCTACGCGATGGCCGGGCACGTGGACGGCGTCATGTTCGCCTCGATGCACGGCGCCGATCCGCTGCCCGGGGCGCTGGCCCGGCTGGGCATCCCGGTGGTGTGCAGCGGGCGCCCGATGACGCCGGCCGAGCTGCCGGTGCCCTACGTGGACGTCGACCATTTCGGCGGGGTGGCTGCGGCCGTACGCCACCTGGTCGCGCTGGGCCGGCGCCGGATCGCCACCATCGCCGGGCCACAGGACATGGTGGCCGGCATCGACCGGCTGGCCGGTTACCGGACCACGCTGCGCCAGGCCGGGCTGGCCGAGCACGTCACGGTCGGCGACTTCACCCGGGAGTCCGGCATCCAGGCGATGCGCCGGTTGCTGAGCGAGCAACCCGAGCTGGACGCGGTGTTCGTGGCCTCGGACATGATGGCCCACGGCGCGTTGCAGGCGCTCAAGGAGTCCGGCCGGCACATCCCCGGCGACGTCGCCGTGATCGGCTTCGACGACGTGGAGATCAGCCGGCTCAGCGATCCCCCGCTGAGCACGGTCCGCCAGCCCATCGTGGACATGGGCCGCACGATGGCCCGCCAGGTCCTCGGTCTGGTGGCCGAGGAGCCCGACGTGCCGACCTCCGTCGTGCTGCCGACCGAGCTGGTGGTCAGAGCGACGGCGTAGTCGTCACGCCGGTGGGCAGCCCGAGCACCTTGCGGGACAGCAGCGCGGCACCGGCCACCGCGGCCGGCATCAGCAGCACCGCGCCGAGCGGGATCAGGAAGCACACGAACACCGCCACGCCGTAGCCCAGCGCCAGCGGACGGCGCTCGCGCAGGTGCACCCGGCGGTCCCTGAGCCGCTTGCCGCGCTTCTCGAACGGCACACCGGTCAGCTCCAGCGCGAGCAGCCAGCCACCGACCGCGCCACCGATCACCGGCACCACGGTCTGGCCCACCACCGGAATGAACCCGGCCGCGAACAGCGGGATGCCAACCACCACGGACAGCGCGATCAGCCGCACCGAGTCGGTCAGGCTGCGGCGCAGCGACTGCCACAGCGGCACCTCGACCTCGTCCGGTACGCCGCCGTAGCGTCGCTCGACCAACCCGGAGATCTTCTCGTAGAACGGGTCACCGATCAGCAGCGTGACAGCGGTGAAGGTGAGCACCCCGAGCAGCCCGGCCAGCCCCAGCACGGCCCCGCCGGCGATCAGCCGCAGCAGGTCGCGCCACACCGTGGACCAGTCATCGGCGAACCAGGTGACCGCTGCGGCCACGTCGCCGATGAAGGTGATCAGGGTGATCAGCGCGGCGGTGTAGAGGGCACCGGCGATCAGCGCGGGCAGCAGTCCCAGCCCGAGCAGCCGCGGCGAACGCAGCACGAGCCCGAGGCCGCGGCCCAGCAGGCCGGCGCCGGTGAAGAAGTCACGCGTGGTGCTGCCCAGCCGAGATTCGCTCACGGCTCGTCAGATTAGTGCTTGCCGACCAGTCCGCCGAGGCCGGTAGGCGCCGAGGTGCTCGAAGCCGATGGGCTGGGGGCCGCGCCGGCGGGGGTGTCGTCGGCCTGAGTGGGCGTGGCGACCGGCGGCACGGCGGTGCTCGGCGCGGGCGAGACCGTGGGCGGTGTCGAGGGTGCCGCCGAGGAGGGTTTGCGGCGGGTCCGCGGGCTGGGAGGCACGCGTTCGATCACCGCAACCTCCTTGGTGGAGGACCGGGAGATGACCGGGGCGGTGCCGGTGGCCGAGGTGGCGGCCGGAACGGGAGCCGAGCCGATGCCGTCGGCGCCTCCGGGGGCCATGGTCACGACCGCAGCGGGCTGGTCCTGGGTGCCCAGGGTCCAGCCGAGCGAGACGGCGAACGGCAGCCCGAGGGCCACGATGCCGAGGAATACCGATTTGGGGGTGAGCCGCACGACAGGAACACCGCTCGATGCCTGCCAAAGGTTACGGCGTATTCAGGAACGTGGAGATTCGGTCCCGCAACTCTCGCCGGTTCGTCCACAGCACCGCGGGCCGGTCGTACACGTGCAGTTGCGCCTGCGGTAGCAGACCGGCCACCCGCTCGGCCCAGGCCGCCGGGTGCAGATCATCACCCAGGCAACCCAGAACAAGAGCCTTCCCCGGGTACGACCGCAGCGCCGCCAAGTCAGCAACAGCGGGAGCGCGCCACAACGTCTCCAGTTCCGGGGCCAGCCCGTCGCGCTGCAGTTGCTCGACCCGGTGCCGCAGGTAGCTCCACCCGGTCGGGGTGTCGCGGACCGACGGCGGGAGTTCGGGCTCGACCGCTTCGGCCACCTCGGCAGCCTCGCCCGACTCGATCGCGGTGAGCAGCCTGGTGAGACGCTCCTCGGCCGCCCGGGGCCGCACCCCGTCCAGCGGCGCCGGAAGGTAGAGCACGATCCGCTCGAACCGGCCGGGATCCCCGGCGATGAGCCGGCACAGCGCACCCGCGCCCATGCTGACCCCGACCGCCCGGGTGGCACCGGCGTGCTCGGCCACCGCGTGCAGGTCACCGGCCAGGTCAGCGAAGCTCCACGGCCCTGGGGGCGCCGACGAGCGGCCGTGCCCGCGGAAATGGAAGAACACCCGGCGGCCGGTGACGGCGCTGCCGAGGGGACGGGTGCCGGAGATGTCGCCGGCCAGCCCGTGGGCGAACACGGTGACCGGGTCGCCGGTGCCGGAGACGAGCTGCTCGATCCGTACGCCGGAGGCGGTTTCCAGCAGGTGGGTCACCGGCGCCGGGAGCGTGGGCCGGCCGGTCCGCGGGGCGGTGGGGCCGGGCCCGGGAGTGCGAGGACCGCCGTCCGGGGGCGCCGGGCGGCGGAACCTCACCAGAAGCCCTTGCCGTCCGAGAGGTCGCGCAGACCGGGCCGGACGTCGAGCAGGTAGATCAGGGCCGCGGCCACGCCGATGAGGCTGAAGATGCCGGTGCCGCCGCCCCGGCCGAGCAGGGTGAGCAGCACGCAGACGGCCAGAATGCCGAGCCAGGCGCCCTTGGGCAGCGTGCCGATCGCCTGGAAGCCATCACCGCGCTGGGTGACGCAGTGCACGAACGCCACGATCTGCACCACGATGGAACCGATGAGGACGAGCACGTCGAGGTAGAACTGCACATCTCTGAAGAACAGCGGCGCGCTGGAGACCATGGCAACGAGTCTATGCCGCGGGCCCCGGCTTGCACCGAGGCCCGCGGATCATCACTTGCCGGCGGGGCGCGTAACGCGCTTGCGGGGCTTGGCCGCTGCGGCGACAGCCTCGGGAGTGGCGGCCTCGACGGCCTTGGGCTCCTCGGTGGCGACCATGTCGGCGTTCACCACGTCGGCGGCCTCGACCACACCGGTGCCGACCACGCGCTCGCCGCGGGCCACCAGCGAGGTGTAGACGGCCGCCGCGCGCTCCTGCGCCACCTGCGCGAAGGCAACCGCGCTGGTGGCGGCGGTGTCGCGCAGCTTGCCGAAGTCGGTGGCGCCAGCGGTCTCGCGCAGCGAGCCCGCGGTGGTGCTGGCGGTGTCGTTCGCGGTCTTGAGCGACGCGACGGCACGGTCGCTGAGCTGGCTCACCACGGCGGGCAGCTTGCGCAGCTCCTGCCAGGCGAGGTCACCGGCGCCGGCCGCGGCGTAGAGCGGCGCGGGGATGCGGGTCTTGGTCTGCTCGGTCATGACTTCTCCTCGGGCTCGGTGGTCTGGGCGGGGCGCGGAGCGGGAGCTGCGCCACCTTCCACGACAGCGACGTCTTGCATGGCGTCGCGCAGGGCCTCGTCCTCATCCGGGACGCCCTCCTGCGAGACTTCGGCGGCCGTGGTGCCGGCGCCGGGGGCCTCGCTCGCTTGCCGGGCGTTCTCGTTGCGGAACGTCTCGTAGATCTGGGTGAGCGACTGCTTCTGCGCGATCGTCAGCTCGGGATCGACCGCAATGGCCGCCAGCACACCCTGCGCGCCCTCGCCGTCGAGCAGGCCGGCGCGCAGATACATCGCGGGCGTCGACACCCGCAGCGCGCTGGCCAGTTGCTGCAGCACCTCGGCGCTGGGCTTGCGCAGGCCCCGCTCGACCTGGCTGAGATAGGGGTTGCTGACACCCGCCTTGTCGGCGAGCTGACGCAGCGAGATCTTTGCGGTCTGCCGCAGGTCACGGATGAACGATCCGATGTCCTGCGGGAGGTCCTTGCCGGTGGCCATGTCCCGAAGGTAGCCGGAGAGCGCTAGCTCTTGCAAGCATTTCGCTAGCAAGAGTTAGCGTGAAGCCGGTCACCACACCGAGCGAACTTCTCCCACCCGGACGCCGCCACCGAGCACCGGCACTACGGCCAGCTCGTCCAGCACGGCCGCCTCGACGCCGAGTTTGCGCAGGCCGGAGACGAGCACCGGCATCCGGGCCCGCATCGCGCCATCGGCGATCTTGAGGGCTACCGCGCCCACCCCGGGGATGGCCACCGCGACGACACCCTCAGCTCCGCCCTTGGCCAGCAGGCCGGGCACGCCGCGCATCAGCACGGTGTCCTCGGCGCCCGTGCCGGCCACCAGCTCCGGGTCGGCGCGCATGGTGTCGGCCACCAGCCGCTCGTACGAGGGAGGCGGCCCAGCCACCAGCCGCTGGAAGCCGCGGGCCAGGGCGGTCAGCGAGAACGCGAACACCGGCGCCCCGCAGCCGTCGATGCCGGTCACGGCGATCGGCTCACCGACCAGTTCCTCGACCGTCTCGGCGATGGCCAGTTGCAGCGGGTGCTTGGCGTCCCGGTAGTCATCGAGCGGCCAGCCCGCCTGCACACAGGTGGCGAGCATGCCGGCGTGCTTGCCGGAGCAGTTCATCAGGATGCGCGACGGGCCACCGCCCTCGCGCAGGATCAGGTCGCGCTCGCTGTCCAGCAGCGGCAACGACTCCACGCAGCGCAGCACGTCCTCGGTCAGCCCGGCGGTGTCCAGGATCCGGCGGACGCGTTCCACGTGGAACCGCTCGCCGTAGTGGCTTCCGCTGATCAGGGCCAGGTCGGCCGGCTCCCCGGTACGAAGCCCGCTGCGCAGCATCCCGACCGTCTGCAACGGCTTGTTGGCCGAGCGCGGGAACACCGGCCCGGTCACGTCGCCGGCCTCGGCCACCACCGCACCGGCGGCATCCAGCACCACCACGGAGCCCTCGTGCACGCACTCGGTGAACCCCGAGCGCACCACCTCGGCCAGGATCATCGGACCGGCACTCCCAGCAGCTCGCGGGCCTCGGCGGTGGTCAGCGGCGGGCGCTGGGCGAGCTGGGCGAACCCGACAGCCCGGGCCACCAGCTGCATGTTCGACTCCACCGCGCGACCCTTGGCGTACGTCAACGTGTCCTCCATGCCGACCCGCAGATGCCCACCAGCGGCCAGCGAGGCCAGCATGACCGGCAGGGTGCTGCGCCCGATGCCGGTGGCCGAGAACGTGGTCCCGGCCGGCAGGTCCCGGATCACCCGGTGACAGGCGACCAGGGCGTCAGCGGTGCCCGGCATGCCGCCCGGCACCCCCATCACCAGGTCGACGTGGACGTGCCCGCCGTACGGCAGCCCGTGCTTGGCCAGCAGCATCTGCAGCGTGGTCAGCTGGCCGAGGTCGAAGATCTCGTACTCGGGAACGATGCCGCGCTCCTGCATCCGGGTGTGCAGGTCGACGATGAACTCCCAGCGGTTGAGGAACACCCCGTCGCCGAAGTTGACAGTGCCCATCGTGCAGGACGCCATCTCCGGACCGGCGTCGAGCACCGCCAGCCGGTCGGCCTCCGGGTCGGTGACCGCGCCGCCCGAGGAGAGCTGCACGATCAGGCCGGTGGATTGGCGCAGGGCGGCCACGGTGTCGCGCAGCCGGCCCTGGTCGAGGGTCGGCTCGGCCCGGTCGTCGCGGATGTGGACGTGCACGATGGCGGCGCCGAGCGCCTCGCACTCCTTGGCGGTGGCCACGAGCTCGTCCAGGGTCACAGGCAGCGCCGGTACGGCCGCCTTGCTGCTCTCCGCGCCGGTGGGCGCGACAGTGATCAGGGTCCCGGTCATAACCGAGATCCTGCCACGGCGAGCCCTCTAACCGGCGTCGATGGCCGCGGCCGACTCGCCGGCCGTGAGCCGGGCGTCGGCGGCGACGTTGCGCTTGAGCACCGCGAGCGCGATCATGCCGAGCTCGTGGTGGCGTACGGCCGTACCGATGAAACCGACCTCGCGCCCGTCGAGCGTGACCGGCGTCCCCTGGGCCGGCGGCTGGTCGGTCGCCACCCCGTCGAGGTGCAGCAGCTCCAACCGGCGCGGCGGACGGCCGAGGTGATGCACCCGGGCAACCGTCTCCTGACCGCGGTAGCAACCCTTGTCGAGGTGCACGGCCGGGGCCAGGAACTCCGCCTCGGCCGGAATGGTCCGGTGATCGGTCTCCCAGCCCAGCCGGGGAACCTTGTGCGCCACCCGGATCGCCTCGTACGCCCACAGCCCGGCGCGCGGCACCCCGGCCAGCACCTCCATGGCGTGGTCCCGGTGGATCAGCAGGTCCACCCCGAGCGGCACCCGCCGGGCCAGCCCGCCCTCGAAGGCCTTGACGTCGTAGCGGGCGGTCGGCTCGCTGGGCACCGAACCGGCGGCGAACTTGGGCCCCGGCACGTCAAAGATGCGCGGCTCGGCCAGCTCCACCCCGAGCAGCTTCGCGGCGGTCGCTGCGGCTTCGGGTCCGACCAGCGAGAACACCCCGATCTCGGCGGTGGCGGCACGGGGCTCGACGCGGGTGAAGAACCGCATCATCTCCAGGTATTTGAGCAGGCCGGCCCCGGCGCCGGGCTCGGTGTCCAGCCACGCCGTGGTGCCGTCCTCGGTCACCAGCGCGTGCTGCTCGACGTGCCCGTGCGGGGAGAGCACGAGCAGCTCCGAGCCCTGTCCGGCGCGCAGGTCGCTGAGGTGCTGGGTGGTCAGCGTGTGCAGCCAGCTTGCCCGCTCGTCGCCCGGCACCGCGATGACCTCGCGGTTGGACCGGTCGACCAGGCCCACTGCGGTGTCCAGCACGCGCTGCTCGCGCATCGGGTCGCCGTAGTGAGCGGCGACCCCGGTGTCGGCCGACTGCGGCTCGAGGTCCTCGATGAGAACGGTGGTCATCAGTGCTCCTTGCAGTCGCCGCAGACGCCGAAAAGCGACACGTGGCCGACGTCGACCCGGAAGTTGCGCTCGGCTCGCAGCCTGTCGGTCACCGGCAGCATGATGGCCGGGTCGACCTCGTCGATCGCCCCGCAGTCCCGGCAGACGAGGTGGACGTGCTGGTCGTGGCCCGCTGCGTGATAGGTCGGCGAGCCGTGCGACAGGTGGGTGTGGCTGACCAGACCTAGCTCCTCGAGCAGCTCGAGGGTGCGGTAGACCGTGGTGATGTTGACACCCGCCGCGCGCTCGCGCACGGAGTGATGGATCTGCTCGGGGGTCGCGTGGCCGAGGTCGTGGACCGCCTCCAGGATCAGCTGGCGCTGCGGGGTCAATCGCAGGCCGCGCTCCCGGAGCATCTCGGCAAGGGCTGAGGCGGACACGGTACGAGCATAGTTCGCGCAACGGTAGCCTCCGCTATGCGAGTTATCCTGGGCACAGGTGAGTTGAGCGTCACCGATCGCGGCCTGCTGTACGGCGAGGGCGTGTTCGAGACCCTGCACGTACGCCCGGACGGTCCCTGGCTGCTCGACCGGCACCTCGAACGCCTGGCCGGCTCAGCGGCCCTGCTCGGCATCCCGGTCCCGGAGAACGTGGCGGAGCTGGCGGCCGGAGTCACCCACGAGGACGGCGCGCTACGGCTGGTGGTCACGCCGTCCACCGCGTTCGCCACGCTCGCTGCGGTGCCGGAGAGCATCCGCGCCGAGCGGAGCACCGGGATCCGGCTGCTCACCCATGACCTCGGGGTGACCCGGCGTCCGCCCTGGTCGCTGGCGGGGGCGAAGACTCTGTCGTACGCCGAGAACCTGGCGGCCAAGCGGTGGGCTCAGCAGCAGGGTGCCGATGACCTGCTGTGGCTGACCAGCGACGGGTTCGCCCTGGAGGGTCCGACGTCAAGCCTGGTCTGGCTGGAAGGCGACACCTTGTTCACGGTCCCGCCGGAGCGGGCCGGGATCCTGGCTGGAACGACGGTGGCGCAGCTGATGTGCTGTGCGGGCGCGCTCGGGTTACGTACCGGGGAAAAGATGATCCCGGTCGGGGAGCTGGACCGGGCCGGCGCGATCTGGCTCGCCAGTTCCTTGCGCGGCCTGGCCGAGGCTCGGACCTTGGACGGAAAGCAGCGCGCGGCGTCACCCTGGACGCCGCGCCTGCTCGAACTTCTCGGGTTCAGCCGCCGACGCGGATGAGCCGGGCCGACAGGTGCGGGCGCAGCTTGTCGCCACCGGCCGACATCTCGTGGGCGTAGAGCAGCGCGCCCTCGACGATGCCGAACAACCGGTGACCGCCGGTGACCGCGAGGCCCGTGGCGGTGTGCCCGGCCCCGGCCGTCGCCATCTCCAGCCGGGTGCCCTGCGCCTCGCCCTCGTAGATCTCGATGACGCCGTCCTGCGTGGTCAGCGTCGCCTCCATCTCGTCGGTGGGGCGGCCGTCGGCGTTGAGCACCGGGCGCCAGAAGCCGGCCTCACGATCGCCCATGCCCAGCGGCTTCGAGTCGTCGTCCAGCAGCCAGATCCGCGACTCGTAGGCCAGGAACGGCCGGCCGTCGTGGCTGATCCGGATCTCCTGGGCGAAGTTGTAGTCCTCGTCCGACGGGAAGCCACCCTGACCGCGCCCGCGCCACAGCCCGATGAACGGCAGCAGGCCCAGCAGCGCCGGGTGCAGGTCCGGACCCGACCGCAGATCGTGCGTGTCCTCGTACGGATACGGCTCGACCGGCGGAGCGTTCAGCCAGGGCGGCGGACCCAGTGGGCTTTCGGTCTCAGAACTCACCAGCGTCCCCTTGCAATGCGCATCGCCAGATAACCCAACCCGCCGGCCAGCGCGCCGATCCCGGCGACCAGCAGGCTCACGTACCCGATCTCAGTAACCATGACCGGCCCATCCTATGCTCACCGGCATGCCTCGCCTTCTCGTCGTCAAGGTCACCGCCGGCACGGACGCCCCGGAGCGCTGCTCGCAGGCGTTCACCGTGGCCGGCACCGCCGCCACGGCCGGGGTCGGGGTCTCGTTCTGGCTGACCGGCGAGTCGGCCTGGTTCGCGGTGCCCGGACGCGCCGCCGAGTTCGAGTTGCCGCACGCCGCACCGCTGCCCGACCTGCTCGACTTGCTGCTGGCCAGCGGCACGGTGACGCTGTGCACGCAGTGCGCGGCCCGGCGCGGGATCGGCCCCGAGGACGTGCTGCCCGGCATCCGGATCGCGGGCGCCGCCGTCTTCGTCGAAGAGATCATGTCCGACGGCGCCCAAGCACTCGTTTACTAGCCAGGAACAATCCGCCACTTCTGGTTGGCGAGGTTGAGGTCCGCCCACTGGGTGACGACCGCGCCGTCCGCGGTGGACTGCCCGGACACCTCCAGCAGCTTGCCGCTGTGCCGCGCGACCACCTTGAACACCCCCGGCCCGGCCCACGCCAGCCGCCACTGCTGGTTGGCGCCGCCGAGATAGTCCCACTGGGTCACCCGTGCGCCGTCGGTGGTTGCCGCGCCGCTGACGTCCACGCTCTTGCCGGTCAGGTTGCTGAGAATCCGGAAGTAGCCGGCGCCGGCGTCCTCGAAGCGCCACACGTGGTCGGCGGTGCCGGTCGGCGGCCACTGGGTGAGCTGCGCGCCGTTGGCCTGCGACATGTCCTGGATGGCGAGCACCTTGCCGGTGTGGGTGACCTGCAGCTTCACCGTGCCGTCGGGGATCAGGCGCCAGTTGTGGTCGGCGGTGCCGTTGTCGGCGTACTGCTTGATGTTCGCCGAGTCGGCCGTGGACATGCCGTCGACCGCGAGCACCTTGCCGGAGTTCTTGTTGCGGATGCGGGCGTACCCGTTGCCGTTGTCCAGCACCTGCCACAGGTGATCGGCGGTGCCGTTGTCAGTGAACTGGACGACCTGCGCCTCGTCGGCCACCGACATCCGGTCCACACCGAGCACCTTGCCGGAGTTGACGTTGCGCAGCCGCACATAACCGTCGCCGTTGTCGACGACCTGCCACAGATGGTCGGCAGTGCCGCTGTCGGCGAACTGCACCACCCGGGCGCTGTCGGACAACGACATCTGGTCGACGCCCAGCACCTTGCCGCTGTGCTGGTTCTGGAGGCGGAACGCCACGCCCAGCGGCACCCACGGCCGGCCCGCGCCGATCACCGGGAACGAGGTGATCCGCAGCCGCGCCGCCCCCATCGGGATCAGGGTCACAGTCTCGGCCGGCTCGCTGGAGGGCGTCGGGCTGTCCTGCAACGGCGTGACGATCTGATCAGAATCGGCCGTCCAGCCGGTGATCTTGCGGGCCAGGGTGGTGATTTTCACCGGTACGCCGGCCGGGGTGAACGGGTCCGCCGGGTTGCCCAGCCCGGTGGTCACCGCGAAGCTGGTCGCGCCGTCGAGGCCGTAGTTCCAAGCGGAACCTGGACGTACCTCCTGAGTTGGCCATTTGTCGGTGCCCCCGGTGCGGGACCAGTTCTCGGTGATCGCGAGCGAGAAGGTCAGGGCGCCGAAGTCGACGGACACCGAGCCGTGGTTGCCGGTCCAGGTCCGGGTCCGCGCACGCATCGGCAGCTTGAGGACGATCCGGTCACCGTTGGTCCAGGTCCGGCTGATTTTCGCGTACGACGCCCCGCCCGCAATCGCCACCGCCGACCCGTTCACCGTGACACTCGGCTCGGCACACCAGCCCGGAACCCGCAGATACAGGGGGAACGTCGCCGCCGTCGCCGGGCTCACCGTGTACGTGATCGTGTCCCCGAACGGGTATGTCGTCTCGGCTGCGACGGTGACCGCCGTACCGGCCGCGACCTTGGCCGTGACCCGCGACGGGCCGTGCAGGTTCGCCACCAGGCCCCCGTCCGGCGAGGCCAGCCACATCTCCTCGACGTAGTAGGGCCAGCCCATGCCGTAGTTGTGCGGGCAGCACCGGTAGTTGTCGATGCCCAGCATGTACGCCTGCATCGCAAACCCGTTCTGGAACTGGCCCTGAGTGCCCGGCCGGTCCAGCAGCGCGACGCTGTTGGCACTGGTGATGTAGTGGATGCCGGTCTGTGCGTTGTCCAGCGCGGCGGGCAACGAGTTGAACGCGAGGTCCTCGACGCGATCGGCCCACACCGGGTCCCCGGTGATCCGGGCCAGCATCTCGTGGCTGGCCATGAACTCGACGATGCCGCAGGTCTCGAAGCCCTGCCGCGGGTCACCGAAGCCCTCGCGGGCGTTCTCGTCACCGGCGAAACCACCGCCGGGGAACTGCCCGTACCGGGTCATGATCGTCGCGTAGTCCTGATAGCTGGCCTGCCGGTGCGCCGGGTCGCCGGACAGCACCGAGTAGACGGCCGGCTCCCTGAACCCCTGCGCCAGGTTCACGTTGTGCGGCGACGGCAGGTTGTTCAGATAGTTCGCCGAGTTGGCGTGGATCTTGCGGGCCAGGTCGAGCAGGAACGCATCCCCGGTCCGGTTGTACGTCCAGAACACCACTTCGAGGGTGTCCGCCCACCGGAAGCTGCCCCAGCTCTGCGAGAACACGCTGGTCGCCTGGGCGTTGACGTAGGTGAAGAAGCGGGTCAGGAACGGCACGATCCGGGTGTCGCCGGTGAACTCCTGGTAGCTGCGGATGGCGTGCAGCATCGGCATGTGCGGCCACAGGTCGGGGCCGTTGTTCAAACTCGTGCGCAGCGCCTGCGGACCGAAGTAGCCGTCGGCCGCCTGGGTGGCGAGCACGCCGTTGATCCAGCGCTGCGTCTCGGCGATCACGCGGGCGTCGCCGGTGACGTAGCCCAGGCTGCTGAACCCCTTCAGCCAGTACGGCACCTCTTCCCAGCCGCCGAGGTTCGGCTTGATCCACCCGGTGTTCGGGTAGTCCAGGAAGTGCGAGATCTCGGTCATCCGGCCGTTGATGCCGTCGAGCTGGTGGGTGAGCTGGGTGGCGAGCCAGCCGGTGGCCCTGGTCGAGCCCGGCGGGAGGCGGAGGAAGGCATCGGGGTGCAGGGGCGCTCGGTTGCCTGTCAGGGTGGTTGCCGCCGACGCCGGCTCACTGATTCCAACGGCCGCGACTGCGCTGGCGGTGGCTGTTGTGGCAAGAAAGGTGCGACGCTCCACGGCGGCCTCCAAGTGCGCAACAACGTGCGCTCATGATGGATCCTGTGCGAATCCGTTTGTTACGGAAGCGTAAAACACCAATTGAGCGCCGTAAATAGGTTGCCTCCCGTCACCTCAGCGGCAGCCGACCGTGCCGCTGATCCGCGCCGACCCATCGTTTTCGGTCACCACCAGCGACACCTCGCCGACCCGATAGCCCCACTCGTGCGCGTCGGCCCGGATCACCACCGCGCCCCCGGTGACGCCGCCCAACTCCCAGCCGAGATCCTGAGAAACCTTCGCGCCCTCGACCAGAAACGTCCGGGCGGTCTTCCCGTTCGGGCACGCCGCCTCGTTGACCGTGTACTTCGGTTGCACATCAAGCGCTTTGAGCACGTCAAGGAACGCCGGTGGCGCAGTGCCGGTCCCGGCCGCCGGGCTGGCGTCGATGCTCGCATCGCGGGGGCGGCACCCGGTGGACACCTGCACGGTAAAGGCGGTGGCGCTGCCCGCGGCCGACGCGTCCACCCCCACGAAGTTCCCTGCGTCGGCGTGCAGAGCGAACCTGGTGCTGGCCTCGTTGTGGCGCACCTCGGCGCGGTAGTCCGCGGGCAAGCCGGCAGCCACCGAATCCAGCGCCCCGGGCACCTGGTCATCGCGCACCCGTACGGTTACGTCGCGCAGCGCCTCAACGCCCGGCCGCACCGGCGTGATCGAGCAGCCCCGATCAACGGTCAGCGCGCCGATCTCCACGGTCCGATCCGGCGCGTCGGCGGCCTGCACCACGACCCCGGTAACGAGCCCGACCAGCGGCAATGCGTCGGCGATGGTGCGCTGCTCGGCCACGGTCGGCGGATCATTGCGTACGGCCCAGATCGCGCCCCCGGCCAGCAGCACCCCCCAAGCCGCGACAGTCGCGACAAGCCAGGGACGCCACTTGCGCTTCGGCTCCGGCGGCAGGTGCCACGGCCCCGGTTGCGGTCCGGCTTGTCCGGGCCCGGCCGACGGCAGCGCAGGCTCGGCTGGCGATGGTTGCGCAGGTGGGTCGGCGGGCGAGGTCACGCCCGCCATGCTCGCACGACACCGCTCGCAGCCACCCACAGGTCCAACGCCCTGTGGACCACCCGCGATCAAGGCGATCTGACATCTTCCTAACGTCCGCTGACCAGGCTGACGCGGTGAAATACACACCGAGAAGGAAAACCCTGTTCGTGGCCGCTGTCGCCTTGGCCGCGCTTACCGCGTGCGGGTCTGAAGCGGATCAGCCCACCAAGTCCGACGCGCAGGTAGCCACCCTCACCAGCGCCGGCCCGCCCCCGGCCCCGTCGAAGGCCGCCAAGGAACGGCCCCGCGAACGCCTCGACACCACGTCGGAGGAGTTCCTTGCGTTGCTTGAGCCGTACAACAAGTGCATTGTCGAGAACGGCGGCGCCTCCAAGGAGCAGGCCGCGAAGGGTGCGGGGGCGGCGAGGCCGGCGTCGAAGAAGGAGCAGGCCAAGTTCGACGCCGCCAACCGGATCTGTGAGCCGCAGTACTACCCGCTGCCGCCCTGGGAGAAAGATCCGGCGAACCCGGAGGCCAAGGACTTCGCCCGGGACGTGGTGAGGTGCCTGAAGGACAAGGGCGTCGAGTACGTCGAAGTAGCCGAGGACGGGCTGAGCTATGCCTTCGGCGGTGACAACAACGACGCCAAGTCGATCAGCAAAGGCCTGGACCTGGCGCCGGACTGCGAGCGCGAAGTCGCCGCCAAGAAGTAAGTAACGCGGCGGCCGCAGCGAGAAGCTCCGGCCGCCGCCTTCACACTGTCGCCAGCGCCTGAGTGGGGGTCAGACGGCTCGCCCGTACGCAGGGATAGACGCCGGCCAGCACCCCGATGATCACGGCACCGCCCACCCCGGCTACCGCGGATTCCAGCGGGATGACCAGCGGCCACTCCTGCCAGGCCGCGTACCCGACGGTGGCGAGCGAGCCCAGCGTCGTGCCAGCCAGGCCACCGATCGTCGCGAGCACCACCGACTCGGTGAGGAACTGGCCCCGGATCTGCCCGCGGGTGGCTCCGAGTGCCCGGCGCAGACCGATCTCCGACCGGCGTTCCAGCACCGAGACGACCATCGTGTTGGCCACTCCGATCCCGCCGACGACCAGCGCCACCGCGGCCAACGCCAGGAACAGCACCGAGAAGCTGCTTTCGGTGGCACGTTTGGCGGCCAGCGCGTCCGACGGCCGGGTGACCACGACCTGACCGGGCCGCTCCGGCGAGATCGTGGTGGCCAGCACATCCCGTACGGCCTCAAGGTGAGGTTCGTCAGCCTGCACGTAGAGAACCGTGGGATGGCCGTCGAACTTGAGCACGGACTTCGCCGCGTCCCAGCCGACCAGCACCGAGCGGTCGACGTCCGGCGACAGCGGGGTCGTTTCCAGGATGCCGATCACGCTGAACTTCTGCTCGCCGATGACGACGAGCGGTGCGGGCAGACCGGTGATCCCGAGGCGGGACGCGGCTACCGAGCCGAGCACCACGGCCGGGAACCCCTGAGTTGCCTCGTCCAGCCACTTCCCGTGCTGGATCCGGGCGTTGATGACCGGCAGCAGATCGAGACGGCTGGCCAGCACGGTCAGGCCACTGCCGTCGTTGCGATCGGTGCGGTCGTTTCGCCGTACGATGGCATGGGTGTTGGCGACCGCGCTCGCCGCCGTCACCGGGCCGATGCGCTTGACCATTCCCACTGCCGACTCCGGCAGTTGCGCCGGCGGGTCCTGGTCCGGCAGCGCCGCCGCCTGCAGCGTGTTGGTGCCCAACGCGGTGAGCTCGCTGAGAAGCGCGGCCTGGCTGGACGCCGGGATGCCGGTCACCACGATCATGGTGGCGATGCCGATCGAAATACCCAGCGCCGACAGTGCCGCCCGGCCCGGACGTGTGCGCAGGCCGATCAATCCCAGGCCGAAGAGGTCACGCGGGCTCAATTCCCTGCCCCCAGGGAGTCACGGACCAGGCGGCCGTCGCGGATCTCGATCTGGCGGGGCAGCGAGGCGGCGATGTCCCGGTCGTGGGTGATCAGGGCGATGGTGGTGCCGTCGGCGTTGAGGCGGCGCAGCAGCGTGAGGACGGCCTGGCCGGTGGCGGTGTCCAGGGCGCCGGTGGGCTCGTCGGCCAGCACCAGCGACGGGCGGTTGACCAGGGCACGGGCGATGGCGACCCGCTGCCGTTCGCCGCCGGAGAGCTGCTGCGGCCGGTGCCAGGCCCGATGGGTGAGGCCGACGCGGGCCAGGGCCTGCAAAGCGAGCTGCTTACGCTGCTTGCGGGGTACTCCGGCATAGAGCAGGCCGGTCGCGACATTTTCGGCAGCGCTCAGCCCGTCGGTGAGGTGGAATTGCTGGAACACAAAGCCGATCTCCCGGGCGCGCAGCCGGGACAGACGGCGGTCGGACAGCTTTGCGACATCCTGCCCTGAGATCAGCACCGTGCCCGAGGTCGGACGGTCCAGCGTGCCGATGATGTTGAGCAGCGTCGACTTGCCCGAGCCGGACGGGCCGACGATCGCGACCAGCTCGCCGGCCATGACGTGCAGGCTGACCCCGGCCAGCGCGGTCACGCCGCCCGGATACACCATGCCGGCGTCGCGAACGGCAAGCACGGCGGCGGTCACGAGGACACCACCAGATCCGTGCCCTCGTCGAGACCGTCGCCCCTGATCTCGACCCAGCCATCGGCGAACATCCCGGTCTGCACTGCCACCAGACCGGACGGCGCCTGCACCGCATACCCGCCCTCGGCCAGCGCGACCAGGGCCTCGATCGGCGCGGCGAGCACATCCTTGGCGCTTCGCCCGGGGAAGTCGACCCGGACGTCGGCGGAGTCCAGCTCGGCGAGCTTTTTCGGATCGTCGACGATCACCGACACCGCCATCTTGGGAGCGCTGGTTCCTTCCTCGGTGGCGACGATCCGGCTGACGGAAGTGACGCGGGCTTTTGCCGTACCGTCGTCGGGCAGGGTCACGGTGACGCGGTCGCCCATCTTGATCGTTGCGGCGTCGGCGGGCTCGGCGTCCACGGTGATGACCTTGCGGGTCGAGGTGACCGACATGAGCGGCCCGTTGGCAGGCGCGCCGGGCTGCACGGACACCGCGTCGATCCGGACCGCACCGCTGAGCACCTCGATGTCGCCGACCGCGATCTGCCCGTTCGCCGGTCGGCCGAGGTTGGTCTGCCAGCGTTTGATCGCCGCGATCAAATCCTTGGTGAGCACGGCCTCGCCGTCCTTCTGGCCCTTGACCCACGGCTGCGTGCCGGTCCGGTAGCCGAGCGCGCGCAGGTTCTCCAGCACGATCCGCACGTCCCGGCCGAGCAGGTTCTCGCCGGTGATCGTCCGATAGAGCGGCATGCTGCCGTAGAACAGGCTCACTGGCTTGTCGTCGGCTCGGAACAGCTGTTTGCCACGCTTGATCGTGGCGCCGGCTGACGGCAGCCAGGTCACCGTCGCCTCGCTGTGGCCGGCCAGCGGATGGGCAGCGCCGTAGCCGAGGCTGCCGGATATCGACTTGGTGGTGGACAGGTCGCGGCGCTCGATCTTCGCGGTTGCCACCTCGACCGCCTCGACCGGCTTCGGCTTGGCGGCCGCACGGTGCCGGGTCACCAGCACCACGCCACCGGCCACCGCCGCGCCGGCCAGCACAACGGCGAGCAGCCAGCCCACGACCCGGCGCCGCCGGCGGGGCGGTTCGGGAACCAGCGGGAGGACTTCGGTCAGGGCGTCGTGTTGCATGCCGATGAGCGTCACGCGAGATCGTTAGGAAGATGTCAGGTAACGCAGAATGACTCCGTCGTACGCGCACAGCGGTCCTATCATCGCCGCCATGGGTGCTCAGGTGCTGGTGGCGGACGACGACCCGCGGCAGGCGGAGGTTGTACGCCGCTACCTGATCGCCGAGGGGCACGAGGCGGTCGTGGTGCACGACGGGCGCACGGCGCTCGACCAGGCTCGGCGGCTGCGGCCCGACCTGGTGGTGCTCGACGTGATGATGCCCGGCCTGGACGGTCTGCAGGTGTGCCGCACGCTGCGCCAGGAGTCCGACGTGCTGGTGCTGATGCTGACCGCCCGCACCACCGAGGAGGACCTGCTGCTCGGGCTGGATCTGGGCGCGGATGACTATCTGACCAAGCCGTTCAGCCCGCGCGAGCTGATGGCCCGGGTACGTACCCTGCTGCGCCGAGCCTCCCGGGGCACCCCGGCCGCCCCCTCGGCACTGCGCCGGATCGGCCGGATCGGCGTCGACCCGGTCGGCCATCGGGTGAGCGTGGACGGCGCGTTCATCGAGTGCACCCGCGGCGAGTTCGCCATCCTCGCGGCCATGGCCGAGCAGCCCGACCGGGTCTTCACCCGCGCGCAGTTGCTGCATCACACCCGCGGCATCGACCGCAGTTCGACCGAGCGCACCATCGACGTCCATGTGGTGAACCTGCGCCGCAAGGTGGAGGTCGACCCGCAGCGGCCGGCCCAGCTGATCACGGTCTACGGGGTCGGCTACAAGCTGGCCGCCGGCACATGACCCGCAATCGCGTACCGCTGCGGCACAGCCTCATCACCCGGCTGCTGGCCACGTCGGTGCTGATCGCGATCGCGGCGATCGGTGCGACCGCCTGGCTGGCCGCGCGCACCGCCACCCGCGCGATCAGCCAGGAGCAGGGTCAATCGCTGACCGACGACAAGGGCGTTTACGACATGCTCGTCGGTTACGCGGCCACCCACCCCGACTGGTCCGGGGCGCCGGCGCTGATCCAGGAGCGGGCCGCCAAGCTGGGCCGGCGGATCACGCTGATGACCGAGGACCGGCTCGTGCTCGCCGACACCGACGCGACAGGTCCCTCGCTGCGCACCGCCCGGCCGTCCGCCACGATCGACCCGCTCAACCTCGACCTCGGGCTCACCGGCGGCACCGACCGGATCGACAGCCGGGCGGCCGGGCCGTTTTTCGTACCCGTGAACCAGCGCGCCTCGCTGCGCAAGGCCGCCGAAGTTGAGCTGGTCTGCCTGCGCAAACTGGGACTTGACGGGAAGATCGAGACCCTGCCGACCGGACGCTTCTCCGTCACCGTAACCACCCCCGATCCCAGCGACGAAGCGCTGGACTGCCGCACCAGCGCGTTCGAGCGCACCCCTGCCGAGGAGAAGACGCTGGAAAAACTCGGTCGGATGGCAGCCTCCTGCCTCAACCTGGAGGACAACCTTGTCCTGCAGATCGCACCGGACCTCAGTTTCTTTGTGGCGAAGAACCAATCCCCGCTCCCCGACACTGTGCAGGCGTATCAGCGAGGTGTGTACTCACCGAGCAATGCCGAGGGAACGGCCCGCGTCCGCAGTTGCATCGAAAAATCCCGGAAAACGATGCTGCAGCCGTACGTCGCCCCGGCCGCCCTGCTGTTCGTGACCGACCCCGGCACCGGCTCGGATCAGACCCGCTTCACGCTGTCGCGGGCCAACACCGTGCGGATCGTGTCGGTGACGGGTGCCGTCCTGCTCGCCACGATCGTCGTCACCGTGCTGGCCGGTCGCCGGCTCGTCCGCCCGTTGCGTGCCCTCACGGAGGCTGCCGACCAGCAGGCGCCCGCCGCGGTGTCCACCCATGACGAGATCGGCCGGCTGGCCCGCGCGCTCAATGACTCGACCGAGCGCCGCGACCAGGCCGAGGCGCAACGCCGGGCCATGGTCAGCGACGTGGCCCACGAGCTGCGGACACCGCTGTCAAACATCCGCAGCTGGCTGGAAGCCGCCCAGGACGACCTCGCGCCCACCGATGCCCAACTGCTGACGCTGCTGCACGAGGAGGCCGTGCTGCTGCAGCACATCATCGACGACCTGAGCGACCTAGCCGCCGCCGATGCGGGCACGCTGCGCATCCACCCCGAGCCGATCTACCTGTACGACGTGCTGACCCACGTGGTGGAGAGCCACCGCAGCACCGCGCTGGCCGCCGGGGTGCGCCTGACCATGGCGATCGACGGTGACCCGGTGCTGCCGGCCGACACGGTCCGGCTGCGCCAGCTCGTCGGCAACCTGGTGTCCAACGCGATCCGCTACACCCCGGCCGGCGGTTCGGTCACCGTGGGTGCCGACGCGACATCGATCTGGGTACGCGACACCGGCGTCGGCATCGCGGCGGAACACCTGCCCAAGCTGTTCGACCGCTTCTGGCGCGCCGACGAATCCCGCAGCCGGGCCACCGGGGGCAGCGGTCTCGGGCTGGCCATCGCCCGCAAGATCGCCGAGGCTCACGGCGCCACGATCGACGTGGTCAGCGAGCCGGGCCGGGGCACGGACTTCACCGTCCGGTTTCCGTCCCCGCACGCACAAGGCGGGACCCCCTGATCGGGGATCCCGCCTCAACAGAGCGTGGGTCAGGCGGCAACGACGCTCAGGCCGACCTCGTTGACGCCGCGGTTGGCGTCGACGGTGAGGTCGCCGTTGCCGTGGCGCGACAGGGCCCGCAGCGTCCAGGAACCGGGCGCGGCGAAGAACCGGAAAACGCCCTCGGGCGAGGTGACCACCTCGGCGGTGAACTCGCCGGTGGCGTCGAGCAGGCGGACGTACGCGCCGCCCACCGCCTCACCCTCGGCGTTCTTCACGATGCCGGTGATCACCGTTTCCTTCTGCAGGTCGACGCCGGCGGGGAGGGGCGCCGACTGGTCCGGAGCGGCGCAGCCGTCCGCAATGTTCGAAGGGGTGGTCATCGGGTCACGCCTTTCCGGGCTCGTCGCCCAGCGCGATCGGCACGCCGATGAGCGAGCCGTACTCGGTCCAGGAACCGTCGTAGTTCTTCACGTTCTCCTGGCCGAGCAGTTCCTTGAGCACGAACCAGGTGTGCGAGGAACGCTCGCCGATGCGGCAGTAGGCGATGGTGTCTTTGCTGCCGTCCAGACCGGCGTCGCCGTAGACCTTGGCGAGGTCCTCGTCGGACTTGAACGTGCCGTCCTCGTTTGCCGCCTTGCTCCACGGCACGCTGATCGCGGTGGGGATGTGACCGCCACGCTGCGACTGCTCCTGCGGCAGGTGCGCCGGGGCGAGCAGACGACCGGCGAACTCGTCGGGGCTGCGCACGTCGACCAGGTTCTTCACACCGATGGCCTCGACCACCTCGTCGCGGAAGGCGCGGATCGACAGGTCGGGGGCCTTGGCCTGGTATTGGGTGGCGGGGCGCTGCACGGCGTCCTTGCTGTACGGGCGCGCGTCGAGCTCCCACTTCTTGCGGCCGCCGTCGATCAGCTTGACCTGCTCGTGGCCGTAGAGCTTGAAGTACCAGTACGCGTAGGCGGCGAACCAGTTGTTGTTGCCGCCGTACAGGATGACGGTGTCGTCGTTGCCGATGCCCCGCTCGGACAGCAGCTTGGAGAACTGTTCCTGGTTGACGAAGTCCCGGCGTACCGGGTCCTGCAGGTCGGTCTTCCAGTCGAGCTTGATGGCACCCGGGATGTGCCCACCGTCGTACGCGGTGGTGTCCTCGTCGACCTCGACGAACACAATGCCCGGGGTTCCCAGGTTCTTCTCGGCCCAGTCGGCAGAGACGAGTGCGGTATCGCGACTCATCGGATTGCTCCCTTGTCAGGTGAGGAATGGTGAGCCGGCGCGCGGATCTATCAAAAAGAGGTCGCACGCGCGCCAACCCGGAATACGGATCACGCTTTGCGTACGGCGCCACTGCCGGGCGAAGAAATGCCGGATGGCCCCGTCAGATGACGGGGCGACACAGGCAGGCGGCCACACGGCACAGGTCGACCGCGCGCCTCTTGGTGAGCAACAGGCTCATGGGAAGCGACCCTACCAGCGGTTCCAGAGCCCGGAACACCGCCGACCAGCATCCGGGATGGAGTCGGACGTCACAGCCCGCCGGAATTCAGTGGCACATTGTTCGCACCGGCGGTGACAACCAGGCCTTCCGGGCGCGGCTCGACCTTCTGCACCTTGAGGTTGAGCGGCAGCGCCGGGACGTCCAAGTTGTAGGACAGTTGTTTCACGTAGTTGTCCACGAGGTTGCGGACCAGCGGGATGTCCGGCAGCCCGGCCGCTGTCACGTCGGCGAAGCGCACCTGCACCACGCCGTCCTTGACCTCCAGCGTCGCGGTCCCGCTGACGTTGAAGGTCTGCCCGAGCGCCTGCACCGGGGCGGCACCGACCAGCTTGCCGTCCTTCTCGCTGACGGTCAGCCCGTCCTGACCGATCAACCCGGCCAGATCCGCGTACGTGATGGCGCCCGTGCCGGTCACCGTGCCCGCGGTGATCTCGCCGGTGCCGCTGCGCAGCGTGTCCAGCGGCGCGTCAACGTCCTTGGCCCGGATGTCGAGCTGCGCCATCTTGATCGTCTGGTTGTTGCCGGCCGGGGCGGAGAAGTTGTCCAGCAGGATTTTGATTTCCTGGTAGTTCCCCTTGACGACCTGGGTCAGGAACGGCACACCCTCGACCGACACGTCCGGCTCGTTGGCATGCGCCTGCTGCCGGGTCAACTGCTCGGACACCCGGTCGCCGATGGTCTGCTCGGCGTACGAGGCGGCGAACCGGTCGGCCACCACGAGCCCTGCGGCCAGCAGGACGAGCAGCACCAGGAGCACGATGAGCCCCCGCCGGCCCCGGCGTTTGCGCGGCTTGGCCGTTCCGTACACGTCAGCCACCAGGACTCCTCATCGTGCCGCTGCGGGGGTTGGCGACTCTATATGCCCAATGCCACGACTAAAGAAGCGTGACGGTCAGGATGTAGGTGATCGGCAGCGAGAGCGAGAACGCGCCCAGCGGACCCTGCATGTGCCGGGCGACCCAGAACGTCGGTGCCTCGCCGGCCATGCTTCGGCCCGCTTCGGAGTAGTTGACCGCGAGATCGACCAGCGAGGCGACACCGGCGGCCACGAAGCCCAGGATCGCGCCCTTGGCCGGGGTCAGCGGCAGCACCAGCACGCTGCCCAGCCCGGCGGCGGCCAGCGTGCCCAGCATCGCGCCCGCCACCACCCCGGTCGCGCCGCGCGGCACCTGGAGGGCGATCCGCGGCTTCGGCCAGATCGCATCGATCAGGTGCGCCAGCAGCACCGCGATGCCCACCGCGGTCAGCCCGACCAGCACCGCCTGGGTGCCGATCGGCTTGCGGGTCAGCACGAGCAGCAGGGCGAACGAGATCACCCCCAGCACCACCACGAACGTGCCGCCGAGCGCATCGCGTAGCTGCAGCCGGTCCTGCGCTCGGATGGTCTGGCCGATCAGGGCCAGCACGAAGGCGCCGGCGAGCACGTAGAGCAGCCGCACCACGCCGGCCGGCTCGGTGGTCACCGCGACGTAGTCGGCCACCGCCCCCGCGGCCACGCAGACCCCGGCGGTGATGCCCGCGGCGGGCGGCCGGATCGCCATGGTGAAGGCCAGGACATAGAGCGCCTGGACCCCGAAGATCACGATGGCGTACGGCCACCGCGCATCCGGGCCCGAGGTCTGCGCGCCCAGGATCAGCCCGGCTCCGAGCAGGGCGGCAAAGCCGGCGATGGCGATCGAGAGCTGGCGGCGTACCGGAACGAATCGAACTTCTTCCTCGAAGTCCTCCTCGTCCTCGCGGTCGTGTTCCTCCGAACGGTCACCGGCATGGAACCCGGCCGCGGACCGGCCCGGCGCGGATCGTGCGATCTCCCGGGAGACATCGTCGTCCCAGGCATCGCTGTCTCGCGGAGTGGTGGGGAACACGCCTGCGATGGTGCCAGACCCGGGCCGCAACGTCCGCATCGCGCTCCTGACCGGCCCGTGGCAGAGCGTTTACTGCGTCACTCCGTGTTCTTCAATGGGGTGGGTTGGCGAAGGCATCGGTTAAGGTATTCGCAGCCCACCCGTCGGTGACGCCGGGACGAGACCTCCGGATGCCCCGCATCTGCCGCTTGCCGGCACGTGCTGTGCAGACCGGGTCACCTGAGCGGCTCCACGCCGCGAGGATCGAGGTGAGTGTGGAAATCCTCCTGCTGGTGACGGCCCGCGCCGGTGAACCTTCCGCCGTGTTGCCCGCGCTGGACCTGCTGCCCCACTCGGTGCGCACCGCGCCGCGCGACGTGCGCACGCTGGTGTCGGGTCCGAGCCCGGACGCCGTGCTCGTCGACGCCCGCTCCGAGCTGTCGGAGGCGCGCGCGACCTGCCGCATGCTGCACGCCACGGGCATCGGGGTGCCGCTGTTCGCCGTGGTCACCGAGGCCGGCCTCATCGCGCTCAACGCCGACTGGGGAGTGGACGACGTCATTCTGGCCAGTGCCGGACCGGCCGAGGTCGAGGCCCGGCTGCGCCTGGGTGTGGGCCGGCTGAACAACGCCACCTCGGGAGCCGGCGGCTCGATCCGCGCCGGTGAACTCACCATCGACCCGGACACGTACGCGGCCAAGCTCAAGGGCCGCCCGCTCGACCTCACCTACAAGGAGTTCGAGCTGCTCAAGTTCCTGGCTCAGCACCCCGGCCGGGTGTTCACCCGCGACCAGTTGCTGCGCGAGGTGTGGGGCTACGACTACTTCGGCGGCACCCGCACGGTCGACGTGCACGTGCGACGCCTGCGCGCCAAGCTCGGCTCGGAATACGAGTCGATGATCGGCACCGTGCGCCAGGTCGGCTACAAGTTCGTGGCCCCGCCCAACGGCCGCCAGCTACCGGACAACGAGCCCGTCTCGCTGCCGGTCTGAGCTGGTCGTGACAGCCGTCCGGTCCACCGACCGGCTCACCCCCGCCCAGGTGGCCGACGTGTTCGCGTTGGCCACCGCGGCGGACGAGGCCGACGGTGTCGCCCCGCTGTCCGAGGACGGCGTGCTCGGCCTGCGCGGCATCACGCACCGCCACTTCCTGGCCTGCACCGACGGTGACGAGCTGGCGGGCTACGCCTACCTGAACGGCACCGCCGGCGAACTCGTCGTGCACCCGCAGCACCGGCTGCGCGGCCACGCCACCGCGCTGCTAGCCGCGCTCGGCCCCGGTGAGCTGCAGTTCTGGGCCCACGGCGACGAGCCCGGCGCCCGCGCGTTCGCCGAGCAGGCCGGCTTCACCCGTGCCCGGGTGCTCTGGCAGATGCGCCGCAGCCTGACCGGCCTGCCCGAGGTCCCGCTGCCCGATGGCGTGCGGGTCCGTGCGTTTGAGCCGGGCGCTGATGACAAGGCCTGGCTGGACGTCAACTCCCGGGCCTTCGCGCACCACCCCGAGCAGGGCCGGTGGAGCGAGGACGACCTGCAGCTACGCTTCGCCGAGCCGTGGTTCGACCCGGCCGGTTTCCTGCTCGCTGTCGACCCGGCCGACGACCGGCTGCTCGGCTTCCACTGGACCAAGGTGCATCCCGCCGACGGCACCGAACCCGCGATCGGCGAGATCTACGTGCTCGGCGTCGACCCGGCCGGTCACCGCCGGGGCCTGGGGGCCGCGCTCAGCATCGCCGGCCTGCAGCACCTCGCCGGGCGGGGCCTGGCCGACGCGCTGCTCTACGTCGACGAGTCCAACGCGGCAGCGGTCTCGCTCTATCGCCGGCTCGGCTTCGAGGTCTTCACCACCGACATCCAGTACCAGCGCGCCGCGTCACATATCGGTTCTTGAGGTCCACAGCTCGGGGAACACCGGCCGGTCCATGCTGCGCTGCAGCCACGCGAGCCCGTTCGACCCGCCGGTGCCGGTCTTCGCGCCCATGGTCCGCCGGACCGCCTTGAGGTGCAGGTAACGCCAGTCGCCGAAGCGGTCGGCCAGCTCGGTCAGCGCCTCGCCCAGCAGCCGCAGGTGGTTGTCCGGGCCGGGATCGCGGTAGATGCGCACCCACGCCTCGGCCACCGACGGGTCGGCGTCGTGGTCGGTGGTGACATCGCGGTCGAGCAGGTCGGGCTTGATGTCGTGGCCCTGCCGCTCCAGCAGCGCGATCACCTCGTCCCACAGGCTGCGGGTGTGCAGCGCCGCGGTCAGCTCGTCGTAGGCCTCGCTGCCGCGGAACGGCCGGATCAGCGCCGCGTTCTTGAGCCCGAGCAGGAACTCGATCTGCCGGTACATCGCCGACTGGAAGCCCGAGCCCTCGCCGAGCAGGTCGCGGAAGCGGTTGAAGTCGGCCGGGGTCATCCAGCGCAGCGTCTGCCAGGCCGCGTTCAGGCCCTCCAGGTGCAGCCCGGCGCGGCGCAGCGGGGCGAGCGACTCCCAGATCTGGTCCCCGCGCAGGTGGTCACGCGCCAGGGTCAGCTCGTGGCGCAGCAGACCGAAGTACAGCTCCATGATCTGGCTGACCACCAGGAACGACATCTCCCCCGGGTCACCGCTGAGCGGCTGTTGCAGGGTGTGCAGCGTGCTGGCGTGCACATACGTGTCGTACGGCACCCGCTTCCGGAATTCCAGCGTGGGCCGGCCACCGTTCTGGCTGGCCCGCTCGTCGCGTTCCGTGGCGGTCGTCGGTCGCACCATTGCCGAGTCGTTCATGACTTCATGATTTCGTCGCACACCCGGTCTTCGGAATGCCGGATCAACGGTCTTCGGCGGCGTTCACCTGCACCGTGCGGCTACCTTGGCGGGATCGGTTTGCGATCGGAAGGTACGCCGTTGGATGCCATGGACTGGGCTATTTTGCGCGAGTTGCAGAGCGACGCGCGGCTGTCCTTCAGCGAGCTGTCCCGCCGGGTCCATCTGTCCCCGCCGGCCGTCGACGAGCGGGTCCGCCGCTTCGAGGAAACCGGGGTGGTGACCGGGTACCACGCGCACGTCGACTTGGCCAAGGCCGGGCGCGACGTGGTCGCCCTGGTCCGGATGTCGTGTTACGGGGTGACCTGTGTGCTCCGCGATCCCGAGGTCGCGATGTGGCCCGAGGTGATGGCGATCGACCGGGTCACCGGGGACGCCTGCTGTGTGCTGAAGGTGGCCGCGATCTCGATGGACGCGTTCGAGAAGGTGCTGGACCGGCTGGGGTCGTACGGCACCCCGTCCAGCACCATGATCCTCTCGACGCCGCTGCCCTGGCGCCCGGTCACGCCTTCCTGAATGCCGCGGCAGTCAGCTCGCGAGGTTCCTCATCGGGCTGCAGGAACAGCACCGTGGTCGCCGCGGCGTGGGTGAGGGCGGCGGTGAAGCTGCCGTCGGCGAACTGGGCGGCGGGTCCGCGTGGCGAGCGTCCCACCGCAACGATGCGGGCATGCACGTCCTCGGCGTGCTGAGCGAGGACCCGACCGGCGCTGGCGTGGTCCCCGACGCTGGTCAGGATCTGTCCGGTCACCGCAATCCCGTGCCCGGCAAGGCGATCGAGATGATTCCGTACGGCCACCCGCGCATGTTCCAGGTCCTCCGGCTCGATGGCCAGTTCCTCGACCACCGCGGTCTCCCGGACCCGGACCACCTCGAGCGGGCTGCCCAGGTTGCGAGCCACCACCGCGGCGGCATCCACGATCGCATCGGCATCCGCGGTGTCACCGACGGCCACCACCACCGGACGGTCACCGGCCACCAGCGCCGGGCCGACCTGCTCGAACGGCGAGGTCACCGGCTCGGCGTCGCCGGACTCGGCCGCCTTCACCAGCTTGTGACCGCTGGCCAGCACCGGGATGGCCAGCAGGAACGCCAGCGCGCCGACGTAGAACGGGATGCTCAGGTCGAACGAGTCGGCGAGCTTGCCCGCGGCGAACGGGGCCAGGCCACCACCGATGAAGCGGACGAAGCCGTACGAGGAGGAGGCCACCGAGCGCTCGACCGGTGCGACGAGCATGACGGCCTGGGTGGTCAGCGTGTTGTTGATGCCGATGAACGCGCCGCTGACGATCACCGCGGCGATGACCGTGGACGGCGTAGTGACGCCGGCCGCGATGACGACCATGACGACCGCGAGCGCCGCCATGTTGGCGTACAGGACCGGGGCGGTGCCGAAGCGGGCCTGCAGCCGGGGTGCGACAAGCACGCTGAACAACGCGACGAGCAGACCCCAGCCGGTGAAGACGAGGCCGAGCTGGTGCGCGCCCAGTTCCATCGGGTACGGCGCGTAGCCGAGCATCGTGAAGAAGCCCCAGTTGTAGAGCAACGCCATGATGCCCATGGTCAGCAGACCCCGGTGGCGCAGCGCCTTGAGCGGCGCGGCGATCGAGGTGGGCCTGGCGGGTTTGGGCAGCGCCGGGACGAACACGATCGTGGCCAGCATGGCGATGGCCATCAGCACTGCGACGCCGAAGAACGGGCCACGCCAGCTGATGCTGCCCAGCTCGCCGCCGAGCAGCGGGCCGACGGCGATGCCGAGGCCGAGCGCGGTTTCGTACAGGATGATGGCTCCGGCAAAGCCGCTGGTCGCCGACGCCACGATGACCGCGAGGCTGGTGGCGATGAACAGCGCGTTGCCCAGACCCCAGCCGGCCCGGAAGCCGACGATCTGGCCGACGGTGCCGGAGGTGCCGGCCAGCGCGGCGAAGACCACGATGATGGCCAGGCCGACGATCAAGGTGCGCTTGGGACCGATCCGGCTGGCGACCGCGCCGGCCAGCAGCATGGCCACCGCGGTGACCACGAGGTAGCTGGTGAACAGCAGCGACACCTGGCTCGGCGACGCGTGCAGATCGCTGGCCAGGGCCGGCAGGATCGGGTCGACCAGGCCGATGCCCATGAAGGAGATGACGCAGGCGAACGCCACGGCCCAGACGGCCCGGGGCTGCTTGAACGGATTGGCGGCCGGTTGGTGGCCGTGGGAGTTAGACATGGGTGGTGCTCCTGGGGGTTGTGACGCTGGTGCGGGCCTCGATCAGCCGGGTCAGCGCGGGCAGCGCCCGGCCGATGGCGGCCTGGTCCTCGGGGTGCAGGGTGCTGAGCAAGTGGTTCAGGGCTTCGGCGCGCTGATTGCGGCGTACCCCGACCAGCTCACGGCCGGCCGGGGTCACCTCGACAAGGACGCCGCGGCGATCGCCGGTGCTGGTGGTGCGGCGGACCCAGCCGTCGCGTTCGAGCCGCCCCACGAGCTGGGTCATGCCGGGCTGCGAGACGCCTTCGCCGACGGCCAGCTCGGTGAGCCGCTGCGGGCCCTCCCGCTCCAGCCTGCCGAGCAACATCAGCGCCGACATGCTCAACTCGCCAGCGGTGGCAAGCTGGCGCACCAGGCGGGTCAACTGCTCCAGCACCACTGTCAGCTCGTTTTCCATAACTGTATTATGCATCGTTCTTCGAGAGGGCGCACCGTGGTGACCGCCACGTAAACGACGGGAATCCGGCTTCTTAGACACCAGTGAAGCGTCGAAGCCGCAGGTGCCGTGATGTGGACCACGCCGCCCCGGCTGCCGGGGTCACGAAACGGCCAAGCGGAAGTCTCGCCGCCATCACGACCGCCTGACTTGTGCCGAAAAATAGGGACACTGGGCGCGGGGTTCACGTAACGGACAACCCTTCCTCAGCCAAAGGAAACGTTTGCGGGCCGACGTGTTCACTTGCCGTTCATTTGGCTCCGGGGAGCCGGTCACTTGGCCCTCTTAGCTTTCCGGGTGTGCCGATGAAACGTCGGCCACCGGGACCACGGAGCCCGGAGATTGCAATCCATTCGAAGGGAAAACCGTTGAAGCTCCAGCGGTACTACGTTGCTGGTATTGCCATGACCGCCGTCTTCGCGCTCGGCGCGTGCGGCTCTGACAACACCGACTCGCCCTCGGCTGCCGGCGGATCCGCCGCCGCCGAGAACTGCGCCGCAGGCCAGCTCACGGCGCAGGGCTCGTCCGCGCAGAAGAACGCCATGGACGAGTGGATCAAGACCTACCAGGGTCAGTGCTCGGGTGCCCAGATCGGCTACGAGAGCACCGGCTCCGGCGCGGGCATCCAGGCGTTCATCGCCGGCACCGCCGACTTCGCCGGCTCGGACTCCGCGCTCAAGGAGGACGAGCAGCCGCAGGCCGACGCCAAGTGCCCCGGTGGCCAGGCGCTGAACCTGCCGATGGTGGTCGGCCCGATCGCCGTGGTCTACAACGTCGATGGCGCCGACAACCTGCAGTTCTCGGCCTCGACGCTGGCCAAGATCTTCTCCGGCAAGATCACCAAGTGGGACGACGCGGCGATCAAGGCGGAGAACTCCGGCGCGACCCTGCCGTCGACCGCCATCCAGGCCGTACACCGCTCGGACGAGTCGGGCACCACCGACAACTTCACCAAGTACCTGAGCAAGACCGCCGAGGCCGACTGGACCTTCGGCAACGCCAAGGCGTGGAAGGCCCCGGGCGGCACCGGCGCCAACAAGTCCGACGGTGTGGCCTCGCTGGTCAAGAGCACCAAGGGCACCATCTCCTACGTCGAGCTCTCGTTCGCCGAGAACAGCGACCTGCAGAAGGCGAAGATCAAGAACGGTGCCGGTGAGTTCGCCGAGCTGACCGGGGAGAGCGCCGGCAAGACCATCGAGGGCGCCAAGGTGGCCGGCACCGGCAGTGACCTCAAGCTGGACATCGACTACAACACCACCACCGCGGGTGCGTACCCGATCGTGCTGGCCACGTACGAGATCGTCTGCAGCAAGGGCAGCGCCAAGGCCGCCGCGATCAAGGGTTTCCTGAACTACACCTCCAGCACCGGTGGTCAGCAGGCCCTCTCGGAGCTGGGCTACGCCCCGCTGCCCGAGGCGGTTCGCAGCAAGGTTGCGACCTCCGTCGCGGCCATCTCCTGATTCACCCGCAGTCAGCAACGAACCCCTCTAGATGACAGCGAGCGAGCAGATGGGTGACTTCCCCTCCCGCTCGGCGAGCACCAATGCCGGTGGCCCGGGTGTGACAGCGCGTCACATCCGGTCCGCCGGCAACGGCGTATCGCCGATCCCTCCCGACGACCGCCCACCGCTGGGTGGCGGGAGTGCCCTGCCCCGCAAGTCCCGGTTCTCCCTGGAGACCGGCTTCAAGGGGCTGAGCACGGCGGCCGGTGCGATGGTGCTGGTCATCATCGTTGCCATCGCGATCTTCCTGATCTCCAAGGCCGTGCCCGCCCTCAACGCGAATGACGAAAGCTTCCTGACCGCCAAGGAATGGTTCCCCAACGAGACGCCGCCGCACTTCGGCATCGCTGCGCTGGCCTTCGGAACCCTGCTGACGTCGGTGATCGCGCTGCTCGTCGCGGTGCCCATCGCCCTGGGAATCGCGCTCTTCCTGTCGCACTACGCCCCGAAGCGGCTGGCCACCCCGCTGGGCTTCGTCATCGACCTGCTGGCCGCCGTACCCTCGGTGGTCTTCGGCCTGTGGGGTCGGGACGTCTTCTCCCAGCCGGTGCAGCACTTCTCGGAGTGGCTCAACAAGTACTTCAGCTGGATCCCGCTGTTCGGTGGCGACGGCCCGTTCGGCCGCTCGATCCTGCTGGGCTCGCTGGTGCTGGCGATCATGGTGCTGCCGATCGTCACCTCGCTCTCGCGCGAGGTCTTCCAGCAGACGCCGGGCATGAACGAAGACGCCGCGCTGGCCCTGGGCGCCACCAAGTGGGAGATGATCCGCACGGCTGTGCTGCCGTACGGCAAGCCCGGTGTGATCGCCGCGGTGATGCTCGGCCTGGGCCGCGCGCTCGGTGAGACGATCGCCTTGGCGCTGACCCTGGGTACCACGTTTGTCATCTCGTTCAACCTGATCCAGAGCGGTGGCAACTCGATTGCCGCCAACATCGCGAACACCTTCGGCGAGGCCAACGCCACCGGCCGCGGCGCGCTGATCGCCTCCGGCCTGGTGCTGTTCGCCATCACCCTGGTCGTCAACATGGCTGCGCGGGCGATCATCTACCGCCGCCGCGAGTTCCGGGACAGTGCCGCATGAGCTTGCTGGAAAGAGAGACTTCCGGCGTTGTGATGACGCCGGACAACATCCGGACGCGCAAGCTGCCGGTGGCCATCGACCTCGGCATCGCGGTTGTCGCCCTGGTGCTCGCCGCGGCGATCGTGCTCGGGGCCGGCATCGGCAACTGGGTGCTGGTCATCGTGGTCGGCGCGATCCTGTACCTGGTCGGGCTCTACTTCGCCGCGGGCCGGGTCGAGGGCAAGCGCGCCGCGAAGAACAAGATCGCCCGCGCGATGATCTATTCGGCCTGCATCCTGGCGGTCCTGCCGCTTGCCTCGGTCGTGTGGACGCTGGTCTCCAAGGGTGCCGCCCGGCTGGACGGCGATTTCTTCGGCTCCTCGATGAACAACATCGGTGCCCGCGATGCCAACGGTGGCGCCTACCACGCGATCATCGGCACGCTGGAGCAGGTGGGCATCGCCACGCTGATGGCCGTGCCGCTCGGGGTGCTCGGCGCTATCTACCTGGTCGAGTACGGCCGGGGCCGGTTCGCGCTGACCGTTCGCTTCTTCGTCGACGTCATGACCGGCATCCCGTCGATCGTGGCCGGGCTGTTTGTGCTGGCGTTCTGGGTGCTCATCGTCAGCCCGTGGTTCAACAACGGGACCCCGCGCTTCTCCGGCTTCGCGGCCTCGCTCGCGCTCACCGTGCTGATGCTGCCGACGATCGTGCGCTCGACCGAGGAGATGCTGCGACTCGTGCCCGGGCCGCTGCGCGAGGGTGCGTACGCTTTGGGCGTACCGCAATGGAAGACGATTTTGCGGGTTGTGCTTCCGACCGCGTTGCCGGGCATCGTCACCGGCGTCATGCTCGCCGTGGCCCGTGCAGCCGGCGAGACCGCACCGGTGCTTCTGGTCGCCGGTGGTGCCGCGGCGATCAACATGGACCCGTTCTCCGGCAACCAGTCGTCGCTCTCGCTGTTCGTGTACCAGCAGGCCAGCGACGCCTCGAAGTTCGCGCCGGACCGCGCCTGGACGGCCGCACTGACGCTGGTCGCCCTGGTCCTGATCCTGACCATCGCAGCGAAGCTGCTCGCCCGCCGCAACCGCCTGTCCTGAGTTAGAGGTGTCCCCCATGGCCAAGCGCATCGAGGCGAGCGGAGTCTCGTCCTACTACGGTTCCTTCAAGGCGATCGACGGCATCTCGATGACCGTCGAGCCGAAGACCATCACCGCCCTGATCGGCCCCTCCGGTTGCGGTAAGTCGACGTTCCTGCGCTCCATCAACCGCATGCACGAGGTGCTGCCGAACGCCCGCATCGAGGGCCGGCTCACCATCGACGACCAGAACATCTACGACCCGGACGTGGACGTCACCGCCGTGCGCCGCATGATCGGCATGGTGTTCCAGCGGCCCAACCCGTTCCCGACCATGAGCATCTACGAGAACGTGGTCGCCGGGCTCAAGCTCAACGGCGTCAAGAAGAAGTCGGTGCTCGACGACGCGGCCGAGAAGTCGCTCAAGTCGGCGAACCTCTGGGACGAGGTCAAGGACCGGCTCAACCGTCCGGGCGCGGGTCTGTCCGGCGGTCAGCAGCAGCGGCTGTGCATCGCCCGCACCATCGCGGTCGAGCCGCAGGTCGTGCTGATGGACGAGCCCTGCTCGGCGCTCGACCCGATCTCGACGCTGGCGATCGAGGACCTGATGTTCAAGCTCAAGGACCGCTTCACGATCATCATCGTCACGCACAACATGCAGCAGGCGGCCCGGGTCAGCGACAAGACCGGGTTCTTCTCGATCGACAAGACCGGCGAGCCCGGCCGGCTGATCGAGTACGACGACACCCAGAAGATCTTCTCCAACCCGACCGAGAAGAAGACCGAGGACTACATCACCGGCCGCTTCGGCTGATCCGCCTAGAACGTTGCGACGGCGCCGCCGTCCGCGGTCAGCTCCACCCGGGGCATGATCGGGACGGCGGCGTCGCGCTGTGCGGCCATCACCTCATCAATTTTCCGGTACGACCCCAGCTCCCCCAGCGTCACCCGGGTCGGCGGCAACATCGTCAGGCCGCCGACATCACCGGGATCCACCCAGGCCGTGCCCTCGGCCTCCCCCGACACATCGCGCGCGCTCTGCGCCTCGGGCAGCAGGGCCACGAAGAACCAGGTGTCGAACCGCTTCGGCTCGAACTCCGGCGTGATCCACCGGGCCCACGGCAGCAGCAGATCATCGCGCAACCGCAGCCCCCGCCGCGTCAGCAGTTCGTGCAGGCTCAGCTCCCGGTTGACCAGCGCGACCCGGTCGGCTTCCCACCCGGGCCCGCTGACATCCGCGACCGTGCGGTCCGGTTCGTGCACCGGCCCGGCCAGCAGCACACCGGCCTCCTCGAACAACTCCCGCACCGCCGCGCCGACCACAGCACGGGCCTGCTCGTCGGGCACCCCAAGCCGTTGCGCCCAGTCGAGCCGGATGGTCTCGGGATGGTCACCCGGATCGACCCGGCCGCCGGGGAACGCGTGTACTCCTGCGAAGACCATGGTGCTGGCGCGCTTGAGGACGTACACCTGCAGGTTTTCGGGGTTGAGCAAGACCACGGTGGCTGCCGGGCGTGCTGGT
This sequence comes from Actinoplanes sp. TFC3, assembly GCF_001553785.1. Classification (GTDB taxonomy): domain Bacteria; phylum Actinomycetota; class Actinomycetes; order Mycobacteriales; family Micromonosporaceae; genus Actinoplanes. Next base: position 761,867 of record NZ_LOJP01000002.1, read on the forward strand.
GCGGGCGGTCCGGTGAACTCCCGGGCGCGCTGAACCATCGCGGGCGGCAACGACATTGAAGGGCTCACGGCCCTTATCCTCCCACCGGCGCTGTCCCGGCGCTGCGGGCGCTACGGTGGCGATCATGACTGCTCAGACCGTCCGCTGGGGCATCCTCGGCACCGGTGGCATCGCCGCCACGTTCGCCTCGGACCTGCCGCACGTGCCCGGAGCCACCCTCGCCGCCGTCGGCTCCCGCACCCCCGAGGCAGCCGCCACGTTCGCGGAGAAGCATGGTGCCGCCCGCGCCCACGGCTCCTGGGCCGAGCTGGCCGCCGACCCGGACGTCGACGTGATCTACGTAGCGACCCCGCACGCCTCGCACCACGCGGCCGCCATGGTCTGCCTCGAAGGCGGCAAGTCGGTGCTGGTCGAAAAGCCCCTCACGCTCGACCTGGCGACCTCGGCACAGCTGGTCCAGGAGGCCCGCACCCGCGAGCTGTTCCTGATGGAAGCCATGTGGATGCGCTGCAACCCGGCCATCCGCAAGATCCGCGACCTGGTCAAAGATGGCGCCATCGGCGAGGTGGTCACGCTGCACGCGGACTTCGGCCTGCAAGGCCCGTTCGAACCGGAGCACCGCCTGCGCAACCCGGCCCTGGGCGGCGGTGCCCTGCTCGATGTGGGCGTCTATCCGATCCACTTCGCCGACCTGATGCTGGGCAGCCCGGAGACGGTGCACAGCTGGGCGCACCTGACTCCGGAAAACGTGGACGAGACCACCGGCATCCTGCTCGGCTACGCCTCAGGTGCGGTGGCCGCGCTGACCTGCAGCATCGCGGGCGAGTCCCGCAACGCAGCATCGATCACCGGGACGCTGGGCCGGATCGACCTGCCGCCAGGCTTCTTCGCGCCGCAGTCGTTCACGCTGACCCGGGCCGGCCGGGAGCCGGAGACGTTCTCCCACGCCTTCGAAGGCCGGGGCTATCAGTTCGAGGCGATCGAGGTGCAACGCTGCCTGGCCCACAACTTCCCGGAGAGCCCGCTGGTGCCGCACACGACGACGCTGGAGATCATGGCACTGCTGGACACGATCCGCGCGGAGATCGGCGTGGTCTATCCGGCGTGACATGGCTGAACCGGTCGACATCGGCATCGTTGCCGACCGGCGACAGCTCTAACGGCACTGATCGAAATCGCCGTTCTTGATGCCGGCCACGAAAGCGCACCAAGTGGCATCAGGAAAGATCAAAATGTTGCGATCTTGGTTCTTGCTGTCTCGGACAGCAACAATGCCGGGCAGATTCTCGGCTACTTCGACACAGTCGCCGTTGGCGCCCGAACGGGTGGACGTATGCCACCGGGCGCCTACCAGTCGGTCTTCATGCATGGATACTCATCTCCTCCAGAGCTTCACGGATGAGGCTTCCTGAGTCTGCCGCACTGAGTGCAGCCTCAGCCAGAGCCGACCACACCCCGTCATAAACAGCGAGTTCATGGGGCTTGTCGAGATAGAGGGCACCCGTCAGGGACTCGCTGTAAACGGTCGAGGGCTCATCGCCGCTGCCGTAGTCGCCGCCGAAATCGAGAATTGTGAACGGCCCCGTGACCGAGGCTCGGTGAGGACCGACCGCAAGGGGTAGTACGCGGACACTCACGTGGGGTAACTCGTTGCCCTTCAACAAGTGCCATAGCTGCTGCTGCATCGCACCAGGCGTGTGAGGTGCGGCAAGCAACGCGCTCTGCCAGACGATGACCTCCAGCGTTGGCGGCGGAGGAAAGTGTCTGGTCAACAGTCCCTGGCGTTGCTGCTTGATCCGGATGCGTTGGTCCACCTCGTCCGCAGTGAGTTGCGGCTGGTCGGCAACAATGACGGCTTCCATGTACGCGTGCGCCTGCAGGAGGCCAGGCACCACCGACGGCTCGAACTTCCGGATGCGGGTAGCTGCCGCTTCCAATCCGACATAGAGCTCGAACCAGTCCGGCACGGCGTCCCCATAGGACTGCCACCAGCCCTTGGCCTTGGTTTCCTTCGACAGCCCCGTCAACACCTCGGTGACCTCAGGAGCGGTGGCATAGAACTGACAGAGGGCTCGGACATCGGCGCTGCGCACCGGAACGGCACCCTTCTCGATGCGCCAGATCTTCTGCACGGAACATTCCAGATGGTCGGCGGCGGCCTTCACCGTGGAGCCGCCGGCTTCGCGCTGCGCGCGCAGGAACCGGCCGAGCTGACGACGGGGGACGGTCGAACCGGGATCCCTGTCCATTGATGATGCTCCCTCCACGAGGCAACGATCGGCACGCTGTCATGGAATGCGATGACGTTTTCGATGCAATCCTCGTCGAGAGACTAGACCGGATCCGACTCTCTGAACATAAATTTCGCGACGGAATATTGCCTGAGAAATGGACCCGGGAGAGCATGCCTCAACGAGGCAGGCAGCGGCACTGAACCGGCAACTGTAATGCGCCGCCGTTGCCTTTTCGACGGAGAGGCAAAGACGTGGCGATGGCAATCGGGGCAACCCCAAGCACGAAGGACAACAGCGTGCAGACGATCGTCTTGATGGGTGTGGAGGAGATTCGCAAAAGACTGGGTGAAGCAAGCACACAGCGCATTTACGTCCTAAGCAGGCGCCCGGAATTTCCCCGGCCAGTCGCTACCCTGCAATCCGGTCGAGTATGGCTCGCCGACGATGTGGAGGACTGGCTCCGGCGGGAGTCACCGGATAACCGGCTGGACGAGGTTGCCGGTGATCAAGCGCTCGGGTTGGGCAGATGCATCGCCCAGCGACGGCAACAGATGCAGTTGACGCAAGCAGAGTTGGCTGCGCGTTGCGGCGTTACGTATTGGACCCTCTCACGGGTTGAGCAGGGTAAGACGAACGCCAAGCAGGCTACTCTTCAAAAGATCGCGACCGCACTCAACGCCAGACTCGTGCTCGAACCTACGCGCACAGATCAGTAGAGCGCCGGAAACAACAAGCAAGTAGCCACAACCCCGATCGCAGCCCCCACCACCACCTGGCCCACCGTGTGATCGCGCAGCACCACCCGCGACCAGCAAACCGCCACCGCCAGCGGGAACGCGAGCCACAGCGCCGGCCCGAACACCACTCCCAGCGCCCCCACCGCCCCCGCTGCAACCAGCGCGTGCACCGAGACCTTCCAGCGCAGGATGACGGTCACCGGCCACGCGACCACGAGCGACGCCATCATCGAGGCGATGAGCGCCACCAGTTCGCGGGGGGCGCCGAGGAGGGCGAGCAGCACCGTGCCCGCCAGCGTGGAGACGAGGCAGACCAGGATCGGCAGCTTGCGGTGCTCGCGCACGGTGACGTGCCGATCGGTCCAGCGGCCGCGGCGTACGCCGCGCAGGATGTAGCTGATCGGGATGAAGCTTCCGGCGGCCGCGGCGACCAGGCCGAGCAGCAGCGCTTGCATCGGGTCCTCGACGGCGTGCCAGGCGACGGCAAGCAGCAGGCCCGCCACGAGAACCGCGGGTGACAGGACATCGGTAACGAGCTGGGCGACGCGAAGCCGGGCGGGCGAGCTGGTCTGCGTGGTCATGCGGACCGGCTGTCTGCGAGCACGGCATTGCGCGCTTCAGCGACGACGGGTGAGTGGCTGTAGGCCGTTGCTACGCGCGCCAGCCGGACGGCAGCGGCCTGCGGGTCGAAGGTGGACTGGTCGGCGTCTTTCGGCGGCACCGGCTCAAGGATGGCGACGTCGGCGTTGGCGCGCTGGCGCTCGATCGCGATGCCAATCAGGCAAGCATCGGCCGTGGCCGGGTCCAGTGCCGAGGCCGCGGTATGGTCCTCGGGCCGCAGGTACGCCTGCAGTTGCAGCCGGCCGTCGTGGATCTCGATGACGAGCCGGTACAACGCGCTGGTGATCCGGCCGGCGACGAGCTGCCTGCGATACAACACCACCCCCGGTACGGCCGCAGTGATGTCCTGCCACAGCGGGCGCAGCTGGCGGTACAGCCGGTAGCGGCCGGGCCAGCGGACCAGCTCCAGCACCGCAGCCCCGGCGGAGGGCAGCACCAGGCCGGTGGTGACGAACGCGATGCCCGAGGTAATCAGCAGCCGCGAACCGGTGGCTTCGGCCCACGGCGGGGCCAGGCCGAAGCGGTGGGTGATGATGAACCCGGCCTTGTGCACGACGTAGGCCAGGCCGATGACGCTGCCGATGGCCAGCAACCAGATGCCCCAGCGCAGCAACCGCGCGGTGGCGTGCCGGGCGTAGCGGGTCGACGAGCGGTAGATGTCGGCCATCGCCAGGGCCAGGTAGCTCAGGTACACCAGCATGTACCAGATGATGTTGGGGTCGTCGGCGTACCGGGTGGCGAAGTCGTCGGGGGCCTCGGTGGTGAAGCCGCCCAGCCCGAACGCCACCGCCATGATCACCAGCACCGCGACCAGGGCGGCCCAGCGCAGCCGGGCACGCCGGCGGGCGGTGTGCGGGTCGCCGAGGTTGAGATAGAGCACCTGCACCGCGGCTGCCGCGGTCAGCGCGAGGGCGTGCTCGACCGGTTTGGCGAGGTTGGGGATGCCGGCCAGCCGGTCCAGGCCGACATAAACCGGCTCCCAGCCGACCAGCACGGCGCCGGTGAGGGCGGCGAGCACCCCGCAGATCGCGCGCAGGGCCGGGTTGCCGGGGTCGCGGCGCAGGTCGCGCAGCTTGAACAACAACCCGGTGAGCCCGATGAGGAAGGCGATGGGGTGGCCCAGGTCAGTCACGCCAGCTCCGATCGGCGGCCAGGGCGGCGCTGAAGCGGTCGAGGACGGCGGCGTCGTCAGTGCCGAGCCGGCCCGGGCGGACCGAGCCGTAGCGGGTGGGCTGCTCGCCGACCATGCTGGCCAGCACCTCGGCCTCGCGTTCCTCGCCGGCCTCGTACGCGCTGGTGCGCCCGAGCACCCGGTCGACCATCTCCGGGTCCAGGAACTCGAACTTGCCGGCCGCGCTGTCGAGCTGGGCCGCGCCCTGGTGGCCGAGCAGCAGGTGGGCCAGCTCGTGCAGGACGATGTGCTGGCGCAGGATCCCGGCGGCGGCCTGCTCGTACACGATGTAGTCGGCGGTCGCGGTGGAGATCCACAGTCCGCAGGGCACGACAGCGGTGGTGGTGTCCCACGGGATGAGGTGGATGACCCGGCCACGCGCCTCGGCGACGTTGGTGCAGAACGCCTCGGCGCTGAACGGCGACGGAATGGTGACGTGCAAGGCGCGCAGGCGTTGCTCCAGATGCTTGCGCAGCTTTTTGTCCTTCACGACCGCCTCCCCCGAGATGCCGAATCTCCATGATGGTCGATGCTCGGGTCATCCCGGTACGGAGGTGATGTTTATTGCTCCGGCTTGCGGTTGGCTTGCTCCAGCTCGCGTACGTGGTCGATGATGTCGCCCAGCCGGCGCAGGCTGGCGTCGCTCAGCCCGCGGGCCTTGAGCGCGACGGCTTGCACCTCCGGCGCATCCAGGGCGGCTCGCAGGTCACGCATGCCCGCCAGCCGGTCCAGCTCGTCGTCGACCCGGCTGGCCAGGTCCTCGTCGAAGAAGTACGCCGGTGGCACCCCGAAGAAGCGGGCGAGCCCCTCGAGGTGGCGCATGGTCGGGTTGGTCTTCTTACCGGTGCGCAGCAAATTGAGATAGCTGGCCGAGATTTCCGCACCCTGGGCACAGATCGCCGCCGCCACCTCACGATCGGTGTACGGCCGGTTTCCCCGGCTGGCCGGCAGCGTTGCGGCATAGAGATGACTGAGCTTGTCCGCGAGTGTGCGGTGCTGATGGACCCCGGTCTCGTCGCTCATGAGGCCCTCCGACGTGTTGACTGAGGTAGAACATACGCCAACAGCCGTCTTTACAAGTTGACATCCCGGTCGTGTCTGTTCACCCTTGTGGACAGAAACAACGGTGAAGCGCTTGGTCAGCGGGGAGACCGTGACGGTAACGGGGGACTGGCTCACAGTTCTGTGAGTCGTACCGGAACGCTGCAGGGGGAGACGCCGCTGGCCGGCGCCTCCCCTGCAACATTTGTGGCTAACCGAAGAGCGGCCGCACGCAGAAGTAGACGATGCAGGAGATGGCCGCCGCCGCGGGGAACGTCGTCACCCAGGCGATGATGATGTTGCCGGCCACGTTCCAGCGCACCGCGTTGAGCCGCTTGGTCGCCCCCACGCCCATGATCGCCGAGGTGATCGTGTGGGTGGTCGAGATCGGCGCGTGCAGCACCAGCGCGTTGAAGTAGAGCACCGAGCTGGCCACCATCTCAGCGGCGAAGCCCTCGGCCGGGCCCAGGTCGATGATCTTGCGGCCGAGCGTTCGGATGATCCGCCAGCCACCGGTGTACGTACCGGCCGCCAGCACCGCCGCCGAGGTCCAGAACACCCACCAGGGGATGTCGGTGGCACTGTCCTGGAAGCCGCCGGTGTAGAGGGCGAGCACCACGATGCCCATGGTCTTGGCGGCGTCCTGCATGCCGTGCCCGACCGACATGAACGCGGCCGAGACGGTCTGGGCGATCCGGAAGCCCCGGTTCATCCGGCCCGGGTTACCCCGGCGGAAAATCCAGAGCAGCGCCAGCATCACGCCAAAGCCGAGCAGCAGCCCCACAACCGGCGAGGCCACCATCGGGATGAGCACCTTCTCGGTGATGGTGTCCCACTCGATGGTCGCGTCGGCGGCGAAGAAGGTCGCCCCTACCAGGCCGCCGAACAGCGCGTGGGACGAGCTGGAGGGCAGGCCGAAGTACCAGGTGATGAGGTTCCAGACGATGGCCCCGATCACCCCGGCGAAGACCACGCCCAGGCTGGGCACCCCGGTCGGCAGCTTGACCAGGCCCTCGCCGACGGTCTTGGCAACGCCCGCGCCGAAGTGTGTGCCGATGAAGTTGCCGACCGCGGCCATGGCCAGGGCGATGCGCGGGGTCAGCGCGCGGGTGCTGATGCTGGTGGCGATCGCGTTTGCCGCGTCGTGGAACCCGTTGGTGTAGTCGAACGCCATCGCGGCGATGATCACCGCGAGGACGGCGATGAGCTCGGGGGACAAGGCCTAGGACTCCTTGACCGTGATGGTCTCGACCGTGTTGGCCACGTGCTCGAAGGCGTCGCAGGCGGCCTCCAGTTCGTCGGCCACCTCCTTCATCTTCAGCACGGTGAGCGCGTCGTACTCGCCGGAGAACAGCCGCACGAGCAGCATCCGGTACGCCCGGTCGCCGTCGTTCTCAAGCCGGTTGATCTCGATCCAGTACTCCTCGAGGCCCTTCATCGAGCGCAGCCTGGGCATCGAGTCGGCGGTGATCTTGGCCTGCTGGTCGAGCACGTTCACCAGCTCGTGCATCTCGCGCGGCAGCGACGGCAGCTCGGTGAGCCCGTACAGATAGAGCAGGTTGCCGACCGCCTCGAGGTGGTCCATCACGTCGTCGAGCTGCGAGCCCAGCGAGTAGATGTCCTCGCGGTCGAACGGGGTGATGAAGGTCGAGTTGATCTTCTTGTACAGATCGTGGGTGATCTGGTCGCTGTCGTGCTCGACATCGGTCAGCCGGTCGCTGACCGACTGCACATCGACGCCCGGCAGCGCCAGCTCATTGAGCAGCTCGGTGCCGCGCACGAGGTTCTGGGCTGCCCGGCTGAACAGCTCATAGAAGGCGCCCTCGACGGGGCGGAAGGAGAACTTCACGGCGCGGACCTCGCTGAAGGGTGGGCGGATTCGAGGGAATGCTAGGAAACGGCTCCCCGGTTGCCTCGCCCGCCTACCCCTGCTCAGCAGCAGTTCAGCGCGCGTTCACCTCAAGTTAACCTCGAACCGGGGCGTAGCCTGCCAATTCCGGCGACCTGGGCGCGCTTGGCCGTACCGGATGACGATTGAGGTACTTGGCCAGGGCGGCATGGTCGGCGTCGGCGATCACGTCGACGCCGGCATCGATGAGCTCGTTCCAGAGCGCCCGGCGGGCGGCGCGGGAGGCGTTCGGCAGACCCGAGATGCGAACCGTGCGGCCGTCGTCGTGGGCGTCGCGGACCAGCGCGTGCAGTTGGTGGCGCTCCTCAGCGGGGATCGGCTCGCAACCGTCCCAGCCGAAACGCCGAAACCAGGGCTCGCTGAGCATCGGCACCAACGCGGGCGGGGCGGCCGGATTGCCGATGTCGTCGAACGAACCCTCGGCGAAGGCGTAGCGCTGCGGCTGGGCGGCCAGCAGATCGCGCACGTCCACGATGCCCGCGATCGAGACGGTCACCGCCCCGGGCTCGAGCTGGGCGTCCAGGCTGCGGCTCACCAGCGGCGCGTGGTCGCGCAACTGCTGATCGAGCATCCGGTACGCCCGGAGCAGCGTTTCCGCGTCCCTGGTGGGCCCGGCGAACTCGACCACCAGCCGGAACGGCACGCGCTGATCCCGGCAGAGCCGTCCCCCGCGCGCCCGGGCCCGGGAGAACAGCGGCGCGAGCACCAGCCGGCGCAACGTACGACCGGGCTGCGGATTCCCCGCCCCGAGAAACAATTCACCGTGTGGTCCCGGGCGCACCGGCACGGTCAGCCCGGCCAGCCCCCGGCGCAGCACCTCGGGCAGCGGGTCAGCCGCCTCCACCCTGGCCAGCGCATGCGCACCGGGCAGGTACGGCCGGGGCCGGCGCACCGCCGCGATGCCCAGGGTCGCTATGCCGGTGGCTCCGGCGAGACCGGCCAGACCGCCCAGCAGGGTTGCCATGTCCTCCGCCACCGATGCCCCCTCCCCTACGCCGCGAATCGGGTCAAAACCCCGCGTAGTGTTCACCACTGTGTCACATGTGACACCGCGGACCGGGCAACGTCGCGCAGAATTCCTCCATGCCAACCGTGGTCCCGAACGAGTTCGAAGCCGAACGCCCGCATCTGCTGGCGGTCGCGTACCGGATGCTCGGCAGCCGCGCCGAGGCCGAGGACGCCGTACAGGAGGCCTGGCTACGCTACGACCGCGCCCGGCAACACGGCGACGACCTCCGTGACCTGCGCGGCTGGCTGACCACGATCACCGGCCGGATCTGCCTGGACGTGCTCAAGTCGGCCCGGGTGCGCCGCGAGGCCTATCCCGGCCAGTGGCTGCCCGAGCCGGTGGTGTCGCGCCAGCAGGACCCGGCTGAGCTGGTGACCCAGCGCCAGGAGGTCAGCCTCGCGCTGCTCGTTGTGATGGAGAAGCTGACCCCCGAGCAGCGGGTAGCGGTGGTGCTGCACGACGCCTTCGGGCTGCCGTTCGAGGAGGTCGCGCAGGTGCTGGGCATCGGCGTGGCGGCGGCGCGCCAGCACGCTTCGCGGGGACGTAAGGCGATCGCCGACGGTCAAGCCCGGCACACCGCGGATCTGAGCGAGCAGCGCCGGGTGCTGGCGGCGTTCCTGGCCGCGGCCGCGTCGGGCGATCTGCAGACGCTGGCCGCCGTGCTGGCGCCGGAGGTGGTGGCGATCAGCGACGGCGGCGGCGTGGTCAACGCCGGGCGTAACCCGATCGCCGGGGCGGACAAGGTGGCCCGGTTCATCGCCGGCATCTTCGCCAAGCGCCGGGCAGGTGCGGTGATCGAGCCGGTGCTGGTCAACGGCAGTGCCGGCTTCCTGATGACCGGGCCGGGGCTGCTCTCGGTGCTGACCGCGGCGGTCGAGAACGGCCGCATCACGGCCATCTACAACCAGCTGAACCCGGCGAAACTAAGCGGTCTCGGCCACGATTGAGAGCCATTTGCGGTACGCCGAAGCGAACGGTTCCGTGCCGTCCCCGAGCGAGGTCAGCAGCCGAGCGGCCGCCGCGCGGGCCTCGGTGACCAGATCGCCGGGGTAGCCGAAGCGCACCCGGTGCTCCTCGAACTCGTCCTCGTCGCGCAGCTCGATCAGCCCGGAATCGCGCCGGCGCGAGACATCCAGATCGAGGTCGATGATGTGCACGGTGTCACCTTCCCAGCGCGCCGGGGTGGTGATGTCGCAGTAGACCTCGCTGGTGCGAGGCGTCGGGTTGAACATGCCGGTCCACCAGGCGTGGTGCGGGATGAGCAACACGAAAGGGATCTGCTCGACCGAGGGCTGGCCGTGGTAGACCGACGCCGTCCCGCGCGTCACGCCGACCCAGATGCCCAGGTCATCCTCGTTGAGACGGCGAGCCGGATAGTCACGGTGGGCCGACCCGTCGTACTTGGTATAGACGACCCGGACCATCTCACTCGCCATGACAAGACCCTAGCGGTGCGACGGTTCTGTCGGTGGTAGCGGGTACGGTCTTCGGCGTGACCGCCCCCGCCAAGACCCGCCGTAAGAAGACCTCGGCCAAGGAACTGCTCGCTGCCGCGGTGGGCGCGGTGCCCGGCGGCGCCACCCGCCCGGGTCAGGAGCAGATGGCCACGGCGATCGAAACCGCCGTCAAGGAACGCGAGCACCTGCTCGTGCAGGCCGGCACCGGCACCGGCAAGTCGCTGGCCTACCTGACCCCGGCACTGCTGGTGGACGGTCCGGTCGTGGTGTCCACCGCCACCCTCGCGCTGCAGCACCAGCTTATCGAACGCGACCTGCCCCGGCTGGCCGACGCGGTCGAGCCGGTGCTGGGCCGGCGCCCGACGTTCGCCGTGCTCAAGGGTCGCCACCACTACCTGTGCGTGGCCAAGCTGGAACACGCCGACGAGGAAGCCCCGACCGACACGCTGTTCGACGACGGCCCGGCCCAGAAGACCCAGTGGCTCGGCGAGGCGGGCCGGCTGGGCAAGCAGATCCTGCGCATCCAGGACTGGGCGGAAAAGACCGAGACCGGCGACCGCGACGAGCTCGACCCCGGCGTGGACGAGACGGCGTGGCGTCAGGTTTCCATGCCGTCGCGCGACTGCCCGGGGGTCGCCCGGTGCCCGTACGGCAACGAGTGCTTCGCCGAGGCCTCCCGGGTGCGCGCCCGTGAGGCGGACATCGTGGTGACCAACCACAGCCTGCTGGCCGTCGACATGCTCGCCGAGCGCAACATCGTGCCACCGCACAAGCTGCTGATCGTCGATGAGGCGCACGAGCTGGCCGACCGGGTCTCCTCGGCGGCGCAGGCCGAGCTGACCCCCGACGCGGTCGAGCGGGCGGCTAAGCGGTCGCGCACGCTGCTGCCCCAGGACATCGCCGAGTCCCTGGCCGAGGCCGCCGACTCGCTCACCGTCGGCCTGGCCGACCTGCCCGCCGGCCGGCTCACCACGGGCCTGCCGCCGCTGCTGCACCAGGCCGTGCTGCTGATCGACACGGCCACCCGCCGGGGCCTGGAGACCATTGGGGACATCAAAGCCGACGACCCTGATCCGGTACGCAAACAGCAGGCGAAGGCAACCCTGGACGACATCTCCACGACGGCTCAGCGGTTGCTGGAAGAGTCCGAATTCGACGTGGCCTGGGTCGAGAAGAGCGATCTCGGCAACGGTCGCCGGGCCGTGGTCGTCGCCCCGCTCTCGGTGGCCGGCACGCTGGCCAACAACCTGTACGACGAACGTACAGTGGTGGCTACCTCGGCCACGCTGACCCTCGGCGGCCGCTTCGACACTGTTGCCCGCGCCCTCGGCCTGCCCGCCGCGTCACCCAACCCGGTGCCCGCCGCGCGCGGCATGACCCCCGACGCGCCCGCGGTGGCCGGCGACGGCTGGACCTCGCTCGACGTCGGTTCGCCGTTCGACTATCCCAAGCAGGGCATCCTGTACGTCGCCTCGCACCTGCCGCGCCCGGCCGCCTCGGGGCTGCCCGACCCGGCCGGCGAGGAACTGCTCAAGCTGGTGGACGCGCTGGGTGGACGTACCCTCGGATTGTTCTCTTCCCGGAAGGCCGCCACGCAGGCGGCCGAACTGGTGCGCAGCCGCACCGATCTCCCGGTCCTGCTGCAGGGCGAGGAGACGCTGCCGATCCTGGTCCGCAAGTTCAAGGAACAGAAGGAAAGCTGCCTGTTCGGCGTCATGTCGCTGTGGCAGGGCGTGGACGTGCCCGGCGACTCGTGCCAGCTCGTGGTGATCGACCGGCTGCCGTTCCCGCGCCCGGACGAGCCCCTGGCCGCAGCCCGCGCGGCGGCGGTGGACGCGACGGGCGGCTCGGGCTTCTCCGCGGTCAGCGTGCCGATCGCGGCCATCCGGCTGGCTCAGGGCGTGGGCCGGCTGATCCGCTCGACCGGCGACAAGGGTGTGGTGGCGGTGCTGGACTCCCGGCTGGAAACGGCCCGGGGCTACGGGGCCTTCTTGCGCCGTTCGCTGCCACCGTTCTGGTACACCACCCGCCAGGAGGTCGCGATCGGCGCGCTGCAACGTCTCGCCAAAAGCTAGGAGCTGCCGCCCGCGGTAACCACAACGGCGCTGGGGGGCACCTCGGGACGGCGGCGGGCCAGGCGGCGCACGCCGGTGTTCAGAACGGCAATCAGCGGTACGGCGACCAGCGCGCCGATGATCCCGGCCAGCACCACCCCCGAGGCGATCCCGACGATCACCACCAGCGGATGGATGGCCACCGCCCGGCCCATGATCAACGGCTGCAAGAGATGCCCCTCGACCTGCTGGACGAGGATCACGGCACCCAGCACGATCAGCGCCACGATCCAGCCCTGGTCCACCAGCGCCACCAGCACCGCCACCGCCCCCGACACACTGGCCCCGATGATCGGCACGAAGGCGCCCAGGAACACCAGCGCGGCCAGCGGGAACGGGAACGGCACGTCGGTCAGCACCAGCGCCAACCCGATGCCGGTGGCGTCAATGAAGGCCACGAGCACGGTGGCGCGCACGTAGGCGCCGAGCGTGGCCCACGATGCGTCGCCGGCGTCCGAGAGGCTCCAGCGGGCGTTGACCGGGAACAGCCGGACGACGAAGCGCCAGATCTTGCGCCCGTCCCGGAGGAAGAAAAACGTTGCGAACAGCACCAGCAAGGCGCCGGTGGCTAGTTCGAACAGGGTAGCCGCGGTCTGCACGCCCGTCTCGGTGAGCGAGGACGTGTTCGAGTTGAGCCAGTTCTGGACTGTGTCGATGGCCTGGTTGACCTGGGCGTCGGACAGGTGCAGGGGACCCGTACGACCCCAGTCCTGGATCTGCCGGATGCCCAGCGTGGTCTTGCTGGTGAGCTCCGGCAGCCCCTCGACGAACTGGTCGATCACCAGCGTCAGCGTGCCCGCAACCGCCGCGATGCCGCCGATGAGCACCAGGAAGGTAGCCAGCGACGGCGGCAACCTCAGCTTGAGCAGCCAGCCCACCGCCGGAGCGAGCAGGGCGGACAGCAGCAGGGCGATCGCGAGCGGGATGACAACCACGCTGATGATGCCGATGAAGTGCAGCAACACCCAGCCCACGACGCCCACGACGATCAGCCGCCACGACCAGGCAGCGGCTATGCGCAGGGAGTGCGGTACCTCGACATCATCGCGGCTCGCGGTCGAATGATGCTCAAAAGCCGGCTCGGCAGCGGGCAGCTCGAACTCGACCTCGGGCTCCGGGGGCGGACGATCCTCGCTGCGCACAATCCGCACCGAGTCCCGGCCGGACTCGTAGGCCTTGCGCAGGTTCTCCCGGACCCGTTGCAGGCGGCTCAAGCCCCGACCCCCTCGGTATGTGCTGGGTTCTTGCTGCGCCGGGCTGGTCGCTCGGCCGGTTCAGGCCCACCGTAGTGCAGGGCCGCACACGGGCGTGGCAGGCGCGGGCGTACCGTTGCGGCAGTGAGCACCGACACCCAGACCGAAGCCGGGCTGCCGATCCGCATGCTGCACGACCGGGTCCTCGTCCGGCTCGACGGCGGCGAAGGCGAACGCCGCTCCAGCGCCGGCATCGTCATCCCGGCGACCGCGTCCATGGGCCGCCGCCTGTCGTGGGCCCGGGCGGTCGGCGTGGGACCGAACGTACGCTCCATCGTCGTCGGCGACCGGGTCCTGTTCGACCCGGAGGAACGTTCAGAGGTGGAGCTGCACGGCAAGGAGTACGTCCTGCTCCGCGAGCGCGACGTCCATGCCGTAGCGGCAAGCCGGGTTGAATCGGACGGCACCGGCCTCTACCTGTAGGTCGCTCACAGCGCGACGAGGCGCAAACCCTGCCGGAGCACCTCGGCCGCAGCCGCCCGAACCGCGGCCACGTTGATCCGACCGCTGCCGGTGACCATGGCTGCCACGCCATGGCTTGGTCGTCATGATCCGCTGCCTGTGTACGCGCGGTGGGCTCAGGGGTTGGACTGGTTCCAGGGGCTGCTTTGGCCGGGGCTGCTGGGGCGGACCTGGGCGGGGTCAGGGTCCAGTTGCTGCTCCTGCTGGGGGTTCGCGGGGGCGCCGGTGGTTCGAGCGTCCGGGTCCGCGGGTGAGCCGTGCGTTGGCTGTCCGTAAGAGGGCTGCCCGTAGGAGGGCTGCCCGTAAGACGGCTGAGCTGAGGCGGGTGGGGCGCTCCAAACTGGCTGGTCAAAGGGAGATTGCCCGTAGCCGGCCCGCGAACCGGGCGAGGGCTGCTGCCCGTAAGCCTGTTGCCCATTCGAAGGCTGACCATAGCCGGGCTGACCGTAAGCCGGCTGCCCATAAGCCGTTCCACCAGCCGGCTGCCCATAAGTGGGCTGTCCGTAAGACCCGTAGGCCCCATAAGCCGTACCCCCGTAAGACGGCGCTCCCGCAAAAGCCCCGGCGAAAGGCCCCGCGAAAGCCCCCCATGCAC
>NZ_LOJP01000002.1:776569-778414 GCF_001553785.1 Actinoplanes sp. TFC3
GGGCTACCCCCAGGGCCAGTTCCCGCCCGGCTTCCAGCCCCCGCCCGGCTGGCCCACGCACGCCTTCCCGTACCCCTACACGATGCAGATCCGCCCGCACGGGATGGCGCTGGCCGGCCTGGGCCGGCGCCTGGCCGCCCGGTTGATCGACATCGTTGTTGTGTTCGCTTTGAATGTGCTGGTCAACGGGTGGTTGGCGTACCAGTGGTGGCAGGAAGTCGAACCGATCTTCCGCGCCACCATGCAGGACCCGCTGGCCTCGCCCGAGGCTGTCTCCGCCCGCTCCAGCTACATCATGCTGACCATGCTCGTCGTCACTACCGCTTTATGGTTCGCGTACGAGGTGCCGGCGCTCGCCAACAGTGGCCAGACCCTGGGCAAGTGGTTGCTACGGATCAAGGTCGTCAAGCTGGAGGACAGCACCGCGCTCGGGTTCGGGCGGGCCTTCCGGCGCTGGGGGCGGCTGGGCATGTGGACGCCGCTGTGGAGTTGCTACGGCATTGGTTTCCTGGCTCAGCTCATCGACGCGGGCTCGGTGCTGTTTGATCAGCGGTTGCATCAGGCCCTGCATGACAAGTCCGCCGCCACCGTGGTGGTCGCCGTTCCACCCGGCCCGCGCCGGCCGGCTGTTGAGGTCAAGACCGAGAACGAACACGATCCCACCGGAGGAAGACGATGACCCGGCTGACCCGCGCGGACCTGGATGCGCTGCCCTCGTACGTTCCCGGGCGCAGCGTGGCGGAAGTGGTCCGCGAGCTTGGCATCGCCGAGGCCATCAAGCTGGCCAGCAACGAAGTGCCGTTCGGGCCGCTGCCGGGCGTACCGGAGGCTATTGCCGAGGCGGTCGGCCAGTCGCACCGCTACCCGGACATGGGTGTGGTGGCGCTGCGAGACAAGCTGGCCGGCTGGCTGGGCGTGGACGCCGACCGGGTGGTCACCGGCGGAGGCTCGGTGGCGCTCGCCGAGCACCTGGCCAAGGCGACCTGCCTGCCGGGTGACGAGATTGTCTACTCGTGGCGGTCCTTCGAGGCGTAGCCGATCATCGCGGCGGGCGTGGGCGCGACCAGCGTGCGCGTGCCGAACACCGCCGAGCACGGCCACGACCTGGCCGCGATGGCCAACGCCGTGACCGATCGGACCCGGTTGGTGATCGTCTGCAACCCCAACAATCCCACCGGTACGAGTTCGCGTAAGGCCGACCTCGACCGCTTCCTCGACACGGTTCCCGAGGACACCCTCGTGGTCATCGACGAGGCCTACCGCGAGTTCGTGACCGACGCCGACGTGCCCGATGGGCTGCGGACGTACGGTAATCGCCCGAATGTTGTTGTGCTCCGGACCTTGAGCAAGGCTTGGGGCCTGGCGGGCCTGCGCGTGGGTTATCTGGTCGCGCAGCCGGAGGTGGCCGTCGCGATCCGCAAGGTGCTGACGCCGTTCTCGACCAGCCTTGTCGCCCAAGCCGCGGCGCTGGCCGCGCTCGACGCCGAGCCCGAGGTGAAGCGCCGCTGCGCCATCGTGATCAGCGAGCGCGACCGGGTGACCGAGGAGATCCGCAGGCTGTACCCGGACGTACCGGCAAGCCAGTCGAACTTCGTGTGGCTGCCCCTGGGCGACCGGTCGGCGGCGTTCGCAGCGGGCTGCGAGCAACGCGGCGTGATCGTGCGACCGTTCCAGGGTGACGGGGTGCGGGTGACAATCGGGACGCCGGCGGAGAACGATGCGTTCCTGGCGGCAGCCGAACTGGCGGCGAAGTCAGCGGCCTGACGGACTGGGCGGCTGGTGCCGCATCTCCGGAAGTTCCGGCGATGGTTCCACCGCTGACGTCCGCCTGGCCGCCGCCACAAG
>NZ_LOJP01000002.1:778514-865468 GCF_001553785.1 Actinoplanes sp. TFC3
GCGAAAGGCCCCGCGAAAGCCCCCCATGCACCCCCCACAGGAGCCCCCAGCCGAACCGGCACCGGCACAACCGGCTCCACCGGCGCGCCAACCGTCCGCGTCACCCCGTCCGGGAACGCGATCTGATAAGCCCGCCCGTCCCAGAAGGCCTGCGGCGCCTGCGGATCCCGCCCGGTGAACATCGACCGGTACCCCAGGATGTCCGTGAGCAGTTTCCACTCTTCCTCCTGCGCCTTAGCCAGCTCCTCCGGCTCGCTGCGCAACCCCCGCTGCATTCCGTCTCGCAGCAGCGCCAGTTTCGTGGACGCCAGTTGGAAGCCGCGCATTGCCTGCAGTCCGCTTTCCCCCGCCACGCGCTTGGCCCAGCGGCGGGCCGAGTAGCGCCGGCCGAGGGTGCCCAGGGTGGCTACTTCGGGTGGGGAGAGCCAGCCGGATTGGACGTACACCGGCAGGATTCTTTCGGTGAGCCGGCCTTCGTAGCCTCGCAGGCTGATGGCCAGGCCCGCGGCGGCGAAGAAGAAGGGGATCATGAACCCGAGGAAGCCGTACAGCATGATCAGGGTTTGACCGGTGGCCGCCGACAGGGTGGGCAGCAGGTTGAACGTGCCGTGCAGGATCATCGCGAGCAGCAGGCCGGCGATGGGAGCCAGCCAGCGGATGCGGCGGTCGGCCGAGCGGGCCGCGATGCCCAGGCCGATGCCGGTCATCGAGGTGAACAGGGGGTGCGCGAAGCCGGTGAACAGGATGCGCACGATGAAGATCAGGAACAGGTTCTGGATGCCGGTGGCCGGACCATATTGTTCCGCGCCCGCCGCGTAGCCGTGGCCGCCCAGGTAGAGCACGTTTTCCACCATGGCGAAGCCGAGCGCTGACAGGCCGCAGTACACGATGCCGTCGGTGATGCCGGACCATTCGCGGCGGCGGCGCCAGAACAGCAGGATCGGGCCGAGGGCCTTCATCGACTCCTCGATGAAGGGGGCGATGATCACGGCTACCAGGGTGGTGGGCAGCCCGGCCCGGTCGAACAGCCAGGCGGCGCCGCTGTTGACGCCGATGGCGACCAGGGTGGCCACGACAGCGCCCCACGCGAAGCAGAAGGCCAGGTAGCGCACCGGTTCGGGCTCGTAGCGGTCCAGCCACAGGAAGGCGCTGGCCAGCAGGGGCACCGGCAGGATGGCGGCGGTGAGCCCGACGATCAGGCCGGTGGGGCCGTTGCTGATGCCCAGGATGACCAGCATGGCGATCGCGCACGCGGCAAAGAAGGCGATGATCCCGGTGAGCGGCAGCCAGCGTTTCCAGCCGGCCCGGCGGCCAGGAACAGGCGGCGGCGGGGGCGCCGGCGGAAGAACCGAACCAGGAGCAGACCCCGATACCGGTACGGCCGAAGCGGACAAACCCGGATCCGGACGCGATTCCGGGTCAGGCGCAGCGCCCGGCACTCCATCAGCCATGCCGCCAGCGTAGCCACCCAGCCACATTCAAGCGCCCCCGCAGCCAGCAAGCAGCCACGCCCCCGCAGAAAGCAGCCAGCTAGCAGTCGCAAAGGGGGAGCCCGCCTCAGGCCGGAGAAGACCGCCGCCGAGCCCCCCGCGGCCAGCAAGCACCCCCGCCCCCGCAGAAAGCAGCCAGCTACCAGTCGCAAGGGGGGGGCCCGCCTCAGGCCGGAGAAGACCGCCGCCGAGCCCCCCGCGGCCGCCCGGCCCACCCAACGGCCCGCCGGACCAGCCGGGGCGCCTCCGCATACTCGATCCCCGTTGCGCGCAGCAGATCGGACACAGTTGTCCGTACCTGAGCAACAACCACACCGCCCGAGAACCCGACGCCCTCCTGGTACGCCCGCCCGCTCTCCGCCGCCGCCCGCAGCGCGCGTTCCCGCGTCGCCTCCGGCTCCACGCCGCGCGCCCACTCCTCGCGCAGCAGGTCGATCGCGTCGCCGAGCAGCTCGATGCTGGCCGGCAGACAGGCCGGTAGCGTCTCCTTGTCGTCCAGCGCCGTGATCACGCGCCGGGCCAGAACCCGGACATTGCGCAGCGCGTACGTCAAATGCGGCGCCCCCTCCACGTACTGGCTCAAGGCTCCCCGGGATCGCCACCGAGCCGGCGCAAAGGCGATGTTCTCGCTCGCCGCCGAGGCCGCCTGCGCGAACGCCGCGAAGTTGGCCTCACCCTCCCGCAGGCGCTCCAACGCCGTACGAACAGAATCCGCATCCTTCGCCGCCATGCCCGCACCCACCGCCCGCAGGTCCTCAGCCATTTCCTGCAGGGCGGGATCGGCCGCGCGCCGCACCACCGTCAGCGGGTTGAGCGGCAGCAGCAGCGTCATGACCACCAAGCCGACCGCTCCCCCGATCAGCGCGTCGAAGAACCGCGTGTACGGCAGGTTCGCCCCCGAGGTCAGCGTGGCCACCAGCACCGCCGAGGAAGCCGACTGCACCACCAGCGGCGTGCCCCCGCCAACCGCCGCGGCGACCAGGATGGCCAGCACCACGACCAGGCCGATCTGCCAGGGGCCGGTGCCGATGAGCAGGATGATCGCGTCGCCGATGCCGATCCCGATGGCCACGCCGAGCACCAGCTCTATGGTGCGTTTGGCGCGCTGCCCGACCGAGGAGGCGAGCGTGATCACCGCGGCGATCGGGGCGAAGAACGGGCTCTGCCGGTTGACCAGGTCGTGCGCGATGAACCAGGCGATGCCCGCGGCCAGTCCCGCCTGCACGGCCAGTCCGAAGCCGCCGCGCACGCGGGCGTACCCGGATTGCACGCCCGTGCGGGAGCGGCCCCGGATCTCGGCGAGGACGGCAGCCAGCCCGCGATCACTCATGCAGCGAACCCTACGTGCCAGGATTGCGCCCGTGACTTCTCTTCTCGACCGCTGGATCGCCGCCGCGTCAGGCGCCGGGGCCACGGCCACCGGCCCGGACCTCGAAGCGGCCGGCGCGTACCTGCTCGGCCGCTGGTCAGAGCCGCAGCGCCAGTATCACGACGTGCACCACCTGACCGCGGTGCTGGACATCGTCGACGAGCATGCCGACTTGGCCCGGCACCCCGATCGGGTGCGGCTGGCGGCCTGGATGCACGACGCGATCTACGACCCGCGGGCGCTGGGCGACGCCAACGAGCGTGACAGCGCCGCGTTCGCTGAGGGGCTGCTGGCCACGCTGGGCATGCCGGCCGAGATCGCCGCGGAGGTGGCCCGGCTGGTCGGGTTGACCGCGGGGCACGCCACCGGCGAGGACGACCCGGACGGCGAGCTGCTGTGCGACGCCGACCTGGGGATCTTGGCCGCCGATGCGCAGCGGTACGCGGCGTACACCGAGGCCATCCGCCGTGAGTACGCGCACGTGCCGGACGACACTTTCCGGGCGGCCCGGGCGCAGGTGCTGGTTTCGCTGCTGGAGTTGCCGTCGATCTACCGGCATGCGCCGCTCAAGCAGCGCTGGGAGGACACCGCCCGGCGCAACCTCGAAGCCGAGCTCAGGAGGCTTGCAGGTGCTTAGGCCGGCGCAGGCCAGCGGCTCGTAACCGCGCTGCTATGTCGCGCGAGGCAACCAGGTCGGCGCCGAGCCACACCGCCATCGGGAAGCGGGTCTCCGGAATGTCGTAGTGGTCGCGGTCGAATCCGCGGCGGGGCACGCCGAGCATTTCGGCGAAGGCGTGCAGCTCGGCGTACGACACGTCGCTGACCAGGTGGGACCAGAGCCGGCCCCGCCCCGGCCAGCGCGGTTCGTCAACGAGAATCAAAGGGTCAGGCCGCGATCCGCCGCGTAGCCCCGCACGTCGGGCGCGCCCAGGCGAGCAGCGTCGGCGGTGAGGTCGTCGGGCATCTTCTGCGACTGGCGTTCCGCCTCGACCCGGGCCAGGTAGTGCTCGACCTCGCGATCGCGGACGGCCTGGTCCCAGCCGAGCGCGCCGGCCATGATGGTGGCCGCGTGCCGGGCCGTCTCGCTGCCGCGGTGGGTGGTCTCGAAGGAGATCCGAGTCCGGCGGGTGAGCACGTCATCCAGGTGCAGCGCGCCCTCGGCGGTCGCCGCATAAGCGACCTCGGCCGCCAGATACTCGGGCGCCCCGGCGAGCGGCACGGCCAGCGACGGTTCAGCTTCCAGCAGAGCCAGCAGGTGTACGGCCAAAGTCCCGTACCGCTCCAGCAGATGCTCGATGACCCCCGTGGTGACCCCGTGCCGGCGGGCCATGTCCTGCCGGTCCCGCCAGGCCGAGGCGTAGCCATCGGCACCGAGCAGCGGCAGCTCAGCGGTGCGCGACGGGCGGTCCACCCCGAGCCGGCGCACGGCCCGGTTGATGACGTCGGCGGCCATCACCCGGTAGGTCGTGTACTTGCCGCCGGCCACCAGCAGCAGCCCGAGCATGGGTTCGACGACGGCGTGCTCGCGCGACAACTTGGACGTGGAATCCGCCTCGCCGGACAGCAGCGGGCGCAGACCGGCGTACACGCCTTCGATGTCGTCGATGGTCAGCGGGCGTTCGAGGATCGTGTTGACCTGGTCGAGCAGGTAGCGGATGTCGCGCGCGGACGCGGCCGGGTGCGAGCGGTCGAGCTCCCAGTCGGTGTCCGTGGTGCCGATGATCCAATGGCCGCCCCACGGGATGACGAACAGCACCGAGGTGGGGGTACGCAGGATGAGCCCGGCGTCGCCGGTGATCGCCGAGCGCGGCACCACGAGGTGCACGCCCTTGGAGGCGCGGACCCGCAGGCCGGGCTTGACGCCGACGTCGTTCAGCATCCGGGACATGTCATCGCTCCACACGCCGGTGGCCGCGACCACCGTGCGGGCGCGCACCTCGAACTCGGGCGAGCCCGGGTCCTCCAGGTCGCGCACCTTCACGCCGACGACCTGGCGGGCCTCGCGCAGGAAGCCGGTCACCCGGGCGCTGGTCACCACGGCGGCACCGAGGCTGGCCGCGGTGCGCGCGAGCGTGACGACCAGCCGGGCGTCGTCGACCTGCCCGTCGAAGTAGCGGATCGCGCCGGCGATCTTGTCGGCGCGCAGGCTCGGGAACAGGTGCCGGGCGCCGTCGCGGGTCAGGTGGCGGTGCAGCGGCATGCCCCGACCGGTGCCGAACAGCCCGGCGAACACGTCGTAGGCGGCCACGCCGAGGCCGTAGTAGAGCCGGTGCCAGACGCGCGCGGGCGGCGAGGCGGTTTCCAGCGGCACCAGGATCGGCACCGGGCGCACCAGGTGCGGGGCGAGGCGGCTGGTGAGCAGACCGCGCTCGGTGAGGGCCTCGTGCACCAGGTGCAGCTCGAGCTGCTCGAGGTAGCGCAGGCCGCCGTGGATCAACTTGCTGGAGCGGCTGGAGGTGCCGGAGGCGAAATCTCGCGCCTCAACGAGGGCAACTTTCAGGCCACGCGACGCGGCGTCCAGCGCGGCGCCGGCGCCGGTGACGCCACCGCCGATGACCAGCACGTCGAACTGCTCGTCACGCAGCCGCCGGAGATCATCGACCCGACGCACCGGCGAGAGCCGGCCGGCCGTGTACCGGGAATCCGAAGGAGAGCGCACAATCCCACCGTAGCGCTGTAACGCTGCGCGTCATATCAGCCACGAACTGTAGCCAGCATCTCGTCGACGGAACCGGCCGGATCGGTCACCGGGAACTGCACCGCCCGGATCGTCGCGGCCGCATCAACCAGCAGCGTGAGGCGCTTGAACCGGTCCGTCCCGCCGGCTCGGAACGTGGGCAGGCGCAGGCTCGCGGCCAGCTTGCCGTCCTGGTCGGAAACCAGGGGGAACGGCAGACCGGCATGCCGCGCGAAGGCGTCGAGCTGGTCGGGCCGTTGCGTGCTGACGCCTTTTACCCGTACGCCCAAAGTCTCGAAATCCCCAGCTCGCGCGGCATACGTCGTGGATTCCAGGGTGCATCCAGCAGCCCCGGGAATGTCTCCCCAACCCGGCGGATAGCCCTGCGCACCGGGCGGGTAGGCCCCGGGGAAGAAGTAGAGAACAGTTGGTGCCTCGACGGTGAACTCGGGAATCCGGTGCCCGACGAGATTGTGCACGCGGTGCGCCTCGGCCGAGGTCGGCGACGAGGTGGCGGTCAGCGAGCCATCGCCCATCACGTGCCGGGTGCCCCAGTCCTGCAGCGCGATGAGCACCGGCAACAGCCCCTCGCCCTTGGCTGTCAGCAGGTAGTCGTAGCGCGGCGGGCGCTCGGAATAGGCGACCCGGCGCAGGACGCCGTGCTCGACCAGGCTGCCCAGCCGTTCGGTGAGCGCGCGCCGGCTCATGCCCAGTTCCCGCTGCAGCGCATCGAACCGGGTGACTCCCCCGGCGACGTCGCGCACCACCAGGAACGTCCACCAGTCGGTCAGCACGCCCAGGGCCTGCGCAATGCCGCAGTCGGCATCACCAAGTTCGACCTGTCGCACGGATCCAAGTATAGTGCGTTCCAGATTGGAACTCACTGGAGCCGACGGGGGGGCGGGGACCGTGAGCGTGTTCTGGCGGTGGTGGACGGCCGGGAGCATCAGCGGCCTCGGCTCGGCCATCGGGGGCGTGGCACTGCCGCTGACCGCGCTCGCGGTCCTCGACGCCAGCCCCCTCCAGATGGGCCTGATCGCAGCCGCGCAGTACGCGGCCTGGCTGGTCATCGGCCTGCCGTCCGGGGTCATCGTGCAGCGGCTGCCACTGCGCGGGGCCCAGCTCGGCGCCGACGTGATCCGGGCGGCGGCGGTCGGCTCGATCCCGCTCACCTGGTGGCTGGGTGAACTCACCGTCGCGCACCTGGTCGTCACCGCGCTGGTGGTCAGCTTCGCCAACGTGGTGTTCGACGTGGCCAACTCCACGTTCCTGCCCGAGATCGTCGGCAAGGACCAGCTGCAGGCGCGCAACAGCCTCACCTCGGGCACCCATGCCACCACCAGCCTCGGCGGCCCCTCCCTGGGCGGGCTCATCGTGCAGGCCCTTGGTGCGGTGCCCACGCTGCTGGTCGACGCGGTCAGCTACCTCGTCTCGGCCGCCCTGCTGCGCACCCTGCCGGCCCGGCGGGTGGCCCGGCCGGACAAGTGGCCGCCGATGGGCGAGATGATCCGCGAGGGCTTCGCGTTCGTGGTCCGGCACCCGGTCATGGGTCCGGGCATGTGGGTCGCCACCACTGTCAACTTCGTCTGCGGCGTGCAGTACGCGCTCTACCCGCTGTACCTGGTCCGCGATCTCGGTGCCTCGCCCGGACTGGTCGGCGTGCTGCTCGCCGCGGACGGGGTCGGCACGCTGGCCGGGGCCGCCCTGACCACCCGGTTCACCACCACCGTGGGCACGGCCCGAGGACTGCTCGTGGCCGGGTTCGTGGCTGCGGCGGGGGCGTTTCTGGTGCCGTGGGGGTCGTACGCGGGGTTCGTACTCGGCAATCTGTTGTTCTCGGCCGGAGTGGTCGTGCTCAGCGTGACCACCCGTACCTATCGCCAGATTGCGAGCCCACCGGAGCTGCTGAGCCGGGTCATGGCCACCGTCCGGTTCATCTCGTGGGGTGCCATTCCGATCGGTGGCCTGGTGGCGGGCGCCCTGGCCGGGCTCATCGGGACGCGGCCGGCGCTGGCCGGGCTCGGCGCCGTGACCGCCCTCGCTCCGGCCATCTGGCTGTTCTCGCCGGTGCGCGGGCGGCGCGACCTTCCCGACGTGACGGCGGCCAGGCGCTAACTCTGCGGCTGCGACTGCGCTGCACCCGAACAGCTATCGACGATTTCTAGCTTCAGGAACATGCAGGTTCTGCGCTCAGCGCCCCACCGTGTGCTTGCCGTCCTGGTGGTGGTCACCGTCGCCATCGCCATGACGTTCTACATGAACCGGGCCAATGCCGCCATCACGGCGCCGTTCGGCAAGCAGTTCGGCACCAACGCCAACGGAGCGATCCTGTTGCGAGGTAACGCCAACCTCGTCTGTCCCCCGGCGAACACCGCTTGCACCGCCGCGCAAGGTGGTTCCGGCTCGCCGTCCGACGAGTCGCTGAACAACAACGGCTACGTCATGCAGAACGCCGGCGGGGACGGCACGGCGAACCTGTTCAACTCCAGCACCGCCACCATCGCCATGCCGGCCGACAGCACGGTGCTCTTCGCCGGGCTGTACTGGAGTGCGAACACCGCGGCGGGCAGCGGGACCGGTGCAGCCGCCGCCCCCACGCCCGATGACAAGAACAAAGTCAAACTCTCGGTTCCGGGTACGTCCGGCTGGTCCACGATCACCGCGACGAAGACCTTCACCCCCGCCTCGACCGCCTACCAGATGATGGCCGACGTCACCTCGGTCGTGGCCGGAGCGGGCAACGGCGTGTACGGCGTCGGCAACATCCAGGCCGGCACGGGAATCGACCGCTACGCCGGCTGGTCGCTCGTGATCGTGTACCAGAACGCCGCCCTGCCCATGCGGGACCTGCGCGTCTTCGACGGCTTCGGGATCGTCAGCAGCAACTCCACCAGCGTGGACATCGCGGTCGACGGCTTCCGTACGCCCGGCACCGGCCCGGTCACCACCAAGATCGGCACCGTGGTCTACGAGGGCGACCTCGGCAAGACCGGCGACACCCTCAAGCTCAACGGCACGTCGATGTCGGATGACCGGAACCCGGCCAGCAACTTCTTCAACAGCACCATCTCCGAGGACAACGTGTCGGTGGGTGACCGTACCCCGAACAACCTCAACACCATGGGCCTGGACATCGACCAGTTCGATGCGACCGGCAAGCTGCTGAACAACGCGACCAGCGCCACGCTGACCCTGACCACCGCGACGGGCGGCGAGACCTTCTACCCCGGCGTGGTCACCTTCACCACCGACCTGTACGCCCCCGACCTGACCGCGACGCTGACCGGCACCGACGAGACCCGGCCGGCCGGCGACAACCGGCTGATGCCCGGCGACGAGATCGAATACGCGATCAGCGTGCGCAACAAGGGCACCGACAACAGCATCAGCACGGTGCTGACCGACGCGGTCCCGGCCGGCACGACGTACGTCCCCGGCTCGCTGAAGATCGACGGCACCGCGCGCACCGACGCGGACGGCGACGACCCGGCCACCTTCGCCCTCGACGGCGCCCAGGGCAAGGCCACCTTCCGCCTGGGAACCGGCGCCACCGGCACCGCCGGCGGCACCCTGGCCACCAGCGCGACCACGGTGATCACGTACCGGGTCAAGGTCAACGACAACACGCCCTCCGGCTTCGCCATCACCAACGTGGCCGGGCTGGCCTACGTCGGCGAGGTCACCGGGCGCACCATCAGCGGCACGAGCAACGTCGTCACCACCACCGTCAACCGGCCTGCGGCCAACCTCACAGCGGACCTGACGGTCACCCCCGACACGGTCCAGCGCGGCGACGTACCGGCGTCCTTCTCCTACGTCATGACCGTGACCAACAACGGCCCGGACCGCGAGCCACTGCCCGTCGCCAAGCTGACCCTGCCCACCGGCATCACTGCTGACGCGCTGCCGGTCGGCTGCACCCAGACCGGCCAGGACATCACATGTGCCCTCGGGGCGCTGGTCAGCGGCAGCTCGGTCCCGGTGACGATCACCGCCACGGCCGGTCCGGCCGCCGTGCTCGCCTCCGACGCGACCATGGTGGCGTCCGGCTCGGGCACCGACGCGACGCCGGCCGACAACACCAAGACGGCGTCGCTGCGGGTGAACACCGCACCGCAGGCCGACGACATCACCGCCGACATCGCCACCGACGGCACCGCCACGATCATTGCGGCCGGCCATGTCAGCGACGCCGACCACGACACCCTCACCATCGAGCTGGCCACCTCGCCCGCCCAGGGCACCGCCGTGCTGAACGGCGACCAGAGCATCACCTACCACCCGCCGACCGGCTGGGCCGGCACCGAGACCTTCACCTACCGGGTCAAGGACGGCCACGGCGGCGTCGCCACCGCCACCATCACCGTCAACGTGGACAACGCCCGGCCGATCGCCAACGACGACGTGGCCACCACCGCGTCGGGCGTGGCCAAGGCCATCGACGTGCTCGACAACGACACCGACGCCAACGGCGACACCCTGTCCATCTCCGCTGTCACCCAGCCCGCCGACGGCGCGGACACCGGCGTGGTCACCCACGACGGCGCCCTGCTGACGTTCACCCCGAATCCGAAGTTCCGCGGGCTCGCCACCTTCACCTACACCGCCTCGGACGGCCGCGGCGGTACGAAGACCGCGACCGTCAAGGTCACCGTCGACAACGCCGGGCCGGCCGCCGACGACGACCAGGCCGAGACGCCGTACCTGACCGCCGTCGAAATCGAGGTGCTGCACAACGACACCGACGCCAACGACGACCCGCTGTCCATCACGCACGTCGGCACCCCGTCGAACGGCACCGCCGAGGAACTCGACGGCAAGATCACGTACCGGCCGAAGGCCACGTTCTCCGGCGTCGACACGTTCACGTACGAGATCTCCGACGGCACCGCCACCGCCACCGCGACGGTCACCGTGACCGTCAAGGACGCCGCCCCGATCGCCAAGAACTACACCGTCACCACCGGCTACGGCACCGCTGTCATCCTCGACGTGCTCGCCGACGCTACCGACCCGAACGACGACACCCTGTCCGTGTGGGGCACCTCGGTCCCCGGCCATGGCGTTGCCAGCTTCAGCAACGGCAAGGTGCTGTACGTACCGGCGACGAAGTGGTCCGGTCCGGACTCGTTCACCTACACCGTCAGCGACGGCCGCGGCGGCTTCGGCACCGCGACGGTCTCCGTCACGATCAACAACGGTGTGCCGGTGGCCAACCCCGACACGGTCACCGCCGAGGCCAACGTGGCGCTGCCCATCGACATCCTGCTCAACGACGGCGACCCCAACGACGACCCGCTGACGATCACCATCGACAACCCGCCGGCCCACGGCACAACCACCATCAACGCCGACAAGACCGTCACCTACAAGGCCACCGCCGGCTACCTGGGCCCGGACAGCTTCCACTACACGATCACCGATGGCCGGGGTGGCGTAGCGGGCGCCACGGTCACCCTCACCGTGATCAACTCGGCGCCGATCGCCAAGCCGGACTCGGCCGTCACGCCGACCGACCAGGCGGTCACCGTGACCGTGCTCGACAACGACAAGGACCCCAACGGCGACCTGATCTCGGTGCGCTCGTTCACCAACGGCGGGCACGGCCAGGTCTCGCTGTCCGGCGGCAACCTGGTGTACTCGCCGGAGCGCGGCTTCACCGGTACTGACACGTTCACCTACGTCATCGAGGACCCGTCGCACGCCACCTCGACGTCGACCGTCACGATCACCGTGCAGAACGCCAACCCGATCGGCGTGCCGGACACCGCCGTGGCCCAGCCGGGCAAGCCGGTAGTGATCAAGGTGCTGGACAACGACACCGACCCGAACCTGGGCCAGGCGCTGCGCGTGCTGTCGGTGGCCACGCCGGGCAAGGGCACCGCCGTGGTCAACGCGAACGGCACGATCACGTACACGCCGAAGGCCGGCGCCACCGGCACCGACACCTTCGACTACGTGGTCATCGACGCCCTCGGCGGCACCGAAACCACCAGCGTGACGGTGACCATCAACCAGATCCCAATGACCACCCCGGACCAGGCCACGACCCCGGCCGGGCGCGCCGTGGACCTCAACGTGCTGGCCAATGACGGCGACGGCGGCGCGCTGACCCTGAGGTCGGTGACCCAGCCCCAGCACGGCACGGTCAAGATCGTCGACGGCAAGGTGCGCTACACCCCCGAGCCCGGGTACGCCGGCGCGGACACGTTCACCTATGTGGTCCGCGACGCCGCCGGCAACGAGTCCACCGGCCAGGCGTCGGTGACCGTGGCCAACGCCGACCCGGTGGCCGTGCTGGACCGGGCCGCCGTGGTCAAGAACGGCCAGGCCGACATCGACGTGCTCGCCAACGACACCGACCCGAACACCGGCCAGAAGCTCAGCCTCACCTCGCTCGGCCGCCCAGCGCACGGCAAGGCAACGTTGACCGCCGACGGCAAGGTGCGCTACGAACCCGACGCCGGCTGGACGGGGACCGACACGTTCACCTACGTGATCAGCGACGGCAACGGCGGCACGGCCACGGGTCAGGTGTCGGTGACCGTCACCGGCGGCGCCCCGGTCGCGCTGCCGGATGAGCGGACCACGCCGTACCAGCGGGCCGTGACGGTCAAGGTGCTCACCAACGACCTGAACCCGACCGGCGACGCCATCACAGTCATCGGGGTGACCCAGCCGGAGCAGGGTGCGGTGTCCTTCACCGGCAGCACGGTGCGCTATACGCCGCCGGCGAAGTTCTCGGGCACTGTGTCGTTCACGTACACGATCGGCAACGGCACCGACACGTCCACCTCGACCGTCACCATCAAGGTCGGGGAGCCGCCGGCCGTGCCGGACAAGTCAACAACGGCCAAGCCGGCGACGCCGGTGACGATCGGGCTGCCGAAGGTGGACAAGCACAACAAGGCGGTCACGGTGGTCGCGGTGGGCAAACCCTCACACGGTACGGCCACACTGCACGCCGACGGCACTGTCACCTACACCCCGAAGGCCGGGTTCGCGGGCATCGACAGCTTCTCGTACTCCGCCACGGACGCCGACGGCAACCTGGCCTACGGCACCGTCAAGGTCACGGTCGCCGGCCCGAACGCCGCCCCCACCGCGGTCGACGACCTGACCAGCGTGGACGCCGGCAAGTCGGTGGTCATCAAGGTCCGCACCAACGACAGCGACCCGAACACGGACCCGCTCACGGTGACCAAGGTGGGCAAGCCCCGCCACGGCCACGCGGTGCTGAACAAGAACGGCACCATCACCTACGCCCCGAACGACGGGTACCAAGGTGGCCGGGACAGCTTCACCTACACCATCAGCGACGGCCGCGGCGGCACGGCCACGGCCACCGTCACGGTCACGGTAGTGGTCAACCAGGTCGACACCCCGGACACCGGCGCAGTGATCAAGCTGCCCAAGACCGGCGCCGACCTCATGTCGGTGGGCGGCGTGGGCATCCTGACCCTGATCGTCGGAGCGGCCCTGTTCTTCTTCGGCGGCCGCACCCCCGCCTGGCTGGCCATCGGCGGTCGCGAGCATCGCGGCCCCGGCCGGCACCGCCCCGGCAAGCACGCCAACCGCTAAGACTCGGATGCAAGGTGAGGGGCCGGGATGGCCGCAGTTGGCGTAGGAAATACCCCTGTCAGCCAATTGCGGCCATCCCGGCCCCTCGCCGTCCCAGCGCAAGAAAGCCACCAGGCCGCCCCCGAACGGGGACGGCCTGGTGAGAAAGAGCAGGACTTAGAAGTCCATGTCCCCGCCACCCGGAGCACCGGCCGGAGCCGGGTTCTTCTCGGGCTTGTCAGCGACAACAGCCTCAGTGGTGAGGAACAGCGCCGCGATGGAAGCGGCGTTCTGCAGCGCCGAGCGGGTGACCTTGGCCGGGTCGATGATGCCCGCGGCCAGCAGGTCGACGTACTCGCCGTTGGCGGCGTTCAGGCCGTGGCCCGACTCGAGGTTGCGCACCTTCTCCACCACGACGCCGCCTTCGAGGCCGGCGTTGACGGCGATCTGGCGCAGCGGGGCGTCGAGCGCGACCTTGACGATGTTGGCACCGGTGGCCTCGTCGCCCACCAGGTCCAGCTTGTCGAACGCGGTCTTGCCGGCCTGCACGAGGGCCACGCCACCGCCGGGGACGATGCCCTCTTCGACGGCCGCCTTGGCGTTGCGCACGGCGTCCTCGATGCGGTGCTTGCGCTCCTTGAGCTCGACCTCGGTGGCCGCGCCGACCTTGATGACCGCAACGCCGCCGGCCAGCTTGGCCAGGCGCTCCTGCAGCTTCTCGCGGTCGTAGTCGGAGTCCGACTTCTCGATCTCGGCGCGGATCTGGTTGACCCGGCCCTGGATCTGCTCGGCGTTGCCGGCACCGTCGACGATGGTGGTCTCGTCCTTGGTGATGACGACCTTGCGGGCCTGGCCCAGCAAGCTCAGGTCGGCGGCGTCAAGCTTCAGGCCGACCTCTTCACTGATGACCGTGCCGCCGGTGAGGATGGCGATGTCGTCCAGCATGGCCTTGCGGCGGTCACCGAAGCCCGGGGCCTTGACGGCGACGGACTTGAAGGTGCCACGGACCTTGTTGACGACCAGGGTGGCCAGGGCCTCGCCCTCGACGTCCTCGGCGATGATCACGAGGGGCTTGCCGCCCTGCATGACCTTCTCCAGGACGGGGAGCAGGTCCTTGACCGCGGAGATCTTGCTGTTCGCGATCAGGATGTAGGGGTCGTCGAAGACGGCCTCCATGCGCTCGGCGTCGGTCATGAAGTACGCCGAGATGTAGCCCTTGTCGAAGCGCATGCCCTCGGTGAGCTCGAGCTCGAGACCGAAGGTGTTGCTCTCCTCGACGGTGATGACGCCTTCCTTGCCGACCTTGTCCATGGCCTCGGCGATGATCTCGCCGACCGTGGAGTCACCGGCGGAGATGGAGGCGGTGGAGGCGATCTGCTCCTTGGTCTCCACGTCCTTGGCGAGCTGCG
Source organism: Actinoplanes sp. TFC3 (assembly GCF_001553785.1). Taxonomy (GTDB): domain Bacteria; phylum Actinomycetota; class Actinomycetes; order Mycobacteriales; family Micromonosporaceae; genus Actinoplanes. The sequence goes on from NZ_LOJP01000002.1 coordinate 793,020, forward strand.
AGAGACCCTCGGAGACGCTCGCGACGGCGGCCTCGATGCCTCGCTTGAGGGCCATCGGGTTGGCGCCCGCGGCGACGTTGCGCAGGCCCTCGCGGACCAGCGCCTGGGCGAGGACGGTCGCCGTCGTCGTGCCGTCGCCGGCCACGTCGTCGGTCTTCTTGGCGACCTCCTTGACCAGCTCGGCGCCGATCTTCTCGTAGGAGTCCTCGAGCTCGATCTCCTTGGCGATCGACACACCATCGTTGGTGATGGTGGGAGCGCCCCACTTCTTCTCGAGCACGACGTTGCGGCCCTTGGGACCGAGCGTCACCTTGACGGCGTCGGCGAGCTGGTTCATGCCCCGCTCGAGGCCGCGACGAGCTTCCTCGTCGAATGCGATGATCTTGGCCATACGGCTGTGTCCTCCTGGACATGCGCGGTGCCGGGCCTCCTCGGCCCCGCTCTCCGCTGGTTGCGGAACGCTTTGGACGCCGCCACCTGGCGTCGCGACGTCCTCAGGCCGAGCCGGATAGCCCGCGACGACCGGTCCCGTGCCCCGGAGCCGATGGCGGCACCGCGGCCGTGACCCCACCGTCCCGACCTGTTGGCACTCACGCGTCGCGAGTGCCAAGAACCTGTTTAGCACTCTGGGGGGTCGAGTGCAAGGACAACGACACGACCCGAGGGGTACGCCCACCGCTTTCATGATCACTATGAGTGAACGATTACCGGGTCGCAGCCGTAAGCCCAGGAAGGCAGTCACCCGGGGAGGCGACCTGATGCCGGAGGGCCTCGTTCACAGGATTGCTCCGGGCGTACCGAATAGCGGTATTTGCCGGTTTGATTCGGGCAGAACGCCGGCAAATCGGTGTTGCTGGGACGTGAGCACTGCTTAGACGCAAGTTGACGCTAGCTGTAGCGTGCGGGTGCGGCTCGCACGCCACGGGGATGAAAGGGCCATCCGGCGCTACCGGATTGAGGAGTGAGCGGAGTGGAGAACCGTATCGTCGGCGCGGACGAACGCGCCCACCTACGGGAGCCAGACAGCCAACGGATTCCGGCACAACGATCACCCAGCGTAACCAGATCGATCGACGCGGCGGCCTCCGCGGGCCGGGGCGGCAAGCCTCTGCTGAGTGTGGTCATCCCGGCGCACGACGTCGAGCCGTACCTCGAGGAGTGCCTCGCCTCGGTGGCCCGCCAGACCTACCAGAACCTCGAGATCGTGGTGGTCGACGACGGCTCGGCCGACCGCACCGGCGCGCTGGCCGACGAGTGGGCCAGCAAGGATTCCCGCTTCACGGTCATCCATCAGCCGGAGAGCGGCCCCGGGCACGCCCGCAACGCCGGCATCGCGGCCAGCACCGGCACCTTCCTCACCTTCGCCGACGGCGACGACGTGGTCCCGCCGTACGCGTACGAGATGCTGATGACCACGCTGGAGCACAGCGGCTCGGACTTCGCCTGCGGCGCAGTGCGATCGCTGACCTCGCGTGGGGCCACCCCCTCGGCCATGCACGGGCCGATCTTCGGCAAGACCGTGCTGCGCACCCACGTCAGCGAGCGGCTCACCCTGCTCAAGGACCGCACGGTGTGGAACAAGGTGTTCCGCCGCCAGTTCTGGGACGAGCACGAACTCGGCTTCCCCGAGGGCGTGGTGTTCGAGGACGTGCCGATCGCGCTGACCGCGCATGCCATGGCCAAGGCCGTCGACGTGGTCAACGTACCGGTCTACTACTGGCGCAAGCGGGAGGTCGGCGAGCAGTCGATCACCCAGCGCAAGAAGGACTGGAAGATCACCGCCGACCGGCTGCGGGCGGTCGACCGGGTCAGCCGCTTCCTCGCCGAGCACCACCAGGGCGAGGTCAAGCGGGCGTACGACGCGAACGTGCTGGTCGACGACTTCGCCATCGTGCTGGGCGTGCTGCCCGACGCCGACCCGGAGTTCCAGGCGGCCTTCCTGCACGAGGTCAACAAGTTCCTGGCCCGGCTGCGCCCCGGCACCATCGAGAGCCTGCCGCCCAAGTTCGCGGTCGCCTGGCACCTGGTGCGCGAGCACAAGCTGACCGAGGCCATCGAGGTGCTGCTGGCCAGCCGGCCCGGCATGCCGATCGGCACCCAGCACGAGGGCAACCACCGCTACGCCGAGCTGCCGTTTCTTGACGACCCGGCCGCCGGGGTCCCGCGCGAGCTCTACGACATGGGCAAACCGGCCGTACGGACCCGGGTTACCGAGGTCACCTGGCGCGACGGCAAGCTGGTCCTGCGCGGGTACGCCTACATCGACGGCACCTCGGCCAACTCCCGCTGGACGTCGGTGCGCATCATCCGGCTCCGCGAGCGCACCACCGACCGTACGATCACCCTGCCCACCAGCCCGCGCCGCGAGCCCGAGGCGACCGCGACCTCATCGCACCCCGACAAGTCCTACGACTGGTCCGGCTTCGAGGTCGCCATCGACCCGGCGACGCTGCAGTCCGGGGGCAAGTGGATTGAGGGCCGCTGGCAGATCGCGGTCGGCATCATCGCCGGCACGAAGCTGCGCAAGAGCCGGCTGAAGGTGGGCCCGCACTCGACCCGGCTCAGCCTCACCCCCCAGTACCTGGATGCCGGCACCCAGCTGACTCCGATCACGGAGGGCACCAGCATCGTGCTGCGCCTGGACAAGGTGAGCGCGAAAGCGACCTCGCTGACGTTCGAGGACGACGACCTGGTCATCGACGGCGTGGTGCTCGGCCCCAAGCCCAGCGGCGGGTTGCTGCGGCTGTGCCGGGTCACCGACGTGGCCGAGGCGGTCACCGCTGTGGAGTTCGGCGACACCCGGCACGGCAGCACCCCGTTCCGTGCGGTGCTGCAGCTCAAGGACGTGTTCGAGCACGCCGGCCAGCCGGTCATGCCCCCGCCCGGCGGCCCGATGGACCGCTGGCGCATCCAGATGGCGTTCACCAGCGGCGGCGCTCAGTCGGTGCACCTGCTCAGCGACGCGATGCCCACGGCCCGCGCGGAGATCTTCGACCGGCACGTGATCGTCCGGCGTACCGCGGCTGGCTTCCTCTGGTTGTGTGCCCGGGCGCAGGGTCCGGTGGGCAACACCGCGGAATGGGCGGCGGACGGCACGCTGGTGCTGACCGGCGACTTCCGGCCGGTCGACGGCGCCCCGGAGATCACGCTGCGGCTGCGCGGGCAGACCGAGGAATGCCCGGTGCCGGTCACCATCGACGGCGACCGGTGGACCGCGCGGTTGCACCCGGGCAAGGTGCCGTCCTGGGGCGGGACCGTCGAGCTGCGCCCCGGGCTGTGGGACCTCCTGGTCACCCATCGCACCGGCGGGGCGTACCCGATCACCAACCTGGTGGTGGCCAACGCGGTGCGGGCGATCTGCCCGGCGCCCTCCCCCGACGAGCACCGCGAGTTCACCCTGGAGCTGTCCGAGGGTGACTTCGTGGCGCTGCGGGCCGGCTCGGTGCTACAGGTCGACGAGCGCGGGGCCCACGCGCGGACCCAGCTGCGGCAGAAGCGGATGGCGGCCCTGCGCCGCAGCCCGCTGCGCGACGCCGTGCTGTTCGAGAGCTTCGGTGGCCGCCAGCATTCCGACAGCCCCAAGGCGATCCCCGAGGAGCTGCTGCGCCGCGGGGTGCCGCTGGACGCCCAGGTGCTGACCGTGCGGGACGGCCAGGCGGCCACACCGGCATCCATGACCGCGGCTCGGCTCGGCGGCACCGAGTGGTACGACGCCCTGGCCACCTTCCGCTACATCGTGTCCAACTCGCACCTGCCGGACTGGTTCGAGCGCCGCCCGGGTCAGGTCGTGGTGCAGACCTGGCACGGCACCCCGCTCAAGCGGATCGGCTTCGACGCCACCGCCATCCGCCACGCGGACATCAAGTACCTGGAGCGGGTCGAGCGGGAGACGCCCAACTGGTCGTTCCTGGTCTCACCCAACCGCTTCAGCACCCCGATCCTGCAGCGGGCCTTCCGCTACGAGGGCGAGATGCTGGAGTCGGGCTACCCGCGCAACGACATCCTGTTCGACACCGACCCGCTGGTGCTGGCGGCCATCCGCGAGCGCCTCGGCCTGCCCGCGAACAAGCGGGTGGTGCTGTACGCCCCGACCTGGCGCGACGACGAGTTCTACGGCCAGGGCCGCTACAAGATGTCGATGATGCTCGACCTCGCGGCTGCCCGGCGCGTGCTCGGCGACGACCACGTGCTGCTGGTACGCCGCCACCCCAACGTGGTCGACCCGATCCCGGACGACGGCTCGGGGTTCGTGCGCGACGTGTCCACCTACCCCGACATGGCCGACCTGCTGTCGATCACCGACGTGCTGATCACCGACTACTCGTCGGTGATGTTCGACTTCGCCAACACCGGCCGGCCGATCCTGCTGTTCACCTACGACCTCGAGCACTATCGCGACAAGCTGCGCGGCTTCTACTTCGACTTCGAGCAGGAGGCCCCCGGCCCGCTGCTGATGACCTCGCAGGACGTGGTGCAGGCGCTGGCCGAGGTGGCGGCGGACCCGGAGGCGTACCGGGGTGAGCGGGAGGCGTTCCAGGCCCGCTTCTGTGACCTCGACGACGGGCGAGCGACCCAGCGGGTGGTGGACCGGATGCTGGAGCTGGGCTCGGGGCCCCAATAGCCGGATCTGGGTTGCCGAGGGGCGACGTACCGGGTAGGCAGGCAGCATGACCAGCACCCTGGCCCCGCCGATGACCGTGCACCGGGTCGCGCCCGAGGACGCGGCCCGGATGCGTGCCCTGCGGCTGGAGATGCTGGCCGACAGCCCGCTGGCCTTCCTCGAGACGGTGGCCCAGCAGGCGGCGCGCTCGCATGCCGACTACCAGCGCCGGATCCGGCAGGCCTCGCGCGGCAACCAGCTCGCCCAGTTCGTGGCCGATCCGGGCGGGCGGCTGACCGGGCACGCCGGGGGCACGGTGCTGCCCGAGGAGCCCGACGTCACGGTGGTGTTCGCGGTCTACATCACCCCGCGTCACCGGGGGCAGGGCGTGCTGGCCTCACTGGTGGACGCGGTCGCGCAATGGTCGGTGGAGTCGGGCCGCCCCGAGCTGATGCTGGAGGTCGTGGTGGGCAACGACCGGGCGGTGCGGGCGTACGAGCGGCTGGGCTTCTCGCAGACCGGGGCGCGGGTCCCGCACCCGGTCATCCCGGGCCTGCAGGAGCTGCAGATGCGCCGCCGGGCATGAAGGTCAGAACAGTGCTCACCGCGATCAACGGCACCACCGCGGTGGGCCTGGCCGTGGCGGTGCTGACCGGGGCCCGGGTGCGCCGGGGGCGCGACGGCATCCTGGTGGCCGAGGGCTACCGGCGCCGCTTCCCGCCGGCCATGTGCTTCACGGTGGGTTCGGTGGTCATCACCCGGCGCAGCGCGGAATGGCTGCTCGACGAGCGCCGCGCCGAGCTGCTTGCCCACGAGGCCCGGCACGCGGGCCAGTACGCCGTGCTCGGCCCGCTGTTCTGGCCGGCCTACTGGATGGCGTGCGGCTTGTCGTGGGCGCTAGCCGGCTCGTACGGCAGCCACAACCCGTTCGAGCGGGACGCCGGGCTGGAACGCGGTGGCTACCCACGGCTCCCGCTCAGATGGTCTTCTGCCACTGGGTCCAGGTCTCGCGGCGGCGAAAACCCATAGCCTCGTTGACGCCGCGGGGGACCGGAACGGGATGTCCGGTATTTCGGCGTCCGCTGACGCCTTGGCGATGAGGTAGGCGGCACCGGCGGATGGTGCTGCAACCGCGCGCAAGAGCACCAGCGAATTTGGTCGAGAGGGCGCGCGCACGGCGCCTCCGGCACCGGGTCGTTGGGTCCCTAGGAGATTGTTTCCAAGCTCGAAGGTGGGACCGCGTACGGCGTCGCGCCCTCCCGCGTAGAGCATCCTGCCGACCTGCGGATCACCGCGCAAGACCTCGCGGGGGTTATTTCTCCACAGCGGGCAGGAAGCTCCTTACCGTCAGTGAATCTCAGCCAAGCAGTCCGGCCTCGCGGGCGCCGCGCAGCGAGGGCTTGATCTGGTGGGTCGGGCCGACCAGGCCGGCGACCGCGTCGATGGTCTTCAGACCCTCGCCGGTGTTGTAGACGACGGTTTCTTTCTGCGGGTCGAGCTTGCCGCTGGCGACCAGCTTCTTGAGCACCGCCACGGTGGTCCCGCCGGCCGTCTCGGCGAACACGCCGGTGGTGCGGGCGAGCAGCCGGATGCCCTCGCGGATCTCGTCGTCGTCCGCGTAGTCCATCCAACCGCCGGTGCGCTTGACCGCCTCGATCGCGTACGCCCCGGCCGCCGGGTCACCGATGTTGAGCGACTTGGCGATGCCGGTCGGTTTGACCGGGACGATCGCGTCGGTGTCGTTGTGCAGCGCGGTGGCGATCGGGTTGCAGCCGGCCGATTGGGCGCCGAACACGGTCCAGCCACCCTCGGGCGCCTCGACCAGGCCGATCTCGACCAGCTCGGCAAACGCCTTGTCGACCTTGGTGAGCAGCTCGCCGGAGGCCATCGGGATGACCACTTGGGCCGGGATGCGCCAGCCGAGCTGCTCGGCGACCTCGTAGCCCAGCGTCTTGGAGCCCTCGGCGTAGAACGGGCGCACGTTGACGTTGACGAACGCGGTGTCCTCGAACTCGTCGGTCTCGACCAGCTCGCCGCAGAGGCGGTTGACGTCGTCATACGAGCCCTCGATGGCGACCAGCTCGCCGCCGTACACGGCGGTGGTGATGACCTTGCCCGGCTCGAGGTCGCTGGGGATGAAGGTGATCGACGGGACCCCGGCGCGGGCAGCATGCGCGGCGACCGAGTTGGCCAGGTTGCCGGTGGAGGCGCAGGCGAAGCGGGTGAAGCCGAGCTCGCGGGCGGCAGTCAGCGCGACGGAGACGACCCGGTCCTTGAACGAGTGGGTCGGGTTCGCCGAGTCGTCCTTGACCCACAGCGGCGCGTTCAGCCCGATCTCGGCGGCCAGGGCGGGCGCGCTGATCAGCGGGGTCAGGCCGGGGTCGAGGGTGACCCGGGCGGCCGGGTCCTGGCCGGCGGGCAGCAGCGCGGCGTAGCGCCAGATGTTGTGCGGGCCGGCCTCGATCTGCTCACGGGTGACGGTGGCGAGGGCGGCTTGGTCATACGCGACTTCCAGGGGGCCAAAACACTCGTAACACGCATGCTGCGCGGCAAGCGGGAACTCGGTGCCGCAGCCGCGGCAGACCAGGGCACGAGCGGGGCTGGTCGAGGTCTTGGGGGCGTCAACGGTTGACGTCATGCGAGGCTCCTTCTCATCTTCCCCGGGCGCGACGAGCCGCGATCCGGGACGGAATTAGCACCTGCCGTGCGGCTGCCTCGTCATCGAGTCGAGCGCGGTGGTTGCCGGGGTGTCGTCGGGCCGTGTCCCTCTACCCCTCTGGATGAGGTATTCAGTTGTTTCCAACACCTTACGTGGAGGCGGCCGGAACGCCACCCCGCAATCGGCGAGTTGTGAGCGAGCCCTCCCCCTCAGGGAGCCGCCCTTTGTGTCGGCGCGGTCACCGTCCGGTGGTGGCGCCCGCTGCATAGGGTGACGCAAGTCATTGCCACGAACTCGGGAGGTCCGGCGTGAGCGCCGTCCTGGAGATATCGGGTCTGCAGAAGACCTATCGCAGCCGGAAGGGGGTGCGCAAGGCGCTCGACGGCTTCGACATGGTTGTCGAGGCGGGGCAGGTGCACGGCTTCCTCGGCCCCAACGGCTCCGGAAAAACGACTACGTTGCGCACCCTGCTGGGCCTGATCCGGCCGAACGGGGGCCGGATGACCATCCTGGGCCGGGAGGTGCCGGACTCGCTGCCCGAGGTGGCCGGCTCGGTCGGCGCGATCGTGGAGAGCCCGCAGTTCTTCGGCAACTTCTCCGCTCAGGACACGCTGTCGCTGCTGGCCGATGCGGGCGGAGTGGCCCCGGTGCGGGTGACCGAGGTGCTGGAACTGGTCGGGCTGCGCGACCGGGCCAAGGACCGGGTCAAGACGTACTCGCTGGGCATGAAGCAGCGCCTTGCCGTCGCGTCGGCGCTGCTCAAGAACCCGAAGCTGCTGATCCTGGACGAGCCGGCGAACGGGCTCGACCCCGGCGGCATCCGCGAGATGCGCTCGCTGATGGCCAACCTGGCCGCGTCCGGCATGACGGTGGTGCTGTCCAGCCACATCCTGGGCGAGATCCAGTTGATCTGCGACTCCGTCACGATCATTTCGGCCGGGCGGCGGGTCGCTGCGGGTTCGGTCGCGGACGTGCTGGAGTCCCACACCACGGCGTCGATCCGGGTACGCCTGGAAGCCCTCGCCGACCTGACCGCCTCGGCCGCCGCCCTGCGGGACCTGGGCGCGCAGGTCATCGTGGAGTCTGACCATCTGATGGTGTCCGGGGTGGCCCAGCCCAGCGCGATCACCCGCACGCTGGCCGGTCGCGGCGTGTACGTCAGCGAGCTGAGCCCGGTGGTGGCCGACCTGGAGAGCGTGTTCCTGGAGCTGACCGGCACTGCGCCGGTGGCGGGCGAGCACCGCCAGGTGGACCAGACGATCATGTCGCCCACCGGGGCGGCCCCGGGCGGGTGGGGACGATGAGCCTGTACACAGCGGAAACCCGGCGGCTGACCAAGCGCCGGTTCACCCGGTTCTTCCTGCTGGGCGTGGTGCTCGTGCTGGCCGCGGTCGCGGTCGGCATGTTCATCACCAACGAGAAGAGCACTCCCGAGACGGTCGCCGCGGCTCAGCGGGAGGCCGACCAGAACTACCAGTCGGCGCTGCAGCAAGCGGCCCAGGACAAAGCGGCGTGTGAGGCGCAGGCGAACCCGCAGGACAACTGCGCGGACATGTGGCAGCCGCAGCCGTCGGACTTCCAAGCCGAATGGTTCATGCCGGCCACATTCAACTTCCGCAAGCAGTTCCCCGACATGCTCACCACGCTGGCCGCGATCCTGGCGGTGATGGCGTTCGTCATCGGCGCGTCGTTCGTGGGGGCGGAGTGGAACAGCGGCGGCATGATGAACCTGCTGCTCTGGCGGCCCCGGCGCCTGCAGGTGCTGGGCACCAAACTCGGCGCGCTGCTGGTGGCGCTGACCGCGGTGACCGCGGTGCTGTCGGCGATCTGGACCGGCATCTTCACCGTGATCGCCAACCTGCGCGGCTCGACGGAGTCGATGACCTCCGGGGCGTGGCAGTCCATTGCGCTGATGGAATTGCGCGGGTTGGTTGTGGTGCTGGCCGCCGGGGCGATCGGCTTCGGGCTGGCCTCGATCGGCCGGCACACCGCGGTGGCGATGGGCGTGGCCATTGGCGTGGTGGTGGTGTTCCAGTTCGGCCTCGGCACCGTGCTGGCTCTGGCCCAGGTCAAGTTTGTCGACGCGTATCTGATCCCGGCGTGGGCCGTGGCCTGGATGAACAAGGAAGTGAAGCTGGAGGACTACAACTCCTGCGTGCCCGGCCCGAACGGGTGTGAAGCGGACACGTTGACGCTGACCTGGCCGATGGCGGGTGGGCTGCTGGCCGCCGTCGTCATTGTCGTCGTCGGCGTGACGATGTGGACGATGCGTAAGCGTGACATCACATGAGGTGACATTGCCGTGAAGGCAAGCGAGGGGGATCGCCGGCTGCAAGTATTACGGCGGTCCCCCTTTCGTGTGCGCTTTGTCGAGGACACCTCATGCAGCCAGAAGAACCTCATGTGCCCGCGCCCCGGGAGGGCGAGGAACGGACCTCCGGGCTGTCCGAGCGCGAGGTGCAGATCCTGGCGTTCGAGCAGAAATGGTGGAAGCACGCCGGCTCCAAGGAGCAGGCGATCCGCGACCGGTTCGGGCTCTCCTCCACCCGCTACTACCAGCTCCTGAACGCCCTGCTGGACAACCCGGCGGCGCTGGAGCACGACCCCGTCCTGGTCGGCCGCCTGCGCCGCCTGCGCTCCACCCGGGCGCGCACCCGCCGGCGCTAGAGATCAGCCTGGCGCGTGCGTCGACGCGTACGCCTCCAGCCAAGCAACCTGCACCGGATCGAGCGACGCCCGCACCCGCTTGCGTGCGGTAGCCACATGCCCGGCGGTGACCGTGGTGGCGTCCAGCGACTCGCGCATCGCCGCCAGCGCCGCCTCTCGCACCAGCGCCGCGCAGTCCGCCGCCGAGAAGCCCTCCAGGTCCGAGCCGAGCGCGTCGAGATCCACCGCCTCGTCCAGCGGCACCGACTTCGCCGACGCGCGCAGGATCGCCGCGCGGGCCTCGGCGTCCGGTGGCGGTACGAACACCAGGCGTTCGAGCCGGCCGGGGCGCAGCAGCGCCGGGTCGATCAGGTCGGGCCGGTTGGTCGCCCCGATCACCACCACGTTGCGCAGCGACTCGACGCCGTCCAGTTCGGTCAGCAGCGCGGCCACCACCCGGTCGGTCGTCCCGCCGTCGGTAGCCTGCCCGCGGGTCGGGGCGAGCGCGTCGACCTCGTCCAGGAACACCAGCGTCGGGGCGGCTTCGCGGGCCCGCCGGAACAGCTCGCGCACCGCCCGCTCGCTGTCACCGACCCACTTGCTGAGCAGCTCGGCGCCCTTGACCGAGAGCACGTTGGCCTTGCCCGTGCCCGCGATCGCCTTGACCAGGTAAGTCTTGCCGCACCCGGGCGGGCCGTAGAGCAGCACGCCCCGCGGCGGCTGCACTCCCAGCCGGGCGAAGGTGTCCGGGTAGGTCAGCGGCCACAGCACCGACTCGGTGAGCACCTCCTTGACCTCGGCCATGTCGCCGACGTCGTCGAGGGTCACCTGCGCGACCTCCAGCGTGGACTCCGCCATCGAGGTCGGGCGCACCACGTCCAGCGCGGCTTCGAAGTCGGCCATCGCCACCGTGGGTGACTCCGCCTCCTTCTGCCGAAGCGCCGCGTGCACCCCGGCCTCCCGCGCCAATGCCCCCAGGTCGGCGGCCACAAAACCAGGAGTGCGACCGGCAACATCATCCAGCCGGACGTCCTCAGCCAACGGCATCCCCCGGGTCAGCACCCGCAGTTGTTCCCGCCGCATCGCCGCATCCGGCAGAGGCACCGCGAGCTGCACAGCCAGCAGGTCCGGCGCCCGCAGCGACGGGTCGACCGACTCCGGGCGGCTGGTCGTGCAGACCACCGCCGCACCCGAACCGACCAGGTCGGTGAGCACCTGGCGGAACACGGTGGCCAGCGGGCCGGGCTCGTCGCGAGGAGCCAGCGCCTCGACGTCGCTGATCAGCAGCACCCCGCGCGCGGTCGCCTTCAGGTCCCGGGCCACATTGCGCAGCCGGGTGGCAGCCGCGTCATTGGTCAGCGCGGCGAGCTCCGGGCCCCACACCGCGTGCACCTGCGCGCCCACGCCAGCGGCGACCGCACGGATCAGCGCCGACTTGCCGGAGCCGGCCGGACCGGTGACCAGCACTCCCAGCGACACCGTGGTGCCCAGGCGGCTGAGCACCTCGTGGTGGTTGAAGCCGAGATCGAGCAGCTCGGTCAGCTCCTGCGCCTGGGTGCGCAGCCCGGGCAGGTCGTCCAGGCTGGGCGGAGGCAGCGCCGGGTCGGTCGAAGCCGGGACCTGCGCGGCGGCGACGGAGGGCTGCTGTGGACGTACCGGTGCGGAATTCTGACCTTGCCACCCCACCACCGTGTCCATCGTGACCAGCGCGCCCTCCTGGTCCTCAACCGACACGACCTGCAGGAGCTGGCTGGTCCAGAGGTAGCCCACCCGGTTGGCCAGACTGCGCCGCGCGCCCTCGACCAGCGCCTGATAGCCGGGCACGTCCTGCGGCAGCAGCGACACGTCATCGCCGGCAGTGACCATCTTGCCCAGCAGCGCCAGGCGCAGCATCTCGTTGGTCACCACCGCGGTGATCTCGACCGGACCGGCCAGCGTGACCCGGCGGGCGGCCACCACTGGCACCGGCGTCACCGTCACCTCGTCGCCGTCGCGTAGCTGCAGGTTGCCGATGGTCAGGTCGTCGGCGTAGAGCGCCGCGCGGCTGGCCCCCGCCTCGGCCCTGCCCACCACCGCGGCCGTGGTCCGGCGCCCGGCCAGCTGCACCGGATCGCCGTTGTTGAGATCGAGCGCCGCCATCACCTCGGGATGCAGCCGGACGATGCCGCGGCGGGGCAGCTGGCCGGGGCGTTCGTGCACGGTCAGCGTCAAGTCGTCGGGCACCGGGGAACCTTCCGTCGAACTGGAGGTACTAGGTTGACACGCTATCGCCGTCAGCCGAGCCGGGGAGGCCCACCGCCATGAGGCACCGTCGAATCGCACTCACCGTCACCGCGATTGCCCTGCTGGGCGTGGCGGCCTGCGGGAATGACTCCGATGATGACGCGGGAGCGTTCGTCAATCCATCAGCGGCGGCATCCACGGCCGCGCCCGCCGCCGAACCCTCCGCGCCCACGGCCAAGAACGGGCAGGCCCCGGTGGGCAAGGACGCGAAGACGGCGACCGATGTGGTCTCGGCTTCCGGCCTCGGGCCGTACCTGACGGGCGTCGCGCAAGCGGACCTGGCGTCGGCCAAGCTGATCGGAAAGACCAAGAAGGTCGATAAATGTACGGCCGCAGCGGGCCTGAGCAAGTACCGCGCCCCGGCCCTGGCGTTCAACGACGGCAAGCTGACCCGCATCTCGATCACCAGCACCAAGGTCAAGACCGCGGGCGGCGCCAAGGTCGGCATGTCCTACGACGAGGTCAAGAAGTTGTACCCGAACGGCAAGCAGCTCGACAACTGGGTCGGCGCGAGCGCCTGGTACACCGCCGAGGGCGGCAACGGGCTGCTGTTCAAGATCGCCGACGGCAAGGTGAGCGCCATCGACGCGGGCCAGGGCGAGGCTGTGCAGTTCGCGTACACCGATCAGCAGGGTTGCTAGTAGTCCTCTTCCGGCCACGTTCACAGGTCTTGCTCAGGGGGGCCGGGCTAGCGTTGCGGTCATGTTTGCCCTGACGGCCCGGCTGCGCCGTGTCTTCTCCCGCCCGACGCGGCGCCGGGTCATCGCCGGTGGTGCCGTGCTGGTGCTCGTAGCCGCGCTGGTGACCTGGGCAGCGCTGCCCGAACGGCACTCGTGGACGGCTACCGACCAGATGGTGAGCGTGCTGTCCGGACCCTCGGGCACCGAGCCGGTCGCCCTGGACACCCGCTTCTACCTGCCCGAGGATCACGACGGCAAGGTCCCGGCGGTGCTGCTGGCGCATGGCTTCGGGGGTACGAAGGAGTCCGTCAGCGATGACGCCGAGTCGCTGGCCGACCGGGGTTACGCGGTGCTGACCTGGACCGCGCGCGGCTTCGGGCGCAGCGCCGGCGAGATCCACCTCGACAACCCCGACTATGAGATCAAAGACGGTCAACGGCTGCTCGACTGGCTGGCCGCGCGGCCCGAGGTGCGCACCGACGCGGCCGGGGACCCGCGGGTGGGCGTGGTCGGCGGCTCGTACGGTGGGGCGCTCGCACTGATGCTGGCCGCCCAGGACGCCCGGGTCGACGCCATCGTGCCGATGATCACCTGGAACGACCTGAGCACGTCGTTCTTCCCCGGCGGGGTGTTCAAGAAGAACTGGGCCGGGTTGTTCTTCACCTCCGGCTCCGACGCCGGCAACCCGGCTTGCGGGCGCTTCGCCGAAGACGTGTGCGCGGCCTACCTCAAGATGGCGACCACAGGAACCCCGGACGCGGCCACCACGGCGTTGCTGCGCAAGTCCAGCCCGGCCGGGTACCTGACCCGGATCAAGGCGCCCACGCTGCTCATCCAGGGTGCTGTCGACACGCTGTTCCCCCTGTCCGAGGCCGACGCCAACGCCAAGGGCATCGCCGCCACCGGCACCCCGGTGCGGGTCGCCTGGTTCACCGGCGGGCACGACGGCGGGGTGGGCCCGAAGACCGATCAGGATCGGACCAGGTTCCTGACCGCCGAGTGGCTCGACCACTACGTGAAGGGCGACGGGCCGGCCCCGGAGAACAGCTTCACGTACTCGCGGGTGGCGGGTTTCAGCGCGCTGGACCGGGGGCTGGTCACCAACGGTTACTCCGATCCGACGTACCCGGGAATCGGCGGAACCGGTCGCACCGACGTTGCCGTGACCGGTGCGGCGCAACAGATCGCGGCTCCGCCGAACGGCAACCCCGGCGCCCTGTCCTCGCTGCCCGGCGTGGGGGGCCAGCTCAGCTCGCTGCTCGGCGGCGTGGCCGGCGACCTGGGCGGGCAGCACGCCACGTTCGCCTCCGCGCCGGTCGGCACTGCGATAGAGGTGGTCGGCTCGCCGCAGGTCAAGCTGCGGGTGGCCGCGGCGACCGGTTCGGCGACCGTGTTCGTCAAGCTCTACGACGTCGACCCCACCGGCACCGAGACGCTGAGCGGCGGGTTGATCGCCCCGGTCCGGCTGACCGGCCTGGCCAAGGACATCGCCGCGGCCCAACCGGTCACTGTGACGCTGCCGGCCATCGTGCGCCGCATCGATCAGGGCCACACGGTACGGGTGGTGGTCGCCACCACCGATCAGGCGTTCCTGACCCCGGCCGCCCCAGCCGGGTACACGGTGGCCGTGGAGCCCGCGGTGTCGCTGCCCACGGTGGTCGGCACGCCGATCGCGAACCCGCAGGTGATCTGGCGCTGGGTGCTGCTCAGTGCGCTGGTGGTCATCGCGCTGGGGGCGGCAGCCGCCTACTGGCTGACCCGCCGGCGCCCGACCGCCCCGGTCGAGGAGTTCGCTGAGACCCCGCTGGTGGTCCGTGACCTGCGCAAGGCGTACGCGGACGGGTTCGTGGCGGTCGAGAAGGTCGCCTTCACAGTGCAACGCGGGCAGGTAGTGGGTCTGCTCGGCCCGAACGGCGCCGGCAAGACGACCACGCTGCGGGTGCTGATGGGCCTGACCATGCCCACCTCCGGCGATGCCCTGGTGTTCGGCCAGCGCCTGGTCCCCGGGGCACCGATCCTGTCGCGGGTCGGTGCGCTGGTCGAGGGCCCCGGCTTCCTGCCCCACCTGACCGGGTACGAGAACCTGCAGGCGTACTGGCGGGCCACCGGCCGGCCGCTGGCGGAGGCCCACTTCGACGAGGCGCTGGAGATCGCCGGCCTGGGTGAGTCGGTGCACCGGCGGACCAAGAACTACAGCCACGGCATGCGCCAGCGCCTAGCCATCGCCCAAGCCATGCTTGGCCTGCCGGAGCTGCTGGTACTCGACGAACCCACGGATGGTTTGGACCCCCCGCAGATCGCCGAGATGCGCCGGGTGCTCAAGCGCTACGCCACCGACGGGAGGGCGGTGCTGGTCTCCAGCCACCTGCTCGCCGAGGTGGAGCAGACCTGCACGCACGCGGTAGTGGTGAACAAGGGCCGCATCGTCGCCTCCGGCCCGGTCGATGACATCGTCGGCGAGTCCCCGTCGGTGCAGCTCAGCGTCTCCGACGTGGCGGTGGCCTCGACGGTGCTGGCTGGGCTCAACGTCCGCGACGTCCGCCGCGACGGTCCCGCAGATCTGATCGTGGACATGAACGGCACACCTCGCGAGGAGGTGGTGGCCTCGCTGGTGCGTGCGGGCGTCGGGGTGGACCGCGTGGTGCCGCGCCGCCGCCTTGAGGACGCCTTCCTGGCCCTGGTGGGCGACAACTCCCGAGGAAGTGGAGACCGATGATCTCGGGCTACTCGCCATCCCGGACCCTGCCGATCGGCGCGGAGATCCGGCGTCAGGCGTCGCGGCGCCGTACCCAATTGGCCCTGGGCTTCATGGTCCTGCTGCCCTTGATCATCCTGCTGGCCTTCGAGTTCGGCGGCGGCGACGATGACGACAACGGCGGTGGCGCCTTCTCCTCGCTGGTCGACCTGGCCACCTCGGGCGGCCTGAACTTCACCCTGTTCGCGCTGTTCGTGTCATCGAGCTTCCTGCTGGTCGTGGTGGTGGCCCTGTTCTGCGGCGATACTGTCGCCTCCGAAGCCAGTTGGGGCAGCCTGCGCTACCTGCTGGCCATTCCGGTGCCGCGCGCCCGCCTGCTGGCGGTCAAGCTGGTGGTGGCGCTGGGCTACTCGCTGACCGCGCTGCTGACGCTGGCCGGGACGGCGCTGCTGGTCGGCACGCTGCGCTACGGCTGGCATCCCCTGGGAAGCACGGTGGCTGCGGAGATTCCGGCCGGCGAGGGGTTGCTGCGCTTACTGGGCATTCTCGGATACTTGGCGGTGATGCTGCTCGGGGTGGCCGGGCTGGCGTTCCTGCTGTCGGTGCTGACCGACGCGGCGCTGGGAGCGGTCGGCGGCGCGGTCCTGCTCTGGATCCTGTCGAGCATCCTGGACCAGATCACGGCACTCGGCGGGATCCGCAACTTCCTGCCCACGCACTACAGCGACGCCTGGCTGGGTCTGCTGTCGACACCCATGCAGACCGACGACGTGGTGAAGGGGGCGATTTCGGCGGTTTGCTATGCGGCGGTGTTCTGGTCGATGGCGTTCTACCGCTTCACCCGCAAGGACGTGACGTCCTAGGGGAGACATATCGAACGGCGCCCGGATGCGGCTTATCTCCGGCTACGGCGATGACCTGCGTCCCGGCTGGAGCGGGAAGCGCAGCACGATGTCGTCGCCGAGGCGGAAGAGGGCGTTGACCGTGCCGTGCGAGAGCACTGGTCGTACCGGTAAATGCCGCCATTCGGGAAATTGCGCCGCGACCAGGGCGGTGACCTGGGCCGCGGTTACCGTCACGCGCAGATCACTTCGACGCCGGCGTCGCGGATGGCTTCGATCACTCCTGGGGCGGCGCCCGAGTCGGTGACCAGCGTCTGGACCTTGCCGATCGGGCAGATGCGGGCGAACGCGTGCCCGCCCAGTTTCGACGAGTCCGCGATCACCACGACCCGCTTGGCCCGGGCCACCATCAGGCTGTTCATTGCCGCCTCGCCCTCGTGGTGGGCCGCCGCACCCAGTTCCACGTCCAGGGCGTCGACGCCGAGCAGCACGATGTCGAGGGTGACCTCTTTGAGCAGCGCGCCGCCCAGCGGGCCGACCAGTTCGAAGGATTGGGGGCGGACCACGCCGCCGGCCACCACGATTTTCATCCGGGAGCGCACCAGCAGTTCGTTGGCGATGTTCAGGGCGTTGGTGACCACGGTGAGCTGGGCGCCGTCGCCGCTGGCGTTGAGGTCGGGGCGCACCGCCAGGGCGCGGGCCACCTCGGTCATCGTGGTGCCCCCGTTGAGGCCGACCACCGTGCCCGGCTCGACGAGGGTGGCCGCTGCTTCGCCGATTCGTTGCTTCTCGGCCGAGTGCTTGGCGGTTTTGTAGCGCAGCGGGAGGTCGTACGAGACACCGTTGGCCACCGCGCCGCCGCGGGTGCGGGTGATCATTTGTTGCTGGGCGAGCTGGTCGAAGTCGCGGCGGATGGTGGCCTGGGAGACGTCCAGGCGCTCGGCGGCGTCCTCCACGGTGACCCGGCCGCTCTCGGCCAGCAACTCCAGCAGGGCATTCCAGCGCGCGTACCGGTCCACCCGAGCTCCCTCTTTCAACCCGGCGAGAGTGCCAGGTCTGTGCACATTAGTGCGCGAAACGTCCCCGAGCAAAGAGAGTACCTGCGCGAAGGTTGCGGTCGCGGCGCTGTTCCGCGCAGAATGACGCTCGAAAGACCCGCTTAGCGAGCGGATATGCGCAAGACCTTCCCGCAGCGGAAAGTAAGCGAGAGGGGCCCGATGAGCCACGTCAGGGTGGAGATCGCCAGCCAGCCGGACTGCTGGCGGCAGGCGGCGAAGTTGGCCGGCTCGGCGGGGCTGCCGGTGCCCGGGGAACGGGTGGCAGTCGCCGGCTGCGGCACGTCATGGTTCATGGCGCAGTCCTACGCCGGGCTGCGCGAACGCGAGGGCCACGGCGAAACAGACGCCTTCCAAGCCTCGGAGTTCCCGTACGGCCGCAAGTACGACCGCGTCATCGCGATCACCCGCTCGGGCACCACCACCGAGGTCGTCGACCTGCTCGCCGCGCTGCGGGGCAAGATCCCCACCACGGTCATCACCGCGGACCCGGAGGCACCGGTCGCCGCGATCGCCGACGAGGCCATCGTGCTGGACTTCGCCGACGAGCTGTCGGTGGTGCAGACCCGGTTCGCCACGAGCACCCTGGCCCTGCTGCGCGCGCACCTGGGCCACGACATCGAGGCGCTGGCGGCGGACGGGGACGCGGCCGTACGGCTGCCGTTGCCGGTGCACCCGGCGCTCGCCGAGCAGATCACCTTCCTCGGGCGCGGCTGGACTGTCGGGCTCGCCGAGGACGCCGCCCTCAAGTGCCGCGAAGCCGCCGAGTGGTGGGCCGAGGCGTACCCGGCGATGGAGTACCGGCACGGCCCGATCGCGCTCGGCCGGGAGGGCCGGGTGGTGTGGGCCTTCGGTGAGGTGCCCGAGGGGCTGTCCGAAGAAGTCGAAGCGACCGGGGCGGCGTTCGTGCACAGCCAGCACAACGGCGGCTACTGGGGAGCGGGCGAGCGCGAGGGCTTCGATCCGATGGCTGACCTGGTGGTGGCGCAGCGGGTGGCCGTACTGTTCGCCACCAGCCAGGGCCTCGACCCCGACCACCCGCGCGGGGTCACTCGTTCTGTGGTTCTGCCATGACGCAACGCAGCGTCGGTCCCGGCTCGCGCGTCAGCGGCGAAAGGTAGATCGGTGAGCAACGACGTTGTGGTGGCGCTGGACGTCGGCGGCACCGGTATGAAGTGTGCCCTGGTGGGCCGCGGCGGCGAGGTCGTGCACGCCGAGCGGCACCCGACGCTGGCCCAGCGCGGACCGGAAGCGGTCACCGCGAACATCCTCGACATCGCGGCCGGGCTGGCCGATCGGGCTCGCGCCGACGGGCTTGACCCGGTGGCGGCCGGGCTGGTCGTGCCCGGGGTCATCGATGAGGGCAACGGCATCGCGGTGTGGTCGAGCAATGTCGGCTTTCGGGACGTACCGCTGCGGGAGTTGACGCAGAAACGGCTCGGACTGCCCACGGCGCTCGGCCACGACGTGCGGGCGGGCGGTCTGGCCGAGGCGCGGCTCGGGGCGGGGCGGGGGCAACGGCACGTGCTGTTCATCGCGATCGGCACCGGCATCGCGGCCGCCCACGTCGTCGACGGCAAGGCGCTGGGCGGGGCGCACGGCGCGGCTGGCGAGGTCGGGCACATCGTGGTGCGACCCGGCGGACCGGCCTGCAAGTGCGGCGGCCACGGGTGCCTGGAGTCGATCGCCTCGGCCTCGGCGGTCGGGCGGCGCTACGTCGAGATCTCCGGGGAGGCCGGGGTGACCGCGTACGACGTGGCCACCCGCGCGGCCGCCGGCGAGGAGCTGGCCAACCAGATCTGGACCGAGACGGTCGAGGCGTTCGCGGACGGGCTGCTCACCGCGCAGGCGCTGTACGACGCGGGCATCATCGTGCTCGGCGGCGGGCTCGCCGAAGCCGGGGAGGCCCTGCTCGCCCCGCTGCGCCTGGCCCTCGCCCAGCGCGTCACGTTCCACCGGCTGCCCAGCATCGTGCGCGCCAAGCTCGGCGACACGGCCGGCTGTCTCGGTGCTGCCCTGCTCGCCCTGGACCACTTGGAGGAGACCCGGTGACGGACAGAATTCACGGCCGCATTGTCCGGCCCGGCGCCGTGGTGCCCGGGTTCGTCGAGGTGGACGGCCCGACGATCCTGTCCGTTGACGAGTCGCCCGACGCGGGCTCGGACATCATCGTGCCCGGCTTCGTGGACCTGCACTGTCACGGCGGCGGCGGGCACACCTTCACCCGCGGCGACGTCGACGACGCGGCCCAGGCCGCCGCCTTCCACCTGGCCCACGGCACCACCACGATGCTCGCCAGCCTGGTCAGCTCCCCGTACGAGCTGATGTGCGACGCCACCGCCGCCTACCTGCCGTTGGTGCAGCAAGGCGCGATCGCCGGCATCCACTTCGAGGGCCCGTACCTGAGCGGCATCCGGTGCGGCGCGCAGAACCCGGACTTCCTGCGCGACCCCTCGATCGACGAGCTGAGCGCGCTGATCAAGCTCGGCGAGGGAGCGATTCGGCTGGTCACGATCGCGCCCGAGCTGACCGGCGCGCTGGACGCCATCGGGTTCCTGGCCCGCAACGGGGTGGCCGCCGCGATCGGGCACACCGACGCCACGTACGAGCAGACCCTCGCCGGGGTTGACGCGGGCGCGACGGTCGGCACCCACGTCTTCAACGGCATGCCGCCGGCCCATCACCGCGAACCCGGGCCGGTGCTGGCGCTGCTCGACTCCCCGGCCATCGTCTGTGAGCTGGTCGCCGACGGCATCCACCTGCACGACGGCACGTTGCGCTTCGCCGCGCACGCCACCGGGCCGGACCGCGCCGCGCTGATCACCGACGCGATGGACGCCGCCGGGATGCCCGACGGCGAGTACGAGCTGGGCGGGCAGGACGTCGTGGTGGCCGACCGGGTGGCCCGGCTGGCCCGCAACGGCTCGATCGCCGGCAGCACGCTGACCATGGACGCGGCGTTCCGGCAGGCCGTGGGGGCCGGGCTGGGCCTGCCCGCGGCGTCGGCGATGGCCTCGACCACCCCGGCGCGGGTGCTCGGGCTGGCCGATCAGGTGGGTGCGCTCGAGGCCGGGCTGCGCGCCGACCTCGTCGTGCTGTCGCCGGATCTGCAGGTCAAGCGGGTGATGCGAGCGGGGTCCTGGATCTGAGCAGGGCCTGCCACGGGAGCCGGGCCAGCAGCCGGGCCAGGACCAGCCCGAGCAGCAGCCCGGCCACCGAGTCGGTGATCCAGTGGTACGCCAGGTAGGTGGTCGTGATGATGACGATCACCGGGGGTGCCACCCGCAGCGCGGTCCAGTCCCGGCCGGTCAGCTCGCGCAGCAGCAGCGCGATGACGAAATACCAGGCCAGAGTGTTGGCGACGTGCCCGGACGGATAGCTGAGCGCCAGGTTGCCCGAGGCCGCGGGGTTGAACAGGACCTCGCGGTCCGGGCCCTTGAAGGCCGGCGCGGCCCGGTCGAGCCAGATCTTGAGCGGGCCGATCGTGATGTACGTCAGCACGAACACCACCGCAAACGGGATGACGGCCCGCCAGGAACGCCAGCGCCAGAACAGCAGGGCGGTCAGCAGCAGCGTCACCGGCATCAGTACCTGGCCGCCCTGGCCGAGATAGTTGAACACCCGCAGCGCCCAGTACAGCGGCTTGGGCCGGTGCTCGTCGACCCAGCCGGCAACCCGCAGGTCCAGGCTCAGCAAGTGACCGTTGGCCAACGCCACGGTGAGCGCGACGAACGCCGCCAGCAGGACGACATCCGGCCACCACGCTCGCAACTGACGCATAGTGCCCAAGTTACAAGGTCAGAGGTAGCTCTTGAGCTTGGTGGCGAGCAGGTCACCGCGGACCCCGGAGTTGGGGCAGCCGCCGAAGTGGTGCAGGGCCACCACCTTGTTCGTCCGGCGCGACAGCACCGGGCTGCCGCTGGAACCGCCCTCGGTGTCGCAGTAGTAGGAGACGTCGGAGTTGGTGGCGTACCCGTCGAAGGCGTTGTCGACGACCGCGCAGGTGCCGGCCTTGTCCCCGAGGCGACCCGCGATCCGGGTGGGTTCGCCGGCCGGGTGCTGCGGGACGTACAGCTCCTGGTTGCGCGCCGGGCGGGCGGTGTCCAGGGTCAGGTAACCGTACTTCTGGACCGAGGCGAAGTTCTCCACCGTGAACAGCGTGTAGTCGTACACGTGGCTGGTGGAAATGACCTTGTCGCCCCAGACCTTTGTCGGCTTGAAGACCTGGTAGCCACCGCACTTGGCGCACTGGTAGTTGAACCAGACCTCGGTCTCATAGGCGTCGGCCGAGCTGCTGAAACAATGGTTGTTGGTGATCAGCCGGTTCTTCGCGCCGACCCGCCAGCCGGTGCACAGCTCGGTGCCGTTGATCAGCAGCCGGGCGATGGCCAGGGAACGGGTGTAGGCGACCGGGTCGCTCGACTTGTAGCAAACCGCGTCGCTGCTCTGGTCGCCGCCGCAGATCGACTCCTCACGCCCGGTGAGTCCGGGACGCAGCAACCGGTCCACCGGAGCCTGAGCCTGCTCCGAGCGCGAAAATCCCTTCGCAACCTTGTCCACCTGTACGCCCAGAGTCCCCGCCGCGGCACCCACCTCGGCGCCCGGCCCCCGGTGGATCTCCAGCACCGCAGTGTCCCCGGTCACCGACATCGCCCACTTGTCGCTCGGGGCGGTCGGGTTCACCGCGGCCGGGGCGTCGTACCGGTAGGACTCCTGCCCGGCGGCATCCGAAACGGTGAGGTAATCGCCGGGCCGCAGCACCATGCTCCTGAAGTGCAGCTTCACGTAGGACGCCTGCGGGTAGCTGAACACCTCGCGCTCGGGCCGCCCGTAGCCGATCCGCTTGTTGAGCCGCAGCACCTCGCCGACCTGCTGGCGGCCGTCCTGGTCATCCTTGACCTGGGCCGACTCGGCCGGCGGGGGCGCCAGGTCGACGGTCGGCGACGCGGCGACCGCCGGGGCTTCGTGCCAGGTGCCGACCTCGCGGCTCTCGGAACGGCTGGTCTGCGTCCACCCGACCGCACCAGCCGTGCCGGCCAGGGCCAGGGCGGCAACAGCCCCGGCCACAATGCTCACCGAGCGTCGCACAGATTCACTTCCGTTTCTTCCGGTCTGCCCCGTCCCGCTTGTGTGTAACGAGCCACGTGCAGCAGCGTCGCGCCGCTTGGTACAGGCACACTGGGGTTCGTGCGCATCACTTCCGCCCTCATCGACCCGGCGCTGCTGGAGCTGCCGTGGACCGTGCCGCTGGAGGAATGGCCCGCCGATCACCTGGTGGCGCTGCCCCAGGGCATCTCCCGGCACGTCGTGCGGTTCGTCAAGCTCAACGACACCGTCTACGCGCTCAAGGAGACCCGGGAAAGGATCGCCGAGAAGGAGTACGACCTGCTGCGCTCGCTCGAGCGGATCGGCTTCCCGGCCGTGGAGGCGCTGGCGATCGTCACCGACCGCCACGACGAGAGCGGTGAGCCGCTGGAGACCGTGCTGATCACCCGGCATCTGCAGTTCTCGCTGCCGTACCGGGCGTTGTTCTCCCACGTGCTGCGTCCCGAGACGATGAACCGGCTGCTCGACGCGCTGGCCGCGCTGATCGTGCGGATGCACCTCACCGGCTTCTCGTGGGGCGACTGCTCGCTGTCCAACACGCTGTTCCGCCGCGACGCCGGTGCGTTCGCCGCGTACCTGGTCGACGCCGAGACGGGCAACCTGTATCCGAGGCTGTCGGAGGGTCAGCGCAGCGAGGACATCGAGATCCTGCGCATGAACATCTTCGGCGAGTGCCTCGACTTGAAGGCCGCCGAGCTGCTGCACGAGTCGATCGATCCGGAGAGCGTGGTCGACGACATCGTGGCGCGCTACGAGCGGCTGTGGCACGAGGTGACGTACGAGCAGGAGGTCCCCCGCAACGCCGGCGACGCGCGGCACGACATCGAGGGCCGCATCCGCCGCCTCAACGACCTCGGCTTCGACGTCGCCGAGGTGGCCATGTCCACGGTGGACGGCGGTTACCGGGTACGCCCCAAGGTGGTCGACGCCGGCTACCACACCCGCCGGCTGATGCGGCTGACCGGCCTGGACGCCGAGGAGAACCAGGCCCGGCAACTGCTCAACGACCTGGACACCTACCGCGCGGAGAGCGACCTGACCGACGAGCAGCAGGCGGCCCACCGGTGGCTGACCGAGGTGTTCGAGCCGGTGGTCCGCGCGGTGCCGGCCAACCTGCGCAACAAGCTCGAGGCCCAGGAGATCTTCTCGCAGATCATCCAGCACAAGTGGCTGCTGTCCGAGCAGGCCGGCCGGGACGTCGGCATGGGCCCGGCGGTGCAGTCGTACCTGACCGACGTGCTCGCCCACAAGCCCGATGAGCAGGCCGTCCTCGGCATCGAGGTGGCGGCGCTGCCTTAGATCCCTTCGAGGATCAGCGGCTCGGGTGGCGGGCTGGCCTGCTCGACCAGGGCGCGCAGCCCGGCCCGGCGGGCCACCACCATGATCCGGTCGTCGGCCGACAGTACCCGGCGCGGGTCCGGCGACCAGTCCACCCACTCCTGCTCGGCGGCGGTCAGCCCGATCACCCGTACGCTCTCCGCGCGCGACGCCTGGCTCAGCGCGGCGCCGTCCAGCGGGGAACCGGCCACCACCCGGACGTTGGCGATCAGCAGTGCGTGCCGGTCGACCGGGATGGTGGCGATCACGTCGCGGTCCAGCATGGCCGCAGCGAACGCCGGGGCGGCCAGCCGCGAGACGCTGCGTGAGATGGCGATGTTGAACGCGGTCTGCACCCGGCGGGCGAAGTCGTC
This sequence comes from Actinoplanes sp. TFC3, assembly GCF_001553785.1. Taxonomy (GTDB): domain Bacteria; phylum Actinomycetota; class Actinomycetes; order Mycobacteriales; family Micromonosporaceae; genus Actinoplanes. Next base: position 817,277 of record NZ_LOJP01000002.1, read on the forward strand.
GTCGAACAGCCGCAGCACCACGCGCAGATCGGGCCGGACCGCGCGGGCGTTCAGCGCGGCCTGCAGGTTGGACACGTCGTCGGTGGAGACCACCACGAGCGCGCGGCTGGTGGCGACGGACGCCTGGCGCAGCGTCTCCTCCGACGCCGCATCCGCGATGATCAGCGGAATGCCGAGCTGCTCGGCCACGCGCACCCCGCGCGCGTCCCGGCTGCGATCGATGGCCACCACGTCGATGCCCAGATCGTGCAACTGGCGCAGCACCCGGGTGCCCACGTTGCCCAGCCCGACTACCACCACGTGGTCCTCACGCTTGGCGGTGAAGCGGCCCCCGGCCAGCGCCAGCCGGGCGTTGACCATGCCCTCGACCACCGCTGCGGTGATCAGCGGCAGCAGCGCCAGCCCAGCGATAGTGAGCACCAACTGGGCGGCCTGCGCGACGGCGTTGCGGTTCTCCTCCACGTCGGACGAGCCGACCACGGTCAGCAGCGTGACGTACAGCGACTTCCAGAAGCCGTGGTAACCCAGCGACAACGCCAGCACGGTTCCGGACACCGCCGTGACCGCTAGCGTAACCAGCACGGCGATGCCCAGCTTGCGGCTCAGCGCGGCCCGGATCGCCCGGCCAGCCGCGAGGTGCGGGCGGCGGCGGGAGCTGACCGTCTTCTCCGGCTCGGCGGCCTTCCCGGTCGCCTCGGCCAGCACCAGATCCTCCGGGCGCTGCACGTCCGGCCCGGAATCCTCGGGGAGCACCTCGGCCTTGCCTGCGCCGTCGGCCGCGGTCAGGGTGCAGACCACCTGCTCGGTGCGTACGTCCTCGCGCCGCGCCACGTGGACCGTGCGGCCGGGCAGGCGAACGTGGGTGGGCACGACCTCACCGAGGGAGGCTGCGACGAAGGCGGGCGCGGCCATCGCGGCGTCGGAGAGCACCTCGCAGTCGGCGAACAGCCGGCGTACGCTGTAGCCGAGGCCGGTGTTGAACATCCGGATGACCAGGCGCAGGTCCGGCTCGACGGCCTGAGCGCAGAGCGCGGCGTGCAGGTTGACCACGTCGTCGGGCATCACCAGGGCCAGCGCTGCGGCGCCGTCGAGCCCGGCCGAGCGGAACGCGCGTTCGTCAAGGCGGTCGGCGCGCATGACCCTTACCCCTCGCAGGGCTGTCAGATCTGGCACGTCTCGCCGCAGCTTGCTCGGCACAATGACGGTCAGCCGCACCCGATGGTTGGCCGCCAGTTCCTCGGCGAGCGTGTAGACCAGCGCGTCCGCCCCGCAGACCACGAAATGCGGCCGGTTGTCCGCGGCGCCCGGCAGCGTGTGCCGCAACCGGGAGACCAGGGACTTGCGGTTACCCCCGGGGGTGGGATCGTCGGCCATGGGCGCATCGTAGTTAATGGGGCGTGCAGACTTTTCTCCCTTACCCCGACTTCATCAAGAGCGCGAAGGTGCTGGACCAGAAGCGGCTGGGCAAGCAGCGCGTGGAGACAGTCCAGGTGCTGCGCGGGCTGGTGCAGCCCGGCTACGGCTGGAGGCATCATCCGGCGGTCAAGATGTGGATCGGCTACGAGGAGGCGCTGGTGCGCTACGGCCTCGACTTCGCCGGCATCTGGACGGCGGCCGGGCACGCCGACACCACCGCGGAGACCTTGCTCACCGACGTGGCGAAGACGCGGGGGCTGACGGTTATCCGTACCCAAGAAGATCTTGCCGCTTCGGACGACCTGCCGCCGTGGCTGGGTGACGAGGCGCTGCATCTGAGCCACCGCTCGGCGCTGCTGCGCAAGGACCCGGCGTTCTACGGACCGGTCTTCGGCACCATCCCGGATGACCTGCCCTACGTCTGGCCGCCCTCGGACCGCCCCGCGGCCGGGTGAAAATCCCAGTTCAGCAGCAGGAACGGTTCCTCTTCGGTCGCTCCGGACTTACGGTACGTCCGCTGCGCCGCCGCGTTGTCGTTCTCGGTGCCCACCCACATGCCGTAGCAGCCGTGTTCCCGGGCAATGCCGGCGAGCGCCTCGACCAGCGCGGTGCCGATGCCCTTGAGCCGGGCATCCGGGGCGACCGCCAGCTCGTACACGAACATCTCGGTGCCCTTGTCGGGGTGCGTCATCTCCACGCCGGTGATCATGCCGACCGGCCGATCTCCCTCGTAGGCCAGCAGCAGGTGATGCCCGGGGCTGGTCAGAAACGTCTCGGTCGCCCCAGGCAGAGGCGGCCCGTCGAACAGCTCGGCGGCCGCGTGCACAGCCGCCGGGCTGACGATGCGCTCGATTCGCATGGCGTCACGATAAACCGGACGCCAGCGGTTTACGGCGTAGCCTGTCCCGGTCTCAGGCGCAGTAACCCGCGATCGGGGTCAGCCACTCGGTCATCTGCGACTCCAGCACCTTGTCCAGGTCCTTTGTCGACTTGATCTTGTCGAAGAACGTGCCGTCCGCCGCGCTCTTGGTGAACTTGGCCGACGAGGTCGCGCCGGCCTCCTTGACCTGAGGGTCCTGCGCCGCCGCGGTCAGCTTCTTGATCTGCGCGCCGACGTTCTTGAGCTGCTTGCCCGCCGCCTTCTCGGCCGCCTCGGCGTTGTCGCTCTGCTTGGCTTCCTTGTACGCGATCATCTTGCCGATCTCGGTGCCGAAGTCCTCCAGCTCGGCGTCGAAGATCTTCTCGACCTTCGAGCAGACCTGCTTGGTGTTTGCCGTGTAGTCCGGCGGCGGGCTGGTCGTCTCGGCCGGCGAGGAAGGCGTCACGATCGCCGGCGCCTGGGCCGTGGAGTCCGCATCGTTGCCGCCGCTGCTGCAGGCCGCCCCGGAAAGCAGCAGGCCACCGAACGTCACGGCAAGAAGGGCGCGTCGCATGAGAGATCCTGTTCGTCGGGGACGTTCCACGGTTGCTGGCGAACCCCCGCGAGGCTACTTCCGCAGCCCGTCGGCGTCCAACCGGTGTCCTTCTCCCGAGAATCCCGGCAAGCCGATCAGCGATCAGCCCGTCCACCACGCCGTGGACGAGCTGAACACCCCCCGTTACGGGCCGCTCCGCACCCTTGGGGGCGTGATCGATCATGGGAAGCGGAACGGCCTCGGCAGGGATTCTGTCCCCAGCCGCTCTCGTCTGACTGTCGTCGCGCTCTCACCGGCTATCGTCGGACGAGATCGACATGCGGAAATAGGGGGCGCGATGCGATTCGGCATCCTCGGGCCGCTCCTGGTAACCGGCGAAACCGGCCACGAGATCGTCATCACCGCGGGCCGCGATCGGGTCGTGCTGGCCATGCTGCTGCTGCAGCCCGGCCGGGTCGTCGGAGCTGAAGAGCTGATCGACGCCGTCTGGCCCGGCAACCCACCGGCCACTGCCCGCGGGCAACTGCAGACCTGCGTGTCCCGGCTGCGCCGGCTGCTCCCGTCCGGCACCATCCGCACCGATCCGGCCGGTTACGGCGTCGTGCTCGACCCGGAGGACCTGGACGCCACCAGCTTCGCCGAGCTGGCCGGACGCGCGGTGGAAGCGCTCCCCCCCAAAGGCGCCGAGTCGTTGCGGGAGGCGTTGGCGCTGTGGCGTGGGTCCTGCCTCGCCGGGCTCGACAGTCCGGCGGTGCGCCGGCTCGCCACCGTCCTGGACGAGCAGCGCCAGGCTTTCACCGAGGACTGGGTGGATCTCGAGCTGGCCGCCGGGCGCGAACGGGACATCGTCGCCGAACTGACCGGGCTGGTGGAGAACTATCCGCTGCGGGAACGACTCCGGCGGCAGTTGATGCTCACCTTGCACCGGCTCGGACGCCACGCTGATGCGCTGGCGGAGTATCGGCGCGCTCGGGCGCTGTACCGCACCGAGCTGGGCATCGAGCCCGGGGCCGAGCTGCAGGAACTGCACCGGCGCATGTTGAGCGGCGAGTTGCTGCCGGCGCCGGCCGAGCGTCCCGCCGTTGCTGGGGTACGCGCCCTGCCTCGCACGGTAAGCGACTTCACCGGCCGGACGGCCACGGTCGACCGCTTGCTCGGCGTCGCCGCTCACACGAGCGTGCTCACCATCGACGGCATGCCCGGCAGTGGCAAGACGACGCTGGCGCTGCAGGTGGCGGCGAAACTCGCCGACCGCTATCCGGACGCACAACTCTTCCTGGACCTGCAAGGACACAGCATCCAGGAGCCCCTCGACGCGTCCGCGGCCCTGCTGATTCTGCTGCGCCAACTGGGCGTGGCAGCCGACCGCATCCCGCCCGGCCTTGAGGCGCGTGCCGGGCTGTGGCGATCCGAACTTGCTGCGCGCCGGGTGTTGCTGATCCTGGACAACGTGGCGTCGAGTGCTCAGGCGGCTCCGCTGCTGCCCGGGTCGCCGAACAGCCTGACGCTGGTCACCAGTCGGCGCAGGCTGGCCGGGCTGGACGGCGCGCAGCCCGAGTCGCTGGAAGTCATGACCGTCGCCGAGGCGGTCGGCTTGCTGCAGCGGATCGTCGGGGAGCGGGTCACGGCGGATCCGGCGGCGGCTCGGGTGCTGGCCCAGCGTTGCGGCTGCCTGCCCTTGGCGTTGCGGCTGGCGGGTGCCCGGCTCGCGCACCGTCCGCGCTGGCAAGTCGACGACCTGGTCCGGCGCCTCGGCGAGTCGGCGCTGCCCGAACTGGCCGCCGAGGACCGTACGGTGGCCGACGCTTTTGCTTTGTCGTACCGGCAATTGCCGGAGGCCGTCCGCAGGCTGTTCCGGCTGCTCGGTCTGCACCCGGCGAAGCATTTCGGGGCTGTCTCCGTGGCCGCCCTGAGCGGGGTGGCCCTGGACGACGCCCAGGACATGCTGGACGGCCTGGTCGACGTGAACCTGATCGAGGAGCCGGAAACGGGCCGGTACCGGCTGCACGACCTGGTCCGGCAGTACGCCTCGGCTCTGGCCGCGACGCTGCCCGAGCAGGATCGCCGGACCGCGCTGGCCCCGCTGATCGACCTGCACCTGCACGCCGCGACCGAGCTCAACCGGCGCAAGGAATGGGCTCTGCAGTCCACCGATTTCCCGACCGGGGCACCGGCACGTCCGGAGCTGGTCGCCCAGGCCGTCGCCGATCCGTTGTGGCTCGAACACCAGCGTCCGGATCTGCTGGCGTTGCTGGCCGCAGCCGCCGAGGCCGGCGAATTGTCAGCCGGGTGGCGGCTGGCCCGGGTCAACTGGCGCTACCTCTACGACCGCAACTACCTCGATGACCTCATCGCGGTGCAGCAAAGCGGGCTGGTTCTGGCCGAACGGGACGGCGATGAAGAGGGCGTTGTCGTGCTGAGCAACTACCTTGCTTCCGGCTTCTACCGCCTGGGCCGCAATACCGAGGCGGTGGAGCGGACGACCATGATGCTGCAGCACGAGATCCGGGTTGGCCGGCGCCACGGCGAGGCTCGCGCCCGGCACAACCTCGGCGGCATCTATCAGCGGATGGGCCGGCTGCAGGAGGCCCGGGAGCAGTTGGAGCTGGCTTACCGCCTCTACGAGCGGTCCGGGGATGTCTCGGGTCTGACCCGGTGCAACGCCGGGTTGGCCAGCGTCGAGGTGCTCCTGGGTGACCCCGCCCAAGCCTTGCGGCGCGCTCGGGTGGCTTTGCAGACCGCTGTGGAGTTTGTGGATTCACCGCTGCCCAGCACCTGCTTGCTGGTGATCGCGGAAGCTCGGCTGCGACTGGGTGAGACGGCAATGGCCGAGCGTCTTTTGAAAAGCTCACTGTGGCTGACCCGGAAGGGCGGCTACGACGCCATCTACATCGAGGCCATGATCGGGCTGGGCAGCCTGCATCTGTACCGGGCCGAGCCGCAACAAGCTGCGCAATGCAACTTGGACGCGCTGGATCTCGCCCGCTCGGCAGGTCAGACCCTGCGCATCGCCCAGGCCCAGAACGGGCTGGGCGCAGCCCTGCTGGCCATGCACGACAGGGAAGGCGCCCGCAAGGTGTTCGAGGAGGCGCTCGCCGGCGCCCGGCGCACCGAGTCGCTGGTCGACGAGGCCCGCGCCCTCACCGGCCTCGGTGTCTGCGAGGCTTCCACCGATCCGGAGGCTGCGGAACGCCGGCACTCGCAAGCCCGGACGATCTGCCGGCGGGTGGGCGTACCGGTATCCGCGCTCTTGCCGCAGGCCTCGGACAGTGGCGTGGATCAACTGCGTCCGCCGGAGGTCCGGGGCAGGATAGAGGGGTGACGACGACTGACGAGAGCGGCTTCCGGATCGAGCGCGACACGATGGGTGAGGTCCGGGTGCCGGCCGACGCCCTGTGGCGGGCGCAGACGCAGCGTGCCGTGGAGAACTTCCCGATTTCCGGGCGAGGGCTGGAGTCCTCGCACATCCGGGCGCTGGCGCAGATCAAGGGTGCGGCCGCGCAGGTGAATGCGAGCCTCGGCGTGCTCGAGGACGACCTGGCCAAGGCGATTGTGACGGCGGCCGCGCACGTGGCCGACGGCGGCTATGACGACCAGTTCCCGATCGACGTGTTCCAGACCGGGTCGGGCACCTCGTCGAACATGAACACCAACGAGGTGATCGCCACCCTGGCCTCGCGGGAGCTGGGCCGTGCGGTGCACCCCAACGACCACGTCAATGCCTCACAGTCCAGCAACGACGTCTTCCCTTCCTCCATCCACCTGGCCGCGACCGAGGCGATCACCAGCGATCTGATCCCGGCGCTGGAACACCTCGAGGGCGCGCTGAGCGAGAAGGCGTCGGCCTGGGCGACGGTCGTGAAATCCGGCCGCACGCACCTCATGGATGCGACTCCGGTCACCCTGGGACAGGAATTCTCCGGGTACGCCGCCCAGGTGCGCTACGGCATCGAACGGCTCGGTGCCACCCTGCCGCGCCTCGGTGAGCTGCCACTGGGCGGCACCGCAGTGGGCACCGGCGTCAACACCCCGCCCGGCTTTGCCCCGGCGGTCATCGAGCAGCTACGCGAGCTGACCGGGCTGCCGCTCAGCGAGGCGCGTAACCACTTCGAGGCCCAGGGTGCCCGCGATGCCCTGGTGGAGGCGTCCGGTCAGCTGCGGGTGGTAGCCGTCGGCTTCTACAAGATCGTCAACGACATCCGGTGGATGGGTTCGGGCCCGCGCGCCGGGCTGCGTGAGCTGCGCCTGCCCGACCTGCAGCCGGGATCGTCGATCATGCCGGGCAAGGTGAACCCGGTGGTGCCCGAGTCGGTGCGCCAGGTCGCCGCGCAGGTCATCGGCAACGACGCGGCCGTGGCGTTCGCCGGCAGCCAGGGCGACTTCGAGCTCAACGTGATGCTGCCGGTGATGGCCCGCAACCTGCTGGAGTCGATCAAGCTGCTGGCGGCGGCGGCCCGCATGCTCGCCGACCGGTGCATCGCCGGGCTGGAGGCCAACGAGGAGGTGGCTCGCGGCTACGCCGAGGGTTCACCGTCCATCGTGACCCCGCTCAACCGCCACCTCGGCTACGACGAGGCCGCGGCGATCGCCAAGCAGGCACTCAAGGAAGACAAGACCATCCGGGCGGTAGTCATCGAACGGGGACATGTCGCCAACGGCACTTTGACCGAGGATGAGCTGGATGCGGCGCTTGATGTCCTGCGCATGACGCGTCCCTGATCATCGTTGGGCGGATGGCCCCGGCGGACCCTTGTGGAAATATGATCTCTTCGATGGAATGCGAGGATGAAGAGACGCCTCACGGCCGGGGCCGTCGCCACCGCGACGGGACTTGCCCTCCTCACCGGCCTGCCGAGCACGCCGGCCAGCGCTGCACCGTCCACCGAGACCACTGAGTACACCGTCGTCGCCGACGACGGTGTCTCCGCCACCGAGGCCATTGCCGCGATCACCGCCGCCGGCGGCACGGTGGTCAGTAGCAACGCCGCGGTCGGCACCTACCGGGTTTCGTCGGCTGCGGCCGACTTCAAGACCAAGGCGGCCGCGTCGGGGGCGCTCATCGGTGCGGCCGCGCGCAAGCCCATCGGGTACGCCCCCAAACCGGCCCCGCTGGAGAAGCCGATCACCGAGGGCCGGGGCGGCAAGCCGTCCGGCGGGGTCAGCAAGGCTGACACCCTCGACGACAAGCTGTGGGGCCTCAAGATGGTCAAGGCCGACAAGGCCCGCGCCAAGGAGAAGGGCGACCGCGGGGTCACCGTGGGCGTGCTCGACACCGGGCTGGACGCCAGCAACCCGGACCTCGCCCCCAACTTCAGCACCAAGCTGTCGCGCAACTTCGCCCCGGACATCGTCGACATCGACGGGCCGTGCGAGGCCGAGGGCTGCGTCGACGCGGTCGGCACCGACGACGGCGGGCACGGCACCCACGTGGCCGGCACGATCGCCGCGGCGGCCAACGGCACCGGCGTCTCCGGCGTCGCCCCGAACGTGACGCTGGTCGAACTCAAGGGGGGCCAGGACTCCGGCTACTTCTTCCTCGACCCGGTCGTGAACGCGCTGACCTACGCCGCCGACGCCGGCATCGACGTGGTCAACATGTCGTTCTACATCGACCCGTGGCTCTACAACTGCAAGGCCAACCCGGCCGACGCCCCCGAGGCCCAGGCCGAGCAGCGGGCCATCATCGCCGGGGTCAACCGGGCGCTGAACTACGCCCACGCCCGCGGGGTCACGCTGGTCGCGGCGGCGGGCAACCAGGCCGACAACCTGAACGACCCGCAGGAGGACAGCAGCAGCCCGGACTACGGCACCGACCCGTACGACCGGCCGATCGACAACAAGACCTGCGTCTCGCTGCCGACCGAGGGCCCGCACGTGATCGCGGTGTCGTCGGTGGGCCCGTCGACGGCCAAGGCGGTCTACTCCAACTACGGCACCGAGCAGATCTCGGTGGCGGCGCCGGGGGGCTTCACCCGGGACTTCTTCGGCACCCCGCAGTACAACCAGACCGCTAACAACATCCTGTCGTCGTACCCGCTGAAGGTCCTGCAGGAGTCGGGCCGGGTGGACGCTGACGGCAACCCGACGGTCAGCACGGTGTTCAAGGACTGCACGGCGCGCGGAAAGTGCGGCTATTACACGTACCTCGCCGGCACTTCCATGGCCTCGCCGCACGCGGCCGGGGTCGCGGCCCTGATCATCAGCAAGTACGGGCATCGCGATTTCTGGCGCGGTGGGCTGACGATGAACCCCGGCCTGGTCCAGGCCCGGCTGCTGAGCACCGCGCAGAAGACCGCTTGCCCGACGCCACGGCTGCGCAGCTATGCCCAGGAGGGTTACGGCCCGGAATTCGACGCGTACTGCGCCGGCTCCAAGTCGTTCAACAGCTTCTACGGCCACGGCATCGTCGACGCCTACAAGGCGGTCGGCGGCCGGTAGCGGCCTGTGGATAACTCTGTGGATTGCCGCTTCGCCCGTCGCTCGGGCGGGGCGGCAATTCCGTTGGGGCGGTCGGTACCCTTGTACGGTGACGCTGAGGCTGCATGACACCGCGACCCGATCCGTCCGCGACTTCGTCCCGAAGACGCCCGGACACATCGGCATCTACGTGTGTGGCCTCACCGTGCAGTCCGTGGCGCACATCGGGCACCTGCGCAGCGGCGTCAACTACGACATGCTGCGGCGCTGGCTGACGCACTCCGGCTTCGAGGTCACGTTCATCCGCAACGTCACCGACGTGGACGACAAGATCCTGGTCAAGTCGGTGCAGAGCGGGCAGCCGTTCTGGTCCATCGCGTATGCCAACAAACTGGTGCTCGACGCCGACTACCGGGCGCTCAACGTGCTGCCACCGACGTACGAACCGCTGGCCACCGCGCACATCCCGGAGATGCACGAGTTGATCGCCGAGCTGATCACCCGGGGCAACGCCTACGAGTCGGCCACGGGCAACGGCGACGTCTACTTCGACGTGCCCAGCTACCCCGATTACGGCCGGCTGTCCGGGCAGAAGCTCGACGACATGCTCCCGGCCGGCGACGCCCCGGAACGCGACAAGCACCACGCCGCGGACTTTGCGTTGTGGAAGGGCATCAAGGCCGACGAACCGGCCGACGCCTCGTGGCCCTCACCGTGGGGCCGGGGCCGCCCGGGCTGGCACATCGAATGCTCCGCGATGGCCCGGCGCTACCTGGGCGCCGAGTTCGACATCCACGGCGGCGGGCTCGACCTGACGTTCCCGCACCACGAGAACGAGATCGCCCAGTCGCACGCGGCCGGGCTGCCGTTCGCCCGCTACTGGGTGCACAACGCGCTGCTCAACCTCGGCGAGGCCAAGATGAGCAAGTCGCTGGGCAACGTCATCGACGTCGAGGCCGTACGCGGGATGGGCATCCGCCCGGTGGAGCTGCGCTACTACCTGGGCGCGCCGCACTACCGCTCGCGCATCGACTACTCCGACGAAGCGCTGCGCGAGGCGGCGACGGCGTACAAGCGGATCGAAGGGTTTGTGCAGCGCGCCGTCGAAGTTGTCGGCCCCGGCCGGCCCAAGCAGGTGCCGCCCGCCTTCGCCGCAGCGCTCAACGACGACTTCAACACCTCGGCGGCGCTGGCCGTCGTGCACGACACGATCCGCGAGGGCAACAGCGCCCTCGCAGCAACCGACGAGACCGGGGTACGAGCAGCGCTCACCGAGGTGCGTGCCATGCTCGGGGTGCTCGGCCTCGACCCCCTCGACGACGCCTGGGGCGGCGGTGACACCGGCAGCGAGCTCAAGCCGGTCGTCGACTCGCTGGTCAAGCTCGCGCTGGAGCAGCGCGCGCAGGCCCGGGCACGCAAGGACTGGTCGGCGGCCGACTCGGTCCGCGATCAGCTCAAGAACGCGGGTATTCAGGTGGAGGACACTCCGACCGGGCCGCGCTGGACGGTAGGAGAGCAGCACTGATGCCGGGAAACTCCCGTAACGCAAGCAAGCGCGCCACCTCGAAGAAGGGTGCCGCGGCCGGTTCCGGCGGCAAGAACCGCGGGGCGTTGAAGGGCCGGGGCAAGACCCTGCCCGCCGACGAGCGCCCCTGGCACAAGGGCTACTCCGGCACCGAGAAGCTGCCCGACAAGACCGCCCGCAAGCAGGACAAGGAACGCCGCGCGGCGGCCGCCGAGGGACGGGCGCCCAAGATTGGCCTTCCCGGCTCCAAGGACACCACGTGGGGCCGCGGCGGTGGCCGGGCCACCGGACGCCCGGCCCAGCAGCGTGGGGCCCGGATGCAGAGCCGGGGCCCGCGTGTCGCCCCGGGCCGCCGGTCCAACCCGACAAAGGAAGGCCCCGAGCTGCTGCTCGGCCGCAACCCCGTGGTCGAGGCCCTGCGGGCCCTGATCCCGGCCACCGCGCTGTACGTGGCCCAGGGCATCGACATCGACGACCGGATCACCGAGATCGTGCGCACGGCCGGCGACCGCGGCATCCCGGTGCTGGAGATCAGCCGGCTCGAGCTCGACCGGATGACCGGCGGCGTGCTCCACCAGGGCGTCGGCCTGCAGGTCCCGCCGTTCGCCTACGAGAACTTCGACGACCTGGTAGCCGCCTCGCTGGAGCAGACCGCCCCACTGCTGGTTGCGCTGGACGGCGTCACCGACCCGAGAAACCTGGGCGCGGTGATCCGCTCGGTGGCCGCGTTCGGCGCCCACGGCGTCTTCATCACCGAACGCCGCGCAGCCGGCATCACCGCGACGGCCTGGCGCACCAGCGCTGGTGCGGCCGCCCGCGTACCGGTCTCGCAGGTCGTCAACCTGACCCGCGCGATCAAGATGGCCCAGCAGGCCGGGTTCACCGCGATCGGCTTGGACGCGGACGGCGAAACCGACCTCTACCAGCTCGAAGCCGCGGTCGGTCCGCTGCTCGTGGTGGTCGGCTCGGAGGGCCGCGGCCTGTCCCGCCTGGTCGGCGAGACCTGCGACTTGCGCGTCAGCATCCCGATGGCCTCCACCGTGGAGTCGCTCAACGCCAGCGTCGCAGCCGCGGTAACCCTCGCCGAGGTCAGCCGCCGCCGCAGGTACAGCTGAGTCACCGGCTCGTGACGGGACAGCACCTGGTAGTACCGTCACGAGCCATGCTCGGTGTTGACCTGGGAACCTCCCACACGGTCGCCATGCTGCGCCGCCCCGACGGACGGGTCCGCCCGCTCCTGTTCGACGGCCAGCCGCTGCTGCCCTCAGCCGTATACCTGGACACCACCGGCCGCCTGCACGTGGGCCGGGACGCCATCCGCCTGGGCTACGCCGAACCGGGCCGCCTGGAACTGCACCCCAAACGCCACATCGACGCCGCGACGGTGCTGCTGGGAACCGCCGAGGTGCCGGTGGCTGACCTGTTCGCGGCGCTGCTGGGGGCGGTGGCCCGGGAAGCGGTGGCAACGGTCGGCCACCTCCCGCCGGCGGTGGTGACCTATCCGGCGGCTTGGGGCGCGCAGCGGCAGGCGGTGCTGGCGGAGTCGCTGGTCCGCGCGGGATGGCCGCCCGCGACAGTGGTCCGGCGAGCCGGGCCTTCGGGGGCGGCTGGGCTTTCTGGGGCGGCTGGGTCTCGGATGGTGGTTGAACCGGTGGCGGCTGCGCGGTACTTCGTTGAGGTGCTGCGGCGGCCCGTACCGGTGGGTGCGGCCGTCGCGGTGTTCGACTTCGGCGGCGGCACGCTGGACATTGCCGTGGTGCGCAACGTCGCGGCCGGCGAGGATGGGCGTGGGCGGTTCGAGGTCGCTGCCTCGGGTGGCCTGGACGATCTCGGCGGGCTCGATTTGGACGCGGCGCTCGCCGACCATCTCGGGGGCACGCTGCGCCAGCAGGAACCCGGCGCCTGGGCCACCCTGCAGGAGCCGGTCACGCTCGCCCAATGGCGCGCCCGTCGCCGCTTCTGGGACGACGTGCGAGGGGCCAAAGAGATGCTTTCGCGTACGGCCGAAGCCCCCGTTCCCGTCCCCGGCGTCGAAACCGCGCTGAGCCTGACCCGCACCGAACTGGAGCTGGTGACGGCCCCGCTGATCCGGCGCGGGGTGGCCGAGGCGGAGACCATCATCAAGGCGGCCGGCCTGACCCCGGCCGAGCTGGCGGGGTTGTTCCTGGTCGGCGGCTCCTCCCGGGTTCCCCTGGTAGCCCGGCTCCTGCACAGCGAACTGGGCATCGCCCCCGCGGTGCTCGAACAGCCGGAGTTCCCGGTGGCCGAGGGCGCCATCCGAAGCGCCAGCGAACCCTCGGACACCGAGCCGGTCGACGTGGCAGCAGCTCCCGTCGCACCAATCTCCGACACGCTGGCCACCACGCCCACACCGCCGCAGCCTCCCGCCGCCGCGGCACCGGCCTCCTCCGCCGAGTTACTTTCGCAGCGCCCCGCCGCGGCACCGCCGCAGCCCTCCGCCGCTGAGGCGCCGCAGGAGCAGGTCATGACGAGGGCCGAGGCGCCGCGAGACACCGTGGATGCGGCCGCGCCTACGGTTCCGGCGGTTCCGAACGGCCATCAAGCGGCCCCGGCCCAGGAGAGCCCGGATTACCCCGAACCTGTTGACCCTTGGGCAACCGGGGAGGCCGCTGCTTTCGCGGGAATGGCACCTTCCCATTCCAGCGTGCCGGCGGCGTCGTGGCTGGCGTCACAACAAGAAGCCGGTGAACCACCGAAATCGGCGCCGCTGTGGACGTACCGGAAAATGGTTGCTGCTATTTCCGTTCTGGTGGTTCTGGGGGTGGGCACCGGACTTGCGGTTTGGCTTTGGCCGCGGAGTTCGGCGTTGGACTACCGGCCGTTGAGTCAGCCTGTTCGGGTTGCTCCGGTCAGTGCGGTTGGGTCGGCGTTTTCGGCGGCGGTGATGCGGGACGGGCGGGCCTACTTCGCGAGTGCCGACGAGAATGGTCAATTGGGCGTGGTGGCTGCTGAGGCTGGGAGCGGAAAGGTTGTCTGGCGCAGCACCGAGGCGGGCACTTCCGAGCGGTGGGAGCAGCTCTTCACGACGCCGGATGCCGTGATTGCGATTACCGCAAACGATTATGCGACAAGCGACCGGCGAATGGTGTTGCTCAACCTCAAGGACGGTCACAAGCTGTGGGAGCGGCGCGTCGCTGACGATGACAGCCTGCTCTTTGCCGGCGACACCGTCGTGCTTGTCAATCGCACCGAGAACAGGTTGCTGGGATTGCGGGTCCGGGAACAGGGAAAGACCGGATGGGAAAGCAAAACCCCGGCTTCCGAGTACGGCCTCAGCACCACAAAAGTCGTCGCAGTGTCCACCCCCGCCGACTTCGAGACCGCAACTGCGAAAGCGGAAGATGGCCGCCTTGTGCAGATTGGCGTGGACCGGTCCGCCCGGGTCATCGACGCAGGGTCGGGCAAAGTGCTCGCCGGGCCGCGACCCAACGTTGCCGACCCGGGCGACGAAGTCATCGCGCACGACGGGCGGCTGGTGGTGGCCGAAGCCGGCGACGCGCACCGGCTGCTGGCCTACGACCTGGGCAAAATGGGCGAACCCCGGGTGCTGCTGACCCCGCCGGATACGAACACCCGGTTCAGCAAGCTCACCCCCTGCGGCACCGACCGGATGTGCGCCGTGCAGGAGACCGGGTACGACCACAAGACCGCGCAGGTGATTGCCGTCAGCACCGCGAAGGGTGGCGAGGTGTGGCACCGCGGTGTGGCCCAGGTCGAGTCGCTCATCCCGGTGGGCGAGACCGTGCTCGCGGCGCAGGACTCCTCACCCGGGCAGGTGACGTTGCTGGGCGACGACGGCACGGTCCTGTGGACCCGGGCCGGGGTGGCGAACCGCATCGATGCCGGCAACCTGCTGATCTTCTCCAAGGCGCTGACCACGTCCCCGGACGATCCCGGGCTCACCGGTGATCATGTCGGCGACGACCCGGTGCCGCTGGGCTCGCTGGTCGACGTCCGATCCGCGACCTGCGCCTGGGACACCAAGAACCTGGCCTGCGTGGCCGAGAAGGACTTCGTCCTGCAGACCTTCAGCAAATAGCTTCAGCGAACAGCAAAAAGGCGGCCCGGTCAGGGCCGCCTTTCCTGCCGGTACGGGATCAGATGCGGTCGCCGCTGGTCGCGTTGAACAGGTGAACCTGCTCGGGCTGCGGCTTGATGAACACGGTCTCGCCCATGCTCGGCATCGTGCGCCGGTCGGTGCGAACCACGAAACGCTCCGAGCCACCGTCGAGGGCCGCGTGGCCGTAGACGTTGGCGTCCGAGCCGAGGTCCTCGACCAGGTCGACGACGATCGGCAGACCACCAGCGGTCGGCGCAACCAGGTCGGTCGACTCGGGACGGAAGCCCACCGTCACCTTGCTACCGCCGGTCCGGGCCGCCTCGGCCTGCTCGCGCGTCAGCGGCACGGCCAGCGGACCGAAGTCGGCGCCCGCCTCGGTCAGCGCCACGGTCTTGATGTTCATGGCCGGCGAGCCGATGAAGCCGGCGACGAAGACGTTGCCGGGGGTGTCGTACAGCGCCCGCGGGGTGTCGCACTGCTGCAGGTTGCCGTCGAGCATGACCGCGACCCGGTGGCCCATCGTCATGGCCTCGACCTGGTCGTGCGTCACGTACACGGTGGTGATGCCCAGCTTGGCCTGCAGCGTGGCGATCTGCGAGCGGGTCTGCACGCGCAGCTTGGCGTCGAGGTTCGACAGCGGCTCGTCCATGAGGAACACCTGCGGCTCACGCACGATCGCGCGACCCATGGCGACACGCTGACGCTGACCACCGGAGAGCGCCTTCGGCTTGCGCGACAGGTACTCGTCGAGCTGCAGCAGCTGGGCGGCTTCCTTGACCCGGCGGTCGATCTCCGACTTCGGCGTCTTGCGCAGCTTCAGCGCGAACGCCATGTTCTCATAAACCGACATGTGCGGGTACAGAGCGTAGTTCTGGAACACCATCGCGATGTCGCGGGACTTGGGCGGCAGGTTGGTGACGTCCTTGCCCTCGATCAGGATGCGGCCGCGGTCGACGTCCTCCAGCCCGGCGAGCATGCGCAGGCTGGTCGACTTGCCACAACCGGAGGGGCCGACCAGGACGAGGAACTCGCCGTCGCCAATCTCCAGGTTGAGCTCGTTGACGGCGGGGCGGTCCGAACCGGGGTAGACCCGGGAAGCCTTGTCATAGGTCACGGTAGCCATGAAGCTGTTACTTCCTTTCCACCGGCAGGAACGTGCCGGACGATCCGAGTGGGAGGAATACACGTGCGGCAGACCACACGCCTCGCTACCGTAAAGCCTTTCTCATGTTCTGCCAAGGTCACGATCATGGCGTAACCATTTCGACCCGCTCCGGGGCCACCCGGTATGCTGGGCCAGCCGCCCCTGTAGCTCAGTTGGCCAGAGCACCTGTCTTGTAAACAGGATGTCGTCGGTTCGATTCCGACCGGGGGCTCCACTGACCCTCACCTGCGGTCCCATAGCGCTTGTCGCGTCCCCGCTTCCGGTCCTCCTGACCCGCGCACGGGCGCGGCGGAGGCCTGGCCAGAGCAGCGTGCCGACGGCTGACCACCCAGGACAACGGGTGAAGGCATCCGAAGCGACAATCATGGCCGCCCCCCGGATGGGAGACGGCCATGATCGCTGGGCGGCTGGTGCTAGTAACGGACGGTGATGTCGACTCGGCGGTTGCGGGCCATGCCGGCGGGCGTCTTGTTGCTGGCGGACGGGTTGGTCTCGCCCCTGGTGATCACGTACGTGCGAATACCGGACCGGGCAGCCAGGGCAGCGCAGACTGCCCGCGCCCGGCGCTTACCGAGGGCCCGGCTGGCGGCCGCACTGCCCCGGTCATCGGTGTGTCCGACGCAGGTGATGAACCGAACCCCGGCCAGGCTGCTCCGCACAGTAGCCAGGTACCGGCGCTGCGGCGCGCTGATCGCCGAGGAGGCGGTGGCGAAATACACCGCTCGCGCCGCTGCGAACGAGTTCAGCACGAGCCGGGTACGACTGCTGGCCCGCAATGTCTTTCCGCCACCGGTCGGCACCGTCGTGACCGCCGCCGCGACCGGATAGCCGCCGAGCCGTGCGGCCATGGCCCGGCCGAGCGGGTTCAGCTTTGCCGTGACGACCGCCCGGCGGCTGGCCACGGTGGTCACGGCCCGGCCGGTGCCGAGCATGACCCGCTTGCCGGACACAGTGCTCCACAACACCAGCGTGTGCCGGCCCCGGACCGGCGAGGAGAACGACACCACCACGGGCACCGTTGCTCGCGCCGGGGCCTCCCGGGTCACTGTCAGCTTGGACACCCTGACCGTGACCGAGCCGGTGGATGGGGCCGGGCCGGGTGTTTCGCCGCCGCCGGTCACCACTGCCGTATACGTACCGTCGACGACAGTGCCGATCAAGTCGGTGATGCGGTACTTGACGGCGGTGGCCGTACCCCGGAAGCCGGTGACCGGGACGAAGGTGATCACGCCGGTCGTGGCGTCCAGGGCGTACGTGCCCTGCCGGGTGACCAGGACGGTCGTGGCCGGGTTGCCCTGCGCGTCCAGCAGCGTGATGGCGCCACCGGACGGCACCGGCAGGACTGTCTTGTTGGTGTTGGCGCCGATGACGCAGGAGGTGTCGGAGGCCGATGTGGTAGTGCACGAGCCCTCACCGGGTGAGGCGTAGGCGGTATAGCCGCTGACGGCTCCGGCGGCAGGTGCCCACGAAACGGTGATCGAAGAGGTACCCGCTCGCACGGTGGGTGCCGTCGCTGGGGTGCTGGGAGCCGTCACGGCCGGCGGCGACGCCGTCCGGGTGATCGCGGTCGGCGCCCAGGGCACCCTTGCCGAGCCGGTCGCCGCCCGCATCACCTCGCCCGGCGCCATCAATCGGCTACTCGCCGTGGTGTACCTCCCCGTCAGCGACTTCTCCCTCGACACCAACGCCCGCCGAGTGCTCGGCACCGTCGCCCTCCAGGCACGCACGTACGGTTTCGGCACCGCCCTCATGGTCGGGCACACCGACGCCGACGGCACCGCCAGCTCGAACACCACCCTTTCCCAACGCCGCGCCGCTCAGGTCGCCGCCTACTTCCGGCGCACCTACACCGGCCTCCGCGCCACCCACACCGGGCGCGGCGAAACCGAACCCGTACGCCCCAACACCACCGAGCGCAACAAGGCCGTCAACCGCCGCGTCGAGATCTACATCGGCTAACCGCATCTTGATCGGTGGAATTTCTCATCCGACAGCAAACCCGCGCAAAGCTAAGTGCTCGGAGGCGGCAATGAGCGCTGGCCCCCCGTGTGTTGCCCCTCGCAAGCCGGACGAAGGTCCGCGACGGACAGTTCGTTGGCGAGGTGGGCGAAGCCGGTGGGTCAGCGGCGGCCGATGCCAAGGACGGGCTTGGTCACCTCAGCGAAGAAGTCGTTGCCTTTGTCGTCTACGACGATGAAGGCCGGGAAGTCTTCCACCTCGATGCGCCAGACTGCTTCCATGCCCAGCTCCGGGTACTCCAGCACCTCCACGTGCCGGATGCAGTCCTGGGCCAGCCGGGCCGCTGGGCCGCCGATGGAGCCCAGGTAGAAGCCTCCGTACGTCTGGCAGGCCCGGGTTACCTGGCCCGACCGGTTGCCTTTGGCCAGCATGACCAGCGAGCCGCCGGCGGCCTGGAACTTTTCGACGTACGCGTCCATCCGGCCGGCTGTGGTAGGGCCGAAGGATCCCGATGCGTAGCCCTCGGGGGTCTTGGCCGGGCCGGCGTAGTAGACCGCGTGGTCGCGCAGGTATTGCGGCATGGGTTCGCCGGCGTCGAGGCGTTCGGCGATTTTGGCGTGGGCGATGTCGCGGGCCACCACCAGGGGACCGGTCAGGGAGAGGCGGGTCTTGACCGGGTACTTGGCTAGTTCGGCGCGGATTTCGTCCATCGGGCGGCGCAGGTCGACGCGGATTACCTCGTCGGTCTGCAAACCTTCGTCGGTGACGTCGGGCAAGAAGCGGGCCGGGTCCGGTTCGAGGCGTTCCAGCCAGACGCCGGACGGGGTGATCTTGGCCAGGGCCTGGCGGTCGGCGGAGCAGGAGACCGCGATGGCCACCGGGCAGGAGGCGCCGTGGCGGGGCAGGCGGATCACCCGGACGTCGTGGCAGAAATAGCGGCCGCCGAACTGGGCGCCGATGCCGAAGTCGCGGGTCAGCTCGAGAACGGCCGCCTCCAGCTCGACGTCGCGGAAGCCGTGGCCGGTCATCGAGCCGGCGCGGGGCAGATTGTCCAGGTACTTGGCGCTGGCCAGCTTGGCGGTCTTGAGGGCATGCTCCGCACTCGTGCCACCGATGACGACCGCCAGGTGGTACGGCGGACAGGCGGACGTACCAATCAGCCGCAGTTTTTCGTCCAGGAACTCCATCATGCGCGCGGGATTCAGCAGCGCCTTGGTTTCCTGGTAAAGGTACGACTTGTTGGCCGAGCCGCCGCCCTTGGCCATGAACAGGAACTTGTAGGCATCCGGCTGACCGCCCGGGTCCTCGGCGTACAGCTCGATCTGGGCCGGCAGATTGGATCCGGTGTTGCGCTCGTCCCACATGGTCAGCGGGGCCAGTTGCGAGTAGCGCAGGTTGAGCCGGGTGTAGGCCTCATACACCCCGCGGGCGATCGCTTGCTCGTCGTTGCCGTCGGTCAGGACGTGCCGGCCGCGCTTGCCCATCACGATCGCGGTGCCGGTGTCCTGGCACATCGGCAGCACGCCGCCGGCCGCGATGTTGGCGTTGCGCAGCAGGTCGAGCGCCACGAACCGGTCGTTTGGCGAGGCCTTCGGGTCGTCGATGATGGACCGCAGCTGGGCGAGGTGGGCAGGGCGCAGGAAGTGCGCGATGTCGTGCATGGCCTCGGCGGTGAGGAGCGTCAGCACCTCGGGCTCGACGGTCAGGAACCGCCGGCCGCCGGGCCCCTCGACCACGTCCACGCCCTCATCCGCAAGCAGCCGGTACTCGGTCGTGTCGTCGCCGGTGGGCAACAGAGGCGAGTACGAGAAAGCGGCGGCTCTGCTCATGACGGGCAAGCCTAGGCCAGCCCCGGCCGGGCAGGCGAATCACCGGGTGCGGTTTTGCTCACCGGGCGGCAGCGGAACCGAACCGCAGGTAAGCCATGTCACGTCCGGAGACCAGGATCAGACCGCTCGGGCCGGCCGCGTACACCTTCGCGTCGGTGCGGGCTTCGGTCAGAACACCGCCGGTGCGCGGGCTCACAGCAATGACGCGAGCAGGCTTTTCATCGGCAACAACCGCTGCATACGGAGTGAGCGCAGCGGTCGCGCCGGAGTTGACCCCGCGCCGCCAGGCAACCGAGCCCCGCCCGAACGACCGAGCGGTGATCGTCTTCTTGTCGACACTTCGTATCAGGGCGTAGGAATTGTTCACCGCGAGCACGCTCTGCCCCTTGTCGCCCTTCCACAGGGTGCGTCCGTCATGTGCGGCGATCAGTTCCTCCTTGCCGTACGGATCCACTCCCAGCACAACGTCGGAGCCCCCGGCCGGGTCCTTCTCCTGTTTGCAGTGCGACCCGTTGTCAGCGGTGCGCAGGTTCAGGCCCTCGCGCTGCCACACCGCCTGCCCATTGGGTGGATCGTGCGCGGTCACGCTGTAGTAGCAGGTGCCGTCGCGCGCGTCGCCGGTCACGGTCAGCACCCGGCTGCCAACAACCGTCACCCGCTGGTCCGAACCCGGTGTGCGAGTCTGCGTGACCTGCCCCTGCGCGGTGTCGATGATCTGGATCTTTCCGTCGCCGGGCAGTCCGATCAGGTCAGGCAACGGCTGCGGCCCGCCGGCATGCTGGTCAACGCGGTCGCTGCCAAGCGGCTGGGTGTCGGGCAGGTCGGGGTTCGAGGCGTTGAGCACAAACCCGATCCCGCCCGTGCCGACCGTCCACAACGGCTTGCTCCCCCGCGGATCCCACGCGCTGAGCTCGCATTCGCCGGCCTTCGGACACCGAAGATCAAGAATGGCATCGGCGTACGTCCACACTGCCGTCGCTGCCGTGTCCTTACGCCGCACCGCCCCCGTCGCCGGGTCGAGCACCTCGTAACCCTTGGTGAGCAGCCGCCCGACCACCACCACGGCGTCGTCATCGCTGCCGGCCACCCCGGCCCAATCCGCATCCGACTTCCACAGCTTCACCCCGGCCGCCGTCCCGTACGCCTCCACCGAGGTCCGGTACTCGACCACCACAGAGCCACCGGTGATCGTGATGCTCTTCGGGGACCCACCGATCGCGGTCTGCCACGCGGCCACGCCCTCGGCGATCGGGTCGCTCTGCGTCACCCAGGACCAGACCCGCGGCCACGGGTTCCAGACGCCGGTGGTGGCCAGCACCACCAGGGTGATGACGCCAGCCAGCGCCCACCCACGCGCAGTCGGACCCCCACCAGCCACGCGCCCACGGTAACGAGATCACCGGGCGGACAGAACAGCCCGATAAGCCCGTGTCGCTGTGTTAAGTCCCACTCGCCGCCCGGACCAGGGGCATCGTCCGGTAAGCGATCTGCTCGGCGAGCGCAATGATCGTGGAGGCCCGCACGATGCCCTCGTACCCGACGATCTGGTCGATGACGCGCTGCAGGTCGGCGTTGTTGCGCGCCACAATCCGGCACATCAGGTCGCCACTGCCGGTGATCGTATGTGCCTCCAAGACCTCGGGAATGTCAGCGAGATGCGCAGTCACCGCGCCGTGGCCGTACCGTTGCGAAATCTCCAACGTCACAAAGCTCATCACTTCGAAACCGATGGCAGCCGGTGCGATCTGCGGGTTTCGAATGGCGCCGCGAGCCAGGAGTTTGTCCAGCCGCGATTGCACGGTCCCGCGGGCGACCGCAAGGCGCCGCGACATTTCGAGTACGCCCACGCGTGGCTCGTCATCGAGCAGCGCGAGGATCCTGCCGTCGAGAGCATCCAGGTGAACATCCTGTACAGCCATAGTGCCCATGGACTCTACCGAATGCGCAGACTGACCAGCCGAAAATCGGACTGTTGCCCAGTGCTGTGACCTGGGACAACCTCTAGCAATGACGCAGGTTCAGGAACACGCCACGATCACCGACGACGTCTTCCCCGTGAAAGGCGTCGACTACCTCCAGTTCCTCGTGGGCAACGCCAAGCAGGCGGCCCACTACTACTCGACCGCGTTCGGGATGACCTGTGTGGCCTATCGCGGCCCCGAACTCGGCTACCGCGACCACGCCGAATACGTGCTGGTCAGCGGCAACGCCCGCTTCCTGATCACCGGCGCGGTGCATGCCGGCGCCGAGGGCAGCGACCACGTGGCCAAGCACAGCGACGGCATCCGCGACATCGCCCTGCACGTCCCCGACGTCGACAAGGCCTTCGCCCACGCCGTGTCCGCCGGCGCGCGCCCGGTCACCGAGCCGCACGACATCAGCGACGACCACGGCACCGTCCGCGTCGCCGCCATCGCCTCGTACGGGGACACGCTGCACACGCTGATCGACCGCTCGCGCTATCAAGGGCCGTTCCTGCCCGGCTTCGTGACCCGGGGACCCATCGTCGACCGGCAACCCGCGATCGACGCCGGCCTGCAGCCCAAGCGGTACTTCCAGGCCGTGGACCACGTGGTCGGCAACGTCGAACTCGGCAAGATGGACGAGTGGGTGGAGTTCTACCGGCGTGTCATGGGCTTCACCAACATGGCCGAGTTCATCGGTGACGACATCGCCACTGACTATTCGGCCCTGATGAGCAAGGTCGTCGCGGATGGCTCGCGCAAGGTGAAGTTCCCGCTCAACGAGCCGGCCGTGTCCCAGCGCAAATCCCAGATCGATGAGTACCTGGAGTTCTACGGCGGCCCCGGCGCCCAGCACGTGGCCGTGGCAACCAACGACATCCTGGCCAGCGTCGACGCCATGCGCGCGGCCGGCCTCGAATTCCTGGACACCCCCGACTCGTACTACGACGACCCGTCGCTGCGGGCCAGAATCGGCCAGGTCCGGGTGCCGATCGAGGAACTGAAGAAGCGCTCGATCCTGGTGGACCGCGACGAAGACGGCTACCTCCTGCAGATCTTCACCAAGCCCGTCCAGGACCGCCCGACGGTGTTTTTCGAGCTGATCGAACGCCACGGGTCGCTGGGGTTCGGCAAGGGCAACTTCAAGGCCCTGTTCGAAGCCATCGAGCGGGAACAAGAGCTACGCGGAAACCTGTAACACTGTCTGACGTGACCGCAGCAAACAACGACGCCCCAGACAGGGGCCCGCCGAGCCCCGAGCGTGACTTGGGGGCGCCTGGGGGTGGGCTTGGCTCGGGTGGCCCCCACCAGCCGTTCCCCCACAAACGCCCCACCGCCGATGCCGATCTGGAATGCCACCACGTACGCCGCTGACGCCGCGTCCCGGGCGGTAGGCGCCACCCGCAGGATCGTCGATTGCAGCACGATCGGCAGCGCCGTGAACGCTCCGCCCCAGGCCAGCACCGCCACCACAGTCGCCGCCGCCCCGAGCACCGGCACCAGCACGGCCAACGCCACTCCGATCGCGGTGACCAGCACCGTCAGCAGCGGGCCGGGCCAGCGGTCCACCCAGCGGCCCACCAACCAGTTGCCGATCAAGCCCATGACGCCATAGCCGAGCAGCAGCAGCGTCAGCCCGGCACCTTCGAGGCCCGCGTCGCGCCGGACCAGCGGGGCGATGTAGGTGTACGCCGCGAAGTGCCCGATCACCACGGTCATCGTCAGCAGGCACACCGTCGCAACCGGCCCGGAGCGGATGACCCGCAGGGAGGCTCGGGCTTGCGGCAAAGCTTCGAGCTTGGGCAGGACCAGCAGGATCCCCGCTGCACAGCTCACCCCCAGCGCCGCGAGCACGCCCAGCGCCACCCGCCAGCCCAGCCATTGACCAAGAGCCGTTCCGAGCGGGACGCCCAGCACCAGGGCCAGCGAGTTGCCGGCGAAAACCATCGCTGTGGCGCGACCTGCTTGACCTTCGGGGGCGAGCCTGGCGGCCACCGGAGCGATCGTTGACCAGAACACGCCGTGCGCCACCGCGCAGATCAGCCGAGACAGGGCGAGGATGAGGAAGGTGGGTGCGAAAGCGGCCACCAGCTGGGAAATCGCGAAGATCGCCAGGGTGGCGGCAAGCAGGGTGTGCCGCGGGATCCGCATGGTGAGCGCGGTCAGCGGGATGGTGGTCAGGCCGGCGACGAGGGCGTAGCTGGTCAGCAGCAGACCGACGTCCGCCTCGCTGACCGACAGACCCGACGCGATCTGCGGGAGCAGCCCGACCGGGATGGTCTCCGCGGTGACGTAGGCAAAGCAAGAAGCGCCGAGCACGGCGAGCGCACCACGGTGGTCAGGGTTCACCCAGCAAGAATAAACTCCAACCAAGAGCATAAGTAGGGGGTACGGTGTGACGACGCGCGCAACCGAGCTGCTTCGGGTGGTGCATGCCCGGCCCGGTGTCACCCGGGCCGATGCGGCACGGCTGATCGGCGTCGGCACCGGCGCAACCACCGAGCTCGTCGGTCGTCTGGGCCAAGCGGAGCTCCTCGCCGAAGCGCCGGCCACCCCGAGCGGCACCCGAGGCCGTCCCACCACCTCGCTCATCCCGCACCCGCGCGGCCCGCTGATCGCCGCAGCCTCGATCACCCACGAGCAGTGGCGGGTCGACGTGGTCGAGCTGGGCGGCGGCACCCTGGTCTCGGTCCGCGAGGACATCGGCGAGCGCAGCGGTGAGCAGATCGTGGCGGCGGTCGGTGCAACAGTGGCCAAGCTGCGCCGCGACTACAGCGACCGCATCCGCGGCATCGGCATCGCGGCGCCCGGCACGGTCTCCCGCGACCTGATGCTGGACGCGAGCAGCCTGGGCTGGCGCGACGTCGACCTCGCGGCCATCTGGCCCAAGGCGGACATCTTCGTGGCCGGCAACGACGCCACCCTCGCCGCCAGCGCCGAGTCGCACCGCGGGCTCGCGGCCGGTGCCTCGGTGGCCTTGCACCTGCGCGTCGAGGCGGGTCTCGGCGGCGCGGTGGTCGACGGCGGCAAGGTGCTGGTGGGAGCGCTGGGCGCCGCGGGCGAGTTCGGGCACATGCCGTTCGGCGATCCCACGGTGACCTGCCCCTGCGGTGCACGCGGCTGCTGGGGAACGGCGGTCGACGGTTCCGCCCTGGCTCGCTTGCAGGGTCACGACCTGCCCAGAGACCCCATCTCGTACGCCCGCCGCATCATCTCCTCCTCGGATCCGGAACCGGCAGCGGCTACGGCAACCGTGGCAACCGCCCTGGGCCGGGGCATCGCGGGCCTGGTCAACGGCCTCGACCCGGATCTCGTCACGCTCGGCGGCCTCGGGGTGGACCTGCTGACTGCGGCGCCGGAGCGCATCGAGGAGGCGTACCGGGCCGGCCTGATGGGCTTCCGCCGCGAGTCGCCGCCGCCGGTGCTGGCCGCCGCGCTGGGCGACGACGGTCCCCTGCTCGGAGCCGCCGAGGAGGCCTGGACCGCGCTGTTGACCGCCCTGACCTGAGATCGGCAGCTACGACCGCGCCGCGAGCAACTCGGCGGTGGCCTCCCACAGCCGGCGTTCGCGGGCGCGGTCATGCGCTACCGGCTGGGTCTGGACGACCTTGTCCTTCAGCACGAACGCGCCGTCCCGCAGGCCGGCCCACTTCTCGTCCAGCGCCACCGACGCCAGGGCCGGACCCGAACGCTTCGGGGTGGACACGCCCGGCAGGCGCCCGAGGCCGCGCATGATCGCCTGTAGCGCCGGGGGAGCGTCGCGGCCGAGGGCGGTGCCGGGCATCCAGCCGGGTTCGAAGACCGCGACGCCGATGCCGGGGCCGGTGTGGCGCTGAAGCTCGTGGGCGTAGTACAGGATGGCCAGCTTGGCGTTGGAGTAGGCGACGCCGGAGGCGGCGGTGCCCGGGTGCTCGGTGCCGGCCGCCGGGCGGGCGATCTCGACGGGGTCGCGCCAGTCGGCTTCGGGCACGTGCAGCAGGCGCCGCCAGAAGTTGGCGCTGTAGGTGTTCGAGCCGAGCAGCACGATCCGGGCCGGGGCGGTGAGCGAGCCGAGCAGGTCGCCAATGAGCTGGGCGTGGGCCAGGTAGTTCACGGCGAAGGTCAACTCGTAGCCGTCGGCCGAGGCGCGGCGGGTGTCGGCGGACATCGCGCCGGCGTTGGCGATCAGGGCGTGCAGCGGGCCAGCCGCCCCGGAGTCCAGCAGGTCACGAACGGTGGACGCGGCGGCGCGTACGTCGGCGAGGTGGGACAGGTCGCAGCCGACCTCGTGAACGCGGGAACCACGAGCGCGAGCTTCGTCGGCGACGGCGGTCAGCGCCTTGCCGCTGCGGCCCACCAGGATGAGGTCGGCGCGCCCGGCCAGGGCGAGGGTGGCGGCTCGGCCGAGGCCGCGGGTCGGGCCGGTGATCAGCACGGTTGTCATGGACCGAGCGTGCAAGCTGTGCACGCGGTTAGGTAGCCGTGCGGCTTTCGTAGGAATGGCAGGGCCAGGACAACGCTGCTGGGAAGGCGCAGACTCAACGCGTGGATTCGTGGGAGTTCGGCCGGACCGTACGACGCTGGCGGGATCGGGTGGCGCCGGAAGCCGTGGGGGTGCCGGTCGGGCGGCGGCGGCGGGCCACTGGGCTGCGCCGCGAGGAACTGGCCCAGCTCGCTGGGATCTCGGCTGACTATCTGACCCGGCTCGAGCAGGGCCGGGCGACGACGCCGTCGGCTCAGGTGGTGGAGGCGCTGGCCCGGGCCTTGCGGCTGCCGGACACCGAGCGCGGCCTGCTCTATCGCCTCGCCGGGCTGGCCGCGCCGGGGCTTGAGGTGGTGCCGTCGCGCGTCACGGCGAGCGTGCAGCGGCTGCTCGACCGGCTCGCGTACACGCCGGTGGTGGTCTATGACGCCACGTGGACGCTGGTGCTGGCCAACGCCCCCTACGACGCGCTGATGGGTGACACGTCGGGCTGGCAGGGGCTGGAACGCAACTCCATCTGGCGCAACCTGACCGGCCACCACAACCGGGTGGTGCACACCGCGCAGGAGCACGCCCGGCATGTGGGGTTGCTGGTTGCCGACCTGCGCTTGACGGCGTCGAAATATCCGGCTGACCGGGCGCTGCGCCGGCTCATCGATGACTTGGCTGAGGCCGATCCCCGCTTCCCCGAGTTATGGGAAGCCGGCCCGCCCGAACTGCCAGCGGAACCGTCACGGCAGAAGGTCATCGAGCATCCGGCGGTGGGCCGGATAACGCTGGACTGCGACACGCTCGTCGTTGCCTCGGACGACTTGCGCATCACCGTCTACACCGCCGAGCCGGGCAGCGAGGATGCCGAGCGACTGCAGCTGGCCACCGTTCTCGGCACGCAGAGCCTGGTGTCATAGGGCGGCGATGATGACCGGCTCGGGCGGATAGTCGACGCGTTCGAGGGTCAGCCAATTGCCGGTGAGGTGCCAGCGGCGCGGCTGCCAGGGTTCCACGCGCTCATTGGTGGTGTAGAGGCGGAACGACGTCAGTTCGGCCCCGGTACGCGCGTCCAGCTCGACGAGCGTTTGATTGGCGGCCAGCAAAATGACTTTCTGCGGACGTACCCCCAGAATTATCGCTTCCCCGGTCCATTCCCAGGAGGCCGCTCCCGATGCCTTGACCACCCCATTGGCCGCGGTTACCGAAAGGCTTGCCGGTTCGGCCACGGGAACGGCGGTGGGGCGGCCGGTTTCCAGCGAGAAAGCGGCTCCGGAAACCAGCACGGCCGAGCCCGAAACGGAAAGGCCCGCTGGGTCCCAGACCGCATCCGATCCGGTCGGTTCGGCAAAGGGATCGGCGGCCGGGCCGCCGGTTCTCCACACCACCCTCCCGGTACGGCCATCGAGCGCGACCACCAGCCCATCGCTCCACCGGCTGACCACCGTCGCACCGGCCGCAACGACCCCGCTGACCTGGGCCGGCCACCGCCGATAGGACCACAGCGGGGTGTACATCGTGGTGGCCGAAATCGGACTGTCCGCCTTGACGACGCGCTTGCCCGCGTACACCCGGATTCGCTCGTCGACGATGAGCGGGGCCAGCGCCGTCTTCCCGGTGACCCCGGGCGCCACCACCTCCGCGGCCGGGTACGGCAGAGCAGCCGCCTCCACCACCTCGGAAGGACGCAGCACCCGCCAGCCGATCAGGCCCGCGGCGGCAACCAGAACTATCGCAAGCAGCACGCGCACGACATGCACAGTAGTTGCTCAGGGGCAGACAGTCCCGGTGACCGACCCGAGCCCGATGGTCGTCCCGCGTGCCCCGGTCGCCGTCGCACTGATGGTCACCGTGTCACCGTCGAGTAGGAAACCGCGCTGGGAGCCGTCGGCCAGCTTGACCGGCACCGTGCCGTTATCGGTCAGCTCCAGGAACGACCCGGCTTGCTCGCGCGCCGGCCCGGACACCGTTCCGGAGGCGTACAGGTCCCCGGTGCGCACGCTGGCACCGTTCACGGTGAGGTGGGCGAGCTGCTGCGCGGCCGTCCAATACATCTGCTCGTACGGCGCGACGCTCACCTCGGTGTCATTCCACTGCACCCGCAGCGAGACATCCAGGGCCGGGCCGGCAGGCAGGAGATAGGGCTGCGGCCGGGGTTGTTGCGGCGGGGACGGGAACGTGGCGAAGGCTTCGAGCGGGACCACCCAGGGCGATATCGAGGTGGCAAAGGACTTGGCGAGAAACGGGCCGAGCGGCTGGTATTCGAATGCCTGGATGTCGCGGGCGGACCAGTCGTTGACCAGCACGACACCGAAAACATGCTCGGCGAAATCCTCGGTGGCAATGCGGCTGCCCGGCACCCCGACGACGAACCCGACTTCGGCTTCGATGTCCAGGCGCGCGGACGGGCCGAAGTCGGTGTCGTTGAGCTGGCCGTGCGGGCGGGCTATGGGCGTACCGGAAATGACGACTGTTGCGGAACGGCCGTGATAGCCGATCGGAAGATGTTTCCACGCCCTGGGCAGGTGGGGGTTTGCCGGTCGCAGGATGCGGCTGACGTTGGCGGCGTGATGCTCGGAGGAATAGAAATCCGTGTAATCCGCGACGTCGAACGGCAGGTGCAGGCGCACCTCGGTGAGCGGAATGGCAGGCAATACCGGTGCCAATTCGGCGATCTGCGCCCGCAACAACGTCCATTGCGGACGGCCGAGGGCCAGCAGCGGATTGAGCGCCGGCCGGCGGAAAACGCCATGCAGATCGAGCCGGGAAAGGTCGATAACGGCGTCGCCGAGCCGCACTCCGATGCGAGGCACGCCATCGGCTGTGGAGAACACGCCATAGGGCAGATTGTCGATACCGAAAAGCGTCACTCGTAACCACCGTTGACCAGCCCCAGCCGGACCAGCTCGGTGAGCGGCTCGAGGACGTTTACCGTGCCAAAACCGGCACAGAGCGGGCGTGGGCTGTCGCGCCGGGAGCGGGCCGGTTCGACCAGCGGCACCGGATGGGTGGCGGCCAGCGCCTCGGCGACCTCGGCGACCTCCCCGCCCTCGGCGGCAAGCGCCGAGGCGACCACCACGTTGAGGAACCCGTGATGGGTGAAACCGGTCTCCGGGTCGGTGTGCCGCAGCGCATGACGCAGGCCAGCCGCCAGCTTGAACGGCAGATTCCGGTCACGGCAGGCGCAGATGACAGCGGCCAGCTCAACCGGGGTGGGGAACAGCTCGGCCGCGAGACCGCCGACCCGGAACTTCGGCCGGATCGCGAGCCCCTCGGCCTGCGTTTCGGCCACGGTGTCCAAGGCGGCGAGCAGACCCCAGCTGAGCGGGATCTCGGCGTACACCTGCAGCTCCCGCTCGCCGAGAGCGATCTCCCGCAGCGCGGCCAAACCGGGTTGCGGATCCTCGCCGCGCCTGGCCACCAGCGCCTCGACCTGGCTGACGACCGCGCCGCTGGTCCGCAGCTTGGAGACCGCCAGCGGCAGCGCACCGATCGCCGAATCGTTGATGATGCCCACGCTCAGACCCCGAGCGGAGACTTCGAACGCGGCCAGCGATGCCGGCACGAGCAGCGCACCGAGCAGCGGCGCATACCAGGCCTCGGCGTGCTTGCGGTGGGCATTGACCGCATCCGGGACCGTGACGACGCCCGGGGGAAGCACGGACGCGTCATCGACGAGTCCGGCAAGCAGCGGCGGCACCAACGTTGACACGAAACTGAACCTAATAGACGCTGCGAGAGCCGGACAACACCGTCCGTATTGTCAGTTTCCCGAGGGTGGAGGCAACGATGCCCTATTACCGCAGCGCCGGGGAGATCCCCCGCAAGCGGCACACCCAGTTCCGCCAGCCGGACGGCGGACTCTATGCCGAGGAGCTCATGGGCCAGGAGGGCTTCTCGTCCGACTCGTCCCTGCTCTACCACCGCTACCCGCCGACCGCGATCGCGGCGGCCGAGACCTATACGCCCCCGAGCATCGCGCAGACCCCGAACCTGCCGCTCAAGCCCCGCCACCTGCGCACCCACAAGCTGGACACCGGGCCGGCCGATGCGGTGCTGGGCCGCCAGCCGCTGCTGGCAAACGGCGACGTGCGGATCGGTTACGTGGTCGCGGACCAGCCGTCGCCGCTCTACCGGGACGCGGTCGGCGACGAATGCCTCTACGTCGAGGAGGGCACGGCGACAATCGAGACCACGTTCGGCTCGCTGGACGTGGGCACCGGCGACTACGTCGTCATTCCGACATCGGTGGTGCACCGGATCGTGCCGCACGGCGCGGTGCGACTGCTGACGATCGAAGCGACCGGCCATATCGGACCTCCGAAACGCTATCTATCGGTACGAGGTCAGTTCCTCGAACACGCCCCGTACTGCGAACGCGACCAGCGCGCCCCCACCGAGCCGCTGCAGCGCACCGGCACCGACGTCGAGGTGTACGTCAAACACCGCGCCGGCTGGACGCGGCACGTGTACGCCCAGCACCCGTTCGACGTGGTCGGCTGGGACGGCTGCCTCTACCCGTGGGCGTTCTCGATCCACGACTTCGAGCCGATCACCGGCCGGGTGCACCAGCCGCCGCCGGTGCACCAGACGTTCGAGGGCCCCAACTTCGTGGTGTGCTCGTTCGTGCCCCGCAAGGTCGACTACCACCCGCTGGCGATCCCGGTGCCGTACAACCACCACAACGTCGACTCGGACGAGATGATGTTCTACACCGGCGGCAACTACGAGGCCCGGCGCGGCTCCGGCATCGAGCAGGGATCGATCTCCCTGCACCCGTCCGGGTTCACCCACGGCCCGCAGCCGGGGGCTGTGGAACGGGCGATCGGTGCCGAAGCCTTCGATGAACTCGCCGTCATGGTCGACACGTTCCGGCCGCTGGAGCTGTGCGACCCGGGCCTGGCGGTGGAGGATACCGGCTACGCCTGGACGTGGAACCGTTCCCCATAGACCGCGAAGTCGAGCGGGGTGGTGAGGTCGAGATTGCCGTTACGCAGGAAGACCCGCTGGGCGGTGTCCACCCGGGACGTGTCCGAGTGGGCCTCCTCCTTGCGCATCTCGGCCACCCGCTGGTCGAGGAAGGCGTTGAGCCAGGTCGTCTCGTTGCCACCCTGAGCCGGGGGCTTGGCGCTGCGCAGGGCACGGCTACGGATGGCGCGCATGCCTTCGTAGCCGTGCATGACGGCGGCGTCGTAGTAGCTGAACTGGCCGAGGGCACGCACACCGTCGTTCTTGCCGTCGCGCACCGAGGGGTTGAAGTAGACGCGGTCCCGCTCGGCTTCCTGGGCGGCTTGGAAGGCTGGGTCTGCTGCGGCCGTACGCCAATCGCCCGGGAAATCGGGGTCCAAGCCGGCGTGGGAATCGGTGCCGTCGACGCCGCGCAGGGCGGGGAGGTATTTGGCGAGGACGTTGCTGGGCTTGGCGGCGGTGTACGCCTCGACAAGGTCGAGCATGTCGCCGGTGCCGGAGCAGAAGCCGATGATCCCGGCGGTGTAGCCGCGGCCGTCGCGAATATCTTCGATGTAGCGGAACTGGGCCCGCCAGTCGAGCGACGAATTCTCCGCGGCCGAGACGATCTGCATGGCCACGTCCTTCTTGGCCGGGTCGTCAAGGTTGGGGCCCGCGGCCGCGACGTCGATGCTCACGGCGAGCGCGGGGATGGCCGGGAGCAGGCCGAAGCCCGCCGCCAGGCCGACAATGAGGGCTCTTCGGTTCATGGCGCTCCTCGGTGGGAGTGAGGTTGGGGATGGCGCGCACAGAAAATGTCACCGACGACGGGCGCTGGGTCCATCCGGACCATCCCGCCCCAGCCCTTCAACGGCCTGGAGGCTTCGGCCATCGATGACGATGAGTGACCATAAGTTAGTAAAGCTGATTAAGCAATAGCGCTACGTCTTGACTTCGCTGCGCATCGCCGCAATTGTCAGGAGACTTGCCAATTTGCTGAGGGGGCCTGGTGGCACGTCTGGCGGGATCGTCCAAGCTGCTACGCGCGATGAATGAGAGCGCCGCGCTCACACACTTGCTGGACGCCGGCGGCCTCACCCGTGCCGATCTGCGCAAGCTCACCGAGCTCTCCACCCCGACGATCTCCGAGGTGCTGCGCCGGCTCGCCGAGGCCGGGCTGATTGAGGTGGTCGGCTACAACAGCGGACGCCCGGGACCGAACGCGGAAATCTATGCCGCCAATCCCGGGGCCGCGTACGCCGCCGCAGTGTCCATTCGTGACATCGGACCCAGCCGCGGGCCGTCGGTGGTCGCCGCGCTCTGCGACCTGACCGGAGCCGTGCGGGCCCGGATCGAGCGCCGCGTCGACTTCCTGCACACCGATCCGAAGCAGGCAGTGGTCGACGTGGTGGCTGCGCTGCGTGACGAAGCCGGGGCGGCCGCCGAGCGCATCCGGCACGTCCAGCTCGGCGTGGCCGGCTCGTACGACACCCGTGCCCACACGATCCGGCACGTCGACGTCCCCGGTTTCGGCCGTCCCGGCCTGGTTCCCGAGATCGCCGCGGCGCTGGGCACCCGGGTCGGCGTCGACAACGATGTCAACCTGGCGGCCATCGCCGAGCGCCGGCACGGGGTGGGCCGGGACGCCGACGGGTTCGCGCTGCTGTGGCTGGGTCAGGAGGGCCTCGGCCTGGCCATCGACATCGGCGGCACGTTGCTGCGCGGCGCCCGCGGTGGCGCGGGCGAGATCGGCTACATGCCGCTGTACGCCCCGGACTCCACCCACCGCAAGACCGACCTGCAGAAGCTGGTGGGCGGCGCGGCCGTCCTCACCCTGGGCGAGGAACACGGGCTGACCGGCACCACCCCGCTGGAGGTGGTCACCTCCGCCGCGGCCGACCCCGACGCGGCCGGGTTGTTCTTCGCCCAGCTCGCCGATCGGATCTCCGTCGGGCTGGCCGCCGTGATCGCCGTGCTCGACCCGCCGCTGGTCGTGCTCGCCGGCCCGATCGCCCAGGCCAGCAGCGACACCCTGCTCGCGGCGGTGACCGTCGCAATCGGCCGGGCAGCGCCGCTGGAAAGCACCATCGCCGTCACCGCCATCGACGACGACGCCGTGCTGCTCGGCACGCTCGACGCCGGGCTGACCGCCGTCCGCGAGGCCCTGATCTCCGCCATCCGCCACGCGTCCTAGGCTCTGTGATGGGTCAGCACCACCAGCTCGGCGACCGCGGCGACCACCATCGCGGCGACCAGCGCCACCAGCCCGCCGACCGCCGCATGGACGATCAGCAGCACCGGGGCGAGCGTGACGGCACCGGCCGCCACGGTCAGCCGCCGGTCGGTTCGGCGCAGCCGGCTCAGCACCGCTCCCAGTGACTCCGGGCGCACCTGTCGTACCGTCCAGACCCCGACGGCCACCAGGATCGTCACCCCCATCACGCCGGCCCACATCCGGGCCACGCCGGGGCTGGCCAGGTTCATCACCGCGCTCAGCACAGCCGCGACCACCACGCCGTTGCTGCCGTAGAGCACCGCCTGGCGCACCGCGTCGGCCGTTGCCCCCGAGCGGTCCAGCACCGGCCGGCTGACCTCTACGATCGGGGTGGGCTCGGTATCCGCTTCCGGGTCCGGGGCTTGAGCAGCCAGCGTCGCCTCGTCGGCCAGTGACTCCAGGGCCACGGCCCAGCGGCGGCGTTCGAGGCGGACGATGCCCACATCACGCTGCGCGTCGGCGATTGCCGGTTCCAGGTCGAGGGCCTCCGAGTACGCCCGCTGGGCCAGGTCGAACAGCCGTAGGCGCGCCGCGACCACGGCGAGCACCAGGTGGGCTTCGGCTTCGCGAGGGGTGAGGCGTACCCCGTTCCAGGCGGCGTTCAGCGCGTCCTGTCCGTTACGGGACTCGCTGAGCAGGCCCGCGCCGGTACGCTGGGCCACCGGGTCCTGCGGCCACCGGGTCAGGATCTCGCTGGCGACCTGGGCCGCTTCGCCGTACCGCCGGTCGTCGGTGAGCGCCATTGCCCGGGTGATCAGCGGATCGATGGTGTCCGGCGCAGCCGAGGCGGCCCGGTCGGCGGCGCTCAGCGCATCAGCCGGCTGGGCGGCGGCGATGTGAATCTTGGCCAGCGTGGTCAGCAGCGCCGCTCGCCCAGGAGCGACGGCCAGTCCGGCGGCCACCTCACCGGCAGCTTCGTCGTAGCGGCCGAGATCGGCGAGCAGCAGCGCCCGTTGCCGATATTCCTCGGGGGTCGTCTCGGGCTCGGACTGGGACGTGGGCTCGCTCGACACCCATCGAGCGTAGTCGCCCCGCGCCACCCGCGACGGCGTCAGGAACGGTGGATCAACGCGGTCGCGATCGCCGCCAGACCCTCGCCGCGCCCGGTCAGCCCAAGGCCGTCGGTGGTGGTGCCGGACACCGTGACCGGCGCGCCCACGGCCCCGGAGAGCACTTCCTGAGCCTCGGCCCGGCGCTTGCCGATCTTGGGCTTGGTGCCGATGACCTGGATCGAGACGTTGCCGATGCTCCAGCCCTCGGCGCGCACCCGCAGAGCCGTCTCGACGAGCAGGGTGACTCCGGAGGCGCCTTCCCACTCGGGTTCGGCGGTGCCGAAGTTGCTGCCGAGATCGCCCAGGCCGGCCGCGCTGAGCAGGGCGTCACAGCCGGCATGGGCGGCCACATCGGCGTCCGAGTGCCCGGCCAGGCCCGCCTCACCCGGCCACATCAGGCCCGCCACCCAGCAGACCCGGTCGGGGTCGAAGGCGTGCACGTCCGTACCTATGCCGATGCGCTGATCCACCGAGTCAGGCTACGGCCAGCAGCGCTTCGGCGATCACGAGGTCCAGCGGCCGGGTGATTTTCAAAGCCGATTCGGATCCGGGTACGCACACAACCGGCGTACCCGATCTCTCGACCATGCCCGCGTCGTCGGTGTGCGCATCCACAATCGCCCGGTGCGCGGCGGCCAGCACCTCGTGGCGGAACCCCTGCGGCGTCTGCACGCTGCGCAGCACCGACCGGTCAACCGTGCCCAGCACCGTCTCCGCCGCTGCGGCCGGAGCTACTTCCTTGATGGTGTCGACCACCGGGAGAGCCGGGATCACCGCGGGATGCCCGGAGCGAACCGCGGCGGCGACCGACTCCACGAGCGCCGGCGGGGTGAGCGCCCGCGCGGCGTCGTGCACGAGGACGATGCCGACCTCGGCCGGAACCACCGCCAGCGCGGCCGCCACGGAATCCTGGCGTTCCTTGCCGCCGGCCACCACGGTCACCGCCGCGATCGGCGCAAGCAGCTCGCGTACGGCCTCGACCTCGGCGGCGGGAGCGGCCACCACGATCATGCGGACCGACGGCGCCGCGGCCACCCGGCGGATCGCGTGCACGAGCAGCGGCTCCCCGGCGAGCAGGCGCAGAGCCTTGGGCGCACCCGGCCCGAGGCGTACGCCCGAACCCGCGGCAGGGACAAGGACCGCGACGTCACCGCGAGCATTGAGCTGCGCGGTCACGTCGCGGTCCTCGGCCTTGATGGTGCTGTGAGAGGTGATGAAGTTCGTCAGGCCTCGGTGAGCACCTTGTCGAGGAGGACTTCAGCCTCGTCCTTGGTGCTCTTCTCGGCGAGGGCCACCTCGCCGACGAGGATGTCGCGGGCCTTGGCCAGCATGCGCTTCTCACCGGCGGAAAGGCCACGCTCGCGCTCGCGGCGCCAGAGGTCACGAACAACCTCCGCAACCTTGAGCGGGTTACCGGAGGCGAGCTTCTCGAGGTTGGCCTTGTAACGCCGCGACCAGTTGGTCGGCTCCTCGGTGTGCGGTGCGCGGAGGACGTCGAAGACCTTGCCGAGGCCTTCCTCGCCAACCACTTCGCGCACGCCGACGATTTCGGCGTTCTCAGCGGGCACCCGGACCGTCAGGTCACCCTGGGCGACCCGAAGGACGAGGTACTGCTTCTCCACGCCCTTAATCGTTCTAGTCTCGATTGCCTCGATGAGTGCGGCCCCGTGGTGGGGGTAAACAACGGTCTCGCCGACACTGAAAACCATAGGTTCGAAACCCCTTTCGCTGTGTCTAGGGTAACACGCCCAGGCAGCGATGTCCCACCCTGACCGTGACTGTTAGTGCAGCTCAGAGGCCATGTGAGGCGTCTTTCTACCGCTTGACATGGGGCGGAAAAGCTGCGTCAGTAACTCAGGGTGACGAAGTCGTGACTACCAGGGCCAGCGAGTCGGATATTCCGGACCTGAGGTCTATGTGAGGTCAAGCTTATCGCTAGGGACCGGAATGACGCACTACTGGCGGCCGGAGGGCTCGGTAGGGGAGGCTGGAGCCAAGGTCCCTGCGTCACACCAGCAGCCGTGGCCGGCAGACGTGTGACCGGCTGACGTGTGGTGTGGCCGGCTGACGTGTGACCGGCGACGCGGTGACTGACGACGCGAAGACAGGCAGACGTGTGGCGAAGCAGAGGGGAGGGTGATCCGTGGGCAGCCGAAGTGACAACGGTGACAATGCCGGCAACTGGCCGGGAGACAGCGGCTCCCCGGACGGCTTGCCCGACCTGCCGGCCGAGTGGGGTGTCATCGTCATCCCCAACGACCTCTCGGAGCTGTCCGAGGAGGTCACCGCGATCCGCGACGAGCTGCGCCGCGAGCAGCGCACGACCCGCTGGCACCGGTTCTTCGACCGGCCCGGTTTGCGCACCCTGCGCCGGCTGGGCGCCGCCAGCCTGCGCGCCCCGGTCCTGATCATCTCGCTGGCCATACTTGTCACAGTGGCCAGCCTGTTCGCCTCAGCCTGGCCCGGCCCGGCCCGCTCCCCGGCCACCCAGCGCACTGCAAGCTCCACCGACGAGAGCACCACCACGCTGCCGGCTCTGGAGCTCAAGGCCGCCGACGGCCGCATCGTGCCGCTTCGCGGAGAATTGCCGGCTGTGGTGCTTCTTACCGACGGTTGCGACTGCGCGACGCTGATTGCCGACACGACAGCAGCGGTCCGGCCCGGCATCACGGTCGTCACCGTGCGCTCCGGCAAGGCGCCGCAGACCGCCACCGAACAAACTCCGCCGACGAGCAATACC
Organism: Actinoplanes sp. TFC3; assembly: GCF_001553785.1. Classification (GTDB taxonomy): domain Bacteria; phylum Actinomycetota; class Actinomycetes; order Mycobacteriales; family Micromonosporaceae; genus Actinoplanes. The sequence goes on from NZ_LOJP01000002.1 coordinate 854,512, forward strand.
CCGCAGGCCCAGGGCAAGATGGTGCGCGAGCTGCACGACCCGACCGGCGAGCTGCGGTCCACGCTCAAACTTTCGGCCCCCGACGGCACCGCGGCGGTCCTGCTGGTCAACCGGGCCGGTGATGTGGTGCGGATGATTCCCCGCGTAGCGCTGGCCAAGGAATTCCAGCCCGACCTGGCCCGCCTGTAAGCCCCCAGCTCGGGCCGCCTGTGCGCTTAAGCTCGCCGGCCGCGGACTTCCAGGCCCGCGTGAGCCTCAGCCCGCGGGCATCAGCCGCCAGCGGAACACCACCGACTCGCCGTCCTCGGAGGTCACCGCTAGGAAGAGCTGGCTGGCCAGGGCAACGTCCAGCGTCACGGTGAGCGGCTGAGCGGCGCACCGGACCGCCTTGCCGGAGTCGACAGTCGTCGTGCTCAGGCGCACCCGGACCTGCTGGCGGCCCGCGCACGCCATCAGCAGCACGTAGGAGCCGCCGCGGACCTCCGTGTTGCGTTCCACGGTGCTGCCGGCGGCCAGCACGATCGTCTCCGCCCCGGCCTGCAGCGCGGTGTCGGGCACGATGCGCTCCACCGCGGTGCGCCCGGCGGCAACGAGCGGGTCTTCGCCGGTGCGCGGGGCGGCCCGGAAGAACCAGACTGCGCCCACGACGAGCAGCACGAGGGCGGACGCGTACAGCGCTGCGCCCCGGGACCGCTTCAGTTTCACTCGGGCAACGTAAGGAGGACCCCGTACAGCGTCAAGCCCGGCCCAAAAGCAAGCATCACCGCACGTTGCGGTGGGTCGGTCCGCTTACGCAACTCGTCCAGAACAAGCAAAACCGTCGGAGAGGAGCAATTTCCGTACGTCGAGAGCACCTCGCGCGACGGAGCTAGCTGGTCGTCGGTCAGGCCCAGCCGCTCCTGCACGACATCGAGGATCCGGGGGCCACCGGGGTGTACCGCCCAGCCGTCGACATCGTCGATGGTCAGCCCGTTGCGGCCCAGCAGCTCCTGCACCAGCGTGCGGACGTGCACCGAGAGCACGTCCGGAACCTGCGGCGAGAGGCCCATGCGGAAACCGAGGTCGGTGACATCCCACGTCATGTGGTCGGCCGTGGTCGTGTCGGTCAACGCGGCGACGTCGCTCACTTCGTACCCGGAAGAATCCCCCGGCTTGAGCACGACGGCGACCGCGGCGTCAGAGAAGAGCGCATGCGAGACGATCTGCTGGATGTCCACCCGGCTGCCCGGCGGCTGGATGTGCAGGCTGGTGAGTTCGGCGCAGAGCAGCAGGGCCGGCTTGCCCCGAGCGGTGACAAAGTCGGCCACCGTGCCCAGTCCCGGCAGCGCCGCATAGCAGCCCATGTGCCCGATGAACAGCCGCTGGACCTGCGGGGACATGCCCAGATCGCGGGCCAGCAGGATATCCAGACCCGGAGTGGCGTAGCCGGTGCACGAGCAGACCGCGAACAGCCCCAGCTCGTCGGCGCCGATCCCGGCCTCGGTCAGCGCCCGGCCCACCGCTTCCTTGCCCAGCGGCACTGCCTCGACCTGGTAGCGACGCATCCGGCGCTCGGTCGACCAGTCCGACACGTCCTCCAGCAACGGGCTCACTGCGGCCTGCCGGGTTCGTACCCCCGAATGCTCGAAGATCCGCTTGGCCAGGCCCCGCCGGCCTCCGTTCGCGTAGTGCTGGGAGAAATAGTTGTCCCAAAGCTCGCTCTGCACCGCCGATGGCGGCAACGCTGTGCCCAGACCGGCGATCACCGCCCGACCGTTTCCCTGCACTTTGCCTCCCCAGGCCGACCCCCCTACTACCCGCGCCGGCTGGTTACCAACGTGGGGCGGTGCCTTCCGAATCGGGATCGCCGCCGAGCGCCTCGACTCCGAGCCAGTCCGCGCAGACGTCGGAGGTGGCCGGCTGCAGCGAGCCCGCTCGGGCATCCCGGTAGAGCCGTTCCAGCGGGTGCCCCCGACGCATTGCCGACGTGCCCGCCGCCTCCAGCATCGACGCCGCGACCTCGGCCGCCGTGGAGCCGGCCAGCAGCTTGGCCCGCCACACCCAGCGGTTCGTCTCGCTGTCGCCGGGCTCGGTGTCGACCCGGCGAGCGGCCTCCATGACGGCCAGGTGCGCGGCCGACACGGCGGCGTCAGCCCGGCCGATGCGGGCCCGTACGGCCGGAAGATGGCCCAGCTTGCGCTCGTTGACGTGCTCGACGGCGGCCTCCACGGCGGCTCGGGCCACCCCCACGTAAACCGCGGCGTAGCTGGCCACCATCCAGTGCGGGGCAAGCTGGGCGATCACCAACGCAAGCCCCTCCACCCCGCCCAGCAAGGCGTCCTCGGGCACTGTCACATCCACCTGCACGTCATGCGAGCCGGTGGCCCGCATCCCCAGCGCGTCCCAGGTCGGCTCGACGGTCAGGCCATCCCCGGCCGGTACCAGGAACTGCGAGACCCGCGACGGATCGGCGGCGCTGCGGGCGGCCACCAGGTAGGCGTCGGCGTGCCCGGCTCCCGAGCAGAACGTCTTCGCGCCCTTGATCCGGAAGCCTTCGGGGGTGCGCTCGTACATGGTGCTCATCTGCGACAGGCGCGACCCGGCACCGCGCTCGCTCATCGCCACCGCGTACCAGCTGCCCTCGGCGGCCGCGCGCAGGTATCTGTCCCGGGCGGCGATCGCCTCGGCGGGCAGGCCCAGCGCGTCGGCGAGTTCGTCGGTGACGCCGCTGAGGGCACCGGTGACCGAGGCGTGCATGTTGAACACGAGGGCGGTGGCGCCGTTGCCTCGCGCGAGTTCGTACGCCACTGCCGCATAGTCGGCGAAGCCCGCGCCGGACCCGCCGAGCCGGGGCGGCACCATCAGCCCGAACAGCCCGGAGCGGCGCAGGTCGGCGAAGTCCTCCACGGGGAAGGACCCGGTGTTGTCGTGCTCGGCCGCGCGCGCCGCGAACCGGGGTGCCAGCCGTCTCGCCTCATCAACACTCATCGATTCTCCCCCTTGCGGCCCAGGCCTTGATAGAGCACCTGTGTGGAACGGGTCGGGATCATCCGGCCCAGCGGCCGCTTCGTCCGTTTCAGGAAGAGCCAGCCGACCAGGCCCGGGATGCTCGGGCGCAAACCGCGGACCTGCAGCCGTACGCCGTGCCCGGCACAGAGGGCGGTCAGGTCGCCGGGGTCGACGAACAGCTCCGGATCATGGATGCCCACCGGGGCGGCCCCGAACCGCTCGCCGAGCGTGACCGAGACGAAGCGGCCGAGCCGGGTGTCGTTGATCGTGTCCAGCACCAGCAGCCCGCCCGGGCGCAGCACCCGGCACAGCTCGGCCACGGTCGCCGCCAGATCGGGTACGTGCTCCAGGATCTCGCCGGCCACCACGACATCGGCGATCCCGTCGGCCAGCGGCAGCGCCGCCACATCCGCGGCCATCGGGGTGATCCCCTGCCGCGCCGAATGCACCAGCCCGAGCCGGCCGATGTCCACACCGATGTGGTGATAGCCCAGCTCGGACACGTGCGGGGCGAGCAGGCCCCCGCCGCAGCCGGCGTCCACCAGCACGGCACCCGGATGCGGCGCGCGGGGCACCAGCGCACCGCGCGCCTGCGCAAGCCAGTGCAGGAGCTCGAAGTCCCCGCCCGGGCGCCACCACTCCCCGGCCAGATCGTCGTACTGACGAGGATGGTTACGCGGCAACGACATGTGATCGAGCGTGGCATGGTCCGGGCCCAACCACCACACTGCCTTCATGGTCGATCCGATCGCTCTCCTCAAGTCCTCGCATCCCGAGCCGGGGGCCGCGGTCACCGCTGCCATGGCCCTGCTCGCCATCGGGGCCGGGCACAGCGCCGCCGGCGTGCTCGGGGTCACCGCTGCGATCGGAGCCACCCAGCTCTCCGTGGGCTGGGTCAACGACTGGCTGGACGCCGACCGGGACCGGGTCACCGGCCGCACCGACAAGCCGGTGGCCTCGGGTGCGGTCTCTCGTCGTACCGTCGGAACTGCGGGTTTGCTGGCTTCTCTGGCCGTGCCGTTGCTTGGGTTGCCCTTCGGCGCGGCCGCCACCGGATGCATCACCCTGGTCGGGGTGTTCGCGCTGCTCTACGACTGGCCGCTGAAGTCCACCGCGCTCTCGATCGTGCCGTACCTGGTGGCCTTCGGTCTGATGCCGGCGTTCGTGGTGATCGCCCTGCCGGGCCACCCCTGGCCGCCGTTGTGGCTGGTCGCGGCGGGTGCACTGCTGGGCGGCGGGGCACACTTCGCCAACGTGCTGCCCGACCTGGCAGACGACGCCGCCACCGGAGTTCGCGGGTTGCCGCACCGGCTGGGCGCCGCCTGGTCGCAGCTGGCCGCTGCCGCATTGTTGCTGGCCGCGACGCTCACCCTGGTCTTCGGTCCGCCCGGTCCGCCGTCGTGGTCCGGCATCGCGGCCGCGGCCACCGCCGTCGTAGTGCTGCCTTTTGGCTGGTACGCGGCCAGCCGGGCGAACGCGCGAGGCACCCGGCAGGTGGCGATGTTCCGGTCGGTGATCGCCGTGGCGTTGATAGACGTCGTTCTGCTCGTGTTCAGCGGACCGGTCGGCTGAAGTGCTGGGTCGGCGTACGCGCCGGATCCTGGCCTACTAGTCTGGTTCACGGAGGTTTCTCGACGTCTTGGAGGACTGTGATGCGCTCGCTGGGAACCCACCGCGTGGTGCCTGCCCGGCCCGTGCTGGCCAGGACGGTGCTGGGCACCGGGGTCGCCGCGGTGACCGCGTTCGCGCTCGCCGCCTGCGGCACGGGACAGGTAGCCGAGACCGCCATCAAGAAGCCCTCGGTTCCGGGCGTCAACACGGAGAACGGCAACCGTTCCGTCTCCATCCGCAACCTCTCGGTGGCCTACACGGGCGTCAAGGGCTACGCGGCCGGTGACGACGCCGTGCTCGAGGTCGGCCTCTACAACCAGACCGAGCAGCCGGTCACGGTGCTGATCAGCAGCCAGCCCGCCACCGGCAATCCGGCCGGCGAGGAAGTCGTCTCGGCCCGCCAGATCGGCCTGGTCGGTGCCTCGGCAGCAGGTGCCGGCGCCACCGGCGCGCCCTCTGTCGCGCCGGAGCCGTCCGGCAGCCGCAACTCCGGCGGCTACGACGATCAGGACGACCAAGAAGAGATCCCGACGCCCAACCCATCGGAGTCCGGCCGCGGCGCCCGCCCATCAATCGAGGCGTCCGCAGCCCCGGCCGGCGCCAGCGTGGCCCCGGCCCGCATCGAGCTGGCCCCGCTGGGCTCGGCCGTCTACCTGCCCGACGACGCCCAGAAACTGCAGGCCATCGACCTCAGCGGCAAGCTCGTCCCGGGCGCCTCGCTCAACCTGGTCTTCGAGTTCAGCAACGGTGCCCAGCCGCTCACCGTGGCCGCCCCGGTCAGCATCCCGCTGAGCCCGGCCTCGCGCGGCCCGGCGGTGGCCGACGAGCACGCCGGCGAAGCGAACGCGCCCGACACCACCAACTAAGGTCTCTTCACGACGGGGATCGCGCCTTTCGTCACACCCACGGGCTAGCGTTGCCGTGTGACGACTTCCCGGACCAAGAGCGAACCGCGCACCGCCTATCAGTGTGATGCGTGCGGGCATCAGCCCCCCAAGTGGCTGGGTCGCTGTCCGGAGTGCCACGAGTGGGGCTCGATCATCGAGGTCACCGCCGGTCCGGTGGTGTCCGGCCGGGTGGTCAGCTCGCGAATGCCGTCCGAGCCGGCCCGTCCGATCGCAACGATCAGCGCCGCTCCCGCCCGTGCGGTGCCCAGCGGCGTCAGCGAGCTCGACCGGGTGCTCGGCGGCGGCCTGGTGCCGGGCGCGGTGATTCTGCTGGCCGGTGAGCCCGGTGTGGGCAAGTCCACACTGCTGCTTGACGTGGCTCAGCAGTGGGCCGCCGGCGCCGGCACGCCATCGCTCGTGGTCAGTGGTGAGGAGTCGGTAAGCCAGGTGCGGCTGCGGGCGGAACGCCTCGGCGCCCTGCACGACCGGCTCTACCTGGCCTCCGAATCCGACCTGGGCGCGGTGATCGGCCACCTCGACGCGGTCAAGCCCGGCCTGCTCATCATCGACTCGGTGCAGACCATCTCCGCCCCTGGGACCGAGGGCGTGCCCGGCGGCGTCACCCAGGTCCGGGCCGTGACCGCGGCGCTGGTCAGCCTGGCAAAGGAGCGCGGCGTGGCCACCGTGCTGGTGGGTCACGTGACCAAGGACGGCTCGGTGGCCGGCCCGCGCGTGCTCGAACACCTGGTCGACGTGGTGCTGCACTTCGAGGGCGACAAGCACTCGTCGTTGCGGCTCGTGCGTGGGGTCAAGAACCGCTACGGCGCGGCCGACGAGGTGGGCTGCTTCGAGATGCACGAGAGCGGCATCGTCAGCCTGGCCGACCCATCAGGGCTGTTCCTGACCCGCTACAACGAGCCGGTGCCGGGCACCTGCGTGACGGTGGCGATGGAGGGCCGCCGGGCGATGGTGACCGAGGTTCAGGCGCTGATCGGGGCTACTGTGCAGGGCTCGCCGCGGCGTACGGTCTCGGGGCTGGACAGCGCCCGGCTCGCCATGGTGCTGGCGGTCCTGCAACGCCGGATGGAAAAGATCAAGCTGCACGACAAAGAGGTGTTCGCGGCCACCGTCGGCGGCATCAAGATCACCGAGCCGTCTGCCGACCTGGCAATGGCGCTGGCGGTCGCCTCGGGCGCGCTCAACCTGGCCATGGCCCCGCACCTGATGGCCGTCGGCGAGGTAGGGCTGACCGGCGAGGTACGCCGGGTCGGGGCGGTCGGCCGCCGGCTCGCCGAGGCCGCCCGGCTCGGCTTCAAGTTCGCGCTGGTACCGCCCGGCTGCGGTCCCGGCAAGGGCGACAACCCGCCCAAGGGCATGCGCGTGGTGGAAGTCGGCGACCTGCAATCAGCAGTCCAGTGGGCCGCCCGGGCCTCGGCGGAGTGACCATCACCATGGCCAGTCGATCACCGTGGGTAAGAGTTGATCACGCTGCGGAGCGTTCTCCGCACCGCGCCTCGTTGACCTGGATGACAGTCCGTAGAATGTACAGGTGCCGCTCGACCGCGATGCCTCGTCCAACCGCCACGCCAACGGGCCCGTCCCCGGCGTCAACGGCTCGGCGGCTCGTCCGATGACGCCCGCATCGCCCGGCCTGACCGGCAGCGGAAGCAGCGGCGACCCGTTGCGCGCCAACCTTGCCCTGATGGCCCCCGGCACCGCGCTGCGCGACGGCCTGGAGCGGATCCTGCGCGGGCGCACCGGTGCCCTCATCGTGCTCGGCCACGACGATGTTGTGGAGGCCATCTGCACTGGCGGCTTCACCCTCGACGTCGAGTTCTCGGCCACGCGCCTGCGTGAGCTGTGCAAGATGGACGGCGCCGTGGTGCTCTCCAGCGACGGCACCCGCATCGTGCGCGCCAACGTGCACCTGATGCCCGACCCGAGCATCCCGTCCGAGGAGTCCGGCACCCGCCACCGCACCGCCGAGCGGGTCGCCAAGGAGTCCGGGTTCCCGGTCATCTCGGTCAGCCAGTCCATGCACATCATCGGCCTCTACGTGAACGGCCAGCGCCACGTCCTCGACGACTCGGCCGCCATCCTGTCCCGGGCCAACCAGGCCCTGGCCACGCTGGAGCGCTACAAGCTGCGCCTCGACGAGGTGTCCGGCACCCTGTCGGCGCTGGAGATCGAAGACCTGGTCACCGTCCGCGACGCCGTCGCCGTGGTCCAGCGCCTCGAGATGGTCCGCCGCATCGCCGACGAAATCTCGGGTTATGTGGTCGAGCTGGGCACCGACGGCCGCCTGCTGGCCCTGCAACTGGACGAGCTGATGGCCGGCGTCGATGCCGACCGCACCCTGGTGATCCGCGACTACCTGCCCACCGGGCGCAAAGCCCGCACCCTGGACGAGGGCCTGGTCGAGCTCGACCTGCTGACCGCCACCGAAATGATCGACCTGGTCGCGGTGGCCAAAGCCATCGGCTACGCCGGCGCATCGGACGCCCTCGACGCAGCGGTCAGCCCCCGCGGCTTCCGCCTGCTGGCCAAGGTTCCCCGGCTACCCACCCCGATAGTGGAACGCCTTGTCGACCACTTCGGCAGCCTGCAACGCCTCCTCGGCGCCACGGTCGAGGACCTGCAAGCGGTCGACGGCGTGGGCGATGCCCGGGCCCGCGGCGTCCGGGAGGGGTTGTCCCGCTTGGCCGAGGCCTCAATCCTCGAGCGCTACGTCTGAGCCGAACGCCACGGCGGCCATCGGCCAGCCGGATGCCAATCGCTACGGCGCGCCGTAGCGGACGGACGGTCCGGACGAAATCGTGCGCCCACCTGCGGAATTGCTCACCGCTCGCGCGTCGCAGTGGCGGCGCTACCCCTGGCACGCCTACGCGACCATGTCCGCCGAGCCAGGCGGTCAGGCGGTCAGGCGGTCAGGCGGTCAGGCGGTCAGGCGGTCAGGCGGTCAGGCGGTCAGGTTGAGGGTGACGGGCTCGCTGACCTTGCCACCGAGACGCCCGCGGATCTGGTACTGACCTGCCGCCGGGGCTGAGCCTGTGGCCAGGCCGCCGGTGCACTTGTTCGACTGGTGGCCGTTCCAGGTGACGTTGTACTCGCGCTCGCCGTTGGCCGGGAACTGGCGGAGGTCGGAGCCCTTGACCGTGCTGCACGTGTCCGACGACCAGATCTTCTGGGCGCCGCTTTCGATGTACAGCTCCTGCAGGTCGGCACCGACGTCACGGCTGCACGTCCGGGCCGACACGTTCTTGATTTTGAGCCGGATCTCGACCTGGGCTCCGCGGCGCACCGTCGGCGATGCTGGGATCGGGGTCAGCGAGATCTCCGCGTCGCTGCACGAGCCGTCCGCCGGCACCGTCACATTGGTGTTCGCACCGGTGCCGGTGCCAGTGCCTGTCCCGGTGCCTGTCCCGGTTCCGGTGCCTGTCCCGGTCCCGGTCCCGGTCCCCGTACCGCTGCTCGGGTTGGAATTGGGTCCGTCTGAGGGCGCGATGCCGGGACCGTCGGACTCCAGGTCCTCGGGATCGGGCAGCGCCGGGTTGCCGGCTCCCGGCGGCGGGTCCACGAACGACGGGTCGGCATCCGGGGAAGCGCTGGCCGGCGCGGGAGTGGGAAATTGCGATGCGGCGTTGTTCGCGCCGTCCTTGCCGCTGGTGTCGTCCCCACCGGAACAGGACACGAACAGCACAATGACGCCCAGCACGAGCGCGCCGATAATGACCGCACGGCGCCGCCAGTACACGGCTGCGGGGAGGGGACCAACCGTCGAACGCATGATGCGAGCACCGTATCCCCGCGACACCCCGGAAGAGTGCACGACGCGCCGTAACCCGATTCTCCTTCGCATGCGGATCGTTAGAAACAGCCACACCCGGGGCCCGTGCGCACCGCCGCTTAAGCTGACTCTGCTATGACTTTCGCCGAAACAGCTATTTCCTGGTACGACCAAAATGCCCGCGATCTCCCCTGGCGGCAACCCGGCACCACCGCCTGGGCCGTGCTGGTCAGTGAGGTGATGCTGCAGCAGACCCCGGTCGTACGGGTGGAACCCGCCTGGCACGCCTGGATGACCCGCTGGCCGACCCCCGCCGACCTTGCCCAGGATCCCCCGTCCGAGGCCATCCGCATGTGGGGCCGGCTCGGCTACCCGCGCCGGGCGATGCGCCTGCACGCCTGCGCGGTGGCCATCGTGGAGCGCCACGACGGCGAGGTGCCCGACGATCTCGACCAGTTGCTCGCGTTGCCCGGGGTGGGCACCTACACCGGACGCGCGGTGGCGACCTTTGCCTACGGTCAGCGGCATCCGGTCGTGGACACCAACGTACGCCGGGTGGTGGCCCGTGCGATCGAAGGTAAGCCGGATGCGGGTCCCACCACGACGGCCGCCGATCTGGTAGCGACCGAGGCGCTGTTGCCCGAAGAGCCCGCCCAGGCTGCCAAGGCGAGCATCGCGTTCATGGAGCTCGGCGCGATCGTGTGTACCGCCCGCGCCCCCCGCTGCCCGGATTGTCCGTTCGAGCAGGTCTGTGCTTTCCGCCTGTCAGGTGAGCCGGTTCCCGCCGGGCCGAGCCGCAAGCCCCAGCGGTACGCCGGAACCGATCGCCAGGTTCGTGGTCTGCTGCTGGAGGTTCTGCGCCACGCCACCGGCCCGGTACCCCGGCAGCGTCTGGACGTCGTGTGGACCGACGACGTGCAGCGTGCCCGAGCACTGGCCGGCCTGGTCGAGGATGGCCTGGTCGAGCCCCTCGACTCGGACGCCGACCGGTTCGTGCTGGCCGGTGATCATCCGCCTCGCTATCCCACGCTGGAGTAGGGCTCAGGTCGGGATGTGCAGGGCGGCGGCCAGCGACGCGGGCAGCGGGTACGGCCGCTCGTCGGGCAACTGCCCCGCGTCGCGCGTAGCCGCCACCTCCCTGACCAGGGAAGTAACGTCGGTGATAGCCACCGTCCAGTCCTCGACATATCGCCGGGAAACTTCCCCCGACAAGCCAAGCTGCAACGACCGGTACGGCAAAGCGCCCAAATTCAAGGACCGCTCGGGATCCCACTGCACTCGCACCGAACTTCGCTTCAGCCGCAGAGCCCACTCCTCCCGGCTCTCCCCGGAGGAAGCTTCGTGGCTGCTCGGACAAGCCTGATCAAGCGCCCAGTCAAAGCCCTCCCGGGTGATCTCCACCGCGAGTACCCGTTCCTGCCCCGGCTTGGTAGCCCACCCGGACCGGTACATCATCCAAAGAAACGACGGCTTAACCCACGTCATCCGCCCCACCCGAAACGGCGCCACGAACCGCCCAGCCCGAACGGCCGCCCCAGCAATCTCTTCTGAGTACGCCTGGTAAACGGTAATGGTGTGCGGGGTGTAAACGGCCCTGATCTGGCGCTGGGGGATTTCCACGCAGCGATGATGACCGCTTGGGGTGTGGCGGGGGAAGCGAATTCCTGGGTGGAACCTTTTGCTC
>NZ_LOJP01000002.1:865568-876300 GCF_001553785.1 Actinoplanes sp. TFC3
GTGCTCAGTCCCGATGTAGTTGTGGTTGAGCATCCGGGCCTCTTCTTGGGCCAGGACGACAACCCGTCGCGCTCGGTCGGTGAACCGCTCGAACATGCCCTCGTGCTCCTCACGTGCCGTGCGCCAATGAACTGGCGGGGCCAGCGCACGAACATCGGTGATGCCCGTGCTGTCACTACTCTATCGCCGCCGGGAGACTCTGCCGGGCCCTCGAGCCCGGCCGGGACGTCCCGCACCGATGATTTCCCCAACTTCGCACGCTCAGCGGCTGTTCCCCACCCCTGCGAAGTACGCGGACAGCGAAATCCCGGCGCTGCAGAAGAACCCACAAGGGGGATTACGCCGTCCACAACCTGTGGACAACGCCGTCCACCCCTGTGGATAACTTACGCAAGCGAGGCGCCCGATGAGCGAAAAGCAGCAGGGTCCGCCGCGCCGAAGCGCTGCGGACCCTGTGGAAATCGGTGCCTGCGAGTCAGCGGCCGGGACCTTTGGAGTGGAACTCGTCCACGATCTCCTGCGGGATGCGACCACGGTCGGAGATGTCCTTGCCGCTCTTCTTGGCCCATTCGCGGATGGCCTTGTTCTGCTCCCGGTCGGCGGTCGCACCGCCCCGGCCCCGAGCCGCCCGGCCGCCGACGACCACTCCGCCGCGGGCAACCTTCGAACCGGCTGCGACATAGGGAGCGAAGACGTCCCGCAATTTGGCCGCGTTCTTGTCGGACAGGTCGATCTCATACTGAATTCCGTCGAGCGCGAACTTGACGGTCTCCTCGGCGTCGCCGCCGTCGAGGTCGTCGACAAGCTTGTGAATGATCTGCTTGGCCACGGGCCGTTATCCTCCCAAACGCGGGGTTGACACTTAGGGTCTCTACTCAAGCAATCCTGCGAATACAATAACGCTTTGCCCGCGGGAACCGTCAATGCGGGGTTCGATATCGGGTCCCGCACGCATCCGGCGTTTCGCACGGCAATGCCGCGGGCACGACGATCGGCAATGCCACGAGCGCGCCGGCCCAATGCCACCCAGCGCAGCGATCCAATGCCGCGGGGTGCGTCGATTCCATTGGCGAAGCGCGGCGCCGGCCCCCGTATTCCGGGAGGCAACGGCCGGCGTGATTGGGACACCGGGTTGGGTACGAGAGCCGTCGGAGAGCCGCCCGGCCGGGCTTTTATATCGACATGCGCCACTTCAAGAGATCCGAACGGCCGGACCCCGCGGCGACCGGCAACTAATGAAATACCGGTCGCCGCAGAAACATCGGACCGAGTGCGGCGGATAGAGATCTATGTCCAGCGTGTTGCGCAGAGTCACAAACTTCGCGGGCGATTCCTGGTGCCGCAAAAGGGGTTCGGCTCAGCCGACATTCCGCTCATAAACCATGCGTAACCCGATCAGCGTGATCATCGGTTCGTACGCGGTGATGGTCTTGCAGGCATCCTTGACCAGCCCGGCGAGCCCACCGGTGGCAATGACCGAGCGCACCGGTCCGAGTTCCTCGGTCATCAGCTCGACGATCCGGTCGACCTGTCCGGCGACCCCGAAATAAAGGCCGGACTGTAAACATTCGACGGTGTTCTTACCGATCACCGAACGGGGGCGGGCGGGTTCCACCTTGCGCAACTGAGCGGCCCGGGCGGCCAGCGCGTCGAACGAGATCTCGATGCCGGGGGCGAACGCACCGCCGAGAAACTCACCGCGCGCGCTGATGACGTCGAAATTGGTGGTGGTGCCGAAGTCCACCACGATGGAAGGCCCGCCGTAGAGGGCGTGCGCGGCCAGCGTGTTCACCACCCGGTCGGCACCTACCTCCTTCGGATTATCGATGGCAAGCTGCACCCCGGTCTTCACTCCGGGTTCCACGATGACGTTTGGCAGCTCGCTGTAATAGCGGCCGAGCATCGTTCGCAAGGTGCGCAGCGCCGCCGGCACTGTGGAACACGCGGCCACGCCGGTGACTTCCACTGCGTCGCCGGCCAGCAGGCCCCGCAAAATGAGGCCGAGCTCGTCGGCGGTGGACCTGGCGTCGGTCTTGATCCGCCAGTTGTGAACCAGTTTGTCGCCGTCGAACGTGGCGAGAACCGTGTTGGTATTGCCGATGTCGATGCACAAAAGCACGATCAAAACCTAAACGACGCGAAGGTCCATGGCGATGTCGAGGATCGGTGAGGAGTGGGTGAGCCCCCCGACCGAGAGGTAGTCCACGCCCGTAGCGGCGTACGCGCTGACGGTTTCCAGTGTCAAATTGCCGGTGGCTTCGAGTTCGGCTCGGTCGCCGACCGCCACCACGACTTCGCGCAGCAACTCGGGTGTCATGTTGTCGCAGAGCAGAAAGTCGGCCCCGGCAGCGACCGCTTCCTCGGCTTCGGCCAGCGTGGTGACCTCGACCTGCACCGCAATATCCGGGAAAGCCTCGCGAACCAGCCGGTAAGCCGCGGTGATGCTGCCCGCCGCGAGCTTGTGGTTGTCCTTGATCATGGCCACGTCGTACAGGCCCATGCGCTTGTTGGTGCCCCCACCGACCCGCACGGCGTACTTCTCCAGCGCGCGCAGTCCGGGCGTGGTCTTGCGGGTGTCCAGCACTGTGGCCTTCGTGCCGGACAATTCGTCGGCCCACTTGCGCGTGTGGGTGGCAACCCCGGACATCCGGCAGAGCAAATTCAACGCGGTACGTTCAGCCGTCAGCAAAGACCGCGTAGGTCCACTGATCACGGCCAGCACATCTCCCCGTGATACCCGGGCGCCCTCCTCGACCCGCTGGTCGAAGGTCGCCACACCGCCCGAGGTGACCGCGAAGACCTGGGCGGCCACCGGGAGCCCGGCCACCACACCGGCGGCCCGCGCCACCAGCTCAGCGGTGTCCACCTGAGCGGCAGCAATGGTTGCCTCGCTCGTCACGTCGCGCGGTGGGTCGCCGAGGTCCTCGGCCAGCGCGGTGTAGACAACCCGCTCGACCTGGGCCAGGTCCAGCCCTTCGCTCACACTGGTCATGCCATCTCCTCAAACCGCTGGATCAGGTGGCCGTGCTGGTCGATCGAGTTCAGCAGGTGCCCACGCCACTCGTCGGCGGCGTTGGGGTAGTCCTCGCGCCAGTGACAGCCGCGCGTCTCCCGGCGTTCCGAAGCCGAGGCCACCAGCGCCGAGGCCACCGTGAGCAGGTTGGTGGCCTCCCAGGACGCATTGCGGGGGGTGCCGCGCTGCTCGCCGAGGCGGGCCAGCTCCTTGCTGGTGCCGGCAAGCGAGTCCGCCGAGCGCAGGACTCCGGCTCCTCGGGTCATGGCACGCTGCAGATCACCTCGTACGGCCGCAGTCACCACCCACCCCGCAGCCCCGGTGACCGGCACCGGGTCGGACTGGGCCGGCAGGTCACGGGCGATGTCATCGGCGATGCGCCGTGAGAACACCAAACCCTCGAGCAGCGAGTTGCTGGCCAGGCGGTTGGCACCGTGCACACCCGTGCAGGCGACTTCACCACAGGCGTAAAGGCCGGCTATGGACGTACGGCCGGAAAGGTCTGTTCGAACTCCGCCGGAGGCGTAATGCGCGGCCGGGGCGACCGGGATGAGATCGGTTGCCGGGTCGACGCCCGCGGCCCGGGTGGAGGCCAGGATGGTCGGGAACCGCTGTTCCAGGAATTCGCGGCCGAGGTGCCGGGCATCGAGGTAGACATGATCGGCGCCGGTGGCCTGCAGGACCCGGTGGATGCCCTTGGCGACCACATCACGCGGGGCCAGTTCGGCGAGCTCGTGCTGACCCACCATGAACCGCTTGCCGGACTCGTCGACGAGGTAGGCGCCCTCGCCGCGTAACGCCTCGGAGATGAGCGGGCGCTGCACCGAGGTCACGCTCGCGGTGACGAACGAGGTGGGGTGGAACTGAACGAACTCGACGTCGGTGACCACCGCTCCGGCGCGCAGGGCCAGCGCAACGCCGTCGCCCGTGGAGACCGACGGGTTGGTGGTGGACGCGAAGATCTGCCCCATGCCGCCGGTGGCCAGCACGACCGCCCGGGCCAGGATCGCGCCGACCCCGTCCTCGCTGCCCTCGCCCAGTACGTGCAGGGTGATGCCGCAGGCCCGGCCGTCGGCGGCGCGCAGCAGATCCAGCACCAGCGCGTGCTCGACCAGCCTGATCCAGGGGTCCCGCCGCACCGCCGCGTGCAGGGCGCGCTGCACCTCGGCCCCGGTGGCGTCGCCTCCGGCGTGCACGATCCGGTCGGCTCGGTGGCCCCCTTCGCGGGTCAGCATCAGCGAGCCATCGGGGTTGCGGTCGAACTCCGCGCCGATGCGCATGAGCTCGCGGATCCGCGCCGGGCCCTCCTCGACCAGCATCCGCACCGCTGCCGGGTCGCAGAGGCCGACGCCGGCGATCTCGGTGTCGAACGCGTGCGCCTCGGGGGTGTCCAGCGGGTCCAGCACGGCCGCGATGCCGCCCTGCGCCCACCGGGTCGACCCGTCATCAATGTTGACCTTGGTGACCACGGTGACGTGCAGCCCCTGCTCGCGCAGGTGCAGCGCAGCGGTCAACCCGGCCACGCCGGAGCCCACCACCAGCACGTCGGTGGTCTCGGTCCAGCCCGGCTCGGGAGCGGCCAGGCGGCGGGGAAGCGCCGGTAGGTCGGCGAGATGCGACATCTGATCAGTCAACCGCGCTCGTCCGAGAAATTCATCGCCGGGGCGCCACAAAGTGCCAAGCGTTACTGGTACTGGACAGGCAGCGCATCCTTGCCCTTGCCTTTGAGCGACGAGGTGAGCGTGGACGTATCCACCCAGAGGTAGCAGCGGACGCCGCGATCGCCCATTTCCCACACGTCCTCGCCACCCGGCAGCGATACGACGCCGGCGCGGTACTGCAGGTCGGCGTCGTCGGGCAGGGTGACGTACGACGCAATCCTGGTACGGCAGCCGGCGTGGAAAGCGTCCCACTCGCTCGGGCTGTCGGGGTACCCGGCGGTGTCCTCGGCCTGCCACAGCCCGACAAACTCCGCATTATGGGCAGCGGCACAGGGGGCAGCCGGCATCGTACCGATCTTGCCGTCCTTGTCGAGCTGCACGGCGTAGCAGGTGAGCAGCAGCGGCGACTTGGCTTCCTTCAGCGCATCCCGCAAGCTGCCGACCCGCTGCACCAGCCCGGCGTCATCCTCGACCGAGCTGCTGACCAGGGCCTCACATCGGTACCAGCGAGCACCCCCCGTCCAGGCTTGCTGGGTCGGCTGGGTGACCCCGATCCACAATCGCGCCGTACGCCATTCGCCGCCGACATACGCGGTGGTCTTGGCATCACAGGTCCGGTAGGCCTCGCGCTGGGCGGCCGAGTCGCTGGCGGGCGGGGCGCCGGCCTCGGCAGCCGGACCGGGGTACTCGCCGACATAGACGGTCTCGGTGCGGTGCTTGAGCTTGCAATCGACTTCTTCGTACGAGGACCGCGCGCCGGCGGTGGAGAAATTGGCCAGGTGGCAGGTCTCACCGACCGGGGTGAAGCCGGTGGGGGCATCAATGGCGGCCCAGCCGTTGAGCAGGTCACCGTCGACGCCGGGCGGGTTGCCGCAGCCCGCGGTGGCCAGTGCCAGCACGAGGACCGCGGCCGCCGTGAACCGGCGCCTGCCAGGGGCTGCGAAGCGGCGCAACCTACGAGCGGTGGCCGCGGCAGCGTACTGCCGGCCGAGGTCGACCATCCCGCCTCCTCAACTACCTATGTCCGTTTTGTCGATCATAGGGCAAGAGAGAGGAATATCCGCCAATCCAGCAGATGGCGACCGGCGGCGAACCCGACGTCAGGCGACGGAGTTGGTGAGGTCTCCCCGTACCAGATCGCCGGCCATTCCCGGCACCGCAGCCGCCGGGTCCGTTCCCAGCTCAATGACCTCGTTAGCGGCATTCACATGAACCACCCGCGGCCGATAGCGACGGGCCTCAGCGTCGTCCATCTGCCCGTAAGAGATCAGGATGACCAGGTCCCCCGGATGCACCAGATGCGCCGCAGCACCGTTGATGCCGATCACGCCGCTGCCCCGCTGACCTGGGATCACGTAGGTCTCCAGGCGCGCCCCGTTTGTCACGTCAACGATGGCCACCTGCTCGCCGGCCAGGAGGTCGGCTGCCTCCATCAGGTCCTCGTCGACCGTTACCGAGCCCACGTAGTGCAGGTCGGCCTGGGTCACGGTGGCCCGGTGGATCTTGGATTTGAGCATGGTGCGGATCATGCGAGGGCTCCCAGGGACACGGGTACGTTGTCGATCAGGCGGGTGGTGCCGGCCTTAGCCGCGACCAGCAGCCGGGCAGGGCCGGTCGTCGGGGCCGGGCCGAGCAGCGGGTCGGTCAGGGCCAGATAGTCCACCTGCAGGCCAGGCTCTTCACCCAGGATCTTTTTCGCCGCTTCGAGCACCCGCGCACCCTCGGTCTGCGCCGCACCCTCGCGCAACGCCTGCGACAAGGCAAGCGCCGACTTGCGCTGGTCCGCGGACAGATAGCGGTTGCGACTCGACAGGGCAAGACCGTCGTTTTCCCGTACGGTCACAACTCCCACGATCTCCGCGCCGATCTCCAGATCCCGGACCATGCGCTTGATCAGGGCCAGTTGCTGATAATCCTTCTCGCCGAAGAACGCCAGGTCGGCTCGGGTCAGCAGGAGCAGCTTGGCGACCACCGTGAGCATCCCGGAGAAGTGCCCGGGCCGGCTGGCACCTTCGAGGATCTCCCCCACCGGGCCCGCGTGCACCGTTACCGACGGCGTACCGCCCGGGTACATCTCGTCGCGGTCCGGGGCGAACACCAGGTCGACGCCCTCGGCGGTGCACGCTTCAACGTCGGCGGGCAGCGTGCGCGGGTACTTGTCGAAGTCCTCGTCCGGGCAGAACTGCAGCGGGTTCACGAACACGGTGACGATCACGTAGCCGGCGCGCTGACGGGCCTCGCGCATGAGCTGGCGGTGGCCCTCGTGCAGCGCGCCCATGGTCATCACGACGGCTACCCGGCCCGGAGCGGCGGCGCGGGCGGCGGCGAGGTCGGCGCGGGTGTGCACCACGGTGGTCATGACGGGCTCCCAACTATCGCGCCGGCGGTGGCCAGGACATCCAGCAGCAGGGCCGCGTCCTGCGGGCGCAGGCGACCGGCGGCGATGGCCCTGTCGGCAGTACGGCGGGCCAGCGCGAGGTAAGCCGGTGCCGACTCCGGGGAAAGACGATCAAGATGCTTGCGTACGGTCCCAGCATCGCCGCGCGAAACCGGCCCGGTCAGCGCGGCATCACCCAGGGCCAGAGCGTTGCCGAGCGCGGCGTGCAGCAGCGGTGACAACACCACGTCCGGGTGCTCGACGCCGGCCGCGCGCAGCAGATCAGCGGCCTCATTGACCAGCGTGACCAGGTGGTTTGCCCCGTGCGCGAGCGCCGCGTGGTAGGTCGGCCGGGCGTCCTCGGCGATCCACTCCGGCACGCCGCCGAGGTCGGTGACCAAGCGGGCGGCGAAAACCCGGTCCCGAGCCGTGATGCCCCACGCGATGCCGGGCAGCCGGTCGAGGTCCCCGGTCGAGCCGGTGAAGGTCATCGCGGGGTGCAGGGCCAGCCCGTTGACCTCACCGAGAACGGCGAGTCCGTGGGCGCCGGAAGTGTGCGCTGTGATCGTACGAGAACCGGTCCTGAGCCCTGCGGCTACTCCGGCCAGGGCGTCGTCGGGAACGGCCAGCAACAACAGGTCTTCGGCGGCCGTCGCAACCTCGTCGGCCGGCAGGATCGCGGCTTGCGGCAGCAGGCGGCGCGCGCGTTCCTGCGAGGCGGCGGAAACGGCCGCAGTGGCGACAACGTGGTGCCCGGCGGCCTGCAGGGCGGCCCCGAGAACGGCTCCGACCCGGCCTGCGCCCACCACGCCGATCACCAGCGGGCGCGCGTGCGGCAATGCGCTCATGTGCAGATCCAGTCCTCGTGAAGGGGTACCGGTCGATCGCAAGTATGCGCCCGGTTAACACGTTCGTGACAAGGACGTGTGAGCTTCTCCACCCCCTAGATTGGGGGCGTGACGAGGCTGGGTTGGCGGGCAGCGATGGGCCGGGCGCTCTACGGGCCGGGCGGTTTCTTCACGGGGGAGCACGGTGGTCCCGCTGATCACTTCCGGACCAGCGTGCACGCCTCGCCATTGTTCGCCGGCGCGCTGCTGCGGGTGATCACTCAGGTCGACCAGGCGCTGGGGCAGCCGGAGAAACTGCAGGTCGTGGACGTCGGCGCGGGCCGGGGCGAGTTGCTGGCCGCGCTGCACGCGCTGGCGCAGGGCAACAAGCGTTTCCAGTTCACGGGCGTGGAAGTGGCGTCGCGCCCGGAGGGGCTACCTGCGGACATCGCCTGGCGTCACGACATGCCCATGGACCTCATCGGCGTGCTGCTGGCCACCGGATGGCTCGACAATGTGCCCCTTGACGTGGCCGAAGTCGACGAGCAGGGCCGGATCCGGCGCGTTCTGGTGGACCCGGCGACCGGTCTGGAGTCGCTGGGCGGCGAGATCGATGCCGCCGACCGCTTCTGGATCGCGCGGTGGTGGCCCTGGGCCGGCCTGGGGGACCGGATCGAGGTGGGCTGGCCGCGCGATCTGGCCTGGGCAAATGCGGTTTCATCGGTACGGCGGGGAGCGGCGTTGACCGTGGACTACGGCCATGTCCGGGGCTCCCGGCCGCCGCTCGGGACACTTACCGGCTTCCGAGGCGGACGGCAACTGCCTCCCGTACCGGATGGAATGTCTGATTTGACAGCTCATGTCGCGCTGGACGCTGTCGCGGGGGCGGCCGGGGTTCCGTACCGGATGATCAGTCAGCGACAGGCCCTCAAAGCGCTCGGCATCGACGGCGCCCGGCCCCCACTGGATCTTGCCCGCACGGACCCGGCGGCCTATCTGCGTGCGCTCGCCACCTCCAGCTCGGCTGCCGAACTGATCGATCCGGACGGCCTGGGCGGGCATTGGTGGTTGCTGCACGAAGTGGGCATCGAGCTTCATGGGACGATCTGAGCCGTGAGTGACGTGCGGGAGATGACCGTCGGTACGGGTGCCGGGCTCGACACCGCCGACATGGTGCTCAACATCGGCCCCCAGCATCCCTCGACCCACGGCGTGCTGCGGCTCAAGCTGACCCTCGACGGCGAACGCGTGACCGCCTGCGAGCCGATCGTCGGCTACATGCACCGCGGCGCCGAGAAGCTGTTCGAGGTGCGTGACTACCGGCAGATCATCGTGCTTGCCAACCGTCACGACTGGCTGTCGGCCTTCTCCAACGAGCTGGGCGTGGTCCTGGCCGTCGAGCGGCTCATGGGCATCGAAGTGCCCGAGCGCGCCACCTGGCTGCGGATGGCGCTCGCCGAGCTCAACCGGGTGCTCAACCACCTGATGTTCCTGGGCTCGTACCCGCTGGAGATCGGCGCGATCACCCCGATGTTCTACGCGTTCCGTGAGCGCGAGACATTGCAGACGGTGATGGAGGAAGTCTCCGGCGGCCGCATCCACTACATGTTCAACCGCGTCGGCGGCCTCAAGGAAGAAGTCCCAGCCGGCTGGACCCGCCGCGCCCGCGCAGCCATCGCCGAAGTCCGCTCCCGCATGCCCGACATCGACAACCTGATCCGCAAAAACGACATCTTCCTGGCCCGTACGGTTGGGGTGGGCGTGCTGACAGCCGAGCAGGCCGCCGCGTACGGCGCTTCCGGCCCGGTCGCCCGAGCCAGCGGCCTGGACATGGACCTGCGCCGCGACGAGCCCTACTTGGCGTACGACCAACTCGACGTCCCCGTGGTCACCCGCACGGCCGGCGACTGCCACTCCCGCTTCGAAGTGCTGCTGGACCAGGTGTACGTGTCCCTTGACCTGGCCCTGGAGTGCCTGGATCGCGTGGACCAGCTCAGCGGCCCGGTGAACGTACGGCTGCCCAAGGTCGTGAAGGCGCCCGAGGGCCACACATACGCGTGGACTGAGAACCCGCTCGGCATCAACGGCTATTACCTGGTGTCGCGGGGTGAGAAGACGCCGTGGCGAATGAAACTGCGCACGGCTTCGTACGCAAACGTGCAAGCGCTGTCGACGCTGATTCCGGGGTGCCTGGTGCCGGACCTGATCGCAATCCTGGGGTCGATGTTCTTCGTGGTCGGGGACATCGACAAGTAGCTACCAGCGCTCGCCGCCCGGGGTTTGGTCGTCGCTGATCGGGCGGCGGCCGCTGCCTTCTGCCGGGCGTTGGCCGCTGCTTTGTGCCGGGCGGCGGCTGCTGCTGGGCTTTGGTGCGCGGCGTTCGCCGCCCGGTGGCGGGGGTGGGATCGGGCCGGTGGTCAGGCCGTAGCCTCGTTCCTCGCCGCGGTAGCCAGCGCCGTGCCGGCCGTGGCCATGTCTGTCGGCTCCGGCTGCGTCGGTGCTGGTCTCCGGGGCGGCGTGGCGGCTGCGGGGCTGCGGTGGGCGCTGGGTGATCGAGGTCGGGGGGCCCAGCAGGGCCGGTTCCAGCGGTCCGCCGGCGGCGTTGGAGAGATCATCCTGGCGCGGGGTGGGTGCGGGCGGCGCTGACGCGCTGGGAACTGACGCTGAGCCGCGCTGGCGAGGAGTGCCGGGTGGACGTACCGAGGCTGATGCCCTTGCGGGAGCGTCTGTGTCCGGACCGAACGAGGGACCGGCCGCGCCGGGCCATCCGGTTGCGCTGGGGCGGCCGGTTGCGCTCGGTCTGACGCTTGCGGTGGCCCGGCCACTCGCGCTGGGCTGGCGGCTCGGCTGGAGC
>NZ_LOJP01000002.1:876400-907597 GCF_001553785.1 Actinoplanes sp. TFC3
GAATGGGGGGCGCCGGGACGCGGGCGGCACCGGCTGGGGGCGGCACGCTGGCTGAGCCGGTCGACCGGCCGCGCGGTCCGGACACCCGGGCGGCACCCACCGGGCCCGCACCAGCGTCGTTTCCGGCCTGCCATTCCGCATTGCCGCGCGGGGCTTCCCAGTAGTCGCTCTCGGTCTCGTGATCCTGGTGCCAGTCGGTCTGCGGCCAATCGTCGCCCTGCTGCCGATCGTCCGCCCAGCCGGTGCCATTGTTCGCCGGGCCACCGGGCTGCCAATCGTCGTTGCCCGCAGCCCAGTCATCCTGCGCCGCGCCCTCGGCAACCCATCCCTGCCGCACCGGCTCGTCCGCCACCCAGCCGTCCGGCTCCGCCAAGCCGTCCTGCTCAGTCCAGCCTCCCTGCCCGGTCCGGCTTTCCTGCTGGGTCCAACCTTCCTGCGGGGTCCAGCCTTCCTGCTCGGTCCAGCCGTCCGGCCCGGTTGAGCCTTCCTGCTGAGCCCAGTCCCCCTGAGCCAAGCGATCCTCCGGCCCGGACCAGCCGGAACCCGCCGGCTCATCCCCCGGCTCGGGCCACAGCTCGTTGTCCAGCGGAGCCGGCACAGCGGCAAACCCGCGCGGAGCCGACACGCTGGCACTACCCCGCAGCGCCACACCACCCGCGGCCGAAACCGGCGCAACCGCGGCCGAAACCGGCGCAACGGCCGCGGCCGAAACCGGCGCGACAGCAGCAGCAGGCCGCCGGGCTTCTGCCCGCAGCCTGCCCACTTCGTCCTCGAGCCTCCGCACCCGCTGACCCGCCGACCCCACCTGCTCCCGCAGTTCGGCCACCTCGGTCGCCACCGCGTCCTCGGCGTCCATCGTCAGCAGCACCGGGTCGTTGCGGATCAGCATGGCTGCGCCGATCAGGATCACGCTTACCGCTGTGAGCAGGACCGCGATGGTGCTGCTGCCCAGCATGGCGGTGATGGCCGCGATCGGGGCCAGGGCGAGCGCAGCCCAGATCAGTCCGCGGTCGAGGCGGGCATCGGGGTGGCGGTCGGACATGACCGGGAATGCTACCGAGAGGGACGGATGGCCGAAACGGGTGCACGCCGGGCACCGCGGTTGCGGCACCCGGCGTGCGGGATGTATCGGCAGGTCCTAGCCGGTGAGCGGCCGGATCAGCTGGTTGAGAAATCAGCCTGCGGCGAGGGCGCCGTCGGAGCTGAAGACCAGGCCGACGCTGATGGTGCCCTGCTTCAGGCCGGTCTTGGTGAGCGGGCCGCCCGCGTCCAGCGCGGCGAACTTGCCGGCCTGGAAGTTGTAGGTGGTGGTCAGGCCCTGCTGGCACTTCGGGCGCTGCGGGCACTCGGCCGGGCCGCCCAGCACGGTTGCCGCCCCGGAGCACTTGGCCGCCAGGTCGGACAGGGTGGTCAGGCCGTACTTGGTGGCGAAGGCCTCGGTGGTCGCGAAGGCGTTCTGGTCCTGCGCGGTGGAGGGCTGACCGAAGACCAGGCCAACCTTGTCGCCGTACGTCTTCAGGTTCGCCACCGTGGTGTCGAGCTCGGGCGACGAGGGGTCCTTGGCGTCCTTGCCGTCGACCTTGCCGGCCAGGAACGTGGCCAGGGTGGCCGCGTACTCGGGCACGACGTCGATGTCGCCCTTCTCCAGCGCCGGCTCGTACAGCTCGCGGTTGCCGATCTGCTGGACCTTGACGTTGTAGCCGGCCGCGGTGAGCGCGATGCCGTACAGCTCACCCAGCGTGGCGTTCTCGCTGAAGTCGGCGGCACCGACGGTGATGTTGCCGCCCGCGCCCTTGGTGATGCCGGCGGTCAGGTTGTTGGCGGTGGCGAACTCGGTGGCCGCCGCCTTCGAGGACTTGCGGTCGATGTCCACGGCCTTGTTGAGCTCGATGAGCTTGGTGGTGTCCAGGGCCGAGGAGACCTTGTCGAGCGCCGCGATCAGCTCGGGCGAGGACGCCTTCTTGTTGATCGCCGGTACGACGTTGTCGGTGTTCTGCAGCTTCTTGTCGTCGGTGAGCACGACGAGCTTGTCACCGGCAACCGGGGCGCACCCGGCGCCCGAGGCGGAGCTGGGCGGCGCGGCGGTGCCGGACGAGCCGGACTCACCGCAGCCGGCGAGGATGACGGCGGCGGTCATGAGGGTGCCGGCCGTCAGGAGCAGGTGTCGACGCATACTGCCGCCTTCTGTGTCCCGGCACGGCTCAGGGGCCGTGCCGCGTGTCCGACGGGCAGTCGAGATCCGATGCCCGCTTGGTTCAGTTGTGGTGATGCAATTCGTTCCTAACCCCGGGGTACGACAACCTATGCCGCTGACGGCGCTACGTTGCTGATTCGTTACCCCGAACCGGACAAAGTCAGCCCGCGGGGGCCGCTGCGGTTGGCCGGCGCCGGCGCTGAGCCCGCAGCGCCCGCGGGGTGACGGCGCGCTGCACCAGGGCCAGCACCGCCTCGACGAACAGCGCCAGCAACGCCACCGCGATGCCCCCGGCGACAATCTGGCCGCCACCGCCGTTGCTCATCCCGATGCCGAACCCGGCCGAAATGATCTGACCCAGCCCACCGCCGTTCACCAGCGCAGCGAGCGCTGCCGTGGCGACCACCTGGACCGCGGCCGTACGAAGTCCCGCGGCTAGATAGGGCACCGACAGCGGCAACTCGACGCGGGTGAGCACCTGGCGCCCGGACAGGCCCATGCCCTTGGCCGCGTCGCGGGTCTCGGGGTCGATCTGGCGCAGGCCGGTGTAGGCGTTCGACAGCAGCGGAGGCACGGCGAACACGGCCAGGGCCACCACGACCGGCGGCTTGCCGAAGCCCAGCGGGGTCAGCGGCAGGATGGTCAGCAGCGCGAGCGTGGGCAGCGCCAGGGTCAGGTTGGCGATGGTGACGATCGCGCCGCCGCCGCGCCCCCGGTGCCCGAGCCAGATGCCCAGCGGCCAGCCGACCACGCAACCCAGCAGGACCGCCCAGAGGCTGATCTCGAGGTGCTCCCAGAGCCGGTCGAGCAGGCCGCCGGGGTTGGTCCAGTTGAGCGGGTCGTTGAACCAGACGAAGCCCTCGTGGAAGTAGTTCACGACCGCCGCTCCCGGGTCCAGGGCGTCAGGAGCCGCCCGATGCCGGCCAGGACCAGGTCGAGCACCAGCGCGAGGGCCACGCAGAGAATGGCGCCGGTCATGATCTCAGCCTTGAAGAAGTTGTTCCGGAAGCCGCCGAGGATCATGTCGCCGAGCCCGCCCTTGCCGATCAGCGAGCCCACCGTCACCAGCGCCACGGTCGACACCGTGGCGAGGCGCAGACCGGTGAGGATGCCGGGCAGGGCGAGCGGGAGCTCGATGCGCAGCAGCCGCCCGAACCGGCCGTAACCCATGCCCGCCGCGGCGTCCTGGACCTCCCCGGGGACCTGGGTCAGCCCGGCAAGCGTGTTGCGCACCAGCACGAGCAGCGCATACAACACGAGGGCGATCAACACCGACGTATCGCTCGTGGTGCCGACCGCCGGGGCGAGCAGCGAGAGAAGCGCCAGCGACGGGATCGTGTAGAGGACGCCCGAGAGTGCAAGAATCGGGCCGGTCAGCGGACGCCACCAATAGGCAACGACCGCGAGCGGAAGGGCAACGATCAACGCGATGAGGACTGCTTGCGCGGTTAACCCCGCGTGGAACTGCAGTCTGGAGACAATCTCGTCAGCGTTGTCGTGCACATAGCGCCAGGAGAACCACGGATTTCCCGGCCCGTCATCAGCGGGGGCGGCCAGGGGCCACGCGGAAGCCGAGGCCCTCGACAGGAAGGACATACGTGGACGCTACCGCGATCACCGACTCCGGCGCTGGCCGGACAGCCGCGTCGATCACGTTGGAGAACCTCGGCAAGGTCTATCCGGACGGCACAGTCGCGGTCGGCGACATCAGTCTCGAGGTGAAAGCCGGCGAGCTGATCGTGCTGATCGGCCCGTCGGGATGCGGTAAATCGACAATTTTGCGCATGCTCAACCGCCTGATCGAGCCGTCAAAGGGCCGCATCCTCATCGACGGCGAGGACGTGACCCAACAGGACCCGGTCGAGCTGCGAAGGCACATCGGGTACGTGATCCAAAATGTGGGACTGTTCCCGCATCAGACCATCCGGACCAACGTCGGCACGGTCCCGCGGCTGCTCGGCTGGGACCGCAAGAAGACCCGGACCCGCTCCGAGGAGCTGCTGGATCTGGTGGGTCTGGACCCGAAGCGCTACGCCGGGCGCTATCCGCACGAACTTTCCGGCGGGCAGCGCCAGCGCGTGGGCGTGGCCCGGGCGCTGGCCGCCGACCCGCTCGTGCTGCTGATGGACGAGCCGTTCTCGGCGGTCGACCCGATCGTGCGCGGGCGTCTGCAGGAGGAGTTCCTGCGGCTGCAGGAGACGGTTCGCAAGACCATCGTGCTGGTCACGCACGACATCGATGAAGCGGTACGGCTGGGTGACCGAATCGCGGTGCTCGGCGAGGGCGGGCGGCTGCTGCAGTACGCCGGTCCGGGCGAGCTGCTCAGCCAGCCGGCCTCGGAGGCGGTCAGCGACTTCGTCGGCAACGACCGGGGCGTGCGGCGGCTGGCGGTGACCAAGGTCCGCGACGCGATGCGCCCGCTGGGTCAGGTCGAGGAGATCGACCGGCTGCCCACCGTGGACGTGGGAGGCACGCTCTACGACGCTCTCTCCGCCATGCTGACCAGCGATGCCCTCAACGTGGTGGTGCTGGAGGCCGGCAAGCCGGTCGGCAGCGTCTCCCGCTCGACGCTGTTCGACTCCTGAGCCCAAGCCGCAGCCCGGGCCGGACGGGACCCGGGCTGCGGTCAGGCGGCGGTGAGGTGCGGGGGGCGGAGTGCACCTCGGTCGCCTTCGAACGGTCCGGCCAGGAGCCGGGGGGAGTGGCACCCGGCGCGGACCACGTTTCTCATCGGGTTCCGCGGCGACCCCCGAGCGTGGCCAAGCCGATGATCCAACCGATGAACAGCCCGTACGTAGCCCCGTCACCGGCGGCCCGGAAGGCGCCCAGCAGCGACGGGTTGGCCAGGAACAGCGTGGTCAGCAGCGCGGCGAAGCCACCCGCGAAGACGTACGACGCCCAGCCGGCGAAGAACTGGCTGAGGGTGCCACGGGCTCGGGCCAACTGCGAACCGGGCAACAGATACAGGAAAAGCGCAGTCAGCAGTACGACCAGAATGGCCTTGAGGTCGGCGATCAGGATCGAGCGCAACGAGTCGTCGGAGTCGAAGCGCCAGTGCGGCCACGACAACAGACGCAGCCACCAGCCACCAGCGGTTTCTGCGTTCGTGTTGTCAGCGACCCAGTCGGCATACCAGGGGCTGCCGAAGACAAGGACGAGTATCAGCGCCACGAGCGTGCCCGCCCCCGGCGCGGATTTGTAGCGGTTGGTGAGAGCCATGGCCCGCTATTTCCCAGCGGACGGCCGTTTTCAAACGACAGGCATGAATGCCCCAGAAGCTAATGCTTCTGGAGATAGTCGATGAATGCCGCGCGAAGCAACGGCTCCTGCTCGCCATACCCATGTCCGGTCAATTCGCGCCACAACGCCACCGCCTCGTCGAGGGTGGGGCCGACCGTGTTGGGGGCGCCGTCGAGCGAGGCGGCCTCGTCGGAGTCGGGCAGGTGCTTGAACACCGACCAGAAGAAGCTCAGGTCGCGGCGCTCGCGAGCCCTGGCGAAGGCGCGTTCCCGCAGCTCCTCGGTGGGCAGGGCGTCAAGCTCGGCGAAGGTCGCGTCGGTCATCGGCCAAGCATAGGCGGCGGTGTTTCCCGGCGCGGGCCAGCACGGCGAGCCTCAGCGGCCCGAGCCCCAGGGGCCGAGATCCCACTGGCCGCTCTGCTGCGGCGACGGCGCGGCGCTCGACGGCGACCACGTCTCGGGCAGGCCCGGTGACCACGCCGTGCCGGTGGGCGTGTCGTCCCAGTCGGCGGCGCTGTCCACCGGCAACGGGCGTCCGTAGGTCTCGATCAGCCGGGTGACCAAGAGCCCGGCGCCGATGGTGGCGCCCCCGACGGCGAACAGGGCGATCTCGAAGGTGCGCCGGTCGGCGTAGTCGAGGAACAGCGCCATCCCGGCCACGGCCAGCAGCGTGCCGAAGATCCCGCCGCGGCGGCCGTACGCGCTGGTGCCGGCGAGCAGCGCGGTGCCGAACGCGATGCCGGTCCACTCCAGTCCGGTGCCGGGCACGATCGGCCCGGTGGACTGGGCGGCCATGAGAATGCCGGCGACCACGGCGAACAGCGAGGACAGCAGCAGCGAGGCGATGACCGGCAGCGCCACGGCACCACCCCGGCGATCGGCCGGGTCGCCGATCGGGCGCAGCCGGCCGACCAGGCGCCGGAGCGGCGCGATCGTCCCCAGCGCGCCCCCGAAGACCGCGAGCAGGGCGAACGCGCCGAACAGGTAGAACGCGTGGTTGGAGGGGTCGTAGGTGCCCTGGACGGTGACCGGGGCGGTGCGCAGCTGGTCGTACACGATGACC
This sequence comes from Actinoplanes sp. TFC3, assembly GCF_001553785.1. Taxonomy (GTDB): domain Bacteria; phylum Actinomycetota; class Actinomycetes; order Mycobacteriales; family Micromonosporaceae; genus Actinoplanes. Next base: position 882,897 of record NZ_LOJP01000002.1, read on the forward strand.
CCCATGGCGGCGCCCAGCGACGCGACCCAGCCGGGTACGTGCAGCATCAGCACCAGCAGGGCGACTATCAGCGCGCCCCCTGCGGCGATGCTCAGCGCGGGAACCGCCGCCTGGACCAGCCCCTTGTCGCCGTTCTCGGCGTAGTGCAGCGCGGCGGCGAGCGCGATCGGGCCCACCGCCAGGTTGGGAACGCCGGCGCGCAAGGTCAACCCCGCACCCAGGGTGAGCAGGCCGATCGAGGCGCCGGAGATGAGCAGCGTGTCCAGCGCCGGGCGGCGCAGGCCGGACGGGTCGAGGCGGTAGAGCAGGAAGGCGATGGCGGCCACCGCCAGCAGCAGCACGATCTCCCAGCCGATATGGACGCCCAGCCGGTCGCGGGCGGTCCCGCCGCCGGCCCGCCGGGAACCGGGGTCGAGCGACTCGGTGATCCGGGTGCCGGTGTCGTCCGGAGCCAGCTCGCGGCGGCGGTTGCGGTAATCCGTGGACGCCGCGCCGGCCCGGTATGCCGCCGGCCCGGTCAGCTGATCCTCAGCGGTGTCGCGACGGTACGGGGTCTCGTCATACGCCATCTCGGCCACCTCCTCGCCGCGGCCCAGCATACGGATAGCGAGGGGGATTGGTTCAAGCCCGCGATCCGTGCCGGTCCTGGTCGTCGCCGTCCTTGCGATCCGGCTGCTCGGGCACCTGGCAGGCGCGTTCCAGCCAAAGCGCAGCCGCCACGAGCGCCAAGGCGGCCACCACTCCGCCGATGCCGGCCGGGATGTCGTCGTGCGCGGCCTCGGTCGGCTCCAGCGCCAGCCAGGCCAGCAGGCCCGCGGCGAAGCCAGCGAACAGCGCCCCGGCCAGCGAGGAAGCCTTGGCCAGCACGGCGTAGCGGGCGACCGCCAGCGGGTCGATCGCGCCGGCGCCGCGTTTGCGCTGGATGCGGGCGCTGGTGTTCTGCGCGAGGATGCCCTCGGCGACCGCGAGCGCGGCGAACACGAAGATCGGCGTCCAGGGCAGCCGCAGACTGGTGTTGTAGTAGAGCGCGCTGAGCAGCAGCCAGCCGATCGCGGCCGCGGCCAGGGCGGCGACGACCAGGCTGGACAGGCTGGTCGGCCGCATCGACGGGTCAGGTGCGCCGCCGCCGGGGTTACTGCTCACTCCTGAGACTTTAACCGCAGATCGCGAAGGGGGGTCAGCGCCTTCGCGTCCGTTGCGAGCTCCGGCGAGACCAGCAGCTCGGCGACCGGTCCGTGCCCGGGCAGCACCGCGCCGGAGTCGAGGTCAAGCCACGGCTGCAGCACGAAGGCGCGCAGGTGGGCCCGCGGGTGTGGCAGGGTCAGTTCGGGGTCGTCGCTGAGCACCGGCTCGCCGTCGCGCCAGACCGCGATCACGTCGACGTCCAGCGTGCGCGGTCCGAAGCGCCGGGCGGGGTCACGCACGCGACCGGCGGCCTGTTCCAGATCCCGCGCGCGGGTGAGCCAGCTACGGGAATCCGCCGCCGCATCGATGACCAGAACAGCAGCATTCAGGTACGCCGGTTGCTCGGCATCACCCCAGGGCGGCGTCTCGTACACCGGTGACACCCGGGCCACTGTGCCGCCGAGCGCTTCGACAGCGGCGTTGAGGTGGGCGTACCGGTCGCCGAGGTTGCTGCCGATCGACAGCAGGGCGCGGGTCATCGGGTCCGCCGCAGGGTGACCGCCACATCGGCGAACTCGTGCGGGATGGGGGCCTGCGGCTTGTGCACGGTGACGGTCGCAGCGCTGACCCGTTGGTCGGCCAGGCACACCGTGACCAGGCGATCGGCGAGCGTCTCGATCAAGTTGACCGGCTCGCCACCGACGACCTCGGCAAGCTGCCTGGCCAACTTGCCGTAGTGGACGGTGTCGCTCACCTCGTCGCTGAGCGCGGCCGGGGACAGGTCCAGTTCCAGGGCCACGTCGATCACGAAGTCCTGACCGTCGCGCCGTTCGAAGTCGAAAACGCCGTGATTCCCTCGTACGCGGAGGCCACGCAGTTGAATTTGATCTGTCATGGCTTCCTCTGCAGGTGGGGGCTTCCGGTGGCCCGCCAGACGGCAAGCGCGTCGGTGGTCGAGCGGACGTCGTGCACGCGCACGCCCCACGCGCCCGCCGCAACCGCGAGCAGAGACGTTGCCACAGTGGCCACCTCCCGCCCCTCCACCGGCCGTGGCTCGCCATCGGCTCCGGCGAGCAGGCGGCCCAGGTAAGTCTTGCGCGACGCGGCGAACAGAACCGGAAAGCCGAGTTCGATCAGTCTGCCGAGATTCTTGCTGAGCTCCCAGTTGTGCTCGGCACGCTTGGCGAACCCCAGACCCGGGTCCAGGATCAACTGGCTCGGGTCGACCCCGGCCGCGACCGCATCATCCACCCGCTGTGCCAGCTCGGCGCGCACCTCCGCTACGACGTCGTCGTAGACCGCGAAGTCCTGCATCCGCTGGGAGTGACCGCGCCAGTGCATCAGCACCCAGGGACAGCCGGCGTCGGCGACCACCGCTGCCATCTCCGGGTCGGCCAGCCCGCCGGAGACGTCGTTCACCACGGCCGCGCCGGCTTGCAACGCGGCAGCGGCCACCGCGGCGCGGGTAGTATCGATACTCGTAAGTACTCCGGCCCTGGTCAGCTCCTTGATCACCGGAAGCACCCGATCGATCTCCGTCGCCGCATCGACGCGGCCGGCGCCCGGACGGGTGGATTCCCCACCGACATCGACAAGGTTGGCACCCTCGCGGCTCAGCGCCACACCGTGGTGGACGGCCGCGGCCAGCCCCGAGTATCGACCGCCATCGGAGAACGAGTCCGGGGTGACGTTCAAGACGCCCATCACGACCGGGTGATCTTGCTGAAGCAGCAGGTCGGCGCCGACCTGGGCGGTCGCGGCACGGCGGGTCGGCTCAGTCACGGTATGACCGTACCGGGACGTTGACTTTAGTACACATGTACGATGGAACATGACTCACGTTCAGTCACGTCTTTACCTTGGGTAACGAATCAGGCAGCTTGTAGGTAAGAAGTACGCCCCGTACTCTTCGGTCCTAGGCATCATTATTGAACCGAAGAGAGCAGAGCGGTCGTGTGGAGGACAGCAGTGCCCTTACGGTCTCACTCGACGTAGTGAGCGGGAAGTAGCACCATATGGGCGTCGCCGTCAGGCTTCACTACTGCAGCGTGCCCGGCGCCCTCACGCCGGTCACCCGGGAGGTTTACCGATGATCGCCACCGAACTCGCCGCGCAGGTCGCGACGGCAGTGCAGCACGGCGCCACCCTTGCGGCAGAGCAGCCCAAGGGCATCAACACCGAAGGCGTCGTTACCTTCTTCGCCAGCAACATCGCCCCCATTCTCCTGGCCGTCCTGGGTGTCATCTTCATCGGACGAGCCAGCCGGGGCGAGATATCAAAGGTGCTGACCAGCTCCGCGATCGCGATCGTCGGCCTGGCCTTCATCGCCGGCGCCGCGACGCTGTTCTTCGTCGGCGACTACATCATCGACCTCATCTTCAACTGAGGCCGGAAGTCTCATGCGCCTGCGCACCGACGACGACATCTACCGGGCCCGCCTGGTCTACCTGGGCCCGCCCGGTTACACGTTGCCCATGCACCTGCCGTACGCGCAGTACGGGATGTTCGTGCTCCTGGTTCCGGTGTTCGTGTTCCTGCACTACCTGATGACCTGGCAGTTCGACGCGTTCCCGGCCTGGGAGATCGCGCTCGCCATGGTCACCACGTCGTACGTCTTCCGGCACGTCGATCCGGACCGCCCAGCCCGCATGGTCATCCGCACCGCGATGACGGACTGGAAGCGAACCCGCGAGCCCTCAGTGGAGCAGCGGGACCCCCGGCTCGTCGCCACTCGCATCCGGGTTCGGGAGGAGTTGGTATGACCAGTTACGCCGCTCTCGCTGCCAGCGCCCTCGGTGGCACCGCTTCCACTGGCACCGCTCTCGCTTCCGCTGGCACCGCTCTCGCTTCCGCTGGCACCTCTCTTGCTGCCACCGCTCTCGCTGCCGCGTCTTCCGCCGCCACCGCTCTCACTGTCACCGCTTTAGCTGCCACCGCTCTCGCTGTCACCGCTCTCGCTGTCACCGCTTTCGCTGCCACCGCTCTCGCTGCCACCCCGAACGGGGCCGTCGCATGACCGCAACCCCACCGCCCGGGACTCCCCGCGCGGACGCCCCCACCCAGGCCACCCGAGGTAACGCTTCGCGCTCGCCTGACTACTCTCCGGAAGAGAATCCTGAGCAGGTCGCCGGCCCCGACCACGGCGCCGTGGCGGTCTTCCAAGCACCCCAGCCGATCCGCCCCCGAACCACGGGCACCCCACCGCCGGTGGACCCGATGGACATCGACTCCCCGTTCCTCGACCTGTTCGGCGGAACAGCCCAGCCGAAGCCTGCGCCGGAGCAGCCGGGTGAGGATGCAGACCTCGACTTCGACTTTGGGTTCGACTTTGACGAGCCGGTGCCGGGGGGTGGGGCTGCTTCGGAGTCTCCCGTTGGGGGCGTTTCCGGGCCGGGCCGCTCTTCTGGGCCGGGCCGCTCTTCTGGGCCGGGCGCTGGGCGCTCTTCTGGGCCGGGCGCTGGGCGCTCTTCTGGGCCGGGCACTGGGCGTGCCTCCGGGCCGGGCGCTGGGCGCTCTTCTGGGCCGGGCACTGGGCGTGCCTCCGGGCCGGGTGCTGGGCGCGGGGACGAGTCTGGTGCGGAGTCCGGGGCTGGGGCTTTGGACGGCTTGGCGGCTTCGCCGGGTGTTTGCCGGACTGGGGATTCCGAGGCGCGGTCTGCTGGTTCGGGCTCGCCTCGGGGCGGCATGTCTGAGCCTGTCGCCCGTGGGTCTGAGACTGACATCTCCGGAGCGGGCGCCGCTCGAACTGAGGGGTCTGGGCCGGGCGTGGCTCAGCCCGGCGACTTCGGACCTGGTGGATCCGGGCCCAATGGATCTTCGGCCGCGACGGCCAGGGCTGACGCTGCCCAAAGTCAGGCGGGTCCTGTCCAGACTCCGGCTGCTCGGGCTGAGGCGGGTCAAGCTCACGCCGCAACTATTGGAGGCGGGTCGACTGCGGCTCAAGCCCCTACTGCTCGGACTGGGGCCGCTCAAGCTCCGCCCGCTCGGACTCAAGCTGCCCACACCGCGTCCGCTCGCGCTGAAGCAGGCCAAGTCGCGCCCGGTCAGGCTGCGACCGGTCAGGCCGGTCAGGCCGGTCAGGCTACAACCGCTCAGGCCGGTCAGGCCGCGACCGCTCGCACTGGGGCTGGTCCGGATCGGGCGGCAGCGCCGCGCAATGGGTTCGGGGGCGTTGTCGATCAAGGCAGTGCTCGGCGGGGTGGGGAGCTTGGGTCGGGGGTGGCGCTGGCTGCCAACGGCGAACCACTGGTTACGCCTCCTCCGGTTGATCCGCCTACTGCGGACGTACCGTCGGCTCGCGGTTCTGCCGGTTCTTTTCCGCCCTTCCAAGCTGCACCCTCCGGTCCGGAGGCCGATTTCTTCGGTGACCAAGCGGACGATTTCGGCAATTGGCCCGAGGAAGCGCGGCCGACCGTTGAGGTGCCTGTTCAGGTTGCGCCGGGGGTGCATGCGCTCCCTCATGGCTCCTCGCAGCATACCGAGCTGGCGCCCATGCCGGAAAAGGCCCCCGCACCGCAGCGAGAAAAGGCTCCTGCCAAGAAGCGCGGTCGCAAGAAGAAAGACGAGCCGGCCAATCTTCCGGCTACCGTCAAGGCTGCGCCGCTACGTCCGCACAAGCTCAAGTTCAGCGATCGTGATCCGGCCATCGAACTGGAGATCAGTGAGATTGCCGGGCACCTGACGTTCACCCAGAGCACCGTTACCGCTTGGTATTACCTGCCCGAAGTTCGATGGGCTTTCCGGCCGGATGCGGAGCGGGAGGCGCTGCTTTCCGCAATCTCCGAGCAATATGCGGGGCTCGCTGGATTCCGGTTGCATCTGCGCCGCACGAATCGGCCTTTCCCGGCGGATGAGTGGGCGCGCACTGTCGATTCTTTCACCGCCAAGCCGTTGCCGGATGTCACCGGTGCTACCTCGTGGAGCGATCACCTGGTTGCGGCTCAGCGGCATTTGTTGTCGGTGAACCATGCCGAGGGCCAGACGTACCTGGGTGTTACTTTTGCCCGGCGTTCGCTTGGCGATACGTTCTCCGAGCGCATTCTGCGGATGTTCGGCAAGGGGACGTCTGACGGGGAACGTCGCAAGCTTGGCCGTACGGTCGAACAGTTTGACGAAGTTCTCAATGCATTCGGCATGCGTGGGCGCCGGGTCACCCCGCAAGAGCTGGAATGGCTGCTTTTCCGGTCGGTTGCCTTGTGCATGGCACCGCCCGGTCCCCTTTCTCCGGTCTCGAACGGTCACTGGGAGCGCGGCGATCTGCTCGCGTTGACCGAGCAGGTGGAGCGTTACCGCACGCCATACGGCTCGACCGTCAAACTGGTGAACCGGATGACCGGCGAGGAACGCCACGTGGCCGTGCTGTCCGTGGGCCGCATGGAGCCGCTCGAGATTCCGGAGAAGCACGAGCCGTGGATGCACTTCCACGAACGCCTGCCGTGGCCCATGGAATTGTCGTCGCGCATTGACATTCTGGGGTCCAACAGCTCGTTCAAGAACCTCGAGCACCGGCTGCGAATGATTCGTTCCCAGCAGCTCGACTACGCCGAGCACGGCATCGACGCTCCGCCGGAACTCGAACGGCTTGCCAAGCGTGCCCTGGTGATCGGCGACGAAATGACGACCGGGCTGCCTGTGGAGTCGGCTCGGGCGCACGGCTGGCATCGGATCGCGGTCGGTGGTCGTACCCGTGAAGAATGTCTGGAAAGGGCCCGGCGCCTGATTCAACTTTATTCGCGGGAACTGCGGATCTCGCTGCAGCACCCGAAGAACCAGGACCAACTGGCCCGCGAATTCATTCCGGGCGAGCCCATCGCCAATACGGGTTATGTCCGGCGGATGCCCGTCAAGCTGCTCGCCGCCGCGCTGCCCCAGGCCGCATCGACGGTGGGTGACCGGCGCGGCGACCTGATCGGGCGAACCGCGGGCACCTGCCGCCGCCCGGTGTTCCTGGACCTGCACTTCCCGATGGAGGTACGCGAGCGGTCCGGCCTGGGCGTCTTCGTTGCTGAGCCGGGTGGTGGCAAGTCGACCCTGATGGGTGCGCTGGGCTACCTCAATGCCCGGCGTGGGGTGCAGGTGACCCTGCTCGACCCGTCCGGCCCGCTGGCGAGGCTGTGCCAGATGCCGGAGTTGCGGCCCTACTCGCGGGTGCTCAACCTGACCGGGTCGGAACAAGGCACGCTGGCGCCGTACTCGCTGATCCCCACGCCGGTCCGCACCGAGTTCGCCACCGGCCCCAGCGGCGACCGCGAGTATGAGATCGCGGTCTCCAATGCCCGGGCCGAGCGTCGCATGCTGGTGCAGGACATCTGCTCCATGCTGGTGCCGCCGCAGGTGGCCAAGGAAGCCTCGACCGCCACGCTGCTGCGCCACGCGGTCCGCCAGGTGCCGGCCGAGGAGACCTCGACGCTCGACGACGTTGTGGCCACCCTGCAGGGCCTGGACGACGACGAGGGCAAGGAACTGGCGAACCTGCTGCTGGACACCGCCGAGATGCCCCTCGCGCTGCTGTTCTTCGGGCGGCCCCCGGAACACCTGCTCGGCGCCGACTCGGCGCTGACGGTCATCACGATGGCGGGCCTGCGCCTGCCCGACCTGAAGATCGAGCGCGAATACTGGTCGGCCGAGGAATCATTGGCGCTGCCCATGCTCCACACGGCCCACCGCCTCGCGGTACGCCGATGCTATGGCGGTTCCATGTCGTCCCGCAAAATGGTCGGCCTGGACGAGGCCCACTTCATGGAAGGATGGCGCTCCGGCCGCTCCTTCCTGGTCCGCCTGGCCCGAGACTCCCGCAAGTGGAACCTCGCGGCGCTGGTGGCCTCGCAGAACCCCCGCGACATCCTCGGCCTGGACGTCCAGAACCTGGTGTCCACGGTCTTCGTCGGCCGCATCGCCGAGGACCAGGAAATCGCCTCGGAAGCGCTACGGTTGCTCAGGGTCCCCGTCCACGACGGCTACGAGGCCACCCTGGCCTCGCTGTCGCAGGCGGACGCAACGTCCCAGTCCCGCCTCGGCTTCCGAGAATTCGTGATGCGCGACGTGGACGGGCGGGTTCAGAAGGTACGGGTGGACGTCTCCTACGTGGACGGCCTGCTCGACCACCTGGACACCACCCCGGCCGCGGCCAAGGCCTTACCGACGGCCATCCCCAGCCTTTCCGACCTGGAGGTCTGATTATGCTCCGCCGGGTCTGCGCAACGCTGATGGCAATGGCGGTCACGGTGGTGGCCAGCATCGCTTGGGCAGTGGCAGCCCCGGCGCCGGCGGTGGCTGGGCCGCTGCGGGCACCGGGGGGTGCATGCAGCACCGAGGAATGGAAGCAGGACTTCAAGACCTGCGTGAGCCGGCTGAAGGACGTAGCAGCGGACCGCGCTCAATGCTTGAAGCCTCCTACCCCCACTACCCCCGATTCCGGGTTGGCCGGGTGGTTCGCGGAACAGCCCAAGTCCTCGACACTCAACGGCCCCCAGGGCATGTACAGCCAATATGGCTATGCCGGCTACAGCTACACCACCTATGACCAAGAGGGTGGCTGCGCTGCCGCGCTGATGGACCCGGAAGACAAATTCGAGACAACTGTCGCCAACGGTGAGTTCATGGTTGCGACGGCGGTAATCGGTGCCTCGAACGCGCTGCGGGAGCGGGCCTGGGATCCGCAGACTTTGTGGGGATGGGCGAACCCATTGGTCGAGCAGGCCACCAAGGCGGTATATCAGAAGGTCTTCAGCGTCTTCGGCGTCATTACTCTCGCGGTGGTAGGCCTTTACCTGATCTGGCGTTCAAAACAAGCCGACATGGGAGCAGCAACGACGACGGCGGGGTGGGCCATCCTCGTCATGGTCGCCGTGACCGCCATTGCGGCGTGGCCAGTTAAATCGGCGAGTATCGCCGATCAAAGCCTCGTCACCACGCTCGGCGTTGTTCACGACGCAGTCGGCCCGCGCGCTCAGAACACTCCTGCGGGCAAGTGTGACGACCCGACCCCCGGCGCCTGTGACGACAATCGTCCACCTGCAGTACGCGCCAGCGATACGACGACCGAAACCATGCTGTACCGCAACTGGCTGCGCGGAGTACTGGGCTCCGCCGACAGCGAGACCGCTCAGAAATACGGACGCGCGCTCTACGACGCACGCTCCCTGACTTGGCGAGATGCGGAAAGGCTTCGGACCAATCCCAATGACCGCGAAGCAACGTTCAACGCCAAGTACACGCAATGGCAGAAGGTAGCCGAGCAGATCAAGACCGAAGACCCCGAGGCGTACGAATACCTGCGGGGTGCCAATGGCATGGATCGAATCGGCGCGGGGTTCATCGCAGTCCTCGCGTCCATCCTGTTCGCGATGTTCGACCTCACCGCATCTGTGCTGGTTCTACTCGGCTTCCTGATTTTCCGGTGGGCTGTCATCGCGGCGCCGATTCTGGGCACCGTCGGCCTGCTCCGGCCAGCTAGTTCGGGTATTCGGCGGCTCGGTAACGCCGTTGTGGCCGCGATCTTCAACATTGCCATCTTCGGTACCGGAGCGGCTATCTACCTCTTCGCAGTGGATCTGATCATGAATACGGCCAGTCTGCCCGGTTGGCTGCAGGTCGTTCTCGTGTGGCTATGCGGAGTGGTCGGATGGCTCTTGCTGCGCCCGTACCGCCGGATCACCCAACTCGGCGGCAAAGACAGCACTCACGCCATCACCTCGGCCGGGTCCTGGCATCGACGGTTCTTCCAAGACATGCGCGAGGCCGCGAGGCTCGACGTGGCCGACGCTGGCGGAACGAACGAGCCGCGGATCGGGAAGGGGCGCACGGTGTACGTGGAACAGACCAACCTGCGTCCCGAGGCGCGGCTGGAAGACCCGGCGCACGCAGCCGGCGCACGGACCGAGACCAGCCCGGTTCCGGTGACGGCTTCGAGCGGTGGTGGGCGGACCCAGCCGACCCGGCCCGATGGCGTCGAGGCGGTGCGGGAGAGCGCCGCGGTACGCGATCGTGAGCCCGAGACCGTCAGTGCCAAGGCGCCAGCGACGCCATCGCGGCAGCGGCGGACGACCACGTGGACCGAGCCTGATGTGTCCGAGCCGGCTACCTCGTATGCGATCTATCGTCCCGAGACCGGCAGCACCACGCGGGAGCCGTCGACTCCGCGGGTCCGGACCGAGGCTCGGTAGCCCGTCATGCCCCCGGTCCTGGAACGCGGCCTCACCGGACTTTTCCGGTCGCGCTGGGGTGTCGCGATTGTCATTGCGGTGCTCGTGCTGGCGGTCGTGAGCCTCGGCCGGTTGTTCAATGGCGACAACGGTGAGCAACCGTTGCTCGATCCGGTCTCGCCGGCCCCTGCGGTCAGCGTCGACCCGAGCCACGACAACGATGGTGTCGTTCAGGATGACGATCCGCCGCGGACACCCAAGACAAAGGCCGGTACGGCGGAGCCTGAAGCGGTCGCCTATGCCTTCGCCTCGGCGTGGGTGGACCACAAGAACGTTTCCGCTAAGGCCTGGCACGACGGCATCATGCCCAACGCCACCAAGAACCTGTCCGAGGAACTCGACGGCGTGGATCCCGCCGACGTGCCGGCGGATGAGGTGATCGGGCGGCCGGCGCTGACTCCGGTGGGCGACGGGCTGGTCAATGCGGTCGTGACGATGAACGCCGGCAAGCTGACACTGCAGTTGGTGGCGCCGGACGGACGATGGTTGGTCGACGGTATCGACTGGGAGGCATCGTGACGCGATGGCGGCCCCGGCGCATTGCGCTGCTTGTTGCCCTCGTAGCCACTCTGGCTTTGCTCTGCTGCGGCGGAGGTGTGAGCGCGCTTCTGTTCGGCGTCTTCGACGAGAACAAGAGCAACCTCACACTGTCCGCTGCCGGGTGTGGGGCCAACGGACCGGTCAATCCCGACTCCAAGCTACCGAAGCTGCAGTCGTACGGGTCGGCGCAAATGAAAAATGCGGCCATCATCATCAATACGGGCGCCGAATTGCACCTGCCGCCCCGGGCCTGGGTGATCGCGGTGGCCACGGCCATGCAGGAATCGCGGCTGACGAACCTGGGCAACCTCGGCGCGAGGAACGACCACGACTCGCTCGGCCTCTTCCAGCAGCGGCCCAGCAGCGGCTGGGGTACGCCCGACGAGGTGACCGATCCCAAGTACGCGGCGACCAAGTTCTACAACAAGCTGAAGACCATCAAGGGCTGGGAGACGATGTCGCTCACCCGGGCGGCACAGCGGGTACAGATCAGTGCATACCCGGATGCGTATGCGAAGCATGAGCTTGTCGCCACTCAGATTGTGAACGTGCTCGCGGACGGCGCCGCAAATGCTGCTGGCAGCTCCGTGCAGATGGTGTGCGCCTCGGCGGCTGACGTCGCTGCTTCCGGCTGGACCAACCCGCTGGCGGTCAAGGGTCCGGATGCCCACGAGTGGAACGTCGGGTCGGGATTCCGTACGTCGGACCGCCCGACACACCAGGGCGTGGACCTCATCGTCGAGAAGCGCACGCCGGTACGTTCGGTCGCCGACGGCGTGGTGTCGCGCGTGAAGTGCGACGAGACCTTCTCCGGCAAACTGGACTGCGACCACGACGGCTACCCTGGCAAGGGTGGCTGTGGGTGGATGCTGGAGATCCGGCACGCGGGCAATATCATGACTAGGTACTGCCACCTGGTGGAGCGACCCAGTCTTCAGCCGGGCCAGAAGGTGACGGCCGGCGAGGCGGTCGCACTGAGCGGATCCAGCGGCAACTCCTCGGGGCCGCACCTGCACTTCGAGGTGCATCTGAACAACGATCGGTCCAGCGCGGGCGCGGTCGATCCAGTGCAGTTCATGGCCCAGCGCGGCGCACCCCTGAGTGGTTCGCAGTGACCGGCGGAGCCTTACCCGATCCGTTTGCTGGGCATTCCGGGTGGACGCCGGAGCCACCCGCGCCGATCGCTCCCACGCCGGCCATCATGGGCGGCCAGCTTCGCGGGCGGCGGGTTCTCGTCGGCCTGCCTGGGCATGGGTGGCGGGGTGATTTACGTGCCGATGAGAAAGTCGTGCAAGGCAGCCGGACCTACGTACCGGTGATGTCGGAAGCGGAGTGGTACCGCGCCGAGGCAGAGCAGACCGAGGTCTTCGCCCCACTGGTGCCGGTGGAAAGAGTCTGGGTCGAAGAACTCGGCATGACCGCTATGCCATCCGGAAAGCAGACCGATGTGGTGTCACGCCTGGTATCGCTCGACGAACCGCCTAGACGTAATCCGGTCGCAGCGCTGGATGCCGATGCACTTACCGGCCGTCGCGTAGTTCAACTTCTCGAAGACGGAGGGGAGCGCCGCAACTTACGGGCGGTCACGGAATTGCACACCAGCGATGCCGGCGATATATGTACCCGGGTGGCCACGGAGCTTGATTGGTACCGGTGGATGTGGAGTGGAAAGACTCCTCGGACACTTGAGGTTCCTGTCCACCTCCTCTGGCTGGAATGAATTACGAGACTTTGGTCGCCCCGCAGACGCGCCAGCCATCTTCATCCACGACATCGAAGCGCCAGGATTCTGTTCGTTGACTGACCGGCTGACCGTTGGAGGTCCCGGCGATGGTCAATTCGGTGACGACAGCCTGACGTGATCCACTTGTTCCGGAAACGACTAATGTTCCCCAATTGACACTGACCGCGACGCCGAAGTCACGCTCGCGCTTAGCCACTTCGGCGGCCAGTGAGGTGATTTGCTGCAGATCCGCACCGGACTTGCAGACGTAAAGAGACGCTTCCTGGTTATCACGGTTGACGAGCGCAGCACGAAGGTAACTGGAGACGACGACGTCCGGATCGGTTCGCTGGATTTTGGTGGCTTGGTCGTAGAAGGAGATGAAAACGCCGACTCCGCCCAGGCACAGCAGAGCCAGCACGCCGCCCACCATCGCCACAATCAGACGCATCCGGCGCGACTTCACCTGCCGACCAGTACCAACCGGACCAGCCTCCCCCGCCAAGGGAACGCCAGACCCAGACCCGGGCACAGGCACAGGCACAGGCACAGGCAAGGGAACAGCAGGCCCGGGCGGCGGGACGCTTGGCTGGGCCGGGGGGTCGGTGGGCTGCACCCGTACCAGATTAGTGGTTTCTGCTGTGGACGCGACGTATCGGGCGCTCGGGACGGGTTCGGTGCCCCGCGCGTCACCCCGGTGACCCGGCACTGGGAAGATTGACCGGGGTACGGTTCAAGCGCACGGATGGAGGTGGGGCGGTGGAGCCGACGGGGCGCATGGGTCAGGCCGCTGCCCTGCACCGCCAGGCGGAGGCTACCGCTGCGGCGGCCGCTTTGGCGTTGGAGGCTCAGGCTGCTCCGGTGGCCGATCCGTTGGAGCAGCATCGGCTGGCCGAGGAGTTGCGGGCGGCAGCCGGGGTGCTGGCTCCGGGGTGGCTGGGTTCGCCGTTGGACGCACTGTCGGCGAATACTCCGCTCGGGGGGTCGTACCCTCCGCAGTTTGTGCGTCTGGGGGTTGCTCAGCCGCTTGATGATGCGCGCTTTCCCGCTGTTGTCCCGCTGCTTGGCACCGGGCATTTGACCGTTGATTCCGATGCGCGGGATCCGCGGGTGGCCGGGTTGCTGCGCTGCCTGCTGCTGCGTCTGCTGGCTGCCGCGCCGGTGGGTTCGTTGTTGATCAGAGCAGTTGACGGTACGGGCGGAGGCACCGTTTTCGCCCCGTTCACTCCCCTGGCTGACGCCGGGTTGCTGTCTCCGCCGGCTACCGATCGAGCCGGGCTCAGGGACGTGCTCACCGAGGCGGAGAAGTGGCTGCGACCGGCGCGGGGCAACCGTGGGCGCCGCGACCGGATCATGGTGCTTGTGGTGGCCAGCCTGCCCGAGTTGACCGAGGGTGCCGATCTGGTCCGCATCGCCGCGCTGGCGCAGCAGGGACCCGAGTCCGGGCTGCACCTGATCGTGGCCGGGTGGCCGCCGCCGCCGTTGACCGCGGAGACCACTCAGCCGCCGCTGCCCCGCACCACCCAGGTTTCGCTGCGCAACCCGTACGCGGTGATCGGCAACCCGCCCGGGGCCACGTTTGGTTCGCTGCCCGAGGCGGCGTGGCTCAACGCCCCGGTTTTCCTCGACGAGGATCCGCCACCGCATCTCATTGACGCCGTCTGCCGGGAGCTGGCGGCGCACTCGGCGGCCGCCTCAGAGGTGACGCTGGCCCATTTGCTGCCCGACGCCGCCGGGCCGTCGTGGGCCGGGGATGCCGCCGACGGCTTGGGCACCACGGTTGGGCATGACGGGGATACGCCCGTGGTGCTGATGTTCAACGACCTGACCCCGCACTGGATGGTTGGTGGGCGGTCCGGCGCCGGCAAGACGGCGTTCCTCATCAACGTCCTGTACGGCCTCTGCGCCCGCTACAGCCCCGACGAACTCAGCCTCTACCTCCTGGACTTCAAGGAGGGCATCTCGTTCGCCGAGTTCGTGCCGACACCGCGTGACCGTAGCTGGCTGCCGCATGCTCGCGCGGTGGGTGTCGAGTCCGACCGGGAATACGGGCTCGCCGTGCTGCGGGAGCTTGATGCCGAGATGACCCGGCGGTCAATGGCGTACAAGCGGGCCGGCGTGACCCGGTTCGCCGACCTGCGGGCCGTGGCAGCCGACGAGGGACGCGGCAAGCCGATGCCGCGGGTCCTCTGCGTAATTGACGAATTCCAGGTGCTGCTGGCCGGCAACGATCCGATGGCCACCGAGGCGGTGCAGCTGCTCGAGTCGCTGGCGCGTAAGGGCCGGTCGTACGGCATCCATCTGATTCTGGCCAGTCAGACTGTGCTCGGTGTGGAAGCCCTGTACGCCAAGCGTGACTCCATCTTCGGCCAGTTCCCGGTGCGCATCGCGCTGCCCGGCGGTGGCGACGTCCTGGAGCCCACAAACGACTCCGCAGCCGGCCTGCCCCTGGGTACGGCCGTGGTGAACACCGCAGGCGGGCTGGGCGGCCCGCGCGGCGCCACCCGGGGGCACGAGCGCATCGTGCGGTTCCCGGATCCGCACGCCGATCGTGACGTGCTGGCCAACCTGCGGCACAAGCTGTGGGGCGACCGCGACCCGGAGGCCCCGCCGCCGCGCATCTTCGCCGGCTACGCCCATCAGCATCTTGCCGACGACCCGACCTACCGTGCGGCGCTGGCCGGGCGCGCGGGACGGCCAGCCGCGCTGCTGGGCCGGGTCATCGACGTGAACCTGTCCACCGCCGCATTCCCGCTTGATGCTTCCCCGGGCCGGCACCTGGCCATCTTCGGCTCGCACGCGACCGGCGGTGAGGTCCTGGCCGCCGCCGCACGCAGCGTGGCCGCGTTCCATCCTCCGCGCACCGCCCGCTTCGTCCTGTGCTCGCTGGTCGCCGAGGGTGATGAGCTGGCCAAGGAGCTGGCTGTCGACATCGGTCACCGCCAGGAAGTCGTCGTGGTGGATGCCGCCGGTCTGGGGGCCGAGCTGAACGCGCAGCAGCCCGGTTACCGCGTTGTGTTCGGCATGGACGCGGCCGCCCCCGGTTCGCTGCCGTCGTTGCGTCAGCTGCTGCGGGAGGGGCCGAGCCGGGAGGCGCACCTGCTGTCGTGGTGGCGTGGGCTGCG
This sequence comes from Actinoplanes sp. TFC3, assembly GCF_001553785.1. Lineage (GTDB taxonomy): Bacteria > Actinomycetota > Actinomycetes > Mycobacteriales > Micromonosporaceae > Actinoplanes. Next base: position 898,613 of record NZ_LOJP01000002.1, read on the forward strand.
CCGCTTCGCCGAGGAGACCGGTGGCAGCACAGGCCGCGAGGACGTGGCCGGGCTGCTGTTCCTCAACATCTCCGGGCAGGACGTGTCGATGCAGCTCGGTAAGCCCCTGGACTGGCAGCCGCGCGAAAACAGGGCGCTGCTGCACGACCGGCACTCCGACCGTACGGTGACGATCGTGCCCTTCGTGCAGCCGGAGGACGAGCAATGACCGACGAGCCCGGCGAAGCCTGGGCCGATTACCTGGCCGCGGCGCAGCGCTTGGATGCGGTGCGGCGGGCGGCAAGCTCCGCGGCCGGGGAACAGGCAGCGACCCTGCAAGCGGCAAATCAAGAGCTTTCCGCGGTACGTGCACGGCTCGCCCCGCAACGCGCCCGGCTGATCCAGGACCTGGGCGTACCGGAGCCGGAGCTGTTCCCCCAGCCCGGCGAACAGGCCCTCGCAGCTCAGAGCATGGCTGGCGGCCCGGCCGCCATCCTCGCGGCGCTGCGGCAGGCCCGGGCGACGGCGGACGCGGCCGACGCAGGCATGCTGGCCCCACTGCAACCGGGTCCGCTGCGCCCGTGGGCCCGCAACCTGCTGGTGTACGGCCCGTTCGCGGCTGCCGTGCTGGTCGTGCAGATCGTGCTCTACCTGATCGCGCCGTCCGGGTCGCTGCCGACGTACGCGCTGCTGTGCGGGCTGAGCTTGCCGGTGCTGGCCTTCGGGTTGGGCTGGCTGACCATTGGCTTCGTCTACGGCGGGGCCGGGCTGAAGGTGGACCGCACACCCCTGGTCGGCATCGTCACCTGCCTCACGCCGGTGCTGCTGACCTGCATGGGTGTGGGTCTGCTGGCGTTCATCAGGTAGGAGGAGCGGGCATGGCCAGCGTCGAGGAAGTCAAGGCCAACGTGGCGGCGTCGGTGGACGGCACCCAGCGGGCGGTCACCGGCATTCAGCAGGTGAACGAGCAGGTGGACGACGCGCTGGCCCGGTTGCGGATCACCGCGGTCGGCTCGTTCCACCCGTCCATTGCCGCGGCGATCGCTCACCTGGAGCAGGCGCGTACCCGGCTGGACGAGGCGGCCACGCTGGCCCGCGCGGCGATGGACAGCGCAGACACGTACCGGATGATTGTCTGAGGGGTGTGTGAAGCTGGGAGTTTTCTGAGAGCATCTCGGCCATGATTCGCCTCTACTCCCTGTTCATGCTCCTCGACCTGGCTCTGCTGGTGGTCGCGCTGATCGACTGCCTGTCCGCTGAGGAGTTCGCCATCCGGGCGCTGCCGCGGGTCGCGTGGGTCTTCATCATTTTGCTCTTCTCACCGATCGGCGCGATCGCCTGGTTCATCGCCGGCCGCCCGGCGCGCCCGGTCCGCATGAGCAACGGCCAGCCGTGGCGCCCGGGAAGCGGTTTCCCGGAGGCCGAGCGCCCCGCGCGCCGAGGCCCGCTGGCCCCCGATGACGATCCGGAGTTCCTGCGCAGCCTTGCCGGGTCGCTCAAGCAGGACGAGACCCTGATGAAGCAGTGGGAGGCCGACCTGCGCCGTCGTGAGGAAGAACTGCGGCGGCGGCAGGCTCAGGAGGACTGAGCCGTCACCGGGCGTTGATGAGCATCATGGCTTCCGCGCGGACCTTGCCGTCGCGCTGGAAAGCCCCTCGTACGGCCGACGTCACCGTCCGGGCGCCCGCCTTACGAATGCCGCGCATCTCCATGCAGAGGTGCTCGCACTCCAGCACGACGATCACGCCGCGCGGGTCGAGCTTGTGCATCAGCAGGTCGGCGATCTGGGAGGTCAGCCGTTCCTGCACCTGGGGTCGCCGGGCGAACACCTCGACCAGCCGGGCCAGCTTGGACAGCCCGGTGATGCGACCGTCGGTGCCCGGGATGTAGCCGACGTGCGCCACGCCCTTGAACGGCAGCAGGTGATGCTCGCAGAGGCTCATCACCTCGATGTCGCGGACCAGCACAAGCTCCTCGTGGTTGGCCTCGAACGTGGTGGTGAGCACCTTGCCCGGGTCCACCCGCAGACCGGCGAAAAGTTCCGCGTAGGCCCGCGCGACCCTCGACGGGGTGCGCTGCAAACCGTCACGGTCCGGGTCCTCACCGATGGCGATGAGAATTTCCCGGACCGCTTTCTCGATGCGCGCCAGGTCGACGGACTGCTCCACCGGTGCCCCGGTGAGCTTGCCGTCGACCAGACGCGCGGCGAGGTAGTCGAGCTCGTCGTCGGAGTCCGCAGGCTCCGTCGCACTGCCGTCGATGCTCAGTGCCCCTCCACGTTGCCGTTCGGGTTGAGGTCCGACGGCGTGCTGTTGCCGCCGCCGACCGCCACCTGACCGTCGGCCTGCGCCTGGGCCTTGAGCTTGTCGCGCTCGGCCGGCGTGAGGACGGGCGGCGCCTCGGAGGGCAGGCGCTTGCCGAAGCCGTTGAACGGCGACATCGGCTGGCGCTTCACCACGCGAGCGCAGATCCGGTCCATGTCCTCGCGGGTGATGGTTTCCTTCTCCATCAGCTCGAGAACCATGCTGTCGAGCACGTCGCGGTATTCGACCAGGATCTCCCAGGCCTCATCGTGCGCCAGCTCGATCAGCGCGCGCACCTCGGAGTCGATCTCCGCGGCAACCGAGTCGGAGTAGTCCCGCTCGTGCCCCATCGACCGGCCCAGGAACGGCTCGTCGTTGTTCGAGCCGTACTTGACCGCACCCAGCTTGGAGCTCATGCCGTACTGGGTGACCATGGCGCGGGCCAGACCGGACGCCTTCTCGATGTCGTTGCCGGCCCCGGTGGTGGGCTCGTGGAAGACGAGCTCCTCGGCGGCGCGGCCACCCAGCGCGTACGCCAAGGTATCGATCATCTCGGCGCGGGTCTGGGTGTACTTGTCCTCGGTCGGCAGGACCAGCGTGTGACCCAGCGAGCGGCCACGCGGAAGGATGGTCACCTTGTGCACCGGAGCCGAGTGGGGCAGCGCGTAAGCGACCAGAGCGTGCCCACCCTCGTGGTACGCGGTGATCTTCTTCTCGCCGTCGCTCATGGCCCGGGTGCGCCGCTCGGGACCGGCGATGACCCGGTCGATCGACTCCTCGAGCATCTCGTTGGAGATGGCGCGCTTGTCGTTACGGGCGGTCAGCAGCGCCGCCTCGTTGATGACGTTGGCCAGGTCGGCACCGGAGAAGCCGGGGGTGCGCCGCGCGACGGAGTCGAGGTCGACGTCCGGCGTGAACGGCTTGCCCTTGGCATGGACCCGCAGGATTGCCTTGCGGCCCTCCATGTCGGGGTTGTCCACCGGGATCTGCCGGTCGAAGCGGCCCGGGCGCAGCAGCGCCGGGTCGAGGATGTCCGGACGGTTGGTGGCCGCGATCAGGATCACGCCACCCTTGGTGTCGAAGCCGTCCATCTCGACGAGCAACTGGTTGAGCGTCTGCTCGCGTTCGTCGTGACCGCCGCCCATGCCGGCACCGCGGTGGCGGCCCACGGCGTCGATCTCGTCGACGAAGACGATGGCCGGCGCGTTCGACTTGGCCTGCTCGAACAGGTCGCGGACCCGGCTGGCACCGACACCGACGAACATCTCGACGAAGTCCGAACCGGAGATCGAGTAGAACGGGACCCCGGCCTCACCGGCCACGGCCCGTGCCAGCAGCGTCTTACCCGTACCGGGCTGGCCGAACAGCAGCACGCCCTTGGGGATCTTGGCGCCGAGCGCCTGGTATTTGGCCGGGTTCTGCAGGAAGTCCTTGATCTCCTGCAGCTCCTCGACGGCCTCATCGGCCCCGGCGACATCGGCGAAGGTCGTCTTGGGCATGTCCTTGGTCAGCATCTTGGCCTTGGACTTGCCGAAGTTGAGGACCCGCGAACCGCCACCCTGCATCTGCGACATGAACAGCAGCAACAGGATCACAAGGATCGCGATGGGAAGCAGATTGACCAGCAGGCTCAGCAGAATGCTGTCGCCGGAGACCGTGGCGTTGACCGTACCGGTGATCCGGCCGGCGGTCTTCGCCTCCTGGACCTCGGTCCAGACCTCATCCGTCAGTTCGTACGGATACTGGGTCTCGATCTTGTCCGTGGTCTTGCCGTCGAAGCGTTCCGGCGAGGCCAGTTCGAGCTGGAGGGTCTGTTCCTTGTCCTCCTGGATGACCTTCTTGATCCCGGGCTGGTTGAGGCGCTCGAGAACAACGGAAGTATCAACTCGCTGGTAGCTGGGGCCACTGGTGAAGAATGAGCTCAGCGCAATCGCACCGATGATCACCAGAATGATCCAGACCACCGGGCGGCGGAAGAAACGCGTACGTTCCATACTGTTGTCGGGCGCCGATGCGCCCGGACCCTCCTGATCGGCGTCCTGGTCACCTGGGTTGACAAGCCCCCATCGCGGGCCGCCGGTAGGCGAGCGGGCGACGGAGACTCTGCCGCTTTCCGTTAACCGCCGAGCCGTGGATCAAACCCTCCAGGGGTAACCCCGCGGCCCGTCTGTCACCGGTCCGGCCCCTCCGGCGCTCGTAACGCTGCGCCATCGGTCATTCGACCGTACACCGTGGGTGCCTCCCACGACTGCGTGAGCCCGTCCGCCCGGGGCCCGCCGGTTACCGGCCGTTCCTCTGTTAGGCGTCTAGAAAACGCCACAAAGTCGGACAATACCCCGCGCTTTGGGAACGGACATCCGATTCCTGAGAGTCGGCTGGGAGACCGTTCAGCTACGGGCGTAGACCTCGGGCTTGAGCACGCCGACGTAGGGCACCTCGCGGTAGCGCTCGGCGAAGTCCAGGCCGTAACCGACCACGAACTCGCTGGGGATGTCGAAGCCCACGTACTTGGTGGGCACCGGCACCTTGATCGCGTCGGGCTTGCGGAACAGCGCCACCACCTCGACGCTCTCCGGCGAACGTGACTGCAGGTAGCGCATTAGCCAGGACAGCGTCAGGCCGGAGTCGACGATGTCCTCGACGATGACCACGTGCCGCCCGGAGATGTCGCTGTCCAGGTCCTTGAGGATGCGCACAACCCCGGAGGACGTGGTGCCCGAGCCGTAGGACGAGACGGCCATGAATTCCATCTCGCAGGGCGGGCCTTGCCGGCCCAGGGCGCGCGCGAAGTCCGCCATGAACATGACCGCGCCCTTGAGCACGCAAACCAGCAGCACGCCGCCTTCGGCGTCCGCGTAGTCGGCTGCGACCTGCTTCGCGAGCTCTTCGGTCTTCTCGCGGATCTGCGCCTCGGAGATGATCACGCGTTCGATGTCGGCGTCGTACCAGGAGCCGTCTGCCATAGCGTTAAGCCTGCCGCATGAGCCGGGCAGTTCGCCGCCGGGGTAAGCACTCCGTGCCCGGACAAGCGCTGGTTAAGGGGCGAAAGACCCCGAGCCTCCCGCCCGGACGCCACTCACGGTGACAACTCTCACAGGCTAACCGGCACCAATTCCCCACTTCGGCGGGCCACAGCGATCCCGCTCGGTAACACAGTGTGACCCTGGCCGTGCCAATCGGTGATCAGCGCGTCCAGCGCCGCGACATGCCGGTGCGACAAAGCCGATCCTGGCACCCCTAGCTCCCGGCACCACGCGTGCAACACGCGCCCACGGACAGCCACGTGCACTCCGGATAATTCCGAAACGAGCAGACCCATGGAGCCTCGCGAGGCCGCCAGCGCCGCATTTGCTACCCCGTCGAGGAAATCCCCATCGGCGGCTATGAGCGAGGCACTTCGCGCCAGATTGCCGACCACGCCAGCCCCCAGCACCTCGGTCAGCGCGGGAAGAGCCGAGGATCGCACCCGAGCCCGGGCATAGGAGCTGTCGCGGTTGTGGGGGTCCTCCCAGGCAGTAAGGCCCAGCGCCGCACAAGCCTCGCGGGTATCAGCCCGGGACGCGTCCAGTAGCGGCCGCAGGAAGATTCCCCGGCGCGCCGGCATCCCGGCCAGCCCACGCGGTCCGGCTCCCCGGGCCAACGCCAGCAGCACAGTCTCGGCCTGATCGTCGCGCGTGTGCCCGAGCAGCACCGTTTCCACGCCAGCTCGCGCGGCGGCCGTGGTCAGCGCGGCATAGCGAGCCTCGCGTGCGGCTGCTTCCGGACCACCGGGACGGCCGCCGACGTCCACCGTCTCGACTGACACCGGGTCCAGCCCAACCTTGCGTGCCCACTCGGCCACGACCATGGCGCGCTCGGCCGAGCCCTGCTGGAGCTGGTGATCGACGGTCACGAGCCCGGCTCGGATCCCCAGCCGCGGCGCCACGAACGCGGCAGCCGCGGCCAAGGCCAGCGAGTCGGCACCGCCGGAGCAGGCCACCAGCACCGGACCGCCGGACTTGGTCAGCGCTTGGCGCACCGCCGTCCGTACGGCCGCGACCGGGGCCGGGATGCGCGCCACGACCCTATGAAGCCAGACCCACCGGGCCGTGCACCCGCGTCACCCAGGCGTCGGGGTCGCCGAGCTCGTCGAGCCGCGGCAGGGTCAGCGGCGAGCTGAAGATCTTGTTGAAGCCGGTCATCCCGACCCGCTCGACGACGCCGTGCACGAACTTGCGGCCCTCGGCGTACTGGCGCATCTTGACCTCGATGCCGAGCAGCCGCCGGATCGCCTTCTCCAACGGGTTGCCGGTCTCCCGGCGCTGGTTGAACTTGGCCCGGATGGAGTCAACGGTCGGCACCACATCGGGTCCCACCCCGTCCATCACGAACTCCGCGTGGCCCTCCAGCAGCGTCATCAGCGCGGTCAGCCGGTCGAGGATCGCCTTCTGCGCCGGGGTCTGCACCAGGTCGAGCACCGAGGACCGGCTGTCCGGGTCGCGCAGCGCATCCGACAGCGAGGCGACACCGCGGCGCAGCCGTTCGAGGATGTGCTCGCTGTTCTGCGAGGCGTCGACGAACGCCTGCACCTCGCCCAGGAAGTAGCCGCGCATCCACGGCACCGCCTGGAACTGGGTCAGGTGGGTCACCTCGTGCAGGCAGACCCAAAGCCGGAAGTCACGCGAGTCGGCGCCCAGCTTGCGCTCGACCTCGACGATGTTCGGCGCGTTGAGCAGCAACTGGCCGGGCTCGGCGGAGAACACCTCGTACTGCCCGAGGACCCGGCCGGACAGGTATGCCAGCACCGTGCCGGCCTGCACCCCGGTGACCCGCGAGCCGATCGCGTCCACCACGGGGCTCGGCTGCTTGTCCCCGGACAGCCGGCTGACCAGCGGGATGATCACTTCTTTGAGCCCGGCGATGTTGACGGCCGCCCAGTCCTTGCGGTCCACGATGCGCACCGGGGGACCCTCCACCTGCGGCGTGAGCCCCGTGTACGCGGCCACGTGGGCCCGCGCCTCATCGGTGAGCTCACGCAGCTGGGCAACCACCTGCGTCGCTTCCTCGTAGGACACCGCGGGTCCGGATTTCGACAGCGCGCCCGCGGTGGCGGCGGCCAGATCCCAGTCAACGAACTGCGCCATGCTGACCACCGTACCCGCGGCGGGCCAGCCCGCCACCCTGAGAAATCCCCTACTGGCAGCCGCAGCTCACGAGCTTGGTCGCAATCTTGTCGAGCGCCTGCCGCGCGGCCCCGGACTCCCCGGTCGCATCGGCCATCACCGCGAACAGCAGCAGCCGCCCGTCCTTGGTCACCAGTTCCCCGGAGATCGTGTTGACGCCGGTGAGCGAGCCGGTCTTGGCGCGCACGATGCCCTGACCGGCCTGATTCGGCTCGGGCGTCACGAACCGGGTCCGCAGCGTCCCCGACCAGCCGGCCACCGGCAGCCCGCCGAACAAGCTGCTGACCTGCGGGTTCTTTCCGCTGGCGGCGAGCTGGAGGACGTCGGTGAGCAGCTTCGGGCTGATGCCGTTGTGCCGGGACAGGCCGCTGGCGTCGTACAGGTTGGCCTCGTCAGAAGGCAGGCCCAGCTCGTCCAGCTTGGCGCGCATGGCCTCGGCGCCGCCCTCGAACGACGCTTCCTTGCCGGCCGCCAGGGCCACTTGCCGCGCCATGGTCTCGGCGATCACGTTGTCGCTCTGCGTCAGCATCCAGTCGACGACATGCACCAACGGCGGCGACTGCACCACGCCGAGTTGCGCTCCTGGCGAACCGGCGGCCGGCGCGGCGGAGGCCCCGGAACCGGTGGTGGCGGGTGCTTTGCCCCGCTTTACCGCAGCAGCCGGCACGTCCAGCAGCTTCGCGAACGCCTTACCGGCCGACAGCGCCGGGTCGGTGAACCGTGGATCGCCGCCCACCTCGTTGTGCACCGGCGTGATCCGCCCCGCATTGGTCATCAACGACTGGATCCGCGACACCTGCCCGCCGCCGATCACATCCCCGTCCCACCCGGTCGCCGTCTCCGGCCCGGTGAACAGCGATGTGTCGATCGTCACCTTTGTCGGCTTCTGCTCACCCAGCGCCTTTTTGACCTGATCAGCTAACTTGTCGAGCCGCGCCGCGCCCGGGAACTGTCCCTCGCCGTCAATGGCAAGCGTCGGGTCACCGCCGCCGATCAGAACCACCTCGCCGGGCGCTGCTCCCGCCACGACGCGAGTATCGAGTCGGTAGGCGGGTCCGCGAGCGGCGAGCACGGTGGTCGCGGTGAGGAGTTTCGTCGTGGACGCGGGCGTGGTCATGATGTCGGCGTTCTTCTCGTACAGCGAATCGCCGGTCGCCCCGTCGACCACCGAGATGTTGACCCGGCTGCCGAGTGCGGGCGCGCTCACCAGCGGTCCGATGGCGGCTTTGACGCCCTCGGCGGACGGCGCGGACGCATCCGCGGCGGCCGCTGCCAGCACGGGCGTAGGTGCGGGATCCGGCGTGGGCGCAGTGGTAGACGGCTTGGTCGGATCGGCCGCCAACCACCCCTCCACCGGCCCCGGCCGCGCCACGAAGACCGCCGCAAGAACCACGAGCAACACCAAGACCGACAAGCCAGACATCACTAAGGTACGCCGGGAGCGCCCACCCGACGCCGGCCCTTGCCCCTGACCCGCAGTTCCACCGGCAGCCCCCGAGCCCGTTACCGACCCGGCGCTCGCCCCCGGACCGCCCCCGGGC
>NZ_LOJP01000002.1:907697-915995 GCF_001553785.1 Actinoplanes sp. TFC3
CCCGGCTGCCCCGCCCCCGGCTGCCCCGCCGCGCCCGGCACCTGGCCGAAGCCAGGCTGAGCAGGCCGAACGACCGACCCCGAAGGAGCGACCCCCGGCTCCGCAGCCGAAGAGGCCGAAGCCGCCGACGAGGCCGAGGCAGCCGGAGCACCCGGATCGGCCTGCGTCGGGTTTCCGAGGTTTAACGGCACCGAAGCTCGCCCATACGTAGTACCGGGAGGGCGCGGCGAAACCGGCGCATTATCCGGCAATTCGCCAGGCCCTACCCGAGATTCAGCGTTCTTGCTTGCTGACACGCCGTCGTACTCAGGAGTGTTCTGTGAATCTTGCCTCCCCACGCGGCCCTCCTCAGTACGTAGCGGCAGACTTAGGGGAGACTACAAACATCCGGCACACCGGTGCGCACGGATCTGGCGGGCTGCTGGCCGCGCCCCGTCGCTCTGGCATCAGCCGGTTCTCAGGCCGGGCGAACAGAGGAGCGACAGATGGATTTCGACGTTTTGGTTGAGATCCCCAAGGGTCACCGCAACAAGTACGAGGTCGACCACAAGACCGGCCGCATCCGGCTCGACAGGACGCTCTTCACCTCGACGCAGTATCCGGCCGACTACGGCTTCATCGAGGGCACCCTCGGTCAGGACGGCGACCCGCTGGACGCCCTGGTCCTCATCCAGGAGCCGACCTTCCCGGGCTGCCTGATCCGCGCGCGGGCCATCGGCATGTACCGGATGAGCGACGAGAAGGGCCGCGACGACAAGGTCCTCTGCGTGCCCTACGAGGACCCGCGCCAGGAGCACCTGCGCGACATCCACCACGTGGCCGAGTTCGACCGCATGGAGATCCAGCACTTCTTCACGGTCTACAAGGACCTCGAGCCGGGCAAGTCCGTCGAGGGTGCCACCTGGACCGGCCGCATGGAGGCCGAGGAGGAGATCCGCGCGTCCTTCAAGCGTGCCGAGGCCGCTGAGGCCGCCGGTCACGGCGAGCATCTCCAGCACGCCGACCCCGTCGACCTGGTCGAGCGCGCCCACGAGAAAACCGAAGAGGCCTGACCGCCGGCACCAATCGGCAAGCAAGCACCAATCGGCACAGAGCAAGGCCGGGCACCACGCCCGGCCTTCGTCTTCGCTGTGCCCCTCCGCGCGGGACTGCACCACCCCAGGCGACACTGCACCACCCCAGGCGACACTGCGCCACCCCAGGCGACACTGCGCCACCCCAGGCGACACTGCGCCACCCCGAGCGCCACTGTGCGGCTCAGGCGATGCTGTGCGGCTCAGGCGATGCTGATCGAACTGACCAGCCCGTAGAGCCCCACCACCGAGCACGCCACCGGAATCACCGAGATCACCGCGAGGCTGTCCAGCAGGTCGGCCGCGCGACCCAGGTACGGCGAAGGCGCCCGCCGCGACCACGTCGCCCCCGCCGCCACCGTCGCCATGGCGAGCAGCAGCCCGGCCACGCTCACCCCGATCAGCGTCGCCGAGTTCGCCTTCCACAGGATGTCCACGCCAAGCGCGAACAGCCCGAACAACCCGGCGGCGATCAGCGGCACCCGCTGGCGCAGCGTCACGAACAGCCGGGACCGCAGCAGCAGCGCCGCCCCGGCCACGCCCATGAGCAGTTGGGCAGCCAGCCCGCCGGAGGATGCCAGCACCACGAACGCCCCCGCCGCGAGCAGTGCGTGGCCCCACAGCATGCCGGTGAGCAGCTCCTCGGTGCGGCTGACTGCGGCGAAGACCCGGGCCCGGTCGGGCCGCTCGCGGGCGGCGTCCAAGCCGGTGTTGCGGGCACCGGTGAAGGTCTGCTCGGCTTCGGCGCCGGTTGGCAGCGTGACCGGCGGGGTGGGCATCTTGCCGAAGCGAATCGCCAGCAGGGGCAGCGCGCCGATTCCGCAGACCAGGATCGAGATCAGCACCGCCGCCGCGCCGGCCGCCGAGGTCAGGAAGCTGATCAGCGCGGCCACCGCACCGAGCACGCCGGCCATCACACCGGCCGCGAAGACCCGCAGGGAGGCCGCCACCCCAACGCCGCCCAGAGCCGCGAGCAGCAGCAACGCGATCGAGCCGGCGAGCAGCTCGGGGCCGCCCAGCCAAGCCAGCAGCGGGAAGGCCCCGGCCCGGTCGGCCGCCCCCTGGGTCACCAGCACAGCACCGCCCGCGAACGCGTACGGCAATGCCAGTCCACCCAGAGCTGCACCCGCGCGCGCGTCACCGTACGCCCGGGATGCGGTAATGCCCGCCAGCGAGAGCAGCAGTCCCACGCCGAGCCCCACGAAGGCCGCGCCGTCCCACGCCGGCCCGGCAGCCAGCACCGCGAGCAAACCCAGCGACAGCAGCACAGCCGCCCCGGCCAAGGTCGCCGTGCGGGTGGAGGCGGGCGACCAGACCGTGCCCCGGCGCCGGGCTCCGTCGGCGATGGCCTCGACCACGTCGTCGTATTCGAGTTCCGGCCATGCGTCGCGAGCGGGCACCAGGTGCAGCACCTCGCCGTCGCGCACGCCCTGCGGGAACAAGCCTTGCGCAGTGGCCAGGGCCACACCGTCGGTACGCCGGAGCACCCAGCCGCCGTGCCGTTCCCCGTCGTCGGCCAGGCCCTCGCCGGCATGCCGGAGCACCTCGGGCAGCAGTTCGGCCAGCGGAACGTGCTCGGGTAGGGCGACGTCAACCCGCCTCTGCGGCGCGCTGATCGTCACGCGAGCGAGTCCAACGGACATGCTTTGCCTTCCTCCGGCAGGCCACCTTCGGCATGCCCTATTTCCCATCGATGGTGACGAGGCTGCGGAACCTGAGGGACTTTACCTATCCTGAGCCCTGCGCGGTGCCCGGCTGCGGACGCCGGCGACGGGGAGCCGCCATAGGCCTGGGTGGACATTGCGCCGTAAGGCCATCGCAGCGGACGAAAGGGATAGGACCGGTATGAGCACGGTGGTGATCAAGCGAGCGGCACGTCGTCCGGCGCCGGAGATCCCGGACGGCGAGCTCGCCGTTGAGGCGCCGCCCGAGATCCCGCAGGCCGTCGGGGGCCGCTGGCAGCAGGCCTTCATGGTGCTGCCGATGCTCGGCGGCTCGGTCGCCATGGCGATGATGATGGGCCGGGGCGGCGGCGGCTCGATGTCCTATGTGATCGGCGGGCTGTTCGGCGTCTCCTCGCTGGCGATGCTCGCCACCTCGTTCGGTGGCGGCGGCACGCCCAAGAAGGCCGAGATGATGGCCGCTCGCCGCGAATACCTGCGCCACCTCGCCGGCCTGCGCCGCCGCGTACGCGACACCGCGAGCCGGCAGCGGACCGGTCTCTACTACCGGCACCCCGACCCTGGACAGTTGTGGTCGACCGCGAGCAGCCACCGGGTGTGGGAGCGACGTCCCACCGACCCCGACTTCGGCGTGGTCCGCCTGGCCGTGGGGCCGCAGACCCTGGCCACCCCGCTGATCCCGCCGGTGACCCGGCCGCTCGAAGATCTTGAGCCGATGACCGCCGGCGCGTTGCGGCGTTTCCTCGACGCCTACTCGGTGGTGCCCGACTTGCCCGTGGCGGTGTCGCTGCGCGGCTTCGCCCGGGTGTTCCTGCGCGGCAACGGGACCGGCGGCGAGGCCGAGGCCCGCGCGCTGACCCGGGCCGTACTGACCCAGCTTTCCGTCTTCCACGCCCCTGACGACCTGCTCATCGCGGTGTGCGCGGGTCCCGAACGCCGGGCGATGTGGGAGTGGATCAAGTGGCTCCCGCACAACCTGCACCCGTCCCGGACCGACCGGCTGGGCCAGGTCCGCCTGGTCGCCAGCGCCGGCGAGGACCTGGAGAAGCTGCTCGAGGACGTGATCGGCAACCGGCCACGGTTCAACCCGGCCGGCATCACGGTGTCCAGCCCGCACGTGGTGATCGTGCTCGACGGCGCCGACCTCAAGGGCGCCACCCAGCTCGACGACGGCATTGACGGGGTCACCGTGCTCGACCTCGACGAGGTGCCGCCCCGGATGCTCGACCGGTCGCTGCTGGTGCTCGAGGTGCGCGGCGCCGGCGAGCTTCGGGAGCTGCACACGTTCGCGATGGACCACGCCGCCGAGGTGGGCAAGCCGGACCGGCTCAGCGAACAGGAAGCCGAGGCCGTCGCCCGGCGCCTGTCCCCGCTACGCCTGGCCGCCATGTCCAAGTCGACCGACACGCCGCTGGCCACCGAGATGGGGCTGGCCGAGTTGCTCAACCTCGGTGACCCGGAGTCGTTCAGCGTGGCGCAGGCCTGGCTTCCCCGGCCCAACCGCGACAAGCTGCGGGTGCCGATCGGGTTGAGCGCCGACGGATCGGCCATCGAGCTCGACCTCAAGGAGTCCGCTCAGGACGGCATGGGCCCGCACGGTCTGCTGATCGGGGCCACCGGTTCGGGAAAGTCCGAGCTTCTTCGGACGCTGGTGCTCGCCCTGGCCGCCACGCACTCGTCCGAGGCGCTCAACTTCGTGCTCGTCGACTTCAAGGGTGGCGCGACCTTCTCGTCGCTGGACCGGTTGCCGCACACCGCGGCGGTCATCACCAACCTCGCTGACGAGCTGCCGCTGGTCGACCGCATGGTCGACGCCATCGACGGCGAACTCATCCGGCGCCAGGAGCTGCTGCGCAAGGCGGGCAACTATGCGAGCCTGCGGGACTACGAGAAGGCCCGCGCCGGGGGTGCCGCGCTGCCACCCCTGCCGTCGCTGCTCGTGGTCTGTGACGAGTTCTCCGAGCTGCTCTCGGCCAAGCCCGACTTCATCGACTTGTTCGTCCAGATCGGACGACTGGGCCGCTCGCTGGGGGTTCACCTGCTGCTGGCCAGCCAGCGACTCGAGGAAGGCCGGCTGCGCGGGCTCGACACGCACCTGTCGTACCGCATCGGTCTGCGGACCTTCTCGGCTCTGGAATCTCGCGCCGTGCTGGGTGTGCCCGACGCCTACGAGCTGCCCCGCGCGCCGGGCCATGGCTACATGAAATTCGGGACCGAGCCGCTCGTACGGTTCAAGGCCGCGTATGTCTCCGGAGCTGTCCGCCGGGCCGGTAGCCGGGGTGCCGGGGCCTCCCGCGACGGCGCGGCCCCGCAGGTCCTGTCGTATTCGACGCACTTCGTGCCGGTGCCCAAGCCGGTCAAGGCGGCCAAGCCCAAGCCGGAGGACCTGGCCGAGGGCGACAGCCTGCTGGACGTCATGGTGGACCGGCTCAACGGCCAGGGCCCGCCTGCGCACCAGGTGTGGCTGCCGCCGCTGAACCAGTCGGCCGCCCTTGACGAGCTGCTCGGCCCGGTGCTCACCGACCCGGCGCGGGGCCTGGCGTTCGCCAACCCGGAGCTGCACGGCGCCCTGCAGGTGCCGATCGCGCTCATCGACAAGCCGCGCGAGCAGGTCCGCGATGTGATGTGGCTGCAGCTCGCCGGGGGTGCCGGGCACGTCGCCGTGGTCGGTGGCGCCCAGTCCGGCAAGTCCACGGCGCTGCGCTCGCTGATCCTGGGCCTGGCGCTGACCCACACCCCGGCCGAGGTGCAGGTCTACTGCCTCGACTTCGGTGGCGGCTCGCTGGGCGTCCTGCGCGATCTACCGCACGTCGGTGGTGTTTCGCAGCGACTCGATTCGGTGGGCGTTCGCCGTACCGTCGGGGAGGTTTCCACGCTTTTGTCGCAGCGTGAGGTGCACTTCGGTGAGCTCGGCGTCGACTCCATGGCCTCCTACCGCCGGCGCCGGGCCGCGCAGACCGGCGTCGGGATGGGCGCCGAGGCAGACCCGTTCGGCGATGTGTTCCTCGTGGTGGACGGCTGGACCACGCTGCGTAAGGACTACGAGGAGCTGGAAGGCGTCATCACCGACATTGCGACGCGCGGTCTTTCCTACGGCATCCACGTCGTGTCCAGCGCGCCGCGGTGGATGGATTACCGTCCGGCCATCCGTGACCTGTTCGGCTCGCGGGTGGAGCTGCGCCTCGGCGATCCGACCGACTCCTCGATCAACCGCCGGGCCGCGCTGAACGTTCCGGAAAAGCCGGGCCGGGGCATCATCGAACACCCCACCGACAAGAACAAAGCACTACATTTCCTGACGGTACGCCCAGAGCTCAGCAACGCCGAATCCGCCGAACTGGTCAAGATGATCGCCACGAACTGGACCGGCCCGGTGGCTCCCCGCGTCCGGATGCTGCCCGACTCCCTGCCGTACGCGAACATCGATGTCACCGCGACCACCGGCCTGCGCCTGCCGATCGGCATCGCCGAGGCCGACCTCCAGCCGGTCTCCATCGACTTCGCCAGCGACCCGCACTTCCTGCTGTTCGGCGACTCCGAGTGCGGCAAGTCCTCGTTCCTGCGCGCCCTGGCCACCACGATCACCCACCGCTTCCAGCCGACCGAGGCCCGCATCATCCTGGTCGACTATCGCCGCAGCCTGATGGACCTGCCCGAGACCGAGCACCGCATCGGCTACGGCATCCAAGCGCAGAAGACGCTGGAGTTGATGCAGTCGGTCGCCGGCTACATGGAACGCCGACTGCCCGGCCCGGACGTCACCGCTCAGCAGTTGCGTGACCGCTCCTGGTGGAACGGCCCCGAGCTGTTCGTGCTGGTCGACGACTACGACCTGATCGCCTCGGGCCCGACCAACCCGCTGCAGCCGATCCTGGAATATCTGCCCCAGGCCCGCGACGTCGGCCTGCACCTGATCGTCACCCGCCGCGCCGGTGGCGCCGGCCGGGCCATGTACGACCCGGTGATCCAGCGCCTGCGCGAGCTGTCGTCCCCCGGCCTGGTGATGAGCGGCCCGCCGGACGAGGGCGCGCTGATCGGCCAGGCCCGACCGACGCCGATGCCCCCCGGCCGGGGCCGCCTGGTGACCCGGCGGGAGGGTTTGCGGCTCATCCAGCTGTCCCATCTGCCCCCCTTCTGACACATTGACCAGGGCAAACGGACCAGGAGTGCGATCCGGATCGGCATACCAGGGCACCAAGGTGCGGATTCGGAGTAATCTCCCACCATCGACGCTCCCGCATGGGACCCCGTCGTGCTCGAGAACTGTCCCGCTTGAGAATGGCCGCGACCGTAGTGAGAGCCGTGAGCGAAGCATCGAAGGCGTCCCGCCGCGCTAGGCGTGACGCTTCCGCGCGGTGTCCCGGCGGTGCCCGTTGCTGAGGCACCTACCGGCCCGCATCGCCGCGGCAACGTCCGCGGCCTGCCTCTGTGCTTCGCTGACCGCAGTTCCCGCGCTAGCCGCACCGGCCACCACACCGCTGGCCCGGTCCGTGGTTACCGAACCGCTGGCAGGGGATTCGGTCCGAGCCGAGCAGTGGCATCTCAAGACCCTCAACGTGGCCGGCGCGTGGACGTACTCCCAGGGAGAAGGCGTCACGGTCGCCGTGATCGACTCCGGCGTAGACGCTGACCACGTGGATCTGCAGGGCCAGGTCCTCAAGGGCCTCGACCTGGTAGACGGCGAAGGGGATGGGGACACCGACCTGGTCGGCCACGGCACCACGGTGTCCGCCCTCATCGCCGGTCGCAGCGACGACAACGCCGGCGTGGTGGGAATCGCTCCCAAAGCCAAGATTCTTCCGGTACGGGTCCTGGATCGCGAAAACCGCTACGACGACGCCATGATCGTGGCCAAGGGCGTGCGCTGGGCGGTCGACAACGGTGCCCGGGTCATCAACCTGTCGCTGGGCGGCAACGGCAGCAGCCCCGCCCTCGCCGCGGCGCTCGATTACGCGTTCGCCAAGGACGTCGTCGTGGTCGCCTGCACCGGCAACGCCAGCGCCTCAACCTCCACCAACGTCTGGTACCCGGCCCGCGAGCCAGGCGTCATCGCCGTAGCCGGCATGGAGAAAGATGGAAACGCTCTGTGGTCCGGCTCGATCACCGGCAAGGAAACCATCGTCACCGCTCCGGCAACGGCGCTGGTCGGAGCCCGCCCGGACGGCTACTGGCGGGTGCAGGGCACCAGCTTCGCAGCCCCGATGGTCTCCGCCACCGCCGCGCTGATCCGCTCCCGCTGGCCCACGATGTCGGCGGGCGAGGTCATCAACCGCATCATCAAAACCGCAAAGGACCGTGGCGTACCCGGCCGCGACGACCAGTACGGCTATGGCTTGGTCGACCCCACCGGCGCCCTCATGGCCGAGGTCCCAGCCGTGCAACGTAACCCTCTGGACACCACCGCCTCGCCCGGCGTAGCCCGCCTCGGCAGCGCCCCAGCCTCAGGCCAAGCCCAATCGGCCCCCGACGCAACCGGCAAGGGCACCGCCGGAGCCCACGTCCCCGGCACCAACGGCGGCAACATCATGGCCGCCGGCCTCTTC
>NZ_LOJP01000002.1:916095-1109734 GCF_001553785.1 Actinoplanes sp. TFC3
ACCCCCGCCACAACTGGTGGATGGCCGCCGGCCTCTTCCTGCTTTCAGCCCTGGTAGCAGTGCTGACAATCCGCCGCTTCGCCCGCCTGATCTGAGCTGGCCGAGCTCGCCCTACCCACGCCAGCAGCCTGCAGCCCGCCAGGCCCAAGCCGCCAGGCCCCGCCGGGCCCGGCCCGAAGCTCAGGTCCGAGGCTCAAGGCCAGCGATCCGCCTCAGTTGGCGCAATCCCCCGTCTTGACTCCCCGAGTCCGCTCCAACCCAAGCCTCGCCGTACCAGCGGCCTCCGCCGCCGTAAGCGCGAACCCGATATTCCGATCATCAGCAGCCGCCGCGAAGATGACCCCCAGCACGTCCCCGTTCTGCGCGATCAGCGGTCCGCCCGAGTTCCCGCTCTGCACCAGCGCTCGAATCGTGTAGATCTCGCGGGTTACGTTTCCTGAGTCGTAGATGTCCGGGCCGGTGATGTTGCCGACGTCGCTGACCCGGGCGCCTTGGGCGTTGTACGGACCGTCGAGCGGGAAGCCGAGCACGATGGCGTTGGCGCTGACCCCGGCCGGCTTGTTGACGAACGACATCACCGGCGCCTTGAGGCCGGGCACGTAGATGACCGCCAGGTCGCGTTCCGGGTCGTACACCACCACTTTGCCGTCGAGGCGGTCGTTTTGCGTTTCCACCTGCACGTTGCGGGTGCCGGCGACCACGTGGGCGTTGGTCATGATGCGCTCGTCGGCGTAGACGAAACCGGAGCCCTCGATGCGGCGTGAGCAGCTCGGCGCGGTGCCCAGCACCTTGATCACCGACTTGCGGGAGTTGACCACGACCTGCGACTTGGCCAGGGCCGGGTCGGGGGGTGCCACCTCGCGCACGTTGGTACGGGTGAGGCTGCCGAACACGTCGGGGAAGCCGTTGGTGTTCAGCGATTCGCGCAGGCTCGACGACAGCGCCTGGGCTTGGGCCGGCATGACCGAGTCGATGCCGTTGAGCACCGCGCTGCTGCGGACCTGGCGGTTGATGTCGGGGAACGGGGTGGAGCCGAGCGGGACCGCGATCAGCCAGGCGACCAGCAGCACGGCGATGACCGACACCACCGCGCCCCCGGCGTCGTCCAAGCGCTGCAGCGGGCGGCTGTCGATGGCCCGGCGGACCTTGGTGCCGAGCCAACCCGCGAGGGTCTGCCCCAGCACCGCCAGCGCGAAGATCACTACCAGCGCGACGACCAGCCGGGTGGTGCTGCTGGCAAACTTGTTGGCGATCAGCGGACCGACTTGCAGACCGATGAGCAGGCCGCTGAAGAAGCCTGCGAACGACAGCGCGCCGATGACGAACCCCTGGCGGTATCCGCTGATCGCGAAGACCACCATGAGCACGATCAGGATTGCATCGACCACAAGCACCCGCTCAGGGTAGAAGTAACTGTCACGACACCACCTCATCGGTAGCGGTAGGTGCCGCTGTAGCGCCCAGGGAAGCCGAACGAGCCGGCGCGGCGGGTGCCGGGTCTGGCAGATCCATGATCCGGCCCGGATGCCAGGGCCGGCTCCATCCGGCCATGTCGAGCAGGGTGGCGATGATTCCGGCGGTGAAACCCCAGACCAGCATGCCCTTTACCTGGAACGCCGGGCCGACCCAGCCGCTGGGGTGGCGCAGCCGCAAGCGGTTGGCCGGGTCAACCAGCTCGGCCACGCTCAGCCGAGCCACGTGGGCGACCTCGGCTGGCTGCATGGGGTGCACCGGGTGCGGCGCGTGCCACCAGGCGAGCACCGGGGTCACCACGAAGCGGCTGATCGGGATGTAAAGCTCGGGCAGGGTGGCGAGCACGGTGGCGCTGGCCGGGTCCAGTCCGACCTCTTCCTGTGCCTCGCGCAGCGCGGTGGCCGTCGGGTCGCGATCCTCCGGGTCGGCCGCCCCGCCCGGAAAGGCGGGCTGACCGGCGTGGTTACGCATCGTGGCGGCCCGCTGCAGCACAAGCAGGTCCGGCTCTCCGGGCGCGGATTCCCCCACCAGTACGAGCACAGCACTAGCCCGCCCCCCGCTAGCCGGCGGCGGGATCGCAGTGAAGTCCTCCGTGCGGGCGGACGAGACCCGGGTCAGCAGCGGCTCCCACCACTCCGGCGGGTTCATCCGGTCACCGTTACGCCGGTGTGTGTACGTACCAAAGAACCCAGGGTTGGCTTGTCGAGCCCTGTGCCGGTGTAGAGGTATCGCTTGCCGTCCGCGTCCAGGAACACCGTGGTGGGGACCGAAGTCGACCCGAGTCCGAACAGCACCTTCTGCTCGGGGTCGTAGAGCGTTGGCATCGAGATCTTGTGGTCCGTGGCGAAGGAGGCACCGGCGTCCTCGGAGTCCCGGGTGTTGACCCCCAGCACGCGCAGCTTGCCCGCGGTCGCGTCGGCGAGTTCCTGCATGACGGGCAGTTCGGCGCGGCACGGCGCGCACCAGGAGCCCCACAGGTTGATCACGGCCGGGCCGCGCAGCGCGGTGAGCTTGACGCCGGCGCCGCCGGTGAAGCAGGGCAACGTGACGTCGGGCAGATCAGCGGGCGCCGTGCCGCCGGTCAGCGTGGCGCAGTCGGCGAACGGCGAGGGGATGTGCGGCTCGGGCGCGCCCTGCTCGGAGGTGCATGCCGCCAGCAGCAGGGCCAGCGGCGGCACCAGCCAGCGGCGGAGTTTCACGGTGCCTCCGGGGCAGCCACCGCGGCGGCAGGCACCAGCTCGGGGTCGAGCCCCACCTGCACCGCCAGCTCGCGGGCGCGCGGGCCTTTGAGCAGTTTGGCCGCCGGCGCCGCCTCGATCGGGCCGGTCCCGTACGACGGGCACAGGCTCGCCAGCGCACACGCCCCGCACGCCGGCTTACGGGCGTGGCACACCCGCCGGCCGTGGAAGATGATCCGGTGCGAGAACATGGTCCAGTCGCGCTTCTCGATCAGCTCGGCGACCTGGAACTCGATCTTCACCGGGTCCTCTTCCTGGACCCAGCCGAAGCGGTTGACCAGGCGGCGGAAGTGGGTGTCGACAGTGATGCCCGGCACATCGAAGGCGTTGCCGAGGATCACGTTCGCGGTCTTGCGTCCGATGCCGGGCAGCGCGACCAGCTCGTCGAGCGTGTCCGGCAGCACCCCGTCGTGCTTTTCCTCGAGCGCCTGACCGAGCTTGATCAGCGAGTCGGTCTTGGCCCGGAAGAAGCCGGTGGGCCGCAGGATCTCTTCCATCTCCGCACGGTCGGCCGCGGCGTAGTCGGCCGCGCTCAGATACTTGCGGAAGACGGCCGGGGTGACCTCGTTCACCTTTTTGTCGGTGCACTGCGCGGACAGGATCGTGGCCACGGCGAGCTGCAGCGGCGTCTCGAAGTCGAGCTCGCAGTGCGCGTCGGGGTGGGTCTCGGCCAGCAGCCGGGCCACCTTGCGGGCCCGCCGCTTACGCCCGATGGGCGTCTCCCCGGCGAAGCGTTTGGCCGACCGGACAAGAACTGCCGCACCGGTGGATGCGGCGACGAGGGGACGACTCACGCGGGTAAGAGTACGTCGCCGCGACGCCGGGGATCGTTGCTCAGGCGGGCGGCGCGATGGATCCGTCCGTACCGATGGCTGCTGCCGTATCCCCGAAGTCCGCTGCCGAAAGCTCTCGCACCCGGGCCAGCCCCTGCTCGTTCTGGTCGTCACGCAGCGGCTTGCCGACCGAGTTGAGCTGGGTGGACAGGAACCTGCCACCGACGAAGGAGCCGTCCTTGGTGATGGTGACGTGCAGGATGCCGCCGTAACCGAGCACGCCGGTGCGGCTGAGCGTCTTGCCTCCGCCGGCGAAGTTGCCGAGGCTGTAGGCGATCAGCTTGCCCTTGTAGAACTCCATGCCCCGCAGCACGTGCGGACCGTGCCCGACCACCACGTCCGCGCCGGCGTCGATGACCGCGCGGGTGAACTTCTTCGGATCCCCCCGGTTCTCTCCGAAGAACAGCTCGCTGCCTGCCTTGACGTGACCCTTGCCGGAGCCCTCGGCGCCCATGTGCACCTGCACGACCACCAGATCGGCCCGCCCCTTGGCCGCACCGATGATGGCCTTCGCGGCGTCAAGATCATTCAAATTATTGGCTCCCGCGTACGGAGAAAAGCCCACCACCGCGACCTTGACGCCCTTGACCTCGGCGATCGCGATCTCCCCGGCGGCCCCGGTGTGCTTGAGCCCGGCCCCTTCCAGCGCCTTCACCGTGTTGGCGTAGCCCTGCGGCCCGAAGTCGTTGGAGTGGTTGTTGGCGGTGTTGAGCAGCTCGAACCCCGCCTGCTTGAGGTGCTCGGCGTAGGCCGGGGGCGAGCGGAACGCGAAGCAGTTGGCCCGTGGCGGGGAGCCGCACTTCGAGGTGCCGGTGTCAGTGGTGATCGGCTGTTCCAGGTTGCCCATCACCAGGTCGGATTTGAGCCCCTCGCGGACCGAGTCGAAGAAACCCTGGCCATCATTGGCCGGCAGCTTGTCCGGCGCGCTGCCCATGATGATGTCGCCAGTCGCGGAAAATGTGATCGTGTCACCACTCTCCGTATCCTGTTTCGGCGCCGAACTGCCCGCTGGCTCAGCTGTTCGTGCCCCGGCGGAAGGAGCCGCATTCCAGACCGGCGCGGGGGTGTCGTCGTCGCGGTTGGCGAGCGCCATGCCACCGAGACCGGCGCCGGCGAGCGCGGCCACAATGATGGTTGTTGTCAGGATTGGCCGTCCGAACAGGCCCGGACGACGCTGCGGGGGGTGGGCATTCATCGACGGGGACGATACCGTCGGGCTTCAAGCTGCAACGACCGTCGAACGGCTGCATTCCCCTCACCGAGAGCGATGCTTTTCGCCCCCCGACCGGCGATGCGGTTACGCTGCGACATCCGGATCGAGGGGTGCCCGCCCGTTTACGGCCCGCGTACGCCTAGACTGATGTTGCGCGGAGATGCGCGTAGTCGGAGGTACAGCGATGGATGAGGTACTGGCTCGCAGCGGGATCTTCCAGGGCGTTGACCCGGAGGCTGCCGAGGCGCTCGCCAAGGAGATGGAGACGATCGAGTTCCGCAAGGGCGACATCGTTTTCAATGAGGGCGAGGCGGGCGACAGCCTTTACATCGTTCTCTCCGGCAAGATCAAGCTCGGGCGCCGGGCCGCAGACGGCCGGCAGAACCTGGTCTCGATCATGGGCCCGTCGGACATGCTCGGCGAGCTGGCCCTGTTCGACCCGGGACCGCGCACGGCCACCGCGACCGCGGTGACCGACACGCGGCTGGCCCGACTGAAGAAGTCGTCGCTGCGCCCGTGGCTCAACAACCGCCCGGAGATCGCCGAGCAGCTCCTGCGGGTGCTGGCCCGGCGGCTGCGCCGCACCAACGACGCACTGGCCGACCTGATCTTCACCGACGTCCCGGGCCGGGTCGCCAAGAACCTGCTGCAGATGGCGGGCCGCTTCGGCACCCGCGACGGCGGCGTGCTGCGGGTGACGCATGACCTCACCCAGGAGGAGCTGGCCCAGCTCGTCGGCGCCTCGCGCGAGACCGTCAACAAGGCGCTCGCCGACTTCGCGTCGCGTGCCTGGCTGCGCCTCGACGGCAAGAGCGTGATCATCCTGGATCCCGAGCGTCTGGCTCGCCGCGCACGCGTCTGAACGCCGGCGTATTGCCTGAATCACATCCGGAAGGGCCGCCCAGCAGGGCGGCCCTTTTGGCGTGCGCTCACCGCGGGCAGGCTCGCGGGAAAACGCATTCTAAACCGGATAAAAGCCCCTGATCAGGCGACAAAGCGACACCGGCAAGATCCGTGTCGCACCCGGCAAGCCGCTCGTTGTGGAGGTGGTCGAGAGGCACTACGACGGGCGAGAGGGCGCGGCTTTGAATGAGGTGGCGGGCGTGCAGCGCAGCGGGGTGACGACGTGACCGTGCTGGACACCGCTATCGACCCCCGTACGCCCGCGTACCTGGCAAACCGCAGCTCGATGCTGGAACGGCTCGCGGAGCTGGAGGGGGCCCTGGAAGCGGCTCGCGCGGGCGGCGGCGAGAAGTGGGTGACCCGGCACCACGCCCGCGGCAAGCTGCTGCCCCGCGAGCGGGTCGAGATGCTGCTGGATCAGGACAGCCCGTTTCTGGAGCTGTCCCCGGTCGCGGCCTGGGGCTCGGAGTTCCCGGTCGGCGCGAGCGTGGTGACCGGCATCGGCGTGATCGAGGGCGTCGAGTGCGTGGTGGTGGCGAACGATCCCACCGTCGACGGGGGCGCGGTGAACCCGTACACGGTGGAGAAGATCCGCCGGGCCGCCCGCATTGCCGCGGTCAACCGCCTGCCGCTGATCAACCTCGTGGAGTCCACCGGCGCCGCGGCACCGGCCGGACCCCCGCCGGGCGGCGCGATAGCCCGAGACCTGAGCCAGCTCACCGCTGACCGGGTGCCGACCGTCTGCGTGGTGTTCGGCGCGACCACCGGCGACGCCGCCTACCTGCCGGCGCTCTCGGACTACACGATCATGGTGCGCGGGCATGCCAAGGTGCTGACCATCCACCCGCAGCCGGTCCGCGGCTCGTCGGCGAACGGCCGGCCCGCTCCCGAGGTACGCAGCACGCCGACCGTCTCCGCCGGTGTGACCGGCCCGGCCGACCAGCTGGCCGAGGATGAGCGCGACGGTCTGCGCCTGGCCCGGCAGTGCGTACGCCGGTTCAACTGGCGCAAACGCGGACCGATTCCCCGCGCGTTCCCGCCGCAGCCGCCCAAGTACGACGCCGAGGACCTGCTCACCATGGCCGGCACCGGCCCGGGTTCGCTGTTCGAGCCGCGCGAGGTGCTCGCCCGGATCCTGGACGGCAGCGACTTCGACGAGTTCAAGCCGACCCAGGGCACCGCGCTGGTGACCGGCTGGGGCGAGCTGCACGGCTACCCCATCGGCGTGCTGGCCAACCTGGGCGGCGGCTTCTCCCCGGCCGAGACCCAGAAGGCCGTGCACTTCATCCAGCTCGCCAACGCCACCTCCACCACCCTGCTGTTCGTGCAGTACACCGGCGCCCCCACCGCCGAGCAACACGAGGCCGCCGACGTCCGCCACGGCGCGCCGCTGGTGCACGCGGTGGCCACGTCCACGGTGCCGCACCTGACCCTGATGATCGGCGCGACCCCGGCCGACGAGGCGGGCGGCATCTACGGGCGGGCGTACGAGCCGCGTTTCCTGTTCAGCTGGCCGGCCGAGCGCGCGGCCGACGCGCCCCTCGGCAAGCTGCCGGACGACGGCGTCATCGACCCGCGCGACACCCGTACGGTGCTCGGCCTGTGCCTGTCCGCAGTGCACAGCGCCGCCGTGGAAGGCGCCGAGCACGTCGGTGTCTTCCGGCCATAACAGCCGTGACTGCTGACAAGGATCGGGAAAGGTAGAGCAGAGCAGTGATCCGACGTCTTCTGGTGGCCGACCGTGGGGAGATCGCCCGCCGGGTCTTTGCCACGTGCCGCCTGGTCGGCATCGAGACGGTCGCCGTCTACTCCGATGCCGATGCCGATGCTCCCCACGTCACGGAGGCGGACTACGCGGTCCGGCTCGGCGGCGGCTCCGCACCCGCGAACACCTATCTGCGCGGAGACCTGATCATCGCCGCGGCCAAGCGGGCCGGGGCGAACGCCATCCACCCGGGAAACGGGCCGCTGTCGGAGGACCCCGGGTTCGCCGCCGAAGTCACCGATGCGGCCATGATCTGGGTCGGGGCGCCGGCCAAGACCCTCGGCACGCTGCACAGCAAGATCGAGACCAAGGCGATCGTGGCCGAGGCGGGCGTACCGGTGCTGCCCACCGCCACCGACCCGGATCAGGTCACCATCTTCCCGGTGCTGATCAAGCCGTCCGGAGGTGCCGGTGGCGCGGGCATGCGCGTGGTCCGCGATCCGGTGACGCTGGCCGAGGCGGTGGCCTCCACCCGGCAGGAGACCGGCGACGACGTCTTCTGCGAGCCGTACCTGGAGAACGTGCGGCACATCGAGGTGCCGATCATCGCGGACACGCACGGCGCGGTGGTGCCGTTCGGCGAGCGCGAGTGCTCGGTGCAGCGTCGCTATCAGAAGATCATCGAGGAGACCCCGTCGCCGGCGGTCGACCCGGCGCTGCGCGAGCAATTGTGCCGGGCAGCGATCCTGGCGGTCCGCGCTGTCGGTTATGTGGGCGTGGGCTCGGTCGAGTTCCTGCTCGACGACGCCGGGGATTTCTGGTTCGTCGAACTCACCCCCAGCCTTCAGGTCGAGCATGCGGTGACCGAGTGCGTTTCGGGCTATGACCTGGTACGGCTTCAGCTCCTCGTTTCCGAAGGCGGCACGCTGCCGATGCCCGGCCCGCCGCCCATCCGCGGGCACGCCATCGAGGTCCGGATCTGCGCCGAGGACCCCGCGTACGCCTGGCTGCCCGCCACCGGCACGCTGCACCGGTTCAAGGTGCCCGACGTGGCCGGCTCGTTCCGGCCGTTGCCCCAGCCCGGCCTGCGCCTGGACGCCGGCGTGGTGGACGGCTCGGTGGTCGGCGCCCAGCACGACCCGATGCTGGCCAAGCTGGTGGCGTGGGCCCCGACCCGGCAGGAAGCGGCTCGCATGCTCGCGTCCGCGCTGACCCGCACCGAGCTGCACGGCGTGGTCGCGAACCGGGATCTGCTGGTCCGCGTGCTGCGTCACGGTGCCTTCCGGGCAGGCGATGTGGACACCGGGTTCCTGGATCGGCACCCTGAGGTCTTCGCCCCGCTGCTGTCCTCGGTCGACGCGGTGCGCATCTCCTGCCTGGCCGCCGCGCTGGCCGGGGCGGCCGCACGCCGGACGAGTGCCCCGGTGCTGCGCTCGTTGCCGTCCGGCTGGCGCAACGTCCCGTCCGGCTCGCAGACCGCCGTGTACGACGGCCCGGCCGGCCCGGTCGAGGTCGGCTACCGGATGAACCGTCACGGTGAGCTAGCCGGTTGGTGGGTGCGCGCGGTGGACCCCGAGGAGCTGGACCTGGCCGGGCTCGGTCAGGCACCGACGCTCGACGACCACCCACCCACCACGGTGGTGCAAGCTGACGGTTCCCGGGTGGACCTTGACGTCAACGGCATCCGGCTCACGCTCAAAGTGCACCGGGTCGGCGAGGTGTCGTACGTGGACAGTCCCGAGGGCTCGGTGACTTTGCGGGAACTGTCGCGTTTCCCGTTGCCCGCACCCGAGGCAACCGAGGGTTCGCTGATCGCACCGCTGCCGGGCGCGGTCCGGCGGGTCCTGGTGGTGCCGGGGCAGCGCGTGCGCGCCGGTGAGCTGCTGCTCACCCTGGAAGCGATGAAGCTCGAGCACCCGGTGCACGCCCCCTCGGCCGGCGTGGTCGCCTCGCTGCCGGTTCAGCCCGGTGCCGAGGTCGACACCGGCGAGCTGCTGGCGATCCTCGATCCCGAGTAGGAGCCCAGCGCCGGGCCGTGCAGCTGATCGGTGCCCTGCCCGGCCAGGCAGCGGAACGTGCGGGTGCCCGAGGCCGGGGGTAGCACCGACAACGCCCACTCGGTGCTGTCGGTGCGCGCGGTGGTCCGCCGGAAAACCGACCGGCTGCAGATCTTGAGCACCCGGGGGTCGGTCGTGACGGCGTCGCGATCCTTGGGGTCCACCCCGGACGACAGCGAGCCCTGCGCGAACGATTCCCAGCTGTGCTGCGAGTTGCAGGCCACCTTGTGGGCCACCGCGCCGGTCTCGGCCCGCGGCGTGAAGCACTCCACCTCCCCGATGCAGTAGGACCGTACGGCCGAGCAGCCCGGCAACGTCGTCAGCACCACCGGCAGGTGGGAGGCCGCTGTCACCGGGGGCTCGACCGGGGCCAGGGCGGCACCGCCGAGCGAAGCCCCAGCCAGCAGCAGCGCACCGAAGCCGCCAAGGAACCACTTGCGCCGGCCGCGCTTGGGGTTCCCGGTGTGCACGGTGGGCGTCTCGTCCGACTTGTCGCGCGTCGGGGTCACCGGCGGCACCGGTCGCGGCTGAGGCGACGGCTGGTACGGCCGCGGCGCCGGTGGCACGAACGTCGACGAGCGGTAGACATTTGGCGAACTCCCGGCCGGCGGGTCGAGCTTCACCCCGGCCAGCAGGTCGTGCAGCTGCTCGGCGGTGGGCCGGGCCTGCGGTTCGTTGGCCATGCCGTAGCGCAGCACCTCGGTGAGCGGGCGCGGCACGCCAGGCAGGTCCGGGATCGGCTGGTGGAACAGATCCATCAGCGTTATCAGGCTGGGGCTGCGATCGCCGTCCCAGCGCGGCGGGCGCCCGGCCATCACCGCATACAGGGTGGCGCAGAGCGCGTAGACGTCGACCGCGCCGGAGGGGTTGGCGTGCGAGAACATCTCCGGCGGCGCGTACGCCGGGGTCAGCACCTCCAGCGTCACCGACGAGTCGCGCATCTCGCCGAGCACGGCCAGCCCGAAGTCGGCCAGCACCGCCGGGTTGAAGTGCGAGTACAGGATGTTCGCGGGCTTGACGTCGCGGTGCAGCACCCCGTTGGCGTGCGAGTGCACCAGCGCGTCGGCGATCTTCAGGCCCAGGTCGCGCGCCTCGACCGCGCCGAGCGGCGAGATCCGCATCCGGTCGAGGTAGGAGCCGTCGCAGAGTTCCATGATCAGGTACGGATGCTGGTCGACAGTCACGCCGACGTCGAACAGGTCAACGACGTGCGGGTGCGACGACATCCGCCCGGCAGCCTTGGCCTCGCGCAGGAAGCGGGCTTGGTCGCGGGGACTTTCCAGGGTCCGGTTCTCGACCTTGATGGCCACGTCGCGGCCGACCGAGTCCTGGGTGGCGCGGTAGACGGTCGCATAGCCGCCACGCGCCATGACGGACAATCCGGACATGCCTGGCACGTAGGGTACGGGCAGGCGGCTCGGCGGGGTATCCGTCACGGATTAGAAAATACGCGACCGGGAGCCGAGATCATCCCGGCACGTCAGACGCGTACGCGACAGATTCCGGCGGTTCCATGATGGAGAGTGTGAGCGCATCCCGGACCTCCTCGGCAGCGAGCCGCTCACTTGACTGCTCGGTGGAGTACGCGAGCAGCACAGCTTCCTCGGCTGCGACCCGGGCGGACTCCATGTCATCGGCTGCGGCTTTGACCCGGGCCTCGACGAGCGCGGCGACAACTCCGCTGCGCACATCCTCGGCCTTGACCTCGCGGGCGCGCTGAATCCAGGTGGCAGCGGTCTCCACCCGGCCGTCGGCGAGCAGCGCAGATGCGTACGACGCCAACGCCTGCCGCCGGGAGAACAACAGCGACGCCCCGGTGTCGCTGGCGATCGGCGCGAGCAGGCCCACCGCCGTGCTCGCATCGCCGGCTCGCAGCCGCGCCTCGGCCAGCAGCACCCGCGGCCCCACCTGCGCGGGCGCCAGCGGGTTGTGCGGCTCCACGGCCGTCATCACCCTGCGGGCATCACACTCCGCGGCTTCCACGTTGCCCAGTTGCAGCGCCACAAAGCCGCGCAGCGTGCCCGCCATCCCGAGCAGCAGCGGGTGACCGGTGCGGTCGGCATACTGCAGTGCGTCGGTGAGCAGGTCGTGCGCGTGATCGAACTGACCCAGGCTGCGCGCGATGCCACCCCGCACAACCATCGCCAGCCCGCGTCCCCAGTCGTCGGCAACCGCGTCGAAGTCCCGGAACGCCTGACGCGCCTCGCGATCGGCGTCGGCCAGGTCCCCCAGCTCGGCCGACGCGTACGCCTCGACCGCGCGCAGCGTGCCGACCGCCCAGCCCTCGCCGACCCGGTCACCGAAGGGCAGGAAGATCCGGGCCAGCCGGCGCGATTCGTGCAGCCGACCGGCCAGCAGCCGGGCGAACGCCGTGGTGCCGCGCAGCCAGGACCGTCCGACCGGGTCACCGAGTTCGGCGAAGAGCCGGGCGGCGCGGCCGAGCACTGCGTCCGTACCCGTGAAATCGCCTCTTGTCGTTGTCACCCAGGCCAGATTCTGCAGCGCCCAGGCCTGCCCGTGCCGGTCTCCGGCCGAGAGCGTCACCTGGTACGCCGCGGCGAACCGGCTGCTCGCCTGGCTCAGCTTGCCCGCCAGGAAGTCGGCCATGCCCAGCCGGCGCATCGCGTTGGCCCGCTCCGGCGCCAGCTCGGCCTCGGTGGCCACCTCCAGCGCCTCCTGCCAGGCGGCCACGGCCCGGCTCTGATCGCCCAGCGCCTCCTGAGCCCGCCCGACCACCAGCAGCGCCTCGGCCCGGCACACCGGCTCCTCGGTGGCGGTGGTGGCGATCTTCTCGCCGTGTTGGAGCGCCTCGTCCGCCCGGCCCAGCCGCAGCAGGGCACGCGCGTGCACGAGCCGGTCGGACAGCGGCAGCCCGTCCTCGGCGATGATGGCAGCCCGTTCGGCATAGGCGATCGAGGCCGCGGGTTCGATGTTGGCCAGCGCCCGCCGGGCCATCCGCCCGAGCGCCGCCACGCCGAGCGGCGCCACATCCCGGGCGCTGGCATCGGGCCGCAGGCGCACCGCGTTGGCCAGCTCCACCGCACACTCGGCATGGCTGGCCACGAACGCGTCGCGCTCGTTGTCGCCCAGGCTCAGCCGCGACGCCGCGTCATAACCGAGGGCGGTGATCGTCTCGGGAGCGGCCCAGCGCACCAGGAAGGCGTGCCGCTCGGCAAGGTCGGCCTTGCCGATGCCCGCGTAGGCCGCCTCGCGCATCAGCGGGGTGCTGAACGCGTAGCCGCCGCGAACCCGGTGCAGCATGCGGCGTTGCAGCAACTCGTCGACCGCGCGTTCCAGCTCGACCGCGGCCACCGCACCCGGCAGCGCCATCGCTCGCCGTTCGCGCAGCGCCTCGATCACGCCGGTGGGCACGGTGTCGCCTACCACCGCGGCATCGCGCAGCACCGAGCGCGGCTCGTTCGGCAGCGCGTCGATGCGGGCAGCAAGCACGGCGGCGAGGTCGCGCGAGAGCAGTTGGCTGCCCATCGACCCGGCGGCGAGCTGCCACCGGCCGGCCGCGTTCGCCCCGACGGCGGGCATCAGCGCGCCCCGCTCCATCAGCAGCGTCACCAGTTCGGCCAGGTAGAACGGGTTGCCCTGGGCGGTCGCGAGCAGGCGATCGGCATCCTGCTGCGGGAGTTTTCCGCCATTGAGGTACGACGTCAGCAGCCGCGAAGCATCGACCCCCCGCAACGGCGGCAGGGAGTGGATCTCGGCATCGGCGAGCCGCGTCAACGCCCCGGCCGTGCGCACCAGCTCGGGCCGGCCGAGCAGCAACAGCACCACCGGGCCTTCGAGGCGTGACAGCACGCCACCGAGCGCGTCGATCGTCTCAGCGCTCGCGTCGTGCAGGTCGTCGACGATCATTACCAGCGGCGCTTCCTTGGCGAGCGCGCTGAGCAGCCCCGCCACGGCCGCCGGGATGGTCTCCGTCTCGGGCACTCCGCCGGCCGGTTGCCACTCCGCCACCGCGTTCGGGCCCACCGGCTTGGCCGGCGCCTCCCCGTAGCCGAGCAGGGCCAGCAGCCGGTCGATGTCGACCTCGGGCTGCTCGCCGTCGCGGGCCAGCCGGGCGACCACCTTGCGCAGCCGCTCCTCGACCACCGAGCGGTTCATCGTGCTGGCCACGTCCTTGGGCAGGCCGGCCGACTTGCGCACCAGGTCGGCCAGCGGCGCGAACCGGCGGCGCTCGCCGAACGCGCGGCAGCGGGCCCGCAGCACCCGGGCACCGGTGTGCGTAGCGAACCGGCCGGCGCCCACGTCGTACCCGGCGGCGAGGCGTTTGACCTCACCGGCGAACCGCGTCTTGCCGATGCCGGCCTCCGCGGTCATCACCAGGACCCGCGGCGTGCCGGTGTCGATGACCTCGGCGAGGCGCCCGGCTACCCGGCCGAGCTCGGTTTCGCGGCCCACGAAAGGGGCCTCGTCGCCGAGGCCCGATCGGGTGCCGGGGGCGTCGTGCAGCCCCAGAAGCTCGTACGCCGGAACCGGCTCCCGCTTGCCCTTGAGCCGCAGGGCCCGCAACTGCCGCCAGGAGGCGATGTGCCGGGTGCCCGAGGACGTGCGGGTGCCCGCGTAGACGGCACCCACAGCGGCGGCATCGGCGAGGCGGGCGGCGGTGTTCACGGTGTCGCCGATGACCGTGTACTCGATCGAGGCCTGGATGCCCGCGACCACCTCGCCGGTGTTCAACCCGACCCGCAGGCCCAGCGGCGCGCCGCCACCCCGCTCGTCGTCGAGCACCCGGCGGACGGCCCGTTGCATGCTCAGCGCGGCTCGTACGGCCCGCTCGGCGTCGTCCTCGTGAGCCACGGGAGCGCCGAAAACCGCCATGATCCCGTCGCCGGTGAGCTTGTCGACGTGCCCGCCGAAGGTCTTGACCGCGCCGGCGAGGGCGGCGAGAACCCGGTCGGTGACCGCGCCGACCCGCTCGGGGTCGAGGTCCTCGGACCAGGAGGTGAAGTCCGACAGGTCGCCGAAGAGCACTGTGACGATGCGTCGCTCCGCCGCCGGCAGGGTGGCCGCTGCGAGAAGCGCGGCACCACAGTTGTGGCAGAAACGGGCACCGGGCACGGCTACGGTCCCGCAGACTGGACAGGTCACAGCGGGTCCAACTGTTCCGGGGGCCGCTGTGATTCCCGTCGCAGGTGTTCGAGTTGCGCCTGGGCGGACCACTCCGCCGCGAATCGGACACTCGGGTCCACATCCGGGTAGACCGCGGCAACGATGGCTTCGGGCGTGCCGGCCCCGGCCGCCATCGCGGCGCGCACCTGCTCCAGCCGCGAACGGCGATGAGCCAGATAGGTGCGGGCCATGGCGGCGCAGTCGGCCTGGGCGGGTCCATGGCCGGGAAGCATGAGGACTTCGTACGAACTCAGCAGCGCCAGGCTGGACAGGTAGGCACTGAGATCGCCGTCAGGCCAGGCCACCACCGTCGTACCGCGCCCCAGGATCGTGTCTCCGGTGAACACCGCGCCTGCATGCCCGTCATTGACGAAAAAACTCACCGAATCCGCAGTGTGACCGGGCGTGGCCAGCACTTCGAGATCCAGCCCGGCGATCCGGGTGCGCTGCGGCAGCGGGTCCCCGTGCTTGGGGTCGGCGGCCAGGATGGGCACGCCGCCCAGCATCCGGGACAGCGTCTCGGCGCCCTCCACGTGATCGTGGTGGCCGTGCGTGATGAGGATGGCGGTGAACGGCCGGTGCTCGGCGATCGAGGCCAGATGCCCGGCGTCATCGGGCCCGGGGTCGATGACGACGGCCTCGCGCGCGTGCGGCGCGCGCAGCACCCACGTGTTGGTGCCATCCAGCGTCATCGGGCCGGCGTTCGGTGCGCGCAGCAGCGTGACCCATTCCGGCAACCGCTCGACCTGCTGCGACGACAAGATGCCACCCCCCAGCGCATGGTACGTCGCCGAACGCCCCGCAGCCGAGCACGGATTGTGCGACCCGGTCACCCACGGTCACGTTCGGCAACGAAACCCACATCACGCCGGGGCGGGGGCCTCAGCCCACCTCGGCGATGACCTCAACCTCGACGGGCGCGCCGAGCGGAAGCTCCGCCACGCCCACCGCGCTGCGAGCGTGCCGGCCCTGCTCGCCGAGCACGTCGCCGAACAGCTGCGAGGCACCGTTGATGACAGCGGGCTGACCGGTGAAACCGCTCGCCGAAGCCACAAAACCGGTCACCTTGACGATCTTCACGACCCGGCCGAGGCCGACCAGCGCGTCGATAGCGGCGAGGGCGTTGAGCGCGCAGATCCGGGCCAACTCGGCACCCTGCTCCGGGGTGACGTCCGCGCCGACCTTGCCGGCGGCCGGCAACTTTCCGTCAACCAGGGGGAGCTGGCCGGACACGTACACGTAGTTGCCCGTCTGCACCGCCGGCACATACGCGGCCAGCGGCGGCACCACCGAGGGCAGCGTCAGCCCCAGCTCGGCCAGCTTCGCGTAGATCTCCGCGCCACCGTCACCGCTGACCGGCACGGGAGTCGTCATGATTTAGCCCGCTTCAGGTAGGCAACCAGCTGGTCCGGGTTGGGACCCGGCACAACTTGCACGAGCTCCCAGCCGTCCTCGCCCCAGTTGTCGAGAATCTGCTTGGTCGCGTGCACCAGCAACGGCACGGTCACGTACTCCCACTTCTGCATTGCGCCAGCCTAGTCAGGCAGCAGGAATATGCTGGCCACGGGGAGGTGCGGCCGCCGGAGGCGATCAGGAGCACGATGACGCAACCGCAGACGGCGGCCGACGAGCATCCCACCGTCGAGTTTCGCCCGCTCCCCCCGTTCGAGGCGCTCCTCACGCCCGGCCCGGTGCCCTACCCCGGTGAGCCCGAACCGCTCGCCTATGCCTACGAGGCCGACCAGACTGAGCAATTCGAGACGGTCGAGGGCGAGGTCGTCTGGCATCAGCCGCCGCCGAGCGAGCCGTTCCACGCCAAGCACGAGCGGGACGGGGAGTGGCACACCCACCCGCCGGACCACCTGGCCTTCGAACACTCCCCGCCGGCCGAGGTGCAGCCGGGCGTGCAGCACGACGAGCCCCCCGAGGCCATCCCCCTGAGCATGCTGCCGCACCCGTGGGAGGTGCCGTTCGACCCGCACGCCACCGAGTCGGTGCTGCTCGACCAGCCGCCGCGCCGTCCCGGCCGGTGGATCGCGCTCGCCGCAGTGCTGACCGTGCTGCTGCTCGGAGGCGGCGCGGCCACGGCCTTCCTGCTGCTGCACGATGCGGACAGCGGTCGCGGCTCACCCGATCCGGCCACCGCCGTGGACCGGTTCATGACGGCCATCTACACCGAGCAGAACGCCGGCGCCGCCTCCGGCCAGGTCTGCCATGAGGCCCGCGACGAGAACAAGCTGCAGGAGCGGGTGGAGCAGATCAAGGGGTACGCCACGGAGTACCCGGCGCCGTTGTTCCGCTGGAGCGACCCGGCAATCTCCGCCAGCACCGGCAAGCAAGCCACCGTGGATGTGCAGCTCACCATGACAACCGACGACGAGAAGAGCGCCCAGCAGCAACTCACGTTCACGGTGATCCGCAAGACAGGCTGGCTCGTCTGCGACATCAAAGGGTGAGCTGTGGCCGTACCTTTGCATGATGGGTCGTAATGAGTGGCCGGCACGCCTGCATGTGGTGACGGGTAAGGGCGGCACCGGGAAGACAACCGTCGCGGCCGCCCTGGCGCTCGGGCTGGCCGCGGGGGGCCATCGCACCCTGCTGGTGGAGGTCGAGGGGCGCCAGGGCATCGCGCAGTTGTTCGGCACCGAGCCGCTGCCCTACAAGGAACTGCGCATCGCCACGCCACCCAAGGCGGATGGCGAGGTGCGCGCGCTCGCCGTGGACCCCGAGGAAGCGCTGCTCGAATACCTCGACATGTTCTACAAGCTCGGGGCGGCGGGCCGGGCGCTGCGCAAGATCGGCGCCATCGACTTCGCCACCACCATTGCCCCGGGCCTGCGCGACGTCCTGCTCACCGGCAAGGTCAAGGAAGCGACCACCCGATCCGACAACGGGCGCCGGGCGTACGACGCCGTGGTGCTCGACGCCCCGCCGACCGGCCGGATCGGGCGTTTTCTGAACGTCACAGCGGAGACCGCCCGGCTGGCCAAGATGGGCCCGATCAAGAACCAGAGCGACGGGGTTGCCTCGCTGCTGCGCTCGCCGATCACCTCGGTGCACGTGGTCACCCTGCTCGAGGAGATGCCGGTGCAGGAGAGCCTCGACGCGATCGAGGAGCTCACCGCGCTGAACATCCCGATCGGCCGGATCATCGTCAACGGGGCCCGTCCGCCGCTGCTCTCCGGGGCCCGGGTCACCAAGACCGAGCTCAAGCGGGGGCTCGCCGCGGCCGGCCTGCCCAGCGACCCGGCCACCGTGACCGGGCTGCAGGCCGAGGCCAAGGCCCACCTGACCCGGCGCGAGCTGGAGGAGTCGCTGCGCACCGATCTGACCGAGGCCGGCTACCCCATGGTCGAGCTGCCGCTGCTGGACGCCGGCGTCGACCGCGACGGGCTCAATCACCTGGCCGAGCTACTTCTGGGCGATTTGAAGCTGTGAGCCGCAGCGCTTGATCCGGCGTGCGGAGCACCGAGTGCGTACGCTCGAAGTGTGGCTGATCAGACCGCTCCGCGCCTGGACGTCGACGCTCTGCTGGCCGACCCGGCCACCCGCATCGTGGTCTGCTGCGGCGCGGGCGGCGTGGGCAAGACGACCACCGCGGCCGCCCTCGGCCTGCGTGCGGCGGAGGTGCACGGCCGGCGCACGGTGGTGCTGACCATCGACCCGGCCCGGCGGCTCGCGCAGTCCATGGGCCTCAACGAGCTGGACAACACGCCGCGCCAGGTCAAGGGCATCGACACCGTCGCCACCGGTGGCGAGCTGCACGCCATGATGCTGGACATGAAGCGCACGTTCGACGAGGTCGTGCAGACCCACACCTCGCCGCAGCGGGCGACCGAGATCTTTGCGAACCCGTTCTACCAGGCCATGAGTTCCACGTTCTCCGGCACGCAGGAATACATGGCCATGGAGAAGCTGGGCCAGCTGCGCTCGCGCGACGAGTGGGATCTGATCGTGGTGGACACGCCGCCCTCGCGCTCGGCGCTTGACTTCCTCGACGCCCCGGCCCGGCTGTCGCGCTTCCTCGACGGCAAGATGCTGCGCCTGCTGATGGCCCCGGCGCGCGGCGGCCGCAGCATGTTCAGCCTGGTCACGGCGTCGTTCGGGGTGTTCTCCCGGGCGGTGCAGAAGATCCTCGGGGCGCAGCTGCTGACCGACCTGTCGGGCTTCGTAGCCGCGCTGGACTCGATGTTCGGCGGGTTCCGCCAGCGCGCCGACGAGACCTACCGCATCCTGCAGGACCCGCAGACCGCGTTCCTGCTGGTCGCCGCGCCTGAACGGGACGCGGTGCGCGAGGCCGCCTACTTCGCCGAGCGGCTGGTGGCTGAGCGGATGCCGCTGGCCGGGCTGGTGCTCAACCGCACCCACGACGTCGCCTTCGACTCGATCCCGCTGGCTGACACCGAGGCCGCGCTGGCTTCCCTCGACCCGCAGGATCAGCAGGTCACGGCGGAGGCGCTGCGCATCCACGCCGGGCTGCTGCGCCAGATCGAGCGCGAGGTCCGGGTGGCCGCCCGGTTCACCGACGCGTTCCCGCAGGTGCCCGCGGTGGCCGTGACAGCGCAGCCCGCCGACGTCCACGACGTCGACGGGCTGCGAAATATCGGAGCTGCTCTCACCGCGTGATCAGCGAGTGGAAACCAGCACCTTGTCAGCGCCCTTTTCGCGCAGCGCGGCTTCGAACATCTTCCGCCAGCTCGCCACGTGCGGGTGCCGGCGCAACAATGCGCGGCGCTCCCGCTCGGTCATGCCTCCCCAGACGCCGAATTCAATCCGGTTGTCCAGCGCATCGGCGAGGCATTCGTAGCGGACCGGGCAGCTGCGGCAGATCCTCTTAGCCACGTTCTGCTCGGCGCCCTGCACGAAAAGCGCATCAGGGTCGCCACTCTGACACGCCGCCATGCTGGGCCAGTCGCTGATCATTCCCATCGGTACACGTCCCCCCTTGCATTCACCCCCTGACGTCTGGCGGTCCTGCGCCAATGCACTATGGAAATCCGGTGGCAAGGCGGATGTGTCCTCAGGACCAACAGGCGTCACTGCGATAGCTCGCCGGACCATCATGCTCCGTAGTCGGGCGATTACGCAACGTTGTCCCTCAAATACGTATACCTCGGGAGTTCCGGGCATCCCGGGCTGACCGGATGGCGAAAAGTTCGCCGGAATTCTCAGAAAGCGAGGTGCGCCGCCGATCGGCCGGGCAGAATCATTCTGGGCGAGCCGTGACCTTTCGGACGAGTCGACCCGCGCACTTTTCGCGTACCCTGCTCAGGTGACCTCCTGGATGCGCAGACGCGATCACAACATCTTCGCCAATGCGACCTCGCTACTGATCTGTGGCCTGCTCGCGGGTGTTGTCGTCGCCGCCGCCGCGTTCCCCGCAGTGGCCATGTCCGGCCTGGCGGCGAAGGCGGGCGGCGAAACCTTCGCGGCATTGCCGAGCGAACTCAAAGTGGCAAGTACGCCTCAGGTGAGCCGAATCTTCGCGTCCGATAACAAGACGCAGATTGCCGTGTTCTACGACGAGTTCCGCAGTGAAGTTCCGTTGAAGGACATCTCGCAGAACATGCAGGACGCGATCGTGGCCGCCGAGGATCACGAGTTCTTCAAGCACAACGGCGTTGACCTCAAGGGCGTTGCCCGCGCGATTGTCAGCAACAACAGCGGTAAGTCGCAGCAGGGCGCCTCGACGCTGACGATGCAGTACGTACGAATGTCGCTGGCCTATTCCGGACAGACGGCGCAAGAGGTCGTGGACGCCACGAAAGACACGCCGAAGCGCAAAATTACCGAGATGAAGTACGCGATGCAGGTCGAGAAGGAGCTCACCAAGGGCCAAATTCTCGAGCACTACCTGAATCAAGCGCCATTCGGTAACGGCTCGTACGGCGTCTCCGCGGCCGCCCAGGTCTACTTCAAGAAGAAGCCCAAGGACCTCTCGGTCGCCGAGTCGGCGCTGCTGGCCAGCATGGTGAAGGCGCCCACCGCGTTCAACCCGACCACGGCCAGCGGCTACCCGCAGGCGCTGGACCGGCGCAACTACGTGGTCGACGACATGCTGGAGCTGGGCTACGTCACCCCCGACGAGGCCGCCAAGGCCAAGAAGACCAAGATCAGTCGCACAGTCCAGCACGTCGGCAACGGCTGCGTGTCGGTGAAGACCAACAGCTGGGGCTTCTTCTGCGACTACTTCTACCGCTGGTGGCTGAGCCAGGACGCGTTCGGGGCGACCACGTACGACCGGGAGCGCCGGCTCAAGGGTGGCGGCTACCGCATCGAGACCTCGCTGGACATCAAGGCGCAGAACGCGGCGCGCGAGAACATCCTCGACCACATCAAGGACACCAACAAGAACGCCCTGCTGCTGGCCGGCATCCAGCCCGGCACCGGCAAGGTGCGCGCGCTCGCCGCGAACCGCAAGTTCAAGCTCGACGACCCGGACAAGCCCCAGAACAAGATGTCGTCGGACCCGTCCAAGGCCAAGAAGAAGATCAGGGGTACGTACCCGAACACCACGAACCCGCTGCTCAGCGGGGGCGGGGACATCACCGGTTATCAGGCCGGTTCGGTCTTCAAGATGTTCACCATGGTGGCGGCGCTGGAGAACGGCTACCCGCTGGCCTACTCGATCAACGCGCCGGCCAAGTACATCTCGAAGTACATCATCGCGCCCGGCCCCTCGACGTGTAACGGCAAGTACTACTGCCCGTCGAACGCCTCGGCGAGCGAGGCCGGCATCTTCAACATGTGGACTGGCTTCGGCGCCTCGGTGAACACCTACTTCGTGCCGCTGCAGGAGCGTGTCGGCGCCGAGAAGGTGGTCGACGTGGCCAAGCGCTTCGGGGTGCAGTTCCGGGCCAAGGACGACGCCAACTTCGCCGCCACTGAGCAGGCCGCCCACCAGTGGGGTGCGTTCACGCTGGGCGTCTCGTCGTCCACGCCGCTCGACATGGCCAACGCGTACGCCACGCTGGCCGGCGACGGCATGTACTGCGCGCCCACCCCGGTCGAGCAGATCACCACGATGAGCGGCGACAAGCTCGACGTCGGCAAACCCAACTGCCGCCGGGCCACCTCACCCGACGTGGCCCGGGCGGCGCTGGACGCGGCTCGCTGCCCGGTCGGCGACTCGGCGCAGCTCGGCAACTGCAAGGGCCGCACTGCCCCGCAGGCCCACGGCGAGATCAAGCACCCGATCTACGGTAAGACCGGCACCACCGACCACGACAAGACCGCCGCGCTGATCATCGGCTCGTCGTCGCTGACCGTGGCCGGCTACCTGGTCAACCCGGATTACCAGAACCACTCGGACCGCATGTCGCACGACATCGTCAACCCCGCGGTGTGGGACACGATGGCTGACTACATGGAGGGCAAGCCCAAGGTCCAGTTCAAGACGCCGGGTTCGAAGAAGATCTCCGAGGGCGACCAGCGCTACATCCCCGACGTCACCTGCGCGAGCATCGAGAGCGCCAGGGCCCGCATCGAGGGCGCCGGCTTCACCGCCACGGTCGGTCAGGATGTGGAGTCGGACTGCCCCAAGGGCACCGCGGCCGGCACCAACCCCGGCAACCGGACCATCAAGGGCGGTTTCGTCAGCATCGAGGTCAGCAAGGGCAAGGAAGAGGAAAAGAAGGACAACAAGCCCGGGGACAAACCGAGCGACAAGCCGGGCCCAAAGCCCCCGGGCGGGCGCTGAGTTTCCTGCGGTGAGCGGGCGGGTCACCCCGGTGGTGACCCGCCCGTCGTCGGTTCAGGCGAGCTGACGCCGTACCTCTGCCGCCACGCGACCACCCTCGGCCCGGCCTGCCACCGCGGCCTGGGCCGCCTTCATGGCCGGGCCCATCTGCGCCTTGCCGGAGAAGCCCCCCGCCTTGAGCGCCTCGGACACGATGCCCGCGATCTCCTCGTCGGTGAGCTGGGCCGGCAGGTAGCGGTCCAGGATTTCGCCCTCGGCGCTCTCCTTCGCCGCCTGGTCGGCGCGCCCAGCCCCCTGGAACGCGGTCGCTGCCTCCCGGCGCTTCTTCGCCTCCTTGGTCAGCACGGCCAGCACCTCGTCGTCCGAGAGGTCGCGGGCGGCATCCCCGGAGGTCTCAGCGGTACGCACGGCGGACAGCGCCATCCGCAGCGTGGAGGTGGTCAGCTCGTCCCGGCCCTTCATGGCCGAGCGCAGGTCATCGGTCAGGCGGTCTTTCAACGTTCCCATGGACGCCCAAACTACTCTGGCCGTCATGCGCAAGCGCTCCCTTATTTCCGCAGCCGCCACCCTGACCGTCGCCGGCGCAGGCACCTTCGCCTACGCGTCGCTGATTGAGCGCAACCTGTTCACCCTGCGCCGCGTCGACGTCCCCATGCTCGAACCCGATGCCGAGCCGTTGCGCATCCTGCACATCTCGGACCTGCACATGATGCCCGGCCAGCACCGCAAGCAGGCCTGGGTGTCCGCGCTGGTAGGCACCGACCCCGACCTCGTCGTGGTAACCGGCGACAACCTGTCCTCCCCGGAAGCGGTCCCCGGCGTCCTGCGCGCCCTCGACCCGCTGCTCGACATCCCCGGCGCGTTCGTCTTCGGCTCGAACGACTACCGGGGCCCGGTCTGGAAGAACCCCCTGCGCTACGTCTTCCCCACCGGCGAGTACGTCCAAGGCGTGGAACTGCCCACCGAGGACCTGCGCGCCGGCCTGACCGCCTCCGGCTGGGCCGACCTGAACAACGCTCGCACCACGCTCAAGGCCGGCGGCCGCTCCATCGAGTTGGTAGGCGTCGACGACCCCCACGTGGAACGCGACGACTACCCAGCCGTGGCCGGCCCGGCCAGCCCCGACACCGACCTGCACATCGGCGTCACCCACACCCCGGCCTCCCGGGTCCTCGACGCCATGGCCGCCGACGGCTTCGCCCTCCTGCTGGCCGGCCACACCCACGGCGGCCAGGTCTGCGTTCCGCTGTACGGCGCCCTGGCCACCAACTGCGACCTCCCCCGCTCGATGGCCAAGGGACTGCACCGGTGGCCGGCGTCGCGCTCGTGGCTGCACGTGTCGGCGGGGCTGGGGACGCACCCGACGGCGCCCTACCGGTTTGCCTGCCGGCCGGAAGCCTCGATTTTGACGCTGATTCCTCGCTGAGCGGGGATGCTCCGACCCCCTCCTGCTGACACCCTGTCGAACATGCGCGGCGGCCTCATCATCCTGGGTCTCGATGAGCGGGAGGGGTTCGCCGCAACCGGGTTGCCGGATGCGGCGAAAACAGCTTCGGATCACGCATCCCTTTGCTTGAACGAGATGGAGCCGCCGCTTCGGCCCCACATCCGCTTCCTGCGTTCGAAGGTGTTCAGGTTCTCGTTGCTCTCCAGCTACGAAGTGCAAATGCTGCTCGCTTCGCGTGGGCAATCGCTCGATGACATCGATCCCGTCAACGGAGTTGCGTTCGAGGCACTTAACTTCCGCTTGGTGACTCAGCAGTGAGGTCGGGCTGGCGTCT
Organism: Actinoplanes sp. TFC3; assembly: GCF_001553785.1. Classification (GTDB taxonomy): domain Bacteria; phylum Actinomycetota; class Actinomycetes; order Mycobacteriales; family Micromonosporaceae; genus Actinoplanes. The sequence goes on from NZ_LOJP01000002.1 coordinate 940,122, forward strand.
CGCTGGGCGCAGCGCTGCAGGCGGGGAGGTGCGGACCCGTCCTGGAAAGCACCAGGGGCCGCTCTCCCGAAGGAGAACAGCCCCTGCATCTGGTCGGGGTGGCCGGATTTGAACCGACGGCCTCTTCGTCCCGAACGAAGCGCGCTACCAAGCTGCGCCACACCCCGATGCGTGCTGAGTAATAGTATCCGACGCTGCCCCGGACGCGAAATCGGTATACCCCTGGCCCGAAATCGCAGCTCAGAGCGGTGAGCTAGGCTAATCCCTGACGCTGACGTCAGCGGTAATTCCAACCATAGGGGAGCTTGTGCGGATCGGTGAGCTGGCGACCAAGGCGGGTGTGAGCGTCCGGGCCCTGCGCTACTACGAGGAGCAGGAGCTGCTGTATTCCGAGCGCAGCACGAGCGGGCAGCGCCACTACAACGACAGCGCGGTGGATCGGGTCCAGCTCATCCAGATGCTGTACGGCGCCGGGCTGTCCAGCAAGACGGTCGCCGAGCTGCTGCCCTGCGTCGACGCCAAGGTCAACACCCCGGAGTCCAAGGCCCGGCTCGCCGCCGAGCGGGACCGCATCGATCAGCAGATCGTCGACCTGGTGAAGACCCGGGACCGGCTGGATGCGGTCATCGAGCTGACCTTGAGCCCGACCAATGGGTGCGCCATCTCATGACCGATGACGTTTGCGAGGTCGTCATCACAGCGGCCGACGCCGAGTGGCTGGCTGGTTTTACCCGCCGGCTTGTCGAGGATCGGCTGGCGGCGTGCGGGCACACCGGGCAGCAGATCCGCTCGATCTACCGGTGGAACGGCAAGATCGAAGACGATGCCGAGGCCAGAGTCGCGTTGCATACGCGGGCTGCGCTCGTACCGGAGATTGTGGCTCGGGCGGACGCAGAGCACGCTTATGACGTGCCCTGCGTGATCGCCTTGCCAGTCCTGGCCGGGAATCCGGCCTATCTGGAGTGGGTCAGAACCGAAACCGGAGCTTAGGCGGCGGCCTCGAGGTCAGCCCGGCTCAGCAGCGCCCGCAGCGTAATGCCATCCGCGGCCAGCGCCTCCGATCCGCCCTCCTGCCGGTCGATCACGCACAGCGCGTGGTCGACGTGCGCCCCGAGCTTGCGCAGCTCGTTCGTGGAGATGACCACCTGACCGCCCGAGGTGACCACGTCTTCCACGACCAGCACCCGGCGCCCGGCCACCTCGGCGCCTTCGCACAGGCGGGCGGTGCCGTACTGCTTGGCCTGCTTGCGGACGAATGCGGTGGGCAGCTTGGCGTGCCGGGCCACGGCTGTCACCACGGCGATGCCGCCCATTTCGAGGCCGGCCAGCACCTCGGTGCCCTCGGGGATGAGCACGGCCATCTGCTCGGCGAGGCGGTCGAGCAGCACCGGGTCCGCCTCGAACTGGTACTTGTCGAAGTATTCGGTGGCGGTCCGGCCGGAGCGCAGGGTGAATTCACCGGTCAGCCGGGCTACATCGCGAACCTGGCGAGCGAGGTCAGAGTCAGTCACGAGGTAACAGGATAGGTGGCTCTCAGCGATCCCCGGAAACCGCCGATGGGAAGATCATGCAGGGTCCTCAGGGGCGGTGGTTCGGGGCCGGCCACAGCACCGCGCCGGATGCGGCGAAGGCCGGGGCGGAGGCTGCCACGGCCGCGTGCTCTGGTCGTACCCCGAAAGCGGTGTTCGTCTTTGCTTCTCCGGCTTATGACTTGCCGGCGTTGATCGAGGCGGTGCGCGCGGAAGTTGGACTCGGAGCGGCAGTGGTCGGCGGAAGTTCGCTCGGGGAACTCTCCTCGGAGGGCGTGACCAAGGGCGGCGTCGCGATCACCGCGCTGGGCGGGGACGGGTTCGAGATCAGCACGCGCGTTGCCTATGTGGGCGGCAATGGCCACCGCGAAGCCGGGGCTGAGGTGGCTCGCGCGATGGCCGGCATCGACAAGCCGCACACCGCGCTGATGCTGATCTGCGAGGGCATGTCCGGAAATCCCCACGAAATCGTCCGCGGTGCCTATTCGGTGCTGGGCGCAGCGGTTCCGCTGGTCGGCGGCCTGACGGGCAACGGCACCGGGCCGCGTTCCTACCAGTTCTCCGAGGACCGGGTAGTTTCGGGCGCAGTCGTCGGGGTCGCTATCGGCTCGGACGCGGCGATCAGCGTGGGCATCTCGCACGGCTGGCACCGCACCGAGCCGGCCATGGTCATCACCCGCAGCCAGGGAAACCGCATTCTCGAACTCGACGGCGAACCGGCGCTGGACGTGCTGCTTCGCCGCCGCGGCGCGACGACATCCGACGAGCTGTTCTCCCACGACGTCCGGCTGCAGGCCCTCGGTCTGTCCCGGCGCAGCGGCGCGGACATCCGGATCCTGACCAGCGCGGACGATGTCCAGCGTTCGGTGTCCGGGCTGGCCGCCATGCCGCAGGGCGCGATCTGCTGGTTGATGGACGGTCAGTACCAGGACATTCTCGGCGGGGCCGCTGACTCGTGCGCGCAGGCGATTGCCGGGCTCGGAGGCGCCCAGCCGCTCGGGGTGTTCACCTTCGACGGCGGTGGCCGGCACGGCATTCTGGGTGACGCGGGTGTGCACGAGGAACTCGCGACGATCAAGACCGCACTGCCCGGAGTGCCGTTCGGAGGGTTCTACTCTCTGGGAGAGATCGCCCGGGTACGAGGATCGCTCGGCACCCACGCCCTGACCCTGGTCACCGTGGCATTGGCCTGACCCATGTTCGCCTGGTCAACTCATCAGCTCACGGAGTACTTCACCGCCGTCAACGCGTCGGTGGACGAGGTGGTGGCCATCGCGGTTGCCGTTGAGCGGGCCACCGAGATGCTCGAAGCCGAAGCCGGCGCGGTGGTGTTCGGCGATGTCGTGCAGGGTGCGTGGGGGTTCGGTGCGGACGTACCGGTGAAAGGGCTTCTGGCGGTGGCCCAGGTCCCCGGCACTTTGACGGTTCCCGGCGTGGGCGATCTGTACGCCGTGCCCAGCGGGTTGGGTGCTGCCCTCGAAGGCGCGCTGGTGGTGGCCCGCCTGGAGATGCCGTTCGAACCCGAGGAACGGCAGATGCTGCAGGGCATGGCTCAGGTGCTCGGTGTCGCCCTGCGCAGCATCCGGGTGCTGCGTGACGAGCGGACGCTGCGCGCCGACCGGGAACGCGAAGCTACCGAGCGGCTGATCCTGCTGGAGCAGGCGCAGAACCGGCAGCGGCTGGTCGAGACGCTGCTGACGATCCAGCGGGCGATCTCCAACCGCAAGCCGCTGCCCGAGATCCTCGATGCCGTGACCAGCGGTACGGCCGCCCTGCTCGAGGGCGCACCGGTAGCCCTGATCCTGGCCGAGGGGGGCAACGGTCGCCGGTTGAGCGTGGCCTCCACCTCCGGCGCCGACGGCTACTCGCTTGCCGACCCGGACAGCTCGCACACCGAGGCCCGCGAGGCAATGGCCACGGCCAAGGTGATCATCCGGCCGGTCAACCCGCACGACCCGTCGCGGGGCATGGTCATCGCCATCCCGGTGCGGGTCACCGGGGAGCTGGCCGGCAGCCTGGTCGCCCAGTTGCCGGACGCCGCCGACCAGCGCGAACAGCTCGCCGCGTTCGCCCAGCAGGTGAGCCTGGCGCTGACCGATGCCCGTACCGTGGAGGCCGTCCGCGAGACGCACCATGATCCCGTGACCGGCCTGCCCAACCGCAGCCTGTTCCTGAAGATCTTCAACCGGGTGCTGGCGTCGCGGCAGGCGGCGACCGAGCCGACCAGCGTGCTCTTCATCGACCTGGACCGGTTCAAGGCGGTGAACGACAGCCTCGGCCACGAGGCCGGTGACCAGCTGCTCGGCGCGGTGGCCGGGCGGATCCGGGCGTGCGTGCGGGCCAGCGACACCACTGCCCGGCTCGGCGGCGACGAGTTCGCGGTGCTGCTGCACAACTCCCCGGTCGAGGCCGCGGCCTCGGTCGGCGAGCGGGTCATCGCCGCGATCCGGGAGCCGTTCCGGGTGCAGGAGCGCGACATCTTCATCGGCGCGAGCGTCGGGGTGGCGATCACCAGGGCCGCGACGGCCAACTCCGACACCCTGCTGAGCAACGCGGACCTGGCGATGTACCGGGCGAAGAAGGAAGGTCCGGGCAAGGTCGTCGTCTACGAGCCGCACATGCACACCGAGGCGCTCAACTATTTGAGCCTGCGCACGGACCTGCAGCGCGCCTTGCAGGAGGGCGAGTTCCGGCTGCAGTATCAGCCGCTCGTGCGCCTGGACACCGGGGAGATCGCCGGCGTCGAGGCGCTGGTCCGCTGGCACAGCCCGGCGCGCGGGCTGGTGTCGCCGGTGGACTTCATCCCGATCGCGGAGGAGTCCGGGCTGATCATCGAGCTGGGCCAGTGGGTCCTGGAGACCAGCGCGGCCCAGGTAGCGGCCTGGCGGCGGGTGTCGCCGGATCTCACGCTCAACGTCAACGTGTCGGGCATCCAGCTCGTGCACCCGCGCTTCGCGGCGAACGTGACCCGGGCGCTCGCGGTGGCCGGGCTGCCGTCGAGCGCGGTGACGCTGGAGCTGACCGAGTCGGTGCTGATGAGCGACCCCGGCGCGGCGGTGGCGTCGCTGGCCAGCCTGCGCGAGCTCGGTGTGCATCTGTCCATCGATGACTTCGGCACCGGCTATTCCTCGCTGGCCTACCTGCGCGAACTGCCGGTGGACGAGTTGAAGATCGACAGGGCGTTCATCGCACGGGCGGAACTGACCGGCGAAGATCTGGCTCTGGTACGAACAATTGTCGAACTGGGCCACATTCTCGGCCTGCGCGTGGTCGCCGAGGGCATCGAGAACGCGGCGCAACTCGAAGCGCTGCGCCGGTTGGGCTGCTCCTATGGCCAAGGCTTTCACCTGTGCCGGCCGATGAACTCCGCCGATCTGCCGCAGGCCCTGCTCCGGGGATCGCTTACCGCCCCGAATTCCATTCACCCGTAAGCGTTGTTGCTGCGGACTTCTCTTGGGTTTTGTCTGGTTTCGGCTAGTTTGCGAATGAGGGTTGTTCAGGACCCACTTCCGTTGAGCACCTCGGTTGAATTCCGTTGAGAGGCCTGTCGTGACACCCTTCGCGCTGCTTTTCTTGATCGCCCTCGCCGGCTCCACTTGTTTCGCCCTCGGCCGCGCCCTCGGCCGCGGGGAACGGTACGAGAAGGGTTACCGCGAGGGATTCCGCGACGGGGAAACCGGCTCGCTGGCCCGTGCCGCCCGGCTTATTCAGCTCAGCGACCGCCGCTCGGTAGCGCCGGCTCTGGAATCCATGCTGGTCCCCGGTCCGGTGCCGCACCAGCTACCCCAACGCGGCGCAGCGCCAGCTGTGGTGGGCGTTCCGGCCCGGCCACAGCTGGCGATCTGACGCAGTTTTCTAGCAGGAAAGGTTCGAGCCCGCGGGGACGCCGAGAATCGCGGTGAACCGGTTGTACGAATCAACCCGGCTCGCCACCTGAGCGGGATTTCCGCCGTTGCACTCGATCGAGCCGTTGATGCTGCGAATCGTCTCGCCGAAACCACGGCTGTTCACCATGGCCTCATGCGGGGTCATCGAGCCCGGGCCGCGCTGGGTCATCCAGTACCAGACGGCGGTCTGGTAAGCCACCGACGTCTCGTTCTTGACCCGGTCGGGGTTGTTCAGCAGGTCGATGCCGAGCGCGTCGCCGGCCGCCTTGTAATTGAAGTTCCAGCTCAACTGAATGGGTCCGCGACCGTGGTACGCCGACTGCCCGGCCGGGCAACCATAAGGCTGGCCGGTGTCGCAGTAGTGCGGCCAGTTAGCGGTGTTGGTCTCCTCGGTGTAGACCAGCCCGCCGGATTCGTGGTTGATGTTCGCCAGGAACGCGGCGGCTTCCTGCTTTTTCACCGTGTCGCTGCCGGTGGTGGTGAACGCCGGGTACTTCTTGATGGCGTCGATCAGGCCGGAGTACGAGTAGAACGGGATCCGGTTCGGGAACATCTGGTTGAACTGCGCCTCGGACACCGGGAAGCTGCCGGTGTTGCCGGGCGGCGGCGTGGTGGGATTGGTGCCGCCGCAGGCAAACTGCTCCCAGAACCAGGTGCTGATGATCGGGTCGTAGCCGGGGTTCGCGTTCTTCGCCCGGTAGTAGTTGCCGTTCGTGTACTTGACGATCGCGCCGGCGTCGTACCAGGTGCCGGCGGCCCAGTTCGGATAGTTGCAGTTGCCCGCGGGCGGCGGGTTGGTCGGGGTGCCGCCGCCGCAGCTACCGTCGTCGTTCCACACGCCCGAGCCACCCGTGCTGGGGGTCTCACCCTGGGTCCACCACTTGGCGGTCCAGTTGTGCGAGTTGTAGGAGGCGCGCTGGCCTCCCGTGTAGACGGCCGAGCTGCTGTAGCCGGCGACGCAGGCCTCCGCAGCCTGGGATGCCGTCATGGGGACGAGCGCTGCAGCGAAGCCGGCGACAACAACGCCAGCCGAGGCCGCAAGCGCCAAGAGCCGCTTTTGGGACATGGTTCACCGTTTCCGCGTTGGGGGACGGAAGGAATACATCGACTCAACTAGATGCAGATGGTCGTCGTCAACATCTCTTAAGAAACTTCCAAAATAAATCAGCGGTACGTCCGCAGCGCGCTTTGATCTCCACCGAGGAACTCTTTCGCCGATCGCACGAACTCGGAAATAAACGGTTCGGGTCAGCGGCCCGGGTGACCGCGAACCGGGTTCACCATGACCACCGGCCGGCGGGTCCTCGACCGCACCCTCGCGCTGGCTCCGGGCGGTCTCCGAGAACCTCACCCAGATCGAGTTCCCGCCGGAGTTCAGCCCTTGGTGATCTCGGCGGCCAGCAGCTCCGCGATCTGCACGGTGTTGAGCGCCGCGCCCTTGCGCATGTTGTCCGCCGTGATGAACACGTCCAGCGCCCGGGGGTCGTCCATCGCGCGCCGGATGCGCCCGACCCACGCCGGATCCGTGCCCACCGCGTCGATCGGCATCGGGAACTCTCCCGCCTCCGGGTCGTCGACCAGGATCACCCCGGGGGCGTTGCGCAGCGTCTGGCGGGCCTCGTCGGCGGTCACCTCGGAGGCGAACACCGCGTGCACCGCCACCGAATGCCCGGTCACCACCGGGACCCGTACGCAGGTGGCCGAGACCTTGAGGTCGGGCAGCTCAAGGATCTTGCGGGACTCGTTGCGCAGCTTGAGTTCGTCGGAGGACCAGCCGAGCGGGCCGAAGTCGCCGGACCAGGGGACCACGTTGAGCGCGAGCGGGGCCGGGAACGGGCCGAGGTCATCGCCGACCGCCTGGCGTACGTTGCCCGGGCGCGAGCCCAGGGTGCGGTCGCCGGCCACCTTGCTGAGCTGATCGTGCAGCACGTCGACGCCGACCTGGCCGGCGCCCGAGACCGCCTGGTAGGAGGCGATGACGAGTTCGCGCAGGCCGTACTCGTGGTGCAGCGGGGCGATCGCCATGATCATCGCCATGGTGGTGCAGTTGGCGTTGGAGACGATCCGGCGGGGGCGGTGGCGCAGCGCGCGGCGGTTGACCTCGGGCACCACGAGCGGGACGTCCGGGTCCATCCGCCAGGCCGCCGAGTTGTCGACCACCGTGACGCCGCGGGCCGCGGCCACCGGCGCCCAGTCGGCCGCCACCTCGTCGGGGACGTCGAACATCGCCACGTCCACGCCGTCGAAAACCTCGGGCGTCAGCTCGTGCACGACCAGTTGCTCGCCGCGGCAGGACAGTTCCTTGCCGGCCGAGTGGGCCGAGGCGACCAGGCGGATCTCGCCCCACACGTTGCGGCGCGAGGTCAGCAGCTCACGCATCACCGTGCCGACGGAACCGGTGGCTCCGACGACGGCGAGCGTGGGCTGCACCCCCATGGCCGGGATTACCGGCCGGTCCCCGCGTATACCACTGCGGTTTCGGTGCCACCCAGCTCGAACGTGTCGTGCACAGCGCGCACCGCGGTGTCGAGGTCGCTGTCGCGGCAGACCACCGAGACCCGGATCTCCGAGGTGGAGATCATCTCGATGTTGACGCCGGCCTCGCCGATGCAGGCGAAGAACGAGGCGGCCACGCCCGGGTGCGAGCGCATGCCCGCGCCGATCAGCGACACCTTGCCCACGTGGTCGTCGAAGAGCAGGTTCTTGAACTTGATCTGCTCTTTGATCTTGTCCAGGGCCGCCATCGCGGTCGGGCCGTCGGACTTGGGCAGCGTGAACGAGATGTCGGTGCGCCCGGTGCCCTCGGTCGACACGTTCTGCACGATCATGTCGATGTTGATCTCGGCCTGGGCCACCGTGTCGAAGATGCGACCGGCCGAACCGGGCTCGTCGGGCACCCCGACGATGGTGATCTTGGCTTCGCTCCGGTCGTGGGCGACCCCGGTGATCAGCGCTTGTTCCACGTTGGGGTCCTCCATCGATCCCTTGACGACAGTGCCGGGCTTGTTCGAGTACGACGAGCGTACGTGGATCGGCACCTTGAAGCGGCGCGCGTATTCCACGCAGCGCAGCATCAGCACCTTGGCGCCGCCCGCGGCCAGTTCGAGCATCTCCTCGTAGGTGATCTCTTTGATGTGCCGGGCGTTGGGCACGATCCGAGGATCGGCGGTGAACACGCCGTCGACGTCGGTGTAGATCTCACAGACGTCGGCGTGCAGCGCGGCGGCGAGGGCCACCGCGGTGGTGTCCGAGCCGCCCCGGCCCAGCGTGGTGATGTCCTTGGTGTCCTGCGAGACGCCCTGGAAACCGGCGACGATCGCAATCGCGCCCTCATCCAGCGCGGTGCGCAACCGGCCCGGCGTGACATCGATGATCCGCGCCTTGCCGTGCACCGAGGTGGTCAGCACGCCGGCCTGCGAGCCGGTGTAGGAACGCGCCTCATAACCGAGGTTGTGAATCGCCATTGCGAGCAGCGCCATCGAGATGCGCTCGCCCGCGGTCAGCAGCATGTCGAGCTCACGGCCGGGCGGCAGCGGGCTGACCTGGTTGGCGAGGTCGAGCAGGTTGTCGGTGGTGTCGCCCATCGCGGACACCACGACGACCACGTCGTCCCCGGCCTTGCGGGCGTCCACGATCCGCTCCGCCACGCGCTTGATGCGCTCGGCGTCGGCCACGGACGAACCGCCGTACTTCTGCACCACCAGGGCCACGGCAGCCGGCTCCTTCCCCTGAGTCAATCGCTGACCAGACTAGCGGCGCCCCCCGCCCAGTCCCTCAACCGATCCCAGAATCCGGCCTGTGTACCGCGACACGATGTAAATGTCCGCCCCCGGCGTGGTGCCGGGAGGCGAGAATGTCTCGATGCGCTCCCGTCCCGTCTCGCGTGCTTTGTCCGCGCTGGCCGCTTCGCTGCTGACCGCCGCACTCGCGGGCTGCGGCGGCTCGGAGCCCGCGGCCCAGCCGCCCGCTTCCGGCTCGCCGAGCGCTTCGGCGGACGCCGGGGACGAGAACGCCCGTGCGGAACTGGCCGCCCGGGCCGCGCTTGCCGTGGACTACCGTTTCGCAGCGCTTTACACCCTGGACGTGGTAGGTGAGGCGCAGCGCTCGGTCATGGCGACGGTGGCGAACGACGGAAGCTGGCGGGTCGACATCCCGGGCGGCGCGCTCGGCGGGACGGCCGACGTCGCCATCGCCCAGACCGAGGCGGGTCTGTTCCAGTGCGCCATCCCGTCGGCCACCAATCCCCTGATCACACCCGCTTGTGTCAGGGTCGCGGACAAGGGCGAGCGGGTCCCGAAGAAGTACGACCCGAAGATCCAGCGCCTCTTCCGGCAATGGCTGCCCGTGTTCACCGATCGGCAGTCCGCGCTGTCGGTCAATGCCGCCCAGCCGCTGCCCGGGTCGACGGGTGACTGCTACTCGGTGGACTCCAACACCGCTTCGCTCTCCGCTGCCGTCGACATCGGCATCTACTGCTACAGCCCCGAAGGTCTTCTCACCGCAGCAAGGGTCAACTTCGGCACAATAACCATCGCCGGTACGCCCGCAGCCCCGCCTTCCACCATCGAACTCCCCGGCCCGGTGAGCGGCGGTGACCCCCTCGGGCTGGCTTCTCCGCCACCACCGCCCGTACAGCCGTCCCTCATTCCATCAATGAATGCACCCCTGCCTTCCCCTTCCGCGTGATGCCGCTCGCGATTTCTTGGCTTCTCACGATCCGGGCGTAGGGTTAGCGGCGGCCCATCGGTTCACGTAGGGTGGCGTCGACATGCTGAACGCGCTCCTTCTCCTTCGCTGCCGCGACGAGGCCCTATCACAGGCCGGCACCTCGTCGCGGAGTTGATGCGCGCCGGTCGTTCCTCGTGAACTGACCAACCCCATCAGGAGCTCGCATGTCCAGCGACGTAACCACCGAATCTGACAATCCCATCGCGCGTCAGCGCCCCAGCGGGATGCCCTTCCAGCGCTACAGCGCCTACCAGCAGCAATTCGCCGTCGACCTGCCCGACCGGCAATGGCCGGCCCAGCGCATCGAGAACGCTCCCCGCTGGTGCGCGGTCGACCTGCGCGACGGCAACCAGGCCCTGATCGACCCGATGTCCCCCGAGCGCAAGCGGCGCATGTTCAGCCTGCTGGTCGCGATGGGTTACAAGGAGATCGAGGTCGGCTTCCCGGCGGCCAGCCAGACCGACTACGACTTCGTCCGCCAGCTCATCGAGCAGGACCTGATCCCGGACGACGTGACGATCCAGGTGCTGGTCCAGTGCCGCGAGCACCTGATCGACCGCACCTTCGAGTCGCTGCGCGGCGCCAAGCGCGCGATCGTGCACTTCTACAACTCCACGTCGACGCTGCAGCGCAAGGTCGTGTTCGGCCTCGACAAGGACGGCATCACCGACATCGCCACCACCGGCGCCCGGCTCTGCCAGAAGTACGCCGAGATCCACACCCCGGACACCCAGATCTTCTACGAGTACTCGCCGGAGTCCTACACGGGCACCGAGCTCGACTACGCGCTGGAGATCTGCTCGGCCGTCATCGACGTGATCGACCCGACCCCGGACCGCCCGCTGATCATCAACCTGCCGGCGACCGTCGAGATGGCCACCCCCAACGTGTACGCCGACAGCATCGAATGGATGCACCGGCACCTGCCCCGCCGTGACAGCGTGGTGCTCAGCCTGCACCCGCACAACGACCGCGGCACCGCCGTGGCCGCCGCCGAGCTGGGCGTGCTGGCCGGCGCCGACCGGGTGGAAGGGTGCCTGTTCGGCAACGGCGAGCGCACCGGCAACGTCGACCTGGTCACGCTCGGTCTGAACTTGTTCTCCCAGGGCGTCGACCCGATGATCGACTTCTCCCAGATCGACGAGATCAAGCGTGCCGTCGAATACTGCAACCAACTGCCCGTACACGAGCGCCACCCGTATGTGGGCGATCTGGTCTACACCGCGTTCTCCGGCTCGCACCAGGACGCGATCAAGAAGGGCCTGACCGCGCTGCAGCAGGAGGCCACGGACGCCGGCACCGACGTCGACAGCTTCGCCTGGGGCGTGCCCTACCTGCCGATCGACCCGAAGGACGTGGGTCGCACCTACGAGGCGGTCATCCGGGTCAACTCGCAGTCCGGCAAGGGCGGGGTGGCGTACATCATGAAGGAAGAGCACAAGCTCGACCTCCCCCGCCGCTTGCAGATCGAGTTCTCCGGCGTGGTGCAGCACGTAACCGACGCCGAGGGCGGGGAGGTCGGCCCGCAGCAGATGTGGGACATCTTCGCCAGCGAGTACCTGGTCGACCACCAGCAGTTCGGCATCATCACGCTGGAGCGCTACAGCACCGCCACGGTGGACGGCAAGGTCGAGATCGACGTCGAGGTACGCCACCGCGGCGCCCGCCGTCCGATCGTGGGCGTGGGCAACGGCCCGATCGACGCGTACGTGCAGGCCCTCGAGCCGCTCGGCGTTCAGGTCCGGGTGCTCGACTACGCCGAGCACGCGCTGACCTCCGGTGAGGACGCTCAGGCGGCGGCGTACGTGGAATGCGAGATCAACGGCCGCACGCTGTGGGGTGTGGGATTTGACGCCAACATCGTCACCGCCTCAGTCCAGGCCTTGACCAGCGCCGTCAACCGCGCGCGCTGAGTTTCTGCTGCTCAACAACTGCTTCGCAGTGCTTCCCGCGCGCCGACCGGCGATCCCGGCGGCGCGCGGGAGATTTCCCCCACGGATGACGAGTCGAGCGAAACGGTCAAACGTTCCATACGCTTTGCACCGTGCCCCCACGTTTCGTCCTCCCCCTCGCCGCCGCCCTGCTCACCCTGACCACCGCGACGGCCTGCGATGTCACCGTCACGGACCAGCCGTCGTCGCCCGGCGCGACCACCGCCACGACCAAGGCCGGCGACCCCAACGCCGCCAAGGGCCAGCTCGACAAGCTGACCGTCGCCAAGGCCGGCTCGATGAGCGGGTACAAAAGGGACAGGTTCCCGCACTGGCGCAGCACCGGCAGCAACTGCGACGTCCGCGACTCCGTCCTCAAGCGAGACGGAACGAAGGTCAAGTTCTCCGGCTGCAACGTGGTGGCCGGCACCTGGACCAGCCTCTATGACGGCGACAAGATCACCGACCCGGGCAAGGTCGACATCGACCACATGGTCCCGCTGGCCAACGCCTGGCGCTCCGGGGCGAGCAAGTGGACCGACGACAAGCGCGAAGATTTCGCCAACGACTTGGACAACCCGCAGCTCGTAGCGGTTTCAGCGTCCTCCAACCGGTCAAAAGGTGACCAGGATCCGTCCACTTGGAAGCCCGAACGCGCAGCGTCCTGGTGCTCCTACGCGCAGGACTGGATCACCGTGAAGAGCCACTGGAAACTGACGGTGACCACGGCCGAGAAAAAGGCCCTGGCCGAGATGCTGGAGAAGTGCTGATGAGCCGCAAACCCAAGGCCCGCGCCGCCGCGCCCGAATCGCTCCCCACCTCGACGCCCGCCGCCGAGACCGCGCAGGCCAGCGAAACCACGCCCGCCGCCGAGACCGCGCCGCCTGCGGCTGAGGCCACGCCCGCCGCCCAGACCGCGCCGCCTGCGGCTGAGGCCACGCCCGCCGCCGCACCTGCAGCCGCTGCGGACAGCCGCTCCACCGACATCACCGCCGGTCAGGGCGGTGTCATGACCGACGAGGAAGGCGTGGTGACCGGTGAGCTCACACTGCGCACCGAGCTGACCGACGGCCAAGTCGCGGTCAAAGTCCATTACAAGGACGCCGACGAGTGGTACGCCGTCACCGGCGCCAAGGCAGCGCTGCCCGACCCGTCCGGCCTCGACGCCGTGCACGCGATCGCCGTAGGCATCCTCAACCGCCCCGAAGGCTGACCGGCCCCGCTCGCGGGTAGGAGGCGGCCAGCGACCGCACCTGCACCCATCGAGGGAATCGGACAGGACGCTTTTCCAATAGACGCCCGGCTATGTAACGTCGGGCATGGCCTTACCCGGCACCCGCCGCCGCACAGCCACGGCGGCCCTGGCCCTGTCCCTACTAGTCATCCCCACACCCGCTGCGGCCACACCCCCAGCCGCGACCGCGCCGGCAACGAGCAGCCCGGCGCCCGCTCTGTCCAGCGTCATCCCCGCGCCCGTCGAGGTCACCCCGGACGCCCGGCAGACCTTCCACCTCGGCCCGCTGACCGTCATCCGTACCCAGCCCGGCTCCCCCGCCAGCCGGCAAATCGGCACACATCTGGCCGGCGAGCTGCGGCCTGCCACCGGGTACCCGCTGCCAGTCCTGCCGATCGCCCCTCGCGCGCTGCCGGCGATCTCCCTACTGCTCGGCGCGAACGAGGCACGCCTGGGCGACGAGGGCTACCGGCTCACGGTGCGGACGTCGGGCATCACGATCCGGGCGAACAAGGCGGCCGGGCTCTATGCCGGCACGCGTACCCTGCTGCAACTGCTGCCTGTCGAGATTGATTCGCCGACGGTTGTGCGCCGTACCTGGGCCGTGGCCGGCGGGGGGATCGTGGACTTCCCGCGGTTCACCTATCGCGGGGCCATGCTGGATGAGGCGCGGCACTTCCACGCGCCCGCCGAGATCAAGGCGTACATCGATGAGATCAGCCGGTTCAAAATCAACTATCTGCACCTGCATCTTTCCGATGACCAGGGGTGGCGCGTCCAGATCGACAGCTGGCCGAAGCTGACGCAGGTCAGCGGGGGTGCGGGCACGGGCGTTGACGGCGTCGGCCCGGGATTCTTGACCAAGGCCCAGTACAAGGACCTCATCTCGTATGCCGCCAAGCGCTTCATCACAATCGTGCCCGAGATCGACATGCCGGGCCACGTGAACGCGGCACAGGTGGCGTACCCGGAACTGACGTGCGACGGGGTGGCACCGCCGCCGCGTACGGACACCGCTGTCGGTTACAGCTCGCTGTGCATCGGCTCGGAGACCACGTACCGCTTCGTCGAAGATGTGATCCGCGAACTGGCCGCGCTGACCCCCGGCCCGTACCTGCACATCGGCGGCGACGAAGCCCGCGCCACCTCCGACGCCGACTACCTGGCGTTCCAGCAGCGCGTTCTGCCGCTGGTGGCCAAGTACGGCAAGACGGCGTACGGCTGGCACGACATCGCCAAGTCCCCGGCCGCCGCCAACGCTGTGGCCCAGTTCTGGGGCACCGGAACCAGCGAGCCCTTCCTGGTCACCGCCGTCGCCGGTGGCACCAAGGTGATCATGTCCCCGGCCAGCCGGTCCTACCTGGACATGAAGTACGACCCCAGCACCCCGCTCGGGCTGACCTGGGCCGGCTACATCGAGGTGCAGACCGCGTACGGCTGGGACCCCGCCACCCGGGTAACCGGCATCGGCGAGAACGCCATCCTTGGCGTCGAAGCACCGCTGTGGTCCGAAACCCTGCGCAACCTCGACAACATCGAGTTCATGGCGTTCCCCCGCCTGCCCGCGATCGCCGAACTGGGCTGGTCCCCACCGGCCACCCACGACTGGCAGTCCTTCGCCACCCGCCTCGGCGCCTACGGCCCCCGCTGGACCCTGCGCGGCGTCGACTTCTACCGCTCACCCCAGGTGGTGTGGTCCTGACCGATCACTCGCTACTCCTCCGCGATGATGCCCATCGCGTCCGACGGCCTCGTCGCCGGCATCACGGTTGGGCTTGCTGTCGCTACTTTCCTGCACAGGGCGCTTCCGAAGTAGTCGACCTCGCGGACCACCCACTCAGAATGAAGGGCCCGGTCAGCCGTTTTGGAGCGTCAGCTCCTGGCTGTCCGGGCCCGGCCTCGGTGGGAACTGCGGTCTGCACCACCCACCGAGCTACGACATCCTGATCTTGATTGTCAGGCTTGTGCTCCGGCTGGGCGGCGGCCGGCGACGACCTCGTCCTCGGTGACCGGGAAATGGCAGGCCGTCTGGTGGGAGGCCGGGTCTTCGAGGCGCGGGATGAGGGCTGGGTCTTCGGTGGCGCAGATGTCCTGGGCTTTCCAGCAGCGGGTGCGGAAGCGGCAACCGGACGGCGGGTTGATCGGGCTGGGGACGTCGCCGGTGAGCAGGACGCGGTTGCGCTGGGCTCGTTCGCGGCGGGCGGGGTCCGGGACCGGGACGGCCGACATCAGGGCGACCGTGTACGGGTGGCGCGGGTTCTTGTAGAGCTGCTCGCGGTCGGCGATCTCGACGACGCGGCCCAGGTACATCACCGCGACGCGGTCCGAGATGTGCCGGACCACCGACAGGTCGTGCGCGATGAACACATACGTGAGGTCGAATTCGCGCTGCAGGTCGTCGAGCAGGTTGACCACCTGCGCCTGGATCGACACGTCCAGGGCGCTCACCGGCTCGTCGGCCACGATCAGTTTCGGACGCAGAGCCAGCGCGCGGGCGATGCCGATGCGCTGGCGCTGGCCGCCGGAGAACTCGTGCGGGTAGCGGTTGTAGTGCTCGGGGTTGAGGCCGACCAGCTTGAGCAGGTCCTGCACCGCCGACTTGAGTCCGTTGGGCGTCGGGATGTTCTGGATCTGCAGCGGCGCGGAGATGATCGAGCCGACCGTGTGCCGCGGGTTCAGCGACGAGTACGGGTCCTGGAAGATCATCTGTACGTCGCGGCGCAGCGGGCGCAGGCCGGCCTGGCCGACATGGCTGACGTCGCGGCCGTCGAACAGCACCTTGCCCTCGGTCGGTTCGAGGATGCGGGTCATCAGGCGCCCGGTGGTCGACTTGCCGCAGCCGGACTCGCCGACCAGGCCCAGGGTCTCGCCCTTCTTGACCGCCAGGTCGATGCCGTCGACCGCGCGCACCGCGCCGACCTTGCGCTTGAACACGCCCTTGGTGATCGGGAAGTGCATCTTGAGGCCGCTGACCTCGAGAAGGTTGTCCGTCATAGAAATCTCACTCCCGCTCACAGGTTCGGAGCAACTTCCTCGTGGAAGATCCGCCGCTTCTCCTCGGCCGGCAGGTGGCAGGCGACCGCGTGCACGCCACCGCGCAGCTCGGGCACCTCGGTGAAGGACCGGTTGCCGTTGCGTCCCGCGTACGGGCAGCGCGGGTGGAAGGCGCAGCCGTCGGGCAGGTTGATCAGGCTCGGCGGGGTGCCCTTGACCGGCGTGAGCCGATCGCGCACGTCGCGGTCGAGCCGGGGCATCGAGCCGAGCAGACCCCAGGTGTACGGATGCTGCGGCTCGTGGAACACGTCGGCCGCCGGGCCTCGCTCGATGATCTTGCCGCCGTACATGACCAGCACGTCGTCGGCCAGCTCGGCCACCACGCCCAGATCGTGCGTGATCATGATGACCGCGGAGCCGAACTCGTCCTGCAGGTCACGGATCAAGTCAAGAATCTGCGCCTGTACGGTCACGTCGAGCGCTGTGGTCGGCTCGTCGGCAATCAGTAGCTGCGGGTCGTTCACCAGTGCCATGGCGATCATCGCGCGCTGGCGCATGCCGCCGGAGAACTGGTGGCCGTACTCGTTGAAGCGCTTCTCGGGCTGCGGGATGCCCACGCGGGCGAGCATGTCGATGGTGCGCGTGCGGGCTTCCTTCTTCGACACGCCCTTGTGGTGCACCCGGTACCCCTCAACGATCTGCGCCCCGACCGTGTAGTACGGGTGCATCGCGCTCAGTGGGTCCTGGAAGATCATCGCCATCTTGCCGCCGCGCAGCTTGCGGACGTCCTCGTCGGTGGCGGTGACGAGTTCCTGGTCGTCCAGCCAGATCTCGCCGGCGACCTTGGCGTTGCTGCGGGTGCGGTGCAGGCCGAGCACGGCCAGCGAGGTGACGCTCTTGCCGGAGCCGGATTCGCCGACGATGCCCAGGGTCTTGCCGCGCTCGACGGCGAACGAGGAGTTCGACACCGCCTGCACGATGCCGTCGTCCGTCTCGAAGCGGACGGTGAGGTCCTTGACCTCGAGGAACGGCCGGGTGCCGGTCGTGGTTGACGACATGGTTCGCCTTTCCTCAGCCGAGCCGTACGCGCGGGTCGATGACGCTGTAGAGCAGGTCGACGATCAGGTTGATCACGACGATGAAGATCGCTGCCAGCAGCGTGACGCCGAGGATCACCGGCAGGTCGTTCTGGCGGATCGCGGTCAGCGCCTGATATCCCAGCCCGCGCAGGTTGAACACCTGCTCGGTGAGGATGGCGCCGGCCAGCAGCGTGCCGAAGTCCAGGCCGAAGATCGTGACCAGCGGGGTGAGCACGGCCCGCAGACCGTGCTTGCCGATGACCGTGCGTTCGGTCAAACCCTTGGAGCGAGCCGTACGGATGTAGTCCTCGTTCAGCGTTTCCAGCATGTTCGCCCGGGTGAGCCGGGCGTACGTGGCCGCGAACAGGAAGGCCAGCGTCACCCACGGCAGGATCAGCCCGGTGAACCAGGATGCCGGGTTCTCCAGGAACGGCGTGTACGCGGTGTCAGGCAGCCAGCCGAGCCAATGGATGAAAATCAGCAGGGCCAGCTGACCGGTGAAGTAGATGGGTAAGGAGACGCCGGCCAAGGCTCCTGTCATCGCCGCCCGGTCGAGGAAGCTACCTCTTCGAAGCGCGGACAGCACGCCGGTCGCCACACCGATGAGGACCCACAGGACAGCGGCTCCGAGTGCCAGCGACAAAGTCACCGGGATGTCGCTGAGCAGCAGCGGGGTAACTTCCTGCTCGGTCTTGAACGAGTAACCGAGGCAAGGCGCGTCGCAGTGCGTGACATCGTTGCCACTGGCGTAGTCACGCCCGGCCACGAGGCCCTTGATGAACTTGCCGTACTGCACCGGGATCGGGTCGTCGAGCCCCAGCTTGGTGCGAATGCCGTCGAGCGAGGCCTGGTCGGCGGTCTTGCCGATGTAGAGCAGCGCCGGATCGCTTCCCGTGATGGTGGGAACCGCGAAGAAGATGCCGAAGGTCACCATCGTGACCACCAGCAACGTGATCACGGCGTTGACGATCCGCCGGATGAGGTAAGACAGCACGACGTTCGGCCGAACAGCGGGCGGCCTTCACCTGCCCTTCGATCTACCCGATGTTCAAGTGCGGGCGAGGTTTGTTACTTGCCGTCGCTGACGCCGAGGGCCTGGAAGTCCAGCATGCCGAAGGAGTCGTGGACGTAGGCGTTCGTCAGCCGCGGGTTGCGGTAGTTGAGCGCCTTGTCGAACACGAAGGGCAGGTAGTAAGCGCCCTCCATGACCTTCTGGTTGACCTGCTTGTAGATGTCGGCGGCCTTGGCCGGGTCGGTCTCCAGAGCAGCCTGGTCGAACAGACCATCGATCGACGGGTCGCTGATCTCCGGCAGGTTGAAGTTGCCGTTCTTCAGGATGTAGCGGCTGTCCACGAGCGCCTGCAGGTAACCGGTACCGGTCTGCCAGTCGGCACCCCAGCCGGCGATCATGATGCCGTAGCCCTTCTTGTGGGCGTTGTCGGGCGAGCCGACCACCGAGGCGATCTGCGCGCCGTCGTACTGCTCGATGGTGGCCTTGATGCCCGCGGTCGCCAGCGAGGCCTGCAGCGACTCGGCGGTCTTGATCTCGGCGGGCTTGTTGTTACGCACCGCGATGATGGTGTTGAAGCCGGTCGGCTTGCCACACGCGGCGAGCGCCTGCTTGGCCTTGTCCACCTGCGGCTTGCCCTGCGCGCGGCCGTAGGGGTCGTACGACGGGTCCGAGCCGGCGATGTTCGGGGGCAGCATGTTCGTACCGATGTCGCCACCGGCAACCGCGCCACCACGGGCGGTCTGCAGCCC
Organism: Actinoplanes sp. TFC3; assembly: GCF_001553785.1. Classification (GTDB taxonomy): domain Bacteria; phylum Actinomycetota; class Actinomycetes; order Mycobacteriales; family Micromonosporaceae; genus Actinoplanes. The sequence goes on from NZ_LOJP01000002.1 coordinate 959,265, forward strand.
GGTCGGGTCCGACGCGTAGATGACGGCCTTGCGGCAGTCCACGTTGTCGAACGGAGCGACCTTCGTCGAGATGGCGGCGTAGCGGATGAAGCCGGTGGCCGGGGCGTCGGCGTACGCCTTCAGCTTCGGGTCACGCAGGATGTCGCCACGCGCCTTGGTCTGCACACCGGTCTGGCTGATGTCGATGTCAGCGGTGCCCTGCTCGAGCCGCGAGTCCAGGTCCTCGGCGTTCGTGGTGATCGTCAGGTTGATCGCGTCCGGCAACGCCTTGCGGATCGTGTCGGTGCTCGAGTCCCAGTTGGGGTTGCGCACGAGCTTGAGGCTCTTGCCCGGCTGGTACTCGGAGATCATGTACGGGCCGGAGGCGGCCGGCTTGGAGCCGTACTGCTTGCCGGTGTCACGCTTCTGCGGGACGGGGCCCGCGCCCGGCATGGCCAGCAGGTACGGCAGGTCCGCGTACGGGTCCTTGAGCTTGAAGACGATGGTCGTGTCGTCCGGCGTCTCGACCGACTTCAAGCCCAGCTTGTTCGGGTCGCTGTCCTTGTACGGGCCGGGGTACTTCTGGCCCTGGTCGAGCTGGTTGATCAGGTACGTCGGGCCGCCGGGCACGACATCCTGCGCGAACACGCGCTCGATGCCGTACTTGATGTCCTTCGACGTGATCGGGGTGCCGTCGTCGAACTTGACACCCGCCTTGAGCTTGAAGGTGTACGTCTTCTTGTCCGCGCTGATCTCGGGCTCGCTGGCGGCGAGGTCCGGCTGCAGCTTCAAGCCGTCCTTGCCCGGCGCCGACGCGTAGTCCATCAGCTTGCGGGTGTAGAGCCGGTTCATGTTCCACACGAATGCGTAGTAACCACGCACCGGGTCCCATGAGTCGGCATCCTGGGCGGTCCAGAGGTTGAGGGTCCCGCCCTTCTTGTCGCTCGCGTTGACCACCGAGGTGATCGCCGCGTTGTAGGCGCTCTTACCGCCGGAGTTGCTCTTGCTGTCGCTGCTGTCGGACTTTCCACCGCACGCGGCGGTGAGCCCCAACGCGACGGCGACTCCGGCAGCCGCCACCGCCTTCGTTTTGCTGACCACCAGTTCTCCTACCTCCTAGAAACGGAACCAACGGTTCCGAGGATCATGCGATGGTGCACCGGGCACCGCGTCACGCCGAGGGCGATCAACGGGCCTTCGGGTCGAGGGCGTCTCGCAGGCCATCACCGAAGAGGTTGAAGGCCAGCACGGTCACGAAGATCATGACGCCCGGAATGATCATGTACATGGGATCGTCGGTGTAGTAGCTGAGTGCGTCCGACAACATGCCGCCCCACGACGGGTTCGGCGGCGGGATGCCCACGCCGAGGAAGCTCAGCGCGGCGTCCGTGAGGATGTTGGTGGGGATGATCAGCGTCGTGTAGACGAGAATCGGCGCGGCCAGGTTCGGCAGCAACTCCCGGAAGAGAATGCGGCGGGAGCCCGCCCCGAGGCTCTTCGACGCCTCAATGAATTCCCGCTCCCGCAGCGAAAGCGTTTGACCCCGGACAATACGACCGATGTACGGCCACCCGAAGAACCCGATCACGCCGATCAGCACCAGGACCCGAGACCACCGCCCGCTGACGCCGAAGATGCTCTGCGGCAGCACCGAGACAAGAGCGATCGCGAACAGCAACTGCGGGAACGCCAGCAGGAAGTCCATCACCCGGCTGATGATCGAGTCGACCCAGCCACCGAGGTAGCCGGCTGCCAGCCCGAACAGCGTGCCCAGCACGGTGGAGACGAGCGCGGAGAGCACAGCCACGATGAGGGTGGTCTGGGCGCCGTACAGAATCCGGCTGAAAATGTCCCGGCCCGACGACGGCTCGACGCCGAGGATGAAGTCCTTGCTGATCCCGCCGAAAGATCCGATCGGCGTGCTGAACGTCGGGTCGATCTGATCGCCGTGGAACTCGTTCACCGGGTGACCCCAGATCCGGGCCAGCACGGGCGCCAGAATCGCGAGCAGCACAAGGAACATCACCACGAAGGCGCCACCCATGGCGACCTTGTCGCGCTTCAGCCGCCGCCAGGCGATCTGCTTGAGTGACCGGCCGGCGATAGCTGTATCGCCGGTGCCGCGCACAGCGGCGGCGTCGTCGGTGGGCGCCGACCTCTCGTCGGTAATCGACGCCTCTGGGCCGATCGACATCTAACCGCCGGTCCTTTCCCCGGCCGCCGACCACACGGTTTCCACAGTCTTATCCGGGGGAATGCATATCCCCAGGTAAGACGATGGCTCCCGCAGCGCCCCGGCAACCGATCGGTTACGCAAGCCTCGAGTGCCGTCTCCCGAGAACCGGCCCAGTGAGGCCGAATCACGGAGAGACACGACGGCGGGTTTGGCGCCATCGCTAGGAACATTCACCTATGGCGGGGGCGCGGTCAAGGTTACGAGCCGCTCGCGTCTGCTATCCGTGTCTCCCTCGTGATGAGACCGTGACCTCCGGACGCCGCCGGAGGGAAAGCTACCGGCCAGGCGACCGCAAAGACCCCGAAACCCGGCATCTTGTACCCGTTTACGAGGGCGAAACATGGTGGGTTGGCGGAAAAGCCGGACGGACGAGAGCCGGATCGGCCGGGCGTGGGAGGGTGGAGCGGCCTTCGGTCAGCTTTTTGGGTCTTTGATACGGACCTGCGGGCCTTCTTCGATCGCGGCATTCGGCCTTCGCGGGGCGCGGCCATGGCCTGCGTCCCTCTGGAGTTGCGGGCCGGCGGCTTCGTTGCTGGTGTCGATCCGCCGCCGGCCTCGTGCGCGTTCCTGGTGCGGTCAGACCGCTCGGCGACCCTCGAAGGCGCGACCCAGCGTGATTTCGTCCGCGTACTCCAAGTCACCGCCGACCGGCAGCCCGCTGGCCAGCCGCGTCACCGCGATCCCCATCGGCTTGACCATCAGCGCAAGGTAGGTGGCCGTAGCCTCCCCCTCGGTGTTGGGGTCGGTGGCCAGGATCAGCTCCTTGACCTCGCCGGTGCCGAGCCGGATCAGGAGTTCACGGATCCGCAGGTTGTCCGGGCCGATGCCCTCCAGCGGATTGATGGCGCCACCCAGCACGTGATAGCGCCCCCGGAATTCACCGGTGCGCTCGATCGCCACCACGTCTTTGGGTTCCTCGACAACGCAAAGAACCTCGTTGGTACGCCGGGTGTCACGGCATACCCGGCACTGCTCCGACTCGGCGACGTTGAAGCAGGTCGTACAGAACCGGACCAGCTCCTTGACCTTGCGCAAGGACGTAGCCAGCCGGTTCACATCGGCCGGATCGGCGGACAGGACGTGAAAAGCGATCCGCTGAGCACTTTTCGGCCCGACGCCCGGCAGCCGTCCCAGCTCGTCGATCAGGTCCTGAATGGCGCCTTCGTACACGGGCTCAGAACCCCGGCAGGCTCAGGCCGCCGAGACCGCCGGTGGCCGGGCCCATCTTCTGCTCGGTGAGCTCGCGCTGCGCCTCAGCCGCGTTGTGGATGGCGGCAAGCACCAGGTCCTCCAGCGTCTCGACGTCATCCGCGTCGACCGCCTTCGGGTCGATCTTCACCGACTTGAACTCGCCCAGCCCGGTCACCACAACCGTGACCAGCCCGCCACCGGCCGTACCGGTGAGCTCGGCCTCGGCCAGCTCAGCCTGAGCCTGGGCGACCTGCTGCTGCATCTTCTGCGCCTGCTTCATGATCTGCTGCATGTTCGGCTGTCCACCGGGGCGCATCTGCTACTCCTCAGAAAAAAAGGGGGGTGGTCGTTTCCATTGTCCCGTGCCAGGCCACCGGCGCGCGGAGCCGGGTCAGGACTCGCTGATCTTCTCTGCCCCGAACACGTCCCGCAGTAACTGCATGGCCTGCTGCTCACTGCTCTGCCGGGCCGTCTTCTCGTCAATAACCTCGTCAAGCGGCTCGTCACCGGGGTCAAACCCCTCCCAAGCCACCCCGCCGCCACTGCCTTTCGCCCTGGTACTGCCGTTCGCGCTGGCACCGCCGTTGCCGTTGGCGCTGCTGCCGTTCACCCTTTTGCCGTTGGCTCCGGTGTTGCCGCGGTTGCCGGTGTCGCGGTTGCCGGTGTCGCGGACCGGGCCGTCATACTCGGGGTCGTACGGCGCTTCCTCAGTGGGCGAACCGTCCGACCAGGAGTTGGAGGTCGCCGGCTTGGTCCGGCCGGCGGGCGGCGGAGCCGAACCCCGAGCAGCAGCGGCGCGGGCGGCAGCGATCGCACTGCTCACGGCGGGCCGGGCCGGTGTCGCTGGGGCAGCGGTCGGAGCCGGAGCTGGAGATGTTGCCTCGGCTCGGGTGGCTGCCGCCGCGGCTCGGGCCGCCGAGATGGCCTGAGCCGCCGCCGCTGCTGGGGACACGCTGCTCGACCCATCTGCTGCGGGAGTCGCTGCTGCCGGCTTGGGCGCTGCAGATGAAGGCGCCGATGCGGGAGATCCGCCCGAGGTCTCCGGCGCGGGCGTTCCCGGCCGGAAGCTGTCCGCTACCGCCTGCGTGCCCGACGCCTGCGCGGCCGACGGCGGCCCAGCCGTTTCCTGCGCAACTGGGCCTTGCCCGGCCGCCGCCTGCGCAATTGGCCCGTGCCCGGCCACCGGCCGCCCCGCCGCAGCCTGCCCGGACGCCGACTGTTCGGACGCCGACTGTTCGGACCCAGGCTGCGCGGACGCAGCCTGCGCGACTGAGCCTTGTTCGGATGCTGCTTGGGCGGCCCCTGCCTGCGCGATCGGGCCTTGCTCAGCGCCAGCCTGGCCATCCGATGCCTGCGCTGCCCCGGCCTGCGCAGTCCGGTCTTGCCCAGCCGTTGCATACCCGGACGCGGCCGGTCCGACGCCTGCCTGCCCAACCGGCGCCTGCCCCGCGCCTGCCTGCCCCGCGCCTGCCTGCCCTGCGCCTGCCTGCGCAACCGGCGCCTGTGCTGCCCCGGCCTGCGCAAACGGGCCGTCCCCGGCCGTTCCGGGCGCAGTCGCGCCATGCCCAGCTGCTGCAGGCCCGGTCACTGCAGGCCCGGCCGCTGCTTGTTCGACCAGCGCGGACCCTGACTCAGGCGCTGCCGCCGGAGCTGGCGCGGCGGGCTGAGCAGCCGCTGGCGTCTGAGCTTGCGGGGCCGCCCCGCCCGGGCGTACCGGCTCGGGCCATTCGTCGTCGTCTTCTGGGGGTTCAGGCTCGTTTTGCGGGGAGGCGAGGCCGCCTGGGCGGACCGGTTCTGGCCAACCTCCGTCATCGTCGTCGACCGCGGTGGCGGACTGGTGGGCGGGCTGGCGGTTTTGGGCGTACGCCGGAGCGCCCTCGGCCGGGGCGCTTCGGGCGCGCGGGGCTGAGCTGCGGTCGGCGGCCTGGGCGGCGGCGCTGCTCTGGGGGTCGCGGCCTCCGTCACCGCGTGGCGGAGGACCTTGCGGCCGGCGCGGAACCGAACCACCGCCGCCACCGCCTCCTTCGCCAGCGACGTCGCACCGGATCTGCCAGCGCCCGCCGAGTGCCTCGTACAGGGCGTCGGAGATCAAGCGCGGCTCGGCGGCCACCATGCGCGCGTGTGCCGGGAACCGGAACGTCAGGATCACCGTGGTGCCGTCGAGCTCCCGCACCGTCGCGCCTTGGGCCAGCGCGGCGATCTTTTTGCTCTTCCGCCCGACGGCCACCATGACTTCGGGCCATACCTCGCGGATGGATGCCACGGTGAGCTGTCCGGGTACGGCAGGTTCGGCTACCGGATCGCTCGGGGCGTCCGGCATGATCCCGGCCGGTTCAGGCGCCCACGACGCCGGAGCAGAGGAAACGGGCAGCGCCGAGACGGGCATCGATGACACCGGTGCAGCCGGGTCCGCTTCACCCGAGGCCCACCCGGACACTTCCGGCGCAGCCGGCTCAGGCTCGGGTTCATCGGAATCGGAGAAGGCCGGCTCAGAGGCAGCAGGTGTCGGCGGTGCGGACACCGGCGCGACCGGAGGCGAAGAAACCGGCGCAGCCGACCCGGAAGACTCTAATCCAAACGGCGCAGAGGGATCCGGCACGGAAGAGACCGGCGCTGCAGAGCCCAACACAGCAGGCGCGGAAGACACCGGCGCCGAGGAGACCGGCACGGAAGAGACCGGCGCCACCGGACCCGAGGCAGCCGCCGGCGCGGAGGAAGTCGGCGCAGGAGCCGCCGAAGAAGTCGGCGCAGGAGGCACAGAGGAAGCCGACGCAGGAGGCGCCGAAGAAGTCGGCGAAACCGCAGTCGAGCCAACCGGCGCAGCGGCCCCACCTGAAGCAGCCGCCGCCCCAGGAACCGCAGTCGCCCCACCCCGTCGACCAGCCGCCGCAGCCGCAGCCGCAGCCCGAGCAGCCGACAAGCCGCCGCCTCCAGCCGAGGCCAGTTCCGGCGAGCCGCCCGCGAAGGAAGACGGCGCCGCCCCGGCGGATGGAGCGGTGGGGGTGACCGGGTGCTCTGGACGTACCGGATCGGTGTCGTTTGTGAGCGTGAGGCGGCGCTCCATGCGTTCGAGACGCTGGAGGAGGGCGCCGGTTGAGTCTTCGGCTCCGGGCAGGAGCATGCGGGCGGTGATCAGTTCGAGGAGCAGGCGGGGGGCCGTTGTGCCGCGCATTTCGACCAGGCCGTTGTGCACGATATCGGCGCAGCGGGAGAGGGTTGCGGGGCCGAGGCGGGTGGCTTGGGCGCCCATTTGGTCGAGTTGATCGGCCGGGCCGTCGATCAAGCCCTTGGTGACCGCGTCCGGGATCTGTTGCAGGACGATCAGGTCGCGGAAGCGTTCGAGCAGGTCGGAGGCGAAGCGGCGGGGGTCGTGACCGGCTTCGGCGACGCGGTCGATGGTCTGGTAGGCCGCGGCACCGTCGCCCGCGGCCAGGGCGTCGCACATCTCGTCGAGCAGAGTGGCGTCCGTGACACCGAGCAGAGCCACCGCTCGCGCGTAGTTGACGCCTTCCGGGCCGGCGCCCGCGATGAGTTGGTCGAGTACCGAGAGGGTGTCGCGGGCGCTGCCGCCGCCCGCCCGCACGACTAGAGGAAAGACGGCGGGATCGACGTGGATACCCTCGGCCTCGGTGAGTTGCTGAAGGTACGGCCGCAGCACCGCCGGCGGAATCAGCCGGAACGGATAATGGTGGGTCCGGGAGCGGATCGTGCCGAGGACTTTTTCCGGCTCGGTGGTGGCGAAGATGAACTTGACGTAGTCCGGGGGCTCCTCGACCAGCTTGAGCAGCGCGTTGAAGCCCGCCGACGAGACCATGTGCGCCTCGTCGATGACGTAGATCTTGTAGCGACTGTTGGCGGGCGCGAAGAATGCCTTCTCGCGCAGGTCGCGGGCATCGTCCACGCCACCATGGCTGGCCGCGTCGATCTCGATGACGTCGATCGACCCGGCGCCGTCGTTGGCCAGCGACTTGCAGCTCCCGCAGACGCCACACGGCTCGGGAGTGGGACCCTGCTCACAGTTCAGTGAACGGGCCAAAATTCGCGCACTCGACGTCTTGCCGCAGCCGCGGGGCCCGGAGAACAGATACGCATGGTTGAGCCGACCGCTACGCAACGCTTGCGACAGCGGCTCGGTAACGTGCTCCTGCCCGATGACCTCGGCAAACGTGCGGGGCCGATACTTGCGGTAGAGGGCCAGTGCCACTCCTGCCTCCTCTGGACGACCGCGCCATTCTCCGTCGAGGGTGTGACAAGAACAAACGACGTGCCCCAGAAGTGAAGGACCCCCCGTGCACCCGCCAGAGCCCGCTTATCCTTGCTGCCTTCCGGCCCTGGGGAGGTTCACGAGATGACGCCGCACGAGGGGCTGGTCACAGCGTACCCGGCCCGATCGAGCACCGACGGGGCGGTCCCGGCGAAAGTCGCTCGCGGGGTTCTGTATCCTGGCGCACGGAGGATTCGCCTAGAGGCCTAGGGCGCACGCTTGGAAAGCGTGTTGGGTTCACACCCTCACGAGTTCGAATCTCGTATCCTCCGCTCTCTGAGCAGGGCATATGCGGATGGGGCCAGATCAGGATCTGGCCCCATCCGCATATGCGTCTCAGTGCTCGTCTCAGTAAGACCTGCAGCCCTACAGCCACTCGGCTCCCCGGCGAGATGCGACCCACCTGTGGGGTGCACGCACCGTCACCGCTCCAGGAGCCGCTTGCTACCGATGCGGGAGCGCCAGCAAGTTGTCCGTCCACTGCCCGTCAGCGTAGGTCCGCAGGTACTTGGGGCCGTAGGGCGGCTTGACCACCCCGACATCAGCCCGATGGCCGCCGCTCTCGACATACGCCTTGCCGTTCTGGTCCTCGATCCATGCAACCAGCTCAGCTCGCGTGTTCGGCCTCTCCTCGGCGGCGCCGGAGGCAGGATTGACCCACCAAAGGCGACCAATGTGCTCGTGACCAGCTCCCCCTTCGAGCCGAATACCCGTAATCCTGATCGCCACGTACACCTTCCATACAGGTTCATTGAGTAAGTCAGCCGTACGATAAAGCTGCGATCCAGCCTTCATACCGGCCTGTCATGGCTACCATACCGCGACGGTATGGCTGTTGTTTGTCACTCGAAAGGTTGATGTTGAGCGAGCATTCCGTAGGTGTCGGACAGCGCATCCGTGCGGCTCGCGAAGCTCGCGGATGGTCACAGGGCGCGCTAGCCTCCCGCCTTGGCCGCACACAAACGGCCGTGAGCTACTGGGAAAGCGGAAATCGCGCGCTCGCACTCGACGACCTGATAGCCGTTGCAGAGGTGCTTGGCGTAAGTACTGCGAGCCTTCTGCCGGACTCCAGGTCTCAGCGCTCAGCGCCGGCCTTACTTCGGGCCGTCGCCGAGCGGGTCGACGCGGGCCAACTCGCGGACGAACTCGAAGAATTTGCGCTAAAAGCTCAGGTTGAGCCACGTCTACAAACCAAGTGGAATATCGAGCCCGCGTCTCCGCGAGACACGGCAGAGGCACTTCTCGCCATTGCAGGCATCAACGATACTCCGGTACCAGTAGTCGAATTGGCCACGGGATGCGGCATCCGCGTCCTTCCGTGGAGCTTCGACAACGTTGACGGCCTCGTGGTCGACCTCGACAATGGGCCGACCATTGCTTATAACAGGAGTCAGCCACATACACGTCAACGATTCACGATTGCACACGAGCTTGGTCATCACCTATTACGCCATACCGACCGGTTTTACGTTGATTTCGGCAATGAGCTGGCTCCGCTAGCCGCAGGCGATCACCCAGGCTACGATTGGCGCGCCGAACGATCCGCGAACGAGTTTGCCGCTAATATACTTATGCCATCACCAATGATACGGCAAAGTTTTGGCCAAACTCCAGATGTGCGGGCACTTGCGAAACGCTTTGACGTCAGCTCTGCAGCCATGAGCATCCGGTTGACCGCACTCCGGCTCAAGTGAAACCAATATAGTTCCTCGAACAAATCAACCTGCTTGCTTCGCCTCCGACCGAGCATTTTCACAAGTTGATTAGCGGTGCACCACTGCACATTGATGACTCACAGCCGAGGCTTTCAGGTCTGCGACCACAACAACCGCCCTACTTGCTCGGCAATATCGACCCGAAGTTGATCAGTCACGTGCTGGTATCGAGCGGCCATTCCAGTCGTGGCCCACCCCATGACATCCATGACCGCTCGTTCTTGGACCCCGAGAATCATAAGCACAGTAGCAGCCGTATGACGTGCATCGTGGAGTCGACCATCGCGAACGCTCGCCTTCTTAAGTAACTCCTTCCAATCATGGTAGTCAGTATTTGGGTTTAGTGGTCGACCAGTCGGAGAAGTGAACACCCAACCATCCTCAAACCACAGCTGTGCAGCCATCCGACGTTCCTCACCCTGCGCCTCGCGGTGCTGTCGCAGAAGCTCAACCACACTCGCCGGCAGACCGATTATCCGGCGGCCGGAAACGGACTTCGTATCGTCAGTGTCCGCATTCGACTGCACCCGTTGAGGGCAGTATCCAGCTTTCCTCCCGCAGGGTTTGATTCCACACCCATGCTTGTATCTCGGCCTCAAGCGGTTGCGGCGAACTCGCAGTGTTTGCTTATCCAGGTCTAAGTTTTCCCACTTGAGGCCCAGAGTCTCGCCCTGACGTAGCCCAAGCGCCAGCGCGATAGCCCACCGAGCGCTATTACGGCGCTTGCCAGCCTCCTCCAAGATGCGCTGCACCTCCACGACGGAGTACGGCTCCACCTCCATAACAGTGAGCCGCGGAGACTTAGCGAGACTCGCAGGATTCTGCGTGAGATGCCCACGCCGCATCGCTTCGTTGAGCGCAGTCCTCAACGTCCGAAACGCCTGATGCGCCGTAGCCGGCTTACTCCCCCGCTCCTGCATCCGACGCATCAGCTTCTCGATGTGCTCCGGCGTCAACTTCTCAAGCCGGTGTGCCCCGATACCGGGGATGAGGTGGGTATAGACCGCGACCCGGTAACCCGACGCCGTATTCGCCTTAACGGACGGAGCGGCAATCTCCTCCACCCAATGCGTCAACCACTTCCCCACGGTCCACGAAGAGCCAGCCTTCCGAACACGCCCGGAGTCGCGCTCCTGTTCCAGCTTCCGAACCGCGCGGATGACCTCGGCCTCGGTCTTGCGCTCGACGTGCCTGCGGTCCGGCTTCCCGTCGTCACGAACACCCATCGTGACGCGACCGTGCCACTTGCCGTCTTTGCCCTCGTAGATGCTCGATGCTCCGTTCGGCCTGCGTCGTCCCATCGAGTCCCCCTCAAGCAGCCTGGTCGGTGTGATTAGCGGCACGCAGCTTGTTCACGTACTCCGTCAGGCACTCGACCGGGATGCGGCGCAGCCGGCCGATCGTCACGGATTCGACCTCGCCGCTCATGACCAGCGAGTACATGTGGGTCCGGCCGATGCTGAGGCGGCGTGCAGCTTGCTCGATCGTGAGGACCAGCCGGATGGGTTCGTTCGCGGTGTCTGTCGTCATGGAGATCTCGGCGGCCTCGCCGCGCGGATCGGCTGTCATCCAGTAAGTACCTTTCGAGAGAACTAGCGAGGGCTGAAGGCTGAGGCGTGCCGCGCGTCGTGGCGGAGCCCGTGCCGAGCCCCGTAGACGGCTCCGCAGAATCCGCGTTATCCGCGTAATGCCTGCGGAGCGCTCGTTGAGCGGATTCCGCGGATATTGCGGACGACAGGCCGAGGTCATGAGGCGCACCCGACTGCGTCGGGGTGGACGAGCCAAGCCGGCGAAGGCGCCCGTCCGGCACCACGGCGCTCCGGCGCTGACGCTGTCCGGAGATAGCCATGAGCGACGAGCAGGCTCAGAACCGGATCAAGGTCAGCAGCCTTGCGGAACCGCCCGCGCGACAACGCCGTGAAGAGATCACGCTTCGTGAACTGCTGCGTCTGCGTCCGCTCGATCCAACCCAAGACGTGCCGTGCGTCATCCACCAACGGATCGGCACCCATGTCGTCGAACGCGGTCAACGCGTGGTCGGCGAAGTACTCGCCGATCTCCGCGGCCTGGTCGAACGTGACGGCCTCGATCGGCCGCTCCGGTCCGTTCAGCAAATGCTCGGCGAGGTGCAGCAAGCCAGCAATGCGAGCGATGGCCCCGGCGTACTTGCTGCCCCAATCGACGATGTGAGCCCAACTTCCCGAAGGCGCCAGACGAGGCTCGACATCGCGCTCGATCGCCAGCATGCGTTCGCCGGCATCGGAGGTAAGGCTGAGAACAAAGGGCTCGTGCCGATCGGCCATCCCCAGCACGAGCGTGTTGAGTTGTCCGGCATACCTGTCCGCGACGGAGCCGGGAATCGGATCGGCCCCCACTCGACGCCGTCCAACGGTGTTCTCCGGTATCGCAAAGAGGATGCGCGCAAGGAGTCCCTTGCCGCGGAATCCCGGCATCTGCGCGATGTCGCGCAACACCTCGGGCTGTACGGCCAGGCCGAGCGTGAGCGCGGGCCGGTCAATGTGTTCGGCGGGTCGGGATCGCCGGTCGATGCGGAGCATGTCGCCGGCGTGGCCTTTGAGGAAGACCTCAAGGTTGGGGGCACCCGAGTAGCGGCCGGCGAGCGTGGCGAAGATGCCGCCCTCGGGTGACAGGACCGCGAGCCTGCCGCCCTGCTCGGCGAGCAGCGACGCGGCCTGCTCACTGGTGACGTCATCCGCGACGAGGCGCGGCAATGACGGCACCGTAATCGTCTCTGTCGTCATAGCAGCGGCTGCAGCGTCGGCAAGGAGCCTGTCGCGTGCGTTTGAGTCCGATGCGGCAGCCGCAGCGTTCGCCGCACGGTCCGCCGCCTTCGCAGCAACACGCAGTGCCAGCTCGGCCTCGACGATCGCCGGTCGCGTGCGCTCGATGAGCAAGCTCTCCGCAGCGAGCAACGGCCGGACCAGCGCCGCAAAGACAGCCGACTTGCGGGAGCCAGGCGGCAACACGACAACGGTGAACAGGTTCGCCGGTTCCCGCCAAGACCCGCGTACCTCGACCTCGGCACGGCCGCCGGATGCCGTGGATAGAGCGGCGAGCGCGATGCATCCAGCGAGGTCTACCGGCGTCTGCGTGAACTCGGCGACCGCGCCAACCATGTCCGCGACCCAGCCAGGCAACGCTTTGACCGGAAAGGGACGCGGCGCGTTGCGTGCGCTCAGCGGGATCGGTGTCGGCCACGGCGAGGCCGGAGCGGCGTTGAGCAATGCACGCCCTGCCGCCAGCACCTCGCCCGTGTCCGAGTTGCTTGCGGCGACCTGGATCAAGCGCGTACCGAGGTCGGCAACCTCACGACGTCGCGCATGCTCGGCGATGATTCGGGCGTAGTACGGACCGTTCGCCGTGGTCGGGACAGCAGCGATGAGCGTGTGGAGGTACGGCGCTCCGCCTAGCTTGCCGAGCGATCCCACGTCCGCAAGGTGGGCCGCAACCGTGATGGGATCTCCGGGTGCCCCCGCAGCGTGCAGTTCGATCAGCACGCGCCAGAGGTCAGCATGCGCCGGCCGGTAGAAGTCATCAGCCACCACGATGCGAGCCAGCTCCGCGACCAGGCCCGGCGCCAGCAAGGCCGAGCCGATCACGGCCTGTTCGGCAGCGTCGTCGTGCGGCGGGGTACGAGTCACAGCGCGCGAATCCTGTCCAGTCGAAGGCGCGATGGCCCGGTCATCGGTTGCCGTCGCGGTAGATCCGTGAGGCTTCGTGGAATAGGTGCCGGCCGAATCGGATGCGGATTCCGGTGCCGTCACAGCGGTGACAGGGTCGGCGCCGCAGTCCTCGTTCGCTGCCGAGCGACCCGCGTCCCGAGCAGCGGCGGCAGCGACGAAAGGGCCGCCACGCACAGAGCGCGACATAGCCCAAATTCACGATGGCGAGGAGTGGGCAGAGCAGGCTAGCGGCGATGCGGAACGCGTCCACGGACTGCCTCCAGGGCCGTTTTCGAGCGTGGCTCACCGTGGGCGCTAGTTCGCTAGCGTCCTGGTGGGAGTGGTCAGTTGGCGCTAGCGGTGCCGCTAGACCTAGCGCTTGCCGGGGCTAGACCTAGCGGCTTGCTAGCTTTATGCGGCTCGACGCCGCCGATCACGTTCCGCTACGGCCGCCGCGATGTCTTCGCGATGGATGCCCTTGCGATTGGCCTTCTCGCGAGTCACGGGATCGGTGCCCCAGACCTGACGACCAACCGTGATTCCGTACGGCTTGAGCGCGGTCGCCACCTGCTCCGGCTTCCACCCGCCGTACGCCTCGGGCCGCAGCTCGGCCAGCCGCGCAGCGACGGTCTCGGACCAGACCTTCGGCTCGTTGATCGGCACCACGGTCAGAATGTCGTCCAGCAACGACACTGCGGAGCTATCCGCCCTGGGCAGCTCGCCAGCGGCATAGCCCGTGAGCGTTCCGGCACTCTCCCGCAGCGCACGTGCCCGCGTAATGACGGAATCGACATCGGCCATCGGTACTCGGTTGGTCCGGACGGTCACGGCTTCCTCAACGGCGTCCGAGTCATCAGCGCCGAGCAGAATGCCGACGCCCTTGTGCGCACGCTGAAGCCGCGACGAGTCGTACCCCGCGGTGTAGGAGCCGGCGCCCAGCACCGCCTCCGAGGACTGCCAGGTCATCGTCTTGAGGGCGAAGCGCGTACCGATGTTGTCTCGCAGATCAGTGGGAACGGCCTTACCGTCCGGCTTCTGCGTGGCCAGCGCGAGCATGATGCCGACCGATGGCCCTACCTTGCCCAGCTCGGTCAGGAGGCTCACGATCTCGTCGCCATAGATCACGTGACCGCTGTACCGCTGAAACTCGTCGATCGACACGAGAACCGGCCACAGCTTGAGCGAGCGCCGTTCCGCGATAGCACGCGTCACCTTCGACTCGGGGCAGATGTCAGCCGGCAGGGTCGCGATGGTGTCGTACCGCCGGTTCATGTCCTCGACCAGAGCGCGCAGATCCTCGACGAGACCAAGAACAACCTCATCTCGTACGCCGAAGCCAACCCGATGCGCGATGCGCTCGAAGGAGCGCCAGTCCTGACCGCCCTTGCCGTCATAGATGTGCAGCTCGACAATCGGATCGAGCGCGCAAGCCAGCGCCGGAAGCCGCGCCGCGAACGTCTTGCCCATCCGCGGAATCGCGCCGATCAACAGCGAGGTGAAAATGAGCTGCAGCAGGACGGTACGACCCCGCTGATCCTCCCCGAACGGGAACGGCTCGAAGATGTCCACCTGGCCCTTGGCGATGAGCGGCCACAGACCGGACGACTTCGCGTACGGGTCTTCGTCGGCAACCCACAGCGCCAGGCGCCGCGCCGAGCCCGCCGTGCGGCGCACCCGTTCCGGCCAGACCTGCACCTCGTCAAGGTCGAGGCCGGCGGCAAGGTCGTTGCGCTTCTTGATCGCCGTGTCGGCCTTGGTGCCGAATGGCAGATCGATCACCGCGCGCCAGCCGGGACCATCGCGCATGATCGGGCTCGGGAACGTGATCGGTTTGTCTGCCTTGCAAAGCCCGGCCGCCAGGAACGCCCGCATGAGAACGTCAGCGGTCAGCTTGCGTACTCGCGGCTTCACAGCCGCCGGTTCCATCAGCGGCCTATCCGCCGACGAGCCGATGAATCCGAGTACGCCGACGATGGCAACGGTGGCTGCGTACCAAGCCCAGCGTGGCGCGGCGATCAGCAACACGGCCGCGACAAAAAGACTCAGCATGAGTGTGGTCAGCAGGATCAACGTCCGCAGCCGTACTCGGCCGTCACGCTGGCGCGACAGTCGCAGATAGTCTGCGGCGTCCTCGCGCCGGACAGCGGCGAGCCTAACCGGCCGCCCCTCAGCATCGGACATCCAGCGCGACGTACCGGCGACTGCTCGCGCTACGCCCCTGGGCGCGCGGTAAGTGAGCCGTGCGGCGTAGAGCGGAAGCCTGGCGAGGTGATAGATGGAGACGTACAAGCCGTAATTGATGTGCCAACGCACGGCAGCGACGGCTTCCGGTTTGGAGCGCAGCCACGCCGGAATTATCGGACGCCGGTTCAGGACCGGTGCTGTGTAAAGGTCGGCCGGATCGACGAGAACCAGGTCGTCACCGATCTTGTCGTGTTCGTCGTCGATATCAGCCGACCAGTTTTCCGGTCGGCGTTTCTGACGTGCGTTACCTAAGTCGATGATGTCGGCCTCGGCAGCCTTCCAGTCGAATTCGTCGTCGGGTTCGGGGGTTGCCATGATGGAGATTCCTCCGAGAGGTCGAGAGCCGATCGGGTGGGCCGGGGCGCGGCCACTGGTTTGCGAGGCCGATGGGCCGCGCCCCGGGCGTAGTTATCGGTCGAGGTCGTCGATGACGTCGCCGTTTTCGTCGGTCGCGATCTCGATCAACGCCGGGTACGCCCCGAGGTCGAACGCCAGCACGAACCCGGCCACGGCAGGCGACAGGTCAACAGACACCTCGGCGCCGTCCGAGGTGTGCACCATCGCGTGATCCGAACTGACGGCCGCGTCCGTCACATCGGTGACGACCGTCCTGAGGTACAAAGCGACGGGGCAAGCGTTGATGTTGTGAGGCTGTCCCCGCCACCCTCCGAACTGCAGTAGGTGAGCGACATCTTCTGCGTTCTCGCCGAGAGCGTGCAGGATCATCGAAAGTCGCTGTTCAGCGTTGCGAGACATGGGTTCCCCAATGGCTTAGCCGGTGGCTGCGGACATAGCGCCCGGACATGGTCAGGGCTTTGGGTAAGCCTCGACGCGCATGACCGAGTCGGACGTCGGTCATCCGTTGCCACCCAGCGACTGACCGATGGCGGTTAAGCCGGAACGGACGCCGTCGACGAGTGCACGCGACGGCTCGACGAGAACGCCGTTGCTGCCGGCGATGACCAGCCCGAGCATTAGGGCGCAGATCGCGGCGAAGACGATGCGCCCGCGAGTTTTGTGATCGATGCCAAGCATGACCAGGACGGCGATCAGGACGAGCGAAAAGATTCCAAGGCTCATCAGGACACCTCGTCGATCGAGCTGAGGTAGCGCTCGATGAGATTGACCATCTCGCGCAGTACGCGGTTCTGAGCGCGACGGAGGCGGCGCCAATCGAGCTGGGTGGGGCCTGGTTCTGCGGACAGGAACCGGATCTCAGCATCGACCAGGGCGACCTCAGCTTCGAGAAGTCGCTGTTCGCGCTCGATGGCGGCGAGGTGGGCCGGGGTGGGCTCATCAGGCATGTGGTTGCGGTACACGGAGGTCCTTCCGGTGCGGTGATCGACCGGACGCATCGATGGACGAGTACAACGTCGAGTTGTGTTCATGGCGCGACGCTACAACGCGAAGTTGTATTCGAGCAAGCGATGTCAACACGATCGAGAGTTAGGAGTTCAGGAAGTGGTCATCGGCAGAATCGCTAGCGCGATCGCGTACCCTCGCCGTTGATGACCGAGACAAGCGGCGAGCTGCCAGAGGATTGGTGGACGACCGAGAATGTGCTGACGTTCCTGCGATCGGCAGGAGCGCCGATTAGTCGTGCCACGTGGGCGGCTTACGTCTCGCGTAGCCAAGCGCCGGCGCCGGATCGGATGTTCGGCCGGTCGCCCGTCTGGCGTCCGGCTGCCATCAAAGACTGGCAAGCATCCCGCCCTCGCCGCGGGTCAACCGAAGCCTGAGTAGGCACTTCTCTCACCTCCTTCTTGAGCGCCACTTCCTGGTGAGACCCAGTCAACCGGGAAAGACGTGCGCTGCCGATGAGGCAAGAACCGCTCGTGATGCACCCATAGTGCAGTCCTGATGAAGAACAAGCCCCGAACGCGGTACGCGTCCGGGGCTTGCGTGTCGGTGAAGCAGCTACGTCCGCTTCAATACCGCGACAGCGACATTGAGCGCGTCTCGCAGCGCAAGGGCTTCATCGGCTGTCATATGGGCGCCTGCGGGCTCGTCCAGGCCGTTAACCAAGGCCAGCACGATGCGATCGGCTCGCTCCTCCTGGATGAGATTCACAGCGACGTGCGCGTATTCGTCGTGGACGCCTACCTCGGCGATGAGGTGGGCATGGACGGCGCTTCCATGCTTGTGGTTCGTCGTGCAGTAGAGCGGACATTGCTTGCGAGGCTTGGTGACAGGCTGAGCAACCACCGTTCTGACTCCCTTATCGAAGTGGCCTCATTGGCAGAAGACCGTCTCTGAGGCAGGCGCAACGCGTCATGACAGAAGTCTAGACGTCTATACGCATACACGGCCACATCACAGCACGAATACACCTACCGTGATCATGTGATTACCCCTGATCGCGAAGGTGCTGCGTACCGGCAGCTTGCCGGAATGCTTCGCGATCGAATCCGTGGCGGTGAGTTACCACCCGGCCAGCGGATGCCCTCCGAGAAAGACCTCCACGACGAGTTCGGCTTAGCGCGCGAGACGGTCCGCCGAGCCCTCGCCGTCCTACGAGCCGAAGGGCTAGTGGAAGTTCGCCACGGCCACGGCACGTTCGTCGCCGAGATACCTGACAAGGTCGAGATCCGGTCGGGGGACAGCGTGACAGCGACGGCCGCGATAACGCTCAGCCGGGCGAACGGCGAGATAGAGACCTACCCCGCCGGCACCAACCTCACGGTTGTCGACTGACCGATGACAGCCAACCTGCGCCACCACCACCCGGCGCAGGCACGCCTGGCCGTGCAGCGGAACCGAGAGGCCACCGCATGAACCAGCCGGCGCGAGACACAGTCATCGACCAGTGGACCGGCCGCCACGCAACGGCGCTGCAAGCCGCACTGCGCATGTCGCAAGACGAAATGGCCGCTCTGATCGGCGTAGCGAAGCGCACCATCGCGTCCTGGAGTGAGCGCCCCGACATCATCATCCGCCCCGAGCTGCAGCGGGCATTGGACACCGCCTACAGCCGCGCGGACGAGCCAGCCAAGCTCCGCTTCGCCCGCCAGCTCAAGGCCGACGACGACGCCGAAGCCGAAGCAGCGGCCGGCGGCGCTGTCGCGCTGGCAGTGGCTATCGCCGTGGTGACCAAGGAACCAGACGTCCTCTTGGTCTGCCGGCGAGACGCCGACCCAAGCGGCATCGACTGGCAGTTCCCGGCCGGCATCGTCAAACCAGGCGCGACGCCCTCGACCGTCGCTGTGCGCGAAACCCTCGCCGAAACCGGCGTGCATTGCACCGTTCGCAGCGAGCTGGGCAGCCGCGTCCACCCGCTCTCTGGCGTCAACGCCAGTTACTTCCTCTGCGATTACCTCGCCGGCGAAGTCGAGAACCGCGACGTCATCGAGAACACCACAGCGCTGTGGGCGCCCAAGGAAGACGTCACCCGGTTCATCCCGAAACAACGCATCTACGCGCCAGTGCTGCGCGCCTTGGAAGGGGAAGAATGAGCGAGCCCACCACCGACGAACGCCCACCCATCGCGGCGGCCGTCATCATCAACGACGGCCAAGTCCTCTTGGTCCGCCGTCGCGTGAAGGAAGGCCAGCTCTCCTGGCAGTTCCCCGCCGGTGAGGTCGAGGCCGGCGAGTCCGGCGAAGAGGCCGCGATCCGAGAAACCAAGGAAGAAACCGGCCTGACCGTACGGGCGACAGGCAACCTCGGCGAACGCGTGCACCCGAACACCGGCCGAACCATGCTCTACGCCGCTTGTGAGGTCGTAGAGGGAACCGCATACGTGGCCGACGAGGAGGAGCTGGCAGAGGTGGCGTGGTGCGACCGCGCCACCCTTACCGCCAACGTCCCATACCCGTTTTTCGGCCCGGTGCAAGAGCACCTAGACGCGAACCTCCGCTGACCTGCTAGCGGGTCGTCTTACGCCGCGTCGAGAAGGTCAGCCAACCGCGACCGGACCACACCGTCATGGAAATGGTCCGGGAGCGGCACGCCACCCACGGTCTGACGCGAAGAGACGACGTCTTCGAGGGAGTTAGCCGGCAACGACTCGATGAGTTCCAAACACTCCTTGGCGAAGTGCCGAGCCTCGGAGAGAAGGCCAATCTCCCGCAGACGCACAGCGAGCGCGTACGCATACTCGGCCGCCGCCCGATCGTCCTGGAAAAACCGTTCGTCCTCGTACGCCTTGCGGACCTCGCTCAGCGGAGGCCGCTGGTCGATCTCCTCGTCAACCATCAGAACGTGTACCGCTCAGCAACGGTCTGGTAGTCGAACAGCTCAGCGGCGCTGAACCACAGGTCGATCTCGTACTTCGCCTCGTCCGGCTTGCCGGAGGCGTGCACGAGGTTCGCAGCAACAACCTTGTTGGCCTCAGAGTAAGCCTTCGAGATGTGCGCGAAGTCCCCGCGGATGGTGCCAGGAGCGGACTGGTCCGGGAACGTCGAGCCGACCAGGCGACGGACGTTGGCAACGGCGTCAACGCCTTCGAGCACCAGGGCGATGACCGGCCCAAGCTGCATGAAGTTGGCGGTGAGGTCGAAGACTTCTTTGCCGAACCGCTCCTCCAGGTCGAAGTAGTGCTTCTTCGCCAACTCGGCGTCCATCTGCACCATCTTCGTCCCGACCACTTTCAGGCCGGCGTCCTCGAAGCGCTGCAGCACACGACCAATGAGGCCGCGGGCAACCGCGTCTGGTTTCAGCAAGACAAGTGTCCGATCAACTGCAACCACGTCAATACTCCAGTTCATGAGTGAATTACTCTCAGGATACAGGACAGCAATATTAAGACTTATCCGCATCTAGAGTGTCGAGTTGATACTGAAGCGGTCGCCACTGTTCAACCGATAATAGTTACGCCGAGAAATCTCCATACTTCATTCCTACGGGAGCGAAACTAACTATAGGCCGATAGACGGCCAGGGGGACAATGGCCATGCCAGGGTACGCCGGAGATTCGTTACCTCCATGCGCTTCCATTAGGCTAGAAAAGTTTTGGACGAGGCTATCCAGCTTATCGCGCTCGAATGCGCCGCCCTGAGCGCCTCTTAGACCATCGGGAACGAAGTTCTTGTTAGGATCAACGCGAGCACCAATACGTGAAACGATGCCTACGGTGATCCAGTCACGTGCCTCATTCCCATATCGGCCATGCAAGGCACTGCGCTCCGGCCCTATGTATTCAGACGAGTCGAGAAGTGTCCCGACAAAGCCGTGATTTGGCTTCCTAATCCCACATGGCATTATCCTGATAACGACACCCTTCGGGTACATTGCCTTCATCACTGCATGAACAGCCTTCGCATTCGACTGGGAATCTCCAAGCTGTCCAGAGTCTATTAAGTGTCCTACCACTTCAGAAAAGTAGTGGCCATCAATGATTGTCGAAGGAGCTTCGATACGAATAATGGATCCTTCTGGAGCAAACTTCTGAACTGCGCCGTTTTCCCACTTCAAAGAGTTCTTCGCAACGTTGGATATGTCATGCAGGAAACCGGTTGCTTGGGCTACTTCTTCGAACATTGCGAAATGCAACTCAGCAAGACTTCGGGTCTCCTGCTGGCGATTGGAAGATTGGCGACCGGCGTCAGCTTTGGCGAATCCAACGGAGGCGCCCAATCCCCAGCGACGAAGACGCTCACTAACCTCTTCAACCTTGTCCGGCACACCTTGGTTGAGCTGCCCCAGCAAGGACCGCACTCTAGCGGTGTCAACGTACAAGAAGTCTTGCAGGACGGCGCGCCCGTCCTCCGGTAGACCGATAGTCATACATAGATTATCCACATAGAATGCAAGATCGGAATGGGCAGCGCCGTCTCAACGCCGTGGCATGACAGCGTAGCGATCCACCGCATCAGTACAGTTCATCAAAGGGTAGCTGATTCACCCCTTACCATACATAGCGGGCGATCTTAATTTGTGGCGGCGTCGACTTCAACTATTGGTTGCGGCTCGATAACGCTAGCCGAATCCCACAGAGACTCAATGCGCTTACGATAGATGGATCCGACTTCACGATCGGGACGAACGAGCGAGGAAAGATGGCGTCCAACACCATTCAATGAAGTACCCAACAGCCAAACTTCACCGCTTTTAGCAACTAGCGCCCGGTCGTGAAATGCTGTGGACGACGTCATTCTTACTTCTATTTTATTCTCAATGTCAGGAGCTGCAAGCCTTGCCGCGATGACGCCTCTCTCGCCACCTCTCAAGGCACCCCTATCGCTCATTAAAATACGGCTAATATTTGTGGAGGCAAGCACCCATCCAATGGTACTCGCCTTGAAGTACGGATCAGCCAATACGGCCTCGCCGGCTTCCGATACAACGCGTGTAAAACGTTCGAACGTTTCTGGGTCGTCAGGCGTTAATACCGCATCCGTCAGGTCTAGGACCGTGGTATCAGGGCCGGACCTGGTACGGCCACTCTGGTCTTCAAGCGCGTGTGCAAGAGCGGACCCAAGGCTTGTAAGGCGAACGCCAGATCTCTCTCCCAAGCGTAGCCAGCCCAGCCGCTGCATGTAACCCGAAACTGGCAACAATTTCTCTTCACCCAAAGCGATCGCCGAGACGAGCGAGTATGAACTCTTTTTAACCGGCGTTGGATGGAGCGCGAAGGCATCTAGCTGATCAACCGTAGGTTCAATGCCTTGGGCATTCAATAATGCCAGATAGCGCAACGACCGCTTGACATGGGTCGGGAAAACATCATCACTCACGACGGCTAAGGTGCCATCTTCCGGGTACGTTGTCGAGTTATGCCATCCGGTCGGGTGGCTAAGCGGCGCGTTGAGGCATGCTCCTAGGCGTGACAGGCCCGGAATCAGCCGGAGGAAGCATGTGACTCTACGAGTTCGGTGAATACCTCGAAAGGCTTCTCCCAGTCGGAGTTTCACGAGGCCCGTCGTCAATCTCCGCGTCAACCACCGCTAGGTCGGCGGAATTCAATGTGATCGAACTCCTTTGAGGAAAATTACACATAGACCGGTTTAGGCTTCGTTGCTGCCACGTTCCCACGGCGAGTGGGGTGTGCAACATGGGGTAGCTTGGTCGCGGCTGAGGCTAGCGCACATCGACCCGCAAGCTCATTGACCGGACTTTCTTTCACTTATTCGCTCAACGAATTGTCTTCTCCCCTCTCCTAGGTACGGGTTGAATTCGGCCCGCGGATTAGCTGATATGTGCTCGATGTTCTCGATGTCGATTCCCCACCTGCTGACGGCAGCGTCGATGGTAGCAATAATCCGAGCGGTCACCATTGATGGATCTTCGGTCAATGCCGGGCCAGCTAAGTGCAGAGTAGAAGTAGCAAGCTCGTTCCGTTTCGGATCGAATACCATTTCTAGAAGGCGAAGGATGTGAAGCAACTCGTCACTCAATACACCCTTCCTCGATTCAATCCAAAGCTGGGATGATAAATCAAGAAAGAGGCGGCCTTTGCTTGTCGCCTGTGCCAGAGTGGCACCTCCTCCAAATTGACTTAGAAAACCGGATCCAAGAAGCCTTATCAGCCTTTCCCTAATTGCCCCCTGCGACACATCCAAACTCTCTGCCAAATCTTTCAACCGAGAATATTCATCGCGACTAGTTGAGATAGCGTGAAGCAAGGAAAAGTGAAGGCCAGGTGTGCCACTCGTCCTGACGAAAAAACGAACGTCTTCGGCTGTAAGATTGCCGAACACGACATTCATCAGGATGTCTCGGCTAACCCTGTCGCCCAGAAGACTCCTAACGAAATCTCTTTGGCTTTCATCGTCGGCGTCGAAGTCCGGCGGCACCCAGAAGACTCGGAGCCTGTGTGGCGAGATTGGCATCCCGCTCGCGCGAAAATCTCTGATCGCCTCAGAAAATAGGCGCCTGCCCTTCATTGTGTCCCTGGCTACATAAGCACAGATCTCGGCCTCAGAATCCAGGAGCATCGTACGAATGTCTTTGTCAAGGCCAGCAGTATGGTTCCACAGTGTCTGACCGACCAGAGGCCGGGACCAATCCCTTACAAGTTCGCAAGCGAAGTCAAACTTTCTACGTTCAGCTTCCACGTAGGCATACAAATTGGTCCGCGCAAGATCATTAAGAGTGTCTGAGACGCATTGAGAAAGGAATTGATGTTCCGGAGACTCGGCCACGAACGCATTGTACTGGCTTGTCTCTAGATTTGTCCCACGCTAAGCCCTTACCCGAGTTAACCGGGCAGCGGGATTCGTCGAGGGCTGCACCGCCCTTAACCGCAGCACCGAGAGCCGGGCGACGATAGTCGATCATCGCCTACAGGAGCTGGGCTCGATCGAATGTATAAGTTGCGGGCGATCATCGCCATTTCGCCACGTCAGCATGATCATCTGAGCGCCGGAGCGGTTGCAGCCCTCCATGCCGGACATGCCGGCGCCGTCTCAGTTTCCGTCTCGTTCAATGCCGTTTGGGATCGTTCACCGGGCATCCAACTTTTTCGGCTGCGCAGTTCATGGACGATGGCGATCGACCGCGAACGACGGCTCGCAGACTTGGAAAGCGTGTTGGGTTCACACCCTCACGAGTTCGAATCTCGTATCCTCCGCCAGCTCAGCTGAGCGACCGCGACAAGGCCGGACCTGCTGGTCCGGCCTTTTTGCTGTGCGTTTACAGGCTCCGGCGCACGAGAGAGACGCCACAGGCCAGCGCAAAGAACACCGCCACGGTTCCCATCCGAAGCCAGGGCGTGTCCTGGATACGGCGATCGACGCCGATGGAAATGCTGATGCCCAAACTCAGCGCGAACATGACGCCGAGAAACACGGTGATGAGGCGTTCAGCGAGGCTCCACCCGGACCAATATGCCCAGGCCCCGAGGGCAGTGCCGAACAGGAAAAGGGCAGAGAAGACGACGAACGGAGTGGCGAAGCGCCAGCGAGTGAGGGTGTTCATCTGCCATCCTCCGCGTGCTCACCGCTATCGTCCGCATCAGCTGACTGAAGTCGCCGAGCAACGCTTTCGTATTCGGCTCGCTCCTCCGGCGTCATCTGGCTCTGCTCATCCATAGCCTGTTGTAAGGCCGTTGCGAGCCCCTGCGCGTGCCAAGCGTTGTGGGCAGCCGCGCGAAGACTCGCTTCGCCGGTAAGGACAATTCTTGCCAGCGAGCCCATGGGGTCGTCTTTGCCCCGAGTGTCGGCGAGGTGACGCAGGACGGCACGGGCCAGCGGCTGCCCAGCAAGGTCGCCATTCATGGATTGCGTGTTCCTCTGGGGCCTAGTAGCCGGCGGGGTGCTTGTAAGGCTGCACGGCGGGAAGGTCCTTGACGGCAAGATCCGCTTGGATGGTGTTGATGGTCCCGGAGATGACTTTGAGAAGGTCTTCGCAGTTGCCATAGAACTCAGAGATGACCTTGTAGAGGTCGTAGGCCTGCCACGTGTAGTAGGCCGCCACGCTGTAGCCAGCTACCGCGCCCAGGCCTGTTTCGATCAGCGCAGTGCCCGCCGCGGAAGCGGCGTTGATGATGATCAGCAGGTCAAGCAGATCGGTGATCATTCCGGCCGTGACGTCGACAAGGCTTTTTACCGCCTCGGCGGCTTGCAGATACAGCTTGTTGTACTGGGCGCAGGCGTCATTGAGACCGGCGGCCGCGAGGCCGAGAGCCAGTTGGAATTCCTGCTCGGCCTCGGCGGCTTTGCCACGCCAAATATTCGGTACGTCTCTGGCACCGGCCAGAAGGTTGCTGCCAACATCAGCGGTAGCCCCACCGATGTTGTTCATAGCCATCGCACAGTGCGTGTAGGCCTTCCAGTCCCCGCTGATGTCGGTGGCCCAGCCTTCGAGCGGGTCATAGCTGAAAAGCCAAACGCTGATCTGCCGCAACCACGCCGCGGGACTGAGCAGATCCGCAAGCGGGTTGATCGACCACATCTCGATACCGATGGCGTACTCGGGGTTTTCAGGTGGCCCACCGGCTCGGCCACGTCGGAGAAGGCTGACCGGGAGGGCTGCAGGTCGGGGCGTCCCTGAGCGAGCATGCGACCCACTACACCCGGATTTTCCGCGCCGGGATAACTGGCGTCGAGCCTCGCGGCCGAGGCGTGATCTGTGCGTGCGTAGTCGCCTTGAGCTGCATTGATTTGAGTGCCTGCGGACTGCGTCAGTTCCGCGAGCTTTGTAAGGGCTCCGGTGAGTTTCTTGTACGCGTCTTGATGCGGGCCGACAAGCATCATCAGGAAGCCTTCTGAAACAGCCGGCAGGTCGCAGTGCTGCTGGGTGTAGGCGAGGGTGTCGGAGGCATCGCCCGAAGCCCGAACCAACTGGTTGTAGACGCCATTCAGGCCACCGGCATCGACGTAGAAGTCGCTCATGGTCCCCCGCTAGATCGCTGGTGCTAGATCGACACCATAGACAGCGGTCGCGCTCTTGGTCACCCGCCTGAGTTGATCCGGTAGCCGAGTCATCGTCGCTGCCGCTCCGGAAAGGCCTCAGCGCAACAGGCGGCAACTTGCCCCCTCCTGCTCCCTAGGAACTGAACGTCTCTCCACCGGGCTCACGCTGATCTCTATACCAGCGTGCCGGGAGGTGGCATCTCAGACGCCGTCTCCGGGCCTTCACAGTTGCGCTGCTGCGATCGCGTCCTCGACCTCCGGGAAGATCGCGAAGTACCGGCTCAGCCCCACGGTGTCGAGCAGCCCCGTCAGAAACGGATTCGAGCCGGCGAAGCTCAGCCACCCGCCCCGAGCGGAAATCACCTGTTTGGCCGTGATGAAGGCACTGAGCCCCACGGAGTCGCAGAATTTCACGTCGGACAGGTCCACCACAATTCTGGGGACCGGGCGTTCGAGCAGGGATGCCAGCAGATCGTGGAGCCGGTTCGCGGTGTCGGAGTCGAGTTCGCCGGTGAGGCGCAGCACGGCGATGTCGGAACGGTGATCGGTCACAGTGGCCTGCATGGCATCGCTTTCGTCCTGTTTGGCGGGATACCAGACTAGGTCGGCCCGCCTCGATCGGGGCGCACAGCAGGTCCGTCCAATTCACGCAGGGGTGAGCCGAAATACGCGGACGATCAATTAGCGGCAAAGAAGTCGGGCCGGACCCCGAGGGGGGCCGGCCCGATTCACAACATTTGGCTGGCCTGGAGAGGATGCGTTCGGCACAGCCCGGCTCCTGGCGTCAGATCTGACGCCACCGCCAGCGTGGGCCGCGCCACGCGTCGGCCAGGATCAGCGCTGACGCCTTACCTGGACACTGCTGCACCTTGGACTTGCCTTGGGGGCCACCCATCTGGGCCTCGACCTCCCAGACATCGCCGTCGGTGCGGACGTAGACGTCACGGCGTGCGATCCGGACGTCACCATTCCACCAGTGCTGCTCAACTCTCACACGTCGACTTTATGACAGACATCAAAGCTTCAGCGGGAGGCCGATCTGTGAAAGTTTCTCGACGGTAGGTTCAACCGGGTTGTCCGATCCGGTGGTTTTCTGCCGCATGACTTGCGTCATGGCGACATATTAGGGCAGCTTCTTAACTGGCACTCTCCGTAGTCAATGCAGGTCGCGCCCCAAAAGTCCGGATGCTGAAACGGCGCCGACACGTACCCGTCATCTGGCCTGCGTATTTGATCATGGCAGTGACGTGAGTGGGGGTGGTGAGCCAGGCCACACCAAGAAAATTCGGCACGGAGCGTGATCAATAACGAAGCGCGTACGGTGGCCCAGGCTGCGTGGGCCGAGCCGGCGGCGATTGCCGTCGCGGGCCAGGACCAGCACATCGGCATCGGCGCACGCCGCTACGACTTCTCGTTCCGGGCGACCACGCAAAGTGATTTTGCGAGCCGTTCGACCGAGCCTTTTCTCGGCCGAGTCCAGCAATTGCCGATCCGCCCCGGCCAGCAATTCGGCCGGATCCGCGCCCGCAACCCGGCCCAGTAAACCAGCCGAACCGCTCAGCGCGGCCTCCGTTCCGACATCGACGACGTGCACCAGTGTCACGTCGCCGGCCAGCTCCTTGGCCGCATCGACACACGCCTCCCAGGTGCCTTCGGAAAGCCACACCAGAATGCTCATAATCCCGACACTCGCAGACTGAGCCACAACGACGCCACCCCCACGATCAGGCAGGCCGGAACGGTCAGCGCGCCCAGACGCAGGAATTCCCCGGTCACCGGCGGCTGGCCGCGCCCATGCAGAATCCGCCGCCACAGCAACGTCGCCAGCGAACCCACATAGGTCAGGTTGGGGCCGATGTTCGCCCCGAGCAGAACGGCCAGCACCAGGCCCGGGGAATGGCTCGCCAGCGGCAACAGCATCAGGGTCGCGGGCAGGTTGTTGAGCACGTTCGCCAGCACCGCAGCCAGCCCGGCCATCACCAACAAACCGAGCAGATCGGCATGCCCTGGAGCCACCCGAGCAACGAGTGTGCCGAACCCACCGCGGCTGACCGACAGCACCACCACGCCAAGGGCCAGGACGAAAAGACAAAATCCGAGATTTGCCTTGCGTACGAGCGTTCCCACCGGCTTTTTCTGCCGTACGGCCAAAGCAGTCGCACCAGCCAGAGCGATCCACGCCGGATGCACCCCCACCGGCCCGGCAACGGCGAACCCGGCCAGCGTCAAACCGAGCACGATCAGCGCGAATCGTGGCGCCCGTTCCTCGGAAAGCTCCGGCACCTGAGCGGGCGTGGACAGATCGTCGGCGAAGAATCGGCGCAGGATCAGGAACTCGACGGCGATAACGGTCAGCCACGGCAATGCCATCAAACCGGCGAATGACAGGAACGACAGACCGGCCGCCGACATGGCCAGCAGATTCGTCAAGTTGGAGACCGGTAACAACAACGACGCTGAGTTGGCGAGGTGGTTGCAGGCATAGACGTGGGGTTTTGGCCGTACCCCCAAAGTAGAGGCTGTGGCGAAAACCACAGGCGTCAGGAGCACGACGGTGGCGTCCAGGCTCAACGCGGCGGTCACCACCGAGGCGATCGCGAACACGATGCCCAGCAGCCGCCGGGGTGAGCCTCGGCTCCAGCGCGCGGCGGTCGTCCCGGCGTACCGGAAAACTCCTGCCTCATCGGCGAGAAAGGCGAGCAGCAGCACCGCCGCCAGGAACGCCACGGTGGGTCCGAGTTCGACGAGTTCGTGCACCGCGGCGCGCCACGGCACCAGGCCGGTCAGCACCACGATCAGCGCCGCGGGCACTGCGGCCACGGCCTCGGGCAGCCCACGGGGACGTGCGACGGCGAACCCCAGCACGCCGACGAGCACCAGGAGAGAGACGACGGTGATCACCAGTCGCCGGTGATGCCCTGGGCTCGTACCCTCAAAACCATGGCACGACGTTGGCTTGTCTCCCTGATCTGCCTGCTCCTCGGTGTACTGACGATGGTGATTTCGGGCCCTTGGGCCGGATCGGTCGTCCTAGTGCTCGCCGTGCTGTCGTCACCGCTGGTGTTTCCCCGCTCGCTGAGCGCGGCCGAGGCGCAGCGCCGCAGCGCGCGGGACGGCAAGGGCATCGTCTATTGGCGTCCGGGGTGCCCGTTCTGTCTGCGGATGCGAATGGTGCTGTTCTTGCGGGGCCGGCGGCTGCACTGGGTCGACATCTGGAAGGACCCGGCCGGCGCGGCCGCGGTACGCGAGGTGGCTGGCGGAAATGAGACCGTGCCCACAGTCGTCCTGAACGGCGAGCCGCACGTGAACCCGGCGCCGGGCTGGCTTCGCGCCGCCGTGCGCGCCTGACTTTGTCTCCTTCGGGGCGTGGCGCTTCGCGCGGGACGATGCAGCGGCTACCGTTCCCGCTGAGAACAGATGTTCGTGGGGGGATTCGTGTCGACTTTCGCTGCCGCCGTCGCTCGGGGCAAGAACGGCTGGACGGCGTCCGAGCTGGAGCTCACCGGGCTTGCCGACATCGACGAGGTCGTAGACCGGCTGCGTGATGCCGAGCCCGACGCCGAGCTGTCACTGCTCTTCGTCGAGGCAGACGATCAGTATCTGGTCATCCTGCGCCTGGACGAGGGCGAGGACCTGCGGGTGTTCGGCTCCGACTCGGCGTTCGCCGACGAGTCGCGGCTCGGCTCGCTGCTGCTCTCCGACGTGGAGACGCCGACGCTGGAACTGGACGAGCTCAGCCCGCCGCCGGCCGATGACGACGAGGAGCGGCCCGCCGCCGACCCCGACGCCGACCCGGTGGGCGATGTGGAGATCCTCAACGATCTCGGCATCAGCTCGCACCGGCTGCTGACGCTCTGCGGGCTCGAGGGCATGCTGCCCTCCGACGTCACCGCGGAGATCTGCCAGAAGCTGGGCTGCGGCGATGAGTTGGAAGAGCTGCGCGACGCGTGAGGGCGCGTCCTCAGCACGAGGCGTGGATGCGACGGGCGCTGTCCGTGGCCACCACCTCGGCCGAGGACGTACCCGTCGGCGCGGTCATCCTCGACCCGTCCGGCGCTGAGCTGGCCACCGCCGGCAACGAACGCGAAGCCGGGGCTGACCCGACCGCGCACGCCGAGGTGCTGGCGTTGCGCCGGGCCGCGCAGGTCACGGGCAGTTGGCGGCTGGAGGGCTGCACCCTGGCAGTGACCCTCGAACCGTGCACGATGTGCGCCGGCGCGCTCGTGCTGGCGCGCGTTTCCACGCTTGTTTTCGGGGCGTGGGAGCCCAAAACCGGCGCGGTGGGTTCCCTCTGGGACGTGGTCCGGGACCGGCGCCTGAACCACCGCCCAGAGGTGTATTCCGGTGTCCTCGAAGACGAATGCGCTGCCCTGCTCCGGGGCTTCTTCAAGCGATAGCCGTGTCGAGGCCGATCTGCACCATGTCGGAGAAGCCCTTCTCGCGCTGCGCCGAATCCATTTTCTCGCCGCGCTTGATGTGGTCGCTGACGGTCAGAACGGTCAGCGCCTTGGCCTTGTAGCGGGCCGCGATCGTGTAGATGGCGGCGGACTCCATCTCCACTGCGAGCACCCCGTAGTCGGCGAGCGCGTCGTACAGGTCCGGCCGGTCGGTGTAGAAGGCGTCAGCGGCGAGAATAGGACCCACCCGCAGGGGTACGTTGCGGCGCTCGGCAACCTCGGCGGCCGTGCGCAGCAGCCCGAAATCGGCCACCGGCGCGTAGTCGATGAGCCCGTCGAACCGCACCCGGTTCATGTTGGAATCGGTGGCCGACCCGATGGCCGCCACCACATCACCGAGGTGCAGATCCTCAGCGAGCGCCCCGCACGAGCCGATCCGGATGACCGACGTCACGCCGTACTCGTTGATGAGCTCATGGGTGTAGATGGAGGCGGACGGCATCCCCATGCCCGAACCCTGCACGGAAACCCGCTCACCCTGCCACGTACCGGTGAATCCCAGCATGCCGCGGACCTCGGTGTAGCAGACCGGGTCGGTCAGAAACGTCTCAGCGATCCACTTCGCCCGCATCGGATCCCCGGGAAGAAGAACCCGCTCAGCAATGTCGCCCGGCTGCGCGCCGATGTGCACACTCATTCCTGTGATCCTGCCAGGCGAC
The DNA here is from genome assembly GCF_001553785.1 of Actinoplanes sp. TFC3. Lineage (GTDB taxonomy): Bacteria > Actinomycetota > Actinomycetes > Mycobacteriales > Micromonosporaceae > Actinoplanes. The sequence goes on from NZ_LOJP01000002.1 coordinate 989,985, forward strand.
GGGCCCGCAGCGCCCGGGACCTCGCCTTTCACGGTTCGGGGTAACCCGAATGCAGAGGGGTCCAACGGTCGGGTAATCTACTTCGCGGTGGTGTGTCCGAGCGGCCTAAGGAGCACGCCTCGAAAGCGTGTGAGGGTTTACGCCCTCCAAGGGTTCAAATCCCTTCACCACCGCCACCGAACCGCCCGGCAGTTTCGCTGCCGGGCGGTTCGCATTCCCCCCGAGTCCGGGAGCCGCCGTTGGCGAGCCGGCTGCGGATCAGGACGTCAGGCCGAGGCCGGCTTCCAGGGTTTGAGCCATTCCGTTTCCGGCCAGCCCTCGGCCGCGGCCAGCAGTGGGTACGCCGTTCCCCCGTCCACCGACTCGCGGATGATGTCGGCGTGTCCTGCGTGCCGGGCCGTTTCCTGGATCAGGTGGAGCAGCACCCAGCGCACCGACCAGGCGTTCAGATCCTTCGGGTTCCACGGCAGGGAATGGTCGACCGGTACTTCCTGGTTCAGGTCAGCGATTTCGCCGATTACCTTTTCCGTACGCGCCGCTACGCCGTCGTAATTGGCGAACACCTCGTCGAGGGTCTCGCCGTCGGCCAGCCGGAAACTGGTGGCGTACTTCTGGTAGTCCAGCGGCTGTGGCTCGCCCAGAATGGTCTTGATCCAGCTTTCTTCGGTTGAGGCGCAATGCTTGATCAGGCCGCCCACTGTCAGGGGGCTGCGGGTTGAGGCCGCCCGTAAGTGTTCCGGGGTCAGGCCGTAGGCGGTCAGCCTGAGGACGTATCGCATTTGCGCGAGGTAGGCCAGGAGTCCTTCGCGTTCGTTGCTGATGGCGCCGACCTGTGCTGGCATGGCCTTCTCCTTTGAGGTGCTCGACGTCACTTCGCAGGCTAGGCAGGATTGCGGTCAGATCCCGGCCGCAATCCGAAGGCCGACTCCTCCACCCGGGTGATCCACCCCCCGGCCCGCCCGAGCGCCAGCAGAGAATCCCCATCAAGAGCAATCTCCACAGGTACGTCCACAGCCCCCGGCCACCCGCGCCGCAGCTCCCCAGCCCGGCGCAGCAGCGGAGTAAGAGCAGCAACCGGATCGTCAGCATCCAACGCTCGATCCCAGGCACCCAGGTCAGCAAGCACCCCGGCCAGCGCCGACTGCACGGCAGCCGCGTTTCCACCGCACATGGCCGCCACCAGTTCGGCTCGGGTCGCAGCTACCCGCGTACCGTCGCGAAAGGAACCCGCAGCCAGCGTGCCGGCCAGTGGATGTCCTTCCAAGAGGTTGCTCAGAGCCGCGGCAAGCAGGTGCGGGACGTGACTGATCCGCGCGACTGCCTTGTCGTGTTCGTCGGCTGTTGCCGGCACGACCCGCGCGCCTATCGACGTGTAGAGCCGGGCCAGCGTCACCCAATCCGGCAGCGACGTGGTCCCCGGTTCCAGACAGAGAACCCAGGCACACCCGTCGAAAAGAGTGGACTCGGAGGCGGCGAAGCTGGACGATTCCTTGCCGGCCATCGGGTGCCCGCCAACGAAACGCCGGCCCTCGAAAAGCTTGGCAACCGGGCCCTTTACCGACGTTACGTCGGTCAGCAGACCATCGTAATCGGCGAGCTGTGTTCGTACCGGATGAAGGGCTGGAAGGGGGACGGCCAAGACCGTTGTTTCGGCGTCTTGGATCGCGGCCGGAATGGTTTCCGCAGTGGGGTAGGCACGCGCGGCATGCCGGGTTTCCGGGTCCAGGTCATAACCGATTACCTGATGTCCGTGGGCGTGCAGGGCGCGCAGCAGCGAGCCGCCGATGAGACCGAGACCGATGACCGCGACGTTCACGCGGTGACTGTCGCACATCGTTTCTCGTCCGCGTGATCAGGTGGCGTTATGCCTTACCCGCGGCGTTGCGCTGTGGTTATGGTCGGAACGTGACGCTCACGGGCAAAATTCGCAAACCACTCATCGTTGTGCTGGGGATGCTGCTCCTCGTGGCCACTCCCGCCCAAGCGGCGCCCGCGGAATCCTCGGATTCCGTGCCGGGCTTCAACGGGACGGTACTGACCGTGGTCTACTCGGGCAGCACGATTTACATCGGCGGCGACTTCACCTCGGCCGTGGTCAGGGGTAAGAGCATCGCGCGCACCCGGCTCGCCGCCGTCAACGCCACCACCGGGGAGCTGCTGCCCTGGGCCCCGACGGCCAACAAGCGCGTCAAGGCGCTGGCGGTGAGTGGCACCTCGGTCTACCTGGCCGGCGACTTCACCAAGATCAACGGATCCTCGCGCGACAGCCTGGCCCGGGTCGACGCCACCAGCGGCACCTTGTCCAGCACGTTCAAGCACACCGTGGACGGCAAACCGTATGCGGTCGCCGCGGCCAACGGGCGGCTCTATGTCGGCGGCACCCTGTCCAAGATCAACGGACAGGCCCGCACCAAGCTCGCGGCGTTCGACCTGACCACCGGCACGCTCGACGCCACCTGGAAGCCGACCGCCGACGACCAGGTCGAGGCGCTGGCCATCGGCGACGGCCGCGTCTACGCCGGCGGCAAATTCCACAAGGTCAACAGCACGAGTGGGTACGACCGCCTGGTCGCCCTGGACCCGGCCTCCGGCAAAATCCTCACCGGGTTCAAACCCAAGCCCGCGGTCATCGCCTTCTCCATCGCTGTCACCTCCGACAGCGTGTACACGGCCAACGGCGGGCAGGGCGGCACCGCCAACGCGTACAGCCTCTCCGGCGCCAAGAAGTGGACGGCCACCTTCGACGGCGACGCGCAGGCAGTCACCACGCTCGGCGACACCGTTTACGTGGGCGGGCACTTCGACAACGCGTGCCGCACTGCTCGTACCGGGGCGCAGGGGGTTTGCCTCGACGGCCAGGACGACCGGATCAAGCTGGCCGCGCTCGCCGCCAACGACGGTCACCTCAAGAGCTGGAAGGCAAACGCCAACGGCATCGAAGGGGTACTGACCATGGCCAGCGGCGCCGGAGTCTTCGCCGCGGGCGGCGCGTTCACCATCGTCAACGGCTCGTCGCAGAAGCGGTTCGCCCAGTTCAGGTGACGCCCTACGCCTTGCAGTTGTGCGACTTGGCCCAGGACTGCACGGTCTTGACCGGGCTCTTGCTGCCACCCTTACGCCACGAGGTGAGGTACGTCGCCGGCCAGATCACGCCGCGGCGTACCTTCCAGTCCCCGGTCTTCGCGCACGGCGGCGAGATCCCGTAGTGCAGGTGGCACACCCCGTTGGCGTTGCCGGTGTGGCCGACCTTGCCGACCTGCTGACCGGCTTCGACCCGCACCCCGGCCTTGATGCTCGACAGCACCTTGCTGAGGTGCGAGCCGTAGTAGCGCACCCCGTCGTCGCCGAGGATCGACACCGACAGGCCACCGTTGAGCGGACCGTCGGGCTGACCCTTGACGTACTCGTCCTTGCGGCTCACCTCGAGCACGACGCCGCTGGTCGTGGCCACGGCCGGCTCCCCGCAGTCGGCAAAGATGTCGGTTGCCGGGTATTTGCTGTGGGTCGGGTGGTAGTCAACGTTCGACGCCTTGACCGGGAACACGTATTTCACGGTGGTGGCCTTGGCCGGGCTCTGCGTCGGCGTTGGGCTCGCGGTCTCAGGTGCCGCGCTTTCACCGGTCGTCGGCTCCGGGGCGTCGGGAGCGGCTGCCGCTGAGGTCGCGGGGGGCTCCACGAACTGCGGGGCCGGGGTGGCCGAGCTGCTGTCGCCCGGCCGGCCGCAAGCAGCGAGGGAAAGAGCAGCGACGGTCACAACCGAGAGGGTACGCAGTGAAGCCACCGCGCCATCCTGACAGAACTCGTCCACCGGCGCAGATCGGGCGACCCCGGATAGGGTGAAGGCATGAGCTGGTCCTCCTACCCGGCTGCCGGCCCTCCTCCCGCCGGCGCTCCCCTGGCCGGCGGCCCGCCGCCCGCTGGTGGCTCTTATGCGGCGGGAGGTGGGTTGCCGCCGCGGCCGGTTTATCGGGAGCCGCACCGCATCGCCGCGGGTCCCCTGATGGCTGGGGTCGGCGCCACTGTCGTGTGGTTCGTGCTGTTCGGGGCGCTCGGCCGCAACCTGCTGACGTACACGTGGTGGACCGTAGGGGCGGCCGTTTCGGCGTGGGTGGTGGCGACTTTTCTGGCCCTGTTCGGCGACCGTGGCGTGGCCGTGGGCGTGGCCATCGTCAGCAGCATCGGTTTGTCCATCGCCATGGGCCTCACCGGCGCCCGATGGATCACCACCAACGACTGGCCGCTGTGGTGAATGCCCGGCTCTGACCAGCTCTGTTAACAACATCGGGTACTCATGTGGTGGCGCACCGCACTCACCCTTGACGAATCTCGACGGCGTAGGCAGTCTCGGCCTCATGGCTCTGGTACCGCAGCGACTCGACCCCGAGCGTCGCCGCCGCAGGCTCGAACTCCTGGCCGCCCTTGCCGACGCCAAGGCGGCCCGGGACCTCGCCCAGCCCCACCGCCTCCGCGGCGCCCGCCTCCGCGAACTGATCGCCAACCGCCGCCGCCTGGCCAACTAGGCCATGCCCCACGGCCTGGTACTCCTGCCGGACCGCCCCACGCACGCCCACCTGGCCAGCCCGGCCGCCGCAGTTGATGGCGAGTCACCCATCAGCCGCCTGAGCGACCACGCCCCGGCTCACGTCCTGGAGCCTTTTGGTCGCTCAAGAGTTGCTCATGCCATGTCCGGAGCGTAAGCCCATACCACTCAGAGCCGCTCCAACGCCTTCCGCAGCGGATCCAACCCCAAAGACCCCAGATCCAAAGCCGCCCGATGGAACGCCTTCAAGTCAAACTCCGCCCCCTTGCGAGCCCGAGCATCCTCGCGAGCCTGCAACCAGATCCGCTCCCCCACCTTGTACGAAGGCGCCTGCCCCGGCCACCCCAGGTACCGCTTCCACTCGAAGCGCAGCACGTCCTGCTGCATCCGGCAGTGCTGGCGCAGGAACTCCCAGCCCAACTCGGGCGTCCACCGCGATCCCGGGTGAAAGCCGAACGGGTTGTCGCGGGGAATTTCGAGTTCCAGGTGCATGCCGATGTCCACGATCACCCGGGTGGCTCGCAAGGCCTGGCCGTCGAGCATGCCGAGGCGGTCGCCCGGATCGGCCAGGTACCCCAGGTCGTCCATCAGGCGTTCGGCGTACAGGGCCCAGCCTTCGCCATGGCCTGAGCACCAGCAGAGCAGGCGCTGCCAGCGGTTGAGGGTGTCGGCGCGGTAGATCGTCTGACCGATTTGCAGGTGATGGCCGGGGGCGCCTTCGTGATAGACCGTGGAGGTCTCGCGCCAGGTGGAGAATTCCGTTTGGTTTTCCGGGACCGCCCACCACATGCGGCCGGGGCGGCTGAAGTCCTCGCTCGGGGAGGTGTAGTAGATGCCGCCGTCGCTGGTGGGGGCCAGGCAGGCCTCCACCGTCCGGACGGCCGGAGGGATGTCGAAGTGGGTTCCGTTGAGTTCCGAGATGGCCTTGTCGGCGGTGGCCTGCATCCAGTCGCGGAAGGCTTCCTTGCCGGGGATGCGGCGGGCCGGGTCGGCGGCCAGCGCTTCGACCGCCTGGTCCACTGTGGCGCCGGGGCCGGCGATTTCGGCAGCTACCTTGCGCATTTCGGCCTCTAGGCGGGCCAGTTCGGCGAAGCCCCAGGCGTAGGTTTCCTCCTGGTCGATGCGGGCGCCGAGGAAATACTGCGAGGCGCGGGCGTAGCGTTCCGGTCCGGCCGCTTCCTTCTCCCGGCCGTACGGCGCCAGCTCGGTGCGCAGAAACTGACCGAAGTCCGCTGTTGCAGCCGTGGCCGCCGCCGCGTTGCGGGTCAGCGTTGCCTGCAGGGCGCCGGAGGCATCAAGGTTGCCGGCGAGGTTGTTGAAGAAGTTGTCGCGGGCGGGATCGGTCCACGCCTCGCATTGCGCCGCTACTTCGAGCATCTGGTTGCGGGCGCTGACATTGCCTTTCGCGGCCTGGTCCAGCAGCGTCCGCTTGTACTGCTCCAGCGCGCGGGGGAAACCGCCCAGCCGAGCCGCGATGTTGGCCAGCGCCTGCTCGCCCTGTACCGGCATCAGGTCGAAGGCCATCCGCAAGCCGTGCACCGCGCTGGAGATCACGTTGATCTCGCTGGCGATGTCGCCGGCCTCATAGCGGGTCAGGTCGAGCCCGAGCCGTTCCAGCATGGCGTCCTTGGCGACGTGCTCGGCCTCGGACTCGGGCTCGATCACGTCAAGGCCGGCTACCGTGCGCCGGGCCAGTTCGGCCTGGGCCTCGAAACCTTCCGGGGAGAGGTCGTCGAGCTGGTCGTCGTATCCCGGCTCCCCGATGAAGGTCGCCCCGGTCGGGTTGAGCGGAGCCCACTCGGCGACGTATCGGTTGGCGAGGTCATCAATCTGTCCCACCCACTGACCCTAACGCCCCTTGGTCCACTCCAGCAGACGCTCCAAGGGCCAAGAATTAACCACCTTTTCCACCGGTACGCCGCACAGCGCAGCTCTTTCGCAGCCGAACCGCTGCCAATCGAGTTGTCCCGGGGCATGGGCGTCGGTGTCGATGCTGAACAGGCAACCGGCTTCCACGGCGACGGTCAGCATGCGTTTGGGTGGATCCAGCCGGTCCGGGCGCGAGTTGATCTCGATGGCCTTGCCGTGCTCGACGCACGCGGCGACGACCTTCTCCAGGTCGAACGTGCTCGGCGGGCGGGTCCGGCCCTTGCGGTGCGCCTTGTCGCCTTCGCCCGCCGCGGACACTTTGCGGCCGGTCATGTGGCCGAGGATGTCCAGGTGCGGGTTCTCGATCGCGGCCAGCATCCGGCGGGTCATCTTCGGTGCCTCGTCGCGCAGGCCGCTGTGCACCGAGCCGACCACCACGTCGAGGCGTTCGAGCAGCTCGTCCTCCTGGTCGAGGCGGCCGTCGGCCAGGATGTCCACCTCGATCCCGGTGAGGATCCGGAAGCCCTCGGGCAGCGCATCGTTCAGCCGGTCCACGTAGTCGAGTTGTTTGCGCAGCCGCGCCGGGGTGAGCCCGTTGGCCACGGTCAGCCGCGGCGAGTGGTCGGTGAGCACCAGGTATTCGTGGCCGATTTCGACGGCGGCCAGCGCCATCTCTTCGATCGGGGAGCCGCCGTCGGACCAGTCCGAATGCGAGTGGCAGTCACCGCGCAGCGCCTCGCGCAAAGCCGCCGCGGCCTCGCTGAGGTCGGTGCCCTCGGTGGTTTCGAGGCGGCGCAGGTAGACCGGTTCCGCACCGGCCAGCGACTCGGTAACGCAGCGGGCGGTCACGTCGCCAACCCCGCTCAGCTCGGACAGCGTGCCCGCCGCCGCGCGCTGGGTCAGTTCCTCGGCAGGCAGGGCAGCCACCGTCGCCGCCGCCGACCGGAACGCCTTCACCCGGTAGGTGGCCTCGTTGGCCCGTTCCAGCAGAAAGGCGATGCGCCGCAGGTCGGCGACGGGATCACGGGACGTCACCCGGTCACATTAGCGGCCAACAGCCTGGTGGACCTCGTTTCTCGTTCGCACATAAACCCTTCCCGCATCCCCGAGGTACGACCACGGCCCCTCGTCCGGCAGGTCCCCGATCCGCTCGAAGCACTCCGCCGCCGACCGGTACGCCCCGGCTTTGGCAAACACCATGGCGAACCACCCTTCGACGCCTTGGAAACCGGGTCGCCGGTCAAATGCCGGGTGCCGGATCGACTTGTCGGCGGCCGCTTCGACTTCGGCTATGACCTCCGGATTCCTCAGGTAGTCGAGTCCCTCGCCGACTTGCAGCGCCTTCTCGAAATGCGCGGTCGGAACCATCCCGCCGAGCCGGTGCCCGGGTGGCATCCCGGCAACCGTGGAACGGGCGAACGACAACGCCAATTCGTTACTACCACCCCATTTCTCGCATCGGTGCTGCAGCAGCGTGTAATGCGCCGGGGTGTTCCACCGGTGGTGCGCGATGGCCTGCTCGAAGCGTCGTTCCGCCTCCTCGAGCCCGAGCTGGCGGCCCATCGCCGTGATCAGCAGGTTGGACCAGGCCAGCGGCTCGTCCGGGTCGCGGGCAACGGTGTCGTCGAGCAGGTCCTCGGCCAGCTTGAGGCGACGGAAGAACAGGGCGAACTGCTCCTCGGAGACGTACTTGGCCTGGTGGGCCGAGCGCGCTTCCCACGCCCATTGGATGAGGTAGACGGCCTTGATGAGGTGCGCGGTCGCCGAGCCGGGTTCGGCGGTCAGCCATTGGTCGAGCCAGGCCGGCGGCTTTTGCGGGCCGTCGCCGAGGACGCTGAGCAGAAAATAGCGCCGGTCCGTGTCGGCGGCCGCGAACATGTCGCGGATGGCCGGCCAGTCGCCGCTGTGGACGTACGAGACAAGGGCTTGTGCGTCTTTGTCACCAAAAGTGGGATCCAAGGTGAGCGACGCCGTCTTGGTTGCGCGTTTGAAGGGCCACACGGGCAGGGATCGTAAGGGGTTGCCGCGCGGTAAGTGGGGTCGGTATCTTGCGACCGCTCGATACGGGGGAAGGAAAGGCCGATGTTCCGCGCTGCCGCGTCTCTGCTGATGCTGCTCGGTTTCTATGTCATTGCTCTGATTCAACTTGTCGCGGTGCTGGCGTTCGCGATCTGGGTGACCGTCGAAACCACAGCGGTGGTCGGCATCAAACTCGGATTGCCCTTGCTGGTCGCGGTGGGCGCCACCTTCGTCGGTTTGTGGCGGGCCATTCGCACCCGTTCCGAGCCGCTGCACGGCCTGATCGTCACGCCGCGGGACGCGCCCGAGCTGTGGGCCACCGTGCACACGCTGGCCACCGAGGTCGGCACCCGCACGCCCGACGAGATCCGGCTGGTGCCCGAGGTCAACGCGGCGGTCAGCGAGGACGCCAAGATGCTCGGGCTGGTCGGCGGGCGGCGGATGCTCTACCTCGGACTGCCGCTGGTCCAGTCCTTCACTGTCGACCAGTTGCGCGCGGTCATCGCCCACGAACTGGGTCACTACTCGGGCAAGCACACGAGCCTGGGCGCGGTCGCCTATCGCGGCCGGCTCGCCATCGGGCACACGATCAGCCGGATCGGCAAGTACAACCCGGTGGGCTGGGTGTTCCGCGGCTACGCCCGGCTCTACCTGCTGGTGGACAACGCTGCCTCGCGCCGCCAGGAACGCGACGCCGACCAGGCCTCGGTGCGCGTCGCCGGACCGGCCGCAGCCATCGCGGCGCTCAAGGACTCGGCGGTTGCCGACGCGGCGTGGGACTTCTTCTTCGCCCGCTATGTCGCGCCGGGCTGGGAAGCCGGATACGCCCCGGACGACGTGTTCGGCGGCTTCGGGCAGTTCGTAGCCGCCCGCCAGGACGAGCTGGCCGGGCTGCGGGAGCGCGAGCCGGAGAACGAGTCGTCGCGCTGGGACACGCACCCGTCGCTCGCCGAGCGGATCGCGATCATGCGCGCGACCCCGCAGCCGCAGCACCCGATCGACAGCCGCCCGGCGGTGGCGTTGCTCGGCTCGGTGCGGGCCGCGGGGATCGCTTTGCAACGCGAGGTGATCGAACCCGGCTCGCGGCAGGTCCTGGCCTGGCCGCAGTTCATCGCCGCGGCCACCACGGCGGGCCTGCAGCACACCTCGGACCGCATCTTCCGCTCGCTGGGCCGGCTGACCGGCACGGCCGACCCGGGCCTGGCCACGCTGTTCGACCTGATCGCCGCGGGCCGCCTCGGTGAGCTGGCCGAGGAGTTCTTCAGCAATGCCACACGCAAGGAGGCGGCGGCCAAGTTCGCCGGCCCGATGGACACGCTGCTCACGCTGGCGGCGATCCGCTCCGGGGTGGCGTTCTGGCAGATGTCGTGGAGCGGGCCGGTGCGCCTGATCGACGCAGCGGGCGCGGAACTCGACCTGGAGGACATCGCGAAACTGGCCGTCGCACCCGAGACGCTGGACGAGGCCCGGGCTCGGCTGGCCGAGACCGGGGTACGGGTCGAGACCGCAGCGGTCATCGAGAAGCGGGCCACCGCCCGGGGCGCGGACGTGATCGGCGCGATGGCCAACGTCAAGGTCAACGGCGTCGAGTCCGATCTGCTCATGCTGGATCGCGGGTTCGTTGTCGTGGCCGCGCCGAAAAGCACGGACAAGGGCGCCAAGCGGTTGGAACAGCTACTGGGTTCGGCGCCGGTCGAGCGGCTGGCTGCGCAGAATCGCTTCATCCCGTACGAGGAGCTACGCGGCGCCGCGATCACCAAGCGCACCCCGATCCGGGCCGAGCTGCGCCTGCACGACGGCAGCGTGGTGAGCCTGGAGGAGCGGTGGTCGGGGGAGCAACTCGGCAAGAGCCGCGACACCCTCGAGAAGGTGCTCGACCGGATCGCCCGCGACGCCGAGGAAGTGTAGTTACCGTTTAACGCTGAGTAACATCGGCGGTTCATTCACGGTCTACTATGGATTGATCCACCGGCACGCCTACGACCAGGCAACCCTTGCGGTCCATCCCCCGATCAGCCGAGTCAACTCTGTACCCGGGAGAGGGTCCGACCGCTTTTTTCTCCGCTAGATTGTCCCCGGTTAGCGCTCCCACGCGATTACACACTGTAGTCGTCAAAGCGGTTCATCGCGGGAGTTTGGTGGAGGAAACATGGCAGACTCGGTGCATCAGCGGCGGACTCGGATGCGCTCCGTACTCGCGGCCGCGATGACGCTTCTGATTCTCGCGCCGGTCGGGGTGCTGTTCGCCCGGGTCTGGAGCGATGTGTCCGATCGGCGGGACAGCACGGAGCTTGAGCGCAAAGGTGTGGAATACCTGGTTGGGCTGACCCCGCTGGTCAGCGCGCTCGCGGAAACCCAGTCCTCGGCGCTGTCCGGCGTCGCCCAGGCCCCACCGGCGCTGGGTACGGCTGTCGACGGGGTCGCGGCGGTCGACCAGCGCCTGGGCGTCGAGCTCGGCACCCACGACCGGTGGACCGGCCTGCGGCAGAAGATCGAGCAGTTGCCCACGCAGACCGGCGACCCGCTGACCGTCTTTCAGGCCCACGTCGAGGTAACCGACCTCACCCTCGCCCTGTACGAAACCGTGCAGGACAAGTCACACCTGTTCAAGGACCCCGACAACGACCTGTCGCACCTGCAGCAGGCTGTCGCAGTCGACCTGCCCGGCGCGGTCGTGCAGGTGAGCCGGATGGGCGACCTGAGCCGGCTCGTCGCCGCGGCCAACGCCCAGCAGCAGGCCCAGCTCGCCCCGCAGTTCGGCGCCTCGGTCATCGAGGTGAACAATGCGGTCGAGGACCTGACCGACAACTTGCAGTCCGCAGTGGACGACACCACCAGCGCCACGCTGAGCGGTGACCTGGTCGCCGGGCTGGACTCGTTCCGCCGCGGCGTCGAGTCGCTGACCCGCGGCGCAAATCCCGGTGGTGCGCCGAACGCCGCCACCATGGCCATTGCCCAGAGCCAACTGCAGACCTCGCTGGCCAACCTGTCGACCATCACCACCCGCGAGATGGGACGCCTGCTCGACAAGCGGCTCGACGACCTCGACACCCGGGTCGTCGAGGCGATTGCCGCCGCGGCGATCGCCGTGCTGCTGGTGCTGGCCGCCCTGTTGCTGCGGTTGCCCAGCAAGCGGCGGGAGAAGCGCCCGGCCGGCCCCGCCCCGGTCCGCGACATGACCGTCGGGGCGGCCGAGGCCGAGCCGGCGTTCGGTGAGGTACCGGCGACACGGCGGGAGCGATCCAGTGCTCTTCGGTAAGTTGCGCATTCTCGGCAAGCTGACGCTGCTGGTGCTCGTACCGCTGATCGGGGTGGTCGCGCTGGCCGTGCCGATCGTGGTCAACCGGGTCGGGGTTTCGGTCGACGCGGGCCGCACCTCCGACACCGTCGAGCTGGCCACCAAGGTCGGGTCGGCGCTGCAGGAGCTGCAGGAGGAGCGGCTGTTGTCCGTTGGCTACCTGTTCGGCCTGATTCAGCAGCCCGAGCTGGCCGTGCAGAGCGCCAAAGCGAGCGACAAGGTCGCCGGAGTCACCGCGCTCGGCGATGAGCTGACCCCGGCTCTGCGCCGCGCGGTCGGCGACCTCTCGCGGCTGTCCAGTACCCGCGCCAACGTGATCAACCGAACCATCCGGCCGGATCAGATCGTCACCGAGTTCACCGCGGCCATCACCCCGGTGATCGACGGGCTCGCGTTGTCACGCAACGCGGACCTGACCACCTCGGCGGGCCGCCAGATCTACGCGCTGGAGCAGTCGCTGCGCAGTGACGACCTGATCAGCCAGGCGTCCGGCTACCTGACCGGCGCCGTGGTCACCAAGAACACCGGGCTGGTCGGGGCGTTCTCGGCCACGCTGATCCAGCTGCAGCTGATCATCGTGAACGCGGAGCCGTACTTCACCGACAGCCAGTACAAGCTCTACCTGAGCGCCCAGTCGGCCTTCAGCGCCCGGGTCGGCGCGCAGTTCCTGACCCAGGCGGCCACCGACCCGGCCAAGGCCATCAAGCTGCTCAACATCAAGACGCTGTTCCCGTCGCTGCGCTCGGTTATCGTCCTCGGTGGCTTCGTGGAGAAGCGCGTCGCCTCGGACGTGGACACGGCGGTGACCAAGAACCGCGACAGCGCCCTGCGCACCGCCTACCTGGTCGGCGCCGGCGCGCTGCTGCTGCTCGTACTGGTTATCGGCCTGTCACTGCTGATGGCGCGCGCGGTCGCCCGGCCGCTGCGGCGCCTCACCTCCTCGGCCGACCGGGTGGCCCGCGAGGCCGAGGCCGAGTTGCAGCGCGTCGCCGACGACGACGTCGAACATGCCCGCCCGATCCGCCTGGACCCGGTCGACGTGGCCGGCAGCGACGAGATCGGCGACCTGGCCCGCGCGTTCGACCGGGTGCAGACCACGGCCGTGCGGCTGGTGGAACGTCAGGCGCTCGGCCGGCGCAACGTCGCCCAGATGTTCGGCCACGTCGGGCGGCGTACCCAGAACCTCGTCGGCCGCCAGCTCGCCCTGATCGACAACCTGGAACGCCGCGAGACCGACAGCGACCGCCTGCGCGAGCTGTACCGCCTCGACCACATGTCCAGCCGATTGCGGCGCAACGCGAGCTCCCTCGTGGTGCTTTCCGGTGGCGCCGGTGCGAACGATCACATGGCGCCGCTGCCGCTGTCCGACGTCGTCCGGCTGGCCCTGGGTGAGATCGAGGACTACACCCGCGTCGACGTGGAGGTGCCCGAGGAGATTGTGCTGGTGCCCGCCGTGCTGGCCGACCTCACGCTGCTGCTGGCCGAGCTGATGGAGAACGCGACCACGTTCTCCCCGCCGCACACCCGGGTCACGATCACGGCCGCGGAGCTGCGCGGCGGCGCCCGGCTGGCGATCGTGGACCACGGTCTGGGCCTGTCACCCGAGCGCCTCGCCGAGGAGAACGCACGGCTGACCCGCCGCGAGCGCCTCGACCTCGCGCCCTCGGAGGTGCTCGGCCTGTTCGTGGTCGGTCGCCTGGCCCGCCGGCACGGCATCGAGGTGTCCCTGGCCGACACCCCGGACGGTGGCGTCACCGCCTGGGTCGACCTGCAACCGACCCATCTCGTGCCCCGGCAGAACACGGCTGCCGTCGCCGGTCCGATCCAGGCCACCGTGCCCAGCCAGCACAGCGAGTTCGCCCCGCTGATCGCCGGTGGCTCGGTGCGCTCGGTGCCCGGCAGCGCGCAGCCGTTCGACCCCACCATGCTGGGCCGCGCGACGCAGACGCTGGAGGTGGCCGGCTCGTGGGATGCCTTCGCGCTCAAGACCAGACCGGCTCTCGAAGCGGCACCGGTCTACGAGGCAACTCCGGTGTACGAGGCCGTACCGGTGGCCGGACGCCCACCCGAACTGCCCGCGGCCCCGCTGGTGCTGGACGCCGCGCCGGTCATCCCGCAGCAACGCACGTCGCCGGAGCTGCGCCGGCGCATCCCGGGCAGCCAGCTTCCCGCCGCGGCCGGGCCCAAGATGCTCAGCAGCGTGCCCACCCCGGACGACGCCATCGCCGCCCGGGAGGCGTTCGACGCGTTCGAAGCCGGCGTCCTGCAAGCCGAACAGACCGGCAGTGCCCAGCCGAGGCACGCCGAGCCCGGGCCGGCGCCGCTGACCCGCCGGGTGCCGGGCGCCACCCTGCCCCTGGACCAGCCGAGGCCGGCGGCCCCGGCCCAGCCGGCCGCCCCGCTCGATCCCGACGCCGCCCGGGCGTTGATGGAGCAGTTCGAGTACGGCGTAGCCCGAGCCCTTAACGAAACTCAGCCACAACCCGAGGGACAACCGCGATGACTTCCCCCTACTCCACCGACACGCAGCTCAGCGCCGAGGCGAAGACGTTCAACTGGCTGCTGGACTCGTTCACCTCCGGCACCGCGGGCGTGGTCGAGGCCATCGCGGTCTCCTCCGACGGCCTGCTGATGGCGATGTCGGCGATCAAGGACCGGCCCAACGCCGAGCGGCTCGCCGCTGTCGTCTCGGGGCTGACCAGCCTGGCCGGCGGCGCGGCGAGCTGGTACCAGCTCGGCAGCCTCAACCGGGTCATCATCGACATGGCCGACGGCTACCTGCTGGTGACCGCGATCAGCGCCGGCTCGGTGCTCGGCGTGGTCGCCGACCGGTCAGCCAACCTGGGCACGCTGGCGTACGAGATGACCTTGTTCGCCACCCGGGCCGGCGGCGCGCTCAGCCCGCGCCTCATCGCTGAATTGAAGAACGCCGTCCAGCAATGACCGGACCGGACCCGGATCGCCCGGCGGTTCCCGGGATCCGGCCTTTCCTGCGCGAGCAGGCCCCGGCGGACGACCGGCCGCCGCCCGGGGAGCAGACCACGTCGTTGCGGCCCTTCGTCCTCACCTCGGGCCGGGTCGCCGCCGTGGACCCCAACATAGGGCTGGAAACCCAGGTCAGCACGCATCCGCGGGCGTGGGGGGCGCGGCTTTCGCCGGAGCAGCGAGCAATCGTGCAGCTGTGCGCGCAGCCGCTGTCCGTGGCGGAGATCTCGGCCAAGCTGCGCCTGCATTTCGGCGTCACCCGGATCCTCGTCGCCGACCTGCGCGCCGCCGGCTGCCTCGAGGTCCATGTTGTGGAAAGTGAATTCCCCGACCCCGACACCATCATGCGAGTGATCCGTGGCCTTCGATCCCTTTCCTGAGAATCGCGCTGCGCCCAGCGACTACCGCGCCGCGCCGACGGACGACCGCGTGAAGACCAAGCCGCCCGTCCCGGTCAAGATCATCGTGGCCGGGGGCTTCGGCGTCGGCAAGACCACCACCGTGGGCGCCATCTCGGAGATCTCGCCGCTGACCACCGAGGCCGAGATGACCATGGAGTCGGTCGGCGTCGATCATCCGAACCGGGCGACCACCAAGACCACCACCACGATCGCCATGGACTTCGGCTGCGTCACGATCGACCACACCCTCAAGCTCTATTTATTCGGTACGCCCGGACAGTCGCGTTTCTCGTTCATGTGGGACGACCTGGTCCGTGGGGCCCTCGGTGCCCTGGTCGTCGTCGATACCTCCCGGATTGACGACTGTTATCCCGCGGTGGACTATTTCGAGCGAGCTGGGCTTCCCTTCGTCGTCGGCGTGAACACCTTCAACGGGCAGCAGGGCTACAACCTGGACGAGGTGCGCTGGGCGCTCGCTGTGCGTGACGACGTACCCGTGCTCCAGTTCGATGCCCGTTTCCGGGGATCCGTCCGGGATGCCCTGCTTGTGGTACTGGATCAAGCCCTCGACAAAGCCCTGCGAATGCGACAGACGTAAGGTGTGCGCCGAGTCGCGCCCCACCCGGTTTCCAAACCGACCCCCGAACAGGCACAGTGGTAGGGGCAACTGCGTGTGACGGAAGGACGGTGTCGTGCGAGGACTGGACGACGCACTCGACAGGCTGGCGCGCCGCGACCAACTGCGCCGGCGTGCCGCGGGCGAGTCGGCGGGCACGCCACCGGCGGTGACCGAGCTGGTCGAGGCGATCGCCGCGGTCGTGGGCCGCAACCCGAGCCTGGCCGTCACGGTCGGGGTGGAGGGCGCCGGTGAGCCGACGCTGCTGCACTTCGCCGTCGAGGACGGCATCGTGCAGGTCAGCGCGGACAACTCGGTGGCCCAGCGCGCCGGCACGCCCGGTGGCGCCGAGCACCCGCACGGCGACGTCATCGACGTCGACCTGGATGAACCCGGCTACCACCACTACGAGCCGCCGGCCCCGCAGCCGCACCCGTTCGCGGCCACGCCGCCGCCCGAGGTGCCCCCGCAAACCCCGCGCCCGGCCTACGAGGAGCAGCACCGCGCGCACATCCCCGAGCAGCGCGGCATGCCAGCCCCGCTGCCCGAACCGATCCCGCTGGAGGTCAACGAGGAGGAGACCGAGATGGCTGCCCGCCGCCTGTCGGCCCTGCTCCGCGAAGACCCCGGCCTGCTCGGCAACCGGGACTGAAACGGCAACCGGGATCAAGCGCTGCGACGGCCCCGGATCGCCTGCTCAACCCCGCCGATGCGGTCGGCGAGCAGGCCCACCGCGCCGACAGCCCGGATCATCGGGTCGTCCTCCGCACCACCCAGCGCCTGCTCCCGCAGGTAGGCATCCTTGACCGCAGCCCACCGCGCGGCCTGCTCCTCGGTGAGCCTCCCGCGCAGCTCGGCCAGCTTGAGCAGGTTCGACTCCGCCCCCGTGGTCAGCGTCTGCGCCTCGCCCAGGTAGTGATCATCGATCAGGGTTTCCAGCTCGGCGTCGTTCATCGCGGGGATGATCCGCCCGGCGAGCTTGTTCATGTTGCGGTACGACCCCTGCAGCCGGAACGGTGGCTCGGTGCGCGACGCGTCCGCCTGCCCCGCCGAGGCGATGTAGGCCTGGTTCACCTTCAGCACGATCCGTTGCACCCAGCGCATCTTGCGCAGCACCGACAGCACCTGTTCCAGCTCAACCGCCGAGTAGGCGTAGCTCAACCGGTCCGGCCGTACCGTCTCATCGCCGTGCGCCAGCCGCACCAGCAGCGGCAGATCGCCGCGATCGCGGGCGGCCAGCGGCGCCAGCACCGGGTTGGCGGTCAGCGCGTTCTCCAGGTACGACATCTCGAACGCGTCCTCGCGCCCGGACAGCACGTCACCCAGGTTCCACACGTCGGCGCGGTTGGCCAGCATGTCGGGGATCCGGAACCGCTCGCCGCTCTCGGTGTACGGGTTGCCGGCCATGCACACCGCGAACCGCTTGCCCCGCAGGTCGTACGTGCGCGTCTTGCCTTCCCAGACGCCTTCCATCTTGCGCTGGGCGTCGCAGAGCGAGATGAACTTCTGCAGCAACTCCGGGGACGTGTGCTGAATGTCGTCAAGATAGAGCAGCACGTTGTTGCCCATCTCCAGCGCGAACGAGATCTTCTCGACCTCCTGGCGTGCGGTGGCATCGGGCGCCTCGGCCGGGTCCAGCGAGGTCACCGCGTGACCCAGGGCCGGCCCGTTGACCTTGATGAACAACAGGCCGAGGCGGTTTGCCACGTACTCCATCAACGTGGTCTTGCCATAGCCGGGCGGGGAGATCAGCAGCAGCAGACCGCCGGCCGGGCCGAGTTGGCGGTCGAGGTTGTCGCCGATCAGCGGCAGGTAGACCTCGTCCAGCAGCCGGTTGCGCACGAACGCGGACATCACCGCTGGCTGATATTCGTCGAGGCGCAGGCGGGCGCGTTCCGCCGCGGCGAGGGCCGTTCTTTCTTTCTGGTACGCCCGGTACGCCGGCACCCGCTGCCGGCGGAACCGCTGCGCGCTGTCGAGGAACTCATCAAGGCGTACGGTCAACCGCCCGTTCACGATCCGCGGGTGCCCCGACAGCAGCCCCTCGACCGGCTCGCTGATCGCCGCCGCGGAGTCGTAGCGCTCCAGGCTCGTCAGCTCGATGGCCACGGCTTCGAGCACGTCGCTGGCGTCCCCGGACTCGGGCTGACTGCGGTGGAACGCCGAGAGCCACGCGTGCACGAGTTGCCGCTGCGCGAGCGGATCCCCGTCGAGCGCCCGCAGATCATCGGCATAGGAGCGCAGCGCACTGCGGTGGAACCGGTCGAGAAAGGTTCGCGCGCTACGGCTGGTCACGAAGCCGGTCGGTGCGGCGGCCAACTCCTCGACCAGGTATTCACCGACGGCCGCTTCTCCACCGGCCGCCTGCGCCAAGGAGGCGCACAGTTCGGCTAGATCGGGCCCAGCACCGAACAAGTCGCGGGCGCGAACAAGCGACGATGCCCGCACAGTCCAGGACGTGCGCTGGTCCTCGGGGAGGGAATTCCAAAACAGCTGGGCGGCGGCTCGTACCCGTGCTGGGTAGCGCAACAGTCCCGCGGCGGAGTGCAGGCGCTTGAGCACGTCAAGGATCAGTTCCGCGTCGTGGTCGTGGATCCCGCGTTCGTAGCCTTCGTCGTACCGCGGCTCGGTCTCGCCCTCGAACAGCGCCGCGGCCAGGTATTCGGCCCGGGAGAGCTCGGGTGACTCCGACACCAGCGGCTGATCCCAGAACGGCCGGGTACGCAGGAAGCCCTCATCACGCACCGGCGCCCGATAATCCGTGCCGGTGACCGCGAACACGAGGTCGGACCCGTCCGGCACCAGCGTCAGATCTGCGGGCTGGGTGTTCACCGCGAAGCTGTGCCGGCCCAGGGTGATCGTCGTGCCATCGGCACCGTACAGGTCGAGCCGGTCGCGCAGGGCCCGGCCGGCTTCCTGGCGCGCGGCCTTGACCTGGCCGTCCAGTTCCTCGGCTCGCACGGTGTCACCGAGCGCCCGCAACTCCTCGGCGACGTGGCGCAGCTTGCCGACCAGCGGGTCCGTGGCGAAGTAGGTGTTCACCTCGTCCACGCTGCTGAACCCGGCGACCCGGCGCTGCACCCCGGCAAGCGTGCGCTGGGCCGACGCGAACAGCCGGTCGGTACGCCGGGCGCGCTCGTCCAGCAACGTCTGCCGGCGCGCGGCGAACGCCTCGTACACCTCGGTGCGCTTGGCCGCGAGTTGCTCGGCAAAGTCGTCGAACTCGCCGAAGCGCGACTCCAGCGCCTCGACCTGCACCATCAGCTTGGCCGCCTGCTCGTCGCAGCGCTGCGGGGTGTCGGCCACCGCCAGCGCGGCGGCCACCGACTGGCCGAGCAGCATGAACTCGGCGGCGAACGCGGCCCGCCCCTCGACCGAGGCGAGATCGCGCCGGCGCGCGTCCAGCGTGGCGCGGGCCCGGTTGACCCCGCCGAGCACCTCGCCGATGCGTTCCAGGATGGCCACCCGCACGGTGGCGTCGGCGATGTCGAGCCCGCCGACCACCTCGGTGACGATGCGCAGCCCGTCGGCCTGCTCGGTGAGCCGCTCGCCAATCGGGCCGGCCTCGGCCACCGTGGCGATGCCGGCCGAGTCGGTGACCAGCTGCGCCACCGCATCGCGGTAACCGGCGAACGCATCCTCGCGCTGCAGGAACTCCACGGCCCGCCGGGCGGTGGAGTCCACTTCGGAGACCAGGTCGGCGTCCAGCTCGTCCAGGCGCGCGGTGTCGACGTACCGCATCTCCCGCAGGGTCACGATCCGGCCCTGCGCCTGACGCAGCGCGGCCAACTGCTGGATCCACGCGTCCGTGCTGACCGGAACCTCGCCGCGGGCGCGCCGGATCAGCGACGTGATCGCCTCCCCGGCCTCAGTCACCGCGGCGGCGGCTTGGGCGGTGAGCTCCTGCACCGACTCGAACTCGTCGAGCACCTGCTCGGCGGTGGCCCGCACCTCGGCCAGCGGCGCCGCGAGGTTCTCCAGTTCCGGGTCGGCGATCCAGACGTAGTTGTCGGCGATCCGGTTGCTGGCCTGGATGATCGCCTCGAACACCGCGCTCGAGGGCGTCATCTCGTCGATCATCCGGGCCACCGACAGCGTGTCGGCGATGCCGCGCACGAGATCGGCGTTACCGACGCGTTCCAGCGGGCCGGTGCCGACCGGTTGCGCGGCGGCGTACGTGTCGGAGACGAACGGGGTCTGCCAGATCTGCATCGGATGCACCCGGGTGGGTTCGTCCGAGCCGGCCCGGAAGGCGACAAGCGTGCCGTCCTCGAACAGCGAGTAGCCGTGGCAGGTGATCGGGGCGGCTACCTCTTTGCGGATCACGTTGTAGGGCAGCAACAGGTAGCGGCCGGCTGCGCGGGCGTGGAAGACGTAGAGCACGTCCTCACCGTTCACCGAGCGCACGACCCGCTCGAACTCCAGTTCGGCCACGTCGGCGTCGAACGTCTTGGCGATGCCGGTGGCCAGATAGTAGCCGCCGGGGAAGATGATGCCCTGGTCCTCCGGCAGCCGCTGGCAGGCCTGCCCGATGCCATCGAGGCGGACCACGTCACGGGTGCGCGTGTTGAAGACCAGATACCGACGGACCGTTTCCTTGTACGGCAACACGCGCAGCAAAATCAGCGGGCCAATTTTCGCGTACGCAATCTCGGCGTCGGCCAGGCTCTGCAGCGGCTCGTCCACCGGCTCGGAGAAGATGCCTTCCCCATCCTCGGTGTTGTTCTCGATCTTCACCGTCAGCGTGCCGCCGACCGCCTCCACGAAGACCTCGTCCTCGATGGAGACGTGCGGGTGCCGTCCGAGCACATGCTGCTCGCGGGTGGTCGGCGTCCACTCGAAGTCGTGCGACGGCGGGAACACGTGATCGCGTTCGCCGCGGTTGTCCTCGTACTTGACGGTGCCGTCGGTGCCGACCCGCCAGCGCAGCACCTTGAGGTCATCGGCGCGGGCCCCGGTCTGGAACACCGCGAGCAGCAACCCCTCCAACCGGCGTAGCTGCAGCAGGTGCGTGGACCGGTAGTAGCGGTAAAGCTCGGCGAAGTCGCGCTGGAACGTCGGGTCGTCGAGCAGACCGGGCAGGGTGGCGGGCTGGAACGTACCGCCGGCGAACCCGTGCACGGCGAAGACGTCCGCGACCGTGGTCTCGGTGCGCAGCCCCACGAACACGTTGTAGCCGAACAGCATGGACCCGCCGACCTGCACGATGTCGCGGGGCACGCAGTTGTTCCCGGTGCGGATGCGTTCGGTGCCGCTCAGCTGGAGTTGCTGCCCGCCGAACGTCTGCGTCCGGCAGGTGTTCAGCGTCTCGGCCCGTGCGGCCAGTTCCTTGGCCTGCGCGCCGAGCCGGGCGCGCAGGACCTCGTACGTGCCGGCGTCGAGATCGCTCACCGCGCGCTGTTCCCCTCCGCGGCGGAAAACCCATGCGAGGTCAAGAGCGGACGACCTTCCCGTCAGCAAGACCCATTTCCTGGGCCGCGGCCAGCAGTTCCCTCAGCTTGCCGGAATCCTTGTGCCCGGCCTTGATCTGCTGGGTGAGGAACGCCGAGAGGCTCAGGTTGGCGAGGTCGCCGGTGCTGACCGAGCCGACCACCCGGCTCAGGTCGTCGGCGAAGCTGGCCGAGCCGTTCAGGTACTGCGCGCCGAGGCCCTGGACGACGTTCGAGTGCTCGACGAACCCATCGATGCTCTTGCCCAGCGTGATCGAGTTGACCAGCTTGTCGAAGAAGATCGAGTCGCCGCCGACGATGTCGATGTCGGCCTTCTCCAGCCCGGTGGCGATGAGCGTGGCCTGCGCCTCGGCGATTTCCTTGTGCACGTTGATGCCGGCCAGCCGGATCTCCTTCTCGGCCTCCAGGCGCAGCCGGTATTCCTCGTGCTCGCGGGTCGCGTCGTCGAGCGCGGCCATCGCACCGGCCTTCTCCTGCAAACCTTCGGCCTCGCCCTTGAGCTTCTCGCGGATCGCTTCCGCAGCCACCAGCGCCTTCTCGCGTTCCACGGCGGCCTCGGCGCGCCCGGTCTTCTCGATGACCTCGGCGTTGCGCTCGCGCACCTGCACATCGGCCAGGCCCGCGGCGGCCGCGGCGGCCTGCGTGCCCTCGGCCATCCGGATCTTGGCTCGGGCGTCGAGCTCCGCGGTCTGCTGGCGGGCCTCGGCGAGCAGCAGTTCCTCGCGGGCCTTGAACTTCGCGGCGGCCTCGGCGGCTTCCGCGGCCTTGATGTCCTTGACCAGGGCCTCCTGCGCCTCGGCCTCGGCCTGGATGATCACTGCCTGACGGGTACGCTCGGCCTCCTCGACCACGCGCAGCCGCTTGATGTTCTCTTCCTGCTCGGCCACCGTCTTCTCGACCGCGATGCGCTCGCGCACCACCTCGGCGATCGCACGCTTCTCGGCTTCCACCTCTTTGTTCTTGGCGATGGTGGACAGCTCGGTCTCCCGCTCGCGGCCGATCACCTCGAGCATCCGGTCCTTCTCGATGCGCTCGGTCTCGATGGCGATGACCCGCTCGCGGTTCTTCTCGGCGACCGCGATCTCGCGGGCCTGGTTCTCCTTCTGCACCCCGAGCTGCTGCTCGGTACGCAGGTGCGCCCCCTCGGACCGCAGCCGCTCCTCGGCATGGGCCAGGGCGATCTCGGCTTCCTCGCGAGCCCGCATGGTCTCGATCTCGCGGCGCTGCTTGATCTCCGCGTCGGCCTGCCGGCGCTCCAGCTCGAGGATCGCCTCCTTGGCGTCCACGTTCTGCCGGGTGATCTCCTTCTCCTCGTTGCGCCGGAAGTCGTTGGTGCGCACCGATTCGATGGCGGTCAGCTCGGTGATCTTCCGGATGCCCTGGGCGTCGAGGATGTTCTTGGGGTCCAACTGCATCATCGGGGTTTGCTCAAGGAAGTCGATGGCCGCGTCCTCGAGGCTGTAGCCGTTGAGGTCGGTGCCGATCACCTCGATGATCTGGTCCCGGAAGTCGTTGCGCTTGGTGTAGAGGTCGACGAAGTCCAGCTGCTTGCCGACCGTCTTGAGCGCCTCGGAGAACTTGGCGTTGAACAGCTCCTGCAGCGTCGACTCGCTGCTGGCCCGGGTGGTGCCGATGGCCTGCGCGACCTTGATGACGTCCTCGGTGGTCTTGTTGACCCGTACGAAGAACGTGATGCGGATATCGGCGCGGATGTTGTCCCGGCAGATCAGGCCCTCGCGGCCGGTTCGGGAGATCTCGATGGTCTTCACCGAGATGTCCATGATCTCGGACTTGTGCAGCACCGGCAGCACCACCGCGCCGGTGAACGTGACGTCCACCCGGCGCACCTTGGAGACGATGAGCGCCTTGCCCTGTTCGACTTTGCGGAACATCCGGCTGAGGAAGAACAGCACGCCGATCGCGACGAGCACGATGACGGCGAGAAGCACACCGAAGCCGGTGGAGACAACGTCCATGGAGAACTTCCTTTACCTGTTCGCGATGTCCGCAGGAACGATCCAGAAGAATTCGCCGTCGGGATCGACGTCGTAGAGCAGGGCAACCGTGCCGGCACGCAGCTTGTCGTCGCCGGCCTGGCGGACCTGCACGATGGCCGAGGAGCCGTCGGGGGCGTGCACTTCGGCCTGGCCGAACGTGCGGGTCACCCGGCCGGTGCGCACGATGCAGGTCAGCCCGACGAAGTCGGCGCGCGACGGCTCGGCGCCGGTTGGCAGGAACCGTCGCAGCAGCGAAACCGCAACGCGGGCAACGATCCAGGCCAGGATCACCGCTGCGGCGAGGATGACGAAGCCCGGAATCGCGCCGAGCCACTGCGAAGCGGCAAGGGTGGCGAACCAGGCGACGGTGATGAGGATGGAGAGGGGAATGGCGCCCCACCCCACGAGCGGGAACTCATCGCCGGGGTCCGCACCGCCGGCGATGACGACCAACCAGTAACCGATGACGACAACCAGAAGCGGGGTCAGGATGACGGTGGGGAAGCTGAGGACAGCCTCGAAGAACCCACCCATGAATCAGCCCCGCCCCCGTGACGCTTTTCGTCGCTGCGCGTATGCGAGCAACCCTTGCTGTGACGTCGATGATGACAGGACAGCGCAACACCGAACCTCCCCCATCAGGGCAGGTATTGATCACGCAGGCAGATCCGGACGGCTCAGTCGTCGGTGAGGGCGAGGGTGTCCGGAAGGTCGAGCAGGACGTCCTTGCGGTCCGGGTCCTTGGTCGCGTCGGCCAGTTCCTCGATGTAGTCGAGGAGTTCGTCGCGGTCGGCGTCGGAGAGATCCTCGAGCGCCGCGGCAAGATCGTCGAGCAGCGTGGTCGCCGTTTCCGGGTCGATCTCGTCGTCACTGGTGAGGTCGATCGACACCGCCAGGTCAATCAAGGCGCGCAGCAGGATCCGGTTCACGCGAGCAGCATAGTCCTCACGCAGAGTTACTCGCAGCCAGCACCGGGTCGCCATACCGCCTCAACGGTCGACCTCACGATGCGTCACTGAATCTTTGCCTGCCGGAAGGCATTGGGCATCGCTGCGCCGTTTGTCCTCACCCCTCGTAACCCTGCCGTTTGCCGCTTTTTACCGTCTTTACGACGCCTGAGATGTCTGGGTTAGGCCATTTGGTCAGTTCGCCTGAGACCTCCGGTCCGCGGCCTTGAATCACGCTCGGTAGCGACCTAATGTCCAGATACGTCCGGCGACGCGGCAAGAGTGACGACGCTGACGACACGATCTGTGACGAGGGGAGGGCGAGCCATGACTGCCTCGGACAGCTGGTTGCTGGTGATCTCCGGATACGCGGTGCTGCTCGCCTGGCCCGTCTCCACGGTCGCGCTGGTCACTTTCGCGGTGCGGTACATGGCCTCGCACCGCCGCAAGGTGGTCGACCGGTCGCTGGTGCGCGGCGACGCCACCCCGCAACACTTCTGGATCATCGTGCCGGCGCTGAACGAGGAGGTCGTGGTCGGCAACACCGTCGCCGCGGCGCTCACGCTCGGCGGTCCCGGCGGCACGCTGGCCCGGGTGCTCGTGGTGGACGACGGCTCCGATGACCGCACGCCTGAGGTGCTCGCCGCCATCGACCACCCCCGGCTCACCGTACTGCGCCGCAACCTGCCCGAGGCACGCAAGGGCAAGGGCGAGGCGCTCAACGCCGCATACCGCTACATCGCCGAGCGCACCGCCGAGGCCGGTATCAGCCCCGAGCGGGTCGTGGTCGGCATCATCGACGGCGACGGGCAGGGCAGCAGCAACATCCTGCTCGAGGTCTCGCGGATGATGCGCGACCCGCAGATCGGCGCGGTGCAGGTGCAGGTGCGCATCCGCAACCGCAACAAGCTGCTCGGCGCGGTGCAGGACCTCGAGTTCGGGGCGATCGTCAACGCCTGCCAGAGCCTGCGCGACACCATCGACACCGTCGGGCTCGGTGGCAACGGCCAGTTCACCCGCCTGTCCGCGTTGCTGGCTCTCGGCGACGCGCCCTGGTCGGCGTGCCTGGTCGAGGATCTGGAACTCGGCCTGCGCATGCACCTCGGCGGGGTCGGCATCCGCTACACCTCCCGCGCCACCGTCACCCAGCAGGCCGTCGTCGACCTGCGCCGGCTCACCCGCCAGCGCACCCGGTGGGCCCAGGGCAACCTGCAGTGCGCCCGCTACCTGCGCAAGCTGGCGGGCTCCAAGCGGATCGGCCTGACCTCGCTGCTGGAGATGTTCCACTACCTGGTCTCGCCTTGGCTCAACGCGCTGGTCACCGCGGGCCTGCTCGGCGGTGTCCTCACCGGAGCGACCGGCCTGGCGCTGGGCCACCCGATGCCCTACCTGCGCTCCTGGGAAGCCCTGGCCACCAGCGGCGAGCTGTGGTTCGCCGTCACGTTCTTCCCTGGGTTCATCTGGGCGCTCGTGCACCGCTACCGGCTGCGCGACGAGAGCCTGCGCCGGCTGCTCGTCGCGGCTGTCGCGTACCCCGTCTTCCTGCTCCTCGGTCTGGTTGCCACCTACCGCGCCTTCGCCCGCCAGGCGAGCGGCCGGCAGAGCTGGGCCAAAACCGAACGGCTCGCTGAAGAGCCGCTCGACGTACCGCTCCCCCTCGCCCTAGCTGCCTAGAGGATCCCCCATGTCGCTCCCCGAAGTGCACCTGATCGGCGGCACCCGCCCCGAGGCCGTCAAGCTCGCTCCCGTGGTGCTGGCGCTGCGCGAGGCCGGCCTGCTCTCCCCGGTGCTGGTCGCCAGCGGTCAGCACCCCACCATGGTTGGCCAGGCGCTCACCGCGTTCGGGCTGGAACCCGATGTCACGCTGAGCGTCGAGCGGGGCACCGGCAGCCAGGCCGAGCTGCTCACCGAGCTGATCCGGCAGCTCGACACCCTGTGGACCACTCGCACCCCGGCCGCCGTGATCGTGCAGGGCGACACCACCACCAGCCTGGCCGGCGCGCTCGCCGCGTTCTGGCGGCGGATCCCGGTCGTGCACCTGGAGGCCGGGCTGCGCTCCGGCGACCTCGACTCGCCGTTCCCGGAGGAGGCCAACCGGCGGCTCGTGGCCCAGGTCGCGGCGCTGCACCTGGCCCCCACCCCACTGGCCGCGATGAACCTGCTGGACGAGAACATCGCCACCGGCGACGTGCTGGTCACCGGCAACACCGTGGTAGACGCCACGCTCGCGGTGGCCCGGCGCAAGATGCCGTTCGAGAACGCCGCCCTGGCCGCCGCCCGCACCAACTCGCCGAACCGGCTGGTGGTGGTCACCGCGCACCGCCGCGAATCGTGGGGTGCCCCGCTGCACCGCATCCTGACCGCCGTCCGCGAGCTGGTCGAGCGCTACGACGACATCGACGTGGTGCTGCCCAGCCACCCCAACCCCGAGGTGCGCGCGCAGGTGGAGGCCGACCTCGGCAGCGTCGAGCGGGTCACCATCACCGACCCGCTGCCCTACCCGGACCTGTCGCGGCTGCTCTCCGAGGCCTACCTGGTGCTCACCGACTCGGGCGGCATCCAGGAGGAAGCACCGTCGTTCGGCGTACCGGCGCTGGTGCTGCGCGAGGTCACCGAACGCGTCGAGTCGTTGGACGCCGGCTGCGCCAAGCTCGTAGGCTCGAACCCGGAGCTGATCGTCAAGGAGGCGGCCGCGCTGCTGGACAGCAGGGTGCGCCGCGATGCGATGACCGCTGGCGGAAACCCGTACGGCGACGGCCTTGCAGCCCGCCGTACCGCCCAGGCCACCGCCGCGCTGCTCGGGCTGGCCGAGTCGCCCGAACCCATGCCCGCGCTCGAATCCCCCGCCGCTGTCACGTACGGAGCGTCCCTCTGATGCGTATCCCCGCGTTCTCCCGCCGCGCGATTCTCGGTGCCGGTGTTGCCCTCACCGCCACGGCCGCCCTGGGCGTCGGTGTCATGAACGCCGACGCCGCTACCACCACCGCGGCGCCGGCCGTGACCAAGTCGGGCAAGGCGGCTCCGGGCGGTGGCACCGCGAAGACGCTCGTGCTCTACGACACCACCGGTGACTACGGCTGGATGGGCGAGGTCTACGCCACGCAGACGGCGAACCTGGCGTCGCACTTCGGCTCGTGGACCGCGGCGCCGGTGGCGGGGTACAAGGCCGGCGACCTGAGTTCGTACACCTCGATCGTTTATGTCGGATCCACCTATGACGAAGCGTTGCCGCCGGCGTTCCTTGACGACATCATGCGGACCACCAAGCCGGTGACCTGGGTGTTCGACAACATCTGGCAGCTGACCGCCAAGGACCCCACGTTTGCGGCCACGCACGGCTTCACCAGCGGCGCGCTCGATTTCGCCGACGTGTCCGAGGTGGACTACAAGGGCAAGAAGCTGACCCGCGACACCACCGGTAAGTCCGGCATCATGAACCTCTCGGTGTCCGACCCGTCGAAGGTCAAGACCTTGGCTTCCGCGGTACGACCGGACGGCACCACCTTCCCCTGGGCCGTGCAGTCCGCCAACTTCACGTACGTCGGCGAGATCCCGTTCACCTACGTCACCCACGACGACCGCTACCTGGCCTTCGCCGACCTGCTCTTCGACTCCCTCGGCGACACCGGTGTCTCCCGCGAGCGCCACCGCGGCCTGGTTCGCATCGAGGACGTCGGCCCGGACTCCGACCCCGACGAGCTCAAGGCGGTCGCCGACTACCTGTACTCGCAGAAGGTGCCGTTCAGCGTGGCCGTGTACCCGCGCTACCGCGACCCCAAGGGCGTGCAGAACGGCAAAGCGCAGGACTACACACTGGTCAACAAGCCAAAGGTGGTGTCGGCGCTGAAGTACCTGCAGCAGCGCGGCGGCACCCTGATCATGCACGGCTACACCCACCAGTTCGGCGCCGTCGCCAACCCGTACGACGGCCAGAGCGCCAACGACTTCGAGTTCTACAGCGCCCACGTCGACTCGGCGAACAACGTGATCTACGACGGCCCGGTCCCGGGGGATTCCGCGGCGTACACCACCGCCCGCATCGCCGCCTCCGGGCTGACGTTCGCGCTGGCCGGCCTCGGTGTGCCCAGCACGTTCGAGCCCCCGCACTACGCCGCCAGCGCGGTGGACTACCAGGCCATCAACTCGGTCATGGGTAAGCGCTACGACCGCGGCCTGTACTTCCCCGGTGTGCTGACCGGTGCCAAGTTCGACTACTCGCGCCAGTTCGGTCAGTTCTTTCCGTACGCTGTGCGCGACGTCTACGGCTCGGTGGTCATCCCGGAGAACATCGGCAACGTGGAACCCGACGCGTTCAACAACCACCCGGCCCGGCTGCCCGCCGACCTGCTCGCCTCGGCCGAGCGCAACCTGGTCGTCCGCGACGGCGTAGCCAGCTTCTTCTACCACCCTTACCTCGGCACCGACTACCTGAAGACGCTGGTCACCGGCATCAAGGCGCAGGGCTACACCTTTGTCACCGGCGACTCGATGGTGGCGAACTGACATGCCGGCCAAAGAGGTCACCGCCTTCTACGCGCAGTCCTGGATCAACCGGGACAGCGGCGCGGCCCGCCGGGTCATCGCCCCCGACGCCGAGATCGCCTGGAACCTCACCCAGCCGGTGGACGATGAGGAGCTGCTGGACGTGCTGGGCCGCATCGCCGCATTCGCCGACGCGATCACGATCGTGTCGGTGAACTGTGCCGGCGAGCGTGCCACGCTCATCTACGACTGCGCAGGCCCGTTCGGTACGGCCCGGGTTGCCGAGTTCCTCACCGTCGCCGACGGGCAGATCAGCGACCTCCGGCAGGTCTGGGACGTGGTGGCCCTGCGCCGCTACTTCCCGGGCCTGCTGGACGACGAGGATGACTTACCGTAGTCGGACCAGGTCCATGTGCGACTTGAACCAGACTTAAGGAAACTGGCAGAACTCTTTAAGCCACCCAGGAACACGATCACTAGTGAACGTACCGCCCCCATGATCGGAGTCCTGCCCATGTCACGTCGACGTCTGCGTTTGGCCATCTACACGGGAGCCGCTGCGCTCGCCGTTGGCGGAGGTGCGATCGCCGCGGTTGCGGCCACCGGACCGACGACGAAGGCCACGGGCGGACTGACGGCGACGTTCTCCAAGGACTCCGACTGGGGCTCGGGCTACCAGGGCAAGTACACGATCAAGAACACCGGCAGCGCCGCCGTCTCGGGCTGGCAGCTGCAGTTCGGCCTGCCGGGCAGCGCGAAGCTCAGCAGCAGTTGGGAAGCCACGGTCACCACCTCGGGTGGCACGTCGACCGCGAAGGACAAGGGCTACAACGCCACCATCGCGGCCGGTGCCACCACCGAGTTCGGGTTCATCGTGAACGGCAGCGGCGCCCCGACGAGCTGCACGATCAACGGCGCGTCCTGCACCGGCGGCGGATCGGTGCCCACCACGGCCCCGACGACCGCGCCCACCACCAAGGTGCCGACCACCGCACCCACCACGGCGCCGACCACCGCACCGACAACGGCTCCCACGACCAAGCCGCCGACCACCGCGCCGACCACCACCCCGCCCACGTCCGGCGGCGGTAGCGGTAGCGGCAGTGGGGTGCTCGTGGCTCCGTACGTGGACATGGGTCTGCTCTCGAACGGCAGCACCACGCTTTCCCAGCTCGCGTCGAGCGGCAACGTCAAGTCCTACTCGCTGGCGTTCGTCACCAGCGTCGGCTGCAAGGCAAGCTGGTTCAACGCCTTCGACCCGCGCTCCAAGCAGTTCGGCGACCAGATCGACGCGCTGCGCGCAGCCGGCGGCGACGTGAAGGTGTCCTTCGGTGGCGCGACCGGCATCGAGCTGGCCCAGGCGTGCACCGACGTCAAGGCGCTGCAGGCCGAGTACCAGGCCGTGGTGGACGCGTACAAGCTGAAGTACATCGACCTCGACATCGAGGGCGCCGCGGTGGCCGACCCGACCACGATCGCCCGCCGCTCGACCGCGCTCGCCGCGCTGCAGAAGGCCAACCCCGGCCTGAAGATCTCGCTGACCCTGCCGGTGCTGCCCGAGGGCCTGACCAACGACGGCCTCAACGTGGTCAAGTCGGCCAAGAACGCCGGCGTCAACCTCGACCTGGTCAACATCATGGCGATGGACTACGGCCGCTCCGGTCAGGACTACGGCGACCTGGCGATCCAGGCCGTGACCTCGACCAAGAACCAGATCAAGTCGATCTACGGCAACAGCGACGCGGCCGCGTTCAAGATGGTCGGCGTGACCCCGATGCTCGGCAAGAACGACGACAGCGGCACCTTCACCCAGTCCGACGCCAAGGACCTGGTCGCCTTCGCCAACACCAACCACATCGGGTTCGTCTCCTTCTGGGAGGTCAACCGCGACAAGAACGCGTGCAACGGCGCGCTGTTCCAGTGCACCAACATCAGCCAGACGCCGTTCGAGTTCTCCAAGATCTTCGCTGGCTTCAAGGGCTAGACAAAAGCTTCGTCCCCCAACGAAGTAACACCCGGGCTCCGTCCCCCAGCGGAGCCACCATCCCCACCGGAACGCGGCGTCAGGAAGCACCCCTCCTGGCGCCGCGTTCCCCTTTTCCGTGGCGGTTAGGCGAACCCGCGGCCGACCTCGACCAGCGTGCGCCGGGCCAGCTCGGGCAGCGGCGTCTCGTCGGGGCGTTCCAGCCACAGGTGCAGGGCCACCCGCATCGCCGTCATGTAGGTCGCGGCCATCAGCCGGGCTCGCATCGCCGGGGCATCATCGGCGGCGAGCCGGTCGGCCAGCGCCCCGGCCAGCTCTTCTTCCAGCGTGGCGAACGTGCTGACCTGCAGCGCGAGCAGCGAGGGCTCGGTGCGCAGCAGCCGGGTCTGGGCCACCCAGTGCGGGTCCAGGTCACCGATCTTGCCGTACAGCTCCTCGGCCGAGCGGCTCAGCGCCGCCCACGGGGCCTCACCGGGCGGGCGCGAGCGCACCACCTCGATCAGCGTTCCCATCCGCAGCCGGTCGCCATAGAGCAGCGCCTCTTCCTTGTTGGCGAAGTAGTTGGAGAATGTCCGCCGGGACACCCCCGCCTCATCCGCCACCGCCTCGACCGTGATCTTGCCAGCACCGTGCTCGATGGCCAGCCGGACCGCAGCCTCGTGCAGGGCTTGCCGGGTGGCCACCTTCTTGCGTTCCCGCAGGCCGAGCTCAGGCGCCGTAATCATGTGCCGATGGTAGTCAGCGTGTGATTCAGTTCGCAATGGGCAAACTTGCACTCTGGGCAACTTTGATGGATAGTTGTATGTGGCAAACATTCCTGAGGAGGTCCCATGGTTGACGACGACGCCGCTGTGGCCCGTCGCGAACTGCTGACCACCATCGGGGAGACGCTGAAGGCGGTCCGGCTGTTCAAGAACGGCATGCCGGTCCACCACTCCGCCGTCCCCGCCGGCACCCTGCAGTTGCTGGCCGCGATCGACCGGATGAGCCCCGGCACCGATTCGGCCTGTCATCTCAAGGACCTGGCCGTGCACAGTTCGCTCGACCCGTCCACCGTCAGCCGGTCAGTGGCCGCCCTGGTCAAGTCCGGCCTGGTCGAACGCACTGCGGATCCCGCAGACGGGCGCGCCAGCGTGCTGACCGTGACCCCGCATGGGCGCGAAACGCTCAACGAGGTCATGGGCTGGGCCACCGACAACCTGGCCGACGTCTTGCGCGACTGGACCCGTCAGGACCTCGCTGCTTTCACCTCGTTGATGCAGCGCTTTGCCACAGACCTCAAATCCCGTTACGACACCTCGCTGGAGGCCGCGCGATGAGCGCACCCACCACCACGCGCGCCGAGTCGGACGCGATGAGCCACCGCCAGATCCTGGAAGCCCTCAGTGGTCTCCTGCTGGCCCTGTTCGTCGCCATGTCCAGCGCCACCATCGTCTCCACCGCGCTGCCGACGATCATCGGATCGCTCAACGGCAGCCAGAACCAGTACACCTGGGTCGTCACCGCCACGCTGCTGACCAGCACGGCAACCACCCCGATCTGGGGCAAGCTCTCCGACCTCTACAGCAAGAAGCTGCTGGTCCAGCTCTCGATCATCATCTACGTGGCCGGCTCCATCGTGGCCGGCTTCTCGCAGAGCGCCGGTGAGCTGATCGCCGCCCGCGCGTTCCAGGGCATCGGCCTCGGCGGCGTCCAGGCGCTGGTGCAGGTGGCCATCGCCGCGATGATCCCGCCCCGCGAACGCGGTCGCTACAACGGTTACCTCGGTGGTGTGCTCGCCCTGGCCACGGTCGGCGGCCCGCTGCTCGGCGGCGTCATCGTCGACTCCCCGCTGGGCTGGCGCTGGTGCTTCTTCGCCGGTGCTCCCGTCGCGGTCCTCGCGCTGATCGTGCTGCAACGCACGCTGCACCTGCCCGTCTTCAAGCGGGACAACGTCAAGATTGACTATGCCGGTGCCGGCCTGATCGCCGTCGGCGTCAGCCTGCTGCTCATCTGGATCTCGTTCGTCGACAGCTCGTTCGCCTGGATCTCCTGGCAGACCTTCGCCATGGTCATCCCGAGCCTGCTGATCCTCGCGGCCGCCGTCTGGGTGGAGTCGCGGGTCGCCGAGCCGGTCGTCCCGCTGCCGATCGTCAAGCAGCGCAACACCGCGCTGGCCATCGTGGCCAGCCTGGCCGTCGGCATGGCGATGTTCGGTGGTTCGGTCTTCCTGGGTCAGTACTTCCAGATCGGCCGCGGCTACAGCCCGACCGAGGCCGGCCTGCTCACCATCCCGATGATGGGTGGCCTGCTCCTCTCGTCGACCATCTCGGGCCGAATGATCACCAAGTCCGGCAAGATCAAGCCGTACATCCTGGTCGGCACGGTGGTGCTGGTCGCCGGCTTCGCGATGCTCGCCTTCATGGACCACCGGACGCCGCTCTGGTTCCTCTGGACCGGCATGCTGCTGGTCGGCATCGGCGTGGGTATGTCGATGCAGAACCTGGTGCTCGCGGTGCAGAACTCGGTTGCCCTCAAGGACATCGGCGCGGCCAGCTCAACCATCGCGTTCTTCCGCTCGCTGGGTGGCACGATCGGCGTCTCGGTGCTCGGCGCCGTCTTGGCCCACCGGGTCACCGATTCCATCACCAGCCAGCTCGCCGCCTCGGGGGCCCCGGCCGGATCGGGCAGTGGCAGCGTCAGCGCCCTCAACCTGTCGAGCCTGCCGGACGCGTTCCAGCACATCATCCGGGCCGCGTACGGCGACGCCACCGGTCACATCTTCCTGATCTCCGCGATCATCGCGGTGGTCGGCGTGGTCGCCTCGCTCTTCTTCAGGAACATCACCCTGCGCGCCACGGTTGATCTCGCGAAGACCGCCGAGGCGCCGGCGGAGGCCGTACCGGCCGAGGCCGTCAACCGGTAAACAGGTCGTGGAAAAGTGCTGCCCGGGTGCGCCTGCACCCGGGCAGCCCTGCGTTTCAGGCCGCGACCGCCGCTTCGGCCATCTGCTCCGAGGTGGGATGCAGGCGCGGTGCGGCAAGTGCGGTCAGGATGTTGGCTGCTGCGAAGATTGCCGCCAGCAGCAAGCCCCGCTCGAAGCCGCCGACCAGCGCGTCCTGCGGATTCGAACCGGCCGCGAGCAGGCCCTGCACATGCGAGGTCGACAGCGTCGTGATGACCGCCAGCCCGACCGCGCCGCCGACCTGGTAACCCGCGTTCACCACGCCCGACGCCGCGCCCGCCTGCTCGTGGCGCACGTCGGAGACCGCGGCGATCGAGGCCGGCGTACCGACCGCGATGATGCCGATGCCGAACAGCACCAGGCCGGGCAGGATCGAGGTGACGTAGGAACTGGTGGCGTCGGCCCGGGAGAGCAGCAGCAGCCCGACGATGCTCAGCGCGGCGGCTCCAATCTGCACCGGCTTCGTGCCGAACCGGGTGACCAGTTGCGAGGACAGCACCGCGCTGGCAATGGCCGCGAACCCCATCGGCAGGAATTCCAGGCCGGTTTCGAGCGCGGTAAGACCCCGGACCTGCTGCAGGAAGATCGCGGTGAGGAAGAACATCGCGAGGAAGGCCGCGCCGTTGAGCGCCAGGGCCAGCATCGACGTGGTCAGGCTCCGGGACTTGAACAGCGTCAGCGGTACGAGCGGAGCAGCGGATCGGGCTTCTACCCGTACGAAGGCAGTCAGCATTGCCGCCCCACCCACCAGCAGCGCGATGACCTCGAAGGACGACCACCCCAGGGGTTCCGCCCGGATCACGCCCAGCACGATCGCCAGCAGACCACCTGTGCTCAGCAGAGCCCCGGCTATATCGAAGGTGCGCCGCCCGGTTGTGGTCGTGCGGCTCTCGGCCACGATCATCGGCACGATGACCGCCAGTACCACCGCGAACGGCACGTTGACCAGGAAGATCCAGCGCCACGACAGCGAGTCGACCAGCAGCCCACCGGCGATGACCCCCAGCGTGCCACCGAGCCCGGCCAGCCCACCCCACACGCCCATCGCGATGTTGCGGTCACGGCCCTGCGCAAACGTCACCGTGAGGATGGCGAACGCCGCCGGGGAGAGCAGCGCCCCGCCCAGACCCTGCACCGCCCGCAGCACGATCAGCTGCTCAGGGGGCTGCGCCAGCCCGGCCAGCAACGAGGTGACCCCGAAGACCAGCAGGCCGATCACGAACAAGCGGCGGCGCCCGAGCAAGTCGGCAACCCGTCCGCCAAGCAGCAGGAAACCGCCGAACAGCAGCGTGTACGCACTGACTACCCATTGCAGCCCGGAGGCGCTGAACGCCAAGTCCTGCTGAATGCTCGGCAGCGCCACGTTCACGATCGTCACGTCCAGCACGACCATGAACTGGGCCACCGCCAGCACGGCCAAGGTTGCCCACGGATTTCGTTGCACCACGTCTCGCCTCCCCTATGCGTTGTACATGTACACCGTATATGTACGCCGTAGAGGAACGTCAAGAGATGTGATCCATGTCGTCAGCGCAGCGCGCGCACGCCCTGGACCAGCAGATCCAGGTTCAGCTCGAAGTAGTCGTCTTGACCAAAGCAATTCACCAGGTCCGGTGCGGCGGCGATGACCCGGGGATAGCGCTCCGGCGACAACGCTTCGAGCAACGCCTTCTTCTGGCGTACCAGATGCTCCTGGTCCTCGGGTTCGGGCCGGTTCGTGAATTCCGCCGCGACCAGCGAGATCACCGAACAGAGCAGGAACGTCGCGGCATTGGCCGAGCGATGCGGATCGAGACCGGCCCGGGACAACAGTTCCAGCACGCGCTCGGCGAGCTTGAGGCCCGGCTCGGCATTGAGCACCCGGCGCATCGCCAGGCCCGCGGCCGGCGGGTGGGGGCGCAGCGCGGCCAGGATCGCCCCGAGGATGGCCCGCAACTGCACGTCCCACGGCTCCTCGGTGGGCTCGGGCAGATCGACCGAGGTGATCAGGTGCTCGGCCATCGCGTCGAGCAAGCTGTCCTTGTCATTGAAGTGCCAGTACATGGCCATCGGGGTGACGCCGTTCTCCTGGGCCAGCCGCCGGATGGTCACCGCCTCGAGCCCCTCGGCGTCGGCGAGGTCCATCGCGCAGCCGATCAGCGTGTCCCGACTCAGACGAACGCTCCGCTTGGCCATCCCGCAACTGTACGACGTACACCCGGTGCGACGACTGCTCGGCGCGAGATGGATCACGCCCGCCACTATGGGGTCATCTGTTCACACACCGCTAACCTTCGAAAACGGAGCGCATTGTTCTTCAGCGGGGGCGGGACTTGACGATGAAACGCGGTGAGACCGAGGGGAGAGTGGGCCGATGAACGCGCACGCCAGCGTTGCCGAGCAGCTGTCCGCTGCCCTGACCGAGCTTGAGGACCAGTATCTGTGGGACGCCGACTCGTCCTATGACGCGGCCGTCGAGATCGAGCGGCAGGCCCAGGAGCTGGGCGACGATCGGCTCATCACCCGGGCCCGGCTGTGCCAGGCCAACATGCTGATGCGTAACGGCGACGTGGCCGCGGCGGCGAACCAGATCTGGGCCATCCACCGCTGGGCCGCCGACCACGACGACCACGTCCTGCAGGCGCGCACCCACCTGGTCTGGGGCAACATCCACCGCCACCTCGGCGATGCCGCGAAGAGCCTCGAGCACTGCGTGCTGGCCGTCGAGCTGATGGACGAGACAGCCACCGCATACATGCACGTCTGGCACCGCACCAAGCTGGCCGACGCGCTCGGTGCGGCCGGCTCCTTGGACGACGCCCGGGTGCGCTACGCCCAGGCGATCCACCTGGGCGAGGAACTCAACCTCCCCTCGCTGCTGCTCGGGGTTTTGAACAACTGGGCCTACACCGAACTCGCCGCCGGTGAGCAGAAGCTGGCCCAGGAAGTCACCGATCAGCTCCAGCAATTCGCCACTCAACATGACCTCGTGCTCGACCCGGCCGCGCTGGACACCATCGGCTCGATCGAAATCGAGAACGGCAACTACCAGGAGGCGGAAGACCTGCTGCTGGAGGCCGTCCGCCGGCACCTGATAGGCAACTATGAGGACGCCGACGCCCTGGCCGAGTACAAGCTGACGCTGGCCCGCGCCCAGCGTTTTCTCGAAGCGCACAACCGTGCCCAGGCCAGCCTCGACGAATCCCGCGCGCTGTGCCGGGAACGCGCCCTGGGCGAGGTCATGGTCCGCGTTCACCAGGAACAAGCCGAACTCCACGCCGCCCGTGGCGAGTACGCCGAAGCCTTCGCCGTCCACAAAGTCTTCTTCGCCGCCCACAACCGGCTGCACTCGTCGCAGCGCGAAGCCCAGGCCCGCACCCGCCAAGCCATGTTCGAAACGGCCGAAGCGCGCCAGGAAGCCGAGCGCTTCCGCGAACAGGCCCGCCGCGACCCGCTGACCGGCCTGCGCAACCGCCGCTACCTGGACGAGCAACTGCCGGAGATGATCGCCGGCTGCCCCGACCTGACGGTGGCAATCGTCGACCTGGACCACTTCAAGCGCGTCAACGACCAGCTGTCCCACGACGTCGGCGACCAGGTTCTGATCCAGGTAGCCAAGCTGCTGGAGACCGAACTGGCAGCGGTGACAACGGACGGCTTCGCGGCCCGCATGGGTGGCGAGGAGTTCCTGCTGACCCTGCCCGGCATGAACGTGACCCGGGCGGCACCGCAGCTCGACGGGATCCGGGCCGCGGTCTCGTCGTACGACTGGTCGGAGCTTACCCACGGCCTACCTGTGACCGTCAGCATCGGCGTGGCCGACCTGACCGACGCCAGCGAACCGACTCAGGCTGCTTTGCTCTCCATCGCCGACCGGAACCTGTACGTCGCCAAGCACGCTGGGCGCGACCGGGTGGTTGCGGGGACGAGCCTTGATGGGCGGCATCGGTCGTACCGGAGTGGGGCCACCGCGGCCTGAGGGTCTTTCCTGGCCCCTCATCCTCCTTTTGGCGCCCCGCCTTTCTGACGGACTGCGGGTCTGAAAACGATCATCGCGCGCGGCTACGCTGAGCCCTTTCGTCGTGGCTTTCGCAAGGGATGGCCGGCATGGAAGTCAATCCGTACCTGCCGCACTCGGCCCGCATCTATGACTACTGGCTGGGTGGGAAGGACAACTTCGCTGCGGATCGGCAGGTTGGTGAGGCCATGCTGCGGGCCATCCCGACCTTGCGTCTGATGGCCTCGGCGAATCGCACGTTCATGCACCGAGTGGTCCGCGCGCTGGTCAACAGCGAGGGCATCCGCCAGTTTCTCGACATCGGCACCGGCATCCCGACCCGGCCCAACCTGCACGATGTGGCCCAGCAGACCGCGCCCGACACCCGGGTGGTCTATGTGGACAACGATCCCATCGTGCTCGTCCACGCTCGGGCGCTCATGGTGAGCAACGTACAGGGCCGATCTGAGTACGTCGCCGCCGACCTCCGGCAGCCGGAAACGATTCTGACCGAAAAGGTTCTGCGGGAGACGCTCGATTTGGGGCAGCCGATAGGGCTCACGATGATTGCGATCCTCATGCTGCTGGCCGATGAGGAGAACCCGTGGGCGCAGGTGGCTCACCTACGCGACGCGATGCCGCCCGGCAGCGTTCTCGCGATCACCCATCCCACTGCGGACTTCAATCCGGATGCGGTGGGTGAGGCGGTGGCGGCTGCGCGGGGGGCAGGAATGACGTTGGTTCCCCGTACGAAGGAAGAAATCGCGCGGTTCTTCGGCGACTGGGAGTTGCTCGACCCGGGTCTCGTCCCGGTGCCCGCCTGGCGCCCGGAGAAGCCGGTGAAAGATGCCGAGTCGACCTACTACTGGGCCGGTGCAGCTCGCAAGCCGATCACCACGAATCCCAGGGAATGACCTCCTGGGGATGGTTCAGCAGGGCTGGTGCGGCGTGTCCGGTTTTGATTTACCCACTCACGCAGAATGAAGGGGTCGGACGGCTGCTTTTGCGCCGCCAGGCGCCTGGCCGGCCGGGCCCGGCCTCGACGGGAGTTGCGGTCTGCACCCTGCAACCAGGTACGACAGCTAGATCTTCATCTGGGAAATGCACGGCGGGGCAGAAGCCGCAAAGCCAGCCGGCCGAGCGATCCAGCACGGGGGAACCGGACCGCCCGGCCGGGGTCCGGGCTGCGCGCCACGGAGCTCCGATCGGTGATGTCGCAACTACCGCGCCGTGAACGGGAGCTGGGCGCACTTTGAGCGACGCCGTGAACGGCGCCGCTCTTTCCTGCTATGACGCTTTCAGGGGCGAAGGCGGGGTCTCCTACGCATCGGAGGGTGCGGAAGTCTGCCCGCACGCACCAGTACTTGCCTTACTTGTCCCGCTTCGCCCGTGCGGTTTTCGATTACTGTGCCGGACACTTCGAGCCACGTGTCTCCTTCGTAGGGGATCGGCTTGCCCCATTCGACCCAGTTCAGGCGGAGGGCCAACGGGCCGATGCCGTAGCAGTAGTCGGTTTCCTCGAAGACGTGTACCGGCCAGCGGGCGACGCTGAGCTGCAACCGTCCACGGCGGATGACCGGCGACCCAGGGGCCCACCAACGCGAGCCGGCAGGCAAGCGACGGCGCGCGCAGTGGACATGCTCAGTTACTCGCGTGGGGATCACCCCCGTCATCGTCGAACGCAGCACCCGGCGAGGAACCCGACCCAGCCGGAGCGTCTGGCCACGGCGAAGGCGAAAGGCCGGCTCCCGAAGAAGGACCATCCTTGCGGGTCAGCGCATGCCGCACCCCGCCGAAGCGATGCGACACCGTAGTAGCGCGAGTTGATGCCGCCTGCATTCCGTCAGTGCGCTGCTCGTCGCGGTAGACCAGGGCCGGGTTGCCGCGGCGCTGGGGGTCGGTGGCTTCAGGGTCGGTGGGTTCCCAGGGCTCGGGCCGGATGTTCGGGACCGGCATGCGTTTCCTCCGCTCGGACGCTCCCGCCAGAGAGCCTCGCGTCAGGGGCCGCCGAGGCCATTCCGCGACCGACCCGTCACTCAAAGATGTCACCCTCCGTGACCCCCACCGAGTGGGGTACGTGCGTTATCATGCTCACAATCATGTGAGAACGCAAGGCCGGATGCACGTGCATTTGCACAACAGACTGCCGCGCGTGACACACATCGCCGGTCTTCGGACCGGTCTCACCGTTAGGGAGCCAAGAATGACGCGCATTTTCAACGGCATGCCCGCCGGGCAGCTGCAGGATGCGACCTGGCGAAAGAGTGGCCGGAGCAACCCGAGCGGCAATTGCGTCGAGTGCGCCACCCTGCCGGATGGCAGCGTCGCGTTCCGGAATTCCCGTGACCCGGAGGGCCCGGCTCTGATTTACACGCCAGCGGAGATCGAGGCTTTCCTCGGCGGCGTGCGCGATGGGGATTTCGACTACCTGCTCGGGTGACACGCATCCGTCAAAAGGGTGTCACCCGATTGAATTAATCACTGAGAGTTATTGATCCACAACGAAGGATCGTGGGCGGCCGGTTGCGTCAGGCCGGGCGGCCGATCTCGTGCAGTAGCTTGCCGAGGATTTCCTGAGTGTGGTTCGGCGGCTCGGCGTCGATGCAGACGCGCTCCATGGCGATCGCGTACTGGTCGACGTCGTCCCGCTTGTCCAGATAGATGCCGCTGGTCAGCTGCTCGACGTAGACCACGTCGGGCAGCTCCGGCTCGGGGAAGCGCAGGATGGCGAACGGGCCGCCCGCCGCGGCGTGACCACCGACGTTGAACGGAATGATCTGGAGCCGGACATTCGGCTTCTTCGACGCTTCGATAAGCGCCTCGATCTGCCCGCGCATGACGTCGTGGCCGCCGATGGGCCGGCGCAGCACCGCTTCGTCGATGACCGCCCACAATTGCGGCGCCTCGGCCCGGTCGAGCAACTGCTGCCGCTGCTGGCGCAACTCGACCCGGCGATCGATTTCGTCGGCTGTCGCTCCGGCGTGTCCGAGCATGATCACGGCGCGGGCGTACTCCGGGGTCTGCAGCAGACCCGGGACGAATTGGATTTCGTACGTCCGGATCAGTGACGCGGCGGCTTCGAGTCCCAAATAGGACTGGAACCATGACGGCATCACGTCGCCGAAGTGGTGCCACCAGCCGGGGTTGTTCGCCTGGCGCGCCAGGCCCAGCAGCGCCTCGCGCTCGGCTGCGTCCTTGACGCCGTACATGGTCAGCAAGTCAGCGACGTCGCGCTCCTTGAAGCTGACGCGGCCCAACTCCATGCGGCTGATCTTCGACCCGGAGGCGCGGATCTCGTAGCCGGCGTCTTCCCGGCTGATCCCTCTGCCTTCCCGAAGCCGACGCAACTGCGCACCGAGCAGGATGCGCAGCACGGTGGGGCCGCTGTTCGGCGCCTCCTCCTGCGAACCCGCGCTCACCCTGCTCCTTGTCCTTGCGTCTCGACGAAGCTGCAAGTTGCAGATCCGTTGCCCAATGCATCCTAAGGGTGAGATCGCCCGACGGAAAACCGAACGTTCGGCTATCCCCTGCGTCGATACGCACGAGCCGGATGCACGTGCATCCGGCCTTGCGAACGCACTCGATCCCGAGCATGATAGCTGACAGGCGGTGGGTGATGCGCTGACACAGCGTGCTGAAAAGTCTGGCTGTTCTGGCGAATCACACCCCCAGCGCCTAGGGAACCACCCGATGACCGAGTCAATCCCGGACGCAGGAGGCTCTCGATGTCCACCCCGACCATCGCCCCGCCGCAGCGAGACCCGGCAGAGGTGGCCCCGGCCGACAGCTACCACAAGAAAGACCCCGTCTGGGTCTACCGGGACGGCTGGCGAGCAGGCGTCATCGAGGCAGCATCGCCGATGGCGGTGACCGTGACCTATCGCCCCGGCACCCACCTCGGCACCGGTGTGGACACCTTCACAGCTTCCTACGTGACCACTCGCGCCGACGAAGACCCCGCCCTGGACCGCCGGCAGGAACACGGCCTGATGATCCGGCGCCCCAAGGTCGGCGGCGACGGCGCTGCGGCTTTGAGCTTCTGATGATTGCGGCGGTCACCGGGCTCATCTGCCTGCTCACCGGCATAGTCCTCGGCTGGTATCTGCGGCGCAGCAACGACTGGTGCGCCCACTGTGGTGAACAGCTCAGCTGCGATGCCTGCGGGTCCGGGGCAGCCTGGCCGCGCGGCCGCTCATCGGAGCTAGAGTTCTCGGGTGCCGGCCTTCCGCGAATTCGTGATGAAGGTGCATCAGCGTTGCAACCTCGCCTGTGACTACTGCTACGTCTACGAGCTAGCCGACCAGAGCTGGCGCGACCGTCCGGCGGCCATGTCCCCGGCGGTCTGGCAGGCGGCCGCCCGGCGCATCGCCGAGCACGACCCGCAGCACGCGGACGTCGTCCTGCACGGAGGCGAACCCCTGCTGGCCGGCCGCGACGCGCTGGTGAAAATAATAGGTGACCTCCGGGCGACCCTGCCCAGCGTGTCGTTCCGCCTGCAAACCAACGGCGCCCTGCTGACCCCGCAGATGCTGACCACGCTCGCGGACCATGATGTGCGGATCGGTGTCAGCCTGGATGGGCCGGCCGCCCAGCACGATCGCCGACGTAGGCACCGGGACGGCCGGGGCAGCCATGTTCTCGTCGACCGGGCGCTGCGGTTGCTGGCCGATCACCCCGCGTACGGGGGCATTCTGTGCACAGTAGACGTGTCAGCGGATCCGGTGGACGTGTACGAGGCGCTGCTCGAATACCGGCCACCCACGATCGACTTGTTGCTGCCCCACGCGAACTGGGAGCACCCGCCCGGCCCCGGATATGCGGACTGGATGATCACCGTGTTCGACCGCTGGTATTCCGCACCAACGCGGGAAACCGGAATCAGGCTGTTCGAGGAGATCATCAACCTGGTGCTGGGTGGTACCAGCCGCTCCGATCAGGTGGGGCTCAGCCCGGCGCCGGTCGTCGTCATCGAGTCGGATGGCACCATCGAACAGGTGGATTCGCTCAAATCGGCCTACCAGGGCGCGGCCGCAACCGGCCTCAACGTGTTCGACAATGCGCTGGACGAGGCCCTGCGCCACCCCGGCATAGTCGCGCGCCAGGCAGGGTTGAAGGCGCTAGCACCGTCGTGCTTGGCCTGCCCCGTCCACGACATCTGCGGCGCCGGCCACTACGCACACCGCTACCGCGCGGGCGCCGGCTTTAAGAACCCTTCGGCCTACTGTGCCGATCTGCGCCGGCTCATCGACCACGTAGCCACCAGAATCGCGGCGGACGTCAAATGACCACTTTCATCCTCACGTGGGACGGCAGCGACACCGGCTATTTCAAGACCAACTACGAAAACGACATAGCGTCCACGGCGGCAGGCGTCCCGGTGAAAGGCCGTTGGAGCTTCGGCTCCAGGCGATCCGGTACGTCCGCAGGTGACGAAGTCTTTCTCCTGAGGCAGAACAACCGCAGGGGCATCATCGCCGCCGGCCACCTAGCCGATGGACTCATCTTTCCGGCACCCCACTGGGCCGGCGACCCGCTTAAGGTGACGTACTACGCGGACATCCTGTGGGACCGGGTGCTACCGGTAGCCGACCGCCTACCCTTGGCCGAGTTGTTAGCGGAAGTCCCCGGCCACCACTGGAACCACATCTTCGCCTCAGGTCAGCAGGTACGCCCGCCGGCGGATGAAGCGCTGGCTGACCTGTGGAAGTTTCACATCGCGTCGCACGGGTAGCGCTTCACCATGACGAACCCCACCGAACACTCGCCCGAGCAGCTAGAGCCAAAGTCGAGCGAAGAGGCCGCTGAGATCGTACGGAATGAAGAGTCTTTGCAGGCCGGAAACGCCGCGGACGAAGACGCTCGCACTCCGGACACCTCGCCGGTAGGTGAGGAACGCTAGCGCCACTTGTCGCCGGTCAGCCGCTCGTACACCTCGATGTACACGTTGCGGGTGGCGTCGACGACGTCCTCAGGGATCTCCGGTCCCGGATGCGTGCGGTCCCAGTCGGAGTTGGCGGACCAGTTGCGTAGGAACTGCTTGTCCAGGTAGCGGGGAGCGGTGCCGGGCTTCCACTCATCAGCAGCCCAAAACCGGGACGAATCCGGAGTAAGAAGCTCATCTCCAAGAGTGAGCCTGCCACCCTTGGACAGCCCGACTTCGATCTTCGTGTCAGCGATGATGATCCCGCTGCGCTCAGCCACCTCAGACCCACGCCGGTACACCTCCAGCGTGATCCGCTTGAGCTCGCCGGCCAGGTCCGCGCCTACCTTGGCCTCAACCTCGGCGTACGTCATGTTCTCGTCATGGCCCTGACCCGGCGGCTGCTTGGTCGTAGGCGTGAAGATTGGCTCCGGCAGCTTCGAGGACTCGATCAGTCCAGCAGGCAGCTCAACCCCGCAAATGGCCCCGTCCCGCTCGTACGTCTTAAGCCCCGAGCCGGCCAGATACCCCCGGGCAATGCACTCGACCATGACCATCTCAAGGCGCTCAACGCGTACGGCCCGGCCCGCCCACTCCTCAGGCACGTCAGTGGCCGAGATGATGTGGTTCGGCACGACGTCAGCAAGCTGCTCGAACCACCAGAGCGACAGCTGGGTGAGGATCTTGCCCTTGTCGGGGATCGGGGTGGGCAGAATGACGTCGTAGATCGAGATCCGGTCCGAGGCGACCAGAACGATGTCGTCCTTGTCCGCGTAGACCTCCCGGACCTTCCCCGAGTGCAACAGCTCCACGTGCGTCCCTCCACCCCTACAGCCAGCTGCGTTCACGCTATCGAACCGCGCCGACGGGCTCTTGCTCGACGTACTGCTTGCCGGCTTAGCGCCCTCAAAGTGCATGAGCGACTATCCCAGCGCCAGCACGTCGGCGAGCTCACCATAGGGGCGGACGCGCTGCATATCCACCATCTCGCGCCAGTCGTCCGCCTGACTTCTCAGTGCGGAACTCCCGGCCGCAAGCGCGTCCATCGCCTCATTCATCTCATCGAACAGTAAGTGGTAGATAGCATCAATTTCGCCGGTGCCGCGAGCGATCGAGATGATGCGGCTGGGAAGAGGTTCAGCTGTAACGACGACGAGGTGCGGAAGTCGTCCACGCCGATTGCGCACCAGTGTGCCGAACTCGACGCGAATATTCTGCGCTCTATCCGACCGAATCGTTAGCTTCGACGATACTGCCGCATGCAAGGTGT
Organism: Actinoplanes sp. TFC3; assembly: GCF_001553785.1. Classification (GTDB taxonomy): domain Bacteria; phylum Actinomycetota; class Actinomycetes; order Mycobacteriales; family Micromonosporaceae; genus Actinoplanes. The sequence goes on from NZ_LOJP01000002.1 coordinate 1,034,683, forward strand.
ACTGAGCGGTTCCCGTCCACTGGCTTGGAACGCCAATCATGATGTCAGGCTTGACGTGGTAGTCCCGTCCCACCGCAGTCCGGAGCGTTGGTTCCTCGATGAGCAACTTCTGCAAATCTGCAAGATGCTGATACTGCGTGAATTGGTTTGCCTCTCCTTGGCGCGTAACGAACCATCTTTGCGGGCTGTGCTGCTGAGTCGGCGTCCGGCGTACGCTTGTAGAGCGCCTGCTTGAGATCTGCAGCTAGTCCTCGCTCCAACTGAGTGCCAGTAGCCTCTACTTTTTTGGATACCGCCTCTGCCTCACCAAAGGTCACCGCGGCTGCCGCGCTTTCCTTGGCCGCTTCAACGGCCCCGATGTCAAAATTGACGACCTGGTCTTTGGGAACACCTAGCAGTTCATACACAGCACCAGCAATGCGGGTACTCGATGATCCAGATAGATCTGCCAAGTTAGGCCCGAGGCCGACCCCGAAAAACTTTTCGCAGCGCGGAGTCGCTTTCTTGGTGGCTTGCTTCCAGCCCAGCCGTTCTTTGAACCAGTCAGGTGCGGTCACGGCTCGCGACTGTAACAGCCCGCCACTCACGGCGACGCAAGCGAATGAGCTGGTGTTAGCAACGCTCGACCGAAGAGCCACCAGCTAGTACCCGCTGGAATCGTCAGCCGGGAAAATCAGTTGGGTGTCAAGCCTAGGTCGAACGCCAACTTCATCGCCTGCGGGAAGGGTCCGCTTCCCGCAGGCGCACCGAAAGTCACATCGTCAGCTGATGCGCGCTTGATACTTCATGAAGAGCTCGTGCCGATCGTGATCTTGCTGCCCGACAAAAGCACGAAAATCACCAAGCTTGTAAGCGGGCAGCGTCTTGTCTTCGTTGACCTCGATGTGGAAGTCCTGGCCGAGGAGACTCATGCGGCGTTCGAGCTCCGGGGCCTCGATAGGCCGGCCAACCGCACGAACTAATTGGTTGTACGTGACAAACCCGTCGGTCTCGCGCAGGACCCGGTAGATGGGGTCATGCTCAACGGATTCGCGCTGCTGCGGAACGCCAACACGCTTGAACGCTCGCATGATTGATTGGCCCACGGCTGCAGCAACCGGAGGAGGAAAGGCGTTCCCGATCTGGCGGTACTTAGTGGTTTTGCGACCAGAAAAGGTCCACTCGTAGTCATCAGACCAGCCTTGGATGCGGGCAACCATCTCGCATGTCAACTTCGGCCCCGGCTTCCCTTCAGGGATGGTTGCACCCCGCATAGGCGCTTCGTCGGCAACTCCAAGAGCGTCGACGCTCAACTCGGCCCAAGCCCGCTTCGCACGTGTTGGCCCGAGGTCAGCGCCGCCGTGCTTCTTCGAGCCCCCCACGATTGTGGGAGCAATCCGATTCGCACGCTTCGCCCATGCCTTAGCGCCCTCCCAGCCATTTGAGGCCATCAGATCACCGATGGCCTCCCCCACCGTGGGCGTTTGCTCCACCGGCTCGGGCCACTGGAAGTACGGCGCATCCTCGGGACGCAGAGCCACGAGGACGAATCGGGGACGAAGTTGTGGCACGCCATAGTCAGATGCCTGAAGCAGTTGCCAGAACGCGACGTAGCCAAGCGATGCCAGGCGGTCAAGAACGTGCTGCCGATAGCCCGCGAAACGGGGCATGCTCAAGCCACGCACATTCTCTAGAAGGAGAGCCCGAGGCCGTACGGTGCCAGCTAGCTCAACCGCCCATGCAAAAAGGTCTCGCTCATCCGTAGCACCCAGCTGCTTGCCGGCGATCGTGAACGGAGGGCACGGAACCCCACCCGCCAGGAGGTCAACGCCCTCGTAGTCGGACGGCTTCCAAGTATCTTCACTCGCCACGTCTCCCAGAGCGACCTTCCATGCCGGGCGGTTCTCGTGGAGCGTGTCGCACGCATTCCTATCTAGTTCGACTGCCAAGGCATGCTCGAAGCCGGCCTTTTCGAGGCCAAGGGCTTGCCCGCCGGCCCCTGCGCAAATCTCAACTACCTCAAAGCTGTCCACGTGGCCTCCTTCCAGGGCTAGGCACGAGGCCCGGCCCTGACGAGTATCTTGCCTCAGATGAAGCAGCGCCCAGCGAGCAGCGCTTACGGATGTGCGCGGCGTGTCTAAGGGTGACGCCGAAGAGGTGCGCAAGAAGGCACACGAAAGAGGGCTCTATCCGGCTCCTCTGAATGCTGGCCGCTCGCGAAATATGCAGGCGAATCGCCGGAAAGACACCAAACCGGAGACGGTGCTGCGGTCGGCCTTGCACAGACTTGGCTACCGCTACCGCAAGGACCTGCTCTTGCGTTTCTCCGGCCAGGTCCGCGTCCGCCCAGACATCGTTTTCACGGCACGCAAGGTTGCTGTGTTCGTGGACGGCTGTTTCTGGCACGTATGTCCTCAGCATGGGCGGCAACCGAACACGAACGAGTGGTACTGGACGCCTAAGCTGCGCCGGAACATGGAGCGGGACGTGCGGGCAAACACCGCACTTGCCGACGCCGGCTGGCACGTCGTGCGTATCTGGGAGCACGAGACGCTGGAGGATGCAGTTGCCCGGGTACAGGCTGCTTTGCCAAGGTCGAACACGCGTTCGACCTTAGCGAAGTCGCACGACAAGAACCATTAAGACTAGCCAGAACCATCCTCGACGCCGGGAGAGATGAGTATGAGTGATGTGGTTCCAAGCTTGTTCGCCATCTCTGAGCCTGACCCTGAGGTTGAGGCGGTAGCCGCGGCGTTGCTCGTACTCGATCCCCACGGCGCCTCCACCGCAGGAGTGCTGCGAGACACGTTCGACCAGATCTACGACGGGCAGCGCACAGGCCGCTACAGCATCGACCGCCTAGCCAAGACGGAGCGAACCCACATCGGGACGCTGGTCGAAATCAACATGCAGCGCCGGTTCAAGTACGCAGACGGGGTCGACCTCGACTTCTCCATCGCCGGGTACGACGTCGACGCTAAGTACTCAATGCGCTTCGGCGGGTGGATGATCCCGGTGGAAGCGCAAGGCAAGCTCTGCATGCTCATCCATGCCGATGACGAGACGGCGCGCTGGTCTCTCGGAGTCATCCGAACCAAGCTCGAATATCTCAACGCCCCTAACCGCGATCTCAAGCGCACGATCACGAGGAATCACCTTGAGAACGCCAAGTGGCTCTTTAGAGACGCTCCGCTTCCGGAGAACACGCTGCTCTGCCTCTCGCCTGAGGATCAGGCAGCCATCGCGGCGGTGTCGCCAGGGAAGTGGCGGGTTGCCGAGCTCATGCGCCGCGCAGAGGGCCGGCGGGTGAACCGCTCCTCCATCGAGGCGACGGCTCAGCAGAAGGACAGCATGAAGCGTGTCCGAGCTAACGGCGGCGCAGCGGACATCTTAGCCAAGGAAGGCTTTCTCCTGCTCAGCGGCATAAGACTCGCAGCCCAGCGAGCAGCTCAGGACCTCGAACTGCCACATCCGCTCCCTGGAACTTTTGTACCGGTCCGCGTAACGCCGGCGGAAGCGAACTCAGATAGTCCAGTCACCGTGATCGGCGGGATTGACGTTAGACGCTGGCAGCCAGGTGATTCGATAACCGATACAACGTCACTTACCAAGATTTTGAACGGCCCTCCAACATCAGTTGAGTGAGCGTGCCGTTGCCCGTGGTCCTAGAGCTCGGCAATCTGCGGCCTGATGGCTGAACTTCATCCCGGATCGAACATGCCGCCCAGCCATGAGGGCGACCCGAACGACGGAGTAGGCCAGTACACAGGCTACAAATATCTGATGTTCGATCCAGAGCACGAGGATTACCCTAAGGAAGCCTTCGCCGAGGAGGGCCGTAGTGGCCAGTTGCGGCTCTGGTGGGAGCTGGAGGTTGCGCCTGGAAAGAGAAAGCAGTCTTTCGGGGCGGAACAGAAGCTCGCCGCTTGGATGGCCTTCAATCTCGACATCGGCGATCGATTTAACATCCGCATGCTGCGTGAGGCCCTCGGCAGTGAGGTCGTGCCGAACGAGCAGGAGCGCCTTAACCGCCGCTTCCGCGAGCTTAGAAAAGACGACTGGGAAGTTCCCTCAAATAAGGATGACCGAACCCTGCCCTCCGCTACATATCGACTGGACGCTAAGGGCTGGCATCCGGCGCTTGGAGCCCGGCCACCTCGTAACGTGGTGTCGGAACGAACGCGGCGTCAAGTCCTGGATCGTGATGGATGGCGATGCGTCGTCTGCGGAATCGGCGGCAACGAGCCTTACCCTGACGGCTTCGGTACTGCCTACCTCACAGCGGGCCACATCAGGCCTCGGGCAGCTCAGGGAGACTCAAGCGACTTGAACAACTTGCGCGCCGAATGCAAGCGCTGCAACGAGCCCGTACGCAACGAGATGCGAGTTCCCGAGACCGTTGCGGAAATCTTGCCATCGGTTCGCAACCTCAACAAGCCAGAACTCCAACGATTGTCGGACTGGCTTGACCTAGGGCACCGCACTCGCGATCGGCTGGATGATCTATACGATCGCGCACGAATGATGGGCTTTGACGACCGCGAGGACTTAAAGGCGAGGGTACGGCGTCTACTCGGCAGATGAAGGCGTTAACCACCTTGTCTGGATGCTGCGAGACGGCCGCCGACCCATAGACGCAAGGAACTCCGGCCGGTCCGCTGAAGGGGGCGGACCGGCCGGAGTTGCCCGGGCGTGCTCAGTCTTGAAGGGGGAGACCGAAGCGGCCCGTCCAGCCCGACCGGCGGCCAGCCCGAGGGCCGGCCTGGGGATGCCGGTCAGAAAATCTAGGCGTTCATCATGGTGAGCATTTGCTGGATCTGGTCGGTGCGGCTTTCGCGTACCCGGTCGGCGAAAGCTTTTGTTTCCTTGTTGTCGCCCTGCGATGTTTCCAGTTGGGCCATTTCTACGGCGTTGTGCTGGTGGGCGACGAAAAGGTTCAGGAACGCCGTCTCGAAAGCGGTGCCGGAGGCCTTCTTGAGCGCGTCGATCTCTTCGGGGCCTGTTGCCGGCAGGCCGCCGTGGTCGGCGTGGGCGTTGGGGGCGTGGTCCACGGTGGTGGGTTGCTTCCAGTCGGTCAGCCACTTTTTCATGAGGGTGACTTCGTCGGACTGGGTGGCGTCGATGGCTTTGGCCAGGGTGGCGATGTCATCGCGATCCGCACTTTTCTCGGCGATGCGGACCATTTCGAGGCCCTGCTTGTGATGGGCGACCATCATCTGCAGGTACATCACGTCGATGTCGTTGTGCTCGGCTCCCGCTACGACGCCGGCTTTGACCGAGGAAGGGGATACCTCGGGGCCGGCGGTTTGCGGGGCTGTTCCGCAGGCGCCAAGCAAGAGGGCAGCCGACACCGCTACGACGAAGCGCTTCACAGGGGAAGCCAAAGGGCGAGGGTGTACACCGACGGTTCCCAGCTACGCAGCGACGAGTGGGACTGGCGGCACTCGTACTTCTCTCCCTCGTACGTCACCTTGTCGCCGGTCTTGTAAGCAACATTCGGCGCCCACTCAGCACCGGTGGGAGCAGCAGCCGAAGAAGAGGGCGACTTCGTAGGCGTAGCAGTGGCGGTAGCAGTAGCGGTAGGCGACGGCGCGACAACGGGAGGCTTGGTGGCGCTCGGCGTGGGTGACGGGGCGGGCGTAGTGGCACCGCCGCCGCCCACATTCAGGTCGACACAGCTGTAGAAGGCGTTCGCCGTGTCCCCGATGTTCCATACCGCAAGCACGGTCTGCCGGCCCGGGAAAGCGCTCAGATCCACATTGTGCGTAACCACCGCATCCGGCTGCTGGTTGCCCCCGTCAACGGTGGCGACTTTCTTGCCACCGATGAAGTACTCCCAGTTGCTGGTGCGGTGGCGAGCCGTCATGACCCACGTGAAGGTGACCTTCTTGTCCACCGTTTTCGCGGGCCAGTTGCGGCTGTTGTCGTTCAGCACAGCGAATTGCGCGACGCCGCCGTTGCAGGTTGTCTGGCCCTTGGGGGCCTCGACGCTCTGGGGCTCGAATTGGATCTGGCCGCAATCCTTAACGGCACCGGAAGCGCACAGGGCCTGCCGGCTCGGCGGGGCCGAAACGTATCCGTGGGCCAGCGCGGGCGACGACACCGCCAGCGTGGAGCCGATCGCTCCGATTGCTGCCAGCGGATAGGCGATCGACCTGCGCATGAGTGGACCCCTTCGAAAGCTCAGTGGCTGACCTACGCCGGGAAAGCTATCGGCGCTCGCCATAACGGAGCCTTAAAGAGACCGGAAAAACTTATGAAGTACGGCGACGTCGTCCGGCCGCGCGCGTGGGGAGTTCCTGCGTGGGGACGATTTCGGGTACGCGCAAAAGAAGCCCGATCCGAGCCCCGCCCAACGGCCCCCGCGTGATCTCCAGGCGACCCCCGGCCGCTTCGGCAACCCGGCGCACGATGTCCAGCCCCAACCCGGTCGAGCCCGCACCACTGACCCCGCGTTGCACCGCGGCAGCCGGATCGGCGATGCCGGGACCCGCGTCATCGACCAGCAGACCGGCCGGCGACACCGTGACCCGGAACGCCACGCCTTCCGGGGTGTGCGCGAAAACGTTGCCCAGCAACGAGTCCACGGCAAGGATCAGCTCGCTGCGCGGCAACGGTACGGGCACCGGGGTCTGCCCGCCGACCACTTCCCAGGGCCGCTGCTGGTCCTCGGCGAGCGCCGACCAGAACGCGAGCCGGTCGGCCAGCACCTCGATCAGGTCGGACTGCTGGTTACCGCGAGCCTCCACGCTGAGCCGGGCGCCCGCGATGATCGCTTCGAGTTCGGAGTCGAGCATGTCGCAGGCCTGGCGCATCCGGTCCCCGATCGGGCCCGGGGGCATGGTTTCCGCGTCGAGGCGCAGGGCGGTCAGCGGGGTCCGCAGGCGGTGCGAGAGGTCGGCGGCCAGTTCCCGCTCGGCGTCGAGCAGGCGGCGCAGGTCGGCGGCCATCGAGTTGAACGCCTGGGCGGCATCGCGAAGTTCGCGCGGGCCGCTGGGCTCTATTCGTACCGCTAGATCTCCGGCTCCCAGCTTGCGACTGGAACCGGCCAGCTCGCGGGTGGCGCGGACCAGACGGCTGCCGAGACGGTCGGCGAACAGGACCGAACCGGCGACCAGAACCACGGCCAGCGCGCTGAGGGCGAGCCAGGCCGGCCACACGCCGCGGCGCATCTCCTCTTCGGGAACGAACACCTCGATGACCACTGAACGGCCGTCGCTGAGCACGCTGGGCTGCAAGTATGTGAGGCCACCGGGGACTTCGGCGGTGACCGCGCGCCGGTATTGGTTCGCCTGGTTGATCTGATTGTCGGCTGAGTGGGTGGTGCCGATCGGGTCCATGCCCGGCATGTGCACAGCGAGGCGACCGGCGCTGCCCGCGACCGTGCTGGCCACCGCGCTCGTCAGCAGTTGCGGGTCGGCGTCGACGGCCAGCGCTGCCACCATGGCGGCAGCCTGCTGACGAGCATCACTGATGGCCCGATCATGGGCGATTTTTCCGGTCGCATAGATCAGGGGTACGAGAAAAGCCAGCGCCACCATCGACGTGATCGCGAGCGCCAGCCGGTTCAGCTCCCATCTCACGTCGGGTCGACCATCATCACGCCGACACCCCGTACCGTATGCAGAAAGCGCGGCGCCGCCGCCGTCTCGCCGAGCTTGCGCCGCAGCCAGGAGATGTGCACGTCGATCGTCTGCTCCTCGCCGATGCGGGACTGGTTCCAGACCTCGGTGAGCAGCTCACGCCGGCTGACCACCTGACCCACGCGCTCGGCCAGGTACGTGAGCACATCGAATTCGCGCCGGGTCAGCTGCAACGCCTGCCCGCGCAGGAAAACCCGGCGCTGCCGTGGATTGATCTCCAACTCTCCCACCGTGATCACGCTCGGTGCCGCTTCAACTGCAGCGCGCGTACGGCGAAGTACCGCGGCAATGCGCGCCAGGATGTGACCGCTGGAGAACGGCTTGGTCACATAGTCGTCGGCGCCCGCGCTGAGCAACGCGATGATGTCGGCCTCGGAGCGCCGCGCAGTGGCCACAATGACCGGCACAGCGGACACCGACCGCATCATTCGCAGCGCGTCGGTGCCGTCGATGTCGGGCAGCCCGAGGTCGAGAATGACCAGGTCAGGCTGCTCCTCGGTGAGAATTTTGAGCGCCTCACCGGCCTGACCCACCGGCCGCACAACATGGCCGGCATCGGTCAGCGCCCGCACCATCGCCGCCGTGATGTTGCGGTCGTCCTCGACCAGAAGGATCAACGCCATGGGCAACACCATAGAACCCATGGGAATATGTGCGGCGTGCGATCTACTCGGAGCTGGTTCCCGCTGCTTGGGTGGTGTGCGGCCACGCTGACCAGCGTCGCGCTGGCCTCGGTGGCGATGCTGCCGGTGTTGCGTACGGCCACAGCTAACGAGGGCACGCTGGTTTCGGTCGATCAGATCCGCGACACCGACGAGATCACGCCCGCTCCGCAACCCACCGTCACCACCGGGTCGCCCACCAAGGCACCGACGACTTCGCCGTCGCCCTCCGGCAAGACGCGCGTTCCGGGTGGTACCAAGCCATCTTCGCCGCCGGGCAAGGCGAGTTCGCCGCCGCCGGGCGAGAACCCGCCGGGTGAGAACCCATCGGGTGGGAAGTCGCCGGGCGATAAGTCACCCACCGGGAAGCCGTCGGCGACCAAACCCCCGACGGTCGAGGATGGGTGGACGGTGACGACGGACGGTGACGGGGTACGCACGTACGTCCGCTCGTTCCGGGTTAAGGGTGGCCAGACGGTGATCCGGGCCTCGAAGGGCGTTATCAAGCTCGTCACGGCGACCCCGTCGGGCGGCTATTCGGTGGCCACGGTGCAGAATTCGCCCGACAACCTCGCTGTCTACTTCAACGAGACCAACCACAGCTTCATCGTGCACGTGGTGTGGCAGACCGACAAACCGTTTGTCCAGGTCAGCGAGGTCGGTTCGTAAATCGGCTCAGGGCAGCCGACGACAATTCCGGTCAGTCTGGTGAGAACGGTGGCGACTCCATCGCGGCGTCCATTCGCCCACCGCAGGCGTCGCAGCAAGCTCAAGCCCCTTCAAGCATTTGCCGTACGCCCGCAAGCATGCGAAACACCTCGAGGCGCCCGTCCAGGAAGCCGCGGCGGTAGTCGGCCCCGGTCGCCGGGTGACCCGCCCGCCCTGCGTTGCGGTGGCCGGCACACCCATCGGCCAGGCCCTCGCAGTAAGCCAGCAAAGCCTCGTCCATCAGCCCATCCCACACGTCTTTGCAACGCTTCGCACCCGCCGTACAACCGATCAGCAACCAGCCGTTCCGGCGCTTTTAGATCACTGAACTGGGTACTTTCACCCTCATGACATCTGCAATCGACCTGCACGGCGACCCCCACGTCGCCCGCTACCTGGAAACGGACGGCGAAGACGGCTACCACTGGCGCAACGGGACCACGATCCTGATCCTGTTCACCAAGGGTCGCAAAACCGGCGAAGAGCGCTCCCACGCCCTGATCTATCGCGACCACGACGACAAGCACCTGGTCGTCGCGTCAAAGGGCGGAACGGACGCCCCGCCGGCCTGGTTCGTCAACCTGCAATCCGACCCGAACGTCGAAGTCCAGATCAAGGGGGACCGTTTCCGCGCCACCGCCCGAGTGGCAACCCCCGACGAAAAGCCGGAGATGTGGGACAAGATGGCCGAGGTCTGGCCGGACTACAACGAGTACCAGAAGAAGACCTCGCGCGAGATCCCGGTCGTGGTCCTCGAACGCGCCTGACAAACCGGGGCTGCCACCAGGTCCTGACAACGATGGTCGCGGTGGCAGCCCGCGGGCAAGGCGGTCCAGAGGTGGCGGCCGGAATATGGTCGGCGCGCGTGATGCCGAGGTGGGTAAGGCGGGCGACACTGGCACGGTGACGGTGATGATCAGCACGTGGGGTCCCAGGCTCTGGACGCTCTGGGACCTCGTCATTGCCACGGTCATCGCCACGATCGCCGTGCAGTACCGCAGCGAGTCGACCGCCGACATGCTGATCGGTTTCGGTCTGGCCATCGCGCTGGCGTTTCGCCGCAAAGCCCCCATCTTGGTTTTCGCAGTGACCGCTGTGCTGGTGCTGCTCCAGTTCGCCATCGCCTCGCCCGAGCCGACCGGCTATGACCTCGCTGCGGTTGTGGCGATGCTCGCCGTGGTCACCCATGTGCGTCCGTTCTGGCCGGCATATGTGGCCGGCGCGGTGGTGCTGGGCGGCGTCGTCGCGTATGCGGTGAAGGACGTCATCGCGCTGACCGGCCGGTCGTCGGTGCTCGACCTGACGTACCTGGCGGAATACAGCACGACAGCCACCATCTTCGCCGCGTTGTGGCTTTTCGCGTACGTGCTGCGGGTCAACCGGGAGCGCAGCGCAGCCGCCGCCGAACGCGCCGCGACCGCCGAACGCGAACGTGACCATCTAGCCCGGCTGGCCGCCGCGGACGAACGCGCCTTCATCGCCCGCGAGCTGCACGACGTGGTCGCCCACAGCCTGGCCGTGATGATCGCGCAGGCCGACGGCGCGAGTTACATCATCGAACGAAACCCCGATCAAGCCCGGGAAGCGATGCGTACGGTCGCAGACACCGGACGCGACGCGCTGGACGACATGCACCGCATCGTCGCAGTCCTACGCGGAACCGAGAGCGGAACCGGAACCGAGAGCGGAACCGGAAATCACGACGACCGGCGCCGGAGAGGTGTCGAAGAGTTGAAAACCCTCGTCGAACGAGCCCGAGCAGCAGGTCTGCACACCGAACTCGTCGTCGAGGGCAACACCAAGGCCCTGACCCCCGCCGACGAACTGACCGTGTTCCGGATCGCCCAGGAGGGGCTGACCAACGTGCTGCGCCACGCCGGAGCGCAGGCCCATGTCCAAGTCGCCCTGCGCATAGCAGCAGGTGAGGCGGTGGTCGAGGTCGCCGACGACGGCAACGGGCAGCGATCAGCACCCGAGCAGAGCCAGCAACCCGGCGGCAACGGGCTGGTCGGGATGCGCGAACGGGTGGCGGTGCACGGCGGCGAGATCACCGTCGGCCCTCGGCCCGGGTCCGGCTGGCTGGTTCGTGCCACGATCCCGCTCAAGGAGACGCTGTGAGCATTCGGATTCTGCTTGTCGACGACCAGGCGCTGGTGCGGGCCGGGTTCGGGATGGTGTTGTCGGCGCAGACCGACATGGAGGTGGTCGGCGAGGCCGCCGATGGGGCTCAAGCCATCGCCGCGCTGGCCCGCACGCCGGCCGACGTGGTGGTCATGGACATCCGGATGCCGGTGATGGACGGCGTGGAGGCGACCCGGCGGATCTGCGCCGAGCCGGGCGGGCCGCGGGTGCTGGCGCTCACCACCTTCGACACCGACGAGGATGCGTTCGCCGCGCTGCAGGCCGGGGCGAGCGGGTTCCTCCTCAAGAACGCCCCGCCAGAGGAGCTGCTGTCGGCAATCCGGGTGGTGGCCGCGGGCGAATCGGTGGTGGCACCGCGGGTCACCCGGGCGATGCTTGACCGCTTCGCCGCCCAGCTGACCCTGCCCGGTCGCGCCGACGAACGGCTGGCCTCGCTGACCGACCGCGAGCGCGAGGTGCTGGAGCTGGTCGCGGCGGGGTTGTCGAACACCGAGATCGCGGCGCAGTTGCACGTCGCCGAGTCGACGGTGAAGGTTCATTTCGGGCGCATTCTGACCAAGCTTGAGCTGCGGGACCGGGTGCAGGTGGTGGTTTTCGCGTACGAAATAGGGCTCGTCCGCCCGGCTTCCTAAAGCGGCATACGACTGCGGTCGTACCTGGCGGGCGCCGAGATCAGATCGCTCGCCGATGTGGGCCGGCCCCGCGGAATCGAAGAATGGAGTCGTGCCCGAACTCCCCGCGAATTGGAGCTGACCATGACCACCTACGACAACTCGCGCAAGAACCGCAACTGGAGTCAACTCCTGATTCTCGGCGTGGTCGCCGTCCTGGTGCTGGGCGGCGTGGCCTACGGCGTCAACTACGTGTGGAACAAGCGGTTCGGCCCGACCGCCGCCTCGGCCGCCGACTGCGAACTCGCCCAGAAGATGTTCGACAAGGCCGCCGCCTTCCCGAGTGACAAGGCCGCCGCGGAGAAGTGGGAGAAGGAGATCCGGCAGTACGCGCCCAGCCGGTTCGAGAACGACGGCGTCGCCACCCAGGTCCTGCGCTACACAATCTGGGCCCGGAACAAGGCCACCGGCTCCCCGGACCGGCCCGCGGCCGGCGTGCTTGAGGACATCGAGAAAGAGGCGTTGGGCCACTGCAAGGACAGCGGCGTCAAGCTCACGATCAAGAAGATCACTTTCTGATGTACGCCGTCACTGCCACCGATCTCGTCAAGGTCTACGGCACGGGCGATCGGGCCGTGCGCGCCCTCGACGGAGTGAGCGCCAACTTCGTGCGCGGGCGCTTCACCGCGATCATGGGCCCGTCCGGCTCGGGCAAGTCGACCTTCATGCACTGCCTCGCCGGGCTCGACACCCTCACCAGCGGCCGGATCACGATCGGTGACGCCGAGCTGTCCGGGCTCAGCGACCGGGCCCTGACCGCCGTGCGCCGCGACCGGATCGGGTTCGTCTTCCAGGCGTTCAACCTGCTGCCGCAGCTCACCGCCGAGCAGAACATCGCCCTTCCGCTCGACCTGGCCGGCCGCAAGCTGGACCGCGATCTGTTCGGCCACGTGACCGGCGTTCTCGGCATCACCGACCGGCTGGATCACCGCCCGTCCGAGCTCTCCGGCGGTCAGCAGCAACGCGTCGCCTTGGCCCGGGCCCTGGTGACACGCCCCGATGTGATCTTCGCCGACGAACCGACCGGCAACCTGGATTCCCGGTCCGGCGCCGAGGTGCTCGGCTTCCTGCGTGACTCGGTGCGCCGCTTCGGCCAGACCATCGTCATGGTCACGCACGACCGCAACGCCGCCGGGTACGCCGACCGGGTACTGGTCATGGCCGATGGCCGGCTGGCGCACGACAGCGCGGCCGCGACGGCTGGGGCGGGGGCGGCGCAGTGAACATGAGCGTGATCCGTACCCAGCTCAGCGGCATTCTGCGACGGCCCGGACGGCTACTGCTGACCGGCCTGTCCGTCCTGGTCGCGGCCTTTGTGGTGTTCGGCACGGTGCTGACCCACGATGTTGTCACGCGCGTCAGCCTCGACTCGTTCAGCGAGACCCCGGAAGCGGTGAGCCTGGTCGTCTCCTCCCAGGGCAACCCGATCAGCTCGCGGCAGGTGGCTGAGGTGCAGCGCCTCGCCGGCGTGGCCCAGACCGCGGGCCGGGAAACTCTTTCGTTCAAGCTCGGCGACTCGGCCTCCGGCGTGGACCTGGATGTGCTCGCCGACCCGGGTTCCGGCCCGATGTCGCGGATCACCCTGGCTACCGGCTCCTACCCCACCGCCGCCAAGCAGATCGCGCTCGACCAGCGGGCGGCGGCCCGGCTCGGCGCTGTACCCGGCAGCACGCTGCGGTTGCGCACCGGCAACACCACAGACAAGCCGATCAAGGTCACCGTCACCGCAGTGGTCGACGGCCCGCGCGACTCGGCGGAACGGGCCTACGCCCCCGACCGGGTGGTGGCAGGGCTCTCCAGCGAACCCGGTTACCCGCGGGTGGACATTCTCGCCGAGCCCGGCACCGACGTTGACGGATTGCAGGACAAGATCAGCACGCAGCTGATGAAGCCCGACACGTACCTGAACATCACCACCGGCGCGATCACCCGGCGCAAGGAAGCAATCGACGAGGCCCGGCAGCTCGATGATCTGTTCGCGCTGGTGGCTATGTTCGTTGCCGTGGCGGTCGTTGCCGCTGCCCTGGTGGCCACTTCCACCTTCCGGATTGTGTTCACGCAGCGGCTGCGTCAGCTCGCCCTGCTGCGCACGATCGGTGCTCAACGCGGGCAACTGGTCCGGGCGCTGGCCGTCGAGGGCGCGGTGATCGGGCTGGTCACCGGAACCACCGGGGTGCTGCTCGCCCAGGCCGCCGGGTTCGCCGCCCCGGCCATCGCTGGCGCCTTCGGTCACCCGCTGCCCGCCCCCGCCATGCCGGTCGGCGCCGCGATCGCCGTGATCATCGGATCCGGGCTGCTGACCACCGGCGCGGTCCTGGCCCCGGCTTTTACCGCCGCCGGAGTAGCCCCGCTGCAGGCCCTGCGCAGCGCGAGCACGTCCGGCTCGGAACGCGGCGTCTCCGCGGCCCGGGTCCTGCTGGGTGTCCTGCTGACCATCGCGGCCGCCGCCCTGGGCTGGCTCACCGCCGACCAGATGTCACAACCGAATACGTCCCCCGATGTGCTGCTCTACATCGTCGGCATCGGCGCGCTCGCCTTCGGCGTGTTGATTGCGCTCGGTCCGGTGCTCATCCGGCCGGTGCTGGCCGTCACCGGCTGGCCGCTGCGCCGCTCCGGTCCCACCGGCCGCCTCGCCGTCAGTGGTCTCGGCGGCACTCCCCGCCGGGCTGCGGCCGTGGCCGTCGTGGTCGCCCTCGGCGTCGCGATGCTCGCCGGCACTGTCGTCGGCATCTCCGGCCTGCAGAAGTGGACCGATCAGACGCTGGCCCGCCAGGTTCCGGCCGACCTGCTCATGGACGCGGACGACCCGGCGGCCTTCGCTGCCGTTCCGGATGCGGTGCGCGCCGATTCCCGGTTCACCCATGTCACCCCGATCAGGCTGGGAGACATCAAGACCAGCCGAGCCATGTCGTACGGCGTGATCTCCCTTGATCTGAAGGCTCTTCCCACCTCGGCAGCCTTGGAGTCCTCCAGCGGCTCGATCGCGGCCCTGGGTCCGGGACGGGCAATCCTGTCGGCCCAGCTCGCCGCCGATTACGACGTGACTGCCGGCGACACCGTGACGCTGAAGCCGAACGAAGGCAAGGGCGCGGCCCGCGTCGAGGTGGCTGCGGTGCTGACCGATGATGCCCCGCTGGGCATGGGCGCGGTGCTGGACACCGCCGACCTCACCATGCTGACCGGCCGTGAAACCGGCCCGGACGGCGTGCTCGCCGATGTTGCCAGCGGCTCCCGCGACGATGCCATCGCCGCGTTCCGCAAGCTGGGGACTCCGGCGGAAGCGGAAATCACCGTGCTCGCCGACGAGCGGGACAAGCGCAACGGGGAGATCTCCTCGCTGTTCCTCGCGGCGCTCGGCCTGCTCGGCCTGACCGTGCTGATCGCCGTGGTCGGCGTGGCCACCACCACCTCGCTGTCGGTGCTGGAACGCACCCGCGAATCGGGGCTGCTGCGCGCCCTGGGTCTGAGCCGCACCGGGCTGCGCTCGATGATCGGCATCGAGGCCGGGTTGTACGGCGTCATCGGAGCTGTGCTGGGTATTGCGCTCGGGGTGCCTTTCGCCTGGCTGGCACTCGAGGCGCTGAACTTCGACCTGCCGCTCACCTTCCCGGGCGGACGGTTGCTGCTGATCGTCCTGGCCATGGCCGCCATCACGGCGCTGGCCGGCCTGGTGCCGGCCCGGCGAGCGGCGCGGATCAGCCCGGTCGCCGCCCTGGCCGCGGACTGAGCACGCGAATCGCTGTGCAAATGCCCCGTGTGGCAGTCCGAAAGCGGGGAAATGCATCCTCGGGCCAGCGCGGCGTTCGCGAAGCAGCGCTGGTCAAGGCTCCGGGCGGCATGATGGGTCCGTCCGGAGCCGTACGGCCCGAGGGAAGGCAGATCGGCATGGCGGGAAAGACCGGGGAACGGCAGGGGATGCCGTCGACTGACTACACCGGTCAGAGCATCTCGAACGACCTCGCGGCGCAGCTCAGCGACATGGCCCGCGTTTTGCAGAGGGAAAGCACTCTGCACGACACCCTGGACGGGATCGTGGTCGCCGCGGTGCAGACCGTGCCGGGCGCGGAATTTGCCGGCCTGACCGTTGTCAAGGGCCGCCGCGAGGTCGAGACACCGTCCTCCACGGACAAGGTGGTGCGGTTGGTGGATCAGGCCCAGTACGAGACCGGTCAAGGTCCCTGCCTGGAAGCCACCTATCAGCAGCAAACCGTACGGCTGTCCGACATGGCTACGGAACGACGCTGGCCGGACTTCAGCCGCCGCGCCCTCGCCATGGGCATCCGCAGCATGCTGTCGTTCCAGCTTTACGTCTTTGACGACAACATGGGCGCCCTGAACCTGTACTCGCACACCACCGGTGCTTTCGGTGACGAGTCCGAGCACATCGGACTGCTGTTCGCGGCGCACGCGGCGATCGCGATGGCCGGCGCCCAGCGCGAGCACGATCTCACCCGCGCCATCTCGGTACGAGACATCATCGGGCAGGCCAAGGGCGTCCTGATGGAACGCTACAAAATCACCCATGCCCAGGCTTTTCATCTGCTGGTACGGGTGAGCCAGAACGCCAATGTCAAACTCGTCGAGGTCGCCCATCACCTGGTGCAGACCGGCGAGTTGAGCGATCCCCGCGGCCGGTAGCCAGCACCGGCCTTCGGCACGGTGATGGCCTTGCCGGCTCAGCCTTGCCGGCTCAGCTGTCCCAGGGGCGAAGGGTCGCGCTGCGGTCGACGGCCAGCTGGGCGCGGTCCCGCGTTTCCTGAGATTGCTGGCGGGCTCGCGGAGACCATTCCGACCACTCCGCCGGGTTGTTCTGCTCCCGCCGCGGCGAGGCCCCAAACGCCCGCCCGGCGCGCCCGGTGGCACTGGCGGCAGCGCCGGTGACAGTGAAGTGGCCCAGCAGGCCCAGTGCGTCCAGCACCCGGGTGACCATGGGGTTGGGATCGACCAACGTCAGCGGGATGCCGGCCTCGGTTGCCGCCCGCCGACAGGTCAGGAGTGAACGCACACCGGCCGCGTCCATGAACCTCACTCCGGCGAGATCCATATCCACCTGGGAGATCCCGGAGGTCGCGAGTGCTTGGGTAACCGCGTCGACCAGTTGCTCATCGGTGCAGCTGTCGAGCTCACCATGAACCTGCAGCCGAATCTGCTGTCCCGTGTCAGTGGCGAGGGTTTCGATGGCCAAGTCTTCGCCGGCCAGATCGGGAACATAGTCAAGCGTCATGTGGTCGCTCCGAAGGAACAAGGAGCGCATCCCCTCACTTCAGAACGGCGCGACCCCGAAGCGAATCGTATCCCGCAACGCGCCCCGGCGCCAGGTGACGCTATCGGGTGATGGCGCCGGCTTCCGAAGTGACTGCTAGCGTTTTATGGACGCCGCAGATCCGCAGTATTTGGTAGACGGTCCCGATAGCGTTCACAACCCGGAAGTTGCGGCCCAGGTCCGTGGCCGCTCCCCGGCCGAGCAACAGGGCTCGAACCCCGGCCGCGGCCAGGAAGGTGACCCGTTGCAGATCCACCACGACCTCCGAGACGTCGTACTGCTCAGCGGCGTTCAGGATCAGCCTGACCAGCGTCGCACCGGTGTCATCGTCGAGATCGCCGGCGATGAGCAAGCGGGACACCCCGGCGCCATCGCTGCGCTTGATCACGGTGAAGGACATCACCACCGCTACCTCCCTCTGGAGCGTTTCCTCGACGAAGCGCGCAGGGTGCCCACACCCAACATGATCAAACGTCGATACGTCCTCTGTGTGGCGGTTTTCAGTAATGACAGTGTTTGCGGTAACAGCCCGTATCCGGTGCTTTCTGCGGTGTCTACCCTGGAAGAAGCAGCCAGGCACGGGCGAGCGGCAATGCTCAGTCGCAGCGGCACCCCGGAAAAGGAGGGGGCGGAACCCGGTGGCACCGACAGCCCGGCGACCCACCCCGCAATCGCGGGCACCCACCAGCCAGCAGCAGGCTCGTCTGCAGCGGTTGCAGCAGGGCGTCATCGACGCGGAGCTGCGCGCCAGCCGCCGAGCCATCCTCGGCTCCTTCCGCGAACGACTTCGCCACAACCCGGCGACCCTGGCCGCCGATGACTTCCTGGCCCTGGCCGACCGGTCGATCGTCGAGACCGCCATCGTGATCGCCGCCCGGAGCATCACCGGCGTGGACGCCTGTGCCCTGCGAACCTGCGAGGCCCCCACCGGGAAGTTGCGCATCACCCGGCAGCACGGCCTCCCCCGGGCTTTCCTGGACCGCTTCGCCGCCATCGACCTGTGGCCGTACCCCGAACCGCTCCTGATCGACGATCTCACTACGAGCCCGATCCGGCGCGGTCAGCCAAGTCTCGACGGGCTGCTCGCCGCCGGTTTCCCAGCCGTACAGGCGTATCCGCTGAGCGATGGCCACGGCGCCTTGCTTGGCCTGCTGTCGCTGCACCATCGCACCACCGGGGCGCACCCCGCGCAGGATCAGCTCGCCGGGGCCGCCGCTCACGCTCTGGGCCAGCTTCCCGCCAGTCGACCGTGATGCAGCAGCCCCACGCCCAGCTCATCAGCGGCGACCCGGCCGCGTTAGAGATCGCGTGTGCCGATGAGCACGGTGTGCCCCGCCTCCTTGGGCCGGCGCTCGCTCCGACAGCTCCTGCCGAAGGGGTCTTGCCGGCCCGACGGCTCAGCCACGCGCGGGCCGGAGTCTTGTTGCTCAGGCCGGAGTCTTGTGGTCCGCCGTGCACCCGGCTACCCGTCCTTGCCGGGTCGCTCACCGGCGGTCTCGGATTCATCGGCGACGTGCGCCAGGGAATGAATTTTATTCGCGAAAAGTGCTCTCGAGAACTCCGGAAAGGGCGCGCTCGCAGGGCAGGACGGACGGCGGGCGAGGGGCGTGGCCAAGGAGAGGCGCCCTCTCGTTTATGACATAAACCGACCAGCCCCAAAGCTTGCCGATGGCGAACGTCCGATGAAGTTCTCGGTTGTCGCATCTCAGCGCTTCCTACGGGCGTGATCAGCAGTTAGGCTTCCGAAGCCGAGCTCCAGGTGTCCGAATCGCCGCATATTATGGTGTACGCGGCGCCCGTGCTACAAGCACGGGTTTATGTCCTAAACTCGGCCACGTGGTAGGTCGTCCACAACTCGCGCCGCCGAGAAAATAACTATTTTTATAGTACGGGATATGTGTTTGCTGCGACGGCGCGGCGGGGTACAGGGGCGCTCGGCTATCCCCCTGATCACATGAGCTGAGGAATCTATGTCAGACAGAATCACTGATGGCGTCGGCGACATGCTGCGTTCCGTCTTGCTGTTCCTGCCCAAGGCGCTGGCGTTCCTGGTCATCCTGCTGGTGGGCTGGCTCATCGCCAAGGCGGTCCGCAAGCTCGTCGACAAGGTCCTCGAGCGGGTCGGCTTCGACCGCCTCGTGGAGCGCGGCGGGGTTAAGACCGCCCTGCAGCGTTCCAAGTACGACGCCAGCGACATCGTCGCGAAGCTGGCGTACTACGCGATCCTGCTGTTCACCCTGCAGCTTGCCTTCGGTATCTGGGGTCCGAACCCGATCTCCGACCTGATCACCGGCGTCGTACGATGGCTGCCGCGCGCGTTCGTCGCGATCGTCATCATCGTGGTCGCGTCCGCCATTGCCAAGGGCGTCAAGGACCTCATCACTGCCAGCCTGGGCGGCCTGTCCTACGGCAAGATCCTGGCCAACATCGCCTCGGTGTTCACCCTCGGCCTGGGCATCATCGCCGCGCTCAACCAGATCGGTGTGGCCACCACGGTCACCACCCCCATTCTGATCACCGTCCTGGCGATCATCGCCGGTGTACTTATCGTCGGGGTCGGCGGCGGCGCCATCAAGCCCATGCAGACCCGGTGGGAAAGCTGGCTCAACGCTGCCGAGCGTGAAGCCGGCAACCTCTCCGGTCGCTCGACCGGTGGTTACCCGGTTAGCTCGGGATCCGGCGCTGCCGTTGCACAGCACGGCTACTCCTCCACGGAAGCCACCTTGCCGATCGACCGCAACACCGGTAGCACCGGCACTTACTGACCTTCTGCGTGACGATCGAGCCGGTACCCGTCTCGCGGTACCGGCTCGATTCCTTTGCTTACCACGAAAACCCACAAGAGCTCACTCACACAGCGCTCAACCGGAGACCCAGCCGCCGCGCGTCAGGACCTGAACCTGGTTTGACCGCCTACGCGATACCTGCACTCCCCTGCCGCGGCGTCCACCAGCTTTCACCGAGGTTGGCGAGGTCTACTCAGATGAGCCGTGATGTGCCACGACCCTGGCGGAAGTGACTCGCTATGAACAATCCCGAACGCGAACCTTCGCCGACGCTTGCGGTTGTGGTGGCGCCCCATGGCGGCGCAGGTTTGGTCGCGACCGTTCGAGGTGAGGTCGATCTGGCTACTGCACCCCAACTGCATGCCATCTTGATCGACGCGGTCACCGCCTACCAACCGCGGCAACTCGTTATCGACGCGGCTGCCATGACATTTCTTGACGCAGCCGGTATGAGCGTCCTCATCTCCGTCTACCAGCACGCCGAGGCGCACAACGTGGTGATCCGCATGGAAAACGTGCAGTCGTCAGTGATGGTGCCGCTTCGCGTTGTCGACCTCGTCGATTTTCTTCGTGTGTCCCAGCGGTCCGACATTCGACAATGATCCAATTGTATTTGCCCGTCGGCAAGGACGCTCCACGCAAGCGTCATCACCACAGATCCCCCTTATGGTTAGAAAAGCGATCGGCACGGAGAAATGGTTTTACCAATGTGACACCGGGAATTGACTGTTCATGTCAACACCTGATCGTCCCGCGGCGCGTCCTGCGGGCGCTACTCCCGTCGGGGGTAAACCGAATCGCCGCAAGTTGCTATTGCCGCTTCTTCTCGGCCTGATCGCCCTTGTCGTGCTTTTGCTTCTGCTGTCACGATGCGGCAACGACGACAAGCCGAGTTCCCCAACCGGTGCATCGTCCACCACCAGCTCGGCTTCTCCGACTGGCACCGCGACCACGGATGCAACGCCTTCCGAGCCGGCTCCCAATTCTGGCCAGCCTGGCGGGGACACGAACGCTGAGGGGACGGTCACCGCCGGCGGTGATGATCTACTCGCCGCGCAGACCAGCATCGGCCAGGGCGGACACGACGGCGAGCAAGCTGTGGGGTACGCCGTAAAGGTGCAGTCCGTGCCCGCCGACGAAGGTTTCTGGGTAGGTGCCAGCACCACCGACCGCCTGTGGGTGCAGCTGTCCGGAGTTCACGGAGAGTCTGACTACAAGGTCAAACAGGGCGATGTCCTCACCTTCACCGGCACGGTCAAGACCGCGGATAAGAGCTTCGCGGCCAACGTCGGTCTCACCGCCGGTGAAGGAGCCGACCAGCTCACCCAGCAAGGCCATTACATCTCAGTTCCTTCTTCCAGCGTCAAACTGTCCCGCTGACCTGAACAGGTACGGCTCCTATCCGGACGGGATAGGAGCCGTACCTATTTATCGTCGATGAACGGCTGTAGCAAATGGGTAAGCGCCGAGATTCTTCTGAACTGGTGTCTTACGGGCACAGGACTCGCCGGCCACCATCCACCTGTCCATTTATGGCGACCACGTGGAACGGAACTGCCCGTTCGAAATCGTCTTGACGACGACCTTCATCATGTTTCTGGTGCCGGCCCACGAACCTGTCCCGACAGCGAGTGCTGTTCGGTCTTCACCATGATGGAGAGCCGGACCCGCTTCACCGGGACAATCTCCTTGGGTGGCCACCGCTCATTCCTCGGGCAGCACGACCTCATGGATGATGCCGCCGTCAGGTCCACTGAGGTGCCCTAGATGTGCTGTCCAGGGAGGTTGGTCGAGATTGTGTGACGACACGATCTGACGATCAAGGTCTGATGTCGTGAACGGGTGAAGGCCTCCGGCTGTGGAGTGGAGCTGTCGAGGAACCACTTCCGCTAGCAGGAGGC
Organism: Actinoplanes sp. TFC3; assembly: GCF_001553785.1. Lineage (GTDB taxonomy): Bacteria > Actinomycetota > Actinomycetes > Mycobacteriales > Micromonosporaceae > Actinoplanes. The sequence continues at coordinate 1,056,438 of NZ_LOJP01000002.1, forward strand.
CTTCATGTCCCACGCTAATGCCGCGTTGACCCCGCGTGCCCGATTGCGGCTGGCGCGTCTGGTCGTGGAACAGGGCTGGTCACCCGCACGAGCGGCGGAACGCTACGACGTGTCCTGGCGGACCGCGAAACGCTGGGCGGACCGCTACCGCGAGCAGGGTGCTGAGGGCATGCAGGACCGCTCGTCACGGCCGCACCACAGCCCGGCCCGCACGCCACGTCCCACGGTGCGCAAGATCGTGCATCTACGGTGGAAACAGCGACTCGGCCCGGTCCAGATCGGGGGCCGTCTCGGCATGCCGGCGTCCACTGTTCATGCGGTGCTGACCCGCTGCCGACTCAACCGGCTCTCCCACATAGACCGCGTTACCGGCGAACCGATCCGCCGTTACGAACACGACCGGCCCGGCGCGATGCTGCACGTGGACGTCACCAAATACGGCAACATCCCCGACGGCGGCGGCTGGCGCTACCTCGGCCCCCTCCAAGGCCGCCGCAACCGGGAAGCGACCGCCCGACGCACCGGAGCCCGCAGCAAGATCTACACACCTCAGGTGGGTACCGCGTTCGTGCACACCGTCATCGACGACCACTCCCGCGTCGCCTACGCCGAAATCCACACCGATGAGAAAGCCGCCACCGCGATCGGCGTACTACGCAACGCCGTCGCTTGGTTCGCCCAGCGCGGCGTCACCGTCGAACGCGTGTTGTCGGACAACGGATCGGCATATAAGTCCTACGCCTGGCGCGACGCCTGCACCGAACTCGGTATCCGGCCGAAAAAGACCCGGCCCTACCGGCCCCAGACCAACGGCAAGGTCGAACGCTTCCACCGCACCCTCAACGACGGCTGGGCCTACGCCCGCTTCTACAACAGCGAACAGGCCCGCAGGAAAGCCCTACCCGCCTTCCTGCACCATTACAACCACCACCGGCCCCACACCGCCACCGGCGGCCTACCACCCATCACCCGATTGACCAACGTCCCCGGACAGCACACCTAGAGCGCCGAACACGTCCGGATCTTCGACGATGACGCTGAGGTCCGGCCACCTTGACGAGTCCGGCACCTCACCCGTCGTGCAAGGTGAGGTGCCGGGGCAAAGCATGTCGAGATCTAGCGGCGATTCTGGCCGTCCGGGCCCTCGAACTCGATCTGCTCCTTGCGGACCTCACCGCTCACAGTTTCCTCGTCGCGGACGGTCTCCTTACCCAGCCGGACCCGCTCGACCGGCACCGTCTCGGTTTCCACCACCGGACGCTCGGCCCGCAGGGTGACCTCGTGCTCAGCCTCAGTGATCTCGGCGCCGTCGTAAGCGTCCCCGCGGTTGGCGTCGGTGATCGGCTCACGCTCCAGACGGACCTCTTCATGCGAGACCGGCACGCTCACCTGCTGCTGCTCGGTAACTACGTACTTACGCAGCCGCGCTTTGCCAACCTCCTGGGTGCGGGTGCCGGCAACCAGCCGCTCCTCCGACCGGGTCATCGCATCGTCATCGTTGCCCGACGCGTACCCGGTGTTGCCGCGATCACCGATAGCGGCGTTGCCGGCCTGGTAGGTACCGGTGGCTTGGAAGGTGCCGTCATCAGTGGTCAGGTTGCCGTCGGTTGAGGAGAACCCGTAGTAGGCGTAAAGCTGGTCCTCGTCGGCCTCGCTGAGTTGACCGTCGGCGTCGATCTGCGGGGCGTCCTTGACCTTTTCCTTGTCGAACGCCACCGTGATCCGGTCGTCAGACACCCGAGCCTGCCGAAGCGGAACGAAGGTCTCTTTGGTGCCGAACAGGCCGGTGCGGACCGACACCCACTCCGGGTCACCGGTGTTGTTGTCCAGGTAGATCTGGCCCACCGAGCCGATCTTGTCACCGTCGGAGTCGTACACGTCGGCGTCGGACAGTCGGGCAATGTCGTTCTGGGTAATCACGACGGATCCTCTCCATATGGGGGGGGTGGCGCGCGACCAAAGTAGACCGCTACTGGAAGCATGGATATCATCGGCCAATAAACGAGAATCTTTTATCGGCCGATGACACCTCTGCACTCCTCAACCCTGTGCCCGCCGAGTTTATGACGTAAACAACGAAGATTATGCATCGTTTACCCACTGCGTGCCGTCACTGTTCAGCGGTCAGCCGGGCTGGGCGCCGCCGGCGCGGCAGCAGTAGCGCCACCCGGTCGAGCAGTGCTTCCAAGGCTTCCTCGAAGTCCTGAGCGGCGACATCGATGGACAGATGCGCCTCGAGGCGCTGTAAGACCGGATAAGGAGTCAGGTCCTCCAGCGGTGAGGTATCCGGTTCCTCGACAGGACCGGTCTCTACGCCGCGGGCGGAGACCTCCAGCAGCAGATAGCCGAGCAAGAAGCTACTGAAGGCCCGATATGCGGCGGCGGCATCCTCATCGGAGAAGCCCGCACCGGTCATCACCTCCAGCAACGACTCGATCCAGCGCAGGCTGCGCAGGGGCGGGCGTACCCATGGCGCCGCTGGCGGCCGGGTTGCCACCAGCGGAAACACCTCAGGATGCGCTAACGCGATCCGGCGGAGACCGTGAGCCAGACGCTGCAGATAATCCACCCAGCCGGCATGGCCCTCCAGGTGCACATCAGGATCACCGAACAACTCGTCAACGACCGTCTCTACGACACCGTCGAGGAGCGCCTCCCTGCCGGGAACATAACGATAGAGGGCCATGCCCTCAACGCCGAGATACCTACCGAGGCGTTGCATCGTCAACGCGCGCAACCCGTTCTCGTCGATGAACTGCACAGCCGCCCCCAGGACGCGCCGCTGATCGAGCCCGCTTTGACCAGTTGAGGGAGCCCCAGCGGGAGCCACCGCCGATGCCCCACCACGCGCCTCAGGAGTATCCGGATCCGACATACGGCACCTTTTCCAGTCGAGAGGTCCAGCACGAACTGCACCAGTCTTCCACGCTCGATACCGCATCATCGAACTATTACTTCACCTTTTGCCCACCGGTGCATGGAAGTTCCTGCAGGCATTCCCTCGCTGCCTCGCTAAACCAGACCGGCCCAATCTGGTGGGAAAGTCGAGCCTTGTCCAAGGTTTCCTGGAACAAATCCCAAATGACCCGCCGAACTCGAACAATGCTGTGCTGGTTCTCCCGGCAAAAGGCTTTGACCCTGGCACCTCCGACCGTGGCGGGGTGGAAGGCCGATCACCTCCCCGAGATCCTCTGCAGCGTCCGGCGATCCAGCGGAGAAGGCGAGCAGACGGTAAGCGGCCACCGCGTCCAGTGGGGGCGCGGCTGGGGTTCACGCCGGCTAGAAGCACGGTCAGGCACCGATCCGGGTGACAGGCCCCCGCAAGCGAGCGTGGCAACCGCGGGAGGCTACGGGGAAAGCCAGGTCAGATACAGCAGGGCGGTGTCGTCGCTGTGGCGGCCGTCGTCGCCGCGCTGGACCTCAGCCAGCAACGCGCTGACGTATTCGCCCGGGTCAGTGATCGTGCTCAGCCGGGTGGCGAGTTCGACGAAGCGTTGTTCGCCCAGGCGGGTGCCGTCGTCGCTGAACCCTTCGTAGACGCCGTCGGTGAACAGCAACAACCCAGCGCCCGCGGGAAGGTCGACGACCGATTCCTCCTGCCAGCGGCCGCGGCCGGGGAACATTCCCAGTGCCAGGTGGTGACGGATGGGTGCGGGCTGTGCGTGGCCGGGGGTGATGATCAGGGGTGCGGGGTGCCCGGCGCTGACAACGACCACGCGGGACCGGTCGGGATCGACGCGGATGGTGCAGGCGGTGGCGAACATGCCGTCGTGGGGCCGTTCGGCGACCAGGACCCGTTCGAGCAGCCGCATCCGGATGGCCTTGCCGACGCCGGCCAAGGTCAGGGTGCGCCAACCGACGCGCAGGCCCACACCGATCGCGGCCTCATCCGGGCCGTTACCGCAGACGTCACCGATCACGGCGTGGACCGCGCCGTCATCGTCCTGCACGAGGTCGAAGAAGTCGCCGCCGAGCAGGGAGCGTCCTCGCCCCGGCACATACCTGCTCACTACTGTCAAAGCCGCGTCGGTGGTCAACGGGGTCGGCAACAGCCCGCGTTGGAGCCGATCGTTCTCACGCGTCTGCAGCCGGCTCTCCCGCAGTTGCCGCTCGGCGCTGTGGGCACGCCGCCGATGAATCGCGTACTCGATGGTGCGGCCGAGAAGGAGCCCGTCGACGTGGCCCTTGACGAGGTAATCCTGGGCTCCCGCGGCAACGGCCGCGGCGCCCATGGTGGCGTCATCAAGGCCGGTCAGCACGACCACAGCGGTTTCCGGCCACCGGTCCAGGACCCGGCGCAACGCGTCCAGCCCCCGACCGTCCGGCAGATGCAGATCCAGCAGGACGCAGTCGGGCAGCGTGAGCACCGACAGCGCCTCGGCCAAGCTGCCGGCCTGATCGAAGCGGCCGGTGATCCCGCTGTCCACCAGATGCTCACGGGTGAGCAGCACGTCGGCCGGATCATCCTCGATCAGCAGAACGGCTACGTCGCCCTGCCGTACGTCTGCCGGCACTTCTGGCGTTCCGTCGAACCGCGTCCCCGTCCGCAGGCCGCCATCACCGATCACCGGCCCGTTCCCTTCTCCTCACAACCACGACCGCAAAGCCGACACGGTTCCGACCCGACGTCCGGGACTGCTTTCCGGCAGCATTCATTATGGCCTGACCGGCCTTCGGGCCGATGGGGCCGCGCCATCTCCCTACGCCCGCGGGCGCGCTGCCATGATGCACAGCCCGCATCGGGGTGAGGTAGGTGGCGCCTGGGTAAACGAGAGACATGGTCAGCTTGCGATCGGGGCCGCCACCGCCTGCGGCGGCGGTGCAGCAATGGGCGGTGGCCGACTACACAGAATTACGGGCGATGCGTGCTTCTCTTCGGCAGGCCATCGATGGGCAGTTACTGCCGCCCAGCCCGCGGCTCGACGACCTGGCAGAGCACATGTCGATCGTCGCCACGGAGCTGACCACCAATGCCCTGAGACACGGCCAGTCCGAGGCGGTAGTGCGGTTGAGCCGCTCCGCTACGGTCTTCGTCGTCGATGTCGCCGATGAAATGCCGTCCGTCCCCCCGCGACTCCACGAGCCGCAGACGTCCCAGATCGGTGGCCGAGGACTCCACATCGTCCAAGAGTTGGCGACCGACACCGGGTGGTACCTCACCTCGGGGCACAAACATGTCTGGGCGCAATTTCGCATCCCCCGCCGCGTACGACAGTTTCCAGCGCCTCGGATCTCAGTGTTCGACCTCAAGACTTTCGTCCGTTTGCTGCGCCGCACGGGCCACTGAAAGATCTGCTCCGATCGGGCCGAGCCAGTGCAGCAGCAGGACGGTGGCATCGTCCTGGAGGCGATCGTCCTGGTACTCGAGGATGGCGTGCACGAGCCGGCGGGCGGTTTCAGCAGCGGGCAGGTCAGCGGCGAGAGCCCTCTGAGCAAAGGCGATGAGCCGGTCGACCCCGAACGGGTTGCCGTCGCGGTCACGGGCCTCAACGATCCCGTCGGTGTAGAGCAACACCTGATCGCCGGGTTCGAGGGCATGCTCGATGACGACCGGAACGCGCCGGTCGCCGTAGGGAACCGGCAGAGCAGTCGGGGTGGGCAGCACCATGACCACGCGCCCGCCCCGCAGCACGATGCCACTGGGATGACCGGCGGAGATCACCTCCAGGACGCCGCTGCGCTGATCGAGTTCGGCCAGGACCGCGGTGATCATGCCGTTGCGGTCGTGGGCTCTGATCGCCTGGTCGATGTGACGGTAGGTGGCGACGAGATCCAGGCCGGTACGGCGGGCGTTGCGGTAGGCCGCGATCGCGATGCACGCCAGCACAACGGTACGCATCCCGCCGGCCGAGCCGTGCCCCACCGCGTCGAACAGGGCCAGGTGGGCGGTGTCGTCGTTGACGGCGTAGTCGAAGGCGTCACCGCCGACGTCATAGCAAGGTTCCAGGATGCCGGCGATCACCGTGCGACTGGTGGCAAACGTCAGCGGGGGCAGCTGGCCACGCAACATCTCGGCAGCCAACTTCATCGGCTCGCGGCGGCGCCGTCGTTCAATGGTGTCGCTGTAGAGGTCACCGGTCACGACCAACTCCCCCACCAAGGCGGCGACGGTGGCGCAGTCGGCGACAGCCTCGTCGGTCAGCGGCTGGCCCGCGGTGACCTGCAGGACACCCATCCGCTCACTGCCGTCGAGCAGCGGAACCCATACCCCTTCCTCGCCGGCCTCCGGCTCGCAACGCACGGGTAGGAGAGTGCTGAAGGCCCGACCCGCCAGGGTGCCGTCGATTGTCGTTGTGGCGCTGTCCGGCGACCGGTCACCGAGCAGCGGCAGCAGTAACCGCTGCTGGTGGTCGACCACGTAGATGACCAGGGCAGATACGCCGAGCAGCGGGGCGGCCTGCATGGCCATGTCGGCAAGATCCTCGGGACGGGCACGGTAGCCCTGGCGGATCAACTGCCGCACCGCCTCGAGCGTACTCACCGTGTCCCTCTTCCCTGCCCGCTCCGGTGCCGGGGCGGAGCCGATTCAACCAGACACCCTGCCCGGCATGCCGCAGGTGCGGGCACCGCTGTGGCGTCAGCGGCCAGCCGCCAGCTATCGCGTGGTTACGCTGCGCTGAGGTGGTGGGGATCGACGACCGCGGCCAGCTCGACCCAGACGACCTTCCCGGCGGGGCAGGTCCGTACACCCCAGCGGCGAGACATTGCCTCGATCAGCAGCAAGCCTCGACCCCCGGCGCGGTGAGCCTCGGGATGGCGGGTGTGCGGGACGGTGATGCTGGTGTCGCCCACCTCCACCAGCACGATGCCGGTGGCAACGCTGATGATCAGCTCGCCTTCGCCAGTGGTGTGCTGGCTCACGTTCTGAACCAGCTCGCTGATCACGATCAGCACGTCGTCGAGCCACTCCGCTTCGGCGGCGGCCGTCGACTCCTGCAGGGTCGTACGGGCGCTGTGCCGGATCGGCATGGCGGGGTCGCCGTTGCGGAACGGACGCCGCAGCAGTTCCACCGTGTCGCCAATCTCCTGCACAATCCCGCTATCTGCCCGACATCATGACAGGTAAACGTAGGGGCGCCGCCGGAGCGGGAAGTGGCCTCGACGCTGCGTGCACCGCCAGGAAATGGTTGTTGTTGAGCAAGGATCCAGTCGTGTGGGCTTAGTACTGCAACGGCATTCATCGGAGTGCGTAGCCTCGGCGTTTGTAGTGGCTGAGGCGGGCTTGGTGCTGGCGTCTGCGGCGCCAGCGTGACCACCACCAGACGTGGTGTTTCGGCTGGTGGCAGCGGACGGACAGTGCGGCGAGCAGGCGGCGGATCTCGGGTACGGTGTAGCCGATCATCATGTCGTCGCCGGCGCGGGTTCCCCTTTTATCGCAAGGGTTCTGGCGACGACGAGCCAGGCGTGAGCGGCCATGGACAAAGTGATGTGGGCATACCAGGCCCGCCAGTCACGAACCTGGTACTCGTCCAGGCCGGCGGTGTTCTTGGCCTGCTGGAAGCATTCCTCGACCGCCCACCGGCTGCCGGCGATCCGGGCCAGGTCCATCAACCGGCTTTTCCGAGGTCCGTAACAGACGTAATAGGCCAGCTCACCGGTGCTCATGTTGCGCCGGGCGAGAAGCCAATGGCCGCGTCCGGGCCGCCAGAACACCCGGATCGGCACCCGCGCCCACAGGTACTCGCGAGGTCCGTGAGCCCCGGCACCCGCGGAAATCCGTGACCAGGCACGGCCGGTTAGTGACGCGATCAGCTCGTCGACTCGGGCGTGGCCCATCCTCGTGGTGACCACGTCATCGTTGCGGCGGGTCGCGACCACGTGCGGCTGGTCGTGCTCCTCCATGAAGACCCGCAACGATTTCGACTGGCCGTAGGCCTCGTCCATCGTGACCCACCCGGCTGGCACCCCGGCGGCGAACACCCTGGCCAGCATGGTGCGAGCCATCTGCACCTTCGACGCGAACTCCACCTCGTCCGGGATCCCGGCGCCCCGGCACCGTTCACGGTCATCGGTCCAGGCCTGGGGAAGATAGAGCTGCCGGTCGATCAACGCATGGCCTCGGCCGGAGCGGTAGGCCATGAACACACCTACCTGGCAGTTCTCGACCCGCCCAGCGGTCCCGGAGTACTGCCGGGCCACCCCGGCGGACTTGACGCCTTTCTTGAGGAACCCGGTGTCATCGATGATCAGCACGCCGTTCGAGTCGCCGAGGTGCTCGATCACATAGTCGCGGATGTCGTCTCGCACGGCGTCGACGTCCCAATCCGCCCACCGCAACAGCCGTTGCATCCCGTCCGGCGAGACGTCACCGGCCTGCTCAGCCACCGTCCAACCGTTGGTCCGTTCCAAACCCGCGACCAGCCCGGCCAGGTACTGCCGGGCCCGCCGCCGCGGCTCCGACCTGGTGAAACGACACGCAATCCGGGCATGCAACCGGTCCAGCTCCGCCGACCACTGCGCAACATCGACATCCGTCACACCATGCCCAACGAGCCGATCATGAAGACGTCTCGCCTGCCGACTGCCGTTGCAGTATTAGGCCCAGGTGCAGGCGAACGGTCGCACGATGCCCGCGGACCACCGGTGGTGGCGGGCGTGAGCAGCGCTGACAGCCCTCCGCGGACGCCGGACGGATGCCGGCTCGCCGCCCTCGGTTACACCGGCTCAAGCGCTACGGGAGATCCAGCTTTCGACCGGTTCGCGGCGATGGTCCGGCGCGTGATGAACGTTCCGGTGGCGGTGGTCAGCCTGGTCGAGGCCGACCGGCAGGTCTTCCCGGGGGCGGCCGGACTCGACGAGCCATGGGAGAAGCCGGAACTCGGCGACGTCGGCAAGGGATAGGCAGGACGAGCGGTTCCGCCGCCTGGTGGCCAGGTTCCAGAGCCGATGGCCGGCGTAGTCCGCCAGTCAGCGAATCCCTCCTACAGCCACGTCACGGCGTGTCCGAAAAGTCGCTGCCACCCGCGATGTTTTCACCCAGCCCGTAGGTACATGAGTCTTAGGTTCGGGGGAAAATGGGGAGCGACACTGGACTGGTGTTCGCGACGCCGGTCCGGTCAAGTTTCCGGGCGGCAAGCAATGTCCGTCGGGAGCCGTGCTGTTGCTGGGAGGATGTCATGGTGGGGTCCGAGCGTGCCAGCCGCGGGGGTCAGGGGCAGCCGTCGAGCAGCTACGCAGGTCAGGCTCGCAATGACGGACTGGCGCGGACGTTGAGCGACGTCGCTCGGACGCTGCAGAGCGAGGACAGTCTCGGCGACACCCTGGACGCCATCGCAGACGCTGCGCTGCACACCGTGCCCGGAGCCGAGTACGCCGGACTGACCACGGTGGAACGGCGACGCGAGGTGAGTACCCCGGCCGCCACCGACGATCTGGTCTGCCAGGTCGACCAAGCCCAGTACGACACGGGGCAAGGCCCGTGCCTGGACGCGGTCTACGAGAAGCGGACCGTACGGCTGGCCGATATGAGCACCGAGACGCAGTGGCCGGACTTCACCCGCCGCGCATTGAAGCTCGGAGTGCGCAGCATGCTGTCCTTCCAGCTGTACGTGCAGCAAGACGACCTTGGCGCCCTGAACCTGTACTCGGCCAAGGCCGACGCGTTCGACGACGAATCGGAAAACGTCGGCCTGCTGCTGGCCGCGCACGCCGCGATCGCGATGGCCGACGCCCGGAAGGAGCATCAGCTGTCCGCGGCGATCTCCGCGCGTGACTTGATCGGCCAAGCCAAGGGCATCCTGATGGAACGCCACAAGATCACTGGCGACCGGGCGTTCCACGTGCTCGTCCGCACAAGCCAGAAGGCCAACATCAAGCTTGCCGAGATAGCCCGATACCTGGTCGACACCGGCGAACTGCCCGGCCAGGCGAGCCGGTAGAGCCGAGGAGCCGGTGTTGAACGGCATACCCGGGGACGACCCGCGACCCACCGGACCAGCAGATCTGGTCGGGGAGGCCACGCCGGAACTTCTTCTCTGCACCGCCCTGGTACGCACCGGCAGGGTGGATGGGTGCGGCGCATCGCTGATGACCAACTCCCATACCCGGGTTCCGCTGGCAGCTACCGACAGCGTCTTCAAGGCCGTGGCGGAGGTGCAATTCAGTGCTTGGGAAGGCGCCGGACCGGACGTGGCTGTATCCGGCGTACCAATCCTCGTGCCGGACGTGCGAACCGAAAGCCGCCGTTGGCCGCTGACCACCCGGCGAGTCGCCGATCTGCCGATGCGCGCGCTGGCCGTCCTACCGATGTACTCAGGTTCCACCCGCATCGGCCTGTTCTCGGCATATCACCGCCAGCCGCACTCCCACACCGCGGAAGACCTGGCGGACTTGCTGACCGTCGCGCGCGCCCTCGCCGTCCTCGCGGCGCAGCGTGTCAGCGGCACGACCGGCACGTTACCGCCGACGAACGTGAGCACCGCGGTCGGCATGATCCGCGACCGCTACCAGGTCAGCGCCCCGGACGCCATGGCCATGCTGCGGGCGAAAGCCTACGCAACCGATTCGACGGTGGCCGCGATCGCCGATGACCTGGCCAACGGCGGTGACCTGACCTGGTGAACGGGTGCCGAGCTGGCTGCGGCGATCGTCGCGGCGTACCGGCAGCCGTCAAGAGGTGAGCAGGTGATCGGCCGGCGGGCGGTCTCCGGGGCGGAGAACTGCACAGCGCCTACGGCGCTCTCATCCTCGCCCGCAGGTTCCCCGCCCTGCTGATTCAGGCTTTCGCGACAGGGGTTGTCAGACCGCCGCGAGCCATGCGCCGAGCACGGCCGACCCCCTCTATTCCTGTTCTCGCCCGGATATGTTTCACACCGGCAACGTCTGGTCAGGCATCGATTCCCGGTGCGACGCTGTTGGCCGATCGGCGGCGGCCTTCAGCGACCAGGGCACGGCGCCGGACGAACCGCGAAGGCAGTTTCATGGCTTCGGTACAGCTCCCGCACTGCTGCCCCCACTCCCACCTACGGTGCGACCTCCTCGGCCAAGACGACACCACGGTGTGTATTGCCCTAGCCGGCGAGGTCGACATGGACAACGCCGATCACCTGACACACCTGCTGGCCGCCGCCGACAACGCCGGCCTCGGTCGGGTCGTCTGCGACATGGACGGCATCACCTTCCTGGCCTCCGCCGGTATCGCGGCTCTGCTCCAAGCCCGCGCGAAAGCAGAAACAGCCGGTCACCGGCTCGTGCTGAGCCGTCTACGCCCGACCGTGCGCCACGTCTTGCAGGTCACCGGCGTCCTCGACGTTTTGATCTCCTCCACACCAGCTCAGCATTCACCATCGCCGGCTGAGACGCGGCCGCTGCCAATGCCCTTGCCCTGACCGCCGACGACGTCAGGTCCATGCCGGCCGCAGCGGGCAGCGCCAGCGCTGCCGGGCGGCCCTTTCCATGGGCGGCAGCTTCTACCGGCCTGCGCGGGGGTGTGTGTCGCTCACCGCTTCACCGCTGCTGCCGGCAGTGAGCGTACGGGTGACGAGCTGACGGATCGCGACAATGGCCGCTGCGGCCAGCAGCGACTGCCACGACGGCGGCTGGGCCAGGCGCAGCAGCCCTGCGGCCAGCCACAGATCGAGCGCGATCCGCAGAGCCAGCCGGGGGTCGCGGACGGCCAGCAACGCAACCAGCCCGGCGACAAGGCCCGCCACCACACAGATCAGCGCGGCGTAGGACACCAGCGTGCTCACCGCAACGGACCCGCCGGTGAGGAGTCGGCCGGGTCGCCCCCGTCACCGTCGCGCACACGGGCGAGTTCGGCACGCTCTTCCTTGATCTCCCGGCCGAGAAAATAGTTCAGCGCCGTACGGATCGCCGCGACCGCAGCCAACTCCGCGATCTCCCGCAACGTCGGCGCGATCGCAGTCCGCAAAATGTCCGAGGCCAACTGGAACTCCAACCCGAGCGCGAGGAACCGGCCCAGCCCCAGCCGCACCGGCACGAAACTCTGCGTCCGGCGCGTCCGCAGGCCGGCGACGACGAACCGGACGAACGCCACCATCGCCCCGGCGAAGATGATGACCGCGCCGGCCACCTCGACCAACCGCACCAGCAGGTCGACCGCCTCGGCCAGCCACCGCTCACTAAGCACCTCGTTCACACCACGCGTTTGCCCACCGCCGCCTCATCCACACCACGGACGAACACCGGCGCGGAGCAGACCAGGGGCGCCGGGTGCGCACAGCCGGGTTCAGGCGGGAATGTAGGCGCCGCGACGCCAACCGCCAGCACCCCGGCAACATGACCTGGACCGACTCGGATTACTTGTTCACCCGCAAGGACAGCCAGCCGATCAAAACTTCGGTCGATGATGGCGAATCGCATCGACCTCGATCAGCTGATCGAGTGCGGTCAGGGGCTGTTGAGGCCCGGCCGTATCCGCGCGGCGGTGGAGTGCGGCTCCACGCATCGGCTCGCGATGCGCGGACGTGGGCGGTCCGGCTTCGTAAGGCTGACCCCACCACGAGTCAGGGTCGACCACATGAATGCCATGGCACGGTCGGTCTTCTTCGGTACAGACCAATCGACCGTTGGGTCGCAGAGCATCGTGCAGGCGGAATGCGCTTGGGTGGAGGACCCTCGACCTGCATCACGCCGAGTGACGGCTCACCGCGAGCCGCCGCGCGCGGTCGGCGGCAGATGAGTGCTTCGTGCGGGTTTCGCAGAGAACGTCTCCGTCAGTTCAACGGATAGATGCGCATCTCAGGCATCCGGCCCGTACGGCAATGGCTCGAGCCCGTCCTCTCCCTGCCACCAGCGCGAGTCCTTGCCGTAGTAGATGGTGCGGGCCCAGTCGTCCGGCGGCTCGTGGAAGATCAGGTCCTCGTCGCCCAGGTAGTCGAGATGCCCCCAAGCGTGGTTCACCCGGCCCACCGCCTCGTCCCGAGTGATCGGGAACCGCACGACCATCTCGTGCACTACCTGCTCGATGAAATCCCGCGCCCTGCCGGACAGGCGCAGTCGCAGCTCCACGGCATACTCCCTCGCTATGACCGCTCCAGACTATCCATATTAATCGATATAAATAGCAGGCGGTGGCACACGAAAACGTCAGTCGAGGCGCGCCATCAGCGGCAAATCCGGATGTCCGTGGCACACGGGACGCCGATCGCGCGGGCCCCTCGGTTCCTCGGGGCTCATCCAGCGTGCACGCGCTCATAGACGATGAGGGTTAGCTCTGCCCTCTAAGGGACTACGGTTCTCTCGGCGACGGATCCAGAACAGTCCAATGATCTGGACGATAAAGCCAAGAGTCATGACCCCGAAGCACCCTGCCAAAACCCATTCGCGGTCGTTCACGTTGTCGACGAATGCCCATACCGATATGACCAAGGCCGCGCCCGAAAGCCACGGAACCCACGGTCGTAGCATGAGTGGCTTGGCGTTTGGCTGCTCGACGTCGTCCATGGAATCGCGTTACCCGAGATACCGGACCAACAAGCCGCCGTCCCAATTCCGGGCACGCGCTTATCGGCACGAGCGTGTGCGGGGCTGCCCGGCGAGCATCACTCGGAGTTACGGCGCACCGCTGGCCGCCCTGCGCCGATCGCGGCATGGGCGTGCACTCGGCTCGATTTGGCACTACCCGTGGGGAAGCACCATGGTGAACGGTCTGGAAGTCCTTTTAGCGGGGGCGATGGTGGACGTGTTGCACTGGCCGGGTGGCCGGAACGTGCGCGACCTAGGTGGTCGAGCGTTGAGCGCCGGCGGCTGCACGCCGTCCGGGAGGGTGTTCCGTTCAGCGGCGCCAGAGCACCTGACCGATTGCGGGTGGGCTGCGGCGAAGGCGGCGGGCGTGCGCACGGTGGTAGATCTGCGGAACGCACCGGCTGAGACGCAGCGTCAAGCAGAACATCCGATCATCAGCGCCGAGTCGCTGCACGGCCTGAGCTTCGTGCCGGCGCCGACCGAAGACCCTGACGACACCGAATTCCTCAAGGTCTGCGGACCGTTCCTGGATCATCCGCGCTGCTGGGCCGATAATGCCCGGCTTGCCCCCGACCGGATCTCCGCCGCTCTGCGCGCGGTCGCCCGGGCAGACGGGGCTGTGCTCGTGCACTGCGCGGGAGGCCGCGACCGCACCGGCATGATCTCCGCGATGCTGTTGCACATCGCCGGCGTGACGGACCAAGCCATCATCGATGACTACGCGGCCGGGTGGCGTGGCGCAGCGACGCACGCCGGGCACGCCTGGGTCTATGACCCCGACCAGGGCAACTGGCGCGAGCACCAGCAGGAGCCGACAGGCGCGGAGGATCTGCAACGTCAATTGGCTGACAGGATGCCCGCTCTACGGGAGTGGATCGCGACGTTCGACGCGACCGACTTGTTGGCACCCACCGAGCTGCACGTGATCAGAGCGCTGCTCACCCCTGCTGCTCCGTAGGCAACGCACGGCATACGAGAAGGTTCCACCACCCATGTGGCGTGCGATTGCTAAGCGGCCAGCAGCAGGCGCAAAGTGCAAAGATCGAAGGCTCGCTCATCGGCGAAAGTGTGCATCGGGCCGACGCCGAACTGCGTCATATCGCGTGACGGCTCCCCGTCAGCCCGTCGCGCACGGTCGGCGGTTGATGAGGAAGTCGCGGGCCGGAGGGGGTCCGGACCTCTGATGGAGTGCGATCGCTCAAACCGTGGTTGCACCGACGCCGAACGCTGTACCAGGAGGACCATGAAGTCTGCCGGATCTCTCCCTCGGGGCACCCACGCTCCGACGGCTTACATCTGCGACTCTCCTCGTGCAGGCTTCGTATGGCACCTTGGCCATTCGGTTCAAAGAGCCGGTTCTGACGGCGATTCGATTACCGTGGCGGGATACGTACGGCCAGAACCGCAACGTCGTCTTCGTGCTGCTTGCCCGCAACGCGGTCGATGACCTGGTCGAGCAACTGCGGCAACGGCGCCTGATGCAGCTGACTCAGTACCTGCCGGAGGTGTTGTTTGCGGATGTCGATGTCCTCGGTGCGAGTTTCGACCAGCCCGTCGGTGTAAAGCAGCAGAGTGGACTCAGGCGGCAGAACCCGGGTGTGGCTCGTACGCGGCGCGAACCGCAGCGCGCCGAGTAAGGGATCATGCCCGGTCAGCGGCTCGACGGTGCCATCGGGGTGGACCAGGATGGGTGACGGATGCCCAGCGTTAGCCCATTTCAGCAGGTAATCGCCTTCGGGCGTGGGTTGTAAGTACGCCAGGACCGCGGTAGCCGGAATTCGGTCGCCGAACAGCAGAGTTGCCGCGTCCAAGCGGCGCAGCAGGGCCGAAGGTGGTTCGTGCCGGTCAGCGATGAGAGAACGCAGCATGCTGCGCAGCTGGCCCATCTGAGTTGCAGCGTGCATGTCGTGGCCGGTGACATCGCCGATCACCAATGCCAGCTCGGCGTCCAGGCGCACCACGTCGTACCAGTCCCCGCCGACCTGCTCGGTCTGCACGGCCGGTTTGTACCGGGCTGCCACCTCGAGTGGGCGGGTGTCGGGCAGGTCGGTGAGCAGAGCCTGTTGCAACATCATGGCGACTTGTTCACGTGAACTCAGATACCGCGCCCGGACCAGCGCCTGCGCAACGTAGCCGGCCAGCGCGGCCAGAACCGCCTGTTCGGCCGCATCCAGCGTGTAGGGCTGCTGCCAGACGAATGTCAGTGCCCCGATCGGCCCGCTGGCCCCGGGCAGCGGGCTGCTGGCGGCGGACTGCCAGCCCATCTCGGCGAAGGTGAGCGCGGCGTCCGGGGTGAGCGCCGATACTGTTGCCAGATCGGGCAGCAGCACCGGCATACCGGTTGTGGTGGCCAACGCCGTCGGCGTCAAGCGGTCACTGGCGTAGTCGTGCCATCGCTCGGCGATGCCAGCGGGCAAGGCCTCGCCTGAACGCAGCTCGATCCGGCCGCCCGTGTTAAGCAGTGACACTCCCACATAGGCGGGGTTCAGCGTTCCGGTAACCAGCGATCGCACCTTGTCGACCACATCAGCGACGGTGCTGGTTTCGGCCAGCGCCACGCTGGCCTCGAGCAACAACCGGCTGCGTTGGGCCACCTCGTCGGCGGCCTGTTTCCGGATCTCCGCGACCGCCTGACCGGTCTGCGCGGAGTGGGTGGCCAACTGCTGCTGCAAACTGTCGGAGCACACTGCCGCGATCTGCGCCAGCATCTGCAACTCCGGTGCCGTCCATTCATGCGGACTGCTGTCGATCGCGGCCAGTACTCCGAGCACTTGCCCGCCGGTATCCCGCACTGGCATTCCGGCATAGCCGATGACCTGCAGATCTGTGATTGCCAAGCTGTCAGCAACCCGGGGATCACGCCGGGCATCGCTGACTACCAGCGGTTCACCGGCAGCAGTCACCAACTGGCAGAACGAGTGCGTCAACGGGGTATGCCGGCGTGTCTGCCATGGTTCCGGCAAGCCCACCGCACCCGCGAACACCTGCTGGTCCGTCTCCACGAGCGTGATCACCGCGGCGGGTACCTGCAGCACCGCGCAGACCAAGCCAGCAAATTGGTCGAACACTACCCCGGTCACTATGGGTGCCTGCCCTTGCCGCCCTGGCTCACCCGCAGGGATGTGCTGCTCCACCTCACTCACCGCACATCTGCTGACGACGACCTTTCCACCACGCGCCCTGCTGGTGTCCACCGGCAATGTTGTTGCCTACCGGCAATGATCGCAGCACCCATGCATCGTCACACACCCGGCCCGAAGGCCACGCTCTGTAGGCGTCACTACTCCGCTGGGCACGTCGATTGACGAGGGGCCGGTCATCGAGCGCGGTTTCAGAGTGGCGAAGCACCAGCCGCCGAACGACCGGACCGCTTCTACACCGAGCACCTCTGACCCGGCATTCGGTCGTGAGAGCCCGCCGAAGCGGAAAGCAAGCGCCCTGGCCGACCGGCGGTTGCCATAGCCGGCCCTGAACGGCGTGTCGGCTCCGCCGCCCTCGTGGGCTCTGTGGCGCGGTAGCGTTCCCGGCGGAAAGGGACCTGCTGCACCGATAGGTGCAGCAGGCCCCGTCCGGCGAGTCCGTCCAAACCAGTCATCGATCTTGAGGTGCGGTGCGGGCAAAGCGGTGTTCAGGTAGGGCGGTCGTCGCCGAAGGCATGCGCCCTGGCCGCCGGCCTACGCCGGCCCGGGGACTGCCTCGCCCCACGCAGGCGCCTTGCCGCGGCCCGTGGGTACGGAGCCTGCTGAGGCACGCTTCTGATTCCCGCAACCTGCCGTCTGTTTTCGAGAGCCGTCGTAGTCAGGGACGGTGCAGGCCGGTGAGGAGCAGGTTGAGGTAGCGCAGACCGTTGGCAGCTCGTTCGGTGGGGCTGAGGCCACCGTGAACGTTCGCGGCGTAGGCAATCCCGCACATCAGAGGGGTAATGTCCGCCTCGGTGACGCTGGAATCGATGACCCCCGCCCCCCGCGCGCGCGTCAGGAGTTCAGCGAAGGCGGTGACGAGCCCGCGCTTGAGGTCGCCGATGCGCTCCAGGCTGTTGGTGGTGCCCGCGAATACCGGGGGAACGGCCGGGTCAGCCAGCAAGGCTTCAATCGCAGCGGCGAGGAAATCGCGCAACGCTGCCCACGGGTCGGCCTCGGTCAGTGCCAGCTCGGCTTGCCGAATCAGCTTCTCGATGGCAGGGAGCGCGACGGTCTCCAGCAGCGCTTCGGGCGTGGGAAAGTGCCGGTAGACGGTGGCCACGCCCATGGATGCGGTCCGCGCTACGTCGTTGAGGTGCAGGGGTCTGCCGTCATCGACATATCGCCGGGCGATCTCGATGATGCGGCGCCTGTTCTGGGCAGCGTCCTTACGCAACCGCGGAGTATCCATCCCCTCACGATAACCAGATGACCTATCCGGTTGTGCTACGTTGAAGTGGATGACTCATCCGCTTACGGCTTGGTCCGGGAACGAGGGGACACCCATGCCTTTCACGGTGGACGCCGTGCCGCACCTTCCCGCCCGATTCGGGGACACCTTCACCAGCCACACCGCTGACGTCAACGGCGTCGAACTACACGCTGTGATCGGCGGGACCGGCCCGGCACTGCTGCTGTTGCCGGCGTGGCCGCAGTTCTGGTACGGCTGGCGACTCGTGATGCCGGCTCTCGCCGAGCACTTCACCGTCGTGACCGCCGACTATCGTGGCGTGGGCGCCAGCAGCAAGCCGGCCACCGGGTACGACGCCGTCACCCTGGCCGACGACATGGTCAGGTTGATGACTTCCCTGGGCCACGACAAATTCCATGTCGCGGGCTACGACATCGGGATGATGGTCGGTTACGTGCTCGCTGCACGCCACCGCGACCGGGTGACCAAGCTCGCGCTGGCCGAGGCGGTCTTGCCTGGTTTCACCCCCATGCCCCCGCTGCTCATGCCTCCAGACGTCAACGAGTTGGCCTGGCACTTCGTCTTCAACCGGCTGGCCGACATCAACGAGCGCATGGTGTCCGGCCGCGAAGAGATCTACTTCGGGTACCAGTTCGCTACCAAGGCCGCCAGCCCGGAGGCCATCCCACAGTCTGCGGTCGACGTCTACGTCGACGCCCTGCGCGACCCTGCCGCCCTGCACGCGAGCTTCCAGTTCTACCGCGCGGGGGAGTCCGGGGATCAGGTAGTCGCGCTGGCCGCCGAGGGACCGCTGGACATTCCGGTTCTGGCCATCGGGGGCGAGCACGCCATGCGCGATGGCGTGGAGCAGGCCGTAAAGCAGGTTGCCTCAAACACCAAAGGTGCCATCGCACCCGGTGCGGCGCACTTCGTTCCCGAGGAAGCCCCGGAATGGACAGCCCAAACCTTGATCGATTTCTTCGCCTGAACCGAGGAACACCATGCCCAGCACCCCGACCGCCACCCGCAGCAGTGTCACTGTCGGTGAGGCCACCCGCACGTTCACTCTTGTCGGTACCGCAGCGCCAGGCGAGGCCAGGCCACTGATTCTCGTGTTCCACGGTTCCCGCCAGACCGGTGACAAGCATCGTGCCTTCACTGGCGGCGTCTTCGACGCGCTCGCTGCCCGCGGTGCACTTGTTGCCTACCTCGACGGCTATCGCGGCAACTGGAACGACGCCCGCCGCGAAGATCGCTTCCCGGCCCGCCGCGCCGACATCGACGACGTCGGCTTCGCCCGTGCGGTCATCTCCATGTTCGCCTCGGGCCGGCGCATCGACCCCAGCCGTGTGTACGCGGTCGGCTACTCCAACGGCGGCCAGATGGTCCTCCGCCTCGCCCACGAAATCCCCGATCTGCTGGCGGGTGTGACGGTGATCGCCGCGACCATGCCGGCACCAGAGAACTTCCTCGCCAGTCAGGCACCTCGGGCGTCATTGCCGGTCTTGTTGATCCACGGCACCAACGATCCGATCGTCTCCTACCAGGGCGGCACCATGAACTGGGCCCTGCGCACCATGTTCAAAGTGGGTGGCTCTTGCTGGTCGGCCACCCGCACCGCTCGTTACTTCGCCGAACGTAACGGAATCACTACCGAGCCCAGGAGTACGCGATTGCCGAAGAAGACACCCGCCGACCCCACTGAGGTTGAACGCACAACTTATGAGGAAAGCAACGTTCCCCCAGTGGTCCTCTACACCATCCACGGCGGCGGCCACACCATTCCCGGCGCCTCGTCCGCCCCGGCACTCATCGGTAAGACCAGTCACCAGGTCAACGCAGCGGGCATCATCGCCCAGTTCTTCGATCTCTGAAGCTTCGACGGGGCTTCGGGGGCTGAACCGGCCAGCCCGAAGCCCCGGACGAATATGAAACCACCCGATCAATCTGATTCACGGGTTCCCGGTGCCACAGCCATCGGCAGAGCGCATCGCCACCCAGCGTGCGTTACATCGTGTGACTGACCCCTACGGACCGCCGCGCACGATCGGCGGCAGCTCCGGGCCCTGGACCAATACGGCTGTAACCGCGTGATCATGCCGGGGCGGATGGGAGCAGGGCGGTTGGCGGCATCCCGACGCACCTACGGCAGGCCCGCGCAAGCTTCATCAGGGAGCGGAGTGCCGGTCGCCACTGGTCCAGAGTGTGAGCAGGCGCAGGTTGTCCTGCGAAGGGCTGCCGGGATCAGCGGTGTAGAGGAACAGCGTTTGGTCCTCGTCGCCGGGCAACGTCAGGGCTTCGTACCGCAGCGTGATCAGGCCGACGGCGGGATGCGCCATGCGTTTGGTGCCGTGGGTGCGCTCGTGCACCTTGTGGCTGTTCCACCAGGTACGGAAGTCCGGGCTCTTGATGGTGAGCTCGCCGACCAGCTCGCTGAGGCGAATGTCGTCGGGGTTGCGGCCGGCGTAAAGGCGCAGGGTACCGGCGACGTCGGCCGCCACGGAGGGCCAGTCGAGGAATGCGGCGCGGGCGTCAGGGTCGAGAAAGATCCACCGCGTGTAGTTGCGCTCGCGGGCCGGCAGTCGCGTCCAATCGGTGAGCAGCGCACAGGCCAGCGGGTTCGCGGCGAGGACGTCGGTGCGCCGGCCCAGGATCAGCGCCGGGTGCTCGGTCATCGAGGCGATCATCTGCTGCATGGCGGGGCGCACACGCTGCGGCGGCTTCTGCCCGGCGCGCCGCCGGGTAGGGCGGGCCAGGTCAGCCAGGTGGGCGCGGGCGGCCGGCTCCAGCTGGAACACCCGGGCCAAGGCGTCGACCACCGCGTCTGACGGGGTGCTGTGGCGACCCTGCTCGAGCCGGGTGTAGTAGTCGACGCTTACCCCGGCGAGCTGCGCCACCTCCTCACGCCGCAGCCCGCGGACCCGCCGCCCGGCCGTCACGTCCGGCGGTGCGACCCCCGCCATCTCCGGCGTCGTGCTCGCCCGGCAGGTTCGCAAGAACTCAGCCAGCTCCAGGTTCACCACCATGCAGCAGATCATCGCGCAATGCCTTGGCCAGCGAGAAGAGGCTGAGTGGGCATGGCATTCCTAGGTAGCGCTGGGCTGGCTCGGGCCTGTCCGGACCGGCGGCACCGCTCGCACGATGGAGGCCGTCGTGACACCACAGCAACGAGGAGAACCTCATGTCGTACCCCGCTACAGGCCCCGCCACCTGGTTCGTCACCGGCACGTCCCGTGGCCTGGGCTTGGAGTTGGTCACCCAGCTGCTGCGCCGCGGTGACAACGTGGCCGCGACCACCCGGTCGGTACACCGCCTCGACGAGGCCCTGGGAAACATCGACCGGTCCCGGCTGCTGACCGCGGAGGTGGAACTGGCCGACGAGGCGGCCGTAGTAGCAGCCATCGAGGCGACAGACCGACGATTCGGCACCATCGATGTTGTTGTGAACAACGCCGGGTACGGTTTCCTCGGCGCGGTCGAGGAAGTCACCGACGTCGAGGCCCGGCAGATGTTCGACGTACAGATCTTCGGCGTCTGGAACGTGCTGCGCGCGGTGCTGCCAGCCATGCGGGAACGCCGCGGCGGGCACATCGTCAACATTTCCTCCATCCTTGGCCTGACCGCCTTCCCCGGCTGGGGTCTCTACTGCGCCGGTAAGTACGCCCTGGAAGGGCTCACCGAGTCACTGGCCGCCGAGGTGGCCGCGTTCGGCATCGACGTCCACCTTGTCGAACCCGGCTACACCCGCACCGACTTCCTCCGCACCACCTCACTCGGCCTGCCGTCGAACCCAATCGGTGGCTACGAAGCCATCCGGGAGATGACCGACGCCCACCTGAAGATGCCCGGCACCCAACTCGGCGACCCCGTCAAAGCCGCGACCGCGATTATCAGCGTCGCCACCGGCGCAAAGGCCCCACTGCACCAACTGCTCGGCTCCGACTCCTACGGGCTGGCCAAAGCGCGCCTCGACACTCTCACGGCAGACGTCGAGAACGGCCGCGACCTGGCCGCCTCCACCGACATCGCCCGGAACGCCTGACCGCGTCGCCGATGGCAACGGACCGCACGCCGCGACTCCGCAGCCGCTCGTCGGCCACATCCGAACCTTCGATCAGCTACGGCGTCGTGCGCTGTTCGTGATGGCTCCCGCTCGGGGGCCGGCTGAAAGTCCGCTTTTCTGCCACCCGGACCACTTCTCCGGCCTGAGCAGTCGAGCAGCGATCGAGTTCCGCTTGCCTTCCAAGCATTGCGCCCGCCGCCAATACGCTTCGGCCCTTAGCGACTCTGCCCGCCCGAGTGGCACCGGCAGGATCGTTCAACGGCTCGGGCTTCGGCACTGCCACGGTCTGGGATAGCTCAACCCATCCGAACGCCGCAGGTGACCTGCTGGGCGACTTCCCTACCACGTATGCGACCGGGCCGGTGTCGGCGCTGTTACCGTGGCCGGCCGCCACGGCACGGAGGTATCGCTTCTTCAGCACCGCGGACAGCGCGAGTTCAGGCGCCTCCGAGACCGTTGCGGCATCGGCCAGCTTCACATGACAGGCCCGCAGCGCCTGGCCCGAGGCCTTCACGACCGCGCGGGCGGTGGCCGAACGTCGCCGGACCGGCTGAAGGCGTCATCCGGCGGGCTGCACCTCGACCCGCAGGATGCGGTTGCCGCCGGTGCGTGGAGCCCTGCCGTCCCAGGTGATGGCATGCCGGCTGCCCCACGAGGCGCTGAGCCGATCTCCACTCGGCGCGCGGGGCACCGATCCCGGTTCTCAAGTCATCACCGCACTCGCGCGGGGATGTCTCACGCGGTCATGACCGGGAGGAAGCAGGGCGGCCTTGTGCGTACCGTCGCAGTTGCCGCTGGCCGCACGTACCGGTTCAGGTCATTTCGTTGTCGTTGCTGGGGAGGGCTGTTCGATGCCGACAAAGTTCGGCGGCGTTTGTGCTATGGAGAGTGCTGGCGTTGTTCGGCGAGGTAGCAAGAAGCACATGGGAGCGGCCAGGGCGGTGAAGGCGATCGCCCACCAGAAGGCGTTGCCGAAGGCGGAGCCGGCGCCCGGTTGATGGTTGCCAGTTGCGTGCTGGAGGACGACGGCGAGCGCGGCCGTGCCGATGGAGCCGCCGACCTGCTGGGCGACTCTGGTGATGATGCTGGCGTTGGGTATCTCTTCTTGTGAGAGACCCAGGAAGGACGCCCCGAGCAGCGGGATGATGGCCACGCCCATCCCGAAGCCTCTCACCAGCAGGGAGACCAGGAGGAGAAGGTAGCTGGTGTCACCGGTGACAAAGCCGAACGGAATCGTCGCGACCGTCACGACCAAGAATCCGGCGAGTGCCACCCAGCGCGGCCCGAACCGGTCGGTGTATCGGCCCGCGAGGTTGCGCGAGAGCAACGTGCCGATGCCCTGGGGGATGAGCAGCAGTCCCGCGCCGAGCGCGTCCTGGCCGCGGCCCTGTTGCCAGTAGAGCGGCAGCAGGAACATCGCTCCGTACAACGTGGCGCCGGCGAGAAAGCCCAGCAACGATCCCGATGCGAACGGGAGGTGCCGCAAAAGCCGCAGGTCGATGAGCGCGTCGGCACCCCGGCGAAGCGACCAGGCGACGAAGGCGGCCACCAGGACACCACCGGTGACAAGCGGGACCTCGACCTGGGCGCTAGCGAGCCCCCCGCTGCCGGCCGCCTGGGAGAGGCCATAGATGACCGCGGTGATCCCGGGTGAGATGAGGGCGAGACCGATGATATCGAGACGGACGCTGCGTCTGGATGCTTCGGCAGGCAGGTTGCGGCGGGCGAGCCACAAGCCGGCCAGGCAGAAGGGAACGTTGACGAAGAACAGCCAGCGCCAGTCGGCAGCAGCGAGGATGACCCCACCGATCACCGGCCCGATGATCGGCCCCAACGTGGTCGGCAAGGTGATCGCCGCCATCACCCGACCGATATTGCGACCGCCGGCCGCTTGCACAATGAGCGTCGTCATCAGCGGTAGCATGACGCCGCCGCCGATCCCTTGGAGCACCCGGAAGACGATCAGGCTGGGGGCGTCCCAGGCCACGGCGCACAGGACCGACCCGAGCAGGAAGGTCGACAGCGACACCAGCCACAGGGTCTTGCCGCCCAATGCGGCCTGGGCCCAGCCGGTGACTGGAATCGTGACGAACATCGCGAGCAGGTAGCCGGTGCTCACCCACTGGATCGTGCCGAGCGACGCGTGCAGATCGGTGGTCAGATCCTGGATGGCGACGCTGACAATCGTGGCGTCGAAGACGACCGCCATCGCCCCGACGATGATGGTGAAGGCCGTCACCCAGACGGCGCGGTCGATGTGGTTTGGATCGCCGGGGACGGTCGCGGTTTTGGTTTCGGTTCTCATGCGAGATCGATGACTACCTTTCCGTGTACGTGCCGGCCTGCCTGCAGTTCGACAGCGGCGCGGATCCGGTCGACCGGAAAGGTCGCCGCGATCGGCACACGGAGCCGGCCCTGCGCGGCCAGTTGGGCGATCTCCTCGATGGCCCCGGGGACAGCGTTGGCGCCGTTCGCCGGCGTGATGCCGTCCACCACGGCGGCGATCGTGCTCATCCGGGAGTCCGGTACGCCGAGCTCGCGGGCCACCGTGACCGTGTCGATGCCGTGCAGGTCCAGGGCGGCGGTGACGCCGCCGGGGGCCAGTTCGCGGACCCGGCCGGCCAAGCCCTCGCCATAGGTGACCGGCTCTGCCCCCAGCGCCCGCAGAGCCTCGGCCGAGCCGGCTGACCCGGTCCCGATGACCCGCGCGCCGGCCAGGCGAGCGAGCTGCACGGCGAACACACCGACTCCGCCGCCCGCGCCACCGATCAGCAGCGTGTCGGACGGGCCGGGGTTGATGACGGCGAGCGCGGCGGCGGCCGTGCACCCCGCGATCGACAGCGCGGCGGCGATCCGGTCGTCGAGGCCGTCCGGCGTGTGATGGACGTCGCCGCCCTGGCCGATGTGACCGGGCGCGTTCACGACCACGTAGTCGGCGACGCTTCGCGAGAACGCACCGCCGAACACCCGGTCGCCGACCTTGAACAGGTCGCCGACCCCGTCACCGACCCCGTCGACGACGCCCGCGTAGTCGTTGCCGAACCCGCACGGCAGGCTCAGCCCGAAACGAGCGGCCGCGTCCGGGTCGGAGGTCATGAACCAGTCCATCGGGTTCAGCCCCGCCGCGGTCACCCGTACACGGACTTGTCCTGCACCGGCCTCCGGGATTGGCACCTCACTCAGCTCGAGGGTCTCGGGGCCGCCGAACGACTCGACGAACTGGACCGCCCGGCTGGTGCTGGTAGACACGTTCATGCTGAGCTGACTCCTGAAGAAGAGGGGAACCACGAAAAGGACTATGCTCCGTATCGCTGTCCCCACCGTAACAGGAGCGTGATCCGTTTTGGAAGAGATCTCCTCATCACCCCCTCGGGCGGACGCTGCACGCAACCGCAAACAGCTCCTCGAGGTGGCCACCCGGGTCTTCGCCACTTCCGGCACCGAGCCGTCACTGCGCGAGATCGCGCGCGAGGCCGGGGTCGGCATCGCCACGCTCTACCGCCACTTCCCCACCCGCGAGGCCCTGGTCGCCGCGGTCTACGCCGACCAGGTGGCCCGTCTCACCGAGGGCGCGAGCGAGCTTCTCACGGCGCTTCCGCCGACCCAGGCATTACGGCGCTGGATGGACCTGTTCGGCGAGTGGATCGCCACCAAGGACGGCATGCTGAGCACCCTGCTCGCCATGATTGAGTCCCAAGAGCTCCCGCACGCCCAGACCCACACCGACCTGATCGCCGCGATCGACGACCTGCTCCGCGCCGGGCACACGACTGGAGAACTACGCACCGACGTCACCGCCGACGACCTCGCCGCCCACCTGATCGGCATCTACACCGTCGCACCCCTACCCGAGCACGCCACCCGGGCCGACCGTCTGCTGAGCGTCCTGATGCACGGCCTCCGCCCCACGGCCCAAGACCAATAGCAGGATTGCCCACCGACAGGACCGTGTCGCGGACAATTTCAGCGCGGGCAGAATGGTGCCGTCGGGTTGCACGAGCAGGTCGTCGAGCCGTCCGTCAGGTCGAAGCGCCAGCAGATGGGCTGCCGGGCGGCGGCGGTGCCTCGGCACGGATCACGGTGCCGCCTCGCGTGCATACGGTGACGGCGGCCTGGTGGCAGGGTGCCGCGCAAGTCTGAGTTCGTCGCAGTGATTCACACGGACGCGGCGAATTCGCCCACATCCACCGCAGAGCCGGTCCTCGTTGCGATAGCAGCACGGGCCGAGGGCCTCACGGACACTCGCTGTTCCGGGAGGACGAAGGTTGTACGCGGCGCTGCCGGGCAGGCGCGCTCGCGGTCTTCAAAACAAAGAACGCCGGCCGCTCATACTCGGTATCCCAGGTCGGCAAGGCTGTCCCCAGATCCGGAGGCTTTTCCAGAGATCAGTAGCGGCGTCGGTGAGCTTGGTGCCCGGGGCTCCGTGTTTGAGCTGCCACAAGCTGGTGGTGGCATCTCGCCGGACTTCGATGTCGTCGCCAGCTTCGATGGCGACTCTCCAGTCGAGTCCCGTAGCGAGTTGTTCGACGCAGAACGCCAGGGCCTGCCGGAGCTGGAAGAGGTAGCTGACAGCGGCGGCGGAGGCCTCGAACGGATCACCCCTGCCCACTCATCCCGCGCCCTCAGCTCGCTATTCCCAACCAAGAGAGATCTTACGACTACACAGGAGCGCTCGAACGATCACATTCGGCGATATACCGAGCCGGAGTAAACGGTACCGATTTACGGTAGCAAGCTCGCACGCACAGGTACTCCCTGGCTGCGACACGACCTGCGACCGAGGGCTACGTACCGTAGTCGGTAGGGTTTCCACGCGGGGGACCAAAGTGCAGCTCAGACCCATTAAGGAGGAGCGAGTCGACTATCTTTGACACGCAATCACCACCGGATGACTACGGTCCCACCAGGCGGGATTCGAATGCATAGCTGGGAAACGACAAGGCCGTGACCTTTACTTCCACAGGTCACGGCCTTGATCTTTTGTGCGCCCGAAGGGACTCGAACCCCTAACCTTCTGATCCGTAGATTTGCACCGCCGTGGTGTAGAGGTCCGGGCCCGTCCGGATCATGTCCTCGACCAGCGGCGTAGTGTTCGATCTTGTTCGCACCCGTCTATGGGCGATCATCCCGGTGGCTCCCACCGATGGCTCCCAACCACGAGATCGTTGGCACCGCGCATCGGGCCGCTCCTCGACTCGCACCAGCGACTCAACGGCCGGCATAAAGCTCGGCAAAAATTGACGCCAGCAAGACCGCCATTTCGGTGGCAAGCCGCGAAGCGGTGCGGCAGTAGGTCGGCCAGGACAACTCGGGACCTAAGAAGTCCTGGCGGCCTGGTTCGATCAAGCTCCGTGCAAGTCCAGACGGGGGTGCAGAAGATTGGATACGGCCGGTGCGGTTGCTGTCGTTGCTGTACTGCGCTGCTATACAGCAACAGCGAATTCAGCTGTCCGGGTCGACATACTTGTGCAGGTGTTCCATGCACATCACACCGAAGTCCGTAAGCCGAAGTCGGCTCTCGTCGTAGTCGATAAGCCCCGCCGGGAAGCTGTCGACCATGCCCAACGACCGAAGCTTGGCGACGATCGCGTCCAGGGCTCGCCCAAGGTTCGATGCGGCTCCGTAGAGCTGCTCGGCCGTCCACGGCCAGGGCCGAAGCTTGTTGGCATCGGTGTAGGGGTCTCCTGGTGGCAAGCCGTACAGGAGGTCGAGCACTTGGAGGTGGATGGCTTCGAGCTCGCTGACAGCCGCGACAACGGTGACTGCGGAGTCAAGCACAGCCGTGTCTTCCTGAATCGCGCCAGACGCGAGCGCGGCTGCCAGCGTTCGCACCTTCTCCCGGCCGATCGCCTGTGCGCCGGCTTCAACTGTTCGGTACAACAGGTATCGATGGCTCTCGTCGCGCCCGACCAGCTCGAGAAAATCTTCTGCGGTCATGCCGATCCCGTCGGCCGCCGTCTCAATCGTGTGGGCAGCTCGTCGGACGCGGTCCGCCTGGACTTGAGCGATGACGTTCGGCACCTCCTTCACTACGGCGCCGGCGGCAATTCCAATACCTGCGGCTGCCTCCTCGCCGGCGTACGGCATTAGAAGGCCCTTGACCACTTCTTGCACGACGTTGCCACCCGCGTCGATACCTGCGCGGCCAACAGACTTGAGCAGTTCCCCCATCCGCTCATTGTGCGCCTGGCCCAGCCATTCCACGTGAACGGCGAGCAACGTCATCCCGTCCGCCGTCGACCCACACGCCGTGGAGCGGGCCTGGCCTGGGTCGTCGGTGGGCGGGATGACCCATCCCAGAAGCCCG
The DNA here is from genome assembly GCF_001553785.1 of Actinoplanes sp. TFC3. Lineage (GTDB taxonomy): Bacteria > Actinomycetota > Actinomycetes > Mycobacteriales > Micromonosporaceae > Actinoplanes. The sequence continues at coordinate 1,084,607 of NZ_LOJP01000002.1, forward strand.
AGGCCCCGCCGGAGGCATCGGTTGTGCTGCCTCGCCCGTTAGAGGGGATAGCTAACTCTCAAGAACGGGGACGAAGTTGACTAACACCGAACGCTTACTAGAACGCTCTGACTATCAACGCGCATACGCCGTCCTGCTCGCCCTGCATGTGCATGGCATGGACAAGGACGACGATCAGCCACGGTGGGAGCTGCTGCGCAACCTGCACATGGAACACCTGGACTTCGGACTGAACAAAGACGAAGCCGACACGATCGCCGGTCCCACAGCAGCCGAGAGCGAGATCCAACACGCACTGATCGTTCTGGAACTACTGAGCTGTGGGAGGCAAACGATCAGGAAGGACGCTGCGGCCCGGCCTGTGCAAAGCGTGTGCGCAACCTCCGGCTGCCCGAACCTCACCCTTGAGCCCTACTGCATGCACTGCGAACTCGGGTCGAGCAACGACTAGCAATTGGCCGTGCCGCTGGCCGATGCCGGCCGGAAGCCGCCAGCAGGCCGAGCGAGCCCAGTCGCGCCGCGCTTGCGCGGCGCCTTGATTCAAAAAAGAGGAATTCGGCAGTACAACCAGATGGGCACAAGCCGCGTCCATACCCCGCCTTGCCGAATCAGAGCCGATAATCTTGAAGTGGTTGCGAGTTCACGAGGTTACCTGCCGCGAACCGGCCGGCCCTTCCGCCTAGGTCGTAGATGCTGGCGTTGAAGGCGTTTAGTGCTTCCCTGGAAGCGGCCACGACAGTACCTTGTGGTGGGTGAGTAACTCGCGCCTCGATGACATCAACAAGCTGGGGTTGGCACAGTCCTTCCGGGCATGGGCAGAGCTAGATCCCGACCCGGCACCCTTTCTCCAAAGTGGGCTCATCGCTCTTGATGCGAATGCCCTATTGCATCTATACAGAGTTACTCCGCAAGCACGAGAACAGATCCTAGCCACGCTCGGCCGAATTCAGGATCGTCTATGGATTCCACATCAGGCTGCATTGGAGTTTCATCGGAATCGTCTAAATGCAGTTGTGGGAAAGATGCATCAATTCGGCGTCACTCGACAAACGCTCAGCCAGGCCCCCGCCAAGGCGATCGCAGAAGTCCGCAAGGCCATCTCTCAGTTGGTCGACTTTCGTGAGTACAATATGACGGAAAGGACATGGAATCCGGAGGCGCACGGACTTGACGAAGCCTCAATCCTTAAGCGGCTAGAGGGGCTCATAGATCCTGCGCTCGCTGAGTTAAAAATCTTACAAGCTGAGCATGATATTAGCCCAAGAGACATAGTAAGAACCGATCATGTTTTGCAGCATCTAGAATCTATAACCAAAGGTAGAATAGGTCAGCCATATGATCTATCAAGGTTGATGAAACTTGTCCGTGAGGCGATCGACTTCCGATTTCCAAACGAGATTCCTCCCGGCTACAAAGATGCCGCAAAAAAGCCGACAGACTACGGAGCCGCTGGTGACTATATTTTATGGCGCCAAGTTCTCGATCGAGTCGCCCAGGATCCTGGAATTCGCATGGTTGCACTGGTCACTAATGACGTTAAGGCCGACTGGTGGGTTCACGATAAGCATGGTGAGCCAGAGCAAAGTCGCCCAGAGCTACGCCAAGAACTTCTTGAGCTGACCGGCGCAGAGTTGAGCCTACTGACCCTATCGAGTTTTCTCGAAGCGGCGGCTCAGCAGTTCCCCGGCAGCGTCACCGAAGAAACCGTACAAGCAGTGCGGTCGTCTGAGGCGAACGACGTAATCCGTGAACTCCTCGAAACGCTCGACAGCGAAATTGAGCAGGCTACCGACAGCGGGGATTTGCTCGCACTCTCTATTTCTACGCTTGAATATCTTGTTCGCAAACTTCTTCAAGCAATGGGATATCAGAATGTCGAGCCGGCTCCGAACCACCGAAACCTAGGCTACGACATAGTCGCATTGCATCCGCACTCAAATATAGGTAACGGCAAGACTCTGGTCGAAGTAAAGCGATACGCTCGGGGCATAGGGGTTGATGCGGTTCGCGCCCTATTTGGTGCAATGCAACATGAGCATGCCGAACACGGGATGCTGGTGTGTACTAGTAATTTCTTCCCATCAGCACGAGAATTTGCACAAGGAAAAAATATTTCACTCATTGATGATCGAGATCTCCTCGGCCTACTCTCTGAGTACCTAGATCTTGGTGGTAACCCACGGCCACCCAGGGAGTCTGATTAGCCATCCGTCGACATCTTTTCGAAATCCGAGGGCGGCGTACGCTGATCCGGTTTTGGGTTTGACGGAGATTACCGTGCGCGGGTAGGCCAACGATATGCGCGCGAGTCCTGTCCCGGCAGCTAACGAGTTAAGCTCGGCGTCATGATCAGGGCTGTGGTGTTCGATGTCGGGGAGTGCCTCGTAAATGAGGCCAGGGAGTACGGAAGCTGGGCAGATTGGCTCGGGGTGCCGCGCCACACCTTCTCGGCGGCGTTCGGAGCGGTCATCTCACGTGGTCAGGACTATCGCGAGACGTTCCAGGTGTTCCGGCCTGGCTTCGACCTGAGCGTCGAGCGGGAGAAGCGGGCGGCTGCGGGCAAGCCGGAGTGGTTCGGCGAGGACGACCTCTACCCGGACGTTCGGCCAGCCCTGACGGCACTTCGTACGGCTGGCATCTGGGTAGGGATCGCGGGCAATCAGACTGTGCGGGCCGGCGGGTTGCTGCGCTCAATGGATCTGCCAAGCGACATGATCGCGACTTCGGATGACTGGGGTGTCTCGAAGCCGGACACGGGGTTCTTCGACGCGGTAGCGAAGGAGACTCCGTGCGGGCCGGAAGAAACGCTGTACGTGGGCGATCGCCTGGACAACGACATCCGACCCGCTGTCGCGGCCGGCTTCAAGACGGCTCTGATCCTTCGGGGTCCGTGGGCGATCATCCAGCAGGGCGACCCGGACGCAGACCGGTTGACGACGATGCGGATCGCGTCACTGGCCGAGTTGCCCGAGCGGATCGCGGTTTTCAACGACGCAGCGCGCTGAGAGTGGTCTGCCAGCCGTAGAGCCGGTCATCGAGTTGGCGGACGCACTCGGTGTCAGACCACGGTTGCAAGCCCTGGCGGACTTCGCGGATGCGCTCCATACCCGTTGCGTACCAAGTGATTCCGAGCTGGTCGAGCGCCTTCTGAGCATGGGTACATGCCTCATCAGGGTGCTTGCGGGCGACCTCGATGGCGGCCAGGTCGCCAAGGATGACGGTACGCTGTTTGCCCTCGTCGACAGGCAGCGCAGTCAAGGCCGCGGTGAGGGTGTCGTGGGCTTGGGCGTATCGGCCGGCTTTGAGTTGGGTGTTGCCCTTGAACGCTGCCAGCCGGACCGGGGAGAACCACGTGAACCACTCGGGCGAGTGGTGCTCGCTGCCGATGCTGAGGACATCCTCGGCGTGGGCGATGGACCGGAGTGCGTCCTTGGGGTGGCCGCAACGCGTGTCGCATTCGGCCTCGACCGCGTCGATCCAGGCGACGAACTCGGCCGACGCCGGACCACGCCGGGCGTAGGTGCGGGCGGCCCGGAGGCGTTCGGCGGCCTCGTCGCGGCGCTGCGCCCAACCGGGAATGAAGGCAGCGTGCGCGAGGATCGCAGCGCCCAAGAGCGGGTCATTGGCTTCGCCGGCGGCTTGTAGGGCGCGCACGTAGGTGGCGTCGGCCTCGTCGGGCTGGCGGAGGTCGAAAAACTCTATGCGACCCGCAAGGAGCAGCGATTCGGCCAGGGCGGTGGCGAGCAGGCGCCGTGCCACGCCGGTGGTCTCCGCAAGCAGGTGCAGGCCGAGTCGCGTGTGTTCAACGGCGGTGGGGTGCAGGTGCGCGGGCTGGACGCTCCGGTAAAGTCGACGGTGAGCGACGGTGATGGTGGTGTAGTCGGTGCCGATTGTGGTCGGCTGTACTGCGGTAGTTGCCTGCGGCAGAGGAAGGCCGGCGGGCACGGGAGCCGCAGTCCCCTGCGCAGAGGTGCCCGCTCGGTCGGCTGCCGGTTCAGAGTCCTGCCACGGCGGCGTGAAGCCGAGTTGCTCGATCGGCATTTGCAGGACGTGAACCAGAAGCCGCTGGTGATCGGCTCGTGGCCAGGGCGGGACCGGTGACTCCCACCTGCGAATCTGCCGCACGCTGACCTCCATGGCGCCGAGACCGATACGCGAGGCAGCCTGGGTAAGGGCGTTGGCGAACGCCTGCTGAGAGGCGTAGCCGGCGTGCTGACGGGCGGCCTTGAGACGGGTGTTGCCCGAGGATTGAGTCACGGTTCGGCGCCTCTCACGGGGGAGCAAGTCACCATCACGGTAGAACAGGGTCGGCCTCAAGTAGGACGCTGGAACTCGAATTTGGCGTTGCGACCCCTAAAGGTCCTCTGAAAGTCCTCCATGCGGCCTTCTTGTCTCATGTGGAGTCAATCACTCTCAATGCATGAGTGACCAGGGGGCTAAGCCGACCACCCCGACAGCGGACGAGATCCGCTGTACGGAGTCTGGGATGTCCCCCGTCTCCCGAGCCATGTCCGGGCTACGAAGGCCGGGGGTGGAAAGTCGTCTCCGCCTTCCGCGTCGTGCCGGTAGCCGAGCGACCTGTTGCTGTGGCGCAGGGCGGCTGCCTGGACTGTGTCGGCACAGGCCGGGCTGCGGCATAGCCGTCCGACGGTTGCTCATAAGTCGAAGCGGGTTCGCGTACAACGGGGTCTCTCCGTGACGTCGCTGACCCGTCCAGCCGGCACCGGGGCGGATGCTGCGTAGCCCGCCGTACCCGAAGATCAGCGCGGTGACCGCCGTCCGCCTCGGTGCCTTTCCACTGCCAAGGAGCGGCCTCACATGAGTGGACTCGGTTCGCCCGATTACGGCACCGTGGCGCGGTACCCGCTGCCCGAATCCGCGCGCAAACTGGTGTGGCGACTGGCCTGCCAGCTACTCACCGACCACCCGCGAGGAGCCGACGGCTACTGCCAGACCTGTCGACCGCGTCGGACATACCCCTGTCTCACACGACGTCTTGCAATCGTCGGGATTCTCAGAGCAAGTCGGCCGCGCTCTTTGCCTCGTATGACCTCATCCGAGCTGAACTGTGACGCTACCCCGTCGGGTGATCCGCGATGAGCGATCGGAAACGTGCGGACCCGTTGGTCCAGGTCGGCGATCTGATCGAGATACCCGAGGCCGACTACTGCTACGGCTTGGGCGTACTGAAGATGCGTGTAACGGCCATGACCATCACACCGCAGGAAGTCTCCCGCCTGGAGTGGGTTCGCTTGATTGGCGTCCCCATCTACATGCACGGGCAGGAAGGCCCCGAACGCGAAGCGCTGATCAGCGTAGCCGCCCTTCGCCAACACCCTCCGAAACGATGAAGCGATCAACCGGCGGAGCCGGCCTCGGCCCACGAGACGTACTCGTCATCCGCTACCGCTCATTGGTCGCGGAGCAGCACAACGAGGTACGCCGGCAGGGCTGTCGATCGGGCGCACGGTCGTCTACGGGCTGATGCGCTCGGGACAGCTCTGCTCATCAAGGTTGGTGGGCTGCGGCGCGTTCCGGCGAGTGCACTGGTCGATTTCGTTCGGCAACTGGAACAGGAGCAGGCGGCATGAGCGGGTCGACGCGCACGAAGGCGCGACGTGGGCAGGGCGAGGATTCGATCTACCAGGACGGCGAAACGCTGGCGTGGGGCTGTCTCGCTGGGGTTCGGTCCTGACGGGAAGTGACTCCGTAAAAGGTGTCCGGGGAGACCCGGGACGAGGTGGTGCGCAAGCTTCGCAAACTGCGTGAACAGCTCGATGCGGGCCTACCGCCGGCCGACGATCGACTCTCGGTCGGTGACTTCCTGGACCGGTGGCTGCTGGTGAACCTACCGGGCAGCGTCGGCCCGTCAACCCTCAACAACTACGACGACACGGTACGGCTGCATCTGCGGCCCGGCTTGGGCCGAAAGAAGCTCACTAAGCTAACCGTGCGTGAGTGCGACCAGCTCTGGCAGGCGAAGCGTGCGGCCGACTACAGCTCGAACAGCATCCGGATCATGCGGACGGTCCTGAGCAAAGCGCTCGGACAGGCCGAGCGTGAGGGTCTGGTGCCGCGTAACGTCGCCGCGCTGTCGGCCCCGCCCCGCGTCTCGGCAAAGGAGGGCCGGACGCTGACCCTCGACCAGGCGCAGATGTTGCTGACGGCTCTGCGCGGCGAGCGGCGTGAGGCCCTGGTGACGATCATGCTCGCGTACGGGCTGCGGCGGGGTGAGGCGCTGAGTCTGCACTGGGACCGTCTCAACTGGGCCGAGGGAACGATTCTCGTCATGCACGGCGTCAAGCGGATCAAGTCTCACGACAACCGGCCCAGCGCCCGACGTACCAAGCTGGTGATCAGTGAGCTGAAGACCCGCAAGTCCAGGCGCACGCTGTATCTGACCCCGGAACTGATCGCGCTGCTGCGCCCGCATCGCGCGGTCCAGGCTGAGCAGCGGGCCGCCGCTGTCGAGGCTTGGCAGGATCACGGGATGGTGTTCCCGAGCGAGATCGGTACGCCGATGGACCCGGACAACTTCTCGCACCGCTTCTCCGCGCTGTGCAAGCGGGTCGGTCTCGGTCATTGGCATCCGCACGAGCTGCGCCATTCCGAGGCGTCATTGATGCTTGCGCAGGGCACCGAATTGCATGTCGTCTCGGAAGTGCTCGGGCATACATCGATCGCGATCACCAAGGACGTCTACGGGCACCTGCTGGAGGCGGGCCAGCGGTCGGCTGCGGAGTCGATGTCACGGGCGCTCTTCGGTGGCTCGGGGAGCCAGACTGGCTCCCCGAATCCCGGTGGCTCCCAGCGTGGCTCCCACGGCGATCGGTGACCAGGAACTGGGCATGAAAAAGGCCCTCCGCCTAGCCGTATTGGCTGGTGGAGGGCCTTTATCTAGTGGTGCGCCCGAAGGGACTCGAACCCCTAACCTTCTGATCCGTAGTCATGTGCTCTACCACGATGGTGGTCTCACAAATTCGTCCAGCGCGCAAGCTTGAGTCCAGACGAGCAAGTTCCGTCCAGCCAGATTGGGTGTGTCGGACCCGGCGTTGGCCGCCCGTCAGACGCACTGCTCGGTAAACGTCCAGGTAGCGCGGTTAAATCCAGTTAGTAAGCCGACGTTCGAGCACCATCCGAGCACCATCCGGCCGGCTCCGAGAGGACAGCCTCATCCACGACAGCGTCGGACGAGCCGGTCTCTGGCGGCATGTGATAGGGCGAAGAATCCAATACGAGAGGCTCCGTCCAGCCCGCCCGACGACGTCCGAGCACCATCCGAGCACCGACGATCGCCGGCACCCCTGGCCCAGGTTCGGCCGTCAACACTCCCGTCAGTAACTGAAAACAAATGCGACCCGACCCGGACGAGCAGTCACGGACGGTAGATGCAGGTGGCGGCGCACCACCCCATTATTTCGCGGTTCCAGAGCGGCGAGGCGGCCGAGGCGTCCAGCCTGCGGCGACCCTTGGCCGCCCGGTAACAGGCCGAAGAACGTCGTCCGCACCGAGGAGTCGTCTAGCGGTTGTTGTGGGCAGTGTTCCCGAAGCGTAGGGCGGTCCAGGGCACTTCGGTGGTGTTACGGCGCAGGACGATCCGGGCGAGGTGCTCAAGGATCCAGGGTCCGGTCGTCTCGTCGCGTTCGTAGCCCAGCAGGCGTCCCCAGCGGCCGGCGACGACGAGGGCGGCAGTGACGCGCTGGCCACCGCCGGGGGTGGTTTCGGTAATCAGATCGGCGACGCGGCCGAGCGCCCGGCCGTCGCTGTCGCTCACCGGTCGGCCGAGGATGTCGCTGGCACGGCCGATGCGGGGTTCAGGACTCATGGCTTGCTCCGGGGATCCGGGTGATGAGGTGATCGCGCAACCACGTTTCGAGTGGTGGGTCGGGGAGCAGGTCGCGGTGGACGGACAGGTTGACGGCGCTGTCGACGGCGGCGATGAGGTCGATGGGGATACGCATGGGCGGCCGGTCGGCAGAGCCGGACAGGCGGCGGGCGGTGCCGGCCATCCACCGGCCCAGGGTGCCGCCGATGCGGTGGCCAAGGACTTCCTGGCCGAGCAGCAGCGCGGTGACGTGCGGGGTGCCCGTGTCGTCGTAGGTGAGCTCGAGGTCGTCGACCTTGCCGACGGGTTCGCCGTCGCGGTCGAGGATCTGCCGGTCGAGCAGATCGAAGCCGATGAGCATGACTCAGCCGCCTCCCATCCGGGTGATGATCATGAGGGGGATCGCGGCGGTCGCTGCGGCCAGGACGATGATCAGGTAGGTCACGCCGATGGTGTTGGCGAGCCGGCCGTTGACCCGGTTGCCGAGGTAGCCGCGGTCGTTGGCGACGACGAGGATCGGCAGGTAGGTCAGGGGCAGGGCGACGGCGCTGAACACCAAGGTGTATTCGGTGAGTTGGATCGGGTCGATGGTGGTCATCAGGATCGCCACGCCGACCAGGATGCTGACCAGCACGACGGTGTGGAAGCGGGCCGCGTCGCGCGGACGGCGTAGCTTGCCCCAGTTCCAGCCGAGGTACTGCGCCACCGTGTAACCGGCCGACAGCCCGGTCTCCATGGCGGCGCCGAACGTGGCGGCGAAGAACCCGAGGATGACCGCGGCCAGGCCGAGCTTGCCGAGCGCGATGGCGGCGGGCATGGCGACCTGCGACAGGGTGTCCACCGACATCGACAGCGGCTGGAACACGGTGGCGGCGCTCAGCATGATTGCGAACGCGAGCAGCCCACCGAGCGGAAAGCCGACGAACACGTTGATCCGGGAGGTGAGCAGGTCCTTGGTGCTCCAGCGTTCCTCGACCGCGCCGGAGGAGAAAAAGAACACCTCGTACGGGGTCAGCGCGGACGCGAACAGGGCGACGGCGAAGAACCAGTACGTGCCCCAGTCCTCACCGGTCGGGGGGCCGGGGTGGCTGGCTTGTTGCCACAGGCTGCCGTAGTCGGCGGGCAGCCGGAAGAACGCGATCACGAACACGATCAGGGCCATCCCGGTCAGCCCGAACACGTTCTCCAGCACGCTGAACTTGGCCCGCCACAACGCCACCCACAACACGAACCCCACCACCGGCACCCACAGCAGGTAGTTGACGCTGGTCGCCAGTTGCAGGGCCAGGCCGACGCCGCCCAGTTCGGCGCCGAGGGTGAGCACAGTGACCAGCAGCGATCCGCCGAGGTTGGCCAGCGCGACGCGGGGGCCGAGACGCTCGCGGATCAGGTCGAACACCGGCCGGCCGCTGACCGCGGTGACCCGGCCGCTCATCTCCGCGTACGCGCAGATGCCGATCACCCCGACCAGCAGCACCCAGGCGTGGGCGATACCGAACCGGGCACCGGCCTCGGCGTTCGCGACAATGTCGCCGATGTCGACGAACCCGCCGATGGCGGTGAGGATGCCCAAGGCGATCGCGAAGATCCGTTTCATCGCCGGCTCACTCCTGCGCCGTGATGAAGTCGCCGAGACGCTCGGCCAGTTCGCCGAGCTGGTCGGCGCCGGTACGCAGAGCCTGGTCGTCGCCGGCCTGCGCGGTGTCCGCGAGGGTGGTCACGGCGGTGGCGAGCAGCGGGGCGAGCTGGTCACGGAGGGCGGCCGAGCGGGCATCGGGCGGTGCCTGACCGGCGAACTTCTTCTCAGCGCCGGCCAGCGCCCGGGTGGCGTCGTCAAACACCGTGCGGGTGAACGGCGCGATCACCTGGCCGGCGAGCTGCTGCTGCGCGGCCAGCCGACCGGTCTGGGTGGCGTCGTGGACGGTTTCGGCGACCTGCAACATCGTCCGGTGAAACCCTTGGTAGTTCACCGGACGGGACAGGTTGTAGGCGAAGCCTGCCCACAGCAGTACCAGCGCAGTGATCGTCACAGCGATCCTGCCCTTGACGCTCATGGCCGCCCCTGTCCGGTCGAGTTCCTCGCCGGATCATGCCACCACGCCCGCCCAGGTGCTCCTGCGGCACACCGCACATCGCCGCCCGCCACCGCACCGACCATAGACGGTCTCAGTAGGGAGACGAAGAGCAGGCGGTATGTGCATGTGCGCGGCTACCCAAAAGTGATTCCGGTACGACGCTGTCCCCGACGAACCTGCACAGCGTCGCGGGGATCGCCGCAAGATCGCCTCGACGGTACTTGACCAATAGACAGCTTCACGCAAAGCAACAACACGCGGCCCTCACTGTCTGACAGTGAGGGGTCCGTCGTGCTCGGAACGCTCCGCCAGGTAGCGCGTTTGCTGGCTTGCCAGAGGGCAAGCAAGGCCGCTGTAGCGGCCGGGCGCCTGCGGTAGGGCCCGGCGCCGCGTGCGCATGTCGACCGTGACCGCGTGCGTGATCGACGCCGCCCGCCTGGTCCGGATGCTGATGTTCAGAGGCCTCTTCCATGCCGCGGACGAACACACCGGCGCCAGGCAGACCCGCGGCGTCGGGGACTTGAGGTCGGGCTAGGTGGGGGTCTGTACGACGAGGATGACGATGTCGTCGTCGGCGGTGCTGGCGTAGCGGGCCAGGAGGTGGTCGCACAGTTGCTCGGCGGACAGGTGCTGGCAGTCGGTCAGGACCGTGGTGAGCTCGCTCGTGGCGTCGTCGATGGAGGCGCCCCGGCGTTCGATGAGTCCATCGGTGTAGAGCACCACACTGCTGCCCGGCGGCAGCACGACGGTGTGGTCGGTCCGGGTGGCCGTGATGCCTGCGCCCAGAAGCGGCTCTGATGCGGTGTGCAGGAGGGTGACCGTGCCGTCGGCCTGCAGCAGCAACGGACACGGGTGACCGGCGTTGGACCAGCGCAGCATCAGCGCTCCGGGCTGCGACGTGTCGTCCTCGACGCGGGCGAGCAGCACCGTGGCCAGTGCGTCGACGTGCAGGCCGCGCATGGCGGTGTCCAACGCCTGCAACTCCTGCGCCGGCGGTTTCGCGATGGTGTACGCGACCCCGCGCAGCAGGTTGCGCAGCTGCGCCATGACCGCCGCTGCGTGGTGGTCGTGTCCCGTGACGTCACCGACGGCGATGGCCAGCGCATTGTCGGGTAGCAGGAACGCGTCGTACCAGTCACCGCCGATGTGGGCCTGTTCGGCGGCAGGCTGGTAACGCACCGCGACCTGCAAGTGATCAGGGCGGGCCGGCTCGGTGAGCAGGCTGTGCTGCAGCTGGTACGACAGGTCCCGGTCCAGCATCGTGATCCGCCGTTCGGCCTGGCGTGCCTGCGCCCGGTCGAAGGCCTGTGTGACGGTCGCGGCGAGCAGTCGCATGGATCGCCGGCAGACGTCATCGACGCTCAGATGCCGATTCAACTCGGCCCACACCACAGGACCACGCCCGCCGGACAGTGGTGCCCGAGGCACATGCAGCACCGTGACACCCTCGGCAGAGGTCGCCAGCAGGCCGTCGCCATCGATGGTAGTCACTGTGGAGGGTGGATTGTCCGAAGCGGCGAACCCGGCGCCGACGAAGTCCAGCGGGCTGTCGCGCAGCACCGACACCGCACGTTCGATGACCTCGTCGGGGTCGTCCAGACCGGCCAGTTGGTCGGTCAGTGTCGCCAGCAACGCCATGCGGCGGCTCAGCAGCACCTGTGCCGTGGTCTCGGCGGCAATGACCACGACACCCTCCACGCCGCCAACCCCGTGGACCGCGGAATAGGAGAACGTGTAGAAACCCTCCTCGGCGAAGCCGTGCCGGTCCATCACCAGCCGCATGTCCTGCGACCAACTCGGCTGCCCCGTGTCACGCACCTCGGTCAACATCGGGCCGATGGTGTCCCACAGCTCCGGGTACACCTGCTCGGCCGGCGCACCCAGTGCAGCCGGATGCTTGTCGCCGATCAAGTCCACATACGCCTGGTTGTAGACCAGGACGAATTGCGGACCCCACAACACGGCAACCGGGAAGCACGTGCGCCACGCCACGTCGAGCACCGTGCGTAACTCCAGGCTCCACGACGACACCGGGCCCAGCGAAGACGCACCCCAGTCCACCGCCCGGTAGGCCGCACGAAGCGACCCCACCGCCTCGAACAGATCACTCATCAGCGCCACTGTAAGCCGAGACCTAAATGTTCGCCCGGCATGCGCCGACAAGTCCTTCCGGGTCCAGGCCGTCCACCAGCACCGAGTCCGCTGCATTGCCCGCCGCAAAATGCTTGCCGTGAGGCAACCTTCCCTCAACGTGCTTCAGCGGACATATCCCGGCACATCGAGCATGGGTAGGTGTAGGCCGGTCTCGGATAGGAATGCGGCCCTCGGCGGGATGTCCCCCGCATATCTCAGCCCCCGTTCGTCTCCGATCCGGCGCCGGTGAAGACGCCGCAGGCTCACCCGTTCGGCAGCCGGCCCGCCATCTGATCGCCTCGATGACCGGGCACGGCTTGGTCGATCCCTCCGCCACCCCCGCTCCCACCTTCGAACCAGCACAAACCTCGACCGACGCAGACACCGTAGGAGTGACGGCCCCATGACCGACCAGTACACGATGCAGGACCCGACGAAGCAGTACCCGCAGGCCGACAAGAGCTGGCAGCAGCTGCAGAGAGGTCCCGGCCTCGAACAGCAGATGGGGCCCAAACCCGACGCCGGCGAGACTTCCTACCGGGGTACCGGACGCCTGACCGGGCGTAAAGCCGTGGTGACCGGCGCCGACAGCGGTATCGGCCGGGCGACCGCGATCGCGTTCGCCCGCGAGGGCGCCGACATCGTCTTGTCCTACCTGCCCGCGGAGGAGGCCGACGCGCAGGAAGTCGTCGAGCTCATCGAGAAAGCCGGCCGCCGGGCGATCACCATGCCCGGCGACGTCACCGACGAGACCTACTGCCGCCAGCTGATCGCCACCGCGGTCGAACAGCTCGGCGGCATCGACATCCTGGCCAACATCGCCGGCAAACAGCAGAACGTCGAGGACATCGCCGAATTGAGCACCGCGCAGTTCGACGAGACGTTCAAGACCAACGTGTACGCCCTGTTCTGGCTGTGCAAAGCCGCGATCGCGCACATGCCTGCCGGCAGCACCATCATCAACACCTCCTCCGTGCAGGCCTACCAACCGGCGCCGATCCTGCTCGACTACGCCGCCACCAAGTGGGCCATCAACGGCTTCACCAAAGCCCTCGCCCAGCAGGTCGCTGCCAAAGGCATCCGGGTCAACGCCGTCGCTCCCGGACCTGTGTGGACACCGCTGCAGGTCGTCGGCGGCCAGCCCACCGAGAAGCTGGCCGAGTTCGGTGCGCAGACCCCACTGGGCCGGCCCGGCCAAGCGGCGGAGATGGCACCGGCATACGTTTTCCTCGCCTCACCGGAGTCCAGCTACATCAGCGGCGACACCATCAACGCCACCGGCGGCATGCCCACCCCGTGATCACACGGCCGGTCGCGGTGCCACCCGCGACCGGCTGACCTCGTGCCCACCGACATGCCGCGGCATCGATCAGGATCGGTCGACCGGCGGCGGGTAGTCGGCGTATACGGCGGGGCGCCCAGACCGTTATTCGCTCGACGCTCGGATAACTCGTATGTCTCTCATCGCTGCCGGCAGTTGCTCATCGGAGTCGCAGGTGCTCAGCAGCGCCCAGTACGACCTGGTGTTCTACTTCATGGTGGTCGCGGGTCTGGCCCTGTTCGCGGCGTTCCTGTACTCGTGGGCCACGCGTAACGAGGTGAGTTCCCGCTACCGGCCTGCTGTGCTGAACGCCGAGGGCCGCTTAACCATCGCCCCGCGCTATATGGACTGGTCGGTGATCGTGCCGCTGCTGACCGCCGAGCTGCTCGCCGTGTGCATCGTTCGGCTCGCCGAACAAGAGGCTCTGCCAGTGGCGCCGAGCCGGACCTCGGGAGGGAATGGTGCCCACCGGCCGGGACCGGCGCATGTCGGGCCTGAGGTAATGACTTGTCCGTGCTGGTCGAAGACCCCCCACATCCATCGCCGACGCGTCGAAGAAGCTGTGGAGCGTCCGGTCGCAGCATTACTGGACGCGGGACAGCTCGATCTGCACTCCGACGCGCGCGACGAGCTCCCGTGCCGAGAACGGCTTGGTGATGTAGTCGTTGGCGCCGGCGAGCAGCCCGTCGATCGCGGCGCTCTCGTCGGCGCGGGCGGTGACGAGCACGATGGGCGTCCGGCGGAGCTCAGTGTCGGTGCGGACGCGGCGTACGAGCTCGAGACCGTTGGTCTTGGGCATCATCACGTCGGCGACGACGATGTCGACGTGCTGTTCACGAAGACGGGTGAAGGCGTCATCGCCGTCCGCGGCGGTGTCGACGCGCCAGCCTGTCGCCGCGAACAGCTGCTGGATGTAGGTGCGCATGTCGACGTTGTCGTCGACCACGAGCACCCGTGAGCCGGTCGTCGCCGCGCGGATCGTTTCGAGGCCCTCGAGCTGCGACGCTCCGACGACGCTGCGCGACTCGGCTGGGGTATGTGCCCATGCCAGCGCTCCCTCCGCGAGCGCGGCGACGTCGGCTGGGGCCTCTCGCGGCAACGCCTGCGACTTGGAGGCGCGTACGAACGTCGGGATCCAGACGGTGAAGGTCGCACCTTCTCCGGGTCCGCTGCGCACCCGGATACGCCCGTGGTGGAGTTGCACGAGTTCACGGGCGAGGGCCAGCCCGATGCCCGAGCCCTCGCCGCTTCGCGGCGCGGTGCGACCTCCGCGGAAGAACCGGTCGAACACGTACGGTTGATCGGCTTCGTCGATGCCGACTCCGGTGTCGCTGACGACGAGTTCGGCGTGTTGCGGCCGCGCGCGCAGGACGACCCGGATTTCTCCTTCGCGGGTGAACTTCAGCGCGTTCGACATGAGGTTCACGACCACTTTCGCCCACATCTCCGGATCGACGGCGACCGTCGCGGCAAGCGGTGGGCAATCGACGGCGAGCGCGACCCCGGCCGCCTCGGCTGCCGAGGCGAACAGCGCCACGATGCTGCGGGTGAGCTCGGCCAGATCGACTTCCTCGAATCGCGGCACGAGGCGCTTCGCCTCCATCTGTGCCATGTCGAGCAGGGAGCCGACGAGCAGCTGGAGTCGTTGCGCGCTGCGCTGGGCCACATCGAGATCACGCACGACCGTGTCGGGAAGCTGCGCCCGCTGGGTGAGCGCACGCTCGAGTGGACCGCTGATCAGCGTCAACGGCGTGCGGAACTCGTGACTGACGTTCGAGAACAACTCCGTCTTCGCACGGTTCGCCTCGGCCAGAGCCTCGGCGCGCCGCCGGCTCATGGTGAAAGCCTGCGCCTCGAGGATGCCGGCGGTGATCTGCGACGCGAGGAGATCGAGGAAGTCGCGGTACGGGGCGTCGAGCACGCGCCGCGGGTTCAAGCCGACGACGAGCATCCCGCCCGGCGGCGAACCGGCGATCGGGTACACGAGCGCCTCGGCCGTCGGATCGGGGCCAGGGCCGAGGCTGGTGGTGTCGAAGCGTGCCGCGAGGTCGGAGACGAGCAGCGCAGTGCCGGTTTCGAAGACCTCACGGAACGGCCACGGCGGGCGGTGGCCTTGAAGGTCGACGACGTACGGCGCGATCGCACTGCCGCTCTGGACACGGACCGTGCCCTTCAACGTCGCCTGCTTCTGCATCGCGTTGATCTCGTAAGCCACCGCGAACGGGACGTCGTGCGGGTTGTCCTCGAGCGCAGCCAGCAGCGCCGCGAACGTGTCGTTGACGTCACGAGCCCGAGGGACGGTGGCAAGAGTCGCGAGGGTGCGCATGCGCCGCGCCGCGAGGACGTTGACGGTCGTCTCGACGCCCGGCCCGAAGACGCCCTCGATCCCGCGGCTCGTCACGATCGGCAGGAAGGAGCTCGTGTAGTACTTCTCCTCGATGCGGCCGTTGGCGTCGAACTCGAACAGCGCGTCCTCGGAGAAGAACATCTCACCCCGGTGGACGGCTTCGAACACCGGCCCGAGATGCGGCTTCATCTCCGGCCACGTCTGAAAGTAAGGCCGTCCCACGGCCTCCGCGGGCTTGCGACCGAGCGTCGCCGCGGCCGCGTCGTTGATGACGAGGGTGTAGTCGTCGCCCAGCTGCACGCCCATCGACATGCCCGCGGCCATCACGAGCCGGACGATGGCCTGCAACTCGGGTGACCAGTCCTCAACCGGGCCGATCGACGTCGCGGCCCAGTCCACAGCCCGCAGGCGCGTGGCCTGGGTGCCGTTGCCGCCGAACACCCACTCGAGGGCGCCCACCCCCCGGTTCGTCGCGGGCAGCACACCTCGCGTGACGAACGCGTTGATCGTCTTACCGATATCGCCCAGCGGCAGGACCATGTCGACGACGCCGGTGCCGATCGCGGCCTTGGGCATCGCCGGATGCAAGGAGCTGGCTTCGCTCTGCACGATCACTGTGCCGCCCTGCGCCTTCACGGCGCTGACGCCGCGCGCGCCGTCGCTGAGCATGCCGGTGAGGATGACGGCGAGCACGCGTGCCCGGTAGGAGGTCGCTGCGGACTCGAGCGTCGCATCGATCGGGTGATGCGCGTTCCTCCGGGAGATCATCGAAACGGTGCCGTCGGGCTCCACCTCCAGAGCGACGCCCGGCGGGGACACGTAGACGGTGCCAACCTCCAAGCGGTCGCCATGGTCGATGACCCGCACCCGCATGTCCGTGTCCCGCGCGAACACCTCGGCCGCGTGGCTGCCAGCGGCGCGGAAATGCATCGCCACAACGACCGCCGCCGGGAAGTCTCGCGGCAAAGCGCACAGCACCGCAGACACGGCCTCGATCCCGCCGGCCGATGCTCCGATGACCACGACGTCGAACGCCGGCTCCATGCCGCCGTTATACACGACCCATGCGCCATCGCACGACACACAATTTCCGCGCTGCGCCACCCCGGCAGCGCGTCGCCGCCGGCGGCATCCTACCCATTGCGCACATGGCGTGACAGGAACGGATCATGGCCCTGACGGCTGGAACCCGTGCGCCGACACCTGCGGGGCCAGGCGGGAACCGACTACGGGTGCCATAGCCGGGAGCGGGCTGTGATGAGCGCGGCGCGGGTGTGTGCGGTTTCGGCTCGCGCGTGGGCGCCGTTGTGCTGGCGGTTGCGGGGGGCTGCGGTCGAGGTGGCGGCGCGGACGGTGAAGGTGCCGTCGTGGCGCCAGGTGTCGATGTCGTCGCAAAGTTGCCGGGCCAGCCACAGTCCCGCTCCGGCCCGCCGGGAACTGGTCCGTGCCCGATACCCGGCGGTCGGATCGGGCCGGCCCCGGCCGTGGTCGGTGACCCGGCAGTCGACCTCTTGGTCTCCGACCCACAGGGTGACCTGCAGCGGCGGTGCACCGTGCAGGTATCCGTTGGTGAGAATCTCGTTGACGGCCGCGACGAAGTCGGTCCGGATGAGGGTCGGCGTCTGCGCCAGGTGTGCGGTGATCTGCCGCAGTATCTGGTGCAGGTCCTGGATGGTTTCCGACCCGGCGATATGCAGTACCGGTGGCTGGGCCGGCGCCGGGACCGGCCGGTGTGGGCTGTGCCGGATGAGCACGGCCGCCGGGTTGGTGTGGCGTTGATTGGGTTGGGCTCCGTCGCGGGTCATCAGTACGGCGTGGGTGCTGAGGACGCTGGTCAGGAGAGGTTCGGGCAGCGAGGTGGGATAGGCGCAGATGAGGTGCATGCTGCTGTCGTCCGCGGTCAGATCGACGGCGGCTTCGCAGCGGGCGGCACGGATCCACGCCCGCGGGGCGGTGCCCGGATCCGGTTGGGCGATGATCGTGACAGCGGTGGCGTCCCGCTTGAGCTGGCGGGCGTGCCGATGGTATTCGGCGAGTGCCGCGGCGGGGCGGGTGTGGATGTCGGGTCGCCGCATCGGCGCGATGACGCGATCGGCGAGCACACCGGCGAGCGCGGCGTGGTGTGCGGGGTCGCAGGCCAGCACGACGGGATGTTTCTCGTCGGGTGGTCCGGCTGCGACGCGTTCGGCAAGGTCGTGCAGGTCGCGGTAGAGCAGGAGGGGGTGGCTGCTCATGGGCTTCGATCTCCGGTGATCGCAGCCGCATCGGTGATGAGCGGTAACTGTGGTGCGGCATCGAGGGCTTCCAGCACTCGTCGGGCATCGTGGTCGGGGGCCATCAGCACGTAACTGTGCACGCCCTTGGCCGTGGACAACTGGGTTGCGGCCAGCAGGGCGCGCACGCCCGCGACGGCGAGGATGTTCACCGCGTTCACGTCGATGATGAGCAGCTGCCCGGCGGTCAGGTCCGCGATCGTCTGGTGGGCGAGGGCGGCGAAGTCGGGTGCCGTGAGCACGTCCAGCGGCCCACGCACGGTGAGGGTGACCGCATCGTCGGCGGTCCGGGTGGCAGTGATGTCCGCGGTCATCGGCGGCTCCTGGTGGACTGAGCCGACTCGCCGGGTAATTCGTCCGGGAGTCGGCGGACTGGTGTCGTCCGGATTTACAGTGACGTGTGTCAACGCTTGGCAGGTAGTCCAGGCGGGGCGTTCCTGCCCCGGGGTGGCGGCCGGCGGCCCGATGGTGCAGTGACAGCACACCGAGCAGGGTGCCGGGATCGGCGTGCAGCGGATAGGCGTGCACGGCACGGATGCGGCGTCGAGCATGACCTGCAGGGTCGGCTGCCCGGTAAAGATCGGGCTGCGGGTGATGTCATCGACCATGACCGGGTCGCCGATGCGCCGCACGCGCAAGCCACCGACGCGTCCACCGAGGCGAAGTGCCGCACGAACGCCGCGGTCACCGCGCGACGGCGAGCGATCCGTAACGCGCCCCGGCGCGGATCGAAGATCGACAGGACGCAGCCGTCGGCGACCGCCGATGTGGTGATGGCGATCGCGGTGAGCACGACCGGCCGATCGGTCACCCGCAGGAAGTCGTCGCCGGTCAGCGTGTCCGGTGCCTGACGCAGGCGGTGGGAAAAGGCGGCAAGCATCGCCCGGCGACTGGTCCGTGTCTCCGTGTCGATGACGGCCTGCTCGACCCGGCGATGCGAACCTGAAGTATTGACCGTGACGTGCGGTTCGCCGACTGTCGGCACGGATGTCGCGCGGTCCTGCATGGGTCACCGCCCGGACTCGGCTCCGTGGCTATTCACCGACACTACCCGCACCATCGGTGACTTATGTGTCGCCGGCCGTCGGGTTGTCCTCCTGCAGGTGCGGGCCTCGGCCACGGTCGGGGTCGTCGGTGTGGTGGTCGAGGCCGACCAGGGACAACACCACGTCGGCGGGTGAGCCGGTGGGCGCGTAGAGCCGCAGATCGGTGCCGTTGGCCCGGTGCAGGGCGGTCAACTGGTGCAGGGCGGCGACGCCGGCGCTGGCCAGGTGCGTGACCGCAGTGAGATCGACGGTCAGCGACCGGACACCGGCCGAGTTGGCGGCCCGCACCGCTCGGACGAACGCTTCAACGGTGCCGGCGTCGATCGGCCCGGCAGCGCGGATACGAGAGGCCGAGGTTTCGTCCGCGACCAGGAGGGTCTCCTGGGGCACCGGGCGGGGTGGCGGGGTCCAGGTGAGATCACCGGTGGTCAGCAGCCGGGCTGGTCGGCTCAGCCGGTGCCGGACCGTGGCGGTGGTGCCGTGCTGGTCGGGGGTGACCTGCAGGCTGTCGGCCAGCCGCTCGACCAGTTGTAATCCCAGGCCTCTCTCCGGTGAGGGGGCGGGCGCTCGCCGCCGGCCCTGGTCGGCGACCTGCAGGTGGGCCTGGCCGGTATCGGTGAGCTCGACCGTGAGCGTGAGGCGGTGCTGTTCGGCGGCGGTGTCGATCCAGGCGTGCTCGATGGCGTTGGTGGCCAGCTCGACGGCCGCATGCCGCAGCACTGTCTGGTCCTGCTCGCCGATCCAGGCGCTGGTCAGCCACTCGTCGAGGTGCTCACGGACGGCCCGCAGCGACTCGGCGGTGGCGGCGTACTGCCGCCGCAGGGCGGCCGGTGGGCTGACCCACTGTCCGGCGAGCAGCGTGATGTCGTCGGCATGCCCGGTGACCCGGACCAGCAGCTCCAACGTCTGGGTGGTCAGGCGCCCGGCCGCGGTGTCGGTGTCGTCGCGCAGGGCCCGGTTGGCGGCGATGTCAGCGGCGACCTGGGCCAACTCCACCGTGCTGGCTGTCAGCTGCCGGCCTGGTCGCTCCAGAATCCCGTCCGAGTACAGCAGCACCAGGTCACCGTCGGCCAGCCGGTCAGTGCCGATCACTGCTGCGGTGAACTCGCCGCCGACCCCGACCGGACCGGCGCCACTCGCCGCCAGGAACCGCGATGTGCCGTCGGGCGAAGCCACCAGCGGCGGCGGATGACCGGCGGTGCAATATCGCAGTGTTCCGTCCACCGGGTCCAGCAGCACCACGCACACCGTGGCCGCCCGCGCCCCCCGGATCCGCGCCGCCGCCGTGTTCAGCATGGTAAGCGCCGCAGCCACGTCGGCGGTGGCGGCCAACGCCTCGTGCAGCAAGATGCGCAGCTGGCCCATCGTGGTCGAGGCCGCCACCCCATGCCCCACCACGTCGCCCACGATCAACGCGACCCGCCCGTCGGGCAACGCCACCGCGTCGAACCAGTCACCCCCGGCCGCGGTCTCGGCGTCGGCCAGCAGATAGCTGGCCGCGATCTGCACCCGCGGCAGGACCGGCAACCCGTCCGGCAGCAGTTCCCGCTGCAAAGTGTCGATGACGTCGCGGGCCCGGGCGTAACGCTGCTCGGCCTCACTGGTGCGGCGTTGTTCGGCCTGCCGTTCCCGCACGCGGGCGGTCACATCGACGATGTCCCCTGTAGCCCCGACCACGGCACCGTCCGGCCCGCGCCGGGGATAGACGTTGACATCGGCGTAGAACTCCATCCGACCACCAGTGTCAGGCAACTCGATCTGAACCCGAAAATCCCGCAGGTGCTCCGACACGCCCGTGGCGAACACCCGGTCGAAGATCTCAATGACCTGCTGACCCAACGACTCAGGAAACGCCTCCCGCAAGCGCAGCCCAACAAGCTCAGAACGCCCGGTGAAGGAACGGTACGCGCCGGTTGCCGCCACGACCCGCTGCTCCACCCCTTCGGCGGCCAAGATCAGCAATGGCAGCTGCTCGAACACCTGCCCCACGACCTCCGAACTCCCGGACACGCCGTGATCACCCGTCGAGTGCTCAGACTCAGCCACCATGATGTCCAGTTCCCTCTTTCCGATCGGGCAACCTACTCATCTCTACCACTGCTATTGCGGGGCTGCTTCGTGCAGACCGACCCTCTCGCTGTTGTACAGGAGGTGATGCCGGGCGGGCCGACACTCTTAATCGAGCGACCCGGAAGTCGGCCGTCGACAAGATCGGCTCGCATCCGGTCCTGCCAGTCGCTGCGGAATTCGTCGCAACAGCGAATCGAGGTCGTGGGGGGGCGGTGGTTGGCTTCTCGGGTGGCTTCGGCGATGTTGGTGGCGCCGTTGGCACGGTGGTATCCGATCGAGGTGTTACGGAGGGTCGCGAACGCGGATCCGGCGGGCCCGCGCCGTGCCGGCGGGTCAGCGGCGCATCGATTCGAGGATCGTCGGGGAGACGCGCGCTGAACGTGGCGATTTTGCTGGACCAGTGTCGCGGTGTTGGGAAGCCGGCCGAGTGTCGGGAACAGCACGTCGCGGGAACCGGGCAGGTTTCTCCCGGGCCCTGCAGACCACAACGATCGCTTCTGCGGCGGTGGTCAGCGACCGCCGGAGAGTCGCCATCCTCGGTGGCCGGTGTCAGACGGGTGCGACGACCACGACTCAGTGCGTTCGGACCTGACCGGCTTCGGTGGGAAAGCGGCGATCGTCGTCGAGGTAAGGGCGTTCACCATGCTTGGCGGCGTTCGGACCGGCAAGATCCGTTGCGACAACCTGAAGGCCGCGGGCGCCCAGGTACTCGGCTTTACCCGCCAGCGGGGTGGAAGCGGAGTGCTCGGCTGCAACCCGAGCGACCTGCTGGTATTCGAAGACCTCCCGGCTCTACGAGCCGTGATCGCTCTCGTCGCAGTCCACGCCCTGCTCCTCATCAGGTTCGCGCCCTGACGCTCGATCAGGTCGACGAGGTGCCCGGCCCGGCCGCGGCCGAGTTGGGCCAGGCGACCAGCCAGGTGCTGGCCGGTATCGGGTCGGTGTCGTTCGCCGCACCGGGGTTCTTCTCCGGCGGTGCGCTCCATCCCGGCCCGGCCGGATGAAGCCCACCAGCGGCGTTGACGCGTTCGTCCGGCGCTGCCTCGCAGAGGGCAATGCGGCCGGTCACCTCAGCGACGTGGAGCAGCGGAAACTCGTGTCGTTCGCCGAACGCAGCGCCGCCGACCTGGAGGTGCTGCACGGCTCCCGGGAACTGGTACACGCCGACTTCAACCCCAAGAACCTGCTCGTGCGTCACGACGACGGACGCTGGGTGGTGGCCGCGGTGCTGGACTGGGAGTTCGCGTTCAGCAGTGCGCCGCTGTTCGACGTGGGCAACATGCTGGGCGATCCGCGGCCGGCCGCGTTCACCGACGGGTTCCTCACCGGGTTCCGCGACGCCGGCGGAGCCCTACCCACGAACTGGCACCAGCTCAGCCGGGCCCTCGACCTGTACTCGCTGGCCGATCTGCCGACCCGGCCGGTCGATCACCGCTATTTCCGGCGTGCGGTCGAGCGGATTCGCGAATTGGTGGCCTCCTGACCCGGCGGGTTGTGCATTTCAACGGCGGCTTCTGGGCATTTCCCAAACGACAAGACACCGCCTTGAACAGCATCGGAGAGGCTTTCCATATTCGATGAAAGCGATGAGCATAAAGCTTCGGGAGCAGGTCTGCCACGGAGCCGCGCTGCGCCGTCGAAATTCCGACGTGAAAGGCCAGACAATGAGCAACGACGTTCTGCAGCGGCCGAGGGAACGCGTCGGCCGCACCCTGCTCGACGACAACCAGCTCCGCCGTTTCCGTCGCTGGGGCTATCTGCCCCTCCCTCAGCTGATCGAGTGGGACTGGGTGGAGGCCACGCTGGGCGCGATCAACCACAACATCATGATGAACGGCATCGATCCGGGCCGCCTCCTGAAATACGAGGGCACCTCACAACCGACCCACGACTCCTAGCCGACCAGCGTGTCCCTCCATCGGGGGAATCCCTCACTCCAGCCCTAGGCGTCACGCTCGATGGCACAGGCCCGACAGCGGAGGACAGCGATGGCCAGTACCGGAAAGACATTCAAGCGATGCGGATGCCGCAACAGTCGCGGCCAGCGCCTCGAGCGGCACTGCCCGAAGCTAGCCGATCGCGGGCACGGAACCTGGTACTTCCACTGCTTCGCACCCAACCTGTTCGGCCGATCCGAACGCATCCGCCGCGGCGGCTACCCCTCCCAGACCGCCGCCCGGCAAGCCCGCGACGACACTCTCGCCGACCGGGCCGCCCGCCGCTGCGGTGACGGCTGGACCCTCGAGCGGTGGCTGCGGCACTGGCTCGACACCCGCACCCGGATCCGGCCGACCACCCGTTTGGCCTACACCCGCGACGTTGAACTCGTCCTCATCCCTCACCTCGGCCACTACCGGCTCTCAGATTTGGACGGGCCCCTGCTACGCGCCGTGTTCACCGACATCGCCACGACCACCAACGCCAAAGGCAAACCCCAGTCCCCGTCGGCGCTCACGCACCTGCGCACCACCCTGCGGGCCGCGCTGAACCTGGCCGTCCGGGAGGAACTGATCGAGTCGAACCCGGCCCGGCACATCGAGATCCACGGCTACCGACGCCCACACGCCCAGGTCTGGACCGAAGGCCGCGTCGAGCAATGGGAACGCACCGGCGAACACCCCGCCGTCGCCGTCTGGACCGCCACGCAGCTCAGCGGCTTCCTCGAGAGCGTCGTCGACGACTCGCTGTTCGCACTTTGGTGGCTCGCCGCCCTGCGCGGACTACGCCGCGGCGAACTCTGCGGCCTGAAATGGGCGGCGATCGACCTCGACCGCGGGCTGCTGTTCGTCGAACGCAACCGCACCACCGCCGGCTATGAGGTTATCGAAGGCGACCCGAAGACCGCCGCCGGACGCCGGGCCGTCGCCCTGGACAAACACACCATCGCCGTCCTGCGCGCACACCGCCGCCGCCAACTCGACCGCCGTGACCGCCGCCACGCCGCCCACCAGAGCTGGACCGACTCCGGCTACGTGTTCACCCGCAAGGACGGCGAACCGATCAACCCGAGCTACGCCACCACCCGGTTCCGGATCCTCATCGACCGCGCCGGCCTCCCGCCGGTCCGGCTGCACGACCTGCGCCACGGCGCGGCGTCGCTGGCCCACGAGGCCGGCGCAGACTTGAAGACCCTGCAGGATCTGCTTGGGCACTCCAGCATCGTGGTCACCGCCGACACCTACACCAGCGTCCTACCCGACTCCCAGCGACGCTGCGCCGACACCACCGCCGCCCTGGTCCTGGCCGCCGCCCAGCACACCCGCCAACGCATCAAGGAAAAGGCCGCCAAGGACCGGCCCGCCGGACGCGACGAAAAACAAACAACCTCCGAAAAACGGCCCGCAGCTAAGAAGAGAAGCCGCAGGTCACGTACCCGCCGACACCCGAATCGTCACGTAAAGTGACGACACCCATGAGGCACCCACACGACACCCACCGTCCAGACAGGTCGGACAGCAGAAAGGGCCTGAACCGCATTCCTGCAGCTCAGACCCTCAATGATCTTGTGCGCCCGAAGGGACTCGAACCCCTAACCTTCTGATCCGTAGTCAGATGCTCTATCCATTGAGCTACGGGCGCTCAGTGCTTTGCCAGCATACACACCGACCCAACACGCGGAGACTCCGGGATTCGAACCCGGGAGGGGCTATAAAACCCCAACCGCATTAGCAGTGCGGCGCCATAGACCAGACTAGGCGAAGTCTCCCCGGCAACCATTGGCTACCGATCGTTGAGGATACCGGACAGCATGAGGCCGGTTCAAACAGGTATGCCTCCGCGCGCCGAACGCTCCAACAGGTGAAACTTTGGCGCAGCGGCTAGGCTCGCTCGGCATGGAGGAGAACCCGCCGACGCCGCGCCGCCCGCGTGCCCCGCGGCCCGACTTCAGCACCCCTGAGCAGCCCGAAGGCACTTCGACCCCGGCCCGCTCGGCCCCCGCGGTGACTTTCCAACCTCCAAATCCATCATCCGGTACGTCCGCAGCGCCCCCACCGACCCCGCGCAAGCGAACCCCGGCTGAGAAGGCAACCCCGCCGC
>NZ_LOJP01000002.1:1109834-1184684 GCF_001553785.1 Actinoplanes sp. TFC3
CGCCCACCCAGCCCGCGCAGACGATCTCTTGGTGCTCGGCCGGGTCCACCCGAGCCGCGAGGATGCCGAAGCCGCCCTGGCCTCAGCAACCGAGTTCACCCATGAGGGCACCGGGATCGCCGACGCGGCGTGGCGATTGGGTCGGATGCTCACCGCGCAGGCCGGCGCTTGGGCCGCTACTCGCCTGGTTAACCGGTACTTCCCGGGTACCAGCTTGTTGACTGCGGCGTTGGCGAGCCGGGCGGCTGCTCGTACGAGTGCGGCTCGGGCCGAACTTTTCTACAGCCAGTTGAGCCAGCTTTCCGGGAGCAGGGTGTAGCCGACGAAGGCTGCGATGTCGAGGATGCTGTGCGCCACGATCAGCGGCATGACCCGGCCTTTGCGCAGGAAGAACAGGGCGAAGACCACGCCCATCACCGCGTTGCCGACGAAGGCGCCGAAGCCTTGGTAGAGGTGGTACGAGCCGCGCAGCACCGCGCTGGCCGCGACGATCCACCAGAAGCGCACGCCCAGGGTTTGCAGCCGGGTGATCAGGTAGCCGACCACGATCACTTCTTCGAGGATGGCGTTCTGCAGCGCGGAGAGGATCAGCACCGGCACGGCCCACCACACGGGTTGCAGCGCGGCGGGCACGATCTGTGCGTTGAGGCCGAGCTGCGCTGCGACGTACACCAGCAGCAACCCAGGGATGCCGATTGCCGCCGCCAGTGCAGTGCCCCAGCCCAGGTCCGCGGCCGGTTTTCGAAAGTCGATGCCGAGGGCTGGGCGGTCGCGGTTCAGCAGGTACAGCGCCAGCAGGACGGGAATCAGGGCGAAGAAGATCCCCAATATCTGGTACGTCAGATCCAGGTACGGCCGCGGTGACTGGGACGGGTTGAGGGTCGCAGTTTGCTGGGACAGCGGTTTGCCGGCGGTCAGCTTCGCGACGAGCGACACCACTGCGTACACCGCGGACTGGCCGAGCGACAGCAGCAGCACGATGGCGATTTCCCAGCGCAACTGGCTTCGGGTCGCCGGGGGCCGATCAAGGGTCACCGTCACGCGCCAACTGTAGGGCGGACTTCGACGCAAGCGACGCGCCGACTGTCGGAAATTGTGCGGTAAGAGTCGCACCTTGCGTGCGATGAGTAACCGCCCGCTCTCTCCACGCTAGGAGACATGGGAGACCTCGGACGCTTGCTCAAGGAGAGCTGGAGCCTCGTCGAGGAAAACCAGGACAAAGTCGCCGGCTATTTCTACGCTCGGATGTTCCTGTCGAATCCCGAGTTGCGCGAGCTGTTTCCGGTCTACCTGGAGGCGCAGCGGACGCGGTTGCTCAGGGCCATTGTCACGGCCATCCAAACCATCGAAGACCCGGACCGCTTCGACAGCTACCTGCACGCGCTTGGCCGCGATCATCGCAAGTTCCACGTGGAACCAGAGCACTTCGAGGTGGCGGGTGGGGCTCTGCTCGAGGCGCTGCGGCATTACGGCGGGGAGCAGTGGAGCATCGAGTACGACCAAGCCTGGGCCGACGCCTATACGGTGATCTCCACCAAGATGATTGCCGGAGCCGCCGCCGACAAGAACCCTCCCTCCTGGCATGCCGAGGTCATCGCCCACGAGCGGCGCGCGCATGACATCGCGGTGTTCACCGTGCGACCGTTGCAGCCGCTGGAATTCCGCGCCGGGCAGTACCTGAGCATCGAGTGCCCGCAGTATCAGCCGCGCTTGTGGCGTACCTATTCTCCCGCCAATGCCCCTCGACGCGACCACACGCTGGACTTTCACGTCCGGGCCCTCGGTGCCGGTTGGGTCTCCGGCGCGCTGGTCCGACGGCTCGCGGTGGGTGACATGCTGCGGCTCGCGGCACCGATGGGGTCGATGACCCTGGATCGGCGGTCGACGCGCGACACGGTGTTCGTGGCCGGCGGCACCGGATTGGCCCCGGTGAAGAGCCTGCTGGAGGAGCTGACCCGCTACAACCGGACCCGCTGGGTGCACGTTTTCTTCGGCGCCCGCACCCGCGACGAGCTGTACGACCTCGCCGACCTCAACCGCCTGGCCGCCCGCTACCCGTGGCTGTCTGTGGTCACCGCCTGCAGCGACGATCCCACCTTCCCGGGCGAGCGCGGCACCATCTCCGAGGTGGTGGCGCGCTACGGCCCCTGGAACGAGCACGACTTCTTCGTCTCCGGTTCCGGCGCGATGGTCCGGTCGTCGCTGCGCACCCTCGCCGAGCTACAGGTCCCCTCGATCCGGATCAAATACGACACCTTCACCGATTACTAGTACGACCACGGCCGGCCCGCCTGCTCGTACTCCTCCACCGGCACGAGGTTGGCATCCGGGGCCATCCGGTCCACGTACAGCCGGCCCTCCAGGTGGTCGATCTCGTGACCGATCAGCCGGGCCATCGCCCGCTCGAAGGAGGTGATCATCCGGGTGCCGTCGAAGCGGGCGTGCTCCACGTCCACCCGCAGCGGCCGCTCCACCAGACCCCGGTAGTCGAAGAAGGACAGGCAGCCCTCGTACTGCTCGTCGGTTTCCCCGGACTGGTCGACTATGCGCGGGTTGAGCAGCACGATGGGTTCGGCGCCGCGCTCGGGTGGGCGCACCACGGCGGCGGCAACCGCCAGGCCGATCTGCGGCGCGGCCAGCCCCACGCCCTTGCTGAAGTCGTGCAGTTGCTGCAGCCGGCCGAGGGTGGTCCGCAACGCGGAGACGGCTTCGCGTGCCTCCGCCTCCTCGCGGGGCAGCTGGAAGTGGCGCGCACGCTGGCGGAGCAGGTCCGCCCCGCGCTGCACGATGCCTATACCGCGCATCCGCTGGCTCGCTCTCAGCTCGTGACCGTTGACGTGTCCATTGCTGTGACCGTTGACGTCGGCGCCGGCCTCGGTGGCCGCCGGGGACTGACCGCGGAACCGCCATTCCAGCCGGTAGCGGGCGTTGAGCTGGGGCGCGTCGGTCGACCACTCGAAGATCGCGCGCCGGTTGTCGTTGTGGCGTTCCAGCGGGGTGCGCACCGGCACCTCCGCGGCCAGTGAGGTTTCCAGGCCCCACACCTGCGGCTCGAACTCCACCGGGAAGTTGAGCCGGACGGTGAGGTTGCGGGTGGGCAGCCGCACGGCCCGCTGGAACCATTGGCCCCACTTCTCCTCGCCCACGGTGTAGGCGTAGTCGATCGTGGTGCGCTCACCCGGGTAGAGCGGGAACTGGCCGTGCTCGTTGGCGAACAGCAGCCAGACCTCCTTGGAGGCGTCCCGGTCGAGCTTGAGCCGCCAGTGCATGGGCTCGGCGGCATCGCCCTCGCCCGCCACGGCGGTCAGCTTCATCTCCTCGAAGTTGAGCGGGTGCTGGCGGTGGTGCTGGTTGGAGCCGACCGGGTCGTGCGGGTAGCGGTCCACCGCGATCTTCACCAGGTAGCGGGTGACCGGCTCGATCCCGGCGTTGTAGAGGTCGCGGCGGATGCGGCACCGGTAGACCCCTGCGACATAGGTGAGCTCCGCGATCTCCTGCTCGACAATGAGCCCGGTGCCTGGCGGCATCCACTGCACCGGCACGGGTGGATCACGATGCAGGAGCGGGCCGCGGGCGTGCCGCAGTTCGTCGTACTCCTGAAATTTTTGCCAGATGGCGCCACCGGCGACCAGAACGGCCTCCGCGCGCCGGGCGAAATCCTCTGTTGGTTTGTGCCGGCGTCCCTCGACGTGGCTGACGTAGGAGGGGTCGAAGCCCATACGGGCGGCGAGCTGCTTCTTTGTCATCCCGCGTTCGACCCGCCATTGCGCGAGTGCCGAAACGAACTGGTCGGCGGCCCTCTCGACAGGCGAGGTGGTCATCACGGATGTCCCCTTTGCGACAGGAATCTCAGTGTCCATGGCCTCCGGTGTCCACAAGGGGCTTGTAGCGCTTTGCCGACAGATACCTTGACGAAACCGGCAACGCCGCAACGTTGTGTTAGGTCACCCTTGCTCCGGGTATTTGGTCCACAAATACCTGTCTGGGGGGCGGGAAACAGGGCGTCCCAAGGAATGGTTAGGCTAGCCTTAGCGGAGTACGGTGGGTCACCTTGAAGGATTTGGCCCCGAACGGCGACGGGCAGGGTGAAGACGGTGAAGAAGCAGCGGGTCCGGGCTCGCCGCGTCGGCGGCAGCCGATGACCACCGCACTGGATCGTGCCCTCTCCGATCACTCAGCGTTCGCCGAGGAGCCACTCGCCCCGGTCACCGCTGCGCTGCGGGCCATGTTCGGCACTTCCACCGAGCTACCCGGTCTCGCCCCGGATCTGCTCGTCCAAGATCCCACCACGTGGACGCCGACGGCCGCCCTGGCCGGTGAGTCCCTCGACGTTCTGCTCGACTCCCCCCGCCGGCGCTGGCAGGCCCAGCCGCCCGCCGCGGCCGCGCTCGCCTGGAAGGCCTACACCTACTGGCTGGCCCTGCCGGCCGTGCTGGGCTGGGCCTCGACCCGGCGGGTGCCGCTGCTGACCGGCTCGAGCGCGCTGATGCACTTCGACGACCCGCGCCCGCTGGTGACCCTGGGCATGCACCCGGACATCACCGTGGCGGTGCTGCCCTCCGACCCGCTGGCTCTCAGCGGCCTGTCGCAGGTCCGCGTGGTCGCCGATGAGGCCGACCTGCTGGCTGAGCTGCGCCGCTCGTTGCTTGACGAGCACCTGACGCCGATGCTGGAGGCCATCCAGAGCCGGGTCCGGCTGGGCAAGCGCACGCTGCTGGGCTCGCTGGCCTCGGGAGTCGCCTACGCGGTGCTGCGGTCGGCCGACGTGATGCCCGGGTCCTCCGCCAGCGCCATCGACATCCTGCTCGGCGCGCTCGGCGTCGAGGACTTGATCGAGCTGGTGCCCGGTCGCGCCGGCAAGCTGGACGTGCAGCGCAAGACTTGCTGCCTGGCCTTCACTCTGCCCAAGCCCAAGGTGTGCCTGGGCTGCTGCATCAAGCAGAGCTGACCCCTCAACCCACCGGCCTCAGCTGGTGGGGGCAGCGGCCAGCGTCGCCGACGGGTCGTCCACCAGGTTGCGCACATCCCACACCCACGCGCCGCCGGTCCAGGTCGGCTGGAAGCCCAGCAGGTCGGTCATCGCCCGCAGCATCTCGATGTCGCGCACCTGCGGCGTCAGCACCACCACGCCGGCCTTCCAGTAGCGCAGGTCGGCCAGCGTCATCTCGCGCCGGGTGTCGGTGATGTCCGGGGTCGGGTTGCCCTGCTTGATCGAGGACATCAGGCCGCTGGTCGGCCGCCACGGCGGGGCGAACATCGCGGACTTGTCGTCCGGGTCGAGCGGGTTCTGGCTGGGCAGCAGCGCGTAGGCGCTGGCGATGCGCATGTCCTGACCGGTGTACGCACTCCAGCGCATCGGGTCGGGGAACGAACTGTCGGTCGGGGGCAGCGACACCAGCGTGTGGTTCTCATCGACGTACTGCCGCCAGGCGCCGGACGTGACGAACTCCGGCACCGGATCCATCTGCGTGCTGCGCAGCGGGGTGGGCGCCAGCGGGACCAGCGCCATCGCCACCGCGGTGATCATGGCAACCCGCACCGGACCGCGCGCTGACGGCTGGGCCTTCATCAGGTCCGAGGCCTTCTGACAGCCGAGCGCGAGCACGATCGCGACCATCGGGGCGATCGCCATCGCCCAGCGGGTCGGCACGGCCGAGTTGAGGACCGGCACGCTGTGCAGCAGCCCCCACAACCCCGCCATGCCGGTGTCGTGGCCGTTGAGGCGGACCACCGGGCCGAGCGACAGCGCGCCGAAGAACGCCGCGATGGCGGCCAGCGTGACGACCACGGCGCTGCGGCGCATCCACACCACCAGGCCGGCGAACAGGATCACCAGCCCCCAGCCGAAGAACGCGTTCTCCTCGGAGGCGTTCTGGGCGAGGTGGCCCGCGGTCACCGTGTTGCCGGCGATCGAGCGCCGGGCGTACGCGGTGAAGGAACCAAGATCGGCACCGAAGGAGCGGACGAACTCGGGCAGCCCGTGATAGCTCTGCGGTCCGAGGAACTGAACATAGAGCGGGTACGACAGCAGGGTCAGCGTGGCCACCGCTGCCACGGCAAGGGCGCGCAGGAACGGCTTCACCTCGCCGGGCTGGCGACGGCGGCGCGCGATTGCCATGACCCCGCAGAAAATGCCGGCCCCCACAGCGGTCATGAACAGAATTTCGAGATTGATGAAAGCTTGCCAAACAAGCAGCCCGGCAAGAATCAACCCGTTGCGGATCGCGCGACCGGGCCGGCGCAGCTCCAGAGTGCGCCAAATGATCAGCGGCACCAGGAACTGAGAAACGATGTTGGGGTGACCGCCGGCATGCGAAATCATGCTTGGCGCAAAGGACGCGAACAGCGCACCGACCCAAGCGGCCAGTCGGGAGCCGACAAACTGCCGCGACAACACGAGATACCACGAGATGCCGGTGCACGCCAACGCGAGAGTAAGAAACGCGTTGAACGACACATGCGGACCGAACATCACAGTGATGGGCGTCATCGGCAGCGAAACGGCCAACGCCGAGGTGTTGGCCATCATGTTCACCCCATCGGGGTAATTCATGCGATCGGAGAAGAACGGATAAACGCCATCCGTGAGCACCCGGGCACCGTGCGCCAGCATCCACTCGAAGAAGGCCTGGTCCTGCGGATCATCGCGCAACTCGTGATCAAGGTTGAGCCACAACGGCGCGGTGATGAAGAGCGCTACCGCAATGAACGAGGCAATAGCGAGCAGATCTCGCCAGGTGAGAGATCGCCACCAACGCGGGCGCGCGAGCGGTGCGCTTTGCTGCTCCTCGGTCGTGTGATCAGATGCTGTGCGTTCTGCGGGTATGACGGAGATCGACGCCGCTGAGACCTCGCTTTCCAAAGCGATCAGCTCGGCGTCCAGGTCTTCTGCGGCGGCCGTACGGTCCGGAAGCGATGCGTTCCCACCCGGTGACTGGCCTGTCGAGTCAATACCCGTAATCGTCATAGCATCGGCGAGCCTAACCGAGCTTGGTAACGGAGTAGTGACGGGCGCCCGATGCGTGATCGACCCGATATGTACGCACGTTTTAGTGGTAAGTGGCGGGCGTCGTGCATGATGGGTTACGGACCGGGGTTGCTCACGCCGCAATGTCTCATTCTGGCAAAATATGAGCGGTAACCCCCCGCTCAACTTTCGGTTGCGTGCGCCGGATGGTTAACTCTTCCGGTCCCGCTGTCAGCTCGGATCGGCAAGACGAGGGAACCTTACTTATGGCAGACATCACTGGAGACCAGAGGGTCCAGTCCGAAGTGCTCGAAGGCCTCGCCACGGCCGTGAACCACCGTCAGTGGTTCGTCGAACTGGCTATCCCCTACCTGGGAGAAAACCCGATCGAGATCGGCAGCGGCCTCGGGGACTACGCGCTGGCCTGGTCGGAGCACGTACCGCACTTCACCGCCACCGAGGCGGACCCGGACCGGCTGGTGCAGCTCAAGGAGCGCCTGGCCGATCACCCCACGATCGACGTGCGGCAGATGCTGCTGCCAGCGACCGACGCGGCCGGCGAATACAGCGCCGCCGTGTCGTACAACGTGCTCGAGCACATCGAGGACCACGTGGGCGCGCTGCGCAGCATGGCCGAGCTGGTCCGCCCGGGCGGCCGGATCATCCTGATCGTCCCCGCGTTCATGTTCGCCATGAGCCAGGTCGACATCGCAACCGGCCACATCCGGCGCTACACCAAGAAGACGATGCGCGCCGCTATGACCGAGGCGGGCCTCACCATCGAGAAGCTGCACTACGCCAACGCCCTGGGCCTGATCGGCTACTACGGCGCGACAAGCATCTTCAAGCTGGCCCCCAAGGAGGGCCCGATGGTGAAGATCTACGACAGCGTGGTACTGCCGGTGACCAAGGCCGCCGAGAGCATCGTCAAGCCGCCGTTCGGCCAGTCGGTCTTCGTCGTCGCCAAGGTGCCCGGCTGATCGGCTCGCACCGCGGGACACAGACGCGCCTCGCCGGTCCCGCCGGCGATCGCGAGGGGTAAGTACACGGGAAAGCCCGCCGGATACCCGGCGGGCTTTACCGTTGTCAGCCCTTGATCTGATATGTGGGCCGCAGGGTCGCCCGGGCCAGCGTGTGGAACGCGAGGTTGAAGCCGACGTAGGCCGGGGTCGCGTCCGGGCCGACCTCGAGCCGGTCGACGTCCAGCGCGTGCACCGCGAAGACGTAGCGGTGCGGGCGGTCTCCCGGCGGCGGTGCGGCACCGCCGTAGCCGGCCTCGCCGTAATCCGTGCGGATGGTGAAGGCATCTTCCGGCAGCGGGTCCACGCCGCGCGGCAGCTCGGTCACCGAGGCCGGCAGGTTCACCAGCACCCAGTGCCAGAAGCCGCTGCCGGTGGGGGCGTCCGGGTCGAAGCAGGTCACTACGAAGCCCCGGGTTTCGGCGGGGAAGCCGGACCAGGCGAGCTGCGGCGACAGGTTCTTACCGCCGACACTGGTGTGCACGTACAGCTCGTCGAGCTGCTGACCGTCGGTCACGTCCGTGCTGGTCACCGTGAAGGCGGGCACCGGCGGCAGGATGTCGTACGGATCCGGTGCCTCAGAGCGCTCCAAGCTCATACTCGTCAGTCCTTCCCACGACTGCGGTGTACGCATCCTGACTGCCCTCGGAAAGCCGCGGGTAACCAGGAGATACGTCATCCGGCTTTCGCCGTCGATTCGCCTCGTACCCGGGTGGGCGACATCGATGAAAACGCACACGTGGTGCGGGGGCGAACCGGGGTATGCGGCGATAGTCAAGTCAGACATCCGACCAGGTACGTGCGGCAGAGATCCCCGTGCCCGGTGGTGAACGGTCGTTCGCGGCCAGCAAGCCGGCACCCGTCCCCACGGCGGGTGCCGGCTGCCGTTACCGGGCGAATCGGTCCATCACCACCTCGCCCAGTGAGACGATCGGCTGGTGAGAGCACCTACGCCGGACAACGAGGCAGCCCGGCTCGCCGCGCTGCGCGACGCCGAGGTGCTCGACACCGCCGCCGAGGAGGACTTCGACGACATCGCGCAGCTGGCCTCGGAGATCTGTGGCACGCCGGTGGCCCTGGTCACCCTGATTGCCGAGGACCGGCAGTGGTTCAAGGCGAAGGTCGGCCTCGACCTGACCTGCGTCCCCCGCGACGTCTCGCTGTGCGCGTACGCCCTGCACAGTCACGACCTGCTCGAGGTGCCCGACACCCGGGCCGATCCCCGGTTCCTGGACAACCCGCTGGTCACCGGCGAGCAGGGCTTCCGCTTCTATGCCAGCGCCCCGGTGATCCTGGACGGCAGCCACGCGGTCGGCACGGTATGCGTCCTCGACCGCCAGCCCCGGGAGCTCACCGGGGGCCAGCGCCGGGCCCTGCGCAGCCTCGCCCGGCACGCCTCGGTGCAGCTGGAGCTGCGGCGCTACGCCCGGCACGCCGGGGAGATCTCCGACCGGATGCGCCAGCTCGACCGGATGAAGGACTCGTTCCTGGCCAGCGTCAGCCACGAGCTGCGGACGCCGTTGTCCTCCATCCGCGGTTATCTGGAGATGCTGCTGGAGGACGACTTCGACGCCGACACCTCGCAGCGCTTCCTGCTGGTCATGCAGCGCAACTCGGATCGGCTGCTGCGCCTGATCGACGATCTGCTGACGGTGGCGCGTGCCCACGACGACGGGCTGGACCTGGATCTGGCCGAGGTCGACCTGGCCGATCTCGCCCATCAGGTCGCGCATTCCTGCCGGCCGCTCGCCGAGCACCGCGAGGTCAAGCTGATCGATCGGACGTCGAGCCCGATGCATGTACGAGGGGATGCCAAGCGGCTGCAGCAGGCGCTCAACCACTTGATCGTCAACGCCCTCAAGTTCACCGCTCCCGGCGGCGAGATCATGCTGACCTGCACCGACGCGAGCGAGCCGGAGCTGACCATCACCGACACCGGGGTGGGCATCCCGGCCAGCGAGCTGCCGCACGTTTTCGACCGCTTCTTCCGCAGCGCCGCGGCCGACTCGATGGCCGTACCCGGGCCGGGGATCGGGCTCGCCATCGTGCGCTCGATCATCGACGCGCACCACGGCAGTATCCACCTGGAGAGTGAGCCAGGGGTCGGCACCACGGTCCGGCTCACGCTGCCCAAGCCCTGAGCCGTGAGCCCACTGGCTCAGCCGGTGATGGCCCGGCCGGGGGACGCCATAGTCGTTGCCGCTGTAGTCGCGATGCCCTTCGACATAGTGCACCTCACGCCCAGGCGCTGCAGCACGATGCCCAGTTACGACTGGGCCAGCGACTTGGCGTCCACCGCGGCGGCCGAGATCATGACGTCGATCAGGGTGAAGCCCGCGTCGGCCTCGCGGTCCGGCGCGGGCTGCTTCCTCATGAACGTCACCATCGGCAGCGCAACCGCCGGCTCAAGCAAGCACGGTCAGAAACGTTCGATGTGCAACCCCTGGTACATCCGGCGATACACCACTCCGGTGCGCGAGTTGCCGGCGTCGATCATCATTCCGCCGCCCATGTACACGCCCACGTGACCGGGACCGACAACCAGATCTCCGGGCCGGGCCGAGGACCTCGAAACGGTGTACGCCCGCGCCGCCTGAGCCCCCGAGGAATGCGGAAGCCGCAGTCCGGCCTGGGCATATGCGCGTTTTGTGAAACCGGAGCAGTCGAAGGAATTCGGGCCCTCACCGCCGGAGCGGTACCGTTTTCCGACCTGCGCCCGAGCATAGGAGAGCACGGCTGACATTCCGCGGGAGGCGCGCCGCACCGTCGTTTTGCGCCGGGCGGTTCTGCGGCCCGGGGCCACGCTTACCGTACGGTGCACCGCTGTGGTTTTCCGGTGCCTGACTTTGGCTTTGCGCGTGGCTGCGGCCCGGCGTTCGGTCTGGGCGCGCGCGGCTGCGGCCCGGCGTTCGGCGGCGGCTCGGCGCGCCTCAGCGGCCCGGCGACGGGCGGCGGCGCGCTTCTCGGCCAGCTCACGAGCGTGCTCGGCCCGCCGTACGGCCAGGACTTGACGCTGAGCCGCACGCAGCGCCGTCGCGGCAGGCCGGGTGGCCGACCGCCGAGCCGCGGATCGGGAGGCGGCGCGAGGCACACTGCGCGCCTCCACGTCCGGTTGCGCTGCCACGGCCGGAGCGGCCGCAAGAATGGGGGGAATGTGAGCTTCCGCGGGCATTTCCACGGGTTCAAAAACCGGTGCGCTGATGGCGAGCGCAAGCGCTCCGGCGGCCAGCACACGGCCGGTGGACGGACGAGACAGCGAAGCCTCCGAACTCGGCCCGG
This sequence comes from Actinoplanes sp. TFC3, assembly GCF_001553785.1. Classification (GTDB taxonomy): domain Bacteria; phylum Actinomycetota; class Actinomycetes; order Mycobacteriales; family Micromonosporaceae; genus Actinoplanes. The sequence continues at coordinate 1,121,100 of NZ_LOJP01000002.1, forward strand.
AGCTCTCACGCGAATCCCATTCCGGCGGGGTCCGCGTCAGCGGCCACGCCAGATGTCACCGCTTGTGCGGCGACAATGGGAACCCGGGCAATTGGCTATTCCGTCGACCATGCCAACACACATTTGCCGTCGCGTTCGGCGGAATTGGCAAAATCATCCCGGCGCGGCTGTCGATTTCGGGCGGCTCTGATCGTGTCAAGAGTGACGTATTCATCCGAGAGGAGTCAGACGATGAAGCAGTACATGTTGGGCGTGTTTCAACCCGACGGGCCCACCCCGGACGCGGCGTTCCTGGAGCCGCTCATGCGGGACCTGGCCGCGTTGCGAGCGGATATGCACGACGCCGGAGTCTTCGTTTTCAGCGCCGGATTGTGCCCGCCGGACACCGCCACGGTCGTCCGTGCGGGTGACAACGGCGTCCTGCTCACCGACGGCCCGTTCACCGAGGGCAAGGAGCACCTCGGCGGCTTCACCGTGATCCAGGCCGAGAACCTCGACGCCGCGCTGAAGTGGGCGGCGCGGATGGCCACGATCACGACGCTGCCGATCGAGGTCAGGCCGTTCCAGGGATGACAACCGCCAGCCTCGGCGAGGTCCACCGCGCGGAGTACGGCCGCGCGGTGGCCACCCTGACCCGCTATCTCGGCGACCTCGACCTGGCCGAGGACGCCGTGCAGGACGCTTTCGCGGTCGCAGCCGAGCGCTGGGCGCACGACGGCGTGCCGCCGAGCCCGGCCGGCTGGATCATCACCACGGCTCGCAACCGGGCCATTGACCGGCTCCGGCGTGAGGCGGCCCGCGACGGCAAGGAGGCGGAGGCCGTGCGGCTGTGGCATCTCGGCGAACCTGTGGACGTACCGGATGATCTGTTGCGATTGATTTTCACGTGCTGCCACCCGGCGCTGCGGCCGGAAGCGCAAGTCGCTCTCACGTTGCGCCTGCTCGCAGGGTTGCGCACCGGGGAGATTGCGGCCGCGTTCTTGGTTCCGGAAGCGACCATGGCGCAGCGGATCGTGCGGGCCAAGGCAAAGATTCGTGATGCCGGCATTCCGTATCGCGTGCCCGACGACGCGGAGCTTCCCGAGCGGCTGCACCCGGTATTGGCGGTGCTGTATCTGGTGTTCAACGCCGGGTATACGGCTATGCGCGGGGATTTGCTGGCCGAGGCGCTCCGGTTGGCTCGGCTGCTGGTGGCCTTGTTGCCGGGCGAAGCGGAGGCGCGGGGGTTGCTGGCTCTGATGCTGCTGATCATGTCCCGGCAATCGGCGCGTACCACTGTGGACGGCAGGTTCGTCCGGCTCGCTGATCAGGATCGGTCCAAGTGGGACACTACGTTACTTGTAGAAGGGCAACGGATAGTGCAGGATTGTGTACGGCGGGGGCAGCCCGGTCCGTACCAGATCCAGGCAGCCATCAATGCGGTGCACAGCATCGCCCCGAGCGCCGCAGCCACCGACTGGTCGGCGATTCTGCAGCTGTACGACCAACTCCTGGCGCTCACGCCGACGCCGGTGGTGGCGTTGAACCGGGCGGTCGCGGTGGCCGAGGTGCACGGGCCGCGAACCGGGCTGGAAATCGTTGAGGGGCTGAGCCTCGACGGCTACTACGTGTTCCACGCCGTCCGCGCCGAACTCCTCGCCGCAACCGGGCGGGCCGACGAGGCGGCGACCGAGTTCCGGCGCGCCGCCCACGTAGCTGAGAACGACGTCACCCGTGCACACCTGCAGGAGCGCAGCAGACTGGCGTGATCCGCGACGCTATCGTTTCTGAGCTGCGAAAACTTCGGTGAAGGGCGGCCGGTTGGGACCGAGCACCGCGAACACCACCTGCTCGAACGGCATGCCGCGCAACGCGTCGGCGAACGCCTGGGCGACCATCGCCGGATCATTGCCGAAAACTCCGCAGCCCCATGCTCCGAGCACCAGCCGCTGATGTCCGTGCGCGGCGGCCACCTCGAGAACCCGGCGAGCACGCCGGCGCAGCGTCTGCTCCACCTCACCCAGCAGATCCGGCTGGGTGCCCCGGATCGCGCCACGGTTCGGGGCCGCCGCGGTGATGAACGAGACCGGGTACGCCGCGGGCAGCAGATCACCGTGGTCATCGCGGAACACCGGTACGGCCGGGGAGTAGATGACGCGGTCGGTGTACGTGAGTTCGTGGTGCGTACGGTGGTAGGCGTAGAAGTCGTGCACCGCCAGTAGACAGGGGTACAGCGCCGAACTGCGGGCGATGCTCTCCTCCTGGGCCTCAGCGCCGTTGAGGAACCCGCCGCCCGGGCTGCGCGCCGACGCGAAGACCAGCGCGGCCACATCCCCGCCCAGCCGTCGCGCCGCGGCCAGGGTCGATTCACCGGTTACCTCGAAGGCTGGGCTCGCTGCACCGTCCCATCCGTTGCGTCCGGCAAGAACGTCGTCGGGCAGGTAGAGCCGGGTGCCGTCGATGGCGGGCGCGACGTCTACTCGTACCTCCAAGCCTTGATCGGTCTGGTAGTAACCACGCTCGGCGATCGTCACCGTCTCGCGTGCCATCTCCCGTAGTCGTGCACTCATAGGTCGACAATGATGGCGAAGCGGCCGAAGCTCAAGCGGGATATGGTCGCGCGCGGCGGGCTTCGTGCAGTGTGCGGCCCCACCACGCGAGGTTGTCGAGCAGCCGGCGCAGCGCTGCCGAGCCGCCCGGATCCAGGGGCTGACCGTCGGCATCGAAGCAGGCCCGGCCGCCGTGGAAGCTGACCGTTTCCCGAATCGTGTGCGCGTGCAGCTCGGCGAAGACCGGCCGCAGATGCTCCACCGCTCGCAAACCGCCGGACAGCCCGCCGTACGAGACAAAAGCCACCGGCTTGGCGCGCCACTCGACACCGTGGTCGTCGATCGCTGACTTCAACGGCCCGGGATAGCTGTGGTTGTACTCGGGTGTGACCACCACAAACGCGTCCGCCGCGCCGAGCTGCTTGGTGACTGTGGCGCGCTCCAGCAGGTCGACGTGATCCGCTTCGAAGCCGGGATGCTGGTCGGCCCCGGCCCCCACCCACCGGGCAATGGTCGGCCCGAAGCGGCCCTCCCTGGTGCTGCCGACGACCACTGCGACTCGTAGCTTGTCCATGACCCGGACACTAAAAGCTGAACCTCACTTGAAGTCAACCCGGTCGGCCGATAACCCCCACGTTTCGGGCGAACCGGACGCGGTGAATCACTACTCCACAATGGCATTTGCCCGCTTCGCCAGCCATCCTGTCGCCATGCGTCTGATCTTGTCCGCGCTGCTCACCACGGCGCTTGCTGTTCTTTCCCCCGCAGGACCCGCCTCAGCGACCCCGGCCGCTCCCGCCGTTGTCAAGATGACCTTTGATGCCGCCCCCGAGCCGGTCGTCAAGGGCGCAACGATCACCCTGACCGGCCGCGTCTGGCTGAAGGCAACCGGCAACCGAACCAAGGTCAATTTCTACTTCCAGAAAGCGGGAACCCCGGCTTCCGCGTACGTCTACCAGGGCTACGCCACCACTACGGACGCCGGCACCTTCACCCGTCGCTTCACGGCCACCACCACCGGAACGTGGAAAGCGGTATTCGCCGGCACCGCCAGCCGCAAGAACGCCGCCCGCGTCGACGAGGTCCAGGTCGTGCAGCGCCGCTCCAAGGAAATCGCCACGTACGGTCCGCTCAAGGGCTACTACGCCACGCCGACAATCCGCATCCCCAGCGCTGACTACAAGGCGATCGCCACGTACAGCTGTGAAGACGACGGTTTGCTGGTCCTGGTCTGGAACGGCCAGCCCGACGTGGGCGAGGCAGTCGGCTCGGACGAGGTCGGCGGAACGGTGACCCTCAACGGCCACCTCGGTGCGCGCAGCGGCTACTTCGAGGTAGGCACGTGGCCCGGCTGCACCTGGACGCTGCGCATCTTCGCCGGCATCGTCACAACTCAGGTGTAAGTCTCCGGACTTCCCTCAAGTGGCCCCACGCTCAGCCGACTGAGGCGTCTGCGGCCGCGGGCTGCCGATCGGCCAGGATCCCCCCTCCTGGCCGATCGCTGCGTTTACGGCTGAGGGCTTGCCGGGTCGCACCAGGGTGCCGCAAGGGGTGGCAGGTGCGACGAACGACGGTACGTTCGCCCTCGGCTTGGTCCTGGTGCCGGTGATCCTGGGCGCCTGTGCGCCTTGGGGTCTGGTCAACTGGTGGCTGTGGCGGCTGCGGCTTCCCCTATGCCAGCAGCAGAATCTTGCCCAGATGGTCGCTTGCTTCCATCAGCCGGTGCGCTTCGGTGGCCTCGGCCATCGGCATTGTGCGGTCGATGATCGGGCGGATCGTGCCCGCGTTGACCAGCGGCCACACAGCATTGCGGACGCCTTTGACGATGCGGGCCTTTTCGTGGGCCGGGCGAGCTCGCAGGGTGGTGGCGGAGACCGAGGCGCGCTTGGCCATCAGGGTGCCGAAGTTGAGTTCGGCCTTGGTGCCGCCCTGCATGCCGATGGTGACGAGGTGGCCGTTGGTGGCCAGGGCGTCGAGGTTCCGGGCCAGGTATTTGGCGGCGATGATGTCGAGGATGACGTCGGCGCCGTGGCCGTTTGTGAAGGTCTTGACCTCCTCCACGAAGTCCTTTGTCGTGTAGTCGATGGCCAGGTCGGCGCCGAGCGCGGTCAATTGCTCGTGCTTGGGTTCGCGGGCCGTCACCAGAACAGTCGCGCCGAGCGCCTTGCCGAGCTGGATGGCGAACGTGCCGATGCCTCCGCCGCCGCCGTGCACGAGCAGCGTCTGGCCTTGCCGCAGCCGAGCGATGTCGACCACGTTGGACCAGACCGTGCAGGCGACCTCAGGCAGTGCCGCCGCCTCCTGCACCGACAGGCCCTGCGGGATGGGCAGCAGTTGGCCGGCCGGGACCGCGACCTGTTCGGCATAGCCACCGCCGGCTAGCAGCGCGCACACCCGCTCGCCGACGTGATGGCCGGTCACTTCGGCACCGACGGCGCTGATCACGCCCGCGCACTCAAGGCCGGGGTATTCGGGGGCGCCCGGGGGTGGCGGGTAGTGGCCCTGGCGTTGCATCACGTCGGCGCGGTTGACCGCGGCGGCGGTGACCTGAACGATCACTTCGCCCGGGGCCGGCTCGGGGTCGGGGACCTCGGCCCAGACCAGCGCCTCGGGGCCGCCCGGTTTCTCGATCACGATCGCGTGCATGCCTTCAGGTTGCCCGACTGGTGTGACAAGAAACCGGGCAACCGGCTCAGCCCTGCAAGCACCGATGATCTTGGTGAACCGGTACGCCGACCGCGCGACGCCGCTGCAGGTGTCGTCGTTCGGGTAGCCCCCGGCGCCCTGGCGATCGCGGTTCAACGGCCAGAGGGTGAGCCGGGCAATCTGGTGCTGCTGGGCGTACGTCGTGCTGGTACGCATCCGCATCGCTGTAGCCATGAGCGGTCTTAAGTTTGTTCTTGAGACCGTCGGCGGCCTGAATGGTAAGCCCACCCTGATTGCCCGACGTGTTTATGCCGCCGGTGTTCTCAGCGGAGCCTGTCCTGCCTGACGGATGCGGCGTAGCGGCGCGGGGGCGTACCCATGATGCGTTTGAACGCGGTGCTGAAGGCGTGTTCGGACTCGTATCCCAGGGAGCCGGCGATCCGGGCGATGGTGTCGTCGCTGTGCTGGAGGCGCTCGGCGGCGAGCATCATCCGCCACCGTGCCAGGTAGGCGATCGGGGTCTCCCCAGCGCGGGCCCGGAAGCGTTCGGCGAAGGTGGTGCGGGACATGCCGGTGGTCGTAGCGAGTTCCCGGACGGTCCAGGGGTGAGCGGGGTCGGCGTGCATCGCGGCGAGGGCGGCATGCACCTGTGGGTCGGCGAGTGCGGCGAACCAGCCGACGTCGTCTCGGGCCGGCGCGGCCAGGTAGAGGCGCAGCGCCTGGACCAGCATCATGTGCGCGAGTTGCTGGGCTATCAGGGCCGAGCCGGGGCGGGGCTCGCGGAACTCCTCCATCATCAGCTCGATCGACCAGCGCAACCGGACCCGGTCATCGGAGGTCTTGACCACCATGAGCGGGGGCAGGTCGTGCAGCAGCAGTTCGAGGTGCGGGCTACGGGCTTCGAAGCGGCTTCCGACCAGGTAGACCTCCCCGCCACCGTTATGGGTGACGACCTGCCCGCTGCGGTCGGGGTCGAGCACCACGGAGGAGCGCACCGGTTCGACGTGCGCTGCGCTGCCGATGACGGCGGTCCGGCCGGTGGGCAGCACGAAACAGGCGCCTTCCGGGATCGGCACCGGCGCATTGCCGTCGATCGTCAGCCAGCAGGAGCCCTTGACGACCGCGTAGCACTTGATCCGGCCGGTCAAATCGTCGAGTTCCAGAGCCCAGTCACCACCGGCGTCGAATCCGGCGGTGATGTAGCTGCGTGGCTTCAGCAGCGCCAGTACCTCGCTCAGCGGGTCCACGCTACCTCCGGACGTTCACGAACAAACTGCGGTTCTTCTAGCATAGAACGTACGGCTAGGGCGGCTTAGATTCGGATCATGACAACGATTGGTTTCATCGGCAGCGGACGGATCGGCGGCGCGCTCGCGCAGCTGGCCGCCGCCGCCGGGCACGACATCGTCCTGAGCAACAGCCGCGGACCGCAGAGCCTGCGGGAGACGGCGGCCCGGCTGGGCACCCGGGCCCGGACGGCGACCACCACCGAGGCTGCGGCCGCCGGTGACCTGGTCGTGGTGACCATCCCGGTCCGGGCGTACCGGCAGGTGCCGGTCGCAGCGCTGCACGGCCGGGTCGTCATCGACACCCTCAACTACGACCCGGCACGCCAAGGCGCCGTCCCCGAGATCGAGGCCGGCGACACCCCGCCGCACCTGCTCTTGCAGTCACACCTGCGGGACGCGTACGTGGTCAAGGCGTTCAGCAACGTGTTCTTCCGGCACCTGCCGCAACTCGCCCGAACGGCCGGCGCGCCCGACCGCAGCGCCGTGCCCATCGCGGGCGACTCCGCAACGGCCAAGGCGGCGGTCGCCACCCTGATCGACTCGCTCGGCTTCGACGCCTATGACGTGGGACCACTCGCCGAGAGCCGCCGGTTCGCGCCGGGCACGCCCGCGCAACTGGCCTATCTCGATCCGGATGGCATGGTCGCCGCCCCCGGCCGCCCCGCCTCCGCCGCCGACCTGGCCGCGCTTCTGGAGAAGGCGGAGCGGTCATGAAAGCAGCGGTCGTCACTGCATACGGCACGGCCCCTCGATACCTGGAGTTCCCCGGCCCGAAGCCGGCCGGCGAGCACGAGATCGTTGTGGAGGTGCTGGCTGCCGGCCTGCATCCCCGAGTCCGCATGCAGGCCGACGGGTCGCACTACACCAGTGCCGGATCCGGCTTGCCGCTCGTGCCGGGCATCGACGGCGTCGGCCGTGACGCCGACGGTCGGCTCTGGTACTTCATGTCGCTGAACGGCACCTACGGGTCGATGGCCGAGCGCGCGGTCATCGACACACGGCACAGCGTCATCCTGCCCGCCCACGCCGACCCGTTGACCATCGCTGCGACGCTGAACTGTGTGATCGCCTCCTGGCTGGCGCTCACCCGGCGGGTCACGCTGCGGCCCGGACAGAATGTTCTGGTCCTGGGCGCCACCGGCGGCACCGGACGCATGGCGGTGCAGGTCGCCCGCCGGCTTGGCGCCGATCAAGTGGTTGCCGTGGGCCGCGACCCCGAACGGCTCGCCGCGCTCCCCGGCGCCACCGCGACCGCTCTGACCGGTGACGCAGAGACGATCGCTCGCACCGGCACCGAGATCGACATCGTGCTCGACTTCCTCTGGGCTGAACCAGCAGCCAAGGCGATTGCCGCGATGGTTTCGAACCGGGCCGACCCGACCCGCCCACTTACCTGGGTGAACCTCGGTGAGATGGCCGGACCCCGAGCGACACTGCCGGCCAGCGCGTTGCGCTCGACCAAGCTTCATGTTCTTGGCAGTGGCCAGGGATCACTGGCCAGCACCACCATGACCACCGAGATCCCCGCCGTTGCCGCCGCCATCGCCGACGGCGCATATGCCGTGGAGCCCGACCCCGTCCCGCTGCACGATGTCGAGCATGCCTGGTCACTCCCCGCTGACAGCAGCAAGCGCATCGTCATTCATCGCCTCTGACCGAGGAACCGCCCACCCGACGCGTGAACGTGAGACCGATAACAGTAAATCCACCGATCCGAGTCCTTCGGGCACCGATCTCCCGCCGCCGTGCCCAGCAGCGCTGAACCCATTGAGCTGCCACAATGTCCGGCACCACACTGATGCACCCGTCTCCGACGGCAGGGGCCTGGCCGGCGCGGGGGCGCGCCACCAGGCCCCGTATCCGTTCGGTACGACCCCGGTCGATCTGGCACACTAAGACCCGCCGTTATCGGGAGGGCTCGCCTAGTGGCCGATGGCGCCGGTCTTGAAAACCGGTGAGGCGTTACGCGTCTCCGTGGGTTCGAATCCCACGCCCTCCGCTCTCCACCCAGCAAAAACCCCCGCCGACCAGCGCGAACGCAGCCCGGCGGGGGTTGGCGTCTTCGGGTTCGAAGTCTCACTCGATCTCGTCGAGCGCCGCTTGATCCCGCTCGCTGCGGCAAGGATGCGGCAACGAGCGGCTCACACCGCCGCGTCCTCTCACCTGCTGAGCGCCTCAGCGATCCGCTGCCGCGCCGCGCCATCCTGGCCTTCGATGCACTTGGCGTAGACCTTTAGGAGAACGTGCACGCGGACAGCGGTCTTCGCTCGGTGCTTCAGCTCCCGGTGCTCTCGAATGGCCATCGCATCGTCCCCCAGCCTTGCCCGACGTGTTGCGTCGAACCGAATAGCCGAAGCGTTCTGAGGTGCAGCGCCTCGGCTGGGCAGGATGCCGCGTAATAGCGGCAGGCGAAGAAGGCCGTGAGTCGCGGATGATGACCGGCTACTACGCCGATCAGTACGAGCGCTTGCTGCGGGTTGACAACCGAGCGCCGATCAATCTCCTCGGTAGACTTCGGAGTCACCCACTGCACGTTCTCCAGAGGGCGAACCGACAACAGGCGCAGCTCGAACGCATATCGCAGTGCCCCGTAGAAGACTGCGCGCTTGCGAGCGATGGTGTTCGCGGCTGCCTGTTTGCCGTCCAGCCGCAGGGATAACTCATCGAGTGCCTTGCGAACCAGAGCGGCGTCGTTGGAGATCCTGCGGACCGAGCGGCTGATCGTCACCAGGCAGGGCAGCGGCGCGTTCGTCCGAGCCCAGACACAGCGTGCGGTCGAGCTGCACCCGCACATCGAAGCTTCGTTCGAGCGCCCGCACGTGACCATCGACTTCGCCGGTTTCTCCGGCGAGACGCACTCGCCGAGGCCCTGGACAAAGTCCGCGTCGGCCGGCTCGCCCCGGAGACCATCGCCGTACGCGTCCTGATCTCTGACATGACCGCACCGATGGCCCTACCCACCCGTGCCGAGACCCAGTCCGACGATCCGGCCGTCCGGGAACGTGCCGAACGGATCACCCGCCGCGCGGCAAACGGCATCATTGACCAGGTCGCCGAGCTGGGCGATCTCGGACTCATCCGCTCCACCACGGTCGAAGTCCGCTTGCACCGAGCATCGCCGCTGTTCAAGCTCTACATCCTCAACGGGGAAGAAGTCTTCTACGGCTTCTACCCGGTCGTCGAACGCACGGTTTCGGTCAAGGGTGAGCCCATGGCGATCTACGACCTGATGGGCAAGGACGTCCCGCTGTTCCACTACGCCGTGACCGATGACGACGCGTCCCACGGAACCCAGTTCGTGGAAGCTTCGAAGCAGTGGTTCGACTCCGTGTGGTCGACGATCGCCTACCGGTACGAAGCATGAACGCCAACGACGTGGCCGCCCTTCTCAACAGCGTCGACGCTGTCCTACTCGACTTCGACGGCCCGGTGTGCAGCATCTTCGCCGGCTACCCGGCCCACGACATCGCGGCCGAGCTGGTAGAGCTACTGCACCGCCACGAGGTCGACGTGCCATCCCACCTCGCCGGGGCGCGTGATCCACTCGAAGTGCTGCGGTGGACCGGGACCACGACCGATCAACGCATCACGCGCCTAGTCGAGGATGCCCTCTGCGAGGCAGAACGGCGCGCGGTTGCGACCGCCGCGCCCACGCCGTACGGACGGGAAGTCATCGTCGCTGCTCGGCAAGCCGGCCTGCCGGTTGCGGTAGTGAGCAACAACTCGGCCGGCGCAGTGAGCGCCTACCTCGCCGCACACCGGTTGACCGGCCACGTCTCACCGGTCATCGGCCGCGCGTACGCCGAGCCGGAACGGATGAAGCCCAACCCCGAGCCCATCTCCCGTGCCGTACGGATGCTCGACGTGCCGCCGGCCCGGAGCGTCCTGGTCGGCGACTCGCTGTCGGACATTGAGGGCGCGCACGCGGCCGGCGTCCGCGTCATCGCCTACGCCAACCGTCCCGCTAAGCTCGACACCTTCCAAGCCGCCGGGGCGGATGTGGTGGTCGCCAGCATGGGACCGCTCGCCGAAGCGCTCGTCGCCGGCGCGGAGCAGGCGGAGTCAGTCGGCGGCAGCGGCCGAGGGCGGGGAGACATACGTGCCCCGCTGCGGGACAGTGAAGACCAGGCCGCGCTCCCTGAGAACGGCGACCGCCCGGCGGACGGTTCCCCGCGCGATACCGAACTCTTGCACTAACTGAAGTTCCGAGGGGATCGGCCGGTTCGGCTGCCAGTCCCCACGCTCGATACGCCCACCAAGAATCTCGGCGAGCTGGAGATAGGGCGGCACCGGCCCATCCGGTTCGATCACCTCCCCAAGCTAAACGACCGCTATCGACTGAATACCCATAACCACATTCCTGTACGTCTAAGAACAAACTTGTACAAGCTTGAGCCAAAGCGATTTCGAAGCTGAAAGGCACGTCATGGAAGAGCACCTACCCGAACGGCCATCGTGGGACTGCGGCAAGTGCGGCGAGGCGTGGCCCTGCGCCATCGCCAAGGTCAACCTCTCGATCGAATACCTCGGCAGCCGATCGGCCCTTCTGCTATACCTCGGCATACAGCACTGGGTGGCATTCGACGACTACGCCGCATCCGGCGCGATACCTGCCGACCTGCATGAGCGCTTCCTCGGCTGGGTCCGGTAGCCCAGCTGTGGAGCCCCGACACGACCCGCTACTCCGGGGCGTCAGACTCACTCGCTCCGACCTCGGTGGCATGGCAGTTCTTTGGAACGACGACCTCATCGGTTGGCTTCACGCCAGCATCGGCGACAAATGGAACGCTTATGTATGTGGTCCTGGACCTGACGACCCGGGTCAACATATCGGCCGGTTCACCCGAGACGAGGCCGTCCGCCGCATCGCGTTGGAGGCAGGCTGGCGAAAGGCTCCCTGAGCGACCTTGGCATCCCGACTCGCGCGGCGCTCGTATCGGTCGGCCGGTCGCCGCGATTCGCGTTCGAAGCTTCTGTACGTTTCCAAGACGGTCCGAAACGGGCCGCTCACGCCGCCGCCTAGGCGCGTCCATCGCTTAGCTGTCGCACGCGACGGCCACGCAGGCGACCTCGTCGGCTGGCGTGGAAAGCGGATCGGGCCGCAGCGACGACAGGGCGCAGCGGGATGAAGGGTTGAGGAGCGTTGCGCGGCGGGCCGACCGGCGCGGCCTGGCCGCGCACCCCGTCACCCACGACCGGGCAAGCCGAGCAGACCCCCGCCGGCACCCACCGGCCTGGGTTTCTGGCGTCGAGGCCGTCTTGACGCGGCGGGCTCAGCCGACGGCCCGCTCCCACGGTGGGCGGGTCGAGGGCGACGGGATGGCTGCACCGGAAAACACTTTTGTGCGGGGCCTCTAATAGTCAGGGCCTTCGGAGCCGTAAAGATCTTCTGCACTTTCGATAACTTGGTACTCACCGTAGTCATAATAGGCTTCTAAATCACGCGCCGACACGTACTGATCCGGTACCAACTCGTCTATTCGCCTTAACAGAGGATAGCCCAAATCCGGTTCAATCGATGCGATATAGCGGGCCCACCCACGCAGACGTTGCGGGAACATAGCCGCTGCTTCACCGCCAAAGTCCTCCATGTAGCACTCGTATCCGAACTTCTCAATTAAGTGAAAAGTTCTGCGCATCTCGCGTCTGAGCGAACGAGGTACACGAGGCCTATCTGCCATTCCAACATATAGTCCGGTAACGTATTGACGCCCCCCTCGCCGCATGAATGCAGTCTTGTCCACATTAATGGACCACCCCGAATTGTTGAGAATTTCTGAGATAGCCTCAAAATGTTGATCATTTACATCGCCCGAGAAAGCTAGATCATCCACATAGCGGGTGAAAGATAGATTGTTTGCACGGGCATATTCGGAGAGGGCGTAATCAGTGCTTAGAAAGACAACGTTCGAAAGAAAGGGTGATGTACTTAGCCCAATTGGCAATCTTTGGAATACGGTGGCGAGGCTTACGACGAGCTCGGCAGCCTTCTCGTCACAACCTTGCTGGTCAAGTGCCCCCTGGAGCGTCGTTGAGCTAATGGACGGAAAGAAATCTTCCAGATCTACACGTAGGACACATGGTTTACCTAAGTGAGCACGAGCATTTGTAAGTGTCGAACGCCCGCGGACGAATCCATGTACGTGATCGGGCGGGCGGTACGGCAACAGTTCTAATAGGCTTCGGTAAAGATTCTTGCTAACGGAGTCAAGGAGTGGTCTGGGTTTTACAATCTCGCGGACGCCGCCACGCCTTTTACGGTGAGACTGAAGGCTGAAGACCTGAAGACCACCGCCTCGTAGCATCAAAGCAAGTTCTTCGAGTACTCGCGTCGGGTAGCCGATTGCACCGATAAGAATGTCTGCCGTGAGAACCAAGGTCAACACCTAAATTTAAAAGCCGAGCGGGGCTGTGTCCCCATGTATGCAAGAGCTATTTAGCAACGTACGCAGATCGCGCACCAGACTGACCACGGCCCCACTCGGCAACATAGCCTATCATGGCCCCGTGTCAGTGCAAAGGCGCTTTGCGGCTGGAGATGACGCCATGTTCCAGTGAATATAGGACAGACATATACGGCTCAACCTCACGTAAAGCGCGACAGACTCTGTTCGCTGGTTCTGTAGTATATTTGGCTTGAATCCATCTACTGACAGTCAACATAAGGTAATCGATGATTGCCATTGACATGGCTTGCTTCTTAGCGGCTACGGTGATCTCTAGTTGGGGCAGTTTAAGAGCGCGGCCGAGCTTTTCGATGGCTCGGCGCGTCGCCTTGGTCGGTAGATCTCCGAAGAACGTCTTCAGCATCTCATTCTCTTCGACCACACATGACAATTGGTCTAGATTGCGAAAACGGAGGAGAAGATCTCCCAACATCGTTTCGTACATATACTCTAACTGCTCCTTTTCACTGTAGCCAGCATAGGCACTGGACCTGTCAGTTACGTATACGTACGCCCTGAAATGAATATCTTGCATGAGATCGGAGAAGGGAACAGACACTTCAACCGGATCCGTCGAGGCGTGAAATCCATGCTCGCGAAACTTTTCAAAACTTGCGAGTCCCATTAAACTGCGTCGGGCAGAAAGGTTCCGATAGAGCTCCACGACTCTTTTGTCAACGTCCTCGAAATCCTCATCAATCTCGACTGCACCTAATATAAGCGGCTGCGACGGATTGCCGTTTCCCGACTCGTCCATGTATAGCTTCATCATTCTCCGAGGCGTCTAAGCAAGTTTTAGAACGAATAGCAGTGGATTCTTCCCCTCACATCCTCGTCCTGGCCTTGGCGCGGGGACAAGAAGTTGCGCTTCGCAGGCCGCTTGCCCCGTCTGAGCAGGGCCGCGCTGCGCGCGCCGCTCGGGATCGGACGCCCGGCCGCTTCGCTGGGCGCCGACCCGGCGGTTCCGGCCCTGCGACAGGCGCGAAACACGAAGAAGCCCTCGGACCGCTGAAAGGCCGGCATCAGTCCAAGGAATTCTGTCAGTGGCGGTACGGGGCCAAAATTCGTGCCTCCGGCGGGGAGCCTGGCGCTCCGGGATAGGTAGCGTCATCCCGTCAACCTTCGTCCAGGCGAAGCCGTGCGGACGAAGGCCGACGGGATAGTGGTAGGGGATGAACGCGTCTACTCGCGAGAAATTTTGCGATCGCCCCACTCTTCGGCAATGGCGGACCTCGCTATCTCGACTGCCTCGAGACCATCCCGCGAAACGCGGTCTAGCAAGATTGCATTCCTAATCGTCTTCATGAAAACGGGATAGGCTCTGTTGTGCAGTACCGCCATATGACCTGTTTCGTCTGGCTTGGAGAAAGCATCGAAGAAGAAGTTTTTGTCGATGCTGATGCATAGCATGTAGGCTTCCTTGGCGGTCTCAGCCACTCTGCCAAATGGATTCGCCAGCTCGGGAAGGCGACGGCTCAAACGCTCCAGCAGTTCGGCGGGCTCGTCTAGCTCCAGCGACATCATCAATCGGTGCCCTGTCTTGTCATCCTGAACACTTCGTAGAGATTCCTCGATCGCTTCCAAAGCTTCAACAGCGAAGAGGTAGTCATCACGATGATGCTCGTATCGCCGCGCCTGCTGCGCTCTCTGCTCTTCCAGTCGTCGGCGGTCCTGCTCGCGAACATCGGCCTCTGTTCGATCCTCTTGCTTGGAGGAGACGCGATCTCGCCGCTCCAGGCGGAGCACCATCCAGGCCACGAACAAGGTGGCGAAGACCCCTACGGCTGCGATGGCTGACTGCACAACATCACCTACAGGCATACGGCTAGCTTCGACCCGTACAGCAGCGAAGTACAGCAACGCGCCTAACTGCAACAAACCGAGGCGGACCGGATCAGGGGTTCTGACCTGTGCATCGATGCGCGTCCGACCTTGCTGCCGCGAATTCATAGGTTCAGGGCTCGGCCGGCGCTTGGTCGAGCACGCCCAGGGCCCCCCATTTCAGGGCGTCTCCAGGGCATTAGGGCATCTTCAGGGCGGCCGAGGACGGCCAATAGCATCTACCGTCGACCATCAACGCTGAGCTATGACCGCTGGTCACATACACCCCGATGGGCGCGACCTTGGGAGCGACGGACGAGTCGGCCTCTACGCCGGATACTGTTCGCTAGGTCGCCCGAGTCACTGACAAGCATCTAAATCTTCGATTTTGTACGGCAAGACGCCGGACTCCATTTGTTTCAGGAGCATTTCGTCAAATCCGGCCACGGGTATCTTGG
Source organism: Actinoplanes sp. TFC3 (assembly GCF_001553785.1). Taxonomy (GTDB): domain Bacteria; phylum Actinomycetota; class Actinomycetes; order Mycobacteriales; family Micromonosporaceae; genus Actinoplanes. The sequence goes on from NZ_LOJP01000002.1 coordinate 1,136,288, forward strand.
CGCTTGCCGGGCCCGGCCCCGGTTCTGGTGACCGTTGCCGAAGGGTTCCCGCATCTCCGCGCCACCACCAGCCGTCTTGGTTATAAAAGTAGAGGGCCTCAATTTCCAAATACTCGTCTTTCGCGCTCTCAGGAGGCGACGGAAAAGAAATTGATGAGCACGGCGGAAGTTCGGGGAGTAGGTACCAGCGGTTATCTGCTCCAGAGTGCTCTCCTTCAAAAATCAACCAGTCTATGCCCGAAATGGAGCGATTTTGGACTTGGATCACCTCACCCGCCTTCGAGAATATTGACTTAGCCTCTTTCCCGCTAATCTCACGGAAGGTCACGCGCGAGGCAAGTGCTCGCACCGCCTGCTCCCTGGCTACCTCGTTCGTTCTTGCCTGGTCCCGCATAACGATCACAGCGACGGCCAATGCTGCTACCGAGGTCAAAAATCCCAATACCGTTAGTCCGTGCTGGAATGCCCTAGCCCAGGGGGGATCAAGTGCCCGCTGAGGAATCGGGGTTTCTTTATCACCGCGCGTGGATGGCTCTCCAAGTCGGGCTGGCACCAGGACCCCTGCGTTGTTCCGTACCCACGATCCAGCATTGTTGTCGATGTCCACCCTTGAGACTGTAGGTCCTCGGGCGGGAGGTGGTGACCTGCGGATGGGTCTACCAAGGACCATCGGGCATGTCGGTGTGGACCGTTAGAGGCGCGGACACCATGTCTGAATTCGTACGCGACCGTCGGTGAGCGCCTCGCGTGAACTTGACACGGAAGAGATCAAGCCTATGAAGTTTTAAGGTACGGGGACGGAACGCAGCGAGCGCGCCCGTTGGCGTGCCCGCTACGTGCCCGATACGGCGGCCAAGAGGCCGACCCGGCGGTCAACCACGGTCACCCCTAGGTGCCCTTGACGTGGAGAACAGCAGGTAGGCGATCTACGAACAGCACACGATCGACAATTCCTAAACCGTGTGTTGTGAGCGCGGCCTTGATCCATTGCGGGACGAGCAGCTTCAAGCTGTGCATGCCTACTTAGTAGTACTGCCGAATTCCTCTTTTTTGAATCAAGGCGCCGCGCAAACGCGGCGCGGCCGGACGCGCTCGGCCTGCTGGTGGCCTCCGCCCGGCATCGGGCCGGCGCACCGGCTAACCGGGTCAGGGCTTCGGATAGGACCATGCCTCCGGCGGGGGCGCTCTGGCTTCTGAGACGGGATGGCTTCGGGGGAAGAAGGTCAACACCACTTGGTGTGGCGGCACGGGTTCGGCCAGTTCACATCGGGCACCCGCAGGTCGGGATAGTCCGACCCGCCGCCGGAGTCGGTGGGCTTATAGTCCGCCACGGTAAGTGTGATCTGCGCACCCAGCTTCATGTGAGTTCCTGGCTTGGGCTTCTGCGCGACAATCGAGCCGAGCTTTTCGCGATCTCTCACCGCTCTGTAGGTGTACTTGATGCGCAAATGCGTCAGCGGATCAGAGAGATTGTCGGGCGGCATCGACCCGCGTAGGTCCGGCATCGGCTTCGTGTAGAACGCCAACTCGGTCTTCGTCGCTGCTGAGACAGCAATCGTAGTGCCAGGTCGTACCCGGCTTCCGGCGACTGGAAGGATCGTGAGGACGACTCCATCGTCCGGCCAATCACCCTCGCCGTAGATGTTTGTCGCTGAAGCCTTTAAGCCCTCAGCTTCCAACTGGTCATGCGCTTCGTCCAACGAACCGCCGACGAGGTCTGGCACAACAATCTGCTCGATGGCATGCGGCGCCACAGGCCACGGTACGAAGGGAACCCAACACGGTGCTGTTCCCGTGAGCCCGGCGAGAATACTTAGGAGCACGATTCGGACCTTCTTCACAGCCGCAAACGCTACTGAGCCAAGGTTCAATCGCGCGCTCTCTGTCACCTGTAAGTGGAGACATGAAACCGCACCGGATAGATGCATCAAAATAGTCCAGCGACCGTGGTCGTTTAAAGTTCGAGTCCTATGGTGCGTCGCTGTACAGCAGTGAAGGACAGCAACGCCAGTAACCGCATCGGCCGAGACCGGCCCCTGTCGCCCCGGCTGACCTCGTGCGTAGCTTGATCAAACCGGACTGCCGGGACTCCCTCGGTTCCGGGTCTACCTGGCGCCCTGGTCGATCTCGCCTTGACCCCTCATCTCAGGGCGTCTTCAGGGCGTCAGGGCGTCTCCAGAGCGTCTATGAGCATGCCCGGCGGCGGCTTCACATGAAGCCACTCGACGCAGCTACGACAAACGTACGGCAACCGAGGCGGCACTTCGAACGTTTCGCCTGGTCGGGTCGTTGCAGCACACGGTCTTGAAAACCGGTGAGGCGTTCCGCGTCTCCGTGGGTTCGAATCCCACGCCCTCCGCTTACCAATCACCTTCGCGAGCGCTCACGTCCGCGAACGCTCACCGTTGCGGGCGATTGGCTTCCCGCGCGCTTGGCGTCACGCGCGAAGGCGAGCCCTCATCCGGCTGCCTCAATCGTTGGCCGGGTCCTCACCCTGGATCGGGCGGTAGCACGCGGATCCGATGATGACCGCAAGTTGCTTCGGCGGGTTGCTGCTGGTGATGGAGGTGTTCAATCCGTTCTGCGGGTTGCGGCCGGCGATGGATCCACCGCCGTCCTTGAACGTCCGGTTCTCGCTGATCTCCCAGCCCTGGCTCTGCCACGCATCGGCGATGGCCTTCAGCGCGGCGGCGTGCTTGTCCGAAGCAAGTGGGATCGCGGCGAAGCCGGACGGGTTCCAACGCCCATCGTCGGCAGTTTCCCCGTTTCGGCCCTCGCAGGGAGCGCTGCGGTCAAGAAAATTCTTGAGTTCCCCGCCGGCGGCATCGGCGATCGCTTGAGCCTGATCTCGTACCGCTGTCGCGATCTCGGCTTTGGATTTGGTTTCCAATGGGGCCTCCTTGTCTGCTGGCTGGTCGCTGCTGCATGAGGTGGCCAGCAATGTCACGCCGAGGAGGACCGCCGTCAACGATCGGCTAGCGCGGTTTGTCATGAGGCGCCTTCCCATAGTCCAGCGCGACGCGGTCGTAGCTACCCACCACGATGGCCGCTTGGTTTCTCAGGCTCGTGGAGTTGGCATCGATCGTCAGCACGTCGCCGCCGAATCCGGGGTAGGGCGGTTCCGGGCCATGGGTGGACTTGTTCGCCATTTCGCCGATGTCATCGCCCCGGAACGAAATTTTGGCTGCGGCGTTCCTCCGGGCGGGCACCGAAATTGCCGTCAGCAGCGGCACCATAAGTGATTATGAGTTGCGGGCGCAGCCCCTGGTTGACCGGGCGCCATAGAGTCGGCTGGGTGAGGTTGAAGGCAACTCGTCGGCGTTTGGTCATTGCCGTGGGAGCCGTAATTGTTCTGGTCAGCGCTCCCTGGCTGTGGACCACAATCTCCGCCCAAGGCCACCTGTACGACGCAAGCGCCGCCCCCACCGCCGACGTCGTCATCGTGCTGGGCACCCAGGTTGCCGCGGATGGCCGTACCCCTGAAAATCGCCTCGCCGGACGGCTTCGGACGGCGGCAGCGCTTGTCACCAGCGGTAAGGCCGGCTCGGTTCTTGTTTCCGGCGATGGGGGTGGTGACTCGGGCGATGAGGCGAGCGTGATGACGTCCTACCTGGTTGACGAGCTCAAGGTGCCCAAGGACAAAGTCGCCGCTGATCCGTACGGGCTGGACACCTACGACACCTGCAAGCGCGCCAAGGACCTGTACGGCATCGACCGGGCCCTGATTGTCACGCAGTCCTACCACCTCTCGCGGGCAGTGACCGTGTGCCGGAGCCTGGGGCTGGACGTCGACGGGGTGCGGGCGCGCTGCGATGGGTGTGGGAAGTGGTTGCTGGCCGAGAAGGCTGTTCGGGACTACTTCGCCAGCGGTAAAGCGGCCTGGGATGTTGTCCGGCAGCGGCCCGCGAAGGTTACGACGGCGGGTTGATGATCAATTGGGGGCCGGGGCCGCGGGTGGCCAGGCGGTCCTTCGGGTTGATCAGGGTGCAGCGTTGCAGCGACAGGCAGCCGCAGCCGATGCAGCCGGTCAGCTGATCGCGCAGGCGTTCCATCACCTTGATGCGGTCCTCAAGTTTGCGGCGCCACCGGGCGGACAGCCGCGTCCAGTCGGCCTTGGTCGGGGTGCGGTTCTCGGGCAGGGTGGCCAGCGCAGCCCGGATCTCATCCAGGGAGACGCCGACCTGCTGGGCGATCCGGATGAACGCGATGCGCCGCAGCTCGTGACGTTCGTAGCGGCGCTGGTTTCCGGTGGTCCGGGTTGAGCGGATCAGGCCTTCGCGCTCGTAGAAACGCAGCGCGGACTGGGCGACGCCGCTTCGGGCCGACACGTCGCCGATGGTGAGCAGTTCCACCGCAGACATCCTTGAGTTGAAGTGAGGTTTAACTTGCAGGGTGAGCGTATGACTGTTACGGCTGCCCGGCCAGACCTGCTGAGCCGGATCACCGCTGATGCCAAGCATTCGCCGAGCGCTTGGTCCACATTCGACGTCTTGTGGGTACTCTACGATCGCGTCCTGCGCGTCTCGCCCGCCACTGTCGAAGCCCCCGACCGCGACCGCTTCCTGATGTCCAAGGGGCACGGGCCGGCCGCCTACTACGCGGTGCTCGCGGCGAAGGGCTTCATCCCGCAGAAGTGGCTCGACGACGTGGCCGGCGCGGCCAGCCGGCTCGGCCACCACCCTGATCGCGTGCTCATCCCGGGCGTGGAAGTCGGCACCGGATCGCTCGGGCACGGGCTCGGGCTGGCCGTCGGAACCGCCCTGGGCCTGCGCGCCCAGGGATATCTGCAGGCACGGACGTTTGTCCTGCTGGGCGATGCCGAGCTGGACGAGGGATCGAACCACGAAGCCATCGCGTACGCAGCAGCGGCCGGCGTTGACGTCACCGCCATCGTGATCGACAACCAGTCGTCAACGCACGGGTGGCCGGGCGGCATTGCGACCCGGTTCCACGGGTGGCGGGCGGCGCACGTGAACGGCCGTGATCACGAGGCGTTGGAGGCGGCGCTGAACCGGCGGGACCGGGGACCGTATGTGGTGGTAGCCGCCGTCGAGAAGAAGGGGAGCTGATCGTGCGGGAGACGTTCATCGCCACGACGACCGAGCTGCTGGCCGAGGATCCGCGGACCGCGCTCGTGCTGGCCGATATCTCGGCTGCGGCGTTCGAGCCGGCCCGGCGCCGCCATCCCGACCGGGTGCTCAACGTCGGGATCCGCGAGCAGCTGATGGCCGGTGTCGGGGGTGGGCTCGCGCTGACCGGGCTGCGACCGTATTTGCACTCGTACGCGCCTTTCCTCGTCGACCGCGCGTATGAGCAGCTCAAGCTCGACCTCGGGCACCAGGACGCGGGCGCCGTGCTGGTCAGCATCGGGGCCTCGTACGACGCCTCGGCCGAGGGGTACACGCATCAGTCGCCGGGTGATGTGGCGTTGCTGGACACGCTGGAGGGCTGGACCGTGCACGTACCCGGGCATGCCGATGAGGTGCCGGAGTTGCTGCGGGCGGCGGCCCGGCATGACGAGCGGGTGTACGTCCGGCTGTCCGAACAGCAGAACCGCTCGGCCTATCCGGGCACCGACCTCAAGGTGATCAAGCAGGGTCCGCGCGGCGCGGCGGTGGTGCTGGCGGTCGGGCCGGTGCTCGATGCGGTGCTGGACACCGGGCTCGATGTGACGGTGGCCTACACCAACACGCCGCGACCGTTGGACGTCAACCGGCTGCGCGAACTGGTGCACGACGAGATCGTCGTGGTGGAGCCCTACCTGGCCGGCACGTCCAGCGCTGCGGTGACGGCCGCGCTTTCACGCGTACCCCATCGGGCTCTGCATTTGGGGGTGAGCGCGGCCGAATATCGCAGCTATGGCACCCCGGCAGACCACGCCGCTTGGCATGGTCTGGACGCCGCCGGGCTGCGGCGGTCTCTTTCGGAGTTTCTAGGACGCGATTAGGCGGCGCTCGCGGAACACGTGCTTGAGCATGGCGTCGAAATGCCAGACCCGGTCGGGCTCGCCGGCGCGCAGCCGGAACCGTTCGCGCACCCCGTCGACCGCCGTGGCCGAGACCTCCATGGCGGATTGCCGCGGGTCGGGGTTCCACGAAACGTCGCTGAGATGGCGCAGGTTGGCGTTCAAATGCAAGCGCAGACGGCGCAGCACCCGGCTCTCGTGGGTGATGACCAGCCGGCGGTACGTCAGCACCATCAGGTACTCGCCGGACAGCGAACGGTCCGGGCTGACGCAGCGGGTCACCAGCGCTGTCGAGTCATCGGCGTCGACGCATCGGCGCACGACAGGCAGGTGCCGGCTCACGGTGGGGATGGGTACTCCGGCCTCGGCGGCGGCGGGCAGGAACGTACGGGAGAACACGTCCATGTGCCGTTTAACGTTCACCCCGCCGGGAAGGCAGCGGCCACGGGGAGATGAATGTCGAATTACAGCCTCTCAACAACTGTTGCGTTGGCCATCCCGCCGCCCTCGCACATGGTTTGCAGGCCGTAGCGGATCTCATGCTGTCGCATGTGGTGCAGCATCGTGGTCATGATCCGCGCTCCCGAGGCGCCCAGCGGATGACCCAGCGCGATGGCTCCACCCCGCGGGTTCAGCCGGGCCGGGTCGGCGCCGGTCTCGGCCAGCCAGGCCAGCGGGACCGGCGCAAACGCCTCGTTCACCTCATACACGCCGATGTCGTCGAGGCTGAGCCCGGCGCGGGCGAGCACCTTCGCGGTGGCCGGGATCGGCGCGGTCAGCATGATCACCGGGTCGTCCGCGGCCACGACAGCGGTGTGCACCCGGGCCAGCGGGCGCAACCCGTGCGCCGCGGCCCACCGCGACGTGGTGACCGCCAGCGCCGCGGCGCCGTCGGAGATCTGCGAGGCCGAACCCGCAGTGACGACCCCGCCGGGTGTGAACGGTGTCCTCAACGTGGCCAGCTTCTCGATCGTGGTGTCCCGCCGGATGCCCTCGTCGCGGATGACCTCGCCGACCGGCGTGATCTCGGCGTCGAACTCGCCGGCATCCTGCGCCTTCGCCGCGGCCGCGTGGCTGCCCAGCGCATAGTCGTCGAGCTGAGCCCGGGAGAAACCCCAGCGCTCGGCGATCATCTCGGCGCCGATGCCCTGGTTGAACGTGACGCCGTCGTAGCGCTGGTGCACCAGGGGCCCGTACGGATCCGCCCCGGCGGCGGCCGAGCCCAGCGGCACCCGGCTCATCGACTCGACGCCGCCGGCCACCACCAGGTCGGCTTGCCCGGAGATCACGGTCGCCGCGGCCACGTGCAGGGCCTGCTGGCTCGATCCACACTGGCGATCCATGGTCGTCGCGGGCACCGACTCTGGCCAGCCCGCAGCCAGCACGGCATTGCGGCCGATGTTCCATGACTGCTCACCGCCCTGCGAGACGCAGCCCCAGAGCACGTCCTCGACATCGGCCGGGTCCAGACCCGTACGTTCGGCTAGCGCGCGGAGCACCCCGGCGGAGAGATCAACCGGGTGGACACCGGAGAGACCGCCGTTGCGCCGCCCGACCGGAGTTCGCACCGCACCCACAATGACCGCATCGCGCATACCTCGAACGGTAGCCGGGCTGCCATAGTGGTGACCATGGCTGCTCAGCAATGGCGGGTCAAACCCGTGCTGCCGGTGACCAAGCTGCTCGGCGCGGTCGCCCTGATCGTGCTGGTGGTGGCGTTCGGCCGGGAAGATCCGATCCAGTGGGTGCTGGCGGCGGCGGTGGCTCTGGGCCTGGCCGGCTGGGCGCTGCGCGACCTGGTCCGGCCGGTGCGGTTGGCCGCCGATGCCACCGGGGTCACGCTGGTTGCCGGCTATCTGGCCCGGCGGCATCTGCCCTGGGCCCAGATCGAGCGGGTGCGGGTGGACCGGCGCGAACGCCGGGGCATCCGCAGCGAGCTTCTTGAGATCGACGCCGGTGACAGCCTGTATCTGCTCAGCGTCCACGAACTGGGCAGCGATCCGGAGGAAGTGGCCCAGGAGCTGGCCCGGTTGCGCGATCAGCCTATGCCGGCAGAGACATCGTCCGGATCACCGCTAAGACCACCAGCACCAGAAAAATAGCCGCCAGCCCGACGCCCTGCACCAGGTTGCGGCGCTGCCTCGGCGCGTACGCGATGGCCACCGCGGCCAGGAACCCGGCGATCAGCCCGCCGAAGTGACCGGGCACGGAGATGTTGCTGATCGTCAGCGTGAAGATCACGTTGATCACGATCACCGGCAGGATCGGGGCGATGCTCAGGTTGAGCCGTTTGAGCAGCACGAGCATCGCGGCCATCAACCCGAAAACCGCTGTGGACGCGCCGGCGGTCGGGGTGTTGGGGCCGGTGAAGAGGTACGCCGCCACGTTGCCACCGAAGCCGGCGAGCAGATAAAGCCCGGTGAAGCGCAGCGGGCCGAGGGCACCTTCGAGATCGCGGCCCAGGATCCACAGCGCGTACATGTTGAGCAGCAGGTGGATCACGCCGAAGTGCAGGAACATCGCGGTGAACAGGCGATACCACTCGCCGTTGCCCGCGATGCCCAGGTCGCCGAACGTGCTGTAGCTGACCACAGCACCCCAGTTGGTCAGCGGGGTGCCGTTGCCGAGCAGGCCGCCGAGGCCGCCGCCGGCCACCGCGTTGGCGTTGCCGGCCGACAGGATCGAGATGATCATGACCAGCACGTTGACGCCGATCAGCGTCTTGGTCGCCGTCCCGGACCGGCCGGCCGCGCTGCCGCCGAAAGCGGTGCGCGCCGGCCGTTGAGTGCGCCGCCCGGCGGCGACGCACTCCGGGCACTGATGGCCGACCGAAGCCGCGTTCATGCAGTCCGGGCAGATGGGCCGCTCGCAGCGGGTGCACCGGACATAAGTCTCCTTCGACGGATGCCGATAGCAGACGGGCGCCGTCACCGGAGACTCATTCATAGCTTCAACGGTACCTGGGGGTGGGTATCAACCTCAGGCCCGCTCGATCTCCACGCGCTCGATCACCACGTCGTCCTTGGGGCGGTCGCCCGGGCCGGTCGGGGTGCTGGCGATGGTGTCAACGATCTTGGCGGACTGCTCGTCGGCAACCGTGCCGAAGATCGTGTGCCGCCGGTTGAGGTGCGGGGTGGGGCTGACCGTGATGAAGAACTGCGAGCCGTTCGTGCCCGGCCCGGCGTTGGCCATCGCGAGCAGGTAGGGGCGGTCGAACTGCAGCTCCGGGTGGAACTCGTCGGCGAACTGGAAACCCGGGCCACCGCGGCCGGTGCCGGTCGGGTCGCCCATCTGGATCATGAAGTTCGCGATGACGCGGTGCGAGACCGTCCCGTCGTAGTACGGGCCGCTGCCCTTCTGGCCGGTGCGCGGGTCGACGTAGTCCTTGGTGCCCTCCGCGAGTTCCACGAAGTTGCGCACGGTCGCGGGCGCGTGATCGGGGAAGAGCTGGAGCCGGATCGGGCCGTGGTTGGTGTGCAGGGTGGCGTAAAGCTTGTCAGCCACGGGTACTCCTTCGGTGCGCAGGACAGTTCTTTGTTGTTCGGATCCTCCCCCATGTGTCTGAACCGGCTCCGTGGGGGTACCGAAGAAGGCAGCATGGACCCGGAAAGAACCACAGGAGGTGGCACTGGTGTTCGCAACTATGCGACGGAAGAACCGCAACGCGAAGATGAAGAGCGAGCTCACCCAGAGCGTTGATCACTTCAAGCGTGCGGCAACGCTCGCCGCTCAGGAGACCAGCGCGACCGTGGGGCCCAAGTTCTACGCCGCGAAGGAGCGGGTGCAGCCCGCTGCCACGCGGGCCAAGGACGCCGCTTCCTCCGGCTGGGGGAGCGCCGTTTCGACGCTGACCCCGCTGGTCACGGCGGCGACCGATGGCGCCAAGCAGGTCAGCAAGAAGACCGCGAAGGCCAGCGAGAAGGCGGCCAAGGCGAACGAGAAGGCTGCGAAGGCCAACAAGAAGGCGGCCAAGAGCGGCAAGAAGAACGCCAAGCAGCTCGAGAAGCGGGCGAACAAGGCGCTGGGCCGCAAGCAGGGTGGCGTGGGCCGCAAGCTGGCCGGCTTCGCGCTGGCCGGTGCCGCGGTCGGCGTGGCGGGCGCGTACTTCGTGCGCAAGCGCCGCACCGAGCAGTGGGACGAGTACGACCCCGCCGGCTCGATCGCCGCTTCGACCACCGGTTCCGACGACGCCGCGTTTGAGCCGGCCGACCTCGCGGGCCCCTCGGGCTTCGTGACGCCGGTGGGCGAGACCGAGCCGGTCATCCCGACCGGTGACGGCGACCAGACCTCCTCGGCGCTGCACAGTCCGAAGGTGGCCCGGCTCGCAAACGGCCAGAACGGCAACTGAACCCCCCGGTAGCGCAACACGACACGGCGGCCGGCCCAGCTCCTCGGGCAGGCCGCCGCGGTGTTGTCAGTTGGTGCCGGCGGCGTCCTCGGCTTCGGCGGACGCGTTCGACTGCCGTGCTCGTACCGGATCAAGCGAAGGCCCGGTGGGTAGCAGCGCAACCAGTTGTCCGGGGATGGCTTGCGGAGTGATGGTGCCGTAGCCCAGCTTGGCCAGGACGTCGCGGCTGGCCAGCGGATAGCTCAGCCCCGTGTCGGTGATGACGCTCACGGTGCCGCTGGCCGCCGGAGCGGTCGGCGAAGCCGCCGCAACCACCACCGCGCCCTTGCCGCGCGGCACCTGCACCCGGTCGGCCTGCACCCGCCCGGCGACCTTTGTTTTCTGCGCCACCGCGACGCCCGCTGGGACCGCCGGACCGATCCGGATGCTGATCGCGCCGTTGGAGCCACCGTCATAGTTCATGCAGACGCTGCCCGGCCCGTTGAGCAGCACCGGGAAAGCCGGCGGCAGGCCGTCCGCGTTCGCCTGGCTGACCAGCGAGGTCTTGGACTGCGCGAGGCTGCCGGCCAGGTTGACGTCGATCTCGCGCTGCGGATACGCCTCCGGGTCGGTCTGCATCAGCGCGGCCTGCACGTCGGTGAGGAACGCAATGCCGTCCTTGAGCACCACTGCCCACTGATCGGCCGTGCTGCCATCGCCGTGCACGCGCAGCAGCTGACCGACCTCGAACTCGGGGATGACGTCGGAACCATCGCCGAAGCCGGGGATCGCCGGGGCCTTCAAGTCGGGGCCGATCGGCACCGCGTTGATCCACGCCGAGGACACCGCGAGCGGCGCCGCGGTCCACTGGAAACGCGCCTGCGTCTGACGCAGCCGGTTGGCCGGGATCAGGAAACGCTTGTTGTTGTAGACCAGGAAGGTGCGCTCGGCGGTGTCGGCGACCAGCAGCCCGCGCAGCTCACTGCCCGGGGTGTCGGCACGTGGCACCGGCAGCAGAGTGCCATCGGTCACCGGCTTGCCCAGCGCCACCACACTCTGCGGTTCCGGCTGCGAACCCTCCGGTAGCTGCGAGCACACCGTCCAGGTGGCCGGCAGCAGCCCGCCCTTGGCCGCGGGCAGCGAGTCCGGTGCGTCTGGGATGCCCAGCGGGTCACCCAGCGGCACCTTGGCCAGGCTTTCGGGGGAAGCGCTCTTCAACTGCGGCGTGGGCGCATTCGCGATGAGCAGCCCCGACGCGTAGTTGAGCACCGGGTGCATCTTGTCGTCGGACTGCAGATAGACGAAGCGGGCGCCGGTGCCTTTTTCCAGCCACACCTTTGACTCGTCGCGCGCCTCAACCTTGTTGGTGCCCTTGAACAGTCCGTAGGCGGCGGCACCACCGACGGCCAGGGCGGCCACAACCAGGCTGACCAGCACGGTGGTCCCGGCCCGGCGCAGCGGCGAGCGGTGCGGGTCGGGGTCGTGCGACACCAGCGCGGCCACCACCCGCTGTTGCGAGTACTGGTACGAATGCAGCTGATCCTGCCGAGACGGCACGCGACTTCCCTCCCCAGGGTGACACCGCCACTGTAGATGGCGGCCCGCTCACGTGGGGGCCGCCTACAACCAGCCGTTCTTGCGGAACAGCCGGTAGAGCAGCACCGACACCGCAACGATGACCATGATGACCACGGGATAGCCGTAGCGCCACTGGGTCTCGGGCATGTGCGCGAAGTTCATGCCGTACACCCCGGCGACGGCGGTCCACCAGGCCGAGATGCCGGCCCAGGCGGCGATCTTTCGCATGTCGTTGTTCTGGTCGACGGTCACCTGGGCCAGGCGGGCCTGCAGGATCGAGTTCAGCAGATCGTCGTACGAGGCCACCTGCTCGACCGTGCGGGTCAAGTGGTCCTGCACGTCACGGAAGTAGCGGCGGATCTCCTTGGGCACGAGCCGGCTCTGCGGGGCGGTGATCGTGGCGAGCGGGCGCTGCAACGGCACCACCGCCCGGCGGAACTCCACCAGCTCCCGCTTCATCTGGTAGATCGCCTGCACCGGGCTGCCGCGCTCGCGTGAGAACACGCCCTCCTCGATGATGTCCAAGTCGGCCTCCACCTGGTCGGCCACCTCGATGTAGGCGTCGACGATCCGGTCGGTGACCGCGTAGGCCACCGCCCACGGCCCCTGGGCCAGCAGGTCGTTGCGCCCTTCCATGTCGGCGCGCACGGGGGCCAGCCGGGTGGCGTCGCCGTGCCGGACCGTGATCACGAAACGCTCGCCTACGAAGATCATCATCTGGCCGGTCTCGACGATCTGCGACGTCTCGGTCAGCTCGCCGTGCGGCACATAGCGCGCGGTGCGCAACACCAGGAAATGGACCGTGCCGAACTGCTCCAGCTTCGGGCGTTGCTCGGCCTTCACCGCGTCTTCAACGGCAAGTTCATGCAGGTTGTACGTCCGCGCGATCGCCGACATCTCCTGCTGGGTCGGCTCGTGCAGTCCCAGCCAGACAAACGCGTTGTCCCGGCTGCCCGCCTCCTGCAGGGCCTCATCGGGCGAGAACTCACCGGGTTCGCGCTTGCCTTCCACGTACACACCGCAGTCGACGACCGCACTGCCGTGGTATTCCTCACCCGGTGCCTGCGGCTGACCGTCGACCGTGCCGAGGATCCGGTTCATTGCTCTGACCGGGGCGGTCCAGGCCCGGGACAGCGACCTGTTCACGGCCACCGGCCGGTTGCGGCGCGCACCGCTCTCGCTCATGACGACCTCCCCTACCCGCTTACCCGCATCCCACCGCATCCCACCGCGGAGGCGCCGGACGGACCGGCCGCATTCGAGGGGGGTGAAGAGTGCGAGCGGCCCGCCCGGCGCCGGGGGGCGGGGTGGGTGTCAACGCGTCACACCGCAGGGTCATGCAGCCTGGCGCCGCGAGCATTGTGATCTCCACGCCGGTCCCAAGGGAAACCCGGAACCGGCGGGAGCGCCCATCTGTCGGGAACCCGACAAGTCAGCCCTGGATCTCGCTGATCGCTTCCGCGATGCGGCGGACACCTTCTTCGATCTGGTCCACGGTCACCGCGGAGTACGCCAGGCGCACCGAGTTCTTGCCGCCGTCGAGCAGGAAGTCGCTGCCCTTGACGATGGCGGCACCCTTCTTCATCGCCGCCGGGAACAGCTTGTCCACATCCACGTCCTCGGGCAGGTCGACCCAGAGGAAGTAGCCGCCGTCGGGCTCGGTGAACGTCGCCCCCGGGATGTGCTTACGGATCGACTCCGCCAGCACGCGGGCCCGCTCGCCGAGTGCGGCGCTGACCGTCTGCACCGAGCGCTCGATGTCACCGGAGATGCAGAACTGGTGCACGATCGCCTCGGACACCATGCCGGGCGAGATGTACAGGTTGGTGGCCTTCTTGGCGATCGCGTCGATGAACGCCGCCGGGCCAACCAGGTAACCCACGCGCACGCCGGGGCACACGGTCTTGGTGAAGCTCGACGCGTGCACGACGGTGTTGTTGGTGTCCATCGACAGCATCGAGGGCAGCGCCTCGCCGCGGAAGCGGATGTCGACGTACGGGTCGTCCTCGAAGATCAGGAACTCGTACTGGGCGGCCAGTTCGAGCAGGGTGCGGCGCTTCTCCAGCGAGAGCGTGACCCCGGCCGGGTTCTGGTAGTTCGGGATGATGTGCGCGAACTTGGGGCGCACGCCCGACTCCAGCAGCGCGCGCAGCTCGTTGACGTCGATGCCGTCGGGCTCGATCGTCACCTGGTGGACCTTGCCACCCTGGCTCTGCAGGCTCAGCAGGGTGCGGTCGTAGGTGGGCTTCTCCACCACGACGTCGTCGCCGGCCTTGAGCAGGTGGTTGAAGAAGAAGGCGTCCGCCTGCAGCGAGCCATTCGTGACGATGACCTGCTCGGGGGCGACCCTGTGCTTGTCCGCGATCCACTTTCGCAGCGGCAGGTAGCCGACGGACGTGCCGTAGGCGGTCATCCCGGCCGGATCGGCGTCGAACGCCCGCGCGGCCGCGGCCTTGAGACCGGCCACGTCGATGATGTCCAGCGACGGTGCGCCCCGGGCGAATGAGATCAGCTGCTCAGCGGTCATACCCCACAGCTTACGAGCAGGCGCTATATGATTTTCGGCCATGCCCCAGGAGCCCCTGCGCGTCACCGCGGCTCTCGTCGTGAGCCCGGATGACCGCATTTTCTTCCAGAAGCGGTCCGCCACACGCAAGCTTTTCCCGAACAGCTGGGACGTGGTGGGCGGACATCTCGAACCGGGCGAAACGGTCAGCGAGGCGCTGGCGCGGGAGATCACCGAGGAGACCGGCTGGGAGCTGAGCGAGGTGCTGGCGACCGTCGGGGACTACCGCTACACCGGCGAGGACGGCCTTGAGCGGTGGGAAACCGATTTTCTGGTACGGGTCCGGGGCGATCTTTCCCGGCCGCAGCTCGAAGCCGGTAAGCACACCGACTTTCGCTGGCTCGGCCCCGACGAGCTGGACGTGCTGGACGAGAACCGGGAAGTCACCGACGGCATGATCCGCCAGCTCGCCGAGGACGGCTTTGCGGTCCTGCGCACTCTTTCGTTATGAGCGCACCGCTATCCTCGGCTGGCACCCCTCTGTCTTTTCGGAAGGAACCATCCATGATCGGTCTGGTACTCGCCGCGGGCGCGGGACGCAGGTTGCGCCCGTACACCGACACGCTGCCGAAGGCGCTCGTGCCCGTGGACGGTGACACCACGATCATGGACATCTCGCTGCGCAACCTGGCGGCTGCGGGCCTCACGGACGTCACGATCGTCGTCGGTTACTGCGCCAACGCCGTCGAGGAGCGCAAGGATGCGTTCGAGCAGAAGTACGGCGTCAAAATCACCCTTGTGCACAACGACAAGGCCGAGGAGTGGAACAACGCGTACTCGCTCTGGCTCGCGCGCGACCACTTCGCCCAGGGCGCTCTGCTGGTGAACGGTGACACCGTGCACCCCGTCAGCGTCGAGCAGACCCTCCTCGCCAACCGTGGACCGGGAATTCTTCTTGCCGTTGACAATGTGAAGAAGCTTGCTGACGAGGAGATGAAGACCATCTTCTCGGCAGATGGACGGCTGACCAAGATTACGAAGTTGATGGATCCGTCGGAGGCGTTCGGCGAGTACATCGGCGCCACGGTCATCGAGTCCGGCGTCGCCGCCGAGCTGGCCGACTGCCTCAAGGCCACCTGGGAGAAGAACCCCGACCTCTACTACGAGGACGGCTACCAGGAGTTCGCCAACCGCGGCGGCGAGATCCGCGCGGCCACCATCGGCGACATCCCGTGGGTCGAGGTGGACAACCACGACGACCTCGCCAAGGCGCGGGACATCGCATGCCGCTACTAGCGCGCAGCGTCCAAACCCCGCTGCACATCGACGTGCGGCGGGGCGCGGTGGCCGACCTGGGCCGGATCCTGGCCGACGGCCGCATCTCCTCCGGCGGTGACGTCGCCGTGGTCGTCGGGCCGGGCCAGGGCGAGAAGATCGCCGACCTGATCCAGCCCACACTGGGTTCGGCGGATGTCTTCATGACCGCCGGCGGCACCCTGGACGCGGCGATGGAGCTGGGCGGCAAGCTGCGCGCCCGGCAGTACGACGCGGTGGTGGCCATCGGCGGCGGCAAGACGGTCGACACGGCCAAATATGCAGCGACGCGCTACGCGCTACCCATGGTCTCGGTTGCCACCAGCCTGGCCAACGACGGCATCGCCTCCCCGGTGGCCAGCCTGGTGCAGGACGACATCAAGGGCTCGTACGGCGTGCACATCCCGATCGCCGTCATCGTCGACCTGGACTTCGTCGAGAACGGCCCCGAGCGCATCAACCGGGCCGGCATCGGCGACGTGATCAGCAACATCAGCGCGCTAGCCGACTGGGACCTGGGCCGCGAGGTCCGCGGCGAGCCCATCGACGGCCTGGCCGCCTCGCTGTCGCGCATGGGCGCCGAGGCGATGCTGACCATGCCCGGCGACATGTCCGACGACGCGTTCGTCACGGTGCTGGCCGAGACCCTGATCTCCAGCGGGCTGGCCATGGCGGTGTGCGGCAGCAGCCGCCCCTGCAGCGGCGGTTGCCACGAGATCATCCACGCCACCGACACGCTGTACCCGGGCACCGCATCGCACGGCGAGCTGGCCGGCATGGGCGCGCTGTTCTGCACCTTCCTGCGCGGCGACGAGAGGCGCTTCCGGCAGATGTCGCAGTGCCTGGCGCGCCACCAACTGCCCCGCACCCCGGCCGACGTCGGCCTGACCCCCGACCAGTTCGTTGACATCGTGGACTTCGCGCCGCGGACCCGCCCGGACCGCTACACGATCCTCGAACACCTCGCCATGACCCCTGACGAGATCCGCAGGAAGCTGGCCGACTATGACGACGCCGTCGCCCAAGACTGAACCCACCGAGCCGGCTGCGCCTCCCACTGCGGCAGATTTTTACCAGGTCAACCGCGGCGGCGGCCTGTTCAGCGAGGCAGTCAGCCAGCACCTGGGCTCGCGGATCGCGGTCTTCGCCAACAAGCACCGCTTGGCGCCGACAGTGCTGTCGGTGGGCAACCTCGGGCTCAGCTGTCTCGTCTCGTTCGTGGTCGTCGCCGCCGCCGGCCCGGTAGCCGACGGCACCATCTGGGCCTGGCCGGTGGGCCTGCTCGCACTCGTCGGCTGGCAGGCCGCATACGCCCTCGACTGCTCGGACGGCCAGCTCGCCCGGGTGACCGGCCAGGCAAGCACGGCCGGCGGGCGAACGGACGTGCTCTGCGACGTGGCGGCTCAGATCGCGCTGGTGGCGGCGCTCTGCGCTACTGCCGCGGCGCAGGTGCCTGCCACTCCGGCTTGGCTGCTGGCGGCTTTTGCCGGCACGTGGATGGTCAACCTGGTGACCTCGGTCATGCAGACCGGGGCGCAGGCCTCCAGCATGGTGACGAACAGTTCGCTGCCGGTGCGGGTGGTCAAGCTGGTTCGTGACTATGGGGCGGTTATTGCGCTGGCGGGGGTCGTGCTGACGGTGGCTCCGCAGTGGACAGTGTGGGTGATCTGCGCGTTCACGTTGATCAACGGCGCGTTTCTGGCGGCCAGTATCGCCTTCTCGGGCCGCCAGGCACTTCGGGGCTGAGCCCAGCAATGACCTACTCGATGGTCACGCTGGGCGACGGCGAACGTCAAACGCGGACCGGCACCGCCGACGAGGTGCCCACCACCTTGCCGTTTGCGTCCAGGGCGTCCACCACCACGTACTCGGGCGTCCCCGGCACCACCAGTTCCGTCTCGAAGCCGGACCGCCCCGCCTCCGTCGAAGCTGCCAGGGCACCGGGCTGGTTGCCCACGCGCGCCCGCCACTTGGCCACGTTCGTAGCCCCGTTCCAGCTGGCGTTCACGATCACTGTGTTGTTTTCGGCGCGCAGGCCCAGGGCCGGCTGGTCGAGCGGCGTCCCCGTCCACTCGGCCTTGTAGGCCCGGTACGACTGGTTGTCCAGCGGAATGTGGCCGTCCAGGCGCACGGTGCCATCCGGGGCGTACTCGGTGAACCAGGGCATCTGGCCCCAGCCGATGAACGAGCCGCCGTCGGCTAGTTCGCGGAAGTTGCCCTGGGTGGGGGCCAGCAGCTTCTGGGGGTGCAGGAACTCCTGGACGAAGGTGACCTGCTTGGCCTGCTCATCGACCTTGAAGACCAGCCCTCGCGATTGTTCGTGCTCGTTGGTGATGCCGGCGCCGTTGTCGAAGACGCTGTACGAGCCGTTGCGCCGCTGGCGGAAGTCGTGCTGCCAGGCGAACGTGGCCTTCTCGTCCACCTGGAAGTCGCTTTTCTTGCCGCCGATACGCCAGATCACGCCGCCGGTCTTCCGTTCGATCTTGTACGTGGTCCAGGTGTGGCGGGCCGAGATGATGATGTTGCCGTCGGCGGCCAGGCCCACCGAGTTGGCGTGCAGGTAGTCGTATGGCAGGTGGGCCGACTCGCCTTGGGGCAGCGGTGCGTAGGACTCGTCGAGGGTGACGTGGTCGCGGGCACGCCACTCGAACAGGCGCTTACCCGTCTTGATGTCGATCTCCTGGATGACTCCGTCGTGGAGCACGCCGTCGGCCGGGCCGCCGTGCGAGCTGAGGTCGTACGGAATCGGGTCGTAGATCCAGAAGAGCGCCGTGTCCTGGGGAGTTATGACGAAGTCATGCTGGTCGGCCTGCTCGGTGCCGAACGCGCGGACCCGGGTGACCTCCCGGTACGCGGTGTCGGCGATGACGAACTCGCCTTGCCCGACGCCCTGGCCGCCGGTGCCCCCGATGGTCCCCTCCCACCAGGTCAGCACGGGCTTGTTCTGATACTGCTGGGCCTTGAAGTCGATGGCGACGGTCGCCGGGTCGGGCACCTTGCGGAACCAGACCGGCGATCCTTTCTCATCCACCATCAGCGGACCCCACAGGCCGGTCCCCGACGCCGGGCTCAGGAAGATGGAACCCGGCATGGTCCCGTTCGCCGCGGTCGTGATGGTGACGTCGGGCAGGGCACGCAGGTCCGGGCGGGAACGGTATTTGGGCGCGTCCGCCGCAGGGGTGCCGGGCGCGGGGGGCGCCTTGTCGTTGCCCAGGGCATAGCCCACGCCTCCGCCCGCCGCCGCGACGACGGCACCTCCGGCGGCCAGCAGCACGGTGCGACGAGTGGTCATGCGGCGAGCATGCCCATTTCGAGATCGATCTACCTGAGGGCCGTCTGGGAATTTGCTCGGAGCTCGTCGTAAATCTCGATCAACCGCCGGGTGAGCACGTCGGGGTGGAACTCGCTCAGATAGCGCTGCCGGGCCAGCGGGGCAAAGCGGGCGGCCTCCGCACGGGCGACGGGCAGGGCCTCGGCCAGCGCAGCGGCCTGCGGAGCCACGGCCCAGCCGACGTCGCCGAGCAGATAGGGAATGCCGCCGACTGCGGTGCCGAGCACGGGCCGGCCGGCCGCCATCGCTTCGAGGATGACCGTGGGCAGGACATCGTTCCAGGTCGGTACGGCCACGACCACCGAGGCGGCCCGGCGCTCCACGGCCATGGCAGCCTGGTCGATGATGCCCAGGTACGTCACGTCGGCCCGCTCGGCGGCGAGTTGCTCGGCCAACGGGCGCAGCTCCCCGTCCCCGGCGATGCGCAGGTGCCCGAGAGCGAATTCCGGATGCCGGCACCAGGCGTCAACCAGCAGCGCCAAGCCCTTCTCGGGGGACAGCCGGGCGGCGTACAGGAAACCGTCACCCAGCGGCGCCGGCTCGCCCGGGTCCGGCAGCCCGTTGGGTTTGATCACGATCCGCTCGCCCGGGATGCCGTAGTCGCCCAGGTGCGCGGCAATCCGGTCGGTAAGCGCGATGTAGCGGTCCACGGATTTCCAGGTCGGCCGGTGCACGGCCAGCGTCGTGGCCATCAAGGCACTCTGCGCGGCCGAACCCCGGTAGCACTTGTGCTGGATCGCCGGCCATCCCAGCAGCTTGCCGCGGCAGTCCTGGCAATTGTGGCCGTCGCGGAAATACAGCCCGGAGGAGCAAACCTGCCGGTAGTTGTGGACCGTCTGCACCACCGGCACGCCATGGGCCTGGGCCGTGCGCACCACCCAGGGCGAGAGCAGCGGGTACGGATTGTGCAGATGAACCACATCCGGACGCTCGCGGCGCAGCACGTCGGCGAGGTCCTTCTGAGCCGCCCGGCCGAAGATCGGGGACAGCGGCAGCAGCGCCTTCTCCGTCAGCGGCAGGTCACCGATCGAGTCGGACGCGCGCTGGAACGGCACCACCTCGACCCCTGCCGCGGTGAGCTGGGCGATCTCGGTGTCGACGATGACGTTCTCGCCGGAGGGGATCGCTTCCCGGTACCGATTATGCGCAACGACGACCTTCACGGCGATAAACGCTACCGTTAGGGCGTGCCAGAGTTGCCCGAGGTCGAGGCGCTCGCCGCGTACCTGCGGGAGCGTGCGGTCGGCCATACCGTGGAGCGCTTCGAGGTGTCCTCGTTCAGCGCGCTCAAGACGTTCGACCCGGCGCCGAGCGCGGCAGCGGGTCAGAAGATCACCACCGCCGGACGGCACGGCAAGTTTCTCGACGTGTCGATCGGCACCGACCTGCACCTGGTCGTGCATCTGGCCCGGGCGGGCTGGCTGCACTACCGCGACTCGTTCAAGTCCCCGGCGCCGCTCAAGCCGGGCAGCGGACCGATCGCGTTGCGGGTGCGGCTCGACGACGGCTCGGGCTTCGACCTGACCGAGGCCGGCACGCAGAAGTCGCTGGCCGCCTATCTCGTACGCGACCCGGCCGAGGTGCCGGGGGTGGCGCGCCTCGGCCCGGACGCGCTGGCGGTGAGCCGCGACGAGTTCGTCGAGCGCATCCGCGGGCGCAACGGCCAGATCAAGGGCGTGCTGACCGATCAGGAGGTGCTCGCCGGGATCGGCAACGCGTACTCCGACGAGATCCTGCACGTGGCCAAGATGTCGCCGTTCGCGCTGACCGGGAAGCTGAGCGATGAGCAGCTCACCACCCTCTACGAGGCCACCCGGCAGGTCGAGACGGACGCGGTGACCCGCTCGGTGGGGCAGAAGGCGGCCGAGCTCAAGGGCGAGAAGCGGGCCGGCATGCGGGTGCACGCTCGTACGGGCCTGCCCTGCCCGGTGTGCGGGGACAAGATCCGCGAGGTGTCGTTCGCCGACAAGAGCCTGCAGTATTGCGCCACGTGTCAGACCGGTGGCAAACCGCTGGCCGACCGCAGGCTGTCCAAGTTGATCCGTTAGCGCCGTTACGGTGACGCTCAGTACTCGTTCGAAGATGTGCGTCGAATCCGACCACAACGTCACCTTCTTCTAAGTCGTTCCATCGGTATAGTGGCTCGGTCCCACCCTTCGTCGCTGACGCAGCGGGGGACCGGCCGCCAGCCGGGCTACCGGCGGCCGTGGCGGTGCGTAATGTTCTCGGTGTGGGCGGTACGTGATGCGGGAGGACACAGGCGAGGTGACCACGAGCCTCCATCGCCCGGCGTCCAGTACCAGCAAGAGCCGGAGCGGCATGCCGTACGACAGCTTCGAGTGGCAGCAGGAGCCACCGCCGAGTAACGGCGTACCCCGGTCCGCTTGGACCCGATCGCACCGCCGGCTGTCGCGCTGGCACCGGCCGTACACGCTGATCCTGATCCTGCTGGACTTGATCTCGGCCCTGTTTGCCAGCTACCTCGCCGTGATCTTCATCGAGAGGGCCAACTCCGGTTTCCAGGGGCGCGAGGAGATCTTCTACCTCGTCGCGTTCGTCGGCCTGCCGCTCGGCTGGCTGGCGATCCTCTGGGGCAACGGCAGCTACGACCGGCGATACCTGGGCCTGGGCAGCGAAGAGTTCAAACGGGTTGTCCGTGCCTTCGTGACGGTCGTGGCGGGTGTCTCGCTGCTCGCGTTCGGCACCAAGACCCAGTTGTCGCGTATGACGATCGCCTACGTCACGGTCGCGGCGCTCGTCTTCATCCTGTTCTGCCGCTATTCGGCGCGGCAGATTCTGCACGTGGCCCGCCGCAAGACCGGGCACGGCGCGCACCGGATGATCCTGGTCGGCACGCTGCCCGAGGCGCTCGAGGTGTACACCGCGGTCACCCGCAGCCCGGCCGCCGGCCTGATCCCGGTCGCCATCCACATCACCGATGGCTACGCGGCCGCCCGCGGCATCGAGACACCCGTACCCGTCTACGCGAGCCGCGATGTGCTGTCGCTGGTCCGCGAGGTCGGTGCGGACACCATCGCGGTCTGCGGCTCGGCCAGCTCCGAGCCCGGCGAGCTGCGCCGGATGGCGTGGCAGCTCGAAGGCACCGGCGTCGACCTGGTGGTCGCCCCGCAGCTCACCGACATCGCCGGCCCGCGCGTGCACATCCGCCCGATCGAGGGCCTGCCGCTGCTGCATGTCGAGGAGCCGACGCTCTCCGGCCCCGGCTGGCTGGTGAAGAACCTGATCGACCGCGTGGTCGCGTTCTTCGGCCTGCTCTTCCTGTCCCCGGTGCTCGCGGCCATCGCGATCGGCATCCGCCTGTCCGACCCCGGCCCGGTGTTCTTCCGCCAGCCCCGGGTCGGCCACGAGGGCCGCACGTTCCGGGTCTGGAAGTTCCGGACCATGTACGTCGACGCCGAGGAACGCAAGGCCAGCCTGGAGGAGCTCAACGACTCCGACGGCATGCTGTTCAAGATGAAGAACGACCCGCGCATCTTCAGCTTCGGCAACAAGCTGCGCGCCACGTCGCTCGACGAGCTGCCCCAGCTGATCAACGTCCTCAAAGGCGAGATGTCGCTGGTCGGCCCGCGCCCGCTGCCCGCCGATGACGGCGACTACCTGGGTGACGTGCGCCGCCGCCTGCTGGTGCGCCCCGGCATCACCGGGCTCTGGCAGGTCTCCGGGCGTTCCGACCTGTCCTGGGACGAGGCGGTGCGGCTCGACCTTTACTACGTCGACAACTGGTCGCTCACCTACGACCTCGGCATCCTGTGGCGCACGATCGGCGTCGTCCTCCAGCGCAAGGGCGCCTACTGAGGGCTACAGCGCCCACCAGCAGTACAACTGGCCGTCCCGGCGGGCGAGGGCTGCGAGATCGACCAGAAAAGCGGTCAAGAACTCAGGGTCAAAGCCGTCCAATTCCTCGGTACGTCCCCAGCGCGCGCCCACCTCACCCAACTCGGCATCCCCCGCCGCAGCCAAGGCCCCCCGGAGCCGGTCGGTGATCGCGATGACATGCTCCTCGGGGCTCGCCTCCGGATCGCTGACCGCGTGCCCCTGGCGCGGATCGGCGGTCACCTCGTCGTAGGGCACCCCGGTGAGCAGCGACTCCAGGGTGCCGATGACCACGACCGGGTCCAGGTTCTTGGCCTCGACCGTCGGCAACCCGACCGACGCCGGCCCGCTGGATCCCAGCGCGGCCAGCGCGGCTTGATCATCATCGGCGACGAAGTACTCGGTGAACGGCATGCTGCGATGCTCCCATCCTGGTGCGACAAGAACGGGCATGGCGTTTCGGCGCGTCACCCGTCAGGATCTCTGCGTGGCCGGACAAGTCGGGAGTTTGCTCGCGGTGCTGGCCGTGCTCGCCGCGCTGGCGGGTGCGGTGGTCGCTGTGCTGCGGCTGCGGGCCCGGCGCGGGGCGGCCACGGCGGGTCAGCGGGCCACGTACGACGTGCTGCACTCGGCTTCGCTGGCCGCTGAGCCGTTGCGTACCGGGTTGACCGCCGCCTCGGCCGGCAAAGCGGCCCGCCATCTGCGCAGACTGGTCGGGGCTCCGGGCCTGGCGGTGGCCGATGACCAGCGCTGCCTGGCGTACGACGGGCGCGGCAGCCACCACAACGAGCAGTTCGTGGCCGCTACCCGGCGAGCTGTGACGACCAACCGCTCGATCGTGCTGGGTGCTGCCGACCTGCCCTGCGACCGGGTGGACTGCATCGTGCGCGGGGCGGTGGTGGCCCCCCTTACCGGCGCGGACCGGCAGGCGCTGGGCGCGCTCGTGGCGGTAGCCGATGATCATCCAGCGCCGGGTCTCGTGCAGGCCACCATGGAGACCGCCCGCTGGGCCGGTTCCCAGCTCGCGCTGGCTGAGCTCGATTCCTCCCGGGAACGGCTGGCCCGAGCCGAGGTGCGGGCGCTGCGTGCGCAGATCAGCCCGCATTTCATCTACAACGCGTTGACGGCGATCGCGTCTTTTGTTCGTACCGATCCGGAACGGGCCCGTGAACTGATTTTGGAATTCGCCGAGTTCACCAGGTACTCCTTCCGCGCCCATGGCGAGTTCACCACGCTGGCCGAGGAGCTGCGATCCATCGACCGCTATCTGACCATCGAGCGCGCCCGGTTCGGCGATCGTTTGCAGGTACGGCTGCAGATCGCGCCCGAAGTTCTGCCCGTCGGCTTGCCGTTCCTGTGCCTGCAACCCCTGGTCGAGAACGCGGTCCGGCACGGCCTGTCGCCCAAGCCCGGCGTCGGTATGGTGAGCATCGAGGCGCGGGACGCGGGTGCCGAATGCCACATCACGGTCGAGGACGACGGGGTGGGAATGGACCCGGCGGCGCTGGCCGAGGGGGTCGCGGAGGCGGTGAACGGCCGCGACGACGAGGCCGGGCGGCATGTCGGGCTCTCCAACGTCGACGAGCGGCTGCGCACGGTATTCGGCGACCGGTTCGGCCTCGTTGTCGAGACAGCGCCGGGAGCGGGGACGAAAGTGAGCATGCGCGTGCCTAAGTTCCACCCCGGGGTCAGAGCATGAGTCTTGTCGTTCTGGCTGTGGATGATGAGCCGCCGGCGTTGGATGAGCTGGCGTATCTGCTCAATGCCGACAAGCGGGTGGCGTACGTGCACCGGGCCGGCGATGCGACCGAGGCGTTGCGGGTGCTGCGGGACACCGAGGTCGACGCGGTGTTCCTGGACATCCGGATGCCGGGGCTGGACGGGATGGAGCTGGCCCGGATTCTGCGCCGGTTCGCCCGGCCGCCGGCGATCGTGTTCGTGACCGCGTACGACGACGGGGCGGTGGACGCGTTCGACTTGGGCGTCACCGACTACGTACGCAAGCCGGTGCGGGCCGAGCGGCTCGGCGAGTCCCTGCGCCGGGTGGCCGGGCTGCAGGTGACACCGCCGCCCGTGGTGAAGCGGGAGGACGAGCCGAGCATCCCGGTGGAACTCGCCGGGACGACCCGGCTGCTGCCCCGCTCGTCCGTACGGTGGGTGGAGGCGCAGGGCGACTATGCGCGGCTGCACACCCTCGACACCTCCCACCTGGTACGGGTGTCGCTGGCGACGCTGGCCGAGCGCTGGGCGGACGCCGGGTTCGTGCGTATCCACAGGTCGTACCTCGTGCAGTTGCGCCTGGTCCGCGAGCTGCGCCTGACCCAGTCCGGGTACGTGGTGACGATCGACGGCACGGAGTTGCCGGTGAGCCGGCGCCATACCCGCGAGCTCAAGGACAAGCTGATCAGGGCCGTGAAGAACGACTGGACCCGCTGACATCCACAGCGTTATCCACAGGCCCACAGGTTTGTCCCCAGAGTTATCCACAGGCGGGCGATCTTCACAACTTGTCCACAACTCCGCCTCCGCGTGCGCACGACGGATCAATAAGCTGCTGACCGCGGCACGGTCGGTGCGCCACGGGGGCTCACCGGCTTTGCCGCACTCCGGGGTTCACCGGCTCGGCCCGAGCTGCGGCTCACCGGCGCCGCGCCACCGTTTGTCAGGGAGGTTGGGATGCAGACCGCACGCAAGATCCTTCTCGTGGAGGACGAGCGGACGATCGCCGAAACGGTGATGGCGCGGCTGCGAGCCGAGGGGTTCTCCGTCGAGCACGCCGCCGACGGTCCCGCGGCCGTCGAGGCGGCCCGGCGCTGGCAGCCCGACGCGCTGGTGCTCGACGTCATGCTGCCCGGCTTCGACGGCCTTGAGGTCTGCCGCCGCGTGCAGGCCGAGCGGCCCGTCCCGGTGCTCATGCTGACCGCCCGCGACGACGAGACCGACCTGCTCATCGGGTTGGCCGTCGGCGCTGACGACTACCTGACCAAGCCGTTCTCCATGCGCGAGCTGACCGCGCGGGTGCACGCCCTGCTGCGCCGGGCCACCCGCAACGCCGAGCCTCAGCGGCCCGCGCCGCTGCGGTTCGGCGACCTGGAGATCAACCTGGCCGAGCGCCGGGTGCACCGAGCCGGCGTCGAAGCGCATCTCACGCCCACCGAGTTCGACCTGCTCGCCCATCTGGCCGCACACCCGCGCGCGGTGCTGCCCCGCGAACGGCTCCTCGCGGACATCTGGGGCTGGGCCGATGCGTCGGGCACACGGACCGTGGACAGCCACATCAAGGGGCTGCGGCGGAAGCTGGGGCCCGACTTGATCCGTACGGTGCATGGCGTGGGATATGCCCTCGAGGTGGCCCGATGATGACGCTGGTGCGACGGCTGGCAGTCCCCGCTTTTGGGTGGTTGCCGCGGCCACTTGATCCCGTACGGTCCATCAAAGCCAAACTGTCGCTCGCGCTGGGACTGTCCGGCGGGGTGGGGCTCTTCATCTTCTGGTGGAGCCTGGGGTGGATGCGCTTCGACCTGATGTGGGTGGCGGTGGCGGTGGCGCTGGCTCTGGTGACGCTGCAGGTGTCGGCGCACGGTGCGACTGTGCCGTTGCGGGAGATGACTGTCGCGGCCAAGGCGATGGCGCGCGGGGACTACAGCCGGCGGGTACGCGCCACTTCACGCGATGAGGTGGGTGAGCTGGCCACCGCGTTCAACCAGATGGCGGCGGATCTAGCGGCGGCGGACCGGCAGCGGCGCGAGCCGATTGCCAACGTCTCGCATGAGTTGCGTACGCCCATCACGGCGCTGCGGGGATTGCTGGAGAACGTCGTCGACGGGGTGTCCGAGGCTGAACCGGAAACCATGCGGGTGGCCCTGAGCCAGACCGAGCGGCTCGGGCGGCTGGTTGCCGAACTGCTCGACTTGTCACGACTCGATGCCGGTGTGGTGCCGCTGACGAAGAGCGCTATCGACGTACGGGAATTCCTTCGTGATGCAGTAAATGAGGCACGCGTGACAGCCGACGGTGCCGGGCGCGACGTGCGGTTTGAGGTCGCCGCCCCGGAGATCCGGCTGACCGCCGACCGTGAGCGGCTGCATCAGGTCTTCGCCAATCTGCTCGACAATGCCACCCGGCACAGCCCGCCCGGCGCGACCGTGACGATCCGGGCCGAGCGGCACGACGATCAGGTTCACATCGCGGTCGCCGACCAGGGCGACGGCATCCCACCCGCCGACCGCGAGCGGGTCTTCGAACGCTTCACCCGGGGAGAAAGGGCCCACGGGGAGCGATCCCGCGACGGCGGCACCGGGCTTGGGCTGGCGATCGCGTACTGGGTGGTCCAGCTGCACCAGGGCAGCATCGCCGTGGCCGACAGCGATGTGGGCTGCCGCATCCACGTCACGCTGCCGCTTTAACTTTCCACTTCCTCGTTTCAAGGGATGACCATGTCTGTTCTCAGCCCGCCCGCATCTCCAATCCATGGGCCCTGGCCTGCGCAAACGTTCATCGAGAAGCGCTGGCCGGGGCCTGCCGGAGCCGCTTCGCCCGCCACCGTCTGGGCCGTGATCGCCGGGGCTCTCATCGCCGCGCTCAGCGTGCCTCTCGCACCCGGTGGTGCCGGCTGGCTCGTCGCGGCGATCGCCGGGGTCGCCGCGCTGACCATCGCCCGCCCTCCCGCCGAGCCGGTCAGCCTGGTCCGCTGGCAGCGTCCCGGCCTGGACCGATCCCGCTTCGCCTGGGGTGCGGCAACCATTGCCCTGCTGGCCGTCAGCACGGTCCGCGCCGCCGGCTGGCTGGTCCTGCTGTGCCTCGCCCCGGCCTTTCTGACCGGGATCCTTGCCGTGGCCGGCGGGCGCACCACAAAAGGCATCCTGCTGACCGTGTGGGCCGCCCCGGCAGCCGCCTTCCGGTCGGTGCCGTGGCTCAAGAGCGGCGCTCGCGGTCCCGGCTCCGGTGGCGTACGGATAGCCGCGACCGTGGGCGTCTCCCTCGCCCTGCTCATCGTGTTCGGCACGCTGTTCGCTTCCGCCGACGCCGCGTTCGCCGGCGTGGTCGACGCGGTGATCCCGGACCTGGACGTGGCCACCGCGCTCCGCTGGATCCTCCTGTTCACCGTCGGCCTGCTCGTCCTCGGCGGCGCCGCCTACCTTCGAGCCGCGCCGCCCGACCTGTCCGGATTGGACAGTCAGCACAGGCGCCGGGTGGCCCGGCTCGAATGGTCGATTCCGTTGTCACTGCTGGTTTTGTTGTTCGCCGTTTTTGTCGGTATCCAGCTTACGGTCCTGTTCGGAGATTCGCAGCACGTCCTCACCACCGAGGGCCTCACGTACGCCGAGTACGCCCGCACCGGCTTCTGGCAACTTCTGCTGGTCACCGGGCTCACGCTGCTCGTGCTGGCCGGCGCGGCCCGCTGGGCACCCCGCGACACCCGCACCGACCGGGTCCTCATCCGGTCCGTCCTGGGCACGCTGGCTGTGCTGACCCTGGTGATCGTGGGTTCGGCGCTGCACCGCATGGATCTGTACGCCGACACGTACGGCCTGACCCGCCTGCGCCTTCTCGTCCCGCTGTGTGAGGCCTGGCTGGGCGTGGTGTTCCTGATGATCCTGATGGCGGGTATCCGGCTACGGACGGCGTGGCTGCCCCGGGCGGTGGTGGCGGCGGGAGTGCTGGCGTTGCTGGGCCTCGCGGCAGCCAACCCGGACCGGCTGATCGCCGAACGCAACATCGTCCGGGCCCATGACGTCGGCTCCATCGACATCGCGTTCTTGTCGACGCTTTCTGTTGATGCGGTGCCGGCGCTGGACAAGCTGCCTCCTGCGGACCGCAACTGCGCGCTGCGGCTGATGGCGGCGCAGCTCGGTGAGCGGGACGGTGACTGGCGGACGTGGAGCTGGTCGCGGGAGGAAGCTCGGAAGATTCTTGATGCTCACCCGGTCGCGGACGGTCGGAACTGCCCACTGCTCGTCCGCTCTTGACTTTGCGCCGGGGCGCGCGAGACTGCCGGGCATGGGTGGCGATGCGGGTGGGCGGCCGGCTCGGGTTCGGGTGGTGCTGGGGGAGGCGGCGGCTCAGCGGCCGATGGCCGACCCGGCTCGGGCTGATCTGGCCGAGCAGACGCCGATCGGGGAGGCGCTGGTCAAAGGACTGGTACGCGCCCAGCTCGCCCTCGCGATCAGGTTGAGCCTGGTGGTGGCGGCCGGGCTGGGCGCTCTTCCGCTGCTGTTCGCGGTGGCGCCGGGGGTGGGGCAGTTCAAGGTGCTCGGGGTCAACCTGCCGTGGCTGGTGCTCGGGCTCGCGTCCTTCCCCTTCCTGGTGGTCATCGGGTGGGCCTACGTGCGCTGGGCCGAACGCAATGAGCAGGATTTCACGGCGGTCATTTGCAGGCCCGAAGCGTGAACCCGTACGTCATTCCGGGGCTGGTCGTGGTCGTGCTGATCACGGTCGGCATCGGCGTGTACGGGCTGCGGTTCGCGCGGACCACGTCGGACTTCCTGGTGGCGTCGCGCTCGGTCAGCCCGGCCTGGAATGCCGCAGCGATCAGTGGTGAATACCTGTCGGCCGCCTCCTTTCTCGGGGTGGCCGGCCTGGTTCTGCGCTACGGCGTCGACGTGCTCTGGTATCCGGTCGGGTTCGCGGCCGGCTACCTCGCTCTGCTGCTGTTCGTCGCGGCACCGCTGCGCCGCTCGGGCGCCTTCACCCTGCCCGATTTCTGCGAGGTGCGGCTGCGTTCGCCAATGCTGCGGCGCCTCGCCACCGTATTCGTCATCTTCATCGGCTGCCTCTATCTGGTCCCGCAATTGCAGGGTGCCGGGCTGACCTTCACAACCGTGACCGGCGGACGGTACGAGTGGGGCGCGCTCCTGGTCGGACTGGTTGTCACGGCGAACGTCGCATTTGGCGGGATGCGAGCCATTACGTTTGTGCAGGCCTTTCAGTACTGGCTCAAGTTGACCGCTTTGGCCGTACCCGTCATCTTTTTGGCGTTGCACTGGCAGTCCGACGCCCGACCGGCAGTGACCCCTCCGACCGGACCGGTTTTCGCCGCAACCACGACCGTGGAGATCAAGCAGGACGCGCTGCTCAACGGGGTTGACCCGGTACACAAGGGCGACAAGCTGACGTTCGCCGCGGGGGAGCCGGTGCCAGAGATCAGCTCGGTGGACCACAACAACGGCGCTGATTGGTTGTTGCCGGGCGGGGACACCGGGTTGTTCGCCACGTATTCGCTCATCATGGCCACCTTTCTCGGCACCATGGGCCTGCCGCACGTGCTGGTGCGTTTCTATACCAATCCGGATGGCGCTTCGGCCCGGCGCACCACGCTCGTTGTGTTAGCCATGGTCGGCCTTTTCTATTTCCTTCCCACTTTGTACGGAGTGCTCGGCCGCATTTACACCCCGCAATTGCTGATGACCGGGCAAACCGATGCGGTGGTTCTTCTGCTACCGGAAGCCGCCCTGGGTCACGGGCATCTCGGGCAGTTCCTCGGCGCGCTGGTCACCGCCGGGGCGCTTGCGGCGTTCCTGTCCACGTCGTCGGGGCTGCTCACCAGCGTCGCCGGCGTGGTCTTCACCGACGTGCTGCACGCCGGACGCGGGGGATCCGTCCGCGACTTCCGGCTGGCCACCGTGCTCGCCGCCGCGGTGCCGATGGTGCTGTCGGTGTACGTGGCGAACATGGACGTGTCGCAGGTGGTGGGGCTGGCATTCGCCGTGGCCGCGTCGAGCTTCTGCCCGCTGCTGGTGCTCGGCATCTGGTGGCGTGGGCTGACCGATGTCGGGGCGGCCGCCGGGATCCTGGCCGGAGGCGGGTCGGCGATGGCCGCGGTGCTACTGACGGTGATGGGACCGCCGCTTTCCGAGCCGTTGGCGCAGGTCGTTGAGCAACCGGCCGCTTGGTCCGTACCGCTGGCGTTCCTGGTCATGGTCGTGGGTTCGTTAGCGACAAAACGCCGCGTTCCCCGCGATATCGGTGCGACGATGTTGCGGCTTCACGCCCCCGAGTCGCTGCGGCTCTGATGGCCGAGACGATCTTAAATATCTTTAAGGTAACTTTTTCGAACTCCCGGACATCGACGCTCCGTACTGGTGGGCGAAGTGCTGATGAGCGAAGTGCCGATCGAAGCGCGGAGCGCTGGCGGGCGCTACGTCGATGCGAAGGAGCTGTGACATGTACCGGAGAAACAGGCTGAGCCGGACCGGCCGCAAGGTGCTGATCGGCGTGGCTGCTGCGGCACTGGCCGGCGGGGCCTTCGCGGTGAGCACGGGCATGAGCAGCGCGGGTGAAAGCTGCGCCGGGCTCGACACCGCGCTGCAGAACAACCTGACCTTCATCGCCGGCCAGAAGGCGAACCCTGACGCGCTCTCCGACGCGCGGATCGCCAACCGGCAGGCCGTCATCGACCTGATCAACCAGCGCCGCGCGACGGCCGGCTGCACGGGCAACGTGCAGGCCCAGCCCCCTGCGAACCAGGCCCCGGCGAAGCCGCCGGCCAAGGCCACGAAGCCCCCGGCGAATGCGACGAAGCCTCCGGCGGCGACGACCCCGCCGGCCGCTCAGCCCCCGGCCGATCAGGGCGCGACGGGCGAGGTGGTCTGCAAGGGCTCGCAGGTGACGCTGTCCGGCGAGGCCGGCGCTCCGGCGGCCACCAGCAACGTGTTCCCGGCCGGCACCACGCTCAAGGTCACGAACCTGGACAACAACAAGAGCACCACCGTGAAGGTGTCCGGCCCGTCCGGTAGCTGCATCCTGCTCAACAACTCGGCGTTCGAGCTGGTTCGCGAACCGGGCAAATTCCTCATCCGGCGCGCTGTGATCGAACGTGTCGGGTGAGTGACCAAATCGGAGCGCCGGGCTTTCCCGCGAGGGTGAAGACCCGTTAGGTTCGGCAAGTGACAGTCCCCCTGCAGCGCGAAAGCCCTGATCCGGCGCTCGCGCTGCACGGATTGATCAAGCGTTTCGAGGCAAAAGTCGCGGTTGCCGGGATCGACCTGGATGTCCCGCAGGGTTCGTTCTTCGGTCTGCTCGGCCCCAATGGCGCCGGCAAGACCACCACCCTTTCGATGGCCGTCGGGCTGTTGCGGCCCGACGGCGGTCAGGCTCGGATCCTGGGGTACGACGTCTGGGCCGACCCGGTCGCCGCCAAGTCCCGCATCGGCGTGCTGCCCGACGGCGTGCGCTTGTTTGACCGGCTGACCGGCAGCGAGTTGCTCGCGTACCACGGTCTGCTGCGCGGCATGGACGCCACAGTGGTCGACCAGCGCGCGGGGGAACTGATGGATGTTCTGGAGCTCGGTGCCGGTAACCGTACGTTGGTTGTCGACTACTCCGCGGGCATGAAGAAGAAGATCGGGCTGGCCTGCGCGCTGTTGCACGCCCCCCGGCTGCTGGTGCTGGACGAGCCGTTCGAGGCTGTCGACCCGGTGTCCGCCGCCCTCATCAGGGGCATCCTCAACCGGTACGTGGCCGGGGGCGGCACTGTTGTCTTCTCCAGCCACGTGATGGCCGTAGTCGAGCGGCTCTGCAGCCACGTCGCGATCATGGCCGAGGGCCGGATCCGGGTGCACGGCACGCTCGACCGGGTACGCGGCGACCGCTCGCTGGAAGAGGTGTTCGTCGAGGTTGTCGGTGGGCGGACGGCCACCGGGTCGGAATTGTCGTGGCTGTGAGGGCGCGGCATTTCGTACGGCTCAAGCTGCGCCTGCTCGCCAACGGCTTACGCGGCCGCAACTCGCGCGTGGTGCTGTTCGTGCTCGGTGTCCTGCTCGGGCTCATCGCCGCGTTCTCCGGCTACCTGATCTTCAGCCTGCCCGGGATACTCGGCGAGCAGCGCCCGGCCGAGGTGCTCCTCCCGCTCGGGGGCGCGCTGATCGTGCTGGGCTGGCTGTTCCTGCCGTTGATCTTCTTCGGGGTGGACGAGTCGCTCGACCCGGCCCGGTTCGCCCTGTTCCCACTGCCCCGGGCCACGCTCCTCCGCGGCTTGTTCGCGGCGTCGCTGGCCGGGGTGCCCGCGATCGCCACGTTCGTCGCGACGCTCGGCATGGTGCACGCGGCGGCCGCGCTCGGCGGGTTCGGCGCGGCGCTCACCGAGCTGGCCGGCGTGATCGGTGGCATCCTGCTGTGCGCGGCGCTGAGCCGCGCGGTGACCAGCGGTTTCGCCACCGCGTTGCGCAGCCGGCGGGCCCGGGACCTGGCGACCGTGGCGTTTGCCGGCACGGCTGCGCTGCTCGGCCCGATCCAGTTGGGGGCCCTGGCGGCGGCCCAGCGGGCGGACTGGCGGGGCGTCGGGCGGGTGGTCGACGTGCTCGCGTGGACTCCGCTCGGTGCGCCGTGGAGCATGGGGCTCGATGTGGCTGCTGGGCGCGCTGCGGTCGTACCGGTGAAGGCTTTGATCGTGGTGGGTTCGATCGGTCTGCTGATGTGGTGGTGGTCGGGTTCGCTGGAACGGGCAATGGTCGGCGCGGCGGGCGGCAGCGGTAAGCGGGAGAGCGCCACATCGCAGCGCCCGCCGGTGGCCCAACTGATCCCGCGCTGGCTGCCACGCAGCCGTTTCGGCGCGCTCGCGGCCCGCGAGATGCGCTACTGGTGGCGCGAGACCCGGCGGCGCGCCACCTTGATCACGTTCAGCGTGGTGGGCATCTTCCTGCCGATCCTGGTCGCCACGGGCAGCGAATCCAGCGGACCTCCCGGAGCCATGCTGGTCTTCGTCGCGGCGCTGGCCGCAGTCAGTCTGGCCAACCAGTTCGGCTTCGAGGGAAGTGCCTACGCGGCCAACGTCGTGGCCGGCGTCCCGGGTCGCATCGAGCTGTCGTCACGGGCCGCCGGATACTCCGTGTACGTCCTGCCCGCGCTGTTTCTGATGGCCCTGATCGCCGGTCTCGTGGTCGACAGCCCGGCCGCCGTTCCGGCCTTGTCCGGGACCATTTTCGCGGCCTACGGGGTGGCCATGGCGGTGGTCATGCCGATCTCGGTGCGGGCCGCCTATCCGTTGCCGGACAGCACCAGCCCGTTCGCCATGTCCTCCGGCGGCGGCATGGCCAAGGGCCTGCTCAGCTTCCTCGCCCTGGTCGGCGCGACGATCGCCACCGCACCCCTGCAGATCGCGGCCTTCCTGCTCGGCGACATATGGCTGTGGATCGGCCTGCCGGTCGGGCTCGCGTACGGCGCCGGAGCCTTTGCGCTCGGGCTCCACCTGACCGCCCCCGTCCTCGACCGGCGGATACCCGAGCTGCTCGCCACCGTCAGCGCCACCCGCTAGTAGACCGTTCCCATCGCCGCCCGGACCTCGTGCAGCGTCTCGTCAGCGAGGGCGTTCGCCCGCTCGTTGCCCCGGCGCAGAACCTTGCGGACAAGATCCAGATCCTTCGCGTACGCCGCCCGCCGCGCCCGCATCGGCGCGAGGAATTCGTTCACCGCCTCGGTGACCGTTCGCTTGAGCGCCGCCGCCCCCGCGTTGCCGATCTCCGCCGCCACCTCGTAGGGGTCGCGGTCCAGGCACAACGCGGCGAGCTGGACCAGCCCCGACACCCCGGGCCGGTGCTGCGGGTCGTAGGTGATGTGCCGGTCGGCATCCGTCGTCGCGCCCTTGATCAGCCGGGCTGTCTCGTCGGCGCCGGCCGAGAGCGCGATCGCGTTGCCCCGGCTCTTGCTCATCTTTCTGCCGTCCGTGCCGGGCAGCACCGGTGCGATGCTCAGCAGCCCCTCGGGGACGGGGAAGACCGGGCCGTACCGCTCGTTGAAGCGCCGGGCCACGCTGCGGGTGACCTCGATGTGCGGCATCTGGTCCTGCCCGACCGGCACCAGGTTGCCCTTGCAGAACAGGATGTCGGCGGCCTGGTGCACCGGGTAGGTGAACATCAGCCCGCTGACCGAGGACTGCCGGGAATGCTGGATCTCGTCCTTGACCGTGGGGTTGCGCTGCAACTCAGGCACGGTGACCAGGCTCAGGAAAGGCAGCACGAGCTGGTTGAGCGCGGGCACCGCACTGTGCGTGAACACCGTGGTGGTGTCCGGGTCCAGCCCGGCAGCCAGGTAGTCCAGCAGCAGGCCGTCAACGGTTTCGCCCAGCCGTTCGGCGACATCGCGGTCGGTCAGCACCTGATAGTCGGCGATGATGACGATCATGTCGTAGCCCTGCTGCTGCAGCCGGACGCGGTTGCGCAGGGTGCCGAAGTAGTGGCCGAGGTGCAGCGGGCCGGTGGGACGGTCGCCGGTCAGGACGCGGTTCTGGTTCATGCTGGATCTCCCTCAAGGTGGGTGCGGACAGCCCTGAGGCAAACAAAAAGGGCCGTCCGACTGGACGGCCCGAGCACGCGGTGGGGTAGCCGTCCCTAGGACGGACGCCAGCTCTGCGTGCTCTGCATGCCGTGAACAATACCCCTCGCCTGCGCCTGCACGGCGGTCAGAAAAGCGGTGAGCGCGGGAGCCGGTGGAGTGTCCCGGGTGACGGTGACCAGGCGGCGGCGCAGGGTGGCCTCGGCCAGGTCACGGACCGCGAGTCCCGGATCGCCGGGCGGCAGGGTCAGCGGCGGCAGCAGCGCGACGGCCGCACCGGCCCGGACGAGTTCGAGCTGGACGTCGGCGTCGCTGGAGCGGTGCCGCAGGTCGGGTTCATAGCCGCCGAGCGCCCGGCAGGTGCCGACAACCATGGCGTGGTGGCCGGTGCCCTCGGCCGACGAGGCCCAGATCTCGGAGCGCAGCCGGCTGATCGCCACCGGCTCACCCGACCCGGCCAGCGGATGCGCGGGCGACAGGATCACCTTCAGCGGCTCTTCGAGCAGGCTGGTCAGCCGCATACCGGCCGGGCGGGGCCGCGGATGGCCGTCGTACTCGTCGCCGATGACCAGGTCAACGGTGCCGAGCCGCAAGCCCGGCAATGCCTGTTCGAGTTCGAGTTCGAAGATTTCCAGCCGGACCGCTGGGTGGTCGGTCCGCATGCGGGCCAGCGCGGGCACCAGCAGCCGTCGCGCCGCGGATTGCAGGCCGCCGGCCCGCACGGTGCCGCGGATGTCACCGCTCAACGCGGCAAGGTCGGCCCCGGCCGCTTCGGCCGCCGACAGCAGGAGGTGGGCGTGCTGGGCCAGCAGGCGTCCGGCGTCGTTGAGGCGTACGCCGCGCCCGGCCTTCTCCAGCAGCGGTACGCCGACATCCTTCTCCAGCAGGGCCAGTTGCTGGGAAACCGTGGAGGGGCTGTAGCCCAGGGCCACAGCCACCGCGGCCAGGGTGCCGCGTTCCTGGAACTCGCGCAGGAATCGCAGGCGGCGCAGATCGAGGTCGACCATGCGAGGACTCTAATGATTCAGCTCCGGGAATCATCGCTGGTCCCCATCAATGAGATGGCTGATGCTCGGGGCATGGGTCTGGTTCTGTGTCTCGTGTCCGCGGCGTGCTTCGGCGCGATGGCGATCTTCGGCAAGTTCGCATACGAGGCAGGCGTCACCCCGGCGACGTTGCTGCTGGTCCGCTTCGGTCTCGCGGCCGCGCTGCTCGGCGCCGGTCTGCTCGTACGACCGGACCTGCGTGGATCACGACCGCAGCCCCGGGTGCTCGGCATCGCGCTCGGGCTCGGTGCCGTCGGGTACGCGTTGCAGGCGAGCCTGTACTTCTCGGCGCTCAAGGTGCTGGACGCTTCGCTGCTGTCGCTGATCTTCTACACCTATCCGGTGCTGGTCACCGTGGGAGCCGTGGCGCTCGGCCGCGACCGCATGACCCCGGCGCGCAGCATCGCGCTGGTGACGGCGTCGCTCGGCACGCTGCTCGTCCTGCTCGGGGCGGGAGCGGTGAGCTTCAACCCGTTCGGCGCGCTGCTGGCTTTCGGCACCGGAGCCGTCTACACCATCTACATCTTGGTCGCCGACATCGTCGTGGATCGGCTGGCTCCAGTGCTGCTCGCCGCCCTGGTCATGACGGGTGCCGCGGGAACGATGGGTGCCCGTACCGCACTGACAACCGATGTCAAGCTGAGCTTCGGCGTACGCGGATGGTTCTGGCTGTCCTGCATCGCCGTGGTTTCCACAGTCGTGGCGATGCTGGCCTTCTTCGCCGGGCTCAAGCGAACCGGCCCGTCCACCGCGGCGATCCTGTCGACGTTCGAGCCCGTGGTCACCACCGCGCTGGCCGCTCTCACCCTCGGCGAAGTGCTCAGCCCGATCCAGCTTGCCGGCGGTGCTCTCGTGCTGACCTCGGTGATCGTTCTGCAACTCCGCAGGCGTAGCCCCCGGGAGAAAGAGGTGCGCCCGGCAGAATGTTTCACGTGAATCCTGACGCGGGTGGCCACATCCACTCCACCGACCCGTTCGCCACGCCGGATCAAGACAAGTCACCGGTACGGCGACTACGCGGCCGGCTCGCTGCTCCGGTCACGCTGTGGACCGCGCCTGGGCCGTCGGGGCTCACCGTTTCCTCGATGCTGGTGGCCGACGGTGATCCGGGCCGGGTGCTGGGGCTCGTCGATGAGGAGAGCGACTTCTGGGACGCCGCCTCGGTGGCCGGTTGCTTCGCGGTGACGCCGTTGGAGCCGGACGATCAGCAACTGGCGGACAAGTTCGCCGGGCTCATGCCGGCGCCCGGAGGACTGTTCGCGAGCGGGGATTGGCTGGAAACCCGGTGCGGGCCGGTGCCCGCCGGACGGGGGACATGGGCCGGTTGCCGGGTGGATGGCCAGCGGGCGTACGGGTGGGGGCTGCTGGTCGAGGCGACCGTTGAGACTGTGGTCATCGGCGGGGCTGCGGACGTACCGCTGATGCATTTCCGGGGTCGTTACCGCTCGCTGGACCGGTAAGCGCATCCGGCACACCGCTCGGCGCAGCCGCCGACCAACGGTTCGTGACCCCACCCTCACCTTCGTACGGTGCCGGAAACATCCCGCGCCATCGAAGGTGGTGAGCCACGTGACGACCGAAGCGACCCCCAGCGAGAAGTATCTCGAGGTACAACGCTCCGAGGAATTCGCCGGCCTGCGCCGCAAGCTGCGTAACTTCGTTTTCCCGATGACCGTTGCGTTCTTCCTCTGGTACGCGCTGTACGTGCTGCTCTCGGCGTACGCCCGGGGCTTCATGTCGGCCAAGATCGTCGGCCACATCAACGTCGCGCTGCTGTTCGGCCTGCTGCAGTTCGTCTCGACCTTCCTGATCGCCTGGTACTACTCGCGCTACGCGGCCAAGGAGCTCGACCCGATCGCCGACAAGATCAACGCTGACTTGAAGGAGCCGCGGTCATGATCTCCCTCGCTGCTGAGGCGACGACCTCGACCAGCCGCACGCTCACGATCACGCTGTTCCTGATCTTCGTGGCGATCACCCTGGCCATCACCATCTGGGCCAGCCGCCAGACCAAGACGGCTACCGACTTCTACGCCGGTGGCCGTCAGTTCTCCGGCTTCCAGAACGGCCTGGCGATCGGCGGCGACTACATGTCAGCCGCCTCGTTCCTGGGCATCGCCGGGCTGATCGCGCTGTACGGCTACGACGGTTTCCTTTACTCCATCGGCTTCCTGGTGGCGTGGCTGGTCGCTCTGCTGCTGGTGGCGGAGTTCCTGCGCAACTCGGGCCGGTACACGATGGCGGACGTGCTGGCGTTCCGGATGCGGCAGCGCCCTCTGTTCGTACCGCTGCTTCGGTCTCCACGATTGTGGTTTCGATCTTCTACCTGATCGCGCAGATGGTCGGGGCCGGCGCGCTGGTGTCGCTGTTGCTGGGCATCAAGCCCGGCACGACGTTCCTGGGCATGGACGCCGACACCGCCAAGGTCGCCACGATCATCCTGGTCGGCGCGCTGATGATCGTGTACGTCGTGGTGGGCGGCATGAAGGGCACCACCTACGTGCAGATCGTCAAGGCGTTCCTGCTGATGACCGGCGCGCTGGTGATGACCCTGCTGGTGCTCGCGCACTACAAGTTCAACCTGTCCACCCTGCTCGGCGACGCGGCCCAGCAATCCGGCAAGGGCGAGGCGTTCCTGCAGCCCGGCCTGCGCTACGGCGTCGAAACGGCAAGTGCCTCGGCCACCTTCTACAGCAAGATGGACCTGCTCTCGCTGGGCATCGCGCTGGTGCTCGGCACGGCCGGTCTGCCGCACATCCTGACCCGGTTCTACACGGTCCCGACCGCCCGGGTGGCCCGCAAGAGCGTGCTCTGGGCGATCGGCATCATCGGCGTGTTCTACCTGTTCACCCTGGCCCTCGGCTTCGGCGCGGCGGCGCTGGTCGGCGGCAAGGCGATCACCGCGCAGGACAAGGCCGGCAACACCGCAGCGCCGCAGCTGGCCCAAGCGCTGGGCATCGACTACCTGGGCGGCGACACCGGCGGTTCGGTGCTGCTGGCGATCATCGCGGCGGTTGCGTTCGCCACGATTCTCGCGGTGGTGGCCGGGCTGACGCTCGCTTCCTCCTCCAGCGTGGCCCACGACTTCTACGCCAGCGTGATCAAGCGGGGGCAGGCCGGCGAGCGCGACGAGGTCCGGGTGGCCCGGATCTCGGCCTTCGTCATCGGTGCCGTGGCGATCGTGCTGTCGATCTTCGCCCAGAGCCTGAATGTGGCGTTCCTGGTGGCGCTGGCGTTCGCGGTGGCCGCCTCGGCGAACCTGCCCGCGATCCTCTACAGCCTGTTCTGGCGGCGGTTCAACACCGCCGGCGCACTGTGGTCGATCTACGGCGGGCTGATCGCCGCGGTGGTGCTGGTGTTCTTCTCGCCGGTGGTGTCCGGCTCGGCCACCGCGATGTTCCCGGACAGCGACTGGCACTGGTTCCCGCTGTCCAACCCCGGCATCATCTCCATCCCGATCGGCTTCCTGTGCGGCTGGATCGGCACTGTCACCTCCAAGGAGACCGACGCCGACAAATACGCCGAACTCGAAGTCCGGTCACTCACCGGTCACGGAGCGCACTGAATTTGCCTGTTGTTAACGGGGCCGCCGCGTTGAGTGCGTGGCGGCCCCGATCGCTAAGGTGTGCTTCATGGTGGTTCAGCAGCGGTTCGGCGAGGGACATCGGATTCTGATCAGCGGCGGGGCCGGCTTCGTGCCGTCCCACCTCGTCGATGCCCTGCTGGCGCGGGGGTGTTCGGTGGTCGCGGTCGACAACTTCGTCACCGGCAGCCGTGACAACGTGGCCCACCTGGCCGACGAGCCGCGCTTCACTCTCATCGAGGCCGACATTGTCGACGGGCTGCCCGCGCGCCCCGAGCTGGCCGAGCGCTTCGACGCGATCCTGCACATGGCCTCGCCGGCCAGCCCCACCGACTTCGCGAAGCTGCCGCTGGAGATTCTCAAGGTCGGCTCGGCCGGCACGCTGGCGCTGCTCGACCGGGCGGTCGCCGACTCGGCGCGTTTCCTGATGGCCTCGACCTCGGAGGCGTACGGCGACCCGGCCGTGCACCCGCAGCCGGAAACCTACTGGGGCAACGTCAACCCCATCGGCGTGCGCGCGGTCTACGACGAGTCGAAGCGGTTCTCCGAGGCAGCCACCATGGCCTACCACCGCTTCCACGGCCTGGACACCGCGATCGTGCGGATCTTCAACACGTACGGCCCCCGGATGCGCCCCGACGACGGGCGCGCCATCCCGACGTTCATCAGCCAGGCATTGCGCGGTGCTTCGCTGACCGTGCACGGCACCGGCATGCAGACGCGCTCGATCACGTACGTCGACGATCTGGTCCGCGGCATCCTGCTGCTGCTCGACTCGACCGAGACCGGGCCGATCAACTGCGGCACCGAGCACGAGCTGACGATGTTGGAGCTGTGCGAGCTGATCGTGAAGCTGACCGGCAGCGTCTCGCAGGTCCAGCTACTCGAACGCACCGCCGACGACCCGGAGAAGCGGCGGCCCGACCTCACGCTCGCCCGCACGCTGCTGGGCTACGAGCCGGAGGTCGGTCCCGAGGAGGGTCTGCGCCGCACGATCGAATTCTTCACCACGTGAGTAATGCACCACGGTAGTGAACGTTGCACGAACAGTAATTGTCTCCTACCTTCGTGCCACCGAGCGTCGAAGCACCGTTGCACTGGTTCAAGACTCGTAACCTGAACTCATGTCTGCGACTTCGTCCTCATGGGGTGGGCCCACCGGCCGGGCTTCGGTGCCGGGACCGGTGGGTATGCCGAGCGGCATGGATCGATCTTCGGTGCCCGGCACGCCCTCCGGGCGGGTGGGCGCGGCTTCTTCTGGGCGGGTCGGCGCGGCTCGTCCGGCCGGTGCTTCGGGACGCGCCTACGGCGCGCCGCCGGCCGGGCGGGCGGATGACGAGGGTCGCGGTGACTGGCCCCCGCGCGGCGCGGGTGCGGGTCCGGGCGGACCGGCCGGCCCACCGCGTGGTCCCGGCGGCGGCGGTGGCCGCCCCGGCGGGCGGCCGTACAACGGCAAGCGCAAGCCGCGCTGGAGCCGCATCGCCCTGGTCGCCGGCGCGGTGATCCTGGTGATCGGTCTGATCGCGGGCATCTCGCTCTACAACTACGGCAACGGCCTCAACGACGACCTCAAGCGCACCGATGCGTTCTCCGAGCTGACCAACGGGCGCCCGGCCAAGACGGTCGACGGCGCGCTGAACATCCTGCTGGTCGGCAGCGACTCGCGGGACCCCGACGCGGCCAAGGACACCACAAACGCCTGGCGCGCGGACACGCTGATCGTCATGCACATCCCGGAGGACCACAAGTCCGCCCAGCTGATCTCGATCCCGCGCGACCTGTGGGTGCCGATCCCGTCGGCAAACGACGCGGACTGCAGCTCCGGAAGCCGCAACAAGATCAACGCGGCGTTCGCGTTCGGCGGGCTGCCTCGGGCTGTCAAGACCGTTGAGTGCATGACCGATGTGAAGCTGGACCACGTGCTGGCCATCGACTTCGGCGGCTTCAAGGAGGTCACCGACGCGCTGGGCGGCGTGGACCTGAAGGTCGACCAGAGCATCACGTCGATCCACAAGCCGCACCGCAAGTTCACCAAGGGCATGATGCACATGGACGGGGCCCAGGCACTCGACTGGATCCGTCAGCGCAAGCAGTTCCCCCGCGGTGACTTCGACCGGATGCGCCACCAGCAGGAATTCCTCAAGGCGCTGATGGACAAGGCGGCCAGCGGTGGCACGCTGAGCAACCCCGGCAAGCTCAACGACTTCCTCAAGGCCGTCACCAAGGCCGTCACGGCCGACCAGGACTTCTCGCTCACCGACATGGCGGTGCAGTTCCGTAGCCTGCGCGGCGAGAACCTGACGTTCATCACCAGCCCCAACAACGGCAGCGAGACCATCGGCGGGCAGAGCGTCGTGGTAGCCGACCGGGAGAAGGCGCTGGCGCTCTACAAGGCCGTCACCGAGGACAAAGTCGACGAGTGGATGCAGGCGAATCCCAAATAGCGCACCGGAAATCCGGCAAACGGCGCGGGTCGGCGGTTATCGCCACCCGCGCCGCTTGCTGAACGCAGGGTGTCACTGATCTGAAACTCAGAAGACCTCGCAAGAGATCGAAGTTGAACGTACAGTGACATCCGCCGTTTCGTCGAACGCTGGGAGCTCGCATGGCCGTCCACGCCACCCGCGGCCGGCCGGTGCTGGACCAGGACGGATCGCCGACCCGCGATCACCCCTCCGGACCGCTGCCCAAGTCGCGCCGCAAACGCCGAGACCCGCTGTGGGCCAAGCTCACCGTGGCGTTCGGCGCGGTGCTGGTGCTGACCAGCGGCGCCGGCATCGCGGGCACCAAGTGGCTGGTCAGCAGCGCCACCAACGCGGTGACCCAGGAAAACCTGCTCGGCGGCAACCAGAAGAGCGCGACCGAGGGCGGCGGCGACATCAAGGGCCCGATCGACATCCTGCTGATGGGCGTGGACGCCCGTAAGCGCTGGGCCGTCGATGACCTGCGCTCCGACACGATCATCGCGCTGCACATCCCGGCCAGCCACGACCAGGCGTACCTCGTCTCGATCCCGCGCGACACCGAGATGCAGGTCCCGGCCTTCCCCAAGGCCCAGTACGCGGGGGGCACGGCCAAAGCCACCGAGGTGTTCTTCCACGGCGCGCAGAACGGCGGCGGGTGGGCCGGCGGGGCTCAACTGATGGCGCAGACCATCAAGGCCAACACCGGGATGTCGTTCGACGGCGCCGCGATCATCGACTTCAACGGCTTCAAGGGCGTGATCGACGCGCTCAAGGGCGTGCACATGTGCGTCGACCAGCGGGTGAAGTCGCACCACATGCAGCTCGTCGACGGCAAGCCGATGTACCTGGCCGAGGCGCGCAAGGCCTCGGGCACCAAGAAGGACATCTGGTACGAGGTCGGCTGCCAGGATCTTGAAGGCTGGCAGGCCCTGGACTACGCCCGGCAGCGCTACGGGCTCAAGAACGGTGACTACGACCGGCAGCGCCATCAGCAGCAGCTCATCAAGGCGATCGCGAAGAAGGCGTCGACCAGCGGCGTCATGACCAACCCGGTGAAGGTCAACGGGCTGATCAAGGCGGCTGGCGACGCGTTCGTGCTGGACACCGGCAACGTGCCGGTCGCCGACTTCATCTTCGGCCTCAAAGGCGTCGCGGCAAACGACATGGTGCTGCTGCGCACCAACAACGGCACGTTCGCCGGCAACTCCAACGGCCGCGAGACCATCACGCCCAAGAGCATGGAGATGTACAACGCGGTCAAGCAGGACAGGCTCGCCCAGTTCGTCCTGGCCAACCCGGATGTCATCGCCAACGAAAAGTAGTTCTACCCTGGATCCGTGTTCGGACCTCAGGTACCCAGCGTGACCCCCAGCCAGGTTGAGCCCTCGGCCTACCTGCTCGACGTGCGCGAGCCCGACGAGTGGGCCGCCGGCCATGCGCCCGGCGCCCACCACCTGCCGATGATGGAGGTGCCCGCGCGGATCGCCGAGATCCCGGCCGACACCGAGGTCGTGGTCGTGTGCCGCTCCGGCGGACGCTCCGGTCAGGTCGTGTCGTACCTGATGGGCAACGGGTGGGACAACGTGCACAACCTTGACGGCGGCATGCTGGGCTGGGCCGCCGCGGGGCGCGACGTGGTGGATGAGAGCGGTCAGCCGGCTCGCGTGCTGTGACTCTGGTCTTCGCCCACCGGGGTGGGGCCGACGCGCTGCCCGAGCACACCCTCGCGGCCTACCTGCGTGCGCTGGAAGAGGGTGCTGACGGCGTCGAGTGCGACGTGCGGCTGACCCGCGACGGGCATCTGGTGTGCGTGCACGACCGCCGGCTCAACCGGACGTCAAACGGCACCGGGCTGGTCAGCACGAAGACGCTGGCCGAGCTTGAGGAGCTGGATTTCGGGTCGTGGCACGCGTCGACGGCCTCGGTCGAGGAGCTCTCGCTCGACCACACCCGGCTGCTCACCCTGGAACGGCTGCTGCTGGCTCTGCGTGAGTTCGACCGACCCGTACAGTTACTCATCGAAACCAAGCATCCGTCACGCTACGGCGGCGAGGTCGAGCGCCGGCTGGTCGAGATGCTGCACAAGCATTCGCTGGCCGACCCCGAGCCGGGTGACCCGCTGCAGGTGACGGTGATGTCGTTCTCGGCGCTGGCCCTGCGTCGCATCCGCTCGCTCGCTCGCGCACTGCCCACGGTCTACCTGCTGGAGCTCATGCCACCCGGGGTGAGCCGGGGCCGGCTGCCGTTCGGCGCGCACATCCCCGGGCCGGGGATCGGGCTCATCCGCTCCCGGCCGGGGCTGGTGGCCAACTTCCGGGCGGCGGGCCGGCCGACCTACGTGTGGACCGTCAACGACGAGCCGGATGTGGATCTCGTGCTGGCCCAGGGGGTCGACGGCATCATCACCGATCGGCCACGCTTCGTGATCGACATGCTGAAGAACGTACCCCCGGTGTGACAACTGCCACTGCGGCTGCGAATATCGGCAAGATCGTCACGTAGCGCCCTGCCCAAAAGGCCGGATACGAGGCAGACTCGCAGTCATGCCGGACGGACCCGACTACACCGCGCTGACGCGGGGGCAGCTCGCGCTCGTGCAACGGATCAACGCGGGCGAGAGCGGTCTGGCTGTGCTGAACGAGGTCGTCCGGCTGGCCCATGCCGTGCTGGGAGCCCGCGGCGCCGGGTTCGCCGAATACGCCCCGGCCCAGGGTCGCTTCGTGGCCGCCTGCGGCACCTACGAGATGTCGCTGGGCCGCCGGGTGGAGCACG
Organism: Actinoplanes sp. TFC3; assembly: GCF_001553785.1. Taxonomy (GTDB): domain Bacteria; phylum Actinomycetota; class Actinomycetes; order Mycobacteriales; family Micromonosporaceae; genus Actinoplanes. Next base: position 1,181,276 of record NZ_LOJP01000002.1, read on the forward strand.
TGGACGCCGATGTGCTGACCGGCGAGGAGCTGATCGTGCGGTGCCGCGCCGGGGATCGGGTTGTCGGCGCGCTGTACGTGTCGGCCGGGTCCCCCGGGCCGGAGCAGCACGTGGTTGCCGGGATGCTGGCTGCGACCATCGGCACTGTCTTCCAGGTGCGCGGCAGCAGTGTCCCCGTACCGGTGGCGGCTCAGGAAGATCGGGACTTGTTCGTCGCCGTGACCAGCCACGAGCTGCGCACCCCGGTCACGGTGATCAAGGGGTACGCCGACACGCTCGCCAACCACTGGGACTCCCTCGGCGAGCAGGGCCGGCGCGAGGCGGTCCGCGTGGTCGGGGCCCGCGCCGGGGAACTGGCCCGGCTGGTCGACCGGCTGCTCGCCGCGACCAGCGACGACGGGGAGACCCAAGGATCGCCGCCCGGCCCGTTCGACATGGTCGACGCACTGCGCGGGGCGGCCGCCGAGCTGCCCGAGGACCTGCGCCGCCGGCTCGTGCTCGACGAGTTTCCAGCCGAGCTGCCCAAGGCGTTCGGTGACCGCGAGTCGCTGGCCACCGTGCTGACCGAGCTGTCGACGAACGCGGACAAGTACTCACCGGCCGAGACCGAGGTGACCGTGACGGCCGGCGCCGACGACACGACCGTCATGTTCCGGGTGGCGGACCGTGGCATCGGCATCCGGCCTGAGCACGCCGAGTTGGCGTTCGAGCGCTACTGGCAGGGCGAACCGGACAGCGCCGGGCGTAATCCGGGGGCGGGGCTGGGGCTTTATCTGGTACGGCGGACTGTTGAACGACAGCACGGATGGGTTTCCTTGCGCCCCCGCAAGGGTGGCGGCACGGTCGTGGAGGTCCGCTTCCCCCGCGCATAACGGTCCATGCCCTAGGCTGGTTCGCCGTGAGCAAGCGTCGAAAGAACCCCCGAGCCGCCGACGCGGCGCCCAAGCGCGAGAAGATCAAGGACATCTTCGTCGCCCGGCCGTTCGAGGGCCTGGCCGACGAGACGGAATGGATCGCGCTGCGTGAGCTGGTCCCCGCCGCATCCGCGCCGCTGACCCTCAAGCCCGAGGTCATCGAGGAGTACGGGGACCGCCAGGTCACCCTGTCCACGGTGCTGCCGATGGCGTGGCCGGCGATGACCCGCCAGGACGGGCGCGTCTTCGTCGGTCTGCAGCGCCACGTGCAGTCCGGTGACGTCTCGCGCGACATCGCCGTAGCCATCCTGCGCGCGCTGCAGACCGCGCCGGGCGAGACGGTGTCGGTGCCGGCGCTGCCCGGCCCGGGGACACGGCTGCAGGACATCCTGGAGGACGGCCCGCTCGACATCACCATGCACGAGGGCTTCGAGTACTGGCTGGATGAGCAGCAGATCGAGGACCCCAACGTGAAGGCGTCGCTGGAGCGCGCCAACGCCTCGATCTACCCGACCGTACGGATGTCGGCGGCGCACGCGGCGTACTGGTGCCGGGTGCCGGAGAAGGCGCACGTGCGCTGGGTGCTGCCCGAGCCCGAGGACGCCGCGCTGGACGCGCTGGCCCGGTTGTCCGCGGCGGGCGACCTGCTGCTCGGCGAGGGCACCAAGTTCGCCGGCATGTTCCGCGCGCACGGCCTGCTGGTGCCGGTCTGGGACCTGCCCGGCGAGCCGGAGGCCGGCGAGTGGGAGGCCCCGGTCGCCGACTTCGCCAAGCGCTATGCCGACACCCTGGCCGAGACCGGCCCGCTGGATGCCGCCGCCCGGCGCGCCAAGCAGGGCCTGGTGGGCCGGCAGCTCACCCTGCGGTAGTCGACTCTTCCCCCGCCCTCCGGGGGCGCGCCTTGAAGATCAGCGCGCGTTCCCGGCGGGTAGCGGGGTCCGCTCGATCGGGCACGACATGCACCTCGGTCCGCCGCGTCCCGAGCCGAGTTCGGAGCCGCTGATCGCGATCACCTCGATGCCGGCGCGTTCCAGCTGGGCATTGGTCTCGACGTTGCGCTCGTACGCCACGCAAAGCCGTGGGGCCAGCGCCAGCGTGTTGTTGCCGTCGTCCCACTGCTCGCGCTCGGCGGTCACCGGGTCCAGCCCGGTGTCGATGATCCGCAGCCGGTCGATGCCCATGGCCTCCGCCGCCGCCTCGATGAACGGCCGCGCCGCCCCCACCCGCGGTTCGCCATCAAAACCGCCGGTCACCGGGTACGCCCGCAGCGTATCGGCGATGTTGGGGTACATGACCACGGCGTCCACATCGACCATCGTGCAAACGGTGTCGAGATGCATCGTGGCGCGTTCCTGCGCGATCGGCACCGCCAGGATCGTGTGCGCCAGCCCAGCCGCGAAGATCCGCCGGGCCAGCCGCTCCGCCCCGGCCGGGGTGGTCCGCTCTCCCACCCCGATCGCGAGCACATCGGGGGCGAGCAGCAGCACATCGCCACCTTCCACGTTCTCCAGCGCCGGGGTGTACAGCAACTCGGTGCCGGCGAAGCGCGGGTGGTGGGTGTAAATAGCCTGGGTCAGCGTGGTCTCGCGGCCGCGGGCGGGCATGGCGAGGCTGGTGACGGCTACCTGGTTGCGTACCCAAACCGATGAGTCGCGGGTGAACAGCAGGTTGGGCAGCGGATCGATGACGAACTCGTGGCGGTCCATGAGCTCGTAGACCAGCCCGCCAGGCTTACCCGGACCGGGCTTGACTTCCTCATGGGCAAGACCTGCCTGCAGTACGAGCGCAAGTTCTCGAGGATCAAGGTCAGCCAGATGGGCGCTGACCCGGCCTCGCAGGTTGTCCCCGAGCCGCGGATCGGCCAGCACGCTCTCGGTCAGCGCCACCCGGGCCTCGGGCACGGACAGCGTCTCTTCCAGCAGTTGGCCGAGATAGAGCACCTCGACGCCGCGGTCGCGCAGCGCCTGAGCGAACTGGTCGTGTTCCTCCTGGGCCCGGCCCACCCAGGGGATGGCATCGAACAGGAGGGAGTCATTGTTTCTTGGAGTCAGGCGCGCGAGTTCGGCACCGGGCCGGTGCAGCAGGACCGTCGCGAGCCGGCCAACTTCACTGTCGACATAGGGAGCCACGGGTGAAGCCTAGGGCCCGATCGTGTCATTGGCGCGGTGAGCGGGTAGGTCCGCATCTGGCGCTCTTCGCATTTGTCATCTACTGTCCGCATCGGTCCTGTGACTTAGCGCCAAGATCCGGGACACGGCTGCACAGAAGCTAAGGGCACGCTAACTTGGCGGAGAAACTTTCGTATTCCCGGGGAGCCCTAGGTCGCGTGATGCACCATCCGGAAAAACACCTTGTGCGTGAATGCGGCATTCATCCCCACTCATTCCGCTTTCTTTCCGGCCCGACGGCTTGCTTGAGTACCGGGTCCGACACGTACCGTAGTGAAAAGAGAGCCCGATGGACCTTTTGCCGGAGGTCGCAGTGACTGTCTTCCC
>NZ_LOJP01000002.1:1184784-1203095 GCF_001553785.1 Actinoplanes sp. TFC3
CTTCCCCGCCCGCCCCGCCCTGCCCGCATCTCATCGCAGCACCTCAACCGAGCTCGAACCGCACCGCCCAGCTCAGCCCCCAGCGCTCGCACCGGTTCGTCCCAGCCCCGTCGAGTGGGCCCGCCGCCGCCGCGCCGACCGTGATGCTCGTCGCCTCGAGGCCGCCGGAACCCGCGCGCTGACCCGCCTCGACCGCCTCGGTCCCGCGTGGCACATCGTCGACTGGCCGCGCACCGACTCGCTCGGCTACGAGCACGAGTCCAGCGATGACCGGGCGGGCTTTCTCGCGATCGGCCCCGGTGGCGTCTACGCGGTCACCGTTGCCGACCACGGCCGCGCCCGCGTCCTGATCGCCGGTGACGTCGTCCAGATCAATGGCAAGCGTCCCGCGTACGTAGCCGAGGCGCGCCGTGACGCCCGCCGGGCAGGCAAGGCCATGAGTGCCGCGGTCGGTCTGGCCGTACCCGTGACGCCCGTTCTGGCCTTCGTGGGTTCGGGCGTGATCAGCGTGCACGGTCTGCCCAAGGATTGCCTGGTGGCCACGCACAAGGAGCTTGACCGCCTGCTGATCGCCGGTGGTGCCCGGATCTCCCCGGCCACTGCCAACAAACTCTCAGCCGTCGCCGAGCACCCTGCGACCTGGGCAAACGCGCCGTACCGACCGGCAGGCGACTACCGCTTCCAGCCCAGTGGTCAAACGGCCGCTGACAAGCGGGCAACCCGCCGGTAACGTTCCTCCCAGTGCACCGCTTGCCGCCGATTTTGACGCAAGCGACACCGGCCGGACACTCGTAGTGCCGGGACCAGTCCCGGTGAGCGGGTCCGGCCGGAGTCATGTCGGCTCAGGCAGTAACCAGGAATCAGGGAGGTGCGGGTGGCGCACGTCGAACTCTCGCTGTCGGGAGCGTTCGTGCCCCAGGCGCGGACGCCGGTCGAATCCGAGTTCGTCTCGAACATCGACCGGTGGGCGGCCACCGTGTGGCAGGCCGTCGAGCCATGCCTGGTGATCGACAACAACCACACTGTCGTAGCCGTGTCCCCGTCGGGCAGCGACCTGCTCGGCCTGGGCAAGGGTGCGGAGGTGGTGGGCAAGTCGCTGCTGGGCGGTGAGGGCACCATGCACCTCATCGACTTCACCGCAGCCGGTGGAGACCTGACTGACCAGGAAGTTGAGAAGATCCCGCCGCTGCTGGCGCTCTCCTCCGAGCGGCTGGCCCGCGGCCTGATGCGCATCCAGCCCCCGGGAGACGAACGTCACGTCACCGTCGATGCGATCGCTACGCCGCTGGTGGAAAACGGCCGGGTCATCGCGAGCCTCACGTTTTTCTCGGCGATCCGCTACTGAACCCGGGTTCTGTGTCGTTCGCCGCACTCGTCACCCATTGGGGTTAATACGGTTCGAACCGTAGTGTCTCCTCATGCTCGACCTTGATCTGCTGCCTGAGGAGTACTCGGTGTGCCGGCTGCCGGCCGGCTCGGCCCTCCCCGCGACACTCGGCGGCGGTCCGGACGACAAAAGTGTCCTCTCGGTCACCTGGTCGGCCGACGAGGTGTCGATCATCTGCGCCAGTAACCGGGTGCCCCCGGGCGCCACGGCCGAGGCGGCCTGGCGGTGCCTGCGAGTGGTGGGCCCGCTGAACAACCTCGCGCTCACCGGCGTGCTGGCCTCGCTGGCAGGGCCGTTGGCCGATGCGCGGGTGAACATCGTGGTCTTCTCGACGTACGACACGGACTATCTGCTGGTGCCGCAGGTGCGCCTCAGCGAAGCCGTGGCAACGCTGACTGCCGCCGGCCATAGGGTCGCCGCCTGATTGGTTTTACGATGGGTGCCGTGTTCCGCCACCGGCCGCCCAGCAAGGTGCCGCTTCCTGCTGGGGCCGTGCTGCTACTGACCGGCGCTGTGGTGCTGTTGGGCGCTTGTGGTGAGCCGCCGGCGCCCCCGGAGAGTGCGCCGCCCGCGCCCACCGGCAGCGCCAGCTTCGACCCGCTGGCGCCTCCCTTGACGCCGCCTCCGGTGTCGGTGCCGACCACCGGGGTGCCGGCGACGACGTACCCGGGCGTGAACCCGACCTACCCGGGCGTGACACCGACGACCACCTACCCGGCCTATACGCCCTATACGCCGCCGGCCACCCAGCCAACGACGACCCCGACGACTCCTGTGACGCCCACCACCCCGGGCCCGTCGACCGCTCCCCGGTGCACCAGCACCGGACCGACGCCGAAGCAACTGATCGCGGTGGTGGAAGGTACGGCGGGCATACCGGACGATCCGCTCAAGGTGACAAAGGGACCGTTCTGCTCGGGTACCTGGCAGTTCTCGATCATGCAGATTGCCGACGAGAGCGCCGACGAGCAGCTGTTCGTGGTGACCACCGGGAAACCGGAGGCGCTGACCCTGATCGAGGCCGGCACCGACGTCTGCAGCGCAAAGGTTCAAAGCGACGCGCCGCCTGGCATCCGGGTGCTCGCTTGCGGGGCATAGCCTTACCGTTATGCCCGGAACTCCGCCGACGCGATTCGTCTATCTAGGCCCCGAGGGCACCTTCACCGAGCAGGCCCTGCGCACCATCCCCGCAGCCGAGCACGGCATCCGCACACCGGCGCGCAGTGTCCCTGAGGCCCTCGAAGCTGTGCGGTCGGGTGAGGCGGACGCTGCGCTCGTACCGCTGGAAAATTCCGTCGGTGGGGCAGTGACCGTGACCCTCGACGAGTTGGGCATCGGATCCCCGCTGGTGATAACCCGCGAGGTGGTCATCCCGGTCGAGTTCGTCCTGGCCGCACCATCCCTGACCCCCTTGGCAGCGGTACGTTCGATCGCCGCGCACCCGCAAGCGTCAGCGCAATGCCGGGGCTGGCTCCAAGCCAACGCCCCGGACGCCGTCATCGTGGATGTGCTGTCCAACGCCGCAGCCGCCGTCTCCGCCGCCGCAGGAGAGTACGACGCTGCCATCTGCGCACCGATCGGCGTCCCGCGTAACAACCTGACGGTGCTGGCGGAGAAGATCGCCGACCGGCCGGACGCGGTGACCCGCTTCGCCCTGCTGGCCCGGCCCGCCCAGCCTGCCCCGCCAACCGGGGACGACGTGACGTCGCTAGCCGTGATGATCGAGCGGGATCGGGTCGGGGCGCTGCTGTCGGTGTTGACCGAGCTGGCCGTCCGAGGCATCAACCTGTCCCGCATCGAGTCGCGGCCGACGGGGGAGGAGCTGGGCGTGTACGTGTTCTTCCTCGACTGCACCGGGCATGTGGCTGAGGCTCGGGTGGGGGAAGCGCTGCAGGGGTTACGGCGGATCTGCGCTGGGGTGCGGTTCCTGGGGTCCTATCCGCGGCATCGGTGGGCTGCGGAGCCGGGCTCGGCTGCCGCTGGCGGGTCGGCTGCGGCTGCCGTGGTGGTTCAAGCTTCGCAGGCTGGGCTCAGCGATGCGGATTTTGCGGATAGTGCGGCTTGGTTGGCTCAGTTGCGGGCCGGCGAGCTGGCCTGAAGGCAGGCTCTTGACAGGTCTCCACGCACGCAGAATGAAGGGGGCAGGGAGCTGATGTGGAGCGCCAGCTCCTTGGCTCCCTGACCCCGGCCTCGGTGGGAACTGCGGTCAGCACCACCCACCGAGCTACGACCTGCGGATCTTGACTCTGATCGGGCTCAGTTCCCGAGGATGTTGCCGAGCAGGCCGCCCGACTGCTGCTGGCCACCCGCGGCGCCGGCGAGACCACCCGGCGGTTCCTCGGAGGGCTGGACCACGACGAAGCCTTGACCGGCGAAGCTCATCGTGAAGCGCTCGCCGGTGGTGCGGCCCAAGAGGGTGCCGAGGCCTAGTTGTTCGGCGCGGTGGTAGCCGGTTTGCAGGTTGGCCGACCAGCAGATGGCGGCTTGCGGGTCCACATAGGTCGGTTGGTCGACGCTCAGGACCACCGGAGTGCCCTTTGTGGTTACGGCGATGCGGCCGTGGCCGGTGAAGACGCAGTTGAACAGGCCTGCGTTGGAGGCTACGCCGACGCCTTGGACCATTTTGATGTCGTAGTTGAGGCTGGCGTCGAAGGCCAGGACGTTGGCTCCGTTGATGGAGAGGCCGTCGCCGGGTTCGAGGTCGATCAGGTGAATGTCCGCGGCGTTTTCGGCCAGGAAGACGTCGCCTTGGCCGCTGATCTTCATCAGGGGGACGCCTTCACCGGTCAGCTTCTGCTTGAGAAACTTGCCGAGGCCGCCGGAACCCAGGGCTTCGAACTGGACCTGGCCCTGGTACGCGACCATGGAACCTTGGCGGGCCATGAACTCGCCGTTCAGCTCGGCCTTGAGGAGCTTGGAGTTCTGCAGCCGCAGGCCGGGCTGGGACGACTCCTTCTCGAGGTTGTCAGCCGAGAACAGTTCGCTGCGCATGAAGGTCCTCCTGTGAGCGTGGAAGCTCAGCGTAGGACTGTCCGGCAACCGGGTTCAGCCCCACCCCAGCTCGTGTAAGCGCTGGTCATCGATGCCGAAATGGTGGGCGATCTCGTGCACGACCGTGATGGCTACTTCCTCGATGACGTCGGTCTCTGTGTCGCAGACCGCGAGGGTTGGCAACCGGTAGATGGTGATGCGGTCGGGGAGGACGCCGGCGTAGTCCCAGCCCCGGCGCGTGAGGTCGGTGCCCTCATAGAGACCCAGCAATCCGAGGCTGCCGTCCGGCGGAAGATCCTCCACCAGGATGACCACGTTGTTCATCATCTTGAGCAGCTCGGGGGGCACCTCGTCGAGCGACTCGCCCACGAGGTCCTCGAAGCGCTCACGGCTCATCTCCACCGGCACACCGCCCATTGTGCTCCACCCACCCGCAGGAACCGGGCGGGCGGAGCACGAGCAGCGTCAGGAGAGGGTGGCGCTCAGGCTGATCTCCGCGCCCGGGGACAGCAGCCGCGAGATCGGGCAGTTCTCCTTGGCACCCTCGGCGAGCTTCTGGAAGGTGTCGGCGTCCACGCCCGGGACGTTGCCGACGGTCTCCAGGTCGATGCGGGTGACGCCGAAGCCGGCGTCGGTCTTGTCGAGGTGCACCTTGGCGGTGGTCTCCACCGAGGTGGGGGTGAAGCCGGCGTCGGCCAGGGCCTTGGAGAACGCCATCGAGAAGCAGCCGGCGTGCGCGGCGCCGATGAGTTCCTCGGGGTTGGTCCCCTCGCCCTCCTCGAAGCGGGACTTGAAGGAGTAGTTCCCCTCGTACCCACCCTTACCGGTCTTGATCGTGCCGGATCCCTCCTGCAGGGAACCGGACCAGCGAGCGGAAGCAGTGCGAATAGGCATGCCTGAACGCTAGTCCATCCGGGGCAGGGGTGGCCGGTTGCCGGTGCGCAAGTGATGATGGGTCGCATGTCCGCACCTCAGGAGGCCGTCATCGAGTTCGGTCCCGCCGGCGAGCCGGCCCCGCGCCGCCGGTTCTCGCCGGGTTCCTCCCTCGGCGGGCTGGTCCGGGATCGCCGCATCGCGCCGCTCGCCGCGGGGCTGGGTGGCGTCGCCCTGTTCGCCTCGTTGATCGCCGAGTGGCAGGTCACGGCGGTTGACGGCACCGTGCTACGCGAGTCCGATACCGGGGACCTGCTGTTCGAGAGTTCCATCGGCGAGCTGGGCGGGTGGGGAGCAGGCTTCCTGGCCGGGCTCTTTCTGCTGGTCATCGCCACCGTGCTCACGCTGTTCGGGCCGGCCGCGGGGCGGGCGTACACCCGGCTGGCGGGGTTGAGCACCGGGGGCGTGCTCCTGGCCATCGTGCTGGTCGTGTACTCGACGCTGGAGGATCGCAGCTGGGTGATCCGGCAGATCGAGGCGGCCGGTTTGTCGGAAAACGATGATCAGCTGCACCTGTCCATCGGCCGGGGACCGTGGTGTGCCGGGGTGGGGCTGATCCTGCTGCTCATCGCGCTGTGTGTAGCCGGGCTGGCGGCGCCCCGGGCTCCGGTGGTGGACCTACAGCCCCAGGATGACCTGCCGGATGAGCCGTTCGAGCTCCAGGTCACCTCGGCCAAAACCTGGGACGCGCCGGCGGAGAACCGGGACAAGCCGATATCGAGGTGAGGCGGGCGGGGTCGCGCCGGTAGCCTTTCCATCGTGATTGACCTGCGTCTGCTACGCGAAGAGCCCGAGCTGATCCGCGCCAGCCAACGACTGCGCGGCGAGTCCCCTGACAAGGTGGACGCGCTGCTGCGCGCCGATGAGGAACGCCGTGCCGCCACGCAGCGGTTCGAGTCCGTGCGCGCGGAGCAGAAATCGCTGGGCAAGCAGGTCGCGAAGGCTTCCGGCGACGAGCGCGCGGCGCTGCTGGCCCGCACCAAGGAACTGGCTGTCGAGGTGAAAACGGCCGAGGCGGCGGCCGGTGAGGCCGACGAGGCGCTGCGCCGGGCCCACCTGGCCGTGCCCAACGTGGTCGAGGACGGCGTGCCGCCCGGCGGCGAGGACGACTTCGTGGTGCTGCGCGAGGTCGGCGAGATCCCCGCGATCGACAACCCGAAGGATCACCTGGAGATCGGCGAGGCGCTCGGCGGCATCGACACCGAGCGGGGCGCGAAGGTCTCGGGTTCGCGGTTCTACTTCCTGACCGGCGCGGGCGCGCTGCTGCAGCTCGGTCTGCTGCAGATGGCGATCGCCCAGGCGGTCGAATACGGGTTCACCCCGTCGATCACCCCGTCGCTGGTGCGCCCGGAGGCGATGGAAGGCACGGGCTTCCTGGGCTCGCACGCCAGCGAGGTCTACCGGCTCGAGGCGGACGATCTTTACCTGGTGGGTACGTCCGAAGTCCCCCTGGCCGCCTACCACTCCGGCGAGATCCTCGACCTGGAGGCCGGCCCGGAACGCTTCGCCGGCTGGTCGTCGTGTTACCGCCGCGAGGCCGGGTCGCACGGCAAGGACGTCCGCGGCATCCTGCGCGTCCACCAGTTCGACAAGGTGGAGATGTTCTCGTACTGCAAGCCCGAGGACGCCTTGGCCGAGCACAGCAAGCTGCTCGCCATGGAGGAGGAGATGCTGGCCAAGGTCGAGGTGCCCTACCGGGTGATCGACGTGGCCGCCGGTGACCTGGGCTCCAGCGCGACCCGCAAGTACGACTGCGAGGCCTGGGTCCCGTCGCAGGGGCGCTATCGCGAGGTGACCTCGACGTCGAACTGCACCACGTTCCAGGCGCGCCGGTTGAACATCCGCTACCGCGACGCCGATGGCAAGCCGCAAACCGCGGCGACTCTGAACGGCACGCTGGCGACCACCCGGTGGCTGATTCCGATCCTCGAGAACCACCAGCAGCCGGACGGTTCGGTGCGGGTGCCGAAGGCGCTGCAGCCGTACCTCGGCGGGCGCGACATCCTCGAACCCGTCCGCTAACTATTACGTCATCACCCGGCTACCAGAAGTCATAGCCGCTGGTAGCCGGGCCGGTGTAACGTTTTCCTTCCGCCCTCCGCGGGGGTAGCAGTCTTACCCCGGAGGAACAGATGGCCAAGCCCGGACTCCCGAAGCTCATCGCCACCGATCTCGACGGCACCCTTGTACGCTCCGACGACTCGGTGTCCGCGTACACCCATGAGGTGCTCAACCGCGTCCGTTCCGCCGGTATCCGCATTGTGGCTGCCACCGGCCGTGGACCCCGCCTGACCGAGCTGGTCCGCACCGACATCCGCGAAGCCGACTTCCTCGTGCTCGCCCAGGGCGGCTGGGTCATCGACCAGAACGAGGGTCAGCTGCTGCGCACCACCCGGCTGCCCGGCCGCGACCTCGCCATCGTCCTGCAGAGCCTGGAAGCCGAGGTCGGCCCGCTGTCGGTGATGGTGGAGGCGCTGGAGCACAACGACGCGCCGCTGTGGGGCGACTTCGACCCGGCCTGGCGCTATCCGGTCACCGTGGAGCCACGCAACCGCGAGGAGTGCGCCACCGCCGACGTGATCAAGGCGTTCGCGCGCTCGTTCGAGCATGACGTGGACGACCTGCTGGCCGCGGCCCGGCGCATCATCCCACCGCACGTGGCGTCGGTCACCCAGGCGGGTCTGAACTACCTCGAGATCTGCCCGCCGGGGGTGGACAAGGGCACCGGGCTGGCGGTGGTGACCGAGGCCGTCGGGGTGGACCCGGCCGATGTGCTGGTGTTCGGTGACATGCCCAACGACCTGCCGATGTTCGCCTGGGCGGGTTGGGGGCGGGTGGCTGTCGCCAACGCCCACGAGGAACTGCTGGCGGTCGCCGACGAAGTGACGTTGTCGAACGACGAGGATGGCGTCGCGGTGTATTTGGACAAGCTACTGTCGAGGTGATGTCAGAATTTCGCCTCGTCGCCTCGGACATCGACGGGACGCTGGTCCGCAGTGATCGCTCGCTCAGCCCCCGCACCACCGAGGTCCTTGATCGCCTGCACCAGCAAGGCGTCCCCACTGTCCTGGTCACCGGGCGGCCCGTGCGCTGGCTGCGTGACCTCTATGAGCAGATGGCCGAGCCGTTGCCGGCCATCTGCGCCAACGGCGCCGTCGTCTATGACCCGGAGAGGGACGAGATCCTGCGCGCCGCCCCCATGTCCGTCGAGCTGCTCCTCGACGTCGCCAAGCGGTTGCGCGAGGCGGTGCCGGACGTCACGCTCGCCGTCGAAATCGAGGACGGCAGAAGTTTCCGGTACGAACAAAAGTGGCCCCTGCACTGGGACGGCGAGCAGAACACCGTGCGCGTCATCGGCTCGCCGGAGGAGCTGACGTCCGTACCGGCGGTGAAGCTGCTGGCGCGCTCGGCCGACCACGAGCCCGACGAGTTCCTGGAGCTGGTCAGCAGCACCCTGGGCACGATCGTCGAGTCCACCCACTCGTCAACGTCGGCGCTGGTCGAGATCTCGGCCGCCGGCGTCACCAAGGCGGCCGGGCTCGCGTGGGTGTGCGAGCGCCACGGCCTCGACGCCTCGCAGGTGGTGGCGTTCGGGGACATGCCGAACGACCTGCCCCTGCTGACCTGGGCGGGCCGTTCCGTGGCGATGGGCAACGCGCACCCCGCGGTGAAGGCCGTCGCCGATGACGTGACCCTCACCAACGACGAGGACGGCGTGGCGACGTACCTGGAAAAGCTCTTCGATCTCTAAAGATATTGTCCCGTGCGGCCGTCTCCGCCCTGAGGGGCGCCGGGCATGCCGGGGATGATGCCGTTGGGGCCCATCGGCAGCGCTGGACGACCGGCTTGGCCGCCGCGCATCTGCTCAAGCTGCAGCCGGGCCGCCATCTGCTGGGCCACCAGGGCCGCCTGAATGCCGTGGAACAGGCCCTCCAGCCAGCCCACCAGCTGGGCCTGGGCGATGCGCAGCTCGGCCTCGCTGGGCGGCGTCTCGGCGTCGAACGGCAGCGACAGCCGCTCCAGCTCCTCCTGCAGCTCCGGCGCGAGACCATCCTCGAGCTCCTTGATCGACCGCTCGTGGATCTCCCGCAGCCGCCCGCGGCTCGCCTCGTCGAGCGGCGCCGCACGGACCTCTTCGAGCAACTGCTTGATCATGCTGCCGATGCGCATGACCTTCGCGGGCTGCTCGATGAGGTTGCCGGGCTCCTCGGCCTTGAGGGTGCCGTCCTCGTCCATGGTGCCGAGCGGTCGGCCGTCCGGGCCCACCACGATGACGGAGCCGTCGTCCTGCTTGTCTTCGGTGCGGGTGTCGTCGCTCATGCGATCCATCTTCCCTCGCACGCGCACGTCATCCCGTTTCAGGGGCGCAACTCCGCTACCACGCATTTGATGCTGCCGCCGCCGCGCTTCAATTCGCCCAGCTCCACGTGCACCGGGGTGTAGCCGGCCGCGCGAACCTTCTCGCCCATCGCCATCGCCTGGGTGTTGAGAATCACATGACGGCCGTCGCTGACCAGGTTGAGGCCGAACTCCTCGGCGTCGGCGCGGTCGGCCAGCACGGCGTCGGGGAACAACTGGGCGAGCACGCGCTGCGAGGCCGGGGAGAAGGCGCCGGGGTAGTACGCGACACGGCGGTCGTCCAGCGCGGCGAGAGCGGTGTCCAGGTGGTAGAACGCCGGGTCGACGAGCCGCAGGGAGATGACCGGGCGGCCGAGGACCTCCTGGGCTTCGGCGTGCGCGGCCGGCTCGGTGCGAAAGCCATAACCGGCGAGGATCAGGCCGCCGTACGCCTCGGGGAGGTAGGCGAAGTCGCCCTCGCCCTCGTTGACGTGGACCGGTTCGGCGAACGCCCACGACTGGTAGAAGCGGCGGTGAGCTGCGGCTTCATCGGCGCGCTGGGGATAGCGGAACCGGGCGCCGTAGACCGTGCCATCGACGGAGAAAGCGCCGTTGGCCGCGTAGACCATGTCGGGCAGGCCCGGCTCGGCGTCCAGCACGTGCACCCGGTGTCCGAGATCGGTGAGCGTCTCGCGCAGCAGCGCCCACTGCTTGAGGGCCAGGCCGGCGTCAACCGGCACCGTGGTGTCCATCCACGGATTGATCGTGTACTCAACCGTGAAGTGCTCTGGTGGACACATGAGGTACATACGCTCGCGCGGCAATCGCTCCCCGTGGCTCATGAGATAAAGGCTAGGTAGGCTGGGGCGACCGAAACAGCTCTTTCCCTTGCTGGCCGGAGGCGAATCGTTGCGCATGGACGCCGTGGACCAGCGAATCATTGCGTTGTTGTCGGCCGATGCGCGGGCCTCGTACGCGGAGATCGGGGTGAAGGTCTCGCTCTCGGCCCCGGCGGTGAAGCGCCGGGTGGACCGGCTGCGCGCGGACGGGGTGATCAGGGGATTCACGACCATCATCGAGCCGTCCGCGGTGGGGTGGACGACCGAGGCGTTTGTCGAGCTGTACTGCACGGGCCGGACCACGCCGGCGCAGATCACGGTGGCGGCGCGGCGGCATCCCGAGGTGGTGGGTGCCTACACGGTGTCGGGTGAGGCGGATGCGCTGGTGCATCTGCGGGCGGCGGACATTGGGCACCTTGAACAGGTGCTGGAGCGTTTGCGCGCGGAGCCGTTTGTTACCTCGACGCGGAGCATGATTGTGCTGTCGCGGCTGGTTGATGTGCCGAGTCCGGTGCCTGCTCCTTCCTGAGGTGCTTTTCCTCAGTGTCGGAACCGGTGGGCGTTATGGCGCGTCACATGCGCATGTCACGCCGTCTGCAGCTCTGTGCCGCCGCCATCGCTGTCGCGGTTCCGCTTGCCGGATGCACCGCGTCGTCGCCTGCACCCGACCGCACGCCCGGCGATCGCTCGCCGAACTCCACCGAGATGCGGCTGGCGGCGTTCGACTCGTGTCAGGAGCTGGTCGAAGATCTGCGGAAGGCGGCGAAAGCTAGCGTCGGGGTGTACGGGCTGCCCGGGAACGAGGCGATTCCCGAGGCGATGGCGATCGGCGGGGCGCGCACACTTGCTGGCACCGCGCCAGCATCGAGCACAAACAATCACGAGGCCGACGCCGATGAGCCGGACATCGTCAAGACCGACGGCCGGCGGATCGTGGCCATCGACGGGAATGTGCTGCAGGTGGTGGATGCGGCCAGCCGTGTTCGTACCGGATCAATCGATCTTGGCATGCCGGACGGGCGCCTGCTGCTGAGCGGAAACGTCGCGCTGGTCCTGGGCTCGGAGGTGGTGCTGGTTGACCTGTCCGGCGCGCCCACCATTGTCAGTCGTTACAAGCCCGACAGCGGCACAGTGGTGGACGCGCGGCTCACCGGCGGCACTGCTCGGGTCGTTCTGCGCACCACGCCGCAGATCGTTTTTCGCAGCAACGCTACCGACTTCAAGGACCTGCTCAAGGACAACCAAGCGGCAATCGACAAGGCTTCGGCCGAGGCGTGGCTTCCGGCCTGGACACTTTCCACCGGTACGACCACAGCCCGCGGCCACGTCGACTGCAACCAGGTGAGCCGCCCGCCGTCCTACAGCGGCGGATCGTTGCTCAGCGTGCTCACCTTTGATGTGAGCCAGCCGACCCTGAGCAGCGGAGACCCCATCACCGTGGTGGCAGACGGTGACACCGTGTACAGCAACGGCAAGAACCTCTACGTAGCCAACGACCAACGCTGGCGCCTGGACCGCACCCCCGGCCGCGCCGCAGCCCCGGTGCGCCAGGAGACGGACCTCTACCGCTTCACCACCAGCGGTAATCAAAAGCCGGTGTTCGCTGCGTCGGGAACAGTGCCCGGCTTCCTCATCAACCAGTACGCGCTGTCAGAGTGGGACAGTCATCTACGAGTGGCCACAACCTCGCAGAACCAGTCGGCTGTCCGCGTGCTGAACGACAAGCTCGCCCAGGTAGGAGTGGTCGACGGCCTGGGCAAGAACGAGCAGATCCACGCGGTCCGCTTCCTCGGCCCTCGCGGCTACGTGGTCACCTTCCGTCAGACGGACCCCCTGTACACCCTGGACCTGAGCACCCCCACATCACCCAAAGTAACCGGTGACCTGAAGATCACCGGGTACTCAGCCCACCTCCAGCCCGTCGGCGACAACCGCCTGATCGGTATCGGCCAAGAAGCAGACCCCACCGGACGGGTCACGGGTTTGCAAGTGGCCCTCTTCGACGTCGCAGACCCGGCTGCTCCTCGGCGCCTGTCCCAGCACCAGGTCCCGGGCGCCCAGTCCGAAGCCGAGTACGACCCGCACGCCCTGCTGTGGTGGCCGGCTACGAAGCTGCTGGTTGTGCCGGTGTTCGCTGGTGATCGGGTGGCTGGTTCGGCGGCTGGGGCAGTGGCGCTTCGGGTTACTGATGAGGGGATCAGTGAGGTGGGGAAGGTTGCGCGGGCGGGGGTGCGGCGGTCGCTGGTGATCGGGGAGGTGTTGTGGAGCTTGACGGATGGGGGACTACAGGTTTCGCAGATGTCCACCATGGAGGAGCTGGACTGGGTGGGGTGGTGAGCTGGGGCGCCTCGAAAGCGCCTGCTCGGCGGCCTCACCCGAGCGGGCGTCGCACGCGCCAGGCCTCCAGCAGCTAGCGCCCATCCCCTACAGGTACATCCCCGTGCGGTGGTCGTCGCCGTCCTTGGAGTCCTTGGCTGGGGCCGGCTTGTCGCCTTCGCCGAAGAAGCGCTTGCCGCCGAACTCGCCGTGCAGGCGGTCGTCCAGTTCGTCGGCCAGGCCGGTCATCACCTGGACGGCGAGCATGAGGTGGGTTGCCTGGAAGTTGCGGCCGAAGACGGGGATGGAGGCCCATACCGTGTCCTGGGCGCAGTAGAGGCGGCCGATCGGCATGCGGTTGGTCAGCTCGGACAGCTTCACGTAGAGCTGCTCGGTCGGCTCGACCTCGGTAAGGATCGGCGAGAACACGTCGACCAGCGGCGGGTTGTCGCGTACTCGCACGAACACCATGGCTGAGCCCGCTCGGATGCCGATGTCGCCGTCCGTGTCGACCTGGAGCTGGTCGACAGTGGTCTTCGACATCGTGGCCACCACGGTGCGCACCCGCTCGTCGAGCGGCACCACCTCGTCGGCGGCGTTGGCGAGGGCTTCGGAGAGGACGCCGTCCTCGTCCAGGTCGTCGAGGCTGAGTTCCTCGTCGATGCTGGGTTCGTGGCGGGCGGTAGCCAGCGGCGCGGTTTCGATGGGCTCGTCCTGGTCGTCATGCACCAGGTAGACGAGGAACGCCGGATGCGGGGCGCCATATACGTCACGCAGGGTGCGCGAGACGACCGTGGCGAGTGATTTGGCCCCGTCCTTGGAGGTGCGCAGGCCGAACGAGTCGCCGGAGCCGGGCAGCACACCGGGCGGCGACCAGCCGAGCGCTACCAGGTCGGCGACGGCCGAGCGGTCCATCCGGAAGCCCTCGGGCAGGCCGGCGTTGCCCACGGCAAGCGCCTCGACCACGCCGCCCTCAAGCACGCGGATGCTGACCGAGTAGACGGCCGTGCCGGTGCCGGAGGCAGTCGGGTCGAGCGTGATGTCCGCGTATGCCCCGGCATCCAAGCTGGGCAGCAGGCCCGCGAGCGCACCGGCGAACTCCCGCCACGCCTCGGTCACCTTGGCCCGCAGATCGGCCGTTGTCGGCTCGTCGAGCAGCACGCCCTCGCTCTGATCCGCCGTGTTCTCCGCCGTCATGATCCTCACCTCCGCCCCGTCACCCTATCGAGCCGGAGAGCCGCCCACTGGCCGCGTCCCATTCCCGTCCGTTAAGCGCTTCTTCCCGCACTATCGACCGCCCCGCCCGCACCCGCCGCACCTTCAGACGCAGCGTTCTCGGATGGCCAGTTCACGGCCAGGGCGGTGAGGCGTTGCGCCACGTCCGCCGGATCCGCGCCGCGGCCCACTGCCAGTCCCATCAGGTACGCCGTCACGGGCGCTCCTGGACGTACCACGTTATGAGCGACGTCTCGCGCCACGTCCAGGACCGTTCTGTGGTCCACGTCCGCCGGGTTGAGCCCCAGCTCCGCCGCCGCTGTCCTGACCCATTCCTCGAGGACGTTCACCGGGCCCATTCCTCCGCCGTGCGCAGGTCGTCGTCGGTGTCGCAGTCGAACCATGGGGGCGGGCCGGGGCGGCGCCAGGAGACCTCGATGAACTGGAGGTGCTCAAGTAACGCGTGCATCGAGGCGCCATGCAGATTGCCTCGTTGCTCGGTGAGCGTGGTCAGGGCCTTGCGCAACGCGGGCGTACGCCAAACTCCGCACAGCGTTTGCCGGCGACCTTCGGCGTCGCGGTAGAGCGCACCCTGCATCATCGGCGCGGATTCCACGGTGAGCCTGAGAACGTCGATCGCCTCGCCGGTCAGCAGGGGCAGGTCAGCGGCCAGCAAGGCGACAAAGCTCACCTTCTCCGGCACCAGGGCCAGACCCGCTGCCGTCGCGGCTACGGGACCACCGCCGGGCGGTTCCTCGCTGGTCGAGGCCACCTCCACGGGCAGGTCGGGAGGCACCTTGCCGACAACCACTCTTGGCTCGGCGTCGTGCACCGCAGCCAGCACACGGGTCAGCATCGGCTGCCCCGCGACCGGGATGGTGGGCTTGTCCGCACCACCCATCCGACGCGCCGCACCGCCGGCTAACACCACCGCCGCGAATCCCCCCACGTACGTACCGTATCCCGCCGAGCCCGCGAGCGTGACCGCCGCCTTTGCCGTTGCCTCTCGTTGCGCTCGCCACAGCGGCTCCGCGCACACGCCGCGACCACGGCTTACGCTCATTGCATGGCGCGCTCGATGAACCGGCGACCGGTCATGAAGATCAATCTTTCGACCGACGCGGAACCCCGGCGCCGGCCCGATGACCTGGCCGCCGAGGAACCCCTTGAGATCCGGCTGCGCCAGGAGCCCCTTGCCGTCACGATGCGCACGCCGGGGCAGGACATCGACCTGGCGATGGGCTTCCTGCTGACCGAGGGGATCATCCGCGCCGCCGGTGACGTGGTCACGGCACAGTTGTGCGCGGGCACGGACACGCCGAACACCTACAACGTGGTCGACATCGTGCTGGGCGCGGACGTGCCGCCGCCGGTGACCGATCCGAGCCGCAATTTCTACACGACCAGTTCGTGCGGAGTGTGCGGCAAGGCTTCGATCGATGCGGTACGGACCCGCTCGCAGTTCGACGTCGGGGCGGACGAAACGACCGTCGCAGCCCAGACCCTCGCAGAGCTGCCGGACAAGTTGCGCGCCGCCCAGCGCACTTTTGACCGTACCGGCGGATTGCATGCGGCTGGACTTTTCACGTCTGACGGCGAACTCCTCGTCCTCCGGGAGGATGTGGGCAGGCACAACGCGGTCGACAAAGTCATCGGCTGGGCCGCGCGCGAAGGACGACTGCCGCTCGCCGGTCACGTGCTGCTGGTCTCGGGCCGCGCGAGCTTCGAGCTGACCCAGAAGGCCTGGATGGCAGGCCTTCCGCTGCTCGCGGCGGTGTCGGCCCCCAGCACACTCGCGGCCGAACTGGCTGACGAGGCGGGTATGACCCTCGTCGGCTTCCTGCGCGGACCCTCCATGAACGTGTACGCGGGGTCGCAGCGCGTAGTCGTCTGAGTTCTTTACGTGTTCAATCGGCATTAATCCGCACCATCCGTTCCAGACATTCACCGTCATGAGGCTGTCGGGGGTCCGCGAATCCGGAATCCCTGGGAGCCACGACATGGCACTGTCGCGACGTACTCTCCTGCTCAGCGGTGCTGCCACCGGCGCTGCCACCGCAGTGACGACCTGGCCGCTTGCCGCCGCCGCCACCCCTTACCGGGGGCCGCTGCGCACCAACCCGTTCACCCTCGGCATCGCTTCCGGCGATCCCGACGCGGACGGCTTCGTCCTGTGGACGCGGCTGGCACCGGCACCGCTCGCCGAGGACGGATTGGGCGGCATGCCGTCGCGTGACATGCCGGTCCACTGGGAGGTGGCTGCCGACGAGCGCTTCCGTCATGTCGTACGGCGTGGCGTCGCGATTGCCCGAGCGTCGGCCGCACACACCGTGCACGTCGAACTCAACGGGCTGCTTCCGGGCCGCGAATACCACTACCGATTCAAGGCCGAGCGCTACCTTTCGCCAGCAGGACGCACCCGTACGGCCCCAGCGCCGTGGACGATGCCCGCCTCGCTGGCCATGTCGTTCGTGTCGTGCTCGCAGTACGAACACGGCTACTTCACCGCGTACCGCCGGCTGGCCCAGGACGAACCCGAGCTGATCCTGCACCTCGGCGACTACCAGTACGAGTACGCGCGCGACACCTACAACATCCCGGGCGGTAACCCACGCGACCATGAGGGCCCCGAGACCGTTACGCTGGCCAACTACCGGCAGCGGCACGCGCAGTACAAGACCGACGCCGACCTGCAAGCGGCCCATGCCGTAGCGCCCTGGGCAGTTGTCTTCGACGATCACGAGGTCGAGAACAACTGGGCGGACGAGGTGCCCGAGCAGCCTGACCCGAACTTCCTCGCACGCCGGGCCGCAGCGTTCCAGGCCTACTACGAGAACATGCCGCTGCGCCGCACCTCGATTCCACGCGGCATCGACATGCAGTTGTACCGCCGCCTGCGCTGGGGCCGCCTGGCCACTTTCCACCTGCTCGACACCCGTCAGTTCCGCGATGACCAGGGCTGCGGCGACGGGTACAAGGACTGCCCCGCAGCCCTCGACCCGGCGCGTTCGATCACCGGCCCCGAGCAGGAGAAGTGGCTGATCGACGGCTTCCGCCAGTCGACGGCCCGCTGGGACATCCTCGGCCAGCAGGTCTTCTTCGGTCAGCGCGACAACAATCCCGGCCCGGCGTCGGTGGTCAGCATGGACAGCTGGGACGGCTACGCCGCCTCCCGCGACCGCATCACCCGAGGCTGGGTGAACGCCGGCGTCCGCAACCCCGTCGTTCTGACCGGCGACGTCCACGCCCACTGGGCCGACGAACTGAAGCTGGACTGGGCAGACCCCACCTCCCGCACGGTAGGCACCGAACTTGTCTGTTCCTCGATCACCTCCACAGGCGACGGCGCCGACGTGATTCCCGGCACCCACCCCTGGGCAGCCTGGAACCCCCACTTGCGCTTCTACAACAACCAACGCGGCTATGTCCGAACCCGCATCAAGCCGGGCGCTCTGAACGCTGATTTTCAAGTCCTCCCATACGTGACCAGGCCGGACGCGCCAGTCCACACCCGCGCATCATTCGTCATCGAGGACCGGGTGCCAGGCCTGCACCAAACGTCGGACAGCTCGACGCCCGGGGCGGTTGGCTCGGCACTGAGGACCGGTGACCTCGGTGAGCAGACGGTGCGGCAGGAGACGCAGCGGCCTTGAGGGCTTATGGCACCCGGCCGGAGCGGGATGGGGGCCCGCTTCGGCTTCGGGCCGGGTCATATCCGGCGGCGGGTGCGCCTTGAGTTCGGTCGTCGCCGGCCGGTTCTGCTGGGTGCCTCGTGTCGCTCTTCTTGCGATTGGTACGCGGGAACGGCCTTGAGCCCGTCGTAAGTGGTCCCGGTAGGTGGTTCTGGAGTGGTGCTCGGCTCTTCCGGCTGGGGCGCGTCGCTCTTGGGGCGGATCTTCGCCTCGTGAATCTCGCGCAAGGCGGCCACCTCCCCAAGCCGCGGCCTCGCCTTCAACACCCCCAGCCGATGAACGCCCTTCGCAACTTCGAACCGCGGCAGGGTCCGCAACTCCTCCGCCTCAGTCAGCAGCCCAGGCTGAACTCGTTCCCCGGACGCGACAACCTTCAGGTACCCCACCCGCTTCCCGCGCGGACCGCGACCATGGCGCACGGATTTCACCTGCCGGACGGCGTCGTCCTGTTGCGCGGCGTCGCCCTCGCGGACAGCCTCGCCTTGACACACGACCCCGTCGTCACCCCCACCGGGTTCAGCGGCACCCCCCGCAACGCCATCGACGTCCCGAGCCTCAGGCACCCTCGCGTCCCACCCCTCCGGCACGGCCAGTTCCCCT
>NZ_LOJP01000002.1:1203195-1228108 GCF_001553785.1 Actinoplanes sp. TFC3
CCCGACCCCCATCACCGAAGTGCTGTGAACCCCCCGCGCCATCTCATCCGGACACCCGCCCCGCCGATCCGGCACCACAGGCCAACCCTCCACCTCAGCCGGCGAGACAGCGGAGCACAGGATGTCCTGCATTGTTTGAGCCATCCGGTAGCTCGGGTCTGCCCTGAGCGCTCGATCCACCGCTATGGTGGCGACCGCTCCCTCATTCGCTCGCCAGGCGACGAAGGACAGCAACGATGCTGGGGGCGCTACCTGCACGGGGTCGGCTCGGCGTACGACGTCGGACCACAGGGCCACTTGCCAGCCTTCGGCTCCTGGGCGGGTCCAGGCGTAGTCGCGTACGGGGAGGTGCTGAAGGAGGAGAACCAGCCAGGCAAGTTCGTCGTCGCTCAGCCGGTTGTTCGTACGGTAAGTGCGCTCTGCCTCTTGTACTGCTACGCGCCCGGCCTTTGCCGTGAGGCGCTCGAAGCGACGGGACTCCTCGAAGTGCGGGGCGCTGCGGCGTCTTTGTGGACCTCCTGGCCAGCTTCGGGCTGCCTCCATTCGCAGCGCGCTGAGCCGGGACAACGCCCGTTGCCCTGCTTCATTCATGGCCTGGCGTTCTCGTCCGGAGACCGAGGCGAGCCGGGCCTCTACATCTTTGCGGCTGGGCAGCGCGACGGCTCCCGCGAGGATCGCCCCCGCCGCGATGACGCTGTTGAGCGGTGGGCAAGGTCTGCCTTCGGGTGGGCAGCAGGTGAGATTGCTGCACAGGTACGACCAGAAGCGTCCGTCCGCTACCTGAACCTTTTCGACAACCCGTACTTCAGCGCGGTCGAGGCCGACTGCGAGACGGGCGATGGCTGGCGTTACCAGGGCGCCCTGGCCGTACCCGATGATCGAAACTTCGTCTGGTTCGGCTCTTGAAACCCAGACGGCCAGGTGGAGCGCCGACATTTGCCTGTTGTAGTCGGGGGTGCCCGGCTGGGGCAGGTCGATGCGGACCACGAACTTGATGGAGTCGCCGTCCATGCCGGCCACGACCAGGCTGTCGTCCGGATGGAAGCCGAGCAGGTAGGGCACCAGGGAGAGCAGGTCAGGAATTGAGCAGACCTTCAGATTCGTCATGCCGGGCAGCTTGGCCGAATCGGGGTGCCGCCCGCTTGACCCCCTGTGGATACCGACGGGTTGTGGATAACTCCGGGGCGACTTGAAAAACGTGGAAGGCTTCGAGGTCGGGATCAGCCCTCGGAGTCAGGAGCGGAATTGAAGCGCGTGCAGCTCCAGCCCGTCCGGCTGCCAGTCGTACGTCTGATGGTCAAGATGCATGGTCAGCTCGATGGACGACACCACGTCATAACCGGCCGCATGCAGGCTGCGGATCGCCTCCACGTTGCGCGACGACGGAGAGATCGTCAGCGACTGCATGTTGCGCTTCTTGGCTTCCTGCGCCACGTGGCGCAGCAGCTTGCGGCCTACGCCCTTGTGCCGGTGCGTGGCCGTGACGACAACCGGTTCAACCTCGCCGGCCCGGCCCCTGATGATCAGCCCGACCAGGCCCACGACACCGTCATCGGCATGCTCGGCGACCCAGAGTCCCCCCAGGTCAAGCCGCGTGAGGTACTCCTCAAACCCGGCTCCGCTGTCGTCGGACGGGTCCCCGTACATGCTGTTGTGCCCGGCGGTCAGTTCGGACCACAGGCGGCGGCCGGCGCTGTGATCGCTCGGCCGGTACGAACGCACCGCGACAGGTGTCATGCCGACATTTTGACTCCGATTCGGGCAGCCCGTAACCCGAAGTGGAAGATAAGCCGGTGGATCTGGCATATCTACGCGCGCACCCCCAGCACCTCCCGACATTTCTCACTCACCAGCGCATTCGTGAGACCCCTGTGGGAGGCGGAGACGTATGCACCGCATCCCGCTTGACCTTGGACGACGGCACGTCGCTGTTCGCGAAGACGTGGCCGTCCGGAAACGCGCCCCAGCATTTCTTCGCCACCGAAGCAGCCGGATTGAATTGGTTGCGAGAAGCGAACGCGGCACCCGTACCGGAAGTATTTGTAGCGCTGGACGAGATGCTCGCCCTCGAATGGATCGAGCCGGGCACCGCGTCCATCGCCGCAGCCGAGCGGTTCGGACGCGACTTGGCGGCCCTCCATCGCACCGGCGCAGACGGGTTCGGAGCGCCATGGCCCGGCTTCATCGGCCCATTGGCCCAGGACAACACGCCCTCCACCGGGTCCTGGGGCGATTGGTTCGCGGAACGCCGGCTGCGTCCGTACCTCAGAATCTCCAGCGACCGGGGCGCAATCTCACCGCAAGACGTCACGGCTGTCGAACGCATCCTCACCACCATCAGCTCGTACGACCAAAACGAACCCCCCGCCCGCCTCCACGGCGACCTGTGGCCAGGCAACGTGCTGTGGTCCGCCGACGGCCGCGCCTGGCTGGTCGATCCCGCAGCCCACGGCGGGCACCGCGAAACCGACCTGGCCCAGCTGGCCCTGTTCGGCGGCGCACCGCATCTGGACCGGATCGTGGCTGCGTACGAGGAGGTGTGGCCGCTGAGTGCGGGCTGGCGGGGGCGGGTTCCGTTGCATCAGTTGCAGCTCTTGCTGGTGCATACGGCGGCGTTCGGGTCGGCTTACCGGGGGGCTGTGCGAGCGGCTGCGGACGCGGTTCTGGACTCGTAAGACGACCTGGGCGACGTGGGCAGTGGTTTGTGTAACGGCGGATAGGCGATGGAAGAGCTAGGTTCGACCAGTGACCGAGGTGGCCCTTCCTGTCGTACCGCTGCGAGGTGGTGGGCTGCTTGCTGACCGGTTCGGGCGGGTGGCCACCGACCTTCGGGTGTCCCTGACGGATCGATGCAATCTGCGCTGCACGTACTGCATGCCCGAAGAGGGTCTTGCCTGGATGCCCCGGGAACAGCAGCTCACCGATGATGAGGTGGGCCGGCTGATCCGGGTTGCGGTGGACCGGCTGGGCGTCACCAACATCCGGTTCACGGGCGGCGAGCCGTTGATCCGGCGTGGGCTGGTGGGCATCGTGGCGCAGGCCGCGCGGCTGCTGCCCCGGCCCAAGTTGTCGATCACGTCGAACGGGATTGGCTTGGAGCGGATGGCCGGGCCGCTGCGGGAAGCTGGACTCGACCGGGTGAATGTGTCGCTGGACACGCTCTCACCGGCGCGGTTCAAGGAGCTGACGCACCGCGACCGGCACGCGGACGTCCTCAAGGGCTTGGCAGGAGCCGCGATGGCTGGTCTGACGCCGGTAAAGATCAACACCGTGTTGATGCGAGGGATCAACGATGGGGAAGCGCCAGCTCTTCTGCAGTTCGCCTTGGATCACGGGTACGAACTCAGGTTCATCGAGCAGATGCCGCTGGACGCCCAGCACCAGTGGGACCGGCACGAGATGGTCACAGCAGCAGCCATCCTCGACTCATTGAAGCCGTTCAACCTGATGCCCGACGTGGTTTCACGTGGAACCGCGCCGGCGGAGACCTGGTTGGTACCCGGCTACATCGACGCGGCTGGTCAACCCGCTCGGGTAGGCGTGATCGGCTCGGTCACCAGGCCGTTCTGCGGCGACTGCGACCGAACCCGATTGACGGCGGACGGCCAGGTCCGCAACTGCCTGTTCGCAACCGGCGAGACTGACCTTCGAGCCCTGCTGAGAAATGGCGCCACGGATGAAGACATCGCCGAGGCGTGGCGTGCGGCGATGTGGGGCAAGAAAGCCGGCCACGGCATCGACGACCCGTCCTTCCTGCAGCCCGACCGCCCCATGTCCGCAATCGGGGGCTGATGGCCGTGCTGGGCGGCGGAACGCCTGATGACGGCGGCGGACGATCGAGTGCTGGCGGCCGTGGTGGGCAATCGTGTGCTGCTGTCGGTCTCGGTAGACGATCGGGAACGGCCACTGTGGGACGAGCGCGAACTGGCGGCCGCGGTAGACGGTCGGGAACGGCCACGGAGGGGCGAGCGCGGGCTGGCGGCCGTGGTGGGCGGTTGGAAGTGACGGTCGTGCTGGGCGGTTGGGTCCTGGCCGGTCGGGTGGGCGAGGGGAAGTGGTGACCGTGGTGCTGGTGCGCTATTTCGCTGGGGCTCGGGCGGCTGCTGGGGGCGTACGGGAAGAGGAGATTTTGGCTTCTTCCTTGGATGGGCTTTCTGAGGCGCTTACCGAGCGGCATGGCGAGCGGCTGGCGGTGGTGCTCAAAGCAGCCACTTTTCTTGTGGATGGGCTGACCTGCCATGATCGTCAGGCGGCGCTGCGCCCGGGCGCGACGGTTGACGTCCTGCCGCCATTCGCTGGGGGTTGAGCTTGCTGGGCTTCGCTGGGCTGATCATCGTCGTCATCGGACTCATCCACCTGTACCTGTGGAAGCGGCTGGTCCGCGATCCGTTCCGCACAGGTCGAGCCCGGCGCATCGGCGGCATCGTGGCGATCGTGCTCGCCCTGCTGGTCCCGGCGACGCTGATTGGCGTCCGGGCCGGGCACGTGAAGTGGCTGGCCTGGCCGGGATACCTCTGGCTCGCGCTGATGTTCTACCTGCTCGTGACGCTCGCGGTGCTGGAAATTCCTCGGCTCGCCGTCGCTCTGTGGATTCGGCACCAGGAAAAGTCCGGGGTCCGGCGGCTGGAGGGGACTGAGGTCCGGCGGCAAGAGAGCTCTGAGGTCCGGCGGCAAGAGGAAACTCGGGTCGGGCGCCGAGGGACAGCGGGCGAGCGGCAACAAGCAGAGACTTACGTTGGCGAGGCTGAGCACTCTGAGCCACGGCAATCCGCCAGTGATGAAGCGCCCGGCAACGAGTCCACCACGACAACCGGCGCCGAGCCGGCAGACAAAGCGGGGCTGGACCGCCGTCTTCTGCTCGCTCGCGGAGCGGCGATCTTCGCCGGGCTGACCGCCGCCGGCATCACCGGCTACGGGGTCAAGACCGCCCTCGGTGGCCCGCGCATCAACCGCGTTCAGGTACCCCTCACCAAGCTTCCGCGAGCCATGGACGGCACCCGCCTCGCCGTGGTCTCCGACATCCATCTCGGACCCCTCACCGGGACGCGGCATGCCGGCCGGATTGTTGAGGTCATCAACTCGGTCAACGCCGACATCGTGTGCGTGGTGGGGGACCTTGTTGACGGCAGTGTGGCCGAGCTTGGGAGGTTCGCGGCTCCGTTGGCTGACATTGAGTCGCGGCGGGGGGCTTACTTCGTTACCGGGAACCACGAGTACTACTCCGGTTATCAGGAGTGGGTTCAGGAGGTGGCCCGGTTGGGCGTACGGCCGCTTCGGAATGAACGCATTGAGCTTGATGGGCTGGACTTGGCCGGCGTCAATGACCTGGGCGGCGCTGATGTGGGGGACGCGCCTGATTTTGGGCGGGCGTTGGGGGACCGGGACACCACCCGTCCGGTGGTGCTCATGGCCCATCAGCCGCTGGCGGTCAAGGATGCCGCCCCGTTCGGGGTCGACCTTCAGGTTTCCGGGCACACGCATGGCGGGCAGATGGCTCCCTTCAACCTCCTGGTTCCCCTTCAACAGCCAGTGACCAGCGGGTTCGGCGAGGTGGACGGGGTGCCCGTGTTCGTGACCAACGGCGCCGGGTTCTGGGGGCCGCCGGTGCGGGTGGGCGCGCCACCCCAGGTCAGCGTGCTGGAGCTACGCACAAAATAAGCGGCCCCAAGTCAGCGGGCTGGAGCTACGCACAAAATAAGCGGCCCCAGGTCAGCGGGCTGGAGCTACGCACGCAACAAGCGGCCCCAGGTGAGCGGGCTGGAGCTACCCACCAAACAGCGGCCCCGCGTCAGCAGGCTGGAGCTGCGCACCAGGTAGGAGACGACGGCATATAGGGTGAAATCACGACCCAGCGGGGATCGGTTCTGTGACTTCGCGCGTGGCGGCTTCAGGGCCGCGGTGTGGTCGTGACAGGATGCAGCGTGCCCTCGGACAGCGCAGGGTCCTCGGTTGCCGCGGACACGTACGTCGCGGATCTGCACATCCACAGCCGGTATTCGCGTGCCTGCAGCCGTGACCTCACCCTCCCCAACCTGGCCTGGTGGGCCCGCCGCAAGGGCATCGCCGTGCTCGGCACCGGCGACTTCACCCATCCCGCCTGGTTCGACCACCTGCGCGAAAGCCTGCGACCGGCCGCCGAACCCGGCCTCTTCCGGCTCGATCCGGACGCCGAAGCCGACGTCACCAAGCGGCTGCCCGGCGCCCTGCAGGGCGAGCCGGCGCGCTTCATGCTCAGCGTCGAGATCTCCACGATCTACAAGCGCGACGACCGTACGCGCAAAGTCCACCACCTCATCTACCTCCCCGACTTCGAGGCCGCAGCCCGCTTCAACACCGCCCTGGGCCGCATCGGCAACCTGACCGCCGATGGCCGCCCGATCCTGGGTCTGGACTCGCGGGACCTGCTCGAAATCGTGCTGGAGGCCAGCCCCGACGGTTACCTGGTCCCGGCGCACATCTGGACGCCCTGGTTCTCCGCGCTGGGCTCCAAGTCCGGCTTCGACGCCATCGCCGACTGCTACGCCGATCTCGCCGAGCACATCACCGCAGTGGAAACCGGCCTGTCCTCGGACCCGGAGATGAACTGGCGCGTTTCCAGCCTGGACCGCTACCGGCTGGTGTCCAACTCCGACGCCCACTCGCCGGGAGCCCTGGCCCGGGAGGCCACCCTCTTCACCGGCACGCCGGACTACTTCGCGATCAAGGATGGCACCGGGCTCGCCGGCACCCTTGAGTTCTTCCCGGAGGAAGGCAAGTACCACGCCGACGGGCACCGGGCCTGCGGGGTCAACTGGGAACCGGCTCGTACCCGCGAAGCCGGCGGTCGCTGCCCCGAATGCGGCAAGCCGCTGACCGTCGGCGTGCTGAGCCGGGTCGAGGACCTGGCCGACCGGGAGACCGGCCCGAGCCGTGGGCCCAGCGTGGAGCACTTGATCCAGCTCGCCGGGATCCTCGGGGAGATCAACGGCGTCGGGCCGAAGTCGAAGACCGTGGACGGCCAGCTCACCCACCTCGTCGCCACGCTCGGCTCGGAGCTCGACATCCTGCGCAAGGTGCCGCTCGACGACATCGGCCAGCAGGGCGGCGACAACCTGCGCGAGGCCATCACCCGGCTGCGGCGCGGCGACGTGCGGCGCGTGCCCGGCTACGACGGCGAGTACGGCGTGATCACGCTGTTCGAGCCCGGTGAGCTGAAGAACGCCCAGAGCGCTCCCCAATCCGAGACGCTTTTCGACCTGGCGCCGGCGCCGGTGCCCAAGCAGCGCAAGGCCGAGCCGGCGATCGGGCGGGCACCCGTACCCAAGGTCAAGGAGCCGGTCAAGAAGAAGCAGCCGGCCCCGCCCATCCAGCAGCCCGCCTCGCCGCATGAGCCGTTCGAGCCGATGCTGGCCGGCATGGAGGAGGTCGGCACCGGGCTGCTCGACCGCCTCGACGCGATGCAGCGGGTAGCCGCGTCGGCGCCGGGTGGGCCGCTGCTGATCGTGGCCGGGCCGGGCACGGGCAAGACCCGTACGCTCACGCACCGGATCGCGTACCTGTGTGCGGAGATGAACGTCTTCCCGCACCGCTGCCTGGCCATCACGTTCACCAGGCGCGCGGCCGAGGAGATGCGGGCGCGGCTGGACGCGTTGATGGGCGAGGTGGCGCAGGACATCACGGTCGGCACGTTCCACGCCGTCGGGCTGACCATTGTGAAGGAGAACGCGAAGGCCGCCGGGCTCGGCTCGGGCTGGCGGATCGCCGATGACGCTGAGCGGGAGGCCGCGCGCGAGCAGGCCGGCGACGACGATGCCGCGTACACCAAGCTGCTGCGCCAGCAGGACCTGGTCGACCTCGATGACCTGCTCACCGTGCCGGTGGCGCTACTGCGCGAGGACCCGGCGCTGGTCGAGCGCTACCGTCGCCGCTGGCAGTGGATCTTCGTGGACGAGTACCAGGACGTCGACGACACCCAGTACGAGCTGCTGCGCCTGCTCAGCCCGGCGGACGGCAACCTGTGCGCGATCGGCGACCCGGACCAGGCGATCTACTCGTTCCGCGGGGCCGACGTCGGCTACTTCTTGCGCTTCAACCAGGACTTCGACAACGCCCGGCTGGTCCGGCTGACCCGCAACTACCGCTCGTCCGCGCCGATTCTTGCGGCGGCCGTGCAGGCGATCGCGCCGTCGTCGCTGGTCAACGGGCGGCGGCTGGATCCGGCCCGGGTGAATCCGGAGTCGCCGCTGGTCGGGCGGTATTTCGCGGCGAGCGCTGCGGACGAGGCGGATTTCGTCGTACGCACGGTGGACGAGCTGGTCGGCGGGTTGTCGCACCGGTCGCTGGACTCCGGGCGCATCGATTCCCGCGCGGTGACCCCGGGCACGCTGTCCTTCTCGGACATCGCGGTGCTGTATCGCACGGATTCTCAGTCGCAAGCCGTGCTGGATGCGTTGTCCCGTGCGGGCGTACCGGTGCAAAAGCGGTCACACAACCGCCTGCGGGACCGCCCCGGCGTGCAGGTGCTGGCCCAGGAGCTGCGTCACGCGGGCGCGTCCGGTCCGCTCACCGCCCGGGTCAAGCAAGCCGCACAGACCCTGGCCCAGCGGTACGCCGCCCCGACCCTCGACGCCGAAAACCTGGCCCCCGAGGACATCTGGACGGCCGCTGACCTGCTCCTGCCGCTCGCGCATCGGATGGGTGAGGACCCGGCCGCCTTCCTGCAGGAGATCGCGACCGGCGCCGAGGTGGACGCGCTCGACCCGCGCGCCGAGGCGGTCAACCTGCTGACCTTGCATGCGGCTAAGGGCCTGGAATTCCCGGTCGTGTTCCTGGTCGGCTGCGAGGACGGTTTGCTGCCGCTGCGCTGGCCGGGCAGCACGCCGTCGGACGATGAGGTGGCTGAGGAGCGCCGGCTGTTCTTCGTGGGTCTGACCCGCGCGCAGGACCGCCTCTACGTCACGCACTCGGCGCGGCGGTTCCGGCACGGCAGCGAACGTGAGCAAAGCCCGAGTCCCTTCATGGATGCGATCGACGCCGGGTTGTTCGAGCGGATGGGCGACACCGTTCCCGCGCGCCCCAAGGACCGCCAGCTGAGGTTGCTCTAACCGACGACCAATCCGACCAGGGCGCCGGTCAGCAGCGCGGGCCCGAGGGGGAGCGTGCTGCGCCGGTGCGCTCGCCGGGTCACGAGCAGGACCACCGCGAGCGGCCCGTTGATCAGGTGCGGCACGATCAGCCCGGCCAGCACCGCCGGCCAGCCCGCATAACCCAGAACAAAGCCCAGCACCGCGGCCAGCTTCACATCGCCGAGCCCCAGACCGCGACCGATAAGAGCGATCATCAGGTACGCCGAGAAGCACACTCCCGCCGCGGCAACCGCACGCAGCAACCGGGCCGGCTCACCGGCCAGCACCGCCCCGGCCCCCAGCGGCACGGCGGTGATCAGCGCCAACGCAGCCACGAGCGGATCGGGCAGCCGTTGACAGCGCATGTCCACGGCGGCGAGCAGCACCGCGAGCACCGAGGCGGGCAACACGATCAGCAGCAGGAGCGACTCGCCGAGCACGGCACCGAGCAGGCTCGCGACCAAGGCTGCGGCACCGACTGTCCACAGCGGTTGGCGGGAGCAGGAACAGGGTGCTCCGGCCCGTACCCAGTCCAGCATGGGCTTTGCGCAGTGAGCGCAAGCGGTCCGCGCCGGCGTGCCCCGCGGGACGGCCAGGCGGTGCGCGATGCGCGGAACGAAGGCAGCGCTGGCACCGCCGAAGACGGCCGCGCCCACGATCAAGGGAAGGGACATGGGGACGGACGGTATCCCCGGATCGGGGCATACTGCGCGTCTTATTGCCGACAGCTCGGGCCGGAGGGGGATCGGCGCGATTCTGGGAGGGAACCCGTGACCTGTGCACGCTACGGTTGCCTACAGCGAACCTTGCCTGGAGGATTCCCGATGTCGCAGAACGGCCAGGGCTGGACGACCGGGGGCACGCCGGCATCCGGCGAGCCGTACACGGAGCCCGCCGACCCCTGGGGCGACGCAGCCCACCCCCCGCATGATCCCGTGTGGGGTGGTCAGCCTGCCTCCGTTCCGCCGGCCGATCCGATGGCATACACGCCACCACCGTTGAACACGGCACCACCGTTCATCTCGCCACCGCCGTTGAACACGGCACCGCCGGTGTGGCACCAGCCGGTCATGCCGGCCCCGCGCAGGCGCAACGGGCCGATCCTCGCTTTGGTGATCGTGCTGGGGCTGCTGATCTGCGGCGGTCTGGGCACCGCAGCCTGGCTCGTCAGTCGCACCGGCTCGGACAGCGACGCGAAAGGCACCCCGGCCACCCCCAGCGCCACCGCGACCCAGGAAGTGGCCGCGCCGGAGCCGCAGAACAGTGAGAACGCCCGGTTCGTGAGCAAGGGCCAGTGCGTGCGCAACGAGGGCAACGCCGATGACAGTCCCGAGCTGAAAATCGTCGGCTGCGCCAGCGGTACGTTCGAAGTGCTCAAGCGCGTCGACGGCCGCACCACCGGCGAGGCGGACGCGGAGAACAAGTGCAGCAAGGTACCGCACTACACGAAGTGGTACTTCTTCGACAGCGAACTCGACAGCCTCGACTTCGTGCTGTGCCTGCGTGAGTATGGCAGCGACTAGCACTCTCTAGCACCAGCGCTAGAAACGCTTAGACTTTCCTCGACTATCGATCTCTAGCTATTCGCCTAGACGGGCCGATACGGTGCTATCCGTGGATCCGGTCCGCAATCCGTACGCTCCGGGCGCCGGCCAGCGCCCACCCGAGCTGGCCGGGCGCGGCCGTGAGCTGGACGCCTTCGACGTGGTCCTGGAACGGGTGGCCCGGGGCCGCCCGGAACGCAGCCTCGTGCTGACCGGGCTGCGCGGCGTCGGCAAGACGGTGCTGCTTAACACGCTGCGCTCGGCGGCCATCGGCCGGCTCTGGGGCACCGGCAAGATCGAGGCGCGCCCGGAGCAGTCGCTGCGCCGCCCGGTGACGGCCGCGCTGCACATGGCCATCCGCGAGCTGACCCCGCATCACCGCAACCCGGACCGGGTGGACGAGGTGCTAGCCGTGCTCAAGGCGTTCGCGCTGCGGGCCAACGACGCCAACGCCAAGCTGCGGGACCGCTGGACACCGGGCATCGACGTGCCGCCGGCGCGGGGGCGAGCCGACTCGGGCGACATCGAGATCGACCTCGTGGAGCTGTTCACCGATGCGGCGTCGCTCGCCACCGACGTGGGCACCGGCATCGCACTGTTCATCGACGAGATGCAGGACCTCAGCCCGGCCGACGTGTCGGCGTTGTGCGCGGCCTGCCACGAGCTGTCCCAGCTAGGGGCGCCGCTGATCGTGGTCGGCGCCGGGCTGCCGCACCTGCCGGCCGTACTGTCCGCGGCGAAGTCCTACTCGGAACGGCTCTTCCGCTACCAGCGCATCGACCGGCTCGACCGCATCGCCGCCGACCTGGCGCTGTGTGCGCCGGCCGCCCGCGAGGACGTCGAGTACGAGACAAAGGCCCTGGACCTGCTCTACGAGAAGTCCGGCGGCTACCCGTACTTCGTGCAGGCGTACGGCAAAGCGACCTGGGACCACGCCCCCACGTCCCCGGTCACCGCGCAGGACGTCCAAGTCGCCGCCCCCGAGGCCGAAGCCGAGCTGGCCGTGGGCTTCTTCGGTTCCCGCTACGAGCGCGCCACCCCTGCCGAACGCGAATACATGCGGGCCATGGCCTCGCTGTCCGGCGACACCGACAACGACATGGATGCCGCCGTGCCCACCTCGGACATCGCCGCCGCCCTGTCACGCCGCCCGGCCAGCCTGTCACCGGCCCGCGACGCCCTGATCAAGAAGGGTCTGATCTACTCCGGCGAGCGCGGCACCGTCGCCTTCACCGTTCCGCACTTCGGCCGATATCTGCGCACCCAACCTTAACGACGAGATCCGCGGGTATAACGGGTTGATGAAGCCCGTACGCGCTGCTGCCCGAGCCATGCTCGGCGCGATCTTCGTGGTCAGCGGAGTTCGCGTCCTCGCCGACCCCGACTCCAAGGTCGCCGCCGCCAAGAAGGTGACCGACAAGGCCGGCCCGCTGATCGAGCGGATCGACCCGCGCCTGCCCAGCGACGCCCGGAACCTGATCCGGATCAAGGCCGGGGCCGACGTCGCCGCCGGGTTGCTCCTGGCCACCGGCCGGCTGACCCGCCCGTCGGCCGCGGTGCTCGCCGCCGGACTGGTGCCCACCACGTTCGCCGGCCACCCGTTCTGGGCGGTGCCGAAGGAAGAGCGCCAACAGCACCAGACGCACTTCCTCAAGAACCTCGGGCTGCTCGGTGGCCTGCTGCTGGCCGCGGCCGACACCGAAGGCAAGCCGGGTCTCAAGTACCGCACCAGCCACGCGCTCGAGCGGTCGCAGAAGTCGGCTCGCCGGGCTGTGCGCACCGCGCGGCGCGAGGCCAAGATCGCTGCAGCGTCGGCGGTGGCAGCTCGCAAACTGCCTGGCTGAGATCACCAAACCGGCGGTGGTGCGTTAAGCGGAGCGGGGGAGCTGACGCACAGGGAGGTCGGTCATGCCGGCGATGCGGACATCGGCACGCCCGGCGACCTCCCGGTCCGTCGTGGTCGCCCTCGCGTGCGTAGGGATCCTGGCGGCGATCACGACCATCGCTCAACGGTACGGATTCAGCGCACTCGTTCTCGACCGGGGCGCGGTGCGAAGCTGGCTGGGCGGGACCGGGCTGTATGCGTACCGGGATCCCCTGAGCCATCTTGGCACCGCGCTGTCCCCGACCGCCGCGCTGCTCCTGGTCCCGGCCGCGTTCCTGCCTGTCCCGGTGGCGGGCTGGCTGCTGGCGCTGGCCGGGGTCGGGGCGCTGGCCCTGGCCTTGATCGCCCATGTCGGACCGGTCGCCCGGCGCTACGGGCGCCGGCGCTGGCCGGTGGTGCTGGCCGCTGGCGCGCTGGCGCTGACCATCGAACCCATCCGCGCGGTGCTCGGCCTGGGCACCCTTGATCTGCTGGTGTTCGCGCTGGTCACCGCCGATCTGGTGGCCCTGCGGCGTTCGAAGGCGGCGGCCGGGGTGGGCATCGGGCTGGCCACGGCGTTGTCGGTGAGCTCGGCCTTCTTCATCATGTACCTGCTGATCACCCGGCAGCGGCGAGCCGCGCTGACCGCCCTCGCCACCAGCATCGGCGCCGCCCTGGTCGCGTTTGTGGTCACGCCCCGGGAGAACGCCGCGTGGTTCGGTGAGGTGCTGTGGCGCATCGACCGGTCCGGCCCGGTGGACGCGCTCGGCAACCAGTCGCTGGCCGGGGTGCTCGCCCGGCTGTACGACTCCAGCACCACACCGGTGCTGCTGTGGCTGTCGTTCGGCATGCTCATCGCAGCCGTCGGCATGATCCGGGCCCGGGCCGCGCACGCCGACGGCGACGAGATGGCCGCGTTCTCGCTTGTCGGGCTGACCGCGGCGATCGTCGGGCCGGTCAGCTTCACCCACGAGCTGACCTGGGTGCTGCCCGCGATGGTGGTGCTCGCCGACGCCGCGGCCCGGCATCTGACCCGGCCCCGGCGCTCCTACCGCGAAGGCGTGGCAATGACGGTGGGCGCGGTGGTGACGTACCTGCTCTTCGTGCTGGCACCAATGTGGAGCTTGAGGAACGCGTTCGCCGTCAACTCGTACGCATTGGCGCTGATTCTGCTGGTGAACGCGCTGCCGTGGCGTCAGCCGCCACTCAGGGGCAGTTGACCCACTCGTCGGTGCCGTCGGCGAAGACCTGGTGCTTCCAGATCGGCAGCCGCGCCTTGGCCTCGTCGACGAGCCGGGCACACGCCGCGAACGCCGCCGCTCGGTGGGCCGTGCTCACCGACGCGATCAGCGCCACGTCGCCGATGCCCAGCTTGCCGACCCGATGAGAGATAGCGACCGCGTGGACCTGCGGGTCGGCGGCGACCTCCTCGGCGACTTCGCGCAGCACCGCGGCGGCCGTAGGGTGGCCCTCGTATTCGAGAACCGTGACGCTGCGCCCATGATCGTGGTCGCGGACCACGCCCTGGAACGACACGACCGCTCCGGCTCGGGGACCGGCGACCGCCTGCTCGTGCGCCGCCAGGTCGAGGGGGATGTCGCCGACTTCCGCGATGCGAACGGGTTCCGCGCTGGTCATGGGCGTTCTCCCGGGAGGAGGGCGAGGGGTAGGAACAGCACGACGTCGCCGGCTTGGGCGCGGGTGTCCGGCTGGATGACGACGAAGCCGTGGGCCGCGGCGAGCCCGCGAAGCATCGAGGATCCGACGTGGCTGGCCGGGGTGGCTCGACCGGCAGCGTCCAGGGAGGCCAAGGCGAGGTGCGTGAAGCCGCCGCGGCCGGGCACGGGTGCGGTCACCTCCACCTGCGCCAGTGTGGGCAGCTCGCGGCCCTGCAGACCGGCGAGCAGCGGCGCGACGAGGGAGACCAGGGCGATGACTGCCGACTGGGGGTTGCCGGGCAGCCCGGCGAGGAAGCGTGGCCGGCCGTCCGGACCGGGAACGCGGGCGAGCAGCATGGGAAAGCCCGGACGTACGGCGACGGTGTTGACGATGTACTCGGCGCCCAGGGCGGCCAGCGCAGGATGCAGGTGGTCGACGGGGCCGTGCATGGTGCCGCCGGTCGTGCAGACCACGTCGGCTTCCGCGAGGCCCTGCCGGATGGCCGCGATGTGGGCTTCCAGCGTGTCCTGCACCGGCCCGCGCACGGCCGCCGGGTCCACAGTGGCCCCCGAGCGGCGCAGCCATGCCGGAACCAGCGGTGACAGGGAATCCCGGACGCGACCGTTGCCCGGGGGTCCGCTGGTGAGCAATTCGTCGCCGAAGACGAGCAGCGCGGCGCGGGGTTGTGGACGTACCGGGACAGTGTCGTAACCGCAGGTGGCCGCCATGCCCAGCACCGCCGGGTCTATCGGGGTGCCCGCGGGCAGCACCTGCTCGCCCCGCCGCGCCTCGTCACCGGGCAGCCGCCACTCGGGCTCGGCCCGCGCAGTGCCACTGACCAGGCCCTCGGCGTCGCGGGTGGACGCCTCGATGCGGATCAGCGCGTCCGCGCTCGCCGGAACCATCGCGCCCGTAGCGATCTCCACGCACGTGCCGTCCTCGGTCAGCGGCGCCGCGGTGTTGCCGGCGAGCACCTGGCCGATCGGACGCCACGGACCGGAACCACGCACCGCCCAGCCATCGATGCTGGACGTCGGGAACGCCGGCAGATCGCTCAAAGTGACGAGTGGCTCGGCCAGCGTGCGTCCGTCGGCCCCGCTCAGCGGCACGGCTTCGGCCGGACCGGCGGCGGATCGGCCCGCCTCGAAGACCAGCGCCCGCGCCTTTGCCCAGTCCAGGGGGATCGTTTCTGCGCTCACTTCTGAAGCCTATGGTCGCTGCCGCGGATCTGCGCCACGGTGTGGTCAAGAACCGTCTTGAGCACTGCCAACCCGTCGCGGGCACCGCCGGTCGAGCCGGGCAGGTTGACGATCAGGGTGTGCCCGGCCACCCCGGCCAGGCCCCGGGACAGCACGGCGGCAGGCACTTTGTCCCGGCTGTACGCGCGGATGGCCTCGGCGATGCCCGGGATTTCGAAGTCGAGCAGCGGGCGGGTCGCCTCGGGGGTGCGGTCGGTGGGGGTGACCCCGGTGCCGCCACTGGTCAGGACCACGTCGACGTCGTCCGCGATTGCCGCGCGCAGCGCCTCGGCCACCGGCTCGCCGTCGGGCACCACAACCGGGTCGGCATCAACGGCACAGCCGAGTTCCCGCAGACCGGCCACGAGAATCGGGCCGCTGGTGTCTTCGTAAATACCGGCTGCTGCGCGGTTGGAGGCAACAATGACGCGGGCGCGGGTCACGGGCGGTCCTCCGGTCGTACCCAGTCACCGGTTTTTCCGCCTTCTTTGCGTAACACGCGAATGCCTTCGATGCTCGCCGCCGGATCCACCGCTTTGACCATGTCGATGAGGGCAAGTCCCGCAGTGGCAACCGCGGTTAGCGCTTCCATCTCGACACCGGTTCGATCGGCAGTTTTTGTCGTGGCAAGAATATCGACGCCGGTATCGGTGACAGTCAGGTCCACTTTGACCCCATGCAACCCGATCGGGTGGCACAACGGCACGATGTCCGGTGTTCGCTTCGCCCCCATGATGCCGGCGAGCCGCGCCACGGCGAGCGCATCACCCTTGGGCAATCCGTCGTCGCGCAACAAAGTAACGACTTCGGCGGTGGTGACCAGCCGCCCGGCGGCCACGGCCCGCCGGGCAGTGACGTCCTTTGCCGATACGTCGACCATGCGAGCCGCGCCCTGGGCGTCGACATGAGTCATTTTCGCTGGTTGTGTCACGCTACCCAGCCTATCCAGGGGCCCGGCGACCACCGCTGCGTGACGCTCCGGGCGTCGCGCTCAGCCGCCCGCCAATGGCATTCGGTTAGCACCCATCCACTGCGCGTAGCAATTTTTGTATCGCAACCCGATGTACGCGGCGAATTGGTCCGAGCGGCGCTTTCACCAGGCGACATCCGCGCCGATCGGACGTAGATTGCACCTGCTGTTTGCAGTCTTGGGGGGCGGGCAAACCACACCGTCGTGCCACTGCGGAGCGTTATCAACCAATCACTCATTTGGTACATTGCGTGCTATACTCGCATTTCGTGAAACGAGCGACAAATCATTCTTGGCGGCGTGCCGTTCCTTTCCTAGTGTCTTGGGAGGGAACGGGGCCGAGAAACATTCCGGATTTGTTCGCTCAGGCGTTGCACAAAAGCGATGAACGCCATTTACGAGATGCGGAGGCATGCGATGCGTGAGCATGACTGGGCCTGAAATTACATCAGCAACCCGTTACCGATTGACGACAAGCCATTGACAGCCCGTACGGGCTTCGGGGGACCATGGGGACATGGGGCACCCCCGGTGAACGACGCGAAGACCGACAGACGGCTCCGGCTGTATGTCGGTCTCGTCGCGTCTGTGGCCCTTGCCTGCCTGATTGCTGCGGTCAACGCCTTGCCAGCCGTGCGGTCGGCGACCCTTCTCTTCCTGATCGGCTTGACCATCGTGACGGCCGCCGCCGGAAGCCCGATGATCCTCATGCGGGTTCGCTCGGAGTTCCGGTCGTTCCCCGCAACCTCGGGCGCCATCATCGTCACCGTGGCTCTGGTGCCGCTGCCGTGGGCGATCCTCTGCATAGGCGCCGGCGCCTTGATCGCGAAGCTGGCCATCCGCGATCCGCTCAAGGTGACCTTCAACGCCGCCAAGGACACCGTTGCCGCCGCCGCGGCTGGGGGCGCCGCCTTCCTCACCGGACTGCGTCCGGACACCGAGATCGCGATGCCGGCGATCCCCCTGCTCCGGCTTGTTCTGTGCTTGGCGATAACCGCCGTTGTCTACGCCGTCGTTGATGAACTGCTGGGCAGCCGGGTCATCTCCCTGGCCAGCCGGACGTCCTGGCGCCAGGCCGCGTTGCGCAACTGGGACGTCATGCTGGCTGTGCGGGGCATCAACCTGGCGATCGCCCTGATCATCGTGCTGGCGGTCGGACGGGATCCACTGCTGATCATCGCCACTATTCCCACGGTGCTGGCCCTGCAGTTCGCCACCAAGAACAAGATTCGTCAGCGTGCCGACCAGCAGGCCTGGCAACGCCTCGCCGGCACTGCCGCCCAGCTCAACGCCACCGAACTGACCTCCGTGCTGCACTCCGCCGTGACCCGCACCCCCGAGCTCTTCTCCGCCGACGAGGCCGAGATCGAACTGCACGACGTGGACCCGCCCCGGCTCGTGCGCGGCTCGGCCGATCGGATCCGATACGAAGGACCGCCGCGCGAAGCCCCTTCGCGCGAGGGCTCGACTATCGAAACTCCCCTTGAGGGCGCGAACAACGCGAGCATCGGTGTGCTTCGGCTGCACTTCCGCAAACCGGTCAAGCTCAGCGAAGCCGAACGCTACAAGCTGCGCACCCTGGCCTCCTCGCTGTCCACGGCGATCGGCAATGCTCGGGCGTACGCCCAGCTCAAGCGGGTCAGCGCCGAGAACGCCTACGCCGCCAGCCACGACCCGCTGACCGGGCTGGCCAACCGCCGCGAGCTGCTCAGCAAGGCCCGGCGCTCGTTCGCCGGGCGCGGCCGCGAGGGCATGTTCGCGATGCTGCTGATCGACCTCAACCATTTCAAGGAGGTGAACGACACCCTCGGGCACTCCGCCGGGGATGACGTGCTGCGGGAGGTGGCCCGGCGGCTCGAGGATGCGGCTCAGCCCGGCGACCTGGTGGCCCGGCTCGGTGGTGACGAGTTCGCGGTGCTGCTGTCGCGCCTGCCCACACCCGCCGTGGCTGGTCACCGGGCCGCAGCGATGCTGGCCTGCCTGGAACCCTCGATCATGGTCGACGGCATGCAACTGACAGTGGAAGCCGCGGGGGGCATCGCACTGGCTCCGGGCAGCGGCGGGGTGCAGGAGCTCATGCGCCGCGCCGACGTGGCCATGTACCAGGCGAAGCGGCGTGGGCAGGGCATCGCGACGTACGCGCCGGCCAACGACACCGCCGATGTCGGGCGGCTCATGCTCGGCGGCGAGTTGACCCGCGCGGTGGCCGAGCACGAGTTCTTCGTGGACTTCCAGCCCATCGTCGACCTGGCCTCCGGCGAGGTGATCTCGGCGGAGGCGCTGGCCCGCTGGCATCACCCCGAGCACGGCAACCTGGCGCCGATGCAGTTCCTGCAGACCGTGGAACGCTCGGGGCAGCTGCCGGCGTTCGCCGACGCGGTGCTTGAGCAGGCGCTGACCGCACTGGCCGGCTGGCGGGATGCGGGATTCGATCTGCCGGTGGCGGTGAACGTGTCGCCACGCAGCCTGCTCGATCCGACGTTCCCGGCCGCTGTGCTCAACCGGTTGGGGGCTCACGCCGTACCGGCGGATCGTTTGGTTCTGGAACTTGCCGAAACTTTGACGTTGAGCCAGCTTGATGTGGTTGATCGGGCGTTGAGCGAGCTGCGGGAGGCCGGGGTGCGGCTCGCGTTGGACGACTTCGGTACCGGGGTGTCGTCGCTGTCGGTGCTGTCACGCATTCAGGTGCACCAGCTCAAGATCGATCGGGAGTTTGTCACCGCAGTGGAGACTTCTTCGGAGGCTTCGGCGGTGATCCGCTCCACCGTCGACCTGGGCCGCAGCCTGCACCTGACCGTGGTGGCCGAGGGCGTCGAGAGCGAGCCGCAGCGGCATGCCTTGTGGGAGCTGGGGTGCGTCGCCGGGCAGGGCCACCTGTTCGCTCGGCCGATGCCAGCCGAACGCCTGCTCGCCACGTTGCAACGCAGTTCCGGGGTGCTGGCCCAGCCGCTGCACGAGGCCGGATCGGTGGTTCGCCTGCCACGGCGCCGCAAGACCAGATCGGCTCTGCCACACTTGCCTGCGTGAGGTTGCCCCAGCGGATCGATCGGGCCGCCGGGGGACTTGCCGCCGACGCTGCCCTCTACGCCATTTCCGCGGTGTTCGCGCTGGTCACTGCGCTGACATCGACGCTACTGCCGCATCGCGCGTGGGGCGCCGTGGCGGCCTGGGGCTATCTAGTCGCTTTCCTGGTTGCCGCCGGGCAATGGGCACTGCACAAGCCGGCCTGGCGGCTCCCTTCGACCTGGGTGATCTGGGGTGCGACGACGCTGCTGCCGTTGGTGATGCAGGCGGTTCAGCGGGCGGATGGGCGCACCGATCGGGCTCAGGAAGAGGTGCTGGTTGTTGAGCACATGGGTGAGCGACTGGCGCATACCGGCACGCCCTATCTGAGCCGGGAAGCGATTACGGCTCTGCCGCCCGGGGAACAATTGCTGGGCTATTCGCCGTACCAGCCGGGCATGTCGATTTTCGGTCTGCCCCGCGCCGCCGGCGACGTCTGGTGGACCGACGCCCGGATCTGGTTCGCGGTGGTCACCGCTGCGGCATTGGTCACGGCCGTGCGACTGCTTCCCACACCGATTTCCCTGGTACGTCCACTGCAGTTCGCCACCGTTCTCCCGATCTGCGCGCTGACCCTGGCCACGGGCGGCGACGACTTACCGGTTCTGGCGTTGTGCCTGCTGGCGCTCGCGTGTTGTGCGACCGGCCGCTACACCGCAGCGGGTTTCGCCATCGGGGCAGCCGCCTCGCTCAAACTGTTCGCATTCCCCGTGCTCGCCGTTCTGCTGGTGCTCGCGTTCACCCACGGCAGCCTGCGCCGATTCCTGCCGGGCGCGCTGGGATTACCGATCCTGACGCTTCTCCCCGCCTGCCTGGTGGATGGGGACTCGTTCGTGGAAAACGTGCTCCGCTTCCCCCTCGGCCACGGCGTGGTGACCAGCCCCGCCCAGTCCCCTTTTCCGGGCTATCTGATTGCCCAGGCCCTGCCGGGCGGGCGTTATGTCGCGGCCGGACTGCTGGTTGCGGTCGGTCTGGCAATTGCTTTCTTCCTGGTACGCCGCCCGCCGCGCACCGCCGACACCGCCGCCCTCTTCTGTGGCTGGGGGCTGCTCGCCGCGATTCTGTTGATGCCCACCACCCGATTCGGCTACCTGCTGTACCCACTCGCGCTGCTGGTGTGGTCGTCGGCGCTGACGCTCAGGGAACCCACAGCAACAACGGCACCGCGCAGTGACACAGCCTTGTACCGTTTGTGAGATGCAGATGACCTGTCCCAAGTGTCGCGGCGAGATGCGGGTCTACGAGCGCAGCGGCGTCACCATCGACCAGTGCACGGAATGCCGGGGCATCTTCCTCGACCGCGGCGAACTCGAGAAGCTGTTCGACGCCGAGGCCAACTGGAACAGCCGCCAATCGCAGGGTGCCAACCCGCCTCGCCCGGCCCAGGCGCCCGGCGCGTACGCACCCCCGCCGGCTCCGCCCGCGCACGGCGGTGGCTACGCGGCCCCTCCGCCGCCGCCCGCCTACGGTCAGCCCGCCTACCCGCCAGCGCCTGCTTACGGTGCGCACGGCCCGCAGTACGCCCACGGCGGCTACCACGGCCACTACCGCCAGCACGGCGGCTACCACGGGCACTACCGGCGCCGGAAGAGCTTCCTCGGCGAGCTGTTCGACTGATGGTCTCACCCGGTCACCTCGGGCTCGCCTACGCCGAGGTGACCGACGTGGTGACCAAGCTCGACGACATCCGGTTGCTGCCAGGGGAGTGGCCGGCGGTCGAGGCCGTGCTCAAGGCGTCCGGGCGGCAGGAACTCCCTGCGACGGATCGCTCGCTGCTGGGCTCACTCGCCGACCGATTCCCGCTGATCGGCTGAAGCTGCTTACCAGGTGCCGTCGTCGTGTACCCGCTCGGCCGGTCCGTCGCCGGTCAGCAGGCTGATCAGGGCCTCGTCGAGGTTTTGGCCGAGGTACCACTCGCCGCCCTGATCCAGCGCAAAAACCCGGCCCAGCTCGTCGATTGCCACGATTGCGTCGCCCTTCGCCTCCACGCCCACCGGGAAGAGCCGGGCACCGATCACTTCCCCGAACTCGCCCAGTGCGT
The DNA here is from genome assembly GCF_001553785.1 of Actinoplanes sp. TFC3. GTDB lineage: Bacteria > Actinomycetota > Actinomycetes > Mycobacteriales > Micromonosporaceae > Actinoplanes. The sequence goes on from NZ_LOJP01000002.1 coordinate 1,224,679, forward strand.
CGGCACTGTGCGCTGCTATTGATGGTTCGAGGTTCAGCCAGCGGATCTGCCGCCGTACCCCCGCAGCCCGCAAGCCGCAGAAGACACCCGGGAAATCCATGATCGCGGCGCGCGCGGCCGGAAAAGCGTGGTGCCGGTAGCGATGTCCGGGAACGGTCACCACGTCGTTGATCATGCCGTCGGCCAGCACTTCGGCCACCGCGCGGGGCATCGGACGCCAGCCCGCATCGGCCAGCGCACCGGCAACCGGATCGGGAAAGCGGCCGGGCTGCGCGATGTTCGCCGAATACGGCCGGAACGGTTCGATGAAGGCCAAATGAGACCAGGGCAAAAGGGCAAAATCGACAAGGATCGCGATGCACGATTCGCAAGGACGGGCCTCGGTTCCGGCCAACGGATCACCTTTTTCCCGTACGAGAAAAGCCTCGAACTGCCCGGTCCGTAGCCACGCCCGAGCCTCGTCCAGGGTCATCGGGTTCTCGCGCTGTCGATCGGCTTCGTGCAACGCGTCCGATAGCACTATCAGTTCGGCGTGGCGCTCGGTTCCTCGTACCGTTGAGCCTGGTTCAAGATTGTGCAGGTGCGCCGCGACCAGCCGATGATGGTCGATTTCCTGATCACCCTTGGCGCCGCGGGCAATGTAAAGCCTGCCGTCCACAGTGATATGCGCAGCAGTGTTGGGCGCGGGCCGGCGATGGGCGTTGCGCCGCAATTCCACCCCCGGATCGACGGTACGGCGCTGAGCTGCGATATTCGGCCGGCTTTCGCGGTACATCTGCGCCACCAGGCCGGGCGGGACACCCGGAAAAGTCGACAGGGCGCCGGTTTCGCGGTCGATCACCGTCCGGGCCCCGTCGCCGGGAATCGGAATGACGGCGGGCGGTTCGCGGGTCCACACCACATAGCCGATGTCGAATTCGGCGATCATCGGCGTGCACTCGTACCCTCGGCGCTCCGACTCTCCGCGCGCCCAGCCGGCCGCGATCTCCTCAGCCTCCGCCCGCGTGATCATCTCGCCCCCTCGCTTCACTTACCGAAGTCATCTGAACACTTTAGGTGGTTGCAGCCGTTACTGTCATAGGCGTCGATTCCTTGGGGGGGCGACCATGGCGCAGTCAGCCGACCGCAACGACAACCGTGAGCTGCGGGCGCGGTTCGACGACATCTACGGGCAGTACCAGCGGCTGCGGTCCGGGATGGATGACGTACAGCGCAGCCTGGGCGAACTGAAAGTCACCGTGCAATCCGACGACGGCCTGATCCGGGTGACCGTCGGGCCGCGCGGTCAGCTCCTCGACCTGCGGCTCGACCCCGGCGTCTATCGCGAATGGCAGCCGGACGAACTCGCCGACGAAATCGTCGCGGTGACCGCAGCGGCGGTGGCCAAGGTAACCGCCGAGGTGCAGCGGCTGATGGGTTCGCTGTTGCCGGCCGAATCCGGTGCGCTCCGCTTTCTGAAAGACGGCAACCTTGGCACGCTGCTGAGCCGCCAGGACGTCGCTTGGCGAGACAATGCCTGACCTTTTCCTCGACGCCGACCGGGCCGCTGCCGGCGGTCACGAACTGGCCGATGCCGGTGCGGCGCTGCTCGATTTGTTCAAGAGCACCGGTGCTGAGATCGCGGCGATGAGCGGCGCCCGGCCGTGGGGAAACGACGACATCGGCCAGGCTTTCGAGCGCAATTACCGCCCGGTGGAAGCGGAGTTTTTGCAGGCCTGGGAAGCCTTGAGCCGCCACGTGGAAGGGCTCGGGGATGCGATGGTCAAGGCGGTGCGAGAGGCCACTCAGACCGACGTTCATGCGGCGGTGCGGGTGCAGCGGACGTACGGGCAAAGACAGTGACCATTCTGCCGAGTCCCATTCCGCATCCGCTGGAATTCTGCCCCTTCGACGTCCCCGGCTGGGCCTACGAGGCGCTCGAATGGGTAGTCGGTTTCGACTGGCCGGCCGGCAACGAACGCACCACCTGGGACGTCGCCGACCGCTGGTTCGCCGTCGCGGCTGCAATGCAAGGCCCCGACGAGGAGGCAGCCGAGGCAGCTCAACGCGTACTCGCCGCCTACGAGGGCACCGGCGCCGCCGCATTCGCTGATGCCTGGAATCAGGTGCCGCTGCAGGCGCTCATCGACATGGCCGACGAACTCGGCCAAATAGTCGAAGGCTGCGGCCGCGACATCGAGGGCGCCAAACTCGAAGCCTGGATCGAGATCGGCTTGTTCCTGATCGAGCTGATCGGCATGGCGGTCACCGTAGCCATGACACTGGGTGCGGCTTCCCCGGCGGCGGGCGGGCTGATTGCGGCCACCCGGCTCACCATTCAGCAGATCTTCAAACGACTGGTCGAGCAACTGGGAAAGAAGTCGCTGCGAGCCGTCGGCGCCCGGGCCATGCGACAGCTGACGACCCGAGAAGGTCTCAAGCACCTGGGAAAGGAAGCGCTCCGCGAGGGCCTGGAGGAAGCTCGCGAAGAGGCGCTGACGAATGGCGGAATCCAGGCGTACCAGAATTCGTCGGGCCGGATGAACGGCCTGAGCCTCAGCGACTTGAGCATGTCCACGGCCGGTGGTTTCGGCGGCGGCTTCGCAGCCCGCGGCGCCCACGTCGGTTCTTCGCACCATTCACACGGATCGGTGGCGCGCGGGGCGGGTGCTGAGGTACTCGGGGAATTTGGCGGCGCGGCGGTCTTCGGGGAGTTGCCGGATCTGTCGGGGGTTGCGAAGTCGGCTAGTTCGGGGGCGGCTGGGTCTTCGTTGTCGAGGGCTGGGGAGGTTGCCAAGGGTCATGTGGATGCTTTGAGCGTTCTTGACCCAGGGTCGCTTCCGCCTTCCCCTGCATTGCCTTCCCCTGCATTGCCTTCTGCCGCTGCGCCTTCTGTCGCAGCGCCTTCTGACGCAGCGCCTTCTGAGACCTCTTCTTCGGCTGTAGCGCCTTCTGAGACTTCGCCTTCGGCCGCTTTGTCTTCTACCTCCTCGCCGTCGCCGCTTACCCTTCCACCATCTGAACCTTCGTCCTTGGCCGCTTCGCCCTCTGAAGCTTCGCCTTCGGCCGCTTCGCCCTCTGAGACTTCGCCTTCGGCCGCTTCACCCCCTGAACTTTCGTCTCTGGTCGCTTCACCCCCTGAACCTTCGTCTCTGGTCGCTTCACCCCCTGAACCTTCGTCTCTGGCCGCTTCACCCCCTGAACCTTCGTCTCTGGCCGCTTCGCCCTTTGACGCTTCGCCTTCTGACCCGTCGCGCTTCGGCGCTTTGCCTTCTGAGGTTTCACCTTCGGTCGATTCGTCCTCTGCCGTTTCACCCTCTGCCGTTTCACCTTCCGTTACGGCTGCTTCGTCCGTACCGGCTCAATCATTTCCGGATTCCCTTTCCGCAGCGCCACCTGCCCTCTCTTCCTCCGACCCCACATCGCTGTCGCCCGCCCCACCGGTCGATTG
>NZ_LOJP01000002.1:1228208-1236477 GCF_001553785.1 Actinoplanes sp. TFC3
CCTCGCCCCCCACCGCCGCGTCCATCCTCAGCCCCCGGCCCGTCCGATTCTGATCACTACCTCCGGTTCGCGCGCGATCAGCGAGCCGCCTACGCCACCTTCCGGCATCAGGATTCGGTCGACCGGCTTGAGCAAAAGGCCGAGGGCGCCCGCCGTCAGGAACGCCGATCCCGCCGAGCCGCCCGAGTCGCAAAGTTCCTCCGATTTGATCCGGCTCTGGCAAAGACTTTCGAGGCGAATGTCGAGGCGGCGCGCGTCATTGCCGACCGGGCGGAGGCTGACGCGAGGGTGCTGCGTGACCCGGCATTCGCCACGGAAATGGGTTCGACGACAACGGTCGAGCCGCAGGATTGGCACCTGGCGAACCGGGACAGCGGCCAGCTTGCGCCCGGCGCGGTGTCATTGGGAAACCATTCAATGCTGACGGGTACGGGTGACCCGCCGCCCATCGACAGCACGCGCAACTATGGCGGGTTCGGTGGTTTGCGCGCCCCCCTGGCTCAGCACCAGCTCGACCTCGAAAACGCCGTCCCGCGTGACTACTACGGCAACCCGGCCCGGCAGGTCGATCCCCGTTCGCCGTACTTCGCCCTGATGAACGATGGCGGTCCCACAGCCGACCCCACCCGTGGGTTGAATTGCCAGGATTGCGTTCTGTCCTTCTTCGACACGTACGTCCACGGCCGCCCCCGCGTATCCGCCCCCCGAACTTTCGACGCCTACCGCGACGGCGACCCGCAACGACCCTTGTATGGAGAGGCAATCGGCCCCGAACGCGTCGAACACACCACCGGCGGCCGCCTGCAATCGCTGTGCAAACCGCACCCGGATCCTCAAGTAGCGCAAAGACAAGTAGCGCAAGCCCTGTCCAAGGTCTCGACCCAACTTATCGCCGGCGGCCACGGCTCCTTCGCGTTCTTGATGAACAGTTGGGAAGGCGGCTCAGCCCACGCCTGGGCCGCCGTCAACCAGCACGGCGAAATCCTCTTCGTAGATCCCCAAAACGGCCGCATAGCCCAACCCGGAATGTCGCTCTACGGCCACCGCGGCCACCCCCATCCCGACAACCTGACCGCCTTGGACGCCTTGGTAGTAGACGGAAACGGCAAACCCCTCCCGTTCCCCAACCATGAAGACGGCTGGTGGCGCCCCACAACCCAGAAAATCCCTCCACTTCCAACCCGCCCGCCAACGCCCCCTTCAGCTCCCGCTCCCACTCCGAATCCCGCCCCCAAACCGAATCCCACTCCCGCACCGTCTCCCAGGCCACGTCCCACTCCCGCACCGTCTCCGAGGCCACGTCCCACTCCCGCACCGTCTCCGAGGCCACGTCCCACTCCCGCACCGTCTCCGCTTCCGACCCGGGACCGCATTGCCGAAGCCCTCGAACCCCGCCCGCTACCCCCGGAAGCCCTGGCCCGCCGCAATTACCGCGAATACCTCCAACGCACCCGCAGCCGCTATGAGGAAATTCGGCGGAATGACCACGCCGACTGTCTCCTGCGCGTAGCCGAGCAGCACCGTGCCCAGGTCAGCGCCCTCAACGACCAGGCCGATGCCGCCTACCGGGCCGGCTCCACGATCCTGGCTGACCGCCTGCGCAAAGACGCCCTCCTCGCTCGGGAAGACGCCGAAAACCTGGAGAACCATTCCGATTCCGTACGCCGCGGAGCACACGTTCCCGCCCGAACCGAATTGGATCCGCCGGACTGGTCAAAGCTGAATGACGACCTGGGAGAACTCGCCTATGAAGGCGTGGAAGCACCGGGCCGATCGGCGCTGACCGGGGATGACAACCCGCCTTCGATCGACCGCAGCCGCCCTTACGGGAGGAGCGGCGGATTACGGGCACCTTTGGCCGTACACCAGAGGGATCTGGAACGCGCCATGCCCCGCGAATCGGACGGTCAGGTGAAACGCCTGGCCGACCCGCGCGACGGAAATTGGTTCGCCTTGGCCAACGATGGCGGCCCCGTAGCGGATCCCACCCGGGGCATCAATTGCACAGACGGCGTCTTGTCTCTCTATGAAACCTACATCCACGGTCGCCCGCGGGTATCCGCCCCACGAACCTTCGACGCCTACGCCAAAGGCGACCCCACCCGCCCCTTAGGAGCCGAGAAAGGCGGACTGTCCAGAATAGAAAAGGCGGTCCAAGGCAACTTCCAAACCCTCACCCCGTACGTAGCCAGCCAACCGCCCGCCGAAACGAAAAAGGCAACCGACGCAGCCCTCTCAACCCTGCAAACCCAACTCCACACCGCAGGCCACGGAGCATTCGCCTTCATAGTCACCCGAGCCGAACAAGGCACGTCGCACGCCTGGTCAGCAGTAAACCAAAACGGAACCATCCTCTTCCTCGACCCCCAAACCGGCGCCATCTCTCCATCCCAGCCGCTCTACACCCACAACGGTTCTTCTGACCCGGGCAACGTGGTCGCCCTCGACGCCCTGGTAGTCGACAACCAGGGCCGCCCGATCGCCGGTGACCAACACCAAGACGGGCTTTCTGCCGAGCCGGCCGGGGCAGCAGAGGTCTTCGATTTCCTCAGCGATGCTGAAAAAACCGCGCTAAGGGCATCTGTCCACGAGGCGACGGCGGTCGCGGAAATCGAGCTGGAGCGCATGCAGCGCGTTGCCCACGCCGCCATGACCGCGGGTAAATATCGACCTCAGCTTGTTGGAGAGCAGCACCGCGTCAAGTCCCTTACATCCCTCGCTAGAAAGTTCGCCGCGCGCTCATTCGCAAAGGGCATTGCGGTCGAGGATTACCTCGCTCAAGCGACGGACCGAGTGCGCTTCTCCATGACGCTTCCCGAATCGGCCTATGCGTCAACTCTTCGCCAGGTGCTGCAGACCCTGCGCGCGGAAGGCTACGGAGTTCTGGAGGTTCAGAGCTTCTTCGGCGACGGCCGCGGACGCCACAACGGGCTCAACGTCACCCTCGTAACGCCCGAGGGCTTCCGGATGGAACTGCAATTCCCCACCCAACGGTCCTGGCAAGCAGGAAAGCTCACCCACGACCTGTACGAGATCATCCGCTCGACCGACGCACACGACCACGCCATCACAGGCATCGAGCGAACCGAGGCTTTCCTCGCCACCTTGGCGATCAACAAAAACCTACGAATGAGCGAACACCAACCGGCTGGCCTGCCGACCCTGCCCGGGCTGACGTCAACAGACACGTCACTCGCCGCCTGGGCCACCGGCGGCGGACGTGCATCTTGGAGCCTTTACCTCGACGCGCTCAAATCTGACGGTCTCACCGTGGAGCAGGCCCTCCATGATTGGAACCTCACACCCGACGACATCCCGGGCATAGAGAGGCTGGATCAACCACGTGACGGATCCCCAGTTTCATTACCAAGCGCTTCTGAAAAGCCAGAGCTCAAGCGAAGTAACAAGCCTGATCGCCTTCCGGGAGTCAGCCACGACAGGCCTGCAAGCGGTGATCTGGCACGCGGCCCAGCAGAAATGGGTCTACGCCCCACCCGTCGCGGCGACTCTACTGTACGACGACTCATCCGCGACCGAGTCGCAGCCAGTAGATCGCCCCACAGCCGAACGCCTGGCGAGGGAACACCTCCACACCAACCTCCCGACCCCGGAACAACTCACAACAATGATCGAAGCAGCGACCCCCACTACCTGAACAACACTCATCAGCCACCACCTGCTCGAGAACCGACGAGCCAAAGCAACGCTGCAGAGGTCGAGCGGGCCCTCCTTCATTCGCTGAGTCCGAATGAACAGGCCGTCTTGCATGAGTCGGTCGCCGAAGCACAGCAGGTCGCCGACGCGGTTGCTCGAGATCTTGAAAGTGTGCTCGGGGATGGGGACGGGTATCGGCCGCAGCTGGCTGGCCTGGAGCATCGCGTCAAGGCCGCGGCATCGTTAGGGCGAACCTATGCCACAGAATCGGAGCTTGAGTCTCTCGACGTCCGCGACTTCCTGGCAACGGTGAAGGACCGGGTTCGCTTCTCGATGTTGCTACCCGAAGAGCGCTATGGAAGCCATGTCCAGGGTGTCCTGAGGGCACTGAAAGAGCGCGGGTATCGAGCTGTGAGGGTCGTCAGCTTCTGGGGAATTGGCGGTCGGCACAACGGGCTCAACGTGACGTTGGCTCGTCGGGACGGCTTTAAGCTGGAGCTTCAGTTCCCCACCGAACGTTCTTATGCCGTCGGTCGGGCGACTCATCAGCTCTATGAAGCAGTACGGCTGCAGCGGTCGCCAGTATGGGTTCGCGTACATGCTTTCTTGGAAATCATCTCGATCGGCCGTCAAGCCGACATGGACGGGCATCAGCCGGATGACCTAGCGCTCGTACCGGTCGACAAGCATGTTGATACAAGTTTCGCGCACTGGATCGCAGCACAGCCTGCGATCCTGGCCGGATACGCCAACTATTTGACGAAGACCGGCCAAAGCTTCGAGGACGTCCTTCGCCGGTTCGGGCTTTCGCCGCGCGAAATCCTGACGGCAGGCGGCACTAAGGGGATTGATGACCAGCTCGCAGTTCTACTACAAAGCCGTGCACAAGGCGGATCTGCCGGCGGAGACGAGCAGCATCATCGCCTACCAGCTTCGCAACGACGGCAACCTTCGCGCGATCATGTGGAGCGGCCGGCGAGCGGCATGGATTTACGCGCCGGCATTAACGACGAGGTTCCTCTTCGACGACCAATATCTGGACCGGACGCGGATCCTCCAGCGCCCGGAAGCCGAGGAGATCGCCAGAGCGAAACTGAGCACCACCCTGCCCCGCGAGGAAACGCTGCTGGCGATGTGCGAGGAAGGGGAGCAGATGGGGTGGGATCTCGGCCCACCACGTCAGTAGGCGGTGGCGAGCTTGTCGACACTCATCGCGGACCTGTTCGCATCAACGCTCGGCTTGGCCAGATTCCTGGAGCTCTTGGTGATGCCTTTCAGTTGGGCGTGCACTATCCAGACGTCTTCGCCTATAACGAGGAACGAAATCAAGCCGCCTCTCTCGGCCATCTCTATGACGTGAGGGCGCTGACGGCCGAGCATGACCGGACGGACCGGCTGGGGAACCCCGACGTTCTGTTACGTGAGGATCCGGCTGACATCGGCACGTACGGTGAATTGAAGGGCTTGAATCATCTCATCACGGGAGGGCGGGATGGTGACTTGTCACGGCGGGTGGACCGCCACATCCGGGATGCTTTCGGGCAGGATCCACGGATAACTGTGGTATTGGTGGACGGCCGGGAAGCCGGACTGACCCTCGAAGGTGCCTTGCGGGGGATACGGCGTGCGTTGGGCGCTTGGCGTCACCATGGCCGCCAGCTCCGACCAGAGGATCGAATGTTTATCTTGCTGGGTGACGGGCGTCAGGTCACTTGGCGAGGCGACTCGGAGGCTGTTGATGTCAGTGCGTGAGCAGATCTTTCTGCGGACCGACAAGTCGCCTCAGGAAGTGGCAGGCATTTTGGCCCGGCTCGTCGGCGGAGAGGCTGCAGCGGGCCGGGAGAACACCTGGTTGCTGACCCGAACCGAACGCTTGGTGGCAGGCGTAAGCGGGGAGTTCGGCGGCCCGGTTCTTGAACACCCATCCGAGTTGTCTCATCGACCGCCCGGGGAATTTGAGGCGCCGGATTGCTACAACGTCGAACTTCGGTTATGGCAGGCGCAGGGTCCTCGCCTTCACCCGACCACCGGCGTTGACGTGGAGAACGCAGCGGCGGTAGCACTCTTCGACGCTGTTGTAGTGGCAGGATTCACCGCGATCCACGTCGAAAATGACGAGGTTCTGCTGCGGGCCAACCTGCCGGGGACGGGCGCATACGAATTTTCCGCCAGCACCAGCATCTACGACTGGGATGCCGAGCGGTGGAACGGGTTTGTGGTCGTACCTGCTGAGTCTTAGACGATGGCCATGTCGACGAAGCGCGACAAATGCAGCTGCGCAGCCACCGTAACCGTGTCGGTGGGGCCGTTTCGGTGCTTGGCGACGATGAAGTCGGCTTCGCCGGCTCGGGGGCTTTCTTTGTCGTAGTAGTCGTCACGGTGCAGGAGGAGTACCACGTCGGCGTCCTGCTCGATGGAGCCGGATTCACGTAGGTCCGAAAGCTGGGGGCGCTTGTCGGTGCGCTGCTCGGGGCCTCGGTTCAGCTGGCTTACCGCGATGACCGGGCATTCGATTTCCTTGGCCAGCAGCTTGAGGCCTCGGGACAGTTCGGAGACCTCTTGCTGGCGGCTTTCCGTTTTCTTTGGCGAGCTCATCAGCTGGAGGTAGTCGATGACCAGGAGCTTGAGGTTGTGACGCTGTTTGAGGCGGCGGGCCTTGGCTCGGATCTCCATCAGGTTCATGTTGGGGGTGTCGTCGACGAAGATGGGCGCCTCGCTGATTTCGCCCATGCGGCGGGCCAGTTTGGTCCAGTCGTCGTCGGATAGCTGGCCTGAGCGCAGCGTGTGCAGGGGGACGCGGGCCTCTGCCGACAGCAGGCGCATCACCATTTCGATTTTGCTCATTTCCAGGGAGAAAATGGCGCTGGCGCAGTTGCTGCGGATTGCCGCGTTGCGGGCGAAGTCCATGCTGACCGTGGACTTTCCCAGACCCGGGCGGCCGGCCACGATGATGAGCTGGCCCGCATGCAGGCCATTCAAAAGCCGGTCAAGGTCTGAGAAGCCTGTGGGTACGCCGGTCATCACGCCACCGGATGCACCGACGGCTTCGATCTCATCAAGCGTGGGTTGCAGCATGTCACCCAGGGCGGCGAAGTCTTCGCTCACCCGCTTTTCGGTGACGTCGTAGATCGCCTGCTGGGCCAGGTCGACAATGTCGTCGACGTCGCGGCCACCCGAACCGCTGGCACCATAGCCGAGCTGCACAATCTTGGTGCCGGCTTCGACCAGCCGGCGCAGTACCGCGCGCTCGGAAACAATGCGCGCGTAGTACGACGCGTTGGCGGCGGTCGGCACGCTTTCGATCAGGGTGTGCAGATACGGCACACCGCCGATGCGTTGCAGGTCTCCGGAGTCGGTCAGGGCCGCGGCCACGGTGACGCCGTCGGCGGGTTCGCCGCGTCCGTACAGGTCAAGAACGACGTCGAAAATCCGGGCGTGCACCGGCCGATAGAAGTCCGGGGTCTTCAGGATCTCCACCACGTCGGCGATGGCGTCCTTGGACAGCAGCATGCCGCCCAGCACGCTCTGCTCGGCCGCGATGTCCTGCGGCGGGGTCTTGTCGAAGCCACCGCCGTCGCCGGACGGTGGCGGACCTGGCGGGCGCCCGGACGACTGGGGCCGTGCCTCGGGTCGTGCGTCATCGGTGACGGACACTCCGACCTCCTCCTTCTGCCCCTGCGGAGGCGCCGGCGCTGCAACGCGCCGGGACGATTGCGCACCCGAGTAGATCAAACACCAGAGGTACGACACTTTCGGGTGAGGACGCGCCCACCGGAGTGACCCAGGACACGAAATCTCCCCGCCTTCCCCGCTTAGGGCCGATTTGACCCCACCGGTACGGCCAAAGCCGGTGATCCAGCGTCGGTAACCATACGAAGGCCCACGTCATCGGCCCAAACACAGCGGTGGATGGCCCTCGGGACAACCTGTGGACAAACGGCGCCGACCTGTGTGCAGCCCTGTGCACAGCCTGTGTAAAACCCCTGAGGACATCTTCTCGTGAAGCGCTCTGACCAGCGGTTTTATTGTCCCCAACATGTGGACGAAAGAAAAAGCTGCTGCCCGTGACGAAGCCATCGCGTCAGGGCGTTGCAGATCTGGGCGTTGCACGGCACGCTTTTCAGGTGGACCAACGGGAGTGGGACTACGGCGCCCGCCTGCCGCGAGAGCGCAGCGCCGCAGAGCCGTGGTCCTCAGCCCGCCCGGAAAGTCCCGATTCGCCGGAAAGCGGCGACCCCGGCACGCCGATCTGGGGCACCGGTTCGGTGACCGACACCGGCAGCATGCAACCCATTCCCGAGGCGATCGCCTGGTCGCTGCGAGCCGAAGCCTGGGCCCAAAACGAGGACCAGGCCGTCGAACGTTCCAGCTCCGGCACGGTCAGCCGCTGGTCAGACGTCGCGGCAACAGGCCGCCCCCCGGTCCCGGCCGACGGCGTCGGATGGCGTACGTCCACAGCTGAGTGGCGCTCCACCACCGACGCCGCCCACTGGCGCCAGACCACCGAATGGCGCTCGGCCTCCGGCTCGCACGGCTGGCGCCAAACCACCGAAGCCTGGCAAGCCAACGGCGAAGACGACGTCCCCCTGCCCCCGCCCACGGAGCCGTCCACCCG
>NZ_LOJP01000002.1:1236577-1245021 GCF_001553785.1 Actinoplanes sp. TFC3
GGCTGCAGCACCCGGCCGCCGCACCCACGTCTTCGTCGTGGCAACAACCCCCCGCCGCCCCGACTTCTTCGTCCTGGCAACAGCCTCCCGCGGCGCCGACATCGTCCTGGCAGCAGCCTCCCGCCGCCGCGCCCACATCAAGCTGGCAGCAGCCTCCCGCCGCCGCGCCCACATCAAGCTGGCAGCAACCCCCCGCTACCGACGCCACGCCTAGTTGGCAGCAACGCCCGGCCGACGCAGCCCCGAGCTGGCAGCAACGCCCAGCCGACGCAGCCCCCAGTTGGCAGCAGCGCCCCGCCGACGCTACCCCCGGCTCGCAGCAACACCCCGCCGACGCAGCCTCGAGCTGGCAGCTGCCTCCCGCCGCACCGACGTCGAGCTGGCAGCAGTCGGCCCCTCCGGACAGCACGCCGAGCTGGCAACGCCCCGCTGACGGGCCACCTTCCTGGCAGCAGTACTCGTCACCGCCCGCCTCCGCGCCAACGTCGAGCTGGCAGCCGCGCTCGGAACGGCCGTCCTGGGAGAGCCGTTCGAGCTGGGGCGACGATGGTCGTCACCTGGTGCGCGAGGACGATCGCGCTCAGTGGCGCCGGGAGTCTGCTGCGGCTTCCGGCGGGCTGGACGATGGGTCGGGGCAGGGAGGCCGCCGCCGGGCTGCTGAACCCGCATCTCGTACGAGCGGAGGTACGGGCTGGACCGTACGCTCGGACGCCGACAACTGGGCCGGGCACGCCGACACGGGCAGCATCAGCCTTCCGCCGTTCCAGGATCCGCCGAACGACAGTTGGCGTACGAGTTCGACGGCGAACGGCTGGCAGAGCACCGCCCCGGCTTCGGACAGTTGGCGCAGCGGGGATGAATCGCGCACTTCCCGCCGTACCGGTGACTCCTCAAGCTCCGTACCGACCAGCGGCACCTGGCGCAGCGGTGACCAATCGCGGGCCGATTCTCGCAGTGGCACCGGCTCGTGGCGGCGCGAACCGGACCAGGCTCCGCCCGCCGACCCCTGGGCCCAGAACGCCACCGAATCCGGCGTCATCCCGCTCCCGCTGGAACCCCGGGACCAGCCACGCGGCTGGTCCAACCGCACCGGCACGGGCACCGGCTCGTGGCAGCGAGAAGAGCGCGAAGAAGGTACGGGCCGGCGCAGCAGATCCGACCGCCCCCGCGAAATCGAGTCCGGCTCGCCGTCGGCATCCGGCTCCTGGCAACGCCGCGAGATCGAGTCGGGCTCACCATCCGCATCCGGATCGTGGCGCCGCACCGAGCCCGGCCCGAACCAACCCGGCGAATCCGCGTCCTGGCAGCGCAGCGCACCCCCCGCCCCTGGCGAAACCACGTCGCGGCAGCGCAGTGCACCCCCAGCCCCTGGGGAGATGGGCTCGTGGCGGCGCGACGGCAGGGGCGAGTCCACGGACAGCGGCTTCCGCCCCCGCGGCGAGGGCCGGCGCGACGACGGCCCTGCGCCCGGTGAGACAAGCTCCCGGCAGCGCCGCAACCGGCCCGCCCCCGGCTCTGACGTCACGCCACCAGGGTTCGATGGTTCTGACGGTTGGCGGCCGGCGTTCGAGGGCGAGCGGCCCGCGCCCGGGGACACCGGATCTTGGCGAGACAGCGAGGGCCGTACGGCCGATCGCCGTTCCCGGCAGCGTGAGCCTCGACGCGGCCTCGATGCGCAGCGCGGGGTGGGCGTGCCGGCGCGTAAGGACGGTGCGCGGGACTACCGTCGCCGGGAGCCCGACACCAACTGGCAGCGTGAGCTGGAAACGGCTGCGTGGGATCGCGACCCGGAAACCGAGGTATGGCTCCGCGACAGCGACACCGGCCAGTGGCACCGCGCCGAAGCCGATGACGATGAAGACGACGAGGACGATCGAGGCGACGGTACCCGGCCCCGGAGGCGCCGCCGTGCCCCGGAAAGCACCGATAGCCCCCTTGCGATCGAGGGCAACGACCCGGCCGAGCGCCGCGGCGGTGGACGACGGCGTGCGCCGGAGGGTCCACGCCAGCTGAGTGCTGCCCCGGAAGCCCCGCTCGACCCGGTGGTGTACCGGCGCGAGGACGATGCCGGCCGGACGCGCGAGACGGAAGACCAGCCCGGCGCCTACGCCTCGGAGACGCCCAGCCGACCGGTTTCTTCGGTACCCACCAGGCCCGTTTCGGCGATGCCCAACCGCCCGGTCTCGGCCATGCCGGATCGGCCGATGTCCGCTCCGCCCTCGCCAGGCCAGGCCACCCCATCCGGCGGCCCCGCCAGCGGCCTCAACTCTTCCGGCGGCCTCGCTTCAGCGGACGGCTCCGCGTCTCCCGGCGGGCGCGCTGGACGCGGCGGTCCGGGGGATGAGGCCAACTGGCGGCAGGACCTCATTGATCCCGCGGCCGAAGCCAGAGGCCAGCGCGCCGACGACGCCACGGCCGCCTGGCTCCGCGAACTCGGTGGAACCCGCCAGCAGCTCGGCGGTACGGCACCCGTCTCACCCGACGTATCCCCGCAGCCCACGTTCGGTGGACGCGCCTCGGTCGACCCCAGCTCCGGCGGGGGATGGCGGCCGGACGCGCAGGCGGCTGCTCAAGCGGAGAGCTGGCGCAGCCAACTACGAGCCGAACAGGGCGAGCCGGCCCCCAGCGACGCCGTCACCGAGATCCGCCCGCCCGCAGACCCGGGTTCGTGGCGGCAGCCCGGCACACCCGATCCGGAAGCCAAAGGCTCGGCCAACTACCGCGAGGGCGGCTCGGCCGACTGGCGTAATGAGCTGAAGGCCGAGAGCAACCTCGCCGCTGGTGAGTCGCGCCGCTTCGGCACCAGCGACTTCGTCCCCTTCCGGGCGCCATCCAAGGACGCGGCGTCCGCGTCGGTCAAGGTGCCAGCCGCCAGTTCCGCTTCGGCCGGAGCAACAGAAGTCATTCCCCGTACGGGGCCAAGCTGGCAAGATCCGCCGGACACCGAATGGCCCCCTCGCGGCGCGGTGATGACATCCCCGACCGGCTCCTACGAACGCCGGCCGGTGAGCACGCTGACGTCCGCGTCGGCCCTGCAGAACGACCTGCTCGAACCCGAGGACGAGGTCGAAGAGGACACCGGCGGCCCGCTGGCAGCCGTGGGTTACACCGTCGTCTGGTACGGCGTTCCGGTCGTACTCTTCGTGGTCTACATGCTGGTTCTCAGCGGCAACCAGCAGACCCACGCGCTGGACACCCTTGCCAAAGCGGCACCCCAATTCGGGTTGTCGCTGGTGCTGAGCATGCTCGTAGCGGTGGGCCTGCGCTGGGCAAGCGGCTCATGGAAGGCAGCCAGCGTCGGATTGGCGGCGGCCGTGATGGGCGGCGGGCTGGCTACGGTTCTCACGTCCGCAATCACCGGCCAATCACTCAGCTGACGAGCAAAACGTCGCGGCTGGCGTGCGGTTGAAGGGGTGGCGCCCGCAGTCGTGGACAGCAAGTGGGTGCGCTGCCGGAGGTGGGCTGGGGGCTCAAGGGCACGAGCATCTTTCGCAGGGCTCGCCACCCGAGAAACTGCCGACGGCACAGCACCTGGCCGACCAGCCAGCGAACTAAGCCACGAGCTGGCCAAGCAAACAGCACCGTAATGCGAGCAAAGCAAAGCGCGCCAGCCCCAACAGGCCGGCGCGCTTCGGATGAAGCCAGGTGTTACTTGGCGGCGACGACGTTCACGGGGAACGACACGGTCACCTCGGGGTGGAGCTTGACCTGGACCTTGTAGGAGCCCGTGGTCTTGATGTGGCCGGGCAGCTCGAGGCGGCGCCGGTCGAGGGACGGACCGCCGGCGGCCTTGACGGCGTCGACGATCTCGGCCGGGGTGATCGAGCCGAACAGGCGGCCGCCGTTGCCGGAGCGGGCGGTCAGGGTGACCTTGAGGCCTTCGAGCTGGCCCTTGACCTCGTTGGCCTGGCCCAGGTCGCGGATCTCGCGGGCGTCGCGCGCCCGCTTGATAACCGTTACCTGCTTCTCGGCGCCCTTGGTCCACTGGATCGCGAAGCCCTGGGGCAGCAGGTAGTTACGGCCGTAGCCGTTCTTTACCTCGACGATGTCGCCGGGGGTGCCGAGGCCGGACACCTCGTGGGTGAGGATGATCTTCATCTCGGTGCCTCCCCTCAGCGCGCCGTCGCCGTGTACGGCAGGAGCGCCATCTCACGGGCGTTCTTGACCGCGCGGGCGATCTGCCGCTGCTGCTGCGAGGTAACGCCAGTCACCCGGCGGGCGCGGATCTTGCCGCGGTCCGAGATGAACTTGCGCAGCAGCGCGGTGTCCTTGTAGTCGATGTAGGTGATCCCGTCCTTGTCGAGCGGGTTCACCTTCTTCTTCGGCTTGCGAAGTGCCGCAGCCTTAGCCATTGCTCTTACTCCTGAACTCGGAAAAGCCCGGTGAGGGGCTTAGAAGGGAGGCTCGTCGTCGAAAGAGGAGCTGCCGCCACCGCCGGAGCGGTTACCGGAGGCCGGGGCCGCCGTCGCCCACGGGTCGTCGAAGGAGCTGCCTCCACCGCCGCCACCGCCGGACTGCCGGTTGCCACCACCGCCGCCGCTTCCGCCGCCGAAGCCGCCTCCGCCTCCGCCGCCCCCGGACCTGCTCATCTTCTGCACCTTCGCCGTGGCGTAGCGCAGGGAGGGGCCGATCTCGTCGACCTCGAGCTCGTAGACGGTGCGCTTCTCGCCCTCGCGGGTCTCGTAGGACCGCTGACGCAGCCGGCCTTGCACGATCACCCGAGCGCCACGCTGCAGCGACTCGGCGACGTGCTCGGCGGCGTCACGCCAGATGTTGCACGCGAGGAAGAGTGGCTCGCCGTCTTTCCACTCGCCCGACTGCCGGTCCAAGGTCCGCGGCGTCGAGGCGATGCGGAACTTGGCGACCGCTGCCCCCGAAGGGGTGAAGCGCAGCTCAGGGTCGTCGGTCAAGTTGCCGACGACCGTGATGGTGGTTTCTCCTGCCATGATCTTCTCCTCGCCGCTGGGCGTCGTTCGTCGGAAAGGTTCTCAGACCCCTACGACAAAAACGAGGCTCAGCGGGTCTCCGGCCGGATGACCTTGGTGCGCAGGATCGACTCGTTCAGCCGCAGCTGACGGTCCAGCTCCGCCACGGCTTCCGGGGTCGCCTGCAGGTCCACGACGGCGTAGATGCCCTCGGACTTCTTGTTGATCTCGAACGAGAGCCGGCGCCGGCCCCACACGTCGAGCTTCTCCACCGAGCCGCCCGCGGTGCGGATCACGTTCAGGTACTGGTCGAGCGACGGGGCGACGGTGCGCTCCTCGAGCGAAGGGTCGAGGATCACCATGAGTTCGTAATGACGCAAGACGTTCTCACCTCCTGTGGGCTAACGACCACGGTCTCTCCGTGGCAGGAGGTCTTGTGTCTGTCGCAACAAGAAACCGTGGGGTGAGACCCACGGCGCACACTGCGAACTGTGGAAGCATACCCGTGCCTAGCTGGTCAACCAAAAGAGAGCCCCGTCCGTGGACGAGGCTCTCTTTGTGTGAAGCCGCGGGGCGTCCGGTCCGCATTCGCTGGGTGGGACCTGGGGAGGAACGACCACACCGATGAGGTTGGAACGGCCGCCCCGCGGAGCTTGTGGGATCAGCCTACGCCAGATTCGCCACAGATGCACGTTGCGACACGAATGCCCGGATTGCCCCTACTCCGACGCCCAGCGCGCACACCGTGGCGATGATCGCGAGCAGACCGATGGGCTGGGACTTGGGCATCGGCGCCATCGCCGCTACCGGCTCTGCCGCGGCAATGTCCGAGGTGGGTTCCGCTTCCTGCACCGGCGCAGGCTCCGTGGCGGTCACCGGCCCTTCTTCTGCACGTACGGGATCAAGCAGCATTTTGTCCTGACCCACCGGCAGTTGAGTCAGCGCGGGGACGTTGCTGCCCTCCGTACCGTTTGCTGCCCTGCCGTTGACGTGCGGTGTTGAGCCACCCAGCGGCACGGAGGGCGCGGCAGTGCGCGTGACCCCGACCGGACCTGGCGCGGGCGACTGAGACTGTGTTGGCGTCGCAGGCACAGGCTGAGTAGTCGTGGGCGGAGGCCCCTGCGAGTCTGACACGGGGGGAGTGCCGGGACCGGGCTCCGAGGGGGAGGTGGAGCCATCGCCGGGAGACTCCTCCTCACCATCCGGGTCGGTGGCGGGATCGGGAGTGGTCGAGGGAGTTGCCGTGACCAGTACGGGGGCGCTCTCCGTCGCCATCGCGCACGCGGGCCGCAACGCCACGGCGGTGGTGCCCCGCCGGAACACGACCTCGGTTGACGAGTCATCTGCCACGGCACCCTGATTGTCACCGTTGAGCATCAGTTTGGCGTCGCGGCCGGTCCGGTTGATGAGTCGCACAGTGCTTTCCGCCGGAACCGTCATCGACTCGATCGACGGGTTGGAACGGCAGGAGAAGTCCAGCATGCCACCGCCGGCGAACACCACCTGACGACCGGCGCCCTCGATCTGCCCGGCGTTGGCCGTACCCGTTGTGACAACGGCCGCGCCCAGCAGAAACCCGCCCATCACCATTGCGATCACGCGGTTTCGGACTCGCCGCGACATGCCACCATCTCCCAGTCTTGTGGTTGATCCCCCCGGTTAACGACGCCCTTCTTCCAGCGGTGACGCGCTCAGTGGCCGCCCAGCGACGCCGGGTGAGCGTCGTACCCACGTCGTACGCTCTCCCCATGCGCATCGGAGCTCATGTCGACCCCGCGAACCCCCTCGACGCGGCCGCCGCCCGCGGCGCCGACGCCGTGCAGTTCTTCCTGGCTGACCCCCAGGGCTGGAAATCGCCGGCAACCCGGCCGGACGCCGACGCCCTGCGAGCGTCCGACGTGGACATCTACATCCACGCGCCGTACGTCATCAACGTCGCGACGCTGAACAACCGCATCCGCATTCCCAGCCGCAAACTGCTGGTGACCCATGCCCGCGCGGCCGCCGAACTGGGGGCCAAGGCGCTGATCGTGCACGGCGGCCACGTCACCGCGGGTGACGACATTGCGGTTGGTTTCGACAATTGGCGCAAGACCTTCGCGTACGCGGAGAAGGAAGGCGGTCTCCCGCTTCCGATCCTTATCGAGAACACCGCGGGCGGAGACCATGCCATGGCCCGCCGCTTCGACAACCTCGCCCGCCTGTGGGACGCCGTCGGCGAGTTCGGAGCCGGCTTCTGCCTGGACACCTGCCACGCCCACGCCGGCGGCGAAGACCTGCTGGGAATCGTCGACCGAGTGAAATCCATCACGGGGCGCATCGACCTCATCCACGCGAACGACTCCAAGGACACCTTCGACTCCGGCCGCGACCGGCACGACAACCTCGGCAGTGGCAAGATCGACCCGGAACTGGTGGTCGCAGCGATCCGCGCCTCCGGAGCCCCGGCAATCGTCGAGACCCCGGGCGGCCCCGAAGGCCAGTCCGCCGACATCGCGCTCCTTCGCGAGAAGGCAGGCGGCTGACCCGGTGCCGCGATCCCGGTTCGCACCTCAAGCGGGAGCCCCGCCTCGAACACCACGGCCGCACCGCGCGCGACACACCACAAGGGAGCGGAATGACGACCGAGCAGCCGCAGGCCGACGGCCGGCAGGCACCCGGCCCGACGCCCGATGGCAGGTCCGAGCCTTCTGTGGACTCCGAGCCTTCTGTGGACTCCGCGCCTGCTGTGGACAAGGCGAGGGCTCACAGGGGACCTGGTGCTGGCGGCTCGTCGAGCGCGGGTGACGACGCTGAGCGTCTTGGCGGTGGCGCAGCGGGAGTGGGCGGCGGCGCGGCGCAAGTGGGTGCCGGGTCTGGTGTGGAGCGATCTCGGCTCAGGCGGTGGGCTGCGTTGGGGCGGCGGCGAGGACCTGGGCGGGCCGAGCATTCTGCGGGGGCACCGGGGAGTGGGCAGGGGTTGCGGCGTGCAGTTCCGCCGAGGCTTGGCGATGGGGAGCTTACGGCAACCATCGTCAGCGCCGCCGGACCAGCGGGGAACCATGACGCGAGCGGGGGAAGGGTCGCGTCCGGCGGAAAAGAGCCGGGTAAGACTGGCGGCAGCAGGCCGGATAGGGACAGCCCGAACACCAAAGCAGACAGCGCCGCGACAGGCACCGGCTGGGCCGTGCCCGCGAGCCGCAAGTCAGCGACCAAAGCCTTCACCGACGAAGCCCCCGCCGACCCAAGACCCGGCCGGCAAGACAGCCGGCTGGGCGGCCAGCAGAGCGACCGAAAAGACAGCCGGCAAAAGGACCAGCAGGACGGCCGGAAAGATGGGCAGCAAGAGGGCCGGGGCAAGGGCCGGGACAACAGCAAGGAAGGCGACAAGCCCCCGGAAAAGCCCCGCGACTACCCCACTCAGGCCTCAGCCCCACCCGAAAAGGGCCGCTTCCGCCGTACCAGAAGAACGGCTCTTCCCAATGCCCGCCCGCCCGGTGCCCCGCCCGATCCTTGGACCGCCTTTGCCGAGACGCCGGT
>NZ_LOJP01000020.1 GCF_001553785.1 Actinoplanes sp. TFC3
GACTACTGGGGCGATGCCGGTGCTGGTGTTGGGATTCTGAGGGTCGGTGGGGGTGATGGCGGTCGGGTCGGTTGATGCGGGAGGGGTGGTTGTGGCGTCCGGGTCCGGGGCCGTGGTCTCGTCGGGGACCACTGGGTCGGTACCGGCGGAGGGTTCTGCTGCGGGCACGTCCGTCGCAGGCGAATTGGCCGCAGGCACTTCCGCCGCAGGCAGCTCGACCGAAGGCGTATCCACCCCGGCACCACCCGCAGCCCCGGCCCCTGCACCGGCGCCTTCTCCCACCTGAACCGGCCCACCATCATCAACGGGCGCGGCCGGACTGTTCACAACTGACCCGCTCTGCCCAGCCGGATTCTCCGATCCCGGCGTACCACCCGGGCCGGCGACCTCGCCGAACCACCCAGGCTCCACCGCAGCCCCCGGACCCTCGGTCGTCACCGGCACCCCACCACTGTCCGCAGTCGACGGAACCCCACCACTGTCGCCAGTAATCGGAACGGTAGGACCGTCCGTAACCATGCCAGCAACCGGTGACGGGACGTCGATCCCCGAGCCACCGGCCGTTGCACCGCCCGGGGCGTACGGAGTCGTCTCGCCGGAGTTCGAAGGCTGCCAGTCGGCGTCGTTGACGTCGATCAAGGCCGAGGCATCCGAAGCCGACGGGGCGCTTTGGTCACCCGGTGCCGCAGCAGACCCCGGCATACCGGGCATGATGGGCATACCGCCAGCACCGGCCGGGCCGGAAACGGCTCCTGCCTGACCATCGTCCGCCGGACCGTCCCATTGCGGCACGGCGGCACCGTCACCACCGGCGGACGAAGGCTCACCAGCGGAGCCCGGCGCATCAACGCCACTCCCCCGCTGCGGAGCTTCGAGCCCCGAGCCACCAGGCGCCGTACCTTCCGGAGCGCTCGGCACGTCCGCCCTGGCACCCGACGGCTTCCAGTCACCAGTGTCAGCACCAATCAGGCCCGAAGCATCCGGCAAGTCGGGAATTCCCGCACCGTTCGCCGTAGGCCCACCCGCACCCGGTCCACCCCCAGGCATTCCAGGAGAACCATTCACCGGTACGCCCGAAGCGCCCCCCTCAACACCGCTCCCCGAAGCC
>NZ_LOJP01000021.1 GCF_001553785.1 Actinoplanes sp. TFC3
CCAGCTCCGCCGACCACTGCGCAACATCGACATCCGTCACACCATGCCCAACGAGCCGATCATGAAGACGTCTCGCCTGCCGACTGCCGTTGCAGTACTAGGCGTCCAGCCAGGAACTGAGCAGTGGCACTACGGCGCGCAGGTCGCCTCCCTCGGCTTCTGCGTGGGCGGCAGTGCGAGCCGCTGGGGTGGCGTTGAAGGCGATGGCCAGACCGACCGCGGCGAACAGGGGCAGGTCGGACCTGCTGTCACCGACAGCGGCGCAGCGGGCCGGGTCCACACCGAGCTCGGCGGCCACAGCGAGCGCGAAGTCACGCTTGCCCATCTCGTCGAGATGCTCGGCGACCTCGCCGCTGTAGCGGCCCTCGATTACTTCCAGGCGGGGGCCACTGGTGCGGGTGAAGCCGAAGCGCTCACACAGGTAGTCCCCGACTGGCTTCCACGCCAGGGTGGTCAAGACGGGCGCCAGGTCCTGCGCTCGACACCAGGAGATGGTCTCGGTGATCCCCTCGACCAGCGGAAGGAACTCCGGGAAGCCGCGCACCTGCGCCGGGGTGTGTCCCGTCCAGCCTCGGGCGTCGAGGATGGAGACCTCCTGGTTGCTCAACGTCCCAGCGGCGTAGCTAGCCTCTGCCTCGCGCACCACATCGGTATGACCGAGTAGTTCTGCTAGGTACTGTCCGCTGCTGGCCTGTGGGACCAGCGTCCCGTCCACGTCGAAGAACACCGCTGCACGCACCACACCCGAAGGCTACGGACCACCCCGACAGCACCCGTCGTGGCACGGCCAACGTCCGCCTTTGCCGTAGACAAGGTGTACCTGCCTCCAACTCGCGTCACCCTGCGTAAACGGCGGCGTGGCGGTCGACGACTCGTTATAGAGCGGCATCATCGTCCCCAACCGGGCCCGCCCGGTGCTGCGCGCCCACGTGACCTACCGCCGGCTGACCGGAGCCGGTGACGGCGACCCGCTGTGACCCTCGGCATCGGCCGCAAGCAGCTCATCATGCTCGACGGCGCGCTGCTGCCGTCGGTGCTGCAGAACCTGCCCGGCGGCGCCGATAAGCTGAGCGGATTCGAGCAGGGCTTCGTGGACGCGCTGCTGGCGCGGATGGGCATGGAGGCCCGCCAGGACGCCCAGCTGAAGGCCAACCAGCGCAGGTACCTGCAGGAGGCGGCCGAAAGGGCACTCGATAAGTGAATCTGGAACATGCCGCCGCCCTGACTCCGTGCCTGGTGGTCCTCGTGCTGCCCGGCTGGAGTCTGTGGCGCATGGTCAAGGGTCTGCGCGCCGGTGACTGGCGACGGCCGGCCTGGTTCGGCCATGCCACCTGGGCGTCGTTCTTCCTCATGGTGCTGGCCTGGCTGTGGGGGCTGGCCGCCGGGCCCGCCCTGCAGAGCCTGGCGGAGAAGTGCTCGATCAGGCACCACCAGCCCTACGACGACGCCTATTACCAGGCCCACCGCGACGACTACCACCGCCTCTTCCCCCTGAGCAGCAGATGCAATGCCGACTACGACCTGGTGCCGGCGTGGGTGAACCCGGCGATCGCCGTGTTCTTCCTGCTCCTCCTGCTGAGCATCGCGGGCCTCGTCTGGACGTCGGCACACCGGTCGACCGTGAAGGGAAACTCCCCATGACGTCTGGCAAGATCTCCCGCCGCTGCAGGTGCAGCTGGCCGGCGGCGCCGCCGCACTGCTGCTCACCTACGTCGCCCGCCGCTTCCATTACGAGATCGATCAGCTGCGCGCCGGCGACCTGACCGGGTTCGCGGCCACCGTCGCGGCCGGCCCGGCCTACGAGAGCAACTACCGGTCGGGCACCGCGCTGGCGATCCGCCCGCACGCGTACCCGTCCGGGGTGCGGGGTGGCTTCTACCCGCAGGAACTGGTCGTGATCCGGGACATCCTGGCCGAGCTGGCCGGCACCGTCGCCTGGGGCGGCGACTTCGACCAGCCCAAGGAGTCCCACTTCGAGATCGCCTACCAGCCGGGGCACCCGAGCCTCGACGCCGCGGTCCGGCGCATCGACGGCACCGCGAGCGCCGGGACAGTCGACGCGTTCCGGCCGGCCGGGCGCACGCGAGCCAAGCAGTTCGAGCGCACCAACAAGTAGGGCGGGCGGCGGCGCCCGGCACACCGGTGCCCGGCGACTGCGATGATGTCCCGGTGACCGAGCTGGTGGAGCGCGTCGACGACCAGGACCGGGTGCTCGGAGTGGTACGCCGGGACGAGGCGATCCGCCGCGGGTGGCTGCACCGCATCGCCACCACCGTCTGCCGGGACGAGCAGGGACGGTTCCTGGTGCATCGGCGCGGCGACGCGCTGGTGCGATTCCCCGGCTACCACGAGGTGACCATCGGCGGCGCGGTCGCGGTGGGCGAGTCCTATCAGCAGGCGGCGGCCCGCGAGCTGTTCGAGGAGCTCGGCATCCGGGCCGTCGTCCGTCCGGTGGTCACCTTCCTCTGCCGAGGTGAGCTGGGTTCCTATTGGCTCGGTGTGCACGATGCGGCCGTCACCGGCACCCCGGCACCGGACCGGTCGGTGGTCGCCTGGACCGGCTGGATGACCCACCCGGAGTTGCAAGCGGCGGTCAAGAACCGCCGCTTCATTCCGGACGGGCAGGAGGCATTTCGCCGCTACCTCGCGGCGAGCGGATCGGAGTTCGGCGGATAGGGGTCGTGTGCGCACAATGAGGCGGTGCATGTGATGAATGGCAGCGCAGTGCTGAAGCCGGATCCGCACCCGTCGGGTGCCCGCCCACCGATCATTCCGCCGGAGCTCCTGCCGGTCCATGCGGCGCTGGTGATGGACGGCAACGGCCGGTGGGCCAAGGACCGCGGACTGCCGCGGACGGACGGCCACCAGCGGGGCGAGGCGGCGCTGTTCGACGTCATCGAGGGTGCGATCGAAATCGGGATCCGGCACCTCTCGGTATATGCCTTCTCGACCGAGAACTGGAAACGTTCCCCGGAGGAGGTGCGCTTCCTCATGGGTTTCAGCCGTAACGTCCTGCGGCGACGGCGCGACGCTCTGATCGAGCGAGGGGTCCGCGTTCTGTGGGCCGGGCGCCCGGGCCGGCTGTGGCGCAGCGTCATCCAGAAGCTGCGGGATACCGAGCAGCTGAGCCGGCACAACTCGACTCTCGATCTGCAATTCTGTGTCAATTACGGTGGTCAGGCGGAGATTGCCGACGCGATCAGCCTGGCCGCGAAGGCGAACCGAAAGAATTCCGCGAACACGACTTCGCACGCCTGCTCGATGCCGCCTACCGGCACCCATCGTGCTGATCTAGGACGCTTTGAACGCACACAGGTCCGCCCGCATGCGCACGTTGATCGCTGCCCGGCCGTGGCTCCGGGTCTATCAGCAGCCCTCGTATGCGCCGGAGCTGAACCCGGTCGAGAAGATCTGGTCGGCGATTAAACTCAGCCTCGGAAACCTGTCCGCCCGCAAGGCCGGCACTCTCTCAGCGGCCGTCAAGAACCGCCTCAAGAAAGATGCACTACCACCACGGCCTGATCGACGCCTACCTCACCGGAACGGGTCTATCACCACAAACGCCGACCAGACCCTGACTACGAAAGGTCTCTAGTGGGCATCGCCGCTGGCTCACGGCGCCCGTGTCCCGGGGTATAAGCCGTCCGGGTCATGAGACCGACGCCCGCGGTAGGGGTGCGGGCAACGAACGTGTCACCAGCCGCCAAGTAGTCGATCTTGCGCGGAGACCGGCAGCGGAAACACGTAGCCCAGCAGGACGTCGATCCGGCCGAGCATCGCCGTGCCGATCAGCGTGCCCGACACCACCCCGGCCAGGCCGCCGACGATGGCGCCGACCCCGGCCATCAGCAGCACCATCGGCACCCCAAACCAGGCCCCCACGATCCCCGCACAGGTGCCGGGCACGTTGCGTCCCATCGTCACCCGCACCCAGGACCGCCAGCCCGGGCCGCGGGCCGCCCGGCCAGGAACCGGGGCGGGTAGCGCGTCCAGCACAACCGGCGCCGGGGTGGGAGTGCTGGCAGGTGTGAGGACGGCACCGCAGTGCGGGCACGATGCTGCAGCCGGGTCCGGCAGCGGCCGCCCACATTGATCACAGAACAACCGGCTGGCCGCCGACCTGCTCGCCGCCGCGTAGACCCGGCGCAGCGCCGGCGCCGGGTGGAAAGGACCACGGGTCTACGACTGGGCCTGGCTGGCCGACGTCGGCGCCGACGGTGATCCGGACGACGACGGCCGGCACAGTTTGCTGATCCGCCGCAACCATACGACCGGTGAACTGGCGTTCTACCGCTGTTGGGCACCGGGTCCAGTCACGCTCGCCCAGCTGGTGCGGGTGGCGGGAGTTCGCTGGATCGTGGAAGAAAGTTTTCAGGCCGGAAAGGGCCAGGTCGGTCTTGACCAGCACCAGGTCCGCCGCTGGACGCCCTGGCACCGGTTCACCACCCTCGCCCTGGCAGCGCTTGCGGTCCTCGCGATCTGCACCGCCGACGCCCGACCGCGGACCGTCCCACTCAGCCCGACATGATCGACCTGACCGTCAAACAGATCCGCCGCCTGATCAACGTCCTACTGATCCAGCCGACACGCAGCCTCACCCACCGTTTGCGCTGGTCACGTTGGCGACGCCGTCACCAGGCGCGAGCCAGACGAGCTCACTACGCCCGCCGCCTCAACCTCGAAACTCAGCCATGATCACGAATGGCGGCTGCCGGACTAAGGTGTGTTTCGTAAGTCAGCTGAGGTCTGATGGTTGCGGCGTGGCGGTGATCGATAACTGAAGAGGTCTCCGGTACTTGGTACAACGACCAAG
>NZ_LOJP01000022.1 GCF_001553785.1 Actinoplanes sp. TFC3
GACCGTAACCCTGACGGCTGGCCGCCCCCACCCCCACCATCACGGTGCCGGCCAGCCGTCAGGGTTACGGTCCAATCACCCTCAGCGGTACGGCCGCAGCGGGCGCCACCGTCGAGCTCTACGAGTCGGCCTACGTCTTCAACGACTTCTACGCCGCACCCGACTACAACAACGGCGGCGTGATCACCACCAAGGCCAGCAGCTCGGGCGCGTGGAGCCTCACCCGCATCATCGACTCCGGCTTCCGCTTCTACGTGGTCGCCGACGGCGTAGCCTCCCGGCATGTGTCGGTGGCCATGGGCATCGTCCCGTCGATGCAGGTGACGCTGTCCGGCGGCTCGGCCTCGTTCCGGGTGACGGCGGACCCGGCCCAGCCCAACCTGCTCGTCCACGTCCAGAGCGGCGTCAACGGCGTCTGGACCGACATCGCGGGCGGCTACACCTCGGACCCCTCGGCGGTCTACTCCACCACCGTGTCCGGTCGCGGCGCCGGCTACTACCGCGCGGTCATCGACGCCGACTCCGAGAACAACCTGCTCAAAGGGCAAACCCCGACAATCGCCGCCGGCGCGGTCAGCCCGCCGGCCACGCCCGCCCCGGCCACTCCGGCCGTCGGCGCGGTCCAGTTCAGCAAGATCCAGTACAAGGCGAGCGGCCTGAACAACGAATGGGTGCGCCTGACCAACAAGACGAAGGCGACCATCAACCTGAACGGCTGGACCGTCCGTGACGCCGCCGGGCACATCTACAAGTTCGGCACGGCCTACAACCTGGGCGCCGGCAAGGACATGTACATCCACTCCGGCAAGGGCACCAACGGCAAACCTGACGTCAAGCACCGCTACTGGAACCGCACCAGCGCGGTTTGGAACGACGGTGGCGACACGGCATACCTGCGGACTCCCGCCGGCAAGACCATCGACACGTGCAAGTGGGGCAAGGGCAGCGGGGTCACGTACTGCTGACCCGCTCGCTGAGGTGCGCGGATGGCTGATCACCTTCCCGGTTGTTCCTGCTGCGGCGAAACCCTCGACCGGGTCGACCTGGCCATCCGCTCGGCCTGGCCCGACGCGCTGCTGGCGCTCACCCCGAGGACCGAGAAGCCACCTGGGGCCACGACAGCCTGCGCCGCGCCGAGGGTATCGGCGGGTTCGTGCGCCGAGGCCCGCACCTCCGGCACCATCCCGTGGCTGGTCGCCCCGCCCGGCGGCCTCATGCACCGCGTCCTGCACGACACGTGGGACCGCGACGAGGTGCTCAGCCGCATCGCGCACGCTCTACAGTCACCATCCAAGAGCCCATATCCAAAGCCTGGACAATTGAGCGTACGGCGGGAATGGCGCCGATCTTGACCGCCGGCGCCCTGCGCTTCGCGGGCCCGGCCGAACCCGTGCGCAACCTGTCCGCCGGCGCCCCTGCCGTTGTCGACGGCGATGTCACCGAGCAGGACGGTGCCCTTCCGCCAAGGGGCCGTACAACCTGCACGGAT
This sequence comes from Actinoplanes sp. TFC3, assembly GCF_001553785.1. Taxonomy (GTDB): domain Bacteria; phylum Actinomycetota; class Actinomycetes; order Mycobacteriales; family Micromonosporaceae; genus Actinoplanes. The sequence goes on from NZ_LOJP01000022.1 coordinate 1,490, forward strand.
TCTTCGCTGTGCCGGGTCACGCGCTGCACGTGGTGACGGTGTTCGACGACGCGGCCGACCTCGCTGGGGCCCAGCGGGTGTGGTGCTCGGTTCGGGCCGATTGGGAGTCCGCCCCGGCACCGTGCTAGCGTTATGAAGCCGACGCGGGGTGGAGCAGCTCGGTAGCTCGCTGGGCTCATAACCCAGAGGTCGCAGGTTCAAATCCTGTCCCCGCTACGAAACGGGTAACCCCTGTCGAATTCCCTTCGGGAGTTTGACAGGGGTTTCTTCGCATTTTGCTCCGGGGGCCGAGCCCCCGGACGCCCCTACGGTGCGTTGGGGACGTGGGGGAGTTGGTGCGGGGTGGGAGTG
>NZ_LOJP01000023.1 GCF_001553785.1 Actinoplanes sp. TFC3
GCGGGGCGCCCCCCCAACCCCCCCCCCCCCGCCCTCCCCCCCCCCGCACCCCGGCGCCGCCCCGGACGCGGCGATGTCTTCTGCGCCGGACCCGCCACCAGCCATCCCACCCCGCCGACCCCGTGGAGCGCCCCGTGACTATCCCACCCACCACCGAATCCACCACCGGTGAGAAAGAACCGATCAGGCGGCTCAACCTCGTCCCCGTCGACCAGCGGCACGGCCTGGGCGGCAAGGTGATCGGAGTTGCGAACGCCGGCCCCCGCACGAGGATCGGGATCTCGCTGACCGACTGCCGCTACCACCTGCACGCCCTCGGCCCGACCGGTACCGGCAAGACCACCCTGCTGATGAACATGATCCTCGACGACGTCGAAGCAGGTCGTGGTGTCGCCGCGTTCGACCCGGCCAAGGGCGACCTGATCCGGGACCTGCTCGACCGGCTTCCCCAGTCCGCCGGGGACCGCCTGGTGCTGATCGACCCGGACGAGCGGCACGCGCCACCGGCGATCAACTTGCTCGACCCGGCCGTACACGGCGGCACTCCGCATGACGTGGCCGCGAACGTCACGGCCGTGATGGCGAAGGTGTGGGCGCGCTGGTGGGGCCACCGCACCGCCGACATCTGCTACCACGGGTTGCTCACCCTGGCCCACCTCGAAGGTTCGACGCTCGCGCAGTTGCCGCGGCTGCTGTCGGACTCCAAATGGCGCGCCGAGCGGGTCACCACGGTCACCAATGCTTTGAAGGCGTGGGAGGGCAACACCCTCGGCGAGTTCTGGGAAGGCTTCGACAGCCTCTCGGCCGGGCAGCGGGCCGGGCTGACCGCACCGCTGCTCTCACGGTTGCGGCTGGTCCTCGCCCATCCGATGGCGACCTCTTTGTTCGGGGTGGCGGCCACCACGTTCTCCTTCGCCGAGATCCTCGACGGTGGGGTGCTGCTGGCCCGGCTGCCGAAGGGGGTCATCGGTGAGGACGGCACCCGGCTGATCGGCTCGTTGCTCCTCGCCGGGTTGTGGCAGGCCACCACGGCCCGAGCTCGTATCCCCGAGCACGAGCGCCCGGACGCCATGGTGGTGCTGGACGAGTGTCACAACTTCCTGCACCTGCCCATCGGTATCGATGACGCCCTCGCCGAGGCCCGCGGCCTGCACACCTCGTTCGTCCTGGCGCATCAGTACCTGGGCCAGTTGTCCGGGGATATGCAAGAGGCGATCGACGCCAACGCCCGCAACAAGGTGTACTTCGCCCTCGCCCCCCGCGACGCCGTCGACCAGGCCCGCCACCTTCGCCCGTATCTGGACGACGGGGACCTGATCCGGCTCGGCGGCTACGAGGTGGTGCTGCGGCCGGTGGCCGGCGGCCGGGTGGTGCCTCCGGTCACCGCCGACACCGAGCCGCCTGGACCACCGGTCAATAGCCGGTCCGAGGTGCTGCGGCGAGCGGCACGCGAGCACACCGGGCTGTCGCACGAGGACCGCAGAAAGCTGCTCGGCACAACTGCAGCGGTCCCGGCGAGTACCGAACCGCAGGGTTCGGTGCAGGTTCCCAAAGAGCTGTTGGTCGGTCGTAACACCTTCGCTGCTCACGGCGAGCGGTTCAACGAGAGCTCTCACGAGCCGTCCAACGAGCAATCAAACGAGTTTTCTAACGAGCCGGAGGACTCGTTGGAAAACGCCCCCTATGACAGCCCATACCCGCAGGTCAACGACGCTGAGGAGAACTGGTGGACCGGAACCGACTTATAAGAGATAACTCTCCTACCGGTGCTCGCCTGACGGCGTCCGTCGTGGCCGGCGAACTCACCAGACTCACTCCCCGAGACCGGTTCCTGCTCAACCTGCTCGACCAGCACAAGACCTTCACCACCGACCAGCTCGTCGACCTCACCTTCGGTTCCGCCGGTCGCGCCCGCAACCGGCTCAACACCCTGCTCGAGCGCGACATCCTCGACCGGTTCCGGCACTACCAAAGGCCCGGCTCGCAAGCGTGGAGGTGGACCCTCGGCCCGGTCGGCGCGGCGATCGTCGCGGCCGGGAACGGTGACACGCTGCCGCGCCCGTCCGCCGTACGCGACGCCACCGCACGACTGGCCCTGTCTCCGACACTCGCGCACCTCATCACCACCAACGGGTTTTTCGTCGCGCTCAGCGCCCACGCCCGCACCGATGCGGCAACCCGGTTGGCGCGCTGGTGGAACGAGGCCGCGTGCCGGGAGGCGGTCGGCGCGGTGGTGCGCCCCGACGGTCACGGGGTGTGGATCGACGGCGGGCGCGCGGTGCCGGTCTGGCTGGAGACCGACCTCGGCACCGAAACCCTGTCCCGGGTGATCGGCAAGCTCACCGGCTACGCCGCACTCCCGCCCTCGCGCGCCTACCCGGTGCTGTTCTGGTTCACCACCGCCGCGCGTGAGCTGAACTTCCACGCCCACCTCACCCGCACGGGGGTGCCCGGCGGGGCGACGGTGGCAACCGCCGCCGCCCCTGTCGCCCCGGCCACCGAGGCGGCCGACACCGGCGGCCCGGCGGGGCCGGTGTGGCGGGTAGCCGGACAGCCCGGCCGCGTCAGCCTGGCCGAGCTGACCCTCCCGGACGGTGCGGTATGGGACGGGTAGTCGCCGGGGCGGTCGGCGGCCTCGTGCTGCTACTCGTGGTCATCGCCGCCGCCGGGGCCGCCGCCGTGTCCGCCCTGTTCGGCGGCGGCAGTGCCGCCTACGCCTGCACGGCCACCGTCACCACCCCGGGCACCCTCCCGGCGGGACTGAGCGCCGAACAGGCGGGCAACGCGGCGGTCATCATCGGCACCGGTCAGCGGATGAACATCCCGGCGCGCGGGTGGGTAATCGCCGTCGCCACCGCCCTGCAAGAGTCCCGGCTGATCAACCTCGGCAACCTCGGTACTGACAACAACTACGACTCGCTCGGGCTGTTCCAGCAACGCCCGTCGCAAGGGTGGGGCCCCCCGGCCGAGATCATGAACCCGGCCCACGCGGCCACCTCCTTCTATGAGCACCTACGAGCCGTGCCTCGGTGGCAGAGCTTGCCGTTGACCGACGCGGCGCAAGCGGTGCAACGCTCGGCGTACCCGGACGCCTACGCCGACGACGAGGCGCAGGCCGCCGCCATCGTCGCGGCCTACACCGGTGGGGTGGTGTGCGACGGGGGCGACAACCTCCCGCCGGAGGCCGCCGCGAGTCTGCCGCCGGGGTTCGCCCTTCCGGCGGGTACACCGCCGCCGGTGGTCACCGCGATCGGGTGGGCACTCGCACAGCTCGGCACCCCGTACACCTTCGGCGGGGACTGCACCGCCGCACACTCCGGGGTGCCCCGGCACCAGTGCGACTGCTCCTCGCTGATGCAACAGGCGTACCGGGCCGCCGGAATCCGGATTGCCCGCACCACCGCCGATCAAGTCGACGCGGGCACCTCCGCGCCCGGCCCCGCCGACCTCCACCCGGGAGACCTGATCTTGATCCCCGGTGGCGGCGGCACCCGCGCGAACCCGGGCCACGTCGGCATGTACCTCGGTTCCGGGCTCATTGTGCAAGCTCCGAAAACCGGCGACGTGGTGAAGATCAGCAAACTGTCATCCTGGATAAATCAGATAGCGGCAATACGTCGGATTGTGCCGAGCTGACGCTTGACATTCTTACGAAGTCGAGCTCCGCCGGCCGTGGGGCCGTGAAGTGACATTGAGCTCAATACGTCGACTTGACTTCACCATGCGATAGAGCGTCCATGAATAGGTAAACAATTCACCCCCGGAAAGGAAAAGACATGACCGCCCCGGTATTGCGCACCGAATCGGTTACCGCCGCCGTGACCGGGCTCGCGGCCCGCTGTGACGGCCCCACGCTGGCAACGCTGACCGCCGTGGGTGACACGGTGACCGCCCGCCCGGAAACGCTGCCCGGTGGCCCGCGCACGGCCGACAGCATCACCGTTGCGTGCGAGCGCATGGCAACGGTGATCGCCCGGCATCCGGCCATGTTCACCGCCGAGGTGGTCGCGTACGCGGTGATACTTCCTGGTGACGGGGTTGCATTCGCGGCTGACCGGACCGGGCTGACGCACTTCATCCCGCTTACGGGAGTCCCTAGCGAGCCGTTGCACTCCACGCGGTGGGACGATCTTGTCGCGAGTCTCCACGCCATGATCGACGCTGCCGCTCACTGACCGACCCCACCCAGCGCGCCCGGCCATACGGCCGGGCGCGCTGGCGTTGCGGCCCCGAATCGCTGGCACCGCCCACAACGCCCTACGCGCCCATGCGCCGGTTTACCCCCACCGGATACACCGGCGCGGCCAGAAACCCGCCGAGCGGCCCTCACAATGCCGTTAAACGCGATACCGGGCCGACAGGCGGCCAGTGCGACGAGGCGAAAAGGGGTTTCTGAACGGCCTTCGGAAAGAGTCTTGGAAATGCGGGTTGACAATCGCCCCGTGCAGAGGGTCCATGGACGTGGGCAACAACAAACGCCCTACCGGAACCGCCAAACAAAAGCGCACCGCATAACGCGGAACGCTATTTCCAACCCTATTGCCGGAGGTATTCAGCCATGACCACCACGACCACCACGACCACCACCCCCGCCC
>NZ_LOJP01000024.1 GCF_001553785.1 Actinoplanes sp. TFC3
GCGCTGAGCGGGAGGGTGCCGTTGGGCGGAGGGGTGAATGGGGGGTTGGAGCTGGGCGGCATGGACCCGACTTCCGCGGCAGCGTTGGGCGCGGCCGGGAACGGGGCGCTGGACGGCGGCGTCTGCTGGGCGTCTTCGGCCCGGGACAGCCCCGAGGCGCGTTCCTGGGGTCCGGGAAGGCCGGAGGGCGCCGCAAGTCGGTTACCGGACGCGGACGGAGTTGCCGATGGCGGGTCGTCGGGCGAGGACGGCGGCGACGGAGCCGAGGACGGCGCCGGCGAAGGCAGGGAGCTGGGCGACGGCGAGGTGGCAGGCGAGGAGAAAGAGGCCAAAGCGGGCGGGGCGTACGTGGTTTCCGGCGTTACTTCAGCAGGCCGCGGGAAGGAAGGCGCCACGCCAGCGGATGGACCTGCCGGGGGGAAGGCCGGAACCTCACCCAGCCCGCCGCGAGCCGCAGCGATCAGGCCGGATGCTTGCGCCAGTCCAGCGGCTTCCACCACCTCGGCTGCGGCCAGGCCGATATCGCAGGGGAGGCGCTCCCCGCAGACCGGGCAGATGGTGATGCCGCTGTGGGGGCCGAGGCCACCTGAGTGGGCTCGCATGGTCTCGAAGGCCGTGCGCGCCAGCACGCTGTCCGGCTGGATGTAATTCATGGTTTCACCCCCGCGAGTCGCCTGAGGCAGGCGTTCACGGTCCAGTTCATCGTGAACCGGGCAGCTCCGGGCCGCTTTCGCACAATCGGTAAGCGGACGGGTTTCACCAACACGGCCCCGGGCATCACCGGCGGCATGACTGGTGCTGCCGACGAGCATGGGGCGACTGTGGTTCCCTACGAGGACGGGCCCCTGCTGGTGCGCGGCACCTTCACCTTGCAGACACCGGATGGTCAAATCATTGACCCGGGACGGAAAACTGTGGCGTTGTGCCGCTGCGGGAAGTCGGCAATCAAGCCCTTCTGCGACGGTACGCACAAAGCAATCGGCTTCCGCGCCGGCACCGGCCGCGACGAGCCAGCACCGCGTAACCGCTGATCCAGCCGAGCCAGCAACGGCTGATCAGCACGCATCCAGGCCCGGTCCCGGCAAGGCGCCGATGGTTCACATGTCTACCGGCGAGCCCGGCAGCATCAAGCCCGCAACGAAGACTCCCCCGCCCCCCACCGCTGCAGCACGTACTCAGCCCACCGGTCCTCCATCGTCAGCACGCACCGCGCCCCGAACAGCACATCGCGCGCCAGCTCCGGCTCCGCCTCACTGAAAGATCCGCACATGTCGTAAGCGGCGATCTGCTCGTGCACCGCATCCGCCTCGACGTGCTCGTCGTAGAACTTCGTGGCCTTCTTGTCCCCGCCGAGCCGGCGCAGCCCGTTCCCATAGTTGCGGTTCGGGGCGGTGGAGGTCATCTCGTACGCGGCCAGGTGGCCGAGCAGCGCCCCCCGCAAGCGCCGGTGCAGGCCGAACAGGGACATCAGGTTGTTGTTGGCCAGGGTCTGCCAGGGGACCACGTCGACGTACGCGCCGTAGGTGGTGTCCAGGCCGAGCGCCACCATGGTGTCCTTGAACAGTTCCTGGTGCATCCGGTTGACCACGCCGCCGCCGTACTCGTCGATTTGCACCTCGATGAGTGCCGCCTTCGCCTTGCCGTGCAGGCGGGGGATCGCGAAGGTGTGCGGGTCGGCCTCGCGCAGGTGATAGACCGAACGGTGAGTAGCGAACTCGCGGAACTGCCCGTACGTGGCCCGGCCGCGGATGTATCCGGACAGTGACGGGCCGCCGGCCTCCTGCGTCATGGCGATCAGCGTGTGGGGCACGTCCCGATCGATTTCCGGTACGTCCAGGGTTCGCAGATCCGCCTCGAAGCGCGCCTCCAGCCGGGCCCGCAACGCCAGCAGCCCGGGATGCCACTCCCACGCATCATCGACGCCGTCCCAGCCGCGGTAGTGCAGCTCGTACAGCACGAACAGGCCGAGGTGCAGGTCATCGTCGGACGTGGGGTCACCCGGGGTGAAGTCGTGCGGCGCCTGAACGAGCGCCGTCACGAGCGCTTCGGAGAGCGGGCCGCGCGCGGTGGGCAGCTTCATGGGTACTCCCTGCTGAGTTCGGACCGTTGGAATTCCCGGCCCGGCGCACTCGAAACGATCAAAAACCCCGGGTCAGGCCGCGGTGGCTCCGACGCGGTAGCGCAGAGCTGGCCCCGGTGCCGTGCTCGAGTCCGATGGGCAGGCGGCTTCGTCGCTCGCGGGCGGCGCCGACTGGATCTCGACCAGCAGCCCCTCGAAGCCGGCGGCGAACACGGCGGTCCCGGAACGCACGAGCCGGGCCGGTTGAACAGGGGCTTGAGGTTGGCGAGGCCCATCGGCGGCGCGTGCCCAGGTCAGGGGCCCGCACACCGGAGCCTTTCATGAGCCGCGAATTCACTCACTGTGCATGATGCATCGCTCTCCGTACCCTGAAGAAACCCCTTGGAGGTGATCCCCATGGATGACACGGAGCTGTACCGCGAGCAGATCCTCCGGCACTACGGTCCCGTCATCACGGGCCGGTTTCTCGGCTTCCGCGACTCGTACACCCGCGAGGTCAAGATCGGACAACCGCTGGCCCTGGCGGTGTTCGTCACCGCGTCGGTCATCGGCATGCTGGTGCGGATGATCCGCAGCGGCGGCAGCCGGCGCAAGTTCAAGGACCTCAAGAAGGGCCCGGAGTACCTGGTCACGCTGGTCCGGCTGCGCGACGACCTCGGGCAGATCTACGAGGTCGAGATGCACGGCCAGCTCCCCCAGTCGGCGCTGCACCGCGGCGACCTGGTGCAGGTGCGTGTGCTGGCGCAGAAAGACCCGGACCTGCCGGTGAAGTTGCAGCAGCTGATCAACCTGGAGACCTTGCAGCCCTTTCGGCCGTGGGTGCCGACAATGTGGTCGCACCTGGGCGCGGGGTTGCTGATCCAGGCCGTGCTGGGCACGATCGTGACGCTGGCCGTGGCGACGGCCTGGATCAGCTGAGCCGGCTGACTAGAGGCGTTGCAACGGGACAACGGCGGCCATGGCCGCGTCACCGGCGTCGTTGGGGTGCAGGTGGTCGCCACTGTCGTACCGCGGAGCAATGATCTGCGGATCTGTGGCGTCTCGCGTGGCGGCATCGAAATCGGCCAGACCGCTCAGGGCGCCGTCACCACCGGCACGGATCCAGGCGTTGACCGCCATCCGGGTCTGCTCCAGCTGCGGCGTCCACGAGTTCCAGCCCTTGAACGGCATGATGGTGGCCCCGACCACGCGCAGACCCCGCGCCTTGGCCTGCGCGGCAATCTGCGCGAGGCCGGCGATGATGGCGCGCGGATCGGTCTGGTGAGGTTCCTGCTGGATGTCGTTGACCCCTTCGAAGACGATGACGGTACGAGCCCCGGCACGTTCCAGCACGTCCCAGTTGAGCCGGGCCACCGCGCTCGGACCGAACTGGCCGTAGATCGTCGGGTTGGGGTAGCCGTCGTCGAGCAGCACCCGGTTGCCGCTGATGCCGGAGTTCGCCACGCCGTAGTCGGGCACCGGGCTGGCGGCCAGCCGCGCGGCCAGGTAGTCGGTCCAGCGCCGGTTGGCGCCCCACGTCGAGGTGACCCCGTCGGTGATGGAGTCGCCGAGCGCCACGACCGTGCCGGGCCCGTTACTCACGTCCACGCCGTTGACGTAGTGCCACACCCGCGTGGTCTCGGCGAACGCGGTTCTGGACACCTCGCCGGCATGGTCGTCCGGGCCGCGGCTGAAGAAGGAGTCCTGCATGGCCGCGGGGTGGTAGGTCACCGTGCCGGACGGCTGCGGGGTCCAGGTGGACACGAGCAGGTCGCGGTCGGCGCTCACCCGCAGGCGGACCGGATCGCTCACCACTTCGGCGCGGGCCGGGATGGTGATGTCCTGACGACCGTTGAAGAGCACATCGCGGACGGAGCCGGGCGCCGCGGTGCCGTCGTTGGCGTCGATGGTGCCGTCACGCCGCCCGCCGGTGTGCGCGGACACCGCCACGGTGACGTGTCCCATCAGCACGGGCTGGGTGCCGAAGCGGTTGGACAGATGGATGCGGACGGTGCTGCCACCGGTGGTGGTGTGCACGACGTTGCGGATCGTGTAGCCGGCGTACCCCTGCTCGACGCCGGCCACCGCGGCGGCGGGCGCGGTCGCCCAGGCCGTGGTCCATTGCCCTCGGGGCGCGCTCTGGGCGGCGGACGGGGCTGCGGCCACCGCGACCAGGAGCACGGAACCGGCGAGAGCCCGGGAGAGTCTGCGCATCGTTACCTCCGATACAACGACAGATCTCGATCCCTTGCATCCTCTCGGTTACGAGCGGGTAACGCCACGTCTATGGTCGAGGGATCTACGACTGCGTTGCCGGTTGCCCGGTGGCGGCGGTGAGCAGCCCGCGGGACTTGGCCCAGCGCTCGAATCCCAGAGTGAAGAACGGCGGGATGGAACAAGCCAGCGCGATCAGCGTGATCCACCACTTCCAGCCGCCGGCGCGGGCCTGCATAGCGGTCACGGCCAGGTATGCCATGAACATCGCACCGTGGATCGGGCCGGCGATTCTGACGCCGATCTCGTTGTGGACAACCACGTACTTGAAGAACATTCCGGTCAGCAGCAGGGCCCAGCTCACCGCCTCGGCGATTGCGACGGTGGCGAACAGGGCAGGAATGCGGCGCACGCGGTTTCTCCATTCGTTTTGTACGCGATCATAGGTGTGGGCCAAAGGGAAGGCGGTGCCGCGGTGGGCGAAGAGGTGGATAGTCGCGAGTTCACCCGCGAAGATCGGACGAAGTACCGGCAGAAGATCCGGCGCAGCCTGGACGTGTTCGCCTCAATGCTGAGGGAATCGCGGTTCGAGTTCGAGCGCCCGATGACCGGCATGGAGATCGAACTGAACCTGGTCGACGGTGAGGCCAACCCGGCGATGCGCAACGCCCAGGTGCTCTCGGCGATTGCGGATCCGGATTTCCAGACCGAGCTGGGCCAGTTCAACATCGAGATCAACGTGGCGCCCCGCCGGCTGATCGGCGAGGAGAACTCGAATCTGGAACGCGAACTGCGGGCCAGCCTGAACAATGCCGAGCAACATGCCAGCAAGGCCGGCGCGCACATGGTGATGATCGGCATCCTCCCGACGCTGCGCCGCGAACATCTCACGGCCGGCTCGTTGTCGGCCAACCCGCGCTACGCCTTGCTCAACGAACAGATCTTCGCAGCGCGCGGCGAAGATTTAGACATCCGCATCGACGGTGTGGACCGGCTCGCCGTGACCACCGACTCGATCGCCCCGGAAGCCGCGTGCACCAGCACCCAGTTCCATTTGCAGGTCAGCCCGGAACAATTCGCCGCCTACTGGAACGCCGCTCAGGTAATCGCCGGTGTGCAGGTCGCGCTGGGCGCCAACTCCCCGCTGCTGTTCGGCCGCGAACTGTGGCGCGAGACCCGCATTCCCTTGTTCGAGCAAGCCACCGACACCCGATCGGAGGAGATAAGGGCTCAGGGGGTACGACCACGCGTCTGGTTCGGCGAACGCTGGATCACCTCGGTGTTCGACCTGTTCGAGGAGAACGTCACGTACTTCCCCGCCCTGCTGCCGATCTGCGACGACGAGGACCCCGAGCAGTTGCTGGAAAGCGGGGAAACACCGGCGCTGAGCGAGTTGCGCCTGCACAACGGAACTGTCTACCGCTGGAACAGGCCCATTTACGACGTCGTCAAGGGCCGCCCGCACCTGCGCGTGGAGAACCGGGTGCTGCCCGCCGGTCCCACTGTGGTGGACACGGTCGCCAACGGCGCTTTCTACTACGGCTTGGTACGCATGCTCGCCGAAGCGGAACGTCCGATCTGGACGCAGATGTCCTTCAGCGCCGCCGAGGAGAATTTCCACTCCTGCGCCCGGCACGGCATTGTGGCTTCGGTGTTCTGGCCCGGCCTGGGCTACGTACCGGTGGCGGAACTGGTTCTGCGTCGCCTTCTGCCGTTGGCGCATGAAGGATTGGAGCGCTGGGGGGTATCGAAGCAGGAGCGGGACCGCCTGCTCGGCATCATCGAACAGCGCTGCCTGACCGGCCGCAACGGCGCAACGTGGCAGGTGGACACGTTGCACGCGCTGGAAGGCGAGGGCCACCTCGACCGGCAGAGCGCCCTGCACGAAATGCTGCGCCGCTACCTGCCCCCCATGCACGAGAACGTGCCGGTCCACGAATGGCCCGTGACCGCCTGACGCCGTTTCCGTCGTGGGCTGATGCCGCAAGCCTTTCTGGGCCGGCGCCACCAATACCAAGGAGCTCACGGGCACCGCAGAGACGGTCCGGGCTCGGGAATGACGAGGGTCAGCCCGAGCCCGGACCGCTGGGGCACTTCAAGGTTCGGGTCGTCCGGGTTGTTGCAGAACGGCTTGCCGGTGCGGATCCTGCACATCTTCGACAGAAGTCAGATTGCGGGTGGGAACAGCGGCTTGCTCGACGGAGCCGAGCGCACGGTGGTGACTTCCCGCGCCGGTAGAGGCGCCCGCCGTAGCGCGACCACGCGATGGAACCGTCGTTCCCGCGAGCGAAATTGCCACGGAAATGCGTGTCGGTGCCGTCGGGCGCGAGAATCAGCACGTAGTCCTTGCGATAGAAATCAAGCCGCAGCGCGTCAACGCCACCTACCCGGGCGAGCAGATGCCCCTGATCGGCCACCAGGTCGATGACGGTGGTGTACGCGGTGCCGTCGACAATCTTGTCCTCAAGCTCGCGTACCGCCCCCGGCTTGGCGCCCCCCGCTTGCGCAGGCGCCACCCCACCGCAGCAGCAGCAAGGCCCGGCGCGACAGATGGACCGATGTATCCCCTGTCGTTGGCATAACTGTGTAGACCCGATGGTCACAAAGCCCGGAGAACCCTGACCGCGTCGGTGTAGAGCTGCCCCCGCGCATCCCCGCGCCGAACCCGCTCGGCCAACGTCAAGGCGATCCCCTGCACCTCAGGAAGCGTCGTCACGATCTCCTCGACGTTGTCCGCGGTGTAGTCGAAGCCCACAAGAAGAGGACGTTCGGCGGCCAACCCGTTGAGATCCGCGATCTGAAACTCCTCTTGATATTCCGGCGACCTGTCGCGCAGGAAAGCCCAGGATCCGCGGTATTCCGGCAGCACTTCGGCTTGGAAGAAGGCGGCATTCAAGTCCGGGGTGCCGTCATACGCGTCAAAGATCCACGCAGGATCGTCGTCATGGGCGATCTCAATGCCGCTGTAGACAATGCCGATGCCGGCGTCACGCAGCGCGACTCGCACCTCAGCCGGCGGGACCCCGACCGTCACCGGCTGCACCAGCCTGGCACCGGCGGCCGCGACGATGCGCCGGATCCGACGGGGATCGTCGTTGAGCTCCAGCGTGGCCACCAGCGTAGCTTGCTCGAGCGTCCGGCCGATCTCCCCGGCCTCCTCGACCCGCAGCGTGCGGCCGTCGTCGAACCGCGGATCCGGCGACAGCGAGACGCCGATCAACTTAGCGCCGAGCTTTTCGAGCGTAGTAGCCTCGCGGGACGACCGCACTCGGTCCACCTTGATGATCAGGCTCGCCACGCCGAAGCTCACGACGGGACCGGTACGGTCCTGACGCCGGGGCGCACCCGGTCAGAACTGACCGTCGAGTACCCCCCGTTTGAAGGCTTCCCACTCGGCGGGGGTGAAGGTGAGGACACGGTCGGGCTCCTGACTGCTTCGCAGGTGCACCGCTTCGTCCGAGACCGCCACTTCGGCGCACCCGACATCCGAGCAGTGGCGACTGCGTTGCCAGGAAATGTGATCGGGAATCTCGGTCATGCGAACCTCCATGTCATCGCCCAGAATACCGGCCCAGACACCATCAGCCATGGCATCGCAGGCAGGGGTGCCGCCGGAACGGCACCCTTCCGAGCCTTACCGCTCAGCGCACACGATGACTGTCAACTACCCCCGCGAGGAACCCGCGCCAGTCATCCTTGGAAACACGGATGGTGCTGCCAGTGCGATTCTTGCCGTCTCGCACGACTATGTAGTTCCCGTCCTCCGCTACCTCGACGCAGGCATTGTCGGAACAATACGAGCTTTTAATCCACTTCGTCATGGGTGCCGTCATCGGCTGCATCCGTTCTCGTCAGATCATCATCAAGCCCACCGAGCGGCGCGAGATGGCGCCGGCCAGGGGAGTCACATTCGGTCAGCGCGCGATCGCAGCGATGCTGCTGCAGCAAGAATCGCCCGTATCGTTGCTGCCTCGTCAAGGGAACGCTGCCAGAGATTTTCAAAAATCCGCCGGTGATAGCCGACTTCGTCCAGGCTATGCTCAATGCCGTCACGCACCCATGATTCGCGATACAAAACCGCGTCGCCCGGATCATCATCGCCCAGGTCAAGGACGGTGAACGGGCCCATCATGCCAAGGAGCGCACCTTCGTCTAGCGGGACAATCCGGATGTTGACATCCGGGCGTTGAGCAACCTCCGCCAGCTCGGTGAGCTGTTCGGCCATGACCTGCAATCCGCCGATTTCGCGCATCAGCGCCGCCTCATCAAGGATGACCAGCAGATGCGGCCCATCCTCGGTTTCCAAGAATTGCCGTCTGCGCCGCATACGAGCTTCCAGCCGGACAGTTCGCACTTGTTCGGTGAGAGCTCCCTCGTGGAAGTCGAGGACGGCTTTGGCGTATGCCGGCGTTTGCATCAGACCCGGCACGACCACCGGATGGTAGATCCGGACCGCCGTGGCTTCGGCTTCGAACTGGATCAGCTGGGCCGACGCGGGTGTCAGGTTCTGCCGGTATTCCGGCACCGTCCACCAACGCTGACGCCGCGAGATCCGGGATTCCTCGGTGAGTTGCTCGATCTCCTCGGCGTCGGTAACGCCGTACAGGTTGAGCAACGCCAGCAGATCAGTCCCGGACACCGTGACATCGCCGGATTCGATGCGTTGCACTTTGGACAATGACCAACCCACCCGCTTGGCCACCGCCCCCTGACTCATGCCGGTGGCCTCCCGGGCCTTACGCAGGGCAAGTCTTACCCGCCGCCTGGCGACGGCGGGTGACTCTCCATACGCAACCAAGGCCGCTCGCCTCTCGGGTCGAATGTGCCGTACCTCAACCAGCTACATCGCAGATACGGCACGGTACCGCATCGCGCCACACTCGTCCCTGTCTCAGCTTTGCGTGTCGTTCTGCCGCTCCAGCGCGCGGATCAGACCCCGGCAGGCGGCCGGCATGTCGCGGTGGGGCAGCTCGATCACCATGATCTCGGTGCCGTGGTAGCTGGCTCGTAGCTGCGACAGTTGCCGCGAACGGGTCCAGCGCTGTTCGGCCATGGCGATGGCGACTCCGGCGATGAAGACCATCGCGACGGCGAACAGCGCCCACCCTCGTAGCCGGTACGCCAGCAGACCGAGTAGCACCACTGACGTACCCATTGCCACCATGACCCGGTCGGTCGGCGGTGGCGTGTGGGTGATCCCGAAGTCGTCCAGTTCGGAAATGATCCACACCTGCCAGCCGTGACGTACCCGGACCTTGATCAGGCTGTGCGTGATGATGATGTCCGGCCGTCGGGGATCGGGTCCCCGGTAGTAGACCGTCACTTTGTTCACCTCCTCCCGCGGAGGCCTTGCACCGGCCCGCACGTGAGGAGAAGGATGAATGCTGCAACGGCACTGTCCCTCCCCTCGCAGCGGGGTCGGATGCCGGGAGGCGATTCTCAGCACCACCTGAGAATCGCCTCCTGTCGCCTACGAGCCCCCACCGTGACGCTGGTCTCAGTATGGGGCTACCTGCGGTACCGCAGATAGCGGTAAGGCGGTTGCCCAACAGGCGTCATATGCACATTCCTGCGCGTGTCAATCCACAATGCGCCGCGTCAGAGGGAACGCTTGGCCGCCGCATGCGCCGCGTCAGAGGGAGCGTTCGGCAACCGCCACGGTCACCCGTGCGAACGGCCGCTTGGGCACCACCAGCCGCGCCCCCGGCCCCGCCGCCAGCAGCGCCGATGCCTCAGCCACGCTCGGCGCTCCCGTCCGCAGCACCACCCCCGGCGTCCGCACTTGCGCCAACTCCGCCTGCGAAAACAGCAGCAACGGCCACCCCCGCCCCGCCGCGAACGCCTCCATCAGGAAGCCGCGGCGATCCAGAGTGCCCACGCCCGCGACCTCAGTCAGCTCAAGCGCCGCCACGGCTTGCTCCAATTCGGTGATCAGAACGCCGGACCGCGCGCCGATCCCCAGATAGAAACTCAAGAAACCGCAGCCGCCACCAGCCGCCGCGCAATCCCCGGATCGGCAGCCCAATGCAGATGCAGATAAGAAGCATGCAGCCCAGCCGCCGCGAACCCCTCCGGATCAGCCCCCCGCCACGCCCAGGCCGCTCCCCCCGCCGGCTCCAGCAGCAACCCCGACCGCGGATGCACAGTTGTGCGGTGGAACTCGTGCCCGGTCACCCGCGACCCGGCCGCGAACAACGGGGAATCCGTCAGGGCCACCGCATCCCGGTAGCCCAAGGTCAGGGACGGGGTCATCGCTGCGTCGGCGTCCAGGACTGCGCACATCGGGGCGCCGTCGAGGGTGCGGCACAGCCACAGCAGTCCGGCGCATTCGGCGGCGATGGGCAGGCCGGCCGCCGCGAGGGAGGCTACAGCCAGGCGCAGGGGCTCGTTGGCGGACAGCTCGGCTGCGTACACCTCGGGGAAGCCGCCGCCGACGACCAGCGCGCGGGTGCCGTCCGGCAGTTTCTCGTCGCGGAGCGGGTCCACGACCACGACCTCGGCGCCTGCGCCGGTCAGCAGTTCGGCGGTCTCGGCGTACGCGAAGGTGAAAGCGGGACCACCGGCCAGCGCGACCACGGGACGGCCCGGCACCGGATCTGCGGCTTGGGGACTCCACGGGGTTGCGGTGAAGGCGGGGGCCGATCGGGCCAGCGCGAGCACCGCGTCGAGGTCCACCGAGGATTCGACCAGAGCAGCCAGCGCATCCACCGAGGCCAGGGCTTCGGCGCGGCGTTCGGCGGCGGGTACCAGGCCCAGGTGGCGGGAGGGGGCTGCGACGGCCGACGCGCGGCGCATTGCGCCCAGGACCGGGGTGCCGACTTCCTCGCAGGCCTCGCGCAGGATGGTTTCGTGGCGCTCGGAGCCGACCTGGTTGAGGATGACGCCGCCGATGCGGGCGTTGCCGAAGCTGCGGAAACCGTGCACCAGGGCAGCCACCGAACGGCCCTGCGCGGCGGCGTTGACCACGAGCACGACCGGGGCGTCGAGCAGGCCGGCCACGTGCGCGGTTGAGCCGGTGTCGCCTGCGCCGGTGCGGCCGTCGTACAGTCCCATCACGCCTTCGACGACCGCGACGTCCGCGCCTGCGGCACCATGGGCGAACAGCGGGCCGATCGTTTCCTCGCCGACCATGACCGGATCGAGGTTGCGGCCCGGGCGCCCGGCCGCGAGCGCGTGATACCCCGGGTCGATGTAATCGGGTCCGACCTTGAAGGGCGCAACCCGAAGACCCCTTTTCGCGTACGCCGCCAGCAGGCCCGTTGCGACGGTGGTCTTGCCGTGCCCCGAGGCGGGAGCCGCGATCACGAGGCGTGGCACGCTCACCATTCGATGCCCCGCTGGCCCTTGCGCCCGGCGTCCATCGGATGCTTGACCTTCGTCATCTCGGTGACCAGGTCGGCGGCCGCCAGCAGGTCCGGGTGGGCATCGCGCCCGGTGATCACCACGTGCTGGGTGCCGGGGCGCTCGCGCAGCGTGGCCACCACCTCGGCGACGTCCACCCAGCCCCACTTCATCGGGTACGTGAACTCGTCGAGCACGTAGAAGTCGTACGTCTGCGCAGCCAGGTCCCGCTTGATCTGCGCCCAGCCCTCGGCTGCCTCGGCGGCGTGGTCGCGTTCGGTTCCGGCGCGCTGGATCCACGACCAGCCCTCGCCCATCTTGTGCCAGGCCACCGGCGCGCCCCCGGGCACCTCGCCCAGCGCCTTGAGCGCCGACTCCTCGCCGACCCGCCACTTCTCGGACTTGACGAACTGGAACACCCCGAGTGACCACCCGGCATTCCACGCCCGCAACGCCATCCCGAACGCGGCTGTCGACTTGCCCTTGCCATGCCCGGTGTGCACCGCGAGGACGGCCTGGCGCCGCCGCTGCCGGGTGGTCAGGCCATCATCGGGTACGGCGGTAACTTTCCCCTGCGGCATCAGGCAACCCTTCCCAGCGGCGCAGCACCCAGCGCATCCAGCGGCATGACGTCGGCGTTCAGGGCAGCCGCCAGCCGCCGCGCCAACCCCAACCGGACCGGCCCGGACTCGCAGTCGACGACCACGGTGGAGACTCCCGCCAGCGCCGGAGCCACGCTCGCCGGATCAGGCCCGCTGGTCGCCCGCCCATCGGTGACAATGATCAGCAGAGGCCGGCGGCGAGGATCCCGGCGACGCTCGGTGGCGATGGTTGCGGCCGCGGTCCGCAAGCCCGCGGCAAGGGGGGTACGTCCACCCGTCCGCAAACTCGCCAGCCGCAGCACGCCCACCTCATGACTGGAGGTCGGCGGCAACACCTGCTCGGCCGTGGCCCCGCGAAAAGTGATCATGCCGATCCGGTCCCGGCGCTGATAGGCATCCCGCAGCAGCGACAGCACCGCGGTCTTGACCACGGTCATCCGCTTACGGGCGGCCATCGACCCGGACGCGTCCACGACAAAGAGGACAAGGTTCGCCTCCCGCCCGACGTGCACAGCCTCCCGAAGATCCCGGGCCTGCACTCCGTCAAGCCCGCCACGATGAATGGCAGCCCGCAGGGTCGCCGGCAGATGCGGCGCCCCCCGAAGCTTGCCGTGCGGAACCCGCGAGCCGACAACTCGCCCCCGCCGCGCCAACGCAGGTGACCGCCGACCGGCATGCCCGCCCTCACCGCGAGCTGCGATCCGCAGTGTCTTGGGCCGGTACACCGCCCCGGCCTGAGCCGCCGCCTGTGTACCTCCCGCGCCAGGCCGCCGCGGCGACTCGGCGTCCCCGGGCTCCTGCGTGCGCTCTCCGCCGGTCTCCTGTCCGTCGCGCCCTCGCTCTCCGCCGGCCTCGGAGTCAGCAGGAGCCGGGCCCTCGGGAGAGCTGCCATCCGGCCCCGGCCCGTTGTCCGGGCCGCCGTCACCGCCGCCCGGGCCGCCCCTGCCCGGCGGGTCGTCGTCCGGGTCGTCGTCGTGGCCGGCCTGGTCCAGTGCCTCTTCCAGCCGCTGCTCGTCGGTGCCCGGCGGGTCGAGCGGATCCTTGCGCCGCCGGTGCGGCAACGCCAGCCGGGCGGCGTCGCGCACGTCGGTGCCCGTCACCCGGTCCCGGCCGTGCCAGGCGGCCAGCGCCACCGCGCATCGCGCCACCACGATGTCCGCGCGCATGCCGTCCACCCCGTACGCCAGGCAGACCCGGGCGATGCGGTCCAGCTCGGCGTCGGGCAGCACCACCGAGGGCACCGCCCGGCGAGCCGTCAGGATCCGGACGGCCAGCGCGCGTTCCTCCTCGG
The DNA here is from genome assembly GCF_001553785.1 of Actinoplanes sp. TFC3. Taxonomy (GTDB): domain Bacteria; phylum Actinomycetota; class Actinomycetes; order Mycobacteriales; family Micromonosporaceae; genus Actinoplanes. The sequence continues at coordinate 13,508 of NZ_LOJP01000024.1, forward strand.
CGAAGCGGGCGGCGAAGGCGTCGGCGTCCAGCTCGTACGCGAGCCGGCGGCGGACCACTTCGGCGCGCAGCGTGGCGTCGCGGGGGGCGGCCACCGTCACGACCAGGCCGAAGCGGTCGACGAGCTGGGGGCGCGGTTCGCCTTCCTCCGGGTTCATGGTGCCGACCAGCAGGAAGCGGGCGGCGTGCTTGACCGACACCCCGTCGCGCTCGACGTGGGCGCGGCCCATGGCTGCCGCGTCCAGCAGCAGGTCCACGAGGTGGTCGGGCAGCAGGTTGACCTCATCGACGTAGAGCGCACCGCGGTGCGCTCTACGTCGATGAGGTCAACCTGCTGCCCGACCACCTCGTGGACCTGCTGCTGGACGCGGCAGCCATGGGCCGCGCCCACGTCGAGCGCGACGGGGTGTCGGTCAAGCACGCCGCCCGCTTCCTGCTGGTCGGCACCATGAACCCGGAGGAAGGCGAACCGCGCCCCCAGCTCGTCGACCGCTTCGGCCTGGTCGTGACGGTGGCCGCCCCCCGCGACGCCACGCTGCGCGCCGAAGTGGTCCGCCGCCGGCTCGCGTACGAGCTGGACGCCGACGCCTTCGCCGCCCGCTTCGCCGAGGAGGAACGCGCGCTGGCCGTCCGGATCCTGACGGCTCGCCGGGCGGTGCCCTCGGTGGTGCTGCCCGACGCCGAGCTGGACCGCATCGCCCGGGTCTGCCTGGCGTACGGGGTGGACGGCATGCGCGCGGACATCGTGGTGGCGCGATGCGCGGTGGCGCTGGCCGCCTGGCACGGCCGGGACCGGGTGACGGGCACCGACGTGCGCGACGCCGCCCGGCTGGCGTTGCCGCACCGGCGGCGCAAGGATCCGCTCGACCCGCCGGGCACCGACGAGCAGCGGCTGGAAGAGGCACTGGACCAGGCCGGCCACGACGACGACCCGGACGACGACCCGCCGGGCAGGGGCGGCCCGGGCGGCGGTGACGGCGGCCCGGACAACGGGCCGGGGCCGGATGGCAGCTCTCCCGAGGGCCCGGCTCCTGCTGACTCCGAGGCCGGCGGAGAGCGAGGGCGCGACGGACAGGAGACCGGCGGAGAGCGCACGCAGGAGCCCGGGGACGCCGAGTCGCCGCGGCGGCCTGGCGCGGGAGGTACACAGGCGGCGGCTCAGGCCGGGGCGGTGTACCGGCCCAAGACACTGCGGATCGCAGCTCGCGGTGAGGGCGGGCATGCCGGTCGGCGGTCACCTGCGTTGGCGCGGCGGGGGCGAGTTGTCGGCTCGCGGGTTCCGCACGGCAAGCTTCGGGGGGCGCCGCATCTGCCGGCGACCCTGCGGGCTGCCATTCATCGTGGCGGGCTTGACGGAGTGCAGGCCCGGGATCTTCGGGAGGCTGTGCACGTCGGGCGGGAGGCGAACCTTGTCCTCTTTGTCGTGGACGCGTCCGGGTCGATGGCCGCCCGTAAGCGGATGACCGTGGTCAAGACCGCGGTGCTGTCGCTGCTGCGGGATGCCTATCAGCGCCGGGACCGGATCGGCATGATCACTTTTCGCGGGGCCACGGCCGAGCAGGTGTTGCCGCCGACCTCCAGTCATGAGGTGGGCGTGCTGCGGCTGGCGAGTTTGCGGACGGGTGGACGTACCCCCCTTGCCGCGGGCTTGCGGACCGCGGCCGCAACCATCGCCACCGAGCGTCGCCGGGATCCTCGCCGCCGGCCTCTGCTGATCATTGTCACCGATGGGCGGGCGACCAGCGGGCCTGATCCGGCGAGCGTGGCTCCGGCGCTGGCGGGAGTCTCCACCGTGGTCGTCGACTGCGAGTCCGGGCCGGTCCGGTTGGGGTTGGCGCGGCGGCTGGCGGCTGCCCTGAACGCCGACGTCATGCCGCTGGATGCGCTGGGTGCTGCGCCGCTGGGAAGGGTTGCCTGATGCCGCAGGGGAAAGTTACCGCCGTACCCGATGATGGCCTGACCACCCGGCAGCGGCGGCGCCAGGCCGTCCTCGCGGTGCACACCGGGCATGGCAAGGGCAAGTCGACAGCCGCGTTCGGGATGGCGTTGCGGGCGTGGAATGCCGGGTGGTCACTCGGGGTGTTCCAGTTCGTCAAGTCCGAGAAGTGGCGGGTCGGCGAGGAGTCGGCGCTCAAGGCGCTGGGCGAGGTGCCCGGGGGCGCGCCGGTGGCCTGGCACAAGATGGGCGAGGGCTGGTCGTGGATCCAGCGCGCCGGAACCGAACGCGACCACGCCGCCGAGGCAGCCGAGGGCTGGGCGCAGATCAAGCGGGACCTGGCTGCGCAGACGTACGACTTCTACGTGCTCGACGAGTTCACGTACCCGATGAAGTGGGGCTGGGTGGACGTCGCCGAGGTGGTGGCCACGCTGCGCGAGCGCCCCGGCACCCAGCACGTGGTGATCACCGGGCGCGATGCCCACCCGGACCTGCTGGCGGCCGCCGACCTGGTCACCGAGATGACGAAGGTCAAGCATCCGATGGACGCCGGGCGCAAGGGCCAGCGGGGCATCGAATGGTGAGCGTGCCACGCCTCGTGATCGCGGCTCCCGCCTCGGGGCACGGCAAGACCACCGTCGCAACGGGCCTGCTGGCGGCGTACGCGAAAAGGGGTCTTCGGGTTGCGCCCTTCAAGGTCGGACCCGATTACATCGACCCGGGGTATCACGCGCTCGCGGCCGGGCGCCCGGGCCGCAACCTCGATCCGGTCATGGTCGGCGAGGAAACGATCGGCCCGCTGTTCGCCCATGGTGCCGCAGGCGCGGACGTCGCGGTCGTCGAAGGCGTGATGGGACTGTACGACGGCCGCACCGGCGCAGGCGACACCGGCTCAACCGCGCACGTGGCCGGCCTGCTCGACGCCCCGGTCGTGCTCGTGGTCAACGCCGCCGCGCAGGGCCGTTCGGTGGCTGCCCTGGTGCACGGTTTCCGCAGCTTCGGCAACGCCCGCATCGGCGGCGTCATCCTCAACCAGGTCGGCTCCGAGCGCCACGAAACCATCCTGCGCGAGGCCTGCGAGGAAGTCGGCACCCCGGTCCTGGGCGCAATGCGCCGCGCGTCGGCCGTCGCAGCCCCCTCCCGCCACCTGGGCCTGGTACCCGCCGCCGAACGCCGCGCCGAAGCCCTGGCCTCGGTGGATGCGCTGGCTGCTCTGGTCGAATCCTCGGTGGACCTCGACGCGGTGCTCGCGCTGGCCCGATCGGCCCCCGCCTTCACCGCAACCCCGTGGAGTCCCCAAGCCGCAGATCCGGTGCCGGGCCGTCCCGTGGTCGCGCTGGCCGGTGGTCCCGCTTTCACCTTCGCGTACGCCGAGACCGCCGAACTGCTGACCGGCGCAGGCGCCGAGGTCGTGGTCGTGGACCCGCTCCGCGACGAGAAACTGCCGGACGGCACCCGCGCGCTGGTCGTCGGCGGCGGCTTCCCCGAGGTGTACGCAGCCGAGCTGTCCGCCAACGAGCCCCTGCGCCTGGCTGTAGCCTCCCTCGCGGCGGCCGGCCTGCCCATCGCCGCCGAATGCGCCGGACTGCTGTGGCTGTGCCGCACCCTCGACGGCGCCCCGATGTGCGCAGTCCTGGACGCCGACGCAGCGATGACCCCGTCCCTGACCTTGGGCTACCGGGATGCGGTGGCCCTGACGGATTCCCCGTTGTTCGCGGCCGGGTCGCGGGTGACCGGGCACGAGTTCCACCGCACAACTGTGCATCCGCGGTCGGGGTTGCTGCTGGAGCCGGCGGGGGGAGCGGCCTGGGCGTGGCGGGGGGCTGATCCGGAGGGGTTCGCGGCGGCTGGGCTGCATGCTTCTTATCTGCATCTGCATTGGGCTGCCGATCCGGGGATTGCGCGGCGGCTGGTGGCGGCTGCGGTTTCTTGAGTTTCTATCTGGGGATCGGCGCGCGGTCCGGCGTTCTGATCACCGAATTGGAGCAAGCCGTGGCGGCGCTTGAGCTGACTGAGGTCGCGGGCGTGGGCACTCTGGATCGCCGCGGCTTCCTGATGGAGGCGTTCGCGGCGGGGCGGGGGGGGCCGTTGCTGCTGTTTTCGCAGGCGGAGTTGGCGCAAGTGCGGACGCCGGGGGTGGTGCTGCGGACGGGAGCGCCGAGCGTGGCTGAGGCATCGGCGCTGCTGGCGGCGGGGCCGGGGGCGCGGCTGGTGGTGCCCAAGCGGCCGTTCGCACGGGTGACCGTGGCGGTTGCCGAACGCTCCCTCTGACGCGGCGCATGCGGCGGCCAAGCGTTCCCTCTGACGCGGCGCATTGTGGATTGACACGCGCAGGAATGTGCATATGACGCCTGTTGGGCAACCGCCTTACCGCTATCTGCGGTACCGCAGGTAGCCCCATACTGAGACCAGCGTCACGGTGGGGGCTCGTAGGCGACAGGAGGCGATTCTCAGGTGGTGCTGAGAATCGCCTCCCGGCATCCGACCCCGCTGCGAGGGGAGGGACAGTGCCGTTGCAGCATTCATCCTTCTCCTCACGTGCGGGCCGGTGCAAGGCCTCCGCGGGAGGAGGTGAACAAAGTGACGGTCTACTACCGGGGACCCGATCCCCGACGGCCGGACATCATCATCACGCACAGCCTGATCAAGGTCCGGGTACGTCACGGCTGGCAGGTGTGGATCATTTCCGAACTGGACGACTTCGGGATCACCCACACGCCACCGCCGACCGACCGGGTCATGGTGGCAATGGGTACGTCAGTGGTGCTACTCGGTCTGCTGGCGTACCGGCTACGAGGGTGGGCGCTGTTCGCCGTCGCGATGGTCTTCATCGCCGGAGTCGCCATCGCCATGGCCGAACAGCGCTGGACCCGTTCGCGGCAACTGTCGCAGCTACGAGCCAGCTACCACGGCACCGAGATCATGGTGATCGAGCTGCCCCACCGCGACATGCCGGCCGCCTGCCGGGGTCTGATCCGCGCGCTGGAGCGGCAGAACGACACGCAAAGCTGAGACAGGGACGAGTGTGGCGCGATGCGGTACCGTGCCGTATCTGCGATGTAGCTGGTTGAGGTACGGCACATTCGACCCGAGAGGCGAGCGGCCTTGGTTGCGTATGGAGAGTCACCCGCCGTCGCCAGGCGGCGGGTAAGACTTGCCCTGCGTAAGGCCCGGGAGGCCACCGGCATGAGTCAGGGGGCGGTGGCCAAGCGGGTGGGTTGGTCATTGTCCAAAGTGCAACGCATCGAATCCGGCGATGTCACGGTGTCCGGGACTGATCTGCTGGCGTTGCTCAACCTGTACGGCGTTACCGACGCCGAGGAGATCGAGCAACTCACCGAGGAATCCCGGATCTCGCGGCGTCAGCGTTGGTGGACGGTGCCGGAATACCGGCAGAACCTGACACCCGCGTCGGCCCAGCTGATCCAGTTCGAAGCCGAAGCCACGGCGGTCCGGATCTACCATCCGGTGGTCGTGCCGGGTCTGATGCAAACGCCGGCATACGCCAAAGCCGTCCTCGACTTCCACGAGGGAGCTCTCACCGAACAAGTGCGAACTGTCCGGCTGGAAGCTCGTATGCGGCGCAGACGGCAATTCTTGGAAACCGAGGATGGGCCGCATCTGCTGGTCATCCTTGATGAGGCGGCGCTGATGCGCGAAATCGGCGGATTGCAGGTCATGGCCGAACAGCTCACCGAGCTGGCGGAGGTTGCTCAACGCCCGGATGTCAACATCCGGATTGTCCCGCTAGACGAAGGTGCGCTCCTTGGCATGATGGGCCCGTTCACCGTCCTTGACCTGGGCGATGATGATCCGGGCGACGCGGTTTTGTATCGCGAATCATGGGTGCGTGACGGCATTGAGCATAGCCTGGACGAAGTCGGCTATCACCGGCGGATTTTTGAAAATCTCTGGCAGCGTTCCCTTGACGAGGCAGCAACGATACGGGCGATTCTTGCTGCAGCAGCATCGCTGCGATCGCGCGCTGACCGAATGTGACTCCCCTGGCCGGCGCCATCTCGCGCCGCTCGGTGGGCTTGATGATGATCTGACGAGAACGGATGCAGCCGATGACGGCACCCATGACGAAGTGGATTAAAAGCTCGTATTGTTCCGACAATGCCTGCGTCGAGGTAGCGGAGGACGGGAACTACATAGTCGTGCGAGACGGCAAGAATCGCACTGGCAGCACCATCCGTGTTTCCAAGGATGACTGGCGCGGGTTCCTCGCGGGGGTAGTTGACAGTCATCGTGTGCGCTGAGCGGTAAGGCTCGGAAGGGTGCCGTTCCGGCGGCACCCCTGCCTGCGATGCCATGGCTGATGGTGTCTGGGCCGGTATTCTGGGCGATGACATGGAGGTTCGCATGACCGAGATTCCCGATCACATTTCCTGGCAACGCAGTCGCCACTGCTCGGATGTCGGGTGCGCCGAAGTGGCGGTCTCGGACGAAGCGGTGCACCTGCGAAGCAGTCAGGAGCCCGACCGTGTCCTCACCTTCACCCCCGCCGAGTGGGAAGCCTTCAAACGGGGGGTACTCGACGGTCAGTTCTGACCGGGTGCGCCCCGGCGTCAGGACCGTACCGGTCCCGTCGTGAGCTTCGGCGTGGCGAGCCTGATCATCAAGGTGGACCGAGTGCGGTCGTCCCGCGAGGCTACTACGCTCGAAAAGCTCGGCGCTAAGTTGATCGGCGTCTCGCTGTCGCCGGATCCGCGGTTCGACGACGGCCGCACGCTGCGGGTCGAGGAGGCCGGGGAGATCGGCCGGACGCTCGAGCAAGCTACGCTGGTGGCCACGCTGGAGCTCAACGACGATCCCCGTCGGATCCGGCGCATCGTCGCGGCCGCCGGTGCCAGGCTGGTGCAGCCGGTGACGGTCGGGGTCCCGCCGGCTGAGGTGCGAGTCGCGCTGCGTGACGCCGGCATCGGCATTGTCTACAGCGGCATTGAGATCGCCCATGACGACGATCCTGCGTGGATCTTTGACGCGTATGACGGCACCCCGGACTTGAATGCCGCCTTCTTCCAAGCCGAAGTGCTGCCGGAATACCGCGGATCCTGGGCTTTCCTGCGCGACAGGTCGCCGGAATATCAAGAGGAGTTTCAGATCGCGGATCTCAACGGGTTGGCCGCCGAACGTCCTCTTCTTGTGGGCTTCGACTACACCGCGGACAACGTCGAGGAGATCGTGACGACGCTTCCTGAGGTGCAGGGGATCGCCTTGACGTTGGCCGAGCGGGTTCGGCGCGGGGATGCGCGGGGGCAGCTCTACACCGACGCGGTCAGGGTTCTCCGGGCTTTGTGACCATCGGGTCTACACAGTTATGCCAACGACAGGGGATACATCGGTCCATCTGTCGCGCCGGGCCTTGCTGCTGCTGCGGTGGGGTGGCGCCTGCGCAAGCGGGGGGCGCCAAGCCGGGGGCGGTACGCGAGCTTGAGGACAAGATTGTCGACGGCACCGCGTACACCACCGTCATCGACCTGGTGGCCGATCAGGGGCATCTGCTCGCCCGGGTAGGTGGCGTTGACGCGCTGCGGCTTGATTTCTATCGCAAGGACTACGTGCTGATTCTCGCGCCCGACGGCACCGACACGCATTTCCGTGGCAATTTCGCTCGCGGGAACGACGGTTCCATCGCGTGGTCGCGCTACGGCGGGCGCCTCTACCGGCGCGGGAAGTCACCACCGTGCGCTCGGCTCCGTCGAGCAAGCCGCTGTTCCCACCCGCAATCTGACTTCTGTCGAAGATGTGCAGGATCCGCACCGGCAAGCCGTTCTGCAACAACCCGGACGACCCGAACCTTGAAGTGCCCCAGCGGTCCGGGCTCGGGCTGACCCTCGTCATTCCCGAGCCCGGACCGTCTCTGCGGTGCCCGTGAGCTCCTTGGTATTGGTGGCGCCGGCCCAGAAAGGCTTGCGGCATCAGCCCACGACGGAAACGGCGTCAGGCGGTCACGGGCCATTCGTGGACCGGCACGTTCTCGTGCATGGGGGGCAGGTAGCGGCGCAGCATTTCGTGCAGGGCGCTCTGCCGGTCGAGGTGGCCCTCGCCTTCCAGCGCGTGCAACGTGTCCACCTGCCACGTTGCGCCGTTGCGGCCGGTCAGGCAGCGCTGTTCGATGATGCCGAGCAGGCGGTCCCGCTCCTGCTTCGATACCCCCCAGCGCTCCAATCCTTCATGCGCCAACGGCAGAAGGCGACGCAGAACCAGTTCCGCCACCGGTACGTAGCCCAGGCCGGGCCAGAACACCGAAGCCACAATGCCGTGCCGGGCGCAGGAGTGGAAATTCTCCTCGGCGGCGCTGAAGGACATCTGCGTCCAGATCGGACGTTCCGCTTCGGCGAGCATGCGTACCAAGCCGTAGTAGAAAGCGCCGTTGGCGACCGTGTCCACCACAGTGGGACCGGCGGGCAGCACCCGGTTCTCCACGCGCAGGTGCGGGCGGCCCTTGACGACGTCGTAAATGGGCCTGTTCCAGCGGTAGACAGTTCCGTTGTGCAGGCGCAACTCGCTCAGCGCCGGTGTTTCCCCGCTTTCCAGCAACTGCTCGGGGTCCTCGTCGTCGCAGATCGGCAGCAGGGCGGGGAAGTACGTGACGTTCTCCTCGAACAGGTCGAACACCGAGGTGATCCAGCGTTCGCCGAACCAGACGCGTGGTCGTACCCCCTGAGCCCTTATCTCCTCCGATCGGGTGTCGGTGGCTTGCTCGAACAAGGGAATGCGGGTCTCGCGCCACAGTTCGCGGCCGAACAGCAGCGGGGAGTTGGCGCCCAGCGCGACCTGCACACCGGCGATTACCTGAGCGGCGTTCCAGTAGGCGGCGAATTGTTCCGGGCTGACCTGCAAATGGAACTGGGTGCTGGTGCACGCGGCTTCCGGGGCGATCGAGTCGGTGGTCACGGCGAGCCGGTCCACACCGTCGATGCGGATGTCTAAATCTTCGCCGCGCGCTGCGAAGATCTGTTCGTTGAGCAAGGCGTAGCGCGGGTTGGCCGACAACGAGCCGGCCGTGAGATGTTCGCGGCGCAGCGTCGGGAGGATGCCGATCATCACCATGTGCGCGCCGGCCTTGCTGGCATGTTGCTCGGCATTGTTCAGGCTGGCCCGCAGTTCGCGTTCCAGATTCGAGTTCTCCTCGCCGATCAGCCGGCGGGGCGCCACGTTGATCTCGATGTTGAACTGGCCCAGCTCGGTCTGGAAATCCGGATCCGCAATCGCCGAGAGCACCTGGGCGTTGCGCATCGCCGGGTTGGCCTCACCGTCGACCAGGTTCAGTTCGATCTCCATGCCGGTCATCGGGCGCTCGAACTCGAACCGCGATTCCCTCAGCATTGAGGCGAACACGTCCAGGCTGCGCCGGATCTTCTGCCGGTACTTCGTCCGATCTTCGCGGGTGAACTCGCGACTATCCACCTCTTCGCCCACCGCGGCACCGCCTTCCCTTTGGCCCACACCTATGATCGCGTACAAAACGAATGGAGAAACCGCGTGCGCCGCATTCCTGCCCTGTTCGCCACCGTCGCAATCGCCGAGGCGGTGAGCTGGGCCCTGCTGCTGACCGGAATGTTCTTCAAGTACGTGGTTGTCCACAACGAGATCGGCGTCAGAATCGCCGGCCCGATCCACGGTGCGATGTTCATGGCATACCTGGCCGTGACCGCTATGCAGGCCCGCGCCGGCGGCTGGAAGTGGTGGATCACGCTGATCGCGCTGGCTTGTTCCATCCCGCCGTTCTTCACTCTGGGATTCGAGCGCTGGGCCAAGTCCCGCGGGCTGCTCACCGCCGCCACCGGGCAACCGGCAACGCAGTCGTAGATCCCTCGACCATAGACGTGGCGTTACCCGCTCGTAACCGAGAGGATGCAAGGGATCGAGATCTGTCGTTGTATCGGAGGTAACGATGCGCAGACTCTCCCGGGCTCTCGCCGGTTCCGTGCTCCTGGTCGCGGTGGCCGCAGCCCCGTCCGCCGCCCAGAGCGCGCCCCGAGGGCAATGGACCACGGCCTGGGCGACCGCGCCCGCCGCCGCGGTGGCCGGCGTCGAGCAGGGGTACGCCGGCTACACGATCCGCAACGTCGTGCACACCACCACCGGTGGCAGCACCGTCCGCATCCATCTGTCCAACCGCTTCGGCACCCAGCCCGTGCTGATGGGACACGTCACCGTGGCGGTGTCCGCGCACACCGGCGGGCGGCGTGACGGCACCATCGACGCCAACGACGGCACCGCGGCGCCCGGCTCCGTCCGCGATGTGCTCTTCAACGGTCGTCAGGACATCACCATCCCGGCCCGCGCCGAAGTGGTGAGCGATCCGGTCCGCCTGCGGGTGAGCGCCGACCGCGACCTGCTCGTGTCCACCTGGACCCCGCAGCCGTCCGGCACGGTGACCTACCACCCCGCGGCCATGCAGGACTCCTTCTTCAGCCGCGGCCCGGACGACCATGCCGGCGAGGTGTCCAGAACCGCGTTCGCCGAGACCACGCGGGTGTGGCACTACGTCAACGGCGTGGACGTGAGTAACGGGCCCGGCACGGTCGTGGCGCTCGGCGACTCCATCACCGACGGGGTCACCTCGACGTGGGGCGCCAACCGGCGCTGGACCGACTACCTGGCCGCGCGGCTGGCCGCCAGCCCGGTGCCCGACTACGGCGTGGCGAACTCCGGCATCAGCGGCAACCGGGTGCTGCTCGACGACGGCTACCCCAACCCGACGATCTACGGCCAGTTCGGTCCGAGCGCGGTGGCCCGGCTCAACTGGGACGTGCTGGAACGTGCCGGGGCTCGTACCGTCATCGTCTTCGAAGGGGTCAACGACATCCAGCAGGAACCTCACCAGACCGATCCGCGCGCCATCATCGCCGGCCTCGCGCAGATTGCCGCGCAGGCCAAGGCGCGGGGTCTGCGCGTGGTCGGGGCCACCATCATGCCGTTCAAGGGCTGGAACTCGTGGACGCCGCAGCTGGAGCAGACCCGGATGGCGGTCAACGCCTGGATCCGTGCCGGTGGTGACGGCGCCCTGAGCGGTCTGGCCGATTTCGATGCCGCCACGCGAGACGCCACAGATCCGCAGATCATTGCTCCGCGGTACGACAGTGGCGACCACCTGCACCCCAACGACGCCGGTGACGCGGCCATGGCCGCCGTTGTCCCGTTGCAACGCCTCTAGTCAGCCGGCTCAGCTGATCCAGGCCGTCGCCACGGCCAGCGTCACGATCGTGCCCAGCACGGCCTGGATCAGCAACCCCGCGCCCAGGTGCGACCACATTGTCGGCACCCACGGCCGAAAGGGCTGCAAGGTCTCCAGGTTGATCAGCTGCTGCAACTTCACCGGCAGGTCCGGGTCTTTCTGCGCCAGCACACGCACCTGCACCAGGTCGCCGCGGTGCAGCGCCGACTGGGGGAGCTGGCCGTGCATCTCGACCTCGTAGATCTGCCCGAGGTCGTCGCGCAGCCGGACCAGCGTGACCAGGTACTCCGGGCCCTTCTTGAGGTCCTTGAACTTGCGCCGGCTGCCGCCGCTGCGGATCATCCGCACCAGCATGCCGATGACCGACGCGGTGACGAACACCGCCAGGGCCAGCGGTTGTCCGATCTTGACCTCGCGGGTGTACGAGTCGCGGAAGCCGAGAAACCGGCCCGTGATGACGGGACCGTAGTGCCGGAGGATCTGCTCGCGGTACAGCTCCGTGTCATCCATGGGGATCACCTCCAAGGGGTTTCTTCAGGGTACGGAGAGCGATGCATCATGCACAGTGAGTGAATTCGCGGCTCATGAAAGGCTCCGGTGTGCGGGCCCCTGACCTGGGCACGCGCCGCCGATGGGCCTCGCCAACCTCAAGCCCCTGTTCAACCGGCCCGGCTCGTGCGTTCCGGGACCGCCGTGTTCGCCGCCGGCTTCGAGGGGCTGCTGGTCGAGATCCAGTCGGCGCCGCCCGCGAGCGACGAAGCCGCCTGCCCATCGGACTCGAGCACGGCACCGGGGCCAGCTCTGCGCTACCGCGTCGGAGCCACCGCGGCCTGACCCGGGGTTTTTGATCGTTTCGAGTGCGCCGGGCCGGGAATTCCAACGGTCCGAACTCAGCAGGGAGTACCCATGAAGCTGCCCACCGCGCGCGGCCCGCTCTCCGAAGCGCTCGTGACGGCGCTCGTTCAGGCGCCGCACGACTTCACCCCGGGTGACCCCACGTCCGACGATGACCTGCACCTCGGCCTGTTCGTGCTGTACGAGCTGCACTACCGCGGCTGGGACGGCGTCGATGATGCGTGGGAGTGGCATCCCGGGCTGCTGGCGTTGCGGGCCCGGCTGGAGGCGCGCTTCGAGGCGGATCTGCGAACCCTGGACGTACCGGAAATCGATCGGGACGTGCCCCACACGCTGATCGCCATGACGCAGGAGGCCGGCGGCCCGTCACTGTCCGGATACATCCGCGGCCGGGCCACGTACGGGCAGTTCCGCGAGTTCGCTACTCACCGTTCGGTCTATCACCTGCGCGAGGCCGACCCGCACACCTTCGCGATCCCCCGCCTGCACGGCAAGGCGAAGGCGGCACTCATCGAGGTGCAAATCGACGAGTACGGCGGCGGCGTGGTCAACCGGATGCACCAGGAACTGTTCAAGGACACCATGGTGGCGCTCGGCCTGGACACCACCTACGGCGCGTACGTCGACGTGGTCCCCTGGCAGACCCTGGCCAACAACAACCTGATGTCCCTGTTCGGCCTGCACCGGCGCTTGCGGGGGGCGCTGCTCGGCCACCTGGCCGCGTACGAGATGACCTCCACCGCCCCGAACCGCAACTATGGGAACGGGCTGCGCCGGCTCGGCGGGGACAAGAAGGCCACGAAGTTCTACGACGAGCACGTCGAGGCGGATGCGGTGCACGAGCAGATCGCCGCTTACGACATGTGCGGATCTTTCAGTGAGGCGGAGCCGGAGCTGGCGCGCGATGTGCTGTTCGGGGCGCGGTGCGTGCTGACGATGGAGGACCGGTGGGCTGAGTACGTGCTGCAGCGGTGGGGGGCGGGGGAGTCTTCGTTGCGGGCTTGATGCTGCCGGGCTCGCCGGTAGACATGTGAACCATCGGCGCCTTGCCGGGACCGGGCCTGGATGCGTGCTGATCAGCCGTTGCTGGCTCGGCTGGATCAGCGGTTACGCGGTGCTGGCTCGTCGCGGCCGGTGCCGGCGCGGAAGCCGATTGCTTTGTGCGTACCGTCGCAGAAGGGCTTGATTGCCGACTTCCCGCAGCGGCACAACGCCACAGTTTTCCGTCCCGGGTCAATGATTTGACCATCCGGTGTCTGCAAGGTGAAGGTGCCGCGCACCAGCAGGGGCCCGTCCTCGTAGGGAACCACAGTCGCCCCATGCTCGTCGGCAGCACCAGTCATGCCGCCGGTGATGCCCGGGGCCGTGTTGGTGAAACCCGTCCGCTTACCGATTGTGCGAAAGCGGCCCGGAGCTGCCCGGTTCACGATGAACTGGACCGTGAACGCCTGCCTCAGGCGACTCGCGGGGGTGAAACCATGAATTACATCCAGCCGGACAGCGTGCTGGCGCGCACGGCCTTCGAGACCATGCGAGCCCACTCAGGTGGCCTCGGCCCCCACAGCGGCATCACCATCTGCCCGGTCTGCGGGGAGCGCCTCCCCTGCGATATCGGCCTGGCCGCAGCCGAGGTGGTGGAAGCCGCTGGACTGGCGCAAGCATCCGGCCTGATCGCTGCGGCTCGCGGCGGGCTGGGTGAGGTTCCGGCCTTCCCCCCGGCAGGTCCATCCGCTGGCGTGGCGCCTTCCTTCCCGCGGCCTGCTGAAGTAACGCCGGAAACCACGTACGCCCCGCCCGCTTTGGCCTCTTTCTCCTCGCCTGCCACCTCGCCGTCGCCCAGCTCCCTGCCTTCGCCGGCGCCGTCCTCGGCTCCGTCGCCGCCGTCCTCGCCCGACGACCCGCCATCGGCAACTCCGTCCGCGTCCGGTAACCGACTTGCGGCGCCCTCCGGCCTTCCCGGACCCCAGGAACGCGCCTCGGGGCTGTCCCGGGCCGAAGACGCCCAGCAGACGCCGCCGTCCAGCGCCCCGTTCCCGGCCGCGCCCAACGCTGCCGCGGAAGTCGGGTCCATGCCGCCCAGCTCCAACCCCCCATTCACCCCTCCGCCCAACGGCACCCTCCCGCTCGCCC
>NZ_LOJP01000003.1 GCF_001553785.1 Actinoplanes sp. TFC3
TGTCCTCGGCCGCCTCCCCCCCCGGGGGGGTGAGGACGGTCGGTTCTCACCGCGTGCGGCCCGTGTCCATGGACCGTCCCCCCCGTCGGGCCCCGCCGATGAAGCCATCGGCGGGCAGGCCGGCGACGTGCCGGATCGCCGGGTGGAAGCGGGTCTGCAGGCCTACCGCGCCGCGCACGCCGGCCCGGTCGAACCCTCCGTCGACGAAATGCAGGAGTTCAGTTGCTCCGGGTCATCCGATCCGTAACCCGCTTACCGGGCGCCCGGAAGGGGTTCTGGACATCACCTCCCTATCCACCGACGCGAACCCGCTGCTGCGCCCCGATGGTCGAGCACGCCGTCCGAAATATCGAGAACGGGCTCCACAATCGACGGATGTACGACTCATGTCGGCGTATCAACAGGCGGCACCCCACACCAGGGCCTGATCTGCGCCGCGGCGTGTAGCCACCGTCGGTGGAGTGAGTGGATCGCGGCCGGCAACACCAGCCGCCGGGATCAAGACCACAAGCCAAGCTCGACATAGTCGCAAGGGCCGCCTGGTGCGCGAGCGTGGAGAAGGGCGGCAGACCAAAGACCAGCCCCCGGAAGACTGCCCGGTCGCAGATGTGGATCTTAGTTACAGCGCCAATGCTGCGACCCCCGGCTTCGACCTGCGGGCAGCAGACCAGCATGGCGGCGGAGGCTGGCGCTCACCCGACAGTAAGCCTCAGCGCTCGGACTGCGGCGCGTTGGGTGGTGTCCAACCGTACTTGAGGATGTTGAAGATTGTTTCGATCGCGGCCGGGTGGTCTGCCGTGTCCTGGATGAGGGCAGGGATCTCGAGAACGAATCGGGCCAGCGCCCGGCAGGCCAGGTCGTTGCGGTCGGCGCCGATCTCGTCGGCGATGACCGCGCTCAGGGTGTCGGTGTGCCGGGTCCACATACGCTCGGCGTAGGCGCGTAGCACCGGCGTTGACTTGACCAACTCGTTGAATTCTGCGACTTGAGGATGTGCTACCACGGTTCCGTAGGACTCAAGGACATGGCGGCGCAGCGCCTCGACGATGCCCTCGCCCTCGTTACGTTGCCGCACCGCGGTGATCAGGTGCGCCTCGTTGGCCTGGTCCTGATCGAAGACGAGCGCTTCCTTGCCGGTGAAGTGCTTGAACAGGGTTGTGATGGATACGTCGGCTGCATCGGCGATGTCACGGAGGCTCACCTGGTCGTAGCCGTGCTCCAGAAAGAGGCGCAGCGCCGCGTCCGCGATGGCCTGCCGGGTCGCGGCCTTCTTGCGCTCCCGGCGGCCCACGGGTGCCTGTGTCATGACTTGACTATAGCGAGCAGCGGTGTCATCGAACACTAAGTTGAACGATTGCACTTTTTTAAGGGTTCTGCTTTGCTGAGGGGGCAGGACGGGAAGCCGTTCCTCGCTATGTTGAGGAGGTGCGCCTTGAGCAGCGGATACGCTCCGGTGGACGTGGCTGGGTGTTGCCGGGATCGTGCTCGCGACCCGCACTGCCACCTATCTTGATGGCGTCGCGACCGGGCTCAGGCTCATGTTCCTCGCCGCCCTCGCTGCCTGCGTGGCCGCTCCGATAGCCGCCTTGTTCATCAAGGAAGTCCCGCTGCGCGGCGCGGTCCAGAGCAATTCGACCATCGTCGAACTGTTTGCTGCGCTCTCCACATGACCATCGCAACGACACGAAGGACACGACCATGACCTCACCCGCACCCACCGCAGCCAGAATCAGCATCATTGGCGCCGGGCCCGGCGGGCTCACCTGCGCGCGGATCTTGCAGCGGCACGGCATCGCCGTCACAGTTTTCGACCGCGATCCCGACCGCGCCGCCCGCGATCAGGGCGGCGCCCTCGACCTGCACGCCGACAACGGGCAGATCGCGCTGCGCGAGGCCGGCCTGCTCGAAGACTTCTTCCGGCTGTCACGCCCAGAGGGCCAAGAAACACGCTTCCTGGACACCGCTGGCGAGATGCGCGCACACCTGATTCCGGACGAGGGCGACTTGTTCAAACCGGAGATCGACCGCGGCCAGCTACGCGACCTCCTGCTCGACTCCCTGCTTCCGGGCACCGTCCAGTGGGGCCGCGCCTTGACGACCGTCAGCGGACCCGCAGACGGGCCGCGCACCTTGCACTTCGCGGATGGCACCACCACTGAAACCGATCTGGTCGTCGGCGCCGACGGCGCGTTCTCCCGCGTGCGCCAGACAATCTCACCGGCCGTTCCGCAATACACCGGCGTCAGTTTTACCGAGGCCTGGTTCCACGACGTGGAAAACCAGCACACCGACCTGTCCGCTCTGGTAGGGCAGGGTAGCGCCGCCAGCGCCGACGGCCAGCGCGGACTTTGGGCTCAGCGCAACAGCGGCGGCCACATCCGCGTCTACATCATCCGCAAGGTCCCCGTCGACTGGATCACCGCTGCGGGACTGCGTCCGGACGACACGGCAGGCATCCGGGAACACCTGCTCAGGGAGTACGGAGCCTGGTCACCTGGCATGCGACAAATGATTGCCGACAACGACGGCCTTTACGTCGACCGCCCGATCTTCGCGCTGCCCGTCCCGCACACCTGGGACCATGATCCCACCGTGACGCTGCTCGGCGACGCAGCCCACCTGATGCCGCCGCTTGGCGTCGGCGTCAACCTCGCGATACTCGATGCCAGTGAGCTCGCCCTTGCCCTCGCTGGCTGCGCCACCGTCGAAGAGGCCGTGCACGCCTACGAAGCCACCATGCTGCCTCGTTCCACCGAAACAGCGAAAATGCTCGAAGGTCGCGCAGAAGACCTGCTCTCCGACGAATTGCCGCCCGACTTCGGCGGCGACGACACCCAGCCGTAACCCTTCAACAACGGCGTCAGGCAACGCACCCGCAACGCCAGGGTCTGCGCACGAACGCTGTTCTCGTCCCGGCACACCGGGCTGAGATCCGGCGGGACGGGCACCGTGAGTAAGAACATCGAACGCTGCGAGTCCACGGAAGAAGATCGAGGGTGACGGCCGCGGCGGTCGCCTGGGCAGGCCGCCGCGGCGATGGCCGGCCAGACCAAGACCCGCGGGCTGAAGCTGACCGGCCCGAACGGGCTGTTGAACTTCTTCAACAAGCATGTCCTCGAGACCGCGCTGAAGGAAGAAATAGCCGAGCACTTGGCCACGAGAAGAGCCAGGCCGTTCCGGAACGCGGTTCGATCACCTTCCGGAACGGCAGCCGGGGCGCAAAAGCGGCCGGGCTCGGGGCCAGCCGGCGCATCGCCGACGACCAGGAGGTGGCTGAGGCGAGCGACCAGGCCGGCTGGGTGGCCGACACTTTCGCGGCCCTGGCGCGGTAAGCGGAACCAGGCCAACACACAGTGCCGGCATGCTGGACCGGCGTGGTACGGCATCCTTCTGGCAGCCAGCGCCATGGGCGCCCTAGCGGCGCTGGCATCGCACAGGTCTCCGGCAACTTCCGTATCGCGCCAGCGGGGGCACAGAAATCGGTGTGTTCTAACGAGGGAAGATACAAGGCTGTGCGGATCGCCCTACCTGCGCGCTTCCGAGCCGGCGCATCAGAAGCTCCTCAGCTACCCGGCTGACGGGCTGCGGCGCCCGGATCGGTGCTCTGCTCAAGGGCTGTCCACCACTCCTCCAGCTCATCGACCCGGCTTTGGAGTGCGGCGTTCGCCGCCCGGGCCGTCGCCAGTTCCTCGGTCAGCGCACCGATCGGCCCGGAGGCGGTCAGGGCGTCGAGCCAGCCCGCAACCAGCCGATCCTCAGCGGCGACCCGGCGGAGCGCGGAGGCGACCACCTCCGGTGACAACTCAGCCACGAACTCTCTCGGGAGCGTGAGCAGGCGAGCGACCTCGCCGAGGCTCCGCGCGGCGCTCATCTGGCGCCGAAGGCGCTCGGCGGACGGCACCGCCGGTTCGGTCGTTGTCGCAGCCGCGATCGGCTTGCCGGGAGAAGAAGCGGGCTTCGACACAGGCGCGGGCGTAGGTGCCGGCTCCGGGTCAGGCTCGGCCTCTGACGGGAGTTCGGGAAGGTCGTCCCCCACCCAGGCGTAGGCCAGAGTGTCGCCCTTCTGCCGTCGGACGACATTTGGCCACTTGGGCAGAACCGCCAGCGCGCGGGGCCCGTGCCGGGCCCAGGTCTCGTTCCGGAGGCCGAGCTCGACCAGACGCTCCCGGATCTCTCGCACCTTCAGCGGAACCGACGACTCGGCCAACAGGTGGAGAACCACTGCGAGGGGCTCTTGGGCGAAGACGGCGTGGAACAGCCGGGAGTCGGACAGAGCCAGGAAACGCAGCGAACCCCTCGTCGCGACGTGAACGCCGGCGCCCCGTGGAACAAGCTCTTCCTCACCGGTGTCATCCCACTTGACCTGATAGTTTGTCCCATCATCCGCGAGGATCGAACCGGCTCGGGTACGGCGTACGCCGAATGAATCGGACATGCGGACAAGACCCTGATCTGCGCTCACGAATGCGACTGTAATGGTTATCGTCGCGGCCGGGGCGCCGGCCGGAGCCAGCCCATCCTGGCCAGGCTCATCGGCCGTGTGCGCCCAGCGCCGGCTTGGCGGAACACTCTAAGAGGAGGTGGGGGCGCTTGCCGGCCGCCCGTACGGACAGATCGGTGCGCTTGTCACTCGGTTCGAGGTCGAGCGTGAACGTGTGCCCGTCCCGGGGCTTCCTGAACGCGCTGCTGGCGCGGATGGGCATGCAGACCCGCCAGGACGCCCAGCATCGAGAGGCAGTACGAAACGTTCAGCGCTGGACGCGTAGACCCCCAGCCGGCGGCCGGACCTGTTAGACGCGTTCCCCGATGCCGAGTCGCGCGTGGACTTGCTGGGCTCGTTCCGCGGCCGCGCTTGCACCATAACGGCGCGGCATCTCTTCCGAGGACCACCCCATCAGCAGCATCGGGTCGCCAGTGTCACCGCCGGCCAGCTTCCAGTCATGGGCGAAGCTGTGCCGCCAGCGCTGTGCGTGGACATGCTCGACCCCCGCTCTGTCCCCCAGTTCCCGGAGCCAGATCTTGATGCCGTTCGGCCTCAGCGGCCGGGCGCCCTCCACGGCGATCCACAACTGGTCGATGCCAATCAAGCCCGGGCGTCGGCCGCGGGCACGCACATACCGGCGCAGAGCACCTGCAGTCTTGGCCCCGAACCGCACCTGGCGTTGTTTGCCGCCCTTACCCGTCAGGACGACCGAGTCGGTATCCAGATCGACGTCAGGCACCAGGAGATCGCCGATCTCAGCCAGACGACCCCCGGTGTTATAGAACATCCGGACCAGCGCCTGATCGCGCAGCCGCACGAAGCCGCGCCCCTCACAGACCTCGAGAATGCGTCGCGTCTCCTCATCGCTGAGGACCTCAACAAGCTTGTGCACCGCTGCCGGCCGGGGCACCTGATCCATCGGCGACCGCTCAACTTCACCCTCGATGACAAGCCAGCGAAAACCTGCTGCAACGCCTCGTACTTGTTCAACCCGGCCCCCCGCCGAGCACTCCTCGATCACCGCCGCTTGAAACGCCGTCACCTGCCTGCTGTCCCACCAGGCTCGGATCGCAAGCGCCGCCTACCTCCGGCATCCGCTCGCCCAGATACTCGGCCAACCGCGAAGCAGCGAGCACATAGTTGTACCGAACGGCTGATCAAGTACGTCACATGTCATATCGTCACTCCGTTCGAACGGGCGACATCAGAACGCCAGATCCTCGGCGTAGTCGGTAAGGGCGATCAGCCGGTCCTCCTCGACGGACGGCATCGCGTAGTGCCGCCTTCTGATAGTGGCAAGGAGATCCGGCGGCAGAGCGACGTGGTGCCGACGTACGTAATACGACAAATCTTGACGCCAGAGCCAACCGCCGTCCGTCAGGATCGACGATCCGCTGAGGATCTCCTGCTCGGGATCGAGCACGTCACGCTGGATATCCATCATGTCGATGAGCACGTAGCCGTTGTCGAGGTACTGCGTCACCAGGTCGGCATCCTCGAGCGGCTCCGGCCCGATGTGGTCGGCGATGCTCTGCGGCGGTTCCGGGTGACGGGTCTGGCCGAGTTCGACGAACATTCCAGCGGTGCGCACGGTCAGCTCCCTGTATTCCGGGGCCAGAAGGTAACCCATTTACCTTCGGGGAGATCGGGTCGGTTAGCGATTCTTGGAACGTACTTACCATCACCGCGTGTGGGTACCCCAACCGCCTGCGTCGGGGCTACTTCAGGTGCGCCAAGAGAGTCGGCTACCTGCTGGCCGGCCGGTACCAGGCCCGGGACGTCCGGATCGGCATCGACCCGGCCGGTGTGGCAGGAGATGAGGCGCACCGGCTGCCCAGGAACGTAGGTGGGGTTGTCACGTACGGCCTGCGTGATCTGCTCCGGGTTCGTGTAGTTGTGCGGGTACTTGCCGCCGTCCTCGCCAACCACACCGGGCCGGAAGGTGCCGTTAGGCTCGCCATGCACTACTACGTCGTGGACACCCGGCTCCGGCTGGACGTGGCCGAGGGTGGCGAGTTCCTCGATGGCGTACGAAATCAGTCGCGACACCACCGTGGTGATCGCGTCGCGCACCATGATTCGTACCGTGCCGACGAGCATGCCGGCGCCTTCGGTGATCAGCGCCATCGTCTCGGACGCCTGGCTGAGCGCTTGGAGATCCGTGGCCCGTCGCGTGGCGTGCGCCCGGTACGCCTCGCCGGCAACGCCCTCCCATCCGGCCGTGTCCCAGCGGGCCGACTGCGACAACGTGTCGGCCTCACCGGCCAGGCGGTTAGCGATGTTCCGCCAGGTCTGCGCCTGAGCCGTGATCTGGCTCGGATCGCCGGCCAGCCAGTCCAGCGCCTCGGAGAGTGGTTTGACGTGCTCGATGATCCACGCGACGCCATACTGCAGCAGCGCGCCGACCGGGTCGGAGACGAACGCCAGCGCGTCCAACGCACCACCGGCGACGCCGAGCGCGCCATCGACCCACGACCCGCTCTGCACGGCCTGGTAGATCTGCTGAATGTCCTCTACCGGAGCGATACCGGCAGCTGCTCCGGGTCCCGCGCTGGACGGAGCCGCCACCAGCGGGTTGGTCATCGCAACCGCCCACCGCGGGCGACGGCATCGGCCGCGTTCAGGTCGAGGGAATCGTATTGCTCGGCAGTCGTGCGCAGCTTCTGCGCGGTGTCACGCAAGTCGTCAGCGCTGTCCGCGATCCCCTGAATGAGCGTGTCCTGCAAAACACCCAGCAAGGGCGAAAGGAAGCTGCAGATCTTGCCGTACGCATCAGCACCGGCCCGTACGGAATGACCAGCGTCGCCGGCCTCTTTGACGCCGTCCGCGATTGCGCGGTCAGGTCCTGCGTGAACACGGAGAACTGATCGTTCATGCTGGGCCGTCCGCCTCGTAGCCCTTCAGGACGGCCTTGCCCGCCTCCGACTCCGCCCCGATCGTGCCGGCGACGGCCTCCTGCACCTTCCCACCCAGCGCCGCCCTGGCCGCCGCAACGGTGGCAAGAATCTCCCGCGCCGTCCGCGCCGCCGACTGCTGTCAAATGCCATCGTCAAGCCATAGACCGGTAACCTCGCCCGACTGGCCGACCGTCACCTCGACGAGTCCGTCCCGGCTGCGCGCCGAGGCAGTCATGCCTTCCATCCGGGTGGCAAGCTCCCGGGCCTGCGCCGCACGACGTTCGAAGCCCGCTTGCCAATCGTCGATGGTCTGATCAGCGTCGTCCCAGCTGATCCGGTCGAACATGCGGCCTCCCGTCATCGCCCATCGAAGTCGATGACCGAGCATAGTGAGCCCGCTCCATCCCGGAAGACCGGTGGACCTGGCAACTCCAGACCATCGATGCAAGCCCGCGAGGGGAACCTTTTCGCCCGCCGGGCGGTGACGGCGGAGGCGCGGCTCGCCAGGTCGCTCGACCGGCTTCAAGCCTTCAACAGAGCATCATCCCGTCCGGGAAGGACTGGCGCGAGCACCGGACGCGCCGCGGGCAGACGGCCTCCGGGCGGGCTGGTCCGCCAACCGGGCTTGTCGTCGCTGACCAGCTTGGCCATCCATCCCTCATGCTGGATGCAGATGATGTGCTCGCACCGCTCGACGAACCTGTCGTCGGTCTCCTCGTCGTGGGGTTTTCGAGAGGTAGTCGCCTACCCAACCACGCGGTAACCCGTATTTCTGCAGGTCACCGACCACATTTTATCGGGCTGACTGTGTCCTGGCTCAGCACATCGGAATAGGGTGTCGCGTCATCGGAATGGGTATGTCTCGGGTCATCGGCATGGCGCCGTAGCTGCCCGGCCGGCTGGTTGCAGAGGGCGGCGTGTCCACCCGTCGACTCGTCATCACCGCTGTCCTGGCCGGCGCATCGCAGGCCGAAACCGCCCGCACCTACGGCGTCTCCCAGGGCTGGATCAGCCGGCTCATAGTCTCGCTACGCCGCCGAGGGTGAGGCCGCGTTCGAGCCTCGCTCCCGCGCCCCGAACACCCGGCCCGGCGCCACCGCAGCCGCCACGGTCGAACGGGTCCTCGCCCTGCGTAAACAGCTCAGCGAGGCGGGCCTGAACACCGGCGCGGACACCATCGGCTGGCACCTGCAGCACCACCACGACACCGTGCTGTCACGGGCCACCATCAACCGGATCCTCGTCCGCGCCGGGCAGGTCACCCCCGAGCCATCGAAGCGGCCGAAAAGCTCCTACATCCGCTTCCAAGCCGAACAGCCCAACGAGACCTGGCAGTCCGACGTCACCCACCACCGGCTCCCCCGCCCCGACGGCCGCCCCGGCCCCGACACCGACGACGTCACCCACCACCGGCTCCCCCGCCCCGACGGCCGCCCCGGCCCCGACACCGACATCATCACCTGGCTCGACGACCACTCCCGCTACGCCCTGCACCTCAGCGCCCACGCCCGGATCACCGCAGCCATCGTGCACGCCACCTTCCAACATGCCGCCCACCTGCACGGATATCCCGCCTCAACCCTGACGGACAACGGCATGGTCTACACCGTGCGGTTCTCCGGCGGCCCCGGCGGCAGAACAGCACGGGAAGCCGAACTACGCCAACAGGGCATCAAACAGAAGAACTCCCGCCCGAATCACCCGACCACCTACGGCAAAGTCGAACGCATCCAGCAAACGATGACAAAATGGCTGCGCGCCCAACCCCACCAGCCGGCCACGATCAGCCAACGGCAAGCCCTGATCGACACGTTCACCGACGAGTACAACCATTGTGAGTCTTGGGGTGGCCGGTCTGGGACTGGCTGGCAGGGTTGATGTCGGCCGCGTCGCTTCGGGTTGTGACTCTTACAATCATTCGCCCCTAACGGGTGCGTTCCGGTGGTCTTGTCCAACTTCGGAGCGGGCGGCCGACGCTGACCCGGCTCCACCTCGGTGACTTGATCAGAAGACTGCCCGTCCCCGCCGCACAGCGGATCGTGGCTCGTCACAGTGCTGTCCCGAAGTGACTTCCATCCAGGCCGGCGCCGGCCGCATCGGCGGCCAGATCTTCCCCCGCCTCTGGAAGGAAGCACCCCACCATGACTATCGTCGCGCATGCCTACCCGTTCGTCATCGGTGTGGACACTCACGCCCGTTCTCACACCCTCGCCGTTGTGGTCGCGGCCACCGGCGAACTGATCGCCACCGAGCAGTTCCCTGCCACGCAGGCCGGCATGAAACGGGCCGTCACCTGCGCAGCGCGCCGCACCGGCGGAGACCCCGACACCTTATGGGTGATCGAAGGCATCGGCACCTACGGCGCTCACCTGGCCGCAGCGGCGAAACGCGCAGGCTACG
Source organism: Actinoplanes sp. TFC3 (assembly GCF_001553785.1). Lineage (GTDB taxonomy): Bacteria > Actinomycetota > Actinomycetes > Mycobacteriales > Micromonosporaceae > Actinoplanes. The sequence goes on from NZ_LOJP01000003.1 coordinate 9,781, forward strand.
AAGTCGTCGAGGCAGCCCGGATGGACGCCCGAGCCCACCGCGGCACCGGCAAGTCAGATCCGCTGGACGCCCGCAGGATCGCCACCGCCGTGCTGCCCCTGCAACTCGAACAGCTGCGCCGTCCCCGACGCGACGACGGCACCCGCGCAGCGCTGCGGACCCTCGTCACCGCCCGCGAGCACATGACAAGCGAACGCACCGCCACCGTCAACGCGCTCACCGCACTGCTGCGCGCAGCCGCCCTGGGCATCGACGCCCGCAAGCCGCTAACCGCCAAACACATCAGCGAGGCCGCCCAGTGGCGCGCAAGGGCCAAGGACCTTGCCACGCACACGGCTCGCGCCGAAGCGGTCCGGCTGGCCAAACGGGTGGTCGACCTCAACGAGGAACTCTCGGCCAACCAGACGCAGATGCTCACACTCGTTCGCGACAGCAAGGCCGCTGAACTGCTCGACAAGACCGGCATCGGCCCGATCACCGTTGCGGTTGTCTACGCCGCTTGGTCACATGCCGGTCGCCTGCGTTCCGAGGCCGCATTCGCCGCCCTGGCCGGAGTCAATCCCATCCCCGCCTCGTCAGGAAACACCACCCGCCACCGGCTCAACCGCGGCGGCGATCGACGACTCAACCGGGCCCTGCACATGGCCGTCATCACCCGCATGACTCATGACCCCGACACCCGGGCCTACGTCGAACGACGCCAAGCGCAAGGACGAACCACCAAAGAAATCCGACGCTGCCTCAAGCGCTACCTCGCCCGCCAGCTCTATCGAACCCTCGAAAGACTCCACACCGAGCCCGACACTTCCCCACAAGCCACTTGACAGACATAGAAGAGTCCACCGACCGCACCGATCTCTCACGCACCGCGCCACCCCGGCCGCCGCCTATCACGCCCGACCGAAAGCCACCCCCGGCCCCCACACCAGCACCAGCCACGACCGGGTCCGCAAAGACAAGATCAGCAAAGCCGGCACCGTCACGCTGCGCGTCGCCGGCCGGCTGCGCCACATCGGCATCGGTAAAACCTACGCCGGAACCTACGTCCTGCTACTCGTCCAGGACCTCGACGTCCGCGTCCTCGACGCCGCCACCGGCGAATTCCTGCGCGAGCTCACCATCGACCCCGACCGCGACTACCAGCCCACCGGCCGGCCACCCGGCCCCACCCGCACAAACAAAACGCCCAGACCTACAACTTCGTAGGTCCGGGCGTTTCCGATGTCTTGAGACATCACACTGTCGGGCTGACAAGATTTGAACCTGCGACCCCTTGACCCCCAGCATTCAGAGGGCCCAGCGACGTGCTAACGAACGTTTTACCAGGTCACCGGAAGGTATACTCGGCCGAGTAAAGGTGTCTAGCGCGACAGCCTTCCACTCACCACACGCAAGCTCCTGAACTGCAGCTTTGCCGTCATCGTGCCACCAGCAGCCTCCTGTTAGCAATCCTCAACCATTCTCTTCACTCGCACGGTCGGACCGCGGACAAGCCACGCACATGATGCGACACGTTCGAAGGGGCGGGCGCTTCTCGGAGGCAGGCAGGCGACATTTCGTTAGCCGACAGGCCGAGTCGAGCAGGTAAGCTCGAACAATTTCACTTCACCGCCGTTTTGAATTGCGTCACCAACGGCTGCCATCCGGCTTTGCCGCTACGACGAAGTCTTCAGGATAGCTATCGGGAGAAGACGGGATTACTGCTCGGGCGTGCTGTCGCATGGCGTAATGGCGTAATGGCGTAATGGCGTCGAATTTCATCCGACTTTGGTCGCGTCTGACTGAGTGTGGTGAAGATGCCGCCGCAAATCGGTGGCGTCGTGCCTGCCGTAAGGGTGTGGGCGGGACTCCGGGCAGTGAGCACGTCGCCCACGAGGCCGCCGCGCTCGCCGCCGCCAGCGCCTTGAACTCCCGCTGATTCGCGGGAGCCGCGGCGCTGAGGTCGGAGGCGGCCATATCACTGGGCGTTACAACCACCGGCCGGGTTCGTGAGTTCCTGGTCACCCGGCGGACGGCTGGCCGGCAAGCGATTCCTGAAGGTCGGCAATCGCTGGCATCAGGTGCGCGCGTTCCAGGTCTTCAGCCATTGTGTTGAGCAAAAAGATCATCAGCCGGGTAAGGGTTGGCGCCGGTTCGGCGTGCCGATGGCGGGCGCGGTCGAAGTCGTCTAGCGCTGGCTTTAGCGATCTGTTTGGTGTGTCCAGCGCCTGGGCGCATCGTGCGATTCCTGCCAGGGTCCAAGCAGCGAAGTCCCGGTCGTTGAGTATGGTGCGGAGGCTCGCCTGGTCGACGAGTTCGCCGAACACCTTCCGGGCCGCAGCCGGCCCTTGACCACGACGGAGGGCGACACCTTGGAGGGCCAGGACGATCAGTGCGTCCGTGCCGCTGTACCGCCGCGCCATAGTGGCCTCTCGAGCGGCGCGGTCGAAGCGGCCTTCGTGCATCCAGATAACACTGAGCGTCGAGCGGGCCTGGAGGGCCGTCACGGGGTCGTGCACGGGAAGGGCCAGCGCCACCGCATTGCGTGCGTGCCGCATCGCCTCGCCGTGGTCGCCGCGAGCTAGCGACAGGTCCGCCTGCACGTCCAGGTAGGCCGCCGCGAGCGGTCCAGCTTGATCGATCTGGTCGCGGACGCCTTCGAGTAGCGTTTCAGCCTCCCGGAAACGCTCGGTCTCGACGTGCAGCCGCGTCAGGCGGAGCTCGATCGGCACCCGGCGGTCAGGATGCGGCCCGGCTGCGTCTAACGCCTGGGTCAGGTATTCCCGCGCGAGTGTAAATTGGCCGTCGCGTCGTCGGCACCGGGCCATTCCGGCGAGGGTTCCGGCGGATACTGTTGGGTCGTCCGGTGCCAGCTTGCTGGCCTTCTTGAAGTCAGTGGACGCGTGCTCCACGTACCCTTGGGCCCACTCTAGACCAGCGAGATTGACGAGAATTTTGGCTCGCCAGGCTGGTTTGTCGTTGCCGGTCAATTCGAGCGCCTTGCGGTAGAAGTCCGCAGCCGGCTCGAAGTGACCGCTGGCGTGGTGTAAGTACCCGAGCGCATTGTAGTTGGCTGGCCGGTCGGTTGCCTCAATCCGCTCCGCGATCAGCCGCCGTTGTTGTCGGAACAGCATGCTGGGACCGCTTTGTGCGACTTCGGCGTCTATCTCCTCGATCGAACGAAGGGCGGAGTCCGCGCGTTCTGCGCGCAGCCACGTATCGACCTCTGCTAGGTACGACTGCGGGTCGGCCCAGTCTCCGTGGCGGTCGGACTGTCGTCGTGTCCGAAGAAGCCAGCCGGCGCTGATCAGCAGCCGCCGGTCGGCCTCGATGCTCTGTTTGTCGGTCTTCTTTTGCCAGCGCAGCATCCGGTGCGCCTCAGCTGGTGCCAGGAAGAAGAGCCGCTGCTCGCGATCGGTGTGGATCGCGTGGCGGCTCAGATCGATCAGCATGTCGCGGACTGTCTCCGAATCCAGGTGGTCGTCCTGCGGGCGGAGTTCATTGACTAGGGCTGCGACCGCCATTGCATCGACCGGGGTGGCGAACGCGGCGACGGCCCGGAACACCTGCCGCCGGTCTGATCGAAACGCTGCGGTCATCCGATCCCGCAAGCGGTCGCCGACTCCATCCACACCAGTCCGGGCCGCCCAGCTATGTACCTCGCCAGCCAGGGCGTGCGGTGTGGTGTTTTTATCTGACTCGAGGACCGCATCGAATAGCTGGGCGAGCCGTGGTCGGCCGCCGAGATCGTTGCGAACCTCGTCGAGCCTGCTGTCGTCGAGTGAGGACAGCAGTTTTTCGCTGCCGCCCGCGCTCCGTTCTACGACCTTTCGGAAATAGTCGAGCGGGAGGCCATCTACCGCGATCCGGCAAACTGAGCCGGACCACGTCCGGCCGTACGCCTCCTTCAGTTCTACCTCGGAGATCAGCAGGATCTTGACGCCATGCCGGGGGCCGGTGGCGATTAAATTCAGGGCCTCGTCGAGGGCAAGGTCGATCACAGTATGCTCGTCATCGAGCAGGTGCTCGGCCGAGTCCAACACGATGACCAGCCGCTTCTTCGGCCTGCCTCGCAGAGCGGCCTCCAGTTGCCCGAGCGGCGAGTTGTCCAGCGGTGGGTCCAGGACATCGGCCGCCCCGTCCCCGCTCAGGGCGTGTACCAAGGTATCCACGGTTGGAGAGAAGGCAGGGGTTGCGAGATACCACCGACGGTCGATTTTCGTGTCGGCCAGCACCCGTTGGACAAGTTCGGTCTTGCCGACGCCGGCGGGACCGTGCACCACAATCAGGCGCGACCGCGGGTTGGCCAGCGCCCAGCGGAGGCGAAGGCGGTGGCGTCGACGGTCCACGAAATGCCCGATGACCTGCCGGGTCTGCTCTGCGACCCTGGAGGAGGTGCCGGTCATCCGGCCGTCTTGGTGGAGCTGGGCCAGTGCCACCCGCAGGGCGGCGATTCCGACCAGCAAAGAAAAGACGCTGGCGAACTTGTCACTGCGGTCGATTGTTCGCAGCAGCCAGTTGTCTTGATCGTCGCTGAGCAGGACCCACAACCGCGGCACGTCACCGAATAGCAGGACCGCGCCGAAGGCGAGCGAGCCGATGGCCACCCAAAGTGATCGAGATCTAACCTGCCGTGCCATGGTCTCATCATGCGGGCCCGGGCTGTGGAGCGGAACGCCTCTACTTCAAGCAGAGTTTCCCAGTGCACCGGCCCTAAGCGCGGCCATGACCACGCGGACGTCCAGCAACGAGGGCGCAGACAAGGGATACCGCAGGATCGCGACCTCGTCGAAAACCCGCCGATCGCGTTCCTCGGCGACTAGACGGTCCCACTCCGTACGGCGCCGAGCGACGGCCACGATGGCGTCTCGCTCCGCTGGCGCTACCCGAATGCGGAGCATTAATGCCTGCCGGACTACCTCGCGGTCTTCTTCGGTGATCGGGACGAACGAACCGAGTCCGAGGTCATTGTCGAGGACCATGCTCCGACGCTAGAGCTGCAGAGCCGAGCAGGACCACGACATGAATCCGGCGACATCATGCCGCGCCTCCGCCAGTACCGCGCCATGCTCCCTACTCTCGTCGCCATGGATCTCGCGGTGATCGATCCCCTGCCGATGTATCGGCATGGTGTCGTCGCCGTGCTGTCTACGGCCGGATACCAGGTGGAGACGCCCGCGGATCCGCTCGGCTGGGCGCGGCAGGGACGGCCAGGCTTGGTGCTGCTTACGCTGGCGACAGCGGCGGACTGGGACTTGCTCAACCAACTACGGGAGGACGCACCGAGGCGGCGCGTCATCGTAGTGCTTAGCGGCGATGAGTCGGCCGGACCTGGTGCACGCGCAGTGCGGGCAGGGGCACAGTCGGTACTGCCGCGGCAGGTAACGGCAAAAGCCCTCCTGCGAACCGTTGAGGCGACGATCGACGGGCAGTCAGTCCTACCCACCGCAGTGGCGCTCGTTCTCGCGGGACGGGACGCCGATCCCGTGATCACGACCGACCAGATGGCGTGGCTGCACCACCTCGCCGCCGGCATGACGGTCGCCGAACTGGCCCGGCGGGCCGGCTACTCCGAGCGGGCAATGTTCCGCCTCTTGCAGAGCCTGTATCGACAGCTTGGTGCCTGAAGCCGAATAGAGGCGATCATCCGCGCCCAAGAACAAGGCTGGTTGCATCCCGCGTGAGCGTGGGCAGCCGCATGCCAGCAAACGCCGGCATGCTGCTGCCCACGCGCTGCGGCGAGAACGTCACCTGAATGACGAGAGCGAGGCGGAGTTCAGTCACTATGCCAGCGTCGAAACTTCCACTGCGCAGGTGGTCGATCAGCACGGATTTCCAGCACTTCAGCGAGCTGATGACTGCGTTACGCCGAAGCGCAAAACGATTGCGGACTTCGGCAGCCCATGGTGACGCGACATCGGAGGCGTGTCGCCGGCTTGGATTACGAACCGCTGACCGGTGACGACGGCGGGTGTTGCAGATCCGGCTGAGCGTCGAACGGTCCCAGGTCGGGCACCAGCTCGTGAGCGGACGCGAGATCGCGGATTTTGCCACGTACGGCTGTCCGCTTCGGAGCCCTTCGATGGCATTCAGCGCCAGCATTGAACTCCACCCCAGCGCGAGTAGCTGGTCGGGGTCAGGGTCGAGCTCCGGGGCAAGCCGTAGGGCCGGTGGTTGATCTTCGCCCCGCCACTCGATGTATGTTGCCAGCGTCGCCAGACTCACGTGCACCGCTCCGGTGAGCTGGCGGTACAAGCCGTAAATGCTCTTGGTTCCGCCGTCGAACCGGTCGGCGACCGCTTCTATCTTGAGTTGCGGCTCACCGACGGGATGATTGAGATCCGCCTGCAGCTTCTGCGGAATGACGACGCCGCCATCGCGCATGCTCCGGACGACGTTGCGGTGCAGCCGGCTCATTGACCCGATCAGGGCATCTTCGCCCTCGTAGGTATGAACCACCCATTGGGCGGCCAGGGCGTGCTCGAGCGCCACACGGATGTTCGCGCGAGCGGCGTAAGCCAGATTCTGCTCGTACAGGCTCAGGGCTGCCACGACCTGCGCCATCGTATGCGCAACAACTGGATAGGTGGCGTTGAATTTCCTCACGGAGTCTGAGTCGACCACGAACGCGGGTGCCGTACGCCAGTGGTTGAGGCAAGCATGCGCTGCCGCTAGGTGGAGCGCACCCAGACGCTCCAGTTCTTGGTCGTCGTTGACGGAAGTCCTCGGTCAAGGGTGCCCGTCAGGCGCCTGGTCGGTCCACGAAATAAGGCAGCAGTCGAGGCGCACACCGGCGGGGCGCCACCTGGCGGTGAACAGCGGATGGGCAGTCGCCGAGCGAAAGGAAGAGCCGTCGGTTCCGTCGCCCCGCGTGTTCAGCGCGTGCACGCACGTGGGACTCGACCGTGGATTCGCCGGACCGGATCGTCCTATCGGTGGGCATCGTAATGTCGTACCCCTGCCCTACAGTGCGTGAAGTGACCGCTACAGCTGTCGATGGCCGTCGTGTCCTGCTCGCGGCGCCTGTTCGAGGGGGTGGAAGCACTGGCGAGCCAGAGCGCCGAGCAGCTGCTTCATGAGTTCCGCAGCAACGCGACCGCTGATGTGACCATGTCGTTGCTGCGGTCATCGGACGCGCTGCTTCATCTCGCGCTGATGGCTGCGCATCTCGGCGAGGGCCAGATCGTCGACGGGCAGTCGCTCGCGGCGGACATGAATGCGGATCTTCCGGCGCTGCTGCGCAGCGTCACACCCTCTCGGGACCCTGATGACGCCGAGGTACCGACCCTGGAAGCGGAATACCTGCTGACAAAGTGGACCAAGCGTGGCTGGGTGCATCGCAGCATCGACCCGGCCTCCCGCATCGAGCGGTACCAGCTGACGTCGGGCGCCAGCCAGGCCGTGCGGCAGATGCGGGCCCTTCACCGGCACAGCTCCGTGGCCACAGAGTCCGCGCTGGCCATGGTCATGGGTGACATACGCCAGATCGCGACCGAGGCCAACCCGGATCCGGTGGTTCGCCGACGTGCGTTGAAAGAGCAGATTGCGGCGCTGCGGGAGCAGCTCGACGCGCTGGACCGCGGCGAGGTCCTGGTGGTCAATCAACGCGAGCTGGTGGACAAGGTCGCCGCGGTCGCGCAGCTGATCGACCGCATCCCGGCGGACATCGGCCGGTACGGCGAGCGCATGCACGCCAACACCGCGACGCTGTTGCGGCAGAGTCTCACCGATGATCCCGCCGAGTTCGCCGGGACGTTGCAGCAGATGTTCGACGGCCATGACGTGATCGCCGAGTCGCCGGACGGTCTGGCGTTTCGGGCCTTCGCCACCGTCATCGCCACACCGTCGCAACGCTCGCAGCTCGAGTCCGACATCACCGAGATCACCGAACGGGTCACGGGCCTGCCCGCTCATCTGCGCGACGCGCTCACCGGTTTCATCGAGGCGATGTGGCGGCGGGTGCAGGAGGTCGAAGGCGTCCGGGCGGTGGCGTTTCGCCGGATCAGCAACTTCGTCCGAGGCGGAGACGCCGCCCATTACCGCAGCATGCGCACCAAGGTCAGCGAGGCCCAGGCCGCTGCGGCGGAGGCATTTCAGCGGACCCATGGCGGCCGTGACATCGGCTTCGTGGTCCCGATGAGTGGCGTCAACGCCCGGTCGGTGGGCCGGCTACGGCTCCATCCTGGTACACCGCTGCTGGCGGACCCGGTTGTCGATTCCAGCGACGAGTTCGACATCGACCCCACGGCGCTGGCCGGCCGTGAGGCGATCGATTGGGCGGCGTTACGCGCGGCGGCGCACGCGGCGATGGACGCGCACAGCGGGGTCGCCACCCTGCATGAGGTTCTACAATTCCTGCCTCAGCCGCGGACCGGCGACATCATCGGCCTGTGGTCGCTGGCCACGCGGTTCGGCGATGTGGACCCTGACGCCCGTGAGTTGGTGCTGGCGCACACCGGCCTCGGTCTGCGCGAGCTCAACGTCCCGTACCTGGTGTTCGGCGAGCCGATTCCTGATCTGTCGCCGCACCTGTCACGCCGGCGTGTGTTGTCTGCCCAGCCAGCGCTGGGGGAAGGGATCGGCGATGCCTGATCGTTCACAGCCCCGCTTCGACGAGGTCTTCGGCGCCGGGCTGTTCCCCGAACCGGAACCTGCCAGTCCACCTCCGTTGGACGCCGCAGCGGTATTCGATGACGCGCCTGGCGAGGCGGTGGGCGTGCACGTGGACAGCGGTGAACGGCCGACCCGATTCGACGGCGACACCAGCGAGCTGCCTGCAGAGGCGTGCTGGGCGCTGCAGGAACTGGTCGCCGCCCCGCACCTGAGCGACCGCAACAAGCACCACTGGCCCGTGGTGCTGCAGTACGAAGGCCAACTGCGCAGCAGGCTGTCCGAGCTGGGCCTGATCTTGGAGGTCAACCGGGAATACCGGTACGCCTTCACCCGGCAGGCGGAGGATCCAAGCCCTCGAAGCCGGACGATTTTGCGCTCGCGCACGCTGAGTCTCGCGGCGAGCGCGCTGGCCCTCTATCTCTATCAGCAGTATGTGCTCGCGCCGGATGAGCCTGTGGTTGAGACCGCGGACATGATCGATCACATGCTGGCCTACAAACGCACCGACGACACCGACGAGGCCGGCTTCGTCAAGAAGGTCCGGACCGCGATCAACGCTCTCGACGAGGCGGCCATCATCAAACCGATCAAGGGAACCAGCCGCTACCTCATCTACGGTGTGATCACCTCGATCCTTAACGCGCAGCAGGTGCATGCCCTGCATGAGCGCTACACCGCGATCGCCCGCGGGGAGGCGCCGGCCGGTGCGGAGGACAGCGAGGCCGCTGATGCGTAACACCGCGAGTTCCCGGACGGTGTTCCTGGGGCAGTTCCGGCTCATCCGGCTGCAAGTCGTCAACTGGGGCACGTTCTGCGGCTACAAGGACCTACCGATCGACGAGCGTGGTGTGCTGCTCACCGGTCCGTCGGGCTCGGGCAAGTCGTCGCTGATGGACGCCCACTCGATCGCACTGCTGCCGACCCACGATCAGCGGTTCAACGCCTCAGCCGACCTGACCGCCCGCGGCGCCAAGCAGAGCACCCGCAGCGTGGCCGACTACGTTCGCGGCGCGTGGTCGCAGACCAGCGACGAGAACGACATGTCGCAGGTGCAGTACCTGCGCGGCGGGAAACCGACCTGGTCGGCGGTCGCCGCCACCTATGACAACGGGCTCGGCGCCGTGACGACCGCCGTGGTGGTGCGCTGGTTCTCAGGGGTGGAGAACGACGGCTCCGCTCTCAAGCCGATGTACCAACTGCACGACGGGCACTTCGACATCGGCGTGCTATGCGAGTGGGCGGACCGGGAGTTCAACACGAAGTGGCTCAAGGACGCATACCCGGCGCATTACCCGCCCAGCCAGACCTCGTACATGAACGCGCTGGCGCAGCGCGTCGGCCTCGGTGGGTCGCAGACCGGTCTGGCCCTGCTCGGCAAGGCCAAAGCAATGAAGAACGTGGGCGATTTGAATCTGTTCATCCGCGAGAACATGCTGGATGAGCCGGACACGTTCGCCGCCGCGCAACGGGTGGTGGACGCCTTCACCCCGCTGAACGAGGCATACGAGACCGCGAGCCGGGCTCACGCGCAGGCGCAGATCCTGCGCGAGGTACCCGCGAACTGGACGCTGTTTCACGAGTCCGGGACCATCAGCGAACGCGCCGGCCACCTGCTGGGCACCCCCGCCGATCACTATCTGCGGGGCGTGCATCTGCATTTGCTCGACGCGGAGCTCGAGCGTCTCGACCAGGTCATTGCTGGCCTCGACCAGCAGCTCTCGGAGCAGGAAGGCGAACAGGGCCGCAGGTACGAGGCGTTTCGGTCCCTTGATGATCAATACCGGCAGAGCAGCACCGCCTTGCAGAGTTTGCAATCGCAGCTGCAGCTGGCCGGCGTCAAAGCGGCACACCGGCGCGACGCGTACCGCATCTACAGCGAATACGTAACCCGCCTGCAACGCCCCTGCCCCCACGACGACGACTCGTTCACCACGCTCCGCGGCCAGCTCGACGGCATCAAGCACGCCGCCGACGACGAGTTGCAACGTGACGAGCCTGTCCGCACGCGTGCCCTCGGTCTCGCGGTGAAGACCACGGAGTCGCTCGAGGCGAAACAGAAAGAACTGCTCGCCCTGCAGTCGGCCCGTACCCTCATCCCTCCGAACCCCCTTCGCGTACGGGAGGAGGCCGCCGCCGGCACCGGCGTACCGGTCGCGGACCTGGCCTATGCAGCCGAGCTGATCGACATCGCCGACGGGCAGGAACGGTGGCGGCCCGCCGCCGAAAAGGTGCTGCGCAACTTCGGACTGCGACTACTGATTCCGGAAGCCCACAAGGACATCGTCGGCCGGTACATCGACGAGCACAACATGCGCGCCATCGTCGAACACAGCACCGTGACCGCCGTATCGTCACACCAGCCACCGCCAGGACCCCAGACCCTCGCCGGCAAGCTCACCGTCGACCGTGAACACCCCAGCAGCGCATGGTTGTCCGCGCAACTCGTGCGGCAGTTCGATCACGTGTGCGTCGAGACGGCGAGCGACCTGGAAGCCCACCGGCGTGCCGTGACGGTCCGCGGCACGGTCAAGCTGCCCGGCAACCACTACCGCAAGGACGATCGTCTCGAGGTCACCAGCCCGTCGGCGTACATCCTCGGGGCGAACACCGCCGCCAAACGCGCCGCCCTTGAGGTGGAGATCGGCCAGCTCCAGCAGGACGCCAAGCAGGCCAACAGTCATGCGCGGCAGCTTGAGCAGCAGTACCGGCAACTCGACGCGATGATCGAGGCGGCGACCCAGCTCGCCGCCTACACGATGTGGAGCCAAGTGGATCACGCCTCAGCGGCGCGGACAGTCCGCGAGCTGGAGGAACGCATCGCCACGCTGAAAGCCGACAACGTTGACCTGCAACGACTCGACCGTCAGCGTGACGACGCGGAACGCGAATACAAGGCCGCCACCGACATCTGCTCCCGTACCCGGACTGCCATCGAAGATCACGGCAAGACCCAGACCAAGCTGGTCGACATCTACGAGGCCGAGGGCCGCAAACCCCACCTCATCGACGACCCCGACGATCAGGCCTACCTCGACGAGGTCAGAGCGAACTTGGACGTCACGGCAACCGTCGACACGATCAGCAACCTGCGCAGCGCTCTGCGCTCGGAATTGAGTCACCGCCAACAAACCGCGCTCCAGGAGCGCAAGCTGGCCCTGTCCAAGGTTAAGAACGCGATCGACCGGTTCCTTGAACGATGGTCGGACAGCGCGCCGGACACCAGCGGCGACGCCGAACAGTCCGGCGGATCATTCGCCGCCCTCTACGAGGAGATCGCCGAACGCCGCCTCCCGGACGCCATGACCAAGTTCCAGCAGATGATCAGCGAGGACATGGTGCCCTCGATCGGTCTGCTGCAACGCGCTATCGAGAAAGCCACCGACGAAATCCGGCGCCGCATCGACATGGTCAACGCCGGACTGCGCCGCGCCGAGTTTAACCCCGGCACCCACCTGCAGATCGCCTACAAAGCCAACCCGCCGGCTGAGGTCAAGGACTTCCGCAAAGCCGTCGACGACCTGCTCTGTCACGCCCCCGCCGCACGCCGCGACCCGGCTGCCTCAATCGCACAGTTCCGGCGCGTGCGCGAGCTGATGACCCGGTTCACCGCCACCAGCAGCGAAGCACGCCGCTGGCGCACCAACGTCCTGGACGTACGCACCAGCTACACGTTCTACGGACGCGAAGAGAACACCGACGGCGTCACTATCTTCACCTACCACAACACCGCCTCCAACTCCGGCGGTGAACAGGAAAAACTGGTCGCGTTCTGCCTCGCCGCCGGGCTGAGCTATAACCTCGCCGACGACAACTCCGACGGCCGGCCACGGTTCGCGCCGCTCATGCTAGACGAGGCGTTCAGCAAATCCGACGAAACCTACGCCGCGCAGGCCCTCGCCGTGTTCGAGGAGTTCGGCTTCCAAATGATCATCGCGGCGCCGATCCGCATGTCCGGCATCGTCGAACCCTTCATCGGCCAGGCCGTCCTGGTCGAAAAGCGCATCATGCCCGACGGCGCCCACTCCAACGCCGCGTACGCCACCTTCGGTGACCTCGCCGCCCGCCGCGACACCGAACTCGAAGGGGCGGTCCGTGCGGCAGCCTGACGAGATCATCGCCCTGCTGCGACACCGATTCGACAAGGACTATCCCCGCTGGGCCCGCGGCGACGGCACCTGGCCGATGCGCGTGTCACTGCAGCCGCCCACGATCACGCAACGATCCGACGATCCGGTCGCCTGCCACGAGTGGGCGCAGTTGTGGCACCAGTACCGCGGGCCGGGCACCATCCACCACCAGAACATGAAGTTTCCTACCGGCCTGCATTCCATGCCGCATGCCCTGGTCCTCGATGGTCCGGTCGACGCTGCGGCGGCCTGCGCCGAGTCAGCCGACACATGGCGCCGCTGCGGGCAGCGGTTGATCACCTTGCAGAGCCGGTTTCCATCCGCGCGTTTCGACGGGTTGATCCGGCGCATCACCGAGCTCGACCCGCAAGACTTCGACCGTTTGGTCGATGCCGTTGCGTGGCTGGGCGCCAACCCGACCTCCGGCCTACTGCTACGCCAATTACCGATCAAGGGCATCAACACCAAGTGGCTCATGCGTCATGCCCACCTCGTCCTGTCCATGCTCGGCGACGACGACACCGAGCCGGTCCAGGACGACGGCGACGGTCAGCGCAGGCTGCGGCTGCACCGCCGACTCGGCTTACGCATCCCGCCCGACCTCGTCCAGGTGGCCGTACTCGACCCGGAGCTGCGTGCCCAGTTCGCCGGCATGCGGCACTTCGCCGCCGGCATCGACGACCTCAATCTCTGGCCGAACCGGCCCCGCATCGTCGTTCTGCTCGAGAACAAGGAGACCGGCTACGCACTGATCGACGACCTGCCCGATACCGTGGTACTGCACGGCGAGGGCTTCAGCGTCCTGCATTACGCCCGTATCGACTGGGTACGGGCAGCCACCCGGGTCCTGTACTGGGGTGACATCGATGCGGCCGGCCTGCAGTTTGTCAGCGACCTCCGCGGTTACGGCATCTCCGTTAGGACGGTCATGATGAACCGCGAAACCCTCGATATGTTCGCCGACCTCAGCGGTGACGGCGCCGGCCCGCAACGCCGAACTCTGCCGAATCTCGAGGACGAGGAGCAGGACCTGTACTCGCTGCTGGTCGAGTATGCGGACACACATTCTTCCGGAATACTGCTGGAACAGGAGCGCATCCCGTGGACGCACGCGTACCCACTCCTGCTGGGCGAGATTGGTCGGCTCGCCTGCTGACCACCGTCGTTGCTGACGCGATCAGCGACGATGCCGAAGATGTCCAGGCCACACCAATCGTCAGGCCCGTGGACCCCCAGCCGAAGGCGTCCGTCCGGGTATGTGGTGCAAAGGTCCCGTGCCGCCGTCGCGCCGCGGACTTCGCACCCGTTTGCCGCTCGGAATCATCCGTCGGCGCGGGCCGCTTCGAGTTGAGCGCGAGCGAGGCGGGTTCCCCGAGGCAGGTCGGTGGACAGGAACCGCTCGAGACCTTCCGGCGCCCCGCGCGTGTCGTCGGCGGCTCGTGCCGTGATGTCGTCCAGCAGCCGGTGGATCAGAAGCGCGAGTGCGCCGGGGCCGTTGCCGGAGTACCCCCATCCGAGCCCCCATCTCGGGTCCTGCGGTGCCGGGTAGACGGTGCCGTCAGCGGTCCGGATCCAGATCGGGTCGTCGAGCACGAGGTCGGCCAGTGGCGACGTTGTGGGGAGCCACTGGCTGACGGCGATCCGGACGCGGATGCCGTCCTTGGTGGTGATGCGGATGGCGGGGCGTCGGTGGCCGGGTCTACCAGGGTTTCGGCGTTCGGTGGTGCGTCGAGGAACCGGAACGCGGCCGTGCGGGGTGCAGGGGTGAGCCGGGCGATGACTTCGTCGCTGATCGGGTCGCCGGGTACGAGGTCGGCCGGGGCGCCGAAGGGGCAGTCTCGGCCGCCGTCCCAGCGGACCAGCTGCTCCACGCAGGCGTCGGCGAGCACGTCGGCGCGTCCGAGGATTTCCAGCCAGCCCGCTCGACTTACCGTCTCTGGCAGCTCATCGGGGTGGGCTCGGGGCACTGGCATCGGGCGGGCTGCGATCACTATCGTGTCGGCGAAAGTCATGCTCTCGGCCATGTCGATCATCTGGGTGGCGGCCTGGGATTCGCGCCATGTCACCGTACGGAACAGCCTGGAGAGCACCTGCGCGGCCGGGTGATCGCTGTCATAGAGCGCGGCCAGGCGCAGCAGCACGTCGAGGTCCATTCCGGGGTCGACGGCCAGCGCCCGCATGGCTGGCCGGCCGGGCTGCCATGCGTCGATCAGCTGGCGTTGCTGCAGCGGGATCGGCCAGTACGGCAATGGCTGTCCCAACGCGTCGGCTAGTTGGTCCCAGGCGATCTCCGGCGCGTCGGCGACGCCGGGGATGGGTACCTGGTGCAGGGCGGGCCCGCCGACGCCGAAGTGCGGCATGGCCCGCAGGGCAGCGCCGACCTTGAACGCACGCAGCTCCTCCCCCAGCTCGATGTCGGAGATCGGCGGGCCGTCGTAGGTGTTCCACACCAGCGCGATGATCCCGGCGCGGTTTTCCCAGCGCTGCACGGCCAGGCCGTTGACTCGCGTCGTGCCCAGGTATTCGGCCGGCTCATGAGACCAGGCCCGGCCTGATCCGCGATCTGTGGGGACGTCGAAGTCAGCGCTCATGAGGCTCACGATGTCAACGTCACCGG
Source organism: Actinoplanes sp. TFC3 (assembly GCF_001553785.1). Lineage (GTDB taxonomy): Bacteria > Actinomycetota > Actinomycetes > Mycobacteriales > Micromonosporaceae > Actinoplanes. Next base: position 25,117 of record NZ_LOJP01000003.1, read on the forward strand.
CAGTGGCGGAGGCTTCCGTCGACCTTTGGAGGCGAGCGATAGAAATGCATTGAACTGTTGCATGGGCCGGGAGTTCGGGGCAAGGCGTACGGCGGGAGGCGATCGCTCGATGACCGGCATGTTGTTGGCGAGTGCAGCGGTATGGCGAGGCGCGCACACCGCCTTGAGCGTCCTAGGACATTTGGTGTCGTTGTCACACCACTCGGACGGAGGAGCCCTCCCCGTCCGGTTTACACCGCCCCACCCTGGTGCGCGTCAAGGTCGACTTATGGCTTCTCTTCATGCACGAGGAAATTCGTTCTGTGTCCGATGGCGGGCAGCGGCCGGACGCCAGCAGTGCTGCACGTTTGCCGGCCCATCCGACGTCAAGGCTGTCGCCGCTAAGCAGTACGTCGAGGCGCAGGGCGCCCAGGTCAGCAGCGCTCAGGTGTACGCGGCGATCGACCCGACGGCCTCCCGGGCGCTGGCACGACCGCCCACAGTGCTGCTGCGCGAGTGGATCGAGCGGTGGCTGGCCCTGAAGGTCGATGTCGCCGTCACCACGCACGCCGAGTACGCGCGGACCCTGCGCGGCCGCGTCGCCGCAAGTCTCGGCCACCTGCCGGTCGCCGAGATCACCCGGCACGAGCATCTAGATCCGTGGAAGGCGGCGCTGGCGCGGGAGTTGATGCCGGCCGGGGTGCGCAAGCACTGGATCGTGCTGAACCAGGTGATGCAAGACGCGGTGCCACATCTGCGCTGTGACAATCCGATGCGCCGGCCGGCCGGACGCCGCGGCAACGGCCTGCCCAGTATCAGCCCTCACCACGCGTGCGTGCTCGACGCTGATCAGGCCAGTATTCTGCTGACGCACTGCCCCGACGCCATCCATGCCGTCGTGGTCGCGTTGCTGGCGACCGGATTGCGGCTGGGGGAACTGCTCGGCCTGCGTGCCGAAGACATCCGCCTCGGTCGAGAACCGATGCTGCGCGTCGAGCGGACCTTACGCCGCGACGGCACCAACGCCGAGCCGAAGACGACGCGATCGCGACGGGCGGTGACGCTGACGCCTGGCACGACCGTCCTGTTCAGCCGCCTGATCGTCGGCAAGTCACCCGACGACCTGGTGTTCACCGCGCCCGACGGCGAACCGTGGAAAGCCGGCACGCTCCGGCAGCGGTACTGGCAGCGCGCTGTCATCGCCGCCCAACGCTGCCCGCATCACCCACCGGCTGCCGCTGCTTCCGGCTGGGTCAACCCGCGAGCGGTGTCGGCCTGTCACTGTCGGGGCCGGCTGCGGGTGCGGCCACGGTTGCAGGATCTACGGCACACCCACGTCGCCTACCTGATCCCCGCCGGATGGGATTTCCTCGCGATCCAGCTGCGTCTGGGCCACGCCTCGATCAGGACCACCTTCGACGTGTACGGGCATCTCCTGCCCCACGGCGAGCGGTCGCGGCTCGCCGTACTCGATGTCCGCATGCCCTTCCTGCAGACCACCTATGTGCTCTCAGCTACGGCACGCCGTTCGGGCAACCCATTCGCCGGGCGGCGTGGGCCGGCTGGGCGTCCGGGAGCCGTCGTCCGCAGAACGAGTCGTCGTCCGGCGCAGACCCGGCACACCAGAAAGTAGCGGCCACGATCGCCCGTGCCGATCAAGCTGCTTCAGGCCTCGCCGCGCGAGAGAACGGCACCTGCGCCGCGATGCAGCTTCCGCCACATCCCTTCGGCACCCCGCCCGTGGGGTTCGGGCCGACCTCCACGCTACCGATCGAGGGCGTCCTCTGACGTGTCAGCCAAGCAGGCCGTACTGGCCGATCCATTACCCACTCGGCGGCACACCAGATGAGCACATGCTGGAGGGCGCCGCCGGCCGAGCTACTTCTTGCTCAGGCGGGCCGCAGTGGTGTCCAGCATGCGCAGCAGGAGGTCGCCCAGCAGGATCACTTCCGAGGCCACGGTGGGGTCGCTGTAGGTGACCTGCCGGTGAGAGCTGGGGTTCTTGAACACGCCGATGGCCCCGGCGAACAGAGAGCTCACCGCGTCGCGCTCTCCGCCGTCAAGGCTCGCGTCGGTCAAGGGCCCGGTAGGGCCGAACGCGGAGCGCATCAGTTTCACGCCGATCTCGGAATCGCTGGCCCCGGCGAGTTCCCGCACGCGGATCTCCACCTCGCGCATGGCGGCGAACTCGTACTCCCCCAGCAGGAACTGCGACCGGACGCGGTCGGCGATGCGCGGGTGCAGGTCGACGTCGATCCGCCGGGCCGCCTGGATCAGCGCCAGTCCGTCTGATGCGGCGACGACCTGCTGGCCGAGACGGCTGATGATGAAGAACTCGGCTGACTGGTCGGGATCCGGGGCGATCAGGCCGGCATGGCGTAGCCAGTCGAGCGCCTCGACGACAGCGCGGACGGCGGCGGCCGAGGTCTGTCGATCGATCTCGTTCTGCGAGTAGGTCTGTTTGAGTCCCTGGATGACGTTGCTGCGCGCGGTCGGCCCGCTGCCGTTGGCGAAAGCGTGCAGCAGGTGCAGGCCGACGCGGTCAACGGGCAGGCCGATGGCGTCGCCGGCCGCAACGATCGGCGTGTAGGTCATCTTCACCGGGGCGACGCTAGGTGAGGGGTGGTCATGACGGCAACGCAGATCGGAAGCATGATCCGCCAACGCGGGACCGGCCAACAGCCATGTCACCAGGGGTTCCGCTATGGGATCGAGTCCGGGGGTTCGCTGAATAGAATGCCACGGGTCAGCCAATCGAGTGCCCGCGCCGCCAACGATCCCCTCGATGAGGCCCGAGCGGCCGGTGGCATTCCTCGTGCGTCTTGTCGTGCTTGCCCTCGTCGCTCCGGTTCCCTCGCGGAATCTCGTTCTCGGTGGCGGCGCAGGACCAGCGTGCATCTGACAATCGGCGCCTCCCGGACCAGGATGCGTCCACTTGGGTGAGCAAGTGCTTGAGCCCTCCGCGATGAGGTCACGGAAGGCGAGGGTTGAGTGACCGTGGGGCGCGACACGCCGAACACACCATCTGGTGTTGCCTTCGATGACACTCGCCCATATATGGTGTTGCTCGCAGCTGGTTCGATCATCGCTTCGGCGGTGATCGAGGCAAGAGGGAACCCGGTGTGAGTCCGGGACTGCCCCGCAGCGGTGAGTGGGAACGAACGCCGTCACACAAGCACTGGGCTCCGCAGGGCCTGGGAAGCGATGGCCAGTAGGCGACCGTGAGGTCATGCCCGCGAGTCCGAAGACCTGCCAGCGCACCGTGCGCCGCCGTGGCGTGCGGTGGTCGAAGGCCGCGCGGGACGGCCGACGCCGAGATGACGGCCGGACCGTGGGCCGTCGGCGTCCCCGTGTGCCTTCACAAGGGCTTTGGGGGACGCGGAGATGACGGTCACAGACGAGAAGACGGCCGCGCCGGAGCAGCGCCGGCATCAGATGCAGGTCCGCAAGCGCAACGGCGACCTCGAGACGGTCGACGTCAACAAGATCGTCAAGGCGGTCGAGCGGTGGGTGACCGACCTCGACGAGGTCGACCCGCTGCGCGTCGCGACCAAGACGATCAGCGGCCTGTACGACGGCGCGACCACCGCCGAGCTGGACAAACTGTCCATTCAGACGTCGGCCGAACTGATCGGCGAGGAGCCGCAGTACTCCCGGCTGGCCGCGCGCCTGCTCGCCGCGTACGTGGAGAAGGAAGTTCGCAATCAGGGCGTCGCGACTTTCAGCCAGTCGATCCGCTACGCGCACCAGCAGGGCCTGATCGGCGACGAGACGGCCGCGTTCGTGGCCAAGAACGCCCGCAAGCTCGACGACGCCGTGGACGAGAACCAGAATCTGCGGTTCGAGTACTTCGGGCTGCGGACGGTGGCCGACCGCTACCTGCTGCGCCACCCACAGGAGCGCACGGTGGTCGAGACCCCGCAGTACTTCCTGCTGCGCGTCGCCTGTGGGCTGAGCACCACGCCGGCCGAGGCGATCGGCTTCTACAAGCTCATGTCGAGCTTGGCTTATCTGCCGAGCTCGCCGACGCTGTTCAACTCGGGCACCCGGCACACGCAGATGTCGTCCTGCTTCCTCGTCGATTCCCCCAAGGACGAGCTCGACTCGATCTACGAGCGCTACCACCAGGTCGCCAAGCTGTCGAAGTTCTCCGGCGGCATCGGCATCTCGTGGAGCCGGGTCCGCGGCCGGGGCGCGCTGATCCGCGGGACCAACGGCAAGTCGAACGGCATCGTGCCGTTCCTCAAGACCCTCGACGCGGGCGTGGCCGCGGTCAACCAGGGTGGCCGGCGCAAGGGTGCCGCCTGCGTCTATCTGGAGCCGTGGCACCCCGACGTCGAGGAGTTCCTGGAGCTGCGCGACAACACCGGCGAGGAGTCCCGGCGTACGCATAATTTGAATCTGGCCAACTGGATCCCGGATGAGTTCATGCGCCGGGTCGAGGCTGACGGCGACTGGTCGCTGATCGACCCGTCCGATGCCCCTGAGCTGCCGGACCTGTTTGGTGACGAGTTCGATGAGGCCTACCGGGCCGCGGAGAAGAAGGCGGTCAAGACCGTCAAGGCCCGCGATTTGTACGGGCGGATGATGCGCACCCTGGCGCAGACCGGTAACGGGTGGATGACGTTCAAGGATCCGTCCAACCGGCTGTCCAACCAGACCGGCGTCCCCGGCAACACGATTCACCTGTCGAACTTGTGCACCGAGATCCTCGAGGTCAACTCGGACGACGAGACGGCGGTGTGCAACCTCGGCTCGATCAACCTCGGGGCGCACATTACCGACGGCGGCGTCGATTGGGAGAAGCTGCGCGCTACCGTCCGGACGGCAGTGGTCTTCCTCGACCGGGTCATCGACATCAACTTCTACCCGTCGGCCCAGGCGGAGAAGTCGAACCCGCGGTGGCGGCCGATCGGGCTGGGGCTGATGGGCCTACAGGACGCGTTTTTCCAGCTACGGTTGCCGTTCGACTCGGCTGCGGCCAAGGAGCTGTCGACCCGCGTGCAGGAGGAGATTTTCCTGACTGCGCTGGAGTCGAGCGTGGCGCTGGCCGAGCAGTTCGGCCCGCACCCGGCGTATGCGGAAACCCGGGCGGCCAAGGGTGACCTTCACCATGAGCTGTGGGGTGCGACGCCTGAGCAGACCGACCGCTGGGCTTCTTTGAAGGGCCGGATCGCCGAGCACGGCCTGCGTAACTCGCTCATGATCGCGATTGCGCCGACGGCCACCATCGCGTCGATCGCGGGCTGCTACGAGTGCATCGAGCCGCAGGTGTCGAACCTGTTCAAGCGCGAGACCATGTCGGGCGAGTTCTTGCAGATCAACTCCTATCTTGTCCGGGAACTGAAGGCTCGCGGGCTGTGGACGGCTGCCATCCGGGAGCAGATCAAGCGGGCCGAGGGGTCGGTGCAGGGCATCGCTGAGCTGCCCGAGGACGTGCGGGAGCTGTTCCGCACAGCGTGGGAACTGCCGCAGAAGGCGCTGATCGACCTGGCCGCCGCCCGCGCGCCCTACATCGACCAGTCGCAGTCGCTCAACCTGTTCCTGAGTGCCCCAACGATCGGCAAGCTCTCCTCGATGTACCTGTACGGCTGGAAGGCCGGCCTGAAGACGTCGTACTACCTGCGCTCGCGGCCCGCGACGCGCATTCAGCAGGCGACCGTGTCCGTGGCTCCGGCCGCGGCCGTGACGACGCCCGTCGTCACCTCGCCCATCGCCGTCATCTCCGACGACGAGGCGCTCGCCTGCTCCTTGGAAAACCCCGAAAGCTGTGAGGCCTGCCAGTGACCACCATTCCCGAACCCCGCACCGCGCCCGCCGAGACCAGGCACCAGATGCTGCTCGACCCGGGCATGGATCTCACGCTGCGGCCGATGCGTTACCCGCACTTCTTCGACCGGTTCAAGGACGCCATCAAGAACACCTGGACCGTCGAAGAGGTCGACCTGCACTCCGACCTGGCGGACCTGTCCCGGTTGTCGCCGGCTGAGCAGCACCTGGTGTCGCGGCTGGTGGCGTTCTTCGCCACCGGTGACACGATCGTGGCCAACAACTTGGTGCTCAACCTGTATCAGCACGTCAACTCGCCCGAGGGCCGGCTGTATCTGTCGCGGCAGCTGTTCGAGGAGGCCGTGCACGTCCAGTTCTATTTGAACCTGCTCGACACGTACGTGCCGAACGAGCAGGAGCGGTTCGAGGCGTTCGCTGCGGTCGAAAACATTCCGTCGATCGCGCGCAAGGCTGAGTTCTGCTTCAAGTGGATCGACTCGATCTACTCGGTCCGCGAACTCAGGACACGCGAGGACCGGCGGGCGTTCCTGCTCAACGTTATCTGCTTCGCCGCGTGCATCGAGGGCCTGTTCTTCTACGGCGCCTTCGCCTACGTCTACTTCCTTCGCTCGCGAGGGCTGCTGAACGGGCTCGCGTCCGGCACCAACTGGGTATTCCGCGACGAGAGCATGCACATGGCGTTCGCGTTCGACGTCGTCGACACCGTACGCCAGGAGGAACCGGACCTGTTTGACACCGAGATGGAGCAGCAGGTCAAGGACATGCTGGCCGAGGCCGTCGAGTGCGAGGTCCAGTTCGCCGCCGACATTCTCGAGCAGGGTGTCTCCGGCATGTCCCTGGCCGACATGCGCGAGTACCTGCAGCACGTCGCCGACCGGCGGCTCGAGGTGCTCGGCATCGAGCCCGTCTACGGCAGCAAGAACCCGTTCGCGTTCATGGAACTGCAGGACGTCCAGGAACTGTCGAACTTCTTCGAGCGCCGCGTCTCGGCCTACCAGGTCGGCGTGACCGGCTCGGTCTCGTTCGACGACGATTTCTGATCGCCGCCGGCCGCCTTCCCTGCTCACCGACCGCGTTGCGTCGCTGATGCGGGAAGGTGGCTGGCGTCAGGTGACGGTGACCGCCTCGATGGGGCATCTCGGCACCGACGTCACGGGGGTCGCCGCAGACGGGCGACGCTGGGTGTTGCGCTGCCATCCCGACCCGTCGAGCGTCGCCGCGCTCGACGTCCACCGGTTCGCCGACGGCGTTCGTGAGATGCGACGCGGTGACCTCACCATGATCGTTGTCGGAGGAGCCGCTCCTGCATCTCTGGTGCAGGCGGCGTCTCGGGCCGGGGTCACCGTCGTTGACGCCGCAAGCCTGTCTTGGTGGGAGAACCTGCAGGCGTGACCCGCTCGGAGTGCTGCACCACCGCGGCGATCTGCTCGCAGACGCACTCCGCCGGCCCGGCCTCGGCCAGGATCGATTCCACCCTGGCCAGCCGGGCCCGCGCGTCCTGCAGTTGCTGATGCATGCGTGTGGCCCGCGCCGATCGTGCGCCTACCTGGCGGCGGGAGGCGTCCAGGCGATCGAAATCGGCAGGGCGCACGGCGATCATCTCGCGGCCGTCGACCACCACGGTGTGTCTGTCGATCCTTCGGCCCATGCGGCACCTTCCCGCGTAACGGACATCGGACGACCAGTGAACCACAGACCGGCCAGCCCTTGTCCCGTACGGCGGACGCCCTCACCCGATTCCCCGTGCGGCCCGTACGATGGCGGGCGGTGCTGGTTCGCCCTGTCCGCCAGGCGGGGTGTCGTAAGAGGGAACCCGGTGTGAGACCGGGACTGCCCCGCAGCGGTGAGTGGGAACGAACGCCGTCAACGAAGCACTGGACGCCACTAAAGCGTCTGGGAAGCGACCGCCGGTAGGAACGAGCAGGACGCCCACGAGTCCGAAGACCTGCCAGCGCTGCGCACACCGCCGGTGTGCGCCGCCGGCGACCCCTCGGGAGGGTCAGGGCGGAAGCCGGTACCTCGCCGTACCCTGCCTTCCACCTTCCTCTCGTGTGCTGTCGTCGGGCACTTCGAGGGAAGGAATCCCTGTCGTGACAACGCCTTTCGGGCAGAGCACCGTGCTCGGCTACCCGCGCATCGGCGCGAACCGTGAGCTGAAGAAGGCCGTCGAGGCCTACTGGGCCGGCACCATCGACACCCCCGAGCTCGAGACCACTGCTGCCGGGCTGCGGGCCGAGGTGTGGCAGGCGCTGCGCAACGCCCGCCTGGACGCCATCCCGTCCAACACGTTCTCCTACTACGACCACGTTCTGGATACCGCCGTCGCCGTCGGCGCAATCCCGGACCGGTTCGAGCGGCACGGCTTGTCGGAGCTGGACACCTACTTCGCGATGGCCCGCGGGGTGGATGCCGAGCCCGCGCTCGAGCTGACGAAGTGGTTCGACACCAACTACCACTACCTGGTCCCCGAGATCGCCGACGACCTCACCTTCCGCGCCCAGCCGGACAAGGCCCTGCGCGAGTTCGCCGAGGCCACCGCTCTGGGCATCACCACTCGCCCGGTGTTGGTCGGGCCGGCTACCTTCCTGCTGCTGGCCAAGCCGTCCGAGTCGAGCGGCCGGCCGTTCGACCGGCTCGGCGATCTGACCGACATCTACGCCGACATCCTCGGCCGGCTCGCCGACGCCGGTGTGGAGTGGGTGCAGCTGGACGAGCCCGCCTACGTCAACGACCGCAGCGCCGAGGAGATCGACGCGCTGCGGGCGGTCTACCACCGCCTCGCCGGCCTGGAACGCCGGCCGCAGATCTTCGTCGCGACCTACTTCGGTGAGCTCGGCGACGCCCTGCCCGCCCTGCTCGACAGCCCGATCGAAGCCCTCGGCGTCGACCTGGTGGCCGGCGAGGGCAACCTGGCCCGCCTGGCCGCGGCCGGGCCGCTGCGAGGCAAGACGATCGTGGCCGGGCTGGTCGACGGGCACAACATCTGGCGCACCGACCTGCGCGCCGCCGCCGCGACCGGCGCGACGGTCACCGGGCTGGCAGACCACGTGGCCGTCTCCACGTCGTGCTCCCTGCTGCACGTACCGGTCGACCTGTCGGTGGAAAAGTGCCTCGACCCCGAGCTGTACGCGCGGCTGGCGTTCGCCCGGCAGAAGGTCGACGAGGTAGTGCTGCTCGGTAAGGCGCTGCGCGACGGCACCGCGCATCTGCCGGAGCCGCTGCCGCCGGCACCGGCGGCGTGGCGCAACGCGTCGGTCCGCGACCGGTTGGCCGCGTTGAGCCCGGCCGACCGGCAGCGGGGCGCCTACGCCGAGCGGGCGGCCGCGCAGCAGGCTCGCCTCGCTCTGCCCGACCTGCCGACCACCACGATCGGGTCGTTCCCGCAGACCGCCGAGCTGCGTAAGGCCCGCGCCGAGCTGCGGGCCGGCACGCTCGACCAGGCCGGCTACGCCGCTCGGATGCGCGCCGAGGTCGAACACGTGATCCGGCTGCAGGAGGCCCTCGGCCTTGACGTGTTGGTGCACGGGGAGCCGGAGCGCAACGACATGGTGCAGTACTTCGGCGACCAGTTCGACGGGTTCGCCACCACCGAGCTGGGCTGGGTGCAGTCGTACGGCTCCCGGTGTGTACGCCCGCCGATCATCTACGGCGACGTCGCGCGCAAGGCGGCGATGACCGTCGAGTGGTCGGCCTACGCCCAGTCGCTGACGCCGAGGCCGGTTAAGGGCATGCTCACTGGCCCGGTCACCATCCTGGCGTGGAGCTTTGTCCGCAACGACCAGCCCCGCGCCGACACCGCCGACCAGGTCGCCCTGGCCCTGCGCGACGAGACCGTCGACCTCGAGACCGCCGGCATCAGGGTGATCCAGGTCGACGAACCCGCCCTACGCGAGACCCTGCCGCTGCGCAAGGCCGACCAGAAGGCGTACCTGGACTGGGCCGTGGGTGCGTTCCGGCTGGCCACCAGCGGCGTCGCGGACGACACTCAGATCCACACCCACCTGTGCTACTCGGAGTTCGGTGAGGTCATCACCGCGATCGACGCCCTCGATGCTGACGTCACCAGCATCGAGGCGTCGCGCTCCAAGATGGAGGTTCTCGACGACCTGGCCGCGATCGGCTATAGCCGAGGTGTTGGGCCCGGGGTGTGGGATATCCACTCGCCGCGGGTGCCGTCGCACGACGAGGTCGTCGGCGCGTTGCGCCGGGCCGTCGCCGCTGTCCCGGCTCAGCGGCTGTGGGTCAACCCCGACTGCGGTCTGAAGACCCGCGGCTATCCCGAGGTCGAGGCCTCCCTGAAGCGGCTGGTCGCGGCGGCCTCCGTCGTCCGCGGCAGCTGACCTTTCGCACCGGTCCGGGCGCGTCCATCCATGACAGATGTCATGCTGGCGGGCGCGCCCGGCCACCTAAGGTCGAAGGTTGGGACGGTGTGAGGAAGCTGGGGAAGATCCAGCACGGTCGCGCCACTGTGAGCCCGGCACCCGCCGGCAAGTCAGATACTCACCCGCTCCCGTGCCCCACCCGTACGAGGGACGCTCGATCCCCAAGGAGGCTTTCGTGAGTACTGCGTCGCAACCCACGACCGCGGCGACCCCGCTGGTCATCCCCGGCTCCCGGGCCGTGCTGTGGCTGGTCGGCACCGTGCTGCTGGCTCTGGCCGTCTACTACTTCATCGGCGTCGACCAGGGCGCGGTCTCGGTGTTCGGCAACGACACCCACATCCACGAGTTCGTCCACGACGGCCGTCACTTCCTCGGCTTCCCCTGCCACTGACATGGAGAAGCAGATCATCGGGCGCGGCATCCTGGCCGGCGCCCTCGGCGGTGTGCTCGCTTTCGGATTCGCGCGGATCTTCGCGGAACCGCAGATCCAGCAGGCCATCGACTACGAGAGTGGCCGCGACGCCGCCCAGCAGGCGCTCGACAAAGCAGCCGGGCTGCCGGTCGAACCCGAAGGCATGGAAGTGTTCTCCCGTGCGGTGCAGGCCAACATCGGCATCGGTGCGGGCATCATCTTCTTCGGCGCCGCGATGGGTGCGCTGTTCGCCGTCGCGTACGCCCTCTACCTCGGCCGGGCCGGCCAGATCCGGCCGCGGACCCTGGCCTTGCTGGTGGCCGGCGGCGGTTTCATGGGCATGTATTTGGTGCCGTTCGTCAAGTACCCGGCCAACCCGCCCGCCATCGGCCACGAGGACACCATCCAGCAGCGCAGCAGTTTCTACCTGCTGATGGTCGCCGCGTCGGTGCTGTTCCTGATCCTTGCGGTTTGGCTCGGCAAACGCCTGCAGCCGCGGTTCGGCACGTGGAACGCGACCCTGATCGCCGGTGGCGTGTTCATCGTGGCAACCGCGATCGTCATGCTGGCCCTGCCGCAGTTCGGCGAGCTGGCCACCAACAGGCAACTCCACCAGGCCACGGAGACACCAGCACCGCTCACCGACGCCAGCGGGAAGATCGTCTTCCCGGACTTTCCCGCCGACCTGCTGTTCACCTTCCGCCTCTACTCCGTAGGGGCGCAGCTGATCCTGTGGGCGACGATCGGGCTGGTCTTCGCCCCACTGGCCGAACGGCTGCTCGGCGGGGCACCGGCACGCCGCACGACCAGCACTCCACGGGCGTCGGTCATCGGTTGAGCACCGCTTGCCACTGCTGACGCCGGACATGATCCGGCGTCAGCACGCAGTCACCACAGGTGCCGCCACCGGGGATCCGGTAGTACAGGCAGCAGTTACGGCGCACCAGGAACCAGCGGGCCCGCCCGGGATCGGGCCGGTGCAACGCGGCCGTGCCCATCAACGGCGCAGCGGTGAGCATGCCGTCGACGATCGTGGCGGCCCGTCCGGCTGCGGCCGGGTCACCGGCGTGGTCGGCGATCATGCCGGCGGCGCCGCCCAACGCCGAGGCCACGTTGCCCCACAGCACCTGCCGTGACACGACGAACCGGCTGCGGAAAACCTCCAGCACCGGCGCGACCAGCCCATTGATCGCCGTGCGGGTCAGTTCCGGCGCCGCGTCGCCCGCTGCGGCGTCGAGCGGGTCGTAGGCGATAGGCATGGGACCGCCGTCGACGGGCTGCCACCACAACCGGGCCGGGTCGGCCACCGGGACAACACCGGTCAGGGCGGCCGCGGCCAGCAGCGGCGACACCAACCTTGCGGCGAGCCCAAGGAACATCGTGGAGGCGACGACACGGTCACTGATGTCGTCGCCGCTCAGCCCGGACATGCGGATGAGGACCTGCTGGCCGGCGGTCACACGTTCGGCCATGACCTGCGGATCCAGCAGGTCCGCCATCGGTCGCCAGCCGGTTCGGTTCTCGTGTGGCTGCCAGGTGAAGTAGGGCCCGAGCCGGGCTGCGGCCTCGAGCGCCGACCGCACCGCGCCGTTCACGCGGCAACCAGCCCAGTCACGGCGGCGACGGCGTCGGCCAGCGTGGCCGCGGTGCTCTGATCGCCCCAGCCGTGCCCGCCGGTGACGATCGCGGGACGCCATCGCGCGCCGTCGGTCAGCGCCGACAGCAGGACAGGCATCGCGGAGTGCTGCGCGTGACTCCACAGCACGACGGCGGCGGGATGCCCACGGTCCACGACGTCGGTGAGCGTGTCGCGGTCCAGTCCGGCGCCCAGATGCACTGATCCGATGCCGGCTTCGGCGAGCGCCGCGGCGAGAGCGTCGAGGGCGGCGACGTCACGGCGTGCGTCGGCGGCCACCAGCAGCGTGCGTACCGGCTGGCCGGCGGGCGGGCGGGGCACCGCCGCGAAGACCTCGTTCAGGCATCGGCCCAGCACCCGCCGGGCGGCGTCCTTGCGTGCCAGCGGGGATCTGGACTGGCTGATCAGGGTGAATGCCGGCCCGGCGAGGGTGTGATAGGTATGCACGACACCGTGGGCGGCAACCGCGGCGGTCAGGGTGTCGCGCAGGGCCAGCACATCGAGTCGCTGGGCGGCGCGGGCCAGTCCCCGTGCGGCCGAGGCGGTTGCCTGGTCGGTGATCGGGTGTTCGGCCGCGCACGGGGTGGTTTGACGGCGGGCCATCCGGGCCGCTTCCGCGGCGGGCACACCGTGAGTGGTCAGCCGGGTCATGACGGTCAGAGCGGCCACATCGTGGGGCGTGTAGCGGCGGTGCCGGCCGGCTTCATGACTACTCGGGCCGAGCCCGTAACGCTGATGCCAGGTACGCAGCGTGGTCGGCGCGATGCCGAGATGCCGCGCCACAGTGCCCGCGCTGAGCGTATCCCCGCGCGCACTCGCTTCGATCATGGATGTGTCCACCGCCGACCCGCCCTCGAGGTCACCGCAAGGACCACGCCGGACAGGCGTGGGCAGTGGCAGGTCTTCGGACTTGCGGGCGTGATACTCGTACCTACTGGCCGTCGCTTCCCAAACCTCGCGGTTCAGTGCGTGTGACGGCGGTTGTTCCCGCTCACCGCTGCGGGGCAGTCCCGGATTCCCACCGGGTTCCCTCTTACGACGCCTGCCCTGGCGGGGCGGGCGAACCAGCTGCGCCTGTCATCCTAGTCCGCGGGCCGACCGGGGTGAATGGGTGCGGGGATCAGTGACAGCTGCAGGATGGCTGGCATCGCCGCCACGCCCGGCCCGCCGTCGCGGACCCAGGCGGTGATGTTGTCCACGACGGCCGGGTCACCGATCAGCCCGAACCACGCCGGCCGGGCACCCGCCCGGCGGGCCACCGGGCTTGGTTGCACGACGACGACATTGGCCTGCTCACACACGTCCAGGCACAGGCTGGTACGGACCCGGTGCGGCGCCGGCAACGCCGCACGTAGCTGCTGCAGCTGCCCGTCGTGGTCGACGCCGGGGTGCTTGTCTGGGCTGCCGCAGCAGCAGTCCCGGCACACCGTCACCATGCACCCGGCATCACCGCGGGTCTGCTCATCGATCGGCACCCAGCCACCGTAGGCGACGCCGATGCAGCATATGCTGGCCGGTAGCGCTGGTTCATCCTGCTCACCAGGTGGGGTGTCGTAAGAGGGAACCCGGTGGGAATCCGGGACTGCCCCGCAGCGGTGAGCGGGAACAACCGCCGTCACACGCACTGAACCGCGAGGTTTGGGAAGCGACGGCCAGTAGGCGACCTTCAGGGTCTTGCCCGCGAGTCCGAAGACCTGCCAGCGCCGCGTACACGGCAGGCGTGTGCGCTGCCGTCGGCCTCGCGGGTGGGCCGGACGTGCGCCGCACCACCGCGCCGAGGCGGCGGGTGGTGTTGTTCGCCGTCCCTCCGTGGTGCCGTCCGACCTTCGAACGGATACCAACGCGTTGACATCCAACGACCCGGGGCGGCCGCCGTCGGCCTCCGAGCTGACCCTGTCGCAGATCATGGACCAGCACCACACCAACCTGATGGGCACCGTGCACGGCGGCCGCATCCTCAACCTCATCGACTCCGTCGCCGGGGTCGTCGCCGCCCGCCACTCCGACGGGCCGGCGGTCACCGCGGCCATGGACGAGACCGCGTTTCTCCAGGCCGTCCGCGTCGGCGATGTCGTCCACGTGCACGCCCGCATCACCTGGGCCGGGCGCAGCTCGATGGAGGTCGCCGTCCGGGTCACCGCCGACCGGTGGGACCGCGCCGTCCCGCCCACCCTGGTCGCCACCTCGCACCTGGTCATGGTGGCCATCGACGAACAGGGCAAACCTCGGCCCATCGCCGCGCTGCTACCCGAGACCGACGAGGACCACAAAGCGTTCCGCCGTGCGCAGATCCGCCGCGAGCACCGTCTGGCCCTGCGTAACGCGCTGGCCGACCCGGACGAGGCCGCCGCATGATCTCGTGGACCGTGCTGGCCGGCTACCTCGCCGCGATCACCCTGCTCATGATCACACCAGGTCCGGACATGATGTTCGTACTCACCAACGCCACCCGCTACGGCGCCCGCGCCGGGATCGCCGCTGCGCTCGGCGTGGCCATCGGTGAGGCCGTACATGTTGCTGCGGTCATCGGTGGTCTCGCCGCGGCGCTCACCGCGTCGCCTGGTTTATTCGCGTTGGTTCGCTATGCGGGTGCCGCCTACCTCGTGCTGCTCGGTGTCCAGGCGCTGCGGCAACGCTCCGCCATTGCCGGCACCGAGCCGGGCGTGTCCGACACCGGCTGGCCGGCGTCGTTGCAGCGGGGCCTGTTGACGAACCTGCTCAACCCGAAGATGGTTTTGTTCAGCGTCGCGTTCCTGCCGCAATTTGTGCGTCCCGCTGCGGGCGACGTGTCGCTGCAACTGCTGGTCTTGGGCGCCTTGTTCGTTGCGGTGCAACTTGTCGTGGACATCAGCATCGCGGCGGCGGCCGGCCGGATCCGGCGGCGCCTGTCGCGGGGCCGGACCGCACGGTGGATCAACCGTCTCTGCGCGGGCGTATTCATCGCGTTGGGCCTGCGTCTGGCCATCGGCTGAGCCGCCAGCGGCCACGTGGGTGTAACGGTGCTCGCCGAGCTCGACGTTCAGCTGCGGCAGGCGCCGCAGCAGCCGGCCAGGGTCATGCTCTGCCCGGCGAAACGGTATCCGGTCTGTGATTCGGCGGTGGCGAGCAGCCTGTCGAGTGCAGCGGCGGGGATCTCGGCCAGGCTGCCGCAGTCAGCGCAGAGGACGTGGTGGTGGGCCCGGTCGGCGAGACCGTACCGGGTCTGCGATCCGTCGTTGAGGCTGTGCACGACGCCGCTCTCCGCCAACGCACGTAACGTTCGATAGACGGTCGACAGGTCCATTTGCGGATACCGGCTGACGAGCTGTTCGTGCAGCCCACGCGCTGATAGATGCGCCTCGGCGGCGAGCATGGCCTGTACGAGCTCGCTCTTGGCGACCGTCCAGCGACGCCCGTCGCAGCGCAGCTGGTCACGGATCGCGTCCAGTCGTCGCTGATCTACTTCCGTCACGACCCGCACCGCCTTCCTTGTCGCCAATCTCACGCTATCGCCACAGTCTTGCAATTGACGACCACCAGGCTTAGCTTCCGCATAGAAGGACCATCGCGGCGAGGAAGAAGACCGGCCCATGAGCGATACCGCCCTGTCCCGCATTTCCGGCTTCCGGCGCAGCCTGTCCCGGCGTGACTGGCGGTCGCTGACCGGCATGGCGGCGTTCATCCTGCTGCTGCACGTGATCGGGTTCGGGGTGTTGTTCGCCTTCGTCGTCCCCCAGCACTTCCACCTCGGCGGGGACCACCCGGTCTTCACCGTCGGCGTGGGGATCCTGGCGTACACGTTCGGGTTGCGGCACGCGTTCGACGCCGACCACATCGCCGCGGTCGACAACACCACCCGCAAACTGATCCAGGACAACACCGAGGCCGGGTCTGACCGGAAGCCGTTGTCGGTCGGGTTCTGGTTCTCCCTGGGCCACTCGACGATCGTGTTCTGCCTGGCGTTCCTGCTCTCGGTCGGCGTCAAAACGCTGGCCGGGCAGGTCGAGAACGACGGCAGTGCCCTGCACTCGGTCACCGGGGTGATCGGCGCGTCGGTGTCCGGGGTGTTCCTGTGGATTCTCGGCATCCTCAACCTGGTCGTGCTGATCGGCGTGATCAAGGTGTTCCGGGCGCTGCGGCGCGGTGAGTACGACGAGCAGAAACTCGAGGACCAGCTCAACAAGCGCGGCTTCATGAACCGGTTCCTCGGCGGCCTGACCAAGTCGGTGCGTAAGCCCTGGCACATCTACCCGATCGGGGTGCTGTTCGGGCTCGGGTTCGACACCGCCACCGAGGTCGGGCTGCTGGTGCTGGCCGGCGGCGCGGCCGCGTTCGCGCTGCCGTTCTACTCGATCCTGGTGCTGCCGATCCTGTTCGCCGCCGGGATGTGCCTGATGGACACCATCGACGGGGTGTTCATGAACTACGCCTACGGGTGGGCGTTCGCCAAGCCGGTCCGCAAGGTCTTCTACAACATCACCATCACCTCCATCTCGGTCGCCGTCGCCCTGATCATCGGCACGATCGAGCTGATCGGTGTCCTCGACGACCAGGCCAACATCACCACCGGCCCCCTGGCGGCGATCGGTGAGATTCCGCTCGACTACGCCGGGTACGGGATTGTGGCCTTGTTCGTGCTGGCCTGGGTGGTCGCGCTCGCGGTGTGGCGGTTCGGTCGCATCGAGCAGCGCTGGTCGGCGAACCCGGCCCCCGCCGCAAACGACTAACTCGCGTCGTTCGGGG
>NZ_LOJP01000004.1 GCF_001553785.1 Actinoplanes sp. TFC3
GAGAGGAAACTATGCCAACAAGCGACTCTCCTCCAAGCGGCTCACCCAGCACGCGCGGAGAATCTTCGGCATAGTCGCGGTCTCGGCATAGGTCGATCTATGCCGACATCTCCATAGATCGACGAACTGGGCTACATGGAACTCGACAAACGCGGCGCCGAACTGCTCTTCCAAGTTCTCACCGAGCGGGAGGAGAAAGCCTCCGTCGCCATCGCTTCAAATGAAGCCTTCTCGGCCTTGACCAAACATTCACCGACCCGCGACTCTGCGCCGCGATCGTCGACCGACTCACCTTCGGCGGCAACATCATCGAAACCGGCACCGAATCCTACCGGCTCGCCAGGACCCGCAACCAACTCGCCAGCACCGGCCAATGAACCCCCCCGCCGGCCAGCGTCATGGTCGTCTATGACATCACCGAACCCATCGACGACTTCGACGCGCTCACCCCGCTGCCCGACTAGGCCGTGTTTCGTAGGGCGCGGAGCCATTGGTTGATCGCGGCGATGGTGAGCGTTGCTTCGTAGCGGACGGCGAGTTTCTCGTATCTGGTGGCCATCGCTCGGTGTTGTTTGAGCTGGTTGATGCCGCACTCCACGGCGTGACGTAAGCGGTAGGCCTGGGGGTCGAAGGCGGGTGGGCGCCCGCCTTTCGACCCTTTGGCCTTGCGGTGGGCGTCCTGGTCAGTCTTGCTCGGGATACACGCCCGGATGCCCCGCGACCGCAGGTGGGCACGGTTGGCCTTGGACGTGTACGCCTTGGTGGCCAGCACCGCGTCCGGGCGGGTCCGCGGCCGGCCCCCGGCGGCTCGGGCGACACGGACCTTTGCCAGCACCGCAATGAACTGCGGGCTGTCACCACGTTGCCCGGCGGTGACCACCAAGGCCATCAGTTTGCGGCCCTGCTCGCAGGCCAGATGGGTCTTCGTGGTCCAGCCGCCTCGCGACCGGCCGAGGCCGTGATCGGCCAACTCTATCTCTACGCCACCGGGTGGTTCCTTCTGCGCTTGGCCGTCACGGCGGGCGCCGGCCGCATGCTGATGGGCACGGCTGATGGTCGAGTCCACACTCACGGTCCAGCCCGATCAACCCGGCCGCGTCCGCCTGGGCCTGCAATGCGGCGAGGATCTGTGCCCAGACACCGTCACGCCCCAGCGTCGAAACCATCGATACAAGCTCTTCCACGGCGGGTAGGCCCCGGGCACGTCCCGCCACGGTGACCCGGTCCGGACCCGCCACCGGATCCCGTCGATGATCACTCTCACGGTCCATCTGCGTGGCCGGTCACGACCCGTTCCCGCAGGCAGCACTGCTTCCAGCGCCGCCCATTGCAGGTCAGTCAAGTCGTGCCGCCTCGCTGCCGCTACGCTCGGCACGAGGTCTCCGGTGTGAAGTTTTGGTTTGGTCGCTTGAACCAAATACCGGAGACCTCTTCAGTTATCGATCACCGCCACGCCGCAACATCGCCGTCCTACGAAACACGGCCTAGTACTGCAACGGCATTCATCGGAGTGCGTAGCCTCGGCGTTTGTAGTGGCTGAGGCGGGCTTGGTGCTGGCGTCTGCGGCGCCAGCGTGACCACC
>NZ_LOJP01000005.1 GCF_001553785.1 Actinoplanes sp. TFC3
CGCGAACCTGGACTGGGCCGACCTGGACGCGGAGACCGTGTCGGCGTTCCTCAACTATCTGGAGGACGAGCGCGGCAATAGCACCAGAACCCGCAACGCCCGCCTGACCGCGATCCGGTCGCTGTTCTCTTACGCCGCGCTCCAGCACCCGAGCACGCCCTGCTCATCCAGCGTGTCCTGGACATCCCGCCCAAGCGGTTCGACAAACGGGTCATCACCTTCCTGACCGACGTCGAGGTCGAGGCCCTGCTCGCGGCGCCGGATCCGAACCGGTGGGAGGGACGGCGAGATAAGGCCATGATCGCCTTGGCGGTCCAGACCGGCTTGCGCGTCTCCGAGCTCACCAGCCTTAACTGCGCCGATGTCACCCTAGGCGCCGGCGCCGCCGTCCGATGCGAAGGCAAAGGCCGCAAACAGCGCACCGTCCCGCTCGGCAGCCCGGTCCAATGCCTCCTTCAGCCCTGGATGATCGAACGCGGCGGACGCCCCACCGACCCGCTGTTTCCCACCCGAACCGGCCGCCGCCTCAGCCGCAACGCCGTCGCCCAACGCTTGAACACCCACACCGCGACCGCCGCGAAACGCTGCCCGTCCCTGCGCGACAAAGACATCCATCCGCACGCCCTTCGACACAGCTGCGCGATGTCACTGTCGCAAGCAGGCGTCGACACCAGCGTCATCGCGCTCTGGCTCGGCCACGCCGGCGTCCGATCCACCGACGCCTACGTCCACACCGACATGTCCACCAAGGAGAAAGCCCTCGCCCTGACCACACCCCTGACCGCGAAGCCAGGCCGCTACCGACCCACCGACAAGAAGCTCGCATTCCTCGACCGCCTATGAACACCCGCGGCTCAGATCTCCGCGGGCGGCTGCAGCTCCCACCACTGGCCCAAACAACTAGGTGACGCCGTCCGGACGAAGCTGCGAACACGATCCCACGCTTGATCGACATCAAGGACGAAGTCGCCGGTGAACACCGCCGCGTCATCGATGACCGGGACCTCGACCTCAGCAGTCGAGGGAGCAGTGCCGTCCCCTCCAAGGAGAAACACCTGATCAGCGTTGGCGAAGAGATGGATGACCGCATGGTTCCCTCGGAACCCAACGGTCAAGAGCGGGTACTCCTGGTCCGGCAATCCAACTTCGAGATATCCCTGCCCATGGCGCCGCAGCTCATCCAAGCGATCCGAAAGCGCCGCCAAGTCCGATCGTTTCTCAGTTGGATGGAATCGCCCCGAGCCTGGTTCCGTTGCCGCCCACACGGCCGTCGCCAACGCCTCGGCGTTCGACTCTCGATCAGCTGGATCCATGCGGGAATGGTAGACATCGGCAACCGGGCGGCTCAGCCGCGAATAGTGACCCTCTCCGCATCCCACCGTTGGCCGTCTACACGAGAGGAAACTATGCCAACAAGCGACTCTCCTCCAAGCGGCTCACCCAGCACGCGCGGAGAATCTTCGGCATAGTCGCGGTCTCGGCATAGGTCGAT
>NZ_LOJP01000006.1 GCF_001553785.1 Actinoplanes sp. TFC3
GGGCGGAGCCGGGGGCTGGCGGAGGTGCGCCGATGACTTTTCCGGAGGGCATTGCGGTTCGGATCGGCACGGGCTTTCGCCCGGTGGCGATGGGCATGCCGCCTGCGATTGGCGTGCTACTTGCAACAGGGATGCCGCCCGCGATGCCGGTCGCGCCGTTGGTGTTCGCGGTGCCAATTCCACTGGGGCGGCCAAGGGCGCCGGGTTTGCTGGCTGTTGCGCCGGCAGGGGCGGTGCGTGAGCCGGCGGCAGGGATGCCGAAGGACCCGGCGGCGGGGGCGCCGACGGGTCCGGCTGGCGGAACGCCGAGCCCGGCGGAGGAGGCAGCAAAAGACCCGGTAGCAGGGGCGCTGGCAGGGCCGCTGACGGGGCCAGGGCCGCCGGCGGAAGGGGTCGCAGCGGAAGAGCCGGAGAAGTCGGCGAGCCCAAGGGAAACGAGCCCAAGGGAAGCGGGCGCGGCTGCAGAAGGAGGCGCGGAAATACCCGGCGGATGGTGCGGCACGGGAACGGGGGTGACGTCTTTCGTCCCGTCGTCGCGGAACAATTCCGGAGCCCGGATCTGCGTGCTGTAGTCGGCGATCGCTGCCTCCGCCTTGCGCATGGCGTCGCGGGCTTGCCCGTCGAAGGCGTCCTCGGCGTGGTCGGCCCAGCGCGGGATGAAATCGCCTGCTGCGTCGAGGCGGTCGCTGACCAGTGGACGTACCGTTGATTGGGCTTCGGCAAGGGCTTCGATGATGCCGCGCAGCCCGGCTCGGGTGTCTTCGGCCTGGCGCAGGGTTTGGTCCATGGACGCGCTCAGCGCGGTCATGCGGTTGAGAAAATCGGCGGCCGCGGCGTTCTTGGCGGGCGGCCAGGCGGCCGCGAGTTCGGCGCAGGCTTCGCGCAAACGCCGATTCTGGGTACGGACACCGTACGTCAAACTGTCCCAATCCAGCACCCGATCCACGCCTTCGCGGGTGTTCTCGTGGCGCAGCATCGACCAGATCGCGGGCAGGTTGTACGAATCCCAGTCCGTCATTGCTGGCCCCGCTGCAAACCGGCTTCAACCTCGCCATCCACCGCCTGCAAAGCGTGCGCCAACCGGTGTGCGGCATCCGCGTAACGGGCAGCCAGGCGCTGGTACTCGCGCAGATTCGCCTCGACGTGTTCGAGCACCTGGGCGTAGCGGTGTTTGGCTTCCAGGACGGTTTCGCCGGCCATGGACGTACCGAAAACAATGCCCTGTCCGTGCAGTGCCGCACCTTGCGCCGCGGCCGTGCGGAATCCGTCATCGGCATCCGCGCGCAAGCCCTGCGCCAGTTCGCTGACCAGTTCCGTCCGGATCTGCAGCCCGTCGGCCATGAGGTGCCTCCCCGCGCGTGCGCATGTCGACCACCTCTCACACGTGCGAAAGGTGTGAAGTGTTCAGGGTCAACATGAGGTGCTTTTCCGGTAGCGATCGGGTAGAGGGCGGAGTAACAGTCCCAACGAAGGGAGTCACCTGCGATGAGTGTCGCGGCTGAACCGGCCACCGTTGAGCAGTGCCTGCGTACCGGCGGAGGGTTCTCGCAGGGCGATCTGAACTGGATCGCCGAGCAGTTCGTCACGCTTGACGCGCGTCTGGCGTCATTTCCGGCGGAGACGACCGCCTTGGAGATCTCGGTAAAGGATCGAGCGGCCAAGGGGCAGAAGGTCACGCTCGAATGCTTCATTGCCGGGCGCAGGACCATCGTCACCACGTCGGGTGAGGAAGATCTGCATGCCGCGCTCAATGACGTACGCGACGACCTGCGCCGCAAGCTGGACGACTCGAAGACCAAGCAGGAGCCGCGCCACAACCGGCACCTGCGTGCGGGCCTGACCGATCTTGAACAGGATCCGGAGCTGCCGGCCTGAGGCGGGACGACCAGGCGATGCGGCGAGGATGAACCGCATCGCCCGGTCGGCTCTCAGCTGACCGCGACCCGAGCCGCGAGCAGGTTGTGGTCCCCCGGCGGTTCCGCTCCATGTCGGCTACGCGCTGTCCGATCTGGGTCAGCGCGTAGCCATGCCGCTGCGAATGCTGCGCAATGGGTTGCCTCAGTGGTTGCGGCTTGCGGTCAGGGCCGTCCAACCGTCCGGTTGCGCATAGCGGCTGACCTCGGGGCTCTGCCAATCAATGCCGCCCAGCGGAGGCTGCGGGTCGTACTCGACAGCGAGCTGCACCTTGCGGGCCATCTGTTCGCCGGCAAGCCGTTCCACCACATGCAAAGCCATGTCAATGCCCGCCGAAACGCCGGCCGCGGTGATGAGCTTGCCGTCCACCACCCACCGTTCGGCGACAGCCTCGGCGCCGAACGCGGCCAACCGGTCCCGGAATCCCCAGTGCGTCGTCGCCCGTCGCCCCGCAAGCAATCCCGCCGCGCCCAAAATCAAAGAGCCGGTGCAAACCGATCCAACCCACTGCGCGGTACGAGCAAAAGACGCGATCTGCGCCACCAACGCCCGGTCCTTCATCGCCGCGAGAGTCGGTGCACCCCCGCCCGGCACCATCACCGCGAACGGCTCGGTGACTTCGTCGAAGGAGTGGCTGGGCTGTAGTCGTACCGGTGTATCGGTTTCCAAGACGTCATGGTTGTGCGCGGCAACGACGACGTCGAAAGACCTGTCGAACTCGGCCAGCGCGGACAACACCTGCAGCGGTCCCACCAGGTCGAGCGGAGTGATGCCCGGATACAGCACGAACGCGATCGTCTTCGCCATGCGCCCACCCTTTCGCCGCCCGTGTTCAGCGCCAAGGGGTGCCGCCTGGTGAAGTCGGAATTCTTGCGAACCAAGTCCATCCGCCATACGGTTCGGCCGTGCGGATGGTCGTGGTCGGGTACGAGGGCGCCGAACTGCTGGACATCGCCTGCGTAACAACGAGCCTGCAAACCGCAAACCACTCAGGAGCCGATCCGCCGTACGAGATCGCAGTCGTTTCTCCCGGCGGCCACCCGATTACCTGCGAAAGCGGTCTGACCCTGCAAAGCTCGGGCGCCCTGGAACGCCTCAAGGGCCCGCTCGACACCCTGATCATCTCCGGCGGCCTGGGTGTCTACGAGGCTGCGGTCAATCCGCGCATCGTCGGGCACATCCGCCGCCTGGCCCAAGAAAGCCGCCGCATTGCCTCCGTCTGCACCGGCGCCACCATTCTGGCCGCCGCTGGCCTGCTCGACGGTAAGCGGGCCACCACCCACTGGCGCTACGCCAACCGCCTAGCCCGCTCCTATCCGCAAGTGACGGTCGACCCCACGCCGATCTACATTCGCGAGGGCCGGATCTCCACTTCTGCCGGAGTGACCAGTGCGCTTGATCTGATGTTGGCTTTCATCGAGGAGGACTGCGGTGCTGAGCTGGCTCGCGGGGTAGCTCGGGGTCTGGTCACCTATCTGCACCGACCCGGCAATCAAGCCCAGATGAGCATGTTCACCGCCGCCCCGGTGCCGGGCAACGGGATAGTCAAGCGGGTGACCGAGTACGTGTCCGGCCACTTGAGCGCTGACCTGTCCGCGGCGGTTCTGGCCGCCCTGGCGGGGGTCAGCGAACGGCATCTGACCCGGCTGTTTGTGGAGGGAGCCGGGGTCACGCCGGGGCGATACGTGCGGGAAGCGCGGGTGGAGGGGGCGGCGCAACTGTTGAGCGGGACGGCGCTGCCGGTGGGACGGGTGGCTGCCCGGTGCGGGTTCGGCAGCGCGGAGACGTTGCGACAGGCCTTCGTGGAGCGGTACGGAATGCCACCGTCCCGGTACCGGGCGACGCAGCGAGGTAACGGCTGAGGTCTTGGCGTCACCGAAGATGGAGCGCTGCCCGAGGCGACGGCTTGACATCAGCCATCCGGGCGGGGGGTTCTTCGTGCATCATCGGGGGGTGACTAATGACAAGAGCGGTCGCGGCAACGATCTTCGCCTTCTCGTGTGCGGCGCGGGCTCGGCCATCCACATCGGCGATCTCGTCCGGGAGGCCGTCAAGCGCGGCTGGGACGTCGACATCACCGCCACCGCAGCCGCCCTCACCCTCATCGACGCCGGGGAGCTTCAGAAGCTGAGTGGCCGCCCCCTTCGCACCACCTACGAGTACGCCCCCGACGGCACCCGGATCTCTCCGAAGGCTGACGCCCTGATCGTCGCGCCGGCGACCTTCAACACCGTCAACAAGCTTGCTCTCGGCGTGGCCGACACGTACCCGCTCAGCTCGGTTGCCGAGGTCATCGGCCGTCGCGTGCCCACGGTCATTGTGCCGTCGGTGAACGCCGCGCTGGCCAGTCGGCGGCCCTATCAGCGTGCGGTTCGGGCGCTGCAAGAAGAAGACGTGGTCTTCGCCGGTGACGGGCTCGAAGCGCTGGAGAAGTTGCCGATTCTTCGACGGTAGAGGTGGACACCCGAGGAGGAATTGCTCACGGGCATGAACGCGAGCAATGGGGCGCTGGTGGCCGGCCTGGCCATTGACGACAAGGAACTCGGGGCGAAGCCGGCCCGCGATGCGAAGGCGTACAAGGCCGGCATCAATCGTCCCCGCTCCCGCGGCGACAAAGCCGGGACGTTCGGCGGCCGCGGCGCTTTCTGGAAGGGTGCCTTTGCTGGCGGGGATCTGCTTGTGCAAGCGGTAACGGTGGGGCGTCCGGGCGAGCGGCTCCACGGCAACTTGCCCGGTTACAGCCGCTGTCCGGCGACACCGTAACGTCGGACGGCGTGCCCAGGACTCCACGGATCACCACGCGCAACGCCACCTTCCAGCAATGGCAGGCGCTGCTGACCAATCGCAACAAGCGTCACCAGAGCCGCGAATTTCTCGTGCAGGGCGTGCGACCGATCTCGCTGGCCGTGCAGCACGGCTGGGAGGTTCGCACGCTGCTGGTTTCCGACGGTCCGGGGCTCTCGCGCTGGGCCCGGGAAATGGCGGAGACCACGGGGGCGCCGCGCGCGCTGGTCAGTGCGGAATTGATGGCGGAGCTGGGCGGCAAGGACGAGGAAACCCCGGAATTGCTCGCGGTGGTGGGTTTGCCCGCTGACGATTTCACGAGGATTGCGGTACGCCCACAACAACTCGTCGTCGTCTTCGATCGCCCCGCCACGCCCGGCAACATCGGCACCCTGATCCGCTCGGCCGACGCCTTCGGGGCGGCCGGGGTCATCGTTACCGGACATGCCGCCGATCCCTATGACCCCCGGGCCGTGCGAGCCAGCACGGGATCGTTGTTCGCGGTGCCGGTGGTGCGCGCCTCCAGCCATCGCGAAGTGCTGGAGTGGGCTGGTTCTTTGAACGTACCGATGCAGGTTCTTGGCACTGATGAGCGGGGGCCGGCCGATATCGCCGAGCATGATCTCACCGGCCCGACTCTGCTGGCCGTGGGCAATGAGACCCACGGCCTGAGTGCGGCCTGGCGCGAAGCGTGCGATCAGATGGTGCGTATTCCCATTGTCGGGGCGGCCAGTTCGCTCAACGCCGCGGCGGCGGGCACGGTGGCGCTTTATGAGGCCGCCCGGCAGCGGCGTCACCACCAGCCCTGACGTTTGGCCCAGATCAGTCCAATTATCGCGTCGCGGGCCCGGAACATCTCCTCGGGAAAGCTCTCGGGATTGCCCGGGTGCCCGGCGCCAGATCCGTTACTTCACGCCGCTCGGCATCCCGGTCGCCGGAGACCACCAGACCTCCTCGCCGATGACGACAGGAGGCTTGCCGCCGTGATCACATGAACGGTTGATGAACGTGGTCGAGGATGCCGGTGAGCCGTTGCACCGAGGCGGAGGCAAGCTTCTCGAATTCGACCCTCAGCACCGGGGTGGCCAGCTTGGCGAGCCCATGCAATTCCCGCTCGGCGTGATAGGTGATTTCGCTGCCACCACGCTCACCCGCGGTAACCGTGATGACGTCCGTGGCCGTGGCATTCTCGCCGCGCCCGGTGAAAGCCAGCCGGTCGCCATTCTCGGTGACAAGCGTGTAGTCCAACTCGGTGGTGATGCCCAGCACCTTCGACTCGTGGCGCCACCAGGAACCCGGCACAATCGGTCCGGTGTCGATGCGCTTGCAGGACCGGGTGCTCAGGTCCCAATCGGCGGTGTGGGCATAGTCGCGCAGATATTCCAGGACGGCACCGGCCGGGGCCGCCACGGCAAGCTTCCTGGTCGACGTCATCACCCCCCCCCGAAAGTAGCGACTGAATCCCGGCGAGCATGGTCGAATCGGATCATGCGGATGACCCACGGGCACCTGCTGGGCGTCGAGCCGCTGGGAGCGCAGGTGCTGATGCCATCAGCTGCGCTGGCCGACGCCGGCCGCCTTCAAAGGGCGAAGGTACGAACAAAGCGCCCCTGCCAAGGAGTCTCCACAGCCCGCCGGTCGTAATGGGCGCGCACGTAAGCGACAGCCAACCCGGCCGGAACCCCGTCGAGCACGGCGATACAAGCCAGCGCCGTCCCCGTACGCCCCCGCCCACCCAGGCAAGCAACCTCCACCCGCTCCTA
>NZ_LOJP01000007.1 GCF_001553785.1 Actinoplanes sp. TFC3
AACTCAGACGGTGGGGGCGGGCGCCGCGTCACCGTTGGTGCGGCGCGTGCCCTGGTGCTTGATCTGCTCCTGGATGTCGTCGACGATCTTGCTGATCGCCGGGACCTGGGAGCCGAAGAAGGCGAGTACGGCGACGATCACGATGATGCCGGGCAGCTGCGAAATCACGAACGACTCGTCCAGCTTGGCCGGCGACCAGTGGTAGACGATCACGATGCGCAGCACGGCCTCGATGAGCAGGCCGACGCCGAACACCGCGGTCATCAGCCGCTCGCGCAGCCGGAACGGGCGGGACTCGTCCCAGGCACGGGCGTAGGCCTTGGTGCGCACCGGGTCGCCCTCGGTGGCGATCGGGGTCACCGCGGTGTAGATGATCGGCTTGCCGACCACGCAGGTGAACAGGAAGTACACTCCGGTCAGGGTGGTGTAGAAGGCCGGCTTGATGGCCACCAGGCGCGGGTCGTTGGTGATGAACAGCAGCCCGATGGACAGCACGATCTCCAGCAGCACCAGGATGCCGATGAAGTCGAGCTTGCGGCGGCGGATGGTGTTGACCAGCGCGTACACGCCGGTGCCGACGCCGGCCAGGGTCAGCGCCCAGAAGTCGCTGCTACCGAGCTTCTTGAGCAGGAAGTAGAGGATGACCGGGACGATGACGTCCAGCAGCGTCGGCAGCAGGGCTCGCAGCCGGCCACCACGGGCGGGAGTCTGGTTGGTGGCGTTCATGCAGGGCTGCCTTTCTGGGCGAGGTCGGCGGTTTGGAAGATCGTGGCCGCGCCGGAGAGCGAGTCACGAACCGCCTGGTATCCGTATTGACGCATGTCGCACTCGAAGCTGGTTATAGCCGCGAGCAAGTCACCCCGACCGCCTTCGACCCGGGCGATCCGGGAGGCCAGCAGGGCGGCGTCGCGCAGCGCGGTGTTGGCTCCCGTGCCGCCGACCGGGGTGGTCGCATGGATGGCGTCGCCGAGCACGGTGACCCGCCCCGGCGTCCACTCGCCCGACGGCAGCGTCGAGCGGATCGACAACGCGAAGGTGTCCGCCACGACCGACTCGGCGACGAGCCGGCGTACGGTCGGGTGCCACGCGCCGACCAGCCGGCCGGCGATGGCGTGCAACCGCTCGGGTGTGGCGGTGAACAGCTCCTGCTCGGCGACCGGGTAGGAGCCGATCGGGGCCACCAGCGTCCACTTCACGTACGCGGGCACTGGGTGCAGCTTGGCATAGGGGGCCAGGTCCGCGGCGGCCTGCTCGGGGGAGCGGACCGGTTGGAAGACCCCCAGCGCCAGGGTGGTTCGCTCGGGACCGAGCACCGGCCGCGACCCGCCGAGCAACTCGGCCGGCACCCACTCGCGCACCTCATCGGTGAGCGGCAGGTGGCCGTAGATCGCGCGCAGGCCGGTGTCGAGCACCTCGGTGTGCGGCAGCAGTTGCCCGCGTACCACGGAGTTGATGCCGTCCGCGGCCACCAGCACATCCCCGGCGGCCTCGCTGCCGTCGGCGAACCGGACGCTGACGTGGTCGTCGTGCTCGGTGTAGCCGGTGACGGTCTGCCCGAAGTGCACGACGTCGTCGAGCCCGGCGAGCAGGATCTCCCGCAGCGTGCGGCGGTTGACCACGATGGCCGCCCGCGCCGGGTCCAGCGGCGCCGCCGGGCGCCACGAACCGAGCGGGTTGAGCTGGTGGTCGTACGACGTGCCGCGCGGCATGTACATCTGGTTGGCGGTGGCGTGGGCCAGGTCGTTGAGCTCGGCCGGCAGGCACTCGGCCAGCGCGGTGCGCCCGTGTTCGTCGATACGCAGCCGGTAGCCCTGGTGGCGCGACTGGGTGCTGGAGTCACGTTCGTAGACGGCGACGCTGATCCCGTGCCGGCGCAGGCCCTGCGCCAGGCAGAGACCACCGACCCCGGCCCCCGCGATGATCACATGGAGTGTCATTTCTCCTCCGCTGGTGCCGCCTGGCGCTGCCAGGTCCGGCCCGCCCCGGGCTTGGGCTGCCCGCCGCGGGACTCCTTGATGGACACCGCGAGCCGGCTGAGCAGCGTGCCCAGCTGCACGGTGTCCTCGGCGCTCCAGTCGGCGAGAAAGCCGGCGAAGCGGTCGTGCGACTTGGCGACGAGCCGGTCGAGTTCCTCCTTGCCGGCCGGGGTCAACGCGACCCGGAAGGAGCGCCTGTCGTTCTGGTCGTTCTGCAGCTCCACCTGCCCCGACTCGGCCAAGGCGTGGATCTGCCGGGTGACCGCGGACAACGACATCTGCATCTCGCCGGCCAGGTCGGAGGGTCGGACGTCGGTGGTTTCGTCGATGAGCTGCAGGATCGTCAGCCGGCTGCCCTCGCCTTGGCGTTCGCGGGCACGGGAGAGCTCGCGGCCCAGGGCGAGCAGGCCGCCGGTCAGCACCTTGATGTCCTGGGCGTCCGGATTCATACCGACAGCCTAGAGCTAGTTGCGTCACGCAAGCAAGTAGTTTCGGTTTTTCCGGCGAGCCGCGGGAACAGCCGCAGCGCGTTACCCCGCTCCACCAGCTCCCGCCCCCCGCCCGCCAGCTGCGGCCACGGCCCGTCCAGCGCCGCCACCACCTCGCGCACCGCCCCGGCCGGCGCGGCACACCAGTCGGTGCCGAACACCACCCGCTCGGGTCCGACCGTGCTCAGCAGGCTGGGCAGCGCCGACGCCCCGGTCAGCGCGGTGTCGTAGTAGAACCGGTCCAGCGAGCGCGCCACCAGACCCGGCTCCACCCCGAAGAAGGCCGAGGACAGCAGGTCCGCGCGGGTGGCCGCGTACGGCAGGAAGCCACCCCCGTGCGACAGCACGAACCGGATGTCCGGATAACGATCGAGCGCCCCGGACAGGATCAGGCTCAACGCGCCGCGCGTGGTGTCGAGCAGAAAATCCGCCAGCACGTACGGCACCTGCGCGGCGGCCGCCCCGGGCAACGCCTGCGGATGCACCAGCACCACCGCCGAGCGCCGGTTCAGCTCCTCGAACACCGGGTCGTAGAGCGGGTCACCCAGGTACGACTCACCCGAATGCGGCACCAGCAGCACCCCGTCCGCGCCCAGCACGTCATAGCTGTACCGGATCTCCTCCAGCGCCAGCTCCACGTACGGCATCGGCAACGCCGACATCAACCCGAACCGGTGCGGCTGCAGCGCCACGTACTCCGCCACCGCCACGTTCACCGCCCGGTGGAAGGTCCCGGAGCGGCGCGCGTCGGTGAAGAAGTTGCCCGGCACGGCGTTGGAGATGATCGCCACTCCGATGTCGTGCTCGGCCATCACCCGATCGGTCTCCGAGGCCGACCACGGGATCGTGAACGGCGCCCCGAGCTCGCGCATCAGCCGGGAGATCTCCGGCAGGATGGCGTGGTGGTGCACGTCGATGCGGCTCATCACAGCTCTCCGGCGAGGGTCACCACACCTGCGGCGCCGTCCACAGTGATCACCTGACCGTCGCGGAACGTGCTGGTTGCCGACCCGGTGGCCAGCACCGCCGGCACCCCGTACTCGCGGGAGATGATCGCCGGGTGCGACAGGATGCTGCCGTTGTCGGTGACCAGCGCGCCGACGCTCGGGAACAGCACTGCCCACTGCGCGGTGGTCTCCGGGCACACCAGCACGTCACCGCGGCGCAGCTTGCCGAACTCGGTGACATCGCGGATCACCCGCGCCGGACCGGTGTAGCGCCCGGCCGAGGCGGCCAGCCCGCGCAGGGTGCCGGCCGGGGACTCGCCGCCCGGGCCGCCTGCCCACAGGCTCATCGACCACTGGGCGAGCTGGGCGACGTACTCCGCGCCGGCCGAGGGCTCCGGCAGGTCGGGGCCCATCTCCAGCGGTGTGGGCGGCGGGCCGTAGAACGCCGGGCCGGGGTGCGCCGCCGCCCAGGTGTGCTGACCGCGGCCCGTGCGGACCTGCTCGCGCAGATCCGCGCGCGCCGGCAGTGCCTCCAGCGCGGTCTCCAGGTCCAGGTGCAGCACGTCGTGGGCGTGCTCGGTCAACCCGGCCGCGGTGAGCCGGCCGCCGAGTTCCAGCAGCGAGTAGCGCAGCAGCGCCCACAGCGACACCGCGTAGTAGACCTTCTCGTCGCGTACCGGCGCACCCAGGTCGCTGCCGGCCAGCGCCGCCTCGAACCGCTGCCGCGCCTGCGGACCGGCCGCGGCCAGCCCCGGCTCGGCCTCGGCGAGCGTGGCGTCCAGCCGGGCCCGCAGCGCCGCCCGCTCCCGGTCGGCGTCGAACGGCTCGTCCAGTTGCGCGCGGATCAGGTTCAGCAGCACCGCGGGCTGCTCGGCCAGGGTGGGCTCGGTCAGATCAAAACCGATGGTCCGGTGGCAGTACGCCTCCCGGTAGTCCAGCAGCGCCTGCGCGAACTCCGGATCGGTGCGGCCCAACTGTTCGACGGCATCCGGGGCGCCCTGCTCGATGATGGCCCGCACATCCGGGCGCGCGGCCGCCAGCCGGGCCAGCTCGCCGAGACCGATCGCGATCTGCATGTGGTCACCCACCAGCCCGCCGCGTAGCTGCAGCGTCTGCGCGGCACTCCAGCCGAGTACCTCCTGCGCGGCCACACCCAGCTCGCCGAGCAGCACCACCGCGGCGCCGGTCAGCCGGAAGTACACGTCGTGCACCTCGGCGAAGAAGCCGGTCATGTCGCGGATGTGCGCCAGCAGCGTGGCGTCGTCGATCTCCACCGGGTCGATCTCGCGCAGCGCGGCCAGCCGGGCCGCGAACGCCGGCTTCCACTCGGTGTTCCAGCGATCCACCAGCTTGCGCGGCGCGCCGTCGCGGATCTGCACCGCGATGTCCTCGATGCGAGCCAGCTGGGTGCCCGGCTCGGCCTGTGGCAAAGACATGTAGACCCAGCCGCCGATCGAGCTGGCCTGCGGGGTCGCGCCGGTGGTGAAGCGGAACACGTGGCGGGCGGCGTCGCTGAACACCGGCAGGAACAGTGAGGTCTGCAGCCGTGTCCACGGCCGCACGGCGTTGCGGTCGCGGGTGGAGAACTGCTCCGGCTCCTCGATCGGGATCTCGATCTGCTCGCGCACCACGGCGCTGAGCGTGGTGATCGGGCGAGCCTGCAGCAGGAACAACTCGCCGCCGGCGTACGCCCATTCGATGTCCTGCGGCTTGCCGTAGTGCTCGGCCGTGCGCACCGCGAGTTCGGCCACCTCAAGGGCCTGAGCGGCGTCGATAGCGGCCGGCTCACCCGGCGCGGCGGCCGCGGTGATCTCGGCCTTGCCGTCGCGCACCAGCCACTCGTCGGCGGTCTGCTCGCCGGCCATCAGCCGCTCGCCCAGCCCCACCACCGCGCTGATCAGCACCTCGTCGCTGTCGCCGGTCACCGGGTTGCAGCTGAACGCGACACCGGCCGCGTCGGCGGCGACCATGCGCTGCACGAGCACGCCCACCTCGGCCGAGACGTGCCCGTCGCCGCGGTAAACCGCGATGCGCTCGGAGAAGCCCGACGCCCAGCAGGTCCGCACCGCCTCGAGCACCCCGTCCAGGCCGCGCACGTTGAGCACCGACTCGTACTGCCCGGCGAACGACTGGCCGGCCAGGTCCTCGGCCACCCCGGAGGAGCGCACGGCCACCGGATCGTCGCCCAGCCCGGCCAGCGCCGCGGCGACCTCCGCGACGAAGGACTCGGGCAGCGCCATCGCCATGATGTGCGCCCGCACCTGAGCGGGCTCCTCCGAGCCCGGCGGCGCGGCCGCGAGGCAGGCGTCGAGCGCGTCGGTGGTGACCGAGAAACCGTCGGGCACCACGGACCCGGCGGCGACGAGGTCGGCCAGGACGGCGGACTTGCGGCCGACCCGGTCGGAGTCGTCGAGACGGGTCTGCGACAGAGGAAGAATGTAATTCACGGCGCTGTCCCCTTCACGGAAGGTGAGCATCGAATCTACTAACGGTGGACACAAGAGTCGGAAGACGGATGATGATCGGGCCCGCTCGAAGCAGACTCGAATCCCGGGCCGGCCGCCACGATCGTGATGGCCCGCACCGGGCAGAGATCGGCCGCGGTACGCACCCCGGCCTGCAGACGCGCAGGTGGCTCGCTCAGCAACAGCAGCACTGTGCCCTCGTCGTCGTCCTGATCGAACACCTCGGGCTCGGCCCGGCTGCACTGCGCGGCGCCGACACACCGTCCGGTGTCCACCTCCAGGCGCATCACCAGGTCACCGGCAGCTCGTGCACGCCGAACAGGTTCGCGTCGCGCTTGAAGCGCAGCTCGCCGAACGGCACCGCGAGGCGCAGCCCTGGGAAGTCGCGCAGCAGCGCGGTGAACACGATCTCCAGCTCCAGCCGGGCCAGGTTCGCGCCGATGCACTGATGGGGACCGTAGCCGAAGGCCAAATGGTGCCGCTCGGTGCGGTGGATGTCGAACTCGTCCGGGCGCTCGAACGCCGCCGGGTCCCGGTTGGCCGAGGCGCCCAGCGGGATCACCCCCTCACCGGCCCGGATCACCACGCCCTCACCCAGGTCGATGTCGGCCAGCGCCGTGCGGCAGGTGGCCAGCTCGGCAATCGACAGGTACCGCAGCATCTCGTCCACCGCGCCCGGCATCAGCGCCGGGTCGGCACGCAGCCCGGCCAACTGCTCCGGGTGCTGCAACAGCGTCAGTGTGCCCAGCGCGATCATGTTCGCGGTCGTCTCGTAGCCGGCGAACAGCAGCAGCAGCGCCATGACCACCAGCTCGTGCACCGACATCGCCCCGGTGGCCACCTGCTCGGCGGCGATCCGGCCGAGCATGTCGTCACCGGGCGCGGCGCACTTCGCGCGGACAAGGTTGCGGACGAAGGCCAGCAGCTCGTCGAACAGCTCCCGCTCCGGGTGCTCGGTCATCAGCGCGGCGGTCAGCGCGGCGAACCGAGCGTAGCCGGCGTCGGGCACCCCGAGCAGCTGGGCGATCGCCAGCGTCGGTACCGGCAGGGCCAGCGCGGTGACCAGGTCGGCCGGGCGCGGACCGGCGGCCAGCTCGGCCAGCCGCTGCGCCACGTTCTGCTCGATCGCCGGGCGCAGCTCCTTGATCCGCCGGGCGGTGAAGCCGGGGATGAACATCCGCCGGTGCGGGCCGTGCTCGGGCGGGTCCATGCCGACGAACACCCGCACCTGGCTCAGATACCGCGAGTCCTCGGTCAGGAACGGGTAGCCGGGCCGGGTCCGGTCCGAGCTGATCCGCGGATCCACCAGCAGCCGCCGGACGTCGTCGTAGCGGGGCACCACCCACGCGCCCGCGCCGTCGGGCAACCGCACCCGAAACGCCGGTGCCTGCTCGCGCATGTCCCGGTACGGCGGTGGCGGGTCGAACGGGCAGCCCCGGCGCATCGGGAAGTCCGGGGCCGGTCCGGTGCTGACGGCGGTGCTCACCTCGGTGCTCACGTCGTCCCCTTCCTCAGGCCGCGCGGGCCGCGGCGGCCGGCTGGGTGATGGCGACGCGGATGATGCCGGCGATCGCGGCGGCGTCGGCTGCGGACACTGCGATGCCGGTGGGCACCGCCAGCACCTGCGCGGCGAGCCGTTCGGTGTGCGGCAACCGGGTGCCGTCGGCGTACGGGCGCATCTGATGACACCCGGGGGAGAAGTACGCCCGCCCGTGCACGTTCTCGGCGGCCAGGATTGCCAGCAGCGTGTCGCGGTCGAGCCCGGCGCGCCGCTCGTCAACGGTCAGGATCACGTACTGGTAGTTGTTGCGTTCGCGCTCGTCGAAGCCCAGCACGCTGATCCCGGGCAGACCGGCCAGCCCGTCCCGGTACGCATAGTAGTTCTCCCGGTTGTGCGCGATGAACCGCTCCATGCTGTCCAGCGAGGTCAGCCCCATCGCCGCGGCCGCCTCGTTGAGCTTGGCGTTCAAGCCGATCAGCTCGACCTGCTCGGCCCGGGCGATGCCGAAGTTGCGCATCCGGCGGGCCCGCGCGGCCAGCTCCGGGTCGTCGGTGACCAGCGCGCCACCCTCGAAGCTGTTCACGAACTTGGTGGAGTGGAAGCTGAACACCTCGCCGTCGCCGTTGCCCCCGATGGGCCGGCCGGCGGAGGTGCAGCCGAAGGCGTGCGCGGCGTCGAAGAACAGCCGCAACCCGTGCTCGGCGGCCAGCTCCTCCAGCTCGGGCACCGGCGCCGCGCGCCCCCACACGTGCACGGCCAGGATCGCGCTGGTACGCGGGCCGATCAGCGAGCGGGCATGCTCCGGGTCGAGCGCGCCGGTCAGCGGGTCCACGTCGCAGAACACCGGCGTCAACCCCAGCCAGGCCACCGCGTGCGCCGTCGCGGCGAACGTCAGCGACGGCACGATCACCTCGCCGAGCACCCCGGTCGCGCGCAGGGCCAGTTGCAGCCCGGCGGTGGCGTTGCAGGTTGCCACGCAGAACTCGGTGCCGGCGATCGCCGCGACCCGCTGCTCGAACTCCTCGGCCAGCGGGCCGCCGTTGGACAGCCAGGCCCGGTCCAGCGCCGCGTCCAGCCGGGCGAACAGCGCCGCCCGGTCACCGATGTTGGGCCGGCCGACGCTGCGCGGCGTAGCGAACGCCGGGGTTCCGCCGAAGGTCGCGAGATCCTCGGGCACGTGTTTCACGAGACCACCGCCAGCAGGTCGAAGCGTTGCGGGCCCCGCGCCGGGGCCACGCCGATCAGGATGGACGCCGGCCGCCGAGCCCGGCTCGAAGCGGCGTCCAGGCACGCGCTCACGCGGTGAACACGATCTTGCCGGTGACCTCGCCGCCGAGCATTGCCGCGAAGCCCTCCGGCGCGCGGGTCAGCGGCAGCTCACGGTCGATCAGCGGCCGCAGCCCGGTACGGTCCAGAAACGCCAGCAGGTCACCCAGATCCTGCGCGGTGCCCATGGCGCACCCGACAAGCTGCAGCTCCCGGAACACCAGCCGGTGCAACGCGTGCTGCACCGCCCGCACGTCGGTGGCCCCCGAGCGGTAGCCGGCGCAGACCACCACACCTCCGGGGTGCAGCAGGGCCAGCGACCGCGACCAGCTCGCCTCGTCGACGCCACCGTCAACCACGACATCGACCTCGCGGGGCAGGGCATCATCGCTGCCGAACACCTCGTGCGCGCCCAGGCGTCGTACCGCATCCTCCTGCCCCGGCGCGGCAACCGCCCACACCTGCGCGCCCGCCGCGGCCGCCAGCTGCATCATCGCGGTCGCAATGCTGCCCACCCGCTCGCGGCCCTGCACGACCACCGTCTGCCCCGGGCGCAACCCGGCCCGTACGAACAAAGCCCGATAGGCGGTCAGCCACGCCGTCGGCAGGCACGCCGCCTCGGCGAAGCTCAGCGAAGCCGGCTTGGCCACCACGTTGCGCGCCGGCACCAGCACCTGCTCGGCGAAGCTGCCCGGATAACGCTCGCTGAGCACCGTGCGTCGCGGGTCGAGGGTTTCCGGGCCGACCCAGCCGGGCTCGTTGACCAGCCCGTGCACCACCACCTCGGTGCCGTCGCCCAGCACCCCGGCGCCGTCACAGCCCAGCACCATCGGGTACTGCTCGGCGCGCATGCCGATGCCCCGCAACGTCGAGATGTCATGCATGTTCAAGGTGGCGGCACGCACGGTCACCGCCGTCCACCCGGGCGGCACCGGGGCCGGCGGCCGGTCACCCAGCCGCAGCGCGCTCAGCGGATCCTGTGGGCGGGGCTCGGCCGCGTACACAGCGAACATGGGGGTCCTGCCTTTCCGGGACGGTGGGTGGTCAACATGTGCGCGACACCTGCTCGTAGCCGAGGCGGGGGAGCCGGTCGTAGGACTTGGGCAGCGCCCGGCCCACGTTGAGCACCAGCAGCGACTCCCAGCGCCCGTCGGGGAAGAAGTCCCGGTCCAGCGCCGCGTTGTCGTAGCCCGACATCGGCCCGGCCGCGAGCCCGGCCGCGCGCACCCCCACGATCAGATAGCCGATCTGCAGCCAGGTGTTGGCCAGCGCGGTCTCCCGGCGCTGCTCGCGGGTCAGCGTGTCCATGTAGTCGAACAGCGGCTGGGCGCCGGGGTACAACGCCGGCAGCTCCCGGTGAAAGTCCAGATCGGCCGCGAGCACCAGGCTCAGCGGGGCACCTGCTGCGCGGTCGCGGTTCTGCCCGTGCAAGTGCCGGGCCAGCCGGGTACGACCCGCCGCCGAGCGCACCACCACCATCCGCAACGGCTGCTCGTTGAACGCCGTCGGACCGCAGCGCACCAGATCCCAGATCGCGGCCAGTTGCCCATCGGACACCGGCTCGTCGGTGAACCGGCTCGCCGAGCGGGCCTCGCGGAACAGCAGATCAACCGCCTCGGCCCCCAGGGGCAGCAACGACTCGTACGCCGGGGCGCTCACTGGTGCACACCCACGCTCCCGGTGGCCAGTTGCTGCAGCCGCGCGGTGACCTGCGACAGGCTCGGTGCGGCCAGGATGTCGTCGCGTTGCTCGCGGGCCGACTCGGCGTACCGCTGATCCTCCAGCACCGTCAGCACCGCCGCGCGCACGCTCTCCGCGGTGGCCGTGGCCCCTTCGAGCATGACGCCGCCACCGCTGCGCTCGACCTGCCAGCCATGGAACATCTCATCGGGCATCTGCGGTACGACCACCTGCGGCACCCCGTTGACCAGTGCGGTCATGGTGCCCCCGGCGCCGCCCTGCTGCACCAGCGCCGAACAGGTCCGCAGCAGCGGGTGCAGCGGCACCCGGCCCACGAAGCGCACGTTGTCCGGCAGCGTGCCGAACAGCTCGCGCTGGCTGTCCACCACGGCGACGACCACCTCGGCGTCGACCTCGGCCAGCGCGTCGACCACCAGCGGCGCCTGCATCAGGTGATCAAAGCCCAGCAGCGCCCGCGACGTACCCCAGCTGACCGCGACGCGGCGGCGGGGCGGCTCGGCCAGTACCCAGGCGGGCACCTCGGCCGGCCCGTTGTACGGCACATAGCGGATGCGCTCGCGGACCCGCCCGTCGTCGACCTGCAGCCGAGCCGGCGCCGGATCCAGGGTGATGTCACCGTTGACGCCCAGCCGGTCCAGCCCGGAGCGGGCCGCCAGGGCACCGGTGAGCGCGTCCTCCATCTCGGCGATCGGCGCGGTGAAGTCCACGCTCCACAGATGCCGGACCGCGGGGATGCCGAGCAGCCGGGCGATCAGCGGCCCCACGAACGCGGCCGGCTCGAACACCACCAGATCCGGGCGCCACCACCGGGCGAAGGCCACCGCGTCATCGGCTTGGGCCTCGGCCGACTCCACCGCGACCCGGAACCCCATCAGGCGCCGCCTGCGGGTGCGTTCGGCGTCCTCGTCCGGCGCCGGGGTGTTCGCGGGCCGTTGCGGGGTGGTCGGCCGCCAGTTGCGCGCCTTCAACTGCTCGCGCAGGGCGGCATAGGAGTCAAAGTCGGAACCGGCACCGTACGCCGGCAGCCCGGCCCCCACCGCATTGGGCACCATGCCCGGGTTGCTGACCACCGTCACCTCGTGCCCGGCGGCGCGCATTGCCCAGGCCAGCGGCACCATCGGGTTCAGGTGCCCGTTCATGTCCCAGGTCGCGAACAAGACCCGCATGCTGCCTCCCGGCTGTCCTCCGCGCTCCCAAGCTCGGCGCGCCGCCAGGCTGCCCGGCTTCGCTCGCGGGGCGGTCGACGCGCGCTCGGGCCGTACGGCTCCGTTGTGGCTCGACGCCGGCCCGCCACCATCGCGACCGTAGGTTTCCGTCCTCACCCCGCGGGAGTGCTCGTGCGACTCGCTGTTTTTCTTCAACCCTCCGGAGCCGTCGAAGTGGCCCGCGAAGCCGAACGCCTGGGCTGCGCCATGGCCCTGGCCCCCGAAGGCTTCCGCGCCGACGCCCCCTCGGTGCTCGGCGCGGTGGCCGCCGTGACCAGCACCATCGGGCTCGGCTCGGGTGTCATGCAGATCCCCGGACGCGCCCCGGTCATGACCGCCCTGACCGCCGCCACCCTGGACGGGCTGTCCGGCGGCCGGTTCCACCTCGGCCTGGGCGTGTCCAATCCCGACGTCTCCCGCGGCTGGTACGGCGTCACCTTCGACCACCCCCTGCAGCGCACCCGCGAGTACGTCGAAGTCGTGCGCACCGCGCTCAGCGGTGCCCCGGTGCGCCACGCCGGCCGGCACTACCCTCTCCCGCCGCCCGGCTGCGACGAACCCGCCCACCTGCGCGCCGCCGCCACCCGTGCGGACCTGCCGATCTATCTGGCCGGGGTGGGGCCGCGCAGCCTGCGCCTGACCGGGGAGATCGCCGACGGCTGGATCGGGGTCTTCCTGTCACCCGAGCGGGTCCGCGAATCCCTGGAACAGGTTGCCGAGGGCCGCGCGGTGGCCGGCAAGACCCTCGACGGCTTCGAGGTGCTGCCCTCGATCGCGATCGGCGTGGGCGACGACCCGCAGGTCGCGGCGCGTCCATTGCGCGACTACTTCGCCAACTTCATCGGCATGGGTGACCCGGCCCGCAGCATCTACTTCCGCCTGGCCGAGCGTCTGGGATTCGGCGAGGCCGCCGCACAGATCAACGCGCACTGCCGCGCCGGCAACCGCCCGGCCGCCGCCCGCGCGGTTCCCATGGAGCTGATGGATCAGGTGGCGCTGATCGGCAACGAGCACCGCCTCGCCCCGCGGCTGGCTGCCTACGCCCGCGCCGGGGTGACCACGCTCGGGTTGACGCTGCTCGCCCCCACGGTCGAGGGCCAGATCGAGGCGCTGCGCGTGGCCGCCCGGGCCCTGGAGCAGATCAAGCAACCGGCCTGACGTCACCCAAAAGCGCCGCCCTCGCCCACATGGGCGACGGCGGCGCTTTCAGGTTGCGGGGTCAGCTGAGCCAGTGCCCGTCCTCGCGGACCACGCGGCCGGGGATCTCGTGCACCCCGCGCCACGCCTGCACGCTGTCGGCCGGCAGCCGCAGCGCCACCACGCCCGGCACCCGCTGCGGGCTCAGCGGCAACCGGCGGAAGATGAGCGGGTTGAGGTCCTCGGCGGGCTCGATCTGCACCTCGCCGTCGACCAGGACCACGTCGCTGCCCGTGCCGATCGCGGCGCGCGCGTGCGGCTCGGTGCGCAGGTTGCGGACCGTGCGCGAGGTCGTCTTGGTGGTCATGAGCAGCGCGGAGCCGTCCCAGTAGTACGACAGCGGGATCAGGTGCGGACCCTGCGGACCGGAGGTGGCCAGCCACAGGTGCCGTTCGTGGGTGAGTTTGCGCAGCACGTCGTCGCGGCGCTGGGGGAGCGGGCGCGGGGGCGTTGCCGGTGCGGGCCTGAGCACGTCGGTCATCTGGAACTCCCGGTGGTGAGGGCGAGCAGGTCGGTAACGGTGTCCGCCGGTGCGGGCACGGATCGGATCTCTTGCTGCAACGCGGCGGCAGCGGTGGCGTACGAGGGGTCGCTGGTCACGGCGTCCACCCGCTCGCGGACGGCCGGGCCGGAGAAGTCCGCGGCGGCCAGCACGGTGCCCGCACCCGTCGCGGCGAGCCGGGCGGCTTGGAACTTCTGGTCCACCAGTTGCGGCAGCACCAACTGGGGCACCCCGAGCGCAGCCGCGGTCAGCGTGCTGCCGAACCCGCCCTGATGGATCACCGCGGCGCAACCGGGCAGCACCTGCTGCAACGCGAGCGAGGACACGACCCGGGCGTTGCCGGGCACCGGGCCCAGCCGTTCCCGGTCGGCCGGGGTGAGCGTCACGACCACGTCGAGCCCGGTGCCGGCCAGTGCCTCCAGCACCGCCGGCGGGGCGAACGGCGCGCCCAGCGAACTGCTCGTCGCGCCCCACGTCAGGCAAACCCGGTTACCCGCCGGTGATTCCCTCAGCCAGGACGGCGAATCCGCGCGCCCGTTGTACGGCA
Source organism: Actinoplanes sp. TFC3 (assembly GCF_001553785.1). Taxonomy (GTDB): domain Bacteria; phylum Actinomycetota; class Actinomycetes; order Mycobacteriales; family Micromonosporaceae; genus Actinoplanes. The sequence continues at coordinate 13,796 of NZ_LOJP01000007.1, forward strand.
CATAGCGCTGCACCGTGCGGCTCACCCGCGCCGGGATCTGCATGCTCGGCGGGCAGATGTCCACCGTGTGCGTGCCGAGCGGGTCCACCGGCGCGATCCCGAGCCGCCCGGCCAGCGGTGCGATCAACGCCGGTACGACCTCATGCGCCTGATACGTCAGATCCACCCCGTGCAGGTGTCGTACCGCCGGAACCCCCAGCAGCCCAGCCACCAACGGCCCGGCGTAGGTGGCCGGCTCGAACAGCACCAGGTCCGGGCGGAACGCGCGGGCCACCTCGACCAGGTCGTCGAGCATCGCCGCCGAGCGCGCCGCGAACACGCTGAACACCTTGCTGACGCGCACCCACTCGTCCGGCGTCCACACCTTCGCGCTCTGCCCCGGCGGCGGTGGCGGCGGCACGTCGGCGTGCGTCAGATCGCGCATCTGCCGCCGGCGCAACGCCTCGTGGTCCAGATCGGCTCCGGCCGCCACGAACGGCACCCCGGAGTCACGCACCACCGCGGCCAGCGCCGGCTGGCTGGCCACCAGCACCTCGTGACCGGCCGCCCGCAGCGCCCACAACGTGGGCACCAGCGGCAGATAATGCGACGGCCACGCCCACGCGGTCACCAGGACCCGCACGTCACCACTCCACCGGGATGCTGATGAAACCTTCGAGCAGCGCGCCCGGCTGACGCTGCAACTGCTCGGCCGGCACGTGCAGCTTGAGATCGGGAAAGCGGCGCAGCAAACTCTCGGTGGCGATCTGTAGCTGGAGCCGGGCCAGCGCCGCGCCGACGCAGAAATGCGCGCCCAAACTGAACGTGAGGTGCGCGTTCTGCTCCCGGCTGATGTCGAAACGTCCGGGGTGTTCGAACACGCTGTCGTCCTGGTTGGCCGAGTCCACCGCGGGGATCACGCTGCTGCCCGCCGGCAGGGTCCACCCGCCCATGTCGATGTCCTCGGTGACATAGCGCAGCATCGACACCGACGACCCGACCAGCTTCCAGCGCAGGGTTTCCTCGACGGCCTGCGGGATGAGCCCGTAGTCGGCGCGCAACGCGGAAAGCTGCTCGGGATGCGACAGCAGCAACGCGATCCCGCCGCCGAGCTGGGTGGCCGTGGTCTCATAGCCGACCAGCAGCAGCAGCCGGCACCACCAGTGCAGCTCGTACTCGGCGAGCGCACCGTCGTCCTCGTCGCGTACCCGGATCATCGCGCTGATCAGGTCGTCACCCGGCGCCGACCGCTTGGCTTGCACCAGCCGCGCGATGTAGGCGTTCATCTCCTTCATGCTGCGCCCGATGTCCTCCTTGCTGAACCGGCTCACCGACAGGAACGCGTCGGTCCACCCGCGTAGCTGGTCATGGTCGGCGTCGGGCACGCCCAGCAGCTTGCAGATCACCTGGATCGGCAACGGGAACGCCAGCGCCTCGTTGAGATCGACCGGCCGCCCACCCCCGGCCGCCGCCATCTTGTCGAGCAGATCATCAACCAGACCTTGGATGTACGGCCGCAGCCTCTCCACCCGCGCCGCGCTGAACGCCTTCATCACCAGCCGCCGCACCCGGGTGTGCTCCGGCGGATCCGGGTTGATGCGCGGGTCCTGGAACATCCGGTTCTCCTTGGAGATCCGAGCCGCACCGGGCCGGGCGAGGTTGCGGCTGAGCCGGTCATCGGTGAGCAGCTTGCGCACATCGGCGTAGCGGGTCACCATCAGCGCGGTATCGCCGCTGGGCAGGGTCACCGGGCACACCGGCTCGCGGCGCAGATCACCCAGCTCCGCCGGGATCTCGAGCGCCGAGGGACGCTCGAACGGATACGGCCTGGCAGCCATGTCGATCTCCTAAAGAAACATCGGAACGGCGGTGAAGGCAGGGAAGAAGATGTCCTCGGCGCGCTGGAGCTGCGGCGTGAGCACCGCGAGCCGCAGGTTCGGGAAGCGCCGGACCAGCCGGCCGATCGCCTCCTGCAGCTGCACCCGGGCCAGCGGCGCACCCAGGCAGAAGTGCTGACCGGTGCTGAAGGTCAGCTGCGTGCGGCGCGGCGCGCGGTCCACGTCGAAGCTGGCCGGGCAGCCGAACGCCGCCGGGTCGAAGTTCGCCGCGTCCAGCGCCGGGATGACGCTGGTGCCGGCCGGCACCGGGCAGCCGCCCACCTCGATGTCCTCGGTGACCACCCGCAGCATCGACAGTGACGAGCCGACCACCTGGCAGCGCAACAGCTCCTCGACCGCGGCCGGCACCAGCTCTGGATCGGTGCGCAGCCGCTCGGGCTCGCCCGGCTGGTGCAGCAGCAGCACCACCGACCCGGACAGCTGGTTGGCAGTGGTCTCGTAGCCGGCCAGCAGCAGCAGCGTGCACCACCAGACCAGCTCCTCGGTGCTGAGCCGGCCGTCCTCGGCGTCGTGCACCCCGATGAGGTCGCTGATCAGGTCGTCACCGGGTTCGCGCCGGCGCCGCTCGATCAGCCCCCGCATGTACTCCCACGGCGGGGCGCTGGTGTCACCGAAGTGCTCCCGCTCCTGAGCCGGGACGCCGAGCAGTTCGCAGATGACCCGGATGGTCAGCGGGAAACTGAACGTGGCGTTGAGGTCGACCGGTTGCGGCGCGCGGGCCAGGTCGTCGAGCAGCTCCTCGACGATACCGGCGATCCGCGGCCGCAACGCCTCGACCCGTTTGGCGGTGAAGGTCTTGCCGATCAGCCGTCGTACCCGGGTGTGCTCCGGACCGTGCATCGCCACCGGCGTCTGGAAGATCTTCTGCTTGTTCTCGGTCATCCGGGCGGCGCCCTTACGGTTGCGGTTCTTGCTGACCCGGTGATCGGCCAGCACCGCCCGCACATCGTCGTACCGGGTGATCAGCAGGGCGGTGTCGCCGCTGGGCAGGCGCACCGGCACCAGCGGTTCCTCGTGCAGCCCGGCCCACTCGGCCGGTTGGTCCACCGGTGAGGGCCACCGGAACGGGTACTCGTGCATCGCCGTGGTCTCCCAGCTCTCTCAGATCGGGCGGGCCTCGACGACGCTGTGCGGGGGAGCGGTGCGGGTGACCTCGACCAGCTCGAAGCCGGCCTGCGCCAGCAACGCGGCCCACTGCGCCCGGTTGCGTTCCTTGCCGCCCAGGCTCACCCCCATCGCGATGTCCATGGCCTTGGCGAAGTGCCACTCGTTGAGCTCGGCCACCACCGACTCGACGAGCAGGACGCGGGCTTCGCTGTTGTCGCCGATGGCGGTACGGATGCTGGTCAGGATCCGCACCGAGTCCTCATCGCTCCAGTCGTGCAGGATCGCCTTCATCACATAGGCATCCGGACCGCTGGGCACCGACTCGAAGAAGTCACCGACCACGCATTCGACGCGGTCCGCCACGCCCTGCCCGGCCAGCACCGGCGCCGCCCCGGCCACCGCCGACGCGGTGTCGAACAGCGTGCCCCGCAGCTCGGGCTGCTCGGTGAGGATGGCCGACAGCAGCCGGCCCTGCCCACCGCCGATGTCGGCGACGTGGCGAAATCGGCTGAAGTCGAAGTCCTTGGCGACCTGGTCGGCGCGGTTGCTCACTCCGGTCATCGCCTTGTGGAACACCTCGGCGTACTCGCCGCCGTGGGCGGTCTCCATGTAGTCGAACCAGCCCTGCCCGCCGCGCAGGGCCGGGCCGGCGGGCTGCCCGGTACGCAGCGTGTCGATCGCCGAGCCGAAGCAGTTCCAGACGCTCTCCTCGCCGTACAGGTAGGCGAGGTGGCGCACCGAACCGGGCGCGTCGCTGCGCAGCAGGTCCGCGGTCGGGGTGAGAGCGAAGCGGCCGTCGGTCTGCTCGGCGAACACGCCGGCACCGGCCGCGCAGCGCAGGAAGCGGTAGAGCATCTCCGGGTCGCAGCCGGTGGCTGCGGCCAGGTCGGCCACCTCGCGCGGGCCGTCGGCGAGCAGGTCGGCCACGCCGACGCGGGCGAGCACGCAGACGACCGCGGAGACCATCTTGCCGGCGAGCAGGTTCAGCAGTTCCTGCTGCGGGGTGGGCGACAAGGCGGCGGCAGTGGCGGGGGTGAGAACAGTGGCGGGCGCTGTCATGGTGGTTCCTCTCGTACGGCGAGGGGTGCTGGTTCGCAATGCTCGGTGGTGGCGGTCGAAGCCGGGTCAAACCCCGGCCGCGGCCGGATCGGCGGTGTGCAGATGCGCCGCCAGGGCCTCGATCGTGGGATGGTCGAACAGCGCGGACCGTTCGATCGCGCGGTCCAGTTCCTCCTCCAGCCGGGCGTGCAGCTGCAGCATCGCGATCGAGCCGATGCCCAGCTCGTAGAACGGCTGACCGGCGTCCGCGCGGGTCCCGGTGACCACGTGCAGCACCGCGCCGATCCGCTCGGCCAGCCGGTTCTGCTCCGGATCGGCAGGTGCCCGCACCGCATCCGGCGGGGCGAGGCGGGCCACCGGAAGACGCCGGCCGAACAGGTCGCTCAGCTCGGGCTCGGTGTCGCCCAGCACGACCAGCGACTCGGCCGCGAGGTCCTCGACGGTGTCGACCAGCGCGGCCACCGCCGGCCCGGCCGGATCCCAGCCCAGGTGATACGTGCCGGGCGGGTTGCGCAGCGCCAGCCGGGTCAGCAAAGCCCCGGTCCGCCCGTCCACGCTCAGCGCCCCGCGCCGGCGCACAGCCGCCTGGTACGGGTTGTCGCGGTTGAGCCCGATGCCCTCCCACAATCCCCACGCCAGGCTGCGAGCCCGGACCCCTTGCGCACCCAGATGCTCGACCAGCGCGTCGGCGAAGCTGTTACCCGCGCCGTAGGCCGCGGTTCCGGCCAGGTGCAAGCTGCCCAGCAGCGAGGAGAAGACGACCAGTTCCGCATCGGGCCGCCCGGACAGCAGCCGGACCAGGTGCAGCGTGCCGGCAATTTTCGCCACGTTGCCCTCGGCCCAGTCGCGGGGACGTTCCTCGGCCAGCGTGCGGGTCGCGTACTCGTCGGCGAAGTGCAGGATGCCGTCGAGCGGGGCCTGCCAGCTCAATTCGGCGCGGTGCACGGCCCGGTGCAACGCGTCGGGGTCGCGCACGTCGACGCGGTCGTAGCGCACATCGTGCCCGGCGGCGGTGAACTCGTCGAGGAAAGCACGCAGCAGCGGATCGGTGTCCGGGTCGCGGCGCCCGATCAGGTGCAGGCTCAGGTCGTAGCGAGCGGCGAGTTCGGCGAGCAGCACCGCACCGATCCCGCCGGTGCCGCCGGCAATCAGGTACCGCCCGCCGCGGCGCAGGGCATCGCGGCCCGGTGCCGGCTCACTGACAGGTTCCAAGGCTTGCACGTACGGCCGCCCGTCACGCCACGCAACCTGGGTGCCCCGGCCCGCGGCGTCGGCCAGCGCCAGGCGCAGCGTCGCCGCGTCGGTGGCCGGGGCCTCGCCGGGCAGATCGATGTGCCGGGCCGCTGAACCGGTGCTCTCGGCGCCGCGCACCCCGGCCAGCGTCGCGCTCAGCGCCGCCGGGTAGGTGACCCGCTCGCTGCCGTCGACGCGGCGCAGCCGCCGGCTGAGCGTGACCAGTTCGGGTTCGCCGCCGAAGGTCTGCAACGCGCTGAGCAGATGCGCCCCGCAGCGGGCGACGTCCGTGCGCACCTGCGGGATCTCCGGCCACAGCAGGCTGTCCGGCAGGTAGCTCCACGCGAACAGCAGCCGCTGGGGGAGCAGGCCCGCTGCGGCCAGGGCGGTGTGCAGTTGGCGCCAGTGCGCCGGTTGCGCCGGATCGATCGTCCATTCCCGATCGTCCTGCTGGTACGCCACCCCGGCGCGAACCACCACAGCCCCCGGCTCACCCGCTCGCCACGCGTCGGCCAGCCCGAGATCGTCGGCGAACACCAGCGTGCGTACCGAGTCAACGGGCAGCGCGCAGGGCGGCGTGGCCCGCCACACCGGACGGTACGCACAGGCGGGCACGCTCAGCTCGTGATTCTGGGCGTACCTGTCGAACTCGCCCGCCGCCGTGCGACCCACCAGCACCGTGCGTTGAATCTTGCCGCTGGTCGTACGAGGGAACTCGGCTTCGCTCAACGGCACCACGTACGCCGCGCTGAGCCGCAGCCGAGCCCCCACCTCCCGCCGGATCCGCCCGCTCACCGCAGTGGTTTCCGGGTCCTCGGGCACGTAGAAGACAGCCAGCCGTTCGCTGCCACTGCGCGGATCGGGCACCCCGCAGGCCGCCACCAGACCGGAGCGCACCCCGTCCAGCGCCCCGCACAGGTCCTCGACCTCATGGCAGTAGTACTTCTCGCCGTTGATGACGATCAGTTCCTTGGACCGGCCGGTGATGGTCACCTCGCCGTCGAGCAGGAACGCCTGATCCCCGGTGTCGAACCAGCCGTCGGGGGTGAACGACTCGGCGTTGGCGGCGCGATTGCCGAGATATCCGGGGGTGACGCGCTCACCTCGTACCTGGAAACGCCCGATCGTGCCCTCGCTCAGCGTGCGGTGCTCCTCGTCGGTGATCCGCACCTCATAGCCCGGCGCGGGCGCGCCCATGGCCAGGAACTCGATGCAGTCCTCGGCGGCCACCCCGGGTCCGGCCTGGCGCAGCACCCCGGCGAGGCTGGACTTGAGGATGCGGCGGTGGCTGTGCTCGGCGGCGAGGAACTTCACGGTCGCCGCGGTAGCCGTCTCCGCCATGCCCCACATGTGCACCAGCGTTTGCGGGCCGATCCCGAACTTCTCGGTGCGCGCGATGAACTCGCGGATCACCGGCGGGGTGCACTGCTCCCCGGCGTTGAGCATGGTCCGCACGTGCGACAGGTCCCAGCGGCGCCCGCTTTCCTCGCGCAGCGCGTCGGCGATCAGCCGGTAACCGAAGTTCGCCGTCCAGGTGTGCGCGACCCGGTGCTGCTCCAGCAGATCCAGCCAGCGCAACGGCGACTCGGCGATCCACGGCGTCGCCGCGTGCAGGCTGTCGCAGCCCAGCACCACGTCGCGCAGCAGGAACATGACCACCGGGGCGACATGGTCGAACGGCAACCAGTTCAGGCTCGCCTCGCCCGGGCGGATCAGGTCGACCTGGCGGCTGGCCAGGGCGTTGCCGACGATCGCCCGATGCGTGACCTGGATGATCTTCGGGGTGCCGGTGCTGCCGGACGACAGCGTGCACATCGCCACATCGGCAGGCTCCGGGGTGTGCAGATCCGGGGCGGGTACACCGGTGTCCAGCTCGGCAACGCCGGCTGTGGCGATGATCGGCTCGTCGTACAGCTCGGCTGCCGCGGCCAGCTCGGCGCCGAGGATCAGGGGCCGGTCGAGCGCCCGCCACGCGCCGATCAGCTTGTCCAGCGCCGGGCTGCGGCCCTGCGTGCTGCCCGGATCGGCAACCGTCACGAACCGGATGCCCCCCAGCAGACACGCCCACACCGCAACCACATAGCCGGCCAGGTCCCGGTTCACGAGCACGACACAGGAACCCGCGCCCAGCCCGCGCGCCCGCAGCCCGCTCAGCACCCGGCGACCACGCTCGAAAAGCTCGGGATAGGTCTGGTACGTCTCGCCGTGCGCCCCGATCGTACGCACCCCGAGCTGCGGGAAACGATGCACAGCCGAGATGATCGCCTCGGTGACGGTTGCCGGGTCGCCGGAACCAACCACAAGCGAGGGTCCTTGCGCGTACGCCGAAACGTCGCTTGCCCCGGCATCGCTGGCTTCCCCGGTCCCGGCGGTAGGTGGTGGCGCGTCGGCATCGCTGAGGTGCAGCGGCGGCACCTCGCGCTCCACCGGCCGTACGGTCACGTCCTCCGGCAGTGTCGCCACGTCGACCACCGGGACGTTCGCCAGCGCGTCGAGGCACGCGTACGGGATGCGGCGCACCACGCAGATCACCGCGTCCGGGGCCGTCGCGGTGGCCACCCTGCGAACCTCGGCGGGGGTGATCAGGCCGGCGGGCGCGATGTAGGCCACCGTCCGGCCGTCACGCCGCAGCACCGCCGCATGGGCGATCTCCGGGCGGGCAAGCAGGGCCCGGCGCACCGCGTCAGTCGCGCTCATCGCACAGCCTCCGCCCGTGGTGGCCGGATTGCGGTGGCGAAATCGCGGGCGTGCCAGGCGTGGCGGACCCGTTCCCAGAGCGCGGTGCGCGCCTCGGCGTCCAGGCCGGGCATCCGGACCCCGAAGACGCCGGCCAGGGCCGCGTACCACTGCTGTTCCTCGGTGATCGTGGTGGACGTACGCCCGCCGGTGCTGACGTGGCTGAGCTGGCAGCCGATCAGCTCGTCGTAGCCGTGCGCGTGGTGGCGCTTCACCCAGCCGTACTCGAAGAAGATCGCCATGTGGGTGCCGGCCTGCTCGGCGTAGGGCAGCGCGAACTCCTCCGGAGCGGCGGGGCGCTCGGTGAAGTCCAGACCGCGGCAGGATTCACGCCGGTCGTAGTCCAGCCGCCATCCGCCGGGGGTGCGGTGCAGTCCGTAGTGGAAGCCGTTCTGCTCGTACCGGCCCTCGGTCAGCGGTAACGGGCGGTGAAAGCCTTCGCCCGAGCCGGCATCGAGCAGCCAGCGTCCCTCGGGGTTGCCCGCCGCCGGCAGGTGCCGCACCAGGATCACGTTGTGGGTGCCGTTCGGGCCCTGCGGCAGCGGCGCGAACCGGCTCTGCACCCCGGCCGGGTGCAGGCTGACGTCGTAGCCCAGCACGTCGAGCAGCAGCGCCAGCGCGCCGTTGAGGTGGTAGCAGACGCCACCGCGGCCGGTGCTGATGATGCGGCGCACCGCGTCCGCCGGGTCAACCCCGGGTAGCTGGTCGAGGGTTTCGAACGGGATCCGTTCCACGTGCGCCGCGTACAGGGCGGCAAGGTTTTCCGCGGAGGGCGGGAGCGCGGGCAGACCCAGCCGGTCCAAGTACGCCGCGACATCGATCGGAGTCATGGCGCGACGTTAGGCACCGAGACTGGAGCACCGGCCGAGCCGGCGTCGAGGGCGGGCTCTCGACCGCGGTTCGACCGGCGGCTCACACGCTGGGTGGCAGGTTCGACGTTCACCAGGAAAGGACCGCCATGTACATGCTTCCCGCCGAGGAGCCGGAACGCTCTCGCTTCGCCCAGGCCTCCGCGGAGGTGGGCCGGACCCTGCTGATCGGTCTGGCCTCCACCGGGGCCGCATGGGCGCCCGGCGCGATGATCCCGCCCATCGTCCCGCTGAGCCGCTCGCCGAAGACCGCCCCCGGCCCGGCCTGCGAGCCGGTGGCCGTTGCCGCCCGCCGGCCCTCGCTGCTGCGTCTGCTGTTCGGCCGCGTCGCCGGCTGAAGCACCACCCAGGGGCTCCCACCGGATCCGGTGGGAGCCCCTGTGGTCTGGGTTGCTCAGCCCGCCAGCGGCAGAGCCGCCTGCCGCTCGACGACCGGCGGCATCTCGTCCATCAGCACATCCTGCTGCAGCCGGCGCAGCTCGGCGGAGGGCTCCAACCCGAGCTCCTCGTCGAGGATCTTGCGCACCGACTGGTACGCCATCAGCGCCTCGCCGCGCCGCCCGCTGCGGTGCAGCGCCTCGATCAGCCGGGCGTGCAGCCACTCGTTGAGCGGGTAGGCCGAGACCAGCGTGCGCAGCTCCGGCAGCAGCTGACGGTGGCGTCCGAGGAAGATGTCGGCCTGGATGCGCAGCTCCAGCGCCCGGATCCGGCCCTCCTCGAGGTGCGCGGCGTGACCTTCCAGCAACCGCCCGGCCGGTACGTCGGCCAGCGCCGGACCGCGCCACAACCCGAGCGCCGCGCGCAGCTTGCCCGCGGCCTGTTCGGCGTGCCCGGCCTCCAGCAGGTGCCGGCCCTCGTCGCTGAGCCGCTGGAAGCGCACGGCGTCGATGCGGTCCTCGTCGACGCGCAGGATGTAGCCGGGGGCGGTGGTGACCACCAGGTCGTCGGCGTCCTCGACGATGCCGGCCGCGGTCAGCCGCTGACGCAGGTGGTAGATGTAGGTCTGCGCGGTGGTCACCGAGCTGCGCGGCGGCTCGGCCCCCCACAGCTCCTCGATGATCGAGTCGGTCTCGACCAGATAGTTGGCCCGCGCCAGCAGCAGGGCGAGCACGGTACGGACCTTGGGTGCGGTAGGACGGCACACGTTTCCCCCGTGGACCGCCGCCAACGAGCCGAGCATGGTGAACTGCAGCGTCGAATCGGTGATCATTTCTGTTCCTTCCTGCGGGACCGCAATCCCTTTCATGCCTTGCCGCCGAAATACATCGAATACGAATGCGGGGTCATCAGAACCTGGATCCGGCATTCGTGTGGCCGCTCCCGGATGCGGAAGACAATGCCGATCTCCGGATAGCCGGCGCTGACGCCGAGCCCGGAGAAATACGGGTCGCTTTCGAAGACCAGCCGGTACGGCCCGCGGCCCAGCGTGCCCGCCGCGAAGTCGCCGATGCTGCCCTCCGCGTCGGTCTCCGCCACCGCGATGGTCGCCCATTGCCCGTCGACGGGCTGTTCGAGCCGGGCCCGGACCCCCACTGCCGGCCGGCCGTAGACGCCGTCCAGGGCTTGCACTGAGAGCGTCATGTCATCTCACCTGTCCTCGCGTCCGGGCCGCCCTCGTGCAGGAGATCCGGCATCTGTACGACCGCCGGTGGTTCCGGCTGATGACGATGCTGCCCCGGGGGCTTATCGCCGGGGCTTCGCCGCGTTATTCGCCACCGTTATCGCCGATGGCGAAAGGGATAACAATGGCGATACCTAGAGCCGCTGTTAACCGATAATCCAGCGATGGCCGGGCTTGGCAATGTTTGCCTCAGCCCGGGGCGAACAATCGCCACCAGGGCGTTAATCCCTCCTTATTCCTGAACGGGGAATCGCCGTGCGCATCCACACCCTCGCCCAGTCGCTCAAGGTCCGCATCGCTGTGCTGGTGGCGGCGGTCGCTCTGCCGGTCACCGCGGTTGCGCTGCCGGCCCTGACCGTCTCCGCCACCACCGCGGGCGCCCCGATCACGACGGCTGGTACGCACACCGCCGGCGACATGCCCTGGGACTGATCAAGCACAACAACAGCCCCGGGCCACGGCCCGGGGCTGTGTTTTTGCAGAAGCGTTCTACGAAGCCGATGGGGCCGGGGTCAGCAAATCGGTGAGGTCCCCGGCCTCGGCGTAGGCATCGCTGAGCATCGGCAGCACCCGCACCTCGAAATGCTTCGCCCCGATGGCCCGGAAAAGGCCCAGCGCGCGGTGCAGGTGCACCACCGCCTGCCGCGCCTGCCCGACGGTCAGCGCGAGTTCGCCCTGCGCCATCGCCACCCGCCCCTCAACCAGCCGGTCCCCGGTCTCGCACGCCAGCCGCATCGCCTCGCGCAGATCCTCGGTGGCCTCGCCGGCGTGCCCGGCGCGCAACCGCGACACTCCCAGCCCGTGCAGGATGTACGCCTCCCCGATCGGGTCGCCGAACTCACGCACCACGCTCAACGCCCGGGCCAGCACCTCCACCGCCTCGTGGGCCCGGCCCGCGTGACGGTGCACCTCGCCGAGGCGGTGCAGCACCTGGGCCTCGGTGCGCCGGTTGCCGACCCGCCGGCTCAGGTCCAGAGCCTCGGTGAGCAGCTCGATTGCCGCGTCGAACTCGTTGTGCTCGATCCGGATGTGCGCGATGGTCTGCAGCACGTACGCCGTCGACACGAGATCGCCGTTGCGCCGATGGGTCTGCAGCGCCCGGCTGTAGTGATCGTCGGCCTGCGCGTAGCGGCCGCTGATCCACTCCACATGACCGAGGTGCTGGTTGACCAGCGCCGTGCCGACCTCATCGCCGATCCGGCCGAAGATCTCCACCGCCGCGGTCAGGTTGTCCCGGGCGTCTCCGGTGCGCCGCTCGATGACGTTGAGCGAGCCGGTCGAATACAGCATGGCCGCCTGACCCCGCTTGTCGCCGGCCTGGCGGGCCGCGGCCAGTGCGATCTGATGCGTCTCCCGCCAGTCGCTGAGATAGTTGCGCGACTCGAACAACGGCACCGCGGTCAGCGCCAGGCTCCAGCAGTGCTCGACCAGCCCCGCCTGTGCCGACTGGCGCACCGCCGCCACGATCGCTGCGCGTTCGCGTTCGAACCAGGCCAGCGGCGCCTCGACGATCTGGCGCATGTGCCGCTCGGGCAGCGGATAGACCTGATCCGACACCGGGACCTGCAGGTAGTCGCCGCCGTGCACCCCCCGGCGGGCCTCGCGCGAGATGTACAGCAGCGCGCCCATCACCCGCTCCAGCGCCGCCTCGCGCTCGGCCGTGGCGTCCTCGGCGACCAGACGCTCGCGTGCGAACACCCGGATCAGGTCGTGGAAGCGGTATTGGGCGTGCACCCCGCGACCCGAGCTGGTGGTCTCGATGAGCTGCGCGTCGGCCAAATCGTCGAGCAGGTCCTGCGCGCCGGAGAACGGCTGATCCAGCAGCGCCGCGGCCACCCAGGCCGGGAAGTGCGGAAAGTTGAGGATGGTCAGCAGCCGGAACAGACGCCGGGCGTCCTCCTCCAGGTGGTCGTAGGTCAGCGAGATGCTGGCCCGGATGCCCAGCCCGCTGTGCTTGAGCTCGTCCAGCCGGCGGGCCTCGTTCTCCAGCCGCTCGACCAGGTGGTCGACGCTCCAATGGGGCCGGGCGGCCAGCCGCGCCCCGGCGATGCGCAGCGCCAGCGGCAGGTGCCCGCACAGCCCGGCCAGCTCGGCGGTGGCCTGCGGCTCCGCCTCGATCCGCTCGGCCCCGGCGATGCGGGCCAGCAGCTCCATCGAGTGGTGCTCATCGAAGACGTCCACGTCGACGTGCACCGCGCCGGGCAGCCCGCCGAGCCGGCCCCGGCTGCTGACCAGCACCGCCGAACGCGAGGTGCCCGGCAGCAGCGGCCGGATCTGCCCCTCGTCACCGGCGTTGTCCAGCACCACCAGCATCCGGCGGTCCGACAGCAGCGCCCGGTACAGCTCGGCGCGCTCATCAAGGGTTTCCGGCAGTGCGGTGCCCGGCACGCCGAGGGCGCGCAGGAAGCGCTCCAGCACCTGTTCGGCGCCGATCTGGTCGACGTGCCGGCCGTGCAGGTCGGCGAACAGCTGGCCGTCGGGATAGCGGTCGGTAAGCCGGTGCCCGGCGTGCACCGCGAGGGTGGTCTTGCCGATGCCGGGCTTGCCGGCGATGACCACGACCGGCACGGCGTAGCCCGCGGTGCAGCCCGAGGCCACCGTGAACTGCTGCTCGATGGCCTCGATCTGCCGGTCGCGGCCGGTGAAGTCGGCGATGTCGGTGGGCAGCAGCCGCGGCCCCGGCGTCCCGGCCGGCTCGGCCGCCAGCGGCACGGGCACGGACAGGGTTTCGGTGGCCACCGGCACCGGTGGTGCCGGCAGTTCCTCGGGCACGGCCGGGATCGGTGCGACCGGCGGCGGGGCCGGCGACGCGGCGCTCGGCTTGGCCAGGCTCAGCCGCGGGTCGGAGGTGAGGATGGCCCGTTCGAGTTCCTGCAGCTGCTCGTTGGGCTCCAGGCCCAGCTCGTCGATCATCCGCAGCCGGGCCGAGCGGTAGGTGGCCAGCGCCTCGCTCTGCCGGCCGGCGCGGTAGAGCGCCACCATGAACTGCCCACGCAGTTGCTCGCGCAGCGGGTGCTCGCTGACCAGAGCGCCGAGTTCGTCCACGACCTCGTGGTGGCGGCCGAGCTTGAGCTCGAGGTCGAGGCACTCCTCATGCGCGGTTATCTTGCGGTCGGCGAGCCGGTCGGCCGCCGAGCGCACCACCTGGCTCTCCACGCCGTCGAGGGCGGGGCCGCGCCACAGGCTCAGCGCCGAGCGGTACTGCCCGACAGCCTCCTCGAACCGCTGGCCCTCGCGCGATTGCCGGGCCTGGGTCAGGTTGCTCTCCCAGCGCTGCAGGTCGAGACTGCCCTCGGGGATCTGCAGCGAATAGCCTTGCGAGCGGGTCAGGATCGCGTCGGGCATGCCGTGCCCGGTGAAGAAGCGCCGCAGCGCGGAGATGCAGATCTGGACCTGCACCCGTGAGGTCGAGGGTGGATCTTCGCCGTACAGCGCCTCGATGAGGCGGGGGGTTCGGATGACCCGGTTGGCTTCCAGGAGCATGGTGCCGAGCACCACTTGCTGGCGCAGACCTCCGAGATCGAGGACTTCGTCGCCGAAGACAACCTCCAGCGCGCCGAGAATGAGGAACAGCATCTAAGCCACCTCGTTCCGTGCTCGCGGCCACCCGCAGACCCGGCGTCCTCGAGCTCTATGGTTACCCATAGTGATGTTCCCCCGCATGGTTCGAGGCTATGCAAAGCCGGTCGATGTCTGCCACCCGTCTGCGCGGCGCCTGGTCATTCCAACGGATCGCAATCTTTGCCCGATACGGTCCTTGCCATGCGGATGCATTCTGTTCTAAGCGGTGTGCCTTTCGTCCCGGATTCGAGGCGTACGGGGCAGCCTCGCGGGATCCCAGGCCGGTGAAAGGAAACCGATGTTCGCAGACGACCCGCTGTCACAGCTTTACCCCTTGCACGGACCCTATGACCCGGTGCGCACCACTGGCGCCGCCCACCTGGTCGACGACCTGATCCGCTATCTCACCTACGCCACGAAGCACGAGACGGCCGTGCCCGGCGTTAACGAAGCGTACGAAATGGCAGGTTCGCTCAAGCTGGCGAGCGGCAAACTCCCGCAAATGCTGCACCAACTGTCGGTCCGAGCCGTCGCCGATCCCGCCCGCCCCGAGTCGCAGCAGGTGGCGGACGCCCTGCAGCGGGCAGGGGAGGCGGCCGGCGCCTTGACCGGTGCCCTGGCGGCTGTCCAATCTACGCTGCGTAACCTGGCTCTGGCCCCCGCACCGCCCGGCGCGACGATTCTCGGCTTTCCCGAGCCCGGCGGTCAGCTCGCCGCCTGAGCGGACCTTGACGTATGCACGGCTGTCGATTAGACCGGGGGGTGACCCGAGGTCGACGCCGTGGAGGTTCGTAGTGCGCAAGCATCGTCTGTCCGCCCTGCTGGTGCTCGCCGTCACCACTGGCCTCGGCCTCGCCAGCGCAGCCCCAGCCGCAGCCGCCGCGCATCCAACCCCGCCCAGCACCCCCACCAGCGGCCCCTGCGCCTACACCC
>NZ_LOJP01000008.1 GCF_001553785.1 Actinoplanes sp. TFC3
GCCGCAGCGGTCCCCGCCGCAGACCGGCGAGGGCGGCCGCGGCAGCTTCATCCGCATGGACGGCTCCGAGCACCTGCGCCTGCGCCGTATGCTCACCGCCGAATTCATGATCAAAAACATCAGGCGGATCGAACCCCTCATCACCGGTACGGTCGAAAGCGCGCTCGATGACCTGCAGGCCCGCGGCGCACCGGCCGACCTGATCACCGGGTTCGCCCTGCCCGTACCCTCGCTGGTGATCTGCCACCTGCTCGGGGTGCCCTACGAGGACCACCCGTTCTTCCAGGCCCGCAGCGCGGTGCTGCTCGACCGCAGTGCCGGCCCGGCCGCGGTGCGCACCGCGATGACGCAGCTGCGCTCGTACCTGGGACATCTGATCGAGAAAAAACGCACCAGCGGCGAACCCGGCGATGAGCTGCTCGGCCGGCTGGTCAGCGAACGCGTGCGCACCGGCGAACTCGAGATCGGCGAACTCATCGGCATGGCCGTGCTGCTGCTCATCGCCGGGCACGAGACCACCGCCAACATGATCGGCCTGAGCGTGCTGCTGTTGCTGCAGCATCCGGGCGTGTGGCAGCGCCTGCACGACAGCGACGAGCAGGCCGACACCGTGGTCGAGGAACTGCTGCGCTACCTGACCATCGTGCGCACCGGGCTGCCCCGCCAGGCCATCAGCGACACCGAGATCGGCGGGCACCCGATCCGCGCCGGCGACCCCGTCATCGCGCTGCTGTCGCTGGCCAACCGCGACGACGACACGTTCGGCCAGGGCGACGCCTTCGCCCCCTACCGCGAGGCCCGCCAGCACCTGGCGTTCGGCTTCGGCGTGCACCAGTGCATCGGCCAGCCTCTGGCCCGCGCCGAACTGCGCGTGGCCCTGACCCGCCTGGCACGCCGGCTGCCCGGGCTGCGCCTGGCCACCGACCCCGCCCACCTGCCCACCCGCGACAACTCGGTGGTGTACGGGCTGGCCGAACTGCCGGTGACCTGGTGAGCACAGCAGCAGTGCACGCCGACCGCGAGGTGTGCATCGGCGCCGGGATGTGCGTGCTGACCGCGCCGGAACTGTTCGACCAGGACGACGAGGGCCTGGTCGTGCTGCACCGGCGCCACCCCGGGCCCGAACAGGACGAGCTCGCCGACCGGGCGGTGCAACTGTGCCCCTCCGGAGCGCTGCGCCGCTCACCACGCTGACCCGCCGGCATGCGATCATGACCGGCTGTGGGGACGAGCTGGCAGGCACCGTGGCAGTGGCGGCTGGCGCTGCGCGTGTCCCGGCTGGTCGTCCCGCTGATCTGCCGCCTTGAGGTCACCGGCGGGGTACCGCAGCACCTGCGCGGCGGGCCGCTGATCCTGGCCGCCAACCACGTCAGCCCGGTCGACCCGATCGTCATGACCGCGGCCTGCAGCCTCGCCGGGATCGCCCCGCGGTTCATGGCCACCGGCGGGCTGTTCGACGCACCCGTCGCCGGGGCCGCCATGCGCGCGTTCGGGCACCTGCGCGTGGACCGGCACACCGACAAGGTCACCGCCGCGCTGCCCACCGCCGCCGCGGCCCTGCAAGCCGGCTCGGTCGTGCTGGTCTACCCGGAAGGCCGTATCGGCCTGGACCCGTGGATGTGGCCCGAACGCGGCAAAACCGGTGTGGCCCGCATGGCCGCGCTGTCCGGCGCCCCCGTGCAGGCCGTCGCGCAGTGGGGCACCCACGAGGTCATCCCCTACACCGCGCCGCAGAATCTCCTGCGCTCGGTGCTGCGCACCATGATCCACCGCCCGCGGGTCATCGTCCACTTCGGTCACCTGGTCGATCTGTCCGGGCTCACCGGCACCACGGGAGCGCAGGCCATGCGCGCCACCGACCGCATCATCCAGGCCATCACCGACACCTTGACGCCGCTGCGCCCCGGTGAACCCGAACTGCCGCGCCGCCCCGACCCTACCC
>NZ_LOJP01000009.1 GCF_001553785.1 Actinoplanes sp. TFC3
GTTGCGGGTTCTGGTGCTATTGCCGCGCTCGTCCTCCAGATAGTTGAGGAACGCCGACACGGTCTCCGCGTCCAGGTCGGCCCAGTCCAGGTTCGCGAGCTCCGCGACCGCCGCCAGTCCCGGCTGCGGCGGCTCCGGCTCGTCCCCCGTGTCGTGCCGCAGAACACCGATGACCGCCCGCAGCTCCTCCAGGGCCTCGTGGGCGCTCTCGCGGACGACGCTGGCCGCGTCGTGGATGTCGGGGTCAGCAGCCGGATGCAGCTCCAGGGCACCAGCGTTCAGGCTGATCATCGGAAGGCGGTGGGCCAGTACGTCGTGCATCTCGCGGGCGATGCGATCACGTTCGTCACGCCGGGCCGCGGCGACCTTGGCGACCTGCTGCGCCTCGGCCCGCGCTACTCGCTCGTCCAGGTAATGAATCAGCGCCTGGCGCTCTCGGGCGTACAACCCCCAGCCCAACGCTGCCGTAACCAGTACACCGCGGACGACAGGATCCGTCCACAGCGGAAAGCGCGGATCGCGCTGCAGGAGGACGTACACCGGGGCGGTGGCGAGATAGCCAGTCGCGAACGCGGCCACGATTGTGAAGCGGAGGCGCAGTGCCAGACCGAACACCGCGCCCAACACGGCTCCACTCGCCATGACCGAAACAGCGCTGAGCGAGACGGCCAGCGCCGCGAGGCCGAGCGGCCACCGCCGCCGACACAGCAGCGCGAAGCAGGCAGTAACACCGGCCGCGACGTCTGCCTGCCACGGCAACAGCCCGGGCACAGGTCCACCAGCGTCGCCCACGAACATCAGAAGGCCGCCAGCCGTCAGCGCGGCCACGACAGCCACCGCGTCACGGACTGCGGCACTGCGCCCCGGCCACCAGACCAGGCTAAAGCCGGCAGACCCAAACCGGGTAGCGCCTTTGGTCACCGTCACCCCCTACCAAAGACGGAGACGCGCATGACTGAATGCCGACGACAGCGACACGGCGACGTGGGCAGTCTCGCCGCATGACATCTTCTCAGACCCTCGCCAGCCACCTCATCATCTCTTGGCGCGGTTGTCTGCTCGCCACAACCACCTTGCGCTGCGGGGCCGCGACGGCGTGGATCGCCGCACGCGCCGGTGCCGCCTTCCCGGACGTGCTCGAGCCCGTCGAACTGGCCATGTCCGTACCCGTGCCCTTCTTCGGTGTTCTCGCGGTCGCCGACCTGCACCAGTCGCAGGCGCCATCGCGCCGCCAGGTCACGCCGCGCCTGATCGGCGCGCTGGTCCTTGCCCTCGGCTTCGCGCTGATCGGTGCGCTACTAGCAGCGACGGTGACCGTGCCGCACAGGGACGTCTGGCCGCCCGCCGGGCGTACCGCGATGCTCGTCACGGCTGCCGTGCTGGTACAGCTGATCGCCCAGCTGACAGGCATCGGATGGGGACTGCTACTTCGCCACTCGGCCGTGGCCATGGCCGCGACGGTCCTGGTGCCGATGACCGTGACCGTGCTGCTGAGCGGCATTGACCCGGACGGAGGCCTGGTCCGATGGCTGACCCCGTACGGCAACGCCCGGTCCCTACTCGCTGGCAAACCCACGCCCGCAACGCTCGCCGGACTCGGTGTAGTAATGCTGCTGTGGGGTGTCCTGCCGAACCTCCTCGGAACGCGGCACGTCAACCGGAACGCGCCACGCTGTCGATGAACTCCGGGGCGCTGGTTGAACATCCGGATCTCGGCATGAGTGCGCGAACGGCCCGTTGCTGACGCTTGCGTCGCGTGACGAGTTCCGACGGCACGCAGCGCACGGATGGCGGCAGAACAATGCGCCCGTCAGCCGAGCTTGAGCAGAAGCTCGGTCAGTTCGGTCGGCACCGTGATCATGCAGTCGTGCCCGCTCGTCAGCTCCCACACCGTCGCCGGGGCGGGAACCGGCCGCCGTTCGAAGCCCAACGGATCGCTGCCGATGCAGTGGATATGCGTCTGCGAGATCGCGTGGACCGCCGGGTTGTCCAGCCGGGCTGGCTGCAGCAGGCAGAGCACCGGCTGGTCCGAGAGCATCGTGCGCAGCCAGGCGACGTCCGCCGGATCGGTGACTCCGAACAGGCCGAAGGGTGGCGGGAACTCGGGCATCGGTGGGATCCGCCACGGTGCGGCGGAGGTCGCGGCGCTGTCGATCAGCGCCCGCGTGACCGGCATGACGTCGACCGCGGTCTCACCGTCGACCGGCACCATTGCGTCAAGATAAACGAGCTCGGCGATCCGCTCCGGCAGCCGGTTCGCCACCGACGAGATCACCATCCCGGCGTAGCTGTGGCCCACCAGGATCACCTCGGTGAGATCCTCCTCCAGGATCAGGCCGGTGATGTCGTCGACGTGCGTCTGCAGCCCGACATCCGGGCTGAGCAGGTCCCGCTTGTCGCCGTATCCGGTCAGCGAAGGAGCGAGGACCCGGTGCCCGGCCGCCTCCAGCAGCGGCACCACCCGATCCCAGCTGTGCCCGCTGTGCCAGGCGCCGTGTACGAGCAGATAAGTGGACATGGCTGTACCTCATGCGCTTTCGTGAGTTCTGCATCGTGACCCGGTACCTGTGGGTAACCGCAGTTTCGATCATCGGTCGCCTGCGACCGTCGCGCAATCAGGCACATTCGTGTGCCCCGGTTCTCTGGGGGAAACCATGACCACGCCGACAAACCCGCCGGACCGCAAGGACGGCTGCCGGGCCATCATGGGCGACAAGTGGGCCATCCTGATCGTGTCCGACCTCGGCGCCGGCCCGCGCCGCTTCACCGAACTCAAACGCGGCATCGACGGCATCAGTCAGCGCATGCTTACCGTCACCCTGCGCAGCCTGGAGCGCGACGGCCTGGTCACCCGCACCGTCCACAACGTCATGCCGCCCAACATCAGCTACGGGCTCACCCCCATGGGACTCTCCCTGCTCGAAGCAGCCACCCCGTTGCTGGAATGGGGCAACGGCCACCTGCCCCGGATCAACGCCGCCCGCGCCACGTACGACGACCGCGCGGCCACCGAAATCGACCGCGGCAAAACGACCTCACCAAAGCAGTGAAGCGTTGAAGCACCAGCCCACACACGAACACAGGCCCAGACGTTCGACTGACAGGAACCCTCATCGGCTTGATCGAGTGCACTGTTCTCGGCGCATTGAGCGTGTTGCCACGAGAGACGCTCGCCACCACTCGCCGTCACCGAGGAGCTGGATCGCTCCGCCTGCCGGGTAGCGGCCAGGAGTCGCTCGGGTGGGGCCGCCTCGCACCATCCCCGACCGATCCGCCAACTCGGATGGACAACTTCCGCCAATTAGCGTGGACAGTCACACCGGCACGCTGGACGTCCAACCTGACTGATTGGAACGCTCGTGCGACTACTCGGGTTTGTGTGGGTGTTGAATGGCATAGCCAGGTCGCCGTCGAGCCCCCGATACTTCCTCTGCTGATGGTCATAATCATCGCCATGACGCACTCGGCGTGGCCATTGTTCGACCTGCGCATCAGGTGTCGCACCGTAACGCTGCGACCGGTCAAGGAGAGCGACCTTTCGCTGCTTGCGGCGATCCAGCCCGACGACTACGAACATAATCCACATGCGGAGCGGCTGCCTGGTACGGACCTCAGGCAGCATCGCCAGCGCTTGGTCCATCAGGACTACTGGCGCGCCCTGGGTACGTGGTCGCCCTCGTCGTGGACGTTATCGCTGGCGGTCGAGTACAGCGGAGCGCTCGTGGGCGTGCAGTCTCTCGAGGCCGAGAACTTCATGGTCCTACGCACGGTTGACTCCGGTTCGTGGCTTATCCACGCCGCCCGAGGGCGAGGCGTCGGTGTTGCCATGCGCAAAGCGGTGCTCGGGCTCGCGTTTGACCACCTGGACGCTCTCGCCGCGGTCAGCGCAGCGCGTCGCGATAACGGCGCGTCGCTGGGGGTGTCTCATAGTCTTGGCTATACGAATAACGGCGTCAGCCTCAATAACTCCGGTACCGGCCTGGTCGAACTGCAGCATATGAGACTGCCAGTGCAGCAATGGCGCGCCGCCGGCCATGGCAGCGAGATCGCAGTGGACGGCTTGACACCGTGCCTGGCCTGGTTCGGGCGATAGTACGTGGTCATCGCACGTCCGCATCTGGCGACGTGCGTGTCCAACCCGCCGTGCAACAGGCGTAGGAGCTGCTCAGAGAAAACTCACGGATTGCTGAAGCGTGTGGAGCTGGCTTGAAAGCGCGGCGCTGGCCCCAGATTGAGATCGGGCTGCCAGGTACTCGTTGATCAACCCGTGCGGCTTACCACGGCAGCGACCTGCTCCACGAGGAGGACTACGCGTTCTGGGCATAGCTGAGCCATTCGCCGAGCCGATGGCCGTGCCGCTGGGTCATAATTGCGGCGAAGGATTGCACCAGCTCAGCTGTGGTCCGTAGTTCGGGACATTTGCCGAGGATCGTGGTCAGGCGGCTGGTGTCGCGGTCGGTGAGGTTGTCGGGATGCCGGCAGATCCAGACGGTGACTTGCCAACAGCCGGGCGGCGGTGGCGAGGGTGACGTGGCGGTGCCAGCCGATCCAGGAGCGGCCTTCGCAGATCGCGGCCCAGCGGATCATGTTCGGAGACTTGCGGGTTGCGTTCGTAGTCGCGGGACAGCCTGCGGTAGGCGATCAGCCAGGCACAGAGTCCGTTCCACGACCTACCATTTTGGATGGACTCAGAAGCCGTGTTGGTTGGCCGGCTTACGCACGACGAGGAGTGTTTGAGCGGCCCAGTAGACCAGTCGGCCGGCGAAGCCCTGGTCGGCGAACACGAACCGGATCGGCGTGGACAGGTAGCCGCCGAGCGTCGCGGTCTTCGCGCCGTCACGGGTCCTGTCACGACGCGGCCAGGACCGTGACGCTGACCAGCACTCCGAGAGTGTCGGTCACGATGAATTACCTACGCCCGCTGATTTTTCGCCCCTGAAGGGCCGGTTTCGACGGTCGTTGCCTGATCTTCAAGAACGTCGATCTAACGGGAACCGATTAGGCCTGCCTACGACGCCTGAGTTAGGGCGCAACCGTCGCAAGCAGGCCGCCCGGAGGTCGGTGGGTCAGTCGGTGGAGCTGCTGGCTGAGGGAACGGGGTTTCCACCGTGCCTGCCGTGTCCGCCGCCGTGTCCGCCCTGGCCTTCGGTGATGGTCTTGAGGTCGGCGCTGACGTCGTAACGGACCTGCGCGCCGGCCTTGGTACCGAACACGTCATAAGAGCCGTCGGCGTCCTTCTGCACACTGGTGACGGTAACCGCAGAGTCCCTCGCCTTCACCGCCGCGGTGACCTTCGCGGCCTCGTCACCCGTCACGGGTGTGTGGGTTCCACCGCGGCCTCCGTTCGTGCCGGTCGACGAACTCGGCGACGGCGTGGCGGGGGCGGCGCTCGCCATGCTTGACACGCCGAGGGCCAGTCCACCGACGCTGACGGCGCCGGCAGCGAGCAGACCGATCTTCTTCCAGGACACGCAAGACTCCTTCGGCTGATTGGGCCGGCTGAGCGCCGACCGCACACCTCAAGAGTCGACATCGCGCCTGTCAACACCCTGTGAAAGGCGTAGGTGTGACCTGCCACTTTGCGCTGTGCGCGCCGGTCGGCTGCGTTGTTCAAAGCCGGCTAGTGACCGTGATCGGCACCGGTTCCCCGGCGCGGGTCGTGGTGGTGCCGGGGCCGTCGATACGGATGTAGCTGTTCTCATCGGTCGGGCCGGTGGTATTGGACCAGCCGATGCGGGTCTGGTCCGGCTCGGCGGCGTACTTGGCGATCAGTTTGGCCGCGGCGGCGTCGGCGAGGTCCCCAGCGTACGTTTGGATCGCCGTGCTGGCCTGCTTTTTCTGCGCGGCGGTCAGCTGCGGGACTGGCAGGCCCTCGACGGCGGGGAACTCGCCGGTGTCCTTACCCGGACCCATCAGCAGGTCGTCGAAGCTGCCGGTTAGCTTCGCGCTGGTCTTCTGCGTGTCGGTCAGGCCCGCCATCATGGCGAACATGGCCGCCACCTCGGCCTTCAGCGGCTCGACGGTGGTGCCGCCGGTGGTGGTTGTGGATGGACGGTTCGGTGCCGACGAACTGTGGGGTCTGGCTGACCTTGTCGCCGTGGTAAGTCAGGTTACGGGCCAGATGGTGCCCGCCGAATTGGATCATGAAATGAGGGTCACCCGTAATTGCGTGCCGATTGCGCGGCGGCGCTGCTTAGAGGCGCGACCATCCGTGTCTCTGAGCAGCGCCAGTTGCTCGATGCCGCCGACCGCAGGAGCTGCGGCAATCTTTTTCTGACAGACCTGCCACAGAGGTCTCATAGCTGCCGCCCAGCTTCACCGCCAAGGTTTGTCCTCATGACACCCGTTGACGTTCGCCGGCACGTCACGGGAAATCGGCAACGAAGGGGAACACGATGACCGAGCGTGACGCCACCCGGCCCGCGATGCCCGCCCAGCAGGCAGACCGGTTGCTGGCCGGTGAGGGCGACCGCCGCAGTTTTATGCGCAAGGTGTTCTTCGCCAGCGGCGCCGCGGCGGTGGCGACGATGACCGGCGGCGCCGCGAAGGCATTGGCGGCGCCGAGCCCGTCGGCCACACCCACCGCCTCGCCCAGTGGTTCGCCGGCGCCCAGCGGTGCACCGACCCGGGGACCGGGCACGGGCGGACCCGGGGCGCAGACGATTACCGAGGACTTCTTCGGTCTGACCACGAACGGCAAACAGATCGATGACCTGTTCACGATCCACTCCCAAGGCGTGAACACCGCCCCGGTCATCGCCGCGGCCAAGGCGTTCCTCGCCGGGCTGACCGACGCTGAGCGCACCAAGACCGCGTTCACGGTCCGCTCCACCGAGTGGCGGCTGTGGAGCAACCTCGACCCGCAGGGCTTTCCCCGCCAGGGCGTCAGCCTGGCCGACCTCGACGACACCCAGAACGCGCTCGGCACCGCTTTGCTGAAGGCGGCGCTGAGCGCCGACGGCCTGGAGACCACGGAGAAGATCCGCCGGATCAACCTGGCCGCCGGCAAGCTGGTCGGCAACAGCGCCGTGTTCAACGACGAGCTGTACTACTGGACGCTGATGGGCACCCCGTCGGCGACCGAGCCATGGGGTTTCCAATTCGATGGCCACCACCTGGTCATCAACTACTTCGTACTCGGCAACCAGGTCGTCATGAGCCCCTGCTTCTGGGGCTCCGAGCCGACCACGCTGCAGATCGACGGCGAAACCGTCACCGTCTGCCGCGAAGAGATCGACGCCAGCCTGGCGTTCATCCAGTCGCTGACCGCGGCGCAGCAGAAAACCGCGATCATCTCCGCCACCAAGGCCGACGAGGACATGAAGGCCGGCGCGTTCGCCGACAACGCGGTCATCGCGTACGCGGGCATCCGCGCCACCGCGCTGAACGCCGCGCAGAAGCAGAAGTTGCTCGACGTGGTGCAGGTGTTCGTCCGCCGCGGCAAGGCCGACGTGGCACGGGCCCAGATGGCCGAAATCCGCGCCCACCTGTCCGACACCCACGCCGCGTGGATCGGCGGCACCGGCAGCAGCGACCCGTTCTACCTGCGGATCCACAGCCCCGTCATCTGGGTCGAGGTCGACTGCCAGGCCGCTGGCCCTCTGGGCGGCGCCTACGGCAAGACCCGCGCCGACGGCCCCACCCAACTGCATCTGCACTCCGTCGTACGCACTCCCAACGGCAACGACTACGGCAAGGAACTACTGCGCCAGCATTACCTCACCTCACCGCACCATCAGTAACCTGATCAGCGGCGACCGGCCGTGAGGATCCGCAGACGATCGCAGGTGCCACGCCTGCCTCATCCGCGGGTCCACGCGGCCGGTCGCCGCACCCCATCTGCGCCCGGCAGCTTGCTCCCCGGGCCGTCGCCCTCCCTGAGCGCTCGCGACAGCAGCAGATCCGGACACGGGCGGCCGTCAAGGCAGCCTGATCACACCGTGATCGGCGGCCCGCGTCGTACCGGCGCCATTGACCGGTCGCCCACTTCGGCGACCCGTCCGTCGAGGACGGCGACGACGTGTGCGTTCTGGTCGAACGCCTGCCAGACGCGCGACACCGGCGATTACGTGTCGCCCGCCGGCATCCACACTCAGCCGGACGTCGTGGTGGGTGTGGCGTCAAAGTCGGTGACGGGATCCAGGAAGCCGTCGAGTGCCTGGAGGAACCAGGTGGGGTCCTCCTCTACGACGAAGTGTCCGGTCGGCGCGACGAGCCCGGCGAGTCGGGGTGCGTGGGGACGCAGGGCGTCAGCGACGCCGGTACCCATGCGGTCACCGCCGCCGATCGCGAGCACCGGCATGGTCAGCGGACGATTCTGCAGCAGCGTGCGGTTCTCCCGCCCGTCCTCCAACAGGTCGCGGTAGTGCAGGAAGCCACCGCTCAACCGTTCCCTGCCCTGGTACGCGCGGGCGTAGAAGGCCAGGTCCTTATCGGTGAAGGTGCCCGGGTTGCTCAGTGCGGTGAACGTCGTGGTGAAGAACTCGAGCTCGTGGCCGTCGAACAGCATCTCCGGGATGTGCGGTTGCATGAAGAATCCGAAGTGCCACATCCCTCCCGTCGCAACGTTCATGGCTTCCTCGAGGCCCAGGCCCGGGAAGATGACATCGATGGCAATCAGGGCCGCTACCTCGTCCGGGTGGGCGGCAGCCCAGGCGAACGAGACCATGGCGCCGATGTCGTGGCCGACGACGACCGAGGGCCCGGACAGTCCGAGGTGCTGCAGCACGCCTCGCATGTCCTCGGCCTGGTTGGTCTTGTGGTAGCCGTCTTCCGGCCGGGCGCTGGCACCGGATCCGCGCAGGTCGGGGACGACCACGGTGTGGTGCTCGGCGAGCGGGCCCATGACGTGTCGCCAAGCGCGTCCGGTCTGCGGCCACCCATGCAGCAGAATCATCGTCGGACCGCGTCCGCCGACGGCGGCCGAGATGGTGGTGCCGTTGGTGTCCACCTCGTGCACGGTGAAGCCGGCCGGCAGCCAGTGGTAGTCAGTGCCCGGGGCCGCGATCGTGTCGGACATATTTCTTCTCCTGCTGGTCGATGTTGGTTGCGGTGGATTTCAGTGGCGTGCTAGTTTGCGCAGGCGCGGTTCGCCGATCATGGAGAGCATGTCGGTGTGCTCGGGATTCCAGCCGAGTTCGCCTCGTGCGGTGACCGCTCGAAGCCGGCTGGAGGCGGCCATGACCAGGGCCCCGAAGTCGCCCCATACCCGAGATGCCTCTGCCGCTGTGATGCTGCGGGTTGCCACGCCGAGGTCGCTGGCGACCCGCTCGGCGATCCAACGGTTGGGTACCTCCCCGGCAACCGCGTGGTAGAGACCACCCGCCTGTCCCTTCTCGAGGGCAACGGTGAACAGGCGGGTCACGTCGGCGATGTGGACATGGCCGTAGGTGTTCAGGCCGGGCCCGACGTAACAAGCGCTCCCGGTCGCGGCGACCGACTGGTAGATCATCGACACGTGGCCGTGGTCGCCGGGGCCCCAGATCAGTCCGGGGCGGATGACCATGGCTCGCAGTCCGCCCGCGGCGGCGCCGAGGACCGTGTCCTCGGCCGCCTTGCGGGACTCGGCCAGGGGTTCGACGATGAACGGGTCGTGCTCTGCGAAGGTGTCCTGGCTCCAATCGCCCCCGGTGCGCTGCAGGAGCACCCCGCTCCCGGAAAGGAAGATCAACGTCTTTCCGGTGCCGTTCAGCGTACGGGTCAGTTCCTCGACGGCTGCGGTTTCCTGCGCCGGATCGGGCTGAGCGGCGTAGATCACGGCGTCGGCGCGCCGGGCCGCCTGAATCATGGTGGAACGCCTGGTGTCGAGGTCCCCCGCTACCGGGTCGACTCCCCCGGCGACGAGGGCCGCGGCGGCCGGCTCGGTGCGGGCGAGACCGGCGACCCGGTGCCCGCTCCCGACCAGGTGCCGGGCCAGGGCTCCACCGACGAATCCGGTGGCGCCGATGACGAAGATGTTCACGATGATCGTCCTCAGCCGGGCAGGGCGCTGCGCTCGCCACCGTCTGCGAACAGCACGGCCCCGTTGACGTAGCTGCTGGTGTGGCCGACCAGAAACGAGACGACGTCGGCGATCTCGGCTGGGTGGCCGGCTCGGCCTCGCGCGTTGGTGGTGTCCAGAACCGCGATGTGCTCGCCGAGCATGGCCGCGGTGCCCTCGGTGTGCACCGGACCCGGTGAGACAGCGTTGACGCGTACACCGGACGGCCCGAACTCGGTTGCCCAGTAGCGGGTGAGGAGTTCCGTGGCGGCCTTGGACGCGGCGTAGGCGGCGCCGAAGGGTGCAGGCTGGCGTGCCGCATTCGATCCGATCAGCACGATCGACCCGTGCCCCCGCTCGGCCATGCCGGGTGCCAGCGCTCCGACGAGTAGGAACGGGGCGCGGGTGTTGACCGCGATGTGCCGGTCGAAGGTTGCGGCGTCGGTCGCCGCGGTTGGCACGAACTCGTACACGCCGGCGTTGTTGATCAGGATGTCGATGTTGCCGGCCGCCGCGGCCAGGCGAAGCGTGTCCTCGGCGTCGGTGAGATCCGCAGTCACGAACCGGGCTACCCCGCCCTCGGCCGCGATCTGCTCCACCAGGGCCTTGCCACGGACCTCATCGCGCCCGTGCAGGACGACTTCGGCCCCCTGCTGGGCCAGGTTTTGCGCGATGGCCCTGCCGATCCCGGACGTTGCTCCCGTCACCAGTGCGGTCTTGCCCCGCAACGCGGTGCTGGTGGTCATCGCAGTCTCCTCGCTGTCGTCGCGACGCCCGGATCGTCCGCGGCGCCTCCAATCACTATGCCGCGCAGATGTTCTGTTAGCAAGAAGATCTGCCAGGACGCTCGGTGTGCTAGGTTGCACCGGTGAGCGCATCCACATCCGGGAGAAAGCCGCGCCGCGAGGTCGGCGACTTGACGCTGGAGACCGATCTGGGCTGGGCGATCCGCCTGGTCTCCACCGCGTTCAGCCGCGTCGCCACCGAATCCGTCGCCAACCTGCCCGGCGGACCCCGTGGCTATCTCGTTCTGGTCGCCCTTACCGGCGGGGAGCCGCCTTCGCAGCTCGCATTGGCTAAAGAGGTCAGCCTCGACCGCACGGTGATGACCTACCTGCTCGACGACCTCGAAGCGCACAATTTCGTGACACGCCGGCCCGACCCGCGGGACCGGCGTGCACGCCAAGTCCTCATCACCGACACCGGACGCACCCGCCTCGAGCAAGTGCGGGGAAGCCTCGCCGCCGCCGAGGCCCGGATCCTCGCCGATCTTGACGAACGAGAAGCCGAGCAGTTCCGCGCCCTGCTGTCCAAGGTCGCGCAAACCGCCCAACGAGAGTCGATCGCACCCGTCGAAACGGATTGCTGACAACCCGGGTCCACTACTTGGCGCGGTCGGCTTTGGCGCGAAGCCATATCATGATCAAGGCGATGGTTGCAGTGGTGTGGTAGCGATCGCGGAGTCATACCTGATCGCGACGGCGCGGAATTGCTCAATCCGCGCGATCCACGGCGGGCGCTGGCGCCTTCAGTCCAGATCTGTCGAACGGCTGAGCTTCTCCCACCTTGCCAAGTCGGTGCGCAACAGTTCGTGGTGGGCGGTGATGTGGTCGACTGCGTCGTTGCCTAGTGCCAGCCGCAGCGGTGGCTCAGCGCTGTCGAGCACCTCCAGAATGACCCGCGTCGCCTTCGCCGGGTCGCCAGGCTGGGTGCCGTCCATGGCCTCAACTGCGGAGCGGGTAGATCCCGTTGACACCGCATATTCAGCAATGATCCGTGATCGGTGCATCCGATGACCGCCGAACTCGGTGCGGAACGCTCCTGGCTCCACGATCAGTACGCGGACACCGAACGGGGCGACCTCCGCCGCCAGCGCCTCGGACAGGCCCTCGAGCGCGAACTTCGCCGAGCAGTACGCCCCGAAGCCCGGCATGCTCAACTGACCGCCCATCGAGCTGAGCTGGATGATTGCCCCGCTCCGCTGGGCACGCATGTGCGGCAGAGCGGCTTTGGTCACCGCGACAGCGCCGAAGAACATTACGTCCATCAAGGCCCGCAGGTCGGCAAGGTCAAGTTCCTCGACCGCGCCGACACTGCCGTGGCCGGCGTTGTTCACCAGCACGTCAATCCGGCCGAACTCGGCGATCGTCCGCTCGACCGAAGCCGCTACCTGATCATCGTCAGTGACATCCAACGGCGCCGTTCGTACCCGGCCCCCTCCGAAGGCGACAAGATCATTCAGCTGGCCCGGTTGGCGCGCGGTGGCCATCACCCGGTCTCCGGCGGCGAGAGCTGCCAACACCAGCTCTCGGCCGAATCCGGCTGAAGCACCGGTGATCAGCCACACCCGGCCTGTCTCCATCATTTCCACCGTCGCTCCTGTATGCGTTGCACACGTCTATAAGAACTACCTTGCCGAACCGTCCCGATTCGCCGCCAACACAGCCTTCCTTCAACGGTTACAGTCTTGGCCTGTGAGCGTTGAGTTGCGGCAACTGCGATACTTCGTCGCCGTGGCCGAGCACCTCAGCTTCAGCCGCGCCGCAGAACACCTGAACCTGGCTCAACAGTCACTGTCGCAGCAGGTCAAAGCTCTTGAACGCGGCCTGGGTGTACGCCTGTTCGATCGCGATACTCGCGGCACCCGGCTGACCGCCGCCGGACAGGTCTTCCTGCCGGAAGCATGCGCCGTCCTCGCCCGCTTCGACACCGCCGTTGTCGTGGTGCAGCGCGCTGGCCGCGGTGAGATGGGCCGCCTCAACGTGGCATTTCTTACCTCGACCGCCAACTACATGCTGCCGCCGGTCGTGCGAGCCATGCGAGAGCAATTCCCCGACCTCGAACTGACGACCCACAACGTACCGATTGATGAACTCGTCGCCGGCGTGCGTGCTGGGCGTTTCGACGCCGCGTTCACCCGCCCACCGCTGGTCGCCGACCTGGCGACCCGAGTACTGACTGTCGAACCGGTCTGCGCGGTGCTACCCGCCGGGCACCCCCTTGCTACCCGCGACGTACTGCACTTGTCAGACCTTGCCGCCGAAAACTGGATTCTCACGCCGCGCGAGTCGTGGCCGCCCTGGCACGCCAAGTACGACCGGGACTTCGCCGCCGCCGGGTTCACCCCCAGGGTCGTCCAACGCGCCGACGGCGTACCGAACCTGCTCGGCCTCGTCACCGCAGGCGTCGGGGTGACCCGCCTCGCCCGCTCAGCCCGCAGCATCCGACGCACCGGAGTCGTATTCGTACCCCTTGCTGATGACCACGCCGAGACCGTCGTCGCATGGATGCCCACCCGCGAAGGACCGGCACTACGGAACCTTCTCGACGTCACCGCTACCTTGACCCGAACCGTCAACCTCACATCCGCGGGCTGAGCATTGGAGCGGCATGTCAATGTCCGCTCGTCGGCACGAGCGTGCGTCGGGCCGACGCCGACCTGCGTCACACCGTGTAACGACTCACCGTCGACCGGTGCGGACGCTCGGCGGCAGATAGGACGTCGGAGCGCTCACGAGGTTCGGGGCGTTGGAAGCATTGTTTGGAAGGTTTGCCGGTACGCGGTCGGTGCGACCCCGGTTGTGTTGGTCAGGTGTTGGCGCAGCGATGCGGCGGTGCCGAAGCCTGCTTCCGTAGCAACTCTGTCCACCGGTAGATCGGTAGTCTCCAGCAAGCGTCGGGCGTGTTCGAGTCGCTGCCGCGTGAGCCACTGCACGGGTGTCATGCCGACCTCAGCGCGGAAGCGGCGCGTGAACGTCCGAATGCTCATCTGCTTGTGGAACCCGACAGCGCTGGGCTTGCCTCGCTCGTTGACCTGGTCGACAAGGGGCATCTGCGCGTCGAGGTGGACACGGTGCTGCCCCTCGAACAGGTCGCCAAGGCCCACGAGATCGGGCAAGCTGGCCATACCAAAGGAAAGATCATCCTGAAGCTTCGATCTTCTGCCACCGTTCGCTGAGCGACGGACCGCACAATCGCAGCGACGCGTCACCCGTGCCCACGAACGACCAGGCAGTCAACCGTCGGAGCGCGGCTGGCTCCAAGGCTCAGATCAACGCCTGCCGCCACCGTCCGAGCCAGCCGCTCGGACGGTGGCGGGAGGAGGGTGCCGTAGCGGAACGCCGACGAGGAAGACCAGCGACACATCCGCTCATCGGCACGAGCGTGCGGGGGGGCACCCTCGACCTGAATCACGCCGAGTGACGACTCACCGCGGGCCGCCGCGCGCGGCCGGCGTCAGAACAGTAATTTTGAGGACCGGCTCGGCGGCCGCGGTGTTCAGGGCAGGCCGGGCTTCTCCGCCCCCCATTGACACCACACTGCCGTGGCCAGGTCGGTTCTCGCATCCTCGCCCGCGCATGCCGATGGGCTGACTGGCCGACCGGGGCGTTGGTCGCGGTCAAGCTAGAGATTCGTCGTGTTCGGCCCGTCCTGGTCTGACGGTGAGTTGTCTGCTGCTGGTCAGCAGACAAGCAAAGAGACCCGTTCTGGGGGAAAGCGGTAGCCGCTGCCGCGGGCGCCGGTCCAGGGGTCGAGCGCGACCACGCCGGTGGGATGGGTGGGATCGGTCGGCCGCTGCCCGGTCGTCGGGTCGCCTCCCTCGAACTGGACGAGGGCGTTGGGGCCGAGTCCGCATCCACTGCTGTGGAGGCGTACGCGTGCGGTGTTGGTGGGCAGATCCAGGCGGTGCCGGACAACGCCAGTGGTGAGGTCGACCAGCAGGATTGCATCCCCGTCGGCCCACGGGGCCTCTCGTGGGTCGCCGGCCCGGATGAGGGGCACTACGGCGGTGATCCCGTCGCCGAGCATCACCTCGCCCGGCCAGCCCGTTGGGTTGACGATCTCGCCGGGCCGCAGGTGGGAGCGCAAGTCGGCGTCGACACTGCCGGGCTGCCGGCCTCCCACGATCCAGTGCACCGTGGCCGCGCTGGTGTTCGCGGGTCTGGCCCAAATCGGGTCGCCGTGGGCGTTGACTGCGACAAGCTGGGCGTCATTGGCGGCTGAATCTTCCACCCGGCGCACGCTCGCGCTGACGATGTCGACGACGACGGCCTTTCCCCCATCGGGACCATCCGCAGACACTGCTGCCCAGCGCGCGCCGGGTGACCAGAACACCGGACCCCACGCCGCGAGGTGGCCGGGTAGGGCCACCGAGCGCGATGTTCCGCTGTCCAGATTGCGCAAGACCAACCCGTCGGACCCTTCGTACAGCATCAGGACGGCACCGTCCGGAGAGATCGGACCGGGCCCCTCGTGCATCACGCTTTTGGGCAGCGTGTACTGGGAGCCGTCGGTGAGCACGAGGCGGAATCGGCAGTTCTCGTCCTCGTTCATGGGGTTGCACCGTGAGTAGAGGAACGCCGCGCGGGCCAGCGGCCGGTCCGGCAATGGCGCCGGATCGGCCACCGGCGAGTTCACCGTAGACAAAGCGGCGGTGGACGCGGCCGGCAAGTCGGCCCGCGGTCCCGTCGAGTGGGCCGCCGGGTCGGAAGCCGACGGGTGCCGCGCCGAGCACGCCGCGACGAAACCGGCCGACACCAACCCCGCGGCCACCAGCACGGTCACCCGGCGGAGCCGGCCCGGCCACAGCGGTCGCCCGGACAGCTCCACGCCTACCTCGACACTCTCGACGCCCGCGCCCGGAAACTCCGACGCGTCCCCCATCACAGCACCCCTCCCGTACAGGCGGCGAGCCCGACGACCGCCACGCCCGCGCGGGGTGGGGCCGGCCGACCGTACCTCACCGACCACCACGGCCCGACGCGCCCGCACTGACCGGACCGCGCACCGCGATTCCACGCACACGAATCATTCATGGCTGCCAGCGTCGCGATCGCCGGGCCAGTGCGCCCGAGAGCCCGTACTCAACCGAGGGTGAGTACCGGCACCTACCTGCACGTCGATTTGACGACGCAGGTCCCACCCATCGCCGACATCCGCTGGGTGCTGTAGGGCGGGGTGCCGGCTCCACATCCCGCAGTCGGTGCGAGTGCGACCTTGCACATACCGGATGCGGCTCAGCGCCTGTTCGTTTCCTCCAGAACGGACCGGTACCGAGTAACCCATTGATAAGCGACTCGGATCGTTTCGGGCACCCCGCTGTCGCGGAGGGCCATCAGAGCCGGATCGCCGGCCGCTGCACCTCGCGTGATCCCATCAGCGCTGCGCCGCTGCCACCAGAGGATCGCGTCGGTCAGCGGGGCGTCGCGCGAAGCCCATATGCTGACCTGATCAAGGCGATTTGCCGCCCAGCCTCAGCTGGATCGGTGCGACCTGGGCCGAGATCAAGAAATTGCCAGCAAAGATGGGCCACGTCGTGGATCCGGGCGCCGGGAGCGGCCAGGTCCCAATCCAGGAACGCCACGGGGTTGTCGCCGTGGTAGATGGTGTTGCGCGGCGATAAGTCGTTATGGCAGGCGACCTCCCCGCCTGCGGCGAGCGGGGTATCCGCGGTTAGGTCATGGAAGGCTCGCAGCACACCGTCCGAAACCGGCTCCGACCCGGCCAGGGGAATTCCTACCGCTCATCGACCGTGGCGGTGCCGGCCCAGCTGTCGTGCTTGGCTCGCCGCAGCGTCTCGGCCTCGCTCGGCTCCAGGTGGCCGATCGCCCACCGCAGCAATGGCGGCGCCATCAGCGACGTCACGATGGCAACGAGCACGATGATGGTGTAAGTGGCCGTGGTCAGGACACCGAGGCGCAAGCCGGTGAGGGCCACGATGACCTCGACCACGCCGCGGGCGTTCATGCCGGCGCCCAGCGCGACGGCCTCCCAGTGGCTGATACGCGCGAGCTTCGCGCCGAGGTAGGCACCGGCGAACTTGCCAAAGATGGCGATCACGAGTACCACGACCGCCGCAAGTGCGACGGACGAGTCGGCAAGCGCGGTCAGGTCCATCCGCAGCCCGGCAGTCGCCATGAACAGCGGCGCCAGCACCGACAGGACGATGGTCCGCAGTGGAGCAAGGTGACGTTGGTCGGCCACACCCGGCAGGCCGACGAGGATACCGATGACAAACGCACCGAAGATGGCCTCCATGCCCAGCGACTGGGTGAGGGCCCCGCCCAGAATGACGAGAACGACGGCGAACACGATGCTGGACAGGGGACCGGACCGCGCCGCGTGCTGCATGATGCGCGCGATCAGGGGTCTTCCGACCACCACGGCAAGCATTACGAAGCCCACCAGGTACAGCACTGATCGGGTGACCGCACCCGCCGTGACCCCGACTCCGGCCGCCGCCGACACGATCGACAACAGGAACCACCCGATGCTGTCGTCCACCGTTCCTGACGCGAGCGTCAACTGGGCGACGTCACGGTGCAGCAGCCGCATGTCGGTGAGCGTTTTAGCGATCACCGGGATCGCCGTCACGCACATCGCGACGCCCAGGAAGAGGGCGAACACCCAGGTCGGGATCCCGGCGCCCCGCATGTCGGCGGGCATGTACGCCCCGACAGCGATACCAAGGCCGAGCGGGATGACCAGGCCGAAGAAGCTGACCAGCACGGCGCTGATCGCCCGCCGGCGCAGCAGCGTCATGTCGAGATGGGCACCGGTCACGCCCACCAGGAGCAGGACCCCGATCTGACCGACTGCGTCGAGCAGATGCATCTGCTCACTGACCGGTGGGATCAGCCAGTTGGCGAAATCCGGGGCAAGATGCCCGATCAGGGACGGCCCCAGCACAACCCCGGTGAGCAGTTCACCGACGATGGCCGGCATACCGAAGCGCTCGGCGACCCGGCCCAGGGCGAAGGCCCCGATCAGCAGGACCGCCACCTGCAGCAGGAAGATCAGAAGGCCGTGTGCCGGTAGCGGCGGCGGGGTCTGGGCCAGAATCATGAACGCTGCCCTCCGCCGATCCGCTCGCATTCAGCCGTCCGCCCGACCAGATTCTCGGGACACAGGGTGATGGTCACAGCTTCTCCTGACGCTCAAGGTGGTGACAGCTCTCCCGGCGAGGCAGGCGGGACCCGCTCATGCTCGGCGGCCGGCGAGCGAGACGAGCGTGTCGGCGACGACACGGATCCCTTCGCGGACCGTCGCCTCGTCGGCGGTGATGGACAGGCGCAGACACTGGGTGGCGTGTCGGCCCACGCCGTCCGGGTCGGGGAAGAAGTGCCGCCCGGGCACGGCGACGACGCGCCGTTCCTTGAGCCGGGCATACATCTTCGCGTCGTCGAACCAAGGTTCGTCGATCCACAACCAGCAGAACATGCCGCCGTCGCCGGTGTGCAGACGCCAGTTCAGGTCGTCCGGCAGGTACTCGTGGAGCAGGTCCTCCGCGTTGC
Organism: Actinoplanes sp. TFC3; assembly: GCF_001553785.1. Lineage (GTDB taxonomy): Bacteria > Actinomycetota > Actinomycetes > Mycobacteriales > Micromonosporaceae > Actinoplanes. The sequence continues at coordinate 18,274 of NZ_LOJP01000009.1, forward strand.
GCCGGCGGGCGGCGTAGTAGGGCTGGACCACTGCGGTGGCCAGCTCGTCGAGGCGCCCGGTCTCCAGCGCCCGGGCCAGGATGAGTTGGGGGAAATGAGGCGCGTGCAGCGCCGAGTTCGCGATCACGGCGACCATCGCCGAGATCTGCTCGGGTGCACCGACCGCGAATCCAAGCCGCTCCCCCGGAAGGCCGGCCTTGGACACCGAGAAGCAGTTGATGACTGCCGGATGCCACAACGGCGGCGCCGACGTCCGCGCCACCCGAGGAAATGGCTGCCCGTAGGCGTTGTCCACGACCAGCACGGCGTCGTTCGCGTCGGCGGTCGCCACCAGGCAGCCCATCTCGTCCTCGTCGAGGCTGCGGCCCGTCGGGTTGCTGGGGCTCGACACCAGCAGCAGGCCGATGTCGGCGCTGTCGCGCAGAGCGTCGCGGTCGAGCAGATAGTGGAAGCGGTGCCGGCCCACCGGCTGTACCCGCGGCGCGAAACCTTCAGCACCGCCGCTGTCCATGCTCATGCCCAGGTAGCCGGCGTAGTCGGGCACGCACGGAAGCACCAGCCGACGCATGCTGTCGTCGCCGGGTCCGGCGAACAGCGCGGCCGCGATGAAGCACAGCATCTGGCTACCAGGCCCCACCACCACGTTGTGCGGGGTCAGGTTCCAGCCGTATGTCTTGGCGAAGTAGTCCACGATAACGTCGATCAGCCGGGCGTTCCCGCGGGAAGGGCCGTAACCGGCGCTCTCCGTCGCGAAGTCGAAATCAAGGGTCTGCTGGGCGAGGTCGTGCCACATGGCACCGACCTCGGGTATGAATGCAGGATTCCCGACGCCCAGATTGAGCCATCGCTCACCGGCCGACCGGGTGGTCGCCACGTCCGCCATGATGCTGCGGAGGCCTGACGTCGTCATCATGTGACTGCCACGCTGAGAAAATTTCATGGAGCAGCTCCCTCGCCGGCGGTCGCCCTCAGGCGGTGTCCGCCAGGTTCTGTTCGACATCGTCGGCGAGGCTCCGCCACATCCCGGCCAGCTCTCGGGCCAGGTCCGCGACCGTCATCCCGCAATGCGGGGGCAGGTTCGGGCCGATCTTTCCCCACTCCTCCATTCCGGCCATCTGGACATGCAGCATGCGCAGCAGGGCGCGACCGGTATCGGTGAAACGCAGGGCTGGATCAGCGGTCAGGCGCCGCACGGCCTGCATCATCGCCATCCTGCTACGGCCCGTAGACGGCTGAGCGCCCGAGGACGCCGTCTTCGCATCGGATGCCAGCCGGGCCAAGGTGCCCGGTTCGCGGGGCCGCGAGCCGTTGGGCACCGGCTCCTCCCCCAGCTGGAGACGATTGCGGACATCACGAACCGTTTCCGGCGAGATCCCGACCTCGCGGGCGATCTGCCGCAGGGACATGCCGGGGTTCGCGATCATTAGCTTCGACGCCGCGATCCTGCCCTGCGCGCCGTTGACCGGCCGTGACCTTCCGTCCTGACCGACACGGACCTCCGCCGTTACGCCACCCGCCTGCCGCACGTCGGCCACGGTCCGCGGGTCGAGCCCCGCGACCGAACCGATCATCCGGTTCGACCAGTGCGGATGCGTGGCGATGATCCGGGCGGCCGCGTGGCGCCGGTCGGCCAGCGGCAGCGGCAGCCCGTGCGCGACGTTCGCCCTGACCGCCAGCACGAAGGCGTCGGCGGCGCTGCCCTCGAAGAATCGCACTGAGATGCGCTCGTCGCCGCGCAACCTCGCCGCCTGACAGCGGTGCAGTCCGTCGATCACCTGCATCGTCTCGCGGTGAACGGTAATCGGCGGTACCGCATCGCCGGCGGCCAGCAGATGCTGGACGTGCTCGGCGTTCTCCCCCGAGAGGCGCGGCGTGTCGCCGATCCGGAGCTCGCCGATCGGAATCGGCACGACGGGGCCGAGGACCGGCATCCGCGATCCGCCGGGCGAGAATTCGAGCAACGTACCGGTTTCCTTGTCCTGAAGCGTCGAATCCATGGCCAGCCTTTCCCCGTTGTGCGAACCACTGACAGAAATGCCTGGTCTGCGCCACCAATGGCAGGTCAGGCGACGGACCATGACGAGTACTGCCGCAGTCCGTACAGCAGCGGCGACTGGTCGACCGCCGCCGGATGCTGCACGCGGAACACCTCGCCGAACACCACGGTGTGGTCGCTGGCGGACATCGTCCCGGTGATCCGGCAGTCGGCGATCGCGTGGGCGTCATCGATCAGGTGCGGACCGGCCGCCTCCGGATCGGCCGACCAGCGCACCATGTCGAACCGATGGGGAGTCCCGGAGGCGAAAAGGTCCGCCGCCGCCCGGCCGCGGGCGTGCAGCAGGTTGACCGCCAGGGTGGAGCGGCGCAACATCGCCGTCAGAGTGGGACTGCCCGTACGCAGGCACATGAGCAGAGTCGGCGGGTCCACCGCGACGCTGCACACCGACGAGCAAGTCATTCCCCGCGGCTGACCGTCGAGGTCCGAAGTCGTCACGATGGCCACACCGCTGGGGAACGTGGACATCAGCGAGCGGAACTGCGCGGGAGTGACCGTCTGCGCCGCGGCTGCGCTCCCCGCGGCTCCACCTTCCATCATCGAATCCGTCATGTCACCTGTTCCCTTCCCCCGCCGGCGAACGCGGCCGGGAGCACAGTCGCGGCGCGAGCGCCACGGGGCCGGTCCCGGCCGCGAACTCGGCGAGGGTCATCGCGCCGCGCCCGCCTTGCGCCGCTTCGGCGGCAGACCGTGCAGGTGGGCGAAGTACTCGTACTGGCTGGGCAACTTCTCGACCAGCGCGCTCGCCTGGTCGGCCACCAGCCGAAACTCCCGGTCCGCCGCGGTGCCGTCGAGCTTGCCGAGCACGGGCAGCGGCCGTGTCGGCAGCCCGCCGAGGCCGAGGATGATCGCCCGGTAGGAGTACGACTCGAAACCGTGGTAGTACGGGTAGATCGAGTCCTGGTCGGGCAGCTTCACCTTCCACTGCTCCAGGCGCTCAGCCATACCGTCGGGGAGCTCCCGAGTCTTGGTGTCCCTCCAGTACTGGTTGTCGGCGCGGCCGGAGGCGTACCAGTGCAGCACCATGAACTCCCGCAGGCCGTCCATCACATGTGCGGCCTGCCGGTTGTAGGTCTTGCGAAGCTGGTCGTCGACTGCCTCGTCACCGACCGGGAAGTTCTTCACCAGCCGCTCGATGCCGTTCTGGATGATGAAGATGCCGGTGGACTCCAGCGGCTCGACGAATCCGTTGGAGAGGCCGACCGCCACGCAATTCTTGACCCATGCACGCTCACTGCGACCGATGCGCATCTTGATGTGGTTGGCGCTGACGTCGTCCGCCGCGGGACCGACGAACTCGCGCAGCGTACGTTCGGCCTCTTCCGGCGTGGCGTAGTCGCTGGCGTACACGTAGCCGGTGCCGAGCCGCTCGAAAAGGGGGATCGTCCAGATCCACCCCGCGTCCTGGGCATGCGCGGTGGTGGCCGGGCGCAGACCGTGCTCGGCCATGTCCACCGGTACCCGCAGCGCCACCGCGCTGTCGTTGGGCAGATGGTTCTGGAACGAGATGAACGGCTCGCCGAGCGCCTTGCTGATCAACATGCTCCGGAAGCCCGTGCAGTCGATGAAGAGGTCGCCGTGGACGTCTCCCTGCTCCCGGGTGCGCAAGAAGTCGATGGCGCCGCGGTCGTCCAACACGACGTCCACCACGTCGTCGAGGATGTGCCGTACCCCGCGCTCGACACCGAAGCGGGTCAGGAACTTCGACAGCAGCGTCGCGTCGAAGTGGTAGGCGTACGGGAACTGGGTGTTCTGCTCGGTCAGCGTGGTGCGGTACTCCTCGCCACGCTCGAACGTGCTGTCAAAGAGGGCGCCGTCCAGATAGCGCGGTGAACTCTCCGCGTCGCACATCGATGCGATCAGGAACGAGTCCCGGTCGAAGCGCTCGGTCGGCTTCTTCTCCAACCACCAGTCCGTGAGCGGGAAGCCGTCTACGACACGGTTGCGCTCGAACGGGTGGTAGAACACATCCCCGCGCTCACGCCAGCCCTCGAACCGGACGGCCAGCTTGTAGGTGGCGTGGCACTCCGGCATCCACTCGCGCTCGTCCAGACCCAGGTAGTTGAAGAAGTGCCGGATGGTGCTGAACGTGGCTTCTCCCACCCCGATCGAGGGCACGTTCTTCGATTCCACCAGGGTCACCGACACCCGGTCACCGAATGCCGCTTTCAAGTAGGTCGCCGTCATCCAGCCCGCCGTACCACCACCGACGATGACCACGCTGCTAGCCATGCACGCCCCCCAGATTGCCGCTCATGAATGTTTCTGTTCGAGCCTGTCGAAATGGCCGGTGCGCAGCCATCTCTTTGACCGACGAGTGAAATTGGGCGGTCACGCGACGGATCCGCACCGCCGGGAGCGGGTTCACGAGATGACCCGGGACCGGACTCCGGTCGACAGGAACACCCGGCGGATGTCGCGGATGAGGTTGACCCGCTTCAGCCACCGGTCCTTGCCGTCGTACCGCGGCTCGAATGGGTCGCGACCGTGCACGACGCGGTAATTGTCGAGAAATATGGCGTCCCCGGGCTCCAGGACGACCCTTTCCACCGCGTCGCACATGTGCCTGTAGAGCTCCTTGATGGCATCCCGCGCGGCATGGTCGTCCTCGTCCGCGGCGAAGGTGTCGTCGAAGTCGATCCGCAGGTAACACGAGCCGGGCGGCCCGAACATGATCGCGTCGAGGTCCGCCACGTCGGCCGAGTGGCCGTGCGGCCCGACGTGCGACTGGTCCGGGCGGTGCCGAAACCTCTTCTCGGCGAGGATCCCGGACAGTGGCGCCGGAAGGTCGAGCCGGTCGGCTCGCACCACGGTGGTGCCGACCCGTTCCGGGTTGCGCAGGCAGAAGAGCGCCACGTAGTCGCAGCGGCACTGGTGGAAGGCGTCCTCAGTGTGCAGTGACAGCGGTGCGGTGCTACTGCCACTGGTCTCCGAGCGTTCCATGCCCGGTGTCGGGCACACGTCGTGCACGATCCGTCCGTCCTGCTGGTTGCCCCAGGCGAACGGCTCACCGAGGGCGGCACTGCACAGAGCGAGCACCACCTCCTCCCGGCGACCGGCGCCGGTCTTCTGTGCCATGTCCCAGCCGGTCGGCGTCGCATCGAGGTCCGGACTCAGCGGTAGCCCCGACAGCACCGCCACATCGGACTCCTCGGACTGGATCTGCCGGAAGAACTGGCGGACCCGCAGGGGCAGCGACTCGGCCACCGTCTTGGCCTGCGTCACGAACTGCACCGGGTCCCAATGGCCGTGCTCGGCGAGCACATCGTCGACCAGCCGTTCGATGTGCCGGCGCTCGTCGGGTGCGATGGTCAGCCTTTTCACGCAAATCGTCCTTCCATTTCGTCGACCGGCGATCCGGCCGGCGCCGCGCCGGGTGATGATCGGTCGTCCCGAGCCTGGCCAGACCGCCGCCGTGCGGCCATCTCTTTGACCGACGGGTGAAATGGGTCGGATCCGCCGGCCGACGCCGGCCGCGCCGGCGAGGAGCTGGGCAGAGGCCCATCTGCGCTGCCAGACGGGGTTGCCGACCGTGGCGCCGGCCGGTACGAGCCCGGCGGAGCTCGTCGCGACTTCTCCTATAATTCAACCTGGTCGCCTGTCCGTGGATTCGACGAAGACAATCCGAATCGACGAATCCACGGAAAGAAAAGGGTATGAATCAATGGCGACCTTGACCGGGAACTCCTCGGCCTCGACCCGACGGGAGCCGGCGGCTGTTCCCGTGCTGAATCGGCGGCCATTGCTGGCCGTGTCCGCCGCGGTCGGTATGGTGCTGCTGGCGCTGTCGTGGCGGCACGGGTACCACGTCGACGAGCTGTACAACCGGGTGACCGGGCAGCACCTGGCCTGGGGGTACGTCGACCAGCCTCCGCTGGTCTCGCTGATCGCCAGGCTGGAGCTCCTGGTGTTCGGCGACACGCTCACCGGGCTGCGCGTGATACCGGCGCTGCTGACCGGAGTGGTGGTGTGGGTGGCCGGCCTCATCGCCCGGGAGCTCGGCGGCCGCGGTGGCGCCCAGGTGTTCGCCGCTGCCGCGACGGGCGCGTCGCTCGTCACCCTCAACGCCGGGCACGTGCTCACCACGAACGGTCCTGACCTGGTCACCTGGGTGGTGGTGAGCTGGCTGTGGATCCGCCTGCTGCGGACCGGCGACGGCCGGCTGTGGCTCGCCGTCGGCGCGGTCACCGGCGTGGCTCTGCTTACCAAGAACCTCATCGTGCTGCTACTTCTCTCGCTGCTCGTGGGCGTGCTGGCGGTGGGCCCGCGGCAGATCCTGCGCAGCCGGTGGCTGTGGGCCGGCGCCGCACTCGCCGTGCTGATCGCCGCACCCTCGGTGGTGTGGCAGATCGTGCATGGCTGGCCCCAACTGGAGATGAGTGCGGCTTTGTCGAAGGCTCTGGGATCGGCCTCCCGCTTCGCCTTCGTACCGTTTCAGCTCCTCCTGATCGGCCTCTTCCTCGCTCCGGTGTGGATCTGCGGACTGGCCGCTCTGCTGCGCCGCACGCAGTGGCAAACGTACCGGTCGGTCGGGGTGGCCTACCTGTTCATGGCGGCGCTGCTGATCGCAATCGGAGGCAAACCCGAGTACACCGGCGGTCTCCTACTGGTGCTGCTGGCGGCAGGTTCCGTGGTTTTGCAGGGATGGGCTCACACCGCCGCACGCCGCTCGCTGGCCGGCACCGCCCTGGCGTTCAACATGGCGATGTCGGCCGTGCTCATGTTGCCGGTGCTGCCGATCGCGGTGTACGGGTCGAACCCGGTCCTCAAGGAGCTCGGGGTCTTCCAGCTCGACCAGTCAGGTTGGCCCCAGCTGGCCGCACAGGTGGCCGCAGTGCACCGGTCGCTGTCGCCCGAGGACCGCGCGCACGCCGTCATCTACGCCAACCACTACGGCTTGGCGGGCGCCCTGGACCGGTACGGGCCGGCGAACGGTCTACCAGCCGTCTACAGCGGACAGAACTCTTATGCCGCCTTCGGCCGGCCCGCCGACGACACGAACGTGGTCATCGCGGTCGGCGTCAACCGTGACACGTTCGATGCCCTGTTCGCGAGTTGCGAGCCGCGCGGCACGTTCGAAATCGACCTGCCCGTCGCCGACCGGGGTGCAGGCTTCCTGGTGTGCCGCGGTCCCCGCCAACCGTGGTCGCGGCTGTGGTCCGAGCTGACCTGGATCGGTTTCCAGTGTCCGTACACGGCTGAGGCCATCACCGCCGACAGCAAGAAGGGATGCTGGTAGGCCGGGTAGTTCCGGTGAGGGGCCGCGATCGCGGCCCCTCACTTCAGCGTCGGGAACCGGCGCAAGGTCGGGCTCAACAGGGTGCCCACGGCGCCGACGGCCATGCTGACACCGCAGATCAGCAGGCTGCTGCGGCTGTTCCCACCGGTCATCAGCAGACCGCCCACCAGCGGGCCGATCGCGCCCGCGCCACCCGCGAAGAGCCCGACGATGCCGCTCAGCCGGCCACGCAGCTCATCGGGGGCGACCGTGATCTGGTACGTCATGACCGTCGTGAACGCGGTGGGGATGAAGAAGGCGATCCCGCCGAGCAGCACGCCGGTCAGCACCCCGGTCGGTACCTGGGCCATCACCAGCGTCAGCGTCGCCGCGATCCACGGGAAGCCGATCAGCACGGCAGGCCCGGGCACCGCGGCGTGCAGCCGACCCGCGACCGCCGCACCCAGCAGCCCACCGGCACCGAATCCGATCATGATCACGCCGAGCTCGCCCGGCGGCATGTCGCGGTCACCCGACGCCGCCAGCACAATGATCAGCAGGGCGGAGATGAACAGCTCACACGCGATCAGCCAGAGCAGCGTCGACCTGATCACGCGGTGCCTCAGCACCCACCGGAACCCGTCGGTGAGCATGCTCGTCGACCCGGGCCCCGGCACCAATACGCGCCGGGGAAGGCGGAGGAAACACAGCACGGCGCAGGACGCCACGAGCAGGACGGAGGCCACGGCGAACGGGGTTCTCGGATCGGCGGCGAACAGCAAGCCCGCGCTCGCCGGGCCCGCCAGTGTGGCGACGTAGCGACGTACGGTGTTGCGCGCCACCGCCGCCGACAGCTGCGCCTCGGGCACCACCTGCGGGAGCGCCGCGTGCTCGGCCGGGTCGAAGGCCGCACTCAGCAGGCCTTCCGCGACCGCGACGACCAGGACCAGCGGCATGGAGAAATGCCCGGTAAACAAGGCAACCGCGAGGCCGCCCAGCGCCACCGCCCGGGCACACTGGCACACCAGCATGACCAGCTTGCGGTCGAAGCGGTCCACCAGCACGCCCGCCGGGAGGTTGGCGATCATGCTCGCCGCTCCGACGACGGCCGTGACGGCACCCATCCACAGCGCGGAGCCGGTGGCCGTCAGCACCATCAAGGGAAACGCGATGAAGCTCAGTTGGCCGACCAGTTCGGAGACCAGTTGGCTCCCCCACAGCACGTGGTAGTTCCGGTTGCGCGACAGCGGCGGCGCATGACCAGAATTCACTTCGGCGGTCATTGCTCGTTCCCGCCGGTACGCCAGAGCAACCGCCCCGCGAGCTGGAGCAGCTCCACCCCGCCCGTGCCCGGGTCGCGGACGAACCGGCCCGTACGGGGCAGCCCGGCGCCCTCGGTGGTGAACCGCAGGTCCGTGCGACACATCAGCTCCGAGCGCGGCCCGGAACCGACGGCCAGGGTGAGTCCTCGGGCGCCGGACTCGACCACGCAGTCCCAGTCGCCGTTGGCGTAATGCCCCGCGCAGTCGGCGGGCCCGGCGACCGGCTCCCCCGGCTCGGACAGCACCCGCATCGAGTAGTTGGCCACGTCGATGCCGGCCGTGCGGAGATCGGCGAGGAGGTCCTCCCACAGCCCGAGTCCGGTGTTCGCATTGGTGTTCAGCGCGACGGCCGTCCCGGTGACCGGGTCGAAACGCAGGTGCGACCATGTGCCGTCGCCGCTGCCGTCGTGGCCGTTCCAGTCACCGCCGGCGCCGCGGTACACCGACCAGCCGAGCCCCCAACCGTCGGCCAGGCCGAACGGTCCGACGGCGAGGTCACCGGTCCGGTCCTGGAGCATCGCGCCAGCCGCCGCGGGGGCCAGCACCCCGGACCTGGCCGGGTCGTGCACGCCGGCCAGCCGTACCAGATCGGCCGCCGTGGCCACCAGCCCCGCGGCGGGTTCGTCGATCGCGGAGAAGGACTGCTCGGGCACGGTGAGCACGCGGCCGTTCACCACGTGCCCCTGCGCGCCCGGCTGCGCGTCGGACGCCACCGAGATGCCGAGTGGGCGCAGCACCGTCGACTCCACCGCCGTCCGCCAATGCATGCCGGTCAGCACCTCGACGACCCGGCCCGCGAGCACATAGCCGAAGTCGGAGTAGGAGAACGCCGTTCCCGGTGGGTGCAGCACGGCGGTCCGGTCGCCATGACGTTCGACCCACTCGAGCCGGTCCGCACTCGGCACCCGTTCCTCGACCCCGGCGATGAGGCCCCCCGTGTGGCTGAGGAGTTGCCGAGGGGTCACCCGGCCGACCGGGCCCACGGCGGACAGCTCCGGCAGGTACGCGCCAATCGGGGCGTCGAGGTCGAGGCGCCCGCCGGCGGCGAGCAGGTGTACGGCCAGCGCCGTCACCGCCTTGGTGAGGGAGGCGACCGGGAACGTGGTGTCCGCGGTGACCGGGAGGCCGGTTCCCGCGACAAGCTCCCCCGTCTCTACCACGATCAGCCGGCCCTGGTGGCGTACGGCGAGCTGGGCGCCCGGAACCTCGTGGGCGCGCGCCAGCTCGGCGAGCCGGGCGGACAGGCCGGTCAGCTGTCCTGCCCGGCTGATCCGGGCCGAACGCCCGGAGCCGGCCTGCCGCCCGGGCACGGAGGTCTGCCCGGGCGGCGTCACGCCCAGGAGGTCCGCAGCCCGCACGGCCACCGCAGCCAGGCGTTCCACGGTCGGGTGCAAGAACAGGTCCGTCGGCACGATGTGCCACCCGGCACGCCGAGCCCGGTAGACCACCTGGACGCTCACCACCGAGTTGCCGCCCAGGTCGAAGAAGCTGGCGGTCACGTCGATCCCGTCGACCGGCCGGCCCAGCACCTCCGCCCAGATCGCGGCCAGCACGGCCTCGGCCTCGGTGCGCGGTGCGACCCGCGGCGCGTCGGTGTCGGCCACTGCGCCCGGAGCGGGCAGCATCCTCCGGTCGACCTTCCCGCTGGGTGTCAGCGGGAACACGTCCATGACCACAAACAGTGCGGGCACCATGTAGCCCGGCAGGTATTGCCGCAGATACGCCTTCAGCTCCGCCGTCGCGGGGACGGTGTCCCGGGCCGGCGCGACGTACGCCACCAGTTGCTTGTCACCAGGGGTGTCCTCGCGCGCCACCACCACGGCCGAGCCCACCTCCGGGTGGGCGCCCAGCACCGTCTCGATCTCGCCGAGTTCGATCCGGAAGCCCCTGACCTTGACCTGGTCGTCGACTCGGCCGACGAACTCGAGCAGGCCGTCGGCCCGCCACCGGACCACGTCACCGGTGCGGTACATACGCTCGGCGGGCGGCCCGAACGGGTCGGCCACGAACCGGCCCGCGGTCAGGGCAGGGCGGTTCGCGTAGCCCCGCGCAACACCCTCACCGGCGATGTAGAGCTCCCCCGGCACGCCGGGCGGAACCGGCTGGAGACCGTCATCGAGCACGTACACCCGAGTGCCGGCGATCGGCCTGCCGATGGGCGGTGCACCGGTCTCGCCGCGTGTCAGCTCGGCCGCGGTGGACCAGATCGTGGTCTCAGTGGGCCCGTACACGTTCGTCACCGACGGCGACCCGGCAGTCAGGGCCCCGGCCAGCTCCGCCGGCAACGCCTCGCCGCCGACCAGCACCCGGATGTGGGCGAGGACGTCCGGGGCGCCCTCGACCACGCCGCGCCACAGACTCGGCGTCGCCTGCACCACCGTGATGCCCTCGTCGTGGACCAACCGCCGCAGTTCCTGCGGGTCGTGCACCAGCTCCTTGGCCGCCAGCACCACGGTCGCACCGCTGATCAGCGGCACGAACAGCTCGAGGTGCGCAATGTCGAAGCCGACGGTGGTCACGGCCAGCAGCCGGTCGTCCGGGGTCATCGAGGTCCGGGCCCGCATGTCGAGCACAAAGTTGGCGAGGTTGGCCCGGCTGATCACCACACCCTTCGGCTTGCCGGTGGACCCGGACGTGTAGAGCACATAGGCGGCGTTCGCCGGGCCCGGCGGTACGGCTGGCTCCGGCTTGGTGGCCGGATGGCGGGCCAGCGCGGCGGCGACGCCCGGCTCGGTGAGCGAGAGGGACGGCCCCGCCGGCAGGTCGATCGTGATCCCGTCGGCGGTCAGCGCCAGGACCGGGGCCGCGTCGCCCACCATTAGGGCCAGGCGTTCGCGCGGATGGTCAATGTCCAGCGGCAGGTAGGTCGCGCCCGCCTTCAGCACCGCCAGCATGGCCACCAGCAGCTCGGGCGTCCGCGGGCAGGCCAGGGCGACGATCTGCTCGGGGCCGATCCCCATTGCGATCAGGTGATGGGCGAGCCGGTTCGCGCGGGCGTCCAGGCCGGCGTAACTCAGCACGGCATCCCCGCACACCAGCGCAGCCGCCTCCGGAGTCGCGGCGGCCTGCCGTTCGAACAGCTCGGTCACGGTGGCTGGCCCCGTCGGGCGGAAGGTGGCGTTCCATTCGCGGAGCAGGAGGTCCCGCTCGCCGGCGGGCAGCAGGGGTAGCCGGGCGATCGGGGCGTCGGCGTGATCGGGGAAAGAGTCGAGCACAGTCGCCAGGCGTTCGGCGAGCGGTTCCACGGTGTCCGCGTCGAACAAGCGTGGGTCGTAGCCGATACGTAGGTGCAGCTCGTCGGTGGTGAAGGCGGTCAGTGTGAGGGCATAGTTGGTCTCCTCCGCGCCGGTGCTCTCGCGCACCACGAGCCCGTGCCGGGCGGCGGCGTCCCGGTCGTACGGGAAGCTCTCGAAGATGACCAGGCTGTCGAACAGGCCCGACTCCCGCGGGACCTCGCTCCAGCCGCGCACCTGCGCCAACGAGAGGTGCTCGAACTGCCGGGCTTCGGCCTGCTCGTCCTGCATCCGCCGCAGCCACGACACGAGATCCCGGCCACTGTCGACGGTTGTTCGTACGGGCAAGGTGTTGATGAACAGGCCGACGATCTCGTCCGCCCCCGCCAACTCCGCGGGCCGGCCGGACACTGTCGCGCCGAAGCACACGTCGCGTTCGCCGCTGTGCCGCGCGAGCAGGAGCGCCCAGGCACCCTGCACAACAGTGTTCATCGTCAGCCGGGCGTTCCTGGCGAACTCGTAGAGCCGGTGCGCACGGTCGGCGGGCAGCCGCAGATCCACGTCGCGGGTGGACCGCGAGCCGTGCGCGGCCAGCGGTGCCCGGTCGAACGGTAGCGTTGTGGCCGCCGTGAAGCCGGCCATGGTACGGCGCCAGTACGCCTCGGCGGCCGCGGCGTCCTGCTCGGCCAGCCACTGTACGTATTCGCGGTACGGCCGGCGTGGCTTCGGGGCGGGGGCGGGCGCGCCGCCAAGCGCGGCGTGTTCCTCGAACACCTGCGCCAGCACGTCGGCGAAACTCCACCCGTCCAGCAGCAAATGGTGGGAGGACCAGAACAGCCTGACGCTCGTCCCCGAGAGCCGCGCGATCGTGAGCCGCATCAGCGGCGCCTCGGACAGGTCGAGTTCCAGCGTCGGCAGCGTCTTCCACAGCGACTGCGACCGCGCCTCCCTGTCTTCGACGGGCAGATCGCTCCAGTCGAGATGGGTCACGGGCAGCCGCACGTCACGGTGGACAACTTGGAGCGGGGCGTCCGCCTCGATCCCGGTCACGGCGGTCCGCAGGATCGGAGTGCGATCAACGACCCGCTGGAACGCGTCGGCCAGCCGGCGCGGCTCGTCCACCCCGTCGAGCACTGCGGCGAAGTGGGTGAGGTACACGTCGCCGTCGTCGTCGAGGGAGTGGAACAACATGCCGCTCTGCATCGGGGTGAGCGGATAGATGTCCTCCACCGAGCGGCCGTCGCCGGCGATCCGGTCCACCGCCGCCTGATCGAGCCCGGCCAGCGGGAAGTCCGACGGCGTACAGCCGCCGGCGCCGGGCCGGGTGCAGTGCTCGACGATCTGCTCCAGCGCGGCGTGGAACGCCTCAGCCAGCCGCGCGATGGTCTCCTGGTGGTGGACATTGCCGGAATACTCCCAGCTGAATTCCAGCTCGCCGTCGCGGACCATGCCGGTGACATCGATCAGGCACTGCCGGGGCTGTGCGGCGCCGCGGTCGGGCACCGGGCTGTCACACCATCCCCGGAAGAGCCCGGCGTCGCCCGAGTCGGTGCCGGCATCAAAGCGGCCATGATAGTTGAACCCGACCTGGCATTGTCCGCCCCGCTCCACCGCACCCGGCTCGCCGAGATAGCGCAGGGCGTCATAACTCAGACCACGCGACGGTACGGCGCGCAGCTGCTCCTTGACAGCCTTCAGGCTGTCACCCCAGTCCCGGTCGTCGGGCAGCTCAAGCGCCACGGGAAACACTGTGGTGAACCAGCCGACGGTACGCGTGAGGTCGACGTCGCTGAACAGGTCCTCGCGTCCGTGGCCTTCCAGCTCGACCGGCACAGTGCCGCCGGTCCAGTCGCGCAGCACCCGGGCGAGGGCGCTGAGCAGCACGTCGTTCACCTGCGTCCGGTACGCCTCCGGCACCTTGCGCAGCAGCGCGTCGGTGTGGTCAGCCCCCAGCCGCCGGGTCAGGGTACGCGCGGAGCCCACGGTGTTCGGCCCGTGGCGGTCGACCGGCAGCTCAGCCGACTCCGCGATGGCGCGCTCGGCTCGGGCCCAGTACTCCCGATGCGCATCAAAACCGCCCTCGGCCACCAGAGCGGTGAGACGGCGCGCCCAGTGCTGGAACGACGTGGACTTCGCACCCAGGTCGGCTTTCTCGCGGCCGGCCACCTGCCGGTGCGCGGTTTCCAGGTCGGCCAGGATGACCCGCCAGGACACCGCGTCCACGACGTAGTGGTGGGCGGCAAGGAACAGCCGGGGCGACCGGTCGCCGCCCGAGGTGAACAGCACGCCCCGCAGCAGTGGACCGGTACGGACGTCGAATCCTGTCTGCACCGCGGTGATCGCCGTGCGCATCGCCTCGTCCCGAGCGGCCGCGTCGAGGCCGGCCAGGTCGACGGTCTCGAACACGTCGCCGTGCTCCTCGGCCGCGTTGTACTGCCGCCACGTCCCGCCGACCCGCTCGACCCGGAGCCGGAGAGCGTCGTGGTGGTCGAGCATGGCCGTGAACGCCGCGCGCAACGCATCGGCATCAACGGCGGCGTCCACCTCGAGGAACAAGGACTGGTTGAAGTGGCCCGGCGCGTCCGGGAACTGCTCGAAGTACCAGTGCTGCATGGGCGTCAGCGGCACCGGTCCGGTGACCGGGCCCTGGTCGGCGCCGGCCTCGGCCACCACGGTGACCTCGCCCGCCAGCTCGGCGATGGTCTGCCGGTGGAACATCTGCCTGGTGGTCAGCCGGAGGTTCGAGCGCCGGGCCAGCGACACCACCTGGAGGCTGAGGATCGAGTCACCGCCGAGGTTGAAGAAGTTGTCCTCGATGCCGATCCGAACGGTCTCCACGCCCAGCACCTTCGCCCAGACGTCGACGAGCGTGGCTTCCACCAGGGTGCGCGGCGGGACACGGCGGGACGGATCGGCGGGAGACTCCGCCACCTCGGGCAGGGCACGCCGGTCCAGCGTCCCGTTCGGGGTCATCGGCAACGCGTCGAGGGCCACGATCGCCGAGGGCACCGCCTGGCTCGGCAGGTGCGCGGTCAGGAACTCCCGGAGATCGGCGAGTCCGGGCGCCCGGTCGCCCGCGGGCACCACGTAGCCCACCAGCCGGACGTGGCCCGAGTCGCCTTTGCGCGTGGCCGCCGCCGCGGCCGCCACCTCGGGGTGGCGCGCCAGCACGGTCTCCACCTCACCCAGCTCCACCCGGAAACCGCGGATCTTGACCTGGTCGTCCGCGCGGCCGAGGAACTCCAGGTTGCCGTCGCCGCGCCAGCGGACCATGTCCCCAGTCCGATAGAACGCGCCGGTACCCGGCCCCATGACGTCCCGGGGAAACCGCTCGGCTGTGAGCTCAGGCCGCCGCCAGTACCCCTGGGCCACGCCGCCGCCGCCGATGAACAGCTCGCCGGCCACGCCGATCGGTACCGGGCGGCCCACCGCGTCCACGACATATGCGCTGGTGTTCACCATCGGCTTCCCGATCGGGACGAACGCCGAGGGCTCAACCGGATCGCCCCGCAGCGCGAACACCGTCGAGTCCACCGTCGTCTCGGTGGCGCCGTACGCGTTGACCACCAGCGTGTCGGGGCCGACGTGCTCGAGAAGATCGGCGCAGTCGCCGGCCAGCCAGCCCTCGGCGCCCAGGGAGAGCAGCCGCAGCGACGCCAGGGCGTCGCTGTCCCGTCCGGCCAGCTCGGCGGTGACTGCCCGGGCCAGCGACGGCGTGGTGGCCAGGATCTGCGGCCGGACGGCGGCGATCAGCTCCACCAGCGCGGGCGGGTCGGTCACCACCTCCGCCGGGCACACCACGAGCTCGCCGCCGAAGAGCGCGGAGAACAGGAAATCGCCGAAGAACAGGTCCACGCCGAAGCTGGCCACCGACAGGCAGCGGCCGCGGATCTCGTCGAGTCCGTATCGGGCGTTCCAGGCGCGCAGGATGTGGTGCACGTTCCGGTGGCTGATCAGGACGCCCTTGGGCCGGCCGGTCGTACCCGACGTGTAGATCACGTAGACGAGGTCGTCGACAGTGACCCCGGTATCCGGCGCTGAGGTCGGCAGGGCGTCGAGCACCGGCCGGTCGCGGTCGAGGCACACCACTGTCGCGTCGTGCCCGGCGACGCGGTCCAGCACGGTGGTCTGGGTGACCACCACGGGTGCGTCGGCATCGGCCAGCATCATGCTCAGCCGTTGCGCCGGGTAGTCCGGGTCGAGCGGCACAAAAGCCGCGCCCGCCTTCAGCACGCCGAGCAGACCGACCATCGCGTCCACACCGCGCTCAAGGCACACCCCGACCAGCGTGCCCGGGCCCGCGCCCAGGCTCCTCAGGTGCCGCGCCAGCTGGCCGGCCCGGGCTGCCAGCGCGGCGAAGGTCAGTTTCTCGCCCGCGCAGCTCACCGCGACCGCGTCGGGAGTGAGCGCGGCCTGATCGTCGAACAGCTCGTGCACACACCGGGCGGGGGCGTACTCCACCGGGCGGCCGTTCCACTCGGTGAAAAATTGGTGGAGCTCGGACCCGGTGAGCATGGGCAGCGCCCGCATCGGCTCGTCCGGCCGGGCGGTGACACCGTCGAGCAAAGTCAGCAGGTGCCCGCTCATCCGCTCGATCGTCGCCGGGTCGAACAGGTCGGTGCTGTACTCGATGGAGCCGGTGAGCGTACTCCCGTGCACGAAGAAGTCGAGGGACACGTCCATCTTGGCCACGCGCATCGGCGGGGTGATCTCCGAGACCCGCAGGCCCGGCAGGTCGTCCCGGCCGTCCGGTGCGCTCTGCAGGTTGACCATCACCTGCACCAAGGGCGGCCGGCTCGGGTCGCGCTCCGGCCGCAGGACGTCGACCAGCCGCTGGAACGGGACCTCGTCGTTGGCGAACGCGTCGAGCACGGTGGAGCGGACCTCACCGAGCAGGTCGGTGAAGGACCGCGTCTCGTCGATGTGGGACCGCAGCACGACGGTGTTGCTGAAGTAGCCGATGAGGTGATCCAGCTCGGCCCGGCCACGACCCGCGGTCACCGAACCCACGGCGATGTCGCGCTGCCCCGAGTAGCGGGCGAACAGCAGTTGACTCGCGGCGACCAGGACCATGAACGGCGTCGCTCCGCAACGCGCCCCGAGTTCCGTCACCCGCTCGGCCAGCGAGCCGGGCATCGAAAATTCGTGCACCGCGCCCGTAAAGCCGCGCACCGGGGGCCGAGGGCGGTCGGTCGGCAGGTCCGCCGGGGCCAGCCCCGCCAGCTGCCTCCGCCAGTAGTCCACCTGTCCCGCCACTTCCGGCCGGGTCAGCCGTTCCTGCTGCCAGACGGCGAAGTCGGCGTACTGCACCGGCAGGTCGGGCAGCTCGGCCCGCTCCCCGCGCAGGTGCGCGGCATATCCGGCGGTGAGTTCGTCGACCAGGATGCCGATGGACCAGCCGTCGCCGACGATGTGGTGCAGGCCCAGCACGACCACGTGCTCCTCGCCGGAAAGACGGAGCAGACAGACCCGGAGCAGCGGCCCGCGACGCAGGTCGAACGGGGTGGACGCCTCCCGTTCCAGGCACCGGTCGACCTCAGCGGCCCGTTCCACCGACGACAGGCCGGACAGGTCGACGACCTCGACCGGTACGCGACCGGGCTCGTGCACCACCTGAATGCCACGGCCCTCGACCTCGCCGATGGTGGTGCGCAGCGCTTCGTGCCGGGCGACCAGACCGTCGAGGGCCGCGCGCAGCGCCTCCAGGTCGAGTTCGCCGGTCAGCCGCAGCACCCGCGGCGCGTTGTACTCGACGCTGCCGGGATCCAGCTCCGCCAGGAACCACAGCCCTTGCTGGCCCACCGACAACGGCAGTGCGCCGTCCCGGGACGCATGCGGAATCGCGCCGTCCCCAGGGGCGGGATCGGCAGCACCGGCGAGCTGCCGCATGAGGATTTCGCGCAGGTGGTCGGGAAGCGCCGCCAACCGGTCCTCGATGAGGGGTGGCAGTTCCATGCTGTTTTCTCCCATTCGAAAAGCGCGGTTCCGGTGCCCTCAGGACTGGCGGTCGGCCATCCGGAGCACCTGAGCCAGGATTCGGTCGCGGACGGTCGCGGCGAGGGCGGCCACCCTCGGCCCCTCGAAGACGTCCCTTGGAGTGACCTCCACGCCGAATGCGGTCCGCATCCGGGCGACGACGCGGAGGCTGTTGATGGAGTCGCCCCCGAGAGCGAAGTAGTCGTCCTCGACGCCGACCCGCGGGATGTCCAGCACTTCCGACCAGATCCGGGCCAACGCCTCCTCGGTCGGGTCGCGCGGGGCGACGTAGCCGGTGCCCGCGCCGTCTTGCCGGGTCGGCGCCGGCAGCGCGGAGCGGTCGAGCTTGCCGTTGTGGTTGAGCGGCATCCGCTCCAGCAGCACGATCCCCGCCGGGATCAGGTAGTCGGGCAACGAGATACCGAGATGGCGACGCAACTCATCCACGGCCGGCTCGGGCGCCCCGGACCGGCGGACGACGTGCGCAACGAGCCGCTTGTTGCCCTGGTCGTCCGGCCACACCGACACCGCGGCCTCGGCCACGCCGTCGTGCCGCAGCAGTACGCTCTCAATCTCACCGGGTTCCACCCGGAACCCACGGATCTTGACCTGGTCGTCGGTACGCCCGACGAAGTCCAGCGTGCCGTCCGGGCGCCACCGCACCACGTCGCCGGTCCGGTAGAGCCGCGCTCCGGACGGTCCGAACGGGTCGGCGATGAACCGCTCGGCGGTCCGGGCCGGGTTGGCGATGTAACCCCGCGCGAGGCCGGCGCCGCCGACGTACAGCTCGCCCGGCACCCCGACCGGTACAGGAGATAGACGCTCGTCGAGCAAATAGACCCTGGTGTTGGCGAGCGGCTTGCCGAGCGGCACAGTGCGGTGGCCCGCCCCGGACTGGACCTCGAACAGGCTGACGGTGACGCCCGCCTCGGTCGGCCCATAATTGTTGATCACCCGGTGGTCGCGCGCCCACGCCTCGGCCACCTCGGGCGCGACCACGTCACCGCCGACCCGGATGGTCTCCATCCCGGGCAGGGAATCGGAGTCGAGCGACGACAGGACGCTGATCGGTATCGATGCCGTGGTGACTTCACCGGCGAGCATGTGCTCCACCAGATAGGCTCCGTTGCGCGCGACGTCCGGAGCCGGCACCACCATCGTGCCCCCAGCCGCCCAGGTGGTGAACAGATCCTGGACTCCGGTGTCGAAGCTCATGGAGCACAGCTGAAACACCCGGCTGGCCGGGGTGAGCCCGTACGGCTCGACCACCGCGGTCACGGTGTTGTAGAGCGAGCGGTGCTCCACCATCACGCCCTTGGGCCGGCCCGTCGAGCCCGACGTGTAGACCACGTAGGCAAGGTCACGGGCGCTTCCCGGTGCCCCGGGATCGATGTCCGGGTACTTGGCGACGACCGGCCAGTCCCGGTCGAGGAAGACGAGATCTGCATCGCTGCGGGGGAATTTGTCGATGGCCCCCTCGTGCGCCAGGACAACCGCCGGGCGGGTTTCGGCCAGCGTGACGGCCAGCCGCTCCGCCGGGTAGTCCGGGTCGAGCGGCACGTACGCGCCGCCCGCTTTGAGCACGCCTAGGATCGCGACGAACAGGTCGGGACTCCGCTCGACGGCGAGGCCCACCAGTACGTTGCTGCCGACGTTCCGTTCGATGAGATAGTGGGCCAGCTGGTTCGCCCGCGCGTCCAGCTCGGCGTAGGTCAGCCGCTGGTCGTCGAGCTCCACGGCGACCGCGTCCGGACGCAACCGCGCCTGTTCGGCGACCAGTTCGTGCACCCGGTGCTCGACGGAGTAGTTCGCGGATGTGTCGGTCCAATCGTCCACGACCGTCCGGTGCTCGGCCGGCGAGAGGGCCGGCAGGTCGCCGACGGTCCGTCCGGGGTCACCGGCGAACGCCTCCAGCAGCGTGCGCAGGTATTCCGCCATCCGCCGTACGCTGTCCGGCTCGAGCAGCGCCGGGTCGTGGTGCAACCGGATGGTGAGCCGGTCACCGGGGAGCACGACGACGCCGAGCGCCGCGCCTGCGCCGACCTCGGTGTCGAAGTGGCTCAGCTCCAGGCCGTACGCGGTGAACGTCCGCTCGTCGAACGGGAAGTTCTCGAAGACGATGATGTTGTCGAACAGGTTGTCCCCGGCGGACAGCCCGCTGCACGACTGCGCCTGTGTCAGCGACACGGCCTCGAAGTCCCGGGCGTAGGCCTGCTCAGCCTGCAGCCCGGCCAGCCAGGTCAGCAAGTCCTGCGCGCCGTCCACCCGCACCCGCACCGGCAGCGTGTTGACCAGCATGCCGACGATCGAGTCGATGCCCGCCAGGTCGGCGGCCCGGCCGGACACCGTGCCACCGAAGCAGACGTCCCGGCTGCCGCTGTAGCGCGACAGCAGCAACGCCCACGCGCCCAGCACGAGCGTGCTCATGGTCAGGCTCGTTCGCCTGGTCAGCTCCACGAGCTGGGTGGACAGATCGGCGGCGATGTCCACCTGCACCATCCCGGTGGCACGCGGCCGGTAGTCGGGGGCGGCCGGGTGGTCGTACGGCAGCCGGGTCGGGGTGGTGAAGTCCGACAGCACGCCGCGCCAGTACGCCTCTGCCGCGCTGTTTTCCTGCTCGCCCAGCCACCGCAGGTAGTTCCGGAACGGCACCCGGTTTTGTGCTCCGGGTCCTTCGCCGTCGCGCAGCCGTGCGTAGTCGGCGGCCACCTCGGCGAGCAGTTCCGCACCGCTCCACCCGTCGACCACGATGTGGTGCATCGACCACAGCAGGCGAACACTGGTGTCGGTGAGCCTGATGATCGCGACACGGGCGAGCGGTGCCACGGCCAGGTCCATCCCGGCCGCCCGGTCGGCGGCGCACAGGCCGCGCCACCGTTCGCGCCGGTCGGCTTCCGGCAGCTTCCGCCAGTCATGCCGGGTGACCGGCAGCGTGGCCCTGGCCCGGACCACCTGCACGGGGTCGCTGACATCGGCCCACACCACCGCGGTACGCAGGGCGGGCAGCCGGTCCGCGGTCCGCTGCCACGCCAGCCGCAGCAGCTCCGGGTCGTCGACGTGGTCGAGCACCAGGTCGAACTGGATCAGGTGCAGGCCGGTGTCCCCGGTCATCAGGGCGTCGAAGAGCATCCCGCCCTGCATCGGGGTCAACGGGTAGACGTCCTCGACGGCCCCGCCCGCGGCGAGGCCACCGAACTCCCGGTCGCTGAGGTGGATGAGCGGGCGGTCCGCCGGCGCGTCATCGGGCTGGGCTCCCGCAGTCGTCACGACCTCGGCCAGCGCGGCGATGGTCGGCTTGAGGAAGAGGTCCTTGGCGGTCAGCCGGATGCCGTGCACCCGGGCCCGGGAGACGACTTTGATGGCCAGGATGGAGTCGCCACCGATGGCGAAGAAGTTGTCGGTCACGCTCACCCGTCCGACCCCGAACACGTCGGCCCACACCTGAGCCAGCAGCCGCTCGGTGTCGGTCCGCGGCTCGACGTGCGCCGCCTCGGACAGCTCGTCGATCCGGGGTGGTGGCAGCGCACGGCGGTTGATCTTGCCGGTGTTCGACAGCGGCAGCGTGTCCATCACGATGAACCAGGACGGCACCTCGTAGCTCGGCAGCCGCGCGGCCAGGGCGTCACGCCACGCCGCCTCGTCGGCCTTCCGGCCGCGTTCCGGTACGACGTACGCGACCAGGTGCCGGGCACCGCGAACCTCGTGGACGACAACGACAGCATCAGCGACACCGTCGAGCGCGGCGAGCGCGGCCTCGATCTCGCCGATCTCGATCCGGAAGCCGCGGATCTTGACCTGGTTGTCGAACCGGCCCAGGAAGTCCACCGTTCCGTCGGCCCGCCAGCGGACGACATCGCCGGTGCGGTACAGCCGCTTCCCCGGCTCGAAGGGGTCAGCCACGAACCGTTCGGCGGTCTGCGCCGGTCGCCCGAAGTAGCCGCGCGCCAGGCTGTCGCCCGCGATGTAGAGCTCACCCGGCGCGCCGGGCGGGACCGGGCGCAGCCACGCGTCGAGCACGTACAACTGGGTAAAGTCAAGGGGCCGGCCGATCGGCACCACGCGCGCCCGTACCTGTTCCAGGGTCAGAACCTGCATCGTCGAGAAACAGGTGGTCTCGGTCGGCCCGTACGCGTTGTTGAGCTGAGTGCCGGGACAGTGGGTCAGCACCCGCTCCAGCGCCTCGGGCGAGTGCACCTCGCCGCCGGTGGTCACCGTGGCCACGCCGGCGAAGCAGTCTGGCGACTCCTCGGCGAACAGGCGCAGGAGGGCCGAGGTGATGAACACCGACGTGACCCCCTGCTCGACGATCAGCCGGCGTACGAGAGCGGGCGTCGACTCCTCCATCGCAATGACCATCTCGCCGCCGGTCAGCAGCGGTACCCACAGCTCGTAGGTCGAGGCGTCGAAGGCGTGCGGGGAGTGGAACAGGACCCGGTGATGTGCCGCGCTGCGCCATAACCGGTCCCACGCGAGGCAGACCACGTCCGAGTGGGTGACCGCGACACCCTTCGGGGTTCCGCTGGAGCCCGAGGTGAACATGATGTAGGCGAGTTGCCGGGCGTCCGGCAGCCGTTCGGGGTCGTGGGTGGGTTGCCCGGCGGTCGTGACCAGGTCGTCCACCACCAGCGTCGGCAGGCCGGCCGTGGTGGCCCTGGCCGCCATCGCCCGGTCGGTCAGCATCAGCTCGGCGCCGACGTCAGCGAGCATGGAGCGGACGCGGTCCTCGGGGTGGTCGGCGTACACCGGAACGTAGGCCCCACCCGCCTTCACCACCGCCAGGATTGACACGACCGTGTGCACCGACCGTTCCACCAGCATCGCAACCCGGGACTCCGCAGCGATGCCCTCGGCGAGAAGACGGTGGGCGAGCCGATTGGCCCGCTCATTGAGCTCGGCATACGTCAGGCGCTCGGCACCGGCCAGCACGGCCGGTCGGTCGGGGCCGAGCCGCACCCGCTCGGCGAAGATGTCCGGCATGCTCCGGTGTGCGGGAAACTCGCGCGCGGTGTCGTTCCAGTCGAGCAGGACCCGGCGCAGTTGGTCGTCACGCAGCAGCGGAAGCTCGGACAGCGGGCGCCCCGGGTTGGCGAGCACACACTCCACCACGGTGCGGAATGCCTCGGCCAGCCACTCGACGATCTCCATCTCGACGACGTCGGGGTCGTGGCCGACGGTCACCTCCAGCCCGCCGTCCTTCTCGGCGAACCGCAGAACGATGTCGGCGACGGCGAACTCGGCAGGCAGCGGAAGGTCCGCCGCGCCGGGAACGTTGCCCAGGAGGTTGTCGAAAGACAGTCTGCCGTCGACGGTCGAGTTCAGCACCACGGGCGAGCCGCGGTCCTCGGTAGTGCAGCGGACTGCCGCGGTCACCTCGTCCTGACCTGCGTATGCCGTGGACAGCACCTGACTCGCGGCAACCAGCGCTCCGAACAGCGTGCCCCCGGCCGAACCCGCGAGCTGCCGCAGATCCGACACGAGCGAGGCGTCGAGAGCGATCCGGTGCGTCGCCGCAGGACCGGTGGGCACCGACGGCCGTGGCCGGTCGACGGCGAAACGGGTCAGCGCCCGGTCGGCGGCCGGATCCGACGCCGGCCCTGCTTCCTGGAACCCCTCGGGCGTCACGTACGGCCTCCCTGTCCGGTCCGGGCTTGGCCTCCACCATGGAAGCCGTGCCTGACCGCCTCAGTCTTCCGACCGGGACCGCGATCCAGCTATGCACTTGATCGAAGAGGAAACCGGCAGTCAGCGGGCTGCCCGCCTTCTCGGGCGACCGGCGCCCAGGGCCGCGACCCGGTGTGAAAGGCCGACGGCGCCGCCGGAAACCCGGCGACGCCATCGCGCGCTGTGCAACCTCAGCCGTCCGCCCGGTCCTTACTCGCGCCCGCCGATCGCGTCGATCGCCGCGTGCCGCAGGGCGAACCGGGTGGCCATCGTGATCGCACCCCAGGAAATCGCGACGGTGAGCGCCACGATTGCGACAACTCCCATGATGGAGAGGCTGGGCCTGGGTGACTGCGTCAGACCGAGACTGAAGCCGATCAGCGGGGGGATTGTCGCCAGCGCACCGAAAAGCAGTGCCGCAAAGACCACGATCCTGGCCTCGCCGTTCATCATCGCGCGGATCTGGTTCCGGCTCGCCCCGATGAGCTGCAGCATCGCGAACTCGCGGACCCGCGCCGCCGTTGCCATCACCAACGTGTTCACCACGGCGATGGCGATGTAGCCCAGCAACACCGTCTGAAAGAGCAGATTGAGCACCCAGTCACTTCCGCCCCCTGCCCCGGGCGCGGCCAGGAATGCCTCCCGGTCACCCACCTGAACCGTCGGATAGGGCTGGACTGCGCCCCGCAGTGCGTTCTCGAGCGCCTTCTGGTCGGTCCCGTCCGCCGACCTGATCAGCACCGCGTTGTCGACCCGCGCGGTCGTGTGGGCGAGGACCAGATCGTTGGGCAGAGTGACATCACCGAAGCCGAGGCCGTTCTCGTAGATCGTCACCACCCGCGGCTTGATCGTCGTGCCGTCGCCGAGGTGGAGCTCGATGTTCCTGCCGACCTTCGCGTGGACGGTTTCCGCGACGACCCGGCTCAGCGCCACCGTCTCACCCTGCAACTGCGTGATGTCGCCCTCGATCACGGCGAGGTCCATGGTGTCGGAGAGCCGATCGGGCGTGACCCCCTGAGCGGCGAAGACCTTGGTCGCGGTGCTGTCCTCGGACGGGAAGGTCAGCAGCACCTGCATCCGCGCCACCGGCGTCACCACAGCGACGCCGGGCACCCGCCGCACGGCGTCCACGACCTCCGGGGAGATCCCGGCGCCGGACGACGCGGTCAACGCGTGATCGGCTCGCAGTCCTTCCTCGACCTGGTCCTGCGCTCCGGCGATCGCCGTGGAGGCTCCGAACACCTGCACGGCGGCCAGGGTCACGCCCATCGCCAACGGTGTGGTCGCCGCACTGAGCCGCCGCCAGTTGGCCCGGGCATTGGCATGGGCGAGGAAGCCGCTGGCCTTGGTGGGCAGGTTGACGAACCGGCCGAACAGCAGGAGGGCGCCGTAGAGCAGCAGTGGTCCGAGGCAGCCGAGCGCCACGACGAACAGGAGAACCGCGCTCGCCGCGGTGTCGGCGGCGGAGTCGCCCGGAGACGCCACGTTGCCCAGGGTCAGCAGCAGCCCGAGCGGGATGAGCAGGAGGCCGATGGTGAGCCGGACCCAGCCGAGCTTCTTGGGCTCGACAGCGGCGTCCCCGAGCGCCTCGACCGGGCTGACCTTGGCCACCCGGCGCGCGACCAGCCAGCCGGCGAGCCGGGCGCTGGTCATGCACAGGACCAGCGAGGCGAGGATCGGCAGCGGCCCGACTTGCATCTGGAAGTCCGGGGGCATCGCGCCCGCGAAGACGAACACGCTACGCATCGTGAAGGCGAGCAGCAGCCCGGGAATCGCTCCGACCAGCGCGCCCGTGAACGACACGAGGGTCATCTCGGCATTGATCATCCAGTGGATCTGTTTGGGCAGCGCTCCGATGGCGCGCATCAGGGCCAGCTCGCGCCGGCGTTGCCGCACTGACAGCGCGAGGGTGCTGGCCACCACGAACACCACGATCAGCACCATGGTGCCGCCGAACGACGCCGCCGTCTCCACCACCAGACTGCGGGCGTCTCCCACGTCGAGGAATTCCACGTCGCCGCGTTCCGCGCCGACGTGCACCACCACGCCGGGGACGGCGGCCTTGATGCTCTCGGCCAGCTGCGCCGGGGTGACGCCGGGCGCGGCGAGCACACCGATGGCGTCCACCCGGTCCGGCCGGCCGGACAGACGGGTCGCCTGATCGTCGGTGAAGAAGACCGCGGACTGCCGGTTGAGTTCGTCCGGAGCGGTGACGAGACCCACCACGCGATAGGAGGCCGGGATCGAGCCGACCACTATCTGCACCGTCGCGTCGAGCGCCACGTCACCGCGATCAGCGAGCTCGGCGTCCAGCACGACCTCGCCCGGCGTGGCCGGGGCACGGCCCTTGCTCACCTGGAAGGGCGCGAGGGCCGCCGCGGACCAGCCGTGCCCGAGCACCGGGAAGTCCTGTGGGCCGCTCACCACGTCGCGGTCCGGGGCCAACAGGCTGAGCTGCACGTTGACGTCACCGACGGCAGACCGGACACCGGGCACCGCGGCGACGGCGGCTACCGTGCCAGTGGGCAGCGTGACGCGCTCGCTGTAGCGAACCTCGGAGCTCTCGTCCAGCCAGAAAGACTGCTGGGCGCCGAGGACCACGGCCGCGGCCGAATACCGCTCGGCGGTGACGCCGTTTCCGAGCCCGGACTGCAGCAGGACACCGCATGCGGTGATCACGGCCGAACCGGCGACGATCGCGACGAAGGATCCGCCGAATCCGCCCTTGTTCCCCTTGATCGTGCTCCACGCCAGCCGAAGATCGCTGGGCAACGGCACCACGAGGCGGACCAGCCGCCGGATGCGGCGGATCACCACTCACCCAGGTGCGTCATGCGCGACGCCACCTGCTCCGGGGTGGGCCGGGTCAGCTCACCCGCCAGCTTGCCGTCGGCCAGGAACACCACCGAGTCGGCGAACGAGGCGGAGACCGGGTCGTGGGTGACCATCAGGACGGTCTGCCCCATGGTGTCCACCACCTGTCTCAGCAGCTCCAGGACCTGTTTGCTGGACCGGGTGTCCAGCGCACCGGTCGGCTCGTCCGCGACCACCACGTCCGGGTGGTTGATCAGCGCTCGGGCAACCGCCACTCGCTGCTGCTGACCGCCGGAAAGCTCGCTCGGCCGCCGCTTCAGGTGCTCGCCGAGACCGACCGCGGTGAGCACCTCCCGCAGGAACTTGCGGTCGGTCTTCTTCTCCGCGAGCCGCAGGGGCAGCGTGACGTTCTCCTCCACGTTCAGCGCGCTCAGCAGGTTGTAGGCCTGGAATATGAAGCCGATCCGCTGCCGGCGCACCTCGGTCAGCTGCGCCTCGCTGAGGCCCGACAGCTCGACGTCGCCCAGCCAGACCGAGCCCGAGGTTGGCCGATCCAGGCCGGCCGCGCAGTTCAGGAAGGTGCTCTTGCCGGAGCCGGACGGGCCCATCACCGCGGTGAACGTTCCCCGGCGCAGCTTGATGCTGACGGCGTCCAGCGCCTGCACGGTGCTCTTCGCCGATCCGTACACTTTGGACACGGCCTCTAAGCGAATCGCATGGTCAGCGGACGTGGCGCGCTGTACGACATGGGTCATAATAAGTAGTTCTAACGATACGCACCATAGGCTGTCAACTTTTCCCAAAGCCAGGAAATGTCGGTTACACGATAGCGCGCGATTGACTGTCCGGTCCGGACACCCACTATTTCCGGAGCGCCCGGTGCGCATTCATCGGCCGGTTCGCCCAGGACGGTCGCGCATGAGTCCCCGACGATCGGCCGACGCCTCGCGCGAGACGGCCCGCGACCCCGGCACGAGCCGGAGGACCACTCACATAATCCCCGCTTCAGCAGCCAAAACGAGGCTCATCCGAGCGAACCGATGGCACGCCGGAGAGCCGCCGGCCGACGTCTGGCAGAGGTTGGCGGCGGCTACCGGCAGCCGACATACTCCGGCCGGGAACCAGCTTGGTAAATGCATTCCTGAATGTTGCCGAGCATCATCCTTCCAGCGGCGGCGTAAAGGTCGTAATCAGCGGTAAGCGAATCCGAGCATGTCAAGTTCGGGTGCCGTGGTGATGGGTTCAGGAACCAGATTGTCTTTCTGGACGAACCGTTTCAGGTAACCGGCGCCTTCGGTGCCGCCGGATCCCTTCACCCCAGGAAGATAGCGGCGGCCGAAGCCGTAGTGCCTACCTCGCCAGGTCAGCAGCGTACGTTCGACCGCGTCGAGCGCCTCGGTCAAGTCCGGATCGCCCGCGCCGAGCACCGTGTCGCGTAGCGGCCGCACAGACCGCAGCGGCGGCACGGTCAGTTCGTGCAGGTGCTCGAACCTGAGGTACGCCTCGACCTTGCGCGCGTCGTGGCCGTACATCACCAGCTCCATCAAGTGGTAGTTCAGCGACTGGACGGCGCTGGCCTCGCCCGTGGCGTCGCGGAACGTCAGGAACAGATCGGGGGTCAGTGTCTGCAACACGTGAAAGATGTGGTTCGGGAGCTCCGCGTAGTGAACCAGCTGCGCCATCAGGGCAGGCGCCTGGCCGTCGCCGCGACCGATCGACAGCCTTGCGCGTACGGTGAAATAACGGATCAGGTAGAAGGCCAGCTCGCACGCCTGCACCGTGCGCAGGAAGATGTGCTCGTGGTGGTCGTTCGAGGCAAGGAAGCCGGAGCAGCGGGTCAGCACGAACGCCTGCCAGAGCGCCATGCCGTCGTCGCCCCGGCCTTTGATGATCTCGGCCACGTTCGCTTCACTGCCGATCTTCACCGGGAGCCGCCCGACCTGCTCGCGGAGCGCGTTCAGCCGCTTCAACCGTTCCTCGGTGTGGTCGGCTTCGGTCAGCCGCGGAGCGGCGCGCCGCTCGACCGCCTCCAGGGCGGCCAGCGTCGCGTCCAGGGCCAGCACCGCTCCGGCCACCGGCTCGGCCGGGCTCTGGTCGAGAAACCATGCGTAGACGTGTAAGTTGGCGTAGCGGTAGTACTCGGGGATGGGTTCCCGGCTGAACGACCGGGTCAGCAACCGCATCACCTCGCTCGCAGTGCCCTGTCCGGCGCACGCCTCGCCGTACAGCCGGCACAGGAGGTCCCGCTCGGCAGCGGTCAGCGCCTGCCGGCCGGCCTTCTCTTGAAGCCACGCGACGTTGTCGCACTGTCCCGGAAGTTCAAAGGTGCCCGGTACGGTCTTCATCACTCCTCCGGCGCTGCGCTTAGGAACCCGGAACCTGGCCGGCCGTTGACGCGGCGCGTCATTTCTTGAAGCCGATCACGAGGTGCTTGTCCTGAGAGGACCGGCGCACGTCGCAGTCGACGAAGCCGGCGGTTTCCAGCAATCCGATGTACTCGGCCGCGGTCCGGTGCCTCCCCTTCGCCTCGACGTGCATCGACAGGTTCATCACCGCGGTGGGCAGCGGCCCACGACGATCGTGGTCGAACAGCCGGTCCATGATCAGGACGCGGCCGCCGTCGGCGCAGGCGCGGTATGCCTTGTGCAACAACTGCAGGCCGATCTCGTCGGTCCAGCCGGAAAGGACGTAGCCGAACGCGACGCACTCGGTCGGGGGGAACTCGTCGCGGTGAAAGTCGCCTACGACAAAGTCGAGCCGGTCCTGCAGCTGGTGCCGTGCCACGGTGTCAGCCACGTACGGGCCGACCTCGGGCAGCTCGAACACTGTGGCGCGCAGACCGGGGGTGGACTCCAGGGCGGCTACACAGAATGGCCCACTCGCACCGCCAACGTCGAGCAGGTGCCGGACCCCGGCCAGCCCGGCCAGCGGCGCGAGTTCCCGGGAGACGTCGTAGGTGAGCTGCCACATGGCTTCCAGGAACTTGCCGGTGAGCTCCGGCGTTCCGTACATGACGTCGAACGGAGCGGGCAGAGCGGCGTCCACGGCCGACTTCCCGTCCGTCAGGTACGCGTCGAGCTGCGGCAGCCGGTCGAGGGTGCTGTTCATGACGTGGCTGACGAAGCCACCGACCGAGCGTGGGCTCTCGGGGTCGAGGAACGGCGCGAGCTCGGCGGGGATGCGGTAGGCGCCGTGCTCATTCCGCTCGATGATGCCGAAGGAGTCGAGCAGGACCAGCAGCCGGTCCAGGGAGTCCTGGTCGAGCCCGAGCTCGGAGGCGACCTTGTCGGTAGACGCTTCCCGATCGATGAGGTAACCGAAGACACCATGTTTGTCCGCCAGGTGAACCGCGGTTGTCGCGTACACGCCGTAGACCGCTTTTTCCAAAGCACTGGGCGGCATTTACTCAGTCTCCAAATCATTTCTGCGGGCGGTCACGTATTCCTACCGAGGAGCCATCGGCATCCGTCTTTCCCGAGGTACGGGAGGCCGGCGTAAAAGCGGTCGCCGGATACGCGGCCGCGACTGGGAGGTACTGCCTTTTCGAATGTCCGTGAGACGAGGCTATGCATGGCTGGTAGGGGCCTGAAGGAAGTTGCCTTGTCGTTCAAGGACCGCCGCAGAAATTTTCTGTACGCAGAAGTACCCGGCCCATGGGGCCGGGTACCGGAATTGCGTGGGTGTCGGATTGGTCGAGTGGGTGGGCTAACGCTGGTCCATCGCCTCCGCGAGACTCCGGGGCCGCATGTCGGTCCAGTTCGCCTCAACGTGGTCAAGCGCCGACTGCCGATCGGTCTCTGGCAGCACGACCGTCCATCCCGCGGGCACCTCGGCGAAGGACGGCCAGAGAGAGTGTTGACCCTCGTCGTTCACCAGCACCAGATAAGTGCCGGCCGGGTCCTCGAACGGGTTGGTACTCATGGTCTTCCCTTCGTTGGTGTGGCTGGTCCGCACGCCTGGCCCCGGCGTCAGGCCGCTGAGGACTGACCGTCGGTCCGGCGGCCGGCCGAGCGCCGCTGCTGCAGCAGCGCAACGCCGAGCGGCGTGAGGGAGTGCAGCGCCATGTTGCGCTGGCGGGCCGTCGTGATCAGCCCCGCCTTGCGCAACACCTTGGCGTGCTTGCTGGCTCCGGCGAGTGAGATGTTGAGGCGCTGGGAGAGTTCCCCCGTCGTGCAGCTGTCCGACAACGTCTCGAGCACAGCGGCGCGGGTGTGTCCGACCAGCGCGCTCAGCGCCTGCTCGTCACCCCCGCCGTGTCCCCACAACGTGGTCGCAGTCGTCGTGTCCACGGGTACGGAGAAGACCAGAACGGGCACCCCGATCTCCTGGAAGTCCTCCACGAGCATGCATGTCTTGCCCGCCAGGAACAGCGACGGGCACAGCACAAGCCCGCGCCCGTTGAGATGGACGTCGCGGTCGGGCTCGCCCGGCGCTTCCAGGCTCGGAGGCCTCCAGTTCAGCCTCGGGTGCAGGTTGTCCAGCGCGGTGTGCATACCGTTGGCGATGCTTATCCGGCCGCAAGCGTCGCGCACCGAGGCCAGGTGACCGCGCATCTGCCGCCAGTGCGGCAGCACGGCGGCCTGGCAGAACCCGAACAGGGTCGCCTGCGCCCGCTGACGGGCTCGTTCGTCACCCCCGGCGTCGGGATTTCCGCCGGGATGCTTGAGCAACGTCAGTAACTCGTCCGTGTCGTACCGGCCAGCAAGCTGCTCGACCTCGGCGACCCGGGCGCCGAGCCGCTCCCGGACCCCCTTCTGCCAGCCCTGGAAGGGAGCGCCGCCCTGCCTGCCAAACTGCTTCAGCGCGAATACGCTTTCGGCGACGGGCCCCAGAGTCGATATCATGGTCAATTGCGCGAGATCGGCAACCGTGAAGTGGATTCTCAAATCCCTCGGCCCCAAACGTCATTGTCGGTGGGGCCAGCCCTCAACGCGCCGCCACAACTGCCGGGCCATGGCACCGCACCCGATCGTCGAAGTACGCACGAACAGTCCGCGACATGCCACGTGTGGGCACGTCCCGGAACGATCCGAGTTGACTACCCCAGCTTTCCCAGTGGTTCCAAACAGCTATTTCCCAGCAACACAATGCATTGCGCCGTACCCCCGCGGATGCCACTCGGTCAACCACTGACGCAAAGCCACCTCCGAGCGGTAGGAAAGGAGATCCGTCGACTGAACGGCAATGCGCGATGAAGAAGTATGCGGACAGCCCCGCGGGGAGTCCCGGGTCGAACGGTCGCGCCGGTGCGAGCGCGGCATCGACCACAGTGGCGGGACCGAGTTAAGCAGCGCCCGGAAGTGCTGTCAACTACTATTGTGAACAGAGCGCACGGCGGTGGCCGGCCGCGTCCGAGACCCACCTCGATACCGGATTGCGCTTCACCGCAGGCCTAAACTTGATCTCCGTGTCCGCCTGACGTCCATCGTGGAGCAACGGCCCGAAATGGATCGTTGTTCAAAGTGGTTGACAAGACGACTCGCCGCCGGTTTGCTATGCGTGCTATGGATGACCAACCCCTTCCGCGCAGTGACGGTGCCGACATCCGGCCGACCATGACTCTTGCCGACAAGATCAATGCATTGATCGTCGAGCATTGGCGGGGGCAGAAGCCGCCCGGCAATGCCGTGATCGCCGAGCGCATCCGCGCGGCGACCGGGTTGTCGATCTCGACCGGCTATCTCTGGATGCTCCGGACCGGCGCGCGGGACAACCCCACCGGCACCCGCCTCCAGGCCCTGGCGAAGTTTTTCGGGCGCTCGCCCTCGTACTTCCTCGACGCCGACGGCTCCGAGGCGAACGACCAACTCAGCGCAGCTTTGCGGTCGGAGGACGTGGTCCAGATCGCCCTGCGCTCGGACGGCCTGTCCGCCCAGAGCATGAAGGCCATCCTCAGCATGGTCGAACATGCGCGGATGATCGAACGGCTCGATGAGGACAAGGCTCAGTAGATCAGTTCGACGACTGCATTTCGCCGGATCCACCCGGGGATCCGAATCCACACGGGGAGAAAAATGCTTGATCGCGAGCTTCAACGTTACTGCAGCTCGATCACTCGAGATATCGAGCTGCCCCGGCCGTTCTCCGCCAGGGCCCTGTGTGCGGAATTGTCCACGCAACGGGATCGGCGCATCTACCTGCACCCCCATGAGGCCGTCGGAGTAGGGACCGATGCCCCCTGCGGCGCGTGGATCGCCACGGCGCAGGCGGACCACATCTTTTTCGAACAGAGGACCAGTAAGTACCACCAGGAGCAGATCATCCTGCACGAGATCGGACACGTGCTCTGCGGCCATGGCCTGCACGACGTCTTCGAGACCCTGCTGAGCGGTCCCGGCGTCCTCGATAATCGCGTTGCCGTTCGCGGGGCGCTCCTTCGCACCAGCTACACCACTCAGCAGGAGAAGGAGGCAGAGCTAGTGGCAACCATGTTGCTGGGGCGGTCGACCTCCTGGGACGGCGACGGCGCGCAGACCGGCGAGCGCTACCTGGGCAAAGTGCTGGGCTTCATCTGATCCATTCTCAAGACACCCGCACGGCCCGGCATGCATTCGCCGAGGCCATTTCCGATCATTGTCACGGCTTCTGTCCCAACCGCGTTCGAACTGACGAATAGGGCGATCCTCGTGAATATTCAGACGGATATATCTGTCGGGTACCTGCCCGTCACGCGCGCCAATCACATCGATGACCACTTGGGCTCGGCCGAGCACCGATACTTCGGATCCGGTCACAAACAGGTGTTCCAGCGCATTCTGAATCTTGCCTGGACTCCGGCCGCAGCGGAAGCCGGGTCGCTGCGCACCGAGGCGCAGGGCACAGCTGAGATCAGGTATCCGGTCGCCTGGTCGTACAAGAGCAACAATGCCATCGGCCCCGCGCATGTGAGCACCATCGACGCCCTCGCACTCAGCCTGCGCATGGTGGAGGCATTCCTGTCATCCGGTTTCGGGCTGACCGCTGACCAGATATCCCGGGCTTGGCTCAGCCGTTACACGATGCGGCCGAGTTCGCGGCCGCACACCGACATGCACGACGTCCCACTTCGGATCGTCCGGGGCGAGAGCCGTACCGACGACCGGCCGTCCGGGCGGGCCTCCACAGAATTCGTCTGTGCGGTCGGCGGCATCAAGGTCCGATGTCACGTCGAGCACGATGCGGGCGAGGCCCAGCGCATGGGCACTGCACTCTCGCTCGTCACAGCACCTTACCACTGCGGTGGCTACCGTCGCCGGACACACGAGATCACTGACGTGACCTTGGCGGCCGCGGGGACGTCTGTCGCAGCTACGGTCTGGGTGTGCGACACGGCGCAGGCCGGCGCCGGTGCCGGGGAACTCGGGGCGGCGTACCAACCGGCGTTGACGACGCTCGATGCCACCATCGTGTACGCCCAACTGGGCCAGGTGTTGATGTACTCCTTGGACGAGGTGTCACGAGGTGACACCAACACGCTGTGGATGCGCGCGGTCGACATGTCGTGCAGCAGTCCGAATTCCACCTTGCCCGGACCGATGTCGTGCGCCTCGAGCGTCACCCGGAGTTCCGTCCTGAACGTCGCCGGTCAGCAATGGCGGGTCTCCGCGATGCGAGGCAGCATGGCGAACACGACCGTCACCTACTCGCTTGGACACCGCCTGCCGGGTGAGGAGCGGTGAAGCTGGCGATCTCCGGCACCTACTCCTCCGGCAAGACCACGACGTCGATCGCGCTGTCCCACCTGACCGGCATCCCACGGACGCACGCCCGGACCATGCGGGAGATCCTGCCGAGGCTGCTGCCCGGCCGGCGTCTGGAGGAGTGCACCATCCCGCAACTGCTGCAACTGGGCATGGCGCGGTACACCGAGCGGGCGGTGCACGAGAGCAAACTGCCCGACGGCTTCATCTCCGACGGGTCGTCATTGCACGAATGGGTGTACGGCAGCGTCCGGGTGGCGGTCGGCCTTCATCCCGGCCGCCCGCGGGATCCGGCCGGCTTCCGGTCCGCCGACGAGCGCGAGTTCTTCGTGCAGGTCATGGACGCCATGGGGGCGGTGATGCGCCGGCACGCGATGGACGCCTACGACGCGTTCGCCCACCTGCCGATCGAGTTCCCTCTCGCCGCCGACGGGCACCGGCCGGTCTCCGAGGAATTCCGGGCCCTGTCCGACAAGCTGCTGCTTGATGCCCTCGGACAGGCCGGCATTCCCGTACGCGTCATCGGAGGTTCGCTCGGCGGCCGGCTGAATCAGATCGTCGGGGCCTTCGACCTGCCCACGGTGATGCCGGTGAACAAGGCGATTGGGCTCGCACGCTCCGAGATGAGCCGCACGGACACCTCGGACGAGCTGGCCCGCCGCGACGGCCGGACGGTTGTCAGCACAGCGAAGGGACCGGCATGACCATCGCCGAAGCCAACCAGGCGCTGCTCGCCCCGTTCCGGCTCGGAAAACTTCCGCTCCGCAACCGGGTCGTCATGGCCCCGATGACGCGCGAGGCCTCGCGCGACGGCGTGCCGACCAAGAGCATGATCGACTATTACGCCCGCCGGGCCGCCGGCGGCGTCGGACTGATCATCACCGAGGGAACCACCGTCCCTCACGTGGCCGCTCGCAACCGGGTCGGCGTCCCGGTCTTCCACGGCGTCGAGAGCCTCGAGCAGTGGGCGAAGCTCGCCGCTACGGTGCGCGCCGAGGGCGCGGCCATCATGCCGCAGCTGTGGCACGTCGGGATGGATCGCAAGACCGGGGATCCGCCCGATCCGACGGTGCCGCCCGCCGGCCCGTCCGGCATCGACCTGAACGGCACCAAGGTGGGCCGGCCGATGACCCGGAACGAGATTGACGACGTCATCCAGGCATTCGCCGCCGCCGCCCGCGATGCCGAGCGGATCGGGTTCGACGGCATTGAACTGCACGGGGCTCACGGGTATCTGATTGACCAGTTCCTCTGGTCACGAACCAACCAGCGGACGGACGAGTACGGTGGCGACATCGTCCGGCGTACCCAGTTCGCGGCAGATCTGGTGCGCGCGTGCCGCTCGGCCGTCTCGGCCGAATTCCCGATCATTTTCCGGCTCTCCCAGTGGAAGATCAGCGACTTGACGGCCCGGCTGACCGAGTCGCCGGCGGAGCTCGAGCAGGTCGTCTCGCTCCTCGCGGACGCGGGCGTCGATGCCTTCCACTGCTCCACCCGGCGCTACTGGCTCCCCGGGTTCGCGGGCCTGCCGTTGACATTGGCCGGCTGGGTCCGCAGGATCACCGGGCTGCCGACGATCGGTGTGGGATCCGTGGGCCTGCGGAACAGCGAATTCACGGCGACGCTGCTCCACGGTATGGGCGCCGAGGTGGACGGACTGGCCGGTGTGGCGGACCACCTGAACCGCGGCGAGTTCGATCTCGTGTGTGTCGGTCGTGCTCTCATCTCGGAGCCGTCGTGGGTGAACAAGATCGCGCAGGGGCGCAGCGACGAACTGCGGCCCTTCAACGCCGGTGATCTGGCCAGGTTGTACTAGGGAGACGATGGTGTCCACCGCCGATCGCCTCGACACACTCGGCACCGCAGTTGCACCGGCCCGTCCCGGCGACGGTGCCCGGCTCCTCGCGCTGGCCATCGGATTCGTGATGGCCACGCTCGACGCCACCGTTGTCACCGTCGCCGCGGTCGACATCGCCGACGACATGGCGATCGGACCGACCGGCCTCACCTGGCTGATGGACAGCTACATTCTCTCGTTCGCGTCGCTGCTGCTGTTGGCCGGGTCGCTGGCCGACAGATTCGGCGCACGGCGGACATACCTCGCCGGGCTTGCGCTCTTCATCGCCGCGTCGACCGTGTGCGGACTCGCCGGTGACGGCGGTCTGCTCGTCGGAGCACGCGTCGTTCAGGGTGCCGGCGCGGCGTTGTTCATGCCCAGCTCTCTGGTCCTGCTGGTCGGGGCTTTTCCGGAGCCGCGCCGCCAGGCGATCGTTCTCGGGTACTGGACCGCGATCGTCTCGACCGCCTCCGGGCTCGGACCGGTCATCGGCGGTGTCCTGGTCGGCACGCTCGGCTGGCGGAGCATCTTCCTCGTGAACATCCCTTTCGGGATCGCCGGCGCCGTCCTCACGATGCGGTGGATCAGTCCGTCGCCGCGGCGCCCGAGAGGGCTGAACCTGGCGAGCAACGTCGCGAGTGCCGGCCTACTGGCCGCATTGTCGATCGTTCTCATCGAGGGGCCGAAGCAGGGCTGGACCTCGTTCCCATCAGTTGCGATCCTCACGGTGGCGGCTCTGTGCGTCAGCGCCCTCGTCGTGTCGGAAAGGTTCGCCGCGGACCCGCTGATCTCGCGTTCACTTCGCGGCAGCCCGGTCTTCCGGGCAGCCGTCAGCATCGGACTGCTTCTCAACCTGGCGCTCTTCGGCTCCATCTTCATGCTGGGCGTCTTCTTCCAGCGCGCGTGGGGGTTGTCACCGATGCAAGCGGGATGGTCGCTGCTCCCCATGCTGGTGGTGTTCGTCCTGGGAAATCTCACGTTCGCGCGCCTGGTCCACCGGTTCGGCAGCCGCCGGCCGGGGCTCGTCGCGCTCTGCGTGGCCGCGGCCGCCTCAGCGACGATGGTGACCATTTCGGCGGCGACACCGTACGCACTCCTGGCCGTCGCCGTCGGCGTCGCGAACTTCTGCGTCGGTGTGACGGTACCCGCGTTGACCGCCACGCTGATGGAGGTGGCGGGCAGCCACGCGAGTACTGCTGCCGCCCTGCTGAACGCCAACCGTCAAGTCGGGGCGCTCCTGGGGGTCGCCGCCGCGGGATCAGTCATAGCCGCGCCCACGGACTGGTATCACGCGGCATCCGTGGCGTTCGCCGTCATCGCCCTGGCCTACGGCACCGCTGCGTGTCTGGCATCGCGGCTTGCCCGATCGACGTAGCACCGGGTACCCCAGCAGGGGCCGTACCGAGCAATCCCGATATCCTGTTCGACCATCTTCGATGAGTTATGGGCGGTAATGCGACCACAGACGGAAATGCAGCCACATCCACACGGCTATCAGGGGCTCCGTGCCGATCATGTGTTCGACGGTGAACGGGTGCGCGACGACCGTCCGGTGATCGTGCTTCGTCACGGCCGGATCGAAGCGATCGAGGACGGTCCGATCGATGCGTCTCTTCCTGTAACGGACTACGGTGCGGCCACCCTGCTGCCGGGGCTGGTTGATGCCCACGCCCACTTGGCTTTCGACCCGTCCGGCGCTCCCGCCGAGCAGTTCCGCCACGATTCCGACGACATCCTGCTCGCCCGCATCCGTGAGCACGCCCGGATCGCCCTGCTGAGCGGCGTGACAACCGTGCGCGACCTCGGCGACCGTGGATATCTGGCCCTGCGGGTCCGCGACGAACGCCGGCCGGACCTGCCGGAGCTGCTGTGTGCCGGCCCTCCGTTGACCCGTAAGGGTGGCCACTGCTGGTTTCTCGGCGGTGAGGCGGAACCCGGCGCCGCGTTGACGGACTCGGTCGACAGCCACGTCGACCAGGGTGTCGACGTCATCAAGATCATGGCAACCGGTGGAGTGATCACGCCCGGTTGGACACCTTACGAGTCGCAGTACACGGCAGCGGATCTGCGCACGGTTGTGGAACGCGCGCATCAGCACGGAGTTCCCGTCGCGGCCCACGCCCACGGGGCTGACGGCATCGCCGCGGCACTCGAGGCAGGCGTGGACGGCATCGAGCATGCGTCCTTCCTGAGTGCCGGCGGGGTGCAGGCCAGCGATGAGGTGATTGCCGCCCTGGCAGCCAGACGCGTCTTCGTCGGCGTGGCCTCTGCCCGGCTGCCGAGCGGGAAGCCGTTGCCACCTCTGTTCCAAGCCGTGGCCGCCGTTTTCGCGCGCCAGTATCGTGCCGGCGTCCGGCTGGTCTGCTCATCCGACGCGGGCGTGGATCCGGAGAAGCCGTTCGACTGCCTGCCCCACGGAGTCGTCGACTTCCGGGACGTCATCGGCATGGACAACCTGTCGGCGCTCACCGCCGCAACGAGTCTGGCGGCGGACTCGTGTGGCGTCGGCAACCGCAAGGGACGCCTTCGTGCTGGTCATGACGCGGACATCCTGGTGGCGCCCGGGGACGCCACTACGGACGTATCCGCCTTAAGCAAGCTTGTCGCTGTCCACCGTGCGGGAATTCTGGTCAGCTGAGAAATGAGGGCGCTCACGGTAAGCGGCTCGCACCGCCATGAGCCACCGCACCTCGCTGTCGAGATCATCGCCGCCGTCGGTGGCGATGGCGGGCACCTCCGTGGACCGCGGCGCGCCGGCCAGCTTGGCGGCTCGACCCAGCACGAGACAGCGAGCGGTCACGGTACCGGCCGCCTCCATGCCGGTGAGCCCGCTCTCCCCCACCTCCGCTGTCACCGCCGCCAGCTGCTCCGGCGTGACCCATTCACGCAAGGTGATCGCAGCGTCCCGGATCTCGATGACACGTCGTTGGAGCCGTACGATGCTGTGGCGCAGCTGGAGCAGATCACGACCGAGCGACGGGCAGTCCTCGAGGACCACACCGGGCACGGCCTGGGTCAGGCTGTGCCAGAGGTGGAAGAGCCGGCACCGCTGCCACCAGGCCCGGACGCCGGCGACGATTGGGGCGACGACCACGATCGCGCACCCGAACACGAAACACAGAAAGTAGGTCATGGACGCGTACAGGACCAGGGTGTCGCTGGCGGAACCCTGGCCGGAGCCGTTCACGACGGTGACGGCCCGGCCGAAGACGTAGACGACGCTCGCACAGGCCCCGATGAAGAGCAGCATGACGGCAAGCCGGAGGGCTCCGAAGCTCGTGGCCCGCTGGTGACGCCACAGCCGCCTGGCAGAGTCGGCGGAGGCGACTGCCATGAACAGCAGATACGCGATCCACCCGACGGTGATGACATTGCGGTACGCCGACACCGGCAATGCGCGGTCGCGTGTCGCCTCAGCGGCGAGGGTGGACCACAGTTCGGCGATCAGGATCACCGTCACGATCGCGGCGGTGAACCAGAATCGGAACCGGCGACCGCGTCGAGACCAGGCATTGGGCGAATCGACGCTCGCGATGGTCCACAGGATCGACATCATGACGATGTGACACCAGCCGCCGAGGAAGACGTCGAGATTCGGCACGCCGCTGACCCGGACCACCGTGACCGCGACCTCATCCTGGAGCAGAGCGATCTCCACGGCCAAAGCCAACAGGGCCAGCCACACGGGGCGTTGCCGGGCCAGGAAGGCCGCCCGGGTGCGAAGCAGAAGCGCTGACCAGCTCACAACGAGGAGAACAAGCCTGACGACCTGCTCAGTCGTCATGCGACATCATCCCGGGCCCCGGTGCTCCCCACGGAGGGCAAGCCCTACGCGCCTTCGAGCAGCCGGCGTTTCATACCGGCGACGGTGAACATCTGCGGGAAGAGCACACCACCCGGATCGAGCGGTGCGGACTCCGCCAGGCCGCCGATGTCGACCGGGGCAAAGCCGGTGGCCTTGACCAGTTCGCCGACCATCTCCTTGGCCGAGCTGTCGTCGCCGGCGACCGCCATCGCCCACAGACCCGGTTGGCGCCGGCCGCGAACAGCGAGGAGCTCCGCCATCACGTGTGTGAAAGCGCGCACCACAGTTTCGGACGGCAACAGCTTCGCCAGGCGGGTCCCCACCGTCTCGTCACCGTCGAGGCCGGAAACGATCTGCCCGTCCGGTGACAATGCGATCGGATTGGTGGGATCAACGACGATGCGGGCCGCGCCACCGGCGGGCCAGCCTGCCACGATGTCGTTTATCGCGTCGTAAGGCACTGCCAGTACGATGACGTCTGCCACCTCTGCGGCAGCGCGCCATCGCACACATTGGACGGCTGGTGGGACGTCGCCCGCTGCGAGCACTTCGGGATTACGGACGCCGACGACGACCTCATATCCGCCGTCGTGCAACAGCGCCGTCAGGTGTTGTCCGACAGGACCGTAGCCAAGAATCGCGACTGTGCCCAGTGTGTCCACTGTGTGCCAACCCCCCGATCGCTTCGTCCGCGACCGTACCAGAGGTCTTGCCTGGCGCGATGCCCTCGCGCGCGGCGGCAATTTTTTACACCACTGGCACCGGGGTAGGATCCATGGCCGCGTTCCACGGTACGTCGGTCGGCGCGGACTCGCCCCGTACCTGCCGAAAGTAGGCGTCTACCAGGTCAGTGGTCACCGCGCAGTAGGGCCAGCCACGGAGTTCGTTGCCGTCGATCTCACGAACCGGCGCGAATTCGGTGCCGGTGCCGCACAGGAAGACCTCGTCGGCGCGGCGCAGCCGCTCGGGGCTCACCGCCTCCGCCCGGACATCCAGGCCGAGGACAGTCCGTGCGGTGGCCAGCACCCAGGCCCGGGTGACACCCGGCGCCATCACGTCGGACAGGCGGGGAGTCAAGAGCCGGCCGCCCTCGACGAGGAAGACCGACGCGGAAGGGGTCTCGCTGATGAAACCGTCGCAGGTCAGCAACACGCAGCCGTCATACCCGGTCGCCGACGCGGCATCCTGCGCCAGGCGGGGCCCGGCATAGGCGGAGATGGTCTCGGCTGTTCTCCGGAACGTTTGCTCCGACGGCCGCTGCCAGTCGCTGATCAGCAGCCGCATGCCCTCGCCCGTGGCCAGCCATCGCTCGCGGCCACTGGGTGCCGCCGAGACGGTCAGGACGGTCTCCGCCGGGTCTCCGGTCCCGTCCGGGTTGCTCGCCCCGACCGCAATGCGGACGTAGCTGTCCTCCATGATCGAGTTGGCGGCGACGAGCTCTTCGATGACCAGGGGTACGGCGTCGGCGCAAGCTGCGCTCAGTCCCATGATGCGGCACGAGTGGCGCAGGCGGTCCAGGTGCTGGGCGAGCAGCCAGGGCCGGACCAGGCCCGGCGAATTCTCCTGCCGGTACAGTCGGACGCCTTCGAACGCCGATGTCGCGTAGGGCATCGTGCTGCCACCCGCCGGGATCGTCGCCCGGTCGGCCGGGACCAAGCGGCCGGCGTGGTGGATCAGGCGAGGGTGCGTGGCGACCCTGGGCCGGGAAACGAGCGGAAAGCTCACGTCAGCCTCCGTAGCGATAGACCGGCTCGGTACATGGTCCGGTGGAGCCCGCCGGGCGGCACGCACACATGGCGCGCCGCCCGGGCGACGTCCTGGCCCGAGGCCAGAACGTGTTCGACGGCCATGGGACGGCTCAGGCCGTCGCCATGACGGCGTCGAGGTGTCGAGAGATCTCGGCGATCGTGGGGCGGCGGAACAGCGCGTCCATCGGCACCTCGACGCCGAAGGCGCCCCTGAGGTCCACCTGGATCTTCTGCATGATGAGTGAGTGCCCGCCGAGGTCGAAGAAGTCGTCGTCGTCCGCGATCTGCGGCAGCGCCAACTGCTTCTTCCAGATCTCGCGTACCTGCTCGATAGCCACGTGCAGCCTCCTTGCGGTCGGAACGGCGTCCGGCTCAGCGAGCCGGACGGGTGGTGAACGGCTGCCCGTGCACGTCCTGCGTGCGAATCTTGTTGTGTCCGAACTTGTCCTCGCCGGACACCAGCACCGAGCCGTAGTCGGACAGATCGAACGACGCGCCGTGCGCGGTGAACTGCTTCTGGTTGGGGTACACCCGCACGTGGGTCGGCACGTAGCGGCCCGCGATGGCGAACCGGGTCTCCCGCTCGGTGACGTTGGGCTCCGACCCGTGCACGCACGTCGCACTGAAGATGACCGCCTCGCCCGGCTGCATCTCCATCCGGACGACGTCCTCCTCCGGTGGCGTCCAGGCCGGATCGATGAGGAAGTCGGCGAACTTGTAGCCGAAGAATGCGGTGCCGGAGTTGTTGACGTCGAAGTTCTGCCCGCGGCCGGAGTCGGTGGTCTTGCGCTCGTCGTAGTACCAGTTCCGCTGTGAACCGCGTACGAACCGCAGACACCCCGTCTCCACCGTGGCCGGCGTCCATGCCGTCCACACCGTGATGTCGATAAACGCGTTCCAGTCGGGGTCCGTGGGCAACAGCTGCGGATTCCCGTTGGCGTAGCTGTAGTCCCGTACCTGGTGCCACTCGGTGCCCTCGGTGCCCGGGAACTTCGGGAAGAACTCGGTGCGCCACATCAGCACGTCCGGCCCGAGGATCGACTGCAGATACTTGATGATCGTCGGGTGACTGATGTGCGAGTTGAGCAGCGGAATGTCGAAGTGGCGATCGTAATTGACGTTGTTGTGGTACAACGCCTTGGAGTGGTCCTGGTTCTGGGCCCTGATCTCGCGGATCATCGACGAGGCCTCGTCGGGCTCGTAGAGCTTGATCGGCCCGAAGAACCCGTCGCGCTGGAAGGCCGCCACATCGTCCTTGATGTCTTCGTGGGCCACAGCGTTGGCCGCGAGATTCGCAGTCGGCTTCGGCAGTGCCTGCAGATCCGTCACAACAACACCTTTCCTTCTAGGATTCGGACACCCGCAGCGCGAGTGCCAAACGATCGACCTTTCCGTTGGGACTCAACGGAAAGT
Organism: Actinoplanes sp. TFC3; assembly: GCF_001553785.1. Lineage (GTDB taxonomy): Bacteria > Actinomycetota > Actinomycetes > Mycobacteriales > Micromonosporaceae > Actinoplanes. The sequence goes on from NZ_LOJP01000009.1 coordinate 61,036, forward strand.
CACCGACCGGGACGAACTGTGCGGGAATCATGTGCTTGGGCAGCACGGCCTGCAGATCCCGGCGGACCATGTGCGGGTCGAAAGCACCGTTGCCGGCCGGGACCACGAAGGCCACCAGGCCTGTGACCTGACCGCCGTCGCGGGACGGCAGCACGACGGCCTGACTGACGTACCGGTTGCCGGTGAGTGCCGCCTCGACATCACCCAGGTCGGTTCGCATCCCTCTGATCTTGACCTGACTGTCCGCCCGGCCCACGAACATGAGCTCACCGTCCTCGCGGAGACGGGCGAGGTCGCCGGTGCGGTACAGGTCGACGATCTGCTGTCCTACCCGTACCGGGACGAAGCGGTCTCCGGTCATGCCGGGATCGTTGAGATAGCCGGCGCCGAGTCCCGCCCCGGCTATGCAGAGTTCGCCGACTTCTCCCGGCGCCACCGGGTGCAGGTCGTCGGCCAGCAGGTAAACGTCGACGTTGCTGATCGGTCGCCCGATCGGCACCCCGGTCGTTGCGTAACTGCGGTAGTCGGCAAGCACGTGAGCGGTAGACACGTCGGTGCATTCCGCGACGCCGTACACGTTAACCAGGGTGGTGCCGCCTGGCCGGGTGGCCCAGCCGGCGACCCGGTCGGCGACGATGGGTTCGCCACCGGGGAAGGCGAAGTCGAGCGAGTCGAGCGCGTCAGCGCCAGCCGCCCCGACACCTTCCAGCAGCAGGTACAGCGCGCTGGGTGCACAGTGCAGCGTCCGGACTCTGCGCTGCTCGATGACCCGGTACGCCATCATGGGATCGAAGTGCCGACTCGGTAACAGGTGCAGGGTCGCGCCCGCGAACAGGGGCGCCATCAACGCCCGCTGGCTGATGTCGAACCCGGCCGGGCTCAGCAGCAGCCCACTGGAGTCCGGCCCGAGGGAGAAGTCCTCGACCAGCCAGCTGAGCAGGTTGAACCAGCCGCGGTGGCGGACCGCGGTGGCCTTCGGTGTACCCGTTGAGCCGGAGGTGAACACGACGTAGCACGGGCTGTCGGAGTCGGCCACGGGTGCCGGGGCGTCCTCGGGGAGCCGGTCGAGCAACGGCCACAGGCGATCCACGTCGAGGACCTCGGCGGTCGATCCCGTCGTCATGGCGGCGGTGTCCGCGCTCACCATGATCAACTTTATACTCGGGACCTGTGACACCATGAGCCGGAGCCGCTCCGCCGGGTACGTGGTGTCGAGCGGCACGTATGCGGCACCGGCCTTCAGGGTGCCCAGGACACAGGCGACCATCTCGGGCGACCGGTCGAGGCAGATCCCGATGACGTCTCCCGCTGCGATTCCGCGTGTCCCGAGGTAGTGCGCAAACCGGTTCGCCTCGGCGTCGAGACGGCCGTATGTCCATTCCTGCGGCCCACAGGTGAGCGCAATTCGCTCCGGCCCGCTCCGGGCATGACGGTGAAACACCTCGTGGACAAAAGGACGTACCGGACGAGGAACACGCCGCCCCGGCAAAACCATTAGTATTCCTCCCGCCAACTCAGCAGAGAATGAATGTGAAACAGCAATTCCTCACCGGCTTCTGATGAGTCGACCGAATCAACGAGGAAAGAATTGAATGAAGAATATTGAGCGGCGCGGGCAGTGGTCAAGGAGTGGCAATGCAGCGGGGTTGGACGTCGCGGTCCAACGGTGCGGGCAAGAGAATTCACATGTGTCCAACCGCTGCATATCCACTGATGGACAAATGCCAGCGAGGAGCTCACCGCCGAGATGAGGCGGTGAGCTGACGCGTAAGGGCGGCGTCCAACCTCCGCCATTCGGCGCTTGGACGCCGCCGCCCGGCGGCTCACGCCCCGCCGGACCTGGCCGCCCCAGCGGGCATACTCGCCGCGGTCAGAACGGCGATCAGCTCCGTGACGACAGCCCGCCAGTCCCCGACGATGCCGATGTCGGACTGCGCGAAGATCTCGGCGTCCGGGTCCGCGTTCACGGCCATCACAACCGACGCACGGCTGAAACCGACGGTGTGGCTGAAGCGGCCACTCGCACCGATCGACAGCACCAGCTCCGGAGCCACGGAGCGACCCGTGATGCCGATCTGCCGGCTGCGGGGCAGCCAGCCCTGGTCGGCGACCTTCCGGGTTGCCGCGATCGGGCCCGCGCCCAGCAGGACGCGAAGCCGGTCGATTAGGGGGTAGCCCTCGGGCTCCACACCGGCACCTACGACCACGAGCCGCTTGGCCCGGTGCAACTCCCGCATTTCGTGGTCCAGGCCGCATACCGGCGACGCGGTGACCCTGGTGGTGCGGGGAACCGACATGACCTCGGCGGCCGGGACGGTCCAGCTACGGTACGACCCCTGTCCGCCCAGCGCCCCCGGGCGCACGCTGACCATCAGAGTGGGTGACGTGCTGGTCACGGGCACCAGCGCCTGACCCGAAAAGGCCGACTTCCACGCGAGCAGCCGCCCACCGTCCACAGTGAGGCTCGTGGCGTCGCCCACGAGCCCCCAGCCCAGCCGTGCTGCCACCCGCGCGGCGAACTCGCGGCCCCAGGTGGTGGCCTCGACGACGACGGCGTGCGGCGGCTGGCTCCGCAGCCGATCGGCCAGCGCGGCCGACCAGTCCTCGGCAGCGGTCGAACCACCGACCAGCATCAACTGCCCGTCGACGCCCAGCGGCACTGTCGCCGGCACGCCGGTCAAAGCCAGCAGACGCCGGTCCACGCTCCGGGCGAGCGTGCTGACGGCTGCCAGCATCGCCTCGTCGGGGCCGATCGCCGTGGGATCGAGAACACACCATACCGGCGTGTCGTCCAGCACCGAGCGCGCGTCGCCGGACCACTCCGACCCGGGCAGCGCCACCGGCACGGCCAGGTCATGCCACAAGCGTGCCGCCTCGGTCACCGAAGTCGTCAGCAGCCGCCTGCGGGGCATTCCCGGCACCTGCACCGTGTCGCGGACCCGCGTGGGCGAGCCTGCCGAGCCGACCTGCGCCGGATCGAAGCCCAACTCCCGGACACCGATCTCCCGGATGAGCGCGGCCGGGACCTGCGCCCACCGGTCGGCATCGGTCTTCGACGGCGTACACAACCGCTCAGCGGCGGACGCCACGAGCGGAAGCGCCACCTCCACGTCGACATAGCCGCCGTCGTACTCCACGGCCCCCGTCGCGACGCCGCCGACGACGTCGAACCTTCGACACGGCCCCACGAACGGCAGGCCCAGCATCTCGGCGACCTGGATACCGACGTGACCGGTCTCCGAGTCCAGCGAGCAGGCCCCGGTCAGGACGAGGTCGAACGGACCCTCCAGGCGGATCGCCTTCGCCAGCACCGCCGCCGTCACCAGCGTGTCGCTTCCGGCCAAGGCCCGATCGCTCACCAGGATGCCGCGGTGGGCACCGCACGCGATCATCTCCCGCAGCACGTCCACAGCGCTCGGCGGACCCATGGTGAAGACGACCACCTCGTCGTCCGGGCCGTCCGCCAGGGTCACGGCGCGCGCGTTCGCCCGTCGGCAGTATGCGCTGGTTTCCAGCGGGACGCCGGTTCGCACTACGTGGCCGCCGGTGAACGTGAGCTCTACGGGCGCTGGAATTTGCTTGACCAGAACGGCAATGCGCATGGCTGCTCCATTGATCGATAGCCTGTCGAGGCGACACCTACTCAGTTGTCGCGGGCCCGCAAAACGGCGATGGTCGGAGGAAAAGTGTTTCAGCCCGCACCTGAATTGACGAGCCACCACTCGGACACAGCACGCGACGAAGCGGCTCGCCGCCGATGTACGGGAATGCTTTTATCTGGCAAAATCCGGCTCACTCGGCCAAGGAGACGACATTGACAGCGCACGAACGATGGTTCCTGGGCGGGCCGCCTCAGCAATCCCGGCGCATTCAGCTGCTCTGCCTACCGCATTCCGGGGGCGGCGCTTCCAGCTATCGGTACTGGCTGGAACCGCTTTCTGATGTCGCCGATATCAGAGCGGTGCAATTTCCCGGGCGGGAGAACCGCCGCGCCGAACCGTTCGTCACGGACGGAGACGTACTCCTGCACCGGCTTACCGAAGCGGTGATGGCAACCTCCGCGGATCACCTCGCGCTGTTCGGTCACAGCCTCGGCGCTGTGATGGCCACCCGCCTGTGCATGGCCCTCGAGGCTCGCGGCCGTACTGTGCGGGCGCTGATCGTGTCCGGCCATGCCGGACCTACGACCGTGTCGGGCACGTCGCGTAGCCAGACGGCGCAACGGTTCTTCGACGTCCTCACCAACGGGCAGCTGAGCCTGGCGGACGCGCTCGTCGAACTCGGCGCCATGCCGGAGTACGTGCGTGACAACGCCAGCCTGCAGGAGCTGTTGGTTCCTGCCATCCGCGCCGACCTGCGGCTGATCGCCGATGAATTCCTGGGGACTGAGCGCGTACGCGCACCCGTCACCGTGTTGGCCGGCGTCGATGACCCGCTGTTGACGGGACTCGACTTCGCTGGCTGGCGCACGGTCAGCCCCGGAGAGTGCCCCGTGCACTGGATCCCCGGCGGCCACTTCTACCTGGCGGATCAACGCGAACAGGTCGCCGGAGTCATCCGTCGGCTGCTGGGTCACCACACCCCGCTCACAGCGAACGCCGACCGGGTCAGCGTGCCACCGTCGCCGGCTGCTCCACAGCCCGCCGATGCGGCAGGGCGCCGGCCGCGCTGACTGGTGGTTGCTGCGCCGGAAGCCCAGGACCCTTCACGACCCGACCGCGGACGAGCCGCCCGCACCGCGGAAGCCGACGTCGAGCGCGTTCCGGTGGTCGGCAACCCCCGGGGCCCGTCCACCTCGCCGCCGAACTCCGTCCCGGAAGGGCGGCCCAGGTGACCATCATCAGGGAATGGGTCCGGGAGCACGATCGGCACGGGAGAATGCCGCCGGGAATCATCGGGGGCCGCTGATCATTCGAGCAAATCAGCAGAATTCCCGGCGGCATTCCTGACAACCGTATGGCGAAGGGCCCGCCACGTCCACCGCGGCGGTGTCCACGCCCATTCATTGCTTACCCTCGGCGCGCCGAATAGTGTCAACAACGCCGCGGCTCAGCGTACCCGCTCCTTCTTCATTGTCGTCCCACAACGTCGGCTGTCCTTCCGCCGCATCGGTGCCCGCCCAGGAACGCCGGCCCGATATCCACGACGGTTCCGTCAGTTCGCCCGCATCCCGATCCGCCGGCGCCGACTGATCAACCAGACCGGGGGAGGTGGCCTCGCCGGCACGGCAATCTCATCGCCGGTCGACGCACAGCCGGGACCCCGTTTCGCATGCCGCAGCTCCAAGCTTCATAGCTTCCACCGGGGCAGGATCGCGGCGCCGGAAGCAATGGGTATTGCGTCAGCGAGGGCGGGCAAGACGATCTACCGAAGGGTCCACAGATGAAGTAAGAATGAACACTTCCAACGATCGCCAGACGGCCGGTTGCCACCCGGAAAGGAATTCCTTCCCGGGCGGGAACCAATCATTCGGTGCCACCGGCATCAACACCGGCTGGTCCGGTCAGCGAGACCCGGATTCCAGTTCCGCGGCGCGCTCGACACGCTCCGCCCGGTCCACGTCTTCGTCTCGGATAAACAGGAAACCAAAGATCCGGACCGCCTGATAGTAGATCCAGGCCAGAGCGTTGCAAGCGGGACAGACGGCGGAGTCGTACGAGTCACTCAGCCTCTACGGTGGCACCGACGGCTTGAATACCGTCATCCCGTACGGCGATGAGGTTTCCGCCAAGACTCGCCCGCCCCTGGCGTACCCGGTTGACCAGGTGCTGAAGCTCGACGACGACTTCGGGCTCAACCCCGGCCTGGCCGGGCTGCACAAGCTGTACGGTGCGAAGAAAATGGCTGTGGTCCGCTGTGTCGGATACCCCAAGCCCGACCACAGCCATTTCCGGTCGATGGACATCTGGCAGACCGCCGGCCGGGGCCGGAAGCGCCGGCGCGACCGTGCCCGGCGGCACGGTGAAGCTGCCGAAGCCCGCCCCGCCCGATCTGCTGAACGGCTTCGGCGCCGTGGCGGCCAGTGACACCCCGGCGCTGCCGGCTGCTTCCGCGACCTGAGCCGTGTGCAGGACCTGATGGCGGACGTGGCCGAGGCGGCGCCGGACGAACTCTTACCGGTTCCGTACAAAGGCATGACATGAGGTGCATCTACCGCAGCTAACTTTCCTTCCCATGCGCAATTTCAGGCTACGCAGAGCACTGGCCGTCTCCGTGATGGCGGCACTCCTGGCCGCTTCCTCGGCTGCCTGCACAGCGTCCCGTTCGTCCTCGACGTCGCGGGCCACGAGCACGGGCAAGATGAACGTCGTCTTCGTTCTCGCCGATGACCTGTCCATGAACCTGCTGCCGCACATGCCCAACGTTCAGGCGCTGGCCAAGGACGGCACCACGTTCACGAATTACACGGTGACCGACTCGCTGTGCTGCCCGTCGCGGTCGTCGATCTTCACCGGCCGGTACCCGCACAACACCGGTGTCTTCACCAACTCCGGCAAGGACGGCGGGTTTCATCTCTTTCGCCAAGCACAGGAACTGGACACCGTTGCGACCACGCTGAAGAGCAACGGCTATCGCACCGGCTTCATGGGCAAGTACCTCAACGAATACCAGCCCGTCGACGGCGTCCGTCCCGGCTGGACCGACTGGGCAGTCGGCGGTAACGCGTACGCGAACTTCAACTACAAGCTCAACGACAACGGCACCATCACGCCATACGGCAGCAAACCCGAGGATTATCTCACCAGCGTCGTCCAGAACAAAGCGGTTGATCTCATCACTGACGCTGCCAAGCGGAGCCAGCCGTTTCTGCTCGAGATCGCCACGTTCTCGCCGCACGGCCCCTATACCCCCGCCCCGCAGGACAAGGATCTTTTCCCCGGCATGACAGCGCCGCGGACCACCGCCTTCAACAAGCATCCCGAGAACGCGCCACCATACCTGGCCGGAAACGACCTGCTCACGCCCCAAGAGATCAACAATCTCAATGGCATCTATCGCAAACGGGCACAGTCGGTGCAGTCCATCGACCGCATGATCGGCAGCCTGCGCGACACCCTGTCAACGGCTGGGATCGCCGACCGCACCGTCGTCGTTTTCAGCTCCGACAACGGCTTCCACCTCGGCGACCACGGATTGAATGTCGGCAAGCAAACCGCCTTCAGCACCGACGTGCACGTACCGCTGGTGGCCGCCGGGCCTGGCATCCGCAAGAACGCGACCGTCGACCAGCTCGCGGAGAACATCGATCTGCGCCCCACCTTCGAGGACCTCGCCGGTCTCAGCGGCTCGGACAAGACCGACGGCAGCAGCCTCGTGCCGCTGCTCAGGACCGGCAAGCCAGCGGGCGGCTGGCGGCAACTCTCCCTGGTCGAGCACCACGGCCCAAAAACCATCAAGCCGGGCGCCGCCGCGGACGACCCCGACAAGCAGAGCACCAAGGACGGTACGCCGCCGACCTACACCGCGATCCGGACCGCGGACTGGACCTTCGTGCGGTATCTCGACGGCACAACGGAATACTACGACCGCACGACCGACCCGGACGAGATGAGAAACATCGCCGCCAGCCTGCCCGCCGAACGAGTCCGGAATCTGCAAGCGAGCGTCCAGAAGATGGTGGCCTGCAAAGGCAGCACGGCCTGCACCGCCGCCACCCAGTAGAGCGCCGGCGAACAGTCACGGTTCTGCGGCGGGCCGGCGCCGCCGGCTTGACCCACCTGGACCGGGCCAGGTGGGTCAAGCCGGCGCCGCCGGCTTGACCCACCTGGACCGGGCCACCGCCGAGCCGATCCGCCGCTACGAACACGACACTTGGGGGATCTGGTCCATGGACCAAGAGATCCACGCCCTGCTGATCACCTGCGTTCGGCTCCTGACGGCTCGGGAACGGATGGCCGTCTCCGGGCCGGGAATCTCAGCTCAGGCGGATTCGCACCGCCATGGTCCCCGCCTCCGCTACCGCCGTTCGAGAGGCCCTGGCCGCGTGAGGCCCTGGGCCCCGATGCCGAGCCGAGCGCTGCGGTAATGGATGCTCAGAGTGTCTGAACGTCATGCAACGTCAGAGTTCGAGCGGGGCATCGATGCGGTGGAGAAGATAAAGGCCGGAAACGGCACATCGCCAACTGACGATTATGCACTTCCTAGCGAAATAGACACGCCGAGAGCGAATCCCCTCTCAGCGGATCAGGTGCCTTCTTACGGTCGCTGCTGGTCTCTGAGCACGGCAGTGGCTGCGGTTCGCAACGTCGTTCCGCTGTACATGGCACGTTTCTGCAGGAGAAAGAAGCTCCGTTCCGCGGTTTCGGCCGAGGTGCGAGTAAGAATGGTGACGGCGCGGTTGATCGTGGCGCGTAATGCGAGAACTTGGCGGTAGGCGGTCAGCAGTTGCTCGGCTCCGGGATCCAGAGCCGGTGGTACGGCGATACCGAAGGACAGTTCGCGGCTGGTGGCATAGAGGTGGGCCACGCCGATGATCAGTGGAGCCATGGCGGTGCTGTCGCGGCCGTACAGATTGAGAACAGCTACCGGAGGACCCCAGCCGGTGAACAGCGGGACGGAGACCGAGGCGTGCAGTCCCAGTTCTGCTGCGACCTTCTGGAAACCGGGCCACTGCATGGTGGCTGCAGTATCCGGTACAACGACGGGCTCGCCTTCACTCAGGGCTTGCAGGCAAGGACCGACCGAGTCGGTGATCTGGGCTTCGTCGACGGCTGCGGCGATATCGTCGCTGGCCGCGACGATAGTGAACTCCGCACCCTCAAGCCTGGTGACGGATGCGTAGTCGGCCGCAGACACCTGAGACACCGACGCGCCGGCGATGCTCGTCAAGCAGTGATCAAGGCCCGCGGCGGGTTCCGGCTTGTTCGCGAGGTCGAGGATGGCAGTGCCTAAGTTTTGGGTCCCGTCGAAGCCGGTCATCGCGCAGCACAACTCTTCAGCCGAGGGTCGCGTGCAGTCGTGACACACCCAGCGCATAGGTAACCGCAAAACCAAGAATGCATCGGCGCCTCATTTCACGTCGGAAGCGCCCGCATCCCCAGATCAGGGTTTACCAAACAAGTATTGATGCGCTCCTCCTCTCTGAAATCGACTTGATCGGAGGCCCGAAGGACGTAATCGTTCGTCAAGTGAAGCTCCCCTCGCACCACCTGCCGCAAACCAGCAGCGGCCGCCGTGATTCGCCAAACGTTTCTTGCGAAGGCTTCGTGACCGAATTGCACGGGCAGGCCGCATGCGATGAGGTGCGATGGGCTGCGCGCGCAACACCTTGGCAACGCGCTGACGCATCCGACTGCGCCCCGGCGTTGGTTTTCCACGGCGCGGGGACATTCGGGTCGTCCATGACCCGGTCGCCGCGCGGAGGCTGCCGGCGCCGCCGATCGTGACCAAGCGGGTGACGCCGGCAGTACGGAGCCCGTTGATCAGGGCCCGGGCCGCGCCGACGATCGTGTCGCGATCGTTCTCCTGACCGACCCGGGGCCGACGGCCGAGAGTGCGGCGTCGTGGGAGGCGGCGAGGTGGGCGACCATGGCGGGGTCGGTGACGTCACCGGTGGTCGCGGGTCAAGGCTTCGTGGTCGAGCCCGTCGATGTGACCGCCTCGGTTAACTGCGGTGACAATGTGACCGCGATGTAGCAGCTCCCCCGGTCGTGGGCCACCCGATATTGCCGCTGGCACCGAAGATGATGATCTTCATCATTACTCGTTGGCATGATTCTCAGATGACGGTGTGACCATCGGCGATGATGGCGGCGGTGATACCGCGCTCGGCGGCGGCTTGCCGGAAGCGCTGTTCGATGTCCGGCTGCTCGACGTAGAACGGCGGGTTGCTGAACAGGCCGTAATGCATGGCACAGACGGTGCCGGCGCCAAGCGCGACAGCGGCTTCGACTGCCTGTTCGGGAGTCATGGTTGCCGGAACGTTGGCCGCGTAGCCCTCGAAATGGGCGATGACGCCGTTGACCGGGACGAACGCGACGTCGAACGGGCCGTGGTCGCGGGCGATCTGCCACCAGCTGCCGTGCCACTGCGTGTCGCCGCAGTGGATGATCCGCCGACCCGCTCCCTCAATCACCCAAGCAACCTGATCGCAGTCGTTGCCGCGCCAGTCGAGCGAGGTCACCGGAGTAACGGTCAGCCCGCCAATGAGTCGGGACTCCCCCAGCTCTTGTGCAGTGGGGGTGATGCCCGCCTCCTGCAGCGCCGCCGCGCTCGGGGTGTGGCAGCCGATCGTGCCGGTGGCAGCGATCCGGGCGAGCAACTCGTGGTCGTAGTGGTCGGGGTGCAGGTGGGTGATGAGGGCGTGGGTGCCGGGCGGGGCGTCGATCGGGCCGACCGGCCGGTGTGGTGGGCCCATCACCGGCACCAGCGGGGCGACGTTTTCGAGCGGGTCGATCATCAAGCGGGTGCCGCCGAGACGGATCTCGACACCGGCCCAGGTCAATCGGCGTACGGAAAGGGTGGGGGTCATGGGCAGCGACGCTAGACCGACCTTGTTGATAAAGTCAACTAACAAGTTTTGAATCTCAACATGATGGTGTAGGTTGCTGAGATGCGCACCTACGGTCAGTACTGCGGCATCGCGAGAGCGCTGGACACGATCGGGGACCGCTGGACCCTGCTCATCGTCCGTGAACTGCTCGCGCTGGGCCCGTGCAGGCATACCGATCTGCGCAACGGGTTACCCGGAATCGCAAGCAATCTGCTGGTCGACCGGCTGCGCGAACTCGAACAGGCCGGCCTGATCCGCCGGGAGGCAGCACCGCCGCCGGTGGCGACCACCCTGTTCTCGCTCACCGACCGTGGCCGCGCGCTCGAGCCGGTGCTGCAGGAACTGAGCCGGTGGGGCGTTCCGCTGTTGCGTGAGCCAACAGGCAACGACAGCTTCCGCACCCATTGGCTGACCGTGCCGGCCCGGACACTGACCGACCACCGTCCCGACCAGCCAGCGATCGCCCTCCAGCTACACGCCGACGGCAACGAGGATTTGGTTGTCGAGGTAAAGGACGGCTCGGTGCACACGCACGCCGGCCGCATCGACCACCCCACCGCGTCACTGGCAGGCCCGCACCAACTGCTGGCCGCGACACTGCTCGGCGATCTCGATCTGAGTGCCGCAGTGCAGCAAGGCCTGCGGCTCACCGGCGAACGCCAGGCCGTGCTGCGCATCCTGCCCCGCTGAGCGACTGGCCGCTTGCAGGGCAACCGACGGCCGGGGCCGGGTGGGCAACAACCTCAGGTTCTGCTAGACGCGCCGAGCGACGGTAGCCTCCAGCCCGTAGCCCCGCCTGCAGCGTGCCACGGCGGTGGTACGAGGCAATGGGTGAGAGCCATCGCCTGGCCACGCGGTCAGTTCCAGCGCTTTTGCTGTGATGCCGGGCGATCGAGCTGGCCTGCCTCGGGCGATGCAGGCAGACGCCGTCATCGATGGGCCTGGTTCTGTCTCGCAGGGGACGGCCGGGCTGCGGCGGGCACTCGATCAGCGCGTCGGCCAGCAACTCCCGCCCGCGGGTGTAACCAGCCACCACGTGAGAACGTCAGTTGGGTCCGCGCAGTGCGTCTACCGGCTGCATGCGGGCGGCCCGCATCGCCGGGTAGAGGCCGGCGCACAGTCCGACCAGCGCGCCGACCAGGGGCGAGGCCGCCGCGAGGGTGCCGTCGACAACCGGGGTCCATTGCTTGGCGACGCTGATGGCAACCACGGTGAGGATGCCTGCGCTCGCGCCTACGACACCGCCGAGCAGGCCGATGACCGTGGATTCGAGAAGGAACTGGACCGCGATGTGACGGCGGCGGGCGCCCATCGCGCGGCGCAGACCGATCTCGGCGGTGCGTTCCATGACCGTGACGAGGGTGACATTGGCGATGCCGAGGGCACCCACGATCAGCGATACCAGGCCGAGGATGAGCAGCAGGCCGTTGACGTCGCCGGCGACGCCGTTGCGCAGGGAAGCCGGGTCGGGCGGTGCCGCCACGTCCAGGCCGGCGGGGTCGTTCGGGGCGAGCGCGAAGGGTGCCTGACGGGCGATCAATTGCGCGCCCCCCAGCGCGGTGGCGATCGCGACCGTGTTGATCGGGCCCAAGTCGAGGCCGTCGTCGGCCGCGGTCCAGGGCAGGATGACCGCCGTGCCGAGCACCTGCTGGTCCTGCCGTGCGATCGAGCCAAGGATCCCGATCACCGTATAGGCCGTACCGTCGACGAACACGGCCGGCTGGTTGTCGATCCTCGTCAGGCCGAGTTGCTCGGCGGCCAGCGGGCCGAGCACCGCCACCCGGTCGCGGCGGCGCACGTGTCCCGCGTCGAAGAACCGGCCAGCGCTCAGCGAGGCGCGGGTCGCCGCCGGCAGCGTCTCGGTCGAGCCGAGCACGGGCAGCAGCCGGTCCAGGATGCGGGTCGGGTCCCGCACGGTGTTGGCCCGGACCGGAAGGTCTCGGCCCTCGGGGGTACGCGACCAGGCCGTGACCGCCGTGACCCCGTTGAGCCGGGCGACGTTGTCCACGGCGCTCCACGGCACGGCCGGTGGTGCGTCCGGCCGGGTGGGCGCGGGTACGTTCACGGTGATCTCGGTGGCGGTGGCGGCGTCGAACCGGCCGGAGATCTGGTTGCCTGCCGTGGCCGACACGCCCAGCGTGGTGACCAGCGTGCCGATGCCGACCACCACGCCCGCGATCGTGAGCGCCGTGCGGGCCGGCCGGGCCCCGACTCCGCTGATCGCCTCGGTGATCAGGTCGCGCACGTTCATGAGATCCGCCCGTCGGTGATGCGCACCTGCCGGTCCGCGCGGGCCGCCACCGTCGCGTCGTGCGTGATGACGAGCAAGGTGGCGCCGGCGGCCCGCAGGTCATCGAAAAGGTCGAGCACCGCGGCCGTGTTCGCGCTGTCCAGGTTGCCGGTCGGCTCGTCGCACAGCAGTAGGGCCGGGTCGTCGACCAGCGCGCGGGCGATCGCCACCCGCTGCCGTTCGCCGCCGGAGAGCCGGCTGGGCAGGAATTGGTGCCGGTGCGCCAGGCCGACCCGGTCGAGTGCGGCCACCGCCCTGGTCCGTCGTTCGGCGACCGGTACGCCGGTGTAGAGCCCTCCGAGCATCACGTTCTCCAGCACGCTGCGGTACATGAGCAGGTGGAAGGACTGGAACACGAACCCGATCCGGGAGCCGCGCAGCCCGGTGCGGTGCCGGTCGCCCATCGTGGTCGTCTCGGCGCCTTCGAACAGGTAGCTGCCCGAGTTCGGCACGTCGAGCAGGCCGAGCACGTTGAGCAGCGTCGACTTGCCCGAGCCGGACGGGCCGACGATGGCCAGGTAGTCACCGCGGTGCACGCGCAGGTCCACACCCGCCAGCGCGGTCACCGGCGGGTCGGCGGGAAAAACCCGGCGCACGGCGGTGAGCTCGAGGACGTACGTCATGAGCCGCTCACCACGACCCGGTCCGCCACCGAGAGGGTGGCGCCGCCGACCGGCGTGACCTCCACGTCGCCCCCGGCCGCCAGTCCCGGTTCGACCGGAACGTCGTGGCGGCCGCCGGCGGCGTCGGCCACGGTCACCCGGGCCTGGCCGTCGGAGTCGGTGAAGACCGCGGCCACCGGTACGGCGAGCACCTGGCCGCCGGTCCGGCCGACCTCGATCGACACCTTCACCGACCGCCCGGTCAGGGCCGTCGCCCGGCCGGGGTTCCGCGGTTTCAGCACGATCGCGGTGCCGTCGTCCTTCGCCGGACCGATCGCTGTCACCGTGGCCGCCGACTCGCCGCCGTCGTCGTCCTGCAAAGTGGCGGTGAGCCCGGTCTTGAGCAATTCGGCGTCCTCGGTGGCGACGGTCGCGTTCACCACCAGTGCCGAATCGGCCACGGTGGCCACCGCGCCGGACGGTGCGGTGCCGGCCCGGGCGCTCACCGAGGTGACCCGGACGGGCAGCTGCGGCAGAAAGATCACCTCCCCGCTGGGGACGCTCACGCCGTACGTCCGGCGGAAGTCCGCCAGGTCGGTCTTCGCGTCCGTCAGCGTCTGCCCCTGGGCGCCGGTCACCGCCCGTTCGAGTTCCCGCAGCTGGGTACGCTGCTCGGTCGTCGGCTCCACCGCAGCGTAGCCGGCGTCGCGGTAAAGGGCACGGACCGCGGCGAGCATGCTGTCGTTCACCGTTCCCGACGAGGAGAGCCCGCGTCCCGGCAGCAGCCGGCGCAGCGCGGCCCGCAGCTGGCGGACGTCGTCGCCCTCGCTGCTCCGGGTCAGTGTCCGGTACATCGGCACCTTCCCCTTGAGCACGAACACGGGCCGCCCGTTGATCTCCAGCAGGACATCCCCCTCGCGCAGGGTGCGCCCGGCCGCGGACGATTTGGTAACCAACTGCGTGCCGGACTCACCGCCGGCGGCCGCGACCATGCCGGTCAGCGTGATCGGCCGTGCTCTGCCGTACGTCACCGAACCTTGGGTGACCACTTGGGAGGTGAGCAAGCGTCGCTCGACCGGGACGGTGACCAGGGAGGCCTCGGGAGCGCGGCGGGCGGCCGCGGCGGCGGCGGGCGAGCGGATCCGGCCGGCGGCGACCCAGCCGCCCGCCGCGGCGGCCACGGCGATCGCCGTGGTGACCGCCACCACCCGGAACGGGGAGCGCATATTCAACCTTCCCCGCCGCCCCGGGTGGCGACTGCGGCGTACTGCGTGCGGGTGATCTCGGCGTAGTCACCGCGGCAGTCGAGGTCGGCCAGCGCGGCCTTGACCTCGCCGGGCAGTCGCTTCTTCGCCTGCGCCGCGGTGACGTCGTCGCCGTCCTGCAGCGGGTCGATGATGGAGTCGTACACCCCGTTCTCGACCTCGCCCGGCTCGGCAGAGGCGACCTTGTAGCCCTTGGCGGTCAGGCAGTCGGCGTACTTCCGGGCGGCCCGCACGACCTTCGCGTCGGTCCGGTACTTCTCGTAGGCGCGCTTGGCCTCCTTGTTCTCGGCCGACGAGAGGTCCGTGGTGCCGAAATACTTCAGGTACGCGGTGTCGGCGCATCCCTCCGCGGCGGTGCCACCCTTGGAGTCGCTGCCCAGGGCCGCGTCGTAGGCCTTCCGCCGCGCCGGGTCAAGTGCCTCCCGGATCGCCGTGTTGGGGTTCGTCGCCGACTCCGGTTCCTTGACCAGGGGGTCGTCCGGCCATACCAGCTGGGCGTAGACACCGAAGCCGTACTTCTTGCGGAACGTCCGCAGTTCGTCATCGCTCTTGAGCAGACTCGAAGTGCCCACATACTCGCCGGACGGGGCGTTGGTTTCCGCCAAGGGCGGCGGAACCTCGTACTGGAAGCCCTGCTTCTTCATGCAGTCGGCGATCTCCTTCTCCGCGTTCTGCCGCTTGGCTGCATCGTCAGCCTGAGCGGTAGCGCCGCCCTGATCGGTGGTGCTGCTCTCGCCCGCCGCGGAACCGCAGCCGGTGAGTACCAGTCCGGTCGTCAGTACGGCCAGCGGAATCCATATACGTCGTCGCATGTCGATGACTATCGGACAAGACGCATTCGGGGACCGTAAACGAGTTCCTTACTCTTTCCTTATGCCGTCCGCGGCGGGCAGCGTCACCGCCACCTGGAGGCCGTCGTGACCGGTGGAGCTGGCGGCGATGGTGCCGTCGTGAGCGTGCACGATCGAACGCGCGATGGTCAGACCCAGTCCGACCCCGCCGCTGTGGTCGATGCGGACACCGTTGAGCCGCCGGAACGGCTCGAACAAGCCCACCACGGACTCGGCCGGGACGTCGTCACCGGTGTTCGCCACGACCAGCGCCGGATCATCGCCCACCAGGACCCGCACGGTGCCACCCGGCCGGTTGTACTTGATCGCGTTCTGCACGAGATTGTTAACCAGGCGTTCCAGCAGCACCTGCTCGCCGATCACGAACCGTGGCACGAGCTGCGTGGTGACAGTCACCGTCGCCTCGGACGCCCGGGAACGGTGCTCGGCCACCACGGCAGCGACAATGCTGTCGAGGCGCAGCGGGCTGCGGGAGGCAAGCCCGCGATCGCTCTCGCTCAGCACGAGCAGCGCCTCGATCAGACGTACATTGCGCTCGTTGGTCTCCAGTAGTTGCTCAGTCACCGCGCGCAGCTTCTCGGGGCTGGGGTTGCGGGCCAGGCTGACCTCGATGAGCGTGCGCTGCACGGCGAGCGGGGTGCGCAGCTCATGTGAGGCGTCGGCGGCGAACCGGCGCTGCGACTCGTAGCCGGCTGCCATCCGGCCGACCATGCCGTTGACCGCCCCGGCCAGCTCCACCATCTCCCCACCGCGGCGCGGGCTGCGCACCCGGTAGGCGAAGTTCTGCGGGCCGAGGGCGTCGATCTGACCCGCGAGGTCACGGATCGGCCGGACCGCCCAGTTGAGCAAAGCCACGGCCAGCGCCAGCACAACCAGGGGAATGACGATCAGAAAGGTGCCGGTCGTGTCCACCGGCTCGTACATCTTCCGGCAGATCAAAGTGGTCGAGATCCGGCCCGAGGGCAGGATGCAGCCGGGATCCAGCAGGCTCTGCCACAGCGCCGCCGCCTGCTCCGCAGCACCGAGGGCGAACATCCCGGCGAGCAGGACCACAACACAGATCAACGCGGCCCGCCAGCGCGGAGAGCGCAGCGTCATGCGCCGAGCCGATATCCCGTACGCGGAACGGTGTGGATGACCGGCGGGTCGCCCAGCTTCCTGCGCAACGTCATCACGGTCACCCGGATGACGTTGGTGAAGGGGTCGGTGTGCTCGTCCCACGCCTGTTCAAGCAGGTCTTCGGCGCTCACTACGGCGCCGTCTGCCTGCAGCAGCACCTGCAGCACGGCGAACTCCTTCGGCGTCAGCCGCAGCGTCAGCCCATCCCGCGAGGCGGTGTGTTTCGGTACGTCGAGAACGATCCCGTCGCGTTCCAGGACCGGGTTGCGCGCGGCGTTAGCGCGCCGGCCGAGCGCCTGCACCCGCGCCACCAGCTCGGCGAACGCGAACGGCTTGGTCAGATAGTCGTCGGCGCCCAGGCCGAGACCCTCGACCCGGTCACGGATCCCGCCCGCCGCGGTGAGCAGCAGCACCCGGGTGTCGAGGCCAGCCGCGATCATCTCCCGGCACACCTCGTCGCCCGTGGCACCCGGCATGTCCCGATCCAGCACCGCCACGTCGTAACGGTTCACGCTCACCCGCTCCCGGGCGGCGTTCCCCTCGTACACGACATCGACGGCCATCGCGAAGTCCCGCAACCCGTCGGCCACCGTGTCGGCCAGCACACGTTCGTCATCGGCCACCAGCACCCGCACTCCGCTACCCCCTACCTGCCATGATCCGTAACCTTGTCAGCCATGGCATAAGGAATCGATAAGGTCGCCCGCGAGTCCCCCGGCTGGGTCTTGGCGACGCGTTCGGCGCGGGCACCGGATCAGGCGCCAGGGCCGGCGCCGGCACCATCGGCTCGGGCGTCTCGACCGCTGCTGACTCCCAGAGCGAACACCGCTTTTCCTCAACACCGGGCGGTGACCGGATCGCCGTCGAGCAGGCGGTCAGCCGATGGCGGGGTCCGGCTGCCACAGCTCGGGCTGTTCTTGCTTCAACCCGCTGACCAGCAGCGTGACGGTGCGGCGGACGTCGTAGTCCGGGTCGGGCGAGGTCCAGGCCACGAGGTCACCGACGGCGCGGATCAGCTGGTACGCCGTGATCGGGGCGACCACCTCCTCTGCCTTGCGGGCCGCGTCGAGCAGGTCGGTCAGCACGGGTACGAGCCGGTCGATGAAGAGCAGGTGCAGGGCGGTGAAGCCGTCCGCGTCGCCCTGCCAGACGCGGGCGAGCCCGTGTTTCGTACCGAGGAAGTCGACGAACAGGTGGATCCAGCTCAGGACGGCGGCGAACGGCGACGGGGCCGCCGCGAGCAGGGCCGGTCCCGCCTGGGCGCACGACTCGATCTGGTGGCGGTACACGGCGACGACCAGGTCGGAGCGTGCCGGAAAGTGCCGGTAGAGAGTCCCCACGCCGACTCCGGCAGCCGCCGCGATCTCCCGGACCGGAGCATCCACCCCGGAGGAGGCGAACACGGCCGCGGCCGCCTCCAGCAAGGAACGCTCGTTGCGCTGCACATCCGAGCGCCGGCGCGGCGGCTGAGGATGCGGCGCGGAAGTGCCCATGCCGCGATCATCGCACGAAAACAAGCTCAGCGGAACTATGTTCCACTTCACTTTGCGACCCGGAACCGCGTTCCGTATCGTGAACGGAGCGACGTTCCGTTCTGGCGGACGTCGTCTCATCATTGCGAAAGGGCTTTCCATGTCATCTCTCGAGACGCAATCCCGCAACGCTGCGGCACAGGTCATCAGCGTGCGCCCGGTGACGCTGCCAGCACCCACGCGTGGGGCCGATCTGCAGGTCCGCATCACCGCACCCGCCGCAGGCGGCAACCTTGCGGTGATCGTCTTCGCTCACGGCTTCGGACAGTCCATGAGCGCCGGCGACCCCCTCGTGGACCACTGGACGGCTAACGGGTTCGTCGTTGTGCAGCCCACGTTCCTCGACTCCACCACGCTCGGCCTGACGCCCAACGACCCCCGCTACCCCACGATCTGGCAGACCCGCGTCGACGACCTCGAGCACGTCATCGACGACCTCGACACAATCATCGCCGCGGTCCCCGGCCTGACCGGACGCGTCGACACTGGCCGGCTCGCCGCCGCCGGGCACTCCTGGGGCGGACAGTCCATCGGCATGCTGCTCGGCGCCCGCGTGATCGGCGCCGACGGGCAGCCCGGCGAGGACCGCACCGACAAGCGCGTCAAAGCTGGCGTGCTGCTGTCCACCACCGGAATCTCCCGCGGCGACCTGACGCCCTTCGCCCAGCAGAACTTCGCGTTCATGAGCCCGGACTTCACCCAGCTCACCACACCGTCGATCGTCATCGCCGGCGACCACGACCAGTCACCGTTGTCCACCCGCGGCCCGGACTGGTTCACCGATGTCTACCACCACAGCCCCGGCGCCCAGCACCTCGTCACTCTCTCCGGCGGCGAGCACACCCTCGGCGGCATCCAGGACTACACCTCGACGGCCACCACCGACGAGAGCCCCGAACGCGTCGACCTGGTCCGTCGCACCACCACGGCCTTCCTGCAGAAGGCTCTCGGCATCAGCGAAGCCGCGTGGGCCGAGGTGACCGCGTCGTCCCACGAGCCGGCCGGTCGCATCGACTCCAAGTAGTCGGGACGGCGTCGGCCAAGGTCGCCCCTCACCCCGGCCGGCGCCCGTCCCGTCCGACCCTCAAGGCGAGAAAGCAGACCCCCATGCCCCAGATCCCCCTCAACACTCCGTTCACCGCCGCCTCCACCACCGCCGATGTCCTGCACGGCGTCGACCTGCGCGGCCGCGAGGCCGTCGTCACCGGCGGGCACAGCAGGCTCGGCCGCGAGGTGACCCGTGCCCTCACGACAGCCGGCGCAACGGTCACCGTCGCGGCACGAAACCCCGCACAGGCTGCCGCAGCCCTCCACGGCCTCCCCGGCGTACACATCGAACAACTGGACCTCACCGACCCCGCCTCGATCGACGCCTTCGCCACCGGGCGCATCGATGCCAGCCGCCCCGTGCACATGCTGGTCAACAACGCGGCGGTGATGTTCGGACCGCAACGGCGGCTCGACACCCGCGGTCACGAGCTGGCGTTCTCCACCTCTCATCTCGGGCACTTCCACCTCACTCGCATGCTCCTGCCGGCCTTGCGCGAAGCCGGCAATGCCCGTGTTGTCACCGTGACCTCCGGCGCCGCGCGCTTCGGCGCCATCCGCTGGAACGACCTGAACTTCGCAACCGGATACGACCCCGTGGCCGCGTACGCGCAGGCCAAGCTGGCTAACGTCCTGTTCACCGTCGAGCTCGACCGCCGCTTCGCGGGTGCGGGGCTGCGAGCCTTCGCCGCACATCCCGGCGTGGTCATCGGACCGGGCCCGCATTCGTGGCAGGTGCTCGACTCCTACCGGGCCCAGGGCCTCGTTGACGAGCACGGCACTACCGTCATCGACCCCGGAGCAGGCAAGAAGACTGCCAGCCAGGGCGCTGCAACGATCGTTTTCGGGGCCGCCAGCCCGCTGCTCGACGGCATCGGCGGGGTATATCTCAAAGACAACGACATCGCCGTGCTCGATGACGAGCGGCGGCCGGTGACCGCGAGCAGCATCCCTACCGACGCCAACTCGGCAATGCTCGACCCCGAACAGGCGCGGCGACTTTGGGACGTAAGCGAGCAGTTGCTGGCCTGAGCAAACCTTCCGCGAATTCGCCGGAGACTTCTTTACGGTCGGTCAATGTCCGTGGTGCGCGCGGCGGTCATCCTGTCCCGCCGACACCAGCAGGGTGGTCCTGGCCGGAGCCAGCGGCGGCGCCCACATCGTCGGGCAGTTCGCGCTCGCTCAGACCAGCGCCGGCTACGCCCGGGCGAGCGGCGTGCCCCAGGTCATGATCGGAAACCTCAAGGCCGTCGTGCTCGACAGCGCCGCGCTCGACCCACGCCGGGTGTCCCGTACCCAGACTCCCGCCTTGTTCGCGGACTGGCTGTTCAGCCTGGCCGAGCGCACATACTTCGGCGACTCGGACGAGAAGCTGGACCGGGGCAACCTGATCAAGCACGTGACCGCCGGCTTCCCGGCCACTTTTCTCGCCGACGGCAACACCGCGACCTTTCCCGATCAGTCCCAGGACATGCACGAACGGCTGGACGCCCTCGGCGTCACCAACGCCCTCGACCTGCCCTCCCGTGACGAGGCTGAACTGGGGCACGGCTATATGGCAGTGGCCTCGCGGTGGACCGACGACTACAACCGGCGGAAGATCGCCTTCCTCGACCGTGTGCTCAACCGCTGAAGCGGACGTCCTCGACGACGCTATTCCTGCAGATCGCGGCTCATGTAGACGGCGTGCGGGCCGTAGGTGGCGGGCAGGGTGATCTCGGGGTGCACGCGGAAGCCGCAGGCGTTCCAGAAGCCGGCGGTGCCGTCAACGGAGATCAGCGAGATGCTGTCGTAGGCCAGGGCGCGGGCGGTGTCGGTGAGATGCTGCACCAGGCGTTTGCCCCAGCCGCGGCCCCGCAACCCGGCGCCGATGACGATGTCGTGCAGGTGCAGGCCGCCGGAGGGCACGGCGGCGGGTTCCGGTCGGCGCAGATCGGGAAATCCTTTCGGAGGGTACGGCAAAGCGAGCACGTAGCCACCGATCCGGTCGTCCGACTCGATCACGAACGAGGTTGCCGGGTGCGCCCGGGATCGCAGGGCCTCCGGGCTTTCCGAGAGGCCGGCTGAGGCGTACGCGCCGGCTTCGAGGGCGCTGATGGCGGCCCAGTCGCGAGCTTCGATCGGGCGCAGCCGCTCGGCGCGCACGCTGTGGCAGGGCAGCGGGTCGAAGCCGTTGAACCCAGTGGTGGTGTAGCTGACGGCGTACGCCCCGGCCGAATGGATCCACACCGGGTCACCGGATTGCAGACCGGCGGGGACGAGCACCGGGTCGGCGCCGGCCAGCACATCATCGCTGTCGCAGCTGGGCCCGGCCACGACGGCGGGCACCAGCGGCTGCCCGGTAGCGGTGGGAAAGGTCAGCGGATAGCGCAACTGGTCGCCCTCGTAGAGCCCGTTGAACCGCCCGCAGGTCAGGTAGAGCCAGGGCTGGCGGCGCCCGGTGAGGCGGGCCACCCGGGCGCGGATGACGCCGTGATCGGCGACCAGGTGCCGGCCGGGCTCGATGACGAAACCAAGCTCCTCGTCGCCGGCTGCCGCCCGCAAGCGGTGCAGGCCGGCTCGGATGGCGGCGAAGATGGCGGCCAGGGGTGGGTGCAGGCCGGGATGCCCAAGCGCGGGCAGGCCACCGCCGAGGTTGACGTGTTCGAGCCGGATGTCCTCGGCAAGCAGGCCGAGGATGAGCGGTTCGAGGGTGCCGAAGGCCGCTTCCCAGGCCGCCACGGTCATCTGCTGCGACCCGACGTGCAGGGACAGCCCGGCCGGGCGCAGGCCGAGCCGGCGCGCCTCGGCGAGCACGGTGATCGGGTCGTCGGTCCCGCATTTGCCGGTCAGCCCCCACACCGCACCCTGCCCGGTGGTGGACACCCGGCAGAACACGGTGCTACCGGGGGCGTACCGGGCGATCGCTTGGACGTCCTCGATGCAGTCGGTGGCGTACAGGGTGATGCCCAGACGGCAGGCAACGGCGATGTCCTCATCGGACTTGATGGTGTTGCCATAGTGCACGTTCTGCGGGCTGATCCCGGTGCGCAGCGCCTGGCGGATCTCGCCCGGGCCGGCGGCGTCGAAGCCCGCACCGGCTTGGGCCAGGGCGCTCAGCACGTCGTCGACCGGGCAGGCCTTCATGGCGAAACGAACCCGTACGCCCGGTAGTTCGGCGCGCAACTGCCGGTACTGCTGCTCGATGCCGGTGAGGTCGTAGATGATCCGGTCGCTGTCCGCGGCGGCCAGCGCTGCGGTGAGGTGGCGGGGCTCAGACATCGCGCAGCTGTGTCCGGCGGGCAGCGGCGATCAGCTCGGCCCACGCGTCGATCAGGACCGCGTAGTCGTCGATGTCGCGGCGGGCCTCGACGAGCAGGGGGTCCCGCCGTTCGCGGACCGCGTCGGCGACCGTGGTGAACCGCCCGCCGAGCCGCCGGTAGGCCTGTTCCAACTGGTCGGCCTTGCGTTCGTTGGGTTCGCGCGCTTGCCAGGTGCTGGCCCGTGCGATTGCGGCGATGGTGGCCGGGTCGTCGTTGCTCAGCCGCTGGTAGATGAAGTGGAAGTAGTACATGGACAGGATGAACTTGGTGAAGCGCAGCTGGTAGGCGAGAAAACCCGCGTCGCTCTTGCGTTCGCCGGTGTGGAAGTTGACGATGTGCCGGTTGTGCAGGACGGCGGGCAGGCCGGCTCGGTGGGCCACGTGGATGAGGAAGTAGTCGCTGCCGATGGTGTCGGTGGCCGGCGGCAACGGCACGCGTTCGTGCAGCCCGTGGAACGCGATGTTGTGCATGTCGACGCGCAGGGGGTCGACCACCGACAGCAGCGAGGAGTCGCCGTCGAACGGCTCGCCGCCGGTGAACGACTCCTCGACCAACGCGCGCTTCTCCGCCTCGGTGCTGCCTTCCGCGGCCCACAGGCTGACCAGGTCGTAGTAGGCGTCGTGGTCGCGGATGCCGGCGAGGTCGACGGACATGTCACCGACGAACGACGCCCCAGCCATGACCACCGGCAGGTCGCGGCGGTCCTCGTCGAGCTGGACGTCGGTGGTCACCACCTCACGGGCGGGCCGGCCCAGCGCCGCCACCTCCACGTCGATCGGGAACACCTTGCGCCCGGCGTGGGTCTGGAAGTAAAGATCGGAGTCGCGCCGGTGCACCGACGTGCAGCCCAGCGCCGCCGCGATCAGGAACGCCCGGTTGGTGCAGGCGCCGTATGACAGGCCGCGGGGCAGCATGAGGTCGAGCAGCAGGTCGGGCTTGGTCACGTCGGCCGAGTGGATGACCTGGTCGAGGAAGGCACGCTGGTGGGCCTCGTCGAGGTGGCAGATACCGGGGACGCCGGCGAGCGCCTGGGCGTGGGCCTCGAAGTGATCCGAGGAGTCCAGCACGAGCAGTTGCACCTCGACGTCGCCTCGGGCGGTGGCGTGCTGGGCTTCAGCGACAACCTCGGCGAGCGTGGCGGCGCATTCCCGGTTGGTCGGCACCACCAGGCAGATGCGGCGCCGGTTCGCGGTGTGGTTCATGTGTTTCCCCCGTACGAAAGAGCCAGGATGCGCGTGCGCTGGCGGGCGCACGGCCGCGAGAAGTACAGAAGTTCGTGTGGTGTGGGCAAGCACTGCACCGCGCCGGCGAGGTCGGCGCCGGTGCTGTCGTCGATCACCACCAGGTTGCCGGCGGCGGCCAGGTTGGGCAGCCGGGTCAGCGCGGCCGCGGCGGTGGCGTCGCCGGCTTCGAGGAGCTGGTAGGTCAACGGCTGCGGCAGCCGCCCGGCCAGGGCGCGGGCGGCGTACTCGAAGCGCTGCATGCCATGCTCCCAGGTGATCTCCGGGCGGCCGAGCACGGACTGCGCGACGATTTCCGGGGCGTTGCCGTGCTTGACCGCGAACCGGCGCAGGTTGCGGCGCCACTCGGCGAACATCCGCGCGGTCACTTGCTGCTCGTGCTGGTGGTACACGAGCGCGGCCGGGTTGTAGGCGAAGGCCAGCCCGTGCTGGTGCAGGCGGTAGCCGAGTTCGGTGTCCTCAAACCCCCAGCCACGAAACGACTCGTCGAAGCCGCCAACGCTGAGCAGGTGCTCGCGGCGGACCGAGGCGTTGCAGCTGTACAGGTGATGCCAGCGGCCGGCCAGGTTGTTCAGGTTGGCCGAGAAGTGCTCGTAGACGGCTTCGCGGCTGTCCGGGGTACGCACCGGTGGCAGGGCTTGCTGGGTGAACCGGCGGGCGAGCAGGTCGCGGTCGAGCGGTCCGGGGGCCAGCTCGTCGCGCCGGCCGATGACCACCAGGGCGGTGCTGAGCTCGTGGTAGCGGGCGTGTTCGGCCAGCAGCCGCGGGGTGACGACCTGGTCGGCGTCGACCATGAGCACGAGGTCGCCGCTCGCGCGGTGGATGCCGGCATTGCGGGCGGCGCTGCGACCCGAACTCGGGGTGCGCGGCAGGGTTTCCCAGCTCAGCTCGTACGGCGCCGGGTACGAGGCCAGCATGGCGGCGGTGCCGTCGTCGGAACCGTCGTCGATGACGACCACTTCGAAGCTGTGCTGCGCGGGTAGCTGGGTGTGCGCGAGGGTGAGCAGGCACAGTTCCAGCCCGGCCCGGGAGTTGTAGGCGGGTATGACAACGCTGATCTTCACAAGGGCTTCTTCCGGGGGACGGTTCACGCCATGGCGTGGTAGCCGCCGTCGACGTGGATGACGCTGCCGGTGGTGGCACGGAACTGCGGCGACAGCAGGGCCACACAGGCGGCGGCCACCGGCCCGGGATCGGTGGGATCCCAGCCCAGCGGAGCGCGGTGCTGCCAGGCGGTCTCGGCTTCGCTCTCACCGGGTACGGCCGAGCCTGCCGCGGTGCGCAGCGGCCCGGCCGACACCAGGTTGACCCGGATGCCGGCCGGGCCGTACTGCGCGGCGAGCGCCCTGGCCGTGGCTTCGAGCCCGGCCTTGGCCACGCCCATCCAGCCGTAGCCCGGTGAGACCCGCCGGGCGTCGAAGTCCAGGCCCACGATCGCCGCGCCGACGGGCATCAGCGGACGGGCCGCCTCGGCCAGCGCGGCCAGCGAGTGCGCGGACACCCGCAGGGTGGTGGCCACGTCGGACCAGGGCGCGGCGAGAAAGCCCGCGCCGAAACAGCTCGCCGGCGCGTAGGCGATCGCATGCACCAGCCCGTCGACTCGGTCCATATGCTCGCCTGCGCGCGCGGCCAGCGAGGCCAGGTTTGCCTCGTCGGTGACGTCCAGGTCGAGCACGGGCGCCGGTTCGGGCAGCTGGGCGCTGAGCCGGCGGACCAGGCTGGGCCGGCCGTACGCGGTGAGCACGACGCGAGCGCCCTGCAACTGCGCCTCGCGGGCGACGGCGTACGCGATCGATCGGGGGGTGATGACCCCGGTGATCAGCAGCCGCCGCCCGGCCAGCAGTGCGTTCTCAGGCATCGGCGGGTTCGGCGCCGGGCGGCGTGAACGGGCGCGCGGCAACCGTCAGGATGTGGTCGATGGAGGTGCGGGGCAGGTCCAGCTGGACCATCCGGCGCTCGAGTTCCTTGGTGAGTTCCCGGGCCGTACGGCGGGCGTGCGCGGTTTCCTTGGTTCCCCGCTGCTCGATGTGGACGGCCAGCGGCGCGCAGTGCTCCAGCACGTCCATCACCGCGTCGTGATGTCCTTCGTGCAGGCCCTGGCGCAGCGCGTGCATGCCGTAGCTGACGTGGCGGGACTCGTCGCGGGCCATGGCGATGAAGCCGGCTTGCAGGCCGGGCAGAACCTGGCGGTGCCGCAACCCCTTGATCAGGTTGCGCTGGGCGTTGAGGGCGAGCACCCCCTCGGTGATGAGGTGGAAGTGGGTGACCGCGCGGATCCAGCGGCCGTAGTCCGAGGGCTTCTCGGCCAGGTCGCGGACCAGATCGGCTTCCACGACGCTGAGCTCGCGGTGCGCCTCGGTCATCTCGGCCCAGATCAACGGCAGCATGGAGCGCAGGTCGCCGTCCATGCCGAGCAGGTCAACGGCGATCTTGGCCAGCAGCACCGTGTGCCGGGACTCGTCGGCGACCTGGGTGCCCAGGTAGATCAGGCTCTGCTCGTCGGGGCAGCCGCCGAGGATGGGCCCGAGCAGATCGAGCCCGGTGTACTCGCCGACCACGAACGTGTTGAGCAGCTCCCGGATCTTGGTGCGGATCAGCGGCGGGAGGGCATCGAAGTCCTCGCGGTCGGGTGCCAGCGGCACCGCTTCGGCCTCCCACTGCTGGGTTTCCCAGCGGCGGTACAGGGCCATGGGCCCGAGCCGCTGCCCGAAGATCGACTCGGCGTGGGTGCTGACCTGACCGATCGGCACCTGCGGCAGGTGCGTCAGGTCGGCAGAGTCCATCAGTAGCGTGCTCCAGCGGCTGCTCATCGGACGATTTCCTCCCGTACGGCGAACTGCTGCGGCAGCCCGGCGGTGTCGACAAGGGTGGCGCCGGGGGCGAGCACGAACTCACCGTCGGCGGCAGGGGTGAAGCCGGCCCGGACGAACACGTCCTGGGCGGCGTGGTTGCGCTCGGTGCGCACGATGCGCCCGGTGATGGGCGTGCCGGGGTCGCGCCGGCTCAGGCAGGTGGCCACGAAGCCCGGGCCGACGTCCAGGCCGATGACGCGGCAGCTTACGGCGAGCGCCACGACGGTGCCATTGGCGATGAGGCAGGCGCCGACGGTGCCGTACCCGGCGAAGCGGTCCGACACCGCCATGAGCCACAGCTCGGCGCCACCGGTGGTCATGGCGGCGAGTTCGGCTTCGGTGGTGCGCCACGCGGTGGTGGTGAACTGGTTGGTGCGGTTGAGCAGTTCGGCGGCGCGGGGCAGATCGCCGGGCTGTGCCTGCCACACCGTCGCCGAGACGTCGAGCTCACGCAGGAAGTCGTCGCCGTTCTCCTCGATCAGTTCGGCGCGGCGCAGCATGGCCCGGGTGGTTTCGGTGCGCTGCTGGGCTTCGTCGGTGGCGGCGGCCGCCTCCAGACCGGGCTCGGTGAGCAGGAACTCACGGAACTGCGCGACGTCGATTTCGGGCACTCGCACGCCGGGCAGGTGCCGGCGTACCTCCGCGCGTTCCACGGGGTTGTCGTCCAGGAACAGCGTGGCCTCGGGGGCGACGCCCAGCCGGGTGCAGAGGTCGGCGATGTTGGCCGATTTGGCCTGCCAGTTGATGCGGTGCAGCACGAAGTCGTCGGGCATGGCCAGCTGGGCGTCCGGGGCGCAGGACCAGGCCTGCAGGGTCACCGCTTCGGTGCCCTTGCTGCAGGTGGCCAGCAGCACCCCGCGGCGGCGCAGCACCTTGAGCGCCTGGTGCACGCCGAGGTGGATCCACCGGCTGGTGGCGTCGCTCTGCACCCAGGAGAACCCGTCGTCGGCGGCGATGCCGGGCCACAGGGTGTTGTCCAGGTCCACCACCACCAGCTTGATGCGATCCCGGCCGTGGTGGGCGGTGTACCCGGCGACGTACTCCTCGGCCAGGGCATCGCCGAGCGCTGGAAGCTGGTTGGGCGTCTCGACGGCGGGGTCGGGGCGGCCGCCGTGGTGGCCGAAGGGGAACATCAGGTCGTCGAACAGGTTCGCGGCGCCGTACCGGGCGGCGAGGCGTTCCTCGTCGAGCACGAACAACGACGGGTGCTCGCGGACCTGCTCGTCGACGTGCCGGTTGAGTTCGGCCACGATCTCGCGGTGGCTGAGTTCGTGGCGGAAGTCGTAGCGCCCGAACGGTGACACGGCCAGCGGCGCCACGTTGTGGACCATCCCGAAGCGGGGGCCCAGCGCCGCCGCGAATTCCGCGATCGCCGAGCTCAGCGCCCGCTTGGTCACGGTCAGCCGGCGGCGGCGCTCGGCCGCGGAAACAAAGACACCGTCGTCCCACAGGCCCGTGAGGAAGGGCTGCACCGTGGGCTGCAGCACGGCCAGATCGGGCTGGTGCCGCTCGACGAGTCCGGCCAGCCGGCCTCGGATGGACGGCCATTCGTGCGTGGGTGTGATCGCTAGCCCGCGGCGCAGCCCGGCGCGTACCAAGGCGTCGGCGGCGAACTGGGCGACGCAGCCGCCGATCAGCATCGCCCGTACGGGCTGCAGCTCCTGCGGGCCCGTGGCGAGATCAGCGGCGGTGATCGCGGTGGGTTGCCAGTAGGCGTCCAGCTCGCCGTCCGCGAGCACCTCGGGCAGCTCGGTCACGGGCGCGGCCGGCTGGTCGCTGCCGGTCAGGAAGCCGCGCTGCAGCAGGAATTCGATGAAACGGCCGGCCGCGTCGCGGTGCGCCGGGTCCACCGCCTCGGTCAGTTCTTGCCGGGTCGACCCGGCGGTGGCGGCTTGCTCGCACAGGCCCACCCATTCAGCAGCGATGGTGATCCGCTGCAACTGCACCACATCAACGAGCACGTGATGCCCTGATATCGGTATCAACCGGACATGATTGCCCAGCCGAAGTCGTACGTCCCCCATGGTTTCTCCTTCGTTGCCCGGCGCTCAGGCCGGAGTTGCGCAGTGGCGCTACAACGCCGTCACGTCGATCTCGTGCGTGAACGTCACCGCTTGGGCGAGCCGGCGGTCGTGGGTGACCAGAAGAACGGTCCCCGGGTACGTCGCCAGCGCCTGTTCCAGTTGCTCGATCGCCTCCAGGTCAAGGTGGTTGGTGGGTTCGTCGAGGATCAGGCAGTTGGACTTGCGAGCCTGAAACAGCGCCAGGCCGGTGCGGGTCCGCTCGCCGGGGCTCAGCGAATCCGCGGGGCGCAGCACCACGTCGGCGCCCACCCGGAACTTCGCCAGCAGGGTGCGGGCCTCCTCGGCGGGCTGGGCGCTGAGCCGGCGGAACACCTCGAGCAGCGGCTCCGGACCGCGCAGCGCAGCCCGGCTCTGTTCCAGCTCGCCGAGGAGCACGCCCGGACCGATGGAGCGTTCCCCGCCGGCCAGCGGCAACCGGCCGAGCAGCGCCTGGATCAATGTGGACTTGCCGGAGCCGTTCGGGCCGCTGATGCGTACCCGATCGCCCGCGGCGACAGTGAGGCTGAGCGGTCCCAGCCGAAGGTCGCCGCGCTCGATGATGGCGTCGCGCAGCGTGAAGACCACGCGGGAACCGGCTTCCGCGGCGGCGATGGACAGCCGCAGCTCCCACGGCTCGCGGGGTTCCTCGACAACCTCGAGCCGGTCGGCGGCCTTCTTGGTGGCACCGGCTTTCGCGGCGACACCCTGCGCCGAGGTTTTGTTCTTGTGGCGGATGAACTTGTCCTGCTCACCGCCGGCCGCGTTGCGCCGCTGCCCCGCCTCGGCCCACTCCCGCATCCGCCGGATGCGCTCCTGCATGGCCTGCTGGCGGGCGGCGTACTCGGCGTAGTTCTGCTCGGCACGGTGGCGGTCGTTGGCCCGCTCGGCCTGGTATGCCGCCCAGCCGCCGGTGTACAGCCGCCCGGAGCGGGTGAACTCGTCGATCTCGAACACCCGGGTGGCGACCCGTTCGGCGAACGCCCGGTCGTGCGAGACCGCCACGATGCCGCCGCGGAAACCGGTGACGTACTGCTCCATCGCGGCCAGGCCCGGCGCGTCCAGGTCGTTTGTGGTCTCGTCGAGCAGCAGCAGGTCGACGCGCATGAGCAGGACCACCGCGAGGCGCAGGCGGGCCTGCTGGCCGCCGGAGAGCGCCTCGCCGCCGCGCGACAGCACGTCATCGGGCAGGCCGAGCTGCGCGCAGACCTTTTCGCAGCGCTCCTCGAAGTCAGCTCCCCCGGCGGCCAGCCAAGCGTCGAGGGTACGTCCATAGTCATCGCCCGCCGCTGGATCTCCCGCCGCGAGAGCCTCAGCCGCCGCCTCCATCGCCGTTGCCGCCTCCGCCACGCCGGTGCGCTGAGCCAAGTGCCCGGCGAGGGTTTGCCCCTCCTGCACCTCGGTCTCCTGCGGGACGTAGCCGATCGACGGGCGGGTCACTTCACCGGCGTCCGGCTCGACCTCACCGGCCAGCACCTTGAGCAGCGTGGACTTGCCGGCCCCGTTCGGCCCGACGACCAGCACCCGATCACCGGGCCCGACGGCCAGGTCGATCGCGTCGAGCACGGGGACCGGGCCGTACAGCACCGACAGCCCGCGCGCGGTGAGGAACCCGCTCATCGCAACACCGGGGCCAGCGGCGCGTACGTCTCGTGGTTGGACTTGCCGCCCATGAAGTAGTTGACCGTCACCTGCTCGGTGCAGACCACTTCGACGTCGTTCTTGAGCAGCAGGTAGTTGAGCAGGGCATCATCGCCGAGGCCGATCTTCTGCTTCCACCGGGAGAACTGCTCGGGAAACGGGATGCGCTCGAACAGCCGGCGGCGAACCATGAGTTCGTTGGTGTCGACGCGGCCCAGCAGCACGCCGTTGAAGTGGATGCGGTCGCGCAGCACGTTCGAGCCGGGCACCACGACACCGGCCTCCACGAGCAGCGCGTACGAGCGAGCGCCCACCTTCTCGTCGTCGTTCCAGGGGTCGACGCCCTCGGGGATCAGAAACGGCGACCCGTCGTCGTTGAGCAGCCGCCGCCACCCGTGCGCCATCTCGGCCTGCGGCGCCGCCTGCAGCGCCGCCACCAGCGAGCTGAGGTGGCCAGGATCCCAGCTGTTGTCGTCATCGAGATGCGCGATCAGGTCGATGTCCGAGGCGGCGGCACCGAGGTTGCGCAGCCGGGCCACCCGCGCCCAGCGATAGTCGTCCTGCGCCTGCGGATGCGTCTCGGGCGTGGTGTTGATGACGGTGACGTGGGGAAACGCCGCGGTGAGCCGCGCGGTGTACGCCGGATCGGCCAGCACGGGACAGTTGTCGCCCACCACGATGTGCCGGATCGTCACGTCGCGCTGCGCCGCCGCCGAAGCGACCGCACGCCACAGCAGCTCCGGGCGATTGCGGGTCGGAGTAACGACGACGACATCGGCGGTGCTCATGCTTGGCCTCCCTCGGCCGGTACGGAGGCCAGCAGCCGGTCGGCCAGCACGGCGGACAATCGGCGGGCCAGCGCCATCGTGGTCAGCGACGGGTTCGCCGCGCCCAGCCGCGCGAAAGTGGCCGGGCCGGCCGCGTAAAGCCCGCTCAGCTGCGCGAACTCGTGATTCTCGGTGAGCATCGAGCCCAGCGGCAGGGTGCCGCCGTCGTGGTCCTCGGCGCCCAGCGCGCTGACCCAGCTCTGCGGCTGGCCGATCGGGTAGTTCTCCCGGTTGCGCGGCAGCACCGCCGCGTTGGTGGCGGCTGGGTCGTCGTAGTCGCCGAACCTCAGCTCACCGCTCAGGCCGAACGCGGTTGCCACAGCCGACCACACACCGGCGAGCACCTCACGCTGCGCGGCGATGACCACCCGGCCACCCGCGCCGACGTGGGCGTGCACCCGGGTGGGCCACGGATAGGCCGGCCCGGGCTCGCAGGCGACGTAGCTGCCCGGGTCGGGCGGCAGTTCGCCGTTGATTTTGACGTCGAGGACCAGTTCCGCACGGGACTCACGCCACAGCGAGACGAACAGGTTGCATTTCGCCTCGGGGACCGGCACGTAGTAGGAGCCGGGCCGCAGCGGCAACGGGCGCGGCGCCGAGCGGGAGTCGAGGCGCACGAAGAAGCCCTGGGCGAGGTGGTCGGCGAGACCGCCGAGCCGCGGTTCGGCGCCAGCCCGGGGATGCAGGGCCTGGATGGCGAGCCGGCTGCTTTCCACGGTGCCGGCGCACAGCACGACCGTATCGGCGGTCACGGGCACGGGGGCGCCGGTGTGCGGGTCGGTGACGACCACGCCGGTGACGCGGCCCTCGTGCACGCTCACCTGCCGCACCGCCGTTCCCGTGAGCAGGTGTATCGCGTCGGGGAAGCCGGTGACAGCACCGGTTGCCGGGTCCCGCCAATGGTCCAGTGGGGAGTACGCCGACCAGCGGCCGGGCTGCTCCGGATGGGTCCGGGAGGCGCGCGGGGTGGGCCGCAACGCGTAGTCACCGAGAAGCCGGACGGGGCCGGGTGAGGCGACCGTACCCTGCTCCCAGGTCAAACCGAGGTCGGTGGCGGTGCGTTCGTAGAGCGACGGGCCGCCGCGCCACGACAAGGTGAGGTCATCGACGATCGGGGCGGGCCAGTGACCGGTGTCCAGGGCCCAGTCCTCCAGCGGCAGCGTGACGCCGTACCAGTACAGCGATCGGCCGCCGAGCCGGGCGCGGATGCCGGCGTTACCGGCGAAGTGGCGGTGGCTGGCGGATTCCCACGGGCGCTGGTGGTAGGGGTCCTGGGCAGGATCGAGCCACAGATGCACGGCGGTGTCCGGGTCGTGGGCCACGTTGGTGTGCCGCAGATCCCCGGCCGGCCCGCCCTCGATCACCAGGATGTCGTCCACGCCGCCGGCGGCGAGGTGCCTGGCGGTCTCCAAGCCGGCGAAACCCGCGCCGACGATCACCACCCGGGCCCGCGAGGGCGTGCGGTCAAGCGTACGGTCCATCGTCATTGATCCTCAGTCCTTGTCCTCAGTGGCCCATGGCGGCGCCGCCATCGACCGGCAGCACCGCACCGGTCAGGTAGGCGGCATCGGCCACGAACACCACCGCGGCGGCGATCTCGGCCGGCTGCGCGGGACGGCCCACGGGTATCCGCGCGCACCAGGCGGCTCGTTGCTGCTCGTCGACGGCGGCTGTCATGTCGGTCTCGGTGTAGCCCGGCGCCACCACGTTGGCGGTGATGCCGTGCGGTGCCAGTTCACGGGTGAGCGAGCGGGCCAGCCCGATCAACCCGGCCTTGGCGGCCGCATAGTTCACCTGACCGGCCTCGCCGGCCAACGCGACGCTGGACGAGATGAACACCAGCCGCCCCCGCCGGGCGTCGAGCATGGCAGGCACGGCCCGGCGGGCGACCCGGTAGGCGGCGGTCAGGTTGGTGTCGACAACGCCGGTGAAGTCGTCGTCGCTCATCCGGGCCAGCAGGGCATCGCGGGTGATACCGGCGTTGGCGACAACCACCTCCACCGGGCCGTGTCGCTGTTCGGCGGCGTTGAACGCGCGGTCCACGGCGCCGGTGTCGGTGACGTCGCACGCCACGGCGAACAGGTCCCCTGGTGGCGGCGTGGTGCGGTAGGTGGCGGTCACCCGGTCACCAGCCGCGGCGAACGCCCGCGCGACGGCGAGCCCGATGCCGCGGTTGGCGCCGGTGACCAGAACAGATCGCTGCACTGCCGATCCTCCTTCGTACAGATCAGCAGGGACGCAGGGTCAGCCGGCGGCTTCGGCGGCGCTGACCGGCTGGGGTGCCGGTTTGCCCGCGGGTTGCGGCCGGGGGGTGAAGAAGCTGCGGGTGAGCAGCAGGATCGGGATTGCCATCACGCCGGCGATCACCGCGATGGAGACGCCCAGGCGGTCCGGTGCCACCAGCAGGCCCGCCACCGTGGCGCCCAGCAGGACGAAGACGTCGTTGCTGGGTAGCAGCATCGAGTAATAGTGGGTGAGCTCGCGTTCGGTGAACCGGGCCTGCACCTCAGCCATGTAGACCGCCGTGGCCACCGATTCCAGAATGCCGCCGGCCACCAGGAGCGCGATCGCCAGCACCGGCTGATGAGCGAACAACAGCAGCAGCCAGCAGACCGCTTCCAGCACGTTGCCGAGAATGTACATCAGGCCGGGACTGAAACGGGTGAGCCGGCCCGCCAGAATACCGCCGGCCGCTCCGCCCAGACCCATTGCCGCAATAAGATATCCGAGCATTCCGTCGATCTCGGGAAAACGGATGCGCGCGAAAGCCGGAACGAACACCGAATTCATGCCGACCACGAACACGTAGGTAAAAGCGGTGAGGGTCAGACCGAACACCATTCCGTCGCCGCGAATGATGGCGAAGAGATCCCGCGGATTGTCCAGGAACAACCGGCGCAGAATTCCCAGTGGTGATTTGGGCATTCGCGGTGGCGGCGCATCCGCCTGATGCGCGGGGTCCTCCCTGGGCCCGGGGAAGGGCCCGGCCAGCAACAGGGCCGCGATCAACGCGGTGGCGGCCTCGGCGAAGAACAGCACGGAGATGGTGCTGAAGGCCAGCACCGGTCCAACGACCACGGGACCCAGCAGCGACGCGACCCGCTGGGCGGTGACGATCAGCCCGTTGGCCTCCAATTCCCGGCCCTGCGGGGTGACCCGGGTGCGCAGCGCCAGCCGCGCCGGGGCCAGGAACATCGTGGTCAGCCCGATCAGGAAGGATAGGGCCTGGACCTGCCACAACGCGTCGGTGAAGGGGAACGCGACGGCGATCAGCGCGCTGAACACCGACGCCAGCACGGACACCTTGCGCGGGTCCCAGCGACGCACGACCTCCGACACCACGGTGCCGAGCATGATGTTCGGGATCAGCCGGATGCCCAGCGTGAGGCCGAAGTCCAGGCCGAGGCCGAAGCGGTCCAGCAGGAAGATGGGCAGGGCCACCCCGGTCACCGCGGTGCCGAGCTGGCTGATGGTGATGCTGGTGATCAGGCGGGCCAGCCCGGGTGACCGCCAGATGGACGTGCGCTGCGCCGGCTCTGCGCTCATGCGGGAGCCCCCGCGGCCAACCGCCCTGAGAGCGCTCTCTGCGCAGGCCAGAACGCCATTGACGATCCTTTCCCCCGTTGCATTGGTCATGCCCATGTCATGACCTGGCATTGATAGCTGCCGAAGAGCACTATACCTACTCGTCCGCCGCGCGGGTGCCCCTCGATCGGGGCCCACCCGGCGGACCAGCATCGGCGCGCCGCAATGGTGGCCGCCGTCGAATTTCGCGGAACCGGTCCCCCGGCGCATCGCAAGTGTAATGATCCTTGGCAATGTCGCAACCCCGTTACAGGCCTTTGGAATTGACTGAGAAAAGGGGGCAGCCGGACGTGGCAGGGTGCTGCTATCGTCCGATCCCGACACCGGCCGACTGAGCCGAGTTCGTCAGAATGCAACGGGGGAAACACCATGAATGTCAGTCATACCCGTGCGCCCAATTCCCGGTTGTTTGCCCATCGCGGCGCCGGCGACGATCACGACGGGTCGAAGTACTGCCAGGATCTGATCGACGCGATGCTGCGCCGCCAGGACGAACTCATCGAGGCGCTGACCACGATCGCCACGCATGACAGCGCCTCGGATGAGCTGCACCGCTCGATCCGCGCCCTGGCCGGCGCACGCTGGGAACTGGCCCGTAACCGACCGGCCCCGCAGGACTTGCTCGGGGTGTTCCTGCCGTCCAACAACGTGCTGTATTCGTACACGCTGATGTGTTTGATCCCGGCCCTGTACTGCCGGCGGATCGAGATCCGTCCGTCGAGCCGGGTGAAGGGCGTCATCGAGACGGTGCACGAGATCTTGGCGCCGGTGGTGCGCGCGCGCGGAGCCGGGCAACTGGCGCTGACCCGCGAGTCGCAACGGGACTTCGTGCGCTCGTGCGCCGAGGCCGACGGCGTCGTGTTCACCGGCCGGTACGAGAACGGCCTGCAGATCGCGACCCGGGTCTCGCACCGCACCAAGCTGCTGCTGTTCGGTTCCGGCCCCAACCCGTTCGTCGTGGGTCCCGCGGCCGGCACCGCCACCGCCGTCGACGACCTGCTGCGCAGCAGGCTCTACAACTCCGGCCAGGACTGCCTGTGCCCCGATGCGGTGTTCGTGCACCGTGACCGGCTCGACGACGTGGTGACGCAGCTGGAAGAGCGGCTCGCGGAACTGCCGATCGCCGACCGGCGCGACCCCGAGGCCCGGATCACTCCGCTGGTCTACGACGACGCGGTCGAGGATGCCGCGGCGTTCCTGGCCGGTCACCGCGGCCAGATCCGCTTCGGCGGCACCGTTGACGTGGCGGCCCGGACGGTGAACCCGACCATCCTGGTCACCGATCTGCACCCGGACCTGCGCCCGCCGGAGTTCTTCTCGCCGGTGTTCCTGGTCTGTGCCTACGACGACGCAGCCGACATCGAGCGCTGGGCGGCCACCCCGGCCGAGCTGGCGCGGGGCATGTACATGTCGGTATACGGCGAACCGGGGCTGACCTCGGCCATGGTCGGCACGAGCGTCGTGAACCGCGACTGCACCACGTTCGATGCCGAGGACGGCAACCGCCCGTTCGGCGGGTACGGCATGCAGGCCAGCAGTGTGCACGAGCGCGGCCGGCTCACCGCCCGCCCGTTGCTGGTGTCAGCGGAGTTCGGCGCCGCCAGGACCCAGCCCGACCTGCTCGCGGCGGCCGGCGCGGCGGCGGGTGACCCGGCATGAACCAGCCCGCCTCGCTTGCGGTGCTGGTCGCGCACTCCCCGGGCTCGGCACCGTCGCGACTGGAGAACGCCTACTTCGGCCCTGCGGTGCGCACCCTGAGCCCGGTCGCCGCGCCGGACGTGCTTCGCCACGCGATCCGCCACGCGCTCGAAGAACTCTGCGGGCCGCACCGCAACCAGGTACCGGCCTTCGTCGCGGCCGCATCCTACAGCGCCTACACGGCAACGTATTTCGCCGAACGCCACGAGGATCCGACCCGGCGCCTGCGACCGTCGCACTCGATCCAGATGGAAAGCTCCCGGCTGATCCAGGGCCTCGACGACGAGCTTGAGGTCTTCTTCCTCTGCACTCCCGGGCGCGATCTGCAGCAGTCGATGCGGGCAGCACAGGGCGCGGTCGCGGCCGGCGCCCCCGCAGCACTGGTGTGTGACATCGCCGTCGCCCCCGGAGAAGCGGACGGCAAGCCTGCCCTGTCTGCCGCCGCCCTGCTTTTGTCCGCCGTGCAGCCGGACATCATTCTTGAAGGAGCACCCGCATGAGCGCCCCCACGATGGTGCCCGCGTCGCCCGACGTCGCCGCCGGAAGCTGCTGGCCGGTAGCCGCGCAGACGTTACGTGACGCGGGCTGTGAGCTGGTTATCGGGTTGCCGGCCGACGAGCCGGGTCTGCTCGACGCCGCCGCCACCGTTGAGGGACTGACGGTGGTGCCGGTCCGTGATCAGCGGGCCGGGGCCTGCGCGGCCGTGGCAGCCGCGATGCTGACCCGCCGCCCGGTCGTGCTCGCGCTGACCACCGGACCGGCCTTCACCAACGCCCTCACCGGTCTGCTGGAAGGCATGTCGCTCGGCGCGCCGGTCGTCGTGGTGACCACTCGCATCGCCGCGGGCGAGGTCGGTCGCGGCGGTTTCCAGGAGACCGACCACCGTTCGCTGGCCCAGTCGGTGGTCAAGCAGCACCTGACGGTGGCCACCGGCGAGGATTTGACGTGGGCCCTGCGCCGCGCCGCCCACCTGGCGATCAACGGCCGTCCGGGGCCGGTCCTGGTGGAGATCAGCGCCGAGGCCACACCATCGATCAACCCCATCAACCCCCACCCTCATCCGGTACGTCCACAGCGCTCCTCCCCCGAC